>NZ_AP022870.1:6330000-9607004 GCF_011764545.1 Phytohabitans flavus | reverse complement strand
GTCGTGGTGCTGGTGCCGGACGGCACCCGGTCGATCCCGCTCGGCCGCCTCTTCGCCGAGGTGCACGACGCGCTGATCGACCGGGTGGCCTCGCTCGACGTGCTGATCGCGCTCGGCACCCACCAGCCGATGACGCCGGCGGCCATCGAGCGCCGCTTCGACCTGCCGCCGGACGGCTGGGCCGCCCGCTACCCCGGCGTCACGGTGCACAACCACGCCTGGCAGGACCCGACTTCATTCGCGGATCTGGGTGAGATCCCGGCCACCGAGGTCGCCGCGGCCTCCGCCGGGCTGCTCTCCGAGCCCATCCGGGTACGGGTGAACCGGCTCGTCGCCGAGGCGGACGCGTGCCTGGTACTCGGGCCGGTGTTTCCGCACGAGTCGGTCGGCTTCTCCGGCGGCGACAAGTACTTCTTCCCAGGCGTGTCCGGGCCCGAGGTGATCGACGCGTTCCACTGGCTTGGCGCGCTGATCGGCACGATGGACATCATCGGCCGGCCCGGCCTCACCCCGGTACGCGCGATCATCCAGGCGGCCGCCGCGCGCATCCCGGCCCGCCGCCTGGCGGTCGCGGTGGTGGTGTCACCGGGCGGCGAAGAGGTGCTCGGCACGTACGTGGGCACGACCACCGAGGCGTGGACCGCCGCCGCCGAGCACTCCGCGCAGGTGCACGTGCGGTACGTCGAACGCCCGTACCGCCGGGTGGTCTCGGTCATGCCCCCGATGTACGACGACCTGTGGACGGCGGCCAAGGGCATGTACAAGGTCGAGCCGGTCGTGGCCGACGGCGGCGAGGTGATCGTCTACGCCCCGCACGTCGCCACCTTCTCGGTCACCCACGATCCGCTGATCCGCCGGGTCGGCTACCACTGCCGCGACTACCTGCTCGCCCACGCCGACCGCCTCGCGGACGTACCGCGCGCGGTGCTCGCCCACTCCATCCACGTGCGCGGCGCCGGCACGTACGCGGACGGGGTGGAGCGCTGCCGCATCGACGTGACGCTGGCGACGGCCATCCCGCCGGCGGACTGCGCCGCGGTCAACCTGGGCTGGACCGACCCGGCGAGCCTCGACCTGGCCGCACTCGCCGCCGACCCCGACACCCTGGTAGTCCCCAAAGCCGGCGAACAGCTCTACCGCTTGGCGCCGTAGCGACAGTGGCGGCTCAGGCGTGGTGGTCTCCCCGCGCCACCGTCTCCCCCTCGCCGAGTAACGGGCGTAGGGGTCTCGCCGGGCAGCCACCCACCAGCGTGTAGGGCGCGACATCGCGCGTCACGACGGCGCCCGCGGCAACGACAGCACCACGACCGACCTCCACGCCGTCGAGGATCACCGCTTGGGCCGCTATCCACACGTTGTCGTGGATCCTGATGCCCCTGCGGGTCTCACCCTGCGTCATGTAGGGCCCCGGTCCGCCAGGATCGAACCGATGGTTCGCCGCGACGATCATCGTGTGGCCGCTGATCATGACGTCTTGGCCGATCTCCAAGCCGCCGTTGCCGCCCAGATAGGCGTACGGCCCGATACCCGATCTTGAGCCAACGTGGACGAACCCGCTCCCGCCGTACGCATCCACATACGCGTAGGCGCGGATCGATACCTGGTCGTCCAGCCGTACGCCGACAGGATGATCGGATCGGCCGTCGAGGAGTACGCCCTCCTTGAGCCAGACATTCCGGCCCACGCTTACCCGGGACGGGTTTCGCATCTTCGCCCCGGCGTCGACGCGCAGCCCTTCGCCGCAGTCCCGGAGAAATGACCGCCACCACAGTCCGCGCAAGCGGCCCGTTGTCGACCACCACTCGGCGAGCAACCGATCTCCGATGGGCACCGCAGCCTCAGCCCTGCTCAAGCGGCCCGTGACCGCCATACGAGACAACCCATGCCTGGGTGTCGAGCGAGTCCCCCGCCATTCGACGCACGCAGCGGTCTGGAAACTATATGACTCATAACCGTCGATGGAGAAGGTCGAGCCGAGCCGAAGCACATTCGAGATCATCACGAGCACCGAGCGGCTCGAAATCACGATCAGGTCAGTCGGCTCGGCGAAGACGCCGGTGCTCGCGACGGCATCGGCGACCCGACGGTGGAAACCGCTCAGGCTCTCGGCCCCCGGGAGACTCAGTCGGGCCGTCGGCCGGCGCCCCGCCTCCCATTCCGCCAGCCGCCGAGCGGCATCGGGATGGCGGGCGACGGCCTCCGCTCGGCTCAGCCCTGCCAGAACCCCCATGTCAATGCCGCGCAGCCGATCGTCGCGACGAACCAGTCGGACGTGCCGTTCGGGCGCGGCGATCTGAACAGTCTCCTCCACCTGCTCGATGGGACTGAACAACAGGCAGTTGGCACGCCGCGCGTCGACCCATGCGCCGATGATTTCGCCTACGGCCTGCGCTTGCCGTCGGCCGAAAGGCGTAAGCGGGGCGCCCGCGCCACCCTGGACGTCCGCTCGGTTCTTCTCGCATTCTCCGTGCCTGACCAGCAGTATCCGGCTCCCACCTGGCGACGGCTCGGTCACCGCGCCTCCCGCCTGAGGACCGTCGACTCGTTGAAGACGAGCACGTCTATCGGGCGGCGTAGGAACAGCGCGATCGCATCATCCGGAGCCTCGACGATCGGGTCACCCGGACCGTTGAGGCTGGTGTTCAGCAGCATCGGACATCCCGTCGCCGCCAGGAAACGCAGGCACAACCGGCCGAGCGAAGAAGTGTCCGATAGCGTCTGCACCCTCGCCGACCCGTCGACGTGGAACGCCGCTGGCGCGAGCGCTCTGGCCTGCGCCGTTCCCAACGGCGCTAGCAGCATCTCGGGGCTGCGAAAACCCGGCGGCACCTCGAAGTAGGCCTCGACCAGTGACTCTGGCATCACCGGAGCGAGCGGCCGGAACCGCTCCCGTCCTTTGATGTCGCGATTTATGCGTTCGCGCATCCGCGCCGACCGCGGGGAGGCGAGCAGGCTCCGATTTCCCAAGGCCCGGGGACCGAACTCGCTCCGCCCGGTGAACCAGGAGACCACCCGGTCTTGACGGAGATCGTCACAGATCTCGTCGAGCAGCGCGTCGGTCGACTCGAACTCCTGGCTCGTTACCCCGTGGGCGTCGAGATCGACCGCCATCCGACCGATCGCGTGCCGAACCTCCTCGTCGGAGTAGGCGGCGCCAAGAAACGGAGACAACCGTCCCTTCGGACGGTCCTTCTCGCCAAGGACGCACCAGCTGCCGGCGACCGCCGCGCCAACCGCCACACCGTCGTCGGTCGCCGCCGGAAAGACGTAGAGATCGGCGAAGCCGCTGTCCCGCAGCATCCGGGAGTTGGCCGGGCAGTTGAGGCCGACACCACCGGCGACACAGAACTGACGGCTGTCCACAAGCATCGCCGCGCGACGAGCGAGCGCCAGCATCGTGCATTCAAGGTCCTTCTGGACGCCGGCGGCCAGCGAGGCCAGCGCCTCCGGCTCAGGGTGGACCTTGGGTCCGCTGAACGCGGAAAAGGCATCATGGCGCGGTCGCGGCCAGGGCGCATCGAGGTCCACGAACGTGCCGGGCGACGCTTCGGCGAGTGCGGCCAGGGCCATCAGTTTTCCGGCGGCGTAGCTGGTACCGAAGATCTCCTTGGCCGCGTAGTTGTAGAGCCGGCCGAGCCCGATGTTCTCTCGGCTCCAGTCGTACGGCCTGTGGGTCGTGTAGTGCTGCGCCAGCGGCTCCAGCACACCGCCCGCGGTCCCGAAGATCGACTCGCACTCGTATCCCGCCGGGTCCTTTCCGAACATCTCGGCGCCAGGCGCGAGCAATGGTCGCGCCAGGAGGTCGAGCCGGGTACCCACCGCGTCCACGACAAGGATGGCCGGCTCCTCGAAACCCGATCCGAACCACGCGCTGTACGCATGGAGGTCGTGATGGCTGTCGTGCTCGTGCCACCTCGGCGCGCTCCTGATGAGCTCCCGCCGGAATGCCGCCTCCGGTGAATCGGGGTGCACCTCGACGCGATGGGCACAGGTGACGAGCAGGTCGACGTCGTCGAGTGTGACTCCAGCTATGGACAGCGCCGACCGGACCGCGTGCTCGACGGTCGCCGACTGGTGCTTTCGCCGTGTGAAGCGCTCCTCGGCGACCGCCGCGACGAGCTGCCCATCCACCATGATCGCCGCCGCGGCGTCGTGATTCTCGTTGATGCCAAGCACTACGCCCACAAAACACACCTCCCGCGACGCTGCGCCATGGCGTCTCCGAGTCAGATGGCGAGGTAGCGACCCCGGCAAGAAAGCTCTTGGCGTTGATGAACATCTTGTAGTAATAGGGGTCGATCCTCGGAATGAAGCTGTCGACGCTCACCCTGCGCTCGATCTCGACCCACTCCGTCTTGCCCCGGTCCCACTCGATGCCACGCGCCACGACATCGTCCCTTTCGCCGGAAAAGAGCCCGAGCCCCTCGTCGATCCCAACCTCGACCAGTCCTTCGACCTCTGACACATCCAAGACGTACGAGCCGGGAGGCCGGTCGTCCGAGTAGATGAACACGTGGCAGAACTCCCGGTTGAGCACGCCCTCGGTCTTACCCAAGTCGATCTTGATCCCCAGCGGGGTCAGATCCTCGAAGGCCACTTCCAGGCCAAGCTCCTCGGCGATCTCGCGTACGCCGGCCGAGACCTCCTCGCCGGCGACATAGTGGCCGGCCGCGGTGATGTCGAGATAGTCCGGGAAGAGGGTTTTGTCGCTACCACGCTTCTGGAAGAGCAGCGCCCCACCATTGGCAGTCGGCCGGACGATCCAGCAGTGGATCGACTCGTGCCAGAGCCCTGTCTTGTGAGCCAACGACTTCGTGGCCGTGCCCAGCCCTTTCATGTTCTCGTCGCATATGTTGATCATCTCTTCCGGCATGAGCGATAGCCCTTCTCCGAGACATGAAGGCACCGAGACATACGGCGGTCGTCAGGCATCGTAGGGGATTGGGGTCTGCGCCTTTAGGTCGGCGGCCTCCTTGGAAAACGCGTTCGCGGCACCTCGATCGCCTTGACGACCGGTCACCCGGGCGAGGCCTTGCAGATTTCGAATCTGCTCGTCTATCCTGCCTACCCGCCGCGCTAGCTCCAAGCCGCGCACATAGCTGTCCCTGGCCCGAAGGATCTCGTTTCTCTTCTCCAGGATCTGCCCTTTCAGTGCGTACGTCCTTACGATCCGCGAGTCGTCGCCCGACGCAAGGCGTCGCGCCTCCGAAGCATTGATGTAGTCGACCGCTTGGTCCACCTGACCTACGTGAAGCGCGAGCTGCGCTTCGCCGTAGTCGATCCCGGCGAGCATTTCCGACCTCGCGGGCTCGTCCTGGATCGTCTGCGCGCGATCACGCGCCCGGCCGAACTCCGCCTTCGCCGTGGCATAGTCGCCCTGCTCATCGGCGAGCCCACCCAGGTGTCGCAGGCCCTTGGCCGCGAGATAGCGGTCGTCACACTCCTCCGCCAGGTCGATACCGTAGGAGATGTTTCCTCGGGCCTCGTCGAACCGCCCGACGGCGACGTTGGTCCAGCCCAGATCGTCGATCAGTATGCCGGCCTGGACGCGTTTGTTGCCGATCAGCGCCGCCGAATGCTCGATGAGCCGACCGATCCTTATCCGCGACTCGAGCTGACCCTCGACCCAGAGCAGTCTGCTCAACTGCTTGTGGTATCGAACCACCGCCTCGTGGCGACCGCTTTCCTGAAGCTCCGTGATTTGCTGGACGAACGCGTCCGTCAGGCCAGGCGGGCGCCTCGACTCGGCACCAAGCCGGATCGCCTCGTTTCCGGTGTAGAGACAAACGGTCGCCAGAACGATGAGCGTGTAGCCGAGCCCGCTATGTGGCACCAATCTCTTGCCGAACGCGTAATCCAAAGTCTGTAGAACCGATATGACCAAGCCGAGAAAAGCTACGATCCGGACCAGGTGCGAGCTGACACCGGATCCGGAAAACAGCCACCGGAGTATCCCTATCGGCGTCCACACGCTCGACCGCCCGGTTACGGCCAATTTCGGCGACCTCCCCTTTCCGTCTTCCAGCGGAGGGTCAATAAATGATCATGATGATCGGCGCTTTGGGTGCCTTGCGCCAAGGAATGCCGCCTATACAACTGGCCGTCAATCGATAGCGCCACCCAGACATGCCACTCGATACCGGCCGCTGCCAGCACGTACGCGGACGGGTGGAGCACTGCCGCCCTGGCGGCCGACGAAGACACCCCGGGTAGGTCCCTAAACCGTGCGAACGGCTCGACCGATTGGCGCCGTAGCACCAAGTAGCACATCGCCGTAGGATGGTCCGCATGACCGAAGCTGCCCGCGAAATCACCCAACGCGAGCTGCGCAACGAGTCCGGCGAGATCATGCGCCGAGTCGAGCGAGGTGAGTCCTTCACGATCACCCGCAACGGCACGCCGATCGCCCGCCTGATCCCGCTGCGACGCCGCACGGCCGTGCCACGCGAGGAGGCCATCGCCGCGTTCGCCACGGCCCCAAAGATCGACGCTGACCGGTTCCGCAACGATCTCGACTCCGCCCTCGACAACGACCTGGACTCCCGTGAGTGGTGAGGAGCCGGCACGCGGCCTGATCGACACCAACATCGTCATCCAACTCGCCCGCCTCGACCCCACCGACCTGCCGGAGGCACTGGTAATCAGCACGGTGACACTTGCCGAGCTGTCCGCCGGCCCTCATCACACCGACGACCCGCTGGAGCGTGCGCGCCGGATCAGCGTTTTGCAGCACGCCGAGTCCACATTCGACCCATTGCCGTTCGACGCGGACGCGGCCCGGGCGTTTGGGCGTGTCGCCGCAGCGGTGCTCGCGGCCGGGCGCAAGCCACGCCGGCGGATCGCCGACCTGATGATCGCCTCGATCGCCGCAGTGAACGACCTGCCGCTCTACACGACCAACCCCGACGACTTCGCCGGCCTGGACGGTCTCCTCGATGTCGTAGCCGTCCGACCACCAAGGACGCCCGCGTAAGCGGTTGCAGCGCGGCTTGGGTGACGCTGCGTGCGGTCCCGTACCGTAGCGGGGTGACGTACAAGGTCCAGGTCACGTGGTGGGGGCACAGCACCGTCTGGGTCGAGGACTCGGGCGTGCGCATCGTGACCGACCCCGTCCTCGGTGACCGGATCGCGCACCTGCGGCGGATGCGCGGTACCTCGCCCCGCCTGGCTGGGCCGCCCGACGCGGTGCTGGTGTCGCACCTGCACGCGGACCACCTGGACGTGGCCTCGCTGCGGCAGATCGGGCCCGAGGGCACGCTTGTCGTGCCGGCGGGGGCCGGCGCGTTCGTGCGGCAGCGGCTCGGCACCGCGTTCCACCGGCGGTGCGCGGAGCTCGCCGTCGGCGACGAGGTGGCCGTCGGCGCGGTGCGGATCAGGGCCGTCCCCGCGGCCCACGACGGCGCCCGCGGCCCCTGGTCCCGGCACCGCGCGGCGGCCGTGGGCTACACCGTGCACGGTGCGGCGAACACCTGGTTCGGCGGGGACACCGGGCTCTTCGACGAGATGACCGACCTCGGCCCGCTCGACCTGGCGCTGGTGCCGGTCGGTGGGTGGGGGCCGACGCTGGGGCGGGGGCACCTCGACCCGTACACGGCGGCCGAGGCGATGCGGCGGGCGGCGCCGCGGGAGGCGGTGCCGGTGCATTTCGGCACGTTCTGGCCTGTGGGGTTGGCGCGGGTGCGGCCGGACCGGTTTCACAACCCGGGGCCGGACTTCGCACGGATCAGCGGGACCGTGGCGCCCGGTACCCGGGTCACCGTCCTGGCTCCCGGCGAATCGCTGACGGTGGCACCGTGAGCGAGCGAGCTGGCGCGGCGGCGTCTGGACTGAGCGGCCCCGCCGACGAAGTCGGGGTTTCGGGGCCGCGAGGGAAGACGTCGCCTTCAGCGCCGCGCGAGCGAGCGAACCCGGAGGCACTGTGACCGCGACACTCAGCACGCTGCTGTGGCTGATCGTCGTGGTGACGTTCGGCGCGGTGGTGCCGATCGTCCCGACCGGGGCGGCGGTCAGCGGCGCGGCGGCGTACGCGGCCCACCAGAACCCGCTGTACGTGCTGCTTGTCGTCGTGGCCGGAGCCGGCGGGGCATACGTCGGCGACCTCGCCATGTACGCGATCTGCCGCTGGGGCGGTGAGCAGCTGGCCCGGCGCCTGCGCTGGCTGCGCGACCCCGAGCGCATGGAACGGATGCGCAAGAAGCTCGACGAGCGGCAGGTCTCGGTGCTGCTCGTCTCCCGCCTACTGCCCGGCGGGCGGGTGCCGGTGCTGCTCGCGGCGGCGCTGATGGGGCTGGACTGGCGGCGGTTCGCGGTGACCAACCTGCCGGCCTGCCTGCTCTGGTCCACGGTGTACGCGGGAATCGGCATCTTCGGGTACGCGATCTTCCCGGAGCCCTGGCAGAGCGTGGTGGCGGCGATCCTGCTGGTCCTGCTGATCTCCCAGATCGCATCGATGATCAGCCGGCGGCGCGAGGCGACGGCGGAGGCAGCGGACGTCAGGCCCCGGCAGAAGGAAGCCTGACCGGGGCCGGGGCGGCGGGCAGGTCGGCGTCCGCCTCGACCGGTGCCGGCGCGGAGGGGCCGCGCAGGCCGAGCTTGTCGAGCCAGGCCAGCAGCGTGCGGTACACGCCGTCCGGGCCGACCACGGGGTCGGTCTCCAGCGCCCACCCGGACGGGTAGAGCAGCAGCGCCTCGGTCTGCCAGCCGCCCAGCCCGCCGTGGCTGCCGACCAGCTCCTCGAACGCCGCGACGTCGTCGGTACCCGGCTCCACCATGCTGATCAGCACAAGGTCACCGACGTGATCCATCTCCTGGTGGCGCAGGAGGTTTTCGCGGGCGCGCGGCCCGTACGGCGCGAGCGGGTCCTGACCCTCCACGTGCCCGTCGCGCAGGCGGTGCCGGCCGCGCTGGCCGAGCGCCACCGGCCCGTGCTCCGCCTCGTCGACCACCACCAGGCCCACGCCGGGGTGCGCGACAAGCCCGGTCACGAGCTCCGGGTGCTCGGCCTCGATCCGGTCGCGGGTGAGCTTTTCCGGATGGCGGGTCAGGTAGACCATGCCGAGGTTGCCCGAGGCGATCACCACGGTCTCCGGGTCGCGCTCGGCGATCGCCTTCGCCTCCTCGTCGGCCGGGCCGAGCGTGACCTCGCCGTCGCGGGTGTGCTTGCGCATCGCGGCCCGGGTGGCGGCGGCGGTCGGTCCCTTGCGCGCCACGGCCTCGGTGAGCAGGGCGTTGACCCGGCCCCACTCCTCGACGGTACGGGTGGCCGCGCCCGGCCGGTGACCGTTGGTGCCGCCCTGGGCCAGCCGCGCCACGACCTCCTCCAGCGACTCGTCGTACCGCTGGCGGAACGTGGCACCCTGGCTCTGGCCGTGGTCGGAGAGGACCACGAGGTGGTAGCGGCGGGCCGCCTCGGCGGAGAGCCGCTCCAGGATGCCGAGCACCTGGTCGAGCGACTCCAGCACCTCGAGCGCCTCGGGCCGGGCCGGACCCACGTGGTGGGCCACCTCGTCGTAGTCGACGAAGTCGCAGAAGATGACCGGGGCGCCCCGGGCCATCTGCTCGGCGATCAGCGTGACGTTGAGGTCGCGCAGCAGCGTGGTGGCCGGCCGCAGCGCGATGAACGCACCGCCCCGGCTGACCCGCGGGTGCAGGTCGCGGCGCCGCTGCACCCGCGCCTGGTGCAGCTCGCGGATCACCCCGCCGATGGCGAGGACCACCGCGCGGGTGAAGCCGTACGGGCTGGTCATGAACGCCGCGTACCCCCGCGCGTTGCGGCCGGGCAGCGCGGCGTGGCTGACCGTGAGCAGGCAGGTCTCGGCGTCGCCGGAGAAGACGTTGCTGATGCTCACCCCGCCGTCGCGGAGCAGGCCCCGGTCACCGGCCAGCCGCCGCTCGACCTCGGCGGTATCACGGGTGCGGCTGGTGACGAGGAGGCGGCGCGTGTCCTTCTCGTACCAGCGGAATGCCGGCACCCGGCGGACGTCGCCGTAAAGGATGCCCGCCTGCGCGGCGGGCGTCGTGGCTGGAATGCCAGTGTGCCAGGTGGCCAGGCGGTGGCTGTCGGTGCGCAGCCACCGGCCGACGTTGGGCAGGTTGCCGGCGCGGACCGCCCAGCGCAGCAGCGGCGCGGGCACGCCGTCGAGCTGGATCACCAGCAGGCCGTCGGGGCAGTGTCTGCTGCGCTCGCTGAGCTTGGGCTTTTCCGCGACGCGGCGCACACGGGCCATCAGGCGCACGGTCTCGCTGACGAACGCGTCGTCGGTGCCCGCGTCGGCGAACCAGTTGACAAGAGCGGCCAGCGCGACCGCGACCCAGGAGGCGCCGAAGACCACCGGGAGGTTGGCCGCGTGCGTGTCCGGCGCGAACCACAGCGCCACGTACAACACGATGGCCTGCACCATCGCGCCCAGCACCAGCGCACCGAAGCCGCCGAGCGCGGTGGCAAGCGCGAGCAGGAGCGGGCGGAGCAGGGCGCCGATGCCGGCGACGAGCACCACAAGGCCGAGCAGCGCGACGAGGTTGCTCGCGGTCACGCCGGGCAGGAGCCAGAACGTGCCGGCCAGCACGATGAACGAGGTCACCGCGTTGCGCAGGATGCTGCGTACCCGCGCGAGGGTGGGCCGCCAGCCGCGCAGCGTGCGCATGCCCACGCGGGCCCGCCCGGGGCGGGTCGCGACGGCGTCGCGCTCCGGGTTCACAGTGGCCACCAGCAAACGATGGCACAGTCTCGTCCCACTCGTCCCAGTATCCTCTGGGCGCCGGCGCCCAAGGTCGGCATACTCTCGGTGGATGCGGCTTGCTACGTGGAACGTCAACTCGCTGAAGATTCGGCTGCCCCGGGTGCTCCCGTGGCTGGCCGACAAGCAGCCCGACGTGCTGCTTCTCCAGGAGACCAAGCTCGCGGACGCGGCCTTCCCCACGGCTGAGATCAAGGAGGCCGGGTACGAGGTCGTCACCCACGGCAACGGCCGGTGGAACGGCGTGGCGATCCTCTCCAAGGTCGGCATCGAGGACGTCACCCGCGGGTTCGACAAGGAGCCCGGCTTCCCCGACCCCGAGACCCGCGCGATCTCGGCGACCTGCGGCGGGCTGCGGGTGTGGTCCGTGTACGTGCCGAACGGCCGCGAGCCCGACTCGCCGCACTACCTGTACAAGCTGGACTGGCTGGCCGCCCTCCGGGACGCGCTCGCCGCAGACCTCGCCCCCGGCCAGCCCGTGGTCGTGGCCGGCGACTTCAACGTGGCGCCGACCGACGCGGACGTGTGGGAGCCGAAGGCGTTCGTCGGCTCCACGCACGTCACCCAGCCGGAGCGGGAGGCGCTCGCCAAGATCCTCGCCACCGGCTTCACCGACGTGATACCGACCCCGATGAAGGGCCCGCACCCCTTCACGTACTGGGACTACCGGGCCGGCATGTTCCACCAGAACATGGGCATGCGGATCGACCTGGTGTACGCGAGCGCCGGCCTGGTGGTGGAGTCGGCGTACATCGACCGCGAGGCGCGCAAGGGCAAGGCACCCTCGGACCACGCGCCGGTCGTGGTCGAGCTGGCGTAGGCGGGTGTCGCCCGCATCGCTGCGTCTGCGGGTGACCTGGCGTAGGTTCGAGGCATGCTGAGCCCGCAGCGGGTACCCATGCCCGGGCTGCCGATGTCCGTGACGATCTGGGAGGTCGGCCCGCGCGACGGCCTCCAGAACGAGTCGGCGATCGTCCCGGTCGACGTGAAGCTTGAGTTCCTCGACCGGCTCGCCGCGGCCGGCCTCGGCGTCATCGAGGCGACAAGCTTTGTGCACCCGCAATGGGTGCCCCAGCTCGCCGACGCCGACGACCTGCTCACCCGCCTAGCGCCCGCGCCCGGCGTGCGGTACCCGGTGCTGGTCCCCAACCAGCGCGGCCTCGACCGGGCGCTGGCGCTGGGCGTACGCGAGATTGCCATCTTCGGCAGCGCCACCGAGACGTTCGCCAAGCGCAACCTCAACCGGACCGTCGACGAGTCGCTGACGATGTTCGAGCCGGTGGTGCACCGCGCCCGCACGGAAGGGCTGCGGGTCCGCGGCTACCTCTCCATGTGCTTCGGCGACCCGTGGGAGGGCGAGGTGCCGATCTCCCAGGTGGTGTCGGTCGCCCGCCGTCTTGTCGGCCTCGGCTGCGACCAGCTCTCGCTGGGCGACACGATCGGCGTGGGTACGCCCGGCCAGGTGACCGCGCTGATCCGCGCCCTCACCGACGCGGGCGTCGGCCCGGACCGGCTGGCAGTGCACTTCCACGACACGTACGGTCAGGCGCTGGCCAACACGCTCGCCGCCCTCCAGGCCGGCGTGACCACGGTGGACTCGTCGGCCGGCGGGCTGGGCGGCTGCCCGTACGCCAAGAGCGCCACCGGCAACCTCGCCACCGAGGACCTGGTGTGGCAGCTGCACGGCCTCGGCATCGAGACCGGCGTCGACCTGCCCGCACTCGTCCGTACCAGCCTGTGGATGGCCCAGCGGCTGGGCCGCCAGAGCCCTTCGGCCGTGGTGCGCGCCCTAGCCGCCGAAGCCACAAGCTGACGACGGGTTACGTGGAGTACGCCGGGGTCAGCCCTTGACTGCGCCGGCCGTGAGGCCGACCGCGATGTTGCGCTGGACCAGCAGGAAGAACACGACCACCGGCAGCGAGGTGATCAGGGCGCCGGCCATCAGCGGGCCCCACGCGGTACCGCGTTGGGTCTGGTTCTGGAGGAGCCAGGCCATGAGGTTCTGGGTCTCCGGGTTGTTGAGCGTGTTGATGACGATGAACTCGTTCCACGCCTGGATGAACCCGTAGACCGACGTCGCCACCAGGCCCGGCCCGGTCAGCGGCAGGATGATCCGGTAGAAGGTCTGCCACCGGCTGCACCCGTCGACAAGCGCCGCCTCGTCCAGCTCGCGCGGCACCGCGGCGATGAAGCCGCGCAGCGTCCAAACGGTGTACGGCAGGATCAGCACGATGTAGGTAAGCGAGACGCCGAACAGGGTGTTGGTGAGATTGGCCTGGTTGAGCATCAGATAGAGCGGGATGAGCAGCGCGAGTAGGGGCACGAGCTGCACGCCGAGGATCACCACGATGAGCGCGCGCCGGCCGTAGAACCGGAACCGGGCGATCGCCAGCGCCGCCAGGAAGCCGACCACCATGGCGCCGACCACCGCGGTCGACGTGATGATGAGGCCGTTGCGGAGGTCCACAAGGAAGAACGGCGCCTTGATGGCGGACTTGAAGTTGTCCAGCGTCGGGTTTTGCGGCCAGAACGACGGCGTGAACGAGAGCACCTCGGACGCCGGCTTGAACGCCGTGTTCAGCACCCAGTAGACGGGGAACACCATCACGACGACAAAGAGCACGCCGACGGTGTTCGCGGCCACCGTGCCCGCGCGGGAGCGCTGGGAGCGTGGAGTGGACATCAGTCGACGTCTCCAATCTGGAACATCTGCCGGATGTAGAACGCCATCACGCCCAGCATTAGCAGCACGGTGACCACCGAGATCGCCGAGCCGACGCTGTACTCACTGCGCCCGAATGCCTGCGTGAACGCGTACGTGGCGAGGGTCTGGTACTCCTGCTCGGGCTTGCTGTCCCGCAACGCCCAGACCTGGGTGAAAAGGCCGAAGTTCCAGATCACCGAAAGCGTGGTCACGATGACCAGCAGGGGGCGCAGGACCGGCAGGACGATGTTGCGCAGCGTCTGCCACGCGCTCGCGCCGTCGACCAGCGCCGCCTCGCGCAGCTCGTGCGGCACCTGGGTGAGGCCGGCGTGCAGGGTGATCGCGAGGAACGGGATGCCGGCCCACACGACGAGCGTGGTGATCACGATCCAACCCTGCTTCGGGTCCGCGAACCAGCTGTGGTTGGCGAAGTCCACGCCCGGGATCTTGTCGATCAGGTAGTTGAGCACGCCGAAGTCGGCGTCCACCATCCACTTGAAGATCTGCGCGGAGACAAGCTGCGGGATCGCCCAGACGAACATCATCGTGATCACCATCGCCACCCGCACGGCGTTGCTGACCCGCCCCATCAGCAGTGCGACCGCCAGCCCGAGCACGATCGAGATGGCCACCGAGACGACTGTGAAGACGGCGGTGCGGAGTACCACGCTCCAGAAGACGCCGTCGGTCAGGATCTGCGTGTAGTTGTCGAAGCCGATCCACGGCGGGGTCGCGCCCGAGAAGAGGTGCCGCAGCTGCATGTCCTGAAAGGACACCACGAGCATACGGCCGAAGGGATATGCCAGCAGCGCGGCCAGCAGGATCAGCGCGGGCAGGGCGAGGTACAGGGGTGTCCACTCACGACGACGCCGCCGCGGTACCCGGGCGCCTGGTTTGTCTGGTGTGGACGGCGCGGCCGGCGCCGACGGCGCGGTCGCCGGGCTCTCGACGGCGTGCATCGCTCTCCTTTCTCAGGGCTTGCTGGGGATGGCCGCGCCGCCCGCCGGCGGCGGGCGGCGCGGCACCGGGTCACCCGTTGAGGGTCTTCTCGATCTCGCCGTCGGCCCATGCGGCGGCGTCGGCCACCGACTTCTTGCCGGTGACGATGTCGCGCTGCATCTGCTGGAGCACGGCCGCCTTCTCGACGTCCGCCCACTTCTCGGCCATCGGCACGAACCAGCTGCTCTTGGCGGCCAGCGCGGTCGCCTCGTTGCCCGTCACGGCGGCGGCCTTGTCGAGCAGGTTCGTCGCGTTCGGCAGCACGCTCTTGGCCAGCAGAGCCTCCTGCGACTTGGTGTCGGTGAAGTACTTAATCCACTCAGCGGCCAGCGCCTGGTTCTGGCTCTTGGCCGCGACACCGATGTCCGAGCCGCCGAGGAAGGAGGGGATGCCCGGCATCGGCGCCGATGCGACCTTGCCCTTCACCTTCGTGGCGACAAGCGCGGAGTTCGGGTCGTTCGGGTCCTTGCGCTGCTCCTGTGCGGCACCGACCTCCCAGCCGTTGCCGTAGAACATCGCCGACTCACCCTGGGCGAAGATCTGGGCCTGGTCGTTCTCGTCCTTGGTCACGTCGCCGGCCGAGTACGCCTTGACCAGGTCGGCCCACTTCTGGAGGCCGGCCTGCGCCTGCGGGTCGGAGAGCGTGCCGGTCCACTTGTCGCCGTCCTTCTTGGCGATCTGCCCGCCCTCGGCGTACACCCAGGACATCGCGGCGTACCAGTACGCGCCCGGCATGTAGAAGGTCGCGAACTTCTTGTTGCTGCCGTTCTTGGTCTTCAGCGAGTCGGCCGCGGCGGTCAGCTCGGCGTAGCTGGTGGGCGCCTTGACGCCAGCGGCCTCGAAGAGGTCGGTGCGGTAGATGAGCACCCGGGCGCCCGCGTAGTAGGGCACGCAGTACGTCTTGCCGTCCAGCTCACACGGGCCGGAGAGGCCCTTCAGCCAGTTGGCGGAGTTCTCGAAGCGGCTCTTGTCCAGCTCCGCGAACGCGCCGCTGAAGACATACTTGGGCATCTCGGTGTTGCCGAGCTCGACCACGTCGGGCACGTCGCTGCCGGCGAGCGTGGCGTCCAGCTTGGTGAGGTGGTTGGCCCACTGCTGGTACTCGACGTTCACGCTGGCGCCGGTCGCCGCGGTGAACCGGGCGTTGGCGTCGTCGACGACCTGCTTCCAGCTGGTCTGGGCGTCCACCATCAGCCAGACCTTGAGGGTCTTGCCCTTGCCGTCGAGAGCCTGGGCCGACGTGTCGTTGGCCCCGCTGTCGTCGGAGCCGCCACACGCGGCCGCGCCGAAGAGCGTCGCGGCGAGCGCCGCGGCGATAGCGATCCTGTGTCTCACGGATCCTCCAAAGGGGTGATGGGTGTTTCGGGTGTTGGTGATGGGTGTTTTCCGTGCCCCCGCGGTGCTGGGGAGGTCAGTGGAGGCTGTGTCGGTTGGCGCCGGGGTCACCGTGCTTGGCGGCCTTGTGCGGGTCCACAGCCTGTGCGGTGCGCTGGAAGGCCGCGTGGGAACGTTGGTGGGTGCGCTGGGCGACCGCCACGTAGAGCAGGTCGAGGACGACGAGCTGCGGGTGGCGGGCGGAGAGCGCGTCCGGCCGGAACGTCGTCGCCTGCGTGGCGGTCAGGAGCACGACGTCGGCCAGCTCGGCGAGGGCCGAGCGGGGGAAGCTGGTGAGTGCGATGGTGGTTGCTCCGTGGCTGCCGGCCTCGGCGAGCATCTCGATGGTTTCCCGGGTCTGTCCACTGTGGGAGATTCCCAGCGCCACGTCTCCCGGTCGGGAGAGCGCCGCGCTGGCCAGTCCGTTGTGGACGTCGGTCCACGCCCAAGCCGCCACACCGATACGGTGGAGGCTGAACTGCATCTCCTCGCCGACGAGCGCGCTGCCGCTGGCGCCGAAGATGCTGACCCGCGACGCGCCGGCGATGGCCTGCGCGGCACGCTCCACTTCGGACAGGTCAAGCAGCGCCGCCGTGTCGTGCATGGCACGCGTGTCCGCCGCCATGACCTGTTCGAGCACCTTCGTCAGCGGGTCGCCGGGCTCGATCTCACGACCGATGTCGACGCTCCAGCCGGCGGCCCGCGCCCGGCCGGTCTCGGCGGCGATGCCGAGCCGCAGGTCCGCGTACCCCTCGAAGCCGAGGGCCCGGCAGAACCGGGTCACGGTGGCCGGCGAGGTGCCGCTCCGCTCGGCCAGCTCGACGATCGTGGACCGCGCGGCACTCGCCGGATCGGCGAGCACGAGCTCGGCCACACGCTGGAGCGCTCCGGTGAACTCCGGCAGCTTCGCGCGCACGGTGGGGATCACCGACGCGTCGACCACCGCCGTCGGCGCGTATCCGTCCACCTCGCGCTCGACCATCGGCAAGCCCTTCAGAAAAGAAACTTAACTGTAAGTGGTAATATTTCTTACTGAAGCGCGCGTCAAAGTCAAGAGCCTGGGCGGGGTTTTCAAACCGTTACGCGCCAGCCGCCGGGGCAAACCACATCAGACACCCCAACCCAGACCCTCCAACGCCCCGATCGTTCGTCCCGAGTAATCGTTAACCCACTCTGAGTCGAACCGATCTTCCACCAACATGGAAGCGCTCCCGGCCACAGACCGCCCCAAGATCGACGCCTGGCAGCACCCAAAAGGACCATTGAGCTACCGCGATGTCCGCCGTGGTCTGGACCGCTGCTCCCGCGGCCTCACCCTGCGCGGTTCACAACCCCGGCCTCGCGGCCGGCGCGAAGAACTCTGGATCTAAAGATCTTTCGGCGTGGAGGTCTGAGCAGATCTCGCGCAAGCCCGGACGCCGGGCTTGGCCACAGGACGCCTAGGGGCGGCGCTTTGGCTGGTTTGTCCGGGGTGCTGCGGGCTTCGAAGCCGGGGTGCCGCCGGCTGAGACGGCCGACGGCGGCCGCGAGGCGGGGGGTTGTGAATCGCGGAGGGTGAGGCCGCGGGAGCAACGGTCCGGGCCACAACGGACATCGCGGTAGCCCAAATCTCCATTGTGGAATGTGTCCACAGTGGATGGCATTGGGTCTAGCTGATGGCGCGGAGGGCGGCGCGGATCGGGCGGCGGCGGACGGCGTCTAGGAGGACCGGTTCGCCCTGGCAGAACCTCGTGAAGAGGCGCCAGCCGGGCGGTGTCGCGAGCAGCGCGTGGAACATTCCTGGCCGGCTTGTGTAGGCGGCCAGCAGCCGCCGCCCCGCCCACATCTCGCGGCCCAGCTCGGCCTCCACAGTGGACTCGTATCGGCTGAGGTCGCCGGCAGCGGCGGCCTCGCCAGCGTACGTGCCGGAGCGTAACGCGAAGCTGATGCCCTCGCGGGTCCACGGCTCGAGCAGCCCACCCGCGTCGCCGGCCACCAGCACGCGGCCGCGGCGCAGCGGCGAGTCCGCGGCCCGGCAGCGGGTCAGGTGGCCGGAGTCGTGCACCGGCTCGATGCCGGACAGGCCCAGCCGCTCGACGAAGCGCCGCAGGTACGCCTTTGTCGCGGCGCCCTTGCCGCGCTCGGCGATCACCCCCACCGTGAGGCGGTCGCCCTTGGGGAAGACCCACGCGTACGAGCCGGGGATCGGGCCCCAGTCGATGAGCAGGCGGCCGCGCCACCGCTCCTGTACGGGCGGCGGGATGGGCAGCTCGAGTTCTAGGCCGAGGTCCACCTGCGCGTACGCGACGCCCACGTGCCGGGACGTGATACCCGACGACCCGTCCGCGCCGATCACGGCGCGCGCGGCGACGGGCGTACCAGAGGATGGCCGGACCACGACGTGGCCGCCGGCGTCGTCGAGGCCACGGACCGTGACCCGCTCGCGGACCTCGGCCCCCGCGTCGGCCGCGGCCTTGCGGAGCGCGTGGTCGAACGCCTCTCGGCGCACCATCGACAGCAGCGGGCTCCCGCTGGAGCGGGTGATCTCGCGGCGCCCGTCGAGCGTGAACGTGGCCCGGTCGACCCGGTCGTCCGCGGGCACGTCGATCCGCTCCCGCACGGCTGCGAGCGAGGTGCCGATCAGGCCACCGCCGCACGTCTTGTACCGCGGATGGGTAGCCTTCTCCAGCACTACGGTGCGCGCGCCGGCCCGTGCCGCGGCGTACGCGGCGGACAGGCCGGCCGGCCCCCCACCGACGACGGCGACATCCCACATCTCCACTCCGCGCAGAATAGCCACCGTGGCTATCCCGATGATCCTCGACTGCGATCCCGGGCACGACGACGCGCTGGCTATCATGCTGGCCGCCGCCGACGCCCGCCTCGACCTGCTGGCCATCACCACGGTGGCGGGCAACACGACCTTGGACAAGGCCACCCTGAACGCGCGCCGGGTGTGCACGATCGCGGGCATCTCCCGGGTACCTGTGGCGGCCGGGTGCGACCGCCCGCTGGTGGCCGAGCTGCGGGTCGCGGACGACATCCACGGGGAGAGCGGGCTGGACGGGCCGGCGTTCGGCGAGCCGACCGTGCCGCTGGCCGGCGAGCACGCGGTGGCGCTCATGCGGCGGCTGCTGCTCGACCACCCCGAGCCGGTCACGCTCGTGCCCACCGGCCCGCTCACGAACGTGGCGACGCTCCTGCGGGACCACCCCGAGGTGGCCCCGAAGATCCGCGAGATCGTGCTGATGGGCGGCTCGACCGAGCGGGGCAACATCTCGCCGTACGGGGAGTTCAACATCTTCGTCGATCCCGAGGCCGCCGACCTCGTATTCCGCGCCGGACTGCCGGTCACCATGATCGGGCTAAACGTGACCCACCAGGCGCTGGTCACGCCCGATGTGGTGGCCCGCTTCCGGGCGCTGGGCACGCCGCTGGCCGAGGCGTGCGTGGAGCTGATGACGTTCTTCGGGTCGGCGTACGAGCGGGTGTTCGGGCTGGCCGACCCACCGCTGCACGACCCGATCGCGGTCGCGCGGGTGATCGACCCGTCGCTTGTCGCGTGCGTGCCCGCGCCGGTCGCGGTGGAGCTGACCGGCGCGCACACCCGCGGCGCCACGGTCGTCGACCTGCACCGGCGCACCGGCGCGCTGCCGAACGCCCAGGTCGCGCTGGATCTCGACGTGCCCCGCTTCTGGGACCTGCTGGTCGACGCCCTTACGCGGCTGTCAGGATCCCCAGACGCTGCGTCGCCCTGGTGAGGGCGACGTAGAGGTCGTTCTGGCCGCGCGGCGACTCGGCCACGATCGCGTCCGGGTCGACCACCACCACCGCGTCGAACTCCAGGCCCTTCGCCTGCCGCACCGTGAGCACGGCGACCCGCTTCTCCAGGTCGGGCTGGGCGCCGAGCACCACCTCGGGTACCGCGTCGGCGATCGGCGGGCCAAGCTCGGCGATCCGCCCGGCCGGCACGATCACGCCGACCCGGCCGTCACCGACCTCGGCGGCCTCGTCGAGGACGACCTTGGGCAGCTGCGCCGCGTCCAGCGGGCGGACCCACGGCTCGACGCCGGTCTGCCGCACCGAGCGGGGCGGCTCCAGCGACGGGTCGATCCGGGCCAGCACGTCGGCCGCCACCGCCATGATCTCCGCGGGCGTACGGTAGTTGACCTTGAGTTCGGAGAGCCGCCAGCGGTCGGCCACGTACGGCGCGAAGATCCCGTCCCAGGAGGAGGTGCCGGCCAGGTCGCCGGTCTGGGCCACGTCGCCGACCGCGGTCATCGAGCGGCTCGGGCAGCGCCGCATCAGCAGCCGCCAGGCCATCGGCGACAGCTCCTGTGCCTCGTCGACGATCACGTGCCCGAACGCCCACGTGCGGTCGGCGGCGGCCCGCTGCGCCGCGGTGAGCCGGTCGCCGTCCTCGTACCGCTCGGCCAGCTCGCTCGCGCCGATGATGTCGGTCGCGGAGAGGATCTCGTTTTCCACCTCGTCCTCCGCATCGATCGACACCGAGCCGCGGGCGATCTCCAGAGCACCCTCGGCGTACGCGATGCGGGCCTGCCGCAGCCGCTCGGCCAGCGCCGCCTTGCTCGCCTCGTCCTCGCCGAGCAGCTCGGCCGCCTCGTCCAGGAGGGGCACGTCGGCCGGCGTGAACCCGCCGCGCGGGTCCCTCCTGAGCGCGGCCCGCTCGCTCTCGGTGAGCAGGGAGGACGCCGCGTCGAGGCGCTTGTCGGAGGCGAAGAGGCCGGCCACCAGCTGCTGCGGTGTCAGGATCGGCCACAGCCAGTCGAGCGTGCCGAGCACCTCCGGCTCCTTGCGCAGCTCGCGGCGGATCTCGGCGAGGTCGCCCTCGTCGAAGAGGATCTCCTCGCCCGGCGCGTCGTCGCCGCCCAGCGGATCGTCCGCGTACGGGTCGGTGCCGATCTTCTCGGCGAGCTGGGTGGCGAGCGAGTGCACGATCTCGGTGTCGAAGAGCGCCCGAGCCAGGTTGTGCGGCTTGTCCGACCGCCGCGCCCGCTCGCGCGCGGCTCGCACTGTCGCCGGCTGGAGGTACAGCGTCTCGCCCTGCGCGGCGGTCTCCAGGGTGATCGGCAGCGGCTCGTCGGGCAGCCGCTGCCGGTCGCGTACGGCCGCCGCCAGCACGTCGGCCATCACCGGGCGTCCCTTGATCTCGGCCACCTCGGCGGGCTCGGAGCGGCGCGCGATCACGCCCGGGAAGAGGTCGCCGAGCGTGCCCAGCAGCACGCCGGTCTCGGCGAGCGACGGCAGCACCTGGGAGATGTACCGCAGGAACGTCTGGTTCGGCCCCACGATCAGCACAGCGCGGGTGGAGAGCTCGCGGCGGTGCGTGTAGAGCAGGTACGCCGCGCGGTGCAGCGCCACCGCGGTCTTGCCGGTGCCCGGCCCTCCCTGCACCACCAGCACGCCGTCCAGCGGCGCCCGGATGATCCGGTCCTGCTCCGCCTGGATCGTCTCGACGATGTCCCGCATCCGGCCGGTACGGCTCGCCGACAGCGCGGAGAGCAGCGCCGCCTCGCCGGTCAGTCCTTCGTGGACGGACTCGCGGGCCGCTTCGAGGTCGAGCACCTCGTCGTCCAGCGCCACCACGGAGCGGCGGCGGGTGCGGATGTGCCGGCGCCGCGTCACGCCGTCCGGGGACGCCGCGGTCGCCAGGTAGAACGGCCGGGCGGCCGGCGCCCGCCAGTCCACCAGGAGCGACCGGTGGTCGTGCGCCTCGTCGAAGATCCCGATACGGCCGATGTACCGAGGGTTGTCGCCGGGCCCGTCCCCATCCGCGGCAGCGCCCTCACCCTCGCCCTCGTCGAAGTCGAGGCGGCCGAAGCAGAGACCGGCCTCCACGGCGCCGTACTGGGCCACCTGGTCCGTGTACAGCGCGACGCCGCTGTCCCGCTCCGTCTTCGCCTGCGGGGTGCCGCCGGCCTGGCGCAGCAGCGTCGCGAGACGGCGTGCGGACTGCTCGCGCATCTCGTCCAGCCGTCGATAGAGAGCCGAGACGTAGCCCTGCTCGTGGGAAATCTCCGCGGAGTTGCTTGACAAGGCGGCTCCCTGGTGCTCTATACTAACCGACGTGAGGGGCAGCTTGTGCTGCCCTTTTGTTGCGTTCAGCCGCTAAAGATAGCGCACCGGGCAGCGGTCTGGCTCCCCGATCGGCAGCACATTTTTTCTGAACCCCGCGCCCCCGCCCGATCCATAGTGGACAGCGGGCGCCGGGGCAGGGCAACGGGCGTGCCGAGCAGCCGAGGAACAACCGGGAGTCCTATCCCGTCATGGCACTCGGCCGACCCGGCAGTCACCCGGTCAACGTACCGAACTTGCCAGCCGGACCGAATCATTGATCACATGGGGCGTAGCCATGGATGCGGTAGTTGCCTCGATGCAGCAAGATGAACGGATGCCCAGCTCAGATGCCCTTGATTTGGAGGGGAACGCAGTGACAGACGGGACACCCGGAGTGACACCCACGGCGACCACCGCACCGGCGGAGGCCACCTGCGCGCACTGCGGGCTGCCACTCGCGCTCGACGACATCTGGGGCTGGATCCACGCGAACGGCCGCTACCTCTGCTACGACCCGAACACGGGCGAGCCGATGTCGATGCCCGCGGAGCCGTCCTTCACCTGAGGGCTTCTCAACCGATACAGAGCTTGGCATCCCCGGCGGGAGGCGGGACCATAAGGCGGACGGCCCTAGGGAGGGCACGATGCCCCGCCTGTTGCCGCGCATCTCACCGGAGCCACCGCCGGAGTACATCGAGTTCGTCGAGCACCACCTCGACGAGCTCCGGCGGGATGCCGCCCGCGTGGTCGGCACGGAGCAGGACGCCGACTACCTGTACCCCGACGTGCTCACCGACGTCGCGGTACGGTGGGGCTGGCTGCGCCTGCGCCGGCGCCTGCTCCTGCCGGACACGACGGACGTGTACCTGCGGCGGGCGTTCACCCGGCGTGCGGACAGCTGGCGCGCCCCTGACCTGCTGCCCCTCGAGTCGCTGGGCGAGGCGTGGCCGGTCGAGGTGCAGGTCTGGTCCACCGGCTCGGTCGACCCACCGCCGCCACCCCCACCACAGCGGGTCGCGTCGAGCGTCGCGCTTCGGCTCGCGCCGCACCTCGACCCGACCCAGCGACCGCAGGCCAGCCCGCTGGCCGAGGCGGCCGTGGCCTGGTGGCACGCGTGGGAGCTGCGCCGGCGGCGGCGCCGGATCGCGATCGGGGTGGTCGCGCTCATCCTCGTCGCATTGACAAACCGGCTCCCCAGCACCCGTCGACGCGGGCCGGCGACTGGGTGGAGTTTGGGGTTGCGGTTTCCTCGGTGAGGAGTACTGTATCGATTTAGAAGCTCTGGATCGATACAGAAGGGCCACCCGGCCATGAAGCCCACGTTGCAGACCGTCGCCGACCGGGTCGGTGTCTCGCGCAGCACGGTTTCGAATGCGTACAGCCGGCCAGACCAGCTCTCCCCGAGCTGCGCGAGAGGATCTTCGACACCGCCCGCGAGTTGGGGTACTCGGGACCCAACCCGACCGCCCGCTCGCTGCGCAGTGGCCGGGCCGGCGCGATCGGGGTGCTGTTCACGACCGCGCTGTCGATCGCGTTCACGGATCCGTATGCGGTGCAGTTCCTGCGTGGCCTGGCCGAGGTGGCCGAGGACAACCACACCGGCCTGCTGCTGGTGCCGCTACGCGACGACGACGAGGGCGCGCTCGAGGCGGTGCGCAACGCGGCGGTCGACGGCTTCGTCGTCTACTGCGTCCCAGCTTGGTACCGGGCGATGGAGGCGGCCTGGGCGCGCGGCATCCCGGTGGTCAACTCCGACCGCCTCGGCTCGCTCTACGTCGGCATCGACGAGGTCGCCTCCACCCGCGCCGCCGGCGAGCACCTCATGCGCTTCGGCCACCGCCGGGTCGCGATCATCGCCGACTACATCTCCCCGACCGCCGCACGGGCGAGGTCAGCGTGCCGTCGGTCGAGGATCTGGGGTCGTATGTCAGCCGCGAGCGTCTGACCGGCTACCGGGACGCGTTCGCGGCGGCCGGGCTGGACTGGTCCGACGTGATCACGATCAGCTCCGGCGGAAACAGCCGGGAGTTCGGCGCGGCCGCCGCGGCGTACGCGCTGGACCGCTCACCCCGGCCGACCGCGGTGGTGGCCACGACCGACCTGCTCGCGCTCGGCGTGCTGGACGCGCTCGCCGCGCGCGACCTGCGCCCCGGCCGGGACGTCTCGGTGATCGGCTTCGACGACATCCCGGACGCCGCGCACGCCCACATGACGACCGTCCGGCAGCCGGCCCTGGAGCGTGGCCGCGTCGCCGGGCGGCTGCTGCTCGACCCGCCGGACGACCCCACGCAGCGCCGGATCGTCCTGCCGACCGAACTCATCGTCCGGGCCTCGACCGGCCCCGTACCCACAGGGAGCATCTGATGTTCGATCCGACTGCGATGATCATGGCGGACAAGGCCACCAAGCACCACGTGCTGTCCGCCCGCCCACAGGCCCCCACGACGCCCGAGCGGCCACCAAGGCAGCGAGGAGATTCGATCCGCCAGCGCGCCGCCACGACCCTGCGCCGGCTCGCCGACAAGGTCGAGCCGCGCCGCGTCGAGACCTGCGCACCAGCGACCTGACCTGCGAAGACAAGATATCCGCCACCCCCTGGCGTAGGTCTCGTTCCAATGTCGTTGAGGTGGCGGATCTCTCGGACGTCCGGTGCGACGAGCCTAGGTACGTGAGCGTTATGCATCGTGGCGACGAGGACCTCCACTACAGCGACAACTCCCACCGGTGGATCGCACCGCCGGAGATCGAACAGGCCATCTGGGAGGCCGGCCTGCGGGCGCACATGCAGCAGCACCGCACGACGATGGGCGGCCCCTTCAACATCAACGAACTGATCGAGGTGCCGCGGGCCCGCATTCCCGCCAGCGACAGGCGAGTTGATCCCCAAACCATCGATCCTGGTATTCCCGCATGGCCGAATGGCTCACGGGAATGCCAGGATCGCTTTTTGTGCAAGTTGCTCGGAGCATTTTGCGAAGCGCAGCGTGTTTCCGTGCAGTTAACCTCGGAGACCGCACATAACGCTCGTTAAGACGTCCCCGATTCAGGGGACTCCGTCACGGAGCGTAGCGCTTACGATGCCTGCTCAAGCTCTGCGCCGCGCCGGCTCGCCTCGCGGGCGATCTCGGTGCGCGAGTGCAGCTGGAGCTTGGCGAGGATGTGCGAGACGTGGGTCTGCACGGTACGGCGGCTCAGGAAGAGGTGCGCCGCGATCTGCGGGTTGGACATGCCCTCCGCCACAAGCCCGGCGACCTTCGTCTCGGTCGGGGTGAGGCTGCCCCACCCGCTGTCGGCCCGGCGGTGCCGCGCGTGCGGGCCGCGGCGGATGCCGTACGACCGGAACTTGGCCTGGGTACGGGCCAGGTCCCACTCGGCGCCAAGCTCGCTGTAGATCCCATACGCGCTGGTGAAGTGGGTGCGTGCGCCGCCGAGGTCGCCCCGCTCGGCGAGAGCCGCGCCGGCCGCTTCGAGGGCCTGCGCGCGGGGCAGCGGACGCCCGGCGGCCGCGTAGTGCTCGGCGGCGGCCAGCAGCAGGTCCGGATCACGGTCGACCAGGCCCCGGCAGTGCGGCGCGACGGCCAGGTGGTGAGGGACGTCGGAGTCGCCCGCCATCGACTCGGCCCGCTCGACGAGCGTGGCCGCGGTCCGCTGGTCGCCGACCTCCATCGCCAGGCGCGTGGCCTCGGCGAGCAGGCCGGCCGTCTCTTCCATCTCCTCGGTGTCGAGCATGCCGTCCATGAGCTCGGCGAGCGCTTCCTTGGCCGAGCCGGCCTGCTCGCGCTCAAGGCTCTTGGCCAGCGCCAACGCGCAGATCACCAGGTCACCCAGGCGAGCGGCGTGCTCCTCGGCCTGGGACAGATGGCGGGCGGCGGACTGGTCGCCCCGGTGCAGCCGGATCTTGGCGGCGATGCCCAGGTCGAGACACTCGGCGGACGGATCCTTGGACACATTCGAGACGAGGTCGACCTCGGCCAGCGCGTCGTCCCACCGGCCGGCCTCGAAGAGCAGCTCGCCGAGCAGGCTCTGGGCCTGGCCGAGCCGCACGAGGTTGCCCACCTCGTCGGCCATCTGCCGGGCCTGCACGACCGCGGGGATGGCGACGTCGTACTTGTCGAGGTTGGCCAGGACGGCGGCCTGGTTGATCTGGAGGCCCAGCCGCAGGTCGGCGAGGCCCGGCTCGGTCTCGGCGACGGAGAGGGCACGCTCGAACAGGGGCAGCGCCTGCGCCGAGTTGCCCCGCATCGCCTGGACGAAGATCATCGTGCCGAGCGCCCAGCCGATCGCCCAGCGGTCGCCCGCCTCGGTGGCTCCGCGCAGCGCCTCGTCGGCGACCTGGCCGGCCGTGTCGAGCCGGCCCAGCATGCAGAGCGTCCGGGCCTTGAGCACGAGGAGCCGATGCCGGGTGCGCCCGAGCGGCCCTCCCAGCGCCCGCTCCAGGGCGGTGAGAGCCTCCTCGGCGCGCCCTTCCATCGCCCAGCACTGGGTCAGCGTCCAGTGCAGGTCGACCAGGTAGTCGGGGCGGGTCACGTACTCGAGGGCACCGGTCGCCACCTCGGCCGCGCCGGCCGCGTCGCCGGACTTGTAGAGCGCGTCCGCGAGGCGGCAGGCCAGCAGGTCGTGGGGCGCGACACCGGCGGGGATCGCGGCGACGGCCCGGCGCAGCAGCGGGATCGCGGCACCCGGCGCCCGGGCCACCAGGCGCTGGCCGGTGTCCACCAGCCACTGCACCATCCACTCGTCGGCGACGCCGGCCGAGCTGTCGCCCTGGAACGCGGGCAGCAGCTGCCGGGCGACCCGCTCGGCTGGGGCACCGCCCCGGGCCAGCGCCTGAGCGGCGTCGCGGTGCCATGCCGCGCGGACGGCCGCCGGCATCTCCTCGTACAGCGCGGCGCGGATCAGCGGGTGCCGGAAGGCCAGCGCGAAGTCGTTTTCCCGGAGCACACCGGCGAGGATCGCCTCGTCGAGCACCGGCATCAGCTCGCCCACGCCCTGGCCGGAGACCATGGCCAGCTCGGAGACGGAGAAGTCGACACCCAGCAGGGCGGCGGCGCGCAGCAGGCCACGGCCGGGCGCGGAAAGGAACTCGACGCGGTCAGCGATCGCGGCGGCCAGGGAGCCCGGGGTACGGGTGCCGGTCGCCTCGACCTGGCTGCCCTCCTTGGTCAGCGCACCACCGCGGGCGAGCGCGTCGACGAGCTCCGTGACGTAGAGGGGGTTGCCCGCCGCGCCGGCCGCGAGCTGTAGCAGCCGCGGGCCAGGTCGGCCACCCGCCGCCTTTTCGACAAGGCGGGCGACCTCGGCGTCGGAGAGGCTGTGCAGCCGCTGGCGATCGGCCGGCTTGACCGACCGGCTCAGCGCCTTGAGGTCTTCGCGGAACGGCACCGGCCGCATCACGCCGGCCACGAGCAGCGGGAGCTGGTGCACGGTACGGACCAGGCGGCCCAGCGTCTGCACGGTCGCCGGGTCGGCCCACTGAAGATCGTCGACGACCAGCAGGACCGGCGCGCCGGTGCACAGCTCGTCGACCAGGGACAGCAGGCGCTCGGTCGCGGCGGCCACCTGGTCGACGCCGTTGCCAGGGGAGGAGTCGGTGCGCAGCAGCTCGGCGATCTCGGCAGGTCCGCGGTCGACCGGGGCCGACTCGAGGGCGTCCAGCAGGGGCAGGAGCGGGAATGCCTGGCTGAGCTCGTCGCAGGAGGCCCAGAAAACCTGACAGCCGGCCGTTTTGGCCTCGTCGGCCACCGCACGCATGAGTGTTGACTTGCCGATGCCCGGCTCGCCTTCCACAAGGACCGCGCGACCCCGACCGGCCGCCAATGCGGTGACCCACTCGCGCGTGCGATCGAGATGGCGCCGCCGCCCGATGAGGGAGGGGGCATAACGCGTCTCGATCATGGGAACCTCACCCTTCGTCCGCCGCCACGAACCCGTCGTTCACCCGCCGTATACCTGCACCAATCAGCTCCACCTCTTTGCAACTCCCGCAACTTGCAACCATTCGTTACTGTGAAGTCCCGGGTCTTCGAGCGTTAGTAGCGGAGCGTCAGCAATATCGCGGCGTCCCACTGTAAGCATGAATTATCGACAGTGGAGCGCAAACCAGCGTTGGGTGCGCGTTCCACTGCTGTTTACCTTCTATTACCCGAGCCATATGACCGTATGTATCTATTACCTGGCCGGGTGTAATTGGAGGCAACGGCCACCGGGCGATGACGCTGGCGTCATCGCTATTGGTGTCCGT
Source organism: Phytohabitans flavus (assembly GCF_011764545.1). Lineage (GTDB taxonomy): Bacteria > Actinomycetota > Actinomycetes > Mycobacteriales > Micromonosporaceae > Phytohabitans > Phytohabitans flavus. The sequence goes on along the minus strand of NZ_AP022870.1, from coordinate 9,578,893 downwards.
AACGCTTGGCAGGAGCGTGCGGCAATGCGAATTAAAATCCGACGGACAGTCTTTTCCATTTCGGTGATGGCCTTTAGCGCGCTGGTAGCAGCGTCGGCGGCCGGTGCAACGGTCGCCATGGCAGCTCGCCTCTACCCGTGAGCTAACCGGCCATCACCGTCCTGGTTTGTAACCCTCCTCCGAAGCATCGCATCAGAGCAAGTACCTCAACGAGAAGTAATGATGCCGCCTCGGAGCCCTGATGGGAAGGTTTCACGGCCACCAATCTGCAAGTTGCACCTAGCATCTGCGCAGAGGGCCTTGCGCTTACCCCCGCCCCCGCCGTGGTGGTGTCACAAAGGGGCGACGACGTCGACATCGTCGCCCTCACGTGATCTCCACCCTGAGCAGGATCAACGTCCAGCGGAGATTCACTCTCCACGATCATCGATCAGCGGGACAGCCCTCCCGGTTGGACAGATCCTACCCACGGTCTTGGTACGCCCTTCGCCGCCACGCCTGGCGAAGGGCGTACCGCCTTGTGAGACGGGTAACCAACCGACATGGCTGATCGGCGACGGGAGACTGCCCGAGCGGCGGTGAAGCGGTACGGGCGGACATACGCGGAGGAAGCCGGCATCCGGCTCTCGGACCGCCCCAAACCTCTGTACCAGCTGCTCGTGCTCACCACCCTCCTCAGCACCCGGATCTCCGCCACCATCGCCGTGGCGGCCGCACGGCAGCTCTTCGCGGCCGGCTACGACAGCCCCGAGGCGATGCGCGACGCGAGCTGGCAGGACCGGGTGGACGCGCTCGGGCGCGCACATTACAAGAGGTACGACGAGCGGACCTCCACGATGCTCGGCCACAGCGCCGAGTTCTGCCTGGAGCACTGGGGCGGCGACCTGCGCCGGCTGCACCGCGAGGCGGGCCGGGACGCGCGGCTGCTGCGCCGCCTGCTCGACGAGTTCCCCGGGATCGGACCCACCGGCGCCGACATCTACCTCCGCGAGGTTCAGGCGGTCTGGACCGATCTAGCCCCGTTCGTGGACCGCAAGGTGTTCGCCGGGGCGAAGCGACTGGACCTGCCGGCGTCGGCCGAGGAGCTGACCGGGCTGGTCGGGCCCGACGAGCTACCCCGCTTCGCCTCCGCCCTCGTCCGCGTGTCGATCGACCGCAAGGCGGCGGACGAGGTGCGCGCCGAGGTCACCGCCCGGACCTGACGGCGGCGACGGCCGGAGTCACCGCGCGGAGCTGAGCGCGGCCAGGATCTCCCCTGCCTCACCGCGCACCCGCGCGGCGGCCGGCTCGTCGCCGGTGGCCTCGTACGCCTGGCCCAGCAGGTGCAGCGCGCCGGCCAGGAAGGAGAGCCAGCCGCGGGTACGCCAGATCGCCACCGACTGCTCCAGGTAGGCCACCGCCTGCTCGGGCCGCCCGGCGGCGAGCTCGACCTCGCCCAGCGTGCCCAGCGCGTCGGCCACGTGGTGGCTCATGCTGAACTCCCGCCCGAGCGCCAGCGACGCCTCCGCCGCCTCCCGGGCCCGCGGGTCACCCTGGCGCAGGTACAGGCGGGCCAGCGCGATCATCGTCAGCACCTCGGTGTACACGTCCCGGTAGCGGCGGGAGATGGCCAGCGACTCGTCCAGCACCCGGGCGCTGGCCTCAAGTTCGCCGGCCTCCCGGTACGCGATGCCGAGAAACTGGAGCACCGCGGTCTCGTACCGCGGGTTGCCGAGCGCCCGCGCGGCGGCCAGCGCCGCGTCGAGGTGCCCCATCGCGGTAGCCACCTCGCGCGTCTCCGCCAACGCCACCGCGAGCGCGACGTGCGCGCGGGCCTGCCCGCCGAGGTGCTCGGTCTCCTCGGCCAGCCGCAGTGCGCGGTCGCCGTACGCCAGCGCGTCCGCCTGGGCGCCCCGCGCGGTCAACGCCCACGAGATCATCACGGCCGCGTCCGACATGCCACGCCGCTCCCCAGCTCGGTGAACATCTCCAGCAGCCGGAACGCGTCCGCGTGGAAGCGGCTCGTCGCGTCGTCGCCCTTCTCGGGCGTGCTGTTCCAGGTCACCACGTCGATCAGGCCGCGCAGCATCACCGCCTCGCCGAGCAGGTTGCCGGAGCGGTGGCAGGCGGCCAGCACGAGGCGGTTGGTGGCGCTCCAGTCGCCGTACATGCCGCGGATGTCGAAGTACTTCTCCAGGCAGCCGGCCAGGTCGAAGGCGAGCTCGTCCAGGTCGAGCGCGCACGCCTGGCGTACCACCGAGAGCAGCGCGGCCCGTTCGGCGTCGAACCAGTCCAGCGGCTCCACGTCGTCCGGCGGCCACTCCACCACCGGGCGAGGCGCCGAGCCGCTGATCGCCGCGTAGCAGGGGCCGGGCACCCGGGCGGCCATCCGCTCCGCGATCGCCAGCCAGCCGCCGAAGCCGCTGCCGAGCACCTCGAGGCGTTCGCTCGGCGGGTCCTCGACGTCGGCGCGCTCCCGGGCGTACAGCCGGACCAGGTCGTGGAAGCGGTAGCGGATCTGGCCGGCGGCGTCCACACCGGACACCCCGACCAGCTGGGCGTCCACAAGGGACTCCAGGAGACCGCCGGCGTCCGCCGACTCCTCCAGTACCGCGCCGGCCAGCCAGGCCGGGAAGTCCGGGGTGTCGAACCGGCCGAGCCGCCGGAAGAGCCGCTTCGCCTCCCCCTTCAGCCCTTCGTAGCTGAGCGCCAGCGAGGCGCGTACCTCAAGGTCGCCCGTTGCCAGCCGGTCCAGCCGCCGCCGCTCGTCGCGGAGCATCCGGGACAGGTGCGCCAGCAGCCAGGTGGGCCGGGCGGTGAGCCGGGCGCCGGCCACCCGTACCGCCAGCGGCAGCCAGCCGCACAGCCGCACGATCTCGTCCGCCTCGGCGGGCTCGGCGGCCACCCGACCGTCCCCGGCGACCCGGCCGAGCAGCCGGACTGCCTCCGCGCCGGCGAAGACGTCTAGATCGATCCAGCGGGCACCCTCGACGCCGGTGAGCCGGGCGCGGCTGGTGACCAGCACCGCGCAGCTCGCCGCGCCGGGGAGCAACGGCCGCACCTGCTCCTCGGAAGCCGCGTTGTCGAGCACGACGAGCACCCGGCGGGCAGCGAGGCGGGTGCGGTACAGCTCGGCGCGCTCGACCGGGTCGTTCGGGATCGCGCGGGCGTCGACGCCGAGCGCGCGCAGGAAGCGGGCCAGCACGTCGCCCGGGTCGAGGGCGACCGCCTCGGTACCCCGCAGGTTGGCGTAGAGCTGGCCGTCCGGGTACCCGCTGGCGGCGAGGTGCGCCACGTGTACCGCGAGCGTGGTCTTGCCCACCCCGCCCATCCCCGCGACACCGACGACGGCGAGCGCGCTCGACGGACGCCCTTCGGTCAAGAGGTGGTGCAGCTCGCCAACGGCTCCGTCCCGACCGGTGAAGTCCGGAATGTCGGGCGGTAGGAGCGCCGGCGCCGACGTCGCGGGCGTGTCGGCCGGCACCGGGTCGTCGCGCAGGATCATCCGCTCCAGCTCGGCGATCTCCCGCCCTGGGTCGAGCCCTTCGAACTCGGCGAGCAGGTTGCGGTACACCCGGTAGCTCTGTAGCGCCTCGACCTGCCGCCCGGTGCGGTACAGCGCGGTCATCTGCCGCACCCGCAGCCGCTCCCGCATCGGGTGCGCGTCGACGAGCGGGGCGATCTCGGCGGCGACCACCTCGGCCCGACCGAGGTCCAGCTCCAGGTCGGCGAGGTCCTCGACCGCGGTCAGCCGGCGCTCCACCAGCCGGGCCCGGGCCGCGTCCACGAACGCGCCGGTGGCGTCGGAGAGCGGCTCGCCGGTCCACAGCCCGAGCGCGCCGCGCAGCAGCCGCACGGCCTCCCTGTTGTTGCCGCGCGCGGCCGCGTCGCGGGCCAGCCGTACGCCGTCGTCGAAGCGGGCCGCGTCGACCTGCTCCGGCTCGACCAGCAGCTCGTACCCGGACGGTGCGCTGTCGAGCACCTCGGGCGCGCCGAAGTCGGCGAGGTGGGCGCGGATCACGGTGATCGCGTTGTGCACCTGGGAACGGGCCGTGGAAGGCGCCGCACCGCCCCACATCGCCTCGATCACGCCCTCGCGGGAGATCCGCCGGCCCAGATTGAGGAGCATGAGCGCGAGCAGGCCGCGGGTCTGCGCGCGGGGTATCCGGTGGCGGCTGTCGCCGATGACCACGGTGACCGGTCCAAGCACCGTGAACTTTGTGCGAGCTGTGTGTGCCACGTGTATGAGCGTTTGTATCACGCCCTCTGCCAGGCTAGAAAACGCCACAGCCCTACCAAAACGCGCCTCTGCGTCCTCGGTCCCGTACCTCGGGGAGTGCGGCCCGGGGGTGGCGCCAGGGTTGATCAGGGACTTCGTGTGGTGACACGCCGCAGGGCGCACCCGCGAAGTCCCTGATCGACTGGGATAAACCTTTTGCGGGTCGGCCTAAGGTGAGGTGTGGCCGAAACGCTTGCTGATCGACTTCGGGGAGCGCGGCGGAGCCGCTTCGTGGGGCGGGCGGCGGAGCTGGAGAGCTTCCGGAAGGCGCTCTACGATCGGTCGACGTCGAACAGTGTCCTGTTCGTACACGGGCCGGGCGGCGTGGGAAAGACCGCATTGCTCGGCGTCTTCGCCGAGCTGGCCGCCGAGGCCGGCCGTCCGGTCATGCGGATCGACGGGCGAGCGATTCGCGCGGTGTCGCACGGCATTTCCGGCGCGGTCGGCGAGACCTCCCCCGGCCTCGTCCTGCTCCTGGACACGTATGAGCTCCTGGAGCCGGTCGACGAGTGGCTCCGCGACACGTACCTGCCGCTGCTGCCGGCCGACGCGCTCGTCGTGCTCGCCGGCCGCAACCCGCCGTCGCCGGGCTGGGTGGCCGACCCGGGCTGGCAGTCGCTGCTGGAGGTCGTGCCGCTGCGCAACCTCGGGCCGGCCGAGAGCCGCGAGTTCCTCGCGGCGCGGGGCGTGCCGGACGGCCGCCAGGAGGCCGCGGTGGCGTTCACCCACGGGCACCCGTTCGCCCTGGCACTTGTCGCCGACGCGCTCCGCGAGGGGCTCGGCCCGTTCCGGCCCGAGCAGGAGCCCGATCTTGTACGCGTGCTGCTGTCCCGCTTCGTCGACCAGGTACCCGGCCCGCGCCACCGGGCCGCGCTGGAGGCCGCCGCCCACCTGCGGGTGACGACCGAGGAGCTGCTGGCGGACACGCTCGGCGGCGACGACGTGCCAGCCCTCTTCGACTGGCTGCGCGGGCTCCCCTTCGTGGAGGGCGGGCCGCACGGCCTGTACCCGCACGACCTGGCCCGCGAGGTGCTCGACGCGGACCTGCGCTGGCGCAGCCCGGACGGGTACCGCACGTTGCACCGCGCCGGACGGGCCGCGCTCATCCGCCGCGTCCGGGACACCCACGGCGCGGCGCAGCGGGAGGCGATCTTCGACATACTCTTCCTGCACCGATCCAGTCCGGTGCTCGGGGCGCACTACCGCTGGGAGACGCTGGGGCAGGCCACCGCCGAGCCAGTCACCGCCCACGACCGGGACCCGATCGTCGAGATGGTGGAGCGGCACGAGGGCGCCGAGTCCGCGCGGATCGCCAGACACTGGTACGAACGCCAGCCGACCGCCTTCTCCGCGTACCGGGACAGGGACGGGGCGCTGTTCGGGTTCGACGCCACGCTGGACCTGCACGAGGCGAGCGAGGCGGACCTCGCGGTCGACCCGGCAGCACGGGCCGCTGTCGACGTCGCCCGGCGGTACGGCCCCACCCGCGCCGGCGAGGAGATGATCTACCACCGCTTCTTCCTCGGGCAGGACACGTACCAGGACGTCTCCTCGGCCACCAACCTCTTCGCCACCGGCTGCTGCCGCCACTGGGTCACCCGACCGAGGCTGGCGTGGAGCTTCGTGGCGGTGGCCGACCCGGAGGCGTACCACGAGCTCCTGACGCAAATGAACCTCCGCGTACAGCCCGAGGCGGCGTTCACGGTCGGCGGCCACCGGTACGGCGTGTACGTGCACGACTGGCGCGCCGAGCCGCTCACGACCTGGTACGAGCTGATGGCCGACCGTGAGCTCGGCGACTCGTTCGCCGAGCCGCCCACTGTGGATACACCGGCGCTTGTCGTGCTCTCGCAGCAGGAGTTCCGGGCGGCGGTACGGCGGGCGTTGCGCGACTACACCCGAAACGACGCGCTGGCCGCCAACCCGCTGTCCCGCTCGCGCGTGGTGGTCGAGGCGACGGGCGGGCTCCGCGCCGTGCTGCGAGAGGCGGCGGAGAGCCTGCGCGGCAACCCACGGGACGAGAAGCTTTACCGCGCGGTGCATCGCACCTACCTCGAACCGGCGGCCACGCAGGAGCTGGCTGCCGCGCGGCTGGAGCTGCCCTTCAGCACGTACCGGGCACACTTGACGGCCGGCATCGAGCGGATCGCCGAGTGGCTCTGGCGCCGCGAGATATCAGGTACCTAGCAGTTTTCGGCCTGGAGACCTAGCAGTTCGCGCTCGTACGTTCCGGGCATGCGTTCGTACCCGGAAATGGAGCTGGACCGGCTGCTGAGCCGGGGTCGCTTCCTGGGTGACCTCACCGAGCACGTGTTGGGCCTGGCCGGGCTCCAGCCCGGCATGCGGGTGCTCGACGTGGGGTGTGGGAACGGCGACGTGGCGTTCGTCGCGGCCCGGCTGGTGGGCCCGGACGGCGCCGTGATCGGCGTCGACCGCGACCCAGCGGCGATCGACCGTGCGCGGGCGCGGGCGTCGCTGGGCAACGTGCGCTTCCTCGCCGCCGACGCCGCCGAGCTCGACCTCGACGTGCCGATCGACGCGGTGATCGGCCGGCAGGTCCTCATGCACCTGGCCGAGCCGGCGGCCACGCTGCGCCACCTGCGCAAGCTGCTCGCGCCAGGTGGGCTGATCGCCTTCCAGGAGCCGGACTGGGCCGGGGCCGGCGCGCACCCGCGCTGCCCGCTCGTGGAGCTCACGCTCGACCGCATCCGGGAGACGCTGCGGCGTACCGGGGCCGACCCTCGGGCCGGCGTGCGGCTGCGCCAGATCCTCCTCGACGCGGGGGTGGCGCACCCGAGGGCGCTCCTCGGCGCGCGGGTCGAGGGCGGGCCGGACTCGCTCGTGTACGCGGAGCTCGTCGCCACAACCCGCGACCTGCTCGGCGACATGGAACGTACCGGCGTGGCGGCGCCCGACGAGGTCGCCGTCGAAACACTCGCGGCACGGCTGCGGGAGGAAGTCGTCTCGGCCGGCGCCACGGTGACGTCGGCCCACTTCATCGGAGCTTGGGGTAATTCGCAATGAGAACTATCGCGTTGGTCGTCAGCACCCTCACCACCGGCCTCGCGGCCGGCCTCTTCTACGCGTACTCGATGTCGGTCATGCCGGGCCTCGCCAAGGTCGGCGACCGCACGTTCGTCGAGGCGATGAACAGCATCAACAAGGCGATCCTGAACGGCTGGTTCGCCCTGGCGTTCGGCGGCGCGCTCGTCTTCACGGCCGTGGCCGCACTCCTCCACCTCGGCGCCGGCCACCGCACCGCGCTGCTGTGGATCGTCGCGGCGCTCGTGCTGTACGTGGGCCAGCTCGTCGTCACGTTCGCGGTCAACGTGCCGCTCAACGACCAGCTCGCCACGGTCAACCTGGACACCGGCGACCTGGCCGCCGCGCGCGAGCGCTTCGAGGCGACGTGGGTGAGCTGGAACGTGGTCCGGACCGTGCTCGTGACCGGCGCGTTCGGCAGCCTGATCGGCGCGTTGGTGAAGTCTTGACCTCAGGCCCGCTTGAGGTTGCAGGCTTGTCGGTGTGCGAGCGGTGTGGCTGACAAAATTCGGCGATCCTTCTGTTCTGGTGGCGGGCGACGCCCCGGATCCGGTACCCGGCCCGGGCCAGGTCCTGATCGACGTGGCGTACGCGAACATCACGTTCATCGAGACCCAGTTCCGCGCGACCGGCAACGGACCGTTCAACCTCAAACCCCCGTTCATCCCCGGCAACGGCGTCGGCGGCGTGATCGCGGGGGTCGGACCGGACACCGACCCGGCCCTGGTGGGACGGCGTGTGGTCACCAGCCTCAGCGGCACCGGTGGGTACGCGTCCCGCGTGGTGGTCGACGCGACCGCCCCGTTCGAGGTGCCGGAAGGGCTGGCGCTGGACGAGGCGGTCGCGCTGCTGGCCGACGGCCGCACGGCGACGATGCTCATCCGCACGGCCGCCATCAGCTCCGGGGAACGCGTCCTTGTCGAGGCCGCGGCGGGTGGCGTCGGCAGCCTCGCGGTCCAGCTGGCCAAGGCCGCCGGCGCCCAGGTCGTCGCCGCGGCGGGCGGCGAACGCAAGCTGGCCCTCGCCGCCGAGCTGGGCGCGGACGCCACAGTGGACTATCGCGAGCCCACCTGGGCCGAGCGGGTCGGCACGCTCGACGTCGTCCTGGACGGCGTGGGCGGCGACGTGGCGCAGGCGGCGTTCGAGCTGCTGAGGCCGGGCGGCCGGATGCTGAGCTACGGCCTGGCGAGCGGCTCGTGGGCCGCGATCTCGCCGGAGACCGCCGCCGCCCGCGACGTGCGGTTGCTCCACCCCCGCCCAACCCCGTCGGAGCTGCGCGAGTACGTAGAGAGCGCGCTGGCGGAAGCCGCCGCGGGTCGCCTGCGCCCGGTGATCGGGCAGCGCTTCCCGCTGGACCGCGCCGCGGACGCCCACGCCGCGATCGAGTCCCGTGCCACCATCGGCAAGACCCTGCTGGAGGTCGGCACCTGACGGCGCTGCCCAGGGACGGCGCTGCCCAAGGACTCAGTCGGGGAGCATGGGCATGGTGAGGCCGGGGTCGCGACCTAGTAGCACCGCGCGGGTGACAGCCGAGGAGCCGAACCTGTCGCGGACCGCGTCCACCGCGACGTCCAGCTCGGCGCCGCTGTCCGGGTTGAAGGGGAGCATCAGCTGGACGGCCTTGCCGTCGTCGAGGTTGCCGACCGCGACGCCGACGAGGGTCACGCCGCGTTCGTCGATCATCGGCATGGCGGCGGACAGCAGGCCGCGCAGGGCTTCGAGGATCGTACTGGTGTTGGACGTGGCGCGGGGCAGCGTGTGCGACCGGGCGGCGCGGGAGAAGTCGTCGAAGCGCAGGCGCAGCATCACCGTACGGCCCACGCGGTCGGCGGCCCGCATGCGCCGGGCCACCCGGTCGACAAGGCCGCACAGCACCGCGTCCAGATCTCGCGGGGTGCGCGGGCTACGGCCCAGCGCGCGCTGAGCACCGATCGAGCCCCTCCGCCGGCCGGTCTGGATGGCCCGCGGGTCGTGGTTGTGGGCGAGGGCGTGCAGGTGCCGGCCGGCCGCGACGCCGAGCATCGAGACGAGCGCCGCCTCGCCGATCCGCGCCACGGCGCCGACCGTACGGATACCGCGCTCGCGCAGCTTGGCCGAGGTCACCGGGCCGACGCCCCACAGGCGCTCGACCGGCAGCGGATGCAGGAACGCCAGCTCCCCGCCGACCGGCACCACCAGCAGCCCGTCCGGCTTTGCCACGCCGCTGGCCACCTTGGCCAGGAACTTGGTCTTTGCCACCCCCACCGTGATCGGCAGGCCGACCTGGCGCCGGACGTCAGCACGCAGCCGATCGGCGATCTCGACAGGCGTACCAGAAATCTTGCGGAGGCCGCCCACGTCGAGGAAGGCCTCGTCGATGGAGATCCCTTCGACCAATGGGGTCGTGTCCCGGAAGATCCGGAAGACGGCCTTGCTGGCCGCGCTGTACGCGGCCATCCGGGGCTGGACCACGACGGCCTCCGGGCAGCGCCGGCGGGCCTCGCGTCCGCCCATGGCCGTGCGCACGCCGCGTGCCTTCGCCTCGTAGCTGCACGCCAGCACGACGCCGCCGCCGACGATGACCGGGCGGCCGCGAAGCCGCGGGTTGTCCCGCTGCTCGACGGACGCGTAGAAGGCGTCGAGGTCGGCGTGCAGGATGCTGGCTCCCACGCGGATCATGTTCGCACACGTGTTCTAATCCGGGAAGCATCCAACGGTCATGTCGAGAATCCCGCCGCCGCTCCGACCACGTCGCGAGAGGCGCCAGGAGGGCGCCACGACCGAAGGACCTCCGATGAACGACACGAACCCACCGAAGGCGGGCGCCCGGGAGTGGATCGGCCTGGCGGTGCTCGCGCTGCCCAGCCTGCTCGTCGCGATCGACCTCTTCGTGCTGCTGCTCGCGCTCCCCGCGCTCAGCGCCGATCTCGCGCCGACCAACAACGAGCAGCTGTGGATCCTCGACGTGTACGGCTTCCTGCTCGCCGGCTTCATGATCACGATGGGTACGCTCGGCGACCGCATCGGGAAGCGGCGGCTGCTGCTGATCGGGGCGGTCGGGTTCGTGGCCGCGTCGGTGCTCGCCGCGTACTCGACAAGCCCCGAGATGCTCATCGCGGCCCGCGCGCTGCTCGGCATCGCCGGCGCCGCGCTGGGCCCGACCATGCTGGGGCTGATCGGGACCATGTTCCAGGACCCGCGCCAGCGGACCACCGCGATCGGCGTGTGGATGGTGTGCATGTTGGGCGGCATCGCGCTCGGGCCGGTGGTCGGCGGCGTGATGCTGGAGCATTTCTGGTGGGGCTCGGTCTTCCTGCTCGGCGTGCCGGCGATGGTGCTGCTGCTCGTGCTCGGCCCGATCCTGCTGCCTTCGGGGGTGGGGACGGGCGTTCCGCGGGCCGCCTCGACCTCGCCAGCGTCGGCCTCTCGCTCGCGGCCATCCTGCCCGGGATCTACGGCCTCAAGGAGCTGGCCCGCAACGGCTGGGAGGCGGTACCGCTCGCCGCGCTCGCGTTCGGCGTCGCGATGGGCGTGGTCTTCGTACGGCGGCAGCGGCGGCTGGCCGACCCGCTGCTGGACCTGCGACTCTTCGCCAACCGGGCGTTGACCACGGCGCTGGTGAGCATGCTGATCAACACGATGCTGCCGGGCGCCACGATGGTGCTGCTGACCCAGTTTCTCCAGCTCGTCGAGGGGCTGTCACCGCAGGACGCCGCCCTCGCGCTGATACCCGCCGCGCTCGCCGGCATCGTCAGCGTGCAGGTGGCACCGGTCGCCGCCCGTCGCGTCCGGCCGGCGTACCTGATCGCGGCCGGCATGACCGTCGCCGCCACCGGGCTCGTGGTGATCACGCAGTCGGAGACGGCGGTGGGGCTGATCGTGGGGTTCGCGCTGATCAACTTCGGCGCCGGGCCGCTGATCACGCTGGGCACCAACATCGTCATCGGCGCGGCGCCGCCGGAGAAGGCCGGATCGGCGGCGTCGGTCTCGCAGGTGAGCAACGAGTTCGGCTTCGCGCTGGGGATCGCGACGATGGGCAGCCTCGCCGCCGCCGTCTACCGCGCCGACGTGGCGGACACCCTGCCGGCCGGAGCGCCAGCCGTCGCCCGGGACACCCTCGCGGGTGCGGCCGCCGTGGTACCGCAGCTGCCAGGCCCGCTCGGCGACGCGGTGCTGGCGTCGGCGCGGGCCGGGTTCACCAGCGGGCTGCACGCGGTGGCCGCGGTGAGCGCGGTGTTGCTGGTGGGCGTCGCGGTGGCGGCCCTGGTGCTGCTCCGCCAGGTGCCGCCGGTGGGTGCGCCGCTGCCCGCCCCCGAGAACGCCAGGGCGGGCAGCGAGCAGGAAGCCGTGCTCTAGCCGACCAGCTCGTAGCCGGCTTCGTCGACGGCGGCGCGCACCGCGCCGTCGTCGACCGGCCGCTCGCTGGTCACGGTCACCGCGCCGGTGGCGAGGTCGACCTGGACATCGGTCACGCCGGGGATCTGGCCGACCTCGGCACTCACCGAGCCCACGCAGTGGGCGCAGGTCATGCCGCTGACGGAGTAGGTCTTCGTCTCCATGCGGATGACGATACCCCCTACCCCCAGGGGGTATCAAGGAAGAGCTGGGTCACACCACGATGCTCACCATCCGGCCGGGCACCACGATCACCTTGCGCGGGTCACGCCCGCCCAGGTGGTCGCCGACCGCGGCCAGCGCCGCCTCGCGTACCGACTGCTCCTCCGCGCCCGCCGCGACCTCGACCCGTCCGCGGACCTTGCCGTTGACCTGCACTGGGTACGTGACCGAGTCGGCCACCAGCAGCGCCGGGTCGGCGACCGGGAAGTCGACGTACGCCAGCGAGCCCGAGTGGCCCAGCTTCTGCCACAGCTCCTCGGCGACGTGCGGGGCGAACGGCGACAGCATCAGCACCAGCGGCTCGGCCACCTCGCGCGGCGCGGCCGGCAGTGGCGTCACCGTGTTGGTCAGCTCGATCAGCTTGGCGATCGCGGTGTTGAACCGCAGCTCGTCCATGTCGTTGCGGACGCCGTCGATCGCCTTGTGCAGCGCCCGGCGGATCTTTTCGTCGGCCGGCTCGTCGACCACCCGGGTCGCCCCGGAGTCCTCGTCGACCACCAGCCGCCACACCCGCTGCAGGAACCGCTGCGAGCCGATCACCGCCCGCGTCTCCCAGGGGCGGGAGACGTCCAGCGGGCCCATCGCCATCTCGTACACCCGGAAGGTGTCCGCCCCGTACGCCTCGCACATCTCGTCCGGAGTCACCACGTTCTTCAGCGACTTGCCCATCTTGCCGTACTCGCGGAAGACCTCCAGGCCCTCGTAGAAGTACTTGCCGTCGCGCTCCTCGACCTCCTCGGCCGGCACCACGACACCCCGCGCGTCGCGGTACGCGTACGCCTGGATGTAGCCCTGGTTGAACAGCCGCCGGAACGGCTCGAACGACGAGACGTGACCCAGGTCGAACAGCACCTTGTGCCAGAAGCGCGCGTACAGCAGGTGCAGCACCGCGTGCTCCATCCCGCCGATGTACAGGTCGACGCCACCGCAGTCACCGGGAAACTGCGGGCCCAGCCAGTACTTCTCGACCTCGGGGTCGACCAGCGCCTTGTCGTTGCGCGGGTCCAGGTAGCGCAGCTCGTACCAGCAGGAGCCGGCCCACTGCGGCATCGTGTTGGTCTCCCGGGTGTACCGCTTCGGGCCGTCGCCCAGGTCCAGCTCCACCTCGACCCACTCCGTCGCCCGGGACAGTGGGGTCTCCGGGTTGGACTGGGCGTCGTCCGGGTCGAACGTACGCGGCGAGAAGTTGTCCACTTCGGGCAGTTCGACCGGCAGCATCGACTCGGGCAGCGCGATCGGCAGGCCCGTCTCGTCGTACACGATCGGGAACGGCTCGCCCCAGTAACGCTGGCGGCTGAACAGCCAGTCGCGCAGCCGGTACGTCACCGCGCCCGACCCGACGCCGTGCGACTCCAGCCAATCGATGATGACGGCCTTGGCGTCCGCGACGCCCATGCCATCCATGAAGCCGCTGTTCACCGCCGGGCCTTCCCCGGTGAACGCCTTCCCGTCGAAGTCGGCCGGCGGCTGCACGGTCCGGACGATGGGCAGCTCGAAGACCTCGGCGAACTCCCAGTCGCGCACGTCCTGGCCGGGCACCGCCATGATGGCGCCGGTGCCGTAGCCGGCCAGCACGTAGTCGGCGATGAAGACCGGGATCGGCTCCTCGTTGACCGGGTTCGTCGCGAACGCCCCGGTGAAGACGCCGGTCTTCTTGCGGCTCTCCGCGGTCCGCTCCTCGTCGGTCTCACCCGCGATGGCGGCCCGGTACGCCGCTACGGCCTCGGCCGGCGTCGCGTGGCCGCCGGTCCACTTTTCCCGGGTGCCGGCCGGCCACCGCTCCGGGACCAGCGCGTCGACCAGCTCGTGCTCGGGCGCCAGCACCATGTACGTCGCGCCGAACACGGTGTCGGGTCGGGTGGTGAAGACCCGGACCGGGTCCACATCGGTGGCGAACTCGATCTGCGCGCCGGTCGAGCGGCCGATCCAGTTTCGCTGCATCAGCTTGACCGGCTCCGGCCAGTCCAGCGTGTCCAGATCTTCGACCAGGCGGTCGGCGTACGCGGTGATCCGCATCATCCACTGCTTCAGGCTGCGTTTGAAGACCGGGTAGTTGCCGCGCTCGCTGCGCCCGTCCGGCGTGACCTCCTCATTGGCCAGCACCGTGCCCAGGCCGGGGCACCAGTTGACCGGCGCCTCGGAGGCGTACGCCAGGCGGTGGTCGTCGACGATCTGGCGCCGCTCGACACTCGACAGCTCACTCCACGGGCGACCGTCGGGCGTGGGGCGTTCGCCGGCTTCGAACGACGAGATCAGCTCGGCGATCGGACGGGCCTTGCGCCGCTCCGGGTCGTACCAGGAGTTGAAGATCTGCAGGAAGATCCACTGCGTCCACCGGTAGTACTCGACGTCGGTCGTGGACACCCACCGGCGGCTGTCGTAGCCCAGGCCCAGCCGGCGCAGCTGCTCGCGGTAGCGCTTGACATTCGCCTCGGTGGTGATCCGAGGGTGGGTACCGGTCTGCACCGCGTACTGCTCAGCGGGCAGTCCGAAAGCGTCGAAACCCATCGGGTGCAGCACGTTGTAGCCGGCCATGCGCTTGTAACGCGTGTACGAGTCGGTGCCGATGTACCCCAGCGGGTGGCCGACGTGCAGGCCGGAGCCGGACGGGTACGGGAACATGTCCTGCACGTGCAGCTTCGGCGCGGCGGCGCGCGGGTGGCCGGCGTCGGCCAGGTCGCCGCTCGGATTCGGCGCGTCGAACGTGCCGTGCGCCTCCCAAAAGTCCTGCCACCGCACTTCGATCTCGCCAGCCAGCTCGGCCGTGTATCGGAAGCGTGGAATGTCCGCAGCCTCTTCGCTCATTTTTCTACCTCCAGGGCCATTCTCGTCAGGGCAAAGCCGAGCCCGCTCGCCGGGGCGAGGCTGGGGGGCTGCGAAGGGGCACAAAAATGCCCCTCTCGCAGGAGGGGCTGCCGCGCTGTCGACCGGGGGCGTCGAGGGCGCGGCTAGGTAAGAAGCAGGAAGGCCCTGGCCATGACGGCAGTGTACTACGCGGCCATCGTGACCGACTCGGCGAATTCCACCGACAGGGCTAGCCTGTGCACATGCGGGTGGTCCGTCACATCCCGGCCTGCACTCCCGCGAACCTTCCGGCCACCCTTGCGTATCTATAAGGGAAGCCGTGGTAAACGAGGAGGAGGCCCGTGACACAACCATCCTGGGACCAGCTTGGCGGCCCACTGTCGGGCGCGGAGTTCCGTGCCGCCAGTGACGCCATCGTGGCCAACATCGAGCAGGTCATCGAAGGCAAGACCGCTACGGTGCGCCTAGCGTTGGCCGTCCTGCTGGCAGAGGGCCACCTCCTGATCGAGGATGTCCCCGGTGTCGGTAAGACCAAGCTCGCCAAGGCCCTGGCCCGGTCGATCGACTGTTCGGTGCGGCGGATCCAGTTCACCCCCGACCTGCTACCCAGCGACGTGACCGGCGTCAGTGTCTACAACCAGGAAACCCACGACTTCGAGTTCAAGCCGGGTGCCGTTTTCGCCAACCTGGTGGTCGGCGACGAGATCAACCGGGCCTCGCCGAAAACGCAGTCCGCGCTCCTGGAGAGCATGGAGGAGCGGCAGGTCACCGTCGACGGTACGACGTACGAGCTCCAGACGCCGTTCATGGTGATCGCGACGCAGAACCCGATCGAGATGGAGGGCACCTACCCCCTCCCCGAGGCGCAGCGCGACCGGTTCACCGCCCGGATCGCGATGGGCTACCCCGATCCGGGTGCCGAGCTCGCGATGCTCGACGTGCACGGCACCAGCGACCCGATCGTCGCGCTCAAGCCGGTCTCCGACGCCTCCACCGTCCGCCGCCTGATCGCGACGGTACGTGAGATCCACGTCGCCGACGCCGTGAAGCAGTACGCGGTAAACCTCGTGACCGCCACCCGTGAGGCGCCCGACCTGCGGCTCGGCGCGTCCCCCCGGTCAACCCTCCAGCTGCTGCGCACCGCCCGCGCGGTCGCCGCGCTCGAAGGGCGCGACTACGTGCTCCCCGACGACCTACAGACGCTGGCCGTGCCCGTGATGGCGCACCGCATCATCCCCACCGCGGACGCGCAGCTCGCCCGGCGCACCACCGACGCGATCATCGCGGACATCGTGCACCGGCTCCCGCTCCCCCACGAGCGGCAGCAGCGCTCGCCGTACGACACCCGGCCACCGTCGACCGGCGACGGGCGCGCCCAGTACGACCAGCGGAGGGGCTGACAGTGCGGGAAGCGCTGCGCGGGCTGACGACGCGCGGCCGGTCGTTCCTGGCGGCGGCGGCCGCGGCCGCCGTCTCCGCCGTCATCCTGGGCGAGAAGGACCTGCTACGGGTCGCGGTCCTGCTGGCGATCCTGCCGCTGCTGGCCGCCGCGTACGTGGGCCGCAGCCGCTACCGGCTCGCCTGTAGCCGGGCGCTGGAGCCGCACCGCGCCCCGGTCGGTGCCAGCGCCCGCGTGGTGCTGCGCCTCCAGAACATGTCCCGCCTGCCCACCGGCACGCTGCTGCTGGAGGACCGCCTGCCGTACGCGCTGGGCAGCCGCCCGCGGGTGGTCCTCGAGCGGCTCGGCGCGCGCCAGGCCAGCTCGGTGGCGTACACCGTACGTGCCGACGTGCGCGGCAAGTACGAGGTGGGCCCGCTGGTGGTGCGGCTGACCGACCCGTTCGGGCTGTGCGAGCTGACCCGCTCGTTCCCGAGCGTCGACCGGCTCACCGTGATCCCGCAGGTGCACCCGCTGCCCACCGTCCGCCTCGCCGGCGAGTACGCGGGCGCGGGCGACAGCCGGGCCCGCTCGGTGGCCGTGCACGGCGAGGACGACGCGGCTACCCGGGAGTACCGGCGCGGCGACGACCTGCGGCGCGTGCACTGGAAGTCGACCGCGCGCACCGGCGAGCTGATGGTGCGCCGCGAGGAGCAGCCCTGGGAGAGCCGGGCCACGGTCGTGCTGGACACCCGGCAGTACGCCCACCGGGGCGAGGGCCCCACGGCCAGCTTCGAGTGGGCGGTCTCGGCGGCGGCCAGTATCGCGGTCCACCTGCGGCAGGCGGGGTACAAGCTGCGGCTTGTCACCGACACCGGCATCGACGCCGAGGCGGCCGAGGGCGGCGAGGGGATCCTGCTCGACCACCTGGCCGACGTACGGCTGGACAAGCGCGGCGACGTGGGCCAGCTGGTCGAGGCGGTGCGGAGGCGCTCCGACGGCGGTCTGGTGATCGCGCTGCTCGGCACGCTGACCGGCGCCGAGGCCGAGCTTCTGGCCGGGCTGCGGAGCAACAACACGACCTGCCTGGCGTTCCTGATCGACTCCTCGACGTGGCTCAACCTGCCCGCGGAGAGTCGGATCGAGGCGGGCCGGGCGCACGGCGCGGCCGCGCTGGGCTTGATGCGCAGCGGCTGGCGTGTGGTGGGCGTATCCCACGGTGCGAAGCTGCCCGCGCTCTGGCCGCAGGCGGCCCGCGGATCTCAGGGCTTCGCGGTGCGGGCGACGATGGCGGAGACGGTGGGCATCAGCCCCGCCGAGGGCCGGCGGGGCTAGGTAGCTGGGCGATATCGGGCTCGCGGGCCCGGGAAGGTTGGGTAGCTGTGCGTGATCGGCACCTGGGGTTCGTCGCCGCGGCGGCCACGCTCCTCGCGGCCGCTCCACTGTCGACGATCTTCGAGCGGTGGACCTGGCTGATCCAGTGCACGGTGGCGGTGGCACTGATCGCCGGCGCCGCCACACTGGCCCGCTCGCTGCGCGCCCCGGTGTGGGCCCAGCTGCTCGGCATGATGGCCACGCTGATGCTGGTGCTGACGCTGATGTTCTCCAGCGGCGAGGAGCTGCTGGCGATCATCCCCATGCCCGGTACGTTCGCCCACTTCGGCCAGTTGATGAACTTCGCCGTCGAGGACATGCGCTCGTACGGCGTGCCCGTACCCGACCGGGTGGGCCTCCAGTTCCTCACCGTGCTCGGCGTCGGCTCGGTGGCCATCCTCGTCGACCTGCTCACCGTCGGTGTGCGCCGCCCCGCGCTGGCCGGCCTGCCGATGCTGGCGATCTACTCGGTGCCGGTGGCCGTGTACACCGACAGCGTCCACCCGCTCCCCTTCGTCGTCGGCGCGGTCGGCTTCCTGTGGCTGCTTGTCGCGGACAACGTCGACCGGGTACGGCGCTTCGGCCGCCGCTTCACCGGCGACGGGCGCGACGTCGACGTGTGGGAGCCCTCACCGCTGGCCGCGGCCGGCCGCCGGCTCGCCGTGGTGGGTGTCGCGCTCGCCGTACTGCTGCCGCTGGCGGTGCCCGGCATGACCACCGGCCTGCTCGCCAACTTCGGCGCGGGCGGCTCGGGCCCGGGCGGCAACGGCCGGGGCAACGGCGGGCGGGTCGACCTCTTCGCCAACCTGAGCGGCGAGCTCCAGCAGGGCAAAGAGCGCGACATGCTCAAGGTCACCACCAACGACCGCACGCCCCAGTACATCCGGTTCGGCGTCGCCGACGAGCTGACCGACCAGGGATTCCGCAACGGCCAACGGAAGTCCAGCAGCCGGCTCAGGGACGGCCTGCCCGCCTTCCAGGAGCCGGGCGTGGCGGGCGTGAGCACCGACCGGTACCGGGCCAGGATCGAGGTCACCGAGGACTTCGACATGGGCCTGCTGCCGATCTACCCCACGCCGGTGGGCATCGAAAACTTCAAGGGCACCTGGTTCTACGACAAGAACCAGCAGGTCGTGTACTCCAGCGGATCTTCCGCCCGCAACCAGGAGTACACAGTGGAGTACATGCGGACGTCGTACAGCGCGACCGCGCTCCGGCAGGCCGAGCCGCTGCCGGCGGACTCCGCCGAGGTCAAGTTCTACACCGCGATGCCGCAGAACGAGCGGGTGCAGGAGCTTGTCGACGGTCTGGTTAAGGATAAAAGCCGGCCGTACGACCGAGTCCGGGCGATCTACGACTTCTTCTCCGTGAAGAACAATTTCTCTTACAGCCTCCAAACCGAGAGCGGTACCGGCGGCAACGCGATCGTCGACTTCCTTACCAACCGGCGAGGCTTCTGCCAGCAGTACGCCGCCGCGATGGCCTGGATGGTGCGGGCCGCCGGGATCCCGGCGCGGGTCGCGTTCGGCTTCAGCAGCGGCAACAACCGCCGCGACGGCGACGCGTTCACCCTGACCAACAAAAACCTGCACGCGTGGACCGAGGTGTACTTCGGCGAGACGTTCGGCTGGGTGCCCTTCGACGCCACGCCCGCGCAGTCCGTCGCCGGCTCGATCCGCTCCGACTACGCGCCGGACGTCGACGCCGCCCCCACGCCCGAGCCCAGCGCCACCGCGTCTGGCGGCCCGGCCCCCGACGTCACCGGTGGCGCCGCGGCTCCGCAGGAGGAGGGGAACGACTCGGCCGACCTCGGCGCCGGCTTCGACGCGGGCACGCCGACCGCACCCAGGTGGCCGTTGTACACGATCGGCGCGGTGATCCTGCTGATCGCCTTGCTGGCCATACCGGCCATGCGGCGCGGCATGCTCCGCCGCCAGCGGCAGTCGGCGGGCGGAGGAGTGTCCGCCGCCGCGGTGGGCGCGGACAGCGGCGGTGAAGGCCTCCGGATCGTGGTCACCGACGTGGCGGCGGCCGGACAGGCACGGGAGGACGCGCACGCCGCCTGGGCCGAGCTGCTGGACACGATGGTCGACTACCGGGTGCCGACCGACATGACCGAGACCCCCCGCGCCACGGCCGACCGGCTGATCCGCGACGACCTTGTCGAGGGCGCGTCGGCCGAGGCGGCGCGGCTGCTGGGGCGGGCCGAGGAGCGCGCCCGGTACGCCCGCGATCCGCTCCAGCCGGAACGGTTGGGTGACGGTCTCCGGACGGTACGGAAGGCGCTGGCGAGCCGGGCCGACCGCCGGACCCGGCTGGCGGCTCGGCTGCTGCCGCCGTCGGTGCTGCTGCGGTGGCGGCAGGCGATCGTGGAGAGCTCGATCCGTACGGTGCTGACGTCCGGCCGCATGCGCGACGGGCTGATGAGGTGGAGCCCGCGCCGCCTGCTGACCCGCCCGTCCCGCTAACCCTCGACCACCACCGGTCGGCGCGCGCCGCCCAAGCTTCGGAGCGGCGCGCGCCTCCCGAGATCCGTGCGCCGCCTGACTTTGGGCGGCCGCGCGCCTCACGGCGTCTGGGGGTCGGGTCGGTCCCGTCCAAGATCTTCTGCGGGACCCACTCCAAGGCGAAGATCTGAGCTACCGCGACGCCCGCCGTGGTCCAGACCGCTGCTCCCGCGGCCTCACCCTCCGCGGTTTCACAAACCAACCCCGGCCACCCGGCCGGCGATGCGGCCGCAGCCCGCACAGCTCCGAAAGGTGGATCTAGTCGAGTTCTTGTCGTTGGGGCGGCAGAAAGTCGACAAGATCTCTACCGCGGGCGCGGGCATGCGGCGATGGCCGCTGAACGAGAGACGCCTCGCCTAGGCCGGGTCAGGGCTTGGCGAGGGAAGCGGCGAAGATCCGGAGTTTCGGGGCAGGGTTCAGCGGCGGACCGTCTGGCGGTGGGTTGGTCAGCGGTGGCCTTCGGGCCGTTGCCGCCACCTCTCCTCTAGCCGGTCGATGAAGGACATCCGGCGGCCGCGGGTGCGGCGGGATGTGCTGCCTCCCACGACGCGGAGGTCGGGCGACTGTGCCTTGCGGTGCGAACGCATCGCGAACGCCGCGGCGCTGAGCATGACCACGAACCCCGCTACGCCGAGCAGGGTCAGCTCTGTAACCGTGCCGTAGACAACCAACGCGAGACCGACCGCGATCACGCCGACAGCGAGCAGCAGACGACGCCGCGCGTGGAAGCGCGGGTCACTGGCGCGCACGGCCGAGGCGAACTTCGGATCCTCGGCCAGCGACTGCTCGATCTGCTCGAACAGCCGCTGCTCATGCTCAGAGAGCGGCACGGCACTCCTCCCCGGTCACGTAGGCCGGCCCGGGCGGACCGACAGACCGTGGCAGCCAAACTGACTGCTTACCCGCCAGTCTACGAGGGGGTTCGCGGCTCGGAAAGCGGGACGACCCATGGCCTGAGTGATTTTCGGTCCACCGCAGGTCACCGGCGCGCAGAAAGCAGGTCACCGGCCGTCTGAAATGCCAGAGTAAGGCCGGGGAGAGTCGGAAAGCGGACATGCCCGCCCGCTCACCCGCCCTTCCGCCGCGCGCGGGAGGCTGCTCGTCCGCACTCAGGCCGGACGCGGCGGCCACTCACCCGCCGCGAGCGGACCGGCAACTCACCCCGCCCTCCACCCGCACGACCAGGCGCTTCAGGCTGGATGAGCAGGCGTCAGGCTGGAGGGGCGGGCTCGGTCGGGCGGAGGAGGCTCGCCGGGCGGATCATCGCGCGGCCGAACTTGGCGGCGGCGGCGTCCGCGGCGGCCTCGGCCTCGCGCCAGCCGTGCTCGGGCTCGCCCAGCGTGGGCTGTCTCGGGGTGGCGCCGGCCTGGGCCAGGCCCTCCACCCGCACCCCGACCAGGCGGATCCGGTCGCCGGGGCGCAGCGCCTCCCACAGCGCCCATGCCGTGTCGAACACCTCGCGCGCCACGTCGGTCGGGCCGGGCAGCGTGCGGGAGCGATTGACCGTGCGGAAGTCAGCCAGCCTGACCTTGATGGAGACCGTGCGGCCAACCTGGCCGGAGCGGCGCAGCCGGGCGCCGGTCTTTTCGGATAGCGAGAGCAGCGCGCGGCGGATAACGGCGGGATCGGCCACGTCTGTGTCGAACGTCACTTCTGCCCCGATCGACTTGTCCACCTGCTCGGGCGTCACCCGGCGCGGGTCACGCCCCCAGGACAGCTCGTGCAGGTGGGCGGAGGCGGCCTCGCCGAGCGCGCTCCGCAGCAGGCCGACCGGTGCGCGGGCGACGTCCTCGACGGTGCGCAACCCGAGGCGGCCCAGCGTCTCGGCCGCCCGCTCGCCGACGCCCCAGAGTGCGGCAACCGGCAGCGGGTGGAGGAACTCCAGCACCTGGTCGGCCGGCACCACGATCAGCCCGTCGGGCTTGGCCCGGGTCGAGCCGAGCTTGGCCACGAACTTGGTCGGCGCCACCCCCACCGAGCAGGTCAGCCCCAGCTCACCGTGCACCCGGGAGCGGATGAGGCGGGCGATGACGGCGGGCGGGCCGAGCAGCCGCCGCGCGCCGGCCACGTCGAGGAACGCCTCGTCCAGCGACAGCGGCTCGACCAGCGGCGTGACGTCGCGAAAGATGCCCATCACGGCCCGGGACGCCGCCGTATAGGCGCTGAAATCGGGCGAGATGAACACCGCGCGGGGGCACAGGGCCCGGGCGCGGGCGGTGGGCATCGCGCTGCGAACCCCAAACTCCCTGGCCTCGTAGCTGGCGGAGCTCACCACACCACGCGGGCCGATCCCGCCGACCACGACGGGCCTGCCCCTCAGCGAAGGGTCGCGGTGCACCTCGACCGACGCGTAGAACGCGTCCATGTCGACGTGGAGGATGGGGCTGGCGCTGTCGTCGCCCTCCGGCCCGAAGCGCGAATCGCCGCGCGGCACCGCCTGGCTTCGACCCATGCTCGCAGGCTAGACCGCCCGTACGACAATCAGCGGGACCATCATCTCGGTCGCCGTGTACGAGCCGTGGTAGGCGACGAGCTTGGCCACCGTCTCCGGCTCGCGGGCGGTCGCGAGCACCGCGCTGAGGCCGTGACTGATCACCACGACGTCGCCGATCCGGCCGAGGTGGGCCTCGGGC
Organism: Phytohabitans flavus; assembly: GCF_011764545.1. Taxonomy (GTDB): domain Bacteria; phylum Actinomycetota; class Actinomycetes; order Mycobacteriales; family Micromonosporaceae; genus Phytohabitans; species Phytohabitans flavus. The sequence continues at coordinate 9,556,300 of NZ_AP022870.1, read as the reverse complement.
ACCGGCCCGAACCAGCCGGCCTCGACCACCTCCTCGCGCGGCGCCACCCACGCGTCCCCGCCGAGCACCTCCCGCCACGCGGCCACCACATCGTCGCGCGCGCCCCGGAGCGTGTGGAGGTACCGCACCCGCGGCTCGCCGGCGACAAGGCGGAGCCCGGCGCTGAGGCGGGGGTCGGCATCGACGTCGTACCGCCCCTCGCCGGGCACGTCGAGCTGCCCGTGGTCGGCCGTGACCAGCAGCGCCGTGTCGGCCGGCAGGCCCTCGACGAGGCGGGCCAGCAGCCCGTCGAACTCGGAGATCGCCGCCCGCCACTCCGGCGAGTCCACGCCGAACCGGTGCCCCGCCATGTCGACCGTCGGGTGGTAGCCCACCACCAGCGCCCGCCGGCCGTCCGCGAGCCCGTCGAGCATGCCGGCGACCAGCGCGTCCACGTCGGGCGCCGCGCGGTAGTCGCCGCCGCGCCAGGCGGCGAGGGTGAGGCCGGTGCCCGCGTACTCGGGGCGGCTCACCATCGTCACCGCCACGCCGGCCGCCCGGGCCACCGCCAGCCTGCTCGGCACCGGCTGCCACACCTCCGGGTCGGGGTCGTCCCACCACTGCGTGTGGTTGAGCACCCGGTCGGTCCCTGGCACGTTGACGGTGAAGGCGAGCAGGCCGTGCGCCCCAGGCGCGGCTCCCGCGCCGATCGACGTGAGGCCCGCCGGCGTCGTCGACGGAAAGACCGAGGTCAGGTCCGTGATCACGGGCGTCACGTCGGCGAGTGTCGGTGCGTGCGGGGTCGCCAGGGGGATCTGGTACGACCCGAGTCCGTCCACCACGAGCACGGCGATCCGCCGTACGCCGTCGAGCCGCGCGGTAAGGCCGAGCGCATCCGGCGCCGCCGGGACACCGAGCACCGCGAGCGCGCTGGGCAGCAGCTCGGTGAGGCTGGCCCGCCCGTAGGCCGGCCGCACGATGTCGAGCGGACCGGGGCTCACGAACTCGGGCGGCGGGCGAAGAGGTGCAGCTGCGCGGCGATGTCCCGGTACGGCGGATGGGCGGCCGCCGCCAGCTCCAGGTCGACCACAGCCTGCGGGTCGCCGTCGGCCACCGCCGCGGGCAGGAGGTCGGCGAGGACTCGTACCCCATGGATCTCGGAAACGTCGAGCCCGGCGGCGCGCAGCAGCGCGACGGCCGTGTCCGCGTCGTAGCGCCGCCGCAGCGTGTCCCTGGGCCCGGCGCAACCGTGCCGGTCGGCGAGGAGCGCGGCGGCGCCGGCGAGGTTGCCGTTGACCGCGCGGCTGAGCACCGCTGCGGCCTTGCCGGCGACGAGCACGCTGGCCGCTCCGCCCGGTCGCAGCGCCGCGGTGACCGCGGCCACCACCCCGGCCGGGTCGTCGACGACCTCGAGCACGGCGTGGCACAGCACCAGGTCGGCGGCGCCCGGCTCGACAAGGCCGGCGAGCGCGTCACCGTCGCCCTGCACAGCCTGTACCCGATCGGCGACCCCGGCCTCCGCGGCCCGGCGGGTCAGCGCGGCGAGCGCGTCAGGGCTGGCGTCGACCACCGTCACCCGGTGGCCGTCCTCCGCGAGCGGCACGGCGAACCCGCCGGTGCCGCCCCCGACATCGAGCACGGTGAGCGGGCGGCCGCCCTGCCGCTCGATTTCGCGGCGCAGGGCCGCCCAGACGACGGCGGTGCGTGGCCCGCTGCGCTGCGCGCGGGTCAACTCCATGCCAACCCCGCTATCCCGCTCATGGGCGCAGCCTATGCCAGGGGGTCGCATCACAGGTGGCGGAGCCCCACGGCCTCCGCCACCAGGCTGTCCACTGTAATCGCGGGTGACGAGCAGGGAGCATCGATCAGCCGCGGGCGAGGATCTGGCCGACCGCGGTGGCCTTGTCGCCGAGCATGGCGCGCAGCCGCAGCGCGATCTCCTCGGGGTCGTCGGCGGCGGCGAACGCCTGCACGACCTCCTCGGGCACCGTGTCGATGCTGCCCTGGAGGCTGCTCAGATCCTTCTGGAGCTGCGCCTTGGTGGCCTCGTCGACGTTGCCGACCGCGGTGGTGAGGGCCTTGACCGCGCCGGTCACCCAGGCCGCCCACAGATGCATCGGCACCCTGCCATCGCCGTTGGGGTTGGGAATGCCGGCGGAGAGCACCCAGTGGGTGTCGCGAAGCTGCTGCGCCTGCTGGGGGTCATCTCGTTGTACTCCGATCTACCTTGCCAGGCCGCGAGGGACTCCCCGCGCAGTACGGACAGGACTCCGTCGAGTGCGGACCAGTCCTCACAGAACTGCCTGATGATCGATAGGTGGATGTGCCACAGATGTGTCTCGTCGCGACCCGGGTCGGGGCCGGCGTCCGCGCCCACGCCGAGCGGCCGGCCGCCAGTGAGCACGTAGCAGTAGACGTTGCGGCCGTCCTTGGTGCCGATGAACTCACGCAGCACCGGCCCGCGCGGGGTGTACAGGCGCGGGTCGCGGGACCGGGCGGCGCTGTCCAGCCGTCCCGTGTACTTGCGCATCGCGGCGTCGGACAGGCTCAGGTCGAGCGCCGCGGCCATCACGCCGGAGCCTTGGCGGTCGGCGGCGACGTCGCGGACCGAGTAGTCCGAGGAGGGCAGGGCGTTGCGGTAGTTGTGGTAGCCGGGCTTCGCCGCGTACACCCCGCCGAGCAGCGCGGAGGGCTCGAAGCGGTCGAAGTCGCTCCACAGTCGCCAGATCGCGGCGGAGATGCGGCTCGGGTTGGGGTTGGCGGCCAGGACGGTGAGCTCGTCAACCTCCGCCGCAGCCTCCCGCGCCGCACTGGCGGCCAGCCCCGGCGCCTCGGCCCCGATGGGCAGGGCGAGCACGTCGTACTCCGCGCCGATGGCGTAGCCCCAGGCGAGCGCGTCGGTGAGCGGCTGCGCCTCCGGGTCGCGGATGTGGAAGGCGTCGTCGCGCCAGTCGTAGAACCACGCCCGCGCGGTGGGCTTGTCACATAGAAGGAACCCGCTGGGGTTGCGAATTGTCCTCGTCTGACCGTCCAGCGGGCCGCCGTGGCAGCGTCCCTCTCGCACGGTGCGGCTCCCTTCCTCAACGGGGGCTCGTAGGGTCGGGCCATGACCAGCGACGATCAGGCAAAGTGGCGCCAGGATAGGCGCCACGCGGTCACCGTACACGCCGAGGCCGAAGCGCGCCGCAGGGCGGTGGAGGTCTCGCAGGCACGGGCGCTGGTGGCCGACTTCGTCCGCCGGGCGCGCGAGCGGGGCCTGCCGACCGAGCCGCTGGTGGCACGGGCGTACAGCGGCGGCGGGCGGTACCGGACCGGCCTGCGGGGCTGGTATCTGAAAGCCGACAGATCGATGGCCGTCGCCGAAGATGGGGCCTTCTACCTGCTCGCCGTGCCGGCCAGCCTGCGGGCCCGGCTCACCGGTGTCACCCTGCGGGCGGACGACCCACCGCTCGTGGTCGGCAAAGGCGGACGGGATGGTGAGTCGATCCCCCTCGCCACCCTTCTCGAACGGGCCCTGAGCAGGGACTAGTACACATCCGCGAGGTTTCCGGAAGCGGACATGTACGTCCGGCGTCCCCTAGGGGTATCAGGCGCGGAAGCCGGTGCGTAGCGACGATGTGCGGCCGGTGCGGGTCGGCACAACATATAGCCGGATCGCAGGGCGTGTTCCACGGGGGATTCATGACCAGAGACATCGCGGGGCTGTTCACCGGCCGCCGGACGAAGTACCTCATCATCGTGTTCTGGCTGGTCGTGGTCGCGCTCGCCGGGCCGCTCTCCGGCCGACTGACCGGCGTGGAGGACAACGAGGCCCAGTCCTGGCTGCCGGGCAGCGCCGAGTCGACCCAGGTGCTCAAGAAGCAGGCCGCCTTCACCTCGCCGGACGCGCTGCCGGCGGTGGTCGTCTACGAGCGCTCGTCCGGGCTGACCAGCGCCGACAAGGCGAAGATCACCTCGGATGCGCAGAAGTTCGGGCAGCTCCCTGACCTCGAGGGCCCGGTGCCGGGCCCGGTGTTCTCGCAGGACGGGCAGGCGGCCCAGATCTTCGTACCGATCAACCTCGGCCCCGAGGGCTGGGACCGGGCCGGCACGCTCGTCGACTCGATGAGAGCCACCGCGGAGAGTGGCGCCAACGGGCTGGACATACATATCACCGGGCCCGCCGGCAGTGCCGCCGACTCGGCCGCCGCCTTCGAGGGCATCGACAGCACGCTGCTGCTCGCCACGGTCGCCGTGGTCGTGGTGATCCTGCTGTTCACGTACCGGAGCCCGGTGCTCTGGGTGCTCCCGGTCATCTCGGCCGGAGTGGCGCTCACCTGCGCCCAGGCCGTGATCTACCTGATCGCCAAGTACGGCGGCCTCACCGTCAACGCGCAGAGCGCGGGCATCCTGACGGTACTCGTGTTCGGCGCCGGCACCGACTACGCGCTGCTGCTCGTCGCCCGATATAGGGAAGAGCTGCGCCGGCACCACGACCGGCACGAGGCGATGACGGTCGCCCTGCACCGCGCCGGCCCGGCGATCATCGCGAGCGCGGCGACCGTGGCGATCGGCATGATCTGCCTGCTCTTCGCCGAGACAAACTCCACCCGCGGGCTCGGCCCGGTCGCCGCGATCGGCATCGTCGTCGGCCTCGCGGTCATGCTCACGCTGCTCCCGGCGCTGCTTGTCACCGTCGGCCGGTGGATCTTCTGGCCGGTAAAGCCGAGGGAGGGCTCGGTCGAGCCGACCACGCGTGGCCTCTGGGCCAAGGTCGGCACCCGCATCGCCCGCGCGCCGCGGACCACCTGGATCACCACCAGCGTGGTGCTGGCGCTGCTGGCGATCGGGCTGGTCCAGCTCAACGCGACCGGCCTGACCAACAAGGAGTCGTTCCGCGGCAACCCGGACTCGATCCAGGGTGAGGAGGCGCTCGCCCGGCACTTCCCGGCCGGCGTCGGTACCCCGGTCGCCGTGGTCAGCAACGAGGCGGAGGCCGGCGCGGTGCGCACCGCGTTCGCCGGCACCCCGGGCATCGAAGCCTCGTCGGTGACCCAGCCCGCGGTCCGCGGCGGGATCGCGTACATGGAGGGCACGCTCACCTCGCCGCCAGACAGCCCGGCGGCGTACGACACGATCGACAGAGCGCGAGATCGGGTACACGCGGTGCCCGGCGCGGATGCCCAGGTCGGCGGCCAGACAGCGGTCAACCTCGACCTCCAGAGAGCCGCCCGCCACGACCGCAACCTGATCATCCCGATCGTGTTGCTCGTGGTGCTGGTGATCCTCGGCCTGCTGCTGCGCGCGATCGTGGCGCCGCTGATACTCGTCGCGACCGTGGTGCTCTCCTTCGTCGCGGCGCTGGGCGTGAGCGCGCTGTTCTTCCGGCACGTATTCGGGTTCGGCGGCGCCGACAGCTCGCTGCCGCTGTTCGTCTTCGTGTTCCTCGTCGCGCTCGGCATCGACTACAACATCTTCCTGATGACCCGGGTGCGCGAGGAGACCCCGCGCCACGGCACGAAACGGGCCGCCCTCATCGCTCTGGCCGCGACCGGCGGCGTGATCACGTCGGCGGGCCTCGTACTCGCCGGTACGTTCGCGGTGCTGGCCACGCTGCCGCTGACGGCATTCGCGGAGATCGGGTTCGCGGTGGCGTTCGGCGTCCTACTCGACACGATCGTGGTGCGCGCGGTGCTGGTCACCGCGCTCAACCTCGATCTGGGCCGGCACATGTGGCACCCGAGCAAGCTGGCGAAAGTCCCCGACGACCTTCCGTCGACACGCGAGCCGGAGCCAACCTCCGCCGCGCGCTACTAGGTCCTGTCTCCTGGATCTCGCCTCGCTCCACCGAGATCCAGGAGTAGGCCCCAGGCCATAAGACAAGAGATTCACACGATCTGAGCTACCGCGATGTCCGCGGTGGTCGCGGGAGCAGCGGTCCGGACCACCGCGGACATCGCGGTAGCCCAAATTTCCATCCCCGAGTGGAGTTAGTTGCTCTCGCCGGCGACCGGGATGGGGCGGCTGGCGGCCGGAAGCAGGCGGGCCATCGCCCGGTTGTGCACGAGCGCGAGGCCGTTGACCGCGACGAACACGCCCATGTAATAGAGCATCGCGACATCGGCGAATGGCGATGAGAACGCGGCCTGATATGGGGCGAGTCGCGCATTTTCCGGAATGCGGTGCAGGGCTACGGCGCCGACGCCGAGCAGGCCCAGGTAAACGGCGAGCGACACGATGACAACGACCAACTGGATCCGCCACCACCGAATGGCGGTGCGCTCGGTCACGCGGCGGCGCATCAGATGGGCGGCCATAACCACGAGAATTATCGATTCGAGCAGGAGCAGCACAATAGTGGTCACCCAGATTTCGCCGGCCATAACGCGCATCAGCGCCATCTGGGCCCACTCGAACGCGTCGTGATTGTCGCCACAGGAGGAGAGCTCCTCGCACTGTGCCCGGGTGTAGTCGGCGTCCGCGCTGCTCACACCAAATGTGATGCGGGCGTGGCCGGCCGCGAACCGCGGCAGGTAAACGAGGAGAAAAAACAGCCAGAAGAGGTACTTGGCACCGACCAGGAATAGCGTCCTGTCACGCATCGCCACCAGGATTTCTGTGATGTCGCATTCGCCTTGCCACGGGCCCGTGCCAGATTGACACAACGAAGTAGCGCAACAACCACCACTGTCGGAATACCGTCCGACGCGTATCACCGGAAATCGCGTGACGCCGGACTCACTGGCGGTGTGATGGGGTCGAGCCGATCAGCAGTCAGATTGATCACACCGTCGTGCTTTTCCAGCCGCCCCCGCACGATCAGCGCGGCACTGTTGCGGGCCACCTTCCGGTACCGCTGCCACAGCCCCGGCGAGCAGGTCACGTTGAGCATGCCGGTCTCGTCCTCGAGGTTCATGAACGTGATCCCGCCCGCGGTCGCCGGTCGCTGCCGGTGGGTGACGAGGCCGCCGACGCGTACCCGGGTGCCGCCGTCGATCTGCCCCAGCCGCGCGATCGGCACCGCGCCGGCCTCCTCGAGCTGGGCGCGGATGAAGCGGGCCGGATGGCTCTCCGGTGACAGGCCGGTGGCCCACACGTCCGCGACGAGGCGCTCGACCGCATCCATGCCGGGCAGCGCGGGCGCCGGGTTGGGGCTGGTACCCGTACCCGGGAGGCGGTCGGGCCGCTCCTGGGCCGCGGCGCCGGCCGCCCACAGCGCCTCGCGGCGGGACAGCCCGAAGCCGGCGAACGCGTCCGCGGTGGCCAGCGCCTCCATGTGCGCGGCGCTCAGGCCGACCCGGCGGGCCAGGTCGCCCATGTCCCGGTACGGGCCGGCGCCCTCCCGCTCCTCCTCGATCCGCTCGGCCAGGTCGTCGCCGATCGTGCGCACGTAGGACAGCCCCAGCCGGACGGCCGGGCCGCCCATCCCCCACTGGTGCGGCGGCTCGCCCTCCTCGCTGCCCCACCGGGTGTCCGCTGTGTACTCGAGCTTTGCCTTGGCCCCACTGAGGTTGACGTCCGGCCGGCGCACCTCGACGCCGTGCCGCCGCGCGTCGTCGACAAGCGTCTGCGGCGAGTAGAAGCCCATCGGCTGGGCGTTGAGCAGCGCGGCGAGGAACGGCCCCGGGTGGTAGCGCTTGAGCCACGAGCTGGCGTACACGAGGTAGGCGAAGCTGATCGCGTGGCTCTCCGGGAAGCCGAAGCTGGCGAACGAGGAGAGCTTGAGGTACACGTCGTCGGCGATCGCGCCGGTGATGCCCCGCTCGGCCATGCCGGCGTAGAGCCGCTCCTTGAGCGCGGCCATCCGCTCGTCCGAGCGCTTCGAGCCCATCGCGCGGCGCAGCTGGTCGGCCTCGGAGCCGTTGAAGCCGGCCACGTCGATGGCGAGCTGCATGAGCTGCTCCTGGAAGAGCGGCACACCCAGGGTCTTGGCGAGCGCGTTGGCCATCGCGGGATGTGGCGGGTCCGGGGTTCAAGACCTTTCTTGCGCCGGATGTACGGGTGTACCGAGCCGCCCTGGATCGGCCCCGGCCGGATGAGCGCGACCTCGACGACAAGGTCGTAGAAGCACTCCGGCTTGAGCCGCGGCAACGTGGCCATCTGGGCGCGCGACTCGACCTGGAAGACGCCGACGGAGTCCGCTCGGCACAACATGGCGTAAATCTCGCGATCGGTCAGGTCCATCCCGCTCAGGTCGAGATCCTCGCCGATCATGTCGCACGCGTACCGGAGCGCGGAGAGCATGCCCAGCCCGAGCAGGTCGAACTTGACCAGCGCGACCGCCGCACAGTCGTCCTTGTCCCACTGAAGGACTGTGCGGTTTGCCATCCGCGCCCACTCCACCGGGCACACGTCGATCACCGGCCGGTCGCAGATCACCATGCCGCCGGAGTGGATGCCCAGGTGCCGAGGAAACGTCTGTAGCTCGTTGGCGAACTCCACGACCTGTCCGGGGATGTCGTCGACGTCGACCTTCGCGATGCTCCCCCACCTGTCGATCTGCTTGCTCCACGCGTCCTGCTGCCCCGGCGAGAAGCCGAACGCCTTGGCGATGTCGCGCACCGCCGACCGCGGCCGGTACGAGATCACGTTGGCGACCTGGGCGGTGTGCTCCCGGCCGTACTTCTCGTAGACGTACTGGATGACCTCCTCGCGCCGGTCCGACTCGATGTCGACGTCGATGTCCGGCGGACCGTCCCGCTCGGGGGCGAGGAAGCGTTCGAAGAGCAGCCTGTGCTGTACCGCGTCGACGTTGGTGATGCCGAGCGCGTAGCAGACCGCCGAGTTGGCCGCCGAGCCCCGCCCCTGGCAGAAGATCCGGTTGCGATGGCAGAAGTCCACTATGTCGTGGACTATCAGGAAGTAGCCGGGGAAGCTCAGCTCGCCGATCATCTTCAGCTCGCGGTCCAGCTGGAAGTACGCCTCCGGGGCCGCCTCCCGTGGGCCGTACCGCCGCAGCGCCCCTCCATCGTCAGATGGCGTAGCCAGCTCATCTCGTCGTGGTCCTCCGGAAGCTTCCACTTCGGCAGGTTGGGCGCGACGAGCTGGAGGTCGAAGGCGAGCTCGCGGCCCAGCTCCGCGGCCTGGGCCACCGCACCCGGGTACGCCGCGAACCGGGCCGCCATCTCCTCCCCGCTGCGCAGGTGCGCGGTGGCCGCGGCGGGCAGCCACCCGTCGATCTCGTCGAGGCTGCGCCGGGCCCGTACCGCGGCGAGGGCGGTGGCCAGCCGGCGCCGCCTGGGCGTGGCGTAGTGCACGTTGTTGGTGGCCACAGTGGACAGTCCCACCGCGGTGGCCAGCTCGGCGAGCGCGTCGTTGCGGTCGCCGTCGGCCGGGTCGCCGTGGTCGGTCAGCTCCACCAGCACGCGCTCGGGGTCGAACGCCGCCACGAGGCGGTCCAGCTCCGCGCCCGCCGCGGCCATCCCGCCGATCCGCAGCGCCGCCGGTACCGTGCCCTTGCGGCACCCGGTCAGCACGACGACGTCCTTCAGGGCCGCTCCCAGCTCCTCGATCGACGGGTAGACCGGACGTCCCTTCTCCTTCCCCTGAGCTGGGCCTGGCTCACGGTGCGGGCGATCTGGGCGTACCCCTCCGGGCCGCGGGCCAGCACCAGCAGGTGCCGCCCGACCGGGTCGGGCTCGCCGTTCTGCGGGCCCGGCAGGCCGAGCGAGAGCTCCGCGCCGAAGATCGTGGGCAGCTGGTGCGCGCGGGCCGCCTCGGCGAAACGCACCACACCGTAGAACCCGTCGTGGTCGGTCACCGCGAGGGCGGTCAGCCCCAGCCGGGCCGCCTCCTGGGCCAGCTCCTCCGGGTGGCTCGCCCCGTCGAGGAAGCTGAAGTTGGTGTGGCAGTGCAGCTCCGCGTACGGCACGGTGCCCTCGGCACGGATGAGCGCGGGCCCCTCGTACGGCGGCCGCTTGCGGCTCCAGGCCGGCGAGTCGCCGCCGTCGGCGTCCACGGCCAGCGGGTCCACCACGGGCCTTCCGGAGAGCACCCGTTCCATCTCCGCCCACAAGCGGACGGGGTTGTCAAAGCCCACGCGAGGCCTCCTCAGTCATAGACCGCCTCCACCGACCAGATGCCGCCGGCCAGGGAGAGCAGCAGGCCCCAGCCGCCGGGGAGGGCGACCTGGAAGCGGGCCCGGCGGCGCGACTCCTCCGGCGCCCACCAGCGCTCGTCCACCGGCCACGGCCCGACCCAGCCGACCACTTCGACCGTTCGCTCCCGCCGTGCGGAGCCGATCACGATGCGGGCCGGCGGCGCGCTGACCTCCAGCCGGCCGCTCACCTCGACCGGCGCACCGTCCGCGTCGTACACCATGACCCGCGCGGACGCCGGCAGCACCTTCGCGGGCGCCGGGGCCGGGAGGCGGCCGGGCCAGGGCGGCTGGCCGGGCCGATCCGGGGTCCGCTCGTCGCCCCACGGGACCATCCGCACCTGGTCGTCCGGCGAGCGCCCACCGCCGAGCACCGCCGTGAGCACCGCCTCCGGCCCGAGGATGCCCTGTACCCGGTGCAGCGCCCGGTGCGCCCGATCGCGCTCCTCGCCCGTCTCGCCCCACAGCCCCGGCTGGAGCCCGACGTGGGTCAGCACCCCTTCGGGGACCAGCCGCAGCCGTACGATCCCGGACACCGGCCGCTCCCGGCGCCCGGAGATCCACCCGTCGAGCTGCCACCGCACCCGGTCGGCGATGGCCACCGCGGTGAGCAGTCCGTCGTGCCGCCACACCCGGTGCAGCTCCTGCCCGTCCGCGGTCACCGCCTCGATCGCCACACGAGTGCAGGCCAGCCCGTGGCCGGCGAGCTTTTCGTGCAGCCGCTCGGCCAGCGACCGCGCCGCGAACGCCGCCACGTCGACCCGGTCGAGCGGCTCGTCGTCGTACATGTCGGTGACGTCGAGGTCGGGCGGCACGCGGCGGACTGCGAGCGGCCGGTGATCGCGCCCCGCCGCCAGCCGGTGCGCCAGCGCCGCGTCAAACCCGAACCGGGACAGGACGTCCGCGGCGGGCAGGGCCGCGAAATCCCCGAGGGTACGCATGCCGAGCCGCCGCAGCAGATCCGTCAACTGCGGACGGTCGAGCGCCTCGACGGGAAGCTCTGCCAGGAACTCGCGGCTCTCCCCCGGCGGCACGATCCGCCCGGTGCGGGCCGCCAGCCCGGCCGCGAACACCCCGTCCGCGATCCCCACCTGGCTCTCCACCCCGCACGCCTCGGCGATCCGCTCGACGATCGCCTCCGCCGTACGCTCCTCGCCGCCGAAGTAACGCGCCGGCCCCTTGGCTGCCAGCGCACACGACCCCGGACGGATCGCCTCGACGCCGACCACCAACTCCTCGACCGCCGCCACCACCGGCTCGAACGCCCGCGCGTCCCGGTCCGGGTCGTGCTCGACCACCGTCAGCCGCGGGCAGCGACTCTGCGCCTCCCGCTTGCGCAGGCCGCGCCGAACCCCGTCGGCCCGAGCCGCCCCTGAACAGGCGATCACGCGGTTGGCCCGCACCACGGCCACAGGCCCGGTCGCCGGGATGCCCTCCACCAGGTCCAGGGCGATCACCGGCCAGTCGGGACACCAGACCAGCAGCGTGCGCACGCTTGATCATAGAACAAACGTTCGAACCGTCGCCTCTGTCCTGCACGTTCTGCCTGGGCTGCCGTACTAGGCTCTGCCTATGCTCACCCGACTTGAGGTAAAGGGGTTCAAGAACCTCCTGGACGTCAGTATCGACTTCGGCCCATTCACATGTATCGCCGGAGCGAACGGCATGGGCAAGTCGAACGTGTTCGACGCGATCGAGTTCCTCTCACACCTGGCCAGCGACACACTGGTTGAGGCTTCGCAGCGCATAAGGGGAGCGTCCGGCGTCCGTGGCAGCGATCCTCGCGATCTCTTCTGGAACGGATACCGCACACAACAACGCAAGATAACGCTGGCCGCCGAGATGATCGTTCCTGCCGAGGTCGAGGATGACCTGGGCGCCGACGCCAGGGCGACCACTACGTTCCTTCGCTACGAGGTAGAGCTTGGGTTTCTACCTCCTACCGGTCAAGGCAGCGTCGGGCGCCTCAGCCTCCTTACCGAGGAACTGCGGCATATCCGTCGCGGAGAGGCCACGAAGCACCTTCGCTTTCCACACATAGCCCCGAGCTTCAAGTCGGCTGTTGTCCGCGGAGAGCGTCGAGGAGCCTTCCTGTCCACCGAGCATCTCGAGGCTGGCACGGTAATCCACGTCCACCCTGACGGAGAAAGTTCCGGCAGACCACAGCCGGTGGCGGCTGGCCGGGCAGCGCGCACGGTCCTCAGCACAGTTACCACAAACGACTATCCCACTATCCTGGCAGTACGTCGAGAAATGCAGAGCTGGCGCCGCCTGGCTTTGGAGCCATCCGCGCTAAGAGCACCTGACGGATTCGCGGATCCGCGCACATTGGCCCAGGACGGTCGTCATCTGGCTTCGACACTTTACCGGATAGCCCATGAAGTCGCCGACGGCGAAGAGTCAGACCCAGAGGCAGTATATGCAAGAGTCGCCGGAAGGCTCTCCGACCTGGCCGGGATCAGAGTGGAAGGTCTCGAGGTCGAGCTAGATCAGGTACGCGAGGTCTTCACGCTGTTTTTGCACGAAAAAGGCAACCTCAGACTGCCGGCAAGAGCCCTGTCTGAAGGAACGTTGAGATTTCTGGCGCTGTGCGTCCTCCTCGAAGATCCGACCTTTACTGGCTTGATATGCATGGAGGAGCCGGAGAACGGTATTCATCCGGCAAACCTCCCTGCGATGGTTGGCCTGGTCCAGGACCTCGCCATCGACCCAGGGTACGAACCCGACGAAACGAATCCATTCCGGCAGGTTATTGTCAATACCCACTCGCCGGGCGTGGTGCAGCTTTGCCGTCAATCCGACCTTCTGCTCGCGGAGTCACGGCCTAGCAAAACACCGAGTGGTCGCATCACCCACGCGTTGTCTCTTGTTCCATTCCGGGGATCCTGGCGGGCAGAAACAGCCCGGTCGACATTCTCCGAGGCCGACGTTGTGGCGTATCTAGCCGCTCCGCCCGGCGCCCAGACGCGCCTGCCTCTGGAGCTGGCCGGATGAGCCATCGCGATTACTCAGGGTTGTTTGTGGCCGAAGGGACCTCGGACCTCCCATTGGCCGACATTGTGCAGTCGATATTCCTTGACCATGGATTCTCTGTTTACCTGAGCAGGCCCGACTTCTCCATGCTGCCGAAGGTGGCCAAGGATGTCGGGTCCAGAATTCGCGCCGGGAGTGAGCTCGTAGGAGAACAAGTCGATGTCGTTGTCGTCCACAGGGACGCGGACAACGCGGGGCCGCAGCTCGGCGGACCGAGGTAGAAGGCGCGTTGCGCAGCAATAACCTAGCTTCGGCGCTAGTTCCAGTGATTCCTGTACGCATGACCGAGGCCTGGCTCCTGCTCGACGAGTCAGCAATTCGGCGAGTCGCCGGTAATCCACGAGGGAAGACCGACCTGGGCCTCCCGAAAGCACATCAAGTGGAATCGATAGCAGACCCCAAGGAATTGCTCGACCAGTGTCTGTTGACCGCCGCGAACGTGACCGGCCGCCGCCGAGACAGCCTTCGCAAACGCTTTCCGCAGAATCGGCGCCAGTTGCTGGAACGCCTCGACAGGAACGGTCCGATAACACAGCTCGCGAGTTGGAAACTACTCCTGAGCGACATTGAATCAGTGACTGCGCGCTGGACCAGTAACGACTAATCGACATCGCCCGCCATCGGCGAGAAGGGGTCAGCGGATCAGGGTTAGCGTGGCGCGGCGGGCCGCGGCGCGGGTTGCGGTCTCGACGTCGACGACCGCGACCACTGGTTGGCCGTCGGAGCCGGGCATCCAGACGGTGATCTCCTTGGGGCGGGCGGCCGCGCCCCTGCCGCGGGCGACGATCGTCACGCGGCGCTGGCGGAGGCGGCCGCGGCCCTCGCCCAGGCCCTCCCAGTCGCTGCGGACCACCTGGAGCGTCACGTCGGCGCCGTCCCACCGCCCATACGGCACGAGCACGCTCCCCCGCTGCCGCGCGCGGGCGGCCAGGCGGCCGGCGATGGCGGCGGGCACCGTGCCGGGGACGGCGATGACCACCACGTCGATGCCGTCGATCAGGGCGGCGACCACCGCGGCCCACTCCGGGCCGGGGTTGGGCACCAGAGCCAGGCGGTCGAGTGCGATGCCGGCGTCGGCGGCGGCGACCGCGCCGAAGGTGGGGATGCCGACCATCGCGCACCACGAGCCGGTCCGGGACGCCTCCGCGATCAGCGCGAGCACCAGGGCGGAGCTGCCGCCCAGCGCGCCGCCGGCGGGCAGCCCGCCATCGGGGAGGCCGCCGGCCGCGACGGTGGTGCCCCGGCGCAGGCCGCCGCCGGGCAGGAGCACGCCCAGCGGGGACGCCACCGGCAGCACACGGTGCCGTCCCGTGACGTCCGGGTCGCTGGCCGGCCGGACCAGCCCGGCGACCGTGGCGGACCGGAGAGTCGCCTGGCCCGCCATGGCCTTACTCGCTTTCCTGGTACGCGGCTTACTTCCTGGTATGCGGCTTACAGACGAACGTGCGACAGGTCAGGCAGCGGCCAGACCGTCCAGGGCGGGCTGGTGCGCCAGGCCGAGGGCGACCTCGACCACCGCCACGAACTGCTCGGCGGCGCGCAGCAGGTCGTCGGCCTCGCGGCTGGTGACCACGCGCGGGATGCCGGCCTGTGCCGCGGCGCGCTTGCTGGCCCCGGCGGCGAAGTAGGTGGCCCACTCACGCAGCTCGGGCGCCACCATCAGCAGAAGCGTCCAGACGCTGGTGACGCGGTTGCGCCGGACGGGCGCCGGCTGCGCGCGGGCGGCGAGCATGGCGGCCGCGGCGCGCAGGGCGGACAGGTGGGCCGCGGCATACCGCAGGCCGTCAGGGCGGGTCTGTGCCGCTTCCTCCAGCCCGTGCCGGGCAAGGACGAGCAGCTCGGCGGGAGTGCGGTGCGGCAGCACGCCAGCGGGCACGGTGGGTGCCTGAGCAGTACTGGTCGGCATGGGACTCTCTCCTCGGCGATGTCCTGTCGACGGCGCCGGCCGGGCGTGAACGCTTCCCCTCCTCACACCCGGCCGGCTCGGCCGGCGAGGCCGCTGCTCGCCGCCCGGGGGTCGGGGGAGGCGAGCAACGTCCTGCCTGAGGGCCTGGACCCGCGAATGTCCAGGACCCGCACGCGGTCTCCGCGAACCGCCCTCGGGAGGTGCGTCGCGAACCGCTCCACCCGAGTCATTCGAACAGTCGTTCGAACTACCAAGGACAGTACACCTCCCCTACGACAAAAACGCAACGTCCGGCGGCATGCCGTCGGGCGTTCCCGAGAGGTAACGACCACAATGCGATTCCACTCCTGACAGTCGGCCGGTAGCGTCACCTCCGTGACGAGGAAGCCCGCGCTGGGAGTGGCCATGGTGGTCGTCTCCGGCACGCTGTTCGCGGTCAACGGCACCGTCTCCAAGGTGGTGCTGCGCGCCGGCATCGAGCCGCCCCAGCTGGCCTTCCTCCGGGCCGCCGGTGCCCTCCTCGGCCTGCTGGCGATCACGCTGTTGCTCGGCCGCGGCCGGCGCCTCGCGGTCACCCGCCACGACCTGCCGCTCCTGGCCGGATACGGGCTGGCCGGCTTCTTCCTCGTCCCGATGCTCTACTTCATCTCGATCTCCCGGCTGCCGGTGGGCATCGGACTGCTGTTCGAGTACACCGCGCCGCTCTTCGTGGCGCTCTGGGTGCGCTTCGGCCAGCGCCAGCCCGTACGGCCGCGGCTGTGGGGCGGGCTCGCGCTCAGCCTCGTCGGGCTCGCCTGCGTGGCCGAGGTGTGGGGCGAGCTCAGCCTCGACGGGCTGGGCGTGCTCGCCGGCCTCTGCGCGGCCGTGCTCCTCGCGGCCTACTACCTGCTCGGCGCGCACGGGGTGGCACGCCGGGACACGCTGTCGCTCACCACGTGGGCGTTCGGGGCCGCCGCCGTGGCCGGCCTGCTCACGCAGGCCGTCGCCCCGACGCGGGGTGGCTGGGCGCCGCTGGCGGAGACCACCTCCGGCGGGGTGCCGGTCGCGCTGCTTCTCGGGTACGTGGTGGTGCTCGGCTCGATCGCGCCGTACCTGCTGCTCGCCGCCGCGCTCCGGCACCTGCCGGCGACCAGCGTCGGCATCATCGGCATGGTCGAGCCGGTGATCGCCTCGGCTGTGGCATGGATCACGCTCGGCGGGAGCGAGGCACTCAACACGGCCCAGCTGTCCGGCGGCGCGCTCGTCCTGGCCGGCGTGGCGCTCGCCGAGACCGCCCGGGTCGCCCCACCGCCTCCGAAACAGGCCGCCGCCGAGGAGAAAGCCGTCGCCGTCCCGACGGGTTAGGCAGCAAGATGGTCGGCATGTCCACACACCCGAACGTGCAGGCCGTACAAGACGCCCTGCTCGGCGCGGACGCCCGCGACGGCTCCGGCCGGCCCAGCGAGGTGCGGCTGCTGCCCGAGGCCGTACACACCGCGGCGGCGGCCGCGGCCGCCCTGGGCATCGAGGTGGGGCAGATCGCCAACTCCCTGATCTTCGACGCGGATGGCGAGCCGCTGCTGGTACTGACCTCGGGCGCGCACCGGGTGGACACCGCCAAGGTCGCCGCCGACCTGGGCATGGGCAAGCTCAAGCGGGCCACGCCCGACTTCGTCCGTACGCACACCGGCCAGGTCATCGGCGGGGTCGCGCCGCTCGGCCACCCCAAGCCGCTCCGCACGCTCGTCGACACCGCCTTGGAGCAGTACGGCGAGATCTGGGCCGCCGGCGGCGTACCCCAGGCGGTCTTCCCCACCACGTACGCCGAGCTGGTCCGGATCACCGCAGGGAGCCCGGCCGAGGTCGAGTGACGCCGTTCGTGACGCTGCACGCGTGGCGGGTCCCCCGCCGCGCGGTGCCGCGCGCGCTGGCCCGGATGGCCCTCGACCGGGGCCGGCTGCGCGCCACGCCCGGCGTCCGCTTCGCCAAGCTCCTCGGCACAGGTACCGGCCAGAGCTTCGGGCCCACGGACGCCGACCTGACCCGATACGCCGCGCTCGTGGTGTGGGCCGGCGCCGCGGCGGCGGACGACTTCGCCGGCTCGCCCGTGGCCCGCGCCTGGGCCCGCCTCGCCACCGGCCAGGTGCGGATCGACCTGCGCCCGCTCGCCAGCCGGGGCGGTGGTCGGGGATCGAGCCGTTCGGGACGCCCAGGGGCACCGCCGAGGGGACCGTACTCGCGCTCACCCGCGCCCGGCTCCGTCCACGCCGGGCGGTCACGTTCTGGCGCGCGATCCCGCCGGTCGCCGCCGCAGTGGGCGCCGCGCCGGGACTGCTCACCCGCTTCGGCATCGGTGAGGCGCCGATCGGCTGGCAGGGCACGGTCAGCGTGTGGCGGAACACCGCAGACCTGGTCGAGTTCGCGTACCGTCACCCCGAGCACCGGACGGCGATCCTCCGTACACCGACCGAAGGGTGGTACGCGGAGGACCTGTTCGCTCGGTTCGCCGTACTGGACGTCATGGGCGACCGTAAGGTCGTGGGCTGGAGCGACGGAGGGGAGCGCGGGCGCGCATGAGGTTGGTGCCGTGGATGCCGGACGACCTCACCAGGCGGCTGGACGACGTCGTCGCGGTGTACGGCGAGGCGATGGGCTACCGTGCCGAGCTGCTGGAGGCGCGGCGCGGCTACATCGCCACCCACGCCCGGCGACCCGGGTTCCGGGCGGTCGCCACGCTCACCCGCGACGGCCACCTGGTGGGCTTCGGCTACGGGTACACGTCCGCGACCGGGCAGTGGTGGCACGACCAGGTGCGGGGCGCGCTGACCGAGGAGGCACGCAAGACCTGGCTCACCGACTGCTTCGAGGTGGTCGAGCTGCACGTCCGCCCGGCCGCGCAGGGGCACGGCGTGGGCGCCCGCCAGCTGCGTACGCTGCTGCGCATGGCCACCGGCGCGACAACGCTGCTCTCCACACCGGAGGCCGACGAGTCGGAGTCGCGGGCCTGGCGGCTGTACCGGCGCTTCGACTTCGTCGACGTGCTGCGCGACTTCCGTTTCCCCGGCGACGAGCGGGCGTTCGCGGTGCTGGGGCGGCAGCTCCCCCTGCCCACGTGACCCGGTGAGACGCCGCCTGCCCTGGGCCCTGCTGGGCGGGCTGGTCCTCGTCCAGGTCAGTTACCCGCTCACGGGCGGCGGCGCCCGCGCGGCGGTCACCGTGGCCACCGTCGTGCTCGGGTACACGGCATCGGTGAGCCACGCGCTGCTCACCCGCGGCCCGCGCGCGACCGCTCGGCTCGTCGCGGTGACCACCGGCGGCGGCTTCGCGGTCGAGGCGCTCGGCGTGGCGACCGGCTTCCCGTTCGGCGAGTACGCCTACTCCACCGACCTCGGCCCCGGCTGGCCGGCGTATCCCTTGTCGTGCCGCTCGCCTGGACCTGGATGGCCTGGCCGGCCTGGCTCGCGGCGGTACGGGTCACCCGCTCCACGCCGGCCCGGGTGGTGCTCGCCGCGGTCGGGCTCGCCGCCTGGGACCTCTTCCTCGACCCGCAGATGGTCGCCGAGGGGTACTGGACCTGGGCCCACCCGCACCCCACCCTGCCCGGCGTCCCCGGCGTACCGGCCGGCAACTACCTCGGCTGGCTCGCGGTTGCACTTGTGATGGCCGCCCTCGTCCGCACCGCCGCGGCCGGACCCGGCCCGGACGACGCGCCGATGTACGCGCTCTACCTCTGGACGTACGCCGCCAGCACCCTGGCCCACGCGGTCTTCCTGGACCTGCCCGGCTCGGCACTGTGGGGCATGCTCGGCATGGGCCTGCTCGCCGCGCCCCTGGCCTTGTCGCTGCGGCAGAAGCCGCCGTCGCGGCAGGAGCCGGAGTTGCGGCGGGAGCCGGCGTGACCTGGCTGCTCGTGGCGGTGGTCGCGGCGCTCACCGCGCACACCGTGGTCAACGCGCGGCTGCTCCGGCGCCCCACGGCGGGATCCACAGTGGATGAGCACGTCGCCCTCCTCCTGCCGGCGCGGGACGAGGCCGATCGGGTGGAGCCGTGCCTGCGCGGGCTGAGGGCCCAGCGGGGCGTGCCCCGGCTGGAGGTGATCGTGCTGGACGACGGCTCCACCGACGGCACCGCCGACCTGGTCCGCGCGCACGGCCTCCGCGTCGAGGAAGGCGCTCCCCTGCCACCGGGCTGGCTCGGCAAGCCGTACGCCTGCCATCAGCTCGCCGCCCTCGCGCCGGACGCCACCGCGCTCGTCTTCGTGGACGCCGACGTGGTGCTCGCCCCGCACGCCGTGGCGGCCGCCGTCACCGAGCTCCGGGCGGCCGGGGTGGACCTGCTCTCGCCGTACCCGAAGATCGTGGCCCAGACGGTCGGCGAGCGGCTCGTGCAGCCGCTGTTGCAGTGGTCGTGGCTGACGTTCCTGCCGCTGCGCGCGATGGAACGCTCGCCGCGCCCCTCCCTGGCCGCGGCGGGCGGGCAGTTCCTGGTCGTGGATCGGGCGGGGTACGACCGGGCGGGCGGCCACGCGGGCGTACGCGACCAGGTGCTGGAGGACGTGGCCCTCGCCCGCGCGGTCAAAGGGGCCGGCGGGCGGATCGCGCTCGCCGACGGTTCCGCGCTGGCGACCTGCCGCATGTACGGCTCGTGGGGCGAGCTCGTGGCCGGGTACACCAAGTCGCTGTGGGCCGCATTCGGCTCCCCGCTGGGCGCGGCCGCCGTCGTGCTCCTGCTTCTGCTCCTGTACACCGCCCCGCCTATCCTGGTCGCGGTCACGCCGGCGGCCGGGCTGTGCGCGTACCTCCTGGGCGTTTTGGGTCGTGTGGTGGCGGCCCGGGCGACCGGGGGTCGGGCCTGGCCTGACGCGGTGGCCCACCCGGTCTCGACCGTGGTGTTCGCATGGCTGGTGATGCGGTCCTACCGCGAGCGGCGGCGGGGTCGGCTGCTCTGGCGCGGGCGGAGGGTGTGGCCGTGAAGGTGGTCGTGGTGGGCGCGGGCGTCGGCGGGCTGTCCGTGGCGATGCGGCTGGCCGGCGCCGGGCACAAGGTGACCGTGCTGGAGCGGTCCGAGGCGGTGGGCGGCAAGCTGGCCCGGTACGCGCGGGACGGCTTCGTCTTCGACACCGGCCCGAGCCTGCTGACGCTGCCGGAGGTCTTCGGCGACCTTGTCCATCCGGTGCCGCTCGACCCGATCGTGCGCCACTACTTCCCGGACGGCACGGTGCTCGACTCCTGCCGCGACCCGGACGCCTTCGCCGAGCGGATCGGCAAGGTGCTCGGTGCGGACGCGGCCGCGGAGTGGGCGGCGCTGTGGCGGCGGGCCGGGCGGATCTGGGAGTCCTCGTGGCGGCACGTGCTCCGCTCCGAATTGGACGGTCCACTGTCGATGATGCGGCTGGCCTGGCGGCTGCGCGACATGTGGGCGATCCGGCCCGGCCAGTCGCTGCGCGGGGTCGGCGTGCGCGACGCGCGGCTGCGGATGTTCGTCGACCGGTACGCGACGTACGCCGGCGCCGACCCCCGCCGCGCGCCCGCGGCGCTGCTCGCGGTGGCGTACGCGGAGCTGGCCTTCGGCGGCTGGTACCTGCCCGGCGGCCTCGCCCTGCTCGCCAGCGCGCTGCTGTCCCGCTGCCTGGACCTCGGCGTGGTCGTCCGCACCGGCACCCCGGTCACCGCGATCGACGCCTCGGGCGGCCGGGTGCACGGGGTACGCGCCGGCGCCGAACGCATCCCCGCCGACGTCGTGGTGACCGATGTGGACGCTGCCGACGTCTACCGCGACCTGCTCCCGACACCGCGCCGGCTGGCCCGGCTGGCCGACCGCAGCCTCGCCGGCTTCGTGCTGCTGCTGGGGATGCGTGGCCAGTCCGGCCTCGCGCACCACAACGTGTACTTCCCGGACGACTACGACGCCGAGTTCGACGCGGTCTTCGGCGATCCCGGCCGCGGCGTGCGGGCCCGGCCAGCCCCCGATCCGACCGTGTACGTGACGGTGGCCGCCGACCCGCTCGTCCGGCCGGCCGGGCACGAGGCATGGTTCGTGCTGGTGAACGCCGCCCGCCAGGGCACCGCCCCGGATGCGGTGGACTGGCGCCGCCCGGGGCTGGCGGAGGCGTACGCGGACCAGGTCCTCGACGTGCTGGAGAGCCGAGGTGTGCCGGTCCGCGACCGCCTTGTGTTCCGCGAGGTGCTGCCGCCCGGCGACCCGATCTACGGCACGGCCGCGAAGCTGGCCCGCCCAAAAAACCGCGGCCCAGTCAAGGGCCTGTTCCTGGTAGGCGGCTCAGTCCACCCAGGTGGCGGCCTCCCGCTAGTAACCCTGAGCGCGGAAATCACCGCAAGAGCCATCGGCCCCGCGTCTCCCCGTTGATCAGGGACTTGGTGGGCGTGTCGGCCGGCGCGTCCGTCCGCAAACTCCCTGATCAACCCCTCAGGGCTCGGTGGGAGGCGGCCAGCAACTGGAGCAGGCCTACCAGGGATAGGAGGACCCAGACGGCCGAGACGACCGTGATCGTGCCGGCTGGGAGTTCGGTTTGTACGGGGTCGACCAGACCGGCCAGCAGCAGCCCCACGAACGCCATCGCCACCCGGGTCGGGCGCTCGCCGACCGTGACCACGCCGATGTCGCGCATGCCGGCGGCGGTCACCCGGGCGCGGACGTACTCGTGCAGCCAGGACAGCGCGCCGGCGGCGACCACCAGCACGGCCGGTGCCCCGACCAGGTAGAAGGCGATCAGCCAGGCCGCCTCGCCCAGGCGGTCGACGAGGGAGTCGTAGAGGTAGCCGAGCCGGGTGGCGCGGTTGGTGACCACTGCCGTGGCACCGTCGACACTGTCCGCCATCGCGGCCAGCACCACGAACACGGAGGCGAGGGCGGGACGGTGGACGAGCAGTGGCACCGCGACGCAGAGCAGCAGCCCGCCGAACGTGACGCCGCCCGGTGAGATGCCGATGCGGGCCAGCCCTTTGCCGATCAGGTACGACACGCGCAGCCAGCCACGCACCAGCGGCCCGGCCTTGCGCGGGTCGAACCCGCCGTGCAGCTGGGCCCACCTGTCCGCGTAGTCGTTCCAGCTCAGCCCGCGGCCCCGTCCCACTTTCTGATCAACCGCCCGGCTGGCCGATCAGACGCGGGCGCCGGCCGGAAGGTTCTGCCACACCTCACGGGTCGCCGTCGAGCGGTTGAGCGTGATGAAGTGGATCCCGGGCACGCCCTCGTCGAGCAGCCGCGCGCACATCTCGCTGCACTGCTCGATGCCGAGCCGCCGCACCGCGTCCGCGTCGTCGGCGACCCGCTCGAACTGCTCCAGCAGCGCGGGCGGAAACGGTGCGCCGGAAAGCTGCTCGGAGCGCTCGATCGTGGCCATCCGGGTGACCGGCATGACGCCGGGCACGATCGGGGTGTCGCAGCCGGCGGCGGCCACCCGGTCGCGCAGCCGCAGGTACTCCTCGGCGTCGAAGAACATCTGGGTGACCGCGAAGTCGGCGCCGGCCCGGCACTTTTCGATGAACCGGGCGGTGTCGCTGGCGATGTCGGGCGAGCGGGGGTGCTTGTACGGAAACGCGGCCACGCCCACGCAGAAGTCGCCGGACTCCTTGAGCAGCCGGACCAGGTCAGCCGCGTAGAGCACGCCCTCGGGGTGCCGCACCCACTCGCCCATCGGGTTGCCCGGCGGGTCGCCGCGCACCGCGAGCACGTTACGCACGCCGACGCCGGCCAGCCGGCCGATCACGTGGCGCAGCTCGGCGACCGAGTGGTTGACCGCGGTGAGGTGGGCCATCGGCAGCAGCGTGGTCTCGGTGGCGACCCGCTCGGTCACCGCCACGGTGGTGTCGCGGGTGGTCCCGCCCGCCCCATAAGTGATCGAGACGAACGAGGGCCGCAGCGGCTCCAGCTCCCGGATGGCCTGCCACAGCAGCGGCTGTCCCTCGGCCGTCTTGGGCGGGAAGAACTCGAACGAGAAGGTCGGCGCGGGCCCGGCGATCAGGTCGCCGATCGATGGCTGGGAGCCACCGGGGAGGACGGAGGGGAGACCGAGTGCCACCCAGTGACTGTATCGGTTGTGCCCGGGTCGCACTCGGGCTGTCTCAGAGCGTGGGGGTGACCTTCCCCGGGCCGGCGTACGGATCTTCCGCACCAGAAAACGTCGTACCCGCGCGGTAGATAGGAACCCAGCACGGGTGTCCGCTCCCGCCCTCGCGGGAGTCACCGGCCGGGAGCGGCGCCCGAGTGGGGTTACGGGGGCGCCCGGCGGCGCCCGGGGGTCGGGTGCTGCCGGGCGGCCGAGGGGTCGGCACGTGCGTCAAGGAGGTCGTGACACTCGAGGGGGCTGAGAAGCCGTGTCCGAGGGACGCACCGCCCGGGATCCGGGCGGCACGCCATCACCATCCACCGCGCCCGCTTCGCTGGGCGCCCTGTTGGCCGCGCTCCGGCTGGGTCGCGGCTGGTCGCAGCTGCGCGTGGCCGAGCAGCTGACCGCGGCCGCCGGCCTGCACACCGTGAGCCGGCACGAGATCAGCCGTTGGGAGCGCGGCGAGCGGGTCCCCGGCGACTTCTGGCTGGGCTGGCTCGCGGTCGTGCTCGACGTGCCAAGTGCCGAGCTGGCGCTCGCCGCCGAGGCCGCCCGCCGCGGTCCCGCCCGACGGGCCGCGCCCGCGCCGGCACCCGTCGAGGGCCAGGCCGACCTGCTGCGCCTGGCTCACGCCTGGCTGGCCGATCCGGCCGGCTCGCTCGGCCGGGTCACGTCCGCCGCCGCGCCGACGGGTGGGAGCGGGGCACCGGAGCGGGCCGCAGCCGCGCGGGAGCCGGCCGGCGCACGGGCCGAGGTCGGCTCTGGGGGCTCGGCGTCCGCTCGCGACCGGGCCGGAGCGGCACCGTCCCACATGGACACGCTGACCGGGTGGCTGGCGGGCGCCCGGGCCGGCGGCGGGCGCCGGGCGGGTGGCGCGAGTGGGCGGCGCGGCGGCGGGGCCGATCCCGACGCGCTGGCCGCCACGGTCGCGGTCCTGCGCCGGCAGGACGACCTGGTCGGCGGCACCGACCTGGCCGGGCCGGCCGGACGCGAGCTGGGTGCGGCGCTCGGCCGGCCGGAGGGGTGCCGGCGAGCCGTCGGCTGCTCGGGCTGCTGGCCGAGGCGGCGCAGCTCACCGGCTGGCTGGTCGCCGACGCGGGCGACCCGGCCGGCGCGCTCGCCGCCTACCGCACCGCCCTCGCCGCGGCCGCCGATGCCGGCGACCGGCCGCTCGCGGCCCACGTGCTCGGCTCGGCCAGCCACTTGCTCGCCGGCCACGGCGACCCGCGCGGGGCGTTGCTGCTCGCCCGTAGCGGGATGGCCGGTGCGGGCCGCGCGGCCCCGGCCACGCTGCGGGCGTTGCTGCTGCACCGGGTGGCGTTCGCCGCGGCACTCTGCGGCGAGCGGCGGGCCGCGCACGACGCGCTCGGCCAGGCCGCCACCGCGGCCGCCCGCCGCGATCCGGCACAGGACCCGCCCTGGCTGTACTGGCTGGACGAGGCCGAGCTGTCCGCGATGACCGGCCGCTGCATGGCCGCGCTGGGCCGCCCGCTACGGGCCGAGCCGCTGCTCACCGCCGCCGTGTCCCGCACCGGCCAGCCGCGCACCGCCGCCCTCTACGGCGCCTGGCTGGCCCGGGTCTGCCTCGATCTCGGCGAGGTGGAGCGGGCGGGCGAGGTGGCCGGCGACGCACTGCTCGACGCGGTCCGCTCCGGCTCCGCGCGGGCGGCCGCCGAGGTGGTCGGCGTGCGCCCCCGGCTGGCCGCACACCGCGACGTGCCCGAGGCCCGGAGGTTCGCCGAGCTGGCCACGGCCTGCCGACCCTATCTGCCCGAAGTTGCACGGACCGGGGCCCCTAAAGCAGCGCAGATCAGGAGCGACTAGCGTCGTAACGTGGCCGAAGACGACCCCCCTTCGTCGCCCGTCGACCGCGCCGAGCTGCGTACGCGTGTCGACAAGGCGCTCACCGAGTTCCTAGCCCGCCGTCGCGACTGGCTCGCCACAGTTGACGACGCGGTCCTACCAATCGCCGACGCGCTCGAAGACTTCGTGCTCGGCGGCGGCAAGCGGCTGCGGCCCGCGTTCGCCTACTGGGGCTACCGCGCGGCCGGCGGCGTCGACTCCGACCCGGTCGTGGCGACCGTGGCCGCGCTGGAGTTCGTGCAGGCCAGCGCGCTGATCCACGACGACCTCATGGATCGCTCGGACACCCGGCGGGGCGAGCCTTCCGTGCACCGGCGGTTCGCGGCGCGGCACCGCGCGGAGGGGTGGCGGGGCGACCCGGACACCTTCGGCGACTCGGCCGCGATCCTGCTCGGCGACCTGTGCCTGGTCTGGTCCGACGAGATGCTGCACGCCGGCGGCCTGCCGCCCACGACATTGGTCCGGGCCCGACCGGTCTTCGACGAGATGCGCACCGAGGTCACGGTCGGGCAGTACCTGGACGTCTTCGCCCAGGCCACCGCGCACACCTCGATCGAGCTGGCCGGCAAGGTCGCGCGGTACAAGGCGGCGAAGTACACCGTGGAGCGCCCGCTGCTGCTCGGCGCCGCGCTGGCCGGGGCGCTGCCGGAGGTCCACAGCGGCCTGTCGGCGTACGGGCTGCCGCTCGGCGAGGCGTTCCAGCTCCGGGACGACGTGCTCGGCGTGTTCGGCGACCCGGCGCAGACCGGCAAGCCAGCCGGTGACGACCTGCGCGAGGGCAAGCGCACCTTCCTGGTGGTGGCGGCCTTCGAGGCGGCCGGCGACGCGGAGCGGACGGTGCTCGAGGCGCGCCTCGGCGACCCGGCGCTCGACCAGGCGGGCGTGGCCGCGCTCCGCGAGGTGATCACGTCGACCGGGGCGCTCGACCGCACCGAGGCCCGGATCACCGAGCTGACCACGGTCGCCCTTGACGCGCTGGCCGCCGCCGACATCGACCCCGCGGCCCGCGAGGTGCTCGCCGACCTGGCCGCGGCGGCGACCGCGCGTACCGGGTAAGCCGTCCCGAGGACGTGCAGGCCCGGCGCGCGGCGGCGCCGGGTCAGAGCGTCGGGATCGTCCCGTCGCCGTCCGGCTCCTCGATCGGCCCGACGCCGCGCAGCAGCACGTACAGCGGTGGCGCCGCGCCCTCCTGCCGGGCCGCGATCGCCTCGCCGAAGACCTGGTACGCCTGGCGCCACGCCTTCGGGTCCGACCGGGCCAGCCCGCCGTACTGCTCCCACAGCAGTACGTGTCCCTGCCCGGCCAGCCAGGACATGTCGCGGAGGCAGTCGAAGAAGGCGTCCCAGTTGCGCCCGAACCACCCGGGAAACGCCAGCTCCTCCGCGCAGCGGTCGAACAGGTCCAGCCGGCCGCCCAGCACCCGCCCGTCGAGCGGGTGCACCGCCCAGCCGGCGGCCGTGAGCTCCCGCCGCACGGCACTCGGGTGCGCCCGGGACAGCCAGCGGTAGATCCCCGGCGGGCGCCCGCCCGAAAGGACCGCGGCGAGCCGCGCCATCGTCACCAGGCTCCCCCTCCTGAGCCTTCACCCCCGCGCCACGCCGGATCGCGGGCCCCCCGACCCACCGGCGCGCGCGCCTGTTGGCGAAGTGTCCCCGGCGCGCCTCGTACAGGCAACCCCGTCCACTGCCCGTCGGGGCAGGTCACGGAGGCACGAAGCCCCTATTCGGGCACGCTCCGGTCACGGCGGCCCCACCAGGTCCACAGCGAAAGCGTCAGGAGCACGAGGGCGAAACCGAACAGCAGGTCCTCTACCGGGGCGTAGACCAGGCGCGGCCCGAGGATCGCGTCCGGGTTGTACCGGACGATCCCCCGCCCGGTCAGGATCCCGTTGGAGATCAGCTGGAAGAACACGATGATCGGGTACGTCGCCCAGAAGACCCACCGCCGCAGCAGGCGCGTACGCAGCACGAAGACGTCGACGGCCACCGCACCCGCCACGCCCAACAGTGCGGCCGCCGTGTACGTCATCGGTCGCCCCGGGTCCGCTGCGAGCCGACCTTGCGTACCGCCTCGAAGCCTAGGATTGCGCAGATCGGCACCACGACGAAGAAGAGCAGCTCGTCCAGGGGCAGCCCGCCGGGGAACACCACGCCGGTGGTCTGCGCCGGGTCGAAGGTCCAGTGCCCGGCGGCGATCGCGAGCAGGTCCCACACCACGAAGACGGCCACGACCGGTACGAGCGTGAGCAGCAGGCGCCGCCACTGCCGAAGGACGCCCACCCGCAGCACCGGCTCCAGCCACAGCGCCCCGGCGAGGCAGCCGGCGAGCACGGCCAGGTAGGTCAGGTGCGGCACGGTCAGAAGCCGAGCGCCTGCGCCCGCCGCTTGACCTCGGTCGCCCGGCCGGTGCTGAGCGCGTCCGCCGGCTTACCCGGAAGGGTCTCGTCCGGTTCGTAGAGCCACCGCAGCGCCTCTTCGTCGTTGTACCCAGCGTCGTGCAGCAGCGTAAGGACGCCGGGGAGGTGCTTGAGCACGGTGCGGTTAACCACGAGCTCACTCGGCACCCGCAGCACGCCGTCCCGCCGCACGGCGAGCAACGCGTGGTCGCGGATCATCTGGTTGACCTTGTTGACCGGTACCTCGAGGCGCTCGGCGACCTCAGGCAGGGTCAGCCAGACGGCGGGTCCACCGTCTGCCGGTGACGCAGAGGCCGGTGCGGAATCGGTCACCCGCTCACCCTCCCATGACGTACCCGGCACACACCAGCACCCCCTGAACCAGCCGCCGGAAGGACCTTGTCGTGAGGAAGGTAGGCCCTGAGCTGTCGGGCGCCTGGCGCTCGTTCCGGTACGACCTCGCTCGGCGACCGGCGCGGCCGGCCGAGAACGCACCGACCGCCGTGATCTACCCGGAGTACGAGCCGGCGACCCGGCCGCGGCGCCTGGTCGTCGCCGCGACCACATTGGGCACGCTCTCGCTGCTCGGCGCGGCCGGCACGTACTTCGCGGTGGTGACCGGCCTCGGCGCGCTGGCCGGTGCGGACAATGCGCCGCCGGACCGGCTCCCGGTGGTGGCCGCGGTCGGATCGCCGACACCGACCGCGCAGGGCGGGTCGCCCGTGCCGAGCCCGACGCCGAGCCGGAGCGTGCCGGTGCAAGCGGGCGGCGGTGCCGGGCCGAGCCCGAGTGGGCGGGCCCGCCTCGGCCGCGCGCCGGTACGGCCGGCACCGAGCCCGACCTGCGCCTGCGTGACCCCGCCGGTGCCCACGCGCACGTCGCCGCCGCCGGTCGCGGAGACTCCGGATCCCCCCGTGAGCAGTAGTCCACCTGCGCCGACGGCCTCCGCATCGCCCGAGCCCACACCCGAACTGAGTGACCCGCCGCCCGCAGGTGGATAGGCTCCTGCCACCAAGCCGAAGGAAGACATAGACTGCCTGCCGATGGAGATACAGGTCGCCGACACGCTATTGGGCACGCTGGTCGACGGGCGCTACCGCATCCGCGGTCGAGTCGCCCGTGGTGGCATGGCGACCGTATACATGGGCGTCGACGAGCGTCTGGAGCGCACGGTCGCTCTCAAGATCATCAACCCCGCCCAGGTACGGGAGTCACGGTTCGTCGAACGGTTCACCGACGAAGCCAAGACCATCGCGCTGCTCACCCACCCCAACGTGGTGGCCGTCTATGACCAGGGCACTCATGGCGGCCTGCCGTACCTCGTGATGGAGTACGTGCGGGGCCGCACCCTGCGCGACGTGCTGGCCGAGCGCCGCCGGCTCAACCCCGGCGAGGCGCTGGCCATCCTTGAGCAGATGCTCTCCGCGATCGCCGCCGCGCACCGGGCCGGTCTCGTGCACCGTGACGTCAAGCCGGAAAACGTGCTCGTCGCCGAGGCGCCGAGCGGCGGCTCCGGCAATCTTGTCGACAGTGTCGTCAAGGTCGCCGACTTCGGGCTGGCCCGGGCGGTGGAGGCGAGCGCCGACGACGAGGCCGGCGGCCAGCTGATGGCCACGGTGGCGTACGTGGCGCCCGAACTCGTCACCAACGGTCACGCCGACGCCCGCACGGATGTGTACTCGGCGGGCATCGTGCTCTTCGAGATGCTGACCGGCCGCGTGCCGTACGACGGGGACAAGCCGGTCGAGGTCGCCTGGCAGCACGTCGACCGGGACGTGCCGCCGCCCTCGACCATCGTCCACAACCTGCCCGAGGCGCTCGACGACCTTGTCGCCCGAGCCACCCGGCGCGACCCGGGCGCCCGGCCGACCGACGCCGGCGCGCTGCTCGCCGAGGTGCAGCAGGTCCGCGACGACCTGGGCAACTCCGCCAACGCGAGCACCGCCGTCCTGCACCAGGTGGCCCAGCCGACCCAGGTCGTCGCCTCGGTCTCGCCGGCCGAGCGCCCCTCCTGGGCCCGGCTGCCCGACCAGAAGACCCCGCCGCCGCGCCGCCGCCGCGCCGCCGAGCCACCCGACGACGGCACCGGGGGGCGGCTGGGCAGCGCCCGCCAGCGGCTGCTCGGCGATCCCCGCGCCCGGCTGGCGGTCGTGGCCGCCGCGGCGGTCCTGTTGCTGCTCGCGGTGATCGGCATCTGGTGGGCCGGCTTCGGTCGGTACACCGTCGCCCCGGAACTCGTCAGCATGACCAAGGCCGAGGCGGAGGCGCGGGCCACGAGCGGCGGTTTCGAGATCCGGTACGCGGACGGCAGGTACGACGAAGAGATCGCCAAGGACGTCGTGCTCGCCCAGGACCCGCCGTCGACGTCACGGATCGTCAAGGGCGGCGTGCTCACGCTGACCCTCTCGCTCGGCGCGGAGCGCTACGAGGTCCCCGACGTGGTCGGCAAGGACCTCGCCCAGGCCACGGCCGACCTGGAGGGTGCCAAGCTGGTCCTCAAGGAGGGCCCGGCCAGGTTCGACGACCGGCTTCCCAAGGGCATCGTCCTGGCCGCCGACCCGAAGCCCGGCACGGAGGTCAAGCCCGGGACCACGGTGACCGTGACGGTCAGCAAGGGCCGCGCACCCATCACCGTGCCCGAGGTCGTCGGCAAGAACATCAACGACGCCCGCGCCCAGCTCCAGGGGCTCGGCCTGGTGGTCGTCGAGCAGTACAAGGACGACAACCGGGCCAAGGACGAGGTGATCGGGCAGACCCCGGCCAGCGGCTCCGGCGTGGAGCAGGGTGCGGAGATCAAGCTCGAGGTCAGCAAGGGCCCGCCGCAGGTCATCGTCTCCCGGGTCATCGACCTCCCGTGCCAGCAGGGCAAGCAGCAGCTTGAGGCGCAGGGCCTGCGGGTACGCGTCGACTTCAACCCGAACGGCTTCGTGAAGGTCCAGAACCCGGCGGAGAACACCCCTGTCGCGCCCGGCACCGAGGTCGTCATTGGCTGCTTCTAGGCGGCGTGGTGGTGCGGCCGCCGGGTCCGCGCCCAGCGCGCGGCGGCCGGTCGGCTCGCACACTCCCACCGCCGGTGGGCTGGCCAAGGCCGCCCTGCCGTACGTGGACGGCGCCGAGTCCGAGGTCGCCCAGGTGTACGTCTCCAACTCGCGGGGCTGGGCGCTGCCGCCTGGTGACCCGGCGCAGGACGAGGCGTTCCTGGCCGGGTGCGCCGTGCGCGGGCTGTCCGCGTACATCCACGCGTCCCTGCTGGTCAACCTCGGCTCGCCGACGGCCGCCACGGTCGAGCGGTCGGCGGACACGCTGGCGCACGCACTGACCCGGGGCGCGGCCATCGGCGCCACCGGGGTTGTCTTCCACTCCGGCAGCGCGGTCGACGAGGGCCACGCCGAGGTGGCGATGAAGCAGGTCCGCGAGGTGCTGCTCCCCTGCTCGACCGGGCTGCCGCGACCGGCGGGCCGAAGCTGCTGGTCGAGCCGACCGCGGGCGGCGGACGCTCGCTGGCCTCGCGGGTGGAGCACCTGGCGCCGTACCTGGACGCGGTCGACCACCACCCGTGGCTCGGCGTCTGTTTCGACACCTGCCACGCCTGGGCGGCCGGGCACGACCTCGCCGCGCCGGGCGGCATGACGGCGACGCTCGACGCGCTGGTGGCGACGGTGGGCCAGGACCGGCTGTGGCTCGTACACGCCAACGACTCACGCGACGCGTGCGGCTCCACCCGCGACCGGCACGAGACGATCGGCAAGGGCATGATCGGCGAGGCCGCATTCGGCGAGCTGATGCGCCACCCGGCGACCGCGGGAGTGCCCGTCGTCGTGGAAACGCCCACCGAGGGATATGTGGGCCACGCCTCGGACATCGCGGCCCTCAAGAGCCTGCGCCCCCTTGCGTGACCCTTCATTTTTAGGGCAACCTTACTGAGGTCAGGCTAACCACAGTAAGGGCTGTCTATGTACGTCTGCATCTGCGCCCGTGTCCGCGAGGGCGAGGTCCGCGCCGCCATCCGGCTGGGGGCATGCTCCGAGGAGTCCGTGGGCGACGCGTGCGGCGCCGGCACTGGCTGTGGCACCTGCCTCGACCGCATCTGTGACCTGATCGACGAGGAGAACTCCGCCGACACGCTCCTACCGCTGGCTGCCTGACCTGCGCAGGGGCGTAGGCTCACCCCACAGAATCATCAGTGGGGGTCTTCGAGCATGCAAGGCGACGCTCGCGTCATCGAGTTTCTCAATGAGCAGTTGACCGCGGAGCTGACCGCGATCAACCAGTACTTCCTGCACGCCAAGATGCAGGAAAACTGGGGGTACACGAAGCTCGCCAAGCACACCAAGCACGAGTCGATCGACGAGATGCGGCATGCCGAGGTGCTGACCGAGCGGATCCTCTTCCTGGAGGGCCTGCCCAACTACCAGAAGCTCTTCGCGCTCCGGATCGGCGAGACCGTCAAGGAGCAGTTCGACTGCGACATGAAGGTCGAGCTGGAGGCGGTCGACCGGCTCCGCCGGGGCATCGAGTACATGCGGTCGATCGGCGACGTGACCTCGGCGAACATCTTCGAGGGCATCCTCGCCGACGAGGAGCACCACATCGACTACCTTGAGACCCAGCTCGGACTCCTCGAGACGATGGGCGAGGCGCTCTACCTGCAAAACGTGACCGAGCACCCCGACCCCTCGTAGGTCCCCCGCTCAGTCCAGGTCGAGCCGCTCCGCGTAGCCGTCGCGCAGCTCCTCCCAGCCGAACTCCTTCGCCTCGTCAGCCACGATCGATCCGATCGGGCGACCGTCGAGCAGCAGGTCGGCCACGTCGAGGCAGATGTGCCAGCCGGCCGCGACCATGGACAGCCAGGTGCGGTCGCGCACGGTGTGCCGCAGCGTCAGCCGGGTCCCTCCCCGGTCGGCTCCAGCTCCCAGCGCAGCAGGTCACCACCCCAGTCGTAGACCAGCAGCGCCGGCGGCTCGACCCGCAGCACCTCAGCCGGCCCATCCTCGGGCCGCTCCCCGCCCAGCATCGTGAACGTAGCGGCACCCGCGCCCCCGAGGTCACGGTCCGGCACGAACGGCGCCCACTCGCGCAACTGCTCCGGCTCCACGAGCGCACCCCACACCTTCTCCCGCGGGTGCCGGAAGTCACGGATGAACACAAGCGTCCAGCGGTCGCCCTCACCCCGCTCGGCGGCAGCGTCGACCGGCGGTCCAGGCTTGTAGTCGGCTCTCTCCATAAGCCCATATTCCCCACGCGGCATATACCTGTCAAGGCAAGCGCACCGCCGCACCCGAAGGCGCGCCCGGTCAACACAGACCACCAAGACGCCCCGGCCGCCACCACCACCACCGACCGGCCGCCGCGTCGCGATGCGCCACACCCTCCAGAGACATTGAGCTACCGCGATGTCCGCGGTGGTCCAGACCGCCGCTCCCGCGGCCTCACCCTCCGCTTAAGTCGATCATGAATCAGGCCCATCCTGGCCGCCCTGATGCGCCCCAAGGACCCGGCCGTACCTGACACTCGGTGCGGCCTCGGAGAATGCCCAGGTCATCGCCTTGATCACTTAGGCCAAGTGGCATTGGGTCAAGACCGCCGCTCCCGCAGCCTCGCCCCCCGCGGTTCCACAACCCAAACCCTCGGCTGGCATCGCCAGCGGTGAGGCCTCGACCCATCCGCGCCGATCAGAGCCAGTCGAATCGTGAACGCTCGACCGGCGCCGCACCCGGACGCTATCCGGCAGATCGTGGTATTTAGCTGTGGTTATAGAGCCTGGCGCGTAATTGGGCACAGGCTCGATGTCAATCCCGCCGCGAGCGGCTGGAATTCGCCAGGCATCGACGCGCAGGCACCATCGGTTGCCGGGTTTGCCCCATATATTCTTTTGCGAATGTAGATCTAGAACGTCTTGTGTGCTATATCGACCCTAAACGTTCTAGATCTACTTCGATCCGACCGCAACGACCAAGCTGGCGGACTTGACGAACAGCGCACCGCCAATTACGCGCCAGGCTCTATAGCGACAGCTAAATACCACGATCGCTGGCGCGCTCCGACTGACATGCGGACAAACCAGCTAAAGCGCCCAACCTGACGTGTCGCTGTGGCCAAGCCCGCGAGATCTAGTCGACTTCCTGTCGTCCTGGCGGCAGAAAGTCGACTAGATCCAGAACTCTGCGGCAATGCCGCGACACGGGCGGCGAAAATCGGACCTGATCGCGGTGCTGAGGCGCCGAGGCGACCACGCGGCGGCCCCGTCTGGTCAGCGGCCGGGTGAGTAGGCAGTGCCGGAACCACAGCACGGTGCCCGCCCCGGTCGGTCGGGGCGGGCGCATCAGTGCGCCCAGCTCCAGAGCCCCGCAGGCCCGAAGGCCCACCGCCGGTCTGGCGGATGCCCGCAGGCGGGGTGCCGCCCCGATCGGTCGAGGCGGGCGCATCAGTGCGCCCAGCTCCAGAGCCCCGCAGGCCCGAAGGCCCACCGCCGGTCTGGCGGATGCCCGCAGGCGGGGTGCCGCCCCGATCGGTCGAGGCAGGCGCATCAGTGCGCCCAGCTCCAGAGCCCCGCCGGCCCGCCGCCGGGCTGGCGGATGCCCGCGGGCGGGGTGGGGTTGTGAAACAGCGGAGGGTGAGGCCGCGGGAGCAGCGGTCTGGACCACGACGGGCGTCGCGGTAGCTCGGGGCTGTCTCTCTCTTGTTTCAGCCCTTGAGGATGCGGACCAGGACGTCGATGGCGCGGTCGATGCTGGCGTCGTCGAGGTCTAGGTGGGTGACCAGGCGCACGCGGCGGGCGCTCAGCACGGAGACGAGGACGCCGCCGTCGCGGGCTGCCGCGTCGAGTGCGGGTGCGTCGAGCGGGGCGTTGGTCAGATCGAGGACCACCATGTTGGTACGGACGGAGCCGCTCACCACGCCGAACGGCGCCAGGGCGTCCGCGAGCCGGGCCGCCCGCGCGTGGTCGTCGGCGAGGCGCTCGATGTGGTTGGCGATCGCGTACCGGCCGGCCGCGCCGAGCACCCCGGCCTGGCGCATGCCGCCGCCCAGCCGCTTGCGGATGACCCGCCCCTCGGCGATCCGCTCGGCGCTGCCCACGACCAGCGAGCCCGCCGGCGTGCCGAGGCCCTTGGAGAGGCAGACCGAGAGCGTCTCGAAGAGCGCGCCGTAGCTGGACAGCGGCACCCCATCGGCCACGTGCGCGTTCCAGATGCGGGCGCCGTCGCAGTGCAGGGCCAAGCCGGCCTCGTCGGCGATCTGCCGCAGCCGCTCGAGCGTGGCGAGCGGGATGACCTCGCCGCCCGCGCGGTTGTGCGTCTGCTCGACGGCGATCGCCTCGGTGGCCACCACGTAGGGTCCGCGCGGACGGATCATCGCGGCGACCACGTCCGGGTCGAGGCTGCCGCCGGCGGCCGGCCAGGTGCGGGTGGAGATGCCGCCGAGCGCGGCGGCGGCCCCCATCTCGTACGTCACGATGTGCGCGTCGGCGTCGCACAGCAGCTCGCTGGCGCGCGGGGCGACCAGCTGGAGCGCGATCTGGTTGGCCATCGAGCCGGTCGGCGCGAAGAGCGCGGCCTCGTGCCCGAAGAGCGCGGCGACCTCGGCCTCCAGCGCGTTGACGCTCGGGTCCTCGCCATACACGTCGTCGCCCAGCTCGGCCTCGGTGATGGCCTGCCACATCCCGGGCGTGGGCTTCGTAACGGTGTCCGACCGCAGGTCGACCGGCTTCGTCTCAGCCACGGAGCATCTCCGCCACGAGGAAGGCCAGCTCCAGCGACTGCTGGGTGTTGAGGCGGGGGTCACATGCCGTCTCGTACCGGTCGGGCAGGTGCACGTCCTCGATCGCCTGCGCACCGCCGAGGCACTCGGTGACGTCCTCGCCGGTCAGCTCGATGTGCATGCCGCCCGGGTGGGTGTTGAGGTTGCGGTGCACCTCGAAGTAGCCGAGCACCTCGTCCACGATCCGGTCGAAGTGGCGCGTCTTGTACCCGTTGGACGACTCCACCGTGTTGCCGTGCATCGGATCGCACTGCCACACCACCTTGGCGCCGCTCGCGGTCACCTTTTCCACGATCGGCGGGAGCGCGTCGCGCACCTTGTGGTTGCCCATCCGGGAGACGAGCGTGAGGCGGCCCGGAATGTTTTCCGGGTTGAGCTTCTCGCACAGCTCGATCGCCTGCTCCGGCGTGGTGGTCGGGCCGAGCTTGACGCCGATCGGGTTGGCCAGCCGCGACACGAAGTCGACGTGCGCCCCGTCGAGCTGCCGGGTGCGCTCGCCCACCCACAGGAAGTGCGCGGACAGCCCGTACGCCTGGCCGCTGGCGACCCGGGTGAGCGCCCGGTCGTACTCCAGCGCCAGCGCCTCGTGCGAGCAGTAGAGCGTGACGGTGCGCAGCGCGTCGTCGTCGGTCATCCCGCACGCCTGGATGAAGGCGAGCGCCCGGTCGATCTCGCGGGCGATCGCCTCGTACCGCTCACCGGCCGGCGAGGCCCGGACGAAGTCCTTGTTCCAGTCGTGGACGGCGTGCAGGTCGGCCAGACCGCCGTTCAGGTACGCCCGGAGCATGTTCATCGCGGCGGCCGAGTTCGCATACGCCCGGATCATCCGCTGCGGATCCGCCACTCGGGCCTCGGGCGTGGCCTCAAGCGAGTTGATCATGTCGCCCCGGTAGGAGGGCAGCCCCAGCGCATCCGTCATCGCCGACCGTGGCTTGGTGTACTGCCCGGCGACGCGCGCCACCTTCACGACGGGGAGCGACGCCCCATATGTGAGTACGACCGCCATCTGGAGCAGCGTGCGCGCGTTCGCCGACAGGTGGCTGTCCGTATTGTCAGCGAACGTCTCCGCACAGTCACCACCCTGCAACAGGAACGCCTCGCCGGCCGCCACGAGCGCCAGTCGCTCCCGCAACTGGTCCACCTCGTAGGGGGCGACGATCGGCGGCACGTTGTCGAGCACGCCGCACACCTCGTCGACCGCGGCCACGTCCGGCCAAGGCGGCGTCTGCGCTCGCGGCAGCGTCCGCCAATGATCAAGGCCCAACGCCCTGACCTCGGGAGAGTCGTCGGTCGGGCGTCCGATTTCGAGCCCGGGATTACGTACCTGGTGCCACTCCTGGCGCATGTCTGAGAGCCTACGGCGCACCCTGACCACCCTGTCAGCCACCCAGTCCGTCATCCCATCCCGTGCGCACGTCGCGTGGGCGGGCCGCGGGCCGGAGGAGCTGGCCGCCTGCCACACGGGTGACCCCGGCGCCGCCGTCCAGGTCCCACGGAGGGTGATTTATTGAATGGTTTCACGGTCGAGAGTGCCGTCCGCGACCAGCACCCGGTACCGCCGGCTCAGCGTGCCGCCCGCCGGGATGACGAGCGGACGCTCCCACGCCAGGGCGGCGCACACGCCCGGATAGCCGGCCGCCCGCACGAACCAGCGGTCATCGCCGTCGAGCCCCGAGAAGACGAGGGTGTACCCCGTACCCCGCACCGCCAGCCACGGATCGGCACTGCCGTTGCACTTCTCCTCGCCTTCCACTGTGGACGTGAATACCTCGGGCTCGCCCGGGACCAAGCGCCAGAAGAAGCCGCCGTAGCCCGCGCCGCCGGGGCGACCATTTGTGGCCGGGCTGCCCAGGCTGACGTCACCCCCAGCCGGGGCCGTGAGCGTGAAGGCGAAGTCGAGCGTCCAGCCCAGCGGCGCCGGCGACGCCACGAGCGTGCGCTCCTCCACCAGCAGGGTCTCCCCCGCCGGATCCAGCCACAGCAGCCGCTCCGCCAGCCGCGACCCGTCGCCGTCGGCCGGCGCGAGCCACGACTCGTGGGCGATGCGGCCATGGTCATCCAGCCAGGTGTATCCCGCGTCGCGTACGTAGGTGCGGCCACCCCAGAGGTTGGTGCCGTCCACGTCCTGCACGGCCACGCTCACGCCCAGGTGCCAGCGGTGATCCTCGGGCAGCACGTCGGTCACGGTCGTCCCGCCCAGCGTGCGCACCGGGTGCAGGTACGGCCGGGGCCCGTGCTTCGGGTCGACGTCGGGCTCGACGACGTAGTCCGCGACAACGCGTCCGGCCACCCGCAAATCCGCCATGTCGCCCCTGGAAAGCGCTTGCCCTCGGTTGTGACAGACTGCTCATGGCACACTGCCGTGTCAAGAGGCAGCGGGCAGAGGGGAGTGCACGGGTGGCCGGACCAGCGGTCAGCATCCGCGATGTGGCCAATCACGCGGGAGTGTCTGTCGGCACCGTGTCCAATGTGCTCAACCGCCCCGACATCGTCGCCAACGCCACCCGCACCCGCGTCCTCGCCGCCATCACCGAACTCGGCTTCGTCCCCAACGACGCCGCCCGCCAACTACGCCGCGGCCGCGGCCGCACCCTCGGCCTCGTCGTCCTCGACGTCGCCAACCCCTTCTTCACCGACGTCGCCAAAGGCGTCGAAGACACCACCAGCACCGCCGGCATGCCCGTCATCTTCTGCAACAGCGACGGCAACCAAAACAAAGAAAACGCCTACCTCGACCTCCTCGAAGAACAACGCGTCCAAGGCGTCCTCATCACCCCATCGACGACGCCAGCCAACGACTCCACCGCCTCCGCGACCGGGGTGTACTCGTGGTCCTGCTCGACCGGCGGTCGCGGCAGGCCGACCTCTGCTCGGTCTCCGTGGACGACAGGTTGGGCGGCGAGCTCGCCATGCGCCACCTCATCGAGAGCGGGCACCGCCGCATCGCCTTCGTCGCCGGACCACACCGCCTCGAACAGGTCCGCGACCGGCACGACGGCGTCCGCCAAGCGCTCGAGGACGCCGGCCTGAGCGAGGACGAGCACCTCCGGCAGTACGAGACGCCGGCGCTCACGGTCGCGGCCGGCCGGGACGCCGCCGCCCGCATCCTCGGCCAACCCAAGAACTCACGAGCCACCGCCGTCTTCTGCGCCAACGACCTCCTCGCACTCGGCGTCCTCCAAGTACTCACCCGCCAACAAATACGCGTACCCGACGACATCGCACTCGTCGGCTACGACGACATCGAATTCGCCGCAGCCGCAGCCGTACCACTCTCCTCCGTACGCCAACCCCGCCAACGCCTCGGCCAAACCGCCGCAGAACTACTCCTCGACGAAGCCAACAACCCCCAAACCCACCAACACCAACAAGTCATCTTCGAACCCGAACTCGTCGTACGGGAGTCGAGCCAGTTCACCCGTCCTTGACATGCGCACAACGGCGCTCGTATGTTGAGGCCACCGCTTGAAACGGTTCACAAACCACCCGGAAGCAGCGAACGGGAGTAGCGAACGTGCGACGTGTCTGCTTCATCCTTCGGGTCAAGCCGGACCGGCTCGCGGAGTACCGGGAGCGCCACGCCGCCGTGTGGCCGGACATGCTCCGCGCCCTCCGCGACGCCGGCTGGCACGACTACTCGCTCTTCCTGCACGACGACGGCCTGCTCGTCGGCCACTTCCACACCGAAGACCTCGCGGCCTCGCTCGCCGCGATGGAGCGCACCGCCGTCAACGCGCGCTGGCAGGCCGAGATGGCGCCGTTCTTCGAAGACCTCGGCGGCCGCCGGCCGGACGAGGGCTTCACCGAACTGGACGAGATCTTCAACCTCAAAGCCCAACTGGAGGCCCTCCATGACTGATGCGGTACGCGCGGCGTTGCGAGCCCAGCGGATCGAGTTGCCGTCGTGGGCCTTTGGCAACTCCGGGACGCGGTTCAAGGTGTTCGCGCAGGCAGGGGTGCCCCGGACCCCGTACGAGAAGATCGAGGACGCGGCCCAGGTGCACCGGTACACGGGTGTCGCGCCGACGGTCGCGTTGCACATCCCGTGGGACAAGGTCGACGACTACACCCACCTGGCGGCGTTCGCCAAGGAGCATGGCGTCGGGCTGGGCACGATCAACGCGAACGTGTTCCAGGACAACGACTACATGCTCGGCTCGGTCACCAACCCGGACCCGGACGTGCGCCGCAAGGCCACCGACCACCTGCTCGAATGCGTGGACATCGCCGCCGCGGTCGGGGTGCGGGATGTGAAGCTGTGGTTCTCCGACGGCACCAACTACCCCGGCCAGGACAGCATCCGCGCCCGCCAGGACCGCCTGGCCGAAGCGCTCCAGCAGACGTATGACGCGTTGGGCGAGGACCAGCGGCTGCTGCTGGAGTACAAGCTGTTCGAGCCGGCTTTCTACACCACCGACGTGCCGGACTGGGGCACCGCGTACGTGCACTGCCTGCGCCTGGGGCCTAAGGCGCAGGTGGTGATCGACACCGGCCACCACGCCCGGGTACCAACATCGAGTTCATCGTGGCGCTGCTGCTACGCGAGGCGAAGCTGGGCGCGTTCGACTTCAACTCCCGCTTCTACGCCGACGACGACCTGATGGTCGGGGCGGCGGACCCGTTCCAGCTGTTCCGGATCATGCACGAGATCGTCTCGGCCGACGCGCTCAAGGTCGAGGCGGGGATCGCGTTCATGCTCGACCAGTGCCACAACATCGAGCCCAAGATCCCGGCCCAGATCCGCTCGGTGATGAACGTCCAAGAGGCGACCGCCAAGGCGTTGCTGGTCAACCGGGACGCGCTCGCCGAAGCCCAGCAGGCCGGTGACGTGCTCGGCGCCAACGCCGTCTTCATGGACGCCTACAACACCGACGTCCGGCCGCTGCTGGCCGAAGTACGGCAGGAGATGGGCCTGGACCCCGACCCGGTCACCGCGTACCGCCGGTCGGGATACGCAGACAAGATCGTCGCCGAGCGGGTCGGCGGCCAGCAAGCCGGATGGGGAGCCTGAACTCGTGTCCACGGTTGACGACCTGATCGCCCGCTCGAACCGGCTCGGCGCCGACCGCCGGAACACCAACTACGCCGGCGGCAACACCTCCGCCAAGGGCACCGACACCGACCCGGTCACCGGAGCGCCGGTCGACCTTTTGTGGGTCAAGGGCTCCGGCGGCGACCTCGGGACGCTGACCCCGGGCGGTCTCGCGGTGCTGCGGCTGGACCGGCTGCGCGCCCTGGTGGACGTGTACCCGGGTAGCCCCGGCGTCGCGAGCCCTGAGCGCGAGGACGAGATGGTGGCCGCGTTCGACTACTGCCTGCACGGGCGGGGCGGGGCGGCACCCTCGATCGACACCGCGATGCACGGCCTTGTGGAGGCGGCGCACGTGGACCACCTGCACCCCGACGCGGGCATCGCGTTCGCGACCGCGGCCGACGGCGAGGCGCTGACCAAGGAGTGCTTCGGCGACCGGGTGGCGTGGGTGCCCTGGCGCCGCCCCGGCTTCCAGCTCGGCCTCGACATCGCCGCCGTCAAACAAGCCAACCCCCGCGCGATCGGCGTGATCCTCGGCGGTCACGGCATCACCGCGTGGGGCGGCACCAGCGAGGAGTGCGAGGCAAACTCGCTGGAGATCATCCGCAGCGCCCAGGCCTTCATCGACGAACGCGGGCGCCCCGAGCCGTTCGGACCGATCGTCGAGGGGTACCAGGCGCTGCCCGAGGCCGAGCGGCACGCCCGCGCCGCCGCGCTCGCCCCGGTCATCCGCGGCCTCGCCAGCACCGACCGGCGGCAGGTCGGCCACTACACCGGCAGCGACGTGGTGCTGGACTTCCTGGCCCGCGCCGAGCACCCCCGCCTGGCCGCGCTCGGCACGTCCTGCCCAGACCACTTCCTGCGCACCAAGGTCCGCCCGCTCGTCCTCGACCTGCCGCCCACCGCGCCCCTCGACGAGACGATCAACCGGCTCAGGCAGCTGCACGCCCAGTACCGGGCCGAGTACGCCGCCTACTACACGCAGTACGCGACGCCGGACAGCCCGCCGATGCGCGGCGCCGACCCGGCGATCGTGCTGGTCCCCGGCGTCGGCATGTTCTCGTACGGCGCCAACAAGCAGACCGCCCGCGTGGCCGGCGAGTTCTACGTCAACGCCGTCAACGTGATGCGCGGCGCCGAGGCAATCTCCAGCTACCGGCCGATCGACGAGGCGGAGAAGTTCCGCATCGAGTACTGGGCGCTGGAAGAGGCCAAGCTCCAGCGCATGCCCAAGCCGAAGCCCCTCGCCACGCGGATCGCCCTGGTCACCGGCGGCGGCTCGGGCATCGGCCGGGCGATCGCGCACCGGCTCGCCGCCGAGGGCGCCTGCGTGGTCGTCGCGGACCGCAACGCCGACGGCGCGGCCGCCGTCGCCGCAGAACTCAACGCGGCCACGTCCGCGCCGCCATCGGGGGCGAGCGCCGCGGCGGCGGACGCAGCCAGAACCTGGGGTACCGACGTCGCAGTACCGGTGACAGTCGACGTCACCGACACGGCGGCCGTCCAGCGGGCCCTACAGCAGACGGTCCTCGCGTTCGGCGGGATCGACCTGGTGGTCAACAATGCCGGGCTCTCGATCTCGAAGCCGCTGCTGGAGACCACCGACGGCGACTGGGACATCCAGCACGGCGTGATGGCGCGCGGCTCGTTCGTGGTCTCGCGGGAGGCCGCGCGGGCGCTGATCGACCAGGGCATGGGTGGCGACATCGTCTACATCGCCAGCAAGAACAGCGTCTTCGCCGGCCCCAACAACGTGGCCTACAGCGCCGCTAAAGCAGACCAAGCCCATCAGGTACGGCTGCTCGCCGCCGAGCTTGGCGCGCACGGCATCCGGGTCAACGGCGTCAACCCCGACGGCGTCGTACGCGGCTCCGGCATCTTCTCCAGCGGGTGGGGTGCCCAGCGCGCGGCGACGTACGGGGTGCCGGAGGAGGAGCTCGGCGCGTACTACGCCAAGCGCACGCTGCTCAAGCTGGAGGTGCTGCCCGAGCACGTGGCCAACGCGGTCTTCGCGCTCACCGCCGGCGACCTGACCCACACCACCGGGCTGCACGTGCCGGTCGACGCCGGCGTCGCGGCCGCGTTCCTGCGATGACCCGGCGGGCCACCGTCGCGGCCGTCGACCTGGGCGCGGCGAGCGGTCGGGTCATGGTGGCCGGTGTATCGCCCGACGGCGTGGCGCTGGCGGAGGCGCACCGCTTCGGCAACGGCCCGGTACGGCTGCTCGACACGCTGCACTGGGACGCACTCCGGCTGTACGCGGAGGTGCTGGCCGGGCTGCGCGCGGCCGTGGCCGAGCACCCCGACCTGGCGAGCGTGGGCATCGACTCGTGGGCGGTGGACTACGGCCTGCTCGACCGCGACGGCGCGCTGCTCGGCAACCCGGTGCACTACCGGGACGGGCGTACCGACGGCGTGATGGACGCGGTGGTCGCGAAGCTCGGTGCCGAGTGGCTGTACGCGACGACCGGCCTGCAACTGCTCCCCTTCAACACGCTCTTCCAGCTCGCCGCCGCCGCGGACACACCGGCCGTGGCGGCGGCCGAGCGGATGCTGCTGATCCCGGACCTGCTCTCCTACTGGCTCACCGGCGTCGCCGGTACCGAGGTCACCAACGCCTCCACGACCCAGCTGCTCGACGTGCGTACCCGCGAATGGTCCGCCGAACTTGTCGCCCGCGCCGGCCTGCCGGCGCGTCTCCTCGGCGAGCTGCGACGGCCTGGCGACCCGGCCGGCGTTGTGCGAGACATGGGCCTGCCCGTGACGGCGGTCGGCTCGCACGACACCGCCTCCGCGGTGGTCGCGGTGCCGGCGGAGAGCGAGCGGTTCGCCTACATCTCCTGCGGTACGTGGTCACTCGTCGGCGTCGAGCTGCCCGAGCCGGTGCTCAGCGCGGCGAGCCGCGAGGCCAACTTCACCAACGAAGCCGGCGTCGACGGCACGGTCCGCTACCTGCGCAACGTGATGGGGCTCTGGGTCCTCCAGGAGTCGATGCGCGCGTGGGGCGCCCTGGACGTGGCCAAACTGCTGGCTGGCGCCGCCCGCGAGCCGGCACTCGGCACGCTCGTCGACGTGGACGACCCGGCCTTCCTGCCGCCGGGCGACATGCCGGGCCGGATCGCGGCCGCGTGCGTGGCGAGCGGGCAGCCGGTGCCGGTGTCGCCGGCCGCGTTCACACGGTGCATTGTGGACAGTCTGGCGCTCGCGCACCGCCGCGCCGTGCGGCAGGCGTCCGCGCTCTCCGGACGCGACGTCGACGCGGTACACATCGTGGGCGGCGGCGCACGGAACGCGTTGCTCTGCCAGCTCACCGCCGACGCCTGCGGGCTGCCCGTGGTGGCCGGCCCGGTCGAGGCCACCGCGCTCGGCAACGCGCTCGTGCAGGCGCGCGCGCTCGGCGTGGTACACGGCGGGTTGGCGGACCTGCGGGCTCTGCTGCGGCGCACTCAGGAGCTGCGGTTTTACAAGCCGGAAGCCGGCGCGGAGGCGGCGTGGCA
This sequence comes from Phytohabitans flavus, assembly GCF_011764545.1. Taxonomy (GTDB): domain Bacteria; phylum Actinomycetota; class Actinomycetes; order Mycobacteriales; family Micromonosporaceae; genus Phytohabitans; species Phytohabitans flavus. The sequence goes on along the minus strand of NZ_AP022870.1, from coordinate 9,512,715 downwards.
GGCGGCCGAGGCGCGGGTACACCCCTCCCGCTGAGCCGCACCACAGCTCGCGTACCCTCACGCTGGCGGCGTCGGCCGACCTCGATTAATCCATAGTGGACTGAGGGGCGCGTCGTGGGGGAAGCGGGCAACGAGGAGACCGCGGAGTTGCGCGCCCTCGATCCCCCGACCCAGCAGCTGCCCACGCTGATCCCGGCGATGGCGCCCGTACCCCTGGATGCCGCGTCGCACGAGCCGCGCCTGGCCCGGCGGTGGCGTTGGCCGCTGCTGGCGATGGCCGCCGCGGCGCTGGCGAGCATCCCGATCGCCTTGTTCGCCACGTCCGACGGGCCGGACCCGGCGCAGGGGCAGATGGCACCGCCCCGATGGCCACCCGCGGCGAATGCGGTGCCGACGTCGTGGTCACCGACCACCGCCGCGCCCTCACCCTCCGAGGTGGCCGTGGCGCCGCCCCCGCCACTCCCGCCGGTCGAGGAGGCTCCCTCCAAGCAGGTCGCGCCAAGTCCGTCGCCGACCCCCTCCCCTACCCCCACCCCCGTGTCGTACGAGGCGGAGGCGCCCGGCAATCGCCTGAGGGCCGCACAGCACCGCGCGAGCTGGCCGGCGCCTCGGGCGGGACCGTGGTCGGCTGGGTCGGCGAGGGCCGCGACAACACGCTGGAGTTCACCGGCGTCACCGTGGCGACGGACGGGCGGTACGAGGTGACGGTCCACTACGTCACCAGCGACCGCCGTACCGCCGCCGTCGAGGTGAACGGTGGCTTCGCGCAGTTCCTGGAGTTCCCTGCCACGGGCAGCTGGGACCGGATCGGCTCGGTGAAGGTCACGCTGACGCTGCGGGCCGGCGCGAACACGATCGAGTTCGGCAACCGGCGAAACTGGGCGCCGGACTTCGACCGCCTGACGCTAACGGGGTAGCTCGGCCGCGCGTTCGTTCGCCATTGCCAGCGCGGCGGCCCGGGGGGAGCCGCCGGTACCGGCCGCGCGGTCGAGCATTTCGTGCAGCAGCGCGCGCAGCGTGGTCGAGATCTTGGCGAAGGCGGCCTCCGCGGTCGGCGCGATGTCGCCGAACAGGGTCCACCACCACCAGGCGTTCGTCGCCACGTTGGCCACGAAGTCGGGGATCACCGGCACGCCTCGGTGGGTGAGCGCCGCCTCGGCCCCAGGCGTGGTCGGTATGTTCGCCGCCTCCACAACCAGCCGCGCCCGGATCGAGTCGGCGTTGGCCTCGGTGAGCGCGTACGAAACCGCCGCCGGCACAAGGATCTCCGCCTCGACCGCCAGCCACTCCTCCCGCGGCAGCTCCCGGTCGGCGGGCCGTAGCGCGCGCCGGTCCACCCGCCCGTACCGGTCCCGGGTGCGCAGCAGCGCCTCCACGTCGAGCCCGTCTGGATGCCACATGACGCCGAGCACGTCGCAGATCCCCACCACCGGCACGCCGGCCCGCGCCAGGTACCGCGCGGTGGCGCCGCCCATCGAGCCAAAGCCCTGCACGACCGCCCTCGCCCCGCCGGCCCGCAGGCCCATCCGCTCGGCGGCGGCCAGCGTCACCTCCGCGACGCCGTAGCCGCCGACAAGGTCCGCGAGGCTTACCCCGTCCAGGTCGACCGCGAAGCCGGCCCGCACCCGTTCGAGCGCCGCGGCCGGGTCCGGCACAAGCCGCAGCGCGGCGTCGACGGTCGAGCGCAGCCCCGCCTCGATCGCCACCTCCTCCAGCATGTCCTGCCGGACGCCGAGGTCCTCTCCCGCCGACCAGTACGCCTGGAGCAGCGGCTTCATCGCGGCGACGTACCGCGCCATCACCCCTCGCGCGCCTGGGTCCTGCGGCGCGCAGTCGATGCCGCCCTTTCCACCGCCGAACGGGACGTAGGCGTCGCCCGGGGAGTAGACGACCGCCTCCTTGAGGGTCATCCCGCGGGCGAGATCGCGCACCTCGTCGAGCGTGCAGCCCTCGCGCATCCGCAGGCCCCCGCTGGCCGCACCGCGTACCAGCCGGTCGATGACGAGGTAGCCGTGCTTGCCGGTGACCTCGTCGGTCCACGTCACTTCCAGAAAGCTATCCCGACTCGCCACTCAGTCAGCGTGACCGGACCGAACGGTCAACTGAGTCGGACACTGGTCAGCAAAACGGTCAATATTAGGATTCGACGGGTGACCGACTCTCGCGGCTTCGTCCGCGCGCACACCCGACTCTCTCCGGTACCACTGGTCCCCGAGATCCTCCTCTACCAGGCGGACGAGGCGATCGCCCTGTGGGAAGAGACGGAGACCGAGGCAGCCACGCGGCAGCCCCCGCCCTTCTGGGCGTTCGCGTGGGCCGGCGGGCAGGCCCTGGCCCGCTACGTGCTGGATAACCCGGCGCTGGTCGGCGGGCGTCGCGTGCTGGACCTGGCAGCCGGCTCGGGCCTTGTCGCGGTCGCCGCCGCCAAGGCTGGTGCCACCACCGTGACCGCGGTCGACATCGACCCGCTGTCGCTGGCCGCGGTCGCCGCCAACGCCTCCGCGAACGCCGTGACGGTGGCCGCGGTCGAACGAGACATCCTCGACAGCGCCCCCGACGCCGACGTGGTCCTGGCCGGCGACGTCTTCTACAGCCGCGAGATGGCACAGCGGATGATGGCGTATTTCCAGCGTGCCGCCGATGGCGGCGCGACGGTGCTGGTCGGCGACCCGGGACGGGCGTACCTGCCCCGGTCGGAGGCGCTGCGGGAGGTGGCGGCGTACGAGGTCCCGGTAGTGGCGACGCTGGAGGACGCCAACGTCAAGCACACCACGGTCTGGGCGATTGAGGCCGTATAGGCACAGCATGAAGGCATGTATGCGTGGCCGCCGATACGAGGTACATTCGAATGCACGATACCGACACCGTCGTGGTATCCCTTCGCACGTTTCCGCCGGGAGGGCGACGAATGTTGGCAGACAACACGATGGACGTGATCTCCAGGATTCCGGCGCTCGACTCTCTCGGTGATGTTCCCCCAGGAGTGCTCCGCACGGTCGTCGAAGAAGTGGCCGCGGCCGCCAGGCTCGCGGACGACACCGAGGCGCAGTTCCAGAACTACATCGGTGATTTGCGCGGCCGCATGTCGCCGTAAGCCGCGTAAGCCGCATGACTTCCACGGGGCACCAGGTCACGCCGTTTCGCCAGGTGCTGCTCAAGATTCATAGCCGCTGCAATCTGTCCTGCGACCACTGCTACATGTACCAGCACGCGGACCAGAGCTGGCGGCACCGCCCGATGGTGATGTCCAAACGGATCATCGACCAGACCGCGGCCCGGATCGGCGAGCACGCCAACGACCACCAATTGCGATCCGTCACGGTGATCCTGCACGGTGGCGAGCCGTTGTTGGCCGGCGCCCACACGATCGACTACACAGCCCGCGCGATCCGGCGGGCCGTCCCGTCCGGCACAAGAGTCATGTACGGCCTCCAGACCAACGGGCTGCTGCTGGACGACCGGTTCCTGGACCTGTTCGCCCAGCACGACATCACGGTCGGCGTGAGCCTCGACGGGCCGTCGGAGGCGAACGACCGCCACCGGCGGTACGCGGACGGGCGCGGCAGCCACGTCGGCGTGGTGCCCGCCCTGGAGCTGCTGCAAAGCCCCCGCTACCGCCAGATCTACGGCGGGATCCTCTGCACAGTGGACCTGGAGAACGATCCGGTCGAGGTGTACCAGCACCTGCTGGAGTTCCGGCCGCCCGAGATCGACCTGCTGCTGCCACACGGCAACTGGACCAAGCCGCCGGCGGGACGCCCCGACGACCAGACCCTCACGCCGTACGCCGAATGGCTGATAGCGGTGTTCGACAGGTGGTACGGCGCACCACAGCGAGCCACCCGGATACGCCTGTTCGAGTCGATCATGTCGTTGCTGCTCGGCGGCCGGAGCGGTACGGAGGCGGTCGGCCTCGGCAAGGTGGATCTCGTGACGATCGAGACCGACGGATCGATCGAGCAGGGCGACGCGCTCAAGACCACCGCCCAGGGCATGGCCGCCACGGGACTGCACGTGGTCCACGACTCCTTCGACCAGGCGCTGGCGCATCCGGCGATCCAGGCCCGCCAGATCGGCGCCGAAGGCCTGTCCGAGGTCTGCCAGCGCTGCCCGATCGTGAAGATCTGCGGAGGCGGGCTGTACGCACACCGCTACCGCGTAGATAACGGTTTCCTCAACCCTTCGGTCTATTCGGCGGACCTGTTTCGCTTGATCCACTACATCGCTGGGCGAATGGCCGCTGACCTTGACATGAAGGTTGGGCGTCTTTGACGGGTTCCCGAGCGGCGCGGAGGTGCTGTACTAATAGACAGATCGGGTGGGGTCGACACGCAGGCCAGTGTCGTGTCCGTGCGTGCATTGCCCGCCGCCGGGCAAGGATGTTCTCACCAGAGCCGGCCACGCAGGGCAGCGGCTGGGAAGGGGGCACATGCGGCACTTCTTCCTCAGCTACTCGCCCGGAGACGACGACCTCTACGTGGCCCGCTTCTTCCGCGACCTGTCCAACGCGGTGCGCGTCCTCCTGGGCGACGCGTCAGACCGCGAGGTCGGTTTTCTCGATAACGGCACCGCCAACGACCGCTGGCCGAGCGAGATCCGCAACGAGCTGGCCACCTGCCAGACGCTCGTGGTGCTCTGCTCCGCCAAGCTCTTCCTCGACGAGCGCTGCGGCCGGGTCTGGACGGTGTTCAGCGACCGCCTCCGGGCGTATGAAGCCGAGACCGGGAGGGTCGCGCCGGCCCTGATCCCGGTGGTGTGGTCGAGCCGCGACCTGCCGGCGGACATCGAGGCCGCGGACGGGGTAAACGCCCCGGCCCAGCCGTCTCCCTTCGAAGACGTGTGCGTGCTGATCCGGCTACAGAGCTACCGCCCGGCGTATGAGGAGTTCGTGGCCGGCCTGGCCCGGCGGGTGGTGGAGACCAACCAGGCTCATCGGATCCCCAAGGCACCCCCCAATGTGGACCTCCGGACGGCGAGAAACGCGTTCGAGGTCTTGCAGCGTCAGGGGCGCGGGGCCCGCGGCCCGCAGTACGTGCACTTCGTCATCGCGGCCGGTACCCGCGAGGAGATGCGCCCGGTGCGGCAGGACGTCGACTTCTACGGCGAGCGGCAGGAAGACTGGTCGCCGTACCGCCCGTCGGCCGCCCAGTCGCTGGCCGCGCGGGCACGGGCGGTCGCCGCGGACCGTTTGTTCGGGTCGGAGGTGGTCCCGATCGGCGCGCTGGGCGAGCGGATCGCCGGCGCCCGCGAGCGCAACGAGATCGTGGTCGTGCTGCTCGACTCCTGGGTCGTCGGGCTGGAGCCCTTCCGGAAGGCGCTGGCCAGCTTCGACTCCGCCGACAAGTCCCCGGTCGCGGTCCTGGTCCCGGCGAGCCGGGACGATGCCGAGACAAGCGGTCGCCGGGCCGATCTCCGCGGCGGCGTCATGAAGCTGTTCCCGCACTGCGCACAGCGTCGCGACACGCTTTTCCGCACCGAGATAGAAACGCCGGCAGGGTTCGACGACGATCTCGCGGCCACCCTCGAGGAGGCGCAAAACCGCATTTTTGCCAAGGGACGCATATTCCGGCAGCCGGTCAGCGGGCCGGCAAACGCGAGACCCATCCTCGAAGGCCCTTGACCAATGGCGTCACCCTCGATCTTGAGTCACCTCTGACAGGCAGCCCCTCCTACCTGTGAAGAAAACATGATGAGACTGAATCCCGACACCGCCGCGGAACACCGCAACGGGCGGATCATCACCTTCTACTCATTCAAGGGCGGCGTCGGGCGGACCATGGCGCTGGCGAACGTCGCCTGGATCCTGGCCAGCACCGGCCGGAGAGTCCTTACCGTCGACTGGGATCTCGAGTCGCCCGGGCTCCACAAGTACTTCGCGCCGTTCCTTGTCGACCGGCACCTGCGCAGCTCGCTCGGCGTGATCGACGCCGTCCGGGACTTCGCCCGCAGCGGTACCCAGCCCGGGGTCGGCGACCGGACGCGGGACCAGCGGCCGGAAGACGTGCACAGCGCGGCGCAGATCCGGCGGTATGCCTCCTCACTGGTCCGCTACGACTTCCCCGGCGGCGGCTCGATCGACTTCGTGCCATCCGGGCGCCAGGATCGGGCGTACTCGCATTCGGTGAGCACGTTCAACTGGGACGACTTCTACGAGCGGTTCGACGGCGCGACTTTCCTCGACGCGCTCGGCGAGGACATGCGCCGGCACTACGACATAACCCTGATCGACAGCCGTACCGGCCTGAGCGACAACGCCGGGATCTGTACCGTCCAGCTGCCTGACGCGGTCGTCAGCTGCTTCACCATGAACAATCAGAGCATCGACGGCGCCGTCGCGGTGGCCAACTCGATCCGGCACCACCGCGGCGACGGCATCCAGCTCTTCCCGGTACCAACCCGGGTCGAGGACGGTGAGCTGGGCAAGCTGGAGCGCAGCCGCACGTATGCCCGGCAGCGGTTCGAAGAGTTCGTCCGCCTGCTCGGCCACTCGGATCCGGAAAAGTACTGGGGCCTTGTCGAGATCCCGTACAAGGTGTTCTACGCGTACGAGGAGACGCTGGCCACCTTCGGCGACCGCCCTCAGCTGGAAAACTCGCTGCTCGCCGCGTACGAGCGGCTGACCAGCGAGCTTGTCGGCGAGCCGATCGAGTTCGCCGCCCCGCCCGAGCCGCTGCGCCGCGCCTGGCTCGCGGAGTTCGAGCAGCGCGGCTCGGCCGAGTCCGACCCGCTGATGATCGCGTATGCGCCCCGGGACCGGATCTGGGCCGAGTGGATCGCGTCCCAGCTGCTCCAGGTGGGCCAGCGCAGCACACTCCAGGACGTCAACAGCCCGGCCCTGCTGGACAAGGCCGCGCGTGCGCTCGTACTGCTGTCCCGGGAGTCGGTGCGGCTGGCCCACACCCAGCGGTTCTGGCAGGCCGCGCTCGCCCGGGACACACCCGGGCCCGGCCGGTTCGTCGTGCCGGTACGGCTGGAGGGCTTCCGCGTACCGACGCCGTTCGACGACCGGGAGCCGGTCGACCTCTTCAACGTCACGGTCGGCCACGCGCGCGAGGCGCTGCTCGGCAAGCTCGGCCTCCGCGACGCCGCGCTCGCGATCTCCACGCCGACGGTCACGCAGGGTCCGCGGTTCCCGGCCGAGCCGCCCCGGGTCTGGCGGGCTCCGGCGCGCAACTCGTCGTTCACCGGGCGCGACGCGGTCCTGGAGCTGCTCCGCGAGCGCCTCAGCGCGAGCACCGCCATGACCGGGCCGGTCGTCCTCCAAGGCTTCGGCGGCGTCGGAAAAACACAAATCGCCGTCGAGTACCTGCACAGGTTCGCCGCCGACTACGACATCGTGTGGTGGATCTCCGCCGACCAGCCCGCACTTGTCCGCGCCGCCCTCGCCGACCTCGCGAGCGAGCTTCAGCTACAGGTCGCCGGCACGGCCGCGGAGCAGGTCCAGGCCGTTCTTGAAGCGCTCCGCCTTGGTGAACCCTCGCCACGCTGGATCGTGGTCTTCGACAACGCGGACGACCCGAATCTCATCCGCGAGTTCATCCCCTCTGGACACGGCGACGTGATCATCACGACGCCCGGCCAGGAGTGGGCCCGCGAGGCCTGGACCCTGGACGTAAACGTTTTCGAGCGTGCCGAGTCGGTGGAGCTGCTCGCCCGCCGGGTCACCACCCTGTCGCCCCCGGACGCGAATGAGATCGCGGAGAAGTTGGGCGACCTGCCCCTCGCGGTGGAACAGGCGGCCACCTGGTTGGCAACGACGGCGATGACCGCGCGCAGCTACCTGGAACTGCTGGACGAGCATCTACCGCGTATCCTCAACGAACCCCCGCCCCCGGCTATCCCCACCCGGCCGCCAACACCTGGAGGCTGTCCCAGGAGAGACTCCGAGAATCCAACCCCGCCGCCGCGTACCTGTTGGAGCTTTTCGCGTTCTTCGCCCCGAACCAATTCCAACGCGACTGCTCGACAGTCCGGGCATGATCGAAGCGCTTGTGGCGTTCGATCCCAGGCTCCGGGACCCCCTCCTACACGGCGCGCTCATCCGCGATATCAATCGTTTCGGTCTCGCGCGGGTCGATCCGGCAATTCCGGCAATTCGGATCCACAGACTAGTTCAAAGCGTAGTCAGGAGCGACCTCGCCGCGCCAATACAACAGGAAAGACGGACGCAGGTGCAGATAACGTTGGCCGCCGAACGGCGCGGCGACCCGGAGTCACAGCAAAACTGGAATGTCTACGACAGGCTCCGCCCCCATTTGGAGCCGTCGGGCAGCCTAGACTCCGACGATCCCCAGGTGCACGCGCTCATCAGGGACATGGTCCGTTATCTGCGCGCTCGCGGTGACCTACAGGGCAGCAAGGAGCTGGCCGAACGCGCCGTCGCGAGCTGGCTGCCCCGGCTCGGCGAGGACCACACCTCCGTGCTCGTCATCCGCCGGGAGCTGGCCAGCACGTTGCTCGCCTTGGGCGGATTCGCCGAGGCCCGGCGGACCTACGAGGACATCATCCCTCGGCTGGCCGGCACGCTCGGCGACAAGGATCCGTACACGCTGTGGGCTCGCCGCGGTCTGGCCGGCGCGCTGCGTGGCCAGGGCCAGTACCACGCCGCCCACCGCATCGACACCGAGACCTTCCCGAGTGGCGGATCACGTACGGCGAAGATCACGACCAGACGCTCCGCTCGGCGAACAACTTGGCCGTTTCCTTCCGCCTCGTGGGGCGCCTTCAGGAGGCCCTCGAGCTCGACGAGGAGACTCTGCGACGGCGCGACAAGTACACCGGCTCCTCGCAGGCCTCGACCCTGGAGGTAGCCACCCGGTACGGCCGGGATCTGCGGGACGTCGGCGAGTTGGAGCGGTCGCAGGAGCGGCTGGAGAAGACGCTCGCCACCGCGCGTGAGGTCTTCGGCTCCGACCACCGGGTCACGCTCACCGCGGCGAAGAACCTCGTCGTGACCTGGCGGCGGCGCGGCCGGCTCGACGAGGCGTACGAGCTGATCACCACGACCAGCCACGGCTACGAGCGCACCATGGGTCCGCGCCACCCCGACGCGCTTGCCTGTGGTCTGGAGGTCGCCTGCGTCCGCTCCGCCCGTGGCGACCACGACGAGGCATGCCAGCTCACCGAGGACGTGCTGTCCCGGTACAACGAGATCCTCGGCCCCGACCACCCGTTCACCCTCGCTGCCGCCAACGACCTGGCCATCTTCCGGGCGCGCGCCGGCAACAACGCGATGGCTCGGCCGCTGATAGAGGACACCGCGGGCCGGTTCGTCAACGCCCTCGGGCCGGACCACCCCTATACCCTGGTGTGCCAGATGAACCTGGCGAATGCCCACATCGCGGCCAAAGAGGTCAGCGAGGCGCTCCGCCTCGACGAGCACTGCCTCCACCATCTGTCGGCGAAGTTCAAGCGTGAACATCCAACCGTGCTCGCCGCCGCGGCAAACCTCGCCGTCGCGATGCGCGAGATGGGTGCGCAGCAGGAGGCGGCGGCCCGGCTCGCCGAGGTGGCCGAGACAGCGGCCCGCGTATTGGGGCCCACGCACCCCAACACCATCGCCATACAGCAGGGCACCCGGATCAACAGCGACATCGAGCCGGCCGAGACATAGGAAGCACCCCACCGTGTGGCGGTGGGGCGTCGAGCACGGTCGCGGCGCCCCATCGCCAGACGGCGGGTCAACTTCGTCCATCCGGGACTCCCTGCTAGTGTCATGGCCCGTGGACTGGTCCGGTGAATCGGGCAGTGCAGTCGCGTCCCTAGATACTGACGTCGATGGCTGCCTGTTCAACCTCGAGAGCATCTCTTTACAGCAACTCACACAGCTGCGGTCTTCGGTGATGGCGGAGATCATCACGCAGGCGATGAGTCGGGCGGGGCAGGGCGACGATCTCGCCGCACCGTTCCAGAGTCACATCTAACCGACTGCCAGGCGTGCGCCGTGACAACGCCCGCCCGCCAACTGGTCCTCAAGCTCCACAGTAGATGCAACCTTTCGTGTACCTACTGCTACGTTTACGAGCATAACGACCAGAGCTGGCGCCGCCAGCCACGTACGATGTCGCACCAAACTGTCGATCTTGTAGCGCGGCGGATCGCCGAGCACGCCGGAGAGCGGCGGTTGCCGCGATTCACCGTCACGCTCCACGGCGGCGAGCCGCTCATGGCAGGCGCCGAGCTGATCGAGTACACGGTTACCACGATCGCCGCCGCCGTACCGCCTGAAACGCGGGTCGACTTCACGATCCAGACCAACGGGATACTGCTCACCGCCGATCTGCTGGAGCTGTTCGACCGGCTGGGCCTCCGGGTCGGCGTCAGCTTGGACGGCGGCCGCGTGGCAAACGACCGCCATCGGCGCTTTAGCAACGGCGGCGGGAGCTACGACAAGGTCCGGGAAGCACTCACGCTCATCCGGCAGGAGCGGTTCGCGCACCTGTTCAGCGGCCTGCTGTGCGTAGTGGATCTCCGCAATGACCCGCTGGACGTGTACCGCGATCTCGTGGCGTTCGCCCCACCGCGAATCGACTTCCTCCTGCCCCACGGCAACTGGACGACTCCTCCGCCGGGGAAGGAGCCGGCGAGCCCCAGCACTCCGTATGCCGATTGGCTGATTCCCATATTCGATCTCTGGTACGCGGAACCACAGACGGTGGACATCCGGCTGTTCTCTTCGATCATGGCGCTGCTCGTCGGTGAGCCGAGCCGGACCGAGGCGGTCGGCCTCAAGCGGTCGGCCGCGCTGGTGGTCGAGACGGACGGCTCGATAGAGCAGGTCGACAGCCTGAAGACCACCGCGCCGGACATGGCCGCGACCGGGTTCGACATCGACACGCACACCTTCGACCAGGCACTCGCGCACCCCGCGATCGAAGCCCAGTACCGCGGATTGTCCGGCTTAGCACCAGGCTGCCAGCGATGCCCGATCGTTTCCGTGTGCGGCGGTGGTATGTACGCCCACCGCTACCGTGACGGCGATTTCCTCAATCCCACGGTGTTCTGCGCCGACCAGCTCAAGCTCATCCAGCACATCCGGCGGCGGCTCTTCGCCGATCTGGAGGCCCTCCGCGGAAGCACCGCCACCACGGCAGGCTAATCTCCCCGATGTGGACGCGCCCGGCGACCTGCCGACTTTTCGCCTGAGCGGCGCCGATTTCATTAGCCTGGGCAGCGGATATGGCACCGACGCTGCGCTTGGGGTCCTTTCCTCGTTCGAAGCGTCCAAGCGACTGATCCTTCTAAAAGGGATCTACGAGGCGGCGTCCAGCCACGAGGAATGGAAGGCAGCCCATCTCGCTGACGCGTGGGACCTGCTCTTGGACGTCATCGATCGGCGGCGGGACATCCGCGAGGAGGTCCTGAACCACCCATTTGTCGAGGTCTGGGCAACCCGCTCTCTTGGCCGCATGGAAGATTCCCGAGCGGGCCTGGATTACCTGTCCAGCCTTGCGGCGGCGGCCGCGATCCGAGCCGGTACCGACTTCGAGCTCGTGATCACCTCGTCCACCTCGGACCTGTTCCTCCCGACGGTCGGCCTCGCGTACGGCCTCGGCCCCGGCAAGGTCACGGTGCGCTTCCGCGGCGGCGACCTCACCTTCGCCGGCGCCGACACGACCGTCACCGTGCCGGCACCGTACACAGAGGACACACCGGGCTGGTGCGCGTCCCGTCGTGTGACGGTGGAATCGCCGGCGGGACGGCTCACCGTCACCCTCGAAGACCTCGACCCGTACCGTAACTGCTTCGGCCTCCCGGTGACCCCGCGTCTCGACCAGGCGGCGACGTCCGAGCTCGCATCGACGCTGGAGGCGTCATGGCGGCTCATGGCGGCGGATTATCCGGAACACGCGGCGGCCGTCTTACGCTGCGTACGCTCGCTCGTCCCGCTAGTGCGACCAGCGACCGGATCGACGAGCGGCTCGGCCCAGACCGCGTTCGGCGCGGTGGCGGTCTCCCCCGCCGACCCCGCCGGGCTGGCACTCCTGCTGATCCACGAGACGCAGCACGTGAAGCTCGGCGCTGTGCTCGACTTCGCGCGGCTGTTCGTTCCGGGCGACGGGCTCTACCACGCGCCGTGGCGGGCCGACCCTCGCCCGGTCCGGGCGCTCCTACAGGGCGTCTACGCCCACGCGGGCGTGGCCGACTTCTGGCGCGTACGGCGCTCCCGGACCGATGGCAACCAGGCCCGGATGGCCGACTTCGAGTTCGCGTACTGGCTCGCCCAGAGCCGGATGGCGGCCCGCGAGTTAGCCGGCTCCGACGAGCTCACGCCGGTGGGCGAGCGGTTCATCCGGTCACTGATCGGCACCTTGGACGGCTGGGCCGCCACGCCGCTCGACGCCACGCTCGCCACCGGCGTCGAGGACCTCATGACGGCCGTGGCCGTACGGTGGCGACTGGACAATCACCGGCCAGAGCCGGACGCGGTCGCGAGCCTTGTCGCCGCGTGGCAGGACGGCCATCGCTGCCCGCCGCTCGGCGCGGCCTCCGTGCCACCCTCGGCCGACGGCAGACCAGCCAATGTGGACGGCCTAGCGGCGCAGGTGCGGGCACGCCTCACCGCCACCACGCCGCCACCGGCCGATCCAGGCGACCAGGCCTATCTGGAGGGCCGGCTCGGGGACGCGATCACGGCGTACCGGGCCGCGGCGACGGACGTACCCGAAGACCCGAGGGCTGGGTCGGGCTGGCCGTCGCCGTCCGGCGCGCCGGTGACCCGGACGCGGCGCGGTCCCTTGTGGAACGCCCCGACCTGGTCCGGGTGATGTCGATCGAGCTGCGCAAGACGGGCCGGCCGGCGCCCCCGGACGCACTTGCCGCCTGGCTGGCCGCCGGCCTCCAATAGAGAGCATTGGAGTCAGGGGTGGCCTCGGCGTCTTGTCGCGGATAAAGATCCAAAATCAAGGAGAGTCGGGCTACCGCGATGTCCGCCGTGGTCCAGACCGCATGCCACTCAGCCTAGTTTGATCAAGGCGATGACTTGGGCGCTCTGCGCGGAGTGCGGGCTTTGGGGAAATCTGTTGCTGCCAGAGCGGCCATAGCGTTCCCCGGAGTGGTTTCCGGCGCCGAGTCTGCGCCCTCCCGACGGAAACTCTGGATCTAGTCGACTTTCTGCCGTCAGGACGACAGGAAGTCGACTAGATCTCGCGGGCTTGGCCACAGCAGCACCTTGGGCATGACGCTTGTCCGGTTCGTCCGCATGTCACAGGCTTCAGAATCGTTGATCGGCACGTCGGGCTCGGAGCACACCAGCGATCGCGGTATTTAGCTGTCGCTATAGAGCCTGTGTCTGAACTTGTTGGGGTGGGTTGTGTTAGGGGTGTCGGGCTCGTCGTCGGGTCATGGTGAGGATGGCGGCCCAGTGGGTCATGGTTTCGTGGTGGTCGGTGAGTCGTTCGTAGTCGCGGGCGCAGCGGCGTCGTCGGCTGGTCCAGGCGAAGGTGCGTTCGACGACCCATCGGCGGGGAAGGATTTGTAGGCCGCGGATGGTGGGGTCGCGTCGGACGATCTCGATGGTGATGTCCCATAGTTCTTTCGCGGTGGTGATCAGGGCGTCGACGTGGTAGCCCTTGTCAGCCCACAGGTGTGTGATGCCGTGTCGGTCGGCGTCGGCGAGCAGGGCTCGGGCGGCGTGTTGGTCTTGGACGTTGGCGGGGGTGACTACGACGCCTAGTAGGAGGCCGAGGGTGTCGACGGTGATGTGGCGTTTGCGGCCGTTGACGCGTTTGTAGGGGTCGAAGCCGCTGGTGGAGGTGGGGACGGTGGCTTCGGCTGTTTCGGCCACGGATTGGGAGTCGATGCAGCCGGCGGATGGTTGTGGGTTGCGGCCCAGGGCTTGGCGGAGGTTGGCGCGGAGTCGGTCGGTCAGCTCGATCGTGTTCAGGTTGTCTGACCAGCGGGCGAACAGGCCGTAGACGGTCCGCCAGGGTGGGAAGTCCGCGGGCAGGGCCCGCCATTTCACACCGTTGTCGACCAGGTAGAAGATCGCGTCCAGGACCGCACGCCGGTGATGGCGTTCGGGTCGGCCACCGGAGGGCAGTTGGCAGGCCGGGACCGGTAGCAGCGGCTCCAGGATCGCCCACTGGGCGTCGGTCATGTCGGTCGGATACCGGCGGGTGCGAGTGAGACAACCGCACTGGCACGACACCGCCGTGGCAGGCTTGGCCTCGGTGAGCTGGGCAGGGTTCAATGACATCGCGGGCTCTTGAGGGTGGGTAGGTGTAGGAACCGTCTACCTATCAAGAGCCCGTACCCATACCCCCCACGCCACGCCGAACACCCCTAACACACCACCACCAAACCAGTTCAGACACAGGCTCTATAGAGCCTGGCGCGTAATTGGGCACAGGCTCGATGTCAATCCCGCCGCGAGCGGCTGGAATTCGCCAGGCATCGACGCGCAGGCACCATCGGTTGCCGGGTTTGCCCCATATATTCTTTTGCGAATGTAGATTCTAGAACGTCTTGTGTACTATATCGACCCTAAACGTTCTAGATCTACTTCGATCCGACCGCAACGACCAAGCTGGCGGACTTGACGAACAGCGCACCGCCAATTACGCGCCAGGCTCTATAACCACAGCTAAATACCACGATCTGCTGGATAGCGTCCGGGTGAGCGTTCGCGATTCGGCCGGCTCTGATCGGTGCGCGGATGGGTGGGGGTCGCGGCCTCACCGCCGGCGATGCCAGCCGTGGAGTGCCAGGTACGGCCGGGTTCTTGGGCGCGCCAGGACGGCCCAGGATGGGGCTGACTTCATGATCGACTTATGCTGAATGGCATTGGGTCCAGACCGTCGCTCGCGCAGCCTCACCCGCCGCCGTTGGGCAAGCTCACCCCAGGTCGTCGACCGACCACGACCTTCGCGGCCGGTCCGCACTCCGGCCCAACCTTTGACCTGGCTCGGCGATTGGGCGGGGGTCCATCCGAGGCAGACACGCGCCCAAGGGCGCTCGGTTTACTTTGATCGACGCTACGACGGACCGCCGTCTGGCAGATCGTGGTACCTAGTTGCCCTTGGAGAGCCTGTCGCAAAATTGCCCGACTACAGCGTGTGTCGAGAAAAACACGGCTGTGTCCGCCGCTGGCCGCCGAACGGCGGCCGGCGAGGGTCAACGAGACCCTCATTTCAAGCGAATCTGGCGATTCTGCGACAGGCTCTGGAGGGGCGGTTGGGTACCACGATCTCTCGCTTACACCAACCCCACCGCGCCGATCAAGGGAGCGGGTCTGCGCGGTCGCTGCGGGATCAGCATCACCAGGCGCAGAGGGCCCACCTGGCGGCAAGGTCGCCGCTGATCGCCGGCGCGGCCACTCTCGGGAAGCGCCGGCGCACCCACCTCCTTGCCCCGCGTCCGACGGCGATCCCGGGTCGGGGTTGGGGTTGGGCTTGGACCGCGGACGTGGCAGCGCAGACATCCCATGTGGATTTGTTGTCAAGCGGCAGTGTCAAGATCTTTTCTGTGGTGTGCCCAGGCGATGTCTTCGCTGTATGGCTTGCCTGTTTTGAGGCATCCGTGGAGGATGCCGACGAGACGGTTGCCGAGCTGGCGGAGCGCGGCGCGGTGGCCGACGCCTTTGGCCCGGAGTTGGTCGTAGTAGGTGCGGGCGCCTGGTGAGTTGTTCAGTGCGGTGAAGGCCTGCTGGCCGAGGGCGTCGACCAGCCTGTCGTTGTGGACGTAGCGGGCCAGCACAACCTTCTTCTTGCCGGACTGGCGGGTGATCGGACTGGTCCCGGCGTAGTTCTTGCGTGCTCTTGCGTCGGCGTAACGCTGTTTGTCGTCGCCGAACTCGGCGAGCACCCGGGCGCCGAGCACGACGCCAAGGCCGGGCTGGCTAAGGTAGACCTCAGCGTCCGGGTGCTCGGAAAAATGGGCCTCGATCTCCTTACCCATGGTCTTGATCTCGGCGTTGAGGGTGCCCAGGATCGCCACGTGCGCGCGCACGGTCGCGGCGAAGGCGGTAGCCACTACTGGGGGCTGGCCCAGATGCTCGGCCCGCAACGCGGCCGCGATGGCCTCGGCCTTGGCTGCCCTGCCGTGGCGGCGTGCGCGCTTGAGCGCTTCGTTGATCCGTTCGGTGCTCAGCGCGGCGGCTGCGGTCGGTTCCGGCGCGGCGCCCAGCAGCTCAAGGGCCTCCGGGGCGGTGAGATCGTCGAAGGCGACCAGCGCGGCCGGGAAGAACTCACGCAGCGCGTGACGCAGCCGCAGCATCTGCCGGGTACGGTCCCAAATCAGCGTCTTATGCACACGGGACAGGACCTTGACCGCCTCGGCCTGGGCGCTGTCCCCGGCGACCGGGCGCAGCTGGTGGCGGTCGGTGCGCACCATGTCGGCCAAGGCATGTGCGTCACCGGTGTCGCTCTTGGCACCCGACACACCACGACGCTCACGGTACCGGGCCACCTGCAGCGGATTGATCGCATAAACCTGGTAGCCGGCCGCGATCAGCGCCTGCACCCACGGGCCGCGGTCGGTCTCGATACCGACCACCACCGTCGCCTCGTCGTCCTCACCCAGGTGCTCGCCGATCATCGCGTGCAGCCGCCCGATACCCGCCACACCCTCAGGCAGCTTCGCCCGGCCCAACACCCGGCCCGTCTCGTCTTGCAACTCGACGTCGTGGTGATCCTCCGCCCAGTCATCTCCGACGAACAGCAAACTCGACTCCAATCCATAGCGGACAGATCTGCTCCGGCGAGCCTGCGGAGAACTACCAGCGACCTAATAAACGAGTGCTCACGCCACAGTCAGCGAGGCACGACATCCCATCAGCGGTCCTGTCTCCCGACCACCAACGGGGGCACGATCTGCGCTGAGGACTCAACGTCCTGGTCAGGGAAGTGCTCACCCGCCGGCGGCTACCGGAGCCGAGTATGACTGCCGCCCTACCCGGTTGCTCTTATTAGGTCGGGGATCTCGGCGAGCGCCAGCGAGCCGCCGACCTGCGCGGTGCCCGCGGGAGCATACGGTCAGCGACTGGCGCGGACCGGGGCAAATATCGATCAGACCTCCGGCGGGTCGATGTCGCAGTTGAGCCGGACACCGTTGCGGATCGCCGCGGTATTGGGGTGGTCGGCGCCGAGCACCCGCATCGCCCGCGCCAACTGCTCCTGGATCAGCTCCTGCGCGCTGGCTCGGTCGCCATTGATGCGGCGGCTGATCGCGAGGTTGTTGGCCGCGGCGATCGTGTCCGGGTGGTCCGGGCCGAGCCCTTCCGGGCTGGTCAGGCGGGGGTAGATGTCCTCGTCGATGGCGAGCGCTTCCGGGTACTGGCCGAGGTCGTACAGGGCGTTCGCCCGGTTGACCAGGACGGCCAGCGAGTACGGGTGGTTGCGACCCATCGCTGTCTCCATCCGCTCCGCCACCCGTTCGGCGAGCTCGCCGGCCTCTTCCGCCTCGCCGAGCCGCCGCAGGAAGATCGCCAGGTTGTTTTCGCAGGCGAGCGAGAAGAGGTGGTCGACGCCGAACTTCTGGCGGTAGCGGGTGAGCGCCTCCTCCGCGGTGCGCCGGGCGCCGCGGTCGTCGCCGAGGGCGGACTGGTCGCAGGCGAGGTTGCTCACGCAGGCGAGGGTGTGCGTGTGGGAGCGGCCCAGGACCCGGTCGAGCCGCGCCAGCGTGTCCTGGGTCAGCCCGTGGGCGTTCACCACCTCGCCGAGCTTGCGCAGCGTGACCGCCAGGGTCTTCGCGGTCCGCAGCGTGTGCGGGTCGTCCTCGCTGCGCACCCGCACCTCCTTCAGGTCGCGCACGGTCTCCACGAGCAGGTCACGCGCCTCCTGGTAGCGGCCGACGTCGCGCAGGCAGCGGGCGTAGTTGTGTGCGTTCTGGAGCGTCGACGGGTGCTTCGGCCCGACAGTGGCCCGACGCCGGATGAACGCCTCCTCGCTCAGCCGGACCGCGCCGGTGAAGTCGCCGACGTAGAGCAGCGAGAGGGCCAGGTTGTTGACCGCGTTGACGGTGCGCTGGGCATCAGCGCCCAGCACTCGGGTCGACCGGTCGACGCCCTGCTCGTCGAGCTTGCGCGCCTCGGCGTACCGGCCGAGCCCGCGCAGGTCGGCCCCGAGGCTGCTCATGGCGCCGATCGAGTACGGGTGGTCCGTCCCGAGCTGCTCCACCAAATGCCGGAACGCCTCGTCGTGCTGGGTGTGCGCCTCTCCGTACCGGGCCTGCGAGCGGAGCGCGTTTCCGAGGTACACCCGCATCCAGAGCGTGGTCTGGTCCTCGTCCCCCTCGCGCGCGGCACGCCAGGAGTCGATGGCTTCCCGGGCCAGCTCCTCGCTGCCCTGGTAGTCGCTGATCCGCACCAGGTAGTTGGCCATGTCGATGATGAGCTGCCGGACGGTCGCCGTGGTCGACTCCACCGCGCCCGAGGCCCGCAGGTGCAGCCGCAGCTGGGCGTACTCCGGCCAGTAATCCGGGCGGTCGGGGATCTTCGGGTTGTTCGCGGCGAGGATCTCGTGGACGTGATGGCGGTTGGCCACCCGCTCCTCTTCGGACAGTTGGCCACGGATCACCGCCTGCACCAGCCGGTGCAGCTGGAGCGCCGTGTGCCCGGTGTCCACGCTCGCCAGCGCGTACCGGCCGATCTCCTGCACCAGCCGCCCCTGGAGCAGCGGCTCGTTCAACGAAGGGTCGAACGGCAGCAGCACCTCGACGAAGCGCTCGCTGTTGATCAGGCGCATCGGGATCGGCTCGGGGCCGAAGAACGCGCAGAGCTCCAGCAGCTTCGCCGCGGCGGGCATCTGCTCGCGCAGCCGCTCCAGCGACAGCAGCCAGGTCGCCGCGGCGGTCTGTGGGTACCCGGGTGGCGGGTTTTCGGCCAGCACCTGGGTCAGGCGGGTGTCCAGCAGCTTCAGATAGCTGTGTACCGGCATCGCGGTGGTCGCCAGCCAGGCCCCCGCCTGCTCGATGGCGAGCGGCAGGTCACCGAGCTTCTCGGCGAGCTGGTCGGCCTCGCGGTCGGATAGCTCACCGACCCGGCTGCGGAGCAGGGCCATACTCTCTTCGCGACGGAACGCGCCCACCTCCACCGCGCTTGCCTGGCGGCTCCAGTCCACGTTGCGGGAGGTGAGCAGGATGTGGCCGGTGCCCTGCGGCAGGTAGGAGAGGATCGCCTTGGGGTCGTCCGCGTTGTCGTACACGAGGAGCCAGCGCCGGGTGGGCTCGCCGCGGCGCAGCGCGTCCAGTACGGCGTCGGCCCGCTCGGCGACGCTCTCCACCTCGGGCAGGCCGAGCTTGCCGGCCAGGTCGGCGAGCGCGGCACGGACCAGGCCCGGCTGCTCGGCCGAAATCCACCAGATCAGGTCGTAGTCGGCGGCGAAGCGGTGCGCGTACTCGATCGCCACCTGGGTCTTGCCGACGCCGCCGAGGCCGTAGAGCGCCTGCGGCACGACGACGGTCACGCTGGCGGCCAGCCGGTCCCGCAGGCCCTCCAGCAGCGCGGTACGGCCGGTGAACGTGACGTTCCGCTGCGGGACGTTCCAGATCGGCGGCTGGTCGGCCGGGTAACGCGGCGCGGCCGGGTCCGGTGGCGTCTGGGGTGCCTGTAGGCCGAAGGCCGCCAGCAGCGCTTCCCGGGCCCGCTCCTCGGACAGGTTGGCGAAGTCGATGGCGGGCTGCCGGTCGCCGTACGGAGCCGGCACGCGGGTACCGTCCGTCCGCGCGGAGAGCAGGAACCGGCCGGCGCCAGCGGGGTCGCGGGCGGCGACCAGGCGCCAGAACTCGGCGGAATTCGGCGCCTTCGTGTAGTCCTGGGAGAGCAGCACGAGGACGCGGTTGACCGCCCTCGCCTGCTCACGATCGCCGGCCGGCTCGCCGGAGTCGACCGAGAAGTCGACCTGCTGGAGCACCGAGCGCAGCCCCGCCCGGCCGAGCTCGCTGCCCACCCACTCGGCCCACGTACGGTCGATCGACGCGTAGCTGATCAGCACGTCGGTGACCGCGGGCGGCTTCGTGCGCTCGTACTGCGCCAGGACCTGGCGGCGCTTCCGCTCGTCGAGCGCCGGGAACTCGGAGACGTCGCCCAAGGTGATCGCATTGGTCAGCCGCTCGAACGAGGCGAGCAGCGAGTACTCCTGGCGGGACCGCTCGCCGAACACCGCGAGGATCTCCTCGTACGCGAAGAACGGCTTGTACGGGATCTCGACGTCACCCCAGTACTTGTCGGCCGCCTCGGCGTCGAGCCCCAGGTACGGCCCGAAGCGCAGCCGCGCGTAGTCGCGCCCGGCCTCGAGCTTGAACTGCTCGGCGTCCTCCACCCGCATCGGCACGGGCCGGATCAGGATCGGCTCGTCGCGGCGCTGGTTGGCGACCGAGTCGGCGACCGATGCGGCGCCGTCGATGCTCTGCTCGCTGAGGGTGAAGCAGTCCACGACGACGTCGGGGAGGTGGACCGTGCAGATGCCCGCGGTGTCGCTGAGCCCGGTACGGCTGTCGATCAGCACGTAGTCGTAGTGCTGGCGCATGTTCTCCCGGAGGGCCTGGAGGAAGATGCCGCCGTTGAGCCGCTCGTAGAAGGCCGGCCAGTCGAAGGTGCTGACCGCGCTGGAGTACGACGGGTCCTGCTGGCCGGCCGGCAGCAGGTCGATCACCCCGTCGTCGGGGAAGTGCCAGGACAGTGAGACAGCCTCGCGCTCCACGTCCGCGTACCGGCGGTACCAGTCGTCGCTTTCGAACGAGGCGTGTGGGTCGACCGCCGCGGACGCGAAGTCGCGGATGAGGTCGATGACCCCGCGCGAGCTGCGCAGCTTCTTGTCACTGAGGAACGGGTGGAAGTAGCGGTGCAGCCCGGGCGACTCGAGGTCCCAGTCGACGGCGAGCACGCGCTTACCGTTGGCCGCGAGGATCCAGGCGACATTCGCCAGTGCCATCGTGCGGCCGGTGCCGCCCTTGTACGAATAGAACGTAAGGATGCGGCCATTCATGGCGGGGGCTCCCGAGGGTGGGGACGAGGGGGACGGCGGGGGGCGTCAGGGGCCTTGCAGGATGGGGCGGTTGACGGTCTGGCCGGTGGGTCGGTTGTGGACGGTGCCGCTGGAGAAGACCCGGTTGCGCGCGGCCTCGAGCACGACCTGGAGGTCCGCGTCGAACGCCTGGTGCGTGAGGATGCTGGACCGGAACATCACGTCGTCGCCGTGCACGGTGCGGCGGAAGAAGATCGCCCTGAGGGAGTCGGTCAGCTGCCGCCGGTGGACCTGTGCCTGCTGGTCGTCGTGGTTGAGCGGCACCATGATCGCGGTGACCGGCTCCTCCACGTTTTCGTCGAGCTGGTTGCACTCGGCGAGCGCCTGGCGGTACTCACGGAGCATCGTGGACCACACGTCGACCAGCAGGACGATGATCTGGTTGCTCCGGCGGGCCTCGCCGATCTTCTGGGCCAGCCCGGCCGTGTCGGCCACATCGGAGCGGAAGCTGCGCCGCTCGGCCACGGTGCGGGCGAAGTCGGCGATCGGGACGGCCAGCGTCGGCCGGTACGGCGCCCATTCCACCGACGTGGCGCCGTAGTACCGGATGTCGCGCTCGACCGTGGCGAGGTCGTCGTAGGTGAGCTCGCCCCGTGCCGGCGCCGCCACGACGAACTGCACGTGTCGCGACTGGCCCGGCTGGCTCGGCACCTTCACGGGGCTGGTTTCCGCCGAGTGGAACGCGCTCGGGATGCCCTCGAAGTCGACGTCCATCGCCGCGTGCGGCACCTGGTGCGCGTCGGCCGTCTGCACGATCTGCCGGGCCAGCTCGACGATGAGGTCGTAGTAGCTGTCCTGGTTGCGCTGGAGCCGCATCAGCTGGCGCAGCCCGGTGCGCGCATACGCCTCGGGCAGGGTGTCGTTGTGGTACTGGAGTGAGGCGACGGCGCTGGGCAGCTGGGGTGGGGCAGCCAGAGGAGCGGGAGCAGCGCCGAGGGCGTGACGCCGACCTCCCTCTCGTAGCGCCGGATTCGATCTGAGAAGACGGCCCACTCTCGACCGCACGGCTCGCTCAGCAGATAGCGCGGCGACACCAGCGCGATGAACGACTGGCATTGGGACAGCGCGTCGACCAGCCGCGGCGACCAGCTCGCGCCGACCTCCAGGCTGTGCACATCGAAAAAGCCGACTTCCTCACCCGACGCCAAGCCGGCGTGCGCACGGACCTCGGCGGACAGGTCATGGAAAAACTTCTGGACGGAGAGATCGTCGTCACCCCGGGCATAGCTGAGGAAAAAGTAGAGCAAACCCGCCCTCCCGGCAGCGTCGCATCGTCGAGACTCGCCCCGGAGGTCCGATGTGGAAGGAGGCAGACACGACTCTGGGTTGCCCGTACGAACAGCCGGTACGAAATCGCTTGCGGCGAGTATATAGGCGCCGACACAACGCGACGTGTCCGCAATTCGACGTGCCGCCCCAGGTGAGGTCGACACCAGTGGGATCTTCCCCGTGCGGTGCGGGGTAGCGTGGCCGGCGTGCTGTTCCGGACCTGGGAGACGACGCGGGAGTGGCCCGACGTCGCGACCGTCGCTGACCACGTCGGGGTCGAGCACCTCGTCGTGACGCGGCACGCCCTGGTCCGGCAGGTGCTGGCCGACCAGGAGACCTTCCGGCCGGACAACGCGCTCGACGCGCTCACCCCGATCCCCGTGGCCGCCCTGCGGATCCTCACGAGCCACGGCTTCCGGCTGCCGCCCACGCTGGCCAACAACGGGCATCCGAGCCACCCCGCGATCCGGGCGACGGTCGCCGAGGCGCTGCACCCGCGGCGGGTGGAGGAGCAGCGGGCGTGGCTGACCGGCGTGGTACGGGAGCGGGTCGGGCGGCTGGCCGGCGATCTCGAGCGCGGGCTGTCCGTCGACCTGTACGCGGAACTCGCCGCCGACCTGCCGCTGCTGGTACTCGCCCGGCTCGTCGCGCTCCCCGACGCCGAGGCCGCGGTGGTCAAGGAGTTCACCCGGGCGGCACTGGAGCTCTTCTGGGCACCGGTGGCGCTCGACCGCCAGCTCGCCCTGGCCGAGATCGTGGGACGCTTCCACGCCGTACTGCGGGAGTTCGCGAAGGACGGGCCGGGGCTTACCGCCGACCTCCGGGCGGGCGCGGACAGCCTCGACGTCGTGGTGGGCGCGCTCTTCTTCCTCCTCGTCGCCGGGCAGGAGACCACCTCGCAGTTCCTCACGCTGCTGCTGCACCGGCTGGCCGGTGAGCCGGCGGTGCTCGACGGGCTACGGGACGGCAGCGTCGCCGTGGACGACGTGGTCGAGGAGGGGCTGCGCCTGGTGCCGCCGATCGTGACGTGGCGGCGGGTGGCCGCGCGAGACACGGTGCTCGGCGACACACCGGTCGCGCGCGGTACGAGCATCGTGCTGTGGCTGGCGCAGGCCGGGCGCGACGGGTCGATCGTGCCGGATCCGGACGAGTTCCGCCCGGGTCAGCGGGGTTCGCGGCGGCATCTCGCCTTCGGCGCAGGAGCTCACCGGTGCGTAGGCGCCCAGCTCTCCCGCATGGAAGCCGCGGTAGTGGTGGCCGAAACCACCCCCTGCTACGAGACACCGAGGTAGTCCGCCCCCGTGGTGCCCCGACAACCTCTCCTTCCGCATGCCGGACGCCTTCGTGATCCGTGCTGGTTGATCAGGGAGTTGGTGGGGCGCCACGCCGCGCGACACGCCCACAAACTCCCTGATCAACAGCAAGAGAAGGGTCAGCTCGCGTCTTCCGCCCAGACGCGCCAGTCGTCGAGCACGCCGTGTAGCACTGGCGTTAGCCATCCTGGGGCGGAGCGTTGGAAGACGCCCGGGTCCATGGCGCCGGCGCCGTCGGGGAGGGCGCCTACCAGGTTGGGCTGGAGCTCGGCCAGGTTTTCCCAGTGCACCAGCTCCGGCTCGGCGGGCCACGCGCCCAGCACCACGCCGGCGGACACGCCGCGGCGGTCGAGCGCCTCCAGCGTGAGCGCGGTGTGGTTGAGGGTGCCGAGGCCGGCGCGGTTGACCACCACGGCCCGCGCGTCGAGGGAGACCGCCAGGTCGGCGACCGTCCACGGCTCGCCGGACGGGCGCAGGCCCATCGGCACCAGCAGCCCACCGGCGCCCTCGACAAGCACCAGGTCGTGCTTTTCCGCCTCCGCGCGCACCTCGTCGACCACCGAGTACAGCTCCAGCGGCGGCAGCTCGGCCACCCGCGCGGCGGCGAGCGGGGCCAGCGGGTCCGGGTACGACGCCAGCGTGCGGGCCGTCGCCGGGCTGGCCAGCCGGTTCACCACGTCCACATCGGAGGGTGCGCCCGTCGAGGTACCCGTCTGGCCGGGCTTGAGCACCGCGACCCGCAGCCCGGCGGCCTGGGCGGCGGCCGTGATGGCCGCGGTCACCACGGTCTTGCCGACGTCGGTGTCGGTACCGGTCACGAGGACCGCCCCGCGCCAACCATTGCTGCTCATGGCTCGCTCCGCTCGCTCACGGTGCGCACTCCACGATCACGTCGAGGGCCCGGTCGAAGTCGGCCCGCGGCACGCCGACGTTGACCGTCAACCGCAGCCGGGCCCGACTGTCCGGAGTGGAAGGTGGACGGAAGCAGCCTACGGCCACACCGCGGTCGCGGCAGTCCGCGGCCCACGCCACGGCGGTCTCCGGACCGGGCGCGGTGACCGACACCACTCCCCCGGCTGGCGTGGAGACCTCGAGGCCGGCGGCGCGCAGGCGGCGTACCACCGTGGCCGCGCGGTCGGCGAGCTCCGCGCGGCGGCCGTCGGAGCCGCGGGCCACCTCCAGCGCGGCGAGCGCGCCGGCGGCGACGGCCGGGGGTGGCGCGGTGTCGAAGATGAACGTCCGCCCGGTGTCCACCAGGTGCCGGACCAGCGCCGCCGGGCCGGCGACCAAGCCACCGGCCGCGCCGAGCGACTTGGAGAGCGTGGCGGTGACCACCACGTCGGGCTCGCCGGCCAGGCCCGCGGCCGCGGCGCCGCCGGCGCCGGCCGGTCCGATCACGCCGAGCGCGTGCGCGTCGTCGACCAGCAGTAACGCACCATGGCGGCGCGCGGCCGCGTGCAGGTCGGCGAGGGGCGCGAGGTCACCGTCGACCGAGAAGATCGACTCGGTCACCACCACCGCCGGCCGCCCGGGCGCGGCGGCCAGGGCTGCCTCGACCGCCGCGACGTCCGCGTGCGGCGTGACCGCCACCTCCGCGCCCGAGATCCGGCATCCGTCGATCAGCGAGGCGTGGTTGTGGGCGTCCGAGACGAGGAGGGTACGCGGCCGGGTCAGCGCCCGCACCGCGCCGAGGTTGGCCAGGTACCCGGAGGAGTACACGAGCACGGCCTCGGTGCCCAGCCACCCGGCGAGCCGATCCTCCAGCGCGCCATGAGCGCTGGTGGAGCCGCGGACGAGGCGGGAGCCGGTGGCGCCCAGCCCGTACGCGTCGAGCGCCGACCGGGCCGCGGCGATCACGTCCGGGTGGGTGGCCAGCCCGAGGTAGTCGTTGCCGGCCAGGTCGACCACGTCGTCGTCCGGGGACCGGTGCCTCAGCTGCCGGGTGAGCCCCGCCTTGGCGCGCAGCTCCGCCTTGCGCTCGAGCCGCTCCAGCCAATCACTCACGATTCACCTCGCGATCCTCCTTGTAAGGTACGACCATGCCAGAGATCCTCGACATCGCTCGTGCCCAGGTGCTCGAACGCGGCACCGGCCTCGACGAAGCCGGCGTGTTGGCCGTCCTGCGGCTGCCCGACGAGCACGTACCCGACGCGTTGCAGCTCGCCCACGAGGTGCGGATGCGCTGGTGCGGGCCGGAGGTCGAGGTCGAGGGCATCGTCTCGCTGAAGACCGGCGGCTGTCCCGAAGACTGCCACTTCTGCTCCCAGTCCGGCCTCTTCACCTCCCCGGTCCGCTCGGTGTGGCTCGACATCCCGTCGCTGGTGGAGGCGGCCAAGCAGACCGCGGCGACAGGCGCGACGGAGTTCTGCATCGTGGCCGCCGTGCGCGGCCCGGACGAGCGGCTCATGAAGCAGATGCGCGAGGGTGTCGCGGCCATCAAGGCCGAGGTGGACATCCAGGTCGCCGCGTCGCTGGGCATGCTCAGCCAGGAGCAGGTCGACGAGCTCGTCGAGATGGGCGTGCACCGGTACAACCACAACCTGGAGACAAGCCGCACGTACTTCCCGAACGTGGTCACCACCCACTCCTGGGAGGAGCGCTGGGACACCCTGCGCATGGTGCGCGACTCGGGCATGGAGGTGTGCTGCGGCGGCATCCTGGGGCTGGGCGAGACGGTGGAGCAGCGGGCGGAGTTCGCCGCGCAGCTGGCCGAGCTCGACCCGCACGAGGTACCGCTGAACTTCCTCAACCCCCGCCCCGGCACGCCGCTCGGCGACCGCCCGGTGGTCGAGGGCAAGGACGCGCTGCGGGCCATCGCCGCGTTCCGGCTCGCCATGCCACGGACGATTTTGCGGTACGCGGGCGGGCGCGAGATCACGCTCGGCGACCTGGGCACCCGCGACGGCCTGCTGGGCGGCATCAACGCCGTGATCGTCGGCAACTACCTGACCACGCTCGGTCGTCCGGCCAGCGCGGACCTGGAGCTGCTCGACGACCTGAAGATGCCGGTCAAGGCCCTGTCGGCGACGCTGTGACGGCGAAGACCGTGGAGAGCGACGCCGGGACGACGCGGACCGTGGAGGGCGAAGCCGCGCTCTGGTGCGATCGCTGCGGCGAGCGGGCGGCTGAGGGTGACCACGCCGCCTGCGCCGCCGCGCGGGAGCTGGAGCCGCCGCGCTACTGCCCGGCTTGCCGCCGCCGGATGAAGGTACAGGTGCTGCCGGCCGGCTGGTCGGCGGCATGCGTCGAGCACGGCACGGTGCGCTCGGGGTACTGAGGCGGGTCTCGAACCCATGCCGTCACTACCGCCCAGCCGGGGCGGTGGTGGCGGTCGCGGTCACGACTCGGACGTCTCCCGGTCCAGGTGTGGATCGGCCTCCGAGCGGATGGCGAGGCAGTCCGCGGTCATCGTGTCGACCATCGTGCCGGCGCCGTCGGAGCAGCGGTAGCGGACCAGGGCGGCCCAGTCGGAGGCGCCCTCGACCACGCCCGCGCGGCGGATGCCGTCACGGTGCACCCAGACCGGATCACCCGCCCGGTACGGCACAGCGGGCGCCGACGCGATAAGACTCAGCGGGGCGGCGGTGGAGACAGCCGGCTCGTACGTCACCGCGCGGCCGCCGCCCTCGGTGGCCACGACCCAGGTGATGCCGACCTTGCCGGTGGTGCGCGCGTGCCGCTTGGCCCGGAACATCGCCTGGTCCGCGCGGCGCAGCAGGTCGGGAAGGTCAGCGGGGTCCTCGGCCGGGACGACGCCGATCGAGGCGGTCACCGACAGCTTGCGGCCCGCCACGTCCATCGGGGGTGCTATCGCCGCGCTCAGCGAGGCGGCCACCTCGTGCCACCACGCCTCCGAGGCGTCCGCGCGCGGCGCACACGGCAGCGCGGCGAACTCGTCACCGCCGAACCGGGCCACCAGGTGGTCGCCGAGGCAGGCGGCCATGCGCCGCGCGATCACGCAGAGGACCTCGTCGCCGGCGTCGTGCCCGTAGGTGTCGTTGATCGGCTTGAACCCGTTGAGGTCCAGGATCAGGACGGCCGTCGAACGCTCGTCGCCGCGCAGCAGCGTCGGGGCGAGCGAGTGGAAGAGGCGGCGGTTGGCGAGTCCGGTGAGTGCGTCGTGGCCGGCCATCCAGCGGAGCGTCTTGCGCTCCTGCTCGAGCTGGTGGACGTGCGCCTCAAGCTGGTCGATGCGCGCTTGGAGACGGGCGGCGTCAGCCTCGGTCCGCAGCTGCCCGCCGGCCGGCGGCACGCCGCCCGTAGCGGCGGCGGCGGAATCGAGGATACGCATCGACCATCCTCTCAAGAGTGCGGCCAGCGAGAAGCCGTAGAAGCGGTACGTGGCGATGAGGGGTTGCCAGGTACCGCAAGGGAATCATGACAGTTTGCCGACGCACGTGCAAGATTTCACCTGGATAACTGTCACGACGACATCGTGCATCCGAGGCGGTTTCGGCTACTCTAGGTACGTGTCACTTTCGTGGTGAAAGAATGATCCGTGAGCCCCAAGCGCGGTTCTGCAAGTCACACGGGCATCGGGTGGCACACCGGCCACCGGCACGGGGGTCACGCCGGTTACCCACAGCAAGCACTCCAGCGCGAGGGAGTACTGATGAGTAACGAAACCAGCTGGATCATGTCCAGCAGGTCGACCGGCAACGGCGGCAGTTGCGTCGAGGCACGCCGCAACGAGGGCCTCATCGAGGTCCGCAACAGCAAGGCGCGCGACGCCGGCACCGTGGTGTTCACCACCGAGGAGTGGGACTCGTTCCTGTTCGGTGCCAAGCGCGGCGAGTTCGACCAGCTCCTGGTCGACTGACCACAGCGGACCCCAGAAAACGAATCGCCGGCCCCGTCGGGGCCGGCGATCGTGCTAAGTGGACGCTGAGCTCAGGACAGCCGGCCCATGCCCACGTAGAAGCTCGAGTGCTCCGGGTTGTCCTTGAACACGTCGACCGTGTCCGGGTCCGGCCGCCACCGGTTGAGCCAGGTCACTCCGGGATCGACCAGCTCGAACCCGTCGAAGAACCGAGCGACGTCGCTCTTCTTACGCGGCGTCAGCGGTGTCGCGGTCTGCCGCCGGTACACGTCCTGGGTCTTCTTGAGCAAGCTCTGGTCGAAGACGAGCTCGTCGACCGTCGCGTGCGCGACCACGAGGTGGCTGCCCGGCACGAGCGCGGAGCGGAGCGTGGTCACGATGTCACGCGCCTCGTCGTTGTCCTCGACAAAATGCAGGACGGCGACCAGCAGTACCGCGATCGGCTGGTCGAAGTCGAGCAGCTTGCGCAGCTGCGGGTTGTCGAGGATGGCCTGCGGCTCGCGCACGTCCGCCCGGATCGCCGTGGCGAACTGGTTGCTCTCCAGCAGCTCCAGGCTCTCCGACACCGCCTCGGGGTCGATGTCGACGTACACGACCCGCGCATCCGGAATCTCCGCCTGCGCGATCTCGTGGACATTGCCCTCGGTGGGAATGCCCGAGCCGAGGTCGAGGAACTGCCGCACGCCGACGGAGGTCAGGTAGCGGACGGCCCGGGCCAGGAACAACCGGTTGTCCCGGACGATCGTGCGGATCAGCGGCGACCGCTCGATCACCGCCCTCGCCGCCTCCTGGTCCGCCGGGAAGTTGTGGATCCCGCCCAGGTAGTAGTCGTACATCCGAGCCGCCGTGGCCGGCTTCTGATGTCCGCCCTGCCCGCTGTTGCCCACGCTTGTCACGCCCTTCCCCAGGTCGTCACCGGTACTCCCCTACCGGTACGGAATCCTTGCTAATCAGGTCGAAGATCCGCCGATACTCGTCGACCTCGGCCTGCTCCTCCAGGTAGAGCGCGCCGACATGCGACTCCAGATAGACCACGTCGGGGTCGTCCGGGTCGTCGAACTCAAGGATCCGGAAGGCACCGGCCATCGCCGCGTGCGCACCCACCGAGAACGGCAGCACACGGATGTCGATGGGCTCCTCCTGAGACAGCCGCTGAAGGTGCTCAATCTGTGCCTTCAGCACCTGCTCACCGCCGACCGGCCGGGTCAGCGCGCCCTCGCCCAGCACTGTCACGAGACGCAGCGGCGGCTTACGGGCGAACAATGTCTTCTGCCGCTGCATGCGGAGCTTGATGTGTCGCTCGGCGGCCTCCGAGTCGACCGGCTGCTCGGCGCCGAAAACGGCCCGTGCGTACTCCGCGGTCTGCAACTCGCCGGGGATGACCTCGCCGTCGTACCCGAACATGCGGGTCGCCGATGCCTCCAGACCGACGTAGAGCTTGAACCACTCCGGGATCACCGGACTGGCGTCCCACCACTCCTGCTGCGACGTGCCGAGCGCCAGCTCGGCGAGCGCGTCTGTGATGCTCTGGTCCGCACCGTACAGCCAGCAAAGCGCACGCACGTTCGCCGCGGTAACCGGCACCTTACCTGTCTCGATGCGGTGCAGCGTCGGCTCCGAGATACCCAGCCGCGCCTCCGCCACCTCTCGCCGGCTCATCCCGGACGCGGTCCGTAATCGCGTCAATCGCCGCCCCAACGTACGTCGCACGACCCGTTGGCCTGTGACCGGCACTCCCCACCTCCGCCCCGCCAACCCCGTATGGACGATGACGCGGAATACCGTACATGCAACGCCGAGTTGCCAACAGGCGACCCGGCGTCGCGATCCAAACAAAAAGACGTCGTGGCCGCCCAACACAGGTCCGGCGAATCGTAATACTCCCCCACGATGTGGGAATTCGCACGCATGACGGCACCTACAACGCCTGCGGGGACACCGCGGTCACGAGACGGTGCATCCCCGACGACGGGTTGTCATGGGGAAACATGACGGCGTTTCGCATGTGCATCCGGTCGAGCACGGCCGCCCGCTCCACGGCCAGGTGCCGGCCCATCATGTAGCTGCCGCCGGCGACGCCCTTATCCACCTGACCGTCACACGCGCGGCGCAGCCGGCGGGCCGCGTCGTTGTCGAGCCAGGCCCGGCAGTCCCGAAAATGCAGGACGAGCCAAAGCTCGAAGCACGGATTGGAGACCGCCAGCCGGATGCCGTGGCGAGCCGCCAGGTCCATGGCCTCCCGGAGATTCGGGTGGTTTTCCGGCCATTCGACATCGAACACGCACCAGAACTCGTCGATCTCGCCCTCTTCGCGCTCCGAGCGCTCACGGGCATCGATAGCCAGGCGCACCAGCGTCAAGGGCACGGAGCCTGTGGCCCTGCGTTCGATCCTCAGGTCGACCGCAGCCGCGTCCTTGACATCAGGTTCGCGTTTCAAGGCTTCGAGGTACTCGGGCTCGCTTCGCCGCCCCTCGCAGAACACGACGACGGTCTTGCGTGGGCCCCGAACCGCCACCTTGCGCTTCAGCGAGGTGCTCGCCCTGCGTCTATCGCGGGGCATTAGTCTCCACCCGTCGGCAAGCCGAGAGCGCTTCTGAGCATTCCCTGGTCGAACTCCGGCACCGCGCCGAAGCGTCCCTGCAGATACGCCCTCTCCAGGTTCAACGAGCGACGTACTCGATCCCCGCCGTACTCGGCCAATGCGGTGAGTGTGGTGGCGCCGCGGTCATCCTTCTCAGTGAGCCAAACCTCGTCCCGATTGAGGTGGTTGAGAAGACTTGTGTCGTGCGTCGTGAAGATCAGTTGCGCACCACGAGGGTTGGTCTCTGGGTCCTGAAAGAGCTCCAGTAGGCGCGCCGACAGCTTGGGGTGCAGGCTGGCGTCGATCTCGTCGAAGAGCACCGCCTGGCCTCGGCGTAGCGCCGAGAGCACCGGTCCGATCAGAGCGAACCAGGTGCGCGTGCCCTCCGACTCCTCGGCGAGGTCGAAGAGCAACTCCTGACCAGCCGCCCGATGGGCGAACCTCAAGCTGTGGTCGGTCTGGCCGTCGGGCCCGGTGAAGTCGACCACGCGCACATCCTCGATGCCGAGATCCGCGAGGCGCAGCAACGCGAGCGCCAATTCAGGCCCGCTCCACCCGGGCTCCGACTCAGTGGACAGCGCCCGCTGCGGAGCGTCCAAGCCTTCCAGAAACAGATGTCGCGTGGTGTGCACCTCGGTCGGCCGAAGCATCACCCGGCCGACCGCGCTGGGTCGCAATCCGTGCGTACCGATGCCACCCAGTGCACGTCCGAAGGCCCCCACCTCGGGCCCGGGAGACCTCATCGCCGCCGACAGCGCGAGCGTGTTGGGCGTCAGCAGCTCCCGCGTTCCGGCCAGGCCACCCAGGCCACGGCGAAAATTGATCTCCAATTCCCTCCGCTCGAAAAGCAACCGGCGACGCCGCTCTGGATAGCTGGAGAGCTTTTCGGAGATCACCCGCTCGCCGTCGAGCTCGACTCGGTACTCGTAGCGGACTCCCTCGGCCATCACGTCTACCTCGAAGATCGAGGGCACTTCGGGGCCGGCAGCGAACTTGAACGGCGTCCGGGGAACGCCGCCGACCCATGACCGCAGCGAGTCGCGGACGGCGTATGACAACCAGGCCAGCGCATCCAGCAGGTTGGACTTGCCGGACGCGTTGGGTCCGTAGACGCCGGCGACCGTGAGGACACGCTCGTCGAGACGCTCGAACGATCGCGCTGCCGGTCGATCCTCGTCTACAGCGATCATGGAGAGTTCGACCGGATCCATGATCGACCGGTGATTGGAAACCTCGAACCGTAGCAGCATCTCTCGCCCGCTTCCTTGCGCTTGCGCTGCACGCTAACCAGACTCTACGTCAAAAACGTACGTACAGCGTCCGCAAAATGCAGGTGAGAGACGGATAGGGCGCTCGCATGAGCGCCCTATCACTTGGTCCTATGGCGCCACTGTGCAGGTGGCGCCGTTTACCGTGAACGCGGCCGGGCGCGGGTTCGTGCCGGTGTGCGAGGCGTTGAAGCCGACCGACACCTGCCCGCCGGCTGGTACCGCGCCGTTCCAGGACTCGTTGACGCCGGTGGCCGCGGCGCCGCTCTGCGTCCAGCGCGCACCCCAGCCTTGGGTGATGCGCTGCCCGCCGGGGAAGCTGAAGGCCACCGTCCACGAGGACCACGCGGCCGTACCTGTGTTGCGTATGGTCAGGCTTCCTGTGAAGCCGTTCGACCAGTCGTTTGTGCTGTACGAGACCGAGCACGGCCCGGCCGGTCCCGGCGTCGTCGGCGCGGGCGTGGTGGGCGCGGGGGTGGTCGGTGCGGGTGTCGTGGGCGCCGGGGTCGTCGGAGCCGGCGTGGTCGGCGCGGGCGTGGTGGGTGCCGGCGTCGTCGGGCCGGGCGTGACGTTGCCGGGCACGTCGCCCCAGAGCTTCACGCCGTTCTCGTACAGCGGCACGGCCCGGTTGGGGCCGGCGGCCGCCTGGTACGACGGGTCGTTCGCCGGGTTCCAGATGCCGCCCTCGGGCACCCCGATTTTGAACTGCACCTCCATCCGGTGCTGCGACTGTCCGGCCGGCGCGATCGTGTAGCCGGTGCAGTCCACCTCGACGTACCAGATGTCGCCGCTGTACTGCCGGGCGGTGGTGGGCGACGGGCAGCCCTGCGTGTAGCCGCTGGTCACGACCGGCGCGACGCTGCCCTCACGGGTGAAGTAGTAGCGGAACACCGAGCGGGTGAGCGCCCGCGCCGGGTACGCCGACTTGTTGTAGACGATGGCCTTGATGCCGGTCGCCCGCGGCTCGTTCTGCATCACCGTGGTCTCGACCGTGAACTGGTCGATGTCCGGCGTCTCCGCCTGCGGGAAGCCGGCCAGCGGCGTACCGCCGTACTCCTGGTAGAGCCGGGCCACCGCGGAGGTGAAGCCCGCGTTGTAGTCGGTGGCCACCTCGTTCATCACGTAGTCGTTGCGCTCGTCCCGGTACGCGTCGTCCGGCGACGAAGGGCCGCCGACCAGCGCTCCATAAAGGACGTGGCGGGTGCCGGTGGGCGTGGTCATGCTGTCCCACCACGAGCCGTGCGCGGTACGGTGGTGCGGGTTCTTCGGGTAGTTGTTGCCAAACCCGATGACGTAGCTCGAGTTGCGCGGGTTGGCGCCGAGCGCGTAGTCGATCTGCTTGACCGCGAAGTCGTGGTAGCGCGTCTTACGCGTCGCGTCGGTGGTCTTGTCGCTGTAGAGCAGGGCGACGAAGGCGGTGTTCGCCGCGTACCGCAGGGCGCCCCAGGTGTCGACCACCGCCATGCCGCCGGGCGAGGTGCGCACCTTCTCCCCGTTGACGCCGACGGTAAACCAGTCCAGCCAGCGGTTGGCGTCGTCGACGTACTTCTGCTTGCCGGTGAGGTTGGCCAGCAGCACGTAGTTGCCGTACTGCTTGTTGTCCCACGAAATGGTCCACTTGTACATCTTCGTGTTGGTCTGGTTCTCGTTGCCCTGAGCGTCATAACCCGCCTCGGCCTTGGCGAGGTAGGCGGCGTCGCCGGTGGCCCGGTACAGCCAGATCGCGCCCCACACAAGCTCGTCGGCGTACCCACTCCAGGATCTGTAGAAGCTGGTCACGTCGGTGATGCACTCGTGGTACATCCTCTTGACCGTCTCGGCGAACGTGTAGAGCTGCCGCGCGTGGGTCAGCAGCGTGTTCGCGTAGGCGGCGTCCGTGGGGCGGAAGACCATCGAGGACGCGGCCATCGCGGCCGCCGTCTCGCCGGCCAGGTCCGCGCCACCACAGCTGGCATCGATCTTGTACGCGGGGCGCGCCATCGGCAGTACCTCGGCCGGGCCCCACCACTTGTGGTCGTCGTCGCCCTTGCCAACCTGTCCATAGAGGACGTTCGCCGACGGGTGCGCCTTGATGAAGTAGTCGTTGGGCACGCGGAGGTTGTTGAGCAGGTGGGTGAGCTGGCCCGAGGCGGCGTACGCCTCCCGGTACTCGACCGCACCCCAGGCGAGCATCGTGGTGGTGAACGCCATCGGGAAGCCGAACTTCACGTGGTCGCCGGCGTCGAACCAGCCGCCCGTGAGGTCGAGCCCGGCTCCTGAGCCATCACTCAGCGCGGAGTCGCCGCGCCAGGAGACCCTGTTCCACGCCGGCTTGGGGCCGGAGACCTGGGCCTCGTAGAAGAAGAGGGACTTCTGGAGGGCTTCGGCGTAGTTGTAGGCGCCGGCCGCCTCCGACCGTGGCGCCGCCCAGATCGCGGCGGCCACCGCGACCAGGACTGCCGCGGCCACGGCGACCGCGCGCCGATACCACATGATTCTTCCAGACACTAGAATCGCTCCTGTCCGTGTTTCCAGGCTCCGGCCCTCACCTCGCGATGAGCGACGCGACGGTCGGAGTCTGCTGTGGAGCCGCGCGCGACTACGCGTAGTGAGGACATCGAGGGGTGGATGTGGGCGCATCCGCCCCTCGCCTCGTTCCGGGAGAGCCGCGAACGGGTGGGTTGACCTGGGAGATGGGAGCGCTCCCATATATAGCCAACAATATTCCCACATTGTTTCGCCCTTGTGAAGGGATCGATCGCGGGCAACATCACAGGATCGACGATCTTCTACTTAGGAATTTCCATCCGCCCTGGTCACACGCCTTAACGAACGCTAAGTTCACAGAGAAACGCCAGGTCAGAGCGTCTTGGCATACGAGCGTACGGTTGCGAACACTGAGCGTCGCGGAACACCCTCGGTCAACTGGAAGCCGGACCGAGGAGGCAGCGATGGCTTTCCACCTGAGCCCTGGCACCGCATGGGCGGACACACTCGCCCGCGCGGTTGCCGCGGCACCCGAGGCGTTCGATCGCACTACCGGTGGTGACGTAACCCTACGTAATCTCACCGAGGGTGGGTGGCAATCGATCGGCACGCCCAGCGCGGTCCGTACACCGGTCGACAACACCGTCCTCGCCCGACTGTCCCGTGTGGACGCCGACGAGGCACGGGCAGCGGTCGCGGCGGCCGCCGCCGCACACCGGTCCTGGGCCGCGACGACACTGTCGGAGCGCAAGGCGCGGGTCACCGCCGCCGTCGAGGAGCTCACCGCCCACCGCGACACGCTCGCGCTGCTGCTGGTCTGGGAGATCGGCAAGCCGTGGCGGCTGGCGTGTGCCGACGTCGACCGCGCGCTGGACGGCGTGCGCTGGTACCTGTCGGAGATCGACCGCCAGATCGCCGGCCGCGACCCGCTGCCCGGCCCGGTCAGCAACATCGCCAGTTGGAACTACCCGATGAGCGTGCTGGTCCACGCCGAGCTCGTACAGCTGCTCGCCGGCAACGCGGTCATCGCCAAGACCCCGTCCCAGGGCGGTGCGGTCTGCCTCACCGTCGCGCACGCGCTCATGCACCGTGCCGGCCTGCCCGCGACACTGCTGTCCGGCGGCGGCGAGGAGCTCTCCGAGGTGCTCGTACGGGCCCCCGAGATCGGCGCGGTCGCGTTCGTGGGCGGGCGCTCCAACGGCGGCAAGGTGGCCGCCGCGCTCCTCGACACCGACAAGCGCCACATGATCGAGCAGGAGGGCCTCAACGCCTGGGGCGTCTGGAACTTCTCCCAGTGGGACACGTTCGCGGCGCACCTCAGGAAGGGCTTCGAGTACGGCAAGCAGCGGTGCACGGCGTACCCGCGCTTCGTGGTGCAGCGTGAGCTGGTGGACTCGTTCCTCGACGTGTACCTGCCGGTGGTCCGCTCGATCCGCTTCGGCCACCCGCTCGCGGTGGAGTCCGGCGGGGACCCGCTCCCCGAGCTCGACTTCGGCCCGCTGATCAGCGCCGCCAAGGCCGAGGAGCTGCACCGCAAGGTCGGCGAGGCGATCGGCGCCGGCGCGATCCCGCTCTACCGAGGCCGGCTCGACCGCGGCACGTTCCTGCCCGGGCAGGACACCTCGGCGTACGTGGCACCGACCGCGCTGCTCGCCCCGCCCGGCCGCTCGCGGCTGATGCACGCCGAGCCGTTCGGACCCGTCGACACCATCGTGGTCGTGGACACCGAGGAGGAGCTGCTCGCCCAGATGAACGCCTCCAACGGCGCGCTGGTCGCCAGCCTCGCCTGCGACGACGAGGAAGAGGCGGCCAAGCTGGCGGTCGACCTACAGGCGTTCAAGGTGGGCATCAACAAGCCCCGCTCCCGGGGCGACCGCGAGGAGCCGTTCGGCGGGCGGGGCGCGTCCTGGAAGGGCGCCTTCGTCGGCGGCGAACTGCTGGTCCAGGCGGTGACGCTGGGCGAGCCGGGCGAGCGCCTCTACGGCAACTTCCCCGACTACACGAGCTACCCGACGACCTAAATAGGGATTTATGAGCTACCGCGGCGTCCGTCGTGGTCCAGACCGCTGCTCCCGCGGCCTCACCCTCCGCGGTCCACAACCACACCGGCGCGCACGGCCCGCGACGCTGCGCGGGCTTCGGGCGGGGCGTCGCTTACCGGATGCTCTCGACCTGGGCGCAGCACTGCGCCCAGCCAGGCCGCGGTCGCCCGCAAGACAACCACAACGACCGGCGTCGGTCGCCTGCCGGGCGCGTCCGTGAGCCCAGGTCGAGAGCCTGTCGCAGCAGAGCCCGCCCGGCCAGGGGCCGGGCGGGCTGGGTTACGGCTTGGGTTGTGGGACGCGGAGGGTGAGGCCGCGGGAGCAGCGGTCCGGACCACCGCGGACGTCGCGGTAGCCCAAGTATTGAAAATGGATTAGAGCCGCACCCCATGAAACGGCCCGGTCCCGCACCGGGACCGGGCCGTCGTCCTCCCTCGCTCGCTCACGACGAAGCGGCGGGAGTCCTCGGGTGTCCGCCCACCGGGGCGGGGATCAGGGGCACCGTCACGGTCATCACGGTGTCGTCGTGCTCCGGGGCCGGACCGGAGCGGCCCAGGCGGCGGAGCGTGGCCAGCATGGCCGTGTTGTCGGCGTGGGTGTGCGCGACAAGCGCGGCATACCCCGCGCGCTCGCCGTGTGCGACAAGCCGGCGCAGCAGGGCGGTACCGATGCCGCGGCGCTGCCAGGCGTCCTCCACCAGCAGGGCGATCTCGCCGATCTCCCCCTCCGCGACAAGCGTCGCCGTCGCCACCACGCGGTCGTCCGCCGCCAGCGCCACAAGCGTCACGCCGTGGCCAGGGTCGAGCAGCCGCTCCAGGCGGGCGGCGGAGGGGACGGTGGAGCCGGTCAGGTAGCGGCGGTAGCGGACCAGCGGCGTGCACCTGTCGTGCATGGCGGTGACCGCGGCCAGGTCGTCGCGGACCGCCGGGCGTACCCGGATCTCGGCGCCGTCCGGCAGCACAAGCGTGACCTGGTCGGCGGCCTGGCGCACGACGGTGGCCGCGAGGTCGACCAGGGCCTGGGCCCGCGCGTACTCAGCCGGGGTGAACGAGGGGCGGGACGGCTGATCTCATACGTCCCGCCGGTCGGGTCGACGAGCCGCATGCCGCCGCGGTTGGCTCCGTACCGGTCCTGCCCGGGCGCCGGCCGCCAGATCACCGCGTCGGCGCCGAGCAGGGCGGAGAGGGCGTCGCCGAGCGAGTCGGGATCGCGCACGAGGCGGCTCGCCAGCGCCAGCGTGCGGGTCGGCCAATCAGCCAGCTCGCGGGCCTCGGTGCGGATCACCCAGGCGTTCCGGCCGCGGCCCTTCTCCACCGCGGCCAGCAGGTCTTCCTCGCTCAGCGCGTCGGGCGCGTCGACCAGGAAGTCGTCGATCGCGCCCACCTCGGTCGTGTGCACCTGTACCGCCAGGATGTTGACCGACTTGAGCGCCAGGCTCGCGGCAAGCACGGCCAGGTATCCCGGCCGGTCGTCCACCGTCGCCCTGATCCGCCAAAGCCCCATCGCGAACCCCCTTCAATGCCCGAATGTCAAGGGTGCCCGGTCGCTGTTTCTCTGACGTTACTCAACCGTGATCATTCATGATCGAGAAATGACGGACGGGACACTCACCAGGTCCAGCCGGTCGCCGAGGATGACCGCCGCGGCCCGCACGAGCTGTGCGATCCGGTCGACCTCGGTCACGTGGAACCCGGCCGCCAGCAACCCTTCCGCCTCGCCACGGGCCACCATCAGCACCAGGCCGGCGCGGCCGAAGGGCGCCACCGCGTATCGGGTCTGGTCGGTGCCGATCAGCGCCCGCGCGCGCAACGGGGTCACCTCGGGCAGCAGCAGCGGCTCGGGTGAGCGCCAGCTCGCATACGCCACCGCGGGCTCTCCCCCGGAAAGCCCCGGCTCGTCGCCCGGCACCGCGCGCGGCGCGGACCCGCTGCGGGCGGCCCAGTCGGCCGGCACCACCGCGGCGGCGGCCCAGTCCGCGGCCAGCAGGCCGGGGACCGCGTCGACGAGTGTGCCGAGGCCGTCCACCGGGTTGGCCGCCACCTGCGCGAGCAACTCAGCGTCGTGCCCGCCGGAGACCGGCGCGCCGATGGCCCGCCACACGCCGTCGACCTGGACGCCGGGGATCGCGGCGAGGCCGACCCGCAGTCGCTCGACCCGGGAGGCACCCGGCCACACGACGGTGAAGTCGTCGACGGCCCGGCCGCCCAGCCGCTCCAGGACCACCACCTGGACGATGTCGGCACCGGCGACGCCCAGCGTCCGCGCCACCTGCCCCAACGCGCCAGGCCGGTCCGGCAGGGTCACCCGAACCCGCAACAACATGACAAGCCTCCCGTCGGCGGGCCAGCGCCTCCACGCTGGCATACCTCAGGATGCCCGATGACCATTTCGTCCCTGTTGCTGCGCCATGTCTCCGAGCGCAAAACCGCCCGTTAACCCGGACGAAAGCCACTCTTCAGGCGGACGCCCGCTCCACCATGTGCGTGTTGAGCAGCACGTACGGCTCTTCGAGCTCGTCGCGGCGGATCAGCGCCAGCAAAAGGTGCGCCATCTGCCGACCCATCTCCTCGACCGGCTGGTAAACCGTGGTCAGCGGCGGGTCAGCCTGGCGCGCGATCTCGGCGTCTTCGAAACCGACCACCGCCACGTCCTCGGGCACCCGCCGGCCGGCGTCGCGCAGTGCCCGCAGCGCCCCGCTCGCCATCAGGTCCGAGGCGACGAACACCGCGTCGAGGTCTGGGGTGATCTCCAGCAGCCGGCGCATCGCCGCGGTGCCGCTGGCCTCGCTGAAGTCCCCGTACGCCACGAGGTCTTCGCTCACCGTGCCGCCATGGTCCAGGACCGCCTGCTTGTACCCGGCGAGCCGGGTGATCCCCACACCCATGTCCTGGGTACCGGCGATGGTGGCGACCCGCCGCCGCCCCCGGCCGATCAGGAACTCGACGGCCTGCCGGGCACCCCCGGCGTTGTCGACGTCCACGAAGTTGGCCGCCTGCGCCCCGGGCTGGAGCATGCGCGCCGGCCGGCCGCCCAGCACGGTCGGCAGGCCGCGCTGCTCCAGCAGCGTCGGGAGCGGGTCGGCGTCGTGCAGGGACAGCAGCAGTACGCCGTCGACGTGCTGGTTGGTCAGGTGGTGCTCGACCTTCTCCCGCTCGGCCGGCGACTGGGCCAGCGCGAGCCAGAGCTGCATCGGCGTGTCGAGCAGGCCGGCGTGGATGCCCCGGACGATGCCGGCGAAGAACGGCTCGCCGAACAGCCGCTCACCCGACTCCGAGATCACCAGGGCGACCGAATCGGTCCGCTGCGTGACCAGGGCTCGGGCCGCGCGGTTCGGCACGTACCCGAGCTCCTCGATCGCCTGAAGCACCGCGGCCCGCGCTTCCGGGCTGACCTGCGGAGACTGGTTGACGACACGGGACACCGTGCCCCGGCCGACCCCGGCGCGGGCCGCGACCGCGTCCAGGGTGGGACGGCCGAGCGACCGTGTGCGCTGCGTTGTCATCGTCTGCTCCTCGGAGGGCGGCCCTTGACAGTTGGCTGACCAGCCTATTGTGCGCGTTCCTGCCCTTCCGAGCCCGCCTCGGAGCCCAGGCCGTTGCGGCGTATCACCTCGGAGTACCACTTCGCGCTCGACTTCGGAATCCGCACCTGGGTGTCGTAGTCGACGTAGACCATGCCGAAGCGCTTCGAATAACCCCACGCCCATTCGAAGTTGTCCATTAGCGACCACGCGAAGTACCCGCGCAGCGGTACCCCCGCCTCGATGGCGTCGTGGCAGGCCCGCAGGTGCGCCTCGAAGTACGCCAGCCGCTCGGGGTCGTCCACCTGCCCGTCCACGACCTTGTCGACGAACGCCGACCCGTTCTCGGTGATGTAGATCGGGATCTCCGGGTACTCCCGGTGCACGCGGTCGAGCACCTCGACAAGGCCGGGCGCGTCGATCTCCCAGTTCATGTCGGTCACCGGCAGGCCCCGGTCGCCGAAGCGCACGTTCTCGCTGCCCGGCCAGTTGGACGGCGCCCGCCAGTAGGGCTCGGCCGACTCCCCGTCCGGACCGGCCACCACGTATCGGCTGTAGTAGTTGATCCCGAGCACCGACAGCGGCGTGGAGATGACCGCGAGGTCGCCGTCGCGTACGTGCTCGAAGTCGGTCACCTCACGCACGTCGTCGACCACGTCGGCGGGGTACTGCCCGCGCAGCACCGGGTCCAGGAAGATCCGGTTGGCCAGGCCGTCGATCCGGCGGGCGGCGTCGGCGTCGGCGGGCGAGTCGGTCTGTGGCGAGATCGCGTACAGGTTGACCGTGATGCCGAGGTTGTGCTCGGGCTGGGCGGCCCGCATGGCCTGGACCGCCAGCCCGTGGCCGAGCATCAGGTGGTGCGCCGCCCGCAGCGCGTCGGCGCCGTCGTTCCGGCCCGGCGCGTGTGCCCCCGAGCCGTACCCGAGGAAGGCCGAGCACCACGGCTCGTTGAGCGTGGTCCAGTTGCGCACCCGGTCGCCCAGCGTGCGGTGGGCGATCTCCGCGTACTCGGCGAACCGGGCGGCGGTGTCCCGCTCCGGCCAGCCGCCCGCGTCCTCCAGGGCCTGCGGGAGGTCCCAGTGGTAGAGCGTGACCCACGGCTCGATTCCGTGCGCCAGCAGGTCATCGACGAGCCGGCGGTAGAAGTCGAGGCCTGCCTCGTTGGCCGGGCCGCGCCCGTCCGGCTGGATCCGGGGCCAGGCGAGCGAGAACCGGTAGGACTTCAGCCCCAGACCGGCCATCAGCTTCACGTCGTCCGCGGAACGGTGGAAGTGGTCGCAAGCGACGTCGCCGGTGTCGCCGCCCTTCACCTTTCCGGGAGTACGGCTGAATGTGTCCCAGATCGACGGCGTCCGGCCGCCCTCGGTGGCGCCTCCCTCGATCTGGTAGGCGGCGGTGGCCGCGCCCCAGAGGAAGTCCGGCGGGAAGGCCACCCCGTGGCCGTTCGGGCTTGTCACGCTTTGACTGCACCTTCCATGATGCCGCCGATGATCTGGCGGCCGAACACGATGAACACCACGATCAGTGGAACGGTGCCGACCGCCGTCGCGGCGAACACCATCGAGTAGTCCGTGTAGTAGGCGTACGAGAGGGTGGCCAGCGACACCTGGAGCGTCGGGTTCTCCGGGGTCAGGATGGCGAACGGCCACACGAACTCGTTCCAGGTCTGCATGAAGGTCAGCAGGCCGAGTACGGCGGCGGCCGGGCGGAGCGCGGGCAGTACCACGCTCCAGTAGATGCGCCAGGTCGAGCAGCCGTCAATCCGGGCCGCCTCGATCAGCTCGTCGGAGACCGCGGATGTCGCGTACTGGCGCATCATGAACACGCCGAACGCGCTGGCCAGGAACGGCACGGTGACCGCGAGCAGCGAGTCGTACCAGCCGAGGTCCTGCATCAGGCCCCAGAGCGGGATGATGCCGAGCTGGGTGGGGACCATCATCGTGGCGACGACCGCGAGCATCAGGCCGTTGCGCCCGCGGAACTTGAGCTTGGCGAACGCGAAGCCGGCCAGTGACCCGGTCAGCACGACCGAGGCGGTGACCACGCTGGAGACGATCACCGAGTTGACGATGCCCTGGAGCAGGTTGGCGGTGTCGTTTTCCAGCGCCCGGTTGAGGTTGTCGCGGAAGAGGCCCGACGGGGTGAACGGTGGCGGGGTGTCGTTGATCGCGTCGTTGCTGCGGGTGGCGATCACGAACATGTAGTAGAGCGGGTAGATGGAGCTCAGCACCGCCAGAACCAGTGCGATGTAGGTGAGCGGGCTGGTACGCCACAGCCGCCTCGACCCGGTGGGCAGGGTGGTCATCGGGTCTCCCTCACTTCACCGAACGCCGGGTGATCACGAAGTTGAGCACGGACACGACCACGATCATCAGGAAGAGCGCCCAGGCCACCGCCGCGCCGTACCCGGCCCTACTGAGGTTGTGGATGCTGTTCTCGAACATGTACATCTGCACGGTCTGGAACTCGCGCTGGGTACCGCCGATGATGTTGCCGTTGTTGAAGATGAGCGGCTCGACGAAGAGCTGTAGGCCACCGATGGTGGAGAGGATCACGACGAAGACGAACGTGGGCCGCAGCATCGGCAGCGTGACGTTCCAGAACTGCCGCCAGGCGCTCGCCCCGTCCATCGCCGCCGCCTCGTAGAGGTCGCGCGGGATCGCCTGCATGCCGGCGAGCAGGATCAGCGTGTTGTAGCCGGTCCACCGCCAGTCGACCATGACGGAGATGGCGGTCCAGGAGGTCCACCACTCCCGCCGCCAGTCGATCGCGTCCACGCCGAAGAGGCTGAGGAACCAGTTGACGACGCCGAAGTCGCGCTGGAAGAGCATGCCGAAGACGATCGCCACGGCCGCGACCGAGACGACGTTCGGCACGAAGATGATCATCCGGAAGAACGTGCGCGCCCGCAGCAGCGGCCGGTTGAGCAGGTTGGCCAGGAAGAGCGCCAGCGCGAGCTGTGGCACCGTGGCGAGGACGAACATGCCGAACGTGTTGCGGACGGCGTTCCAGAAATAGTCGTCGCTGAGCAGGGCGGTGTAGTTTTCCAGCCCGATGAACGTATGGGTGCCGACCAGGTCCCAGTCGTGCAGCGACATCCAGAACGTCCACACCATCGGGTAGAGCCCGAAGATGCCGAAGAGCACGAAGAACGGCGCGATGTAGAGGTAGGGCGAGTACTTGAGGTCCCACCGGGCAAAGCGGTAGCGCGCGCGGCGCCCTGGCGAGGCGTGCTTAGCTGGCGCGCCCCGGGAGGGCGGTGCCTTGGTGGCCGAAACGCTCATGGGTTTCCCTTCCCGGGTGCGGCCGGCTTGGCGGAGGGGTTTGCGTACGGTGTTCGGTGACGCCCGGGCACATTTCCCCGGACGCCACCGAGACCGCTATCGGGACGGGTGGATCAGAAGGCGCCCTGCGTCGCGGCGTCCTTGGTGAACTGCTCCCAGGCCTTTGCCTTGTCGAGCTGCCCGGTTTCGTACGCCCGCAGCGCCGGCTCCATGGCGTTTTCCTTCACCGCCTGGTGCTTCGGACCGAGGTGGGTCGGGACGATCGCCTGCACGCTCTCGCCGAAGATCTTGCCGGTCGGCGCGTCGCTGAAGTACTTGTTCGTGTAGGAGATGAAGCTCGGGTCCTCTAGCGCCTTCAGGTTGGTCGGCAGCGGACCGCTCTTCTTGAACGCGGCGACCTGGCCGGCCGTGTTGGTCAGGAACGCGGCGAGCTTCGCGGCCTCCGTCTGGTACTTGCTCTGCGTCGGCACGCCGAGCCAGGAGCCGCCCCAGTTACCGGCGCCGCCGGGCACCGCGGCGAGATCCCACTTGCCCGCGTTCTCCGGGCCGGAGTTGCTCTCGACGATGCCGAGCATCCACGACGGGCAGGCCGTGGCGGCGAAGGTGCCCTGCTTGAAGCCGGCGTTCCACTCCGGCGACCAGGTGGTGATCTTCGCGGTGATGCCGGCGTCGGCGAGCGCGATCGCCTGGTCCCACGCGGCCTTCACCGCGGGGCTCGTGTCGGCGATCATCTTGTCTTCCTTGTCGAAGAAGAGGTCCGCGCCCTTCTGCTGGAACATGACCGCGTTGACCGCCATCGTGTCCGAGTCGACAAAGGCCTTGCCGGTCGCCTGCTTGTACTGCTTGCCGGTCTCGATGAACTTGTCCCAGGTCGGCCAGAGCGCGCTCACCTGCTCGCGGTCGGTGGGCAGGTTGGCGGCCTTGAAGAGGTCGGTGCGGTAGCAGATGCCGAGGCTGCCGACGTCGGTGGGTACGCCCATGAGGCGGCCGTCCGGCGCCTTGCCGAGCTCGTACTTCCAGGAGAGGTAGTCCTTGCTCAGGTCGCCCACCAGCGGGGCCAGGTCGACCCAGTTGTTGGGGTTGAGCTTGAACTCGTTGAGGATGCCCTCTTCGAGCATGATCACGTCGGCCGCACCCTTGCCGGTGGCGAGCGACCGGACGACGCGCGGCCGGAACTCGTTCAGCTGGGCGACCTTACGCAGCTCGATCTT
Organism: Phytohabitans flavus; assembly: GCF_011764545.1. Classification (GTDB taxonomy): domain Bacteria; phylum Actinomycetota; class Actinomycetes; order Mycobacteriales; family Micromonosporaceae; genus Phytohabitans; species Phytohabitans flavus. Next base: position 9,467,979 of record NZ_AP022870.1, on the reverse strand, counting down.
GATGCCGGTCTGCTGCTCGTACTGCTTGACCAGGTCCTCGTATCCGGCCTCGCCGAAGGTGTCGACCACCAGCTTTTCCGGCTTGGCGCCCGTGTCGCCGCCGCCCTCGTTGTCATCTCCGCACGCCGTGGTCGTGGCGAGAGCCGCAACCGTGGCGAGCGCGACCGCCGCGTACCGCCGGCGGCGCGTCGAAACGCTCATCCCTGACCCCTCTCAGGTCGTGATGTGTGTGGTGGGGGTGTGCCCGGTGCACGCCACGTCGGCGGACGCGCGAAACGCTTGCCCACGACCGCTTCGAAGGCGTGCCTGGCGCCACACGGTGCCCGGTGTGTGGCTTCCACCACACCCCGCCGGGAGCGCTCCCATGAGATTGCCGGCACGTTTCTGGGGTGTCAAGGCCCAACTGGGAGCGTTCCCATTTCGTTACTGACCGCAGTGCGCGAAATACCACCAGCCGCGCGGAAGGGGGTTTAGCTACCCGAGCCGGTCTACGCCAGGCGCCTGAGCAGCGTCGTCGCTCGATCCATGTCGAACGCCGTGGGGTCGAACGGGCGCCCCACCCAGGCCATCATCGCCTCGTGCTCGGGGTGGCCGGGATCACTTATCGCGGAGAGGAAGCGGGCGTAGCCGAACGCCCCGCCGACGTCCTCCGGGGGGCACGCCCGCTCGCCGTCGACGCACGCGGGGTACCGCTCGTCGGGCTCGGCGCCGAAGGCGTCCTCGACGGTGAGCTCGTGCTCCCACCAGTCGCCGAAGTCGTACGTGTAGAGGAACCGGCCGCCCTTCGCCGACACCGCGTCAAGCCGTACCTCCAGCTCGTCGCGGAGCGCCAGCTCACCGTCCGGGTCCGGCTCGCCGTACTGCACGCCGTCGATGTCGAACGAGTGCAGGTGGCAGTCCTGCCAACCCATGGCGAGCTGGACGACACGGTGCAGCCGGTCGAGCGTGTACCCACCCGGCACGAGCACCCGCCGCCACACCGGCGGTACGACGTCTGCGAGCGACACCTTCAGCTGGAAGATCTGGCGCGGCATGGTTTGCCCTGTCCCCGTTCGTGACGTCGTGCTGCCGTAGGGTCGTTCACATGATCTGCCAGGCGTGCCGGTCGAAGCGACACGCTGACTGCCCGGGTGGCAGTTGGTGCGACTGCCAGCACCGTACCCCGGCACCCACTCCCCCGGTCAGCGGTCCGGCGGGCGGATGAGCGCCTCCCTTTCACGGCTGGAGCCCGGCCCCGCGCTGGACGACGCCGCACTTGTCGGCCTCTACCGCACGGACGGACCCCTCACCCGGGTCAACTTCGTCACCAGTGTGGACGGTGCGGTCGAGCTCGACGGATTCTCGGCGGGTCTGTCCGGGGTACCCGACAAAAAGGTCTTCGGCCTGCTCCGCATGCTGTGCGACGGTCTGGTGGTGGGCGCCGGGACGCTGCGCCACGAGGGCTACCGGGCGGTGCGGCTCAACCCCGAGCGGCGGGCCTGGCGGCGGGAGCAGGGCCTGACCGAGTACCCGACGCTCGTGGTCTTCTCCGGCACGCTCGACCTCAACCCGGGGCAGGCGGCGTTCGCGGACGCGCCGGTCCGGCCGATCGTGGTCACCCACGGGCTGGCCCCGAGCGACCGGCGGCGGGCGCTGTCCGGGGTGGCGGAGGTGTTGACCATCGGCGACGAAACGGTCGACCTCGCCGAGGCACTGGTCCGGCTCCGCGAGCGTGGCCTCGCCCACCTGCTCTGCGAGGGCGGTCCGCACCTGTTCGGCTCGCTCGCCGCGGCCGACCTCGTCGACGAGGTGTGCCTGACCGTCTCGCCGCTGGTCACCGGCCCGGGCGCCGGGCGCATCACCGCCGGACCCGCCGGACCGCCGAAGGGCATGGCGCTGCGCCACGTACTGGAGTCGGAGGGCTCGCTGTTCTTGCGGTACACCCGTCCGTGACGGTTTGACCACATGTTCTTGTGGACGAATCTGTGGATGACCACAAGTTGTTGTGGATATCGGTGAGTCCTCCGCAACGATGTCGGTCTGGTGGTGCACGATGAGGCCGTGGTGGATGAGACCGGTGAGGCGGTGGGGCGGGTCCTCGGCACGGCCGACGCCACGCCGCTACAGTTCTGGACGGCCGTGGCGCCCGGGAGCTACCTCCAGCTCGACGACGTGGTGGTGACCAAGCGTGAGCTGCCCGGCCGCGAGCCGGTGACGATCGCCGGGGTGGTGACCCAGGTGCGGGCGCGGCACGAGGGTGCCCAGTTCGACTCCGACGTCTTCGCCATCGCCGACGGCACGCTCCCCGCGCTTGTCCAGGAGGCCGCCGAGATCACCACCACCCGGATCGACCCGGAGCTGTACGTGCCGCCGTCGCCGGGCGCGCTCGTCCGCCGGGCCACCGGCGACCTCCGGGCCGCCGCGCTCCACTTCGACCGGATGGAAAAGCGGGTGCCGATGGGCACCGGGCGTGACGGGCTGCCCGCTTACCTCAACGCGGACTTCCTCGACGGCAGCCGCGGCGCGCACGTCTCGATCTCCGGCATCTCCGGCGTGGCGACCAAGACCAGCTTCGCCACCTTCCTGCTGTACTCGGTGTTCCGCTCGGGGGTGCTCGGCGGCGACGCGATCAACGCGAAGGCGCTGATCTTCAACGTCAAGGGCGAGGACCTGCTCTTCCTCGACCATCCGAATGCGCGGCTCGACGACGCCACCACCGCGCGGTACGCCGAGCTGGGCCTGCCCGCCACGCCCTTCCCCGACGTCCGGGTGTACGCGCCGCCCCGGGCCAAGGACTCCTCCGGCACGCCCGACGTGAGCAGCCGCCTCGCCGGCGTGGACAGCTTCTACTGGACGCTCGCCGAGTTCTGCGAGTCCCGCCTCCTGCCGTACGTGTTCGCGGACGCCGACGACGAGCGCCAGCAGTACACGATGGTGGTCCACGCGGTCACCGCCCACCTGGCCCGCCACGCCCAGCCGGCCGACGGCGGCATCGGCATCGACGGCACCCGCCTGGGGTCCTACCCCGACCTTGTCGACTACGTGGTCGCCCGGCTCACCGACGAGGAGACCCGCGGCACCTGGGCCGGCAGCGCGGTCAACACCGGTACGGTCAACGCGTTCGCCCGGCGGCTCATCGCGAGCAAGAAGGACCTGGCGCGGCTCATCCGGGGTGACCTCGCCGCGCGCCGGCCGCACGCGATCAACACGGCGGAGAGCGCCCAGGTCACCGTCGTCGACCTGCACAACCTGCCGGACCGGGCGCAGCGCTTCGTGGTCGGCGTGACGCTGAAGGCCGAATTCGAGCGCAAGGAGAAGGCGGGCTCGGCCAAGCCGCTGCTCTTCGTGGTGCTCGACGAGCTGAACAAGTACGCGCCGCGCGAGGGGTCGTCGCCGATCAAGGAGGTGCTGCTCGACATCGCCGAGCGGGGGCGCTCGCTGGGCGTGATCCTCATCGGCGCGCAGCAGACCGCGAGCGAGGTGGAGCGGCGCATCGTCACCAACTCGGCGATCCGCGTGGTCGGCCGGCTCGACCCGGCCGAGGCGTCCCGCCCGGAGTACGGGTTCCTGCCGGCCGCGCAGCGCCAGCGCGTACTGCTCGCCAAACCCGGCACGATGTTCGTCAGCCAGCCCGACATCCCGGTACCGCTCTGCGTCGAGTTCCCGTTTCCGGCCTGGGCCACCCGCCCGTCCGAGGCGGGGCAGGCACCGTCCGCCACGCTCCGCTCGATAGTCCAGTCCGCCGACCCGTTCGCGGTCGTCGGCGGCCGGTCCGAGGACGAGATCCCGTTCTGATGAAGATTTTGCATACGTCGGACTGGCACGTCGGGAAGGTCCTCAAGGGACAGTCCCGGACCGAGGAGCACATCGCCGTGCTCGCCCAGGTGGTGGAGATCGCCCGCGCCGAGCGCCCCGACCTGGTGATCGTGGCCGGCGACATGTACGACTCGGCCGCCCCCACACCCGAGGCCACCCGCCTGGTCACCCGGGCGCTCTCCGCGCTGCGCGGCACCGGCGCCCAGGTGGTGGCGATCGGCGGCAACCACGACAACGGGGCGGCGCTCGACGCGCTGCGCCCGTGGGCCGACGCGGCCGGCGTCTCGCTACGCGGCACGGTCCGCGAGTCGGCCGCCGACCACGTGCTGGAGGGCGAGACCGCGGGCGGCGAGCGGTGGCGGCTTGTCGCGCTGCCGTTCCTTTCCCAGCGGTACGCGGTGCGCGCCGCCGAGATGTACGAGCTGACGGCCGCGGAGGCGAGCCAGACGTACGCCGACCACATCGGACGGTTGCTGGGCGTGCTGTGCCAGGGCTTCGGGCCGGGCGCGGTCAATCTGGTCACCGCCCATCTCACGGTCGTGGGCGCCACCATGGGCGGCGGCGAGCGGGAGGCGCACTCTGTGATGGGGTACGCGGTGCCCGCCACGGTCTTCCCGGGCAGCGCGCACTACGTCGCGCTCGGCCACCTGCACCGGGCCCAGCAGGTGGCCGGTCCGGCACCGGTGCGCTACTGCGGCAGCCCGCTCGCCATCGACTTCGGCGAGGGGGAAAACGTGCCGTCCGTCGCCGTCGTCGAGGTCACCGCGGAGAGCACGGCGAAGGTGCGCGACGTACCCATCACCGCCGCGGTACCGCTGCGCACCGTGCGCGGCACGCTCGCCGAGTTGTCCATGATGGACGGTGACCAGCCCGGCTGGCTCCGGGTGTACGTGCGCGAGGCGCCGCGAGCCGGCCTGCGCGAGGAGGTGCAGGCGCTGCTGCCCAAGGCCCTCGAGGTGCGGATCGACCCGGACATGCTGCCGCAGACCGCCGCCACCGCCCGCGCCGAGCGGGCCGGCCGGTCCCCACGCGACCTCTTCGCGGACTACCTGGAGAGCCGGGGGCACGCCGACGAGAGCGTCCAAGAGCTGTTCGACACGCTGTACGAGGAGGTGTCTGCGTGAGCGAGCGAGCTGGCGCGGCGGCGCCTGGACGGAGCCGGCCCGCCGACGAAGTCGGGGTTTCGGGCCGGCGGAGGAAGGCGTCGCCTTTAGCGCCGCGCGAGCGAGCGAACCAGCAGGCAGAGCACTCATGAGGCCGCTGCGGCTGGACATGGCCGGGTTTACGGTCTTCCGCGAGGAGACCACGATCGACTTCACCGACGTCGACTTCTTCGCGCTCATCGGCCCTACCGGGTCGGGCAAGTCGACCGTGCTCGACGCGATCTGCTTCGCGCTGTACGGGCAGGTGCCACGCTGGGCGAGCAGTCGCGGCATCGTCAACGCGCTCGCCCCGTCCGCGACCGAGGCACGGGTGCGGCTCGTATTCGAGTCGGCCGGCGCGCGGTACGTGGCGACCCGCGTGGTGCGCCGCGACGGCAAGGGCCGCGTCTCCACGGGCGGCGCCGGGCTCCAGCTGATGCCGCGCGGCTTCGACCCGGCCAAGCTGGACGCCGGGCTCACGCCGGAAGACCTCGGCGAGGTGCTGGCCGGCACGCCCGGCGAGATGGACGCCGCGGTGCTGGAGGCGGTCGGCCTGCCGTACGAGCAGTTCACCAGCTGTGTGGTGCTGCCGCAGGGACAGTTCGCCGACTTCCTGCACGCCAAGCCCGCCGCCCGCCAGGAGATCCTGGTCAACCTGCTCGGGCTGCACGTCTACGAGGCGATCCAGAAGAAGGCGTCGGCCCGCGCGATGCAGGCGGACGCCCAGCTCGTCGCCGTCGCCCAGCTGCTCGACGACCTCGCCGACGCCGACGACGAGTCGCTGGCGGCGGCCGCCGCACGAGTTACCGCGATGCGCGAGCTGACCGCGGCGGTCGAGGCCGACGTGCCGGCGCTGCGCGAGGCGGAGCAGGGCGTGACGGACGCCGGAGCCGCGCTCAAGGAGCTGGGCGGCGAGATCGACGCGCTCGCCGCGATCCGCCCGCCGGCCGACCATGCCGCCGTGGCCGAGGCGGTCGCCACCGCCCGCGCTTCCGCCGCCGAGGCAGCCGCCGCCGTCGCGGTCGCCGAGGAGCGCGAGGAGAAGGTGCGTGGGCAGCTCGCCGGGGCGCCCGACGTCGCCGCCCTCCGCCTGCTGCTGGAGGCGCACGCCGAGCACGACAAGCTGACCGGTCAGGCGCGGTCGCTCGCCGAGGCGGTGAAGACCGCCAAGAAGGAGCACGGCACCGCGGCCAAAGCCCTGGACAAGGCGAGCGCCGAGGCCGCACAAGCGACCGACCGGCTGGAGGAGGCGCGCCGCGCGTACCAGGACGCGCAGGCCGCCGACCGGGCCGCCGCGCTGCGCGTACACCTGGTGGCTGGAGAGCCCTGCCCGGTGTGCGCGCAGAAGGTGACGACGGTGCCCGACCTGGCGGAGTCGACCGTGGCCGCCGCGGAAGCGGCCGGCAAGGTCGCCCGCAAGGAGGCCGACAAGGCCGCGCAGCTCGTGGCCGAGCGCGACAAGGCGCTGCGCGAGCTCGACCGGGCGCTGGAGCGCGCCCGGGCACAGCACGACCAGCTCACCGCCCGACTGGCGGAGCTGGCCGAGCGGGTCGCCGACTCCCCGGCCCGGCCGCGCTCGGCCGCGAGCTGGAGGCGCGGGCGGCGCTCCAGGAGCGGCTGGACGACGCCGCGGGCGCGGTCCGGGCCGCGCGCGAGGCGCAGCGCCGGGCACAGAGCGGCGCCGACACGGCCGACGAGCGGCTGCGGGCGGCGTGGCGCCGGTTCGACAAGGCGCGCGACGCGGTCGGGCGGCTCGGTCCGCCGGCCGCCGACCGGGACGACCTTGTGGCCGCCTGGACCACCCTCGCCGAGTGGGCCGCCGCGCAGGCGGCCGACCGGACCGGCCGGCGCACCGACGCGGTCGCCCGACTGGAGGGCGCGCGGGCGGCGGTCACGCGGATCCAGGAGCGGCTGGCGGCGCTCTTCGCCTCGGCTGAGCTGCCCGTACCTGACGCGGGCCTGGACGGCGCCGGCGCCAGCCGGGCGGTGGCCGTCGCGGTGACCCGGGCCGAGGGTGCCCACCAGCGCATCGTCGAGCGCCGCGAGCAGGCCGAACGCCTCCGCGAGCAGCGCCTCGCGCACGAGCGCGAGGGCAACGTGGCCAAGACGCTCGCCGGCCACCTGCGGGCCAACAACTTCGAGCGGTGGCTGCTGGAGGAGGCGCTCGACCTGCTCGTCGACGGTGCCTCGCGTATCCTGCGCGAGCTGTCCGCCGGGCAGTACGAGCTGGTCCACGACAAGGGCGAGTTCTACGTGGTTGACCACCACGACGCCGGGCTGCGGCGGGGCGTGCGGACGCTCTCCGGCGGCGAGACCTTCCAGGCGTCGTTGGCCCTGGCGCTGGCCCTCTCCGAGCAGCTCGCCGGCCTCTCCACGACGTCGGCGAGCCTGGAGTCGATCGTGCTGGACGAAGGCTTCGGCACGCTCGACGCGGCCACGCTCGACACGGTCGCCGCCACGCTCGAAGGGCTGGCCGCCCGTGGCGACCGGATGGTCGGCGTGGTGACGCACGTGCCGTCGCTCGCCGAGCGGGTCCCGGTGCGGTTCGAGGTACGCAAGGACGCCCGCACCGCCCGCGTAGAGCGAGTCGGGCTATGACCCGGCTCTACATGGATACGTGGGCGGCGTCGTACGGCGCGGCCTTCCAGGGCGGCGACGGGCCGTCGTCGCCCAGCACGGCCAAGATCGAAACCCACCATGAGGTGGACACCGAGGCGTGGCATCCGATCGTGGCGCCGGAGGGGGTTCGCCCGCCCGACGTGGTGTTGCTTGTCGACGGTGTGCAGCGGGTCGACGGCACGCTGTCCACCGAGGAGGACGACGGCGCCTCCTTCCCGGGCCTCGCCGCCTCCTACGCGGCCGGCGTGGTTCGCTGTGATCTTGCTCGTGGCGCCGCCGAGTTGGCTGGGGCACAGGTGGCCCGCGCGCTCTTCACCGCCAGCCCTTCGGTCGGCGACGTGATCGCGGGACAGGTCCGGTATGCCGTGCACAAGGTGAGCGGTTCCGGTGAGCTGAGCAAGCTCCAGGGCTCCGTGCAAGGCCCGCTCACCGCACTCGAGGTGGAGATATCCGCCACCGCCCGCACCGACGGCGACCTGCTGGTGGTCGACGGCCCACTGCGCGGCCGGCGGCACCTTCCACGCACGATCGGATACGTCAAGACCCAGCAGAGCCAGTACCTCCCGCCCGCGCTCGCGCTCGTGGTGACGGCGTTGCGGCCGTGGCAGCGCTCGCCGGTCTTCGCGCTGGGCACGGCGTGGGGCGGATGGTCGTGGTACATGCGGCTGCCCGGCTCCAGCGGCGCGCCCTGGTCCGGCATCGTGCGGGTGGAGTGCTCCCCCGACCTGAGCATCGAGCAGGCGGTCGAGCTGGCCAACCTGTCGCTGGTCACACTGCCGAGGTTCGCCTCGACGTCGTACAAGGACCCGCGGGCCCCGCAAAACCTGATCCCGATCGCCGGACTGGAGCGCCGACTCCGCGGGCTGCTCGGCGACCCGCGCCTGCTACACCGCGCCCTGACCCTGGCAACCGCACGCCTGACCTGAGCGCCGGGGCATACTGCTCTGGTGGCGGGCGGGCGGCGGGCGGCGGATCGGGTGTCCGCGCGGGTCGACTCCGGCCAGGCCGACCTCGTCCCCGACCCCGACCGGGCGCGGGCGTTCACGCTGGTGCTGGACGGTGCGCCACAGTCGTACGTCGACCTGGACGACCCCACCTACCTCGACTTCGAGTACGTGCGGCGGATGGCGATGGCGGTCGACCTGGCGGCGCCGCCACGGCAGCCGTTGCGCGCGCTGCACCTGGGCGGCGGGGCGCTGAGCTTGCCGCGGTACGTGGCGACCACCCGGCCCGGCTCGGCCCAGCGGGTCGTGGAGATCGACGGGGCGCTGGTGGATCTGGTGCGGCGCGAGCTGCCCTGGCCCAAGGACCCGCTGCTGCGAGTACGGGTGGCCGACGCGCGGGCCGCGCTCGAGTCCAGCCGCGACGCGTCGTACGACCTGGTGGTCAGCGACGTCTTCGCCGGTGCCCGCACGCCGGCCCACCTGGCGTCGGTGGAGTTCGCCCAGCAGGTGGCCCGAGTGCTCGCACCCGCCGGGACCTACCTGGTCAACGTCGCCGACGGGCCGCCGCTGGCGTACGCGAAGGGCCAGGTCGCCACGGTCCGCGCGGCGCTGCCGCACGCGTGCCTGATGGCCGACTCGACGGTGCTGCGCGGCCGGCGGTACGGCAACCTTGTCGTCGTCGCCGGGCACGCCGAGCCGCCTATCCCGGAGCTGACCCGGCGGGTGGCCGGCGACTGGTTTCCCGGCCGCCTGATCCACGGCGACGAGCTCAGCCGCTTCACGCACGGTGCCAAGGTGGTCGACGACGCATCGGCCCAGCCCTCGAACCCGCCACCAGTGAGTTTCTGGCGTCATTGATCCGTACGCGGCCGTTACTCGTACTGAAGCATGGTCCGGGTGTCTCGGGCCATGCGAGCGTATGGAGGTCAGGATGCTGACGCCGCTGGACAGCCTATGTATGCGGTAGCCGCGGAATGGCGTGGCAGCCGCGCGCGGGACCGGGTCTCGGCGGTGCCACCCCAGCGGTCGGCGGATCGTTGGCCGGCTGCTGACGGAGGCTCGGCGGCACGCCATGATGAGCGTGTGACGCCACGATCCGCCCCCGGGCGCCACCAAGCCGGGTCCTCGACCCCCGACCACGACGACGCGCTGGTCCGGGAGCTGTACGAAGAACACGCCGGCCCACTCCTGATGTTCGTGCTGCGGCTTACCGGCGGTGACCGGCAGCGGGCCGAGGACATCGTCCAGGAGACGCTGCTGCGTGCCTGGCGCAACGCCCACCGCCTCGGCGCCCAGGGGCAGTCGTCCCTGCGCCCGTGGCTGGTCACGGTGGCCCGCCGGATCGCGATCGACGACCACCGCAGCGAAAACGCGCGCCCGCCGGAGACGTACGGCCGGGACCTGGAGAACTTCTCCGAACCGGACGAGACCGAGCGGGTCCTCCGGCTGATGACGGTCACGGACGCGCTGCGTACGCTGAGCCAGCCACACCGGGAGATCATCCTGGAGACGTACTTTCGGGGGAAGACAGTGCCGGAGGCGGCGGAGACGCTGGGCCTGCCGTTGGGGACGGCCAAATCGCGGGTCTACTATGCGCTCCGTGCATTGCGTAGCGCGCTACAGCAGCGGGGCGTGACCGGATGAGCCGGGCAGAGCACTGGGACGTCGCCTCGTATGCGCTGGGTGTGCTCGAGCCGCAGGAGTCCGAGCAGTTCGAGGAGCACCTGGCCGGCTGTTGGGCCTGCGCCGGCGAGCTCGAGTCCATGCTGCCCGTGGTCAACCTGCTGTCCGAGGTGGACGGCGAGAGCCTCATCACCGCCGAGCAGTCCCGCACCGACGGACGCCTGCTCGACCGGATGATCGTCGAGGTGGGTGCGCACCGGCGCAAGGCCCGCAGCCGCCAGTGGCTCGCCGCCGCGGCGGCGGTCGTGGTGCTGGCGACCACCGCCGGTGTCTCGCTCGCGGCTGGCGGCCGCTTCTTCGGCGACAGCGGCACCCCGTCCGACGTGATCGCGGGCCGCGGCACCAGCGCACCTGTCGCGCCGCCGGTCGACCCCGGCAATCCGAGCGGGCCCGGCATCGGCGGCCCCAACGTCGGCGAGGACGGCGAGCAGTTCTCCGCCACTGACGTGCAGACCGGTGTGGAGGCCAAGCTCGTGCTGGAGACGAAGACCTGGGGCACCCAGGTGTCGTTCCAGCTGACCAAGCTCACCGGCCCGCGGCAGTGCCGGCTGACGGTGCTCCGCGAAGACGGCACCAAGGAGGTGCTGAACACCTGGTCGGTACCGCCGGCCGGGTATGGCACCAAGGAGGAGCCGGAGCCGCTACTGCTCCAGACCAGCACGGCGACCCCGCGTAACGAGATCGACCGCATCCAGGTGCAGCAGGTGACCAAGGAAGGCGTCGTCGAGTCGCTCGTCGAAGTGCCGGTTTAAGAAAGAGCTAAGAACTACCGGGGGTGCCTGCCGAAAAAGGCGGCGCCCCCTTTAGTTTCTCTTAAGGATCCGCAGGGTGCACACCCCTTGCATACCTGCACACGCACGCGGCCCAGACCTGGTTCACCCCTGGCCTGTGAAATTGTTTACGGTCGATAGTTCATCCTCCCGGGCCGGTTTCAACGTACTAACCGACGACAAGGCCCAAGTGGACAGTTACAGGGAGGGCAAGTGATACCGGGAAAGCGAACCGCTCTCTTGGCAGGCGCTCTGGCAGGGGTCGCACTCGCCCTGCAAGGTTGTGCTCCGGCTGGTTACAACCAGGATGACGACCAGGTCTCGGTGGCCAACGAAGCGGCTGCGGCGGCGGAGGCGACCCCCACGCCCGCGCCCGACGCCAGCGAAGAGGCCGCGGAGGACACGGGCGACCAGCCCAAGAAGGACGTTCCGATCACCACCAAGCTGACCGCGAAGACCCTGCCCGGATGGGCCAGGTCGTGGTCGACCAGGACGGGTGGGTGCTGTACCGCTTCGACAAGGACACGGCGAACCCGCCCGCCAGCAACTGCGAGGGCAAGTGCGAGCAGGTGTGGCCGCCGGCGTACACCGATGACGGCAAGCCCGAGCTGTCCGGCGTCGACGAGGACAAGGTCGGCGTGATCACCCGCGCGGACGGCACCAAGCAGCTGACCATCGGCAACTGGGCCGTGTACCGGTACATCGGCGACAAGAAGCCGGGCCAGTGGAAGGGCCAGGGCGTGGGCGGCACCTGGTTCGTGGTCACCCCCGCCGGCCAGCGGAACGTGACCTGCCTGCCGACCGGTACCCCGAAGGCCGTCGAGCCCCCGTCGGACGACGCGGCTGCCGGCGGCGACGACAAGGGCGACGCCGGCACCGGTGACTCCGGGGCTACAGCTACTGAGTCACCCCCAACCCGCACGGACCCGGCGGCCGGTCACAGCCCTTGAGGCGTGGCCGGCCGCCGGGGTTTGAGCTGGGCTGGTGGTACGACCGGGATGAATGCCGAGCACGAACACGGTCTGGCACCACGCGATTACTTTGACGCGGGCTCGAACCGCCAGCATCATCCGAAAGTACGATGTCGCACCGATGAGTCGGCACGGCATAAGTTCGCTTTAAATGTCACGTAAGAAATCCCTATTTCTATCCATCCTAGATTGACGATTCCTTGCGCTCCCCATAGCGTTTCTCACAGCTTCTACGTGGGAGGTTGAAGATGTTCTCGGGACGACTCGCGGCACCCGGATCGCGTCGGGCGGCAGCCGTCCTTGCCGGCCTCGTCATCGGCACGCTCGGTACTTTCGCGATGCCGATGGCAGCCGCCCAGGCCGCCCCGGATACGCCCCTCACCGCCGCCGACAAGAACCTGCTGTCGGCTGTGCGGCTCGCCGGTCTTTGGGAGATGCCCGCCGGCAACATGGCCGCCGAAAAGGGCGGCCGGGTCCGCGTTCGCCAGGTGGGTGCTGAGATCTCCAAGCAGCACGCACAGCTTGACCAGCTCGTGGTTGACGCGGCGAACAAGCTGAACTACCGGCTTCCCGACGAGCCCAACTCGGACCAGCAGAAGTGGCTGGCCGAGATGGAGGAGGCGAAAGCCGGGGCCGATTTCGACCAGATCTTCGTCGACCGGCTCCGGGCGGCGCACGGCAAGGTCTTTCCGGTCATCGCCGGTGTCCGCACCGGTACGCGCAACGACGTGGTGCGCAAGCTGGCCCAGGACGCCAACGGCTTCGTGCTCAACCACCTGACCCTGCTGGAGAGCACCGGTCTGGTGAAGTACTCGGAGCTGCCCCTGCCACCCGAGCCGGCGACGGCCAACAAGCCGGCCGGCAGCGGCCTCCTGAGCGGCTCCGAGGCGCGCGCCCAGATCGGCGGCGTCGACCCAGCGGTCATCTGGGTGGTCCTGCTCGCGGCGCTGATAGCCGGCGGCGCGACGACGTACCGACTGTTCCGTTCAGGTAGGTAAGAGAAAAGCTTTTCGGAGCGCAGCGCACCCGCCCCGGCCTGTGGATGTCGTGTCGGAGAGCCCACGACATCCACGCAGGTCGCGCAACCAGCCAGCGGGCGGAGGCGATCAGTTCCCCCAAACTGGCGCCCCAAGGGAAAGGCCCGGAAAGCCCAGCGCGAAGGGAGTGGTCAGGGTACGACCACCGGGCCTGCGCAGCGTCGCCGAAAAGGGCAGCGCCGGGACACCCCGTCCGTGTCCCGGCGCTTTGCCGTCTTCAACACCTTAGTACCCAGCGCCTAGTGTGTGATCGTGCGAAGGGTCATGACGCCGCCGGAGGGGTACCACCTCGCGGGTTCGGTGGGGATGCTCGCGATGGGCCGGCATGACCCGTGCGCCCGCTTCGTCGGCGGCACTTTCTGGTACGCGAGCCGCACCCCCGACGGCCCCGGATCACTCTCCCTTGAGCGCGACGGCGCGAGCATCGTGGCGACAGGTCACGGCCCCGGCGCTGGCTGGCTTGTCGATCGGGCGCCCGCGATTGCCGGCCTGGACGACGACCTCACCGGGTTCGCCGAGCTGGCGGCCGCGCATCCTCTGGTAGCCGAGCTCGCCCGGGTCCATCGCGGCGTGCGGCTGCCGACGACCGGCCAGCTCTTTCCACGCTTGCTGCGCGCGATCCTCGAGCAGAAGGTCACCGGCAAGGAGGCGTACCAGGCGTATGCGGCGACGGTCCGCCGTTTCGGCGAGCTGGCGCCGGGCCCGGTCGAGCGGCTGTTCATGCCGCCGGCGGCCGAGGCGATCGCGACAGCGCCGTACTGGGTGTTCCACCCGTTCGGCGTCGAGCAGCGGCGAGCGGACACGCTGCGCCGGGCCGCGGCCGAGGCCGCCCGCCTGGAGCGGTGCGCCACAAGCGCCGAGGCGACAAAGCGGATGACCGCCATCGTGGGCATCGGTCCGTGGACCGCCGCCGAGGTGGTCCGCACCGTCTACGGCGATCCGGACGCGGTCAGTGTCGGCGATTACCACATTCCCAACACGGTGGCCTGGGCGCTGGCCCGAGAAGCGCGTGGCGACGATGCGCGGATGCTCGAACTGCTCGCGCCGTTCATGGGACATCGGGGTCGCGTGTGCGTACTCTTGGAAAGCGCGGGAATTGCGGCGCCACGATTTGGCCCGCGGATGACGATCCGTTCTTTCGCACGTTTCTGACCACGCTCCGTCAGCGGCCGACGACGGGCAGGGTTCCCCGCAGGTCACGGCCCTGACCTGCGAACTTCGAAAAAGTTCCAAGATCGTTGAACCCCCACATCATCCGAACGGTTGATATGGCAACGTTCAGGGTCAACCATAAATCTCCTTTAAGGAAAGCCGGGAAATCTTAATTCCTTCTTCGTCGCTTGACACTAATCGACGGCCGCTTTTAGGTTGGCTAGGCGGATAGACGTGGTGCGAACTCGTTGCGCATGGAAGTTCGGACGTGTATTCAGCACCCGCAAACGTGCTAGAGGAAACCCCTCATGGGTCGACGCCTGCCCACCGCGCCGCCCTCAAGGAGAAGGAGAAGGTATCCCCACATGTACAGGTCGGCACAACGGCGCAGATCGACCAGCGGGCGAAACAAGCGCATCATTGCCGTGCTTGCGACGCTTGTGGTGTTCGGCGGCGTCATCACCGTGACGCAGATCTCCAACGCGGGTGACCGGCGCAACCGTGGTGGCAGCCGTCCCCCGGCGACCCAGTGTCGCCCCGCGCCGGACGGCACCGCGCCGGCCGGACAGGCGAACGTGACCGAGACCCGGCAGAACGGCCGTACGGTCCGCAACTACTGGGGTGACGGCCAGGCGTGCACCACGACGCCCGCGAGCCCGACCCCCTCCACGAACGCGTCCGGCCAGCCCAACCAGCCGGCGACCAGCGCGCCCGGGACCACCGCCCCGCCGCCGCCGCTGGAGTTCGGCCCGGACGAGTGCTCCGAGGGCAACGGCCTCCAGGCGCACGACGGCTTCCAAAACGGCAACCGCTGCGTCGACACCCAGATGGGTGAGGTCGGCAACGCGGACCAGAACCCGACGCTGCTGATCACCAGCGCACCGCGCAACGTCGGCGTCAACCAGCCGTTCACCATCCGGGTCAGCACCCGGAACCTGATCCGCGACCGGTTCCTGCCGGCCGGCCAGGGCGGCTACTACGTCGACATGTCCATCCTCAACGACCAGGGACTGGTCCGCGGCCACTTCCACACCGGCTGCCGCCAGCTCAACAGCACGAACGCGGCGCCCGACCCGGCGCCGGCCCCGGCGTTCTTCGTGGCGACCGAGGACCGTGCCGGTAGCTCGGCGCCGGACGTCATCGAGATCCGCGTGCCGGGCCTGCCCAACCGGGGCACCTTCCAGTGCGCCTCCTGGGCCGGCGACGCCTCACACCGCATCCCGATGATGCAGCGCGCCAACCAGATCCCCGCCTTCGACGCGGTCCGGGTCACCGTCCGATAGGGACTATCCACATGCGACACCTGAGGGGGCACGGGCCGACATGGCCGTGCCCCCTCATGCAACGAAGTGACAGATAGGAGCCGTCCATGTTCCGCAACAGGCGTACGGCAGTCGTGGCGCTCGGCGCCGCTGTGTTCGGTGCCCTCGCGCTCGCGTCGCCGGCCTCGGCCGACGTGACCGCGAACCCGTCGGAGGCCACGCGAGGGGACGGCGCCAAGGTGACGTTCCGGCTGAGCGAGGACCGCCCCGGGGCGTACACCACCAAGGTCCAGCTGATCGCTCCGGTGGACAACCCGATCGGCGAGATCTACCCGATGTCCCAGGACGACTGGGCACCCGCCACCGAGACCCGCACGCTGGACGAGGCGGTCGCCGGCCTGCACGGCATGCCGGTTACCGAGACCACGGCCTCGATCACGTGGAGCCGGGTCGATCCCAAGCCCGCGTCGACACCGCCGGTCGAGCTGACCGTGTCCATGGGACCGATGCCGTCCGAGGGCGACGAGCTCGCGTTCACGCTCGTGCAGACGTACTCGGACGGGACCGTGGTTCGCTGGGCCGACGCGGCCGGCGGCGCGCACCCGGCCGTGCTCGTGAAGCTCGTGGGCCAGGCGGTACCGGGTGCCAACGGCCACCACGGCGGCGGCCAGCAGCAGCAAGCCCCTCCGCCCGTGGCCGCCGCGCAGACTCCCGCCGACGGCGGCTCCTCGTACGGGATCCTCGCCGCGGGCCTGGTCGCCGGCCTCGGGCTGGGCGCGGTCGGCGGCTGGCTGATCCTGCGCAGCCGCCGCAGGACCACCCCGGCCGCGACGGCGCAGGAGCCGGCGCGCGAGAAGGTCGGCGCCAGCGCCTGACCGGCAAACTGCCTCCGGAGCCCCGCGCCGCTGGTGCGGGGCTCCTGCCGTCGTGGCGCCGGGTAGCCTTGCCGGGTGGCTCGCACCCAACGCCGGGTTTTGACCGGTCTTGTCGCAGGTGCCCTTCTCGCCGCCGGCTGCTCCATTCCGGTGTATGCCCCGAGGACCGACGGCGCCGCCGAGGGTGACAACCCCGGCCCCGCCGCGACCGGCGAGGCGGCGATCTGGCGGCCCTGCCCAGACGTGCCGGAGGACCTGGTGGGCCGGACCGCGCCCAGCATGAAGTACGAGTGCGCGAGCGTCGCCGTCCCGCAGGACTGGGCCAATCCGAGCGGCAGCGGCACGTTCGAGATCGCGATGATGCGCGCCCGCTCCGACCGTCAGAGGGACCGGATCGGCTCGCTGGTCCTCAACCCCGGCGGCCCGGGCGGCTCGGGCATCGACACGGCCGTGTACCTGTCGTTCGGCGCCGCGCTGGGTGGGCTGCCCGACGAGATCACCGAGCGCTTCGACATCGTCGGCTTCGACCCGCGCGGCGTCGCCCGGTCGTCGCCGGTCGAGTGCATCTCCGACACCGACCTCGACGCGACGTTCGGCGCCGACCCCGACCCGGGTACGCAGGCCGAGTTCGACAGCGTCGCGGCGATCAACAAGCGGGTCGGCGAGGGGTGCGGCGCGAAGTACGGCGACCGGCTCACGCTCTTCTCCACGGAGCAGGCCGCGCGCGACATGGATGCGGTGCGCACCGCCGTCGGCGACGAAAAGCTGACCTACCTCGGGTACTCGTACGGCACGCTGCTCGGCGCCACGTACGCCCAGCTCTTCCCCAGCAAGATCCGCGCGCTCGTGCTCGACGGGGCGGTCGACCCGGGGCAGGACATGGTCGCCGGATCGGAGAGCCAGGCGAAGGGCTTCGAGCGGGCGTTCACGAACTTCACCAACTGGTGCGCGCAGAACGGCAGGCGCTGCCCGATCGCGCCGGACGCCCGTGGGGCGGTCACGGAGGCGCTCGAAAAGGCCAGGGTCTCACCGGTACGCGGCAGCGACGGCCGCGAGGCCACGGCCGGGTGGGTCTTCTACGCGGTGATCTCGTCGCTCTACACCGAGCAGGGCTGGCAGGAGCTCGCCAGCGCGATCGCCGAGCTGCGGGGCGGCAACGCGACCGGGGTCTTCGACCTTGCCGACTCGTACGCCGAGCGGGACAGCAACGGCCACTACTCCAACCTCTTCGACGCCAACATGGCGGTCAACTGCGCCGACTCCACGGCCAAGCCGTCGCTCGCGCAGATCCGCTCGTACCAGTCGCAGTGGCGGGAGAGGTACCCGCTCTTCGGGGCGGCGCTGGCGGTGGGCATGCTGCCGTGCGCGTACTGGCCGGGCAAGCGCGACCCCTACCCGACCGGAGCCGCTCGCGGTGCCCCGCCGATCGTGGTGGTGGGTACAACCGGTGACCCGGCCACGCCGTACGAGCAGACCGCCAAGCTCGCCGACATGCTGGGCGTCGGCGTGGTGCTGACCTGGGAGGGCGAGGGGCACACGGCGTACCCGCAGACGGAGTGCGTGACGCGCGCGGTCGACCGGTACCTCATCGATCTGGAGGTCCCCCAGGCGGGCCTGCGCTGCCCTCGGTGAGCTTTTCCATCATCGCCCGGATCGCCCGGAGGTTGTGCTTGATCTCCTCCTGCTCCTCGTGGCGGAAGGCGTCCGCGTCGACGATGAGCTTGCTCGCGAAGTGCGCCGTGATCAGTGGGATCACCAGCAACACCATCGTGGAGATCAGCAGGCCGGCGAGCACCCGACCCTCCCACGTCGTGGGTAGGTGTCGCCATACCCCACCGTGGACGCCGTCACGACCGCCCACCAGACCGAGTCGCCGGCACTCTTGTCCTCGGCGACGCTGTAGATGGCGCCGCCGACCACGATCAGGCCGAGATAGGCGATGATGAGCGTTCGCGGCGAGTTGGCCAGCCACACCAGGCCGCGGTAGATCTGTTGGACCGGCCACAGCAGCACCTTCATGGCGCAAAATATGCCGCCTGTAGATCGCTCCCAGCCATAGGCGGTTCGGCCCACTCGTGCGCGTGCGGCGCTCCCCTGGGCCCGCGGCCCTCGTGGCGTGGGCGGCGCTCTCCAGGCCCGCAGCACTCATAGCATGGGGCTGCGCCTCCAGGCCGGCAGCGCTCGTAGGGTGGGCTGCGCTTCCAGGGCCCGCGGCCCTCGTAGGGTGGGCTGCGTGGATGATCTCGCGTTTCGTGCCGCTTCTCGTGCGGACCTGCCCGCGATCGTGGCGATGCTCGCGGATGACTCACTCGGCACCGCACGCGAGTCGGCCGACGATCCGTCGTACGCCGCTGCCTTCGACCAGATCGACGCCGACCCACGCAACACACTGGTTGTCGCGGACCGGGCCGGCGAGGTGGTGGGCACGATGCAGCTCACGTACATCCCGTCACTGACCTACCGCGGCGGCGAGCGGCTACAGATCGAGGCCGTACGCATCCGCGCCGACCAACGCGGCCGTGGACTGGGCCGCGAGATGATCCAGTGGGCGATCGACCAGGGCCGCGCCCGCGGCTGCCGCCTGGTACAGCTCACGACCGACAAGCGCCGGGATGACGCACACCGCTTCTACGCCTCACTCGGCTTCGCGGCGACGCACGAGGGCATGAAGCTAACCCTCTAAAGACCTTGTCATTGAGCTACCGCGATGTCCGCCGTGGTCCAGACCCAATGCCACTCACCTTAGTTTGATCTTGGTGGTGGGTGGGTTGGTGTGGCGGGTGCCGGTGTCGTGGGGTTGTTTGACTCGGTAGCTGTTGTGGCGCATGCGTTTGACGACGCGGGGGTAGCTGCGGTGGCGGTGTTGGTTGAGGTGTCGGTGGTGGGTGATGTCGGCGCCGATGGCGGCGATGAGGTGGTGGCGGTGGTCAGGGGGAAAATGCCGTCGGGTCTTGGACCCGACGGCGCAGGATACGCACGGTGCGGTGGAATTTGACCTGGTCGGGATCGATGTCGGCTTCGGTGGCGGCCTGGCAGATCAGGGCGCTGATCGCGTAGTGGGTCAGCAGGTAGCCGTAGATTTCTTGGGTCACCATGGCCGGGCTTTTCGAGCGTAGGACCCGTCCGGGGCCGCGCAGGTGGGTTTTGAGTTGGCCGTTGCTGGTTTCGTGGTCCCACCGTTGGTGGTATGCCTCGGCCAGCACGGCGGCCGGGGCGTCGGCCGGGTCCAGGATGCTGGTGAGCAGGCTGATCGGTTCGTCGTTGTCCGCGCGGTCGGTGACCTGATAGGACACGACCCGGGCGATGCGGGCGCGGTGCGGGTCGATGTCGGCCCGGGTGGCCGGGTCACGGGCCAGCGCGAGGATCCGGTCACGTTCGCTTGGACGCGTCCGGGAGGCATACACCACGGTCAGATACGAGCCGTCGGGCAGATCTTGCACGACGGGTAGGGCGATCGCGCCGCCAGCGCCACCGGCCCGCCACAACACGTCCGCGCCGGTATCGGTAGCCGCACACCAGTCGCGCCAGCCGTAGAAGTTACGATCGGCCAACAGCAGCATGCCCGGCTCCAGCAACGGATACAACCCACGGGCCAGGCTCTGCTCCCCTGCCCTTTACCCACGACCGGCCCGATCACCGCACCGATCGGCGCCCGCGAACCGGTCTCGACCAACGTGACCAACCTGGCCTTGGGAAACGCCGAACGTCTCGTAGCCCCGCCGGCATAGCCGAAGAACTCCGCGTTGGCCGGACTATCCGGCACATCAAGCTCACTTCCATCGACCGACACCAACCGCCGCCCAGCCAGCCACGCACCCCGGGTCAACACCCCACACACCGGCCGAGCCACCCGCTCGAACACCTCCCGCACCGGCTCGGCCCCCAACCGCTGCCGGGCCTGCGTAATCCCCGCCGAACCCGGCATCGACCAACTCGCATCCCAACACCCCCACGCCATCAACGGCTCAGCCAGCCGCGCGAGCACCCCCTCATAGTCATCCTCAGCGAACAACGCCAACGCCATCGCGAAGTACACCATCACATGCGCCGGCAACTTCCCATCCGACCGCTTCGACTCCCGGCCATACACCGCCACCGCCGCATCGACCACATCCCGCGGCACCGACCCGGCCAACACCCCCACCGAGACCCAGTCCGTCAACCGCCCACCAGCCCCAAACACAACCAGCGATCATCACCCACACCAACACCACCAACCCACACCGACACACCCACCCACCAAGATCAAACTAAGGTGAGTGGCATTGGGTCCAGACCGCTGCTCCCGCGGCCTCACCCTCCGCGATTCACACCCACCACCCGACCTTGCGGCCCGGGCTTAGCGTCTCGGTGCCTGTCCGGCTGGTGTCATGGGCGGCCTTCGCTCTGCTTCCCTATGGGAAGCGGCGACCGGCCGTTTGTCGCCGCTCGCGCTGATTGCGCAGCGCACGGCGGCCGCGACGCTGTCCAACGCCGAGGCCGGGCTGCGCGGGTTGTTCGACAAGGCGGTGACATGGATGACCGGGTCCGACCATGGGGCGACCAGGTGGATGCCTTGGCGGACGAAGAGTTTGGCCGGCCTCGCCCCGCGCCCAATGGGCGATGGCCTGCTCGTCGCGTTTGATTGTCCGCTGGGGTCGGCTGTTGCGGGCTGTACCCGATCCGCCGCATTTGTCTCGAACCGCGGACGGTGAGGCCGCAGGAGCAGCGGTCCGGACCCAATGCCACTCACCCAAGTCGATCATGAAGTCAGCCCCATCCTGGGCCGCCCTGACCCACCCAAGGACCCGGCCGTACCTGACACTCCACGCGGCCTCAGAGAATGCCCAGGCCACCGCCTCGACCGCTCTAGGCCGAGTGGTATCAGGTCAAGACCGCCACTCCCACAGCCTCACCCTCCGCAGTTGACACCGCCGGCACTGCGGCCGCCACCCCCCACCCACCGCGCACCGATCAAAGCCGGCCGAATCGTGAACGCTCGACCGCGTGCCGCACCCGGACACCATCCAGCAGATCGTGGTATTTAGCTGTTGCTACAGCAACAGTTAAATACCACGATCGCTGGCACGCCCCGACTGCCATACGGACAAACCAGCTAAAGCACCCCACCCGAGGCGCCGCTGTGGCCAAGCCCGCGAGATCTAGTCGACTTCCTGTCGTCCGGACGGCAGAAAGTCGACTAGATCCAGAGTTTCCGTCGGGAGTGCGCAGACTCGGCGCCGAAAACCATTCCGGGAAAAGCTATGGTCGCAACAGATTTCCCAAAGCCCGACCGGCCCCCAATGACCCGACCCAACCCGGCGCTCCACGCAGCCTCGGAGAAAACCCAGGTCATCGCCTTGATCACTTTAGGCTGAGTGGCATTGGGTCCGGACCACCGCAGACATCGCGGTAGCCCAATGCGGGCTGCCGGCCATGGTGAAGCGGGTCAGGCGCGGGCGCTGCCGACCACGCGGCGCTGGCGGTAGGCGCGGGTCTTGTTGCGGTTACCGCAGGATGCGCCGCACCAGCACTTCGAGGAGTTTTTCGAGCGGTCGTAATACGTCCACTGGCAGCTGTCCTCGCGGCAGATCTTGAGGCGTGACCAGATGCCGTCTCGCTCGGCGAGCACCATCGCGGCCACGATCTCGGCGAGCAGACCCTGCACCCCGCCAGCCGTCGGCGCCAGCCCCATGCCGCCCTCGGTGAAGCGGGCCCGCAGCGGGAGTCCGGCGGCGAGCCGGTCAAGCTCGGCCCGGGGGCCGCGTGCGTCGTCCCCGCCTGCGCCGCGCGAGGACGCCTCACCGCCATCCGCAGGCGCCCCCGCGCTGTGCCCGCGCGCCTCGCCGCCATTCGCAGCTGCCATCGCGCTGTGCCCGCGCGCCTCGCCGCCGTCCGCAGGCGCCCCGCGCTGTGCCCGTGGGCCTCCCCGTCATCCGCAGGCGCCACCGCGCCGTGCCCGCGCGCCTCGCCCTCGTCCCCAGGCGCCACCGCGCTGCGCTCTCGCGCCTCGGCGTCGTGTGCGGGCGCCCCTGAGTCGCGCGTGGACGCCTCGGTGTCGTGTGTGGACAGCTCCAGGCGGAGTGCCGCGCGCAGCTGCCATGCGAGGTCGAGGTCGGCCGGCGCCACGAGCTCGTCCCGCCCCTGCGTCGACAACCACTGCCGGAACCGCTCGACCGAGGTCAGCTCGTCGGTGCCCTCCTCGACATCGACGGTGTTGGCGAACGCCTCCACCAACGCCAGCTGCCCCGGAACTCCGTCGACCACGACACCCCCAAACCACCTTGACTGGTAACGCTCATCCTACTACCGTCAAGGCGACACCATCAAAGGGACTTCACTAGTGTCGGGGGGCACTCCTATGCATCCGCTGATTGCTTCGATGTGGATCAAGGCATACGACCAGGACCTGCGGGACGAGGCCCGACATGCGCGCCGAGCCGCCGCATTCGCCCGCGGCGGCTCGCTCCGCGCCCGCGCTGGCCACGGCCTCATCCGGCTGGGCCAGCGCGTGGGTGGCGAGGCGATGCGCCAGCCGCGGCCGGCATGACAGCGGCGCGCTCCTGCTGGGCGAAGCCAAGGCCACGCGGACCCGCAGGCCATCCGGCCCCGCGGGCCACCCGGCCCCGCAGGCAAGGTCGGCCGCAGGGCCACCCAGACCCACCCGGCCCCGCAGGCCACCCGGCCCCGCAGGCCACGCGGACCGCGCGGACCCGCAGGCCAGCCAGACTCGCAGGCCACGCGGACCTCGCCCTGGAGCGGGGCTATGTCCGGGAAGAAAGTCC
Source organism: Phytohabitans flavus (assembly GCF_011764545.1). GTDB lineage: Bacteria > Actinomycetota > Actinomycetes > Mycobacteriales > Micromonosporaceae > Phytohabitans > Phytohabitans flavus. The sequence goes on along the minus strand of NZ_AP022870.1, from coordinate 9,444,965 downwards.
TATTCGGTTTCCCAGTTCGCGGCGTTCTTGCGGCTGGGTTGGACCCGCGGCGGCTCGCCCGGCATTTTGGGGTGGTCCGGTGGATAGGGCATGTCGCCTTGGCCGTTGCGCTCGTCGCGCTCCGACCATTCCAGCAGCGGCGAGAGGTCGTGGGCCACATCGTCGATCGACGCGTGCGGGTCACCGATCTTCGCGAAGCGTTCCGGCACCGTCCGGATGTCGAAGTCGTCCGGCTCGACTTCGAGCAGCTCGTCCCAGGTGACCGGGGTGGAGACGGTGGCACGGGCGTTCGCGCGCGGGGAGTAGGCGCAAGCGATCGTGCGGTCGCGGGCCATCTGGTTAAAGTCGACGAAGACGCGCTCGCCCCGCTCCTCCTTCCACCACGAGGTGGTGACCAGGTCGGGGCGGCGCCGCTCCACCTCGCGGGCCAGCGCGATCACAGCGCGCCGCACGGCGACGAAGTCCCAATCCGGCCTGATGCGTACGTAGACGTGCACCCCCCTGCCGCCCGAGGTCTTCGGAAAGCCGGCGATGCCCACCTCCTGGAGCACCTCGTTCAGCACACCGGCGGCCTTGACCGCGTGGCCGAAGTCGGTGCCCGGCGATGGGTCAAAGTCGACGCGCAGCTCGTCGGGGTGGTCCGGGTCGGCCTTGCGCACCGGCCAGGGGTGGAAGACCACGGTGCCGAGCTGGGCCGCCCACGCCACGTGCGCGAGATCGGCCGGGCAGAGCTCGTCGGCCGGGCGGCCGCTCGGGAAGGTGATCCGTGCGGTCTGCACCCACGGCGGCACGCCCCGGGTCGGGATCCGCTTCTGGTAGAACGTCTCCCCCTCGATGCCCTCCGGAAAGCGCTGAAGGGTCGTGGGTCGGTCGCGCAGGGCGCGCGTGATGCCGTCGCCCACGGCGAGGTAGTACGAGAACAGGTCGTGCTTGGTGTAGCCGCGCTGCGGGAAGTAGACCTTGTCAGGGCTGCTCAGTCGCACGGTGTGGCCGGCGACCTCGACCTCGACGGCGCTCGCCTTCGGACTCATGCCGCGACCATACTGCCCTGGACCGCCGCCCGGACCTCGCCTCGCACCCGCAAGACCCACCAGACAGGCCTGGTGAGCAGGTCAGCTGTGCACGCTCCAGTCGCGGTGGGTCTCCCAGAGGTGCACGAGCATGAAGAGGCGGCGCTCGAAGAATGGGTCTCTGGCCAGCCACAGCCCGTCATAGGGCGCGGGCAGCCGCAGCGTCTCGCCCGAGTCGAGATAAACGGCGACGATCGTGCGGCGACGGCGCCGCTCCGGGCGGATGTCCACCACCTGCCGCCAGGAGGCCACAGCGCGGAGCGCGGGCACGGTGCGGCGGATGCCGTATTCGTCGATCTCGGTCCCGCCGCGGCGATCGGCCACTACGGCGGCCAGCCCCACCGCGAGCGGCGGCACGACCAGGACCGCGGTGCGGACCGCCGCCGGCACGACAAACGCGACAAGGAGGACGACAACCGCACAGACCACGCTCGCACGCAGCCCACGCCCGATCGCCTGGCGCCAGGTCGGCCGAAAGCTGACCATGGCGTATCCGTCGCCCACACCTGGTCAACGAGACCTGTCAGCGGTTGGTAATCAGGGGGCGGGGCGACTCACCCTCACGCGGTCGTACCGTTGGTGTATGGCTGCTGACGAAATGACCGTGCCCACCACCGACGAAGAGTGGCACGTGCGCCTGTCGCCTCAGGAGTACCGCGTGCTCCGCCAGGCCGGCACCGAGGCGCCTTGGACTGGGGAGTACGTGGACACCAAGACCAAGGGTGTCTACCGCTGCCGCGCGTGCGGGGCCGAGCTCTTCTCCAGCGACACCAAGTTCGACTCGCACTGCGGGTGGCCGTCGTTCTTCACGCCGCTGGCCGAAGACCGCGTGCGGTACATCGTGGACAGCTCGCTCGGCATGGTCCGTACCGAGGTCCGGTGTGCTCGCTGCGACTCCCACCTGGGTCACGTCTTCGAGGGCGAGGGCTACCAGACCCCGACCGACCAGCGGTACTGCATCAACAGCATCTCTTTGACCCTCGAACCCGCCGACGAGCGCTAGCCGGTTCGTCAGCGCGGTCGGATCCTCGCCTACAGCGGGACGCGTCCAGTCGCTACGATCCCCAACCAAGGTGTACGGGGAGGACAGCATGGCGCGCATACTGACGGTTTCCTCGCAACGAGCGGGGGCGTATCCGACCATTCAGGACGCGCTCGAGGTCGCCGCCGATGGGGCGGTCATTTCCATCGAGCCTGGCACGTACACCGAAGCGATCCGCGTCATGGGGCGCCGCCTCACCATCAAGGCCGCCAAGGATCCCGGATCGGTAACGATCGACGCGAGTGAGGCGGGTGGCTCGGCGGTCGCCGCCGCCCGCGCCGAGATCACGCTGGAGGGCCTGGTCCTCAAGGCCGGCGACTACCCCGCCGTTACCGCGTCCAACACCCGCCTGACGATCAGCAAGTGCGAGGCCAGCGCCGGGTACGCGGCGGGCGTCTCCATCACCGACGGTGGCCAGGTGACCGCCACGGAGGTCAGGGTGACCGCCGGGCAGTACGGCTTTGTGATCGAGGACTCCGGCGGCGTGCTCGACAAGTGCGAGGTGCGCGGCATCTCGGACGACGGCATCATCGTGCGGCTGGGCGCCAATCCCACGATTCGCAACTCGACGATCGCCGGCTGCGGATACCGGGGCATCTACGTGTACCAGGCGGGCCGCCCCACGATCGAGCGGTGCGACATCTCCGGTACCGGCGACGCGGGCATCTCCGCCGCCCACCAGAGTTCCCCCACGATCACGGACAGCTGGATCCACGACACGTCCGGCGTCGGCATCGCGTTCGGGCGCGGCTGTGGCGGCCTTGTCGAGGGCACTCGGGTCGAGAGCACCGCCTCCCCCGCCATCGATGTCGAGGATGGCGCGACGCCCACGATCCGGGTGGCCGAGGACACCGCCGGCGCGCCCAAGGTCGGCGCCACCGCGGCTGAAGGGCTCGCCTCGCAGGACACCGAAAAGGTCGACAAGCTACTCAAAGAGCTCGACTCGATGATCGGCCTTGGCGGCGTCAAGGCCGAGGTCCGCGCGCTCATCGACGAGATCCAGGTGAACGAGTGGCGGCGCAGCGCCGGTCTCGCGGTCGGTGGCGCCAGCCACCACCTCGTCTTCACCGGCGCGCCCGGTACCGGTAAGACCACCGTCGCGCGCGTCTACGGCCAGCTCCTCAAGGCGCTGGGCGTGCTGCCGGGCGGCGAGTTCAAGGAAGTGTCCCGCCGCGACCTGGTCGGCCAGTACATCGGTCACACCGCGGAAAAAACCACCTCGGTTTTCGAGCAGGCACTCGGTGGTGTGCTCTTCATCGACGAGGCGTACACGCTCTCCCGCTCCGCCGGCACCAGCGCCGACTTCGGCCAGGAGGCGATCGACACGCTGGTGAAGCTGATGGAGGACCACCGCGACAAGGTGGCCGTCATCGTCGCGGGGTACACCGGCGACATGGCCAACTTCCTCGACGCCAACGCCGGTCTGGCCTCCCGGTTCGCGAAGACGCTGGAGTTCGAGAACTACTCGCCCGACGAGCTGGTGCTGATCGTGCGGCGGATCGCCCGCAACGACGACTATCTGCTGGGCGAAGGGCTGGACGAGGCGCTGCTGGAGTGGTTCGGGCAGATCGAGCGCGACCAGAACTTCGGCAACGCGCGCGAGGCGCGCAAGCTGCTGGAGGGCATGCGCAAGGTACAGTCCGGCCGGCTGCGCGCGCTCGGGCGCATGCCCAGCCGCGACGACCTGCGCACTCTCGTGCTCGACGACTTGCTAGGAGCGACGCGCTGAACATCGGTTCCTATGATGGTGAGACGCGCGGCTGAAACGCCGAGCGGCGCGGGTGCCGCCCCGAGTGGGGCGGATAGCAAGGACGGGGGTAGTTGACGGCATGACGGTGTCGCCGCAAACCGTGTCGCCACACCAGGTTCGCGCCGTCGCGCGGGTCACCAGCGACTCGCTGGACTCGTCCGGCCCGGCGATCCTGCTCCCGCGCCGGCGACCGGGCCACCTCGGCCCGGTGCACATCACCCAGCTGCTGCTCGCCGAGGTGGTGGTGGTCGGCATCCTGGCCAGCGTCACGAGCGAGATCGTCGCGCTGATCGCAGGCGCGGCTCTCGCCGGGCTCCTACTGCTGCTCGTCACGCTCGGCCGGCGCAACGGCCGGTGGTGGCTGGAGCGGCGGATGATGACCCGCAGCTACAAGCGCCGCCGGCTGAGCTCCACCGCCTCGCCGTACGGCGACGATCCCCGCCTCGGCGCCCTCCGCCGCCTCGCCCCCGACCTCATCGTGGAAAACGTGTCGGTGGCCGACGGTGCGCACGTGGGCGTGGCCCGCGACGACGCCGGGTGGTACGCGGTCGCCGCCGTCACCTCCAGCGCACCGATGCGCGACGAGCCCGGCCCGATCCCGCTGGAGGCGCTGGCCGCCGCGCTCGCCGAGGCCGACCAGCCGGGGGCGGTACTCCAGGTGGTCACCCAGACCGTGCCGGCGCCGAGCCTCGACATGCACCCGTCGTCGGCGGCCGGCCAGTCCTACCGGCAGCTGCTGGCCCGCTTCGGCGCCGTACCGGTGCCGGCCGACCGGAGCACGTGGATCGCGGTGCGCCTCGACGCCCGTACCCTCGCGGAGGCCATCGCGGACGGTGAGGCCGACCTCGACACCGCGCCGGCGGTGGTGGCCGCGCTGGTCCGCCGGGTGGCCAAGTCGCTGCGCCGGGTGGGCGTGAGCCACCGCCTCCTCGACGCCGACGAGCTGCTCGAGGTGCTGCTGCGCTCGTGCGACCTGGCGCCCACCACGCAGAGCGCCGAGCCGGTGCAGCCGCGCGAAGACTGGTCCGAGTGGCACTCGTCGCGGCTGGCCCACCGGTCGTACTGGATCCGTGGCTGGCCGCCGGTCGACCAGGCCGGCGCCATGCTCGACTGGCTCACGACCGCGTCCGCGGCGATGACGAGCCTGTCCCTGATCATGGTGCCGGACGACGACAAGCGGATGATGGACCTGCGCGGGCTGGTCCGCGTGGCCGCGCCCGCCGACCAGCTGGCCGAGGTCAGCAAGGCCATCCGCCGCGGCGCCGAGCAGGCCAAGGCCGACCTCTTCCCGCTCGACGGCGAGCAGGGGCCGGCGGTCTACGCCTCGGCCCCGACCGGAGGCGGCGCGCGATGACCCAGCCAAGGCCCCGCGACGACGACCGGCAGCAGCCGACGGTCTACGCCTCGGCCGCGACGGAAGGCGGCGCGCGATGACCCACCCCAGCTCGCGCGACGACGAGCAGCAGCGGCAGGCGGGTGTGCCGCAGCAGCCGCCCGCTGGCCGCGCCGCCGTCGGCCCGGCACCCGTGGCCGCGCGCCCGGGCGTGCCCGCGCAGTACGGCTCGCCGTACGGGCAGCAGCAGGTCGCACCGCCGCCCCCACCGCGCACGACCGTGCCGCCACCGCCCCAAGCGCCGCAGGTGCCGGACCCCAACCCGCCCACCGGTGGCATGGTGATCGGCCGCGACCCGACGCTCTCCGCGCCCGTGGTGCAGGTGCCGCCGCCGTCCACCGCCGGCCCGCGGAGCTCGACCGTGGCCCGCCAGGCCGCCCAGGCGGCGACCGCCACCCAGGCCGCGTCCGCCACCGCCGGCCAGGCCGCGGCCCGCGCGATCCCGGACGCCGCGCACGAGGGCCCGCCCGGCACGGTCTACGACAGCCGCCGCCCGCCGAACGGCGACGGTCGCCGGCCGCTCCTGGGCAAGCTGGCCCGGCTGCGGATCGGTTCCCACACGGTCTCCCGGCCGGCGCTGGCCAAGCTGCGCCTCTCCGCGCCCGGCACCGGCCTGATCCTCGGCGCCGACCGCCAGCAGCGCCCGGTGTCGGTCCGTTTCTTCCGGCCCGAGCCCACCCGCGTCGCCCTGGTCGGCGGCGCCTGGGCGGGCATGCTCGTCGCGTTCCGCGCGCTGGCGCTGGGCGCCCGGGTCGCCGTCATCACCTCCGACCCACGCACCTGGCACGGCTTCGGCGAGCGCGCCACGGGCCGCGGCGACCGGGTGGCGGTCTTCCCGACCGAGCAGCCGCTGGCCCTCGCCGCCAACGCCCAGCAGCCGGTCCTGCTCCTCTACGACCTCGGCCTCGTCGGCCCGAACGCACCCCAGCAGCTAGGCCCTGGCAGACCCAGATGACGGTGCTGCGCCAGCTCGACCAGAGCGGCGTACCGTCCATCCAGGACTGCAACCTGGTGATGCTTCAGCGCCTCGACAGCACGGAGGCCGCGCTGGTCGGCGGTGCGCTGCGCCTGCCCGCGCCGAGCACCCAGTTCCTCCAGGTGATGGCCGACGACATGATCGCGCTGGTGGGCGACGGCAGCGACAGGTACATCTGGTTCTCCCAGACGGACGTCGAGCGCCAGTACGCGGGCGCCCCCCGCCGCTGACCCTCGCTCTCCAACAAAAGCAAACACAGACCCTATTGAGCTACCGCGGCGTCCGTCGTGGTCCGGACCGCTGCTCCCGCGGCCTCACCCTCCGCGCCTCACAACCCCGACCGCCCGCGACGCGGGCGGTCGGCGTAGCACGGCGCCCCCGGCGACGACCGCGCAGCCTGGTCTCCCTTGATCAGCGCGTTGGGCTCGAAGCCGGGCGGGCCGGGCTGGGGTTTGGGTTGTGGACCGCGGAGGGTGAGGCTGCGGGAGCAGCGGTCCGGTGCCCGGCGGACAGAGATGATGTTTGTGAGCACCTCCCGTCCGGGGTCTGACCCGACGGCGGACTGACCTTGGGGTCTTGGAAGATGATCTGTCGGCCCTGGTCGGGAGGTGCTCGTGCACTCACTGGACGTGGCGTTGTGACTTCATAGGAGCCTGGCTAGAGGCCCCGTCTCTGTCTTGTCCGCGTTGCCCGGCTGGTGCGTGCCGCCCTGCCCCAGTCACGAACGACAGGACGACGATGCCCTCTATTACACCCGACACCGCCGCGATCGAGGTCGTCGGTGGCGTGGACACCCATCTCGACACGCACACCGTCGCGGTGATCGACCTGGTCGGACGGGTGCTCGGCACTGAGCAGTTCCCGGCCACCACAGCCGGCTACACGGCCCTGCTGGCCTGGATGCGCGGACACGGACGACTGGCCCGCGTGGGGGTGGAGGGCACCGGCGCCTACGGCGCCGGCCTGACCCGCCAACTACGCAACGCCGGCGTCGAGGTGATCGAGGTCGACCGCCCGGACCGCAAGACCCGCCGCTCGCAAGGCAAGTCCGACCCGATCGACGCCGTCCAAGCCGCCAAGACCGCCCTGGCCGGCCACCGCACCGGAACCCCCAAACAACGCGACGGCCGCGTCGAAGCCCTCCGCAACCTACGCGTGGCCCGGCGCAGCGCGGTCGAACAACGCGCCGACACCCAACGCCAGATCAAAACCCTGATCGTCACCGCCCCCGACGAACTACGCGCCCGACTGCGTGGCCTGAACGTCAAGCAGTTGATCGCGACCTGCGCCACCCTGCGGCCCGACCGGGCCGACGCCGCCACGCCGGCCACTGCCGTCAAGCTCGCCCTACGCTGCCTGGCCCGCCGTCACCAGCAACTGTCCGCCGAGATCACCGACCTCGACGAACTACTTGAACCCCTCGTGGCCGCCATCAACCCCGACCTGCTCGCTGTCCACGGCGTCGGCCCCGACGTCGCCGGCCAACTACTGGTCACCGCCGGCGAAAACCACAACCGACTCACCTCCGAAGCCGCGTTCGCCATGCTCTGCGGCGCCGCCCCCATCCCCGCCAGCTCCGGCAAAACCAGCCGCCACCGCCTCAACCGCGGCGGTGACCGACAAGCCAACGCCGCCCTCTACCGCGTCGTACTCACCCGCCTACGCTGGGACCCCCGCACCCGCGCCTACGCCGAACGACGCACCAAGCAAGGCCTGTCCAAGAAAGAAATCATCCGATGCCTCAAGCGATACGTCGCCCGCGAGCTCTACCAACACATCACAACAAACGATCTTGAACTAGCCGCTTGACATCCATAGGAGCATCATCGCGGTAGCTCAGATCTCTATCTCTTAAGGGATTGGTCGGGCGGTGGGTTAGGCGGCGGGTGGGGTCCAGGAGAGCTGGATCAGGCGGGCGCCGTGCCGGCGGGTGAAGAGCCACGCGCGGCCCGGCGGGAGGATCTGGGGCTTCATGTTGCCGAAGAGCGCGCCCTCCTCGCGCGGCCCGGACATCATGATGCCCGGCGAGGCGAGCTCGCGGATCCGGGCGATGACCGGGTCGAACATGGCGCGGTTGGCGCCGCCGATGCGCCTCGTGAGCACCACGTGCAGCCCGATGTCGCGGGCCTGTGGGAGGAACTCGAGCAGCGGGTTCAGCGGGTTGGCCGTCGAGCTGGCGACGAGGTCGTAGTCGTCGATCAGCAGGTACAGCTCCGGGCCCTTCCACCAGCTCCGGCTGCGTAGCTGCTCCGGCGTCACGTCCGGGCCGGGCAGGCGCTCGCGCATCACCGTGGCGACCTGCTTGATCAGGTCGGTGGTGGTCTGCTGGGACGTGCCGTAGCCGATCAGGTGCTGGTTGTCGACGGAGCCGAGCAGGCTGCGGCGGAAGTCGACCAGCATCAGGCGGGCCTGGCTCGGGTCGTAGCTGGTGGTGACCATCTTGGCCAGGCTGCGCAGGAACGAGCTCTTGCCGCTCTCGATGTCGCCGAAGAGGATGACGTGCGGCTCGGCATCGAAGTCGAGGTGTACCGGCTGGAGGTCGGACTCCGCGATGCCGATCGGCAGGCGGCCTCCGGACGGCATGGGCAGGGAGACGAAGGGCAGCTCGGCCGGGAGCAGGCGTACGGCCGGGGCGGGCGCCTGCGTCCAGTAGTCCTGGGCGAGCTTGACGAACTCGGCCACCGCGTCGGCCAGGTCGTCGACGCGCATCTCGCCGTCGATGCGGGGCAGGCCGGCGAGGAAGTGGAAGCCGTCCGGGGTGAGACCACGGCCGGGCGCGCCCTCGGGCACGTTGACCGCGGCACGCCGGTTGATCGCCGAGTCGCTGGGGTCGCCGAGGCGGAGCTCCAGCTTGTTACCGAACATGTCGCGCGCGGCCGCCCGCACGTCCATCCAGCGGTTGGTGGCCGCCAGGATGTGGATGCCGTGGCCGAGGCCTCGGCTGGCCACCTCGTTGATCAGGGGCTCGAGGTCTTCGAACTCGGCGCGCAGCGTGCTCCAGCCGTCGATGACCAGGAACACGTCGCCGAACGCGTCGTCCGCGAACCGGCCCTGCTGCTTGGCCCGCCGGTACGCCGCGATGCCCTCTACGCCGTGCTGCGCGAACGTGGCCTCGCGCGCCTGCATGAGCCCGTGCATCTCGGCGATCGTGCGGCGCACCTTGTCGACCTCGCGACGGCTGGCCACGCCACCCATGTGCGGCAGGCCGGACAGTGCGGAGAGGCCGCCACCGCCGAAGTCGAGGCCGTAGAACTGGACCTCGCGCGGCGTGTGGCGGAGGGCGAGGCTGCCGATCAACGTACGCAGGAAGGTGGTCTTGCCGCTCTGCGGGCCGCCGACCACCATGACATTGCCGGCCGCGCCGGACAGGTCGAGCCACATCGGCTCGCGCAGCTGCTCGAACGGCTTGTCGATGATGCCCACGAGCCCGTGCAGCGCCCGCTCCGGGCTGAGCGCCTGCGTGGTGAGGCCACGGTCCGGCGCCTGCACGATCGGCGCGAGCATCTGGCCCAGCGTCGGCGGCTCGTCCAGCGGGGGCAGCCACACCTGGTGGGCCGGCGGGCCCTGGCCCTCCATGCGCTGCACGAGCACGTCGAGCAGCGTCTCGCCGACCGCGGACTCCTCCGGCTCGACCGCCTCGGGGGTGGCCGGCTTGTCGTCGCGCGGCGGGGCCACGTAGTACGTGGTGAAGTCGCGCACCGGGTCGACCTGCCGGCCGCGCGAGGTGGGCCGGTAGCCGTCGCCGCGCACGACGCCCGAGACATACGCCGCGCGGAAGCGGATCAGGCCCTCGGTGCCGGTGCGCAGGTAGCCGTGGCCGGGTGAGCGGGGCAGCTCGTACGCGTCGGGCACGCCGAGCACCGCCCGACTCTCCATGGAGGAGAACGTCCGCAGGCCCAGCCGGTACGACAAATGGGTCTCCAGCCCGCGCAGCCGCCCCTCCTCCAGCCGCTGCGAGGCGAGCAGCAGGTGGATGCCGAGCGACCGACCCAGCCGTCCAATCTGGACGAACATGTCGATGAAGTCGGGCCGAGCGGTCAGCAGCTCGCTGAACTCGTCGACGATGACCAGCAGGCTGGGCAGCGGCGCCAGCGGCACACCCGCCGCACGGGCCCGCTCGTAGTCACGCTGCGACGCGTAGTTGCCCGCCTTGCGCAGCAGCTCCTGCCGGCGGACCAGCTCACCCTGGATGGCGCCGAGCATGCGGTCCACAAGGGACAGCTCTTCGGAGAGGTTGGTGATGACGGCGCTGGTGTGCGGCAGCCGGTCGAGCGCGGTGAACGTCGCGCCGCCCTTGAAGTCGACCAGCACGAAGTTGAGGATCTCCGAGCTGTGCGTGACCGCGAGCGCGAGCACCAGCGTGCGCAGCAGCTCGCTCTTGCCGGAGCCGGTGGCGCCGACCAGCAGGCCGTGCGGGCCCATGCCGTCCTGCGCGGACTCCTTGAGGTCCAGCTCGATCGGCCGCCCGTCCGGCCCGACGCCGAGCGGCACGCGCAGCCGGTCGCGGTTGGGCCGGCTGGCCCAGGTGGCCGCCAGGTCGAAGTCGCGGGGGTTGCCCAGGTCGAGCAGCTCGGCGAGGCCGAGGTCGATGGTGGCGCCGGCGGACTGGTCGGCATACGACGTGGCGGAGAGCCGCAGCGGCGACAGCTGGCGGGCGAGCACCTCGGACTGGGACACGTCGAGCGAGTCGGCCTTGCCCACCTGGGTGGTGCCGTCCATTGTGGTGCCCGAGATCGTGCCGTCCTCGGCGACGTCGAGCACGACCGACGTGTCGTCGAGCAGGCGCGGCGGCGGGTTGGACAGGTCGAGGATGGTCACCCCGGCGACGCCGCCGTCGGTCATCAGGTGGTCGGAGCCGGCCGTCGAGCCACCGTCGATGACCACGACCACGTGCGGCCCGCCCACCGCGTTGGTCGCGGCGGGATCGAAGCGCGGTCGGTTGGCCAGCACGTCGTCGAGCATCGCTTCGAGCGACGTGACCGACGGGGCGAAGAGGCGGATCGGGCCGATCGCGTCGACCTTGGCCGGGTGCTGCGCGTGCGGCAGCCACTTCGCCCACTCCCAGTGCGGCCGCTGCGCGTCCTGCGCGCACACGCCGATGAGCAGGTCGTCCGGGGCGTGGAAGGTGGCCACCTGGGCAATCGTCGCGCGCACCAGGTCGTGCATGGCGGCGTCCGGGCCACGCAGGTAGACGTGCGAGAAGTCGCGCAGCGCGATCGCGACCGGGAGGTCCGGGACGATCGAATACGTCGCGACGAACTTGCGCAACGCCATGGCGCACAAGGGCTCCAGCTCGTCGACCGGACGGGTCGACGGCGGCACCAGCGGCGTGGCCACCTCCTGCGCGCCGAGACCGATGCGTACGACGCTGAAGTCGGCGTCCGCCCGGCGCCGCTCCCACAGCCGCCCGCCGGTGGCGGAGGACCAGAGCGCGTCCGGGTCGGGGTGGCGGTAGTAGATGGCTTCGCGCTGCTGGCGGATCGTGGTGCGGATCTGCGCGCGGAGCTGGGCGAGGCGGCGCATGTACTGCCGGCGGGCCTCGATCATCTCCTTTTTGCCAGGGCCCGTCTGATTCATCATCATCATCCCCATCATCCCGAGGATGGAGATGCCGAACATGCCACCGGCCACGTAGGTCAGAGGGCCGCCGGCGCCGCGCTGGCCGGCCATCATCAGACCCATCGCGGCACCGCCGGCCGCCATGGGCAGGATCATGAGCATCCGCGTCCACGCCTTGCCGGACGCCGGTGGCACCTCGGGAGGCGGGTCGAGGACGACCTCACCGCTCGGGAGCAGCGGCGCGGCACGGCGCGGAGGCCGTTTCACGATCACGGATGTCACCGCTCGTCCTCCCCCGAAGTCGTCCGTCAATCCTATAGACAAGGGCCACCGCGCCAACATGCTAGGTTGAGCGCTGTCTGCACGGTAACGGGGAGGTGACCAGCGTGACGGCCCCGGGCGGCCTCAGTCTGGCCAGGGTAACGGTCGCGGCACCCAAGCGGCGGATGGACGTCGCGTTGCCCGACAATCTCATCGTTGCCGAGCTGTTACCCCACTTGTTGCGGCATGCCGGCGACGACCTCGGCGACGCCGGTGAGCGCCACGGCGGCTGGGTGCTGCGCCGCGCCACCGGTGCCGTGCTCGAGCCCACCCGCAACCTTTCCGTTCAGGGCGTGCGCGACGGCGAGCTGCTGCACCTCGCGCCTCGCCGCGACGACTGGCCCGAGCTGGCGTATGACGACGTGGTCGAGGTCATCGCGAGCGGCGCCCGCCGGTCCGGCCGCTCGTGGGGCGGGCCCGCCACCCGCGCGTGCGGACTCGCGGTCACCGGCGCGATCCTGCTCGCCGGGCTTGCCGTACTGGTGATGTCCGGCCCGTCGTGGGCACTGCCCGGCGGCGTCGCGCTCGGCGTCGCGGCTGTCCTGGCGATCCTCGGCATGCTGCTGGCCCGGGCGATGGGAGACGCGACCGCCGGCGCGGTGGTGGCCGCCTCCGGGCTGCCGTACGCGTTCGTCGGCGGCGCGGTCCTCGCCGCACCGAGCGACACCCTGCTTTCCGGCCTGGGCGCGCCCAGCGTGCTGCTCGGTGCCGGCGCACTGCTCGTCTTCAGCGTCATCGGGTACACCGGTGTGGCCGCGGTGCAGCGCCTCTTCATGGCCGGCCTGGCGACAAGCCTCGCCGGCCTGCTCGGCGCGCTGATCTGCCTGGCCGGCGCCACATCGGAGGGTGCCGCGGCGGTCACGCTCACCACGGTGATCGGCCTGCTGCCCAGCTATCCGCTGATCGCGAGCTGGCTCGGGCGCCTGCCGGTGCCAGAGCTGCCCGACCGGCCGGAGGCGATCCTGGAGGACCGGCCGGTGCCCAAGCGCGCCGACGTCTTCTCCGCCGTGGCCCGCGCGACCGAGCTGCTCAGCGGGCTCAACCTGGCCGCCGCGCTCAGCTCCACAGTGGCCATCGCGTACCTGGTGCTGGGCGGCGGTGGCTTCGCCGCCAACCTGCTGACCTTCTCGGCGGCGGCCGCGCTCCTGCTGCGCGCCCGCCTCTTCGCCCTGCCGCAGCAACGCGTCCCGCTGCTGGTGAGCGGCATCGTCGGCATGGCGTTCCTGCTCTTCAGCTTTACGGTCGACGCCGGTACGGGCGGGCGGCTGCTGGTCCTCGTGGTGGCCATCGTCGCCGCCGGTGCGGTGCTCGCCTCCGGCCTGGTGTACAGCCGGCGCGCCCCGTCGCCCTACCTCGGCCGGGCCGCCGACATCGTCGACGTGCTCGCCATCATGGCGCTGGTGCCCTTGGCCTGCGGGGTGATCGGCCTGTACAGCGCGATCCAGGGCCTGTTCGCCTCGATCGGTGGGTGACGTCCGATGGCGACGCGGCGGGACCAGCTCCACTCGTACCAGTTCCTGACCCAGCGGGTCATCTCCGCGTTCGTGATGCGCGAGACCGACCCGCAGCAGTCGCCGCTGCGCCGCGGTGTCGGCGCGGTCTTCGGCGGCGTGATGGTCGCGATCCTCGTAGCGGCCGGCTTCGGCATCTACGGCATCCTCACCAAGGTCGGCAGCGACGGCTGGAAGACCGAGGGTGCCGTGGTCATCGAAAAGGAGACCGGCGCCAGCTTCGTCTACGTCGGTGGTGTGCTGCACCCGACGCTCAACTTCGCCTCCGCCAAGCTGGCCGCCGGCCGCCCCGGCGCGCAGGTCTTCCGGATCTCCGGTAACTCGCTGGGCGAGGTGCCGCGGGGCAACACGATCGGCATCGCGGGCGCACCTGACTCGCTGCCCAGCTTCAAGAAGCGCATCGGTCTACCGTGGACGATCTGTAGCCTGCCGGAGACCGACAACGCCGGCACGCAGGTCACCCGGGTCCGGCTGGCCGTCGGGCGGGGCACCACCGGCGGGCGAGCGTTGGCCGACAGCGAGGGCCTGCTGGTGCGGGACAGGTCCGAAGGCACGACGTACCTGATCTACCGGGGGCGCCGCCACCTGATCCAGGACGCGGCAAACCTTGTGACCGCGATGTTCGGCGAGGTGAATTCGGCGCCGGTCGGGTCGGCGTGGATCAATTCGGTGCCCGCCGGCAGCGAGATCCAGAACATCCGGGTCCCGGACCGGGGTAATCCTTCGACGGCGATGCCCGGACGCGAGATCGGAGAGGTGCTCACCACGCAGACCGCCGCGGGTGAGCAGCACTACCTGGTCTTCGACGACGGGAAGGCGGCCATCACGCCGCTCCAGCTCGCCATCCTCGCGGCCGAGGCCGACCTGAGGCGTGAGCAGGTCGCCGTCTCGGCGATCAACAACGCGCCGGACAGCACCCGCCTCCGCCCGCCGGCCAACGAGGCCGGCACACCGCCCGCCTCGGCCCCCACACTTGTACCGGCCGGCGAGCAGGTCTGCGCGGTCACGTCGGACGGCCGCACCACACCGGCCCTCGTGGTGGGCGGCACCGTCGAGGGCCTGGACACGGTCGCGCCGACCACGTCCGCCTCCGCCGACGGCCGCGTGCTCGCCGACGGCGTGCTCGTACCCTCGGGCCACATCGCCGTCGTGCGCGTGCTGGCGTCCCCCACGGCCGAGGCCGGTGGCTACTTCGTCGTGACCGACACGGGTGTCAAGTACGCGGTGCCGAGCGCCGAGGTGCTGGAGGTGCTGGGCTACCCCTCGGCCGAGGTGGTCGAGGTGCCCACCGCGCTGATGCAGCGGCTGCCCACCGGCCCGACGCTGAACCCGGCCGAAGCCATCAAGTCCGCCGCCTGAACGGTCAGGGGAAGAGCTGGACGGGCGGGCCGGGCTCCTCCGGCTCGGTCTCCTGTCGGGGCGCCGGTGCCACCGCCGTACGCCAGAAACGCCGCCGCCCGCGCGGCATCACCACGGCCACGACCACCACGATCAGCACCACCGCCACCGCGATGCCGGTGCCCACCATCGCCACGTCGCGGGCGCGCGCCCAGGCCGGTGACTCGTCCACCGCCAGCGCCGGCAGGTCGGGGAGGGGCTCGGGCGAGGCCGTCGCCAGCCGGGCGGTGACCGCGGCGTACGGGTCGACCACGCCGCTGCCGTAGCCGGGACCGCCGGGCGCGGGCACAGCGGTGCGTTCGAGCTGGCGCCCGATGCCGCCCCGGCCCTGCATCGTGCCCAGCCGGGAGCGGACAAGCACCGCCGTCGCGGCGACGAACCCGGTCGCCACGCCCGTACCTTCGGCGACCGTCATCCCGCCCGCGCGGCTGAGCGTGGGCACGTTCTCGCCGGGTGCCACCACATCGACGTACTCGCCCTGCTGGGACTTGCCCCACAGCAGGCCGGACTCGCGAATCGCGCCGACGCCGACCACGTCGTCGTAGCCGGCCGGGTAGGGCGTGGGGATCGTGCCGCGCTCGTCGCCCAAGTCGCCCGCGGCGGCCACCACGACAATGCCCTTGGCGACGGCGTTGGCCACCGCGCCCTCCAGGACCGGGCTGTCCTTGTACGTGATCGTGGAGACCGCGATGACGTTCGCACCCCGCGCCACCGCCTCGGTGATGCCGCGGGCCAGCACCTGCGGCTCGGCCCCGGTGCCGCTGCCGAACCGCTCGGCCACCACCCGGATCGGCAGGATCGTCACATCCGGGGCCAAGCCGACGAACCCGACGGACTGCCCCTGCCTCGCCGCGATCACGCCGGCGACCTGGGTACCCGTACCAAGGCAGTCGTCGTCAGCCCGGCCGCTGCCCGCCACGGCGTCGAACCCGTCGAGCACCCGGCCGGCAAGCTGCGGGTGGCGGGCGTCGACCCCCGAGTCGAGCACCGCGACGACGAAGGTGCCACCGCGCGTGAACGGCCGGACCCGCTCCGGCCCCAGCAGCTTCTGGGCCCACGGGACCGCAGCGATGGGCGGGCCGGGCTCGGCACAGCGCTGGTTGGCCGGGGCGCGCGGGGCAGCCGCCGCCGGGGCGGCACCGACCGCGCACATCACGGCCGCGACACAGGCGACCGCGGTGGTACGGGCGAAGCGGCTCACGCCGGACACACCTCCGGTCACAGGTCGCGGAACCGGTCTTCCATCTCGTCCGCGAAGTTTCGCCGGCGCCGCTCCAGGTGCTCGCGCCGGAAGTGGGCCGGATTCTGCTCGTAGGTCGCGCGGCCGTGCGCGGTCCAGAACGATGACTCCGGGACCGCGTCGCCGCCCTCCGGGATGAACTTGAGGATCTCGTCGAAGGCGGCCACCGCGAGCGCGAACGAACGCTTGCGGTCGGCGTCGAGCGCCGGATCACCGGAGCCCGGGGCCGAACCGTCCTGGATGCCCACATCGGCGATGAGCCGCCACTCCCCCGCGTCGAACAGCTGGGAGTGCTCCGGCCCGCCAAAGAACACCAGGTCGTCGGCGCCGGGGACGCTGGGCCGCTCGGGCAGCCGGAAGACGAACTCGCGCGGCGTCTGGCAGCCCTCGCAGACGCCGCGGTAGCGCCGCGCTGGTGCGCCCTCGTCGTCGGTGAGCCCACTCTCCCAGGCGATGTCGACGCTCTGGCAGCGCTCGCATGGGTGCAGGTCCATGTACAGGTGGGCCTCATCCCGCGTGCGGACAACCGGCAGCACCATGCGCCCTCCCCGTGACAGACCAGCGTGCGTAAATCTAGTCGATGCTAGCTTCTCCCCGTGGAGCTGCATCGCGCCGGCGGTGGCGACCGCAAGCTGGCCCTCGTCGGCCTGGTCTACGGGCTGGTGAGCTTCGCGGTCGGCGGCGTCTTCGTGGCAGTAGGCGGGTGGCTCGTCGCGTTCATCGTGTGGGTGCCGGGCGCGTTCTTCTTCGCGCTCGGGCTGATCCTGCTGCTGGGGTCGCTGCGCCCGTTCCGGATCGCGCTGAGCGAGACCGGCCTGGTAGTCCAGTCCGAGGGGCACCGCTTCGCCGGCCCGTGGAGCCAGGTCGACGGGATCCACATCGAGCAGACCACGCCCACCGGCAACCCGCCGCTGTCCCGCTCGCTACTCGTGCTGTGGGTGGCCGACGGCGTACCGATGCGGCACGCGGCCTCGTTCCCGCCGGTGGGCAACGGACGCAAGGGCCACGTCATCGCCGAGATGGACAACATCCGCGAGACCCACAACCAGGTCGCGGACATCCTCCGCCGCTACGCCGGCGACCGCTTCCGCTCACTCCGCTAGAGACCTTGGGGAGTGCGTGCCCGAAACCGCTAGGCGATCGTGGCGGCGATCTCTACGTGGCCGTCGCGGAGGTAGACGTCGTCGATGCGGATCGTCAGGCCGCGCGGCAGGATCAGCTCGCGCTCGTACGGGTGGTGGCTCTGCCGCCCCATCCACAGCGCCCGCGTGCCCTTGGGCACGACGAGCCGCAGCCAGCATCCGGTGCGGTACGCGGGGGTGGCGCCCAGCGACACGGACAGGTAGCCGGGCTCGGTGTACGTCCCGCCGGCGAGCGCCCGCACGTCCGCGAGGCCGCCCGTCAGGTTCGCCACGTCCTCGACGCCGCGCAGCGTCTCCAGCGACTCGGGCAGCGGCGCGGCGACGGCCTGGTCGAGGAGGCGGTAGCGCTCGGCGAAGTCGCCGTACAGCGGCTCCCGCCCGAAGATGGCGGCTAGCTCCGCGGCCCGGGCGGGTGCGGCGAGCAACTCGGCGAGGCGGGCCGGTGGATCGTCCGCCTGCAACAGTGCATTGTGGACGCCGGGCGCGCGGGTGTAGTCGTAGGCCGCCTGCTGCACCGTGTTGAGTCCCTCGGGCGGTACCCCGGGCGCCGTAGGCCGCGGCGGCTCTGGCGGTGGTGCGGGCAGGCCTGCCGGCACGGACAGCTCGGTCAGCTCCGCCAGGCTGGCCGCCTCGGCCTCGGTCCCGCCAACGACGCCGGCGCGCTCGTCCGAAGGGAGGTCGGCCAGGTGCCGCAGCGCCTCGGCGGGCGTGTGGCCCGCGGCCTTCGACGCGGCCAGGTGGCGCAGCCATGGCGTGCCGGCACTCCAGCCGGAGGCCCCGGCGGCACCGTGGTCCACCCATCCCGCCGCACCGTCCACTTCGGAGGCCCAGAGAAAGCCGAGCGGCTCGCCGTCGCGCAGCACCGGGCGGTACGTCACCGCGCCCGAGGCGGTGTCCGCGTACCGCTCCGGCGGGTGGACCGGCCGGAGCCGCGGGTCACCCCAACGGTTCACGAAGCCTCGGGGGCGCGGGCGATCTCCTTCAGCGCGGCAAGGCTCGGCGCCTCCCGCTCCTCGGCGCCGGCCGCACCCGCCTCGTCGGTCGGCTGCCCGCCCAGGCGGCGGACCGCCTCCAGCGCGGGAACCCCCGCCGCAGCCGCCTCGTCGAGCCGGGCGACCCACCTGCCCCACACGTCGTTGTCCTCGACGTCGAAGCCGCGGCGCTCATACGACGCGGCATTGTCCGAAGTGGACGCCCACAGGTAGCCCATCGTGCGGCCGTCCTTGACCACCGGGAGATAGCGCACCGGCCCCTCGGTGACCGCCAGGTACCGTGGCCGCCCGCGCGGGCTGGACGTGGCGATCTTCGGCTCCCAGCCCTGCGAGCGGTCGAGCGGCGTACCGTCGGGCAGGTAGCCGAACGGCGCGGGCGGAAGCTCGCTGAGGTCCGGCGGCGACCCGGGATTGGCGATCTCGCGAAGGTCCCGCTTGCTCGGCACCTCCCGTGGCACCGCGTCCGCCGGGATGGCGCCCGCCTGCGGGTCAGCCGGCGCGCCCACCCAGCGGCTCAACGCCTGAAGCGGGGTGAGCCCCTCGGCCTCGGCCTGCCGCAGCCGCTCGCTCCAGGCGACCGCGGCGTCGAGGGATCGGCCCAACGGGTGCGCCATTACGCGAAGGAAGCTGGCCGCGTCGTCCGCGACCGACGCCCACAGGTAGCCGACGGTGTCGCCGTCCACCAGCACGGGCAGGTAGCGGATCGGACCCTCGGCGGTGGCGTTGTAGCCGCCGTGCGGGTACGGGTCGGAGGACGGGGGCAACGGCGGAGGCGGCGCGTCCCACGGCGGGATGTAGCCGTCGAGCGATCTGCCGTCCCCGTTCATCGTCGCGTCTCCTTCGTACTCACGGCTCGCGCAAACCCTACCTCCGTACGAAGGCGACGAGCTCGAAGGTGCCGTCCGGCCCGGGCCGGACGTCCACAATCGTGTACTCGGCGTCCTGCGGCAGGATCAGCTCTCGCTGGTCGGGGTAGGCGCTGTGATGTCCCATCCAGATCGCCGGGTTGCTCGGCGGCACGTCCAGCACGAGCCGGAACGGGTGGTCATTTCCGGCGAACGCGGGCGCGGTGCCGAGCGACGTGGACATGTACCCGTTGGCGGCCTGGGTGGTGCCCACCAGCCGCTGGCGGATGTCGCCGGCGGTCAGCGGCCGGCCGTACTCGTTGAGCCACCTGCCGCTCGCGTCCCGCTGGAAGTTCATCGCGTTGCCGGCGGCGTCGCGCATGAAGTTGATTTCCTGAAGTCCGCGGTGGGCCTGCACGCCGTGCCGCAGCGGGGTGGTCCGCATGGCCTCGTCGATGAGCGCCATCCGGGCGCGGATGTCGGCCTCGGTCGGGAAGCGCCCGCCGAACGTGCGGATCAGCATGCCGCGCACGCCGTCGTCGGTGACGATCCGGTTCAAGACCGCCGCCTGCCGCGACGGCGGCTCGCTGAGCACCTGGTCGACGAGCCACCGCTCGAGGGTGCCCCGTGGGGCGTTGCGCTGTGCCCGGGCGTAGACGTCCGAGAGCGTCGGGACGTGGCCGCCGAAGAGGGCGCGTACCGCGTCCGCGGTGCCCGCACTGTCCCACCACCGCTGGAGCAGCTCGTGTGCCTCGTCGGTCCGTGCGATCGCGTTGTACGGCCACGAGTGCCGCGTGTACTCCCGTACCGCCGCCTGCTGGTCCGGTGGGAGGCGGAGGAAGTCCTGGCCGAGCAGGTTTTCGCCGAACGCCTCGCCGGCCGCGTCGCTATCGAACTCCCAGACGCCGTTTTCGTTGCGGTGTCCGTAGTTTGCCGGGTCCGGCCCGGTGAGCGGGGGCGGCGGCGGGGCGGCGTGCCGGGGCACGTGCTCGCCGGGCTGGTAACCGTCCATTGTGGGCGTCCGCGGCGCCGGGACGTGGGACGGTGCGGCGACATGTGGCGGCAGCGGGGGCGTCGATACCCGCGGTGGCGGTGGTGCCGGTACCCGCGGCGGCGGTGCCGACCACGGCCGGACCGGTGGCGCCGGGCGCGGGTCGGCCGACGGGAAGGGCAGCGCGTGCGACGGGTAGCCGAGCCGCGCGAGGTCGCGGTCGACCCCCATCAGCTCCTGCCGGATCGCCAGCTGGTCCAGCGGCGTACGGGCGTTCTCGAACTGCCGCAGCAGCAGCTCCCGCTCGTTCAGCCGGGCCCGCACGTGCCCCACGCCGTGGGTCGGGTCCACGTGCGGCGTGGGCTCGTCCCGGCCGAACGCGCGCAGGATCGAGCCGACCAGCCGCCGTACCACACCCTGCGGCCGGTGCTGGTCGAGCGCGGCCCGCACGTAGACGGTCTCGGTGATCTCGTGTACCCAGGTGCGGGTCAGTTGCTCCGGCGCGACGCGGTGGTTGACCACGACGACGTGCGGGTCCTGCGGCGTGCCGGCGCGCACGGTCGTCTGCGCGACGTTCGCCAGGCCCTCGCCGACCACCGGCCGGTAGTACGCCGTACGCCCGTCGGCCGTCTCCACGCGGACGAGGTGGCCATCGGTGTGGACCCGGAGCACGCCCTCGCCACGGAAGAAGGACGGGTCCACGCGGTCGGCGGCCCAGTGCAGCTCGTTCAGCGACACGTCCGGCACGTGCGCGGCGCGCCCGTCCGGCACGAAGTCGGTGTACGAGATCGGGCTCGCCGTGTGGGTCAGCCCGCTGGGCACCCCGGCCGGCTGGATCGGGCGGGCTACGCCGCGTACACTCCCCGCTCCGGCCAGCTCGCCTCGCTCCGGAACAGGCGCGTCACCTTGTTGACGATCGCCCAGTAGTTGTGGTCCTCGTTCCCGTCCAGCGAGGTCCCCCGCTGCGACGCCTTCTCGATGACCAGCCGCCGGTCCATCTCCGGGTATCCGAAGGTGTACTCCACCTCCCGCTGGTCTTCCCGGACCTTCTCGAAGTCCAGCAGTATCGCCATCCCGTCCCCACGATGTGTCCAGGTCTTCTCCGGTGCGGTCCGGGCGGACCGCGTTCCAGTCATACCGCGCCGTGCTGTACCGGTGTGCCGCCGGGTAGGTCGCTCCCGGGTGGTCGCGCATGTAGCCGGCCTCGGTCAGCTCGTGTTCCAACAGAACGAGATCCGCCGGGAGGTGGCGGCCCTCGCGCAGCCGGATCCACGCCTCGGCGATCGCCGGGTCGGCGTCGAACCGCTGGCGCGGCCCTCGGCCGGCCTCGTCGAGCAGGTGCTCGTCCCGCATCAGGTGGCGCTTCACGTGGGCGATCTCCGCCTCGCTGTACCCCACCGTCCCGTTTGGACGCTCGGCCCCCTCAGCTGGCGGGCGATGTCCGGCACGTCCAGGTCGTCGGCGCGGAACCTGTCGTACGCCCGATCGGCCCACTCCCACGCCCGGGACTCGTCGCGCGGCCGCATCGACGCGCCGCTGAGCGCGTCGGCGGGTCCGCTCGGGTCGGCGGGACCGTGCAAGTCGCTGTCGGCGCGTGGCCGAGGTATGCCTACGTGGTCGCCTGGCTCGCGCCCTCCGCGCAGATCCGGTGCAGCTCCTCCTCGGTCGGCAGCTCCTGGCCCAGCACGTCCCGGGCCACCCGCTCCGCCGTCGCCCGGTCGACCGGCTCCGTCTTCTCCATCTCCACGTCCCCGTAGATCGTCCGCGCCGCGATCCCCGGCTCGTAGCTCCATCTCGCCTGCGGGACGTTCCACAGCACCGCCCGCAGCGGGGTCCGCGACTCCACCCACTCCGCTATCAGGTTGACGATCGGCCCCGGTGCCCTGTGCCGGTACACCACGTGATACGCGAACGTCCCCATCAGGCAACCCCAATCTCTCGCCCCGCGGGAAGTCCGCCGGGGTGAGGCCCCGCTCCGCCACGATCTCGGCGAACGTAACACCCTGCTCAGCGAGGCGCCGCTGGTAGTCGGCCCAGACCGCGGGCTTGCGGCGGGTCCACTTCTCGAAGCTCGTGTCGATCGCCTCGGGGAGCCGGTCCATGCCGGCCGGCATCCGGTCGGCGATCCCGTTGACCCGGTTGAGGCGCAGGATCTCCAGGTACGCGTCGACGCGGGCCTCCGGCGTCGCCGTCTCCAGCCGGATGATCTCGTACAGCTGGTGGGTCTGCTTGCCCACCGCCCGAGACGCCTCGGTCGGGAACTGGACCTCCAGCGTGAAGCCGTCCGGCGAGCGCAGCGTCACGTTGACGCCGTTGTGCCGGTTGCCCGGCCGCCAGAAGTTCTTCACGTCGTCGACCGTGTAGCCGCGCGCGGTCAGCGAGTCGAGGACGGTGGTGACGACCTCGCCGTACCGGTGCTCCGGGGTCAGCACCGAGAACCGCACCCGGTCGTTCACTTCGGCGAGGAAGTCCTCGGGTGAGGTGCCTTCGAGGGCGTGCGCGTCCACGAACTTGCGGGCCAGCGACGGCAGCTCCTTGACCCGGTACTGCTCGTCGACGGTCCGCGGCTGGTCCGCGTCGGTGAAGCCCGTCATGCGCCCGGTCACGTCGCGCAGGTCGGCTAGCACCGCGTCGGCGACCGGGCGGGCCGCCGCGACGGACAGCTTCAACGCTTCCCGGTGGGCGGAGTCGAGGCTCGCCAGCAGCTGCTGCTCGGCAGCGCGCGGGTCGGTGGCTAGTCCTGGTTCTGGGGTGGATCCCCCTTCCACTGGAAGATCCACCAGATCGTGTCCTCGTCCGGGAGCTCCTGTCCCCCCGTCGCTATCGGCGCGGCCCGCTCCGCTTCCTCCCGGCTCAGCTCCTCCGAGAGGTCCCAGTCGCTGCCCCCACCCACCGGCTCGCCGCCGCCGGGTCGTACCGCCATGCCCCCGCCCGATGGCTCCAGACCAGGCCGTGGCCCTCCGTCCCCTCGGTCCCCTGGACCACGATCCCCGCCGGGGTGTGGTCCTCCGTCGACCGAAAGAGCACCCAGTAGAACAGTCTCCGCTCGCCCATGACGCCCCTCCAGCCGCTCGGCGACCCGCCCGGAGACCGGGAGGTCGGCCCGGTCCAGGCCGAACTCCGCCATGATGCTCGCGAAGTCCCGGCCGTTGAGATCCAACCACGCTACGTACCTGGACCAGGCGTCCGCGTTCTTGCTGGCCCAGGCGGGGAAGCTCGTGTCGACGGGCGACGGGACGCCGGGCGGGATCGCACCGTCGAGCCCCAGCCGCTTGTTGATCGCCAGCATCTCCAGGTGGGCGTGCACCCGCCTGGCCGGGCTCTCGTCGTCGCGCCGCACCACCTCGTACAGGTCGTGGGTGAGCTTTCCGGCCCGGTACGACAGCTCGGTGGGGAACTGCACCTCGAAGAGCTGCCCGGACGGCGAGCGCAACGTGGCGTTGAGGCCGAAGTGGCGGTTGCCGGACGACCAGAAGTTCTTGGTCTCGACCACCGTGAAGCGGGCCGCCTGGAGGTCGGCGAGGATCCGCGACACGGCCGGTGCGTACGCCGGGCCGTCGGGCAAGGGCATGGTGAAGCGCAGGGCGTCGTTGACCTGGGACGCGAACTCTTCGACACTCTGGCGGTGCCGGTCGCTCTCCGTCACGAACTTGCGCGCCAGTGAGTCCAGGTCCTTGATCCGCGTCGCCAGGTCGCGCAGCTGCGCCGGCGGGTCGAGGCCGAGGTCGCGGCTCACGGCTTCGCCCACCTGGGCCAGCGCCGTCTGCACCCCGTCGGCGGCGTCCCGCGCGCGGCCGCGCGCGTCGTCGAGCACGTCGGCCTCCGCCTGGCTGACCTGGAACGTCTCCAGCTGCGGCTTGGCCAGCAGCACCGGCTGCGGCTGCGCGCCCCACAGGTGACCCGGCAGCAGGCTGCGCTGCTCCGCGGCGCGGAAGATGGCCATCTCGCCGTACGTCTGCGGCACGGTCCCGCGGCGGTAGACCACCCAGCCCTCGTCGCCGCCGGCCACCCACCGGCCGTCCGGCAGCTCCCGGATGTCGACACCCAGAGCGTTGCGGGCCTGGCGGTCCGCCGGCCACTCGCCGGGCCAGGCGTCCAGGCGGTCGTTCGGGCTGTGTACCACGAACGGAACCGCGTCGAGGCCCGCCTCCCGCGCCGCGCGGAGCCGGCGGTTGTCCAAGCTGGACAGTGAGCCGTCACCCCACCGTACGCCGTGCACCGGCCCGCCCCGCCAGCCGCCGCTGGCCATGTTCCGCACCAGGTCCTGCGCGCTGATGCCGTCGCTGGTCTCCGGGCTGACGCTGCGCTGGGTGAAGCGGATCTGGTCCGGCGAGACCATCGCGGTCCGCTCCAGCGCCTGGTCGTAGCGGTCCTGCTCCTCGGGCGTGAGGGTGGCCCTGTCGAGCCCCAGATCCCGGTACCTCGCCTCGCCGACGCCGAGGTCGGCAAGCTGCTCCGGGGTCGGGTCGCGGAGCATGACCCGCGGCTGCGGCTCGCCGGCGCCTCCGTCCCCAGTGGAGCCATCCGAGGTTGGGCCGTCTGGGGTCGGGCCGTCCGGAGTGGACGGAGCACGGCCGGCCTGCTCCGGGCTGGCGGACTCGCCACGGGTGTGGAACGGGCCGCCCTCGGTAACCGCCTTGACACCCCTCCAGTTGGCGCCGAGCAAGGCGTCCTTGCCGATCCAGCGGGCGTCCCGGCCGTCCTGCCCGTTCCAGCCGGCGCGGCTGACCTCGTTCGGCGTCGGGTAGCCGGGGCTGCCGAACGCGTGCCGGGCCGCCCGGTCCAGGATCCCCTGCCCGGCCTCGTGCTGCCGCCGCATCTCGGCGATGAGCGCGTCCGGGTCGTGCGGACCGTAGCGACCGCGCAGGGCGTCGATGTCCACAGTGGCGTCGCCGGCCGCCCAGCGAGCCACCTGTCGCGCGTCCGCCTCGACCCGCCGCATCTCCCCACGCAGGCGGTCGAACACGTCGTTGGCGCGGTGCTCGCTGCCCGGCGCCCAGTCGTACCCGGCCCGTGCCCACGCATAACCGCCCACAGTGGACGCCGCGTGGATCTCGATGAACGACACGCCGGAGTAGCGGTACCAGTCCTCCATGAACCGGTTCCACTCGCCCGCGAAGCCGCGCCCCTGCACGCCCTTGTCGAGCCGCAGCGACACATGGTTCGCCGCGATACCACCGTCGTGCAGGCGGCGGAACTCGCGCACGACCCGCCCGACCGGGCTTCCGTTGGCGTCGAGGATGTCGAGACGCACGGTCACGTTGTCGCGGTACACGCTCACCGCGTGCGGGTCGTCCGGCTCCATCCGCACCCGCATGCCGGCGAACTCCCGGCCGTCGAGCAGGCGCGTGAACTCGTCGCGGACCGCGTCCGCCCACCGCGCCGCCTCCGCGTCGGTCTGCGGCAGCAGCTCGTCCAACGACGGCGGTCGCCCTTCGCGGTGCCAGGCGCGGTCATCCCAATGCCCGTCGTTCGCGTTCTCCGCGACGGGCGCCGGCTCCGCTCTCCCACCATCCGCATCTGGTACGGACGACGCGTCCTGCCAGCCGGACTCCGGCTGCGACAGGGGCGGCGTGTGCGTGCTCGGCGCCGGCGGTGTGCTGTAGGTGGGCGCAGGCGGCGCGTCGTAGTCCGGCGCGGGCGGCGGTGCCCACGGCGGGGTGTGCGTCGTCGGCGGCGCCCATGGCGGGGTGTGGGTGGTCGGCGGCGGCGCGGTGTTGGGCGGCGTGGCCCAAGGGCTCGGCGGCAGCGTCGTGGGCGGCGTGGCCCAGGGGCTCGGCGGCGGTGCGTACGCCGTCGTCGGCGGGTACGTCACCGGTGGCGGCGGGGTGACGTCCGGCGCGGGCCGCGAGCCGAAGCCGAAGAGGCGGCCGAGCCGGTCGAGCATCCGCCCGGCGAAGCCCCGCGCCGCGCGATCGGTGGCGGCCCGCTGCTGGATGGCGTCCGCGATCTCGTTCGCCAGCACCTGGTTGAGGTGGTGCGGTGGCGTATTGCCGTCGATACGGATGACGTGCGGATCGTGCGGCGCTCCGGAGTGGACGGTGGAGCCGCCGTACCCGGCCTCGGTACGGAAGTGCTGCACCCGCCCGTCGGCGAGCTCGACGCGCAGGTTGGGTCCGTCGGGCCGCACGTCGACGATCGGCCCGCTGCCGAACTGCTGCGGCGTCAGCCAGGCGGCCGTGTTACGTACCTGCTCGGTGGTCAGGCCGTCGGCGGCGTAACCTCGGGCCAGATCTGCCGCCCAGTCAGGCGTCCCGCCCTCCTGGCCTCGCTGTAGTCCTCGATCAGCATCGGGATAGGCAGGCTGGTCTGCACCGTGACTACCCCCGTCCGGTCCACTATGTACGACCCATGGCCGACGTGCATCCCCTTGCTGAGCTGTTCCTCCGTCAGGGCCTGCTTCACCAGCCAGCCGAACTCGAACGGGTACAGGGTCACCTCCGTCCCGCGTCCGACCAGCCTCTGGATCAGCTCCCGTGCCTGTTCCTCCGTCAGCTGCGGTTCCTGTGACATTCGGCGTTCCCTCGCTGTTCGTCGGTGCTGGGCTCCCGGCCAGGTGGTCCGCCCGGATGTGCCAGAGCGTGTGGGTGGCGGACACGAACGCGGCCGGCGGCGAGTCCCACGTACGACCGCTCTGGGGGTCCCACCAGACCGGGCCGCTCGCGCCGCGCGGGTACACGATCACGAAGGCGTGTGCGTCCTCGCGCACGACGTCGCCGTTCGCGTCGACGTTCGGCTGGCCGGTGGCCGAGTCGATGGAGATCCAGTCGGCGACGACGAGCGCGGAGGCACCGGGGCCGGCTGCCGCGATCTGGGCGTGCAGGTCGGCGTACTGGCCAGCCACCGCGACCGCGCGGCCGGCCGGGTCACCGGGCGTACCGGGCGGTGGGCCGGTCCAGGTGTCGCCCAGCCAGTCCACCGCGCGCCGCAGGCCGTCGGCCTCGCCGGAGCGGTGGTCGGGGGTGCCGTCGGGGTTGACGTCCGCCCAGCGCGGCGCGGCGACCTGCGGATCGCCGTAGAAGCTGGAGAGGGCGGCCAGCGAGCCGTCGAGGCAGTTGTTGGACCGGCCGGGTACCGACGGGCCGCCGTCGTTGACCATCTGGCCGTACGGATGGGTGGACGGGTCGGCCAGCTCCTCGTACCCGTTGCCGGTGTCGAGTGCCTGCTGGAGGTCCTGCTGGTACTGCGGGCTCTCGATCGGGGCCAGGTTGTCCGGGCCGACCACGCGGGTGGTGTCCAGCGCCGGCACGCCGGGGGCCAGCCCGGACGGATCCTGCGGGCCTAGGGCTGCTGGGTCGGCCGCTGGAACGTCACCGACGGGCCCTCGCCGATCCGCTGCATCTCCTCCTCGCTCGGCAGCTCGACTCCCAGGCTCTCCCGGGCGATCCGCTCCGCCGTCGCCCGGTCCACCGTCTCGAACCGGTCGGTCCAGTCCAGGCTGGTCGAGATCCAGTTCAGGGAGGCCGACGCCTCCGTCCAGGTCCGGTGGCGGTGACTCCAGCCGACGGTCACCAGCCGCCGATCCGGGGCCAGGCTCCCCTCCGCCAGCAGGCCCACCGGCGGGTCCGTCCGGTCCTCCCGGCGGTAGAGCGCGAAGTACTTGAAGGATGCTGTCATCGATCTTGCCTTCCTGCACCAGCGAGGGGCGACTGGGAAGTCTTCCACGCCGAGCCCGTGTGCCCGGACATCGTCCGCGAACGTCAGTCCATGGTCCGCCAGCCAGCCCTCGTACCTCGTCCACACCTCGCTCCGCGCGGCGATCCACTTGGCGAAGCTCGTGTCCTTGCCCAGCGCCGGATCCATCCCGCCGGGGATCCGGTGGGCCAGGTCCGCGTCCCGGTTGACCTTGAGTATCTCCAGGAACGCGCGCACCCGCTCGTGTGGCGGCAGACTCTCCTGGGTGACCGGATCGGGCCGGTCCAGCCGGACCCGCTCGTACGCGTCGTGCGTCAGCTTGCCGGCGTCCCAGGATGCCTGGGTCGGGAACTGGAGCTCGATGGCGTGCCCGTCCGGGTTGCGCAGCGTGACGTTGCGCCCGTAGAACCGGTTGCCAGGCCGCCAGAAGCTCTTGTCGTCGGCTGGGTCGTACCGGTAGTTGTACGGCTCCGCCTGGAGCCGCTCCAGCGCCGCGGTCACCACCGCGTCGTACTCAGGACCCTCCGGCGCCCGCAGCGAGAACCGGGCCAGATCGTTCGCCTGCCGCAGGAACGCGTCGACGGGGGCGGTGTCGCCTTCCACGAGGATGCCGGCGACGTCGCCTTCGATGACGTACTTGCGGGCCAGCGAGACAAGTCCCTTGACGTCGTTTTCGCCGTTGCCGATGACCTCGACGTCGGTGGTGCCGAAGTCTCGCCGCAGCGCGTCCGCCACCTCCGTGAGGTCGGCGCGCATCTGCCGCGCCACCGGCCCGGCCGCGTCGAGGGCCGTCTGGAGGGCGCCCGCGTCCGCCGGGTCGAGCGCGTCGAGGTACGCCTGGTCGGTCGCGTGCGGGGCGGGACCGCCCTGCGGCGCCTGGCCGTCGGCTACCGCGGGGGCGTCGTCGGCTCCGGCCAGATCTGCCGACCGGTCAGCCGGCCCTCCCGCTTCGCCTCGCTGTACTGCGCCATCAGGATCCTGGTCGACAGGCTGGACTGGACCGTCACCGTCCCGTTCCGGTCGATGATGTAGCTCCCCTGACCCAGTTGCATCCCCCGGCTGCGTTCCTCGTCCGTCAGGACCACCCTCGCCAGCCAGCCGCTCTCGAACTGGAGCAGGGTCACCTCCCGGCCCGCCCCGATCAGCCGACTGATCAGCGTCCGGGCTTCGTCCTCCGTGATCTGGGGTTCCTGCGGTGTCATAGGGCGTTCCCTCGATGTTGGTGGTGGGTCTCGCGGCCGGAGCCGGCGGGGTGCTGGTCGTGGATGGCGCGGCCGGGGCCGGCGGGGCGCCCAGGCTGTCGCCGCGCATGGACCACAGCGTGTGCGTGTCGGCCATGTAGTGCGTCGGCGGGGAGGTCCAGGTCTGGCCGTGCTGCGGGTCCCACCACACCGGCCCGCTGGCGCCGTGCGGGTAGACGATGACGAACGCGTGGGAGGACGTGGAGGGGACTACGTCGCCGTTCGCGTCGGTGCTGACCTGGCCGGTCGCGCTGTCGAAGTCGAGCCAGTCCGCGATGACGAGCGCCGAGGCGCCCGGGCCGGCCGCCGCGATCTGGGCGTGCAAATCGGCGTACTGCCCAGCCACCGCCGCCGCCCGGCCGGCCGGGTCGCCGGGCATCGGGCTGGACGGGCCGTCCCAGGTCCCGCCGAGCCAGTTCTCCGCGCGGTCGACCCCGTCCGCCTCACCGCTCGTCGTGTCTGGCGTACCGTCCGGCAGCACGTCCGGCCAGCGCGGGGCGGAGACCCGCGGGTCACCGTAGAAGCTGGAGAGCGCGGCGAGCGAGGAGTCGAGGCAGTTGTTGTTTCGGCCGGGCATGTTGGGCCCGCCGTCGTTGACGAGCCGGCCGTACGGGTGGGTGGACGGGTCGGCGCCCGTCTGGTACCCGGAGCCGGTGTCCAGGGACTGCTCGATGTCGGCCTGGAACTGCGGGTCCTCGATCGGCCCGAGGTGGTCGGGGCCGGTCGTGCGCGTCGTGTCCAGCGACGGCACGCCCGGCGCCAGCGCGCCGGGGTCGGTCAGCGGGCCTAGCTGCCCGCCGGGCCCCACTTCCGGGCGTACTCCTCCGCCGCCCGATCCCCGATCGCCTGTAGCTCCTCCTCGGTCGGCAGCTGCGTTCCCAGGGTCTCCCGGGCGATCCGCTCGGCCGTCGACCGGTCCACTATCCGGAGCCGGTCCTCGTAATCCGGATTGATCTGCATCGCGCCCAGGGAGGCCTGTGCTTCCGTCCAGTCCGCGTCCTGGTGATCCCACCCCACTACCCGATGGGGCAGTGCCGGGTCCGCCTGTCCCTCCGCCAGCAGGCCCACCGGTGTGGTCAGGTCCCGGCGGTAGAGAACGTAGTAGGTGAAGCGTTCGCTCATCGAGCTTGCCCTTCTCCGGCACCGCCGGGTCGGCCGGGATCAGCTTCGGGTCGATCGGGAAGTCGGCCCGGGTCAGCCCATGCTGCCGCACCTCGTCCTCGAACGTGCGGCCCTGGTCGGCGAGCCACTGCTGGTACTCGGCCCATTGCTGGGGCCGGCTCGCGATCCACTTCGCGAAGCTGGTGTTCTTGGACTGGGCCGGGTCGACCCCGCCGGGGACCGGTTCCGTGACCCCCTGGTTGGCCCGGAGGATGCGCAGGAACGCCTGGGCCCGCTCGTGCACCGGGAACTCCTGCCCGGTGACCGGGTCCCTGCCCTCCAGCCGGAAGATCTCGTAGTCCCCGTGGGTCGTGTCGCCGACGGCGAACGACTCGCCGGTCGGGAACTGGAGCTCGATCTTGTGCCCATCCGGCGAAAGCAGCGTGATGTTGCGCCCCAGGAAGCGGTTGCCCGGCCGCCAGAAGCTCTTGTCGTCCGCTGGGTCGTACCTGTAGTTGTACGGCTCGGCCTGGAGCCGCGCGAGCGCGGCCTGGACGATCTCGGTGTACCGCGGTCCGTCGAGCACCGACAGCGAAAAGCGGGCGAGGTCGTTGACGTCTGCCATGAAGTCGCCGAAGCTGCCCTCGCGGCGGCCCTCGATGAGGTACTTCCGGGCCAGCGAGGCGAGCTTCTTGACGTCCTTCTTGCCGTCGCCCTCGACCCGCACGGACCCGTCGCCGAACTCGGCGGCCAGTGCATCCGCCACCTGCTTGAGGTCGCTGCGCATCTGCTCGGCGACGGGCCTGGCGGCCGTGAGAGCCGCCTCCATCGTCTGCCGCTGGTCCGATGTAAGCGCGTCGACGTACCGCTGCTCGATGGTCCGTGCGTCGGGGGTGCCGTCCTGTGCGTCGGGGGTGCCGCCGTCCTGCTCCAGCTCAAGCTCGTCGGGCGTGGACCCGTCCTGGTCCCGCGTCCCGTCCTCGCTTCGCGTTCCGTCGTCACCCCGCGTCCCGTCCTCGGCGCGCGTCCCATCCTCGGACCGGGTCCCGCCGTCGGACCGGGTCCCGTCGCCCGCCGGCGGCGTGGTGGCGTCGCCTGCCGGCGGCGTGGTGGCGTCGCCTGCCGGCGGCGTGGTGGCGGCGCCTGCCGGGGCGTGGTGGCGGCGCCTGGCGTGCCGGGCGCCGGTGGGGTCGGCCCGCCGCCATCCGGCGTCGGGGAGACGAACCGCCCTGCCGTGGCGTCCCACTCGCCCACCACGGTCGTGCCGGCGTCGGTCTCGTGCGTGATCCGGCCGTCGTGGTACACGACGCGGCTGCCGTCGCCGAGGTAGATCTCGATCTTGCCGACCTGGTCCAGCCGGGTCTCGTTGGGATCGCTCAGCATCCGGCCGAAGCGCGCCTTCAGCGAGTTCACCGCGTGCTCGTAGGAGAGGCCGTCCGGCTGGTCGGGATCCTTGTTCTCGGCGTTCCGGCCGTCGAGGGCGACGTCGCCCTCCAGCCGGCTCTGGTCCGGCTGTGGGTCGAACTTGTCCAAGGCGCGGGTCAGCTGGCTGTCCACCGCCGCGCGGCTGTCCCTGCCCACGCTCTTGTACTCGACCGCCGTACCGGGGTCCTCCGGGCCGGTGCGCTCCAGCGCCTCCATCGACTTGTAGCCGTTGTTGAACTCGGGGTGCCGCGGAGTGCGCGTGACATGCCGCCCCTCGTCGGCCCGCTGGTTGGCGAAGTCGCGCTCCTTGGGATCGAAGCCCTCGTCCGTCCCGTCGTGCGCGTCGGTCACGCCCTCCTGGTACTTGTCGCCCAGCGGGCCGCGCTGCTCCGGATCCACGCCGTCGAAGTGCTCCGGCGGCACGTCGTGGCGGTACGGGTCGTCCGGGTCCGGCGGCGATCCCTGCTCGGCCTCTCGTGTGCCGATTCCGTCCTGCTGGGAGGCGTCGGGCTGCGCCACCGGATCGGGACCGGGTTGCGGGCTTGTGCCCGATGGTTGCCCCGGTCCGGGCTGGCCAGACGGGGTGCCGGGGCCGTTCAGGTCGGGGAAGCTCGTCTGCGTCTGGCGCTGCCGCAGGGCGTCGAGGTCGATGCCATGCGTGTCGGCCACGTGCTGGGTGAGCGGTCCGACCAGGCCGCCCTCCTGGCGCTGCGCCGGGTCGGGGTGCGTCGACTCGGCAATCGCCGTACGCGCCTGGCCGATGATCGTGTCCGGGTCGGTGGTGAGCACGCCGTCCGGGATGGAACTCGCCGGAATGTTGTACCGGCGCATCACCTCGGCCCGCAGCTCGTCCGGGGTGAGGGCGGCGAGTTCGCGGTACCCGTCCGAGTTGGGGATGCGCGGGTCGCCGCTGGGATCGGGCGAGCGGTGGCCCGCCAGCCCGTGCAGAAACTCCTGCTGCACGGTGAAGGCCTGGAACTCCCGCTCCAGCCGAAGCTGGCGGTACACGTCCTGCCGCGCGTCGGGGTGCACATGGTCCTCGACCATGTCCCTGAGCATCGCGTTGTTGGGCTGCACCGCGTGCATCCCCTCGTGCACCATCGTCGTGGCGATGGCGCTGAGCGAGCGCGGGTCGCCCGACGAGGTCGTGGGGTTGATGAACATCGCGCCGAGCCGGGGGTCGTAGAACCCGCGCGGCTGCTGCACGGTGACCTGGTCGAGCAAGGTCTGCGTGACCGCGCTGGGTGGCAGGATCCTGTGCAGCGAGGCTACGTCCATCGGCACCGTGCGCTCGAAGAGCCGGGTGGCGTGCGCCTCGAACTCCGGCCCCATCACGTCGCCGATCTTCGCGATGGCGATCGCCTGCGAGATCGGGTCGAACCGCCCGGTAGCGGGGTCGATGCTGGCCGCCCGGTTGGCCATCTCGACCGAGTTGAGCGGGTCGACGCCGTCGAGGTCGCGCCAGCCCGGGTCGGCCGGCCGGCCACCCCGGTCGAAGTCGCGCCAGTCGCGGTACGTGTCCGCGTACGAGTTCACCGCCCGGCTCAGGTCGCGCACCTGCTGGACCATGTCGCCCATCTGCCCGGTGGCGCGCGCGGCGTCGGCGCTGGCCTGGAGGCGGTTGGCGAGCTGGCGGATGTTCTCCAGGTCGGCGAGTCGGGTAGCCACCGCCTCCGGCGAGTAGCGGGCGAGCAGCCTGTCCCGCGCCCGGTCGACAAGCTCGTTGACCTGGCGCGGCAGGTCGGCAC
Organism: Phytohabitans flavus; assembly: GCF_011764545.1. Lineage (GTDB taxonomy): Bacteria > Actinomycetota > Actinomycetes > Mycobacteriales > Micromonosporaceae > Phytohabitans > Phytohabitans flavus. The sequence goes on along the minus strand of NZ_AP022870.1, from coordinate 9,411,585 downwards.
CGGTCCGCGTGACGTCCGGCGAGAAGTTGGCGGTCGGCACCAACTCCGGCTCGATGACGCTGTCCCCGTCACCCCCATCCGGCGGTGGCGGCCCATCCGGACTACTGCCATCCGGCATAGACCCATCCGCACGTGACCCGTCGGCCGTGCTGGCGTCGGGCCTGCCGCCGTCGGGCGTGCCCGCATCCGGACGCGAGCCATCGGGCGTGCTGCCATTGGGCGTGGCCGCATCCGGACGCGAACCGTCCGGTGTGGACCCATCCGGCCGCGCCCCATCGACGGTCGGCGTCGCCGTCCCGTCCCGGTCGCGCGCCCCATCCGGCGTCGCCCCGTCCGCACGCGACCCATCAGGCCTGCCGCCATCGGGCGTGCTGGCGTCGGGCCTACCGCCATCGGGCATGGCGGCATCCGGACGCGAACCGTCCGGTGTGGACCCATCCGGCCGCGCGCCATCGGTGGTCGGCGTCGCGGTTCCGTCCCGGTCGCGCGCCCCATCCGGCGTCGCCCCGTCCGCACGCGACCCATCAGGCCTGCTGCCGTCCGGCGTGGCGGCATCCGGACGCGAACCGTCCGGTGTGGATCCATCCGGCCGTGAGCCGTCGGGCGTGCTGCCGTCCGGGCGGGGGCCGTCGCTGGTCGGTGTGCGCGGGCCATCTCCGGTCCGGGATCCGTCCGGTGTGGCACCGTCCGGGGTCCGGCCGGCGCCGTCCGGACCGCGCGGCCCGTCTGGCGTTGGTGTGTCCGTGCCGGGGTCGGGCGGCGCGAGCGTGGAGTCCGGCGCCCGCGCACCGGACGGCGTCTGCGGTCCGACTGCGGCGGGCGTGGGCTGAGGCGAGGGGGGTGTGGGCTGAGGCGAGGCCGGTGTGGGCTGAGGCGAGGCCGGTGTGGGCTGAGGCGAGGCCGGTGTGGGCTGAGGCGAGGCCGGTGTGGGCTGAGGCGAGGCCGGCGAGCCGGGGACCGGGGATCCAGCCGTGGGCGAACCGGTTGTCGGGTTCAGCGGCGGCGCCAGCGTGCCGGCGCGCAGCTCGCCAAGCCGGCTCGCGATGTCCGCCTGGCTCATCGGGGTGCGGTTGCCGTTGCTGTCGACGTTCGTGAAGTGGTCCGCCAGGTACGACTGAAGCCGCCGCCCGTAGTCGCCGAGGCTCTCCGGGGGCGTGCTCAGCGCGTGCTGCACCATGTCGGGCGTCAGCAGCGGGGCGTCCCGGCCCGTGCCGTTGCCGCCCGACCGCGAGGTGAACATCTCGCCCACACCGCGCGCGTAGTCCGCGCTGACCTGCTGCTCGATGCGCTTGCGCCACTCGTACCACTTGGGCTTCTCGCGCGCGGGAGCACCGTCGCCGGCAGGCTGGGCACCGTCCTGGCGTCCGGCGCCGTCGGCACGACCCGAGGCACCGTCGGCGCGGCCGGACGAGGCGCCGTCGGTCTGGATCACGGGTGGGGCGGCCGCCGCGCCGCCACCGTCAGACGTGCTGCCGTCGGGCTGACCGGAACCCGCGGAGGGGTCAGCCGTGCTCGTGCTGCCGTCGCCGGTCGTCGAACCGTCCGCTGTGGACGTCGACCCGTCCGCCTGCGGCGTACCATCGCCGGTCGCGTCGGGCGTGCCTGTGGCATCGGGCGTGGCGACGTCCGGAGTGGAGCCATCCGAAGTGGAACTGTCCGGGATCGTGGAGCCGTCAGCAGTCGGCCCGGACGTCGAGGAACGCGTTCCCGCATCCCCCGTGCCAGCGTCAGGCGTAGCCGGCGACCCCGCATCGGGCGTGGCGGACGTCCCGCTATCGGGAGTGGCGCCCGACCCCCATCAGGCGAGCCCGACGTCCCAGCATCAGGCGAGCCAGGCGTCCCCGCATCAGGCGTCGCCGAGGTGGAGGCGTCCGGCGTTGCCGTCGTTCCCCCGTCAGCCGAACCCGGAGTCCCCGCATCAGGCGTGGCTGGGCTTCCGGCATCGGGCGTGGCCGGCGTCCCAGCATCAGGCGAGCCAGGCGTCCCAGCATCAGGCGTCGCCGGCGTCCCAGCGTCCGGCGTGGCCGGGGTTCCGGCATCGGGCGAGCCAGGCGTTCCCGCATCGGGCGAGCCAGGCGTTCCCGCATCAGGCGTCGCCGAGGTGGAGGCGTCCGGCGTGGCCGGCGTTCCCGCATCAGGCGTCGCTGGCGTCCCGGCGTCCGGGGTGGCCGGGACCTGGGTGCCGGGCGGAGGCTGCCCACCCTGCGGCGTCCCATCGGCCGTGGACCCGTCGGCGGTCTGGCCGTCACCCGGCGTGCCCGTCTGCGGCGTCCCGTCGCCAGCGGCGGGCGGCGCGGCCGTGGTCGAGTCCCCACTCTGCCCGCCCGAGGAAGACGACGAGCCACCCTGCTGGCCACCGGAGGACGACGAGCCCTGCTGGCCACCGGACGAGGACGAGGAGGAGGAGGAAGACGACGACGAGCCGCCGCGACCCGAACTCGACGACGAACCCTGCGAGCCGGTCGCCCCGGTCGCCCCGGTCGCCCCGGTCGCCCCGGTGGCGCCGGTGGCGCCGGTGGCACCGGTGGCACCGGTCTGGCCGAGCAGCCCACTCGGCAGGCCGGTCTGGCTGCCGAGGTTGCTGCCCTGCCCCAGGTTGGCCGGCGCGCCGCTGCCCTGCTGGCCGCCGAAGAGCTGGCCCGCGCCCTGCTGGAGCGCCGGCGTCACGATGTCCGGCCGGTGGCGCCCACCCGGCTCGCTCAGGATCTCGCCGAGGAGCGCGGCCGGCGTGACCGACTCCCACAGGTTGTCGAGCGTCATTCCACTGTAGACGCCGTTGCGCTGGGCCCACTCCGTAAGGCCCATCTGGTCGATGAGGCGGTCGCGGCCGATCTGGAGGACGTTGTCGCCGACCTGCCCCAGGCCGAACGCCACGGCCTCGGTGACCCGGCTGTGGATGCCGAACATCAGCGGGCCACCGATCGCACCCGCGATGAAGCTGTCCACCAGCTCCATGCCGAACCGGCCGGCCCACCCTTCGGTAAACGGGTCGTGTCCCTCAAGGGCCTGGATCAGCATGATCCCGCCCTTCATGGCGCCCATGAAGCCGGCGTACGCGAGGCCGCCGCGCAGGGCGGCCGCACCGACGCCCTTGATTCCACTTTGGATGAAGCGCCGGATGCCCGCCTTGATGGTCTCCTGCCACAGCTTGCGCAGCAGCTCCCGGGCGATGGTGTAGATGGTCTGGCGGCCGGCCGCGATCGCCGCCAGACCCGCCACGCCCCCGATGCCGGTCCAGATCGTGAGGATCGCCTGGATCAGCGCGATCGCCATCATCACGAGCGTGATGACGGCCATCCACTTCATGGTCTCGATCTCGAGCGCCTTGCCGTGGACGAGCTGCTGCATCGAGCCGAGCGCCTCGCCCATGCTCGCCGTCTCGTCCATGTAGCCCTGGAGGCTCTCGCGCACGAGCTGGGCGGCGCCGTCGCCCTGCCACACCGAGAGGTCCCGGATGTACTCCTGGATCTCTTCGAGGTGGTCGGCGTACAGCTCAGCGGCCGACTGGTACGAGTCCGAGAGGTCGAAGAGACGATCGTGGCGAGCCTCAGGCCACTGCGTGATCATCTCGAGGAAGTCGCCGAGGACCGGAATCCACTCGTTGATCTGGATGAAGCATTGCCGCACGGCTTCCAGCGCGGCATCGGCGGCGTCCTCCGCGACGTTTCCGGACATCTGGCCCTCCCCCGGCAGGCTCAGCCGACCCGGTACGGGCGCTCGACACCTCGGGCCAGGTAACGGCGCACCCAGGACGCCGGTCGCCCACCACCGCCGACGACCGTCCACTGGAGAACGTCCACAGCGGACTTGGTCTCGGTCAGGAAGTAGTGCACGGAGCAGAACTCCAGCTCGACCCCGCCGCCATCGCCACGGACCGCCGGCGCCGAGACCAGGGCCGGGTCGACCCACTCGTACTCGGCGGCGAACTGAGCGCGGTCGCGGACGAGCGCGCCGGCCCGGTGGCCGCCGGTCGCGGAGAATGGCAGCACCGTGGACCTGTCGATGTGCTCGCCCGAGTACAGCTCGGCCAGCACCTCTGCATACGCCAGCGGGTCCACCTCGGCACCAAGTCCCCGGCCGAGCTCGCGGATCGCCGCCGGGTCATTGAGGAACAGGTCCTGGTCGCCGGTGAAGAGCAGCCCATACGTGATGGCGAAGTTGTCCATGAACCGGTCCGCGACCACGCGCACCGCGGCGTCCACCCACGCCGCCTGACCGATCAGCCAGTCAGCCGGGCGCGCCTCGTACCCGTAGTCGTCGACCGTGAACGTCAGCACGTGCTCCCACTCGCGCCGCTTGCCGACAGCGTCCCCGGGCGCCAGCGCATGCCGCTCCAGGGCCGCGACCACCCGATCCCAGTCCACCCGTCTCTCCCCCGTTCACCGTCACGCCGGCACGCGCGCCCGCAGCGCCACGACAAGATCGAGCACCAGCGCGCCGAGCGGCTCCGGGCCGGCCGCCACCGGCGTACGCCCGGTCAGCTCCTCGACCTCACCAGGCGCACCGTCCCGGCGGGCGGCGTGCGCGCTGCCGAGCACCTCCTCGCCCACCACCCGCACGTCGAACGACACCGTACGGAGCAGGAACTCCTCGACCGGCAGCCGGACCGCGCCGGCGAGCCGGGCCATCACCTCGTCGTGCTCGTCGCGCCCGGGCCGGTCGGCGGTGCCGAGCGCGGCGGCCAGCAACAGTCCGATGTCGACCGCGTCGGCCGAGGTCCGGACCGAGGCGACCGGGCGCAGCCACCGCCTGTCGAACACCGGCACGAACTGGAGCAGCCCGTCGGTCTCGCAGACCGTGACCGCGCCGGGGCTCACCCGCCAAACCGGTGCCGGTGAACGGGCCGCGCTGAGCGCCGGCTCGCGCCAGAGTGGACGGCCGTCCTCCTCCGCCGAGGTGCCGGGCGAGAACTCGCGCACGCCCCGCCCCGGCAGGAAGTCGGCGAAGACGTCACTGTCGTCCCCGTACGCCATCGGCAGCTGGAGCGTGGTGAGCCGGTCGAAGACGGCCCGGCCGAGGCGCTCCCGCGGCCCGCGAAACTCAACGCTGACCACGAACTCGTACGGCTCGTACGCCGTATCCGCCGACAGGCCCGGATCACCGTCCCGCCCGAGGTCGGTGAGCGTGAGGTTGAGATGCGCCCAGCCGTCGACGCCGACCCAGGGCTGGGCGTCTGCGGGCAGCACGTAGCTTCGCCCGTTGTAGAAGTACCCCCGCAGGTCGAGCGCCTCCGCCACCCGGTGGGCGAGCTCCTGGCCCGGTCCCGCGTACTTCACATAGATCTCGACGGTGTCGGCCATCGACTAAAGGTTTGCCCGGTTGATGTCGGCGCGGTTGTCCTCGTCGACACCCTGGTACTGGGTCATGGCCAGGATCGTCTTGTCGGCGGGCTTGATCAGGCCGTCGCCGGCACGGCTGAGCCCGTCGTCGACGGCGTCGCGCAGCGGCATGTCGCTTCCCTCGGGCACGACGTTGTACGTCTGCTCGAACGCCTGCCCGTACTGGTCGCCGCCCCACGGGCGCTCGGCGTTGACCGCGTTGATCTCGGCGAGGATGCCCTGCGCCTGGCCCTTGAACGAGGTCCCGATCGAGCGCAGGATCGCGCCGGTGCCGCTCACCTCGTTGGGGTCGTCCTGGATGTCAAGGAAGGAACCCACGGCCATCCTCCTCGTTCTTCTTCAGCGCCTTCGACAGGTCGGCGTCGTGACTTTCCATCAATACGTCGAAATCAGTCTTTCCGATCACGCCCAATCCACGATCCTTGGGCATGACTTTGTCGATGATTTCCTTCGTCTGTTTGTTGGCGTCTTCGACAGCCGCGCGAACGGTCGAGAGGATCGACGCGGCCAGTGCCTTGGAGTTGGGCGTGCGGTAGACGCGGGGGTCGATCTCCAGCTCCACGAGCTGCCCGCGCGGGCCGACCACGGCCTTGATCATCCGGTCGTCGGACCAAGCCGTACCGGTGATCTCCATCATCTGCTGCCGTGTCTGTGCCGCGTTTTCGATGGTCTGCTGGAGGTCGTCAATCACGCCGCGAATCGCCGACCATTGCGGTCGCTCCATGCGTCCCACCTCCCCCTAGACCCGTTAGGCCTGCTCCGACAATAGATGATCCTTGCATCGATCGGGTATCAGCCCTCACCTCGCAGCGCCCCGCCGATGCCGCCCGGGGGCAGCTGGATCGGTGGCGGCTCGAGGTCTGCAAATGGCGATACCGGCGGCGGTGGGGGTGGCGGTGGCGGGTCGCCGCCGAGGCGCCGCCGCACCAACAGTTCCGCGTACGCCACCAACTGCCGCACCCGCTCCCCCGGCAGCGTGATGGCGATCGGCGAGCCGGGATTGACCGCGAGCCGGTGGTCGTCGCCCGGCCACTGCCGCAGTACCGAGATGAAGTCGAGCGTCACCACCGGGACGTCCAGATCGCGCCCGCCGAGGCACTCCTCGTAGCGGTCGACCGAGGTGAAGGCCGGCACGACCAGCACACCGTCCATCTCCAGCGCCTGCGTCGGCACCATCACCTGGGCGGTGACGAGCACGTCGAGCAGCACCTCGGCGTCCGGGGCGACGAGCGCGTCGCGCAGCAGCCGTTCCACCTCGTTGGCCGGGGTGAAATCACGCATCGTCCGCTGCGTGGGCACCAGCTCCGGCACGTCCTCGGGTTTGACCAGCACGCCGATCGGGGTGACCGGATTGACCGCCAGCCCCCATCCGTCGGGCGTACCGGAGACAACTTCGGTGAGGGTTGTCGCCCGCCAGCCGTCCGCCGGCACCGACCGGTACATGGCCTCCGGCGAGGTGAAGACCAGCAGGTACGGCACGCCGTCGCGCTCGCGGGTCAGCAGCCGCTGCCGACCAGGCTGGGCGTCCGGCTCGTCCCGGAAGCCGGGCACCACGAGCGGCGCCACCGCGAGAATGCGCATCACCGAACGGATGTCGCCGTCGCCGACCGCCTGCTGGAGCTCGCGCTCCACATCGTTCACCGGCACCCAGCCGCTCGTCTGCTCGCTCAGCTGCGCCTCCCACGCTCCGTCGCTCGGCGCTCGTCCGCCGTCGTGGTCCGGACCCGTAGCCGCGCGGCTCCCGCTCATGATCACCCGGCCTCGAACATCGTGGCGACAGGGTCGCGGCCAGGCCGGGCCGACGGCTGCCAGGGCGCCTTCATCCGCGCCGGCAGGCCCGAACCGACCAGCTCGTCCCGCACCTGGGTCACCTGCCCCGCCCACCGGCCGGCCAGCTCCACGAGCGCCGCCGGCGGGCGCACCAGCCGCGTCCACAGGTCGTCGACGCTGTCCGCGCACCGGTACAGCAGGTGGGCGCAGACCTCCTCCGGCCCGAACGCCTCGCGGTCGCGCGGATCGTCGTCGTCCAGGTACCAGACCGAGTCCAGGTCGTCGCCGGAGACCTTGACCGCCAGCAGGCCACCCTGCACGTACCCGATCGGCAGGAAGTCGACGGTCAGCCGGTCGCGCACCCATTCGCCCACATAGGACAGATCCTGGTGCCGGTCCTCCCGGGCGATGCCGAACAGCTGCTGGTCGGCCACGAAGCCGAAGGGCGGGAGCACCGCGGGCGCCGCCGGGCCGGCACCGTTCGTCTCGACCAGGAAGCGCCGGTACGCCGGCGGCAGCGGCCACCCCAGCGCGCTCTCCAGCAGATCGAGCAGGTCATCGGGTACCTCGTCGCCGACGGCCGGCGCCACGGACAGCGGCTCGGCCTCGGCGCGCAGCCCGCGCCCGGTCACCGGCAGCTGGCGCACCCCGCCCGCGTGGCGGTACGAACCGTGCAGCTCGACCGGCACCAGCGCGAGCAGCCGAGCCGCGTCAGGGGCACCCACGTGCGCCCAGCACCAGCCGGCCGGCGTCGGTACCGCACCGTCCCGGCCACCGCCGAGCGTGCCCGCCGCCGTCACCGGCCACAGTGGATCGCCGTCCGGCTCCCCGGCCGTCCTGGACATCGCCGCGTTGGCCGCGAGCACGTCCAGAATCCGCTGCTCCTCGAGGGACAGCGCCGGGTCGGGCGCCGGCAGCTCCACCACCGCGCGGGCACAGAGCGGCCAGTCCGGAAAGCCGTACGGCGTAACGAGCACGCCCTGCCGGAAGCGCACCTGCAAGGTCGGCGAGCCCGGGTGGATCACGCTCATCGCGAAGCGCGCACCAGGAGCCAGGTCACCGGGATCCTCGTCCGTCATGGCGCCAACTTCGCGTACGTACCCTCCGCGACACGCACGAGGCGCTGCACGACGTCGTCGGGCATCCCGTCCGCGACGTTGGCGGCGGCCTGCACCTCCAGCACCAGGTTTCCGTGGTAGCTGGTCAGCTTCACGTCGTCCTTGTCGCCGCTCCAGTGCGCGTCCGAGCCGGCGCCGGTGACGTCGGTGAACGGGCGCTTCGCCAGTCGGCGCCCGGTCTCCACGAAGAGCTTCGCCGCCGCCTCGTTCGGCAGCAGGTCAGCATCGATGGTGAGGCTGATGCTCTTGTCCGCCGAGGTCCGCCGGGTCACGCACAGCTTCTCGGTGTTGACGAGCGGCTGTGCGTCCTCCTTCGGGTACAGGTCGGCGAACGGGGCCTGGTCGGCTTTCTCGCACAGGTCACCGGAGAGCTTGTACACGACACCGGCGGCGGGCGGCGGCGCGGACGTCCCCTCGGCCGACGGCGCGGGTGGCAGCGTGATCGTGCCGTCGGCCGGCTCGTCCGACCCGCCGCAGCCCGCGACCGCCAGCAGGAGCACGGCGGCGAGCGCCGCCGCACCCCCGCGCAGGACGGCGGCAACCGATGTCGGGGCGGCGCTCATGTGCCCAGGGTCGGCTTCGGCTCCGCCGACCGCGCCTGCGGACGAGGCGGCGCCGCGTCCAGGACGCCGCCGCCCGGGGTGTCCACCGTCCACGCGCCCTCCTGCGCGAGTACCGCGTTGATCCGGTCGAACTCTTCGTCGATCGTGACCTGCGGGTCCTTCGCGTCCCGCTTCCGGGAGCCGATCTCCGCCTCGTACCCGCTGTTGCCGTCGTTGCGCTTGCCACGCATGACACCCGCGGTCGGCTCCGGCGGCCGCGGCGCACCGGGCCCGGCCTGGGCGGAGCGCCCGACCACCGGGCTCGCGGTCCGCCGCTGCGGCGGAGCCAGCGGGTTGGGCAGGCCGCCAGGAGTGTTGGTGGACCCTGCCGAGGGGCGCGCCGGGGGCATGCGTTCCGGTGTACGCGGCGCGGGGCGGCCCAGCACCGGCGGGGCGGCGTCGGGCCGCAGGTTGGTGCCGTCGGGGTTTCGCTGCGTGGGCACGCCCGGCAGGCCCGGAGTACCGCGGCGCGGGCCACCGCCCCGGCCCGGCTGCCCAGGCGTCGCGTGCGGGTTACGCAGGACCGGCGACGCCGGTGTTCCGGGCGGCCCGCCGAACTGGTTCGTCATGCCGGGCGCGGCCGGCGTGCCCGGCCTCGTGGGCGTGGTCTTGTCGGGGGCGCCGCCCTTGCCCTGCGGCGGAGCCATCGGCGTGTTCGGATTCGGACCGCGGCCCTTGATGGCCGGTGGCGGCGGCGCCTGACCGGGACGTCCACCCTGCGGCATCCCCGGCGGCAGGCCTTCCCCGCCCGGCGGGGTCATGCCGGCGCGCAGGACGCCCGGTCCGGTACCGGACTTGAGGTTGCTCAGCAGGTCGTTGGTCGCGGGCAGGGCACCCGGGCGCACCGCGGGCAGCCCGCCCGGGCCGCCGGTCGTGAGGGCAGGCGGCGCGATGGGCGGCAGCACGGGCGGCGCGATCGCCGGGGGTGTCACGACCGGCGCGGTGATGTTCGGCGGGGTGACGGTCGGCGCGGTGATGTCGGGCGTCGGGATGTTGTCGACACTCGGCGCCGTGATCTGCGGATCGTTCACGATCTGCTGGACGTTCGGAACGTCGATTTCCGGCTTCGCTACGTTCGGCTTCGTGATGTTGGGGTCGACCCCGTCGGGCGTCGTGATGTTGGGCTTGGGGATGTTGGGCATCGGGCCGAGCTTGTAGCGCGCGATGAACTCCATGTTGGGCATCACCGCGTCGGTGGGTCCCTCGTACACCGTGGTCCGGCCGCCGGCGTAGTCCTGGCTCATCGTCGACCAGTAGTCCTGCGCCATGTCCCACTGGATCTTCTGCGCCTTGTGGTGCCAGGCGAGCTGCGCATCGCGCATCCAGGTGATGTACTGCTCGGCCTCGTAGCTCTTAGGCGGGATGTCATCCGGCGAGGAGTACGGCTTGTTGGAGCTGTAGTTGTAGTTGCGCGGGTCGTCGAGCCACATCTGACTCTGCGACACCATCGCCTCTTTGTACTCACGCCAAAGCTGCACCATCTCGCCCCGGCGCTGGTTGATCACGCTTACCAACGCCAGCGTGCCCATCCAGTTCTGGTACGAGGCCTGCTCCCAGTCGTCGATCGACTTGAGCGTGGCGCCCGGCCCGCGGGCGAGGAACGCGTCGGCCCCCGCGCCGGCCCAGCCGCCGTTGCCGCCCGCGCCGTCGCCGCCCTCCTTGAGGTTCGTCGCGGCCTTCAGCACGCGGGTGCGCAGGTCGTCCAGGACCTGGTTGAGCTCGAACCACTGGTCGGCGAGCTGGTACAGGACGACCGAGTCCTGGCTCATGATCCGCTTGTAGATCTGCTCGATGCCGTTGGCGTAGTAGTCGCGGCTCTCGTCACCCGGAGATATGCCGCCCTCGAACCTCTGCGCGAAATTCGGCGTCGGCTCGATGTAGGTCTCGTTTCCCGGCGGCGGGTAGTACCTGATGTCGTCGCCCATCCTGGCCGCCAGGCGGCGGTTTTCGACAAGCTCCCGGTTTTGCCCGGTGGTGTACCCGAAGTAGTCGTCCGACATGGTGCGCTCCTACGCCATGCCGTAGTTGTTAACGGCCTGCTGGTCGCCATCGGTCTCAAGGCGGTCGGCGGCGTCCCCGACCGGCGCCTCGACGCCGCCGTCCTGGTGGCTGTCGCGCCGCACGGTCGTCTCCGTGGGCTCCCCCGCGGGCTCGTCGCCGACCTGGGTCTGGTTTTGGATGGTGACGCTGCCGTCGGAGTTTTCGGTCGTCGTGGTGGTGCTCTGCCGGCGCTGCTCGCCCTCGCCGGTGGCGGTGGTGACGGTGTTGACCGGGCGCCCGGCCCCGTTTTCGTAGCTGCGCTCGGTCGTGCTCGACAGCAGCGTGCCGTCCGCCCCGTAGATGTACACCGTGCTGACCGTGACAAGCTGACCGTTGGGACCCGACTCGTATCCGGAGTAGGTCTGCTTGCGGGAGCCGTCGCCGAACGTGTAGATCGTGCCGTACGGGTACGACACGGTGTTCGTCGCGTACCTCTCGTCGCCGGTCAGGGCCTGCGCGTTCTGCCCGGTCTCCTCGGCCATCCGCATCTTCCACTCCTGGAAGGTCTCGGTGCCGCGGAAGCCGCTTGGGCCGTTGGCACCGGAGTCGCCGAAGACGAAACCGATGTCGTTGAGGTTGGCGCCGTTTTCGTTGTCGGAGCCCTCGTACATCTCGGCGACGACGGCCGCCGCGTTGCCAATGTTGATGATTCCCTGAGACACGTCGGCGACGAACCGCTGGAAGTCACCCACGCGGTGGGTGAGGAACCGGGCCGCCTGCTGGCCTTCCGGCAGGACCTCGCCTTCGAGCGGCGTGGACAACGCGGTGTGAATCATCATTTGCATCTCGGCCATCGCGTTGCTGGCCGCGCCCGTGGCTTCACCCGACAGCCGGGTCATCTCTTCCCAATAGGTGACCAGGTCGGTGACCTCGACGTTGACCCGGTCCCCGAAGGACTCGTAGTCGTACGTCGTGCTCCCGCCGCCACCGCCGTCGTCTCTCACCACAGTGCCACCCCCGTATCAACCTTGCGACGTACTTACCAGCGTGCTCTGCCAGGCACAAGGTTCAGACGCCGGTCCCGGCGGAGCTCTCGCCTCCGCCGGGACCCGTCAGCGTCGATGCCGTGTAATCAGAAGCCGGCGGAGATCGACTGGTCGACCTGCTGCATGCGCTCGGACGAGGCGCCGAGCGCCTGGCCGAGCCGGAGCAGCGCGCCCTTGATCTCGTCGGCGCCCGCATTCCACTGCTGCTGGGCCGCGTCGCACGCCTGACCCGCCGAGCCCTGCCAGTCCTGCGCGAAGAGCGTCTTGAAGTCGTTGTACAGGTCGCCCAGCTCGACGTCCATGCTGCCGGAGAACGTGCCGATGGCGGTGGCCACGTCGGCGATGGCGCCGAAGTTGTAAGTGATGGGCAGATCAGTCATCGTGATTTCGCCTCTCGACTAGGGATGGACGTCAGCCGCGAAGGGCCGAGATGACGGCGCTGTCGCCGGTCGCACCGGCCGCGTTGCGGATGGTGGACGCGGCGTCGTCGTCCTGCACACCGAACTGTGTCGAGGCGCTGCTGATCTTGCCAGACAGATCGTCCAGCGCATTCAGAATCTTCGTAAGGCCGTTGTTGAGGTCGCCAGACACGCCTTGCAGCGCGGAGTTGGCCGAACCGCTCATGCCGCTGCCGCCGAGATCCGTCACCCGGTCCAGCAGCTGTGCCATGCCCGTGGCCAATCGCTCGCGGACATCCTGGCAGCGCGTAGCCATCTGGTTCAGCTGCGCCTGGGTCGCGTGGACATTGCCGATCCCTGGAGTTTGTGTCAAGGCAGACTCACCCCGCTCATCTGTCGTGCCCCCCGTCCCAGGGAGCCTCCCCTTGGGACGCATGGATCCCCATGCGTCTAATACTCGCGACCCGAAGGTAACGCCATTTGTCCACTCAGACCACCCTGGGGCAGGCAAGAGTCGGTTTTGCCTGCAAGATCCCCAACCGTGATCAGAGCGTCCCTCACGTTGCCAGCCCGTGAACGGGTGGCTGAACCAATACGAGGGACGCTCCGGTCCGGTTCACTAGTAGGGTGCGGGCGGCGCCGCGCTCACAGGACGAGTTCGCCGCCCTCGTGGTCGATCCGGTCGGCCTCATCGTCGTCGAGCCACACGCCACCGGTCGCGAGGTACCGGAAGCGGTATCGTCCGGGCTCCAGCTTCACGGTGATGGTCCGGGTGCCGTCACTGCGCGGTACAAGCACGTGGCGGCCGGGCTCCCACTCGTTGAAGCAGCCGACGACGCTCACCGCACCGGGAGGTGCGTCCTTCGGCAGGCAGAACGTCACCCGCGTCTTCGTACCGAACAGTTTGTTTCGCTTGATCACCTTGCTCCTCCGAGGCACCGTATGTTGGGGCTCCACCGAGCTTTGCCGGACCGCCGGCCGCTGGGTGGAAGCGACACACCGTGTTTTCCCGCTGACGTGCGAGGATCAAGGCATGGAGCTGCACGTCGCGCCGTTCGCCGACCTCGATGTCCGCACGTTGTACGAGCTGCTGCGGCTCCGCGTCGACGTGTTCGTGGTCGAGCAGAAGTGCGCCTATCCGGAGCTCGACGGGCGCGACACCGAGCCGGAGACCCGCCACGTGTGGCTTTCCCGGGACGGCGCACCCGTGGCGTACCTGCGGATCCTGGCCGACCCCCGCGGTGTCGCGCGGATCGGGCGGGTCGTGGTGGCCGCGGCCGACCGTGGCGCCGGCGCGTCCGGGCGCCTGATGGCGGCCGCCCTCGACGAGATCGGCGACCGCCCGAGCGTGCTCGACGCACAGGCACACCTGGTGCGTTTCTACGAGCGGTACGGCTACGTGGTGACCGGCCCGGAGTACCTGGAAGACGGCATCCCGCACGTGCCGATGGCAAAGTCAGCCGGCAAATAGCTCACTGTGTTTCCGGGTTCGCTCGCTCATGCGGCGCTGAAGGCGACATCTTCCCTCGCGGCCCCGAAACCCCGACTTCGTCGGCGGGACCGCTCAGTCCAGACGCCGCCGCGCCAACTCGCTCGCTCACGGCAAAGCGGTGACGAGCTCCGGCACCGAGCGGCGCCGTCCGGTGTAGAACGGCACCTCCTCGCGCACGTGCCGGCGGGCCCGGGACGCCCGCAGGTCGCGCATCAGGTCGACGATGCGGTACAGCTCGTCCGCCTCAAAAGCCAGCATCCACTCGTAGTCGCCGAGCGCGAACGAAGCCACCGTGTTGGCGCGCACGTCCGGGTAATCGCGCGCCATCTGCCCGTGCTCGCTGAGCATCTCGCGCCGCTCCTCGTCCGGCAGCAGATACCACTCGTAGGAACGCACGAACGGATACACGCACACATACGCCCTCGCCTCCTCGCCGGCCAGAAACGCCGGGAGGTGGCTCTTGTTGAACTCCGCCGGCCGGTGCAGCGCCATCTGCGACCACACCGGCGCGAGGTGGCGGCCGAGGACCGTGCGGCGGAAGAGGCCGTACGCCTCCTGTAGCGCCTCGGCCGACGGCGCGTGCCACCACACCATGAGGTCGGCGTCGGCACGCAGCCCGGACACGTCATAGGTGCCGCGCACGACCACGTCCTTCGCGGCCAACTGCTCGAAGAGCGACTCCACCTCGCCGGTCACCGGGTCCCGCAGTGCCGGGAGCGGGCCGGTGGCGCGGAAGACCGACCACATCGTGTACCGGATGGTGGCATTCAGCTCTTTGATGCGCGAAGCGTTCGTCTGTTCCGTGCTCATGACAGTCCTTTCAGTACGTCGTCGGCCGCCGTCTCGCCCGAGCGCACGCAGATCGGGATGCCGACACCGTCGTAGCCGGCGCCGGCGAGAGCCACCGTCGGGGCAGGGTCGCGCGCAGCGCGGCCACCCGCGCCACATGCCCGACCGGGTACTGCGGCAGCGCGCCGCCCCAGCGCTGCACCCGCGCGTCGACCGGCTCCGGCAGCGGGATGCCCACCAACGTAGACAGTTCGGTGTGGACGGTGCGGACCAGCTCCGGGTCGCCGGTGTGCAGCAGGTGCTCCTCGCCGTACCGCCCGACGGACGCGCGCACCAGCGCCACCCCGTCGTCGCGGCGCATGTGTGCCCACTTGGTGGAAAAGAACGTGGCCGCCTTGACCAGCGTGCCCTCGCCGGCCGGCACCAGGAAGCCGGAAAGCTCGGGCAGCCGCGGGGCGGGCAGGGCGAGCGTCACCAGCGCCACGCTGGCGTAGTCCAGCAGCGGCTCCACGCCGAGCAGCCGCGCCGCCGGGCGAGCCGGCAGCGCCAGCACCACCGCGTCCACGGTGTCCGGTCCGACCTGCCACCCGCCGGGCACCCGCACCAGCTCGCGCACCGGCGCACCAAGCCGGATCTCCGCACCGGACGCCTCGGCCACCGCCGCCACCAGCCGGCTCACGCCCCCGGTGACCGTGGCGAACACCGGCAGGCCCGGCGGCCGTGGCGCGGCGGCCAGCGCGGACCGCACCGCACCGCTCAGCGTGTGCTCGACCCGTGCCGCCCGGGCCAGGCCGGGCATCGTCGCGGCCAGCGAGAGCCTGTCGGCCCGCCCCGCGTACACCCCGCCGAGCAGCGGGTCCACCAGCCGGTCGACCACCTCGTCGCCCAGTCGCCGCCGGACCAGCGCGCCGACCGCGATGTCCTCCTCCGGACCCAGCAACGGGCGGCCGCCGTCGTGGTCGCGCTCCGCCGCCGGCCGCGCCACCGCCGCCACTTTCTCCAGGTCAGCAGGTACGCCGAGGAGGGTACCGCCAGGCATCGGCGCGAGCGTGCCGTGCAGCGCGAGCGCGGCCTGGCCGGTCGCGGGGTGCACCAGCGCGTCGCTCAACCCCACCCGCCGGGCCAGCGCCACCGCCGCCGAGTCGCCGCCCTCGGGGTCGCGGACCAGGAACGCCTCCGCGCCAAGCTCCACCGCCGAGCCGGCCACCGCACCGGTGCGCAGCTTGCCGCCGACCGCGCCGGACTGCTCGTACACCGTGACGGTCGTGCCGGAAGGCGCGCGGTCCCGCAGCCGCATCGCGGCGGCAAGTCCGGCGATCCCGCCACCGATCACGGCGACTTTCGGCGGTCTCTTCACACGTCCAAAGTAACTAAGCTGCCAGGCATGACGGGTGAGCGGGTGGCGGTGGTGACGGGTGCCGCACAGGGCATCGGTCGACGGGTGGCAGAGGTGTTGAGCGCCGAGGGGTATGCCCTGGCGGTGATGGACAAGCAGCCAGTCGCGGCGGACCTGGCGGTTCTCGGCGACGTGAGCGCGGAGGCCGACGTGATCGCGTTCGCGGCGGCGGTGGACGAGCGCTTCGGGCGGGTCGACGTGGTGGTCAACAACGCGGGTATCGCGTTCATCACGCCGCTGGAGCAGACCACGCTCGCCGACTGGCAGCGGGTGATCGACGTCAACCTGACCGGGCCTTTCCTGCTGTGCCGCGAGTTCGGGCGGCTGATGCTGGCCGCCGGCGCCGGGACGATCATCAACATCGCCTCGGTCGCCGGCCTGCGCGGCGTGGCCGACCGCGCGGCGTACAACGCGAGCAAGCACGGCCTCGTCGGGCTCACCCGCACTCTGGCCGCCGAGTGGGGCGGGCGCGGCGTGCGGGTCAACGCGGTCTGCCCCGGCTGGGTGAAGACCGAGATGGACGAGGCGTCCCAGGCCGAGGGGGCGTACGGGGACAGCGACATCACCGACCACGTACCGCAGGGCCGCTTCGCCAGGCCCGACGACATCGCGCAGGCGGTGGCGTTCCTGGCCGACCCGGCCAAGAGCGGCTTCGTCAACGGCGAGGCGCTCTCGGTCGACGGCGGCTGGTACGCCGACGGCTCCTGGCAGGCACTTCGCCTGTCAGCGCGCGCTCGCCTCGTGCACTAGCGTGACCACCCGGGTCAGGACGTCCGGGTCGGTATCCGGCAGCACTCCGTGGCCGAGGTTGAAGACGTGGCCGGGGGCGGCCCGCCCCTCTTCGAGCACGCGGAGCACCTCGCGCTGGATGACCGGCCACGGCGCGAAGAGCACGCACGGGTCGAGGTTGCCCTGCACCGCCCGCTCCGGCCCGATCTGCGCCATCGCCGTGTCCAGCGGGGTACGCCAGTCGACGCCGACCACGTCCGCGCCCGCCTCTGCCATGGCCGTGAGCAGCTGCGCGGTACCCACGCCGAAGTGGATCCGGGGCACGCCCGCCCCGGACAGCCCGGTCAGCACGTGCGCGGAGTGCGGCAACACGAAGCGCCGGTAGTCAGCGTCGGAGAGCGCGCCGGCCCACGAGTCGAAGAGCTGCACGGCCGAGACACCGCCGCGCACCTGCACCCGGAGGAACTCCAGGGTGATCTCGGCGAGGCGGGCGCAGAGGGCGTGCCAGAGCTCCGGCTCGCCGTACATCATCGCCTTGGTCTTGGCGTGCGTCCGCGACGGCCCACCCTCGATGAGATAGCTGGCCAGCGTGAACGGTGCGCCGGCGAAGCCGATCAGCGGCGTGGCGCCCAGCTCGCCGACGAGCAGCCGGACCGCCTCGTCTATATAGGACACATCGGTCGGGTCGAGCGGTCGCAGCCGCTCCAGGTCGGCCTGGGTGCGGATCGGCTCGGCCACCACCGGCCCGACGCCCGGCTCGATGTGCAGGTCGATCCCGGCCTCCGCGACCGGCACCACGATGTCGCTGAAGAGGATCGCCGCGTCGACGCCGTGGCGCCGCACCGGCTGGAGGGTGACCTCCGCCACCAGCTCCGGGCGCCGGCAGGCCTCCAGCATCGGGATACCCGCCCGCACCTTGCGGTACTCCGGCAACGAACGCCCCGCCTGTCGCATGAACCACACGGGCGAGTGCGGTACCGGTCGGCCGCGGCAGGCGCGCACGAGCAGCGAGTCGGTAGCGGGGTCGTCCCGATGGGCGGCGCTGCCCTCCATGGTCGTCGTCATCGGGTTCATCGTGCCACGCCGGCCAGCCGCACTCCGGGCTGGTCCCGATTCGCTCGCTCCGCTCGCTGACGGCCCGGGGAGGGTTCTGGTCACCCGCTGTCGGCGCGGCGGTCCCCCGCTGTGGCCGAACGCGGCTTAGGCTTCCGGTCATGGTGTCTCCGAACGGGCATCCGGAGGTCTTCACGCGGGCAGTGGCCGGCCTGAAGGCCGCGACCCCGCGCGCGGAGATCGAGCTGGAGGAGGTGCCCGCCCCGCAGCGGCTCGCCCCCTACTCGTACGCGGTGAGCGGCGTCGTACTGAAGGACGGCGAGGAGGTCGCCACCGGCCGGCTGATCCTGCTCCACGAGCCGGACGGCCACGAGGCCTGGGACGGCACGATGCGCCTGGTCACGTACGTGACGGCGGAGCTGGAGCCGGACCTCGCGGCCGACCCGCTGCTACCCGCGGTGGGCTGGACCTGGCTCACCGACGCGCTGGAGGCCGAGGACGCCACGCACACGGCGATCGCCGGTACGGTCACCCAGACCATCTCGACCCGCTTCGGCGACCTGGCCGGCCCGCCCGCCGCCGCCGACATCGAGATCCGCGCCTCCTGGACCCCGACCGGCGACGACCTGGGCGCCCACCTGCTGGCCTGGTGCGCGGTGCTGGCCTCGACGGCCGGCCTCCCGCCGCCCGGGGTCACCGCGCTGCACGGCAGCCACCTGATGGCCTGAACACTGAGGGGGCCCCGCGCGAGCGGGACCCCCTCGGCTTTCGACGGCCGGCTACAGGTAGCGCTCGGCCTCGTTGCAGGGTCCTTCGAGCGCGTCGATCGCCCGGTCTGCGGCGGCCCGGTTGCCCTCGGCCAGCGCCTCGATGAAGGCGTTGACCTTGTTGAGGCAGTCGGCGATGACCGCCTTCTCCTTCTCGGTCTGATCCTTGGCGTTCTTCGTGCCGGTCAGGTCGCGCTCGGTCTGGGTCAGCTTGTCGTTGGCCGCGGTCAGGTCCTTCTGGAGCTTCTCGGCCTCAGAGGTCTTCGCCGCGATCGTGTCGTCCCGCTGGCTGACCTGCTCGGCCATCAGCTTCTCGGTGCGGCTCAGGTCGCTGGACTTGCTGACGTACAGGCCGGTCATGATGCCGCCGGTGACGAACAGCAGCGCCGCCACGATGCCGAGGATCAGGGCTGCCTGCCCGCGCTTGGGCGGCGGCGGCACCGCGCCGTACGGAGCACCGTACGCGGGGCCGGACGTCGGCGGGACGGACAGCGGCGCGGCGGAGTACGGCACCGCGGACAGCGGCCCGGACGGCGGGGCGGAGGCCGGGTCGTACGGGGACGCGGTCGGGTAGGCCGGCTGCGCGGCGTAGCCCGGGGCGGGGTCGACGGGCGGGTACGCGGGCTGCGCCGGCGGCGCGGACGTGGCCGCGTACGGCTGCGGGGGCGGCTCCACCGCCGGGTACGCGGCCGTCGGCGGCTGGGCCGGCGGATAGGCGGGCGACGCGGGCTGGGCCGCCGGATATCCGGGCTGGGCCGGCGGGTACGCGGACTCGGCGGGCGGGTACGCGGGCGAGGCAGGCGCCGGTGGGTACGCGGGCGAGGCGGGCGCCGGCGAGTACGCGGGCGGGCCCGAGGGCTGGGCGGGCACGTTGTACGGCGGCTGCGGCGCGGGCGGCACCGAACTCTGCTCCGGCGGGTACGTGCCGGCCGGTACCGAGCCGGTCGGGATCGTGTACGCCTGCTCGTTTCCGCTCGGGATGGGCTGCGTCGATGGCTGGTCACCCGGTGGTGGGTACGGTCCACCCTGCGGGTTCGGGGGTAGGACATCATTCCTCCTGTGGGCGCTCGGCCGCCCGGTTAGAGCGCGGCACTCCCGGCGGTCTCGGGGCGCCGCGACGCGTCAACAGATCTTGAACTCGTCGCAGGCGGTCTTGATCGGCACCGCGAGGCCGATTCCCTCCGCGTCCCGGGCCTTGGCGGTGGCGATACCGACCACCTGCTTCGCGGCGTTGACCACGGGGCCGCCAGAGTTGCCCGGGTTGATAGGTGCGTCGAACTGGATCACCGTGCCGGAGCCGCCCTCGTCCTTACGGATCGCGCTGACCACACCGGTCGTGACCGTGTCCTCCAGCCCGAGCGGGGCGCCGACCACCACGATCTGCTGGCCCGACTTAACCGCCTCGCGGGCGGTCGCCAGCCCGGTGAACTTGTTGTTGGTGCGCAGCTGGGCGACGTCGTCCTGCTCGTCCACCCGCACGATCGTCGCCGGCCAGCGCTGGTCCTTGCGTTCGATGAACACCTCGCGCTCGCCCGCGACCCACACCGACTCGACCACGTGGTAGTTGGTGAAGAGGTTGGTGCTGTTGCCGGTCTGCCGGCCCACCGCGAACGCCGTACCGGTGAACTGACCAGCCGATACGCGGAACACGCTGGGCAGGACCTGGCTGGAGATCGCCTCAGGGTTGAACGCCTTGCCGGCCGCCGTCTCCAGCTCGCCGGTGCGGTCCTCCAGCCCGTCCATGCGCCCCTTGTCAGCGGCCTGTGCGTCGACGAGCGCCTGGTCCCCGGAGGCCACGCGGCTCTGGAGGTCACGGATTTGCATCGTCTGCACGACCGCGACACCGCCGAGGATCAGCACCAGCAGCAGCGCGCTCAGCCCCAGCCAGGACGGCCGCCGGCGGGGCGGTCGCGGCGGCGCGGCCGCGTAGGGCGGGTAGTTCGGATCGCCGGGCGGGCCCGGGTACGGCGCGTAGCTCGGATCGGGGCTCGGCGGACCGGAGTACGGCGGATAGTGGGGGTCGCCGCCGCCAGGCAGCGCCGACATGGGCGGCGCGGAGAGCGGGTAGGCCGGTGCCGCGAACGCCGGGGGCGGGGGTGGCGGGTACGACGGGCCGGGCGGAGGCCCCGGAGGCGGCGGCATCGCGCCGTACGGCGGGGCAGGTGGGGCCTGCGGTGCCGGCGGGAGCGGACCGGGCCGGTACAGCATGTCCGGGTCGTCAGGGCGGGGTGGACCGCCGGCGGGCAGGCCACCCGCTCCACCCGGCGCCACGCCAAGCTCGTCGTCGGCCGAGTGACGCGGACCGGGCACCTGTGCTCCGGGCTGCGCGGACAGCGGGTCGTACCCAGCAGTCATCGAGATCTCGCCCCTCCCCTAGGACCGCCCGTTCCACAGTCGCATCTCGGCACAAGCCCACCCGAGCCGATCGGCGGCACCGGTGGATCTACCGGCGGAACGACGTTTGTCTCCTTCATGCTGACACGGGCGCCGGGTCCCGTGACGTCCGGTCCGCGAACGGTACCGACAGGGCCGGACGGAACCGGGCCGCCCGGGACGGGCGGAGCGAGCGCGCGGGCGCCCGGTCCGACGCGCCGGGGACCGGCTGCTCGTTGCCAGCCGGCGACCACACTACGGTTGTCGGGTGACCGACGAACCACCCCTGCGCCGTCGGGCCGCGCAACGCCAAGCAGGGGACGGACCACACAGCCGGCCTGACCCGGCATCCGAAACCGTGGGGCCCGACCCAACAACGCCTGGCGGGCCCGTGCCGCTGACCGCCCCCCGCGAGGGCACCCCGCCCCCGATCGACACGCCCGAGCAGCTTGCCGAGGTCGTAGCCCGGTTCGCCGCCGGTACCGGCCCGGTCGCCGTGGACGCCGAGCGCGCCTCCGGCTACCGGTACACGCAACGCGCGTACCTCGTGCAGCTGCGCCGGGCTGGCGCGGGCACGGTACTCATCGATCCGCTCCCCCTGGGTGACCTGCGCACGCTCGACGAGGCCATCGCCGACGCTGAATGGGTTCTGCACGCCGCGAGCCAGGATTTGCCCTGTCTCGCCGATCTTGGTTTGCGACCCCGTCGCCTTTTTGACACGGAATTGGCCGCTCGGCTGGCCGGATTCGAGCGGGTCGGCTTGGCCGCACTGACCGAACAGCTACTTGGCTACACGCTCGAAAAGCACCACTCGGCCGCAGACTGGTCCACACGACCACTGCCCGAGTCGTGGCTGACGTACGCGGCGCTGGACGTCGAGCTGCTCACCGACCTGCGGGACAAGCTGGCGGCCGAGCTGGCGGCACAGGGCAAGGACGCGTGGGCGGGCGAGGAGTTCGCGGCGCTCGTCGCGTCCGGCGCGCAGCCGCCCCGCCAGCGCCCCGACCCGTGGCGGCGCACCTCCGGCATCCACCGCATCCGCGGTGCGCGGGCACAGGCCCGGGTGCGGGCGATGTGGTACGCGCGGGACGAGATCGCCTCGCGGCGCGACTCGGCGCCCGGCCGGGTGCTGCCCGACGCGGCGATCATCGCGGCCGCGGAGCTCGACCCCAAGGACGAGCGGACACTGCTCACGCTGCCCGGCTTCGGGGGGCGGTCGGTGCGGCGGCTGGCGCGTACCTGGATCGATGCGCTGGCCAAGGCCCGCGAGCTGCCGGACGACATGCTGCCGGTGGCGCCGCCGCTGGACGGGCCCCCGCCGCCGCACCGCTGGGCGGAGCGCGACCCGATCGCGGCCGCCCGCCTGGCCCGGTGCCGCGAGGTGGTCACCACGGCGGCCGCCGCGCACACGCTGCCACCGGAAAACCTGATCACACCCGATTCGGTACGCCGGCTGGCCTGGACGCCGCCCGAGGAGATCGCGCCGGATACTGTCGCGGCGACGCTTCGGGGGTACGGCGCGCGGGCCTGGCAGGTGGGCTTGATCTCGGACGGTCTGGCGGTGGCGCTGCGCGACCCGGAGTGAGCTGTCCCACAACCCGCGAGATAGTTACTCACGGGTAGCATCCTGGGGCAGAAGGACCCACCCCACGAGGAGGTCACTGTCGTGCCCCGTCAAGTCCGGGATGTCGTCTTTGTCGATGGCGTCCGCACACCGTTCGGCAAGGCGGGCGGCATGTACGCCAACACCCGCGCCGATGACCTGGTGATCCGCTGCATCCGCGAGCTGCTGCGGCGTAACCCGCAGCTGCCGCCAGAGCGGGTGGAGGAGGTGGCCATCGCCGCCACCACCCAGATCGGTGACCAGGGCCTCACCATCGGCCGCACCGCGGCATTGCTCGCCGGGCTGCCGAAGACAGTCCCCGGCTACGCGATCGACCGGATGTGCGCGGGCGCGATGACCGCGGTCACCACGGTGGCCGGCGGGATCGCCATGGGCGCGTACGACGTGGCGATCGCCGGCGGCGTCGAGCACATGGGTCGCCACCCGATGGGTGAGGGCGTCGACCCCAACCCGCGCATCCTGACGGAAAAGCTTGTCGACCCGTCCGCGCTGGTCATGGGCGCGACCGCGGAAAACCTGCACGACCGCCTGCCGCAGGTGACGAAGGAGCGGGCGGACGCGTTCGGCCTCGCCTCGCAGGAGAAGACCGCGAAGGCGTACGCGGACGGCAAGATCCAGCAGGACCTCGTCTCGGTGGCCGTGCGCGACCCGGAGACCGGCTGGGGCCTCGCCACTACCGACGAGGCGCCGCGCGAGACGAGCCTTTCGAAGCTCGCGACGCTGAAGACCCCGTTCCGCCCGCACGGCCGGGTGACCGCGGGCAACGCCGCCGGCCTCAACGACGGTGCCACCGCGAGCGTCATCGCCGCCGAGGATGTGGCCCGCGAGCTGGGCCTGCCGGTGGCGATGCGGCTCGTGTCGTACGGCTTCGTCGGGGTCGAGCCCGAGGTGATGGGGTACGGCCCGATCCCCTCGACCGAGAAGGCGCTGCGCATCGCCGGACTGTCCATCGAGGACATCGGCCTCTTCGAGCTGAACGAGGCGTTCGCGGTGCAGGTGCTCGCGTTCCTCGACCACTTCGGCATCGCCGACGACGACCCGCGGGTGAACGCGTGGGGCGGCGCGATCTCGGTCGGCCACCCGCTCGCCTCCTCCGGCGTACGGCTGATGACGCAGCTCGCGCGCCAGTTCGCCGAGCACCCCGAGGTGCGGTACGGCGTGACCGCGATGTGCATCGGCATCGGCATGGGCGGCACGGTGATCTGGGAAAACCCGTCGTGGGAGGGTGCGAAGTGACGTACCAGGAGGTTGTCACCAAGTCGTTGCTGCGGACCGTGGCCGTGCCCGGCCTCGACCGGCCCGCCGCACTGATCACATTGGACAACGGCTTCGACCACAAGAAGCCGAACACGTTCGGCCCCGAAGGGCTGGCCGGCCTGGACGCGGCGATCACCGAGGCGCTCGCCGCCGACCCGGCGTTCGTCGCGGTCACCGGCAAGCCGTACATCTTCTGCGTCGGCGCCGACGTCACGGGCCTCAGCACGATCACCGATCGTGAGCAGGCGCTGGAGGTCGGGCGGCTCGGCCACCGGATCTTCGCCCGGCTCAAGGACAGCGCGGTACCGACGTTCGCGTTCGTCAACGGCGCGGCGATGGGCGGTGGGCTGGAGCTCGCGCTGCACTGCCACTACCGGACGATCTCCGGTGGCGCGACGGCGCTCGCGCTGCCCGAGGTGCTGCTCGGGCTGGTACCCGGCTGGGGTGGCACCCAGCTGCTGCCCAACCTCATCGGCATCGCGCCCGCGGCGCAGGTCATCATCCAGAACCCGCTCAGCCAGAACAAGATGCTCAAGCCGGCCCAGGCCGCCGAGCTGGGCATCGCGGACGTGCTCCTGGAGCCGGCCGACTTCCTGGAGCGCTCGCTGGAGTGGGCCGCCGGCGTGGTGCGCGGTGCGGTCGCGGTCAGCCGGCCCGAGGTCGACAAGGACATGTGGGAGGGCGTGCTCTTCTTCGCGAAGAAGACGCTCGACGACCGGCTGCACGGCGCGGTGCCCTCCGCCAACCGCGCGCTGGAGCTGCTCGGCCTGGCTGGCGATGCCGACTTCGCCAGCGGTACCGCCGCCGAGGACGAGGCCCTCGCCGACCTGGTGATGAGCGAGGAGCTGCGGAGCGGCCTGTACGCGTTCGACCTCGTGCAGCGCCGTGCCAAGCGCCCGGCCGGTGCGCCCGCGCCGGCGCTGGCCCGGGACATCACCAAGGTCGGCCTGGTCGGCGCGGGCCTGATGGCCGGCCAGATCGCGCTGCTGTTCGCCCGGCGCCTGGAGGTGCCGGTCGTGCTGACCGACCTCGACCAGGCCCGGGTCGACAAGGGCGTGGCGTACGTGCACGGCGAGATCGACAAGATGGTCGCCAAGGGGCGGCTGGACCAGGGCAAGGCGGCCAAGCTGCACGGCCTGGTCAGCGGCTCGGTGGACAAGGGCGTCTTCGCCGACGCCGACCTCGTGGTCGAGGCGGTCTTCGAGGACCTCGGCGTGAAGAAGCAGGTCTGGGCCGAGCTGGAGAAGATCGTCAAGCCCGAGGCGGTACTGGCCACCAACACCTCCTCGCTGTCGATCACCGAGATGGCCGCCGACCTGGAGCACCCCGAGCGGGTGGTGGGCTTCCACTTCTTCAACCCTGTCGCGGTCATGCCGCTGCTCGAGATCGTGCGCGGCGAGCGGACCGACGACGCCACGCTGGCCACGGCGTTCGCGGTCGGCAAGGAGCTGAAGAAGTCCTGCGTGCTGGTCAAGGACGCGCCCGCGTTCGTGGTCAACCGGCTGCTCACCCGCTTCCTCGGCGAGATCTTCGCGGCCGTCGACGAGGGCACCCCGCTCGACGTGGCCAACGAGGCGCTCGACCCGCTCGGCCTGCCGATGCGGCCGCTGCCGCTGCTCCAGCTCGTCGGCCCCGCGGTCGCGTACCACGTGGGCGGCATCCTGCACGCGGCCTTCCCGGACCGCTTCCCGGTCAGCGACAACCTGCGCCGGCTCGCCGAGTCGGGCCGGCCACTGCTCGTGGACGACGAGGTCGACGCCTCCGTCGCGGCGCTGCTGGAGTTCGGCGACCAGCCGTCCACCGCCGAGCAGGTGCGCCAGCGGGCGCTCGAGGCGCTCGCCCAGGAGGTCCGGCTCATGCTGGACGAGGGCGTGGTGGCCGAGCCGCAGGACATCGACCTCTGCCTGATCCTCGGCGGCGGGTGGCCGTTCCACCTGGGCGGCATCACGCCGTACCTGGACCGCTCCGGCACGTCCGAGCGGGTCACCGGCCAGCGGTTCTTGCCTCTGGGAGTAGCCAGCCTGCCCTGATGTCGCGGTTTCAGCGAGCTGCGCCCTGATTCGCCCTAATGTGATGACATGCGGTGGATCGGGGCGCTGCTCGTCGCGGTCCTGCTGGCCGGATGCGCGCGGGGCGCACCCGCCGCGGGCGACTTCCGGCCCGCGGTCGCCGGCGAGCTCACCGTCGCGACGGCCACGCTGCCGCTGCCCGGCTTCTGGGAGGAGCCGGGCGGTTTCGAGTACGGGCTTGCCAAGGCGCTCGCCGACCGCTTCCACCTGCGGCTGCGGGTGGTACGGGTGCCGTTCGAGCGGATCGTCTCCGGTGACCTCGGCGGCGCCGACCTCGCGCTGTCCCAGGTGACCGCGACCCGGGACCGGGACCGGGTGCTCGACTTCTCCGAGCCGTACCTCGCGGCGCCCCCGGCCGGGCTGGCCCGCTCGGCGATCCCGGACCTGGCCGCCGCGCGGGACACCCGCTGGGCGGTCAAGCGCGGCACGACCCTCTCGGCCATCCTCGCCGGCTTCATCCGGCCCACCACGCCGCCCGCCCTCACCGTGGACGAGCGGGCGGCGCTCACCCTCCTGGCGGCCGGATCCGTGGACGCGGTACTGCTGGACCTGCCGGTCGCGCTCGTCATCGCCGACCGCTCCGGCGGTGGGCTGCGAGTGGCGGTACAGGTCGACTCGGACGACTCACTCGCGGTCGCCCTCCCGGACGGCTCGGCCAACCGGGAGGCGATCGACTCGGCGGTACGCGCCTTCACCGACAACGGCACGATCGACCGGCTCGCGAAACGGTGGCTCGGCGCCCACCTGCGCGGTACCGAGCCGAACATCCCGGTCCTCGGGAGGGGCCGGTGAGCGCGCCCCATGGTCCGGCGTGGGAGTTTCTGCTGCTGTTCGTCGTGGTGATCGGTGGCCCGCTGCTGCTGGAACGGGCCCGGGTGCCCGGGATCATCGGGCTGCTGCTCGGCGGGTACGCGATCGGTCCCAACGGCCTCGGCTGGATCAGCCGGGCCAACGACACCCTGCCCGACCTGGGCCAGCTCGGCCTGCTGTACCTGATGTTCGTGGCCGGTGTGGAGCTCGACCTCGCCCTGCTCCGCACGTACCGGCGGTCCGCGATCTCGTTCGGGCTGCTCACGTTCGCGGTGCCGATGGTGGCGGGTACGGCGGTCGGCTTCGTGCTCGGCTGGAGCGCGCCGGCCGCGTTCCTGCTGGGCTCGCTGCTCGCCTCGCACACGCTGATCGTGTACCCGCTGATCCGCGACGGCGGCCTCGGCTCGGACCCGGCGGTCGCCACGGCGGTCGGGGCCACCGTGCTCACCGACACGCTCGCGCTGATCGTGCTGGCGGTCGTCTCCGGTACAACCGGCAGCAACGCCTCGACCTGGGTAGTCGTGGTGCGGCTTGTCGCCGGCTTCGCCGTACTCGGTGGATTCTGCTTCTACACGCTGCCCCGCGCGGCCCGGTGGTGCTTCCGGCGCCTGGGTGGCGAGCGCACGGTGCGGTACCTCGTCGCGATCGCCGGCTTCCTCGCCGCTGCCGTAGTCGCCGAGGTCTTCGGCATCGAGGGCATCGTGGGCGCGTTCTTCGCGGGGCTGGCGCTCAACCGCCTCGTACCCAACGAGGGTCGCCTGATGGACCGGATCGACTTTTTCGGCGCGGCCGTGTTCATCCCGGTCTTCCTTGTCTCGGTCGGCCTGATCCTCGACCCGCGCGTCATCGCCGAGCCGCGCACTCTGGGGCTGGCCGCGCTCTTCGTCGTGGCCTGCCTGGGTGGCAAGGTGCTCGCCGCCTGGCTGGCCCAGGTGCTGCTCGGCTTCACCCGGGCACGGGCGGGCGTGATGTTCGCGCTGACCGCCCCGCAGGCCGCCGCCACGCTCGCGTCGACGACCATCGGGTTTCAGATCGGGCTTTTCGGCACCTCGGTCGTCAACGCGGTGCTGGTCCTGATCCTGGTCAGCCTCGTCGTGTCGCCGATCGCCGGCCGCCGCTTCATGCGGCGGCTGCCCCGCCCGTCCGACACCGAACGCCCGCTCGGCAGCCGCGTCGTGCTCGCGGTGTCCACCGTGGACCCACCGGCGGAGATCTTCCAACTCGCCGCGCGGATCGCCGCACCGGACGGCGGTGTGGTGCACCCGGTCCTCCTGCGCCGCGAGTCAGACCCGGCCCACGACGCGGCCGCGGTCAGCGCGCTAGAGACCATGGCGAACGCCCACGGGGTCGACGGTGCCGCCGCGGTCGTGGTCGACCGCTCCCTGGCCGCCGCCGTGGCCCACGCGGCCGCGGCCCATCTGGCCACACTCGTGGTCGTGGACGGTCCGATGTGGTCAGATCGAGCCGGCGCGGCACCGCCCGCCCCGGTACTTGAGTTTCGCGGCGAGGAGGGCGCCCTGCTGCACGCCGCAACCTCCGACGACCTGGCCGGCGAGATCTCCCGCCGCGCCGCCACCCCCGTTGACGTCTAGAGATCTCAGCGCGGTCGGGTTGGTGTGGCCGGCGGCTTGTGAAGCGCGGAGGGTGAGGCCGCGGGAGCGACGGTCCGGACCACGACGGACGTCGCGGTAGCTCAAATCTTTAGAGGGTGCGGGCCAGGCGGTCGGCGAGCAGGCGGGTGAAGCGGGACGGGTCGGCCAGCTCGCCGCCTTCCGCGAGCAGGGCCATGCCGTACACCAGCTCGGCCGCCTCGCCCAGCGTGGGGTCGTCGGCGTTGGCCGCGTGTGCGGTGCGCAGCCCGGTGACCAGCGGGTGGTCCGGGTTGAGCTCGAGGATCCGCTTGGTGCGCGGCAGCTGCTGGCCCATCGCCCGGTACATCTTCTCGAGCGTCGGGGTGATGTCGTGCTCGTCGCCCACGATGCACGCGGCCGATGTGGTCAGCCGGGTCGAGAGGCGGACCTCCTTGACGTCCTCCGCCAGCTTCTCGCCGAGCCACGACAGCAGCTCCGCGAAGTCTGCCGCCTGCTCGGCGGGGGCTCCGACTCGCCGAGGTCGACCTTGCCCTTGGCGGCCGACTGAAGCGTCTTGCCGTCGTACTCGGCCACCTGCTCGACCCACACCTCGTCGATCGGGTCGGTCAGGATCAGCACCTCGTAGCCCTTGGCCAGGAACGCCTCCAGGTGCGGCGAGTGCTCGACCATCGCGCGCGACTCGCCGGTCATGTAGTAGATGTCCTTCTGGCCGTCCTTCATCCGCTCCACGTACTCGCGCAGCGACGTCGACTCGGCGGCGGTCGAGGTCAGCAGCGTCAGGTCGAGCAGCTGCTCCCGGTTGTCCGGGTCCTCGATCAGGCCCTCCTTCACCGCCCGGCCGAACTCGGACCAGAACGTCCCGTACTTCTCCGCGTCGGCGGCCTTGAGGTCCTTGAGCGTGGACAGGACCTTCTTCGCCAGCCGGCGGCGCACCACCTGGATCTGGCGGTCCTGCTGGAGGATCTCGCGGGAGATGTTCAGCGAGAGGTCGTGCGCGTCGACCACGCCCTTGACGAACCGGAGGTACTGCGGGACCAGCGCCTCGCAGTCGTCCATGATGAACACTCGCTTGACGTACAGCTGCACGCCGCGCTTGCCGTCCCGGGTGAACATGTCGAACGGCGCGTGGGACGGGACGAAGAGCAGGGCCTCGTACTCGAACGTGCCCTCGCCCTTCATGTGGATCGTTTCGAGCGGGTCCGTCCAGTCGTGGCTGAGGTGCTTGTAGAACTCGTGGTACTCCTCGGGAGTGACCTCGCCGCGGGGCCGCGCCCAGAGCGCCTTCATCGAGTTGAGCGGCTGGTCCTCGCCGGCCATCCGGATCGGCCACGCGATGAAGTCCGAGTACCGCTTGACGATCTCCCGGATCTTCCACTCGGCGGTGTAGTCGAAGAGCTGGTCCTCGCGGTCCTCCGGCTTCAGGTGGAGGGTGACGGACGTGCCCTGCGGCGCCTCGTCGAGCGCCTCGATCTCGTACGTCCCCTCGCCGGTCGACTCCCACGAGGTGCCCGCGCTCTCGCCGGCCTTGCGGGTGACCAGCGTGACCTTGTCGGCGACCATGAAGGTCGAATAGAAACCGACGCCGAACTGCCCGATCAGCTCCGCCGAGGCGCCCGCGTCCGACGCCTCACGCAGCTTTCGCAACACTTCCGCGGTGCCCGACTTGGCGATCGTGCCGATGAGCGAGACGACCTCGTCGTGGGTCATCCCGATGCCGTTGTCGCGGATGGTGAGCGTGCGCTTGTCCTTGTCCGCCTCGACCTCGATGTGCAGGTCAGAGGTGTCGACCTGGATCTCCTTGTTGGTCAAGGACTCCAGCCGCATCTTGTCCAGCGCGTCGGAGGCATTGGAGATCAGCTCGCGGAGGAAGATGTCCTTGTTCGAGTAGATCGAATGGACCATCAGATGCAGGAGCTGACGCGTCTCCGCCTGAAACTCCAGCGTTTCCTTGCTCACCGAGAACTCCCTCCCGTACTTTCCGACTGCCGTCGAAAGAATACTGGCCGGCCCTGCGAGGATGCCCGGGTGACCTCCTTCATTTCGCACACCACCGTCGACTGCGCCGACGCGTACGGCTTGTCCCGCTGGTGGCAGCAGGTCCTGGACTACGTCGAGGACCCCGACGACCCCAACCTGCCGGGGCACGAGGAATGCATGATCTTCTCCCGCGACCGCACGCACCGGCTGCTCTTCATCGAGGTACCAGACAAGAAGCAGGTCAAGAACCGGGTCCACTTCGACCTGCGCCCGGTCGAAGGGGCGCGCGACGCCGAGCTGGCCCGGCTCGTCGAGCTCGGCGCGACCACCGTCGACGACCGGCGCAACCCCGACGGGACCGGCTGGGTCGTGCTCGCCGACCCGGAGGGCAACGAGTTCTGCATCCTGCGCAGCACCGCCGAGGTGGCCGCCGGCCCACAGTGAAAGATCAGTGCGTCGGCACCGCGGCGGTCGCGGCCACGACCGGCGTGGTGTCGGCCGCCGGCAGGGTGACGGTGACCTCCAGCCCGCCGCCCGGCTGGGCGGCGGCCGTCACCGTGCCGCCGTGCGCGTCGCAGACCGCCCGCACGATCGACAGGCCCAGCCCGGAGCCGCGCGCGCCGGTGCGTTCCCGGCCGCCCCGCCGGAACGGCTCGAAGAGCCCCGGCACGTCCGCCTGGTCGACCTCGAAGCCCGTGTTGCCGACGACAAGCCAGGCCGCCGCCGCGTCCGAGCCGGTGCGCGCCCAGATCTTGCCGTGCAGGTGGTTGTAGCGGATCGCGTTCTCGATGAGGTTGCCGGCGAGGCGGTCGAGCAGGCTCGGGTCGCCGACCACCGGCGCCGGGTCGAGCGAGGTGGTCACGGTCAGCTTGAGGCGGTCGGCCTCACCGCGTACCGCGGAGAGGGCGGTCGTCGCCGCGGTGGCCAGGTCGGTGTTGGCCTTGCGGGCCAGCCGCCGGCCCGACTGTGCCTCGCTGCGGGCCAGCACGAGCAGCGCGTCGACAAGGCCGTTGGCGCGCTCCGAGGCGTCCCGCACGACAGTGGCCATCCGCCGGTACTCCGCGACGTCCGCCTCCTCGTCGGCCATCGTCACGTCGATCTCGGTACGCATCACGGCCAGCGGCGTACGCAGCTCGTGCGACGCGTTCGCCACGAACCGCTTCTGCGTCTCGAACGCCTCCCCCAGCCGATCGAGCATCGCGTCGAACGTGGCCGCGAGCTCGGCCACCTCGTCGTCCGCCCCCGAGTACCGGATGCGCTGGTCGAGCGTCTCCTCGCCGAGCCGCTGCGCGGTCGAGGTGACCTGGTGCAGCGGGCGGAGGGCGCGGCCGGCCACCGCGTACGCCCCGGCGACGCCGACCACGCTGATCGCCAGCAGCGCGACAAGGCCCTTCGCGAGCAGCTCCCGCGAGGCCGCGTCGACCACCTGGTCCTGCCACTCGCGGGCGTCGAGGCGGCTGCCGTTGGCCAGCTCGACGGTGGTACCGGCGCGGAGCTGGTCGGCCGGGTGCAGCGCGTCGCCGACCAGCAGCCAGGCCAGCAGCACCAGGATCGCGCCGGCGCCGACCAGCAGCACGCCGTTGAGCAGCGTGAGCCGCAGCCGCAGCGTCGGCCGCAGCCGGTGGCGGCCGGGCCGCCCCGAGTAGACGGTCACTGGGTGACCCGGTAGCCGGCACCCACGACTGTCTCGATCAGAGGCGGGTCGCCGATCTTCTTCCGCAAGGTCATCACCGTGACCCGTACCGTCGTGGTGAACGGGTCGGTGTTGGCGTCCCACACCCGCTCCAGCAGCTCCTCGCTGGAGACCACGCCACCGCGCGCCTTGAGCAGCACCTCCAGTACGCCGAACTCCTTGCGGGTCAGGTCGAGCGGGGTACCGGCCCGGGTGGCGACCCGCTTGGCCGGGTCGAGCACCAGGTCGGCGACGGACAGCACGGGCGGCGCGGCGGGCGTGGCTCGCCGGCCGAGCGCCTGCACGCGGGCCACCAGCTCGTCGAAGGCGAACGGCTTGGGCAGGTAGTCGTCGGCGCCCAACTGGAGCCCCTCCACCCGCTCGGCGACAGTGCCGCTCGCGGTCAGCATCAGCACCCGGGTCAGCGCGCCGGACGAGACGAGGTCGGCGCAGATCTGGTCGCCGTGCACGCCGGGCAGGTCGCGGTCGAGCACGATCACGTCGTACCGGGTCACGAACGCCATCTCGTGCCCGGCGGTGCCGTCATACGCCAGGTCGACCGCCATGCCCTGCCGGCGCAGCCCGCGGGCGATCGCGTCGGCCAGGTTGCGCTCGTCCTCGACCACCAGGACCCGCACGGCGGCCACCTCCCCTTCGTCGTCGCCAGGCCAGCCTCCACCCCAAGGTGTGAAGCCAACGTGAGTCAACGTAACGGGATGGGGCGCCAGACACCTACGGACGCATCAAGGCGGCGGCAGATGACCGCGCCCACGCCCACGCGTGCCTCGCAGTCGCCGGTGACTCCGGAGACCACGCCGAAGTAGTGGGCCCCGCCGGTGGCCGGGTCGACGCGGGCCAGCCAAGCCTTGGCGGTGTTCAGATCGGTGCGCATCGCGATCAGCTCGCCGTCGCCGGTCGGCGGCGCGAGCACGGCCCACTCGCCGAGCTGCTCCCGTACCCGCCCGGTCTCCGGGTCGAGCACGGACAGCTGGGTACTGCTGTTCCGACCGGGCACCTGGGCCACGAGGACGTCGCCGGCCCGGCCGACGACCGCGGGGAGCGGGTCGAACCAGAGCAGGCGGCCGGTGGCCGGGTCAAGGACCCGTACGCCGCCCGTGTACGCGACCACGCAGATCTTGTCGCCGCAGCCGGACGTCACGTACTCGGTCGCCAGGTCGATCGGGGCATTCCACCGGTGGTCGAGGCGGTCCAGTCCGTACGCCTGCGCCACCGGCCCGCCGCGGACGAACACCATGTCGCCGGCGAACTGGACGTAGCTCGCCGGTATGTTCGGCAACCGGGGCGGCAGCAGGTCGGCGGCGGCCAGCACCCGCCCGTCCTCGGCGTCGCGCACCTCGACCCGCCCCTCGGGCAGCAGCGTGACGACGTGGGTGGGCGCCGCGCCCCTGTACCGGTAGGAGAGCCACCCGCCAACCGGCACCCGGTACGCCCAATGGACGGCACCGGTCACCGGGTCGACGGCCTCGAGCGTCTCGCGCCCGGTACTGCCGGCGGGTGTGCCGTCCAGCGAGGTCCAGAGCAGCACCCTGCCGCCCGCCGTAACGCCCTCGAACAGCGCCCGGCGCCGCCACATGATCTGTCCGGTGGCCTCCCGGATCGAGACGCTCTCGACCGCTTCCAGCAGCTCCGGCTGCGTGCTGATGAGCATCTGCCCGGCCACGGCGCCGACCCCACGCAGCGCGCCGGACAGCGGCAGCGGCGCCTGCCACAGCCTGGTCGCGCCGGGCAGCGTGTACGCCGTGATGGTGCGCGAGTCGGGCGGCGCCCCGCGGTCAGACGTAACCACGTAGTACTGCTCACCCGCCGCGAACGCCGTGTCGCCGAGCCGCGCCGGGATCGTCGCCTCGGTCAGCGGCGCCCGCTCGGGCAACGCGGGGCCCAGCGTGCAGGCCAGCACGGCCAGCCCGGCGGCCGCCCAGGCCAGCCGCCACCGCACCGGCGTACGCACCGGCTCGGGCACGGCCATCTCTTGGCCGGGCCGCATCTCGCCGAGGTCGATGACGGTGGTCATGGTCACAGTCTGCGCCTGGGGTACCAGACTCCGATAGAACCGCCGGCTCGCCGGCAGACCACCGCGACCGGGCCGGGCTGGCACTGGAAGACGTCGGCGAGCAGGCCGAGCACCTCCGCGTCCGCCGCGACCGGGTCGAGACGGGCGACGAGCGCGCGGGTGCTGCTCTCCCGGATGCCGAGCATGCGCCCGTCGTCGGCCGGCACCGAAGCGTTCCACTCGCCGAGGTCACCCACGACGCGCCCGTCCGCGGGGTCGAGCAGGGCCGCGTTGGGGTTTGTCGTCTGGCCCGGGCCGTACGCGAGCAGGCGCGGGCCGACCCGGAAGGCATATCCCCAGCCGGGCGCGGACCAGCGGGTGCGGCCGGTGGCGGCGTCGACGAGCCGGATGCCGCCGCCGTCGACCGCCCCTACGCAGAGCGCGTCGCCGCACTCCCCGCTGACGTACTCGCTGCGCATGTCGATGTCGGCCTGCCAGCGGCGGTCGAGGCGGTCCATCCCGTACGCGACGACCGCCCGCCGGCCGTCCGCCGCCGGGATCAAAAGCAGGTCGCCCACGATCTGTGCGGACGACTGCGCGTCGAACGGCAGGTGGGCGGTGGCGAGCAACGAGCCGGTGTCCGCGTCGTGGAGCTCCGCCATGCCGGACCTGTCCCAGTGCACGAAGCGACCGCGGTCGACGAGCACCGTATCGTCCACCGGGTACTCAAGCGACCAGCGCACGTCGCCGGTCGCCAGGTCCACGCCGAACACCCGCTGCCAGCGGCCGGGCGACTGGTCCTGGAGGAGCCCGTGGCCCAGACCGGTGCTGTGGTACCAGCCGCTCCGGCGCCACACCTCCCGCCCGGTGTCGGGCCGGATCGCGATGGTCTCGATGCCTGGGCCCTCCGCCATCGCCATCGCCATCAGCACGCCATCCACAAGGGACGCCGCGCGCACAGGCCCGGCGGTGTAGATGGCGGCCTCCCACTCGGGGGTCGTCGCGTCCGCCAGGCGGTACCGGGTGATCGTCCGCAAGCCGGCACGGATCACGCCGCGGCTCGGGCGCATGAGGTAGAGCGCGTCGTTGGCGACCAGGACATCGTCGGCGGCGGTGGCCTGGATGGTCACGGAGACCAGCGGAGAGCGCACCGGCGCGGCCGCGCCGACAGTGCCCAGCAGCGCGGCGATCCCGAGCACCGCCCCCACCGCCCGCCGCTGCCGTGCCGACCAGCGCCGCGGGGCCACCTCGACCTCGTCCTGGTCCTGCGGCACCCCCAGGTCGATCACCATACGAACCCGACCCCCGGCGCCGCCGAAAGGTTCCGGAGGAGGGTCAGCGGTAGGTCCAGATGTTCAGCTGGTCGCCGGGCACCCGGCACACCACGCTCCGCTCGCCCGCGGCGCAGTCCCATACCCGATATGGCACCACACCGAGCGGCCGCGGCGCGGCCGTGTGTGGCTTGGCGAGCGAGAGCCAGGTCCGGTCGTCGCCGACCTTGCGGCCGACCGAGATCAGCCCGTGCTCCGTGCGCGCGTTCAGCACCGTCTCCAGCCCGCCGAGGTCGAAGAGGGTACGGCCGGTGGCCGGGTCGACCGCCGCCAGCCCGGCCGGCTGCGCGTCCGCCACGAGCAACCCACCCACGTCGAAGACCGCGTCCGCGTCGTCGGTGTGCCAGACCAGCGTGCCGGTCGCCGGGTCTATCGCCTCCACGCCGAACGGGCTGGGCGTGCACACCAGCGGGCCGCAGGGCTGAAGCGGCGTACGTCGTCCTCGTTGATCACCCGGCGCCAGCGCAGCTCCAGCGTGTCCGTGGCGTAGGCCGCGACCCCGCGGTCGCCCTTCCCGTCCTGGTAGCCCAGCAGCAGTGAGTCACCCACGGTCGCCGAGAGCGTCGGGCCCGCGCCGGGCGGCAGCACCGCCTGGGAGGCCAGCACCGCGCCGGTACGGACGTCGCGCACCTCGGCTCGGCCGCCTCCGTCACCGCTCGTCACGGTCACGGCCCGACCATTGGGTACCGGCCGGACCGTGGTCGATGCGGGGAAGGTCGCCTTCCACAGGTCCCGCCCGGTGGTCAGGTCCACCGCCCGCACGCTGTGCCCGGCCGGCTCACCTGGGCGCAGCAGCCCGCCGATCACGCCGGTACGCCCGTCGTCGGCGACGGCCACGCGGGTCGGCAGCGTCCAGAGCACCCGGCCGGTCGCCGAGTCGACCGCGGTCGTGGGCGTGGAGATCCCGTCGCCGCCGACCAGGCCGGTGACCAGGACCATCCCGGTGGCCTGCTGCACGTCGACGAACTGCTCGAAGCTCGACTCGTACGGCGCTGCCCACAGTGGACGGCCGCTGGGCAGCTCGTAGGCGGAGAGCAGCCAGCGGTGGTCGGTCGGGCCGGCGCGGTCAGGGCTGGCCACCGACACATACAGCCGGTCACCGATCACCACGAAGTCGGTACGCCGCTCGAGCCCGAAGCTCGCGGTGAGCGTCAGGCTGGGCGCCGGCGCAGGACCGGAGGCGGTCACGGTGAGTAGTAACGCCGCGACGAGGGCGAGTGCGAGCGAGCGCCACTGCGCGGGCCGCCGCCCCCAGTCCCGTAACCGCGCGACCGGCGGCTCCCGATCCAGCCCGAGATCGATCACCATGGCGTCAAGCCTGCCATGTCCCGCGGAACCGGCGTCGCCGCTTCCGCGCGCCGGACCCGGCGCACCCACCGGCCGGGTGACTATGAGCGGCCGGCCTGCTGGGGCACGCGCGTGGCGTCGCGCTGCCAGGTCTGCACGTACGTGAACGCCGACACCCGCTCCACGTCGTCGAGCTGGAGCACGTCTGCGACCAGGTCGACAAGCTGGTTGCTGTCGTTGGGGCCGTCGGCCGGCGCGTGGCTGTCGAGCGCGGCGTGCACCCGGCTGCGCAGCGAACGCTCCCGCCGCCCGTTCGCGGCGGGCGGCTCTGGCTCGGGGTCGGCCGGCGGCGCGGGTACGGGTACGGGTACCTGTACCGACGCTGGCGGCTCTTGCACCGGCACCCGCGCGGTGGCCCGGGAGCGGCGGCGCGACGACTCGCCGTCGGCCGCGCGGGTCGTGGCGCGGTTGGGACGCTGTAGCTCTTCCCACTCCCGCCGGACCGCCTGGATGACCCGGAACTCCTCGCTCGGCTCGGTCAGCGCCGCCGATGGTACGGGCCGCGCCGGCACGACCTCGGTGACCTGGACCGGCTCCGGGCGCTCGGCGGCCACGGCCCGGGCCGGGCGCTCGGCGGCGGCATCGGCGTCCGCGACCGGTGCCGTGCGCTCGCCTATGGCCAGGGTGGGCTCCGGGCGCTCGGGCTCCAGGGCGAGCGCGGCGGTCGCCAGCTCCGCCAGCCGCGTGGCCGGCGCCTCCTCACCTGCCGGCAGGCCGGCCAGCCGCGCGGGGGTGAGGTCGGCGGCGATCAGGTCGGTCAGCCCGTCGTAGTCGGCGCGCTTGGACAAGCGGGCGGCGATCTCGTCCAGGTCGTACACGGCGAGCGCGATGTCCGCCGTCTTCGGGTCGACCGCAGACCGGATCTTCCGGTGCAGCACCTTCGCGATCGCCTTCTGCCGCCGCTCCCGCCGGGTCTCCGTGCGGGCGGCCGCCATCGAGCTGTACAGCCCCAGCTCAGGGTCGGCCTTGGCGAGCGACTTCGCACGCAGCGTCAGCAGCGGGTGGCGCACCCAGTGGCCGAACACCTCGTACGCCGGCGTGGTGGGCGGCAGGTCACCGGTCGCGCGCAGCCGGTCGCGGCGCTGGTTTTCCGTGTGCGTGAGCCACACCAGGTAGCCGAGCGCGGACATGCCCGCGAAGAAGCCGCCGAGCAGGTGGTCCTCGTGGGCCAGCCAGTTGAACGCGACCGCGCCCACAGCGATCGCCGCGGACAGCAGGCGCGAGCCGATCGCCCGCTCCCCGAGCCGGCGCCGGACGTCGGCGTTGGCGAGCACGACGATGCCGCCCAACTCCAGCGCGCCCACAGCCGGTATCGCCGCGACCAGCGGGATGCCCAGCGCCTCCACGGCACCGGAGACCTGGCCGGCGAGCGCGACCAGCAGGACGACCACGTAGAAGCTCTGCCGCATCACCGAGGCCCGCTTGACGGCCCGCTGCAGTGCGGCATCCAGGGTCGCCCGACCACCGCTGACCGCCCGCTCGTACGCCACCGCGCCTCCCCCTCGCTGTCTGCTAGCCAGGGACGTTACCGGCCGTCGATCGGCTCGTGGTTACGGGACACGATCCGGGCGTGCCAACATCCAACTGTCACCACGCCGCCTACGCTGCGCATTCGACCTGGTCAGCCACATGACCCGCGGTTACACTTATTTCGGATAACCCTGCTCCGGTGGGAGGCATGACGTGGCACGGTCGAGTGTGTTGGGGAATGCGACAAAGGTAGAACCAGGGCCGGAGGATCGCAGATCGGCGAGAGACCTGCGCCGAGCGGTAGGCAATGCCACGCAACTGTCGCTTCGGCTGCCGGGGGGCGAAGAGGTCGAGTTGCCGGCCGCGTTGGTCGAGATTCTTCGAGCGTCCACCGACGAACTGTCCGAAGGTCACAGCGTGACGATCCTGGCCTCAGAGGTCTTGCTGACTCCGGCCGAGGTCGGCGAGTTGCTAGGACTCTCACGTCCGTACGTGGTTCGCCTTCTCGATCAAGGGCAGATCGCATCCGAATTCCTACCCGACAGCCGACACCGCGTTGTCAGACTCGCCGACGTGCTCGATTTTCAAAGGCAACGGGAGCGACGCCGCATGGGCCGCCAACGTATCGTCGAGGCCATCGAATCCGAGGACCTCCCTTATTAGCGGCGTTGGGAGCCCCAACCCATGGCCCGTGTCTTCGTAGACACGAATGTGCTCTTCCCGTTCTCGGTCATGGACCTAATGCTGGCGTTGACCGAGGATGCCATCCACGAGGTGCTGTGGACGGACGCCCTGCTCGCCGAGTGGGAGCGCGTGATCGTCCGGGAGCAGCGACGCACTGCCGAGTCTGCCAGCCGAATCACCTCCAGCATCCGCGAGTTCTTCGCGGACAGTCGAGTTGGCGAGGATGAGTACCAAGCTCTGGTCGCGGAGATGCCGGCAAATGATCTGGATGATCAGCAGCACATGGCGGCAGCCGTGGCCGGCGGCGCGAATGTGATCATCACCTGGAATCGTGGCGATTTCCCGAGCGAGCCACTCGCGTGCCGGGGCATCAGGGTCTTGGATCCGGACGAATATCTGTGCGAACTGATTGTCGAGCTTCCGCGTGAGGTGGTCGACACTGTCGTTCGTATGGCCGCCGGAAAGCGGCGGCCGCCGTTGTCGGCTCACGATCTGGCGGACAGCCTCGCTAAGGCTGGGGTGCCAAACTTCACGACTCGCCTGACAGCTCGTCTCGACCATGGGGAAGCCCACCGGATCTGGTCGTCCGGTGGGCAGCCCAAGAAGCCGATGCGTGCACCTTGACGCGCTACTTGGCGGGGGACCTGCCGCCGTCAAGGACCTTCGCCTCGGCGAAGGACGGGGCGGGTGAGTCGAGGCCGGTGAGCCAGCCGGTTACCTCGCGGGCCACGTCCTGGGCGGTCAGACCGAGATCGGCGAGGATCTGGGCGCGGCTGCCGTGGGCGTGCCAGGCGACCGGTACGCCGAGGTCGCGCACCGGCACGGCCACGTCGGCGTCGCGCAGTGCCTTGGCCACCGCGTCGCCTACGCCGCCCGCGCGCACGCCGTCTTCGACCGTCACCACGAGCCGGTGGTCGCGGGCGAGCGCCACGATCTCGGGCGCCACCGGGCGTACCCAGCGGGGGTCGACGACCGTCACGCCGTAGCCCTGCTCGGCGACCCGCGCGGCCACGTCGACGCCCATCTGGCCGAACGCGCCGACGGCGACCAGCAGCACGTCGCGGCTGGACGACTCGACGAGCACGTCGACGCCACCCACGCGGCGTACCGCCGGCACGTCGGGCGCGACCGCGCCGGTCGGGAAGCGGAGCACGGTGGGGCCGTCGTCGACCGCGAGCGCCTCGCGCAGCTCCTCACGAAGCGTGCTGGCGTCGCGCGGCGCGGCGATGCGCAGGCCGGGCACCACGCCGAGGACCGACATGTCCCAGATGCCGTAGTGGCTCGGCCCGTCCGGCCCGGTGATGCCCGCCCGGTCGAGCACGAACGTCACCGGCAGCTTGTGCATCGCCACGTCAAGCAGCACCTGGTCGAACGCCCGGTTGAGGAACGTCGCGTACACCGCCACGACCGGGTGCAGCCCGCCCAGTGCCAGGCCGGCCGCGGACGTGACCGCGTGCTGCTCCGCGATCCCCACGTCGTACACCCGGGAAGGGTGTTTGCGGGCGAGGGTCGCGATGCCGGTGGGCTCACCCATCGCGGCGGTGATGCCGACCACGTCGGGCCGATCGTCGGCGATCGCGACCAGCTCCTCGGCGAACACGTTGGTCCACTTCACCGACGGCGCGGCCAGCAGCTTGCCGGTCTCCACGTCGAACGCGCTGCTCGGCCCGTGCAGGCAGTCGGCCTCGTCGTCCTCGGCGGGTCGGTACCCGTAGCCCTTGCGGGTGACCGCGTGCACGATCACCGGGCCGCCGAAGCCCTTGGCCCGGCGCAGCGCGGACTCCATGGCGAACATGTCGTGGCCGTCGATCGGGCCGACGTACTTGATGCCGAGGTCCTCGAACATGGCCTGTGGCGCCACGGCGTCCTTGATGCCGGTTTTGACCGCGTGGAGTACCTCGTACACCGGCCGGCCCACGATCGGCGTCGCGCCGAGCGTGTCCTTGATCGTGTCGAGCACCCTCTCGTACCCGGGGTTGAGCCGCAGGCTGGAGAGGTGGTCGGCGAGCCCGCCGATCGTCGGCGCGTACGAGCGGCCGTTGTCGTTGACCACGATCACGAGCGGGTTCTTCGCGGCGGCGATGTTGTTGAGCGCCTCCCAGCACATGCCACCGGTGAGCGCGCCGTCGCCGACCACAGCGACCACCTGCCGCGACTCACCCCGCAGGGCGTACGCCTTGGCGAGGCCGTCCGCGTACGACAAGGCGGTGGAGGCGTGCGAGTTTTCGATGATGTCGTGCTCGCTCTCCTGCTGGCTGGGGTAGCCGGAGAGGCCGCCGCGCTGCCGGAGCTGGTCGAAGCCGGCCTGGCGGCCGGTGAGCATCTTGTGCACGTACGCCTGGTGGCCGGTGTCGAAGAGGAACCGGTCCAGCGGGGAGTCGAAGACCCGGTGCATCGCCAGCGTGAGCTCGACCACGCCGAGGTTGGGCCCGAGGTGGCCGCCGGTCCGGGAGACCTTCGCCACCAGGAAGTCCCGGATCTCGGCGGCGAGGAAGGCCAGTTCGTCAGGAGTCATGCGCTTGACGTCCTGGGGGCCACGGACCGTACTCAGCAGACCTGGTTCAGCGCTCATGCCGGCCGATTCTATCGGCACCCGAACCGGCCCGCTCCGGAGTCGGCGGTGAAGAAGCTGTGCCCGTTCAGAGTCGATTGCCAAGGTCAGAGGCGCGCAGGCCCTGACTCGCTGGTCAGCCCAAGGGGTCACGGCGATTTCTCGGCCGCGTCCTCCGCCAGTGGTGGCGAGCCGATCGACGGCCAGCGGCCGGCATGCCATGGCGACCAGGACACCATCCCCCATACGAGGTACAAACCGGACAGATGCCCCCAGTCGACGAGTACGCTCGGTGACATGTCCGCCGCTCATCCGGCACATCGCGCGCGCCGCCCGGACGGTTCCGGCGCCGGTCAGTCGCTCGCGATGCTCGTCATTCTGCTGCTCTCCCTGCCTTTGCTGCCGTTTGTGCTGCTGGTCGTCGCGGTCGTGCGTGTCCGCGGCCGGCTTTCCTCTGTTCGGGCGGCGCGCCAGTCAGCGACCCTCACGCAGCCCGCTTCCGCCATTCCGCCGCCCGCCGTATAGCCCGCCACCGCTCACCC
Organism: Phytohabitans flavus; assembly: GCF_011764545.1. GTDB lineage: Bacteria > Actinomycetota > Actinomycetes > Mycobacteriales > Micromonosporaceae > Phytohabitans > Phytohabitans flavus. The sequence goes on along the minus strand of NZ_AP022870.1, from coordinate 9,369,796 downwards.
TCGGAGCGGAAAGCGCGGGTAAGCACCCAAAGCGCGAAAACCCAAAAGCGAGCGAGCCCGAATCAGGGCAACAACAGCCCCACGCATTCGACGTGGTGCGTCATGGGAAACAGGTCGAACGCCCGGAGCGTCGCGAGCCGCCATCCACCGTCCCGGAACGTGCGTACGTCCCGGCGAAGGCCGCCGGGTCGCAGGCGACATACGCGACGGCCCGCGGGCCCGCGGCCATCACGGCCTTGGTCACCGCGGCGCCGGCGCCGGTGCGGGGTGGGTCGAGCACGACAAGGTCCACCGGACCTTCCACGCGCCGTCGGCGCAACGCCGCCTCCACTGTGGACGACACCACGCGCGGGCCGGCCAGGTCGGCGAGGTTGGTACGGGCGGCGACGACCGCCGGCGGTGCCGACTCGACGAGCGTGATCGGGGCGTCCGGACCGAGCTTGGCGGCGAGCGCGGCGGCGAAGAGGCCGGCACCGCCGTACAGGTCCCAGGCCGACTCGCCGTGCCGCGGCTCCAGCATGTCGAGCACGGCGCCGGCCAGGGTGTCCGCGGCAGCGGGGTGCACCTGCCAGAAGGCGTCGGCCGGCAGCGTCCACTCCCGACCCACCGCCCGCTCGGCGACCGGGCCGTCGAAGTCACCGTCCGGACCGACGGCGGCCGGCCCCTCGGCAGGAGCCACTGTGTCTACTGTGGACGCCGAGGGCCACGTGCGCGCGGTGACCGGCAGCTCCTGGATGGCCGGGTGGGCGATCCGGCAGCGGTCGATCGGCACCACCTCGTGCGAGCGGTGCTTGAGCAGCCCCGGCCGGCCGGCGGCATCCACCGTGTACCGGACCCGCGTGCGCCAACCGAGCGGGCCGCCGGGCAGCGGCTCCACGACTACTGGGAAGTCGGGCAGCCCGGCGAGCCTGGCCAACTGCTCGCGTACGACGGCGGCCTTCCACTCCAGCTGGGCGGCCGGCGCCACGTGCTGGAGGTCACAGCCGCCGCATGCGTCGGGCCGGGCGAACGGGCAGGGCGGCGCGACGCGGTCCGGCGAAGCCTCCAGCACGGAGACCGCGTCGGCGCGCAGGTACCCGGGATGCTCCTCGGTGATCTCGGCGATCACCCGCTCGCCGGGCAGGGCGTGCCGGACGAACACCACCCGCCCCGGTGGTTCGCCTAGGCGTGCCACGCAGTGTCCGCCGTGCGCGACCGGGCCGACGTCGAGGGTGACGCGTTCGAGAATCACTGCCGCGGTGTCCGGTCGCGGGGCCGCGGGCGGGACCGCGGGCCAGGTCACGGTCGAGGCGGTCGAGGTCTTTGGCGGCGGAGGAGGCGAGCTGCCACGGCACGCTTGTCACCATCACACCCGGCTCGAAGAGCAACCGCCCCTTGATACGCAGCGCGCTCTGGTTGTGCAGGATGTTCTCCCACCACCTGCCCAGGACGTACTCCGGGATGAAGACGGTGACCACGTCCCGGGGTGAGCTGCGGCGGACCGACTTGACGAAGTCGACGATCGGGTTGGTGATCTCCCGGTAGGGCGAGTCGACGACGGTGAGCGGTACCGGGATCTCGCGGCGCTCCCACTCCTGCTGGATCTGCCGGGTGTCCTTGTCGTCGACGTTGACCGTGACCGCGGTGAGCGAGTCGGGGCGGGTGGCCTGGGCGTACGCGAGCGCCCGCAGCGTCGGCAGGTGCACCTTGCTGACCAGCACGACCGCGTGGTTTCGGGCGGGCAGCACCTGCCGGTCCTCGTCCGGGGTGAGCTCGCGGGAGACCGTGTCGTAGTGCTTGCGGATGGCCAGCATGGTCACGTAGATCACAGCCATCGCGGCGATCGCGATCCACGCGCCGAGCAAGAACTTCGTGATCAGCACGATCACCAGCACCGTACCGGTCATCACGGCACCGAACGCGTTGATGGCCCGCGAGCGCATCATGCGGCGGCGCTGCTCAAGATCACGGGTGCGGGGCAGCAGCCTGTTCCAGTGGCGGATCATGCCGATCTGCGACAGCGTGAACGATACGAACACACCCACGATGTACAGCTGGATCAGCCGTGTGACCTCGGCCTGGAACGCCACGATCAGCAAGATCGCGAAGAGCGCCAACAGGATGATGCCGTTGGAGAACGCCAGCCGGTCGCCGCGGGTGTGCAGCTGGCGCGGCAGGTAGCGGTCCTGGGCCAGGATCGAGCCGAGGACCGGGAAGCCGTTGAACGCGGTGTTCGCGGCCAGGAAGAGGATCAGCGCGGTCGCGGCCGCTACCACGTAGAGCAGCACTCCGGTGCCGAAGACCGCCTCGCCGAGCTGGGTGGTCACGGTCTTCTGCTCGTACCCGGGCGGTCCCCCCACGATCTGGAGCGCCGGGTCCTCGACGAACTGAAGGTGGGTCAGGCGGGACAGCCACACGATGCCGACCAGCATCGTGACCGCGACGACACCGAGCAGCAGCAGCGTGGTCGCGGCGTTGCGGCTCTTGGGCGGCCGGAACGCGGGCACGCCGTTGGAGATCGCCTCCACACCGGTCAGCGCCGCGCAGCCCGACGAGAACGTCCGCAAGAGCAGGAACACCATCGCGAAGCCGGTCAGGTGGTCGTCCTCGGCCGCGATCAGCAGGTCGGCGCTCGGCGCACGCAGGTCCTCACCGAGCACGAAGATGCGGACCAGGCCGGTCAGGAGCATGCCGATGATGACGATCATGAAGCCGTACGTCGGGATCGCGAACGCCGTACCCGACTCGCGCAGGCCCCGCAGGTTCATCGCGGTCAGCAGTGCCACGGCCGCCACCGCCACCGCCACCTTGTGCTCCGCCACCCACGGGATGACCGACCCCAGGTTGGCGACGCCGGACGAGGTCGACACGGCCACGGTCAGCACGTAGTCGACCATCAGCGCGCTCGCCACCCCACGCCCGCCTTGGCCCCCAGGTTGACGGTCGCCACCTCGTAGTCGCCGCCACCCGACGGGTACGCATGCACGTTCTGCCGGTAGCTCGCCACCACTGTGAGCATCACCACGACGACGGCCAGCGCCACCCACGGCGAGTAGAAATACGCGCTGGCCCCCGCGATCGAGAGGGTCAGCAGGATCTCGTCCGGCGCGTAGGCCACGCTGGAGAGCGCGTCCGAGGCGAACACGGGCAGCGCGATCCGCTTCGGCAGCAGGGTGTGCTGAAGCCGGTCGGACCGGAAAGGCCGGCCGACCAGCAGCCGCTTCAGCAGAGAGGTGGGACTGGCCACAAGCGCCGATGCTACGTGGCGGGGTGGCCGATCACCCGTCTGAGGCGATCACGTGGGAGGCTTCTCGCGGAAACGAGAGGAGAGTCACGGAGTGCACGTGGTGATCATGGGTTGCGGGCGGGTCGGCTCGACCCTCGCGCACACCCTGGAGGCGCGCGACCACTCGGTCGCGGTGATCGACCAGAACTCCGACGCGTTCCGGCGGCTGGGCCCCGACTTCGGCGGCATCACGGTCACCGGCATCGGCTTCGACGGCGACGTGCTGCGGGAGGCCGGGATCGAGCGGGCCGACGCGTTCGCCGCGGTCTCCAGCGGCGACAACTCCAACATCATCTCGGCCCGGTTGGCCCGCGAGACGTTCGGCGTCTCCCGCGTCGTGGCGCGCATCTACGACCAGAGGCGCGCCGAGGTGTACGAGCGGCTCGGCATCCCGACCGTGGCCACCGTGCGGTGGACCGCCGACCGCATCCTGCGCCAGCTCGTGCCCGAGGGCACGGTGGAGATCTTCCGCGACCCCACCAGTACCGTCTCGATCATCGAGGTGCCGCTGCACAAGGACTGGTACGGCCACCCGGTCAAGCAGCTGGAGTCGGTCACCGGCACCCGGGTCGCGTACCTGACCCGCTTCGGCATCGGCACGCTGGCCAGCCACTCGACCATCCTTCAGGAGGGCGACCAGGTGTACATGCTGGTCACCGACGACATCGCGGAGCGCGTGAGCCTGGTCGCCAGCACCGCGCCGGAAGGGAGCCGGTAGCGATGCGGGTCGCGATCGCCGGAGCGGGCAACGTGGGCCGCTCGATCGCTCAGGAGCTGATCGAAAACGGCCACCAGGTGATGCTGATCGAGCGCCAGCCGAAGATGCTCCGCCCCGAGCGGGTGCCGGCCGCCGAGTGGGTGCTGGCCGACGCCTGCGAGCTGGCCAGCCTCGAAGAGGCCGCGCTCTCCAGCTGTGACGTGGTCGTGGCCGCCACCGGCGACGACAAGGTCAACCTGGTGGTGTCGCTGCTGGCCAAGACCGAGTTCGCGGTACCGCGGGTGGTCGCCCGGGTCAACCGCGCGGAGAACGAGTGGCTCTTCACCGAGCAGTGGGGCGTCGACGTGGCGGTTAGCAAGCCGCGCGTGATGGCCGCGCTGGTCGAGGAGGCGGTCACGGTGGGCGACCTGGTGCGGCTGATGACGTTCCGGCAGGGTGAGGCCAACCTGGTCGAGATCACGCTGCCGCCCACCGCGCCCTACGTCGGCCATCCCGTGCACGCCGTGCCGCTGCCCCGGGACGCGGCGCTCGTCGCCATCCTGCGCGGCAAGCGGGTGCTCGTACCCACCCCGGACGACCCGATCGAGGCCGGCGACGAGCTGATCTTCGTGTGCACCGCCGAGGTCGAGGACACGGTCCGCGCGGTGATCCTGGGCGCCGACAGCGTCGAACGCACCCGCGGGGGCAACTAGGCTGTCGCCGCCTCGGGCACCGACTTGGTCACACGGCGTACGGCCCAGACCGTGAAGGCGAGCAGCAGCAGGTACGGCGGGTAGCCGAGCACGAGCCGGGCGATGCCCAGCGCGGTGTCCTGGTCGGCGAGGTACAGCGCGGCCTGCACGCCCACCTTGGCCAGCCACACCACGCCCCAGAGCACGGTGAGGCGGCTGAACAGGCGGATCAGCTTCGGGTCGGTGCGCCACTCGGACTTGCCACCGGCGACGATCACGGACCAGATCCAGCCCACCAGCGGCTGCCGGACGGCCACCGAGAGGAGCAGGGCCAGGCCGTAGCCGATCCCGTACAGGATGCCGGGCAGGTAGAAGTCCTTTTCGTCACCCGTACGCCACGCGATGAACGCGCCGACGCCCACGCCGAACAGCCCGTTGAGCGCGTGGCGGATGGGGCGGCGCTGGATCAGGCGGAGGGCGGCGATGGCCAGCGCCACGCCGACCGAGGCGATGAGGGCCGGGTTGAGGTCCGCGATGATGTTGACGAAGACGAACACCACGACCGGCACGCTCGACTCGACCAGACCCCGCCAGCCGCCCAGCTGGTCGGCCATCTGCTCGGCGAAGCTGGGCAGGCGTTCTTCGTCGTCCTCCGGCTGCGTCGTCATGTCTATCGAGGCGCTTCCAGCTCGTAGTACGGGTTGTAGATGACTTTACGGTCGTCACGTACCGCGACGCGACCGCGCGCCGTCAACTGCCGGCCGGGCTCGATGCCGGCGATGTGCCGGCGGCCGAGCCACACCAGCGTGACCACGTCACTGCCGTCGTACAGGTCAGCCTCCAGCGTCGGGAGGTTGGTCCGTGGAGTGTAGACCACGGTGCGCAACCGGCCGCACACCGAGACGAGCTGACCGCGGCGACACATGCCCGCGAGGGTGGAACCGGACTCCGCGCTCTCCCGCTGGAGCTCCTCCGCGTCGAGCTCCGCCTCGCTCGCGGTGAGGCGCTGGAAGAACCGGCGTACCGAAGATGTGGTGTGGTCGGTCGCCATGACCTTGGGGTCAGCCTCCTCGATGGGGGTGTGTCCGGTGGATCTTGTGGATGACACACCCTGAACCGGCGCCCGCCGGCCCCTGCCAGCGTACGCGTCCGCGGGCAACACGTCGATCGACGTCGGTCGACCCTGAGGTTTAGGTGCGGCGTGGGCGGGGGACGGCCTGCGACCGGGCGGCTGGCTCGGGCCGGCGCCGTTGACCGGCGGCGGCGTGTCGTCGACCTCGACCTCCGGCGCGGCTTCCTGTGCCTGGCCCTGCTGGGCCTGCGCGGCAAGCTCCTTCGGCAGGCGCAGCGGGAGCGGCTCGCGCACCGGCTTGGCCTCCTGGCCGCGGTCGACCACCAGACCGTGCATGCAGTCCAGCAGCGGGCCGGCGCCGGACGGGTCGACCGCCGCATGCCCCTGGTACACGCCGCGGACCATCCACCGCGGGCCGTCGACGCCGACGAAGCGCAGGTCGGTCATGCCCTCCGGGGTACGCACACGGGCGCGCAGCTCGATCCCGTACTCACCGTCGGTCTCCTCCGCGGCCACGCCGTCGTCGAAGAGCGACTTGCGGATCTCGGCGCGTACCTCGTCCCAGATGCCCTCGCTCCGCGGCGCGGCGAAGACGCCCAGCTGGAGGGCGTTTTCCCCGTGCACGAGCACGACCTGCTGCACCACCCCGTCAGGGTTGGCCTGCACCCGCACCTCGACGCCGTCGATCGCGGGGATCTGGAGGCTGCCCAGGTCGAGCCGCTGCACGCCCTCCGGGGCCTCGGACGCGTCGTACGGTCCGACGCTCGGCACCTCCGGCTCGGTCTCGGCCGGCTGCTCGTTCTCCTCCGGGCGGCCCCGGCGCTGGTTGTTGTCCCGCGCGTGCCGTCCGCCCTCTCGCCGTCGCGAGAACATCAACGCACCTCCCCAACCAGGCCCGCGTGCCCACCGGTCGAACCGTGCCCGCCCGCCCCGCGGCTGGAGTCGGGCAGCACGTCGACGAGCTGGAACGCGGCCCGCTCGACCCGCTGCACCACGAGCTGTGCGATCCGGTCACCCCGGGAGATCTTGGCAGTCGTGGCCCGGTCGTGGTTGACCAGGTTGACCTTGATCTCGCCCCGGTAGCCGGCGTCGACCGTGCCGGGCGCGTTCAGCACCGTCACGCCCAGCCGCGCGGCGAGGCCGGAACGCGGGTGCACAAGCCCCACGAACCCCTCCGGCAGCGCGATCGCCACGCCGGTCCCCACCAGGGCACGCTCGCCCGGCGCGATCTCCACGTCTTCGGCCGCCACGAGGTCGGCACCCGCGTCCCCCGGATGGGCGTACTCCGGCAGCGGCAGGTCCGGGTCGAGCCGGCGCACCGGTACGGGCACAGCGTCGGTCACGTCTGTCTCTTTCGTTCACAGGGCTTGCGGAGGGTTGCCGCACCCTCCATCCTGCCGTATCTCATTGCTCGGCTTCGCGCTCGCTCCGCTCCTCGGGCCGTGGCCGGCCCTGCGATGCTCACTCGCTGGCGCCTCGCGTGTCAGGGTGGGGGCGCCGGGACGTACCCTCACCTCCGTGGAGGAGTATGCCGAACGCCTGATCGTTCCGTGGTGGCTGTGGCTGCCTGGTCTTGGTGCCGCCGCCCTCCTCGCGACCGAGATCTGGATGGGCTCCACCGGGGTCCGCGCCTGGCTGCCCTTCGCCGTGCTGCTGCCGCTGGCGGTCGCCGGCCTGTGGTGGGTGGGTCGCATCCGGGTCCGGGTGGCCGGCGGCGAGCTGTACGTCGACGACGCCCACCTGCCGGTGCGCTTTGTCACCGACGTGGTGCCGCTCGACGCCTCCGGCCGCCGCGAGGTGCTCGGCGTTGGCGCCGACCCGCTCGCCTTCGTGGTGCAGCGGCCGTGGGTCGGCGGTGCCGTGCAGGTCGTGCTCGACGACCCGGAGGACCCCACGCCGTACTGGGTGGTCAGCTCCCGCCACCCCGCGAAGCTGGCCGCCGCGCTGCTGGCGGCCCGCGACGCCACCCGCGCGGCTACTCGCTGACGACCTGGCCCTCGATCGCGTCGCGCCCACGCCGCCGCAGGTCGTCGCGGATACGTTCACCGAGGGCGTGTGTCGCCCGCCGGTTGAGGTAGCCGGCCACGGCCGCGCCGGTCAACAGTGGACCGAGCGTGGTGAGGTTGCGCCCGAGACGGCGCAGCAGGCGGTCGCGCAACTCCTTGCGGGCCGCGGTGCCGAGCACGGCGCCGATGCCGACGCCCGGCGTCAGCGGGTTGAACCCCCGCTGCTGTGACCAAGCGTGGATCAGGTGTATCGCGCGCTGTGGCCCAGTGCCCGGGATCGGCTGCCCGTAAACCTCGTGCAGCTCGCCGATCAGCTTGATCTCGACAGACACCACGGCGACTGTCTCGACCGTGAGGAGCACCGGCGCGGTCAGCAGGGTGGGCGTCGCCGCCCACTCGACGGCGGCGATGCCGCCGCCGGCCGCCCCGACGCCAGCCGTCACCCTGCTGGCGTTACGGACGAGCCGCTCGGCGAGCGCATCACCGTCCAGGCCGTCGTGGTGGCGCCGGAGCGTCTCCAGGTCGCGGACCGGGATGTACGGCGCCACGTCGGCCACTGTGTCGGTCATCCAGCGGACGGCGACCCTGGGCCGGAACATCGCGCCGATCCGGCGGATGGGTACCCGGGCGGCGATGCGGCGCAGGAGCCGCTTTCGCTCGGCCTCGGGTACGCCCTCCTCGCTGAGCTCGGCGATCGCCTTGCTCAGCTCTGGGTCCACTCCGGACTCCGGGACTTCGTCAGTCACGGCACTGTCCAGGTCAGGCGCACTCGGTGCAGATCAGCTCGCCGTTCCGCTCGTACGCCAGCTGGCTCCGGTGATGTACCAGGAAGCAGCGTGCACAGCGGAACTCGTCCTGCTGCATCGGCAGCACCTTGACGGTCAGCTCTTCGTCGGCGAGGTCGGCTCCAGGCAGTTCGAAACTCTCGGCTACCTCGGTTTCGTCCACGTCCACAGCGCCCGACTGTGAGTCGGTCCGCCGTGCCTTGAGCTCCTCCAGGCTGTCCTCGCCGAGGTCGACCTCGTCGCGACGCGGTGCGTCGTAGTCGGTGGCCATCGGTTGTCACTCTCCCGTTCGTGTGTCGCTTCCGGATGTAACCCGGACGACGACGTTTCTGTGCCCAACTGTGGGCGGCGTACCTTACCGCCTCGCGAGCGAGGCATGTATACCGCCCCTGTGGGATGCATGTACGCCCCCGCGCGCGAAGTTGTTCCCAATGTGACTCAGGCGACACGAAGATAGGGGTACCCGCGTCGGCCGTACTGTCAACACACCGGCGACTCGACCTGATTCGCGGCTTTGCGTGCCTCCTTCCGCGTGACAAGCGACCAGGCGCTAACCTCACCCGCATGACCTTTGCCCGAGTGCGAGCACTCGTCGTCGTCGGCGTACTGGTCGTGTTCGCGCTGGTCTTTGTCGGGGTCGCGCTGATACGCGACTCACAGGGTGGCGAGGCTGTGTCGGCCAGTTGCCCAGAGGGTTGGCCGCAAGGCGACATGGTGCTTCGCGAAGCGAAGGACATCAAGATCAACGTCTACAACGCGACAGACACGCAGGGCCTTGCCGAGGCGGTGGCGGATGACTTCGCCGGCCGCGAGTTCCAGGTGAAGAAGAAGGGGAACGACCCGCAGAAGAAGGCCGTCGACGGCGTGGCCCTCCTGCGGTACGGGCCGAAGGGCATCGGGTCGTCGCAGGTGATCCAGGCGTTCTTCCTGGGTAAGGCGGCCACGCAGTACGACCCGAAGCGCCAGGACGACCTCGTCGACGTGGTGCTCGGCGACCAGTTCCAGCAGCTGGCCACCCCCACCGAGGTCAACCAGTCGCTCGTCGACCTGGGCAGCCCGCAGGTGCCGCCCGGTACCTGCGCGGGCAAGACGGAGGCCTGAGCGGCGGCTCAGGCCTTGAGAGGCGACGCGGGCGGCGTGGGGTGACTCAGGGGCCGCCCGCCGCGTCCAGCTCGACCAGGCGGTCGTGCAGCGGCTTGAAGAGGGCGGGCGGGGCGGCGACCACCATGTCCAGCCCGGGTGGTGCCCCGTCGAGGCCGGCGACCACCAGGCCCGCTTCCATGGCGACAAGGCCGCCGGCGGCGTGGTCCCAGGGGTTCAGCCCTTTTTCGTAGTACGCGTCTAGCTGCCCGCCCGCGGCCGCGCACAGGTCGAGCGCGGCCGAGCCGAAGCGCCGGATGTCCCGCACCTGGCCGAGCAGCCCGTGCAGCACGCCCGCCTGGTGCACCCGCCGGGCCGGGTCGTACCCGAAGCCGGTACCGACGAGCGCCTGGCCGAGCTCGGTCTGCGGCGAGCCCTGGAGCCGCTCGCCGTCGCGGAACGCGCCGCCGCCCAGCGTGGCCGTCCACTCCGCCCCGGTCGCCGGGTTGTGCACCACGCCGGCCACCACCCGCCCGTCCACCTCGGCGGCGAGCGAGACGGCGTACTGCGGGAGGTCGTACAGGTAGTTCACGGTGCCGTCGATCGGGTCGAGGATCCACCGCACGTCACCGTGGGCGCCGCTCGCGCCGTACTCCTCGCCGAGCACCGAGTCGCGCGGCCGCCGTACCCGCAGCGCGTCGACCACCTGGCGCTCGACGGCGCGGTCCGCGGCGGTCACGACATCGGTGTCGGTGCTCTTGGTGGTGACGCCGGAGACCCCTCGACGCGCATCCGGCGGGCGGTATCGCCCGCCTCCCTGACGATCTCCACGGCGATCGCGAGCAACTCCGCCGCGTCCGGCATCGGGTACCCCTCCAAAAACGCGTTCGGCCCGTATCATCCTGTCAGAGCTTCGAAAAGACCCTCTGCGGCGGCCCCCGGAGCCGCTCCCCTGGCGTGCGCCGCGGGATGATCGCCGCAGACAGCGTTACAATTCACGCTGCCCACCGCGACGCAGACCGCCACCGCCCGGACGGCCCGCGAGACGGGGGCTCCCACAAACCGGCCAGTTCGCCACCTCGTGCTGTGCTGACCGGTCGGCCGCGTTCGTTCATCGCCTCCGGAAGGTCATTCGTGACAGAGCCTCGCCACACCGGCGCCGACGTTCGCTCGATCACCGACTCTCTGATCGCCCACGCCGAGAGTGCCGGCGGTCAGCTGACCTCGGCTGAGGTCACGCAGACCGTGGAGGCCGCCGCGGTGACCCCGGCCGAGGCGAAGAAGATCTTGCGGGCCCTCGCCGAGCGGGGCGTAACCGTTGTGTGGGACGGCTCGGTAAGTACCCGACGCCGCGTTTCCGCCGCGCGGTCCGCGACCCCCGCGTCCAAGGCGACCACCGCCAAGGCGACGAAGACGGCTGCCAAGAAGGCGCCGGTGCCCAAGCCGGCACCCGCCGAGGAGGCCACCGTGACCCCGCTCAAGAAGGCCGCGCCCGCGGCTGACGACGCAGCCGCCACTCGCCCCGCCAAGGCCGCTAAGGCCGCCAAGGCGGCACCCAAGATCGCCCCGGGGGACGCCGCGCCCAAGACCGGCCCGGCCAAGGGCGCCGTCAAGGCCGCGCCCGGCGGCGAGGCGCCGGCCGACGGCACGCCGCCCGAGGGCGAGGTCGAAGACATCGATCCCGAGACTCTGGCCGCCGAGATCGAAGACGTCGTGGTCGAGGAGCCGGCCGAGCTCGCCGAGGCGGCGCAGGCCGACGCGACCGCCGACAGCAACGACTTCGAGTGGGACGACGAGGAGTCCGAGGCGCTCAAGCAGGCGCGCCGCGACGCCGAGCTCACCGCCTCCGCCGACTCGGTCCGCGCCTACCTCAAGCAGATCGGCAAGGTCCCCTGCTGAATGCGGAGCAGGAGGTCGAGCTCGCCAAGCGCATCGAGGCCGGGCTGTACGCGGCGGAGCGCCTGCGCGCCGCCGAGGAGGGCGAGGAGAAGCTCCCCACCCAGATGTACCGCGACCTGAGCTGGATCGGGCGCGACGGCGAGCGGGCGAAGAACCACCTGCTCGAGGCCAACCTGCGGCTCGTGGTCTCGCTGGCCAAGCGGTACACCGGACGCGGCATGGCCTTCCTCGACCTCATCCAGGAAGGCAACCTCGGCCTCATCCGCGCGGTCGAAAAGTTCGACTACACCAAGGGCTACAAGTTCTCCACGTACGCCACCTGGTGGATCCGCCAGGCGATCACCCGCGCCATGGCCGACCAGGCCCGCACCATCCGCATCCCGGTGCACATGGTCGAGGTGATCAACAAGCTCGGTCGCATCCAGCGCGAGCTGCTCCAGGACCTGGGCCGCGAGCCCACCCCGGAGGAGCTGGCCAAAGAGATGGACATCACACCTGAAAAGGTGCTGGAGATCCAGCAGTACGCCCGGGAGCCCATCTCGCTCGACCAGACCATCGGCGACGAGGGCGACAGCCAGCTCGGCGACTTCATCGAGGACTCCGAGGCCGTGGTGGCGGTCGACGCGGTGAGCTTCTCGCTGCTCCAGGATCAGCTCCAGCAGGTCCTCCAGACGCTCTCCGAGCGCGAGGCGGGCGTGGTCCGGCTGCGCTTCGGCCTCACCGACGGCCAGCCGCGCACGCTCGACGAGATCGGCCAGGTCTACGGCGTGACACGCGAGCGCATCCGCCAGATCGAGTCGAAGACGATGTCGAAGTTGCGACACCCCTCCCGGTCCCAGGTGCTCCGCGACTACCTCGATTGAGGGACGCCCGTCAACAGAGCGTGTCGCTTTGAACACCACCCGTACATCTCCGCGTGGTCATCTCGCCGTTGCCCAGATGTGATCGTTGACGTGGCACCCTTGTCGCACGGCACACTGTCGGTAGCCAGGTGTGACCTCGGTCCCCAGAGGGCACTCCGGGAAGGCAGCACCCCCTGTGGGTGTTGGACGATAGGTGAGCGACGACCGAAGAACGTGTTCATCGGTGACGACCAGAGGAGGAAGGCGATGACCCCGACCCTCACGCCGCCGCCCGAAACGGCGGCCCCGCCAGCCGCCGATGAACGGTGCGACCGCTGCAATGCGGCTGGCAAGCTGCGCATCACCCTGGCGGGTGGGAGCGAGCTGGTGTTCTGCGGGCACCACGCGAACAAGTACGCGGAGGATCTCGTGAAGATCACGGTGCAGTTCGTGTCGGACCCCGAGTTCACCTGGCGCGGTGCCGAGTTGATGGCAAACCCGAACTGATCCAGGTTCGACCGCCGCGCACACAGACGTAAACCGGCCGGAGGAGGTGTGCCTCCGGCCGGTTCTGTGTCCTCAGGCGGATTTCGCTCTAAGCGAAACCCGCTCTTCACGGCCTCAAGCCAATCTGGGCTACCGCGATGTCCGCCGCGGCCCAGGCCGCTGCGCGGGGTCCCCGGGGAAACGTGGGGAGCGCAGCGGAGCGTTTTCTTGGGGTGCTTTTCCGCAGCTTCACCCTGCGCGGTTCCACAACCCCCAAACCTGCCCGCTGGCATCCGGGGCGGCAGAGGGCCCGCCGGCCCAGTGGGGCTCTGGAGCTGGGCGCATGGATGCGCCCGCCCCGACCGCCTTGGGCCCGGTAGCCCGGCGGGTGGGTTCCCAAACACTGCCCACCCGGCCACGGACCAGGCCGAGCCGCCACGTGGTCGGCGCCGTCCGCGATTCCATGCCTGATTTCCTCCGCCCGCGTCGCGTCCGCGGAGACCAGAGCTTTCGGGTTCGGGGTGTGGGGCCGGAGGCCCAGACCCCGCGTCGGCGGATCGAACCTCCTGCAAAAGACGCCCGGCGCCCGCTCAAGGCCGACTGCCGCACACTTCCCATGATCGGCCAGGCAGCGCCCTACCGCGCCGCGTCCGTGGTGAGAAATTGCCTCTGGAGGGGCCGTTTCTCGCCACGGACGACCAGAGCACCCACCGATCAAGGCCACGCCCCTCTCGATACTGCCCAGCCATTCACGACCATCGCCCTGATCGCCGTGATGGGATCGCGGCAGACAGTAATAAAGGGAGCAAATGGGCAAGGTTCGCCAGCCCTGTGCGACGCGCGCCAAGTGGTCTGCCGCCTTACCCGGCTATGCCGGCATGGGTTTGGGTTGTGAACCGCGCAGGGTGAGGCCGCGGGAGCAGCGGTCCGGACCACCGCGGACATCGCGGTAGCCCATATCTTGGCCCCTTGAGCGATTGGACCGTCCCTAGAGCGTCTGGACCGTGGCGATGCGTTCCTCGAGCTGCTCGATCGTGGCCTGGGCGCTCGGCGGGCCGCCGCACAGCCGGCGCAGCTCCGCGTGGATCTTGCCGTGGGGCAGGCCCGTGCGGTGATGGTGGGCGTTCACCAGGGAGTTGAGCTGGCGGCGCAGCGCGATCCTGCGCTCCCCCGCTGTCCTCGGCCCGGCTGGCTGGGGTGGCGCCGTGGCTGTCGCTGGCGCGGCGGCCCTGGCGCGGCGCTGGGCTGCGATCTGGTCGGCCTGGCGCTTGTTGAGCAGCGTTGCCACCTGGTCAGCCGTGAGCAGGCCGGGCAGCCCCAGGTACTCCTCCTCCTCAGGCGTACCCGCCTGGGCGCCGGTGCCGAACGAGGCGCCGTCGAAGATGACCTGGTCGAGCTCGGCCGTGGCGGAGAGCGCCTCGAACCGCTTCTCCAGCTCGCCGCTCGCCTTCTCGTTGCGCTGGGCGCGCTCCAGCAGCTCGTCGTCGAGGCCGTCGGGGTGCTTGGGCTCGCCGAGCACGTGATCCCGCTCGGCCTCCATCTCGCTGGCCAGCCCCAGCAGGTGCGGCACGCTCGGCAGGAAGACCGTCGCGGTCTCGCCGGGGCGGCGGGCCCGGACGAAGCGGCCGATCGCCTGGGCGAAGTAGAGGGGCGTGGAGGCGCTTGTCGCGTACACGCCGACGGCCAGCCGCGGGATGTCCACGCCCTCGGAGACCATCCGCACCGCCACCAGCCACCGCTGCTGCGACGTCGAGAACGAGGCGATCCGCGCCGAGGCGCCCTGGTCGTCGGAGAGGACGACGACCGCCTTCTCACCGGTCACGCGCTCGATCAGCCGCGCGTACGCCCGCGCGGCCTGCTGGTCGGTCGCGATCACCAGCCCGCCCGCGTCGGCCATGCCGCCGGCCCGGAGCACCTGGAGCCGCGCGTCGGCCGCCCGGAGCACCTGGGGCATCCACTCGCCGGCCGGGTCGAGGGCGGTGCGCCACGCCTGTGCCACGAGGTCCTGCGTCATCGGCTCGCCCAGCCGCGCGGCAAGCTCGTCGCCGGCGCTGGTGCGCCACCGGGTCTCGCCCGAGTACGCCAGGAAGATCACCGGCCGCACGACGCCGTCGCGCAGGGCGTCGGAGTACCCGTACACCGAGTCGGAGCGGGACCGCTGGAGGCCGTCACCGCCCCGCTCGTACGTCACGAAGGGGATCGGGTTGTCGTCGGACCGGAACGGGGTCCCGGTCAGCATGAGGCGCCGTACGGCGGGCTCGAAGGCGGCCCGCACGCCGTCGCCCCACGATCGGGAGTCGCCGGCGTGGTGGATCTCGTCGAGGATCACCAGCGTGCGGCGGGTCATCGTGCGGCGGCGGTGCACCTGAGGCGCGACGCCCACCTGCGCGTACGTGACCACGGCGCCGTGGAAGTCGGTCGAGGAGTGGACGTCCGCGTTGCGGAACGAGGCGTCCAGCTGGATCCCCACCCGCCCCGCCGCGGTCGCCCACTGGGTCTTCAGGTGCTCGGTCGGCGCCACCACCGTGACCGCCTCGACCGTACCGTCGACGAGCATCTCGGCCGCGATGCGCAGCGCGAAGGTCGTCTTGCCGGCACCGGGCGTCGCCACGGCCATGAAGTCCTCGGCACGGCGACGCAGGTACTCCACCATCGCCTTGCGCTGCCAGGCCCGAAGCGGTGGAAAGTCGTCCAACGCCAGCCGCACCCGACACCCCCATCGACACGAAATCGCCTTCGCGCCGGAGCACGAAGGCGACGTTCAGCATAGCCCGGGGAAGCCTCAGTGGCCGGCAGCCGTCACACGCGTCACGGCGCCCCGGGCGGAAGCGGGGCGGACCACCTGCGCAGGAGCGCGACGAGGCGGACGCCGAAGATGAGCGCGGCGGGCGCGAGCAGTACCACGTTGTGGTGCATCTCGGCCCGCTCGAGCCCGACCACCGCGACCGCGCCGGCGAGCGCGGCCACCGCATAGATCTCGCGCCGCAGGACCACCGGGATCTCGCCGGTGAGCAGGTCGCGGCCGAGCCCGCCGCCGATGCCCACGAGCATGCCGATCAGGCAGGCACCCACCGGGGGCACGTCGGCGTCGAGCGCCTTCAGCGTGCCCGTGACGGTGAATAGGCCGAGCCCGGCCGCGTCGAGCACCAGTACGGTGCGGCGGAGCCGGGCCAGCTGCGGGTGGAGCCAGAAGGTCGCGGTGGCCACGACGGCGGCCACCGCGGGGTAGCGCCAGTCCGCGAACGCGAGCGGCGGGACCACGTCGATCACGAGGTCGCGGATGATCCCGCCGCCAAGCGCTGCGACGAATCCGACGAAGATCACGCCGAACAGGTCGAGGCGCTTGGCCACGCCCGCCGACGCTCCGGAGGCGGCGAAGACAGCCACCCCCACGAGGTCAGCGAAGAGCAACGCCGCCGGTCACAGCAATATCGACCGCTGGCACGCTCATCCGGACATCGACTCGTAGATCTCCTTGCAGTCCGGGCAGACCGGCGAGCCCGGCTTGGGGGACTTGGTCACGGGGAACGTCTCGCCGCACAGCGCGATCACGAAGGTGCCCATGACCGCACTCTCAGCGATCTTCTCTTTACGGACATAGTGAAACATCTCAGGACCAGTATCGGCGTCCTTCAAATCCGGACGCTCAAGAACCTCAGTGCTCACGTCACACCTCCAGCCGTCTACTCTCCCACCTCCGCGGCGGGCGGTCCAACGCGCCACATACGGTAGTGATCGTGACAGACCTTCACATCCGGGTCGGCCCCCATGTCGCCGAGGCACTCCGCACCGGCCAGCCCGTCGTGGCCCTGGAGAGCACTATCGTCGCACACGGCCTGCCCCGCCCGGACAACCTTCGGGTGGCGCGCGAGATAGAGCAGGCGGTGCGCGCGACAGGCGCGGTACCGGCGACGATCGGCATGATCGAGGGCACGCTGACCGTGGGCCTGGACGACGCTGGGCTGACCCGCCTCGCCACGGCCGACGGCGTGGCCAAGCTCTCGGTCCGCGATCTCGCCGTCGCCGCGGCCGCCGGTGCGGACGGTGCCACCACGGTCGCCGCCACCAGCGCGGTCGCGGTCGCCGCCGGCATCAAAGTCTTCGCGACCGGCGGGCTCGGCGGGGTGCATCGCGAGGCCTTCGACGAGTCGAACGACCTGATCACGCTCGCCCGTACCCCCATCACCGTGGTCTGCGCCGGGGTGAAGTCGATCCTCGACGTGGGCGCCACGCTGGAGCGGCTGGAGACGCTCGGGGTCACCGTGGTCGGGTACGGCACCCGCCGCTTCCCCGGCTTCTACATCACCGACGCCGGCTTCGACCTGGACTGGTCCGTGGACACGCCCGAGCAGGTGGCGGCGGTGCTGGCGGCGCGGCGCGAGCAGGGCGTACACGTCGGTGGCCTGGTCGTCGCCAACCCGCTCCCGCTCGACGAGCAGCTCGACCCGAGCTGCACGACCGTACGCTCGCCGACGGCCTCGCCAGGCTGCGCGGCGAGGGGATCACGGGCAAGGCGGTGACGCCGTTCCTACTGGCGCACTTCCACGCCGCGACCGAGGGGAAGAGCCTCGCGGTCAACGTGCGGATCATCCTCCGCAACGCCGAGCTCGCCGGGCGCATCGCGGTGGCCGCCGCTTGATCCTCGTCGTGGGCGACCTGGTCACGGACGTGGTGGCGGTGCTCGACGGGCCACCCGTGGCGGGTACCGACACGGGCGCGCGGATCCGCTTCGCCGGCGGCGGCCAGGGCGCGAACACCGCCGCCTGGCTGGCCGCCCGCGGCACGCCGGTCACGCTTGTCGCCGCGGTCGGCGCCGACGAGCCGGGCCGGGCGCGGGTGGCCGAGTTGGAGGCCGCGGGCGTCCGCTGTGCCGTGCACGCCCACCCCGGCGCCGCGACCGGCACGGTGATCGTGCTCAGCCACGACGGCGAGCGCACGATGGTCAACGATCGCGGCGCCAACCTGCTGCTCTCCCCCGCCGACGTCGACGCCGCGCTGGCCACGGCCCCGCACGCGCGGCACGTGCACGTGTCCGGGTACCCCCTGCTGGACCCGGCCTCGCGGGAGGCCGGCCTCCGCGCGCTGGCCGCGGCCCGCGAACAAGGGCTGACCACCAGCGTCGACGCCGCGTCCGCGGGCCCGTTGCGGCGCGCGGGGGCGGCCTTCGAGGATTGGGTACGCGGCGTCGACCTCGTCCTCGCGAACTCCGACGAGGCAGCCGTGCTGGCCGGCGACACCGACCCGGTCGCGCAGGCCCGCACCCTCTCCACGGTCGCGGTGCACGCCGTGGTCAAGCGCGGCCCGGCGGGCGCGGTCTGGGCCGGCCCGGATGGGGTCTACGAGGCAGCGGGCCGCCCCGCGGCGGTGGTCGACCCGACCGGCGCCGGCGACGCCTTCGCCGCGGGCCTGCTCGCCGCCTGGGTCGGCGGCGCGCCGCCGCGAGAGTCGCTGGAGCGCGCGGTCGCGCTCGGCACCGAGGCGGTCGGCCTGCTCGGCGGCAGGCCCTAGCTGTCGGCGTCGATCGTGCGGGGCGGGGTTGTGTTCGGAAGCTCCCGCTGAGGGGCTTCCTCCTCCGCCTCGGTATGCCTGTGCCGGAAGCGGTACTGCTCCTTGGGCGGCCGGTCGTTGGCCAGGAGCACGGCCAGCCACGGGATCAGGACCATACCGAGCAGACAGAGTGGCAGCCAGAGCCAGAGCAGCGGCGCCTTGACGCCCACCAGGATGGCGGCCACCAACAGGCAGACACCTCGG
Organism: Phytohabitans flavus; assembly: GCF_011764545.1. GTDB lineage: Bacteria > Actinomycetota > Actinomycetes > Mycobacteriales > Micromonosporaceae > Phytohabitans > Phytohabitans flavus. Next base: position 9,351,221 of record NZ_AP022870.1, on the reverse strand, counting down.
ATGGACATCATCAGGACGTACCGCACCTGGCGGTGGTGCAACTGCTCCGCCTGGCTGCGGTCGGCGTCGGTGATCAGGATCGGCCGCGCGGCCTTTCGCTTCACCCGACCCATACTTCCACCCGCTTGACCGGCGCGAACATGGACCGGCCTACGTACCACGTACGTGGTACGCTCGCCGCGTGGGCAGCAGGTTCAGCTTCACCGAGGAGGGCCTAGCCAACCTGCGGCTCTATGAGGTGACTCCGGGCGAGGTTTGGGAAGCACTCCACAGCACGCGCCGGATCATCCGGCACTTGGGCGACGACGTCATGGTGGTCTACGCGGCGACCGGGCGGGGGCGGCGGATCGCGATCCTGCTCATCGAGGCGGACCGCGGCGACAACGACTGGGATGTCCTGTCCGGCCGCGACCTGACCGACGTCGAGTCCAAGCGGTACGACGAGGCACAGCAGGGGTGGCGACGATGAATAGGAACGACGCGCTCAAGGAGTTCCACGAGGGCGGCGAGCGGCTCGCGGAGCTTATCGACGAGGGGTCACCGGCGGAGTTGCCCACCCCGGACAGCGACGTGCCCATGGTCAGCCGATCCGTGCGGCTGCCCGTCGACACGTATGAGCGGGTGCGGGAGGCCGCCGAGGCGCGCGGCATAGGCGTGACCACGCTGATGCGGCAGTGGATCGAGGCCGGGCTGGCCGACCTCGACGAGTCGGCCACCGTCTCGCTCGCCGACGTGCGCCGGGCGATCGCGTCGCTCGCCCACCCGCGCGCCGCCTGAGCGGCGGAAGGGCTACTTCTTCTCGGCCGCCGCGGCCTTGGCGGCCGCCTTCGCCGCCTGCTTGTACTCGCGGACCTTCACCAGCGCGGCCGCGTCGACGATGTCGGCCACCGATTTGTACGCGTCGTCCGGCCCGTATGCGCCAGCGGCCTCCCGCCAGCCTTCCGGCCGCACGTCGAACCGCTTCCCGAGCAGCGCCACGAAGATCTGCGCCTTCTGCTTGCCGAACCCGGGCAGCGCACCCACCCGCTTGAGCAGATCTTTGCCGTCGGCGGCGCCGGTCCAGATATTCTCCGCCGCGCCGTCGTACGTGTCGACGACGATGCGACACGCCTCCTGCACTCGCGCGGCCATCGCCTTCGGGAAGCGGTGCAGTGCCGGCGGGGTGGCGAAAATGGCGGTCAGCGCCTCCGGGTCGAAGTCGGCGAGCTCCTCGGCGGTCGGCTCGTGCCCGAGGCGGCGGCTCAGCTCGTACGGCGCGGCGAAGGCGCGCTCCAGCGGGAATTGCTGATCCAGAATCATGCCGACCAACAGAGCCAGCGGGCTCCGCTGGAGCAGCTCGTTGGCTTCGGCGTCGATGGGCAGGTTGAGCTTCATGCACCCCATCCTGCCCGATAGGCCATCCGACCGGGGGCGGCCGTGTGGCGACTCCACTATGGAAAGCACCAGAGAGCGCACGATTGCCGATCTCGGGGGTAATCTCACGCCGTCGACAAATGTGGCAGGTCGTCCCACCGAGGAATGTTGCGGGGCGCCGCTTGCGCACGGGGGCGCGGCGGTCGGGCGCGGATGGCGGACCCACCGGACAGGAGGTTCCTGTGAGTAGATACGTCATCACCATTACGCCGGACAATGACGGCGCGGCCGGCGCCGCCACGGCACACACCACCGTACGGGTGGACATTTCCTCGGGGCAGACCCGGATCACCGAGCTGACCGTGCAAGCGGCCACCGGTGGCGGGCTCGCCCCGGCGGATCTGCCCCCCGTCGACCTGGATCTGCTGATCCGCGCGCTCGCCGCGCCGACGGCACCGACGGCGCTGCCGCCGGTGGCCGAGCCGAGTGAGCCGAGCGAGCCGATCGAGCCGGTCCAGGACATCGAGCCGGCGCCGCGGCGCCGATCGCGCAAGAGCGCCGCCAAGAAGGCGGCGGCCGCGAAAAGCACCAGGGCGGCGAAGAAGGCGACGAAGAAGGCCGCCGTCGAAGACGCCGGCACCCGGGCATACCGGCGGATGCCCGAGCCGGAGCAGGTCATGGACGTGTACCGGGAGACCGGCTCGATCACCGCGGTCGCCGAGCATTTCGGCGTGCCCCGGCACACCGTCGCCGGATGGGCCCGGCGGCTCCGCTCACAGGGACACGCCATCGGCCGGCAGTAGTCTTTCCTCGGCCTTTCGCCCCGGGCTGGCAATGTCCGGGCGGAGGAGCCCAGCCCCGGGTCTGGGTCCGATCGGGGGCAGCGTCTGATCGGAGGCCGCGTCCGATCAGGGCAGCGTCTGATCGGGACCGCCGAGGAGAGGGGCACGACCGTGCGGAAGACCGTGGTGGCACTCGGCCTGGTGGCGTCGCTGGCCGCCTGCTCGGACGACGGCGGCGACGGCGGCCCGACCCTGGCGGCGCCCACCGTGCCGACGCCGACCACCTCGGAGGGCGCTACGAGCACCCCCGGCGGCCCGCCCGACCTCGGCGCGCCCCAGCAGGTGGCGAGCGGGCTGGACGTGCCGTGGGGACTCGCGTTCCTGCCGGACGGCAACGCTCTGGTCGCGGAGCGCGACACGGGCCGCGTCCTTCAGGTGTCGCCGGGCGGCGGCCAGGCGCGCGAGGTGTACGAGGTGCCGGGCGTCGACCCGGGCGGCGAGGGCGGGCTGCTGGGGCTGGCGGTCTCGCCCGACTACGCCCAGGACCGGTGGGTGTACGCGTACTTCACCTCCGACTCCGACAACCGCATCGTGCGTTTCCGGCTGGACGGCGGCCGGCCGGAGGTCATCTTCGACGGCATCCGCAAGGCGGGTAACCACAATGGAGGGCGGATCAAGTTCGGGCCGGACGGCATGCTGTACGCCGGCACCGGCGACGCCGCCAACACCGCCTCCTCCCAGAGCCCGGACAGTCCCAACGGCAAGATCCTGCGCCTGACGCCGGAGGGCGAGCCGGCGCCGGGCAACCCGCGGGCCGGCTCCCCGGTGTACACGCTCGGTCACCGCAATGTGCAGGGGCTGGCGTGGGACAGCGCCGGCCGGATGTACGCGACCGAGTTCGGCCAGAACCGCCTCGACGAGGTCAACCGCATCGAGCCGGGCAGAAACTACGGCTGGCCCGACGTGGAGGGCGAGGGCGACACAAGGGGTGGGCGGTTCACCAACCCGATCGTCACCTGGTCCACCGACGAGGCCTCCCCGTCCGGCGCGGCGATCTCCGGCGACACGCTGTACGTGGCGGCGCTGCGCGGCGAGCGGCTCTGGACCGTACCGCTGAACGAAGGTCAGGCCGGCGAGCCCCGCGCCGAGCTGCGCGACCGCTACGGCCGGCTCCGCACGGTCGAGGTCGCCCCCGACGGCGCCCTGTGGCTGGCCACCTCCAACCGGGACGGGCGCGGGGACCTCCGGGACGGTGACGATCGCATCCTTCGCCACCCGGCCCGCGCGTGACCCGACAGAATGACCCCGTGACGACACCACGACCGCCGCTCGCCGAGCAGCTCGACCTCGCTCCGCACCCGGAGGGCGGGTGGTTCCGGGAGACCTGGCGCAGCGACCACGCGTTCGAGCCGGAAGGCTACGGCGGGCCACGCCGCGCCGCCACCGCGATCTACTTCCTGCTCCACCCCGGCGAGGAGTCGCGGTGGCACGTGGTGCGCTCGGACGAGCTGTGGCTGTGGCACTCGGGCGGCCCGCTGGAGCTGCGCATGCACGGTACCGCCGCCTGGCGCTCCCTCCGCGAGCCCGAGGTCGCGGTCGCCGGCTCGGTCCAGGACCAGGAGACCGCCATCCTGGGCAACGACATCGCCGCCGGCCAGCGCCCGCAGGTGCTGGTGCCGGGCGGCGTGTGGCAGGCCGCGGTGCCCGCTGGCGACCAGCCGGTGCTGGTCAGCTGCGTGGTGGCGCCCGGCTTCGACTTCGCAGACTTCCGGATGGACTAGATGCTTCTCACCGACAAGGGCGTCGATCAGCTCCGTACCGCCCTGACCGACTACACCGCCAGCGGCATCGCCGAGCGCCTCGGCCCGGCGGCGACCGCGGGCGTGTCCCGCAACGACTTCCGGGCCGCGCTGCGCGCCACCGCCGACCGTGACCCGCTGGCCACGCTGATCCGGCTCTTCGTGTGCGGGCAGACCGAGCCGACCGCCGCCGTGGAGGCCGCGTTCGCGCCGCTCCCCCTCGCCGACGCGCTGGCCGCCGGGCTCGTCGTGCCACACGGCGACGGGCTGCGGCAGGGGCTCGACCTGGAGGCGTACGGCGACTCGTGGTGGGTCCTCGCCGACCTGCCCGCCGCGGCACATCCCGGCATACCGCTCGCGCCCGACCACGTACTCGGCGTGGGCGGCGCCTCCACCACGCTGGCCGGCGCCACGATCCGCCGCCCGGTGGGGTCGGCGCTCGACCTGGGCGTCGGCTGCGGGGTGCAGGCGCTGCACCTCACCCAGCACGCCACCACCGTGACCGGCACCGATGTGAGTGAGCGGGCGCTCAGCTTCGCCGCCACGACCGCCGCGCTCAACGGCATGGACTGGGAGCTGCTGCGCGGTGACATGGTCGCGCCGGTCGCGGGGCGCCGCTTCGACCTTGTGGTGAGCAACCCGCCGTTCGTGGTGGGGCCGGGGACGGCCACCCACGCGTACCGCGACTCTGGGCGCCCGAGCGACGCCCTGGCCGCCGAGCTGGCCGCCGCCGCGCCGGACCTGCTGACCGAGGGCGGCACGATGCAGTACCTGGCCAACTGGGCGTACGTCACCGGCGAGGACTGGGGCGACCGCGTGGCCGGGTGGGTGGCCGGCACCGGCCTCGACGCGTGGGTGATCCAGCGCGAGGTGGCCGATCCGGTGTCCTACGTGGATCTGTGGATATCCGACGCGGGCGAGGTGCGCGACCCAGCCCGCAAGGCCGAGTGGCTCGACTGGTTCGACGCCAACAAGATCGAGGCCGTGGGCTTCGGGTTGATCACCCTCCGCCGCTCCGGCACCGACGACCCGGTGGTCCGGATCGAAGACCTGCGCCAGCAGGTCGCGGGCCCGCTGGGCGCGCAGGTGGCGGCCTGGTTCGACCGCCAGCAGTTCCTCCGGGTACACGACGCGGCCGGCCTCCTCGCCCAGCGCTACCGGGCGGCCGAGGGCTTGCAGCTGCGGCAGGAGGCCACGATGGGGCCCGAGGGCTGGGCGGTGGACCGGCAGGTGCTGGCGATGCCGCACGGCCTGCGCTGGAGCGAGGAGATCGACCCGCTGGTGCTGGCGCTGGTGGGCGGCTGCGACGGGCAGGTGCCGCTGCGCGACCAGATCAGCGTGCTGGCGGTCGCGCACGAGGTGACCGAGTCCGACCTCGCCGAGGCCGCGGTGCCGATCGTCGCCCACCTGGTGGAGCGCGGCATCCTGCTCCCGGAGGACTGACCGGATGCGCGCTGTCGTACAGACCGTCGGCCGGGCGAGCGTGACGGTCGACGGCGAGGTGGTCGGCGAGATCGAGGAGGGCCTGCTGGTGCTCCTCGGGGTCACCCACTCGGACACGCCCGCGACCGCCGAGACCATGGCCCGCAAGGTGTGGGAGATGCGCATCCTCGACGAGGAACGCTCAGCCGCCGACCTGGACGCGCCGGTGCTGGTGGTCAGCCAGTTCACCCTCTACGGCGACGCCCGCAAGGGCCGCCGCCCGTCGTGGGGCGCGGCCGCCCCGGCCGAGGTCGCCGAGCCACTGGTGATCGCGTTCGTCAAGGCCCTGGAGTCCCGCGGCGCGAAGGTCGCCACCGGCCGCTTCCGCGCCCACATGCTCGTGGAAAGCGTCAACGTAGGCCCTCGGACAATCCTCCTCGACATTTAGGCGCGCTTTCGCCCCGGACATCCATCCAGCCTGCATTGATCCACACACACTCCATAGAAATAGAGTCGACTAGATCCAGCGTTCTTCTGGGACTGGCTGCGCGGCGGGCGGCGGTGGGTTGTGAAGCGCGGAGGGTGAGGCTGCGGGAGCGGCGGTCTGGACCACCGCGGACGTCGCGGTAGCTCGGATTCTGCTCTGTCTGCGGCGAGGGTGCGTTGCATGACGAAGCCCGCCGCGGTCGGCGGCGGGCTTCGTTGTTTCGAGATTGAGAAAGAACGAGATTTAGAAGAACAGGCCCCGACGTTGAGCCGACTGGCGGAGCCAGCCGTCCAGTTGGCTGGCCCAGTCGGCCTGCTCGGCTCCCGCGTAGTCCACCGTGAAGCGGCCGAACGCGTCGCGGCCCTCGGTGAAGACGCCGGCCCGTTTGTCGAGCTCCAGCACGACCTGGAGTTGGGTCGGCGTGGGCAGGAAGGTGACCTCGAGCTGGTTGAACGCCCGCGCGTACTGCGGCGCCGGGTAGAACTCGATCTCCTGGTAGAACGGCAGCGCCTGCTGCACCCCGTAGATGCGGCCCCGCTCGACGTCGGCCCGGCTGAAGCGGAAACCGAGCCTGAGCAGGGCGTCCAGGATCCGCTCCTGGGCCGGCAGCGGGTGCACCGCAACCGCGTCCAGGTCACCCTTGTCGACCGCGCGGGCCACCTCGAGCTCCGTGCGCAGGCCCATGGTCATACCGTGCAGGTGCTGCCCGTACAGCTCGGTGATCGGGGTCTCCCACGGCACGCCGAACCGGAACGGCACGTCGTGGCGCCCGCCCGGGACCAGCCGGAACGAGCCGGTCAGGCGCTGGCGGTGGAACTCCTGGGTGGTGTCGTACTCAGAGTCGCCGCTCTCCACCTCGACCCGCGTGACCAGGCCAACGGCCACGTACTCGACGTCGACCGGGTGGTCGCCGCCGACCACGTGCACCTGGCCCTCCAGGTAGCCACCTGGACGGCAGTTGGGGTTGCTGAGCACCGTCTCCACCGACGGGCCTCCCACGCCCATCGCCTGCAACATGCGCTTGAAGACCACGTCGTCCTCCCGGACCTGGGGTTAGAGCTATTGCGACCCCAGCACACTAACCCCAGGCAGCAACCGCCGACATTTCCCCCAAAAGGCGTACGCCGGGCTATTCAACTACCGGATTAGTGCCACGGAACGCTCGCCTCACTCCCGCTTCACGCCCCGACCGCCAAGCTTTTCTCACCAGCGCCACTCAGGCGGCTGGGACGCGTGCCACTTGTCGACGCGGGGAGGCGACTAAAGGTGGTCCTGCAAATGAACGACAACGAGCTCACCCTCGATGCCGACCTCGATGCCACGGACGAGCGCGGAGTGTCGGCCGACCTGGTCCGGGCATATCTGAACGGTATCGGTCGGACCAAACTGCTCACCGCCGTTCAGGAGGTCGAGCTGGCCAAGCGCATCGAGGCCGGGCTCTTCGCCGAGGAGAAGCTCGCCGACGCGACGCTTCCGCCGGCCATACGGGAGGACCTGGCGACCATCGCGGTCGAGGGTCGCGCGGCAAAGGACCACCTACTCGAGGCCAACCTGCGGCTGGTGGTCAGCATCGCCAAGCGCTACACCGGTCGCGGAATGGCCTTCCTCGACCTCATCCAGGAAGGCAACCTCGGCCTCATCCGCGCCGTCGAAAAATTCGACTACACCAAGGGCTACAAATTCTCCACCTACGCCACCTGGTGGATCCGCCAAGCCATCACCCGCGCCATGGCCGACCAGGCCCGCACCATCCGGATTCCGGTGCACATGGTCGAGCAGGTGAACCGCATGGTGCGCGCCCGCCGCGACCTCAGCACCACGCTCGGCCACGAGCCCACGATCGCCGAGATCGCCAAGGCGATGAGCGTGCCGGAGTTCCAGGTGATCGAGCTGATCTCGTACGACCGGGAGCCGGTCAGCCTCGACCAGGCCGTGGGCGAAGACGGCGAGAGCGCGCTCGGTGACTTCGTGGCGGGCGTCGACCCCCGCGAGGAGCCGGGCGACAGCGTCGCGCAGGGAGAGCTGCGCAGCGAGGTCGAGATCGTGCTCGCCACGCTCTCCCAGCGGGAGCAGGCCGTGATCCGCCTCCGCTTCGGCCTCGACGACGGCCGCCAGCGCACGCTCGACGAGGTGGGCCGCGAGTTCGGCCTCTCCCGCGAGCGGATCCGCCAGATCGAAAAGGTCACGCTGCTGAAGCTGCGCCACCCCAGCCGCGCGAAGCGTCTGGAGGCCTACGCCTCCTGACGCCTCACGGGCGACAGAGCACCTCGCCGTGGAGGACGGAAAACCAGCCGTCCTCCACGGCGCCCCATTTCCGCCAGCCTTCGGAGATCCGGTCCAGCTCCTCCTGCGGGTACCCTGCCGCGAGCGCCTGGCCGGCGATGGCCGAGTGCGTGATCCGCTCCGCCCACATGCCGCTCCACCAGGTCCGGTCCTCGCCGGTGGCGAAGCACCACACCGACGCCGACCCGGTCACCTCGCGAAACCCGGCCCGCCGCGCCCACGCGTGCAGCCGCCGGCCGGCGTCCGGCTCGCCGCCGTTGTGCTGGGCCACTTCGCGGTACAGCGCCAGCCACGCGTCCAGCTCGGGCACCTCGGGGTACCAGGTCATCGCCGCGTAGTCGGAGTCGCGCGCGGCCACGATCCCGCCCGGCCGGCAGACCCGTCGCATCTCCCGGAGCGCCGCCACCGGGTCGCCGACGTGCTGGAGCACCTGGTGGGCGTGTACGACGTCGAACGAGTCGTCCGGGAAGTCCAGCGCGTGCACGTCGGCCAGCGCGAACTCGACGTTAGCCAGACCGGCCGCCCGGCGCGCCTCGTCGAGCACCGCCTCGGACACGTCCACCGCCGTTACCCGGCCGGGCGCGACGAGCTGAGCTAGGTCCGCGGTGATCGTGCCGGGGCCGCATCCCACGTCGAGCACGGCGAGCCCGGGCGCGAGGTGGCCGAGCAGGTACGCCGCCGAATTCTCCGCGGTGCGCCACCTGTGCGAGCGCAGGACCGACTCGTGGTGCCCGTGCGTGTACGTCGCCATGACCAGCACGCTAACGCTCTCGGTCCAGAATCTGGGAGACAATTCCCAGTATCAGAGATGGCGCGGGGCTGTCTCCGGACGCACCGCGGGCGGGCCGAGCACCACCTCGGCGTGCAGTACCGACAGGCCGTCCGGGCGGGCCAGGACGGGGTTGAGCCGCAGCTCGCGTACCTCCGGCCGCTCGTCGGCCAGCCGCCCCACCCGGATCAGCAGCTGGGCCAGCGCCTCCCGGTCGACCGGCGCGGCGCCCCGGTAGCCGCGCAGCAGCGGTGCGGCCCGCGGCTCGTCGACCATCGCGGCGGCGTCCCGGTCGGTGAGCGGGGCCGGCCGCCACACCCGGTCGCCGAGCAGCTCGGTGGCCACCCCGCCCAGCCCGAAGCCCACCACCGGCCCGAACGCCGGGTCCTCCGTCAGCTCCACCACGCAGGCCACGCCGGGCGGGACCATCGCCTGCACCAGCACGCCCGGCCCGAACAGCTCGGCCATCTCCGCGTACGCCCGCCCGACGGCCGACTCGTCGGGCAGGCTGAGGCGGACCGCGCCGAGGTCGAGCCGGTGCCGCAGCGCCTCACCGGCCGACTTGAGCGCCACCGGGTACCCCAGCCGGTCCGACGCGGTGACCGCCTCCGCCGCCGACTCGGCGGGTAGCGAGGGTGCCACCTCGATTCCGTACGCCGTCAGCACGTCGAACGAGTCCACCGTGATCACCTCGGGCACTGTCCCGGGTGGACGGCGCAGCCAGTCGGCGTACCCGCAGACCCGCGCCAGCGCGCGCACCGCCTCCTCCACCGACGGGTACGCCGCGACGCCCGCCGGCATCTTGTCCACAAGGGACGTCGCGACGGCCGGCTTGTCCCCGGCCAGCGCCACGCTCGCCAGCGCGGTGGCGAAGTCGGCGTCCTCATCGGACAGCTGGCCCGGCACCGGCGGCGCGACGACCACGACGAGCGCGTCCACACCCGGGTCGGTGGCCGCCTCGGCGAGCACGTCGCCGAAGTCGTGCGCGCCGGCCTGCGGCGGTACGTCCCGCGGGTACCCCTCGGCCACCGCCAGCCCGCCGTCCGCGCAGGCGGCCATGGCGAGGCGGGTCAGCGCGGTCGAGTTGCCCACGATGCCGACCCGGCGGCCGGCCGGCAGCGGCTGGTGGGCCAGCAGCACGCCCACGTCGAAGAGCTCGGCCACGGTGTCCACCCGGATCACGCCGGCGTGCGCGAAGAGCGCGGCGACCCCCTCCCGGTCCGGCCCGGTGGCCGGCAAGATCCGATCCGAGGAGCGAAGCGACGAGGCCGGATCGCGCCGGCCATCCGGGCCGCCCAGCGAGCGAAGCGAGCGCGACCGAGAGAGCCCCGGGAGTCCCGCAGGGCGGGCCGGCGACGCTACCGCGACGATTGGTTTGGTGCGCCCGATCCGGCGGGCCAGCCGGGCGAACTTGCGCGGGTTTCCGAAGGTCTCCAAGTACAGCAGGATCACGTCGGTCGCCGGGTCGTCCTCCCAGTACTGGAGCAGGTCGTTGCCGGAGACGTCGGCGCGGTTGCCGGCCGAGACGAAGCTGGACAGCCCCAGCCCGCGCCGGTCCGCTTCGGCCAGCAGCGCCACACCCAGCGCACCCGACTGGCTGAAGAACCCGGCCCGGCCCGGCAGCGGCAGGCGCGGGGCGAGCGTGGCGTTGAGGCGTACCCCCTCGTTGGTGTTTGCCACGCCGAGACAGTTCGGCCCGACCACCCGCATGCCCGCGGCGTGGGCCGCGCGGGTGAGCTCGCGCTCGGCGGCGGCCCCGGCCTCGGTACCCGCCTCGGCGAACCCGGCCGAAACCACGACGAGGCCGTGCACGCCGGCGGCGGCCGCGTCGTCGACCACGCCGGGCACCTCCTCCGGTCGCACCGCCACCACCGCGAGGTCGATGCCCTCGGCGAGGCGCGCGGAGCGGAGTGCGGGCAGGCCGCCCACCAGCCGCGCCCTGGGGTGGATCGGGTGGATCGCGCCGGTGAAGCCACCGTCCCGCAGGTGCCCGAGGATCGCCGCGCCGACGCCGTGGCCGCTCGCGCTCGCTCCGTACACGGCGACGCCGCGGGGGCTGAGCAGCCGCGCGATCGACCGTGCCTCGGCCCGTTGCTCCCGCCGCCACTGCACCTCGAGTGACTGCTCAGTCAGCGCGATCGGGAAGGTGAGGTGCACGACGCCGTCCGCGTACTGCCGCTGGACCTGGTAACCGGCATCGGCGAAGACCCGCAGCATCGCGGAGTTTTCCGGCAGCACCTCGGCGACGAACCGGCGGAGCCCCGCCTCCCGCGCCGCCGCCGCGAGGTGCTCCAGCAGCACCGAGCCGATGCCGCGCCCCTGGTAGGCGTCCTCGACCACGAACGCCACCTCGGCGTCCACGGCCTCGGGTCCGAGCCGCTCGTACCGGCCGACCGCGAGGATCCGCTCACCCGCCTCCACGACGAAGGCCTCGCGCGCGAGGTGGTCGACGTTGACGAAGCGCCGCAGGTCGCGTTCGGGGATGCGCGGGTACGGCGAGAAGTAGCGAAGGTAGCGGGTGCGCTCGGAAAACCGCGAGTGCATCGCGACGATCCCGGCCGCGTCCTCCGGCCGGATCTGTCGCAGGTGGACGGTGGTGCCGTCGCTCAACAGCACGTCCGCGGACCGGTCCCGCACGGGTGGGGTCACGCCTCCATCATGGCCTCGCCCAGCCGCCCGTGGTCGCACTATCGCGGGCGGGCACTTGTGTAGCCGTCCTCAAACGTGAAGATTTGGTCACGGGTGGTGGCCACGACCTTCACGGGCATCGCCGCCTCACCGGTCCAGGAGGCCGCGTAGAACTCCTCGTTCGTATCGGCCGGGACGGTCCGACCGCTGGGCAGCACCACCTCGACCCGCTCGGTGCCCCTCGGGATCATCCCCACGACCCAGGACAGCGGTCCCTCCGGCGCCAGGACCCGCGGCCGGAGGGTTTCTGTCCACCCGCCGGAGGGCGGTTCGTAGGTCACGATCCCGTCCCGCCGGCAGGTCACGATCCGCCCCCGGTGGCCGTACACCCACACGACGAAATCCCCGTCCTGGAGCCGGAACCGCAGCGGTGGCAACGCCATGAGCGGATGCACGCGCTCCTGCTCCGCGGCGCAGAAGCGGGCGAAGGCCTCGCTGTCGAGTGCGGCGGCAGTGGGTGCCGGGTCCGGCTCGGACGGCACGGCCCCGATCCCGACCACCGCGGCGAGCGCGATGGCGACGGCGACGCCCGCGTACGCGAACCGCCGTGGCCGCCGGCCGGCCCGGCGTTCGATCTCGGCCAGCGGCACCGCGAGCCGCTCGTCGGCGTGCGCCCGCACGATGTCCTCGACGTTCATCCCACAACCTCCTCGCCGAATTGAAGCCGGAGCGCCGACAGGGCGCGGTGCAGGTGTACGTGCACGGTCGCCGGCGCGATGCCAAGCAGCTCGCCGGTGTCCTCCGCGCTGAGGTCGGCGAGCACCCGCAGCGCCACCACCTCACGCTGGCGGGTCGGCAGGGCGGCCACCGCGCGCCGCAGGTCCGCGTCGAGGTCGATGCTCGCCGTGTCTTCGGCCCCATGCTCGGGTACCGCGCCGAGCAGCTCCCGCCTGGTCCGGCGCCACCAGGACCGCCGCACGTTGAGGGCGGTGCGCAGGACCCACGCCTTCGGGTTCGGGTGCTCGCGGAGCCGCGACCACCGCGCGCACGCCCGGGCGTACGCCTCCGCGCTCGCGTCCTCCGCACCTGCCCGATCCCCGGTGGCGACCAGGATCGCGCGGAACACGCCATCCTTCGTGACCGCGTAGAACTCGCCGAAGTCGTCCATGCACCCCGCCGCTGGCTTCACTCCTGTGTCGCCTCATCAACGGCTGGGCCGGCCGCGACCTTTACCCGGAAGATCACGGCTCGGCAACGACGCCCGCCGGGCCAGCCCTGGTCAGTCGCGCGGGTCGTGGGGGTCCAGGCCGTGCAGGGGAAGACGGCCTTGCGGGTGGCCATGATCGCGCGGTCGACCGCGTCCGGCTCGCTTTCCGGCTGCCACGGCTGGTACACGGCGGGCTCGTCGTCGGTCATGCGCAGCGGCACGTCGCGCCTCGGCCGGCGGCGTTTGGCCAGCTCGCGCCACCCGAGCGGGGTCAGCGTCGCCGGGTCGATCGGGTCGCCCGTGGCCGCCGCGAGCAGGTGGGTCCAGGTGCGCGGGACGACCTCGACAAGCGCGTACCCGCCGCCGCCGGTGGCGATCCACTTGCCCTCGCACAGCTCGTCGGCGAGCCCGCGCAGGGCGAGGTGGGCGGCGCGCTGGCCATCGACCGACAGGCGGAGGTCGGCCAGCGGGTCGAGGCGGTGGCTATCGGCGCCGCACTGGGCGAAGATCACCTGCGGACGGAACGCGCGTACCACCGACGGCACCACCGCGTGGAACGCGCGCAGCCAGCCGCGGTCGGACGTCCCCGGCGGCAGTGCCACGTTGACCGACGTGCCCTGCGCACCCTTGCCGCCGATCTCCTCCGGGAAGCCGGTGCCGGGAAAGAGCGAGATCGGCGTCTCGTGCAGGCTGACCGTGAGCACGCGCGGGTCGTCGTAGAAGATCGTCTGCACACCGTCGCCGTGATGTACGTCGATGTCGACGTACGCGACCCGCTCCGCGCCCAGGTCGAGCAGCCGGGCGATGGCTACGGCCGGGTCGTTGTACACGCAGAAGCCGGCCGCCCGCGCCGGCATCGCGTGGTGGAGCCCACCGGCGATGTTGACCGCGCGGCGTGCCTCGCCGCGCCACACCGCCTCCGCGGCCGCGAGCGTGGCGCCGCAGACGAGCGCGCTCGCCTCGTGCATGCCGTCGAAGACGGGGTTGTCGGGGCTGTTCAGTCCCCACCCGTTGAAGAACGGATCGTCCGGCGCGGCCCGTACCGCGTCGATGTAGTCGGTGCGGTGCACCCGGGCGAGCGCGGCGTCGTCGGCCGGCTTCGGTGCGACGACGCGCACGCCCGGCCGGTCGAGGATGCCCAGCTCACGGGCGAGCGCGATGGTCAGCTCCACGCGGACCGGGTCGAGTGGGTGGTCGCCCAGGTTGTACGCCAGCAGGGCCTCGTCCCACACCACAACCGTGCTGTCGCTCATCGGTTCATCGTCGCACGCGGATGAGGAGTGGTACGCCGCCCGGCCAGCCACCGCTCCGGGTCGCGGTCGGGCCCGGCGTCGCGACGCCGGGGCCGCGCGAGGAGGGCCAGTCGGTTCAGGCCACCGGGCGGTCGGGGTCCGTGATCCACTCGCTCCACGACCCCACATAGAGCGCGGCATCGGTGCGACCGGCCAGGTTGAGCGCGAGGACGGTGTGCGCGGCGGTGATTCCGGAGCCGCAGTACGCGCCAACGCGTACCCCCTCGTCGACGCCGACCTCCGCGAACCGCGACCGGATGGCGTCGGCGGCGCGCAACCGGCCGTCGGCCTCGAGATGGTCGGTGGTCGGGAGGTTGACCGCGCCCGGGATGTGCCCGGCGACCGGGTCGACCGGCTCGACCTCGCCGCGGTAGCGGGGCGCAGCACGCACGTCGACGAGCACCCCCTCGGCGGCGAGGCGGCCGGCCGCCGCGGCGTCGAGTACCGGCATGCCACCCGGCCGTACGGTGATGTCGCCGGGCGCGGGGGTGGGCACCTCGGTGGTGACCGGAAGCCCCGCCGCCACCCAGGCCGGGAAGCCGCCGTCGAGCACCCGCACCTCGTCATGTCCCGCCCAGCGCAGCGTCCACCAGGCGCGGGCGGCGGGGAGGCCGTCGCCCAGGTCGTACACGACCACGGGGTGTCCGGCGCGCACCCCGGCCGCCCGCAGCACCCGCTGGAGGTCGTCAGGGTCGGGCAGCGGGTGACGCCCGCCTTCGCCGGGCGGGCCGCAGAGGTCCGCGTCGAGGTCCAGGAAGACGGCGCCGGGCAGGTGACCCGCGGCATAGTCGTCCCGGCCGGGCGGGCCGGCCAGGCGCCACCGGACATCGATGACTGTCGTCTCCGTCAGCTTTGTCGCGAGGTCGGGGGCATCCACGATAAGATCGTTTTGTTCGGCCACGCGGTCCAGTCAACCACCGCCCGGGGCCGCGCCGCGGGACAGGCTGCGCCGTCCCGCAGGGGTAGCATGGTGCGGGGAGGGCTGCACTGTGAACGACTTGGTCGACACCACTGAGATGTACCTGAAGACCATCCTCGAGTTGGAAGAGGAGGGTGTGCCGCCGCTGCGTGCCCGGATCGCCGAGCGGCTGCACCAAAGCGGCCCCACCGTCAGCCAGACCGTCGCCCGCATGGAGCGGGACGGTCTTCTCACTGTCGAGGGTGACCGCCACCTCCAGCTCACCAACTCCGGCCGGTCCCACGCCGTCTCGGTCATGCGCAAGCACCGCCTCGCCGAGCTCCTCCTGGTCAACGTGATCGGCATGCCTTACGAGGAGGCCCACGAGGAGGCCTGCCGGTGGGAGCACGTGATGAGCGACACGGTGGAGAAGAAGGTCTACGAGCTGCTCAACCGCCCGACCCGCTCGCCGTATGGCAACCCGATCCCCGGCCTCGACGCCCTCGGTAACGGGACGAGCCCGGCGACGGGTGAGGAGGGCGGCGAGCGCAATCTCGCGTTCCCCGGCCTCACCGGCCAGGTGGTGGTGCGGCGCATCTGCGAGAGCGTGCAGACCGACTCCGACGTGCTCCGCCAGCTCCACGCCGCCGGCGTCGACCCGGGCGTGACGGTCACGGTGGCCCAGGAGCGCGACGGCGTGACCATCGACCGCTCGGGCGACAAGATCCGCCTCCCCCGCGAGGTGGCCTCCCGAGTCTTCGTGGCGGCCCGCTAGCCGCTCACCCGCTCTACGCCGGGCCCCTGTTCCCCAGACCCTCGTCCCAGCGACGCCAGGTCCCGCGAGCGGCGGGCCGCCCTGGCAGCAACAAGTCGACTAGAGATCTTTCGGAGTGGGGTTCATTGGGTCCGCCAACAAGGGTGGCTGCGGGCTCATTGCCTGATGAAAGATTTGAGCTACCGCGGCGCTCGTCGTGGTCCGGACCGCTGCTCCCGCGGCCTCACCCTCCGCGGTCCACAATCCAGACCAGGCCGGCGTCCCTGGCGATAAGGCCATCGCTGGCGGGCGCGATGCCCGGAGCTGGCGAGCCCTTGTCGCATGTTTCCTTGATCGCTACGCGCTCTGACCCCACTGCGCCGATCAAGGCGACGGTCGTGGACGGCCGGCACCGTCGAGTGGGTGGCGTGGCCTTGATCGGTGGTGCTCTGGCCGTCCGTGTCGAGAAATTTCCCCTGGAGAGCCTGTCGCAGAATCGCCAGATTCGCTTGAAATGAGGGTCTCGTTGACCCTCGCCGGCCGCCGTTCGGCGGCCAGCGGCGGACACAGCCGTGTTTTTCTCGACACACGCTGTAGTCGGGCAATTTTGCGACAGGCTCTGGAGGGGCAATTTCTCGACACGGACGCAGCGCTGTGGGGGTGCTGTTTGCGCCGATCGTGGGAAGCCCGCGGTCATGGCCTTGATCGGCGTTTTCGCGCGGAGGCCAACGCGGACCTGGGGCCTCCGGCCCCCGACCGACCCCGACCCCCGAAAGATCTCTAGATCGCTTGGGCTTGGCCATGGCGACGCCCCAGGGGCGGGTGCTTTGAGTGACTTGTCCGCACGCCACAGCTCCATATCGGGTCCATGCCGCCTCTACAGCAGCCGCAGAGGATCTGTTTCCCTTGATCGGCGGGATAGCGTCCGAGCACGCCAGCGATCGGCCGCAGCTCCGGTCAGAGAGAAGCGCCGATCAACAGAGACCAGCCGCCAGCCCAGACCAGCGCGCGAAAAATGGGCAGGCCGCAGCCCGCCAGCGGCGGGTTGGATTGTGTACCGCGGAGGGTGAGGCCGCGGGAGCAGCGGTCCGAACCACCGCGGACATCGCGGCAGCTCTAATCTCGGAACATGGGCCAAAGCTCGGCGCCCTGGTGTCGCCGGGCCAGGCCCGCCCAAGAAGGCCAGGCCGCCCAAGAAGGGCAGGCTGGCCGAGAAGGGCAGCCGCTAGACGCTTGTCTGGTTGATTTCCTTCGCCAGCGCGACGAGCTTGGGTGCCAGTGCGTCGGCGGCCGACTTGGGCTGGCCGGTGGGGAAGGTGTAGCGGAGGACGATCAGCCGGGCGTCGGCGGTCAGCCAGCCCACCTCGACGCCTGGGCCGGCGGTGCCGCCGGCGCCTCGGACCTGGCGGTATGCGGCCTTGCCGAGCCCCTTGACGCTCGCGCCGCCCTCGGGGATCAGCTCCTCCTGGAAGACCTCCGCGTCGGCCTGCGTCACCGTCACCGACAGCACCAGGTCGGGGCGGGGCGCGCCCATCGACTGGACGGCGCAGGTGTAGGTCTTGTCGACCTTCTGCGCGGCCGCGATGTCGAACTTCACGCCCACGATCCGCTCGATCAGCACGTAGTCGAGGAGCTGGCAGACACCGCCCGCCGCGGCCGCTGGGATCTCGGGTGCCACCGGCGCGGGCGTGGGCGGCGTGTCGGCCGCGGCCTCCGCCCCACAGCCGGCGAGGAGCAGCAGCAAGAGATTGGCGCTGAGGCGTCGCGCACGCGTCCGCACGGGTGTGGCCCTCCTGGCTGACGGCCTTGCCGGAACCGGGTCAAAACTCGTGGGCCACGATAGGGCCTCAGGCGGCGGCAGGAAAGCCCGGTAGGTGCGACACGATGTGCTTTGCGATCTCCAGGGAGCTCGTCGCGGCCGGCGAAGGGGCGTTGAGCACGTGTACCTGCCGCTCGCGCGCCACGATCAGGAAATCGTCGACGAGTGAACCGTCCGGGGCGATCGCCTGCGCCCGCACGCCCGCGTCGGTGCGCACCAGGTCGTCCTCGGTCACCTCCGGCACCAGCCGCGCCAGGCTCTGCGCGAAGCGCCGGGTGGAGAGGGAGCGGCGCACCTCGGTCAGCCCGTACGCGAAGTGGCGCCGAGCCAGCCGCCACAGTCCAGAGTAGACGGCGAAGTCGGCGATGTCGCGCGGGTTGACGCGGCTCCAGCTGTACCCCTCGCGGGCGAGCGCGAGCACCGCGTTCGGTCCAGCGTGGACGGTGCCGTCGACCATGCGGGTCAGGTGCACGCCGAGGAACGGGAACTGCGGGTCGGGCACCGGGTAGATCAGCCCGCGCACCAGGTCGCGCCGCTCGGGGCGCAGCTCGTAGTACTCGCCGCGGAAGGGGATGATCCGCGCCGGCGGGTCCACCCCGGCCAGCCGCGCCACCCGGTCGGCGTGCAGGCCGGCGCAGTTGACCAGCACGTCCGCGCGGATGTCACCCGCCGTCGTCTCGATGATCTGCTTGTTGTCGCGTACGGCGATGCCGGTCACCTTGGTCCCGAAGCGCACCTCGGCACCCGCCTTCTCGGCGAGCGCGGCGAGCGTGTGGCACACCGCGGCGAAGTCGGCGATGCCGGTCGAGGCCACGTGGAGGGCCTGTACGCAGTTGACGTGCGGCTCGTACTCGGTCGCCTCGTCCTTGCTCAGGAGCCGCACCGGAAGCCCGTTGGCCACCGCCCGCTCGTGCAGCGCGCGGAGGCGGGGCAGCTCGTCGGTGCCAGTGGCGACGATCAGCTTGCCGCACACCTCGTGGCGGATGCCGTGCTCGGCGCAGAACTCGACCATCGACTGCGAGCCGGCGCGGCAGAGGGTCGCCTTGAGGCTGCCCGGCTTGTAGTAGACGCCCGCGTGGATCACGCCGGAGTTGTGGCCGGTCTGGTGCGCGGCGACCCGCTCCTCCTTTTCCAGCACGGTCACCTGCGCGTCCGGCTGGTCCTGGGTGATCCGGTGCGCGACGGCGAGACCGATGATCCCGGCTCCGACCACGACAAACTTCGCCATGGCCGGACAGTACCCCGCGGCGTGCGCCGGCGGGCCTGGCCGGTCGCCTATACATACCTGCGGGGTCGGGGCGCGAGCTGACCCACGTCCCGACCCCCTATCGCCGGTCTAGCCGGTCGCCGCCGGCTCGTACTCCGCCTCGGTCGCCACAAGCGCGGCCACCGCGCCGAGCAGCACTACGGTCCCGGCTACGGCCGCGGCGGAGAGCCGCTCACCCAGGAACGCGACCGCGATCACCGCCGCCACCACCGGTTCCAGCAGCGCCACGACCGAGGCCGTCGCCGCGCGTACGTGGGCGAGGCCGGCGAAGAAGAGGCCGTACGCGAGCGCGCTCGGCACCGCCCCGAGGTAGATCAGCCACCCGACCGTGCCGGCCGTGTAGGCGCCACCAAGGCCCTCCGCGAGCGCGAACGGCAGCAGGCACACCCCACCCACCGCGAACCCGGCGAGCGCGGTGTCGTAGGGCTGCGCGGACGTACCCGGGCGCGGGTCAGGAGCGTGACACCGGCGTACCCGGAGGCGGACAGCAACGAGAGGGCGATGCCGAGCGCGGGACGGGTACCGGCGCCGCCTGATCCGCCGGCCAGCAGCACCAGCCCAGCCAGCGCGAGCCCGACGGCGACCGCGCCGGCGCGGCCGAGGCGCTCGCCGAGCGTGACCCGGGCGCCGAACGCGATCAGCACCGGACCCGCGCCAAGCGTGACGACGGTGGCGACGGCCAGCCCGATGTACGCGACCGCGCCGTAGAACGCGGTCTGGTAGAGGGCAAGCCCGACGCCGATGGCGACGAGGTCCCGCTTGCGGCGGCGTGTCTTGTCGCGGCGCGCCGCGGACGCGGACGTGCGGCGGTGGACGGTGAGGACGGCGGCCAGGATCGTGACGCCGATGGCGAAACGCCACCACGAAACGGCGATCGGGCCGAGGCCACTGGTGCGGTAGAGGAGGGCCGCGCCGGCCCCACCGGAACCCCAGGCGGTCGCAGCGACGGAGATGAACAGAAAACCACGTGCGGGCATGCGAAGTCTCCACTGTGGATGGTTGACGGGACCGCGGGAATGCGGGCGGCAGCCATCGACCGCGGGACCTAGGCCGGTCCGGCGGCGGGTGTCAGTGGAGGAGCCGCCCGCTAGCGGGCGGGAGGGGAAGCACGCCGAGATGCACGGCGACAAACTTAGCCGGTACCCGGGAAAACGTCGCCAGAATTCCTGCCGCTGGTTGTCAGCCACGCACCCCGATGATGCCCGCATGAACAACTTCGATTTCCTGGTCGGCACCTGGGACGTCGCCAACCGCTACCTGACCAAGCGGCTGGCCGGCAGCGACGAGTGGGAGGAGTTTCCCGGGCGCGCGGTGTCGCATGCCTTCTTCGAGGGCGCCGGCAACTTCGACGAGATCGCCTTCCCCACGAAGGGCTGGCGCGGCGCCACGGTACGCACGTACGACCCGGCCACCGAACTGTGGTCGCTCTACTGGGTAGACAGCCGCACGGGCCGCATGGACCCGCCAGTGGTGGGGCGCTTCGAGGACGGCACGGGCGAGTTCACCGGCACGGATGTGTGGGAGGGCCGGCCGGTGCGCGTCCGCTTCATCTGGTCGGAGATCACGGCCGACTCGGTGCACTGGCAGCAGGCATTCGCGACCGAGGACGGCGACTGGGAGACCAACTGGCACATGTACTTCACCCGCGCCGCCTGAGCGCCCGCGCCGCTCACGGCCATAGGAAAATCCATTCCAAAGGCAGATTTGGGCTACCGCGATGTCCGCGGTGGTCCGGACCCAATGCCACTCACCTTAGTTTGATCTTGGTGGTGGGTGGGTTGGTGTGGCGGGTGCCGGTGTCGTGGGGTTGTTTGACTCGGTAGCTGTTGTGGCGCATGCGTTTGACGACGCGGGGGTAGCTGCGGTGGCGGTGTTGGTTGAGGTGTCGGTGGTGGGTGATGTCGGCGCCGATGGCGGCGATGAGGTGGTGGCGGTGGTCAGGGGGAAAATGCCGTCGGGTCTTGGACCCGACGGCGCAGGATACGCACGGTGCGGTGGAATTTGACCTGGTCGGGATCGATGTCGGCTTCGGTGGCGGCCTGGCAGATCAGGGCGCTGATCGCGTAGTGGGTCAGCAGGTAGCCGTAGATTTCTTGGGTCACCATGGCCGGGCTTTTCGAGCGTAGGACCCGTCCGGGGCCGCGCAGGTGGGTTTTGAGTTGGCCGTTGCTGGTTTCGTGGTCCCACCGTTGGTGGTATGCCTCGGCCAGCACGGCGGCCGGGGCGTCGGCCGGGTCCAGGATGCTGGTGAGCAGGCTGATCGGTTCGTCGTTGTCCGCGCGGTCGGTGACCTGATAGGACACGACCCGGGCGATGCGGGCGCGGTGCGGGTCGATGTCGGCCCGGGTGGCCGGGTCACGGGCCAGCGCGAGGATCCGGTCACGTTCGCTTGGACGCGTCCGGGAGGCATACACCACGGTCAGATACGAGCCGTCGGGCAGATCTTGCACGACGGGTAGGGCGATCGCGCCGCCAGCGCCACCGGCCCGCCACAACACGTCCGCGCCGGTATCGGTAGCCGCACACCAGTCGCGCCAGCCGTAGAAGTTACGATCGGCCAACAGCAGCATGCCCGGCTCCAGCAACGGATACAACCCACGGGCCAGGCTCTGCTCCCCCTGCCCTTTACCCACGACCGGCCCGATCACCGCACCGATCGGCGCCCGCGAACCGGTCTCGACCAACGTGACCAACCTGGCCTTGGGAAACGCCGAACGTCTCGTAGCCCCGCCGGCATAGCCGAAGAACTCCGCGTTGGCCGGACTATCCGGCACATCAAGCTCACTTCCATCGACCGACACCAACCGCCGCCCAGCCAGCCACGCACCCCGGGTCAACACCCCACACACCGGCCGAGCCACCCGCTCGAACACCTCCCGCACCGGCTCGGCCCCAACCGCTGCCGGGCCTGCGTAATCCCCGCCGAACCCGGCATCGACCAACTCGCATCCCAACACCCCCACGCCATCAACGGCTCAGCCAGCCGCGCGAGCACCCCCTCATAGTCATCCTCAGCGAACAACGCCAACGCCATCGCGAAGTACACCATCACATGCGCCGGCAACTTCCCATCCGACCGCTTCGACTCCCGGCCATACACCGCCACCGCCGCATCGACCACATCCCGCGGCACCGACCCGGCCAACACCCCACCGAGACCCAGTCCGTCAACCGCCCACCAGCCCCAAACACGACCAGCGATCATCACCCACACCAACACCACCAACCCACACCGACACACCCACCCACCAAGATCAAACTAAGGTGAGTGGCATTGGGTCCGGACCGCTGCTCCCGCGGCCTCACCCTCCGCGTTTCACACCCCAACCCACCGCGCCCACGCCGCCCCGCGCGATCGGGACGGTGCTCCTTGCCGTCGCACGGCGCCCTCCGTGATCCGCACCGCCGGCCGGCATGGCCGGCGGTCGGGCCGAGCTCAAATCTCCATGATGGATAGATCGACAGGTCGCGCAATGAGACAGTGCGGCTGCCTAACGGCAGCCGCACCTGGGCGTTACTTGTCTCTCAAGGAGCGGCCGGGGCCTGCGGCCGACTTGTGTCAGCTACAGCCGCTCGTGGAGCCGCAGCCCTCGCACACGTAGCAACTACCGGCCGGGCGCATCTTGGTGCCGCAGGTGAAGCAGAGCGGGGCGTCCGCCGCCTTGCCGATCACCGCTTCCAGCAGCTCGGTCGAGGAACCCACATTTGGCGCGGGCTTGGCGGCTGCCACTTCCGGCGCTTCGGTGGCCGACGGCGGCGGGACCGGGGCGGAGACCGGCGCCGACTGGGCCATGCCGGCCAGGTCGAGCGTGCCCTCGGACTCCGCCGCGATCTGGGCGGCTCGCTCCTTAGCGGTGAAGATGCCCAGCTCGGCGCGGCGCTCATACGGCAGGAAGTCGAGCGCCAGCCGCCGGAAGATGTAGTCCATCACCGAGGCGGCCATGCGGATGTCCGGGTCGTCGGTCATGCCCGCCGGCTCGAAGCGCATGTTGGTGAACTTGCCGACGAACGTCTCCAGCGGCACCCCGTACTGGAGGCCGATCGAGATGGCCACCGAGAACGCGTCCATCACGCCGGCCAGCGTGGAGCCCTGCTTGGACATCTTGAGGAAGACCTCGCCGAGGCCGTCGTCCGGGTACGACGAGGCGGTCAGGTAGCCCTCGGCCCCGCCGACCGAGAAGGAGACCGTCTCGGAGGGGCGCTTCTTCGGCAGCCGCTTGCGGACCGGGCGGTACTCGACCACAGGCTCAGGCGCCGTGATGACCGCCGGCACCGAGACCTTGGCCGACGAGCCCGCGGACAGCGGCTGGCCCACCTTGCAGTTGTCGCGGTAGATGGCCAGCGCCTTGAGGCCGAGCTTCCAGCCCTCGCGGTAGATCTGCTCAACGTCCTCGACGGTGGCTGCCTCGGGCATGTTGACCGTCTTGGAGATGGCACCGGAGATGAACGGCTGGATCGCCGCCATCATCCGCACATGGCCCATCGGCGCGATCGAACGCTCGCCCATCGCGCAGTCGAAGACCGCGTAGTGCTCCGACTTGAGGCCCGGCGCGTCGATCACGTGGCCGTGCTCCGAGATGTGCTCGACGATCGCCTCGACCTGCTCCTCGGGGTAGCCGAGCGTGCGGAGCGCCCGCGGCACCGTCTGGTTGACGATCTGCATCGAGCCGCCGCCGACCAGCTTCTTGAACTTGACCAGCGCCAGGTCGGGCTCCACACCGGTGGTGTCGCAGTCCATCATGAGGCCGATGGTGCCGGTGGGGGCGAGGACGGAGGCCTGCGAGTTGCGCCATCCGTTCTTGTCGCCGATCTTGTTGCCCTGCGTCCACTGCTTGGTCGCCTCGCGCACGATCGCGGTGGCCACCGGGTGGGTCGGCTTGATCTCGTCGTTGGCGGCGGCGTGCTTGCGCATGACCCGCTTGTGCGGCTCGGCGTTGCGCGCGTATCCCTCGTAGGCGCCCACCACGCCAGCGATCTCGGCCGAGCGGCGGTACGCGGTACCGGTCATCAGCGAGGTGATGGCGCCGGCGACCGAGCGGCCCGCCTCCGAGTCGTACGGCAGGCCGGAGGCCATCAGCAGCGCGCCCAGGTTGGCATACCCGATGCCGAGCTGACGGTAGGCGCGGGTGGTGATCCCGATCTTCTCGGTCGGGAAGTCGGCGAAGCAGATCGAGATGTCCATCGCGGTGATGACGAACTCGACCGACCGCACGAACTTCTCCACCTCGAAGCCGCCGTCCGCGCGGAGGAACTTCATGAGGTTGAGCGAGGCCAGGTTGCACGAGGAGTTGTCCAGGTGCAGGTACTCCGAGCAGGGGTTGGACGCGGTGATCCGGCCGGTCTCGGGGCAGGTGTGCCAGTCGTTGATCGTGTCGTCGTACTGGAGGCCGGGGTCGGCGCACTCCCACGCCGCCTGGGCGATCGCGCCGAAGAGCTTCTTGGCGTCGACCGTCTGCACCACCGAGCCGTCGAGGCGGGCCCGCAGGTCGAAGCTGCCGCCCTCGTCGACCGCGCGCATGAACTCCTCGGAGACGCGCACCGAGTTGTTGGCGTTCTGGTACTGGACGCTGACGATGTCGTGACCGCCGAGGTCCATGTCGAAGCCGGCGTCGCGAAGCGCCCGGATCTTGTCTTCCTCACGCGCCTTGGTCTGCACGAACTCCTCGATGTCCGGGTGGTCGACGTCGAGGATCACCATCTTGGCCGCGCGCCGCGTGGCGCCGCCCGACTTGATCGTGCCAGCGCTCGCGTCGGCGCCGCGCATGAAGCTGACCGGGCCGGACGCGGTGCCCCCGCTGGAGAGCAGCTCCTTGGAGGAGCGGATGCGGGAGAGGTTGACACCGGAGCCGGACCCGCCCTTGAAGATCAGGCCCTCCTCCTTGTACCAGTCGAGGATCGAGTCCATCGAGTCGTCGACCGCGAGGATGAAACAGGCACTGACCTGCTGTGGCGAGGGCGTGCCCACGTTGAACCAGACCGGCGAGTTGAAGCTGAACACCTGGTGCAGCAGCATCCAGGTCAGCTCGTGCTCGAAGATCTCCGCCTCGCCCGGCGCGGCGAAGTACCCGTGCTCCTCCCCGCGGCGCGGTACGTCTTCACCACCCGGTCGATGAGCTGCCTGAGCGACCATTCCCGCTGCGGCGTCCCGACCGCGCCGCGGAAGTACTTGGTCGTCACGATGTTGGCCGCGTTGACGCTCCAGAAGTCGGGAAACTCGACGCCCCGCTGCTCGAAGTTGATCGAGCCGTCGCGCCAGTTGGTCATCACGACGTCGCGGCGCTCCCAGGTGACCTCGTCATATGGGTGCACACCCTCGGTGGTCCACACGCGCTCGACCTTGAGCCCCCGCTCACGCTGCGCGTCGCACGTCCCTTGCTTGCTGTCACGCCTTCCCCCGACATACTCAATGCCCCTCGGAACCGCGAAAACCTTAAAGATCAAAACCCGAAAAAACTACGGGGTACGCTCGCCGGCCGGCTCGGGCACCGGAGGGCGACTCGAGCCCTCCACTCGCCCGGCGCCGTCCCGCGCCGCCGCGGCCGCACGCAGTGTCGCGATCTCGCGCTCGAAGTCGCCCAGCGACTCGAACGACCTGTAGACGCTCGCAAACCGCAGGTAAGCCACCTCGTCCAGCTCGCGCAGCGGCCCCAAGATGGCCAGGCCCACGTCGTGGCTGGGGATCTCGGCGGCGCCGCGAGCCCGGACGGTCTCCTCGACCTTCTGCGCGAGGAGCGCGATCGCGTCCTCGTCGACCGGCCGTCCCTGACACGCCTTGCGCACACCACCGACGATCTTCGTCCGGCTGAACGGCTCGGTCACCCCGCTGCGCTTGACGACGGCCAACACCGCTTCCTCGACGGTCGTGAACCGCTTGCCACACTGCGGGCAAGCCCGGCGGCGGCGGATCAACTGGCCGTCGTCGGCCTCTCGCGAGTCGACGACCCGGGAGTCGGCGTGCCGACAATACGGACAGCGCATCGACTCCCCTCCCTTCAGCACACCGAGGTTACGCGTCCCCTACGACAACTTTCGGGCACACTGATACCCAGCCGAACGCCACGGCCTGTGGACACGGCTGTGTATGACGTGTGGGAAAGCTGTGTGGAGCCAAACCCAACCTGTGGACGACTTACACCCTTGTAACTACTACATCTAGGGGTTCGACGTTATGCCAGCGGACGCGCTGACGCAAGCTCAACGTCATTCCTGCCGCTAGGTGTCGCAGTGGTGTGGATCTCATGACGCGTTGACCCGCGAACGCGCCCGAGATGGCCTGGTCAGCCGGGGAGCCTCAGCTCCTGCCCGGCGTAGACGGTGTAGTCGTCCAGGGAGTTCAGCCGGCGGATCTCCTCGATCACGGCCAGGCGGTCGCCGCTGAGGTGGTGGCGGTCGGCGATGGACCAGAGCGTGTCGCCCCGCTCGACCACCGTGGTGGTCGCGGGGCCGGACCGGTCGGCGGCGCGGGAGGCGGAGGCGGCCACCGTGACCGCGGCCGCGGCGAGCAGGAGGAAGAACGCGAACACGACCACTCGCCCCCGGCGGGTGAGCCGCAGCCTTGGCTTGGCGGCACCTCGGGCACGAGCGGCAGCCCGGACGGGCGGCGTGTGGCGGGTGGGCACGACGCCCGCCGCCGTCGCCAGCGCCAGCACACCGCCCATGGCCGACCCGCCCGACGTGGCGCGAGTGCGGCACGGACCCATCGCGACCTGTGCTTCCATCGTGTGCATACCGGCCCCCATCGATTGACCCGACCCTTGGTCGAACAGCAGTTCGATCGAACGGACGTACGATGGTCTACCAGAACATGTGTGCGATGTCGAGGGTTGGCGCACGACACGCCGACACGCAGGTCGTACAGATGTTTGAAACTGGCCAATCTTGCCGATACGGTGAGTCCACCGATCCGGGGCACCGCGGCACTAACCCCACAAACAGGCGGCCGGTCGGGGCGACGAGCACCACCGCGCACCGCGACGCACCACCGTGACCAGGGAGGACCGACCCGTGCCCACCGACGAGCGAGGCGGGCGGCAAGCGCCGACCCAGCAGAAGAGCGCCAAGGCAACGGCGGAGACCGGCACCCGGCGGCGTAGCCCGGCCCGGTCCCGGAGCGCCGACGCGCCCGCGCTGCGCGCCGTCACGCCGGTGGTCAGTTCCTTCCCGGACCTGGTGACCGCCGACCTGACCGCGCGGCAGCGGCGGATCCTCGAGTTCATCCGCGACTGGGTGGAGCGCTACGGATACCCGCCGAGCGTGCGCGAGATCGGCGAGGCGGTCGGGCTCGTCTCCCCGTCGAGCGTGGCCTACCAGCTGAAGGAGCTGGAGCGGAAGGGCTTCCTGCGCCGCGACCCCAACCGTCCCCGCGCCGTCGACGTGCGGCCGCCGAGCGAGATGCTCGACGACGAGACCGCGCGGGCCGCGCGCCCCGCCCCGGCGTATGTGCCGATGCTGGGCCGCATCGCCGCCGGTGGGCCGATCCTCGCCGAGCAGGCCGTGGAAGACGTCTTCCCGCTGCCGCGTGAGCTGGTCGGCGAGGGCGAGGTCTTCATGCTCCAGGTCAAGGGCGACTCGATGGTCGAGGCGGCGATCTGCGACGGCGACTGGGTGGTCGTGCGCCAGCAGCCCACCGCCAACGCGGGCGAGATCGTGGCCGCGATGATCGAGGGCGAGGCGACCGTGAAGACGTATCGCCGCAAGGACGGGCACGTGTGGCTGATGCCGCAGAACGCGGCCTTCGACCCGATCCCCGGCGACGACGCCACGATCCTCGGCCGGGTCGTGGCCGTGCTCCGCCGCGTCAAGTAGGCGAGAGCCAAGTAGGCGAGAGCCAAGTACAGGGAGAGCGGAGTCAGTAGCGCTCGTCGGGCGGGTACGTACCACCGCCGCCCTGTGGACGGCCGTAGACGCCGCCCGACGAGTGGGTGCCGCCCGTGACCGGCGGGCTCTCCCGCGGCGGGCGGCTCTGTCCGCCACCGCCGTAGACGTTGCCACCACCGTTGCCGTTGCCGTTGCCGCCGCCGTACACGCCCCCGCCGCCCTTGGCGCCGGAGCCGCCGTACACACCACCGCCACCGCCGGAGGACGCCGGGCGAGCCGACCCGTACGTGTTGCCGGCGGGCTGGTAGTCGTCGTCGGGCCGCCCCGAGCGGTAGCCGTCGTCGAAGCCGCCCGGCCGGCGGTCCCAGCTCGCCTCGTCGTACCCGAAACCCTTGTCGACCGAGGCGGACGCGGAAGCGACGCTCGCGGCGCCGGACGTGCGGCCGATCGAGCCGGACGGGCTGTCCTGCGGACCGCCCTTCAGCGGCGCCGGCTCATCGGCCGCGCGGCGGCGGGCCCGCAAGATGCCGAAGATGCCGGCGCCCACCAGGAGCGCGCCGATCACCCCGACCACGGCCACCATGGCCGTGATGTCGCCGATCGTCAGGTCGTCGGTCCACGACCGTCCCGAGCCGCCGCTCGTCCCGCCCTGAAGGTCGGCCGCGACCGGCTCCTTCGGCTTGTCCTTGGACGGCGTGTACCGGAACATGTCGTTGCTTGTGTTTTGGTCGAGCCTGCCCAGGTCCGAGACGGTAACGAAGGTCTTGCCATCCGCGCTGTACGCGATGGCCTCGCCGAACACGTCGCTGTCGAGCGGGGTCACGCGCGGCTCGCCAGTGGTGAGCGCCTTGACCACGTCGCCGCCGGCCACGTCGAACTCGAACGCGTCCGCGTAGGTGCGCAGGACGACCCGGCTGCCGTCGGGCGCGCGGGCCGCGCCGGTGACCGTGAGCCGCCCGACCGCGCCGAACGGGTTGTCGGTCTCCGTCTTCGGCAGCGTGACCTCGCCCACCTTCTTGAGTGGCACGGGCGTGTTGTTGTCGGCCTTGAGCGCGGCGGACGGGCTGTACAGCTCGGCCTTGCCCCCGGTCTTGGTGATGATGATCGGCGTGTTGTTGGCGCCGATGAGCAGCGCCTCGGCGTCGTGGTGCTTGCCGCCGGGGTACGCCACGCGGTGCAGCGTCGGGCGCGACCCGCCGCCGACCGGCATGGTCCACAGCGCGACGCTGCTGCGCCGCTCGCTGGCCTCGGGATTGTCACCGACGTCCGCGATCCAGAGCGTCTTGCCATCCGGCGAGATCGCGAGGTCCTCGGTGTCACGCGGGCCGGAGCCGGTGTACTGCACATTCTTCGTGACGGTGCACTTGCCGTCGAGGTAGAAGACGCGCTTGCGGTTGGCCGACTCGCTGCTGTCGTTGATCGTGATGTACCCACCGCTGGTGGCCACGAGCCCGGACAGCTCGTCGAGCTTGGAGTCCTCGATGGTGCAGACCTTCTTACCGGCCGCCACAGCGGGTGCCGGGAAGGCGGCCAGGCCGACGCCGACCAAGCCCAGCGCAACCACCACCGAGGACACCAAACGACGCATCAGATTAGTGTCGCACGCCGCGCGCATCCCGTGTGTAACGCTACGTTTCGTCACGCGACATGCGCGAAGGGCGCCAACTCGGCCGCGAGTGCCTGGTCGACCCGCACGCGCAGCTCGGTGCCCCGCTCGGTGTGACTGGCCGAGAGCACCTCACCCCGTCGATGGATGCGGGCCACCAGGTCGCCCCGGTCGTACGGCACGACGACAGCCAACTCCACCGCGGGTACCGGCAGTCGCGCCTCGATCGCGGCGCGCAGGTCGTCGATGCCCTGCCCGCTGCGGGCCGAGACGAAGATCGCCTCCGGCCAGGCGCGCTTGAGCCGGAGCAGGGTCTCCTCGTCGGCCGCGTCGACCTTGTTGACCGCCAGCAGCTCGGGCAGCGCGTCGGCGCCCACCTCGGCGAGCACCTCGCGCACCGCCCGCACCTGCTCCTCCGGATCCGGGTGGGCGCCGTCGACCACGTGCACGACAAGGTCGGCGTCGGCCACCTCCTCCAGCGTGGAGCGGAAGGCCTCGACGATCTGGTGCGGCAGGTGCCGAACGAACCCGACCGTGTCGGAGAGCGTGTAGACCCGGCCGTCGGGCGTCTCGGACCGCCGCGTCGTCGGGTCGAGGGTGGCGAAGAGCGCGTCCTCGACCAGCACGCCCGCGCCGGTCAGCCGGTTGAGCAGGCTGGACTTGCCCGCATTCGTGTACCCGGCGATGGCGATCGCCGGAATCGAGTTGCGGGCACGGCTGGCGCGCATCGTTCGCCGTACCGTCCGCATGCCCTTGATCTCGCGGCGCAGTCGGGCGATCCGGGTACGGATGCGGCGGCGGTCGGTCTCGAGCTTCGTCTCACCGGGACCGCGCAGACCCACGCCGCCACCGGCGCCACCGACCCGCGCGCTACCGCCGGACTGCCGGGAGAGCGCCTCACCCCAACCGCGCAGGCGGGGCAGCAGGTACTCAAGCTGAGCCAGCTCGACCTGCGCCTTGCCCTCCTTGCTCTTGGCGTGCTGGGCGAAGATGTCGAGGATCAGCGCGGTGCGGTCGATCACCTTGACCTTGGTGCGCTGCTCGAGGTTGCGCAGCTGGGACGGGGAGAGCTCGCCGTCGCAGATCACCGTGTCGGCGCCGCTCGACGTCACCACCGAGCCCAGCTCGTCGACCTTGCCTCGCCCGATGTAGGTGGCCGAGTCAGGGCGGCTGCGCCGCTGGATCACCCCTTCGAGCACCTCGGACCCGGCGGTCTCGGCGAGCGCGGCAAGCTCCGTCAGCGAGTTTTCCGCGTCGGTGACCGTACCCTCGGTCCACACTCCCACCAGCACCACGCGCTCCAGGCGTAGCTGCCGGTACTCCACCTCGGTGACGTCGGCGAGCTCCGTGGAGAGCCCGGCGACCCTGCGCAGTGCGTTTCGGTCCTCGAGCTCCAACTCACCCGTTGTGGCGTCTTCGCTCATGAGAACGACGTCCTGCAAGCTGGTCTCCCTGTTCAGTGGCTGTTTGCTCCGGTCTTCAATGGTGTCACGCCGAAGTGCCGAACGCACGTGGGTTAAAGACCGTACCTGGGTTAAAGACCCAGTAGCCCCCGGAGTACAAATGGCATGACCGTTCAATGTTGAGGGGATCCCAAGGTGTCCACGACCCGCCTGCCCAGCGCCGGCTTCTCGATCACCATCCGGGTGAGTGTCACCGCGGACGCGTCGGCGATCGGCCGGTTGACCACCTGTGTCGGCGAGGCCGGCGCGGTCGTCACCGCGATCGACGTGGTCGACTCCGACCACCTGAGGGTGGTCGTCGACATCACCTGCGACACCGCCGACTCGAGCCACGCCGACGCGGTTGTCAAGGCGC
Organism: Phytohabitans flavus; assembly: GCF_011764545.1. Lineage (GTDB taxonomy): Bacteria > Actinomycetota > Actinomycetes > Mycobacteriales > Micromonosporaceae > Phytohabitans > Phytohabitans flavus. Next base: position 9,320,220 of record NZ_AP022870.1, on the reverse strand, counting down.
TCGAGGTGCTGCCCGGCGTCGAGGTGCACAAGGTCTCGGACCGCACGTTCCTGCTGCACCTGGGCGGAAAGATCGAGGTGAACTCGAAGGTCGCGCTCCGCAACCGCGACGAGCTCTCCCGTGCGTACACCCCCGGCGTGGCCCGCGTGTGCCTCGCCATCGCGGAAAACCCGGACGACGCCCGCCGCCTCACCATCAAGCGCAACACGGTGGCCGTGGTCACCGACGGCAGCGCGGTCCTCGGCCTCGGCAACATCGGTCCGGCCGCCGCACTCCCCGTGATGGAGGGGAAGGCCGCGCTGTTCAAGCGCTTCGGCGGCGTGGACGCGTGGCCGGTGGTGCTCGACACCCAGGACACCGACGAGATCGTCCAGATCGTGCGGGCGATCGCCCCGGCGTACGGGGGTATCAACCTGGAGGACATCGCCGCGCCGCGGTGCTTCGAGATCGAAGAGCGGCTGCGGGAGGAGCTGGACATCCCGGTCTTCCACGACGACCAGCACGGCACCGCGATCTGCGTCCTGGCCGCGCTGACCAACGCGCTGCGCGTCGTGGGCAAGCAGCTCGCGGACGTGCGGGTGGTCGTCTCCGGGGCCGGCGCGGCGGGTACCGCCATCATGAAGCTGCTGCTCCGTGAGGGTGTGGGCGACATCATCGCGTACGACCGGAAGGGCGCCCTCCACAGTGGCATGACCGACCTCAGCCCGGGCTGGCAGTGGCTGGTCGAGCACACCAACTCGACGGGGTACAGCGGCGACCTGGCCGGTGCCGTGCGCGGCGCGGACGTCTTCATCGGCGTGAGCGCGCCCAACCTGCTGACCGGCGACGACATCGCGGCCATGGCGCCCAACTCGATCGTGTTCGCGCTCGCCAACCCCGACCCGGAGGTCGACCCGCGCGAGGCCCGCAGGCACGCGGCGGTGGTGGCGACCGGCCGCTCCGACCAGCCCAACCAGATCAACAACGTGCTGGCCTTCCCCGGCGTCTTCCGGGCATGCTCGACGCGCACGCCGAGGAGTTCACCGACGAGATGGCCCTCGCCGCGGCACGGGCGATCGCCGACGTGGTGGGCGAGGAGAAGATCAACCCCAGCGTCATCGTGCCCAGCGTCTTCGACCCCCGCGTCTCGACGGCGGTAGCAACCGCGGTACGCCAGGCCGCCCGCCCGTCAGGTGCCCACCCCGCAGGCTGACCAGCGCGGCGCAAGAGGTCTTTCAGGGTCGGGGTCACATTCAATTTCTTGAGACAGGGTATTTGCCCCGGTCCGCGTCACCTGCGGACCGTTTGCTCCCGCGGGCACCGCGCAGGTCGGCGGCTCGCTAGCGCTCGCCGAAACCCCCGACCTCCGCTGCCACGTCCGCGGTCCAAGCCCAACCCCGACCCGACCCGAGGTGGGTGCGCGGGCGCATTCGCTCTGCTTCCTGGAGTGGCCGCGCCGGTGATCAAAGGCGACCTTGCCGCCAGGTAGGGCCGTCTGGTCCTGGCTGATGCTGATCCCACAGCGACCGCGCAGCCCCGCTTCCTTGATCGGCGTGGTCGGGCTGGGTGTACGCGAGAGATCGTGGTACCCAACTGCCCCCCGGGGGCAGTTGGGTACCACGATCTGCCAGACGGCGCCCGTCGTAGCGTCGATGCGGACCCGGCAGCGAAGGTCGTGGTCGGCCGACCACGCCCCCCGGGGGGTGAGCTTGCCCAACCGCGAAGGGTGAGGCCGCGGGAGCGACGGTCCGGACCACCACGGACATCGCGGTAGCTCAATTTCCTTGGTTTTTGATCCTCATCCGCGACACGACGCCGAGGCCACCCTGACTCCAAAGCTCTCTAGACCGCTGGGCACTGGTTCGTCGACTTGCGCTTGGTTATTGCGGCGTCCGCGCCGGCCGCGTACTCGACGAGCGTGTCCCCGGCTGGCTCGTACTGCCACTTTCCACTGGTCAGCCGCAGCGTGCTGTGGCCCACCTTGTCGCCCTGGCGCCAGGTGAGCTCGACAAGCTCCATGCTCACCGGGCGCACGTCCTGGAGCTCGATCCTGAGGCCTTTGTGGACCGGGCAGGTCTTGTTGACCTTCTCGAAGTCCTTCTGCGCGACCTCCTTCTTGGCCGCGTCGGTCCACTGACCCCAGGCGCCCGCCCAGTCGCCACCGGCCAGCAGCGCGAACTGCATGTTGGCGACGTCGAGCGCCTCCTGGACATTCGGGCCGTTGGGCACTGGCGTGCCCTCCACCGGGGCGGGCGCGGGCGCGGACGGGATGCCGCCGGGCGGGCCTGCGTTGTCGCCCTGCGGGCCGTTGCAGCCGGTGGCGAACGCCAGCACCGCGACACCGAGCAGCACACCGCTGGTCCAGCGCATGGTCGACCTCCACGAGATTGATCAGGGTCAGTGGGAGCGTTCCCAAGCGTGCAGTCTGACACCTCGACCAACATCGATCAAGAGGTCACAAGGAAAGCTCTCCCGACGCCACGATCACCGCGGGTCCGGCCAGATGGCACTCGGCGCCGTCGAAGGTCACCGTGAGCCGCCCACCCGGCACGTCGACCGTCACCACGCCGGTGTCGCGGCCCGCCCTGGCGAGCGCCACAGCCGCCACCGCGACCGCGCCGGTACCGCACGAGAGGGTCTCCCCCGAGCCGCGCTCGTGCACGCGCATGCTGACGTGCAGATCCGCCACGGGCACGACGAACTCCACGTTGACCCCGAACGGGTAGAACTCCTCGTCGTGCACCGGTGCCACGTGCAGGTCGAGCGACTCCAGCGCTACCGCCTCGGGCAGCGCGCACACAAGGTGGGGGTTGCCGCAGTCGACGGCCACGCCGGGCAGCTCCAGCCCGCCGACCCGGGCGCTGCTGTCCCCGTACACCTTGGGGAGGCCCATGTCGACGCTGATGGTCTCGTCGCCGATCACCGCGCGCACGACGCCGGCCCGGGTCTCGATCGGCACCGTGCCGGCCGCGAGGCCGGCGGTAGCCAGGTAGCGGGCGAAGACGCGGACGCCGTTGCCGCACATCTCGGCGAGCGAACCGTCCGCGTTCCAGTAGTCCATGAACCACTCGACGCCGGGCAGCGACGAGCGCGCGACGCGCAGCACGCCGTCGCCGCCGATGCCGCGCCGCCGGTCACACACCGCGGCCACGAACTCGGGTGTGAGCTCGGGCGTGCCCTCCGGCAGCACGACGAAGTCGTTGCCGGTGCCATGGCCCTTCAGGAATCGCACGCCACCCATCATCCCGCATGGGCCAGCGCGGCCTCGACGAGATCTGGGCGGGTGGCGTCCAGCCAGGCGATTCGCGGGTCACGGCGGAACCAGGTGCGCTGCCGCCGCACGAAGCGCCGCGTTGCCCGCACCGTCTCGTCCCGCGCCTCCGCGAGCGGAATGTCGCCGGCGAGGTGGGCTAGCACCTGCTGGTAGCCCAGCGCGCGGCTCGCCGTCCGCCCGTCGCGCAGGCCGACCTCGGCCAGCGCCGACGTCTCGGCGACAAGTCCGGCCTCGAACATCACGTCCACCCGGTCAGCCACCCGCGTGGCCAGGTCGGCGCGGTCGACCCCGATCTGCACGGCGTCGTAGTACGGCTTGGGGCGGCCGGCAGCGACGCGGTGAACGGCGCCCCGGTCAGCGCGATCACTTCGAGGGCCCGCACGATGCGCCGCCCGTTCGTCGGGAGGATCTTGGCGGCCGCGGCGGGATCGGCGGTGCGCAGCCGCTCGTACAGCGGCGCCGGGCCCTCGGCGGCCAGCGCGGCTTCGAGCTCGGACCGCAGGTCGGCGTCGGTGCCCGGAAACTCGAACTCCTCCAGCACCGCCCGCACGTACAGCCCGGAGCCGCCCACCAGGATCGGCACCCGCCCGCGTGCCCGCACGTCGTCGACGGCCGCGCGGGCCACCCGCTGGTACTCCGCGACGCTCGCCGCCTCGGTCACGTCCCAAATGTCCAGGACGTGGTGCGGCACCCCCTCGCGCTCGGCCGGCGTGAGCTTGGCGGTGCCGATGTCCATGCCACGGTAGAGCTGCATGGAATCGGCGTTGACCACCTCGCCGCCGAGCGCATGGGCGAGCGCGATGCCGAGCGCCGACTTGCCCGCGGCGGTCGGCCCCACCACAGCCATGACGCTCACAGCTCGCGCTCCCAACTGGCCACGAAGTAGGCGACCCCGTACGGCGCGCCCGAGTACTCCATCGTCGCGCGCCACGTGCCGCCCGCGGCGGCCGCCGCCAGCACCTGCCACGGCGCCCGCCCGGAGACCATCAGCTCCGCGGAGAGCACCGGGTCCAGGCTCGTCAAGGCGTCCAGGTCCGCGCTGGCCAGGGCCCGTTCGACAGCTTCGTCGTACGGGAGCGCGCGCGGGTCGTCGTACCCCGGCGCCCCGATACCCCGGCAGGCGGAGCCGTCGCCCATCGCGAGGAGCGCCCAGGGTCCCTCGGGCTCGATGCGGCGGGCGAACGCGGCGCACTCATCGACCGGCGTACCGTCGCCAATCGCGACGAAACGCCGATGCACCGCCGGAATCGGGACGAACGCCCGATTGATCAGCCACTCTCCGACCGACAGGCTGAGCGGCAACGATGGTGGCTCGCCCGGCGGCTCGGGCAGGCCCCATCGGGCAAACGAGGCCCGCACCGGAAAGTTATAGTCGACCGTCGATGAATTGTTACCCACGACCAGCAGCGACCGGGCGCCAGACTCGGCGAGTCGGCGCACCGCCGCGTCACAGGCGGCCCGCAGCGGATCCAGCTCGGGAGCCGCACCGCTGGCGACCTCGGGGACGATCATGGGCGGATGCGGACAGACCGCTGCGGCGACCAATGGCACGGTCACACGGTAGCGGCGACCTATCTGTGTCGTGCGCAAGCCAACCAAGGACACCGTATGGTCACGGTCAACGTTTAGCGCTCGACGCGGACCGGGTGGGACCTGTGACAATGCCGGAAGAAACTCCGCTGCAAACATACTGCGCTGTGGCGGTAGCCGCCGGGTGACCCCCGCTCGACGGCGCCGGGAGAACGAGGATGGGCACATGAGCGACTGGACCGCCTTCGGTCGAGTGGACGCCGACGGCACGGTGTACGTCAAGACGACAGAGGGCGAGCGAGTGGTCGGGTCGTGGCAGGCCGGGCCACCCGAGGAGGGATTGGCCCACTTCGCCCGCAGGTTCGCCGACAAAGTCACCGAAGTCAATCTGGTCGAGGCTCGCCTCAATTCGGGCGCCGCCGACGCGGCCCACTCCCTCGCCAGCGTGCGCCGGATCCGCGCGGAGCTCGTCGAGGCGCACGTGGTCGGCGACATCGACGGGCTGTGCGCCCGGCTGGACAAGCTGACCAGCCTGGCCGAGCAGAAGGCTGGCGAGGCCCGCGCGGCCCGCGACGCGGCTCGTGCCGAGGCGCTGGCCCGCAAGACCGGGCTCGTCGAAGAGGCCGAGAAGCTCGCCGCCGAGTCCACGGGCTGGAAGACGGCCGGCGACCGGCTCAAGGAGATCCTCGACGAGTGGAAGACGGTCCGCGGCGTCGACAAGAAGACCGACGGCGAGCTGTGGAAGCGGTTCGCCGCCGCGCGTGACTCGTTCACCCGCCGGCGCGGCGCCCACTTCGCCACGCTCGACGCGCAGCGCAAGCAGGCGCAGGGCGCCAAGGAGTCGCTGGTGGTCGAGGCCGAGACACTGGCCGAGTCGAGCGACTGGGCGCCGACCGCGGCCCGCCTCAAGGACCTGATGACCGAGTGGAAGGCCGCGCCCCGCGCCTCGAAGGAGGCCGAGCAGCGGCTGTGGGAGAGGTTCCGGGCGGCGCAGGACGCCTTCTTCACCCGGCGCAGCGAGGTCTTCTCGGCCCGCGACGCCGAGCAGCGTGGAAACCTCGACCGCAAGCAGGCGCTGCTGTCCGAGGCGGAGGCTATCGACGTCGACGCCGACCCGCGGGCCGCGCAGGCAAGGCTCCGCGAGATCCAGGGGCAGTGGCACGATGCCGGACGGGTGCCCCGCGAGGCGGCCGCCGGCCTCGACCGCCGGCTCCGCTCGATCGACGACAAGGTGCGCCAGGCGATGGAGTCGGCCTGGCGGCGCACCGAGCCGTCCGCCAACCCGCTGCTCGCCCAGATGCGGGAGCAGGTCGCCGAGGCTGAGCAGCGACTCAACCGGGCTCGCACGGCGGGCGACGCCAAGCGGATCCGCGAGGCGGAAAAGGCGCTGGAGTCGAAGCGGCAGTTCCTGAAGCTGGCCGAGCAGACCAGCTAGCCTTCGGCGCTGCCTGGGATTCGCTTCGCCGGCTCGTCGCCTTCGGGCGTTGAGCCGGCGATCAGGCTGGCTGGTCGACCGGGACGCGCTGGCTCGCCACCGTCACCGGGGCCTCCGAGGTGATCATGCCCAGCACGCCCATCGCGCAGTCGAGCAGCGTCTGGCGGAGCACGATCGGCGAGACCTCGGCGATCGACACCACCGACGAGACGGCGCCGCCGAGCACCTCGGAGGCGGCCACCGCCTTGATCCGGTCGACATCGCTCGGGTGTGGACCGGCCAGCCAATCGTGCAGCCGGGCGCCGACCTGGAGCATTTCCTGAAGCATCGGCTTGACCGAGGTCAATGCCGGGGTGTCCCGCATGACGATCGCGCACGCGTCGCGATGGCGGATCATCGTGTCGAGGATGCGGCCGAGGGTGATGCGCACGCTCGCCGGGTTGTACGGCTCCTGCTCCGCCGCCTCCACCTCGCGCCGCCAGTCGTCGACGAGCGGCTCGATCAGCGCCAGCAGCAGCGCCTGCTTCGACGGGTAGTGGTAGTAGAGCGAAGCCTTGGTCATGCCCACCTGATCGGCGATCTCACGCAGGCTCGTCTGCTCGTAACCCTGCGCGGTGAACAGCTCCATCGCCACGGCACGGATCCGGGCCTTGGTGTCATCTGCGACCACGGTTTCGCACCTCCTCAGCGCGCTGATCGTACCCAGCAATCTGCGCGTTACGCACTCTCAGCAGCCTCTCAGCCCGCCTGGCGCATCATCGTCGTGCGAGCTTCGTCATACGCGTGAAAAGTCCTTGCCCTACGCTCAAATCTTATCTACCGTCCGGCAGGTAGGCATCTACTTGCCGGACGGTAAGGACCGAACGGCCGACTGAGGGGGAGTCATGTTCGAACGGTTGGGACGCTTTGTCGTCTACAACCCGTGGAAGGTCATCCTTGCCTGGGTCATCGCGGCGGTGGGTATCGTCGCGTTCGCCCCCACCTTGTCCGACGTGACGACCGGTGACCAGGCAAACTTCCTGCCCGACAGCTACGAGTCAGTCCAGGCGCAGCAGCTGGCTGAGGAGAAGTTCGCGCAGTCCAGCGACTCCACGGCGACCGTCGTCGTACGCCGCACCGACAGCCAGCCGCTCACCGAGGCCGATCAGGCCAAGGTCGGCGACATGGCCCAAGCGGTGCAGTCGGCCAACATCGAGAAGGTCACCGGCGTGGTGACCGGCCCGGAGGCCCTCTCCCCCAACAAGCAGGTACAGCTGATCAGCATCGGCATCCAGGGGCTGCCCGACGACCAGAAGGTCATGGACGCCGTCCAGCGGATCCGGGACACGACCAAGCCCATGCTGTCCGGCACACCGCTCGCGCTGGCAGTAACCGGTGACGTCGCGATGCAGCTGGACAACCAGGACGCCTTCGAGCAGGCGCTGACGATCGTCAGTATCGCCACGGTCGTCCTCATCATCGTGCTGCTGCTGTTGATCTACCGCAGCCCGATCGCGGCCTTCCTGCCCATCGTCACGGTCGGCATCGTGAGCGCCATCTCCCCGGGGTTGATCGCGCTCGTCGCCGAGGCCACCGACCTCCAGGTCGACCAGTCGCTCCAGATCATCCTGACGATCGTGCTGTTCGGCGTCGGCACCGACTACATCCTCTTCCTGCTCTTCCGCTACCGCGAGCGGCTGCGCGCCGGCGACAACAAGAAGGAGGCGCTGGTCAACGCCGTGGCGCGGGTCGGCGAGGTGATCGCCTCCGCGGCGGCCGCGATCGTCATCGCGTTCATGGCGCTGCTGCTGGCCGTCTTCGGCGCGTTCCGCAGCCTCGGCCCCGGCCTCTCGATCGCCGTCGCGGTGATGGCGCTGGCCTCGGTGACGCTGGTACCCGCGATCGTTTCGCTCCTCGGGCCGCGCGTCTTCTGGCCGTCCAAGTCGTGGCAGCGGGTGCCGAAGAAGAGCGCGTTCCAGGGCGTCGGCAAGTTCGTCGGCCGCCGTCCGGCGGTGGTGGCGGCCGTCTCCGGCCTGATCATGGTCGGGCTCGCGCTCGGCTCGCTGGGCATGAAGACCGACTACGACCAGACCGGCCAGCTGCCTGAGGACACCGAGTCGTCGCAGGGCTTCCGCGACCTACAGGCCGGCTTCCCGGCGGGCGCGCTCAACCCCACCACTGTGTACGTACGCAGCGACGGTGGGCAGCTTGACCCGGCGGCGCTCGACCAGTACGCGAACAAGCTCAAGGCGGTGCCCGGCGTCGGCGGCATCATGCCCGCACCGGGTGGCAAGCAGGCGGCGGTGAGCCAGGACGGCATGGCGGCGCAGATCAACCTGCTGCTCGCCACCAGCCCGTACTCGAACGAGGCGCTCGACCTCGCCGGCGGCCCACTCCGCGACGTGGCACACGCCGACGTGCCGGCCGGCGCGACCGCGTACGTGGGTGGCGCCAGCTCGATCTTCGCGGACATCCGGCACGCCAACGACCGCGACCTGCGGGTCATCTTCCCGGTCGCCGGCGTACTGATCGCGATCATCCTGGCACTGCTGCTGCGGGCCTTGGTCGCGCCGATCTACCTGATGCTCGCGGTGGTGCTCGGCTTCTTCAGCACGCTGGGCGCGACGGTGCTGGTCTTCCAGGGCATGGTCGGCCGGCCCGGCTTGTCGTTCATGCTGCCCACGATCCTGTACCTCTTCGTGGTGGCGATCGGTACCGACTACAACATCCTGATGATCGCCCGACTGCGCGAGGAGGCGAGACTCGGCAACGACCCGCGCACGTCCGCCGACCTCGCCGTCGAGCACGGCGGCCCCTCGGTCGCCTCGGCGGGCCTCATCCTGGCCGGTACCTTCGCCTCGATGATGCTGGCCGGCATCGCGTTCCTGAGCGAGATGGGCTTCGCGGTCTCGATCGGCATCGCGATCTCCGCGTTCGTCATGTCGATGTTCCTGGTGCCGAGCCTGACCGCGCTGCTAGGCCACAAGGCCTGGTGGCCCGGCCACGGCGACGCGCCCGGCGGGCACGGCCAGCCGGCGCAGGAGCGGGAGCCGGTGGCAGCCGGCACGCACTAGCTATTCCCTCCCAAAAGAGGTGAGGGCTCCCCGGCGGCGGGCTGGGGAGCCCTCACCGTTTCGTGTCTCCTCCGCCAGCAGAGACCTGGCGTCGAAGGTCCGCCCGGTCGCAGGGAAAGCTGGACAAGCTGATTTGCCCCGGTCCGCGTCAGCTGCGGACCGCATGCTCCCGCGGGCACCGCTACGGTCGGCGGCTCGCTGGCGCTCGCCGAGATCCCCGACCTCCACTGCCGGCTCCGCGGGCCAAGAGCCCGCCGGTCACGGATGAACACAACCTTCGCGTGGGGCGCGGTCCAGGCGTCGGGCCATCTGTCGAGCGCGGACCTGTCGAGCCGCCCCGTTGTGCGCCGCTGCCCCGGCGTCTGTCCACATGGGTATGCCGCCGGCTGCCGCCCCCGGACGTTCCTTGATCGGCGCCGTCGCTCGGTGCCGCCCAGCGTCCGTGGCGAGAAAGCGCCCCACCAGAGCCTGTTGCGTTTTCGGTTGGGGTGGTGCGGCGTTTCGCGCCGTACCACCTCCGCATCGAGAAGTGGAGCGGCGTGAAGCGCCGCTCCTTGTGGTTGTGGGGTGGTCAGGTGGCTGGTTGTGGGTTGTGGAGGAGGTTGTGTAGGCGTCGCAGGTTGTGGGCGGTGGCGGCGAGGTGGAGTTCGGCGCGGCAGGCTTGTAGGCCGCGTAGGAGGAAGTGGCGGAAGTTGCCGCGGTCTTTGAGGGTGCCGTTGATGGGTTCGATGGTGGCGCCGCGTTTTTTGTAGAGGGCGGCGCCTTCGGGGGTGCGTAGCCGGTGGTGCATGCGTTGCGTGGCGGTGGCGTGTTCGGGTGGTGGGCCGCTGGCTGGGTGGGTGGTGGCGGCGGTGGTCAGGTCGTGGGTTTTGCCGGTGGCGATGAGTCGGTCGGGGCCGTCGGCGGTGAGGTTGGCGTCGCTGCAGTAGCCGTTGTCGGCCAGGGCGGTGCCGATGGTGGCGTGGTCGGCGTCCGGGTCGGGTCGGTGTGGGCGCAGGGTGTCGGCGGTGTGGCTGGTCTTGGCCATCATGGGTTGTAGTTGGGCGACGTCGCCGGTGTCTTGTACCAGGTCGGCCGCGACGACGAAGTGGTCTTGGCTGCCGGCTAGTTGCGCGTTGTAGCCCTGGATGAACCCTTTGCGGGTGGGCATGAGTCGGGAGTCGGGGTCGGTGCTGTTGCGCCGCGGGCCGGTCTTGTGTCCTGCCTTGCCGTCTGCGGCGGCAGCCGGTGTGCCGCGCTGACCGGTAGCAGCGGTTTCCGCTTCGGTAGTAGCGGTTTCCGCTTCGGTAGCAGCGGTTTCCGCTTTGGTGGTAGCGGTTTCCGCTTTGGTGGTAGCGGTTTCCGCTTCGGTAGCAGCGGTTTCCGCTTTGGTGGTAGCGGCCTTGGCCGCGCGGCGGGTGTAGCGGTGTTCCGGGCCGTACTTGGCCGCGTGCCCTTCAGCGATGGCCTGCGCCAACGCGACCGGGTCGACCCCACGCGGCGGGCGGCCCCGCCTGGGCTGCCCGGCCCGGGCCTGGGCCAGATAGTCGGTGGCGTGCTGCGCCTGGACACGTGTGTGTTCGGCTTGGGTGGCGTGCTCGACGGCCAACTCGTCCAGGCATTGCCGCAGCCGGGCGGCCCGCTCCGCGCGCCCGGCCGCGCCCCGGCCGGACATCCCATCGGGCGGTTCGTCGCCGCGCCGGCCGGCGCCGAACAGCGCGTCCTCGGCCGCGTCACAGGCGGCGGCCTCGTCCGTCATCGCCGCCACCTTCCCCGCGAACCAGTCCCGTTCATGAGTCGCGTCGATCGACGCGTTCGCGGCGACCTTCGTCCCATCGATCGCGACGATCCCAAGCCGCACGTACCCGGCCCGGGCACACACGATCAACACCTGGGTGAACAGGTCGCTGAACGCCTCCAGATGCCGCTTACGGAACCGGGCGATCTGAGTGTGATCCGGCGGATCCTGCGCACAGATCACCCGAAACGCCACATCACTGTGACAAGCCCGCTCGATCGCCCGCGAAGAACGAACCCCATTGGCATAGCCGTAGACCAGCAACGCGAGCATCATCGCCGGGTCATACGCCCGCCGCCCCACCCCACCCCGCGCATACCAGCCCGTCAACACCGCCAGGTCCAGCTGATCCACCACGTCCAACACCAGCCACACCTGATGATCAACCGGCAGCCACTCGACCATATCCACCGGCAACAGAAACCGCTGATCACGATCTACCGGCCGGAACCCCTTCGCCACCCCACAACCATCGACCACCACCCACCAAAAACGGCCTAACGACACATACCGAAAACGCAACAGGCTCACCAAGGGCAATTTCTCGCCACGGACGACCCAACCACCCACCGATCAAGGCCGCCGCCCGCCTGCGCGGGGCCCGCTTCCCGTAGGGAAGCAGAGCAAATGCGACCACGCCGCTCGCGCGACAGTGCGGAGCGCCCCCGCCGGAGGGGCGGCGGGGCCGGAGGTTGTGTGACGCGGAGGGTGAGGCCGCGGGAGCAGCGGTCTGGACCACAGCGGACATCGCGGTAGCTCAAATCTGTTGAAGGCGGAGGTAGGACACCCACGCCGCGTTTGACGAGGGCATTTACAGGCATCAGAATGGGCGGCGGAGCCAGGGCAACGTTCTTTCCTTGACGCTGCATTTCCTCTGATCGGAGAAACCTGGCTATGTCCCGCAGAGCGCTCGCGAGCGCCCTTGCCGTCGCCACCGCAGCCGCCGCCGGATTCCTTGTCGCCATCGCCATGGCGCCGGCGGCGCTCGCGGCGGGTACCGGCACCGGATACCTGCGCACCAGCGGCAACAAGATTGTCGACAGCACCGGCTCGACGGTCCGGCTGACCGGCATCAACTGGTTCGGCATGGAGACCGACAACAAGACCTTCCACGGCCTGTGGTCCAGCAACCCCTGGCGCAACCAGGTCGACAAGATGGCCAGCCTGGGCTACAACACGCTGCGCATCCCGTACTCCAACGATGCTCTCAAGCCCGGTGCGACCGCGACCGGGATCAATGATTTTGTCAACCCCGACCTGGTCGGCAACACGCCGTTGCAGATCCTCGACAAGGTCATCGACTACGCCGGCTCCAAGGGCATGCGGGTGATTCTCGACCGGCACCGCCCGACGGCGGCGGGGCAGTCGGCGCTCTGGTACACGCCGACCGTCACCGAGGCGACCTGGATCAGCGACTGGCAGATGCTGGCCCGGCGGTACGCGGGCAACACCACCGTGATCGGCGCGGACCTGCACAACGAGCCGCACGCCGACGGGACCAACCCCAACGCCACCGGTGCTTGCTGGGGTTGCGGCGTGCAGACCCGCGACTGGCGCCTCGCGGCGGAGCGGGCCGGCAACGCGATCCTGGGCGTGCAGCCCAACTGGCTGATCTTCGTGGAGGGCGTGAGCTGCCCCAGCGGTGGCCTGTCGAACGTGTGGGACGGCGACCCCAGCAACGACGAGAGCTGCGGCTGGTGGGGCGGCAACCTGTCCAAGGCGGGCGAGTTCCCGGTACGGCTCAACGTGGCGAACCGGCTCGTCTACTCGCCGCACGAGTACGCGATCTCGGTGTTCCACCAGGACTGGTTCGACGAGCCCAACTACCCGGCCAACATGCCGGCGCTGTGGGACGGCTTCTGGGGCTACCTGTACAAGCAGAACGTCGCGCCGATCATGATGGGCGAGTTCGGCAGCACGCTGGCCGACCCGAAGGACAAGGTGTGGCTTCAGGAGCTGATGCGGTACACCGGCGCCGGCGTCAACGGCATGTCCTTCACGTACTGGTCGTGGAACCCGAACTCGGGTGACACCGGCGGCATCGCGCTGGACGACTGGACCAACATCAACACGGAGAAGCAGGCGATCCTCCAGCCGTACCTGATCGCACCGGTCGGCGGTGGATCGACCGGCGGGCCCACGACAGGCGGCCCCACCGGCGGTCCGACCACCGGCGCGCCGCCCACGACCAACGGGCCGCTCGGCTGCCAGTTCACGTACCAGCAGACGAACGCCTGGCAGGGTGGCTTCCAGGGCAACCTGACCGTGCGTAACAACAGCAACAGCGCGGTCAACCCGTGGAGCGTCGCCTGGACCTGGCCGTCCGGCGTGACGCTCGGCAGCGGCTGGAACGCGACCGTGACGCAGAGCGGTACCACCGTGACCGCGGCGGCGCCGAACTGGAGCCCGTCGCTGCCGGTCGGCGGCTCGGTGACCATCGGCTTCACCGCCAACGGCCCGGCCACCGCGCCGGCGAGCGTCCGCCTCAACGGCGCGACCTGCACCGCCGGTACATGACCGCGCGCGTCTAAGAAGGACGGACGGCGGGCATCCCGAGCAGCACCCCTGGTGTACGGGGTGCCCGCCCCGACTCCCACGCGTCACCCGCGCGCGTGCGCCGGTGGTGCAGCGGCGCGCCGTCGGCGTTGAGGTGGTGCGGCGCCGCGTACGTCACGACGGTGTGCACGATGTCGCCCGGCCTGATCTGGTCGCCGATATCGCCGGTGGCGAAGTGCACCAGCCGGCCGTCGCGGGCGCGGCCGGACAGGCGGCCCGTGCGCTCGTCCTTGCGCCCCTCACCCACGGCCACCAGCACCTCGACGGCCTCGCCGACGAGCGCCTTGTTTTCCGCCCAGGTGACCTCTTCGACGACCGCCATCAGCCGGTCGTACCGCTCCTGCACCACCTGCTTCGGGAGCTGGTCGGGCATCGTCGCGGCGGGCGTGCCGGGGCGCTTGGAGTACTGGAACGTGAACGCGCCGGCGAACCGGGCCTCGCGCACCACGTCGAGCGTCTGCGCGAAGTCCTCCTCGGTCTCCCCGGGGAAGCCCACGATGATGTCGGTGGTGATGGCCGCGTCCGGCATCGCGGCGCGCACATTCTCGATGATGCCGAGGTACTTCTCCGCCCGGTACGACCGGCGCATCGCCTTGAGCACCGCGTCGGAGCCGGACTGGAGCGGCATGTGCAGCTGGTGGCAGACGTTGGGCGTCTCGGCCATCGCGGCGATCACGTCGTCGGTGAAGTCTTTGGGGTGCGGGCTGGTGAAGCGCACCCGCTCCAGCCCCTCGATGCCGCCGGTGGCGCGCAGCAGCTTGCCGAAGGCGAGCCGGTCGCCGAACTCCACCCCGTACGAGTTGACGTTCTGCCCGAGGAGGGTCACCTCCAGCACGCCCTCGGCGACCAGCGCCTCGACCTCGGCGAGGATCTCGCCCGGCCGCCGGTCCTTCTCCTTGCCACGCAGCGAGGGGACGATGCAGAACGTGCAGGTGTTGTTGCACCCCACCGAGATCGAGACCCATCCCGCGTACGTCGACTCGCGGCGGGTCGGCAGCGTGGAGGGAAAGACCTCCAGCGACTCGAGGATCTCCACCTCGGCGGTGGCGTTGTGGCGGGCCCGCTCGAGCAGGGCGGGCAGCGAGCCGATGTTGTGCGTACCGAAGACGACGTCGACCCAGGGCGCGCGGCTCACGATCTCGCCGCGGTCCTTCTGCGCCAGGCAGCCGCCGACCGCGATCTGCATGCCGGGGTGCTTGTCCTTGACCGGCCGCAGGTGCCCGAGGTTGCCGTAGAGGCGGTTGTCGGCGTTCTCCCGTACCGCGCAGGTGTTGAAGACCACCACATCCGCCTCGTCCGACCCGGTGGCGCGCACATAGCCCGCCTGCTCCATGAGGCCGGAGATGCGCTCGGAGTCGTGGACGTTCATCTGGCAGCCGTACGTAACCACCTTGTAGCTTTTCGCATCCACCGAGGGAACCCTTTCCACGACCATCCAGGTTAGCCGCCCCCTTTGCGCCCTCAGCGGGCGGCGTGGGCGCTTGTTTTACATTGCAGGCATGGCTAGCATCAGTTCTGGGAGGTGCCGCTATGGATGTCGACATCAGGTCAGGGACCATCGCCGGCCTGCTTGGTTTCCTGGATCGTTGCGCGGAGGACAAGGACTTCAACCGCGTGACGGTCCAGTCGATGAGGTCCGGCGCCAACAGCGTCGCCACTCTACTGAGCCTCCCGCTGGACACACAGGTCGCCGCACTGGATATCGAGCAGCTGATGGACCATTTCCAAGCCGCAAAAGGCCCCGCGTTCCGCAGCGCCGCCACATATCGGACCCGGCTACGGGTCGCATCGCAGCTCTATCTCGCCTGGTTGGAGGGAGATCCAGAGTGGAAGTCGATCGCCCGGACTCGTCCCCGGACCGCCGCCCCGCCGATGCCCGCGGACAGCGCACTGACACCACCTACGAGGATCGTCGAGTTTCCGGTTGACGCCCACCTGAGCATCAAGCTGGAGCTGCCACTTAGTTTAAACCAGCAGACAGCTCAACGGCTTCACTCACTCATCAACAGCCTCGTTGTTGACAGTTGATCACCACGCACTTCTTCCGTCGCCGGAGGACCATGATGACCCTTAGTGGAGCCCAATCGCATGTTCTGGCGCTAGAATGGAGCCATGCCGAACATCCAGGTCAAGGACGTTCCGGACGATGTGCACCGGATCCTGCGGAGTCGGGCGGCGGCGGCTGGGCAGTCACTGCAGGAGTACCTGCTGGCGCGACTCACCCGGGAGGCTCGCCGACCGACGCTGGAAGAGGTCATCCAACGCATGGGCCAGCGATCCGGCGGGAGCTTGACCCCTCGTCAGGCCGCAGCACTCCTCCGCGAGGACCGCGAGCGTTGATCGTCCCCGACGCATCGGTGCTCGTGGTCGCACTGGTTGACGACGGTGACGCCGGGCGAGCGGTCCGCGAGAGGCTGCTGGGGGCCGACTTGGCGGCGCCCGAGCTAGTCGATCTCGAGATCCTCTCGGTCCTTCGCAAGCTCGTGCAGTCGACACAGCTCAGCGCCGAGCGCGCCGCACTTGCCATCGTCGATCTCGGGATCTACCCATGGAGCGCATGCCGCACCTCGGCCTGGTCGGTCGGATATGGCAGTTGGCAGACAACGTCACGCCATACGACGCGTCTTATGTGGCACTCGCCGAGATATTGTCGGCAACCTTGCTGACGAGCGATGCCAAGCTGGCCCGTGCTCCGGGTCCGCAGTGTCACATCGAAGTCATCGGATAGGGAGGAAACATATGTGCCGGAGCATCATGACCCTGCGGGAGCCGTTCGTCGAGGAGGTCACCGAGGCTGACATCCAGGCGGCCGCGCTTCAGTACGTGCGCAAGATCTCCGGCTTCCGTACCCCCGCCGCCCACAACGCGGACGCCTTCAACGCCGCGGTCGCCGCGGTGGCCGACGCGACGCGGACGCTGCTCGACGATCTCGTTGTGCGCCCCAGCCCGAACGCGGACTCCCCGAGGTGCGGCGCGAGAAGGCCCGCGCGGCCCGGCTCGCCTCCGACCGGCGTTAGGGCCGACGAGGACCGACGCCTCAGCAGCCGAGGAGCGGGGCGAGCGCGGAGCCGAGCCGATGGGTGCTGTCCGGCTCCCACCGCGACTGGCGGCACTCCTCCGACTCCCGGCACCGCTCGGTGGCGATCGTGCACGGCCGGGCGTTGGAATGGGCCGCCCCCTCGTCGGTGTCCGCCACGTCCACATGCGCCGGGCGGAGCGTGCCATCCGGCATGGCCAGCAGGTGACGGCCCGGGTTGAGCGTGTCGTCGGCGACCAGGCAACGGCGGCCGAGCTGCCGGGCCAGGGCGGCGACCACCGCGACCTCGACCACGCCCGCCGGCGGGCCGTAGCACTCCACAATCGTCGGAAAGTCACCCGAGGTCTGCCACACGTCGCAGATAACCGCATCCGCCGGCAATTGGGCGGGATCGGCGGCGCCCAGAGGGACCACCGGCCGCAGGAGCACCGCTTCGAGCGCGGCGCACAAACGGGCCGGATGAATCCGGGCGTCAACCGACCAGGTCCAGATGGCGGCCGGGGTTGTCATAACTCGATGGTGGCTGTCCGACACGGAACGCGTGGCCGGTGTTACTCCTCCGTGACCAAGTAAGTGACTTTCCCGCACTCTCGCCCGCCTAAAGTTGCCGGAGCCGAGGCATTCGGCCAACCGAGAGTAGTCATGTCATTACAGGGCGGTGACATCAGTGGCAGCGGGCCAACCGCTCATCGTGCTCGACGCAGTCAACAAATGGTTCGGACCGCTGCACGTGTTGCAAGACGTCAGCCTCTCCGTCGACCGTGGCGAGGTGGTGGTCGTAATCGGGCCGTCCGGCTCGGGCAAGTCCACACTGTGCCGGGCAATCAATAGGCTCGAGCCGATCAACTCCGGCACGATCACCTTCGACGGCAATCCGCTTCCCGCTGAGGGTCGCGCGCTCGCCCGACTGCGCAGCGACGTGGGCATGGTGTTCCAGTCGTTCAACCTCTTCGCGCACAAGACCATCCTGCAGAACGTGACGCTGGGGCCGATCAAAGTGCGCAAGGAGAGGCCGTCGGTCGCACGCGACAGGGCGATGGCGCTTTTGGATCGGGTGGGCATCGCGAGCCAGGCGGACAAGTACCCGGCCCAGCTTTCCGGCGGTCAGCAGCAGCGGGCGGCGATCGCCCGGGCGCTGGCGATGCAGCCCAAGGCGATGCTCTTCGACGAGCCCACCAGCGCGCTCGACCCGGAGATGGTCGGCGAGGTGCTCGACGTGATGACGTCGCTCGCCCGAGAGGGCATGACGATGGTGGTCGTGACGCACGAGATGGGTTTCGCGCGGCACGCCGCCAACCGGGTGGTCTTCATGGCCGACGGCCAGTTGGTCGAGCAGGCACCACCCGACGAGTTCTTCGGCAGTCCGAAGAGTGAACGCGCCAAAGACTTCCTGTCGAAGATCCTGACGCACTAAGCGTCCACTGTGGAGCGCACCGCCGGGTTCGGGGCTCCGTGAAAGAGGAGGGTAAGAATGCGTATTGCGCGCTTGACAGCGATCGCCGCGGTGGCGGTGCTGTCTTTGGGTGTCGCGGCATGCGGGGGCGACGACGGCGACGACAGCGGTTCCACGGGCGGCGGGACCGAGGGCAAGTCCTTCGCGGCCGGCAGCACGATGGAGCGGCTCAACAAGGCGCAGAAGATTATCGTCGGCACCAAGTTCGACCAGCCGGGCTTTGGCCTGAAGGGCCTCGACGGCAAGCCGGCCGGCTTCGACGTCGAGATCGCCAAGATCATCGCGGATGAGCTCGGCGTTCCCGAGGGCAACATCGAGTACATCGAGACGCCGTCCGCGGTGCGTGAGGAGAAGATCGAGAAGGGCGAGGCCGACATCGTCGTCGCCACCTACACGATCAACGACAAGCGCAAGGAGCGGATCGACTTCGCCGGCCCGTAC
The DNA here is from genome assembly GCF_011764545.1 of Phytohabitans flavus. GTDB lineage: Bacteria > Actinomycetota > Actinomycetes > Mycobacteriales > Micromonosporaceae > Phytohabitans > Phytohabitans flavus. The sequence goes on along the minus strand of NZ_AP022870.1, from coordinate 9,301,685 downwards.
TACGTCGCCGGGCAGAACATCCTGGTGAAGGCCGACGACTCCTCGATCACCGGCCCCGACTCGTTCAAGGCCGGCGACAAGAAGGTCTGCTCGGTGCAGGGCTCCACCCCGGCCGCGAACATCGAGAAGTCCCTGGCCAACAAGGCCGAGCAGCTCGTGCTCTTCGACGTGTACACGAAGTGCATCGACGCGCTCAACAGCGGCCAGGTCAACGCGGTCACCACCGACAACGTGATCCTGCTCGGCTTCATCGCCCGCAACGAGGGCAAGTTCAAGCTCGCCGGCGAAAACTTCACCGAGGAGCCGTACGGCATCGGCGTGAAGAAGGGCGACACCGCCTTCCGCACGTTCATCAACGACACGCTCGAGAAGGCGTACAGCGACGGGCGTTACGAGAAGGCGTGGAAGGACACGGCCGGCAAGTTCGACGACCAGGTGCCGACCGGCCCGGCCGTCAACCGGTACTAGATCGATGGGCAGTTGGAGGGTGAGCGGTAGGAGATCTCGGTGAGAGTGCTAGTCGACCACTTCGACGTCTTCGCCGGCGGCCTGTGGCTCACCTTCCAACTCTGCCTGCTATCGGCGATCGGTGCCCTGCTCCTGGGCACCGTCGCCGCGGTCATGCGGATTTCGCCGATCCCGCCGATGAGGTGGGTCGGCGCGGCGTACGTCACGGTGTTCCGCAACTGCCCGCTGACGATCGTGTTCTTCTTCGCGGCGTTCGGGCTCCCGGCGCTCGGCTCCAACGGCGACTTCCTCAGGATCCCGGGGCTGACGACGATCTTCTCGCGGCTCGGGGTCGACATTCCGTACTTCCGGTTCGCCATCATCGCGCTGAGTGTCTACACCGGAGCGTTTGTCTGCGAGGCGATCCGGAGCGGTATCAACGCGGTGCCGGCGGGCCAGGCCGAGGCGGCGCGGGCAATCGGGCTCACGTTCACCCAGAACCTCCGCTTCGTGGTGCTGCCACAGGCGTGGAAGGCGGCGATCGTGCCGCTCGGCAGCGTGATCATCGCAATGATCAAAAACTCCGCGCTGGCCGGTTTCTTCGGCCTCGTCGGCGAGCTGTCCAACTCCGGGGTCAACCTCACCAGCGCACTCGGTGAGCCGATCATCCCGGTCTTCATCGGCGTCTCGATCGGGTTCCTCATCATGACCGTGCCTCTCGGCCTCCTCATCGACCACGTCGAGCGCCGCCGGGCGGTCGCCCGATGAAGGACCAGCAGACCGTCCTCTACGACGCGCCCGGCCCCGGGCCCGCCGCGTCACGCTCATCTCCAGCGTGGTCACCGTGCTCCTCCTGGGGGCCGGCGCCTACTACCTCGTCTACCGGCCGCTCGACGAGCAGGGCCAGTTTTCGATGGAGCTCTGGGGCCCGCTGATCGACCCGGGCAACGAGGTCTTCTCACTGGTGTGGGCCCGCCTGCGGGACGGGTTCGTCGCCACGTTCATCGCCGCGGCGCTGGCGATCGTCTCCTCGCTTGTCTTCGGCACGGGCCTCGCCGTGCTCCGCATCCAGCTCAAGTCGCTGAACAAGCGCAGGTTCACCGGCCTCATCGCACCGCTCGCGGTCGCGCTGCGCGGGCTGAGCTGGCTCCTCACGATCGTGTCGCGCCTCTTCGTGGAGATCTTCCGCGGTCTGCCGGTCGTCATCACGATCTTCTTCGTCGCCAGCGCGCTGCCCGAGCTGGGCGTCGATCTCGGCGACATCCTCTGGTACCTGGTGATCGGCCTGACGCTGTACAACATGGTGGTCATCGGCGAGATCCTGCGCTCCGGGATGGAGGGCCTGCCGGGCGGCCAGCGGGAGGCGGCCGAGGCGATGGGCCTCAGCCCGTTCCAGACCACCCGCATGATCCTGCTGCCCCAGGCGTTCCGCATCATGCTGCCGGCGCTCATCAGCCAGCTTGTCGTGGTCCTCAAGGACACCTCGCTGGGCTTCATCATCAGCTACGAGGAGGTGCTGCGGGTCAGCGGCCAGATCATCCAGGCCCTCCCGGAGCCCAACCCGATCCAGGTGTACGCGGTGGTCGGCGTGATCTACATCGCCGTCAACTACGCGCTCTCCAAGCTCGCCGAGTACACGCAGCGCCGCCTCGCCCGCGGCCGCAAGACCGCCGGGCTCCCGCCGGAGAAGCCACCGGCCGCCATCACCGCCGAGGCCGAGACTGCTCTGAACTGATCCGCGGGGTAGCGGTCAGCGAGCGATCTCCGTGACCCGGGACTCGCGGACCACCGTCACGCGGATCTGCCCCGGGTAGGTGAGCTCCTCCTCGATCTGCTTCGCCACGTCGCGGGCCAGCACAGCCGCGCCGATGTCGTCGACGTCGTCGGGCTTGACCATCACCCGGATCTCGCGGCCGGCCTGCATGGCGAAGACCTTCTCCACACCCGTCTTGCCGGCGGCGATCTCCTCGATCCGCTCCAGCCGCTTGACGTACGCCTCCAGGCTCTCCCGTCGCGCCCCTGGACGCCCGCCCGAGCAGGCGTCGGATGCCTGCGTGAGAACCGCTTCGATGGTCTGCGGCGGCACCTCGTTGTGGTGCGCTTCGATCGCGTGGACCACCTCTTCCGGCTCGCCGTACTTGCGGGCCAGGTCGGCGCCGATCAGCGCGTGGCTCCCCTCCACCTCGTGGGTGAGCGCCTTGCCGATGTCGTGCAGGAAGGCGGACCGCTTGATCATCCGCGGGTCCAGCCGCAGCTCGGACGCCATGATGCCGGCGATGTGCGCGGTCTCGACGAGGTGCTTGAGCACGTTCTGCCCGTACGACGTGCGGTAGCGCAGCCGCCCCAGCAGCGTCATCAGCTCCGGGTGCAGGTCGGTGATGCCCACCTCGACGAGCGCGTCCTCCGCGGCGCGCTCACACAGCCGCTCCACCTCGTGCTTGGCGGTCTCGAAGACCTCCTCGATGCGGTGCGGGTGGATCCGCCCGTCGAGCACCAGCTTCTCCAGCGTGAGGCGGCCGATCTCGCGGCGTACCGGGTCGAAGCAGGAGAGCAGGACCGCCTCGGGGTGTCGTCGATGATCAGGTTGACGCCGGTCACCGACTCGAAGGCGCGGATGTTGCGGCCCTCGCGGCCGATGATCCGCCCCTTCATCTCGTCGCCGGGCAGGTGGAGGACGCTGACAACGCTCTCCGCGGTCTGCTCGCTGGCCACCCGCTGGATCGCGTCCACGACGATGTGGCGGGCGCGCTGCTCGGCGGTACTGCGGGCGTCGTGCTCGATGTCGCGGATGAGCAGCGCCGCCTCCCGCTTGGCCTGCCCCTCGATCGCCTCGACCAGCTCCGCCTTGGCCACGTCGGCGGTCAGCCCGGCCACCCGCTCCAGCTCGCGCCGCCGCAGCTCCTCCGCCTCGGCCAGCGTCACCTCGCGCTCGGCCAGCGACGACTCCCGCTCGGTGAGCTCCGCCTCGGACGCCGTGACCCGCCGGTCGCGCTCGGCGAACCGCTCCACCTCCTCGGTGTGCAGCCGCTCCCGCTCGTCGATCCGGGCCGTACGCCGCTCCAGCTCCACGGCCTGCTCTTTGACGGCCGCGCTGAGCATCGAGATCTCGCGCTCGCCGCTGCGCCGGGCGGCCGTCCGCACCTGCTCCGCGTCGGTCTCGGCCTGCCGGTGTGCCCGTTCCATGATGGTGTCCGCCTCGGCCCGGGCCGCGTCGAGCACCCGGCGTGCCTCCGCTCGCGCCGCGCGGGCCTCGGCCTTTGCCTCCGCGGCGTCGGTGCGGGCCACGGTCGCGGCCGACTTGGCCTGCTCCACCGCGGACGACGCCTCGCCAGCCGCGCTGCGCAGCGCGGCCAGGGACTCCTCCTGGCGGTCCCGCTCGGCCACGAAAGCGGGGTCGTCGGCCCGCTCCGCCGCCGGCTGGGTCGCCGTCAGGCCACGCAGGGCCCGCGCGCCAAGGACAAGAGCAACCAGCACGAGTACGGCCAACGCCAGTACCGCGATCAGCAGTACTACGGTCATCCCGCCCATGCCGCCTCCCTTCGCCGCCTGGGACGTCCTGGGGTGGGTTGTGCCCTCCCACTGACGCGCCTTACGGCTGTGTCGCCCGACCGAGGCAGCTGACCGCAGGTACGACCGCCAGCGGCGCCCACCCGGGCACCGCCACTGGCCAGATATGTCACGCCGTCGTCGACGCGGCCCGGTCGACGACGGATCTAAAGTGATGCCGTACTGTTACGCGATCTATGTTGTGCGATTAGCCTGCGATTGGTCGGGCCTTCTCGTCTGTAACGCGAGGCTAGGTCGCGAGTGGTGGTTCGGTCAAGGACCCATGATCCGGCCGAACCCAGGACGTACGGCATTGGAACGCTCACGCGCAGGTCATGACCGGTACGGGCATTCCGGGACGAGTCACGAAGGCCACACATTTTTCGGCCGACCCGAGCGGTCAGACGGCTGATCCGCTGGTCGCACCAAAGGTCACCGCCGCTTCCACCAGAGCGCGATTGCCGGATGCCATCGTGCCATCTGGCATCATCCGGGTGTCCTCCAGCCCCACTCGCACATGCAGTGCGAGCTGCACAGCCTCGCGCAGGACCGCCCATACCGCGGGACCTTCGGCGTGGAGCAGCACCGGGACGGACTGCGCGGCACCGCCCAGCGCGGCCAGCATGGCGTGCGCGTTGGCGAGTGCCGCCTCCTCTTCGGGCTCCATGCACTCCAGCAGCAGCCGTACGCAGGGGACGCGCCACGCCTGGTAGGCCGCCACCGCCGCCGGCGTCCACAGCCCCGCCTCCACGCCGATCCCCGCGAATGCAGGGCCGCCGCGACCCGCTCGGCCCCTCCTCGTGGGCGTTGACCGAGGCGAAGTCCGGCAGCACGCCCCACGACTCGATGGCGGCGACCCGCTCATCCGGATCGGGCGCGATCCACGCCCCGGTGCTCACCCCGACCGGCAGCTCCGGGCACGACCGCCGCAACGCCGCGACGGTCGCGTCGACGGCGTCCGCCGCGAGGGTCTCCCGCCCTCCTCGTCGCGTGGATGGACGTGCACGGCCGCCGCGCCCGCACTCTCACACCGCACCGCGTCGGCCGCCACCTCGGCCGGCGTGATCGGCACGGCGGGGTGTTCGTGCCGGCGGAGGCTCCCGTTCAGGCAGGCTTTGAGCATCCCCTCATTCTGAGCGTCCGCTCAGCTCCCGGCACCCCCGCGCCATGCCGCCTTCAGCCCCGCTCCGCCAGCGCGCCGGTCCAACCGGCCGGGCCGCGGCCGCGGAGGTCAGTCGGCGCGGTCGCCGCTCTCCAGGTCGGCCAGCGCGTCCGCGTCGACCGCGTCGGCGAACTCGGCTGCCTCCGCGCTCTGGGCCGCCATCGCGTCCTTGACCACGCGGATCGCCAGGCCCGGACCGTACCCCTTGCGGGCCAGCATCCCCGCAAGCCGCCGGAAGACGGCCTCGGGCTCGCCCCGCGCGGTGCGCAGCTTGCGGTCGACCAGCGCCCGCGCCGTGGCCGCCTCGGTGTCGGGGTCGAGGTCGTCCAGGGCCGCACCGGCCGTCTCGGCGTCCACGCCGCGCCGGCGCAGCTCGCCGGCAAGGGCGCGCCGGGCCAGGCCACGACCGTGGTGGCGGCTGGAAACCCACGCACGGGCGAACGCCTCGTCGTCGATGATGCCGACCTCGTCGTAGCGCTCCAGGACCTCCACCGCGACCTCGGGCGAGATGCCCCGCCGGGCGAGCGCGGTGGCCAGCTCGGCACGGGTGCGCGGACGGACGGCCAGCTGGTTGAGGCAGATCTCGCGGGCCCGCTCGGCCTCGTCACGCGGCTCCTCCGCCGCGGGGCGCCCGGCGCCCCAACGCCCACGCTGCGCCCCTCGCGCAGCTCCTCGGTCGCTGGGCGTCCACCGCCCCAACGCCCACGACCACGCCGCACCTCGCCGGGCGGCTCCTCGGCCGCGCGACCGCGCGCCCAACCAGCCTCGTCGGCCGGCTCCTCGTCCGCCGCGCGGCCCCTCGCCAGCAGGTCGGCGGCCCAGTCCGGGGCGGACTCGGGGTCGGGGCCCGACGCGCCGAGCGCGCTCGCGGGCATCACTCCGGCCGGCCAGCCCGCGCCGGGCTCCCGGGCCGCTCTGGTGGAAGGGTCGGCGGGCACCGCACCCTCCGGCCACTCGAACTCGCCCTCGTCCGGGCTCAGTGGCGGCGTCGACCGGCGGCCGGAGCGCGCCGACGAGCCGCCGCCGTCCGCTGCGGAACGCGCCCGGGGCGGTGCTGCGTCCCAGCCTCGCCCCGAGCGAGCGCCACGCCGTCGTCCGGGCATGGCGGGCCGGATCAGAAGTCGACCGGGGCAGCTCGACCCCGCCGGCCTCGTCGCTGGCGCCCTGCCCGACGCCGAGCTTTTCGAGGATCTTCTTCTCGATCTCGGCGGCCACGTCCGGGTTTTCCTTCAGGAACTCGCGCGCCTTTTCCTTGCCCTGGCCGAGCTGGTCGCCGTCGTACGTGTACCACGCACCGGACTTGCGGATGATGCTCTGCTCGACGCCGACGTCGATGAGCGAGCCCTCGCGGGAGATGCCCTTGCCATACATGATGTCGAACTCGGCCTGCTTGAACGGCGCGGCCACCTTGTTTTTCACGACCTTGACGCGGGTGCGGTTACCCACCACGTCGGTGCCGTCCTTGAGGCTCTCGATGCGCCGCACGTCGAGGCGGACCGAGGCGTAGAACTTGAGCGCGCGGCCACCCGTCGTGGTCTCCGGCGAGCCGAACATGACGCCGATCTTCTCGCGGAGCTGGTTGATGAAGATGGCGGTCGTGCCGGAGTTGTTGAGGATACCGGTGATCTTCCGCAGCGCCTGGCTCATCAGGCGGGCCTGGAGGCCGACGTGGCTGTCGCCCATCTCGCCCTCGATCTCGGCGCGCGGCACGAGCGCGGCCACCGAGTCGATGACGATGATGTCGAGCGCGCCGGAGCGGACCAGCATGTCGGCGATCTCCAGCGCCTGCTCACCGGTGTCGGGCTGGGAGACGAGCAGCTGGTCGGTGTCGACGCCGAGCGCCTTCGCGTACTCCGGGTCGAGCGCGTGCTCCGCGTCGATGAACGCGGCGATACCGCCGGCACGCTGGGCATTGGCCACCGCGTGCAGCGCGACAGTGGTCTTACCGGACGACTCCGGGCCGTAGATCTCCACCACCCGGCCGCGGGGCAGGCCACCCACGCCGAGGGCCACGTCGAGGGCGATCGAGCCGGTCGGGATGATCGCGGTCTGGATGACCGGGCGCTCGCCCAGCCGCATGACCGAGCCCTTGCCGAACTGCTTGTCGATCTGCGCTAGAGCGAGGTCGAGCGCCTTTTCTCGGTCAGGTGTTCCTGCTGCCCCATTGCCGCCACCCCTACATTCGCCGCCTTCGCGGGCGTCTTCGCCGAAGAGCTTCTCGTCACGCGGACACGCTAGGCGCTGGGTCCGACAGAAAACAGCCGACGAGCCGCAGCCTGTGGACAAGCACCCAGCTGTGGACAATAGCCGAACACCTGTACGACGCAAGGCCTAACACGCCACACAAAGCGTCCGTTATTCCGACAGTCACCGAACGAAGTTGAAACGACACTCAGCGGAGCCGGGTGGGCACCCGATCGGGGTACGCGGCCACCACCGCCCGCCACACGACCACCGTCGGGGTGCCGGCGTCGAGCGCCTCCCGGATGGTCCGGCCGTCGAGCTGGGTCAGCACTTGGTCGGAGGCGAGGCTGGCCGCGTACGCCGGGCCGAACGCCTGCTCCATCCGCGCCCAGAAGTCCGTGAGCCGCACCCTTCAAACCCTCCAAAAGACGAGACCGCCACCCTAGCGCGACTCGCCGGGCGGGCCGGATTACAGTCCCAGGCCGCGCCCGATGATCTCTTTCATGATCTCCGTCGTACCGCCGTAGATGGTCTGTACGCGGCTGTTCAGCCAGGCCTTGGCGACCGGGTACTCCAGCATGTAGCCATAGCCGCCGTGCAACTGGACGCACCGGTCGGCCACCCGGTTCTGTAGCTCGGTGGTCCACCACTTCGCCTTGGCCGCGTCGACCACGGTGAGCCGCCCCGCGTTGTACTCCCGCACGCAGTGGTTGAGGAACGTCCGCGCGATCGTCACCTCGGTGTCGAGCTCGGCGAGCAGGAAGCGGTTGTGCTGGAACTTCCCGATCGGCCGGCCGAACGCCTCGCGGCTGCGCGCGTACTCCAGCGTGATGGCCAGCAGCCGCTCGCAGACGGCGACCGCCGCCACCGCGATGCCCAGCCGCTCGCGGGGCAGGTTGGCCATGAGGTGGTAGAAGCCGTGGTTTTCGGTGCCGATGAGGTTGTCGGCCGGCACGCGGCAGTCGTCGAAGAAGAGCTCGGCCGTGTCGTTGGCCTTCATGCCCACCTTCTCCAGGCGGCGGCCCCGGGAGAACCCGGGCGTACCCCGCTCCACCGCGACCAAGCTCAGGCCGTGGGCGCCCTGGTCCGGCGTGGTCTTGGCGACGACAACCACCAGGTCGGCCATCTCGCCGTTGGTGATGAACGTCTTCTGCCCATTGAGGACGTACGAGTCGCCGTCGCGCACCGCGGAGGTACGCACGCCGGCCAGGTCGGAACCGGCGCCCGGCTCGCTCATCGCGATCGCGGTGACGAGGTCGCCGGAGCAGAAGCCGGGCAGCCACCGCTTGCGCTGGTCCTCGGTGGTGAGGTCGGTCAGGTACGGCGCGACGACGTCGTTGTGCAGCCCGAAGCCGAGGCCGGCACAGCCGGAGGCCACGACCTCCTCGACAAGCACCGCGTTGAAGCGGAAGTCGCGCTGCCCGCCCCCGCCGTACTCCTCGTCGACGTCCATCCCCAGCAGCCCGGCGGCGCCGGCCTTGCGCCAGACCTCGCGGTCGACGATGCCATCCTTCTCCCACGCCTCGTGATAGGGCATCGCCTCGCGGGCCAGGAACTCCCGGCACAGCCCGCGAAAGTCCTCGTGGACCGCCTCGTACAGCTGCTGCTCCATGAGGTCAGTGTCGCAGGACCCGAGCGACCACCCGCAAGTCCGCGACAAGGCTGTCGAACGCGATGTCCCGGTCGTCGGCCCGCAGGACGGCCGACGGGTGGATGGTGGCGACGAGCTTCGCCGGCTCCACCGGGAAGTCCTCGGGGCGCTGCGCCGTGGCCGGCCACTGCAACACCCGACCGCGCTGCTGCGTCACCCGGAACGTGGGGCCGAGCAGAGCCTTGGCCGCGGTCGCGCCGAGCGGCACCACGACCTCCGGATGCAGCAGCGCGAACTCCCCCACAAGCCACGGCCGGCACGCCTCGATGTGTACCCGATCGGGTGTCTTGTGGAGGCGGCGCTTGCCCCGCATCTCGAAGCGGAAGTGCTTGACCGCGTTGGTGATGTAGATGTGGGCCGGATCGATGCCGGCCTCGTCGACCGCGCGGCGCAGCAGGTGACCGGCCGGCCCCACGAAGGGCAGGCCCTTCTGGTCCTCGATGTCGCCCGGCTGCTCACCCACGAAGACCACGCGCGCGTGCGCGTCACCCCGGCCGAATACCACCTGTGTGGCGTCCTGGTAGAGCTCACAGCCCTTGCACGAGGGGCGGCCGCCTTCAGCTCGTCGAGCGTACGGAAATTGTCCGGGACGAACTCCTGCGCTGTCGTCACCGCACTGTTCTACCCCATTCGGGTGGGGACGATGCGGCGGCGGCCACCGCGTCCGCAAGTGGCGAAATGTCCGACTCGGCCAGTGGGCTGATCGTGATCCGGACGCCGGGCGGCGTGGCCTGCCGGTATAGCGCGCCGGGCGCCACCGCGTACCCCGCGTCACGGAGGGTAGTGACCGCACGCGTCTCGTCGGCGACGGGGATCCAGACGTTGATGCCGCTGCGCCCGTACGCGGTCACCCCGCGCTCGGCGAGCGCGGCGAGGAAGGCGTCGCGGCGGCGGTCGTAGCTGCGGCCCGCCGCGACCACCCGGCCGCGACGGCCGGGTCGCGCCACAGCCCCATGGCCAGCCGCTGGAGCAGCGTGGAGACCCACCCGGCGCCGAGCCGCATGCGGCCGGCGACCCGTGCCACCGTCGCCTCGTCGCCGCCGAGGGCGGCGAGGCGCAGGTCCGGACCGTAGGGCTTGGAGGCGGAGCGGAGGAAGGCCCAGCTCCGCGTCGCACCAGCCAGCGGATGCAGCTGTACGGCTGAGAGCTCGCCGGCGTGGTCGTCCTCGATCAGCAGCACCCCGTCCTGACCGGCGAGCACCTCGCGCAGCTCGGCCGCCCGGGCCGCGGTGACGTAGGCGCCCGTCGGGTTGTGCGCGCGGGTGGTCACGACCACGGCCCGGGCGCCCGCCGCGAGCGCCGTGCGCAGGCCGTGCGGCGTCGGCCCCTCGCCATCCACGGGTACCGGCACCGCGCGCAACCCCAGCGCGGCCACGAGGTCCAGGAGGTTGGACCAGCCGGGGTCCTCGACCGCCACCGCGTCTCCCGGGCGCAGGTGTGCGGTGAGCAGCCGCTCGGCCCCGTCCAGCGCGCCAGCGGTCATGGTGACCGCCGGCGCGTCCACCCCGTCGGCGGCGAGCCGCACGCGGACCAGCTCGGCCAGGTCGGGCAGGACACCAGCCTCCGCGTACGCCGTGGGTCGCGCGGCCCGCTCGGACAGCGCGGCGAGGTGCGGACCCAGCGGTGGCAGCAGGTCGTAGTCGGGCTCCCCCGAGGAGAGGTCGAGCGCACCCGGCGGCACGGCCGGGCGCAACGCGGCGCGCGTGGCGGTGACCGGCGGGCGGGGGCGGATCCGCGTGCCGTTGCGACCGGCGGTCTCGATCACGCCGCGCTGGCGGAGCACCTGGTACGCCTTCGCGACCGTCCCCGGGCTCACGCCGAGCTCGTCCGCCAGCGCCCGCACGGCAGGCAGCGGCGCCCCGGAGGGCAGCTCGCCCGTGCGCACGCCAGCCTCCACGCTGGACGAAATCTCGGCTGACGTGGCACCACTGATCTGATAATGTACTGGCACAGTCACAGTTTTGTACTGTAACAAACGTGGCGAGCGGGAGGATGTCGGGGTGTACCAGCAGACGGAGCGGACCACCGCCAACCGGAGTCGCGAGCGGATGTCCTACGAGCGCGCCACCGCGCACGCCATCCTCGACGAGGCTTACCACTGCGCGTTCGCGTTCACTGTGGACGGTGAGCCGCGCGTGCTGCCCACATTGCACGTGCGGGTCGGCGAGACGCTCTACCTACACGGCTCCACCGGCAGCCGGCCACTGCTCGCCGCGCGGGCCGACGCCGGCCTGCGGGTGAGCGTCGTGGTCACCCAGCTCGACGCCCTGGTGCTGGCCCGCTCGCAGCTCCACCACAGTGCCAACTACCGCTCGGCGGTCGCGCACGGCGTGGCGCGGCTCGTCACCGGCGAGGAGGAAAAGCGCACCGCCCTCAATGCACTGATCGACAAGATCGGGCGCGGTCGCTCGACGCAGACCCGCCCGCCGTCCCGCAAGGAGCTCGCCGAGACCGCCGTGCTGGCGCTCCCGCTGCACGAGGTCTCGGTAAAGGCGCGGGCCGGCGGTGTCATCGAGGACGAGGAGGACCTCACTTTGCCGTACTGGGCGGGAGTGGTGCCCCTGCGCCTCGTGCCCGGCATGCCCGAGCCGGACGCCGGCGTGACCGTCCCGGTGCCGCATTACCTGCGGCCGCCCCGCTCCCCCTGGCTGACGCCCGAGCCGATGTACGGCGCCCACGTCATCCTCGAGCCGCTCGACATGGCGCACGTCGACGAGCTCTTCGCCGCCACCCGCGACCCCGAGGTGTGGCAGTACCTCACGAGCGGCCAGCCGGCCGACCGCGACGCGATGGCCGAGTTCGTCGCCGACGCGCTGCGCTCGCATCACGACGGCGGGCGGGTGCCCTGGGTCCAGCGCGACGCGGCGACCGGCACGGTGATCGGCACAACGTCGTACTACGAGGTGAAAGAGGCGAAGCGCTCGCTCGGCATCGGCCACACCTTCCTGAGCCGCCGCTGTTGGCGCACGGGGGTCAACACCGAGGCGAAGCTGATGCTGCTCACCCGGGCGTTCGAGGAGCTGGGCGCGGTGCGGGTGGTGTGGCACACCGACACCCGCAACGAACGCTCGCAAGCCGCCATCGAGCGCCTCGGCGCGCGCCGCGAGGGGGTGCTGCGGAAGCACCGGCTGCGGGCCGACGGCGCCTGGTACGACACGGTTCAGTACGCGATGACCGTCGACGAGTGGCCAGCGGCACACCTTGAGCTGCGGAAAAAGCTTCGCGCGCCAGCGGTGGTCGGGTGAGGATGGCGGCGTGCTGGGGATCACCGACATCTGGACGTACGTGCTGGGCACCGTCGCCATCATCCTGCTGCCCGGGCCCAACTCGCTCTTCGTGCTGTCGACGGCGGCCCGGCGCGGCGTGGCGTCCGGCTACAAGGCAGCTGCGGGCGTCTTCCTGGGCGACACGGTGCTCATGGTGCTCTCGGCCGCGGGCGTCGCATCCCTCCTGAAGGCGTACCCGCCGGTCTTCCTCGCCATCAAGTACGCGGGTGCGGTCTACCTGGGCTACGTCGGCGTGCAGATGCTCCGTGGCGCCTGGCGCCGCTGGCGCTCGCCGTCGCGGACCGCCGCGCCCACGGCCGCGGCGGAGCCGGCGTTCAACCCCTTCCGCCGGGCCGCCGTGATCAGCCTGCTCAACCCGAAGGCGATCCTGTTCTTCATCTCGTTCTTCATCCAGTTCGTCGACCCGTCGTACGCGTACCCGGCCCTGTCGTTCCTCCTGCTGGGCCTGATCGCGCAGCTGGCGAGCGCGCTGTACCTGACGCTGCTCATCTTCGCCGGCACGGCTCTGGCCGCCCAGTTCCGGCGCCGCCGCCGCTTGGCCGCCGGCGCCACGACCGCCGCCGGCACGATCTTCCTCGGCTTCGGCCTCAAGCTCGCCACCGGCTGAGCCAGCGTCCGGCGGGGGCGCCGCAAACAATTTCAAGCCAAAGATTGAGCTACCGCGACGTCCGCGGTGGTCCAGACCGCTGCTCCCGCGGCCTCACCCACCGCTGTTCACAACCCACCCCGCCCGGCGGACGCCGGCAGACCGGCGATGGGCCCTAGTCGACTTTCTGCCGCCCTGACGACAGGAAGTCGACTAGATCCAGCAGCCGCTAGCGGCCCGGCGACCGCATTCGCCTGATCTACCGCACCCTGACCTGCCGAGGCCGCAAGGCCGCGCGGTTCCAGCCTTTGTGAACGTTTCCCGTTGCCCCAGAGCCGTTCGCGTAATTCGCTGTCGAGGCGGGTCAAGCTGCTGGACCTTCCGGCGCGTCTGGCGTAAGTCGGGCATTTTGGAGTGCCAATCAAAGGCCTCCGTTAGATAAGAAGTCCCTTTCGTGGCATTGGTGCAGCCGCAAGGCGGGCTTGACAACCTCCCACGAGGAATTACGCGAACGGCTCCCCAGCAGCGGGAAACGTTCACAAAGCTCGGGGTCGTGCTGGGTGTGGAGCGCGGGGGGTGAGGCTGCGGCGGCAGCAGCCGCGATCTATCGATCGCCCGCCTATCCGGCGCGGGAGCGGGATGGGTCGTGAAGCGCGGAGGGTGAGGCCGCGGGAGCAGCGGTCCGGACCACCGCGGACGTCGCGGTAGCCCGAATCTCTTGGAATTGGTCGTCCGGCGCGGTGTCGCGCCGCGCCTACGAGAGGGCCGGCGTCGAAATGCGGCGTCGAAAGGTTTTCGGAGGCCTTGACAGGCAACGGGTCCAAGCCGGAGCATGCCTGTTAACGTGAACAGGCGAGTTGTACCACTGGGTTCGAGAAACGGGGCCTAGACGCATGGCGGAGCGGCGACCAGACGGCGGGAGCCCATCGGGGCGTGGTCCGCGCCGGCAGGTCGGGATGGTCGATGTGGCCCGACTCGCCGGAGTGTCCCACATGACGGTCTCCCGCGTCATCAACGACCAGCCCACGGTCAGCCAGGTGACGCGCCAGCGGGTGCTCGCCGCGATGACCGAGCTCGGCTACCGGCCCAACGTCGCGGCCCGCGCGCTCGTCACCGGGCGCACCCGCACACTCGGCGTGGTCAGCATCGACACCACGCTCTACGGGCCGGCTTCCATGCTGCTCGCGATCGAGCGGGCGGCCCGCGACATCGGGTATGCGATAAGCATCGCCAGCCTGCCCAGCGTCGACCGCCGCTCGTTCGGCGAGGCGTTCGAGGCGCTGATGGCGCAGGCGGTCGAGGGCATCATCGCGATCACGCCGCACACCTCGACCACGACGGCGCTGCGCCACGCACCTAAAGACATTCCGGTCGTGGCGGTCGAGGGTGGCCGCGCGCCGGTACCCACCGTCGCGGTCGACCAGCGGCTCGGCGCCCGCATCGCCACCGAGCATCTGCTCTCCCTCGGCCACGCCACGGTCGGGCACATCGCGGGCCCGAGTGACTGGCACGAGGCGCAGGAGCGCGAGCGCGGGTGGCACGACGCGCTGACCGACGCGGAGCGCGAGATCCCCGAGCTGGTGCGCGGCGACTGGAGCCCCCGGTCCGGCTACGAGGCGGCCCGCAAGCTCATCGGCCGGCCAGAGCTGACCGCCATCTTCGTGGCAAACGACCAGATGGCGATCGGCGCGCTGCGGGCCCTCTCCGAGGCCGCCATCGCGGTGCCCGAGCGCGTCAGCATCGTCGGCTTCGACGACATCCCAGAGGCTGAGTTCTTCACTCCGCCACTGACCACGCTCCGCCAGGAGTTCGGCGAGGTTGGCCGGCAGAGCCTCGCGCTGCTGATGGAGCAGGTGGAGGGGGCGCCACGGTCCCGCCGCCGCATCGTGATCCCGCCCGAGCTCATCGTCCGCGAAAGTACCCGCGCCCCTTACTGAGGTAGCCCATGCCCCCCGCTGTTAACGCTAACGAGTCCCCCCGATACGTCGTCGGCGTCGACTTCGGCACGCTGTCCGGCCGCGCCCTCGTGGTCCGCGTCGAAGACGGCGTCGAGGTGGGTACGGCCGTGCACGAGTACCGCCACGGCGTCATCGACCAGGCCCTCCCCGCGACCGGCACGGCACTCCCGCCGGACTGGGCGCTCCAGGACCCCGAGGACTACGTCGACGTACTGCGTACCGCCGTGCCGGCCGCGATCGCCGACGCGGGCGTCGACCCGGCCCAGGTGATCGGCATCTCCACCGACTTCACCGCCTGCACGGTGCTGCCCACGCTCGCCGACGGCACCCGCTGTGCCGGGTGCCGGAGCTTGCCGGCCGGCCACACGCGTACGTGAAGCTGTGGAAACACCACGCGGCCCAGGGCAGGCCGACCGCATCAACGCGCTCGCGCACGAGCGCGGCGAGCCCTGGATCAACCGGTACGGCGGAAAGATCTCCTCCGAGTGGCAGTTCGCCAAGGGTCTCCAGCTGCTGGAGGAGGACCCGGAGGTCTACGCCCGCGCCGAGCGGTGGATCGAGGCGGCCGACTGGATCGTGTGGCAGCTCTGCGGCGCCGAGACCCGCAACGTCTGCACCGCCGGCTACAAGGGCATCTACCAGGACGGCAGCTACCCGAGCGCGGAGTACCTGGCGGCGTTGAACCCGGACTTCGCCGGCTTCGTGGCGAAGATCGAGCACCCGCTGCTGTCGCTCGGCGCGCGGGCCGGCGGGCTGACCGCACAGGCCGCCGCCTGGACCGGGCTGCCCGAGGGCATCGCGGTCGCCGCCGGCAACGTCGACGCGCACGTCACCGCACCGGCCGCGCAGGCCATCGCGCCGGGCCAGCTGGTCATGATCATGGGTACCTCCACCTGCCACGTGATGAACGGCGACACCCTCGCCGAGGTCCCCGGCATGTGCGGCGTCGTCGAGGGCGGCATCGTGGCCGGCGGGTACGGGTACGAGGCCGGCCAGAGCGGCGTCGGCGACATCTTCGGCTGGTTCGTCGACTCGTCGCTGCCGGCGGAGTACCGGGCCGAGGCCGAGCGGCGGGGCATCGGGCCGCACGAGTACCTGAGCGAGCTCGCCGCCGCGCAGCGGGTCGGGCAGCACGGCCTCGTCGCGCTCGACTGGCACAACGGCAACCGCTCGGTGCTCGTCGACCACGAGCTGTCCGGCGTGATCGTGGGTCAGACGCTCGCCACCCGCCCCGAGGACGTGTACCGGGCGCTTGTCGAGGCCACCGCGTTCGGCACCCGCACGATCATCGACGCGTTCGAGGGCTCCGGCCTGCCGGTGCGCGAGCTTGTCGCGGCCGGCGGCCTGCTGAAGAACACGTTCCTCATGCAGCTGTACGCCGACGTCACCGGCCGCCCGATCTCGGTGATCGGCTCGGAGCAGGGCCCCGCGCTCGGCTCGGCGATCCATGCGGCGGTGGCCGCCGGCGCCTACCCGGACGTGCCGGCCGCCGCGGCGGCGATGGGCCGGGTCCTGCGCCGCGTGTACGAGCCGGACCCCGCGCGGACCAAGGCGTACGAGGTGCTCTACGAGGAGTACCGCCTGTTGCACGACTACTTCGGCCGTGGGGAGAACGACGTGCTGCACCGGCTGCGGCGGATCCGGAACGAGGCGAGGGTTTAAAAATGGATGTCGACCAGCTGCGCAAGGACCTCGTGGGGCTGCACGACGACTTGATCCGGTGGGGCCTGGTGGTCTGGACCGCGGGCAACGTCTCGGCGCGCGTGCCCGGCGAAAACCTCTTCGTCATCAAGCCCAGCGGCGTCACGTACGACCAGCTGACGCCCGAGTCGATGGTGGTGTGCGACCTGGACGGGCAGCTCGTCGACGGCGCTTTCGCCCCGTCGAGCGACACCGCCGCCCACGCGTACGTCTACCGCGAGATGCCCGAGGTCGGCGGCGTCGTGCACACCCACTCGACGTACGCGACCGCGTGGGCCGCCCGTGGTGAGCCGGTGCCGTGCGTGCTGACCGCGATGGCCGACGAGTTCGGCGCGGAGATCCCGGTCGGCCCGTTCGCGCTCATCGGCAACGACGACATCGGCAAGGGCATCGTGGCGACACTGCGCGGGCACCGCTCGCCGGCCGTGCTGATGCAGAACCACGGCGTCTTCACGATCGGCAAGAGTGCCCGCGCGGCGGTCAAGGCGGCGGTGATGTGCGAGGACGTGGCCCGTACCGTGCACATCGCGCGCCAGCTCGGCGAGCCGCTCCCCATCGCACAGTCCGATATAGACAAGCTCTACGACCGGTACCAGAACGTCTACGGGCAGCGCTGAGCGGCCTCACCTCACCACTACTCCAGGACGTACGTCGCGTCAGCCCGGTCGGTCGCTGTGCTGACCGGCTGCACGTACAGCAGGTTGGACGAGTGCCGGATGTACCTGCCGGCGAAGTTGACCGACTCGAACGAGACTCCGGCGGCGTCGGCGAGCCCGGCCCGCCGGAAGAAGCTCGCGTCCGAGCGGAAGATGGCGGAGCCGTCGTTGCGCTCCACCCACATCTCGTAGTTGCGGTGGCGCAGGTAGTACCCGGGGAAGTTGGCCGACTCCAGCGACACCGTACCGGCGCCGCCCAGCCCGGTGACGATGCGAAACTGGGAGTCGGCGAGGTTGGTGACGTTCGCCTCGACCCGGGCCCGGAAGTCCCAGTGGCGGATGTAGCGGTCCGTGAGGTTGTACGAGCGCAGCCGCTGCGGCGTGATCCCGTCGGCGACCGGGATGCCGAAGTTCGGCGTGCCGTCGGCGTTCCAGTAGAGCTTCTGGACGCGCGTGCGGCGGTTCGGGTCGTTGAGCGGGTCGCCGCTGATGTCGCGGTAGCTACGGTCGTGGTACACGAGGATGTCACTCTGGCCGTCGTCGGAGACGGTGAACGAGTTGTGTCCCGGGCCGTACTGGCTCGTCGCCGCGTTGCTGCGGAAGACCGGCTGCGCGCTCTTCGTCCACGACGAGGGGTTCATGAGGTTGCTCGTGGCCGAGGCGGTGAGCAGGCCCAGGCAGTAGTTGGCGTCGGTGGCGCTGGCCGAGTACGCCATGAAGACCCGGCCGTTGCGCTGGATCACCGCGGGTCCCTCGTTCACCCGAAACCCGACGGTCTCCCACGAGTACGTGGGCACGCTCAGCCGCGCCGGCGTACCGGTGATGGTCCAGGGGTTGGACATCGGGGCGAGGTACAGGTTTGTGTTGCCGCCGATGGCCGGGTCGTGCTGCGCCCAGGCGAGGTAGCGCGTTCCGTTGTGGACGAACGTGGTGGCGTCGAGTGAGAAGGTGTCGAGCGGCGTGGCTATCCGGCCCCGCTCGGTCCAGGAGCCGGTGAGCGGGTTGGCCGAGGCGTTCTCCAGCACGTACATGCGGATGGCCCAGATGTCGTCGCTGCGGCCGGCGGCGAAGTAGATGTACCAGCGGCCGTTGACGTAGTGGATTTCCGGCGCCCAGATGTGCGCGGCCATCTCCCCGCTCGTGTGCCGGCGCCAGATGACGCTCTCGCTGGCGGTGGCGAGCCCTTGGAGGGTGGTGGCGCGGCGCAGGACGATCCGGTCGTACTCGGGTGCCGTGGCCGTCATGTAGTAGTAGCCGTCGGTGTGCTTCACGATGTGCGGGTCGGCCCGCTGGGCGACGAGCGGGTTCGTGTACTGCACGGCGGGCGCGGCCTCGGCCGGCGTGGCGACGAGCAGGCTCGCGGCCACGACAAGCACGGCGATGGCGGCGACTCTGCGCATGGTGTCCCTCCCCTTTAGACCGGTTGGAGCTGCCACTGCTGGCAGTTGTTGTTGAGCCACGACCACAGCCGCACGTCGGCGCCGTCGCCGGTACCGCAGTTGGCGACGTCGGCGACCTTTCCGGTGGCCTGGTTGGTGAGCCGTACCCAGCCGCCGACGGCGGTCAGCACGAGCCGGAAGCGCTGGCAGGTGTTGTTGAGCCACGACCACTGGCGGATGTCGGTGCCGTCCGCCGAGGCGCAGTTGGTCACGTCGGCCACCTTGCCGGTCGCCACGTTGACCAGCCGGCTCGTGTCGTCGGCCTGGTCCTCCAGGCGCCACCGCTGGCCAGCGCCGCCGTTGCACGTCCACTGCTGGATGTTGGCTCCGTCCGCTGTGGACCCGCCGGCGACCTCGAGGCACTTGCCGCTGTTGCGGTTGACGATCGTGTACGCGGTCGGCGTGTTCCCCGTCTCCCCGCCGGCCCGTCGGCCGTGGTGCCAAGCCGCATGGGTGTACCGAAGTTGGGCGTGCCGTCCGCGTTCCAGGTAAACCGCTGGGCCCGCGTGGTGCGGTTGTTGTCGCAGCCACCGCTGGTCGAGCTGTTGGCGTGGTACACGATCCAGCTCTCGGTGCCGTCCGGCGAGGTGAAGAACCCGTGGTGGCCGGGGCCGTAGACGCTGTTGGCGTCGCTGCGCTGGAAGACCGGGTTGGCGTTCTTGGTCCAGGATGCGGCGCTGAGCGGGTTGGTGCCGGTGAGGGTGAGCCGGCCGAGCTTGTAGTTGGGGCCCCAGCAGGCGCTCGCCGAGTACACAAGGTAGGTGCGTCCGTTGCGCTGGAGGGCGACCGGCCCCTCGTTCACGGTGCCCTCCTGCCGCTCCCACGACAGGGTGGGCGACGAGATGAGGCTGAAGCTGCCGCTGACCGTGTACGGGTTGCTCATCGGCGCGATGACGAGGCTCTGCTCGCTGCCGTTCATGAAGCCGCTGCCGAGCAGGTAGAGCGCGCCGTTCAGCTGGAGCACGCTGGCGTCGATGAGCCAGCCGCCCGGCGTGAGGTTGGCGCCGGTGAGCATGTTGCGGTACGTGTACGGCCCGAGCGGGTCCGCGCCGGCGCTTTCCAGCACGTGGGTGCGCTGGCTGTCGCAGCAGGCGACACCGACCGCGCCGGCGGAGTAGTAGAGGTACCACCGTCCATTGAGGAAGTGGACTTCCGGCGCCCAGAAGTTGGTGCCGCGCGATGACGTGGTGTCCTGCCAGATCTGTACGCTCGGCGCGGTGGCGAGGCCGGCGAGCGTGGGCGACTTGCGCATGGTGAGCGTGTTCGTGAACGAGGTCGTGACGAGGTAGTAGCTGCCGTTGTAGTACTGGAGCCAGGGATCGGCACCCTTCTGCGACTTGACCGGGTTGGTGTACGGCCGGCCGGGCGCCGCGGACGCGGGCTGCGGTACGGCGATGGCACACACTGTTATCAGCGCGGTCAGGGCGGCGAGCCAGGCACTGAGACGGGTCATCGCGACACCTTCTTTCATCGACAGAGGTTGCTGTTAGCGTTCACATGATGGGCGTGCGGTGCTTTCTCGTTCCACAAAGGACGGTGGGAAGCGCACGTGCCGCAGGATCCGCACGCCAGCGCCGATCTGCCGGACCAGCAGGTCGACGCTGGCCCGGCCAAGCGCGGCGAGGTCCTGCCGCACAGTGGTCAGCGCCGGCCGCAGAAACGCGGCTTCCGGCACGTCTTCGAATCCGACGACACTGACCTCCTCGGGCACCGCGCGGCCAGCCAGGTGCAGCGCCCGCAGCGCGCCGAGCGCCATCTGGTCGTTGGCGCAGAAGATGGCGGTCACGTCGCGGTCCTCGGCCAGCCGGCGAGCCGCCTCGTACCCCGACCGCACACTCCAGTCCCCGTCGAGCACCATCCCCAGCGGCGCACCCGCCTCGGCCAGCGCCGCCCGCCAGCCGGCCCCCGCTCACGCGCCTCCGGCCAGCCCGACGGCCCGGCGATGTGGTGGACGGTCGGGTGGCCGAGGTCGAGCAGGTGGCGGGTGGCGGTGGCCGCGCCGGAGAGGTTGTCAAAGCCGACGACGGGCACGCCCGCCGCCCCGCCCGCACTGACCGCGCAGCCGGCACCGCCCGCAGTGACCGCCCCGCCGGCGCCCCGGCTCCGCCCGCACTGACCGCCCCGCCCGCGCAGCCGGCACCGCCCGCGCCGACCGCGAGGAGCGGGACGTCCGCCGGGATGCCGGCCAACGCGGCGAGCGCCGGGTCGGTCGGCGCGACGGCGAGGATGCCCTCCACAGGCTGTCCATACAGGACGTCGACAGCGGCGTCGACCGAGCCGGCGTCGAGCGAACGCGCGCTGACCACCGTCAGCGGGTGGCCGGCGGCGCGGGCGGCACGCACGATCGCGTGCACCGTCGAGGTTGGACCGGCGAGCGACGTGTCGAAAGCGACAAGCCCCAGTGGGTACGCCGTGCCGGCCGCCTGATCCCTGACCGCCGTCCGGTGCGGCATGCCGGCCACGCGGGCGACGCCCGTCATGACCGGCCTGTCCCGCAACCGCCGCGCACCGCGCATCGGGACCTCCCTATGGCTGGCCGGTTCAGTCGCAGTGTTAACGCTCACACCAACCATGTCAAGAGGTTGACTTGAATCGATCTATTCGGGTAAGCGGCATGCGGTTGCGGCGCCGTTGCGTCCGCCAGCTAGACCTGCCCCAGGGCGGTTACTCCGGCAACATCCAACCGCCGAAAATCGAGAGAAGCGCAAGGCCGCGTTCCGTCCCAATCGTGACGCTGTCGTCCGGACGGACGGATACGCGGTGACCGCTGCCGACGGGCTGACGGTCTCCGTCGTCGGCTTCCACCCACCCACTCCCCGCCAGCACCATCAGAGCCTCATGATCTTCCTGTCCAGAGAGCCGCATGCAACCGCCCGGTTGGACTTCATAGAGGACCACGGAGACACCGACCGGAAGCTCCGCGATCCGGGTGAGCGACGCATCCCGCCACCCATCAAGACGTACCGGCCTGGTCTGCTCTTCCGACTTCACCATCGACACCACGGGCACACAGTAGTGATTCCGGATCCTCGTCCCGGTCCGGTCCCTCTGGCACGATGGCGCACTCAGACTGCGGCGAGACCGTAGCCTTAACCAGTGTCCGACCAGCGCAAACAAGTCGCTTTGGACGACCTGGCCACGCTCGTGGGCCAGCGTGACGAGCTCGAGCAGGAGATCCTGCGCGCTGTCGCCCACGCGCTCAACACCGGCGCCACCTGGTCCCAGGTCGAGAAGGCCGCCAAACTACAGCGAGGCACTGGGCAGCGGCATTACGGACGCCACTTGGTCGAGGAGCGCCGGTATCGAGTACGCGAGACCGGCGACGAAACACCCTGAAAGGCTTGCGCATACCGACGACCCGTCGCCCGACTCCACCACGCCCGGCAGCCCTGCCGCCGGCGGTGCCCGCGGGTGGTGTCGTGAGGCGCGGAGGGTGAGGCCGCGGGAGTAGCGGTCAGGACCGCCGACTAGCCCGGGGAAATTTCACCGCATTGCTCTGCTTCCCTCCAGGAAGCGCCCCTGCAACACCCGAAGCGTGCACCAGCCGGCACCATTTCCCTTGATCAGCGTTACGGCCGACGACCATCCAGCAGATCGTGGTCATCTACTGCCCTAATAACGACAGCTGAGTACGACGATCGCTCGTGAGAGTGCCTCGTCCGGCTTTGTGATGATCTGTTGCTGCCAGGACAACGATAAGTCCTCACAAAGGCCTTCTGGAGGCAGGGTCTGTCGAGGGCCGGAGGCCCCAGACCTCGCGTTGGCGGGATCGAACTTCCACACAAAGACGCCGATCATGGCCTATGGGCGCGGACGTCCCGTGATCGACGCGAGCAGCGTCGTATCGCGGTGCGATCGTGGCGAAAAATTGCCCCTGGCGGGGTGATGAATCGCCACGGACGACCAGAGCGTCCACCGATCAAGGCCGCACCGCCCTTTCGACAGTGCCGGCCATCCACAACCGGCGCCCTGATCGGCGATGGGGTCGGAGCACACAGCGATTGCGGGAAACAAGCGGTCAGATTCGGTAGCTCCGCGCATCGCGCACCCTAGGGCCTCAGCCTCTGCCCGGCCGGCATGGCCGGTATTTGGTCGTGGAGCGCGGAGGGTGAGGCCGCGGGAGCAGCGGTCCGGACCACGACGGGCATCGCGGTAGCCCGAATTCTTGTCGTAAATGAGTGTCCACAGAGCGGCACCCACAATGAAAGGGCCCCGCCGGAGCGGGGCCCTTTACGTCAGGTGAGACCTACTCGCCGAAGTCGCCGAAGTCGTCGCCGCCCTCGAAGACCTCTTCCATCGCCTCGCCGAGCACCATGCCGCCCAGGATGCCGGCACCCGCGCCGGCGATCACCGCGCCCGCACCGAGGCCGCCGCGGCCGTGGCCGCCGTGGTGGCCGCCGCCGTGGTAGCCGTGCGAGGCGCGCAGGCTGGAGTAGCGGTCGCTGGCGGAGCGGACCCAGCCGTCCACCACCGTCACCCAGTCGGTCTGGTCGACGGTGGCGTGGTCGACGCGGAAGCGGCCGTAGGCGTCGTGGCCGCTGCTCAGGAAGCCGCCGCGCTTGTCGAACTCCAGGATCACCTCGACGCCCTGCGGGTCGGCGACGAAGGTGAGCTCGCACTCGTTGATGCCGCCGGCGTACTGGGACGGCGGGTAGAACTCGATCTCCTGGTAGAACGGCAGCTGCTGGTTGACCCCGTAGACGCGGCCGCGCTCCAGGTCGGCGCCCTTGAAGCGGAAGCCGAGCTGGTTGAACGCGTCGAGGATGCGCTCCTGCGCGGGCAGCGGGTGCACCTGCACCGGGTCGAGGTCGCCCTTGTCGACCGCGCGTGCCACCGCGAGCTCGGTGCGCAGGCCCATGGTCATGCCGCGCAGGCGCTGGCCGTACACGTCGGTGACCGGCGCCTCCCACGGCACCGGGAAGCTGAACGGGATGTCCTTGCGCTCACCCTTGGCGAGCGGGAAGGCACCCGCGACCGCGATGCGGTGGAACTCCACATTGGCGTCGTAGTTGGAGTCGCCGCTCTCCACCTCCACCCGGGTTACCAGCCCGAGCGAGACCTGGTCGATCTTGACGTCGTGATCACCGCCCAGGATGTGGATCTGACCGTCGAGGGTCAGGCCCGGCCGGGTGTTGGAGTTGGCCAGTACGGTGTCGACGGAGGGCCCGCCGACGCCGAAGGCACCCAACAACTTCTTGAATACCATCGATGCTCCTATCGCATCCGCCGGCCCTGCGGCACGGCATCCGTCTCGTCGTCGAACTCGCCAATGACCTCTTCGAGCAGGTCTTCCAGGGCGACGAACCCGACCGTCCGATCACCCTCGCGGACGAGGGCGAGCTGCGCACGGTCGGCGCGCATCGCCGCGACCGCCTCGGTGACCGTCGCCGTGGCCGGGAGCGCGAACGGCTCCGTCATCAACTCGGCCGCGGTGGCCGGCCGCCCGAAGGTGGTCGCCCTTACAGCGTCTCGCACGTGGACCAGGCCGACCAGGTCCCCGTTTGGACCGGCCACCGCGAGGCGGGACCGCCCGCAGCCGCGGGAGATCGCCTCGATCCGCTCGGCGCTCGCGCCGAGCGCCGCCGTGACCAGTTCGTTCAGCGGCTGCATCACCGATGCCACGGTGGTGCGCTGGAGCTGGAGCAGGCTGGTCAGCAGCTGCTCCTGGTCGGCCGCGAGTGTGCCATGTTCGCGCGACTGCTTCAGCAGTATGCGCAGCTCCTCCGGGCCGTGCACCTGGGCGAGCTGGTCCTGCGGCTCCACTTTGACCAGTCGCAGCACGCCGTTGGCGAGGCCGTTGAAAACCACCAGCGCCGGCCGGGTCAGCCGCGCGAACGCCCGGAACGGAATCATCAGCAGCAGCGCCGAACGCTCCGGATCGGTGATCGCCCACGACTTCGGCGCCATCTCGCCGACCACCAGGTGCAGGAAGCTGACCAGCATCAGCGCCACCACGAGCGAGATCACGTGGCTGCCGGACTCGGGCAGCCCCAGCGCGTGCAGGGCCGGGCTGAGCACATGCTCGATCGCCGGCTCGGCGAGCGCGCCAAGGCCGAGCGTGCACAGCGTGATGCCGAGCTGCGCGCCGGCCAGCATGACGGAGAGCTCGCGACTGCCCTCCAGCGCGGCCTTCGCGGCGCGGCTGCCGTCCGCGGCGGCCTGCTCCAGCCGGTACCGCTTGCTGCCGACGAGCGCGAACTCGGCGGCCACGAAGAACCCGTTGAGCGCCAACAGGATCAACGACAAGATCAACGCCCAGCTGGCACTCATGAGCGCACCTCCAGCCGTACCGACTCGGGCACGTGGCGGTCGACCGACTCGACCGAGAGCACCGCCTGCGCCAGCTCGACCCGGTCGCCGACCGACGGCACCCGGCCCAGCTCACGCATGACGAGGCCGGAGACCGTGTCGTACTCGGGTGCCTCGGGCAGCTCCACGCCGGTGGCGTCGGCCACCTCGTCGATCCGCCAGCGTGCCGGCACGAGCCACGAGCCGTCCGGCTGCCGCTGCGGTGCCGGCTCCGGGCGGTCGTCCTCGTCGCGGATCGGGCCGACAAGCTCCTCGGCGATGTCCTCCAGTGTGATCACGCCGGCGAAGCCGCCGTACTCGTCGACGACGCAGGCCATCTGGCGGTGCCCGGCCCGCAGCCGGTCGAGCACCGCCGGCAGCGGCAGCGTCCCGGGCACCATCAACGGGGGTACCGCCACCGCGCGCACCGGCGTCGTCGAGCGCTCGGCGGGCGGTATCTCCATCACGTCCGCGATGCTCACCACGCCGGTCACGTCGTCGACGCCGTCGACGCCCTGCACCGGAAAGCGGGAGTGTCCCGTCTCCAGCAGGTCGACGACGCGGCGTACCGGCTCGTCGGCGCGCACCGTGTACACGTCGACGCGGGGGACCATCACCTCGTCGGCGGTGAGCCGGCGAAAGTCGAGGCCCCGGTCGAGCAGCGTCGAGATCTGGGCGTCGAGGTGCCCTTCGGCCCGCGACTCCGCGATGATCTGCTCCAGGTCCTCGGCGGTGGCACCCGAGGGCAGCTCCTCGATCGGCTCGACGCCGACCCGTCGCAGGAGCCGCGCCGCGGCCATGTCGAAGATCCGGATCACCGGAGCGAACGCCGTCAGGTAGATCAGCGTCGACCGGCTCAGCGCCCGGGCGAGGGCCTCCGGGCGGGCGATGGCGAGGTTTTTCGGGGCCAGCTCGCCGAGCACCATCTGGATGACGGTGGACAGGAGCAGCACCAGGATCACGGATACGGGCAGGCTCACCGCGCGGGACACACCGGCCGTGCCGAGCAGGTCGGCGAGCCCTTCACCCACGAAAGGCTCGGCGACGTACCCGACGAGCAGCACGGTCACCGTGATGCCGAGCTGCGCGCCGGACAGCATGAACGAGAGCCGCTCGGTAACGGTCAGCGCCCGCGCGGCCGCCTGGTCACCCTCGTCCGCGAGGCGGCGGAGCTTGCCCCGGTCGACGGCGACATAGCCGAACTCCTGCGCGACGAAATATCCGGTCAGCGCGGTGAGTAGCAGGATGAGAAGAAGGCCGATCGCGATCAGCATCATCGGCTCTCTGTTGAGGTCGTGCGCCGGGTGTCACCCGGCTCGGTACTACTGCCCTCCTGGGCAGGTGCCACGATCATGGCCGGCATCTTATCTGTGCTGCCTGGACGTTCCCTGTGAACGCTACGCCGTCCTGCGAACATCGCGGCGAGTTTCTCCGATCGGAGTACCGCGAGCGGGCCGATCACGGCGAGCACGAGCACGTACCCGGCCACGAACGGCGCGATCCGCGAGTCCAGCCCGGCGGCCACCGCGAGTGAGCCCAGGATCAGCGAGAACTCCCCGCGGGTGAGCACGGTGAGTCCGATGTTGGCGGCTTCCTGGCGCCCGTACCCGTGCAACCGCGCGGCGAGCACCCCGGCGGCGATGTTGAGTACGACGGTGATCGCCACCGCCACCGCGATCGGCACCAGGACCGGCCCGATGTCGCCCGGGTCGATGGTGAGGCCGAAGGTGAAGAAAAAGATGGCGGCGAAGCCGTCGCGGAGCGGGCGCACCAGCGACCGCACGCGTTCGGCGGCGGTCGACCCGCCGAGCACCAGGCCGATCATGAAGGCGCCGATCGCGTCCGAGACGCCCAGCTCCTCGGCCACGCCCGCGGAGAGCACGGCCAGCCCGACGAAGAAGACGACAAGCAGCTCGTCGTTGAAGACGCGCAGCAGCCGCCCAGCCGCGCGGGCGCCCCAGCGGGCCAGCGCGGCGAGCGCGATCAGGAACGCGAACGCCTTGGCCAGGTCGGTCGCCACCTCGGCCGGCCCGCTGGCGTTGCCCAGCACGGGCTGGAGTATCGCCAGGTAGAGCGCGAGGAAGATGTCCTCGATCACGATCACGCCGAGGATCAGGCGTGACTCGGGGTTGCGCAGCCGGCCGGTCTCGACCAGCAGCTTGGTGACGATCGCCGAGGACGAGATGCCGATCACGCCGGCGATCACCAGCGCCTCGCGCGTGCCCCACCCGAAGGCGAAGCCGAGCGCGAGCCCGCCACCGATGTTCAGGACCAGGTAGCCGAGGCCGGCGGCGAGCATTCGCCGCCCGCCCGCCACAAGGTCGTCGGTGTGAAACTCGAGGCCCAGGTAGAAGAGCAGGAATACGAGGCCGAGGGCGGCGATCAGGGCCAGGTCGCCGGGGTCCTCGACGAGCGCGATACCGGGCGTGTGCGGTCCGAAGACCACGCCCGCGAGCATGAACAGGGGGATCGTGGGCAGGCCGATCCTGGCGCCGAGGCGGGCCAGTACGGCCGCCGCCAGAAACGCCCCGCCCAGGGCTACGAGTGCATCGCCGATGTGCATGGGTGTGCCTCCACTCCGCGCCGGGTCGCGGCGCGTTGATCTCGATGCGGGCGAGGATCAGTGGAGGCCGGGTGGTGCCCGGGACGAGTGCGGCGCCGATGCGACGGCGACGGGCAAGGTGGCGGCGGGCTCGGCCGCCGCGGCCGGCGCACCCTCCGCGGGCGGCGGAAGAGCATTCCCTGGTACGGGCGTGAGGTCGAGCCGATGGTCGTGGGTTGCCAGCGCAGGGGCGGCGTGCACCACCGCGGCGCCGATCGAGGCGGGACCGTGTGCGATGGCGCCGGCCGGGGCGGCCGTCGAGGCGGCCCCGTGCACCGAGGTGAGGGCGAGCACGGCAAGCAGGGCAGCGGCGAGCACACGGCCGACCGCTCCTGCCGTACCCCGCATGAAGATCTCCCGCCGCTCGCCGAGAGGTAAGTTTACCTGACCAGTTTGCCCGTTACGTTGCGTGCATGTCACACCTCAGGGGCAAGATTGGTGCGTGGTAGACGTGCTGGAGCGCTTCGGGCAGGCGACGCGGGAGTGGTTCGGTGCCGCGTTCGCGGCGCCGACCGACGCGCAGGCCGGCGCCTGGCGGGCGATCGGTGACGGCCACCACGCGCTTGTCGTGGCGCCCACCGGCTCCGGCAAGACGCTGGCCGCGTTCCTCTGGTCGCTCGACCGGCTTGCCCGCGAGCCGGTCCCGGCCGATCCCAAGCGGCGCTGCCGCGTCCTCTACGTGAGCCCGCTCAAGGCGCTCGCGGTCGACGTCGAGCGCAACCTGCGGGCGCCCCTCGCCGGTATCCGCCACGCCGCCGCCCGCCTCGGCGTCCCGCAGCCCGACATCACGGTCGGCATGCGCACCGGTGACACGCCGGCCGACGAGCGGCGGGCGTTCCAGCGCACCCCGCCGGACATCCTGATCACCACGCCGGAGTCGCTGTTTCTGCTGCTCACCTCCGCCGCGCGGGAGTCGCTGGCGGGCGTCGAGACGGTGATCATCGACGAGGTGCACGCGGTCGCCGCCACCAAGCGCGGCGCCCACCTCGCGCTCTCGCTCGAGCGGCTGGACGCGATGCTCCCCCGGCCGGCGCAGCGGATCGGCCTCTCCGCGACCGTGCGCCCGATCGAGGAGACCGCCCGCTTCCTCGGCGGCTCCAGCCACGTCGAGGTGGTGCAGCCGCGCACCGCCAAGACCATCGAGGTCAGCGTGCAGGTGCCGGTCGAGGACATGACCCAGCTCGACGAGGTGGGCGAGCCGGAGGAGGGTTCCCGCCGCGCGTCGATCTGGCCGGCCGTCGAGGAGCGGGTCTTCGACCTGATCGGGCGGCACCAGTCGACGATCGTGTTCACCAACTCGCGACGTTCCGCCGAGCGGCTCTGCGCCCGGCTCAACGAGCTGGCCGCCGACGCTTCCCTCGCGGCATCCGGCTCCGCGGCGGCCGACTCCGCGTTGGCGGCCGGCCAAGGCACACGCTGGATGCCTGCGGCGATCATGGCGCAGTCCGGTGCGGCGACCGGGGCGCCGCCAGTGATCGCCCGCGCCCACCACGGCAGCGTCTCCCGCGAGGAGCGCAAGCACATCGAGGAGTCGCTCAAGTCCGGCCAGCTGCCCGCCGTGGTCGCCACCTCCAGCCTGGAGCTTGGCATCGACATGGGCTCGGTCGACCTCGTCGTCCAGATCGAGGCCCCGCCCAGCGTGGCCGCCGGCCTCCAGCGCGTCGGCCGGGCCGGGCACCAGGTGGGCGCGGTCTCCCGAGGCGTGGTCTTCCCCAAGCACCGCGGCGACCTGCTCTCCTGCGCGGTGGTCGCGGAGCGGATGGGCGACGGCGCGATCGAGGAGCTGCGCTACCCACGCAACCCGCTCGACGTGCTCGCCCAGCAGATCGTCGCGATGGTGGCGCTCGACCCGTGGCCGCTGGCCGACCTCGCCGCGCTGGTCCGCCGCGCCGCGCCCTTCGCCGAGCTGCCCGACTCCGCCCTGCACGCGGTGCTCGACATGCTCTCCGGGCGCTACCCGTCGACCGCATTCGCCGAGCTCCGCCCCCGCCTTGTTTGGGACCGCGCGGCCGACCTGCTCACCGGCCGCCCAGGCGCCCAGCGGCTGGCCGTGACCAGCGGCGGCACTATCCCCGACCGCGGCCTCTTCGGGGTCTTCCTGGCCGGGGCCGAGCGCGCGGCCCGGGTGGGCGAGCTCGACGAGGAGATGGTGTACGAGTCGCGCGTCGGCGACGTCTTCCTGCTCGGCTCCACCTCCTGGCGCATCGAGGACATCACGCCCGACCGCGTGCTCGTCTCGCCGGCGCCGGGGGCGGCCGCGCGGATGCCGTTCTGGAAGGGGGACCAGCCCGGCCGCCCGGTCGAGCTGGGCCGCGCGATCGGCGCCCGGCTGCGCGCGCTGGTGCGCCAGGACGACGAGACCGCCACCGCGGCGCTACGGGCGGGTGGGCTCGACGACTGGGCCGCTGGCAACCTGATGGCCTACCTGCGCGAGCAGCGCGAGGCCACCCGCGCGCTCCCCGACGACCGCACGGTGGTGGTCGAGCGCTTCCGCGACGAGCTTGGCGACTGGCGGCTGGCCGTCCACTGTGTCCTCGGTGCGAAGGTCAACGGCCCGTGGGCGCTCGCGGTGGCCCGCCGCCTCACCGAGCGGTATGGGGTGGACGCCCAGGTCATGCCCTCCGACGACGGCATCGTGGTGCGGCTGCCCGACACCGCCGACCAGCCGCCCGGTGCCGAGCTGGTGGCCTTCGACCCCGAGGAGATCACCCAGCTAGTCGAGGAGTCGGTCGGCACTTCGGCGATGTTCGCGTCCCGCTTCCGCGAGTGTGCCGCCCGCTCGCTGCTGCTCCCCGCCGCGACCCGCGCCGCCGCCAGCCACTGTGGCAGCAGCGGCAGAAGGCCGCCCAGCTGCTGGACGTCGCCCGGGAGTATGCGGACTTTCCGGTCACGCTCGAAGCGGCCCGCGAGTGCTTACAGGACGTCTTCGACGTGCCTGGCCTGGTGGGGCTGATGCGTGACATGGCCGCCCGCAAGGTACGGCTTGTCGAGGTGGAGAGCGCGAAGCCGTCGCCGTTCGCGCGGTCGCTGCTCTTCGGCTACGTCGGCGCGTTCCTGTACGAGGGGGACGCTCCCCTCGCCGAGCGCCGGGCGGCCGCGCTGGCGCTCGACTCCACGCTGCTCGGCGAGCTGCTGGGCCGGGTCGACCTGCGCGAGCTGCTGGAGCCGGCGGTGGTCACCGCGACCGAGCGGCAGCTCCAGTGGCTCTCCGACGAGCGCCGCCCCCGCGACGCGGAGGACGTGGCCGAGCTGCTGCGGCTGCTGGGCGACCTGTCCGACGCTGACTTCGCCGCGCGGGGTGTCGCTCCGGAGTGGCCGGTCGAGTTGGAGCGTGCCAAGCGTGCCCTGCGGGTGCGGGTCGCCGGTGAGGAGCGGTGGATCGCCGTCGAGGATGCCGGGCGCTACCGCGACGCGCTCGGCGTGGCGCTGCCGGTGGGCGTCGCCCAGGCGTATGTCGAGCCGGTCCCGGACCCGCTCGGCGACCTGGTCGCGCGCTACGCCCGTACGCACGCCCCGTTCACCGCCGCCGCCTGCGCCGCCCGCTTCGGGCTCGGTGTCTTCGTGCTGGAGCAGGCGCTGCGCCGGCTCGCCGCGACCGGGCGGGTGGTCTCCGGCGAGTTCTCACCGGACGGCGCCGGGGCCGAGTGGTGCGACGCCGAGGTGCTGCGCATGCTGCGGCGACGCTCGCTGGCCGCGCTGCGCCGCGAGATCGAGCCGGTGCCGCCACGGGCGCTGGCCACGTTCCTGCCCCGGTGGCAGCACGTGGGCGCCTCCTCCCGCGGCGTCGAGGCGGTGGCCGCCGCGGTCGAGCAGCTCCAGGGCGCGGCGGTCCCGGCGTCGGCGCTGGAGCGGCTGGTGCTGCCCGGGCGGGTGGCCGACTACTCCCCCGCGTATCTGGACGAGCTCTGCGCCTCCGGCGAGGTCTTGTGGGCCGGCTCGGGCGCGATCGCGGGTGGCGACGGGTGGGTCACGCTGGCGTATGCGGACGCCGCCCCGCTCCTGCTCCCTCCGCCGGACGAGTCGCTCGCCCTCACCCCGC
Source organism: Phytohabitans flavus (assembly GCF_011764545.1). Classification (GTDB taxonomy): domain Bacteria; phylum Actinomycetota; class Actinomycetes; order Mycobacteriales; family Micromonosporaceae; genus Phytohabitans; species Phytohabitans flavus. The sequence goes on along the minus strand of NZ_AP022870.1, from coordinate 9,270,139 downwards.
TGCACCAGGCCGTGCTGGACGCGCTCGCGGATGGGCAGGCGCTGTTCTTCCGTACCCTGTCCGACCGCGTCGGCCCCGCACTCTCCGCCGGCTCCCCCGCTGGCTCCGACGTGACCTGGTCCGATGCTGGGTCCGGCAGCCCGACCTGGTCGGGTGCCGGGCCTGGCAGCGCGACCTCCTCAGGTACCGGGTCCGGCAGCGCGACCTCCTCAGGTGCTGGGTCCGGCAGCGCGACCTGGTCGGGTGCCGGGCCTGGCAGCCTGACCGACGAAGACCTGGCGGCCGCGGTGTGGGATCTGGTCTGGGCCGGGTGGCTGACCAACGACACCCTCGCCCCGCTACGCACGCTGATCGGCGGCGGTGGCGGCGCCCACCGGGCCAAGCCGGCCGCGCCGCGCACCCGATACCGGCGCCCCGGGCGGGTGGCACTCCCCTCCCGCACCGGCCCACCCACGGTTGCCGGCCGCTGGTCGCGCCTGCCGGAGCGGGACACCGACCCCACCCGCCGCGCCGCCGCGGTCGCCGATGCCCTGCTGGAGCGGCACGGCGTGGTCACCCGAGGCGCGGTCGCGGCGGAGGGCGTCACCGGCGGCTTCGCGGCGGTGTATCCGGTGCTGGCCGCCCTGGAGGAGCGCGGCGCCGCCCGCCGCGGCTACTTCGTGGAGGGCCTGGGCGCCGCCCAGTTCGCGGTGCCGGGCGCGGTCGACCGCCTGCGCGCGCTCGCCGACGAGCACCGCCGCACACCCACCACGCTGGTGCTGGCCGCGACCGACCCGGCCAGCCCCTATGGCGCGGCGCTGCCTTGGCCCGAGCGCGTGGTCGCCCAGGAGGGCACCGGCCACCGCCCCGGCCGCAAGGCGGGCGCCCTTGTGGTGCTCGTGGCCGGCGAGCTGACCCTCTACGTCGAACGCGGCGGCCGTACCCTGCTGTCCTTTGTGGACGACGACGAGGCGCTTGCCGCCGCCGCCAAGGCCCTCGCCGACGCGGTCCACACCGGAGCGCTGGGCGCGCTGTCCGTCGAGCGCGCCGACGGCGAGGCCGTCTTCACCTCCCCACTGCGCGACGCCCTGACCTCGGCCGGCTTCCGCGCCACCCCGAGGGGCCTCCGCCTGCGGGGTTAGGCCGCGTGCCGGGCCTCGCAGATCGCTGCGAGGTGCTTGTTTCGGGTGACGATGAGCCTGCTCATGTACGTGTCGAGCACCAAGCGCTCGGCGAGCCGGCCGAGCAGCCAGTACGGCGCCGCGAAGTCGATGACGTCGCGCATGACGGTCACACCACCGTCCCGCGCCTCGAAGTGGTGGGCGTGCCGCCACACCGCGAACGGTCCGGACACCTGCTCGTCGACGAAGTACCTCGGCCGTTCGTGGCTCGTGATGCGTGAGGTCATCCGCCAGGACCGGCCCAGGTGTCTCGCCTGCCAGGTGACCTCGTCATCGAGGTGCAGGCGCCCGCTGGTCACACCGCCGACCGCGCGCTCGCCGCTGGCCGCCATGGATCCGGTGTGGACGTCCACCTCGAGTGACGTGTCGAAGACGACCTCGACCGGCGCCGTGATCGTGGTGACGAACTCGAGGTGCCGCACCCCAATGAGCCTACGGTGCGGCCGGGACGGACACGAGCAGCGATCGCCCGCTAACGTTCAGGCATGGGCGGCTTCAGCTGGATCAGCTTCACGACCGACTACGGGCTTTCGGACGGGTTCGTCGCCTCGTGCCATGGGGTGATCGCACGGCTCGCCCCCGAGGCTCGAGTCATCGACGTCACGCACGGGGTGGCGCCGGGTGACGTGGCGCGCGGTGCCGCGGTGCTCGCGCAGACCGTGCCTTACCTGCCGCCCGCGGTACACGTCGCGGTGGTGGACCCTGGCGTGGGCACCTCCCGGCGCGGGATCGCGGCGCGCGCGCCCGGCGGCGTCCTGGTCGGTCCGGACAACGGCTTGCTGCCGTGGGCGGTCGACGCGCTCGGCGGCGCCGAGGAGCTTGTGGAGCTGGCCAACCCGGAGTGGTTCCTGGCCGACGTGTCGAGCACCTTCCACGGTCGCGACATCTTCGCGCCGGTGGCCGCACACCTCGCACTCGGCGCGGACCTGGCAGACGCGGGTCCGGCCGCCGACCCCGCGACGCTGGTCCGTCTGCCCGAGCCGGTCGTCGCGGTCGGCGACGGGTGGCTGGAGGCCGAGGTGCTGACCGTCGACAGGTTTGGAAACGTGCAGCTCGCGGCCGGCGGCGAGACCCTGGAGGCGCTCGGCCAGCACCTGCGGGTGGGCGGCGTACGCGCCGTGCGAGGCACGACCTTCGGCACCGTGGCCCGGGCGGCCTGGTGGTCTATGTGGACTCCGCGGGCCGCGCGGCGGTCGCGGTCAACGGGGGCCGCGCCGCCGTCGTGCTCTCGGTAACCCCCGGCGACGTGGTGCGGCTGGTCGCCGCCTAAAGACCTTTCCGAGACAGAGATGCCTAGCCGATGCGGTGGTGTACCCAAACGTTCGGCTCGACGTAGACGGCGATGTCCTGGTCGACGTCGCAGTGGACCGGGTTGAGCGCCTCGGGCACACGCACCGGCCCGGTCTTGTCGAACGGCAAGCCGGTCCACTGCCGCCAGCGTGCCAGCTGGCCCGGGATGACCATGCTGGAGTGCGCGACGTTGATGATTTGTCCACCGGCTCGTACGTGTACGCGCAGCCACGGGTCGTACGGGAGGCCGTCGTCGCGGATCCAGGTGACGTACTCCTCGATCGGCACGTCCGGGTGCCGGTGTTTGCCGCTCGGGCGTACCGGCGCGACAAGGTCGCTGAAGCCCAGCCTCGCGGCGTTTGCCCGCATCGCCTCCAGCATCCGGCCGGACAGGCCGCCGCCGCGCAGGTCGGGGCGGATGAAGATCTCGATCGCGGAGACGATCGTCGGGGTGTTGCCGCTCAGCCGGTCGTACGCGGACGTGCGGATCACCCAGTCCCACCCGCCGTCGGGCATGCCGTCGGCGGGGTCGTCCTCCCAGGTGATCGGCACCGAGTGGGCCTTGGCGGCCGGCTGCCCGGTGGCGGGGTCGACGGCGATCAGCACGTACTCGGGGTAGGCGGTCAGGTGGTAGCCGAAGTAGAGCCCGCCGGTCGGATCGTGGGACATGAACTCCGGCCACAAGCCGTCGAGCTGGCCCAGCATCTGACCCCACTCCGGCCGCTCGGCGACGGTCGCGATCTGGAGATGCACGCCGATATCGTAAGGAGGGACCTGCCCACCCTGGCTAGCCGTTATCACCGCGCGACCCCCGGTGCGGAAGGATAGGAGGCGTGCCCGAGGGTGACACCGTCTGGAATACGGCCCGCGCGCTGCATCGCGCCCTGGCCGGCGGGCGGCTCACCGCGACCGACTTCCGGGTGCCCCAGCTCGCCACCGTCGACCTCGCCGGCTGGACCGTGCTCGAGTCGGCCAGCCGTGGCAAGCATCTACTGCTGCGCCTCCGCGCCCCCGGGGCGGGCGGCGGCGGTTTCGAGGGGCGCGGCGACGAGGGCCGCCTGACGCTCCACTCGCACCTGCGGATGGACGGCGCCTGGCGGACGTACTCGCCGGGCGAGCGGTGGGCCTCCCGTCCCGCGCACCTGATCCGCACTGTGTTGCGCACGGCTGACGCGGTCGCGGTCGGCTACCACCTGCACGACCTGGCGCTGGTGCCGACCGATGAGGAAAAGACCCTGGTGGGGCACCTCGGGCCGGACCTGCTGGGCACCGACTGGGATCCGGCGGAGGCGGTGCGGCGGCTCTCCGCGCACCCGGACACCCCGATCGCCGAGGCGCTGCTCGACCAGCGCAACCTCGCCGGCATCGGCAACCTGTACAAGTGCGAGCTGCTCTTCCTGCGCGGCGTCGACCCGTGGACGCCGGTGCGGGATGTGCCTGACCTGCCGGCCATGGTCACGCTCGCGCAGAAGCTGCTGGCCGCCAACCGGGGGCGGTGGACCCAATCGACGACCGGATCGCTGCGCAAGAGCGAGACCACGTACGTGTACGGCCGCCACGCCCAGCCCTGCCGCCGCTGCGGCACCCCGGTCCGAAACGTGGAGCAGGCGGACCGGATCACCTACTGGTGCCCGGCCTGTCAGTCCTGACCCTCGTCGGCGAGGGCCGCCCGGATGCTCGTCGCCCGCCTCGTAACTAGCTGAAGGAATACGGCCCGAACCGGCCCCAGGCCACGACGGCGGCGAGTGCGAGCAGCACGATGTTCGCGACGACCATCGGCCACTCTTTGCGCCGCCCGTGCACGACGGCCGCACCGATCATGACGATCACCAGGCCCAGCGCGGCGACTGGCACGAGCACCGGCGCGATGTCGAGGAACGCCGGCAGCACCAGGCCGATGCCGCCGAGGAAGTCGAGCGCGCCAATCGCCTTCACCATGCCCGGCGAGTAGGCGTCGACCCATCCCAGACCGCTGGCGCTCAGCTTCTCCTTCGGCTGGATCAGCTTGAGCAGGCCGGCACCCACGAAGGCGGCGGCGAGCAGGCTGGCGATGATCCACAACACCACGTTCACGGGTCCTCCATCACTTCAAGCTTGAAGCGAAAGCTAACGACGATCACTTCAAGAAGCAAGTGACGATATGATCTCGATATGGGGACGGAGGCCGAGCCGCGGTGGCTGGACGCCGACGAGCGGGAGACGTGGCTCGCTCTGCTGAGCGTGCTCATCCGGCTGCCCGCCGCGCTCGACCAGCAGTTACAGCGGGACGCCGGGATCAGCCACTTCGAGTACCAGGTGATCGCCGGCCTCTCCATGTCGCCGCGACGGACGCTGCGGATGAGCGACCTGGCCGCGTTCGCCGATGCCTCGCTCCCCCGCCTCTCCCAGGTGGTCGCCCGCCTCGAGCGGCGCGGCTGGGTGCGGCGCACGCCCGACCCCGAGGACGGCCGCTACACGCTCGCGATCCTCACCGACGAGGGCTGGGCCAAGGTGGTGGCGACCGCACCGGGACACGTCGAGGAGGTACGCCGCCTCGTCTTCGACCCGACGACGAAGGGCCAGCAGCGGCAGCTGGGAGCCATCGGCCGGCGCATCATGGAAGCCATCGACCCGGACGGCTCCTGCCACACCCCGCAGCGCCGCTCGACCCACCTGCCCACCCAAAGATAAGGCCCGCGATGATCCCCGCCGCCGCGTACGACGCGTTCCTTCCCGAGGCCCTGTCCCGGGCCCGCGCCCAGCGGCCCTGGGCCCCGGCCGACGGCGCCCTGCCCGCCCTCTACCTCAGCCACGGCGCACCGCCGCTCTTCGACGACGCGCTCTGGCTGGGGCAGCTCCTCGACTGGGCGCAGACCCTCCCCAAACCGCGCGGCATCGTCATCATCTCCGCCCACTGGGAGACCGCCCCGCTGAGCCTCTCCGCCGCTGCCGCGCACACCCCGCTGGTCTACGACTTCGGCGGCTTCCACCACCGCTACTACACAATGGAGTACGCGACGCCGGACGCCACCGCGCTGGCCGCCCGCGTGGCCGCCGCGATGCCGGACAGCGAGCCGGTGCACCAGCACCCGAGCCGGGGACTCGACCACGGCGCGTGGGTGCCGCTGATGGCGATGTACCCGCTGGCCGACATCCCCGTGCTCCAGCTCAGCCTCCCCACCCATGACCCGGCCCGCCTGCTGGACATCGGCGCCCGACTCCGCCCGCTGCGCCAGGAGGGGGTACTGGTCATCGGCTCCGGCTTCATGACCCACGGCCTGCCGTTCCTGACCCGCGAGATGGTCCTGCACGGCAGGGTCCCGTCCTGGTCCGCCGACTTCGACGCCTGGGTGGCCGACGCACTGTCCCGAGGCGACGTGGACGCGCTGGCGGGTTACCAGCACCGCGCGCCCGGCATGCCGTACGCCCACCCGACGCCAGACCACTACATCCCGCTCTTCGTCACGCTGGGCGCCGCCGACCGCGCCGACCAACCGGTCGACACCGCGATCGACGGCTACATGATGGGCTTTTCAAAACGCGCATTCCAGACCACCGCCTGACGGCTCGCTCGCCCCGTCACACTGCTGCGGTTCCACCATGGAGCCGCGATCTCGCATCCCGACGACAAAAGGTTGAGGGCGACGGCGCGTCGACCTCGGAGCTACCGGATCGGGGCCGATGGGCTAAGGCCTGTTTCAAAAGATTTGTCGAGGCGAGCCGAGGTCCAGGCGGCGATCCGGCAAGGCGGGCGCAAGGTCGCATACCGGTGTTGTATGCGGCCTTACGCCCGGCGCCGCCGGTCGTCGTCTGGACCCGGCGCAGCCCGGCAAGGATTTTGAAACAGGCCTTAGGCGGTCTGGGGTGGGGTGCGCAGTGAGTCGGGGATGCGCATCGGCTCGGTGAGGTCGCGTAGCTCGGCGAGCCCGTCCGCCACGCCGCGCAGCATGTCGCTCGCCTCGGTCAGGCGGGACACGGCCGGATGCTCGGTGGCGGTGCGGCCGTCCTCGGCCACGTAGCTGGCGGCCGCCGCGACAAGGCGCTCATACGCCACCGCGCCGCTCTCCAGCTGCTCCATGAGCGTGTGCCGCGCCTTCTCCAGCGCGGGCCGCGCGTCCGGCGGCGCGAAGCGCAGCGCCTTCTCTACGCTCGCCACGCGCTGGGCCAGGTCGCGCAGCGACTGCTCGGCCACCGCGGCCTCCAGCACCGCGGGCTCGCCGGGGCCGGTCAGGCGACCGGCCAGGCCGGAGAGGGTCATCGACGCGCGGTCGAGGCGGGTCCACGGGCCGAGGGCCGCGGAGCCGCGGAGGGCGAAGCGGGCCTGCTGGCGGCGCACCTCGTCGAGGGCGGAACGGCCCACGGGCAGCCGCTGGACGGCGGCGACAAGCTTGGCGCGGGCCTGCTCCCCAGCCACCGCGGGGTCGAGCGGTGCCGGGGCGGGCTCCGCGGCCAGCGCACGGTAGTCGACCCAGCGCCACGCGGCCAGCGCGATCGAGCCGCCGGCCGCCGCGGCCCAGCCGGCGTCGGGCAGGCCCAGGCCGGCATACGGGGTGAGCACCGCCGCGGCGCCGCCCAAGCCCGCGGCGAGCACGCTCCACCGGCGCGCCGAACGGCGCAGCCGGCGGAGCCGCCGGAAGTAGCGAGCCCGGGGATCCTTCACCGCAAGCTCCCCGCTAGCCGGCCGCGCTGGCGTCGCCGGTGGACTTTTCCTTGTTGGCGAGGCTGGCCCGGATCTGGTCGAGGCGGGCCACACCGGCCGTGTCGGCGGCGTTGGCCGGCTCGACGGCGGGCGCTGCCGGCTTGGCGGCCAACTGCTCGCCGGCCATGCTGGCCCGGATCTGCTCCAAACGGGACGATCCAGCGAGGTCCAACGTGGACTTCTGGATTTCGAGCATGCGGCCCTCGACCGAGTTGCCGGCGAGCTCGGCGCGGCCCATCGCGTTGGCGTAGCGGCGCTCGATCTTTTCCCGGACCTCGTCGAGAGACGGGGTGTTGCCCGGCGCGGCGAGCGCGGACATCGACTCCAGCGAGCGGGCCACGCTCTCCTGCATCTTGGCCTGCTCAAGCTGGCTGAGCAGCTTGGTGCGCTCGGCCAGCTTCTGCTGGAGGACCATCTGGTTGTTTTCCACCGCCTGGCGAGCCTGGCCGGCGGCGCCGAGCGCCTGGTCGTGCAGCGTCTTGAGGTCTTCCATCGACTGCTCGGCGGCGACAAGCTGGGTGGCGAGCGTCTGCGCGGTCTGCTCGTACTTACCCGCCTCGGCCTCGTCACCACCGGCCCGCGCCTTGTCGGCGAGCACCAGCGCCTGGCGAGCCATCGACTGAAGCTTCTCCACCTCGGCCATCTGCCGGGAGAGCTTCATCTCGAGCTGCCGCTGGTTGCCGATCACGGCGGCCGCCTGCTGGACGAGCGCCTGGTGCTGGCGCTGCGCGTCTTCGATCGCCTGCTGGATCTGCACCTTGGGATCGGCGTACTCGTCGATCTTGGCGCCGAACAACGCCATAAAGTAGCGCCAGCCCTTGACGAACGGGTTCGCCATCTTCGCGGTATCCCCTCAGTGTCAGCACTCCGGTCGGGCCGCCACCGCTGGGACGGCAGGCCCCCACGGTCCGGCAGAGTTCCATACTCCCAGCCCGGCGCCAACCCGTCATGCGACCTCAGGGGGATATCCGGGTATGTGCCGACGTGGCTGGGTGGATGCCGCCCCGCGCGTCAACCCTACGCGCGTCAGGCGACGCAGACTACATCCCGGTCACGCGGCGTGGGACGCACGGTGCGCGTGGTGCGCAGGACCGCGGCGAGTGGCGTGTCGTGCCGGATGGACACCGAGACGGCGCCATCGGTGATCTTGCCACCGGCGACCTTGCTGGCCCGGGCCATGCGCGGTAGGGCGGCCTCGGGCTGGCCCGCGGACTCCGGCTCGGCGCCCGCCTTGGCCGGCACCGGGGCCGGCGTCGGGGTGGGCGTGGCGGCCGGCGCGGCCGCGGGTGGCGTATCGCCACCGTCGCGCCCGCCGCCCTGAGCCGGAACGAGCACGTGCTCCATCTGCTCGGCCAGGGCCATCTCGTCGCTGACCTCGCGCAGCAGCTCGGAGAGCTGGGCGCCAAGCGCATCGCAGATCGAGGCGAGCAGCTCGCTGGACGCTTCCTTCTGCCCACGCTCGATCTCGGAGAGGTAGCCAAGGCTCACGTTGGCGGCGGTGGAGACCTCGCGCAGGGTGCGGTGCTGCCCCTGCCGGCGCGCGCGTAGTGCGTCGCCAATCACACGGCGTAGCAGGATCATCGCACCTCCCCTGGGAACGCTGCCCGCAACGTTACCCGCTTCCCGGCCCGACGACAGCTTTCCGTTTGTCGCACGTCGTTCACCGAGCCTGTCTCCGGACCAACCGGAGAAGCCGACAAAAGATTCCTTACAGGTACTCGGCCAGCAGCCGGAGCGCCTCGGTGACGCTTGCGGAGCGGATCGCTTGGCGGCCGCCGCCCAGGGAGAGTTCGCGCACGGCTGAACCGGCCGGGCCGGCCACCGCCACGTAGACGAGGCCGACGGGCTTGCCGCCCTGCGGGTCGGGGCCGGCCACCCCCGTAGTGGAGAGCCCCCAGTCGGCACCGCAGCGGGCACGGCCACCCTCGGCCAGCGCGAGCGCCACGTCCGGGTCGACAGGTCCGCGCTCGTCCAGCAGCTCCTGCGGTACGCCGGCCAGCGTCGCCTTGAGCGCGGTCGCGTAGACCACCAGGCCGCCGCGGAAGACCGCGCTCGCCCCGGCCACCTCCACGACCGTGGCCGCGACAAGACCGCCGGTGATCGACTCGACCGCGGCGAGCGTCTCCCTCCGCTCGGCGAGGGCGTGCACGACCCCCGCCGCGGCCAGTGGGGCGCGGGGGTCACCGGATCAGGCACTCGGTGCCATCCGCATGCGCAGCGCGCGGAGCGTGTAGTCGAGGCCGGTCACCACGGTCACCGCGACCGCGGCCGCCATGATCCACGGGCCGACGTCGGAGAGTGGCTCGGGGAACGGCCACAGGTACCAGCCGATCGCCAGGACCTGGAGCGCTGTCTTGATCTTGCCGCCCCGGCTGGCCGCGATCACGCCGTACCGGATCACCCAGAAGCGCAGCAGCGTCACGCCCACCTCGCGCACCAGGATCACCACCGTCACCCACCAGGGCAGCCGGTCGTACCAGGAGAGCAGCACGAGCGCGGCACCGGTGAGCGCCTTGTCGGCGATCGGGTCGGCGACCTTGCCGAACGCGGTGACCAGCCCATACCGCCGGGCGATCCAGCCGTCGACGTAGTCGGTGAACGACGCCACGCCGAACGTCAGGCAGGCCGCGATCCGCCAGTCCCGCTCGACCATGCCGGACGCCACGACCATCGCCACGAACACCGGCACCATCACCAGCCGGACCGCGGTGATCACATTCGCCGCGTTGACCACCGGTACCGGCGGAGGCGCAGGGCGCAGGTCAGAATCCGTCACGTCGCGACCCGAGGGGCGGCGGAGACCATCTCGGTGGGTACGGCCACCAGGTCCACGCCCTCGGTCGCGGTGACCGTGGCCCGGACCAGGTCGCCCGGGAGCAGCGCGGCCAGATCCACCGCGGCGTCGCCGGCGACAAGCGTCACCGAACCGTCGACCTCGGGTGCCTGGTGGGCCGCCCGGCCCTCGACGGGACCGTCGTCCACCGTGTCGACGAGCACCTCGACCACAGAGCCGAGCCGGTCGGACGCCCGCTGGGCGCAAAGCTCCTCGGAGAGCGCGAGCAGCTTGTCGTACCGCCGCTTGATCGTCGCCCGACCGACCTTGCCGGTCATCGTGGCGGCCTCGGTGCCGTCCTCGTCGCTGTAGTCGAAGACGCCGATCGCGTCGAGCCGCGCATCGGTGAGGAAGCGCACCAGCTCGTCCACATCGGACCGCGACTCGCCCGGGAAGCCGACGATGAAGTTGCTCCGCGCGCCCGCCTCCGGCGCCAGCGCCCGCACCGACTCCAGCAGGTCGAGGAAGCGGTCGGTCGAGCCGAACCGCCGCATCCGCCGCAGCACCGGCTCGCTGGAGTGCTGGAACGACAGGTCGAAGTACGGCGCGACGCCGGGCGTCGTGGCGATCACCTCGACAAGCCCGGGGCGGGTCTCGGCGGGCTGGAGGTAGCTGGCCCGCACCCGCACGATCCCCTCGACCGCGGCGAGCTGGGGCAGGAGCTTTTCCAGGAGGCGGGGGTCGCCGAGGTCCTTGCCATACGAGGTGGAGTTTTCGCTCACCAGCACCAGCTCGCGGACCCCGCTCTTGGCCAGCCACTCGGCCTCGGCGAGCAGCTCGTCCGGCGTACGTGACACGAACGCGCCGCGGAACGCCGGGATCGCGCAGAACGCGCACCTGCGGTCACACCCGCTGGCCAGCTTGAGTGCGGCGACCGGCCCCTCCTGGAGCCGGCGCCGGCGCAGGTGCTTCGGCAGGTGGCCGGGGACCACGACGTCGCTCTCGCGCCGCGCCACCGGCGTGAGCGGCAGCAGCTCGCGGCGGTCCCGAGGGGTGTGCGCGTCGAGGCGCTCGCCGGCCAGCACCGCGTCGAGGCGGGCGGCGATATCGGGGTAGTCGTCGAAACCGAGCACCGCGTGCGCCTCGGGGAGGCTCTGGGCGAGCTCCCGCCCGTACCGCTCGGCCATGCACCCGGCCGCGACCACCTTGGCCCCGGTGTCGGCGGCGGCCATCAGCGTCTGGATCGAGTCCTGCTTGGCCTTGTCGACGAAGCCGCACGTATTGACGAGCACCACGTCGGCCTGCTCGCCGTCGGTGGTGACCTCCCACCCGTCGGCGTGCAGGCGGCCGGCCAGCTCCTCCGAGTCGACCTCGTTGCGGGCGCAGCCCAGCGTGAGCAGGGCTACGCGGCGTGTTTCGGCGGAGGAGGCGGACACCACCCGAGGGTACCGGTCCGAGCAGCGGAACCGCCTGAGGCGTCCGTACCGGAAGTGCGAGAAGATCAGCAAGTGAACGAGCGAATCAGCAACTGGGCCGGCAATGTCACCTTCACCGCAGCGCGCCTGCACCGCCCTACGACCGTGCCGGAGCTCCAGGCACTCGTCGCCGGCGCGGAGCGCATCCACGCGCTCGGCACCGGCCACTCGTTCAGCCGTATTGCCGACTCCGCCGGCGACCTTGTCACGGTGGCCGGGCTGCCGCCGGTGATGGACGTGGACACCGCCGCCGGCACTGTCACGATCTCGGCCGGCCTGCGGTACGGCGAGCTGGCCCCCTACCTGAACGACAAGGGGTACGCGCTGCACAACCTCGGCTCGCTGCCGCACCTGTCGGTCGCCGGCGCGTGCGCGACCGGCACGCACGGCTCGGGCATGCGCAACGGCGGGCTGGCGACGGCCGTCTCCGCGATGGAGCTCGTGAACGCCGACGGCGAGCTGGTCGTCCTGCGGCGGGGCGAGGACCTCTTCGGCGCGGCGGCGGTCGGGCTGGGCGCCTTCGGCGTGGTCACCCGGCTCACGCTCGACATCCTGCCCACGTTCGAGGTCGAGCAGTACGTCTACGACGGCATGCCCTTCGCCACGCTCCTAGGGCACTTCACCGAGGTGATGGGGGCGGCGTACAGCGTCAGCGCGTTCACCGACTGGTCCGGTCCGACCGTGCGCAACGTGTGGGTCAAGCGCCGGGTCGACGAGCCGCTCCCGCCGCCGGAGCAGTGGTTCGGCGCCGTACGGGCGGACGGGCCGCGCCACCCCGTGCCCGCCATGCCGGCGGAGAACTGCACCGAGCAGCTCGGCGTACCCGGCCCGTGGCACGCGCGGCTGCCGCACTTCCGGCTGGAGTTCACCCCGAGCAGCGGTGAGGAGCTACAGACCGAGTACTTCGTGGCGCGCGGGGACGCGGTGGCCGGGCTGGAGGCGCTGGACGCCGTGCGCGACCGGATCGCCCCGGTGCTCCAGATCTGCGAGATCCGGACGATCGCCGCGGACCGGCTGTGGCTGAGCCCCTCGTACGAGCAGGACAGCGTCGGTTTCCACTTCACCTGGGTCAAGGACCCGGCGGCGGTGGCTCCGGCGGTGGCCGCGATCGAGGAGCAGCTTGCTCCGTTCGGCGCGCGCCCGCACTGGGGCAAGGTCTTCGCGATGGCGCCCGATGTGGTCGCCGAGCGTTACCCGAAGCTCCGCGACGCCGCCGCGCTCGCCCGCCGCCACGACCCGCGCGGTGTCTTCAGGAACGAGATGCTCGATCGCTACTTGATCACGGACGGTGACGAGTAGCTGGTCACCCGCGGGAAACTCGCGTGTCGTGATCATCAAGCGTGCATAAGTGATCACGCACGGGTACGCGCGGGCGCCCTGATGTGTGGGAAGATGCGACGTGTTTACCCAGCGTGACCCTGGGTCCGCGCCAGCCGTGGCGCCGTCGCGCCTGCTCACCGGGATCGGCGCCAGTGACCTCGCCGACTCGCGGGAGGCTGGCCGGGCCGCCGCGTCGGCCGCCGCCGGCCACTTGGGCGGCGCGTCACCCTCCCTCGTGCTCGTGTATTCGTCCGTCCGCTATTGCCTCGCCGACCTGCTGGACGGCGTCCGTGCGGTCACCGGTTCGGCGCCGCTGGCGGGCGCCACGTCGAGCGGGCACTTCCACGACGGCAGGCACGCCCGGCCCGGCGAGGGGGTCGTGGTGCTGGTGCTCGGCCCCGGGCCCTACCGCTACGGCATCGGCTCGGCGACCGGCCTGCGCGCCGACGCGTTCGCCACCGGTCGGGAGGTCGCCCGAGCGGCCCGCGCGGCGGCCCGCGACGGCCGGGCCGAGGAGCCCAGCGCCGACGAGCACGATGCCGACGAGCAGGGTCCCGAGCGGCCCGCGCACGCGGCGTTCCTGCTGCTCTCCGACGGCTTGGCCGACCACCAGCAGACGCTGCTCAGCGGCGTGCACCGGGTGGCCGGCGCGTCGGTGCCGATCGCCGGCGGCACGGCCGGCGACGACCAGCGGCGGGAGCAGACGTTCGTCTTCCACGACGGCGAGGTGCTGACCGACGCCGCGGTGGGGGTGTGGATCGACTCACCGCACCGGCTCGACGTGGCGATCGCGCACGGCTGGCGGCCGGTGAGCCTCCCGCTGCTTGTCACCAGGGTCGACGGCACGGTGGTGCACGAGATCGGCGGCCGCCCGGCGCTCGACGCCTTCCGCGAGCACTTCCCGCGCGGCGAGGTGGAGGCCGCGTTGCGGTCCGCGCCGGACGACGGCTGGCCCCGCTCGTACGCGATCGGGCTGCTCGAGCCGGACGGCACTCATCTGGTCCGCGGGGCGTACATCGACGAGGAGGGCCGGGTCAACACGTTCGCGCCGCTCCCGCCGTACGCCGCGGTGCAGCTCATGGCCTGCCAGCCCGACGACCTGCTCGGCGTCGCCGAGGGCATCGCGGCCGACGCGGTGTCCGGGCGCGCCCCCGGCGTGCTGCTTGTCTTCAGCTGCGTGGCCCGCATGGACATCCTGGGCGAGCGCGGCCCGGAGGAGGCCGCCCGCCTGCACACGGCCGCGGCCGGGGTGCCGACGATCGGCTTCTTCACCTACGGCGAGTTCGCCCGGACGACGAGCGTCGTCGGCTACCACAACGCGACGGTGGCGGCGATCGCACTGTGAGCGGAGACGAGGAAATCGAGCTGGTCGCGTCGCTGCGGCGGCAGCTTGGTGAGGCCGCCACCGCCGTCCGCGACGCGTACCGCGACACCACGCGCCTGATCCGGCTGCTCGCGGCCGTGAGCCAGCCCTCCTCGCCGGAGGAGCTCACCGACCGGATGCTCCAGGTCCTCTCCGACGTCTTCGCCGCGGACGTGACGATGCTCGCCCATGTGGCGCCGCCGCGCATGGTCGTGCGCCAGTCCTGCGGCCTCCCGGAGGACGACCCGGCGCACTCCGCGGGCTGGGTAGTCCCCGCGGAGTCGGCCGGACCGCTCGGCGGTGCCGGCCTTGCCACGCTGGGCGGGACGGGGGCCGAGGCGATGCCCGCACCGTTCGTCGCGATCGGTACCCGCTTCGCCCTCTGGATCCCGCTCGACCCCGACACCGAGACGGGCGACGTGCTGGTGCTGTGCCGGCGGGCCGGTGCCGAGTTCAGCCAGCTCGACCTCCAAGTGCTGGTATCGGTGACGCCCCGCCTGCGCTTGGCGCTGCGCGAGCGCGAGCAGAGCGCGGTCATGGCCCGCCTTGCCCAGTCCGGCCACCGGCTGGCCCGCCACCTCGAGCTGGCCCCGCTGCTCGACGAGGCGGCCGCACTCCTGCGCGAGCTGACCGGCGCCGACGACGCCTGGGTGGTCACCGTCCGGGACGGCCGCGCGGTCCGGCGCGCCCACAGCGGCATCGACGGCACGCTCGACCCGGCCGACCACCTACCCGGCTGGGAGGTGGCCTGGCAGGGCGAGCCGTACGTGCTCGTCGAAGGGGACCGCCGGCTGGTCGGCGTGCCGGTGATGCGCGACGGCGAGCCGTGCGCGCTGCTCTACGCCACCCGCGCGCTCCCCCGCCCGCTGACCGGCGACGGGGTCGAGATCCTCGCGGTGTTCGCCAACTACGTGGCGGCCGCGATCGCCAACGCGGAGCTGTACCGCGCTCTCGGCCAGAGCGAGTCGTCGCTGCGCCTGATCACCGACTCGATCAGCGACCTGGTGGCGATGGTCGACCCGGACGGGCGCTTCGCGTACGCGTCCCCCTCGCACGGCCGCGAGCTGGCCCGCGAGCCCGAGCGGCTGGTCGGGCGGCGGGTCGCCGACTTCGTGCACCCCGACGACCAGGATCGGCTGGAGACCGCGCTGAAGGGCGCCGCTTCCGGCGACAAGGTGGAGTACCGGCTGCGCACCGGCTCCGGCCGCTGGACCTGGGTGGAGAGTGCGCTGCGCCCGGCGCCCTCGGCCGGTGGCACGGTGGTGCTCTCCTCGCGCGTGATCGACGACCGCAAGCGGCTCGAAGACGAGCTGCGACTGCGCGCCACCCACGACGCGCTGACCGGCCTGGCCAACCGCACGCTCGTGGCGCAGCGGCTCGCCGAGGCGCTCGCCGACCCGGCCGGCGAAGACGACGTGGGGCTGCTCTTCTGCGACCTCGACAGGTTCAAGGCGGTCAACGACCGGCTCGGCCACGAGGCCGGCGACGACCTGCTCAAGCAGGTGGCCGCCCGGCTCCGCCACAGCCTGCGCCCGGGCGACCTGCTGGGCCGGTTCGGCGGCGACGAGTTCGTCGTGGTCCTCGACGGCGTGCGCGACCTGTCCGACGTCGCGCAGATCGGCCGGCGGGTGTCCCGCTCCCTGGACGACACGTTCCGGCTGCACGACGAGCCGGTGCGCATCTCGGCGAGCGTCGGCGGGGTGCTCGGCGTACGCCGACGGACGACGGCCAGCGCGATGCTGCGCGACGCCGACGCCGCGATGTACGCGGCGAAGGACCGTGGCCTCGGCCTTATCGAGGTCTTCGACGACGACGCGTCGAGCCGCTCGCTGGACCGGTTGGGGCTCCGCTCCGACCTGCTGGGCGCGCTCGAACGCGAGCAGTTCGCGCTCAACTTCCAGCCGATCTGCGACCTGCGCAGCGGGCAGGTTGTCGCGTTCGAGGCGCTGCTGCGCTGGACCCACCCGCAGCGCGGCCCGGTACCGCCCGACGTCTTCATCCCGCTCGCCGAGGAGACCGGCGCGATCGTCCCCATCGGACACTGGGTGCTGGAGCAGGCCTGCCGCGAGCTGGCCCGCTGGGGTTTGCACGGCGGCCCGCGGGTGCGGGTCAACGTCAACCTCTCGCCGGTACAGCTACAGCAGCCAAACCTGGCCCGCGGGCTGCTCGACATCGTGCGACAGTCCGGAGTGGACCCCGGCGACGTGTGCCTGGAGGTGACCGAGCACAGCTACCTGCGCGAAGACGTCACCGAGAGCGCGGCGGTACTCCGCTCGGCCGGGCTGCACTTCGCGCTCGACGACTTCGGCACGTCGTACTCCAGCCTCAACTACCTCAAGTGGTTTCCGATCGACCACCTCAAGGTCGACCGCTCGTTCGTCGGTGGCGTGGCGGCCAGCGACACCGACCGGGGCATCGTGCGGGCGGTGCTCGCGATCGCCGAATCGCTGCGGCTCGGCGTGATCGCGGAGGGCGTGGAGACCGAGGAGCAGCGCGCCGCCCTCCTCGACCTGGGATGCGTGTGGGGCCAGGGCAACCTGCTCTCCACGCCGCTCACCCCGGACGCGGCTCTCGACCTACTGACCGGAGCGCGTCACTCGGTCACCGCCACCTGAACGGCCGGCGCCGCAAACGGCTCGCGCAGCGTGAAGGCGTCCGGGCCGGGGCCGTCCCGGTCCAGCAGGGCGAGCCGCTCCCGCGCCTCGTCCAATGTGGGCAGCGTGCCGGCCGGGATCCACCACAGCACGAGGTGCGAGCCGAGCCCCTCGTGCGAAAACCACTCCCGCCGCCGGCGCAGCGATTCCAGGTGGGTGCCGTCCCGGTACGTGAAGTCGCGCAGCGCCTCGACCGACTCCCAGACCGACATGTTCACCATCAGGTCCGGGCCGAACGGGCGCAGGCTCGTCGCGTCGCCCGTGCCCTCGCCGACGAGCCGCCAGACGAAGCCGGGCGCGGCATCGGCGCGCTCGTTGATGAGCGTGAGGTCGTCGACGAAACCGGCCATGGACGGGCTGTCGAGCGGGGCCCGCGGGTACGCGACGTTGAGCTGGGCAAGGTGGTAGTCGGCCATGGTCGTACTATAAATCATTGATCTTGTTTTTAGAAAGAGTCACGCAGCAGTAGCCGGGTCCCGGGTCGAGCCGGGCCCGCCACTGCGCCGCGGCGGCACCCTCCAGCACGCCCTCGACGAGCGCCAGGTTCATGCCGCAGACGAGGGGTGGGAACCGCGTGGCGAGCTGGTGGAACGGGCAGTTGCGCAGGCGTACCGCGGCGTCGTCCGTCTCCGGCTCGTAGCCGCTCGAGGCGAGCACCTCGACCGGATCGGCCCCCGCACCGGCGGCGGCACCCACCTCCCGCCCGTGCTCGCGCGCGACCTCGTAGACCGCCGCGTCGGCACCGGCCCGCTCGACGCCCTCGGCGAGAAGCTCAGCCGCGGAGAGGTACGCGCGGGGCGGCACGCTGACGACGTGCTCGCCGGCGGCCCGCCGGTAGAGCTTCGCCGGCCGTCCGGCACCCGGCCCGGAACGCCCGGTCCGCCGCGCGAACGACACCTCGAGCAGCCCCGCGTCGACAAGCTTGTCCAGGTGAAAGGCGGCGAGCGTGCGCCCGACCCCGAGCGCCGCGGCCACCTCGTCCCGCCCCACCGGCTCCGCGCCGGCATCGACGACGGCCTGGTACGCCGAGCGCCGCACCGGATCGGTCAGGAGCGCGAGCGCCTCTAAATCGTCCACCCATTGACAATAGAGCTACTCGGGGCGGAGCTGGGCCAACGCCTCCTCCAGCTCGTCGGGCTTGACGAGCACGTCGCGGGCCTTGGAGCCCTCTGAGGGGCCGACGATGCCGCGCGTCTCCATCAGGTCCATCAGGCGGCCCGCCTTCGCGAAGCCGACCCGCAGCTTGCGCTGGAGCATCGAGGTCGAGCCGAACTGCGACGTGACCACCAGCTCGATCGCCTGCACGAGCAGGTCCAGGTCGTCGCCGATCTCCTCGTCGATCTTCTTCTTCGGGTCCTGCACCGGGGTCAGCACATCCGGGCGGAACTCCGGTTCGCGCTGGTTCTTGCAGAACTTGACGACGTCGTTGATCTCGGACTCGTTGACCCAGGCGCCCTGGATGCGGATCGGCTTGGAGGCGCCCATCGGCAGGAAGAGCCCGTCGCCGCGGCCGATCAGCTTCTCCGCGCCGGGCTGGTCGAGGATGACCCGGGAGTCGGCGAGCGAGGATGTGGCGAACGCGAGGCGGGACGGCACGTTCGCCTTGATGAGGCCGGTGACCACGTCGACCGAGGGGCGCTGGGTGGCCAGTACAAGGTGGATGCCGGCGGCGCGGGCCAGCTGGGTGATCCGGACGACCGAGTCCTCGACGTCGCGCGGGGCCACCATCATGAGGTCGGCCAGCTCGTCGACGATCACCAGCAGGTACGGGTACGGGCGGATCTCCCGCTCGCTGCCCGGCGGCGGCTTGACCTGCCCGGCGCGTACCTTGCGGTTGTAGTCGTCGATGTGCCGCACCCCGGCCGCGGCCAGGTCGTCGTACCGCATGTCCATCTCGCGGACGACCCAGTCGAGCGAGTCGGCGGCCTTCTTGGGGTTGGTGATGATCGGGGTGACGAGGTGCGGGATGCCCTCGTACGCGGTCATCTCCACGCGCTTCGGGTCGATCAGGACGAGCCGCACCTCGTCCGGCGTGGCCCGGGTCAGGATCGAGACCAGCAGCGAGTTGAGGCAGGACGACTTGCCCGCGCCGGTGGCGCCGGCGATGAGGATGTGCGGCATCTTCGCGAGGTTGGCCACCACGTAGCCGCCCTCGATGTCCTTGCCGAGCGCGACAAGCATCGGGTGGTGGTCACCGGTGGCCGCCCGCGAGCGGAGCACGTCGCCGAGCGCCACGTCCTCACGGTCGGAGTTCGGGATCTCCACGCCGACCGCGCTCTTGCCCGGGATCGGGCTGAGGATGCGCACGTCCGGCGACTTCACCGCGTACGCGATGTTGCGGGACAGCTGCGTGATCCGCTCGACCTTGACGCCGAGACCCAGCTCCACCTCGTACCGGGTGACCGTCGGCCCGCGGGTGAACCCGGTGACCGCGGCGTCCACATCGAACTGCTCGAACACACTCTGTAGCGCGGCGATGACCTCGTCGTTCGCCTTGCTCCGGGTTTTGGCCGCGACCCCCTGCTTGAGCAGGTTGGGCGGGGGCAGCTTGTAGTCGCCGGCCAGGCCGGTGATGGCGAGCTGCTCAGCGCGGGTGGGCGGCGTCGAGTGCTCGGGCGGCTCGGCGACCTTGCGGGCCGCGGGCACGGTCGCCGGTGGCTTGCGGGGCAGGAGGACCGTGTCGTGCACGATCTCCTCGCCGTCCGCATCTCCGGCGTCCTCGGTGCGTGCCGACTGCCGGCGGCGCGTCGTGGACCGGCGCCGTACCGGCGGCGCCTCCTCCTCTTCGTCTTCCTCGTCCTGCGCGGGCTCGTCGGCGGGGAGCGGGCGGCCCAGCAACGAGCCGACCAGCAGCCCCAGCCGCTCGGGGATCTTGTTGATCGGCGTGGCCGTGATGACCAACAGGCCGAAGAGGAGCAGCAGGATCAGCAGTGGCGTCGCCACCCACTCGGTCACCGCCCGCTCCAGCAGCCCGCCGACCGCGGCGCCGAAGAGCCCGCCCGCGTAGTCGCGCTGGGCGTTGTCGATCGGGTCCTGGGCGAGGTGCAGCAGGCCGGCCGAGGAGAGGATCAGCGCGGACCAGCCGACCACGCCCCGGCCGCGGTGCTCGGGATCGCTCGGCTCGCGCATCAGGCGGATCGCGGCGACGAGCAGCAGCAGCGGCAGCGCGGCGGCGATCGCGCCGAGGAAGAGGCGCACGGTGTCGGCCACCCGCTCGCCGACCGGGCCGGCCCCGGAGAACCAGACCGCGACACCGGTGAGGATCGACAGGCCCAGCAGCAGGAGGCCGGCGCCGTCGCGGCGATGCTCGGGGTCGAGGTCGCGGGCGTTGGCGGCCTGCTGGCCGACGCCGCGGACCAGCCAGCCCACGCTGTTCGCGAGGCCCATCCAGAGTGCGCGAACACCACGGCCGACGATGACGGCGGGGCTGGCGGTCGGGGTGCGCCGGCGGGTGGTCTGGCGCGTGCGAGCGCTCGCGGCGCGCGCAGTGGAGGCGCCGCGCCGCTTACTCGCCTGGGTGGTGCGGCCAGCCATAGGCCCTAGGATCACACGGTAGCCGCAAGGTACGACGGAACCGCGCCCGGTGGGCGGCGTGAATTTTGGTGCGCGGGCCCTTGATCCGGTCTGGCGCCGCCGTCGTATCGTGCCCCGGGAACTTCGCACCATGGGTGCCGCCCGTCACGTGGCGGAGGCGCCCAAAGATGGGCGACACCGGAAAAATCGCAGCCAGCTGAAGGGACATTTCTCGCATGCCATCCGACGGCGAGGTGCAGACCCTCGCGCCGCTCACCAACGAGCTGATCGCGCAGGTACTGAACGCCCGCGGCTACAACTTCGGCACCGACGACGACGGTGACATCGGCGGGATGTGGGACGAAAACCTCATCTGGTTTTTCCGCCGCGGCTCCCAGGGCGAGATGTTGCAGGTACGCACGCTCGCCGCGACCGAGTTCACCGTGGACGACGTGCCGCAGCTCTACGCCTTCTGCAACGAGTGGAACCACGACCGCCTGTGGCCGAAGGCGTTCGTCCACGTCAACGACGACGGTACGGCCCGCGTCTTCGGCGAGGTCACGACCGACCTGGAGCGCGGAGTCTCGCAGGCCCAGCTCGACCAGCTCATCGGCTGCGGCATCTCGACCGGCTGCCAGCTGGCCGAGGCAGCGGCGGGTTTGAAGGGTGAGTGAGCGGGGACCGCGGCCGCGCCCCGCGACGACGATGAGCGAACGCACGAAGGGAAGCGGAGCGTGACGACCGCCGAGCACCGCTTCCAGGTCGACCTGCGCGGCGTGGTCGACCTGCTCAGCCACCACCTGTACGCGAGCCCGCGAGTCTTCGTACGCGAGCTGTTGCAGAACGGCACCGACGCGATCACAGCGCGTCGCGCCGCGGACCCGGACTCCCCCGCCGGCCGCGTGGTCATCGAGTCGCTGCCCGGCGGGGCGCTGCGGGTGACCGACAACGGCATCGGGCTCACCGAGACGGAGGTGCACACGTTCCTGGCCAGCGTGGGGCGCACCTCCAAACGGGACGACCTGGGGTTCGCGCGGCAGGACTACCTCGGCCAGTTCGGCATCGGGCTGCTCTCCTGCTTCATGGTCGCGGACGCGATCGAGGTGGTCACCCGGTCGGCCAAGGGCGGCGAGGCGGTGAGCTGGACCGGGTACGCGGACGGCCGCTACACCGTGGGCCCGGCCGAGGCCGCCGAGGTCGGCACGGCGGTCACCCTCCGGCCCCGGGCCGGCGCGGAGCACTGGCTCACGCCGACCACTGTCCGCGACCTCGCGATGTCGTACGCCCACCTGCTGGATGTCGAGGTCACCCTCGAGGGCGAGCGGATCACCGAGCCGCAGGCTCCGTGGGAGATCAGCTACGACGATCCAGAGGTACGCCGCGCGGCGCTGCTCGACTACGGCGCCAAGCTGCTCGGCAGCCGCCCCATGGAGGTCATCGACCTCGGCGTGCCCGAGGCCGGGCTGCACGGGGTCGGCTTCGTGCTCGCCTCACCGGCCCAGGTCGGGCAGGGCGGTCACCGTGTCTACCTCAAGCGCATGCTGCTCAGCGAGGACGCCGCCAAGCTTGTACCGGAGTGGGCGTTCTTCGTGCGGTGCGTGGTCGACACGAGCATGCTGCGGCCAACCGCGAGCCGTGAGGCGCTGTACGAGGACGACCTGCTCTCCGCCGTACGCGCCGGGCTCGGCGAGCAGATCCGCACCTGGCTGCTCGACCTGTCGGTCAACGACCCGGACCGGCTGGCCGCCTTCCTGCGCGTGCACCACCTGGGCGTCAAGGCGCTCGCGGTACGCGACGACGAGATGCTGCGGCTTGTCGACGCGTGGCTGCCGTTCGAGACGAGCCGGGGCACGATGCCGCTGCGGGTTTTCCGCCGCGGGCTGTCGATGATCCGGTACGTCGAGACGGTCGACGAGTTCCGCTCGCTGGCCGCGATCGCCAGCGCCGCCGGTACGCCGGTGGTCAACGCTGGGTACGCGTACGACACCGAGATCCTGGAGCGACTGTCCAGGGTGGACCCCGAGGCACGGGTGCGCCGCCTCGACCCGGGCGAGCTGGCCGCGCGGCTCGATCCGCTGCTGCCCGGCCAGGAGGCGCAGGTGGCGCCGTTCCTGGAGACCGCGCGGGCGGTGCTGCGCGAGCTCGACTGCGTGCCGCTGATCCGCCAGTTCGACCCGGTGACGATGCCGGCGCTTTACGTGATGAGCCAGAAGGCGCGCACCCAGGACACCGTGCGGCGCAGCATCGAGGCGGTCGACGAGCTGTGGTCGGACGTGCTCTCGGCGTTCAACGACGTGACCGTGGAGCACCGGCCGGAGCTTGTCTTCAACTGGCGCCACCCGCTCATCCGCAAGATCACGTCGTACCCGCCGGGGCCCGCGCTGCGCCACGCCGTCGAGGCCCTGTACGGCCAGGCGCTGCTCGCCGGCCACCACCCGCTGCGGGCGGTCGACACGGCGGCGCTGAACCGGTCGTTCCTGGCGCTGCTCGACCGGGCCTTCACCGACATCCCATCGCTTCCCTCTTCTGATCCGGAGCCCTCATGAGCACCACGCACGAGCTGCACGAAGCCCTCGAAGCGGCGCGCGAGCTGCCGGACGGCGACAGCAAGATCGCCGAGCTGGAGCGGATCGCGGCCCACGCCGACGCCGCCCGTGACGTCCGGCTCGGCTACGACGCCCGGATCGACCTGATCGACGCGTACAACAACCACACCGAGCGGTGGCGCATGCTGCCCGCGTTCGGGTGGTGCCTGGCGGCGTACGACCGCGACCCTTCGATGTTCGAGGAGTGGGACGGCGAGCAGCTGCGCTGGTACCACAAGTGGGCGGTGGCCACGCTGCGCAGCACGCCGCGGGTGGGGCTGGCGCAGACGCAGGCCGCGCTCGACGACATGGAGCGGCGCTTCAAGGCCGGCGGGCACAGCATGCAGACCATCTACAACCTCCGCTGCAAGATCGCCGACCACATCGGCGACGAGGGCGAGGCGCGCAAGTGGTTCGAGCTGTGGCGCACCGCCGAGCGGGACGAGAACAGCGACTGCGCCGGCTGTGACCCGTCCCGGCAGGCGGAGCTGCTCGCCGGCTGGGGCGAGTGGGAGGAGTCCGTACGCACGGTCGAGCCGGTGCTCAGCGGCGTGCTGGGCTGTGCCGAGCAGCCGGAGAAGGCGCTCGAGGCGGTGCTCATGCCGTACCTGAAGCTGGGCCGCTACGAGGAGGCGGCGAAGGCACACGTGCGGGCGTACCGCCGCCACCGGCACGAGCGGGACGCCTTCCCGTTCCTGCCGGAGCACATGCGCTTCTGCGTGCTGACCGGCAACGCCGACCGGGCCGTGGACATCCTGGCGGAGCACCTGGGCTGGCTCGACCGCCCGTACGACGAGGCGTCCGCGATGGAGTTCGCCGCGGCGGGTGCGCTCGTGTGCCGGCTGGCCGCCTCGACCGGCCGGATCGTCCACCGCCCGGCGTTCGAGAGCCGCGCGGCGGCCGACCTCACGCTGGAGCAGCTCGGCGCCGAGCTGGCCGCGCAGGCGCGGGAGATCGCCAGCCAGTTCGACGCCCGCAACGGCACCGACCACCAGTCCCGCCGGCTGGCTCTGCGGATGTCCGACGAGCCGGTGCTGGCCAGCCTGGAGCTGCCGCCGGACCAGCCCACCCCGTCGTACATGGCCGAGCCCGGCCTACCCCCGGAGGGCCGCGAGGAAGTCGTGGCGCCGCTGACCGTGCAGGCCATCACCGCCGCCCTGGACGACCGCGGCGACCGGTACTACGTCGACGAGGACGGCACGATCGGCGGCCAATGGGGCAAGGGCATGGTGACCTTCGACCGGATGGGCGAGGAGGGCGAGATCCTGCACGTACGCGTGGTCGCCCAGCGCCGTCTGAAGGCCGACCGCCTCATGGAGGCGTACGCGTTCTGCAACGCCTGGAACCACGACAAGCTGCTGCCCAAGGCGTACGTGCACGACACCGGCGAGGGCGAGCTCATCTTGGCCGGCGACATCACCACGGATCTTGAGCACGGCGCTGCCGCTCCCCAGCTCGGCGTGCTGGTGCACGCCGCGATCGTGACGAGCGCCCAGTTCGCCGACGAGGTGGCTGCCCTCCCGTAACCCGGAAAGACGGGATGCCGGCGCCCGTGCATCAGGGCGCCGGCATCCGGCCCGCCCGCTCGCCGCCGGCCCGAGTTGGCGGTGACGGGCTTCTTTCTTGGGTGCCGCGGCGGGCGAGGAGGAGGCCCATCCCGCCGCGGCGCGTCCTACGTCACGGGATGGAGAACCCCAGCGTGTAGTCACCCGATCCGGCCTCGGACTGCACCCGGTAGCGGTACACGCCCGCGTTGCCGTTGAAGGTCAGCGTCTCGTCCGCGTCCGGGCCGGTCGCCCGCGCCACGGTCTGCCACGACTGGCCGTTCCAGCGCTGGAGGAAGAGGTCGAAGTCGGCGCCGTCCGGGCCGTCCAGGCAGGCGGTCTGCCGGCCACCGGCGGTGCGGAAGAACCGGCCGTTGGGCTGGGACTGGCGGGCACCGGCTCGGCTCAGCGCGCCGGCCACCGCCACCTCCTCGTCGGCGCACGCACTTGTCGCCGGCGGCTCCGGTGCCGGCGGCTCGGTGGTCGGCGGGGCGCCGGTCGCGGGCGGCGGCGGGACCTCACCGCTGGCGGTGACGAGGGTCAGCTGGTTCACCTCGAGGATCTCGGTCAGCGGCTGGAAGAACGTGATACCGCCGACCGTGCAGTCGCCCGACCCACCGGAGGTCACACCCTGGGCCTGGTCGCCGGACATCCACGAGCCGCCCGAGTCGCCCGGCTCGGCGCACACGTCGGTACGGGTCAGGCCGGTCACCGTACCCTCGGCGTAGTTGACCGTCGCGTTCTTGGCCTCGACCACGCCGCAGCGGGTACCGGTCGTCGAGCCGGAGCGGCAGATCGAGGCGCCGACCGGTGCCTCCTCCGCGCCGGCCACGGTGACCTCGCCGCCGTTGAAGTCGTTGACGACCGGCCGCGGCGTCCAGTCGCCGTTGACCTCGACCACGCCCCAGTCGTCGCCGGGGAAGGACGACGCTGTGAACGTGCCCTGGGCCTCCTGGTTGAAGCCCGTGGTCGTGGCGCCCACCTGCCCGCAGTGGCCGGCGGTGACGAAGCCGCCGACGACCGAGAAGCCGATCGAGCAGCGGGCGGCGCTGTTGATGAAGTACGGGTCGGCGCCGCGTACGTCGAAGAACGGCACCGGTGTTTCCACTGTGGACACGACGCGCACGCTCGACGCCGGTGCGCCCGCGTCCGTCGCGAACTCGCGGGCCGCCGCCTCGCCGCCCTTCTGGGCGAGCACGACGACGGTGTTGTTGGCGACGTCCACGTACCAGCCGGGCAGGTTGGGCGTGGCGTCGTCCGCGTTCTGGTCGAGCGTGCGCTTGACCGAGTCGAGGTCCGCCGCGCTCCGGGCGACGATCTTGGGCTCGGCGCCCGCGGCCCGCACCTGCTCGGCCAGCGCGGGATCGGTCACGGCCACCGTCAGGCTGGTGGCGTTCGCGTTCAGCCAGGCGCCGCCCCAGGCATCCGCCGCGCGGTGCTTGAGCTCGGCGATGGTACGGCCGGCGGCGCGCTCGGTCGTCAACCGTGTGCGGGCCTGGTCCTGTGTCAGACCCAGGTCACGCTGGAGCGCCGAGAGCATCTCGGGCTCCGGGCCGCCGGGCACCGGGCCTCTCGTGGTCGCGACCGCTGGAATCGTCACCGCGGCCGCGGCTCCAGCTGTGGCCACCACCAGGCCAATGGTCAACGCCCGTCTGCGGTCCATCCGCAACACCTCCCACATAGCCGTACTGAACCGGCAAATCGGGGTACGGCGGAGAGCTAGACGCGGATGAATGGGACAGCGATGGTGGATCTCACAGAGAAAGACGAGAAAGTAGTGAACTGATCACTGTGAGCGCTGGCGCGTCCAGGCAAGGAAGGCGGTCCACTGCCGGGCCGTGAAGGTCAGTCGCGGTCCGGTTGGATCTTTGCCGTCCCGAAGGACCACGCCACCAGCCGACTCCGCGACCTCCACGCAGGTCGCGTTATCGCAGCGAGTGCTCTTGCGCCATTGAAGACGTTCGGTGTCTGCCATCACCGACTCCACTCTTAGCGGGGAATACTCACCATACGTAATGGTCCCACCGAAAGGAAGAGACGGCATCCTGAGCGCAGTCGCCCGGGATGCCGCCTCGGTCAGATCTCAGTCGAAGACGAAGTCGCCGTCGTGCACGCCGCCGACGAACGCGTCCCACTCAGACCTGGTAAAGAGCAACGTGGGCCCATCTGGACGCTTCGAGTCGCGGATGGCGATGTCCCGGCCAACCTCGGCCACCTCGACACACGTGTTGGTGTCGCACCGCCCGCTCTTACGCCAGACCAGCGCCGCGGTCTGCTCCATTCGGTTCTCCTCAGATCGGGATAAATAGGTGGGTATTGCCCCGGCCACAGGCCCCCACGGCGTTGCCGCCTTTCGAGGATTTACCGCAGCCGAAGTATCGTCAGCCGCTGGTATCTCGCCTCATCCGCGAATACATGTGGTCCGCGCGGGCCTCGATAAGTCGCACGGACTCCGTTTCGCTCAGCGACTCCTGCCATAAGTGCTCGAAATATCTGCGATGGCGGCCAATTGTTTCGGCGGAGTGGACGACCTCGTCCAGGAGCAGGCTCTCCCGATAGAGGACGGCGTTTTCCTCCTCGCCGAAGTCACAGATGAGAAATGGCCCGAGCATGGCGACGAGGGCGCCCGCGGCGGACGGCACCACGCGCACGTGCACAGTGGGCCGCTCCATGATGAGGAGCAGGTGACGAAGCTGCTCGGCCATCACCGGAACCCCACCGACCGGCCGATGCAAAAGCGACTCGTCGAAGATGAAATAGATGTCCGGCGGGTCTGCCCTGGAGAGCAACTGCTCGCCTCGCATCAGTCGCGTTTCCAGGCGCGCTTCGCGCACGACCGAGCTGAGCTCGGGCTGCCAGAAATCGAGCACCGCCTGTGCGTACGCCCGGGTCTGGAACGGGCCGGTGACGAGCGTCGGCTGGAAAACGCGAATCGCTGTCGCTTCTGTCTCGAACTGGAGGAGCTGAAGCATCGGCGGCGTGAGGTGCTCGCGGAAGCGCGGCTCGTCCCACCACCCCCGCTGGCGCGACGAACGGGCCGCCCGCACCAAATCGTCGATCAGCTCGTCGTCATCGACGCCGAACAACTCCAGTAACGCGAGCAGATCCGTCTTCGAGACGGTGACGTCGCCCTTTTCGATGCGGTTGACCTTGCTGAGCGACCAGTCAAGCTCATCTGCGACGTGTTGCTGCGTAAAACCTCTCGCCTCGCGTGCCGCGCGCAACGCGAGGCGGACACGGCGGCGTGCGACCGCGGGCGGCTCAGGCGAAGTCATGATCCAACCAGTGAGGTGCTCACCTGCCATGTGGCAGATTGCGGTTCCGCCACACGACACGATGCAGGACGTTACACGCGTCCTTGAGGACACGCCAGGACAACACAACAACTAGGGACGGGGGTGCCGACAGTATGGGCGGAGCACGCCGAGATCGCCATGCCACGATGTGCGACATGGCGTGCGGGAGAGCCGTTGTCAGACCTCGACGACCGTCGGAACGATCATGGGACGGCGGCGGTACGCCTCGTTGACCCAGCGGCCGACCGTACGGCGCACGATCTGCTGGAGCTGGTGCGGGTCGGTGATGCCCTCGAGCGCGGCCCGGTCGAGCGCCTCGGTGATCAACGGGACGACCGCGTTGAACGCCTCGGGATCCTCGGAGAAGCCCTTGGCGGACACCGTCGGCCCGCCCACCACCTTGCCGGTCACCGAGTCGACCACGACCGTCGCGGCGATGAAGCCGCCGTCGCCGAGGATCCGCCGCTCGGTGAGCAGCGACTCACCCACGTCGCCGACCGCGAGCCCGTCGACGTACACATAGCGGCTCTTGACGTGGCCCACCAGCCGCGCCCGCCCCTCGACAAGGTCGACCACGTCGCCGTCCTCGCAAAGGACGACCCGGTCGGCCGGCACGCCGGACTCGATGCCGAGGCGGGCGTGGGCGCGCAGGTGCCGCCACTCCCCGTGTACCGGCATGAGGTTGCGCGGCTTTACGACGTTGAGCACGTAGAGCAGCTCGCCGGCGGGCGAGTGGCCGGAGACGTGCACCTTGGCCACGTCTTTGTGGATCACCGTGGCACCGGCGCGGGAGAGCTGGTTGATCACCCGGTACACCGAGGTCTCGTTGCCCGGAACCAGCGAGCTGGCCAACACGACCGTGTCGCCCGGCGCGACCGTGATGTGCCGGTGGTCGCCGACCGCCATCCGCCCCAGCGCGCTCATCGGCTCACCCTGCGAGCCGGTCGACATCAGCACGATCTGGTCCGGCGGCAGTGCGGTGGCCTCCTCCAGGCCGACCACCAGCCCGGCGTTGATGCGCAGCAGGCCGAGGTCGCGGGCGATGCCCATGTTGCGGACCATCGAGCGGCCGATGAACGCGACCTTCCGGTCGTACTCGTACGCCGAGTCGAGCACTTGCTGCACGCGGTGCACGTGCGAGGCGAAGCTGGCCACGATGATCCGGCCGGTCGCCTTGGCGAAGATCGAGTCAAGCACGGGCCCGATGTCGCGCTCCGGCGTGACGAAGCCGGGGATCTCCGCGTTGGTCGAGTCGGACAGCAGCAGGTCGACGCCCTCCGCGCCGAGCCGCGCGAAGCCGGCCAGGTCGGTGACCCGCCCGTCCAGCGGGAGCTGGTCCATCTTGAAGTCACCGGTGTGCAGCACAAGCCCGGCCGGCGTACGGATGGCCACCGCGAGCGCGTCCGGGATCGAGTGGTTGACCGCGAAGAACTCGCACTCGAACGGCCCCAGCGGCTCTCGCCGCCCCTCGCGCACGGTCAGCGTGTACGGCTCGATCCGCCGCTCGGCCAGCTTCGCCTCGACGAGGGCGAGCGTGAACTGCGACCCGACCAGCGGGATGTCCGGTTTGTGGGCGAGCAGGTACGGCACGGCGCCGATGTGGTCCTCGTGACCGTGGGTGAGCACGATCGCCTGCACGTCCTCGAGCCGGTCGAGGATCGCCGTGAAGTCCGGCAGGATCAGGTCGACGCCCGGCTGCTCCACGTCCGGGAAGAGCACCCCGCAGTCGACGATGAGGAGCTTGCCCCCGTACTCGAAGACGGTCATGTTGCGGCCGATGGCGCCGAGGCCGCCCAGCGGCGTCACGCGCAGGCCGCCGGCGGGCAGCGGTGGCGGCAACTCCAGCTCGGTATGCGCGCCGGTCATAGAGGAAGCCCCGCGGCCTCGCAGTCTTGGCGCAGCTGCGCCATCTCCGCCTCGGTCGCGTCGACGAGAGGCGAGCGCACCGGGCCGGCGGGCAGCCCCTTGGCGGCCAGCGCGGCCTTGACCAGGATCGTGCCCGGGCTCCGGAAGATGCCCGTGAAGATCGGCAGCAGCCGGCGGTGCAGGGCGAGCGCGGTACCGGTGTCGCCACTCTCGTACGCCCGGATCATCTCCTGCGCGTCGGGGCCGCAGAGGTGGGTCGACGTGCCGACCAGGCCGACCGCGCCGAGCGCGAGCAGCGGCAGCGTGAGCGGGTCGTCGCCGCAGTAGAAGGCCAGGTCGGTGCGGCTGGTGACCCAGGACGTGCCGACGAGGTCGCCCTTGGCGTCCTTGACGCCCACGATCCGCGAGTGCTCGGCGAGGCGGACCAGCGTCTCCGTGGCGATCGCGATGCCGGCGCGGTGAGGGATGTCATAGACGAGCATGGGCAGGCCGGTCGCGTCGGCCACCGCCGTGAAGTGCCGGATCAGGCCGGCCTGGGGCGGCTTGTTGTAGTACGGCGTGACGACGAGCAGTCCCTGCGCGCCCGCCTTTTCCGCGGCCGTCGCGAGCTCGATGGTATGTGAGGTGTCATTGGTGCCCACGCCGGCGACCACCTTGGCCCGGTCGCCGACGGCCTCCACCACCGCCCGGATGAGCTGCTCTTTCTCCGCGTCAGTGGTGGTGGGCGACTCACCGGTCGTGCCGTTGATCACCAATGCGTCGTTGGCCTGCTCGTCCACCAGGTATGCGGCGAGCCGGGCCGCTCCCTCGATGTCGAGCGAACCGTCGGCGCGGAACGGGCTCACCATCGCGGTGAGCAGCCGCCCGAAGGGTCGGTGGTCGTGCGTCATGCTTGACAACCTAGCGGACCCGCGCAGACCCACCGAAGGGTTACGCCCTGTCGACGGCCTTATGACAGCTGTGCGTACGGACTGGCCGCGACCTCGGTGCCGTCGGCTAGCCGGGAGATGGTGAAGTCGCCGAACACGTTGGGCGCTACACCCTGCAACTGGCGCAGGCACTCCACCGCCAGCTCGCGGATCTCGACGTCAGCGCCCTCGGTCGCGCGCATCCCGACGAAGTGCCGCCAGGCCCGGTAGTTGCCGGTGACCACGATGCGGGTCTCGGTGGCGTTGGGCAGGACCGCGCGGGCCGCCTGACGTGCCTGCTTGCGGCGCAGCGTGGGGTTTTCCACGTCGGCGAACCTGCGCTCCAGCCCCTCCAGCAGCTCGTTGTACGCGCGGAGGCTGGCATCGGTCGCCGCCAAGAAGAGCTTGTGCAGCTCCGGGTCCGTGGCGATCACATCCGGCTCGACCATCGCGGCCTCGCGCTCCGGCACATACCGCTGGGAGAGCTGCGAGTACGAGAAGTGGCGGTGCCGGATCAGCTCGTGCGTGAACGAGCGGGACACACCGGTGAAGTAGAAAGTCACCGAACCGTGCTCCAGCACCGAAAGGTGCCCCACCTCCAGGATGTGTGCGAGATAACCCTGGTTGGTGGCGGTGGCTGGGTTGGGCTTCTTCCACGACTGGTAGCAGGCGCGGCCGGCGAACTCGGCGAGCGCCTGGCCCCATCGGCGTCGGTGGACCACGGCACGTCGTCCGGCGCCTCGAAGTGCGTCCAAGCGATGAGTTTGACCTGGGGCGGGACTACTTCCGGCATGGCCGCGAGCCTAGACCACCCCACCGACACCACCGGCATCGCGGCTTGTCATGACGTCATTCTGATGTCATAGTGGCGTCATGGACCTGGCACCGTATCTGGAGACCGTGCGGCGAGACCTCGCCGCCTCCGCCGCACCGGGCGGGCCCGACGTGGCCCGCGCCGCTGACCTGCTCACCGGCGCGCTCGACGCGTCGATGCGGCTGTGTCTCCTGGAGATGCTCTCCGACGCGGCGGACGAGATCACCACGAAGCTCTCCGCGGCGACCGTCGAGGTGCGGCTGCGCGGCGGCCAGGCCGATTTCGTGGTGACACCGACTGACGTCGCAGCGCCGCCGCCAGTGACACCACCCGAGCCGTCCGGTGATGTCACGCGGATCACGCTGCGCCTGCCCGAGTCCCTCAAGGACACGGTCGAGCGGGCCGCGGCTGCGGAGGGCGTCTCGGTCAACACCTGGCTGGTCCGGGCCGTGCAGGTCGCGGCCCAGGGTGGCCCGTCCACCCCACCGACCCGTGGCACCGCCGGCCGCCGGATCACCGGCTTCGGCCGTGCCTGAGAGGAGCTGTCATGTCCGAGTTTCCGACCGCTGGACCCGTCAACGCCGTCGTCAAGCTGCCCGCCGGTGCGCTGGAGATAACCGCCGAGGAGCGCGATACGGCCGTGGTCGACGTCCAGCCGTACGACGACCGTCCCGCCTCGCACGAGGCCGCTGAGCGCACCACCGTCGAGCTGCGCGGCGACACGCTGACCGTGGCCGTGCCGGACGGCGGCTGGCTGGCCCGCCGCCCTGCCTCGCTGCTGATCACCATCCGCGTGCCGCTGGACAGCCGGCTGCGCCTCAGGACAGCCTCGGCCGACGTGACCTGCCGCGGCCGGTTCGCCGCGCTTGACGCGGTCGGCGCCTCCGGTGACATGTTCCTCGAGCACATCGCCGGCGACGCCAAGGTGAAGATCGCCAGCGGCGACGTCACGGCCGGCCAGGTCGACGGCGAGCTACAGGTGAGCGGCGCTGCCGGCGACGTCACGGCCCAGCAGGTCGGCGGCCCGGTCGACACGAGCGTGGCCAGCGGCAGGATCGACATCGGCACGGCCGGCGCGGGCGTGAAGGCGCGCACCGCCTCCGGCGAAGTGCGGATCGGCTCGGCCCACCGCGGCACGGTCAAGGTGCGCACCGCGAGCGGCGACGTCGCGGTGGGCGTGCGCAGTGGCACCGGCGTGTGGCTCGACCTGGGCACGATCTCCGGGCGTACCACCAACGACCTGGACATGACCGCCGCCGGTGGCGGTGGCGAGGCGGGCCACGAGCTCAGCGTCGAAGTCCGCACGGCCAGCGGCGACATCGCGATCCGCCGGGTGCCGGCAGAGGCCGCCGCGGCCTGAGACGCGAAACAGGCCCTAGACGTAGAACCAGGTGAATGGCGCCCACGGCAGGTTGCGCAGGATGCTGAACGCCAGCCACGCGGAGAGGAAGACGCCGATCATCGTGGGCGTCACGCTCAGCTTGGGCAGCTTCTTGCCGAAGACCTGCTTGCTAACCCACGCCACGTACACATACACGAGGAAGGGCACCGCGAAGATGAACAGCGCGTGGTGCCGGGCGGCGGCCGGCAGGTCACCATTGATCATGTACCAAAACGCGCGGGTCCCGCCGCACCCCGGGCAGTCAAGCCCGGTGGTGAGCTTGAGCAGGCAGGTCGGCGTCGCGTCGGCGGTCGAGTCCGTCGGGTTGGCGATCGTGACGTAGCCCGCGGCGGCGGCGAGGCAGCCGAGCACCGCGGCCGGGGCCAGCCACCGAGGTGACCGGGCCAGCAGCCGGGTGAACCGGCCAGGCGGCGGGGGCACGAAGTAGTGCGGGGCGGCGGGGCGGCGGTGGGATCGGCCACGCTGGTCACTGCGCCTCCCGGGGTCGCTCGCTCCACGCCGTGCCGGGCAGGCGTCACCGGCGCCCGCTCGCTCACCGCCTCACCGTACACCGAG
This sequence comes from Phytohabitans flavus, assembly GCF_011764545.1. Classification (GTDB taxonomy): domain Bacteria; phylum Actinomycetota; class Actinomycetes; order Mycobacteriales; family Micromonosporaceae; genus Phytohabitans; species Phytohabitans flavus. The sequence continues at coordinate 9,236,943 of NZ_AP022870.1, read as the reverse complement.
GGCGCTTCTCAGCCTCAGGTCTCCGCCCTCGGGCGGCGCCACCTCCGCCAGGCCCAGCCACCCCGCGAGCCGCCGCAGCTCGGCGGCGAGCCCTTCCGCGGTCGTCTCCGGGTCGGCGCCCGGCTCCAGCCAGGCCGCCGGCACGCGGAGCACGCCCGCCTTGCGGTCGGCCTTGAGGTCGACCCGCGCGGTGAACCTGTCACCTTGCAGGAACGGGAGCACGTAGTAGCCGTGCACCCGCTTGTGCGCCGGCGTGTAGATCTCGATCCGGTAGCTGAAGCCGAACAGCCGCTCGGTGCGCGCCCGCTCCCAAATCAGCGGGTCGAACGGGCTGACCAGCGTGTCACCGCGCACCCACCGGGGCAGCTTGGCGTCGGCGTGCAGATACGCCGGCTGGCGCCAGCCGTGCACCTCGACCGGGAGCAGCACACCGGCGTCGACGAGCTCGGGGATCGCGGCCCGTGCGCCGGCGACCGGGAGCCGGAAGTAGTCGCGCAGCTCAAGCTCGGCCGCCACGCCGAGCGAGCGGGCGGCCACCGCGACAAGCTCCCGATACGCCTCGGCGGGCGTCGGCGTCGGCGCGGCCAGCACCTCGGCCGGCAGCACCCGCTCGGGCAGGTCATACACCCTCGCGAAGCTGCCGCTGCGCCGGGCGGCGACGACCTCTCCGGCCCAGAAGAGGAACTCGAGCGCCCGCTTGACGGACGACCAATTCCACCCCCAGTTGCCCTTTTCCCGGGGCGCCTCGTGCTCGATCTCGGCGGCGGTCAGCGGCCCGTTGACCGCGACCTCGTCACGCACCCAGTCGACAAGCTTCGGATCCTCTTCGGCGATGCGCTGCACGCCTCCCCAGGCGTGGGCACCGGCCATCCGCCACCGCAGCGCGGGGTGCAGCGCCACCGGGATCAGCGAGGCCTCGTGCCCCCAGTACTCGAAAAGCTCCGGGGGGCGCCCGTAGGCCGCGCGGTCCAGCAACGCCGTCGGGTATGGCCCCAGCCGGCTGTATATCGGCAGGTAGTGGGCTCGCTGAAGCACATTGACCGAGTCGATCTGGAGCAGGCCGGTGCGGGACAGCACCCGGCGCAGGTGCCGCATGGTCACGGCACCCGTCGGCGCGGGGTCGGCGAAACCCTGGGCGGCCAGCGCGATCCGGCGGGCCTGGGCGATCGACAAGGACTCTGGAACGGTCATCGCACCGGACGTTAACTCACCCGTACGACAATTAGCACACACGTTCGATACGATCACCCAATGCGACCGATCGAGAGCGCACTGTGGTACGCGAAGAGCGGTCTCCCCGTGCTCCCCCTCCACACCGGGCTCGGCGGTGGCCGCTGCTCGTGCCGGCGCGCGCACTGCGACCGGGCCGGCAAGCACCCCCGGTGGCACCCCCGACTGATCACCGCCGGCCTGCACGAGGCGAGCACCGATCCCGAGCAGGTGCGCCGCTGGTGGGCCGCCTGGCCGGAGGCGAATGTCGGGCTCCGCACCGGGGTCGCCGTCGATGTGTGCGATGTGGACACTCCGGCCGGCCTGTACCTGCTCCGCGACCTCGTCGGCGACCTGGCCGACATCCCGATGGTGCAGACCGGCTCGGGCGGGCTGCACCTCTACTTCGCGGCCAGCGGCGCACCCAACCGGGTCCGGCTGCTGCCCGGCGTCGACTGGCGCGGCGAAGGTGGCTACGTGGTGGCCCCGCCTTCCGTGCACGGCAACGGCACGCGCTACAGGTGGATCAGCCGCGGCCCGGCGCCACCCTGCCCGCCCACGCTGCTGCGCTTGGTCATCCCACCCCCACCGCCACCGCCGCCGGTGGTCCGGCACCCGGGGCGGTACGCGGCGGCCGCGCTGGACAACGAGGTCACGCGCGTGCGGTCGGCGCCGGTCGGCGAGCGCAACAACACGCTGTACCGCGCCGCCCGCAGCCTGGGGCGGCTGGTGGCGGCGGGGCTCCTCGACCCGTACGACGTGGTGAGCGCGCTGACGCCCGCCGCGCTGGCCGCCGGGCTGGGCGCCGTCGAGACCGCCCGCACGATCCGCTCGGGGCTGACCGCTGGCCGCGCCCGCCGAGCAGCTTGAGAGCGGGGCCGGCGCGGTGGGCCCGCCCCACCTCCGTAGGCTGGTCACCCATGGCCACGGGGTTCGTACGGCCGGCCCGTCCCGAGGACGCCGGCGAGATCGCACGCATGCAGCTCTCGACGTGGCGGACCGCGTACCGCAAGGTGCTCCCGGCCCGCGCGCTCGACCGCCTCGACGAAGCGTGGATCGCCGACCAGTGGCGCAACGCGATCGAGGAGCCGCCTACCGCGCGGCACCGGGTGCTTGTCGCGTTCGAGCAGGCGGAGAGCACGTACCTGGTCGGTTTCGCCGCCTCCGGACCCGCCGACGAGCAGGCGCTCGCGCCCGACGAGCCACCACTTGGCGCGGACGTGGCGGCCTTCACCGACCTGCTCGTCGAGCCGCGCTGGGGCCGCCGCGGCCACGGCAGCCGGCTACTCGCGGCGAGCGTCGACCTGTGGCGCGAAGACAGCCTGGCGACCGCGGTGGCCTGGGTCTACGACGGCGACCCAGCCACCCGCAAGTTCCTCGGCTCGGCAGGCTGGGAGCCCGACGGCGCCACCCGCGCGCTCGACGTCGACGACCAACTAATCCCCAGCACCGCCTCCACACGAGCCTCTAGCGAAGCTTCGGGCATCGGCGGCCGGGACGGTTCTTTAGGCAGATATTCCCCGGTCCGCGTCACCTGCGGACCGTTTGCTCCCGCGGGCACCGCTCCGGCCGGCGACTCGCTAGCGCTCGCCGAAACCCCGACCTCCACTGCCAGCCCCGCGGTTCAAGCCCCAACCCCAATTTGCCTCGCCCCCATGGACCCGGCCTGAAAAATGCCCTTGGAGGGGTGCTCTTTCACCACGGACGCGGGGATGGCACCCCGCAACCACGCCGATCAAGGAAAATGCCTGCGGCCATCGCCGTGTCCGGGCAGATCGTGGTACGGAACGGCCGTCACAGGGGCGGCTCGGTACCACGATCTGCCGGTTGTCAGGCGAGCTCTGCTGAGACCCCTCACCCCTGAAAGCTCTCAATGGACCTAGTGGGTCAGGGATCGGCGGACGAGGCCTTGATCACCGCGAACGAGGGTCGCATCCCCCTCGGCGGCCGCCGTCGGCGAGCAGCGGCTAACACGATGTCCGGGCAGATCGTGGGGCCACTTCCTATAAGGAAGCAGAGCGAATGCGACCGGCGCGCTCACCTCTTGCCGCTGTCGACCACGATCCGCAGCGCGGCCGGGACGTTACGCGATACGACATCGGCCGCCGCGCCGCGCCGCCACCCGCCTACGGGCGGGCGGCGGCGTGGGGTTGTGAAGCGCGGAGGGTGAGGCCGCGGGAGCAACGGTCCGGGCCACGGCGGACATCGCGGTAGCTCAATGTATTTGGGTCTAGCCCTTATCGGCTCCTTCCGTGGCGCCGCGGACGAAGTACCGCTGGAAGATCACGAAAATGATCGCCACCGGGATCGTGGCGAGCAAAGCCGCGCCGAGCTTCAGTGGGTACTGCGTGCCGCCCCCAGCGAGCCGCTGACCAGGTCGGCCAGGCCGCGCGGCAGTGTGAAGAGGTCGGGGTCCTGTACGGCGACGAGGGTGTGCGGAAACTCGTTCCACGAGCCCTGGAAGGACAGGATCGTCAGCGTGATCAGCGCCGGCCGGGCCATCGGCAGCACCACCGACCAGTACGTGCGGAAGACGCTCGCCCCGTCGATCCGGGCCGCCTCCTCCATGCTGGCCGGCACCGACTCGAAGAACTGCTTCATGATGAACACGCCGGCCGCGTCCACGATGATCGGCAGGATCAGCGCGGTGTAGCTGTCGTAGATGCCGAACTGGTTGAGCACCAGGAACTTCGGGATCAGCAGCACCACGCCGGGCACCGCCATCACCGCGATGACGCCCGCGAAGATCGCCTGCCGGCCACGGAAGCGGAGCCGGGCCAGCGCGTACCCGGCCAGCGAGTCGAAGAACACCCGGCCGACCGTGATGACCGTGGTCACCAGCAGCGAGTTGACCAGCCAGAGCGGGAAGTTGGTCCCCTCGAAGATCCGCTCGAAGCCGGCGAAGGACACCGGGTGCGGTATCGGCGAGAGCGGGTTCGCCGCTGCGTCCGGCTCGCTCTTCAAGGAGTTGGCCAGCTGGATCACGAACGGGTACAGGAAGACCAGCGCGAAGAAGATCAGGATCGAGTACCCGACGAACGTGTTGACGAGCCCGCGCGGCCTGGATCTGCGCTTGCTCCGCCGGCGTGGCGCCTCGGGCTCGTCCCGCCCTTGTCGGTGCGCCCCGGGGGTCGCCTCCGTGCGGCTCATGACTTCCGCTCCCGGAGTATCCACCGCTGTAGCAGCGTCATCACCACGATGATCAGGAAGAGCACGAACGAGATCGCGGCGCCCCGGCCGTACTCGAAGTCCTTGAACGCCGTGCGGTACGACAGGAATGCCGGGGTGAGCGTGGTCTTCGCCGGATTGCCCTGGCTCATCACGTAGATCTGGTCGAAGACGTGCCAGGTGCTGATCAACCCGAGCGTGAGCACCAGGAACACGGTCGGCTTGATCATCGGGATCGTGACGAACCGCAGCCGCTGCCAGCGGTTGGCACCGTCGATGAGGCTCGCCTCCTCCACCTGCTGGGGCACGTTCTGGAGTGCCGCGAGGAACATCAGCATGAACGTGCCGGACGTGGTCCAGACCACCAGCGCGATGATCGCGGACATCGCCACGCTCGGCCCGGCGAGCCAGTCCCACCAGGTCAGGCTCAGCATGCCGTGGTCGACGAGCGCGCGCGGTGGGCTGTTCACGCCCACGGTGTCGAGCAGTATGTGGATGAGGCCGCGCGAGTCGTTGAACCACACCGGCCCTTGGATCCCCACCATCCCGAGCAGCGCGTTCACCGCACCGGAGTTGGCGAAGATGAACAGGAACACGACGCTGATCGCCACCGAGCTGGTGACCGACGGGAAGTAGAAGGCGGTCCGGAAGAACCCCTTGCTCTTGAGCATCCGCTGGTTGACCACGAGCGCGAGCCCGAGCGCCAGCGCGGTCTGTATCGGCACGACGAGCAGCACGTAGTACAGGTTGTTCCGGATGCTCGTCATGAAGTCCTGGCGGGGCAGGCCGTCCTCGGTCAAGAGCGAGGCGTAGTTGTCCGTGCCGACGAAGGGCACACCGGACCGGAACGGGCTACCCTGCCCGTTCCAGCCGGTGAGGCTCACCCACAGCGCCATCAGGATGGGCAGCAGCAGGAAGAGACCGAGGATCACTACGACCGGGGCGACGAAGAGCCAGCCAGCGACCGCCTCGCCGCCCCGAACGGCCGAACGTTTTCTGCTCATTGCCCCAGCGCGGCTTCGGTGTTCTTCTGCACGCGAGCCAGCAGCGCCTTGGGGTCGCCGCTCGTCAGGCCCTGCAGGCCGGTGTCGAAGTCGGAGAGGACGCTGTCCATCTTGGGCGCATTGACCGGGCCCTGCGCGTACGCGACGCCGTCGATGAACGCCTTGTCGGTCGGGAACTGCTGGGTGAACTGCGCGCCGGCCGACTGGCGGGACGGCATCACGCCGAACGCCGTGGCGTACGCCAACTGCTGCTCGGCCGTGGTCATCGCCTCGACGAACTTGACCGCCGCGTCCTTGTTCTTGCTCTTCGCCGCGATACCCCAGCACGTGGTGAACGAGAGCGTGCCCTGGCCCTTGGGACCGGCGGGGAGCGGGTGCACGGTGTACTTGACGTTCGGGAAGTCCGCCTTCAGCGCGCCCTTGATCCAGTTGCCCTCGATGGTCATCGCCGCCTTGCCCTTGCCGAACGCCTCACCGGCCCAACCGGCGTCCATCGCCTTCGGGTACTCGGCGTACTTGTTCTTGAGCAGGCCCTGGACGTACTGGAGCGCCTGGAGGTTTTCCGGGGTGTCGGCGGTGGCCGTCTTGCCGTCCGCGCTGGTGATCCAGCCGCCGGCCTGCACCATGAACGCGCCGATCCGGTCCCGGGTGTCGCCGAGCGCCAGCGGCACCGTCCCGCTCGCCTTGATCTTCTGGGAGACCGAGGTGAGCTGGTCCCAGGTGGTCGGGACGTCCGCCTCGGTCAGGCCGGCCTTGCTCCACAGGTCGGTGTTGACCACCAGCCCGAGCGTCGAGAAGTCCTTGGGCGCGCAGTAGAGCTTGCCGTCGTACGTGAACGTGGTGCGCAGGCTCTCGTAGAAGTCGTTCGAGTTGCTGATCTTGTCGCCGTACGGCTCAAGCGCGCCCACGCTCGCGTAGTCGGCGAAGCGGCCGGCGTCCACATAGAACACATCCGGCGGGCTGTCGCCGGCGAACGCCTGGCCGAGCTGCTGGGTCAGATCCTGGGCCGGTGTGACGGTCGCGGTGTTGCCGGATGAGCTGGCCCACTTCGCCGCGGCCTCCTGCACGGCGGTGGTCTCGGCCTGCCCGGACGAGCCGATGAGGATCTGCAACGACACCGGCCCGGACTGCTGCTGGGCGGAGTCGGCGGAGTCGTCGTCGAAACCACTGCCGCACGCGGCGCTGGCCAGCACCGCGCCGGCCGCCATGGCGGCGAGGACGGTCTTTCGTATCATTGTCGATCTCCTTCAGGCAGAGTGGCGGATCACTAGGGAAGGTGGTAGGAGCACAGGGCGCGGCGTGGTGCCCCCGTCGAGCACGCCGGCGAGAAGGTCGACACAGCGGGCGGCCGCCTCGGCGAGCGGCTGCGCCACGCTGGTGAGCCCGAGTACGCGGGCGACCGCGGTGTCGTCAAAGCCGGTGACCGCGACGCCCGGCGGCACCACGGCGTAGGCTCCGGCGGCCAGCGAGTCGCTAGCGCACACAAGGGCGGTAGGTGGGTCCGATATGGACAGCAGGTCGCGCGCCGCCGCCTCGCCCTCGGCCACACCGTCCACTGTGGCACGAGCGAGGTCGGCGGACTCCGGACCCGCCGCGGCGGCCCAGCCCGAGCGGCGGGCGTCGCCGACGCCGGAGCCCTCGGGCCAGCCGATGAAGCCGATCCGCCGGTGGCCGGCGTCGAGCAGGTGGCGGGTGGCCGCGTCGGTGCCGGCCGCGTTGTCCACGTCCACCCACGGGTGGCTGTCGGGCGCGCCCCACGGCCGGCCGAACGTCACGAACGGCACGCCCCGCTCGGCCAGCCACGAGGTGCGCACGTCGCCGTGGTGGGTGCTGGTCAGCACGAAGCCGTCCAGCTCGTACGTGGCGAGCAGGTCGTCGTAGGTGGTGATCTCGGCTTTGTCGTCGGCGGCGGCGTAGAGCAGGATGCGATATCCCGCCGGGGCGGCCGCCTCGGTCAGCCCGTGCAGGAAGCGGTCGAGGACCGAGCCGTTGATCCCGTCCTGGGTGGGCTCGATCCGCACGGCCAGCAGGTGCGACCGGCCGGTGCGCATGAGCCGGGCGGCCTGGTTGGCCCGATAGCCGAGGGCAGCGATCGCCTCGCGCACCCGCTCCCGTGTCTCCTCGCGGACCAGGTGCGGAGTGTTGAGCACGTTCGAGACGGTCTGCCGCGACACGTTGGCGTGCGCGGCGACCGTGGCGATCGTCACCTTATCGGCCATTCGTACCTTCTATCCTCTTGAACGTTCAAGGCGCGGTGCGGCATGATTGGATCGTTCAAGTTTCTGGGGTGTTTCGCACTTTGCTCTGTGCGAGGCAATCTGTCAAGACTGGGTACAGGAGGTAGTCGCCCGTGCCGGACCACATGTTGCAGCCGCTGCTGCACGACCTCGTCGCGACGACAGTGGCGCCCACGACCGTGCTGAACGCGGCCGGCGGGCAGGTCAGCGGGACCGGCGTCGAAGGCGTCTTCCACGCTGACGCCCGCGTGCTCGCCGAGGTCAGGCTGCTTGTCGACGGCCGTGAGCCGGAGCCGATCGGGCACACGCCGGCCGGCCCTGGCGCCACCCGGTTCGTCTCGGTTGTGCGCTGGCTCGGCACCCGGATCGCCGACCCGACTGTGCGGATCGACCGGATCCGCAGGGTGACGCCGGGCGGGATGGCCGAGGAGATCACGGTGACCTCGACCGCCGACGTGCCGGTCCGTGCCACCGTCACCCTCGACCTGGCCTGCGACCTCGCGCCGATGGATGTGGTGAAGTCGGGCGGCGCGGCCGAGCGGCTGAGCCCGGTCGAGCCGCTGGTGTGGCGGGGCGACGGCATCACGGTGACGGCCAGTGGTGACGGCACCGTCTCGCCCGAGCGCATCACCTGGCCCGTCGACCTGCCCAATCGCGGCAGCGTGACGCTGCGGTGGCAGGTGCGGATCGACGACCCGCGGGCGATGGTGGCCGCGCCATCCGGGCCGGTCGAGTGGTCCCGCCCGGAGGTCACCGCCGACGACCACCGCCTGGTCCGCTTGCTCGACCGCTCCCTCGACGACCTCGCGTCGCTGCGGCTGACCGACGGCGACGACACGTACCTGGGCGCTGGTGTGCCGTGGTTCCTCACGCTCTTCGGCCGGGACAGCATCTGGGCCGCCCGCATGCTGCTCCCGCTCGGCACGGAGCTGGCCGCCGGCACGCTGCGGGTGCTCGCCCGGAGCCAGGGCACGCGCGACGACGACCGCTCGGGTGAGGCGCCCGGCAAGATCATGCACGAGCTGCGCCGGCAGGACACCCGCCACCAGGGCGAGCGGATGGAGCTCCCCGCGGCGTACTACGGGACGGTCGACGCCACCCCGCTCTGGATCAGCCTGCTGCACGACGCCTGGCGATGGGGCATGCCGCCGGAGGAGGTCGCGGCGCTGCTGCCGCACGTCGAGGCGGCGCTTGCCTGGCTGGGCACCCACACTGACTTCGTCCGCTACGTCGACAAGAGCGGGCGTGGCCTCGCCAATCAAGGCTGGAAGGACTCTGGCGACGCGGTCCGCTACCGTGACGGCCGACAGGCCGAGCCGCCGATCGCGCTGGCCGAGGTGCAGGGGTATGCGTACCAGGCGGCCCTGCACGGCGCCACGTTGCTGGACGCCTTCGACCGACCGGGTGCCGACCGCTGGCGCGACTACGCCGGTGCGCTGGCCGACCGCTTCCGCGCCCGCTACTGGGTCGACCGTCCGCAGGGGGCGTACCCGGCACTGGCCCTGGACGGCGACGGCCGCCCGGTCGACGCGCTGACCAGCAACATCGGCCACCTGCTCGGCACCGGCCTGCTGACCCCGAAGGAGTCCACGGCGGTAGCCGAGGCGCTCGCCTCACCGGCCCTCTCGGGCGGCTTCGGGCTGCGCACGATGTCCACACAGGACGCTGGGTTCAGCCCGCTCTCGTACCACTGCGGCTCGATCTGGGCACACGACACCGCGATCGTGCTGGCCGGGCTGGCCCGCGAGGGCTTCGGTCCGGCCGCGGCCAAGCTCGCCGACGGCCTCCTGATCGCCGGCGAAGCGTTCGGCTACCGCCTCCCCGAGCTGTATGGCGGCGACGACCGCGCCGACTTCGCCCGGCCGATGCCCTACCCTGCCGCCTGCCGCCCACAAGCCTGGTCGGCCGCGGCTGCGGTGGTGGTGCTGCACGCCGCGCTCGGCATCTACCCGGACGTCCCGGCCGGCCGCGTCACCCTCCGCCCTTCCCTCCCGCTGGGCGCGGTGCGAGCCCGCGGCCTACGCATCGCCGGCACGCCGGTCGACGCGTCAGTGGACGCGAGCGGCCAAGCCACCCTGACCGGCCTCCCCGCCACCATCACGATCCAAGAGGCCCCCTGACAGCGGTGATGGAGGACGGCCGGTTCGCGATCGCGCTCAGCGCTCGGCTGTGGGGACCTGGGTCCCCTTGATCGTCGGAGCCCGCCAGCGATCGTGGTACGCAACTGCCCCCAGAGGGGCAGCAAACGACCAAGATCTGCCCGATCGTGTCCAGCCGCAGCGCCGATCAAGGGCACCCAGGTCTCGACGCTCGCGGTACCGCCGGCAGCACTCGACTCCCGGGAGATCTAGTCGACTTGCTGTCGTCCTGGCGACAGAGAGTCGACTAGATCCAGAGTTCTGGCGGGTCTGCCCGTGCCGGCGGCCGGCAGGCCGGCGGTGGGTTGTGTAGCGCGGAGGGTGAGGCTGCGGGAGCAGCGGTCCGGACCACCGCGGACGTCGCGGTAGCTCAAGGTCTTGGTCTTGGGATGGACGGGGTCAGCGGTCGAGCAGGGGGGCCAGGCCCACGGTCAGGCCGGGGCGCTGGATGACCTGGCGGATGGCCAGCAGCACGCCGGGCATGAAGGAGGCCCGGTCGTAGGAGTCGTGGCGGATGGTGAGCGTCTCGCCGACCGTGCCGAAGAGGATCTCCTGGTGGGCGACAAGGCCGGCGGCGCGCACCGAGTGGACGCGGACGCCGTCGAGGTCGGCGCCGCGGGCGCCGGGCACCTCGTCCTTGGTGGCGTCGGGCATGGCGGCCAGGCCGGCGGCGGCCCTCGCCTCGGCCACGACGCGGGCCGTGTGGGTGGCGGTGCCGCTCGGGGCGTCGACCTTGGCCGGGTGGTGCTGCTCGATGATCTCGACGGACTCGAAGTAGCGGGCCGCACGCGCGGCGAACTCCATCATCAGCACCGCGCCGACGCCGAAGTTGGGCGCGACGACCACGCCGACCTCGGGCTTGTGCTGGAGCCAGCTCCGCACCCGCTCGAGGCGCTGCTCGGTGAAGCCGCTCGTGCCCACCACGCAGTTGATGCCCTGGTCGATGCACCAGTGCAGATGGTCCATCACCACGTCGGGGTTGGTGAAGTCGACGACGACCTCCGCACCCGCGTCCGACGCGTTGAACAGCCAGTCGCCCTGGTCGATCATGGCGACCAGCTCAAGGTCGTCGACGGCGTCGACGGCCTTGCAGACCTCCACGCCCATGCGCCCACGGGCGCCGAGCACGCCGACACGGATGGGTTCGCGCTCCTCGCTCACGGCCGTCCTCGCTTTGCTGCGGGCGGCCGCGAGGCTCCAACCACGCTGTGCTTGATGGTTCGCTGGCTTCGCTCACTCACGGGGAGAATTTAACTCACGCGACACTTCCGCACCCTGCAAGGGCACCGGGGAACCGCTCCAGCGCCCTAAACCGGGCCAATCACCGCCAGTGAGGTGGGCCGGGTCAGCAGGTCGGAGGCCAGTGCGTTCACCTCGTCGAGCGTGACGGCGTCGACGCGGGCCAGCAGCTCGTCGACGGAGAGCACCCCGCCGTACAGCAGCTCGCCCTTGGCCAGCCGGCTCATCCGCGAACCGGTGTCCTCCAGGCCCAGCACGTACGACCCCTTGGCCATGCCCTTGCCGCGAGCGATCTCCGCCGCGGTGAAACCCTTGCCCGCCACCGCCGCGAGCTCGGCCCGGGCCAGCTCCAGCACCTCGTCGACCTTGCCCGGCGCGCAGCCGGCGTAGACCGCGAAGAGGCCGGCGTCGGCGTACTGGCTGGAGTACGAGTAGACCGAGTACGCGAGGCCGCGCTTTTCCCGGATCTCCTGGAAGAGGCGGCTGGACATGCCACCGCCGAGCACGTTGTTGAGCACCCCGAGTGCCCACCGCCGCTCGTCCAGCCGCCCGATGCCTGGGGAGCCGAGCACGATGTGCGCCTGCTCGGTGTCCTTCACGCGTACCACGGTGTCGGGCGCGAGCGTCGGCACGGCGGCCGTGGGTCGCAGCGGCGCCGGCGTGCCCCCACCGGCCAGGTCGAGGCTGCGCCGCACCAGCTCGACCACCAGGTCGTGGTCGAGGTTTCCGGCGGCGGCGACCACAATGGACGGTGCGAGGTAGCGATCGCGGTAGAAGCCCTCGATCTGCGCCCGCGTCATGGGCGCGATCGTCTCCTCGGTACCGGAGATGAGCCGGCCCAGCGGGTGCGTGCCGTACAGCGCCTCGGCGAAGACGTCGTGCACCTCGTCGCCGGGCTCGTCGTCGTGCATGGCGATCTCTTCGAGGATCACCCCGCGCTCGGTCTCCACGTCGGCCGCATCCAGCACCGAGTGGGACACGAGGTCGCACATCACGTCGATGGCGAGCGGCAGGTCCTCGTCGAGGACCCGCGCGTAGTAGCAGGTGTACTCCTTGGTGGTGAACGCGTTCGTCTCGCCGCCCACCGCCTCGATCTCGGCCGTGATGTCCAGCGCGCTGCGCCGCTCGGTGCCCTTGAAGAGCAGGTGCTCCAGGAAGTGCGAGACGCCGGCCTGCTCCGGTGCCTCGTCACGCGAGCCGATGCCGACCCAGACGCCGAACGAGACGCTGCGCATCGACGGGATCGCCTCGGTGAGCACCCTTAGGCCGGAGGGCAGTACGGTACGCCGTACCGTACTGCCCCCATCGCGTTGATCTAGCGCCATCAGCGGCGGTGCCGGCGTCGGCGCGGGCCGCCCTCGCCGTCGCCCTCAGCAGCCTCGCGGTCGCCGCGGCTCGGGCCGCGGTCGCCGCCGTCGCGGTCACCGCGGTCGCGCGGACCCCGGTCGCCCCGGTCGCGGGCCGGCGGGCGGTCGCCACCGGCGTCCTCGGCGCCCTCGGCCGCCGGCTCCTCCTCGCCCTCGGCGCGCACCTTGTCCAGGTAGATCTTGCCGCGCTGGTCGATGTCGGCGATCTGCACCTCGACCTTGTCGCCGACGTTGAGGAAGTCCTCGACCTTCTCGACCCGCTTGCCGTTGCCCACCTTCGAGATGTGCAGCAGACCGTCGCGGCCGGGCAGCAGCGAGATGAACGCGCCGAACGCGGCCGTCTTCACCACCGTGCCGAGGAACTTGTCGCCCACCTTCGGCAGCGTCGGGTTGGCGATCGCGTTGATCCGCTCGACCGCGGCCTCGGCCGAGGGGCCGTTGGTCGCGCCGACGTAGATCGTGCCGTCGTCCTCGATGGAGATCTCGGCGCCGGTCTCGTCCTGGATCGCGTTGATCGTCTGGCCCTTCGGCCCGATCACCATGCCGATCTTGTCGACCGGGATCTTGACGGTGGTGACCCGCGGCGCGTACTCCGACATCGTGGCCGGCGCCTCGATGGCGTCCTGCATCACGTCGAGGATCGTCTGCCGCGCGTCGTGGGCCTGCTGGAGTGCGGCGGCCAGCACGTCGGACGGGATGCCGTCCAGCTTGGTGTCGAGCTGGAGCGCGGTCACGAACTCCCGCGTGCCGGCGACCTTGAAGTCCATGTCGCCGTACGCGTCCTCGGCGCCGAGGATGTCGGTGAGGCTGACGTACTGCGTCTTGCCCTCGACCTCGTCCGAGATCAGGCCCATCGCGATGCCCGCGACCGGCGCCTTCAGCGGCACACCGGCGGACAGCAGCGACATGGTCGAGGCGCAGACCGAGCCCATGGAGGTCGAGCCGTTGGAGCCGAGGGCCTCGGAGACCTGACGGATCGCGTACGGGAACTCCTCGCGGCTGGGCAGCACCGGGATCAGCGCCCGCTCCGCCAGCGCGCCGTGGCCGATCTCGCGGCGCTTGGGGGCGCCGACGCGGCCGGTCTCACCCGTCGAGTACGGCGGGAAGTTGTAGTTGTGCATGTAGCGCTTGTGCTTTTCCGGCGACAGCGTGTCGAGCTGCTGCTCCATCCGAAGCATGTTGAGCGTGGTGACGCCGAGGATCTGCGTCTCGCCCCGCTCGAACAGCGCCGAGCCGTGCACCCGCGGCAGCACCTGGGTCTCGGCGGTCAGCGGCCGGATGTCGCGCGGGCCCCGGCCGTCGATGCGCACCTGCTCGCGGAGCACCCGCGTGCGCACCTCGGACTTGACCAGCGAGCGGAACGCCGGGGAGATCTCCCTCTCGCGCCCCTCGAACTGCGGCGCGACGACCTCGAGCGCCTTGTCCTTGATGCGGTCGAGCGCCTCCTCGCGCTCGGCCTTACCGGCGATCTTGAGCGCCTCGCTGACCTCGCCGCGGACCGCGCCGGCGACCGCGTCGAACGCGTCGTCCTGGTAGTCGAGGAACACCGGGAACTCGGCGACCGGCTTGGCGGCCACCGCGGCGATCACGTCCTGGGCGCGGCACAGCTCGCGGATCGCCGGCTTGGCGGCCTCCAGGCCACCGGCGACGATCTCCTCGGTCGGCGCGGTGGCGCCGCCCGCGACAAGGCCGACGGTGTGCTCGGTGGCCTCGGCCTCGACCATCATGATCGCGACGTCACCGTCCGGCAGGACCCGACCGGCGACCACCATGTCGAACGTGGCGCGGGCCAGCTCCTCGTACGTCGGGAACGCCACCCACTGGCCGTCGATGTGCGCCATGCGGGTGGCCCCGATCGGGCCGGAGAACGGCAGGCCGGAGAGCTTGGTGGAGAGCGACGCGGCGTTGATCGCCACTACGTCGTACGGGTGGGACGGGTCGAGCGCGAGGACGGTCTCGACCACCTGGACCTCATTGCGCAGGCCCTTGACGAAGCTGGGGCGCAGCGGCCGGTCGATCAGGCGGCAGGTGAGGATCGCGTCCTCGCTGGGGCGCCCCTCGCGACGGAAGAACGAGCCGGGGATGCGACCCGCGGCGTACATCCGCTCCTCGACGTCCACGGTCAGCGGGAAGAAGTCGAACTGCTCCTTCGGCTGCTTGCTCGCGGTGGTCGCGGAGAGGACGACGGTGTCGCCGAGCTCGGCGATCACCGAACCGGCGGCCTGCTTGGCAAGCCGGCCGGTGGAAAAGGTGATCTCACGGGTACCGAACGACCCGTTGTCGATCACTGCGGTGCTGTGTTGTGTGCCGAGGCTGTTGTGCTCGGTCATGTTCTGGATGCACTCCTCTTCGGTCGTGGGGCCACAACCTCGGGAGCTGCTCAGACGGGCCGGTCTTCGATCGAAGCGCCCGGGGGCCGAATGCGGCAGCCCGGGGGCCACTACCGAGGACCGGTGCGTCGATCCGCTCCCGGGCCCCTCCTGTGGACAGGGGGAACAGCTATCCCTCTTGATGCCGCTCTTCGCATCGCGTGACCGCGACGCGAAGAGCGGCGCCTGGAAGCACAGCCGCTCCCCCGCTAGCTCATCGCCGCAGACCGAGCCGTTCGATGATCGACCGGTAGCGGTTGATGTCCTTCTTCGCCATGTAGTTCAGGAGGCGGCGGCGACGACCCACCAGCAGCAGCAGACCACGGCGGCTGTGGTGGTCGTGCTTGTGCACCTTGAGGTGCTCGGTGAGTTCGGCGATCCGCTTGGTGAGCACCGCGACCTGCACTTCCGGAGAACCGGTGTCCCCCTCGACAGTCGCGTACTCTTCCCTGATCTTGGCTTTTGCTTGCTGGTCGAGCGCCATTTTCTCCCTAGTTTCTGTGGGCTTGTCCCAGTCCGGGCCCGCGGCGTCGTGCAGGCACACCGAACAGAACGTCGTAACACGACGTCCTGGTAACACTACCAGCACGTGGGATGCTACTTGCTCAGCAGTGTCCGGGTCTGGGCGACATCCTCCTTGATCTGGGCGATCAGGGGCTCGATCCCGTCGTACTTGACCTGGCCCCGCAGGCCCGCGACGAACTCCAGGCCGAGGCGCTCGCCGTAGAGGTCGCCGTCGAAGTCCAGGATGTGCGCCTCGACCCGCCGCTCCTCACCCGAAAAGGTGGGATTGGTGCCCACCGAGGCCGCGGCCGGCAGGCGCTCACCGCCGCGGATCACCCATCCGGCGTACACGCCGTCGGCCGGCACCGACGTGTGAGTGCCGGTGAGGAAGTTGGCGGTGGGGAAGCCGAGCTGGCGGCCACGCTGGTCACCCCGGACGATCACGCCCTCGATCCGGTGCGGGCGGCCGAGCGCCTCAGCGGCCGCGCTCACGTCGCCGGCGGCCACGCACGCCCGGATGTACGTCGACGAGAACACCGTGTCGACGCTCGACACCAGCGGCGAGTCCTCGACCGCGAAGCCCCACCGGCGGCCCAGCTCGCGCAGCAGCGGCACGTCACCGGCCGCCTTGTGACCGAACCGGAAGTTGGCCCCCACCACGACCACCGCAGCGTGCAGGTGCTCGACCAGCACGTCGTGCACGAACGCGTCCGGCGAGAGCCGGGAGAACTCCAGGTTGAACGGCACCACGCACAGCACGTCGACGCCGAGGTCCGCGATCAGCTCGGCCTTGCGCCGCGGCTCGCTGAGCACGGCGGGGTGGGTGCCGGGGCGGACCACCTCGGACGGGTGCGGGTCGAAGGTCACCACCACCGACTGGAGCCCGGCCTCGCGAGCCCGCTGCACCGCATGGCCGATGGTCGCCTGGTGTCCCCTGTGGACACCGTCGAACACCCCGATGGTGACCACCGAGCGGCCGAACCCGCTCGGGACCGCCTCATACCCCCGCCACCTCTGCATGAGGTTCAGCTTAGGCCGCCCGCTTTGTCCCACGTTTGCGAGCCGTGTCACAAGATCCGATAGCGCGGCTGGCGTCGATCTGGCACCGTCCTGCGGGTGTCAGGTCTGGAGGTGGCCGCGATCTCCCTCGGCGCGGCGGTGGCGCGAGCGGCGTGCGGCGTCTGGTTCGGCGACAGCAAGCTGGTGACGGAGGTCGGCGCGAGCGCGATCGACCTCGCCGCGCGGCGGCTCACCAGCGTGCGTGAGCAACGCCGCTTCCGCCGGGTCTGGGACGAGGCCGCCGAACTCATCGCCGACCGCGTCCTCGCCCTCCGCGAGCTGGGCGAGGACCTGCCGCCGAACGAACAGCAAGCGGCGGTCGACGCGGTCCGGGACACGTTCGAGGCGGCCGCGCTGACCGAGGACGACCTGTTCAAGCAGGACCTCGATGCGGGTTACCTGGACCGCTACCTGCGCGCCCAGGATCCCGAGCGGGCCACGCGCGCCGGTCTAGCCCCCGGTGCGGTGCGCCTCTATGACCTGGTCCTGCGCGAATGTTCCGCGTACGTGATCGAGGTCGCGCGCACCCTGCCGGGCACCGGGACGCAGGCGATGGCCGAGCTGCTGCGCCGCGACCGCCAGATCCTCGACGAAATCCGCACGGTGCTGGAGCGCCTGCCCGAACGCCGCGGGGTGCACGACTTCGAGCGCGACTACCGGCAGCTCACGGCAAACCGCCTCGACCAGATCGAGTTCTTCGGCGCCACGCTCTCCGAGTCGAGCCGGCGATACCCCCTCTCGGTCGCGTACCTCAGCCTCACCGCGCGGGCCGCCCACGCGCCGGACGACCTGCCCGCGGCCGATCCGGTCGAACGCGTCCTGGCTCGGTCCGACCGGCTCTTCGTGCGCGGCCAAGCCGGCACCGGCAAGACCACGCTGCTGCACTGGATCGCCGTGCAGAGCGCGCGCGGCTCGTTTGCGGAGCGGCTCGCCAGCTGGAACGGCACGGTGCCCTTCTTCATCCCCCTGCGCCGGTACGCAGCCGCGGAGCTGCCGCCACCGGAAGGGTTTCTGTGGGAGGTCGGCCGCCACATCGCCGAGGAGATGCCGTCCGGGTGGGTGCAGCGCCAGCTCCGCTCGGGACAGGCGATCGTGCTGCTGGACGGAGTCGACGAACTGGCGGAAAACCGCCGGGACGAGGTGCGGCGGTGGCTCGGCGAGCTGATCGCGGCGTTCCCGGCAGCCCGTTACGTGATCACCTCTCGCCCGGCGGCGGCGCCCGAGGACTGGCTGGCCTCGACTGGCTTCCTCACCGCTGAGCTCGAGCCGATGACACCCACGCAGGTAGGCGCGTTCGCGCACCGCTGGCACGAAGCGATGCGCAGCAGGTGCGCCACCGAGCCGGAACGCGCCGAGGTCACCGAGCAGGAGCAGGGGCTGCTCGCCGCCCTCGACCGCCACCGGCACCTGCGCCAGCTCGCCGGGTACCCGCTACTGTGCGCCCTGCTCTGTGCGCTGCACCGGGACCGGCGCGGCCAACTGCCCGCCAACCGCATGGAGCTTTACGAGGTGGCGCTCCAGATGCTCCTCGAACGCCGCGACCGGGAACGCCGAATCGAGACTTCGCCGGCCCTCGGCCGCACCGAGCAGGCGCTACTGCTCAGCGATCTGGCCTATTGGTTGATCCGCAACGGCTGGTCGGACGCGGGTCACGGCGAGGCGATCGACCGGCTGGCCGCCAAGCTGCGGGCCATGCCGCAGGTCAAGGCCGATCCGCAGCGGGTTTACCGGGTACTGCTGGAGCGCACCGGCCTGCTCCGGGAGCAGGTGGCCGGGCGGGTGGACTTCGTGCACCGCTCATTCGAGGAGTACCTGGCCGCCAAGCAGGCGATCGACGAGGGCGACTTCGGCGTGCTGCGGGCGCACGCGCACGAGCCGCAATGGCACGAGGTCGTCGTGATGGCGGCCGGTCACGCGAGCGCCGCTGGCCGCGAGACGCTGCTGCGCGCGCTGCTGGACCGCGCGGCCGAGCCCACCACCCCCCGAGCAGACCGCGACCTGCTGTGCCTTGTCGCGCTCGCCTGTCTGGAGACCTCGCCGGAGCGCTCGCCGGAGCTGGAACGCGCGATCCGTGACGCCACCGCGAAGCTAGTTCCACCCCAGACCGAGGCGGCGGCTCGAGCGCTCGGGCGGGCCGGGCCGTTCGCGCTCGACCTGCTGATGGCCGCCAAGCCAAACAACGAGTACGCGGCCGTGCTCACCGTCGAGGCCGTACGCGAGTCCGGCGACCCGGCCGCGCTCCCGCTGCTGGCCCGCTTCGGCACCGACTCGCGGCCGAGTGTGGTGGACGCCTTGATCCGCGCCTGGCCCCACTTCGACCCGGAGGAATACGCCCAACGCGTCCTCGCCGATAACCCACTCCACGCCGGCGAGCTCGAAGTGGGCGATGTCCGCATCTTGCCGGCCCTGGCTCGGTTGAAGCGACTGACCCACCTGAAGCTCGATCTGATGACCGGAGACCTCGGCGTCATCCGGAAGATGCCGGGCCTGCGGGCGCTGGAGAGCGCCCTCTACGAGCACCCGCTGGATCTGTCCATCCTCAAGGATCTCCAGCAGTTGACCGAACTGAGGTGGCACGGCCGCGTCGCCAACGAACACTTGTTACCCGAGCTCGACCTGCAAGCACTGGGTGTCACGGCGTCGCTCTTCGCCGAACTGGACGGTGTCGAGTGGTCCTCGTTGCGGTCACTGGCGCTCTACAGCGTCGACACGGTGGCTCCGCTGCTTGCGGCCCGCCTGCCCCAGCTGGTCGACCTGGAGCTGTACCTCAGCCACGGTGCCCGGCTCGACGGTCTCCCGGAGCGCCGCGGCCTGCGCCGCCTCGCTGTGCACTTCGAGACTCCCGCCAAGCTCCACGCCCTCCGCTCGATCGCCGGACCGGTGATCGAGCTGCACCACCACGGCCGCGACAGGTTGAACCTGGGGCCCCTGGCCGGGCGCCCGAACGTGCGCGTGTTCGTGTACCACCGCAGCACCCAGGTCAGGGGCGAGGACGAGCTCGGCCCGGGCAGCGAGTTGCGCAGCGCCTGGGTAGACCCACCTAGCCGGTGAAGACGACCTCCGGGCGGGCGCGACCCTCCCGCTCCCGCACGATGGCGAGCAGCCCGCCGTCCGGGGCGAAGACCGCGTAGGACCCGTCGATGCCGGCCCGGTCCAGCGGCCCGCCGTGCGACAGGGTCCGGGCTTCGTCCACAGTGGCCTCCCGCACGGCGAAGAACCGGCGCGCCGCCTCCGCCAGCGGCAGGTTGACTACCTCGGGTGCCACCTTCTCCAGCTCCTCCAGTGTGGACGCCTCGGCGAGCGTGAACCCACCGACCGCGGTGCGCCGCAGCGCGGTCAGGTGCCCACCCACCGCCAGCCCGGCGCCGAGGTCCCGGGCGATCGCGCGCACGTACGTCCCGGACGAGCACACCACCTCGACGTCGACGTCCACCACATCCGGCGCCGGCCGCCGGATCGCCAGCACGTCGAGGCGGGAGATCGTCACCGGCCGGGCGGCGAGCATCACCTGCTCTCCTTCGCGCACCCGCTTGTACGCCCGCTTGCCGTCGACCTTGATGGCGCTGACCGCGCTGGGCACCTGCTCGATCGCGCCCGTGAGCGCGGCCAGTCCGTCCCGGATCGCGGCGTCCGTGACGTGCCCGGCAGGCGCGGTGGCCACCACCTCGCCCTCGGCGTCGTCGGTGATCGTGGTCTGTCCGAGCCGGATCGTCGCCGCATAGCCCTTGACGGACCCGATCACGTACGTGAGCAGCCGGGTCCCTCTCCCCACGCCAATGACGAGCACGCCGGTCGCCATCGGGTCGAGCGTGCCGCCGTGCCCCACGCGTCGGGTGCGCGCCAGCCGCCGCACGCGTGCCACCACATCGTGCGACGTCATCCCGCCAGCCTTATCGACCACTACCAGCCCATCCGCGCTCACGGCCGCAAGCCTGCCAGATGGGGACTGCGACCGATCGGGGACTGTGCCAGCCTTGACTCGGCTACCGCGGGGAAACGGGGCTGAAGATCAACAAAATATAGACATTATATGTTGCCAGCATTATACTTGTCCCCGTGGAGCCGCACCGTGAGGTGGTCAATCATCGTCCTGGAGCCGGCCCGTTCCTGGCTCCATTCGCTACGCCGCACCGACCGCGCCACGTTGGTGCTGGTCAGCCAGGCCATCGAGGCGCTGAGCATCGAGGGCCCCGGCCTCGGCCGGCCGCTGGTCGACACGGTCAAGGGCTCCCGCCTGGCAAATCTCAAGGAGCTGCGACCGGGTTCGAGCGGTGCCGCGAAGGTTCGGGTCCTGTTCGTCTTCGACCCACTCCGGCAAGCGGTGATCCTCGTCGGCGGCGACAAAGCCGGCCGCTGGCGGGGGTGGTACAGGTCGGCGATTCCCATGGCCGAGGCGGCATTTGCCGAGCATCTGAAACGCGTGGAGGAGCAGACGCATGAGTGAGCACCTGAGCGACCCGGATGCCCGCTCCTGGGAGGACCTCAAAGACGAGCTGGCCTTCACGGAGGCGGAGCAGGCCGAGATCGACGCCGGTGCGCGCCGGTTCGTCGCCGAGGCGCGGGCGCACCGGCTCGCGGAGGTGCGGCGCCGCCAGCACACGACCCAGGTCGAGGTGGCCAAGGCGATGGGCGTCACCCAGGCCCGCGTCTCCCGGATCGAAAAGGGCCAGCTCGCGCGGACCGAGGTGGAGACGCTCGCCGCTTACGTGCGGGCTCTCGGCGGCAAGCTCACGATCGTGGCCGAGTTCGACGACGAGTCGTATGTGCTGGGCTAGCGCACCGCGCCTACTACGGCCCACGCGCCTGAGCGCATCCGCAGCAGCAGCGTGACCAGGCGCAGCACGATGAAGAGCGACAGCCCGGCCCAGATGCCGCCCAGCCCAGCGTCCAGGGCGTAGGCCAGCCACACCACCGGCAGGAAACCGCACAGCGCGGCCACGATCGTGGCGTTGCGCAGGTAGCGAGCGTCGCCGGCGCCGATGAGGACACCGTCGAGGGCGTACACGACGCCGGCCAGCGGCAGCAGCGCGACAAACCACGGCCACGCCACCATCGCCTGTTCGTGCACCGCCGGGTCGCGGCTGAACAAGTCGGGTACCACGCCCGCGCCCGCGCCGATCACCACCGCGAACCCAGCGCCGCACACGCCACCGATCAGTGCGATGCGCCGGCCCAGGTCGCGGGCCTCTCGATCGTGGCCGGCACCCAGCGCGGCGCCGACCAGCGACTGGGCGGCGATCGCCACGGCGTCGAGGGCGAGCGCGCAGAAGAACCACAGCTGCACGGTGATCTGGTGCGCGGCGACCACCGCGGTACCGAAGCGCGCGGCCACCGCGGTCGCGGAGAGAAAGCATGCCTGGAACGCGGAACCCCGGATCAGCAGGTCGCGGCCGAGCACGAGCTGCTTGCCGATCACCGTGACGTGCGGGCGGAGCGACACCCGCTCGGCGACCAGTGCCCAGACGAAGAAGCCGCCCGCGACGGTCTGCGCCACCACGTTGGCCACTGCCGAGCCGGTCAGGCCGAGTCCCGCCGGGTACACGAGGATCGGGCAGAGCACGGCCGAGAGCACATTGGCGCCGAGCACGTAGTAGAGCGGTCGCCGAGTCTCCTGCACACCGCGCATCCAGCCGTTGCCGGCCGCGGCGAGAAGGAGGCCTGGGGCGCCCAGGGCCGCGATCCGCAGCCACTGCGCGGCCGCGCCGGCCACGTCCGAGTCGCCGCCGCCGAGGGTACGGGCCAGCGGGCCGGCCACCACTTGCGCGATCACTGCCAGGGCGAGTCCGACGCCGAGCGCGAGCCACGACGCCTGTACCCCTCGGCCACCGCCGCGGCCCGGTCGCCGGCGCCGAAGCGGCGGGCGGAGCGGCCGGTCGTGCCATACGCCATCACGGTGCCCAGCCACGCGGCCGCCGACATCACTGTGCCGCCGATCGCCAGCGCGGCCAGCGGGACGCTGCCGAGATGACCCACGACCGCCGTGTCGACGAGCACATAGAGCGGCTCAGCGGCCAGCACGACAAGCGCGGGCAGCGCGAGGGCCGCGACGCGGCGCAGGGAGTACGGAGCCATCGCAGGTCATCCTGACACCCGTCAGGTAATGACCGCAACGCTCACAAGGACTTACATCGTCGAGCGCGGGAGTGCCTGCGCCCGCCGTGCGGGCGAGGGGTGTCTTACTGGCGCGTGTCCATCGAGGTCTGTAGGGCGCGGCGGGCCTGCTCGCGCTCCTCCTCGGTGTTCTGCGGCTTGGGCTTGGTAGCCATGGAACGGGTCCTTCCAGCGGCGTGTGTGGCGCGCAGCGGCGTGAGCCCACACAGAGGCGTGCGCGGCGAGCGAATCATCAGGCTCAGCGGGCGGTCGTGCGGTGCGCCGAGACAGCCTTCCGGGATCGCCGGAACAGCGGAGGCGCGAGCCCGGGTCGATCAGACCCTGGAGCAATACCGGCCGCACGCAGTGCACGCACGAACCAGTACGCAACGTTGACCAAGTTAGCGTTAAGTCAGATGAACGCGCGCTAGGTTCCCGGGATACGGACTGGTAGCAGGCGGGGACGCTCCGTCGCAGCGGGTCTCAGAGCTCTGCCCGGATCGCCCCGATCACGTCGTGGACCGAGCCCCGCCCGGTGAAGCCAGCGGCCAGCCGGTGCCCGCCACCGCCGAGCGCCACCGCGACCCGGCTCACGTCGACCGCGCCCTTGCTCCGCATGGACACCGCCCACTCGGCCGGGCCGACCTGCTTGATGACGCAGCTCACGTCGGCCTCGGCGGCGCAGCGCACGGAGTCGATGAGGGCCTCCAGCACGTACGGCTTCTGGCTGTGCCGGGCGAGGTCGTCCAGCGTCGCGTACGTCCACACGAGCCCGACACCGCCGGCCGCCTCCGGCTCCAGCTGGGCGCGCTGAAGCACGTCGCCGTAGAGCCGCACCGCGCCGAACGGTCGGGTGTCGAAGATCCGGCGGGAGATCTCCCCGGGGCTGATGCCGGTCGCGATGAGCCGGGCAGCCATCTCGTGTACCGCCGGGGTGGTCATGTCGAACCGGAACGAGCCTGTGTCGGTGGCCAGCGCCACGTACAGGCACTGGGCGATCTCCGCGTCGAGCGGCACCTCAAGCCGGTTGAGCAGCCCTTCGGCCACCACCGAGGTGGCCGCGGCGCCCGGGTCGACCAGGTGGATGCCGCCGAAGCGGGTATTCGAGGCGTGGTGGTCGAGCACCACGGCCGCGCCGGCCGTGTCGAGCCGGTCGGCCAGCGTCCCCAGCCGGGAGGCGCTGGCCGCGTCGAAGCAGAGGAACAGGTCCGGCGCCGGGTGCGCCTCGTCCGACGGCACCAGCAGGTCGAGGCCGGGCAGCCAGCGGAACGGCTCGGGCACCTCGGGCGGCCCGCCATACCCACCGTCGCCGGCTCCCGCCGTCGCACCGGGAAACGTCGCCTGGAGCTGGGAGATCCCCAGCCGGCGCAACCCCAACGCCACGCCCAGCATGCTGCCCAGCGCGTCCCCGTCGGGGTTGACGTGACAGACCAGCAGCACGGTACCGCCCGGCGGCAGGCCGTGCACCGCGGCGACAGCCGAGGCCCAGTCGGCGGCGGTCGGCTCGGCCGTCTCCGCCGCCGGAACCTCCGCCACGGTGGTCACGGCCGGTCCCGAGAGTCGTCCGCGGCGTCGTCCGCCTCGTCACCCTCTTCCTCGTCGGACTCTTCCTTGTACGGGTTGGACTCGCCCGCATACTCCGCGCCGGCCGCCCGCCGCTGCACCTCGGCGTCGGCCGTGCGCGCCGCGGCGAGCAGGTCGTCGATGTGCTTGGCGTGCTCCTGCACGTCGTCGTGGATGAACGTCAGCGTCGGCGAGTGGCGCAGCCCGAGCGCCTTGCCGACCGTGCTGCGCACGAGCCCCTTGGCGCTGTCGAGGGCCGCCGCGGTGCCCGCCTGGGCGGCCGCGTCACCGAGCACCGTGTAGAAGACCGTCGCGTCACGCAGGTCGGCGGTGATCCGGGCATCCGTGATCGTGATCATGCCGAGGCGGGGGTCCTTGATCTGCGTACGCACCACCGAAGCCACCAGCTCCCGCACCCGCTCCGCGTGCCGGCGTACCTTGGCCGGGTCCGTCATCTCGCCACCTCCGGAAGCTCCACTGCGCGCACCCGGCCAGGCGGCCGGAGACACCCGCCAACCTCTGCACACTACCCGTGTGAGCAGCTCAAAATCAGTCCTCGTCGCCGTGTAGCCGGCGCCTCACGGACAGCAGTTCGATCTCTGGACGGCCCGCGACGAGCCGCTCGCAGGAGTCCAGTACCTCGCCCACGTGCGCGGGCTCGGCGGCCACCACCGCCACGCCGATCTCCGCCCGCCCGTGCAGGTCGAGCGCACCGACCTCGGCCACGGAGATCTCGAACTTCCGCAGGGCGGCGACGATCGGCCGCACGTACGAGCGCTTCGCCTTCAACGAACGTGAGTCCCCGGCAGGAGCACGTCAAACACAGCAGTTCCCGTATACACGCCGAGAGAACTTACTGGGCCCAAGCAAAGCGCCCCGCCGGCGGGTGCCGGCGGGGCGCTTCGAACGCACCACTCAGGAGCGCGTCTTCTCCCGCATCTCGAACGTCTCGATGACGTCGTCGACCTGGATGTTGTTGTAGCCCTGGAGCGTCAGACCACACTCGAAGCCCTCGCGGACCTCGGTCGCGTCGTCCTTGAACCGCTTGAGCGAGCTGATCGTGAGGTTTTCCGCCACCACGACCCCGTCCCGCATGAGCCTCGCCTTGGCGTTGCGCCGGAGGAGGCCCGACCGGACGATACAACCCGCGATGTTGCCGATCTTGGACGAACGGAAGACCTCGCGGACCTCCGCCGTGCCGAGCTCGACCTCCTCGTACTCGGGCTTGAGCAGGCCCTTGAGCGCCGCCTCGATCTCCTCGATGGCCTGGTAGATGACCGTGTAGTACCGGATCTCCACGCCTTCGCGGTCGGCGATCTCGCGAACCTTGTTGGACGCCCGCACGTTGAAGCCGATGATCGTCGCGGCCTCGGACGAGGCGCTGGCGAGCATGACGTTGCTCTCGGTGATCGCGCCGACGCCCCGGTCGAGGATCTTGAGCTGAACCTCTTCGGGAATGTCGAGCTTGAACAGCGCGTCCTCCAGGGCCTCCACCGAACCGGAGACATCGCCCTTGAGGATGAGGTTGAGCGTGGTCTTCTCGCCTTCCTTGATCTGCTCCATGAGCGTCTCAAGGGTGGCCCGGCCACGGGAGTTGGCGAAGCTCGCCGCCCGCCGCCGCGCCTGGCGCTGCTCGGCGATCTGCCGCACGGTACGGTCGTCGGCCGCGGCCAGGAACGTGTCACCCGCACCCGGCACCGCCGTGAGGCCCAGCACCTGCACCGGACGGGCCGGACCCGCCTCGGTTACCGGCTTGAAGTTTTCGTCAAGCATCGCCCGGACCCGGCCGTGCGCCCCACCGGCGACGATCGAGTCGCCGGCGCGGAGCGTGCCCTTCTGGACCAGCACCGTGGCCACCGCGCCCCGGCCCTTGTCGAGGTGGGCCTCGATGGCCACACCCTGAGCAGGGCCGTCGATCGGAGCGGTCAGCTCCAGCGACGCGTCGACGGTCAGCAGGACGGCCTCGAGCAGGTCGTCGATGCCGATGCCGGGCTTGGCCGCGACGTTGACGAACATCGTGTCGCCGCCGTACTCCTCGGCCACCAGCCCGTACTCGGTGAGCTGCTGGCGCACCTTGTCCGGGTTGGCCTCCGGCTTGTCGACCTTGTTGACCGCGACCACGATCGGCACCTCGGCCGCCTTGGCGTGGTTGAGCGCCTCGATCGTCTGCGGCATGACGCCGTCGTCGGCCGCGACGACCAGGATGACGATGTCGGTCACCTGGGCACCACGGGCACGCATGGCGGTGAACGCCTCGTGACCCGGGGTGTCGATGAAGGTGATCGCCCGCTCGTTACCGTCGTGCTCCACCATGACCTGGTAGGCACCGATGTGCTGGGTGATGCCGCCGGCCTCGCCCTCGATCACGTTCGTCTTGCGGATCGCATCGAGCAGCTTCGTCTTACCGTGGTCGACGTGACCCATGACGGTCACGACCGGTGGCCGGCTGACCAGCCGGTCCTCGTCGACCGCCGCGTCGAGGTCGATGTTGAACTGCGCGAGCAGCTCGCGGTCCTCGTCTTCGGGGCTGACGATCTGCACGTCGAAGCCGAGGTGCTCACCGAGCAGCAGCAACGTGTCGTCGGAGCACGACTGCGTCGCCGTCACCATCTCGCCCAGGTTGAACATCTCCTGGACCAGCGAACCGGGGTTGGCGTTGATCTTGTCGGCGAAGTCCGAGAGGGACGCACCGCGCGAGAGCCGGACCGCCTGGCCCTGACCGCGCGGAGCACCCGAGCTCATCTGCGGCGCGGACAGATTGTCAAACTCTTGACGCCGCTGCTTCTTGGACTTGCGACCGCGGGTCGGCTTACCGCCGGGACGCCCGAAGGCACCCGCCGCTCCGCCACCGCGACCGCGACCGCCGCCACCGGGACGACCGGCACCGCCGGCACCCGCCGGCGCGCCACCACCGGGACCGCCGCGGTAGCCACCGCCACCGCCGCCGGGACCGCCGCCACCACCGGGGCCGCCGCCACCGCGGAAGCCGCCGCCACCGCCACCGCCGCCGGGGCCGCCGCCGCCACCGCGGAAGCCGCCACCGCCGCCGCCACCACCGGGGCCGCCACCGGGACGGAAGCCACCGCCGGTGCGACCGCCGCCGCCACCGCCGGGACCACCACCGCCACCGGGACGGCCGGGGCCGCCACCACCCGGGCGGCCAGGCCGCTGGGTGGGCATGGACGCCGGGCTGGGCCGAGGCGGCATGGACGCCGGGCTCGGCCGAGGCGGCATCGAGGCCGGGTTGGGCCGAGGCCCGCCACCGCCGCCACCGCCGCTGGCGGCGGGACGCTGGCCGCCGGGCGTGATGCCGAACGGGTTGTTACCGCCGCTGCGCGGCGGACGCGGGCCAGGACGGCCCGGACCCGGAGTCGGCGCCGCGGGGGGCGTTGGCCGACCGGCGGCCGGGGAGCCGGGCCGCGGGGCATCGCGCCCGGACCGGGCTTGGGCCGGGTCGCACCGTCGGCCGGGGGCTCCCGGCGCGCGGTGTCACGCTGGTCGCGCTGCTTGGCCGCTTGCTGGGCGGCCTTGACCGCCGCTTCCTGGTCACGCTTGAGCCGCGCCGCGCGCTCCTCAGCCGCGGCGACCTCGATGTCGTGGGCGCTCGCGGGCTTGACGACGGGGCGGGCGGGGGCGGACCCGGAACCGGGGGCCTGGGCCGAGCCGAAGGGCCGGGGGTAGGGGCGGGCGTCGTCGCCCGCCGGGGCGGCGCGGGGCGCGCCGATACCTTCTGGGGCATCGGGGCCGGTGCGGCTGGTGTTGCCGCCGAGGCCGCCGATACCGATGGGGCGGCCGGAGCCGCCGCGGGGGCTGATTGTGCGGCGAACGCACCGCGCAGCCGCCGGGCTACCGGCGCCTCAACAGTGCTCGACGCGGACTTGACGAACTCGCCCATTTCCTTCAACTTGGCGAGAACGGTCTTGCTTTCGACCCCGAGCTCTTTCGCAAGCTCGTGTACGCGGGCCTTGCCTGCCACTGCACTCCTCACTCCGAGGTCGTGCGGGCGGCACCCGCTCGACCTCACTCCTGCACTTGAAGCCTGGTCATTTCAGGGACTTCATCGTGTGCTCATGTCGGTCGTCCTACCTTGCTCTTTGCGACCCTCGGCCGGTCTGCTGACCGGTCGTAGTGGCTACCGCACGGATGTGCTCGGCCAGCTCACCTGTGTCCAGGACACCGGTGATGCGCAGCGCACGCCCGAAAGCGCGACGCCGCTCCGCTAGCGCGAAGCAAGCCGGATCAGGATGCAGGTGAGCTCCCCGACCCGGCAGTCTACGGGCCCGATCCGCCATAAGGCTGTGGCCAGCCTCACTGGGAACCGCGACAACCCGTAGCAAATCGCCGGCCGCCGTCCGTTGCCGGCAACCCACACATGTGCGCACCGGCCGCGCACGTCGTACCAACAGAGAGTCTACTCCTACGCCTCGGCGACCGCGCCGCCTGGCTCGGTCGCATGATCGTTACCAGCGGGGCGCGCCGGCTCGTTGTCAGGGCGGATGTCGATCCGCCATCCGGTGAGCCGGGCGGCGAGGCGGGCATTCTGCCCCTCGCGGCCGATCGCCAGCGACAGCTGGAAGTCTGGCACGGTGACCCGCGCGGTGCGCGTCGCCGCGTCGATGACCTCTACACGCAGCGCCTTGGCCGGCGAGAGCGCGTTGCCGACGAAGTTCGCCGGGTCCTCCGACCAGTCGATAATGTCGATCTTCTCACCGTGCAGCTCGCTCATCACCGCGCGGACCCGCTGGCCCATCGGACCGATGCAGGCGCCCTTGGCGTTGACACCGGGCGCGGCCGAGCGTACGGCGATCTTGGTCCGGTGACCTGCCTCGCGGGCGATCGCGGCGATCTCCACCGTACCGTCGGCGATCTCCGGCACCTCCAGGGCGAAGAGCTTCTTCACCAGGTTGGGGTGCGAGCGGGAGAGCGTGATCTGCGGGCCGCGGAAGCCCTTGGCAACGTGCACGACCACGCAGCGGATCCGCTGGCCGTGCGCGTAGATCTCGCCGGGCACCTGCTCGGAGTGCGGCAACACCGCCTCGAGCTTGCCCAGGTCGACCGTGACGATGCCCTTCTCCGAGCGTGCCTCGTGCGCCTGGACCACACCGGTCACCAGGTCGCCGTCGCGGCCCACGTACTCGCCGAAGTGCACCTCGTCGGTGGCCTCGCGCAGCCGCTGGAGGATCACCTGCTTGGCGGTCATCGCGGCGATCCGGCCGAAGTCGTGCGGGGTGTCGTCCCACTCGCGGACCACCGTGCCGTCCGCGTCCAGCTCCTGCGCGTACACGAGCGCGGCACCGGTCTTCCGGTCGATCTCCACCCGCGCGTGTGCCTCCGCGCCCTCAGTGTGGCGGTACGCGGTCAGCAGCGCGGTCTCGATCGCCGCGAGGATCGTGTCGAACGGAATCTCCCGCTCCCGCTCGAGGGCGCGCAGCGCCGCGAGGTCGATGTTCACCTCTCCTCGTCCTCCTCGTCGATCTCGTCGTCCTCATCATCCGCGCCTTCGACCTCGCCCCACCTGGTGAACTCCAGCTCCACCCGGCCTGGCCCGAGGTCGGCGTGGGCCACCTCCTGGACGGTGCCGTCGACGTCGAGCGTCACGCCCTCGTCGCCAGCGGCCTTGATCCGCGCGGTGATCTGCCGGCCGGCCGCACTCACCTTCACCAGCCGCCCCACGTTGCGCCGCCAGTGGCGGGGCAGCGTCAGTGGCCGGTCGACGCCACGCGAGCTGACCTCCAGCTCGTACTCCCCGGGCAGCAGGTCGCCCTCGGCCTCCTCGGCCGCGTCGAGCGCGGCGGAGACCGCCCGGGAGACGTCGGCGATGCCGTCGAGGCTTACGCCCCGGTCGCCGTCGATCGTCACCCGCACCACGTGTCGCCGCCCGGCCCGGGAGACCGCGAGGTCCTCCAGGTCGTACCCGGCGCTGACCACGACCGGCTGCACGACGGCGGTGACCCGCTCCTTGGACACCCTCGGCTGCGGGGTCCGCTCTCCGCCAGCCGACTGGCGCCGGCCGCCGCCGGAGCTGCGGGGCGGAGTGGTGCGACCACGCTGAGTCATCGGGTGCACCTCTCTCCGTCAATCGAGCGGCCCAGCCGCCGTCTCCCCGACCTGGTTGGGCGGCCATGCCTCCTTGCCACCGGACCAAAGCGCGTCCGGTGGCTGCGCAGAGCGTAACGCGCCGGAGCACTTCCGGGACGGCCGCCGCACCGACCATCCATCCACGGGGCCACTCAGCACGAGAGGCCAGGTCACCCGAGTCGGGGGTTTCCGGGAGTCGGGTCGCCGGCCGGTAGCGGGGTACGGCAGACTTTGGCCGTGCGGAGCAGGCTTGAGGTTCACCAGGCGTCCCGCCGTGGAGTGCTGGCCGCGGCGGTGGGGGCCGCCGCGCTGTACCCGATCGCCGGGTGCGGCCTCTTCGGCGACGAAGAGGACAAGTCGCAGCCCCCGGCGCCCGACCCGCTGGCTCCACTGCTGGCCGAGGCGCTTTCGCTCGCCAGCCAGCACGAGGCCGCGATCGCCGCCTTCCCCGCGCTCGCCGAGCGGTTGACCCCGGTCGCGGCGGCACATCGCGAGCACGCGACCGCCCTTACCAAGGTGATCAAGGCACCGGCGCCCAGCGCTTCCGCCTCCTCCGCCAGCCCCGCCCCGCCGAGCGGTGACGAGAAGAGCACTCTCGGCGCACTGCGGAGCGCGGAGCAAAAAGGTCAGAAGTCCGCGGCGCAGGCCTGCCAGGCCGCGGCGGCCGAGCGTGCCGCGCTGCTGGGCTCTATCGCCGCGGCGCGCGCGACACACCTGGAAGTGGTCCGATGATGCCAACACCGCCGGACCCCCGATCCTTCCCATTCAGGACGAACCGATGAAGCCCGAGGCCCTGTCCGCCGCGCTCGAAGCCGAGCATGCGGCGATCTACGCATACGGGCCGATAGGGGTCCGACTCGACAACGCCTCGGCCGCCGACGCCCGGCAGGCCGAGGCCGCGCACCGCACCCGCCGGGACGCGCTCGTGCTGCGACTGACCGAGATGGGCACCTCGCCACCCGCCGCGGCGGCCAGCTACACGCTGCCCTACAAGGTCACCGACCGGGCCGCCGCGCTCAAGCTGGCCACCGAGATAGAGGAACGCACCGCAGCGGTATGGCGGGCCGCCCTGCCGGAGACGACGGAGACCGACCGGGCCAGCGCCCTCGCGGCGCTCTGCGACTGCGCGGTCCGGGCCACCCGCTGGCGCCGCCGCGCAGGAGTCAGCCCGGCGACCGTCCCCTTCCCCGGACGGGTTACCTGAGGCCCCTGCTCTTGCCCTCACCATACCGGGTATGCATACTCGGTAGCCATGTCCATCCGTCATGGCCTCTTGGCGCTGCTCGAACGCGGCCCCATGTACGGCTACCAGCTCCGCGCCGCCTTCGAGGAGTCCACCGGCACGACGTGGCCGCTGAACATCGGGCAGGTCTACACGACGCTGTCCCGCCTCGAACGGGACGGCCTCATCCGTCCGCTGCCGGAGAACGACGGGGGCAGCGGCCGTACGAGATCACTGATCCGGGCCGGAGCGAGCTGGCCGAGTGGTTCGCCACCCCGATCAGCCGTACCGACCGGCCCCGCGACGAGCTGGCGATCAAGCTCGCGCTGGCGCTCACCACGCCCGGCGTCGACGTACGCGCGGTAGTGCAGACCCAGCGGACCGCGACGATGCGGGCGCTACAGGAGTACACCCGCCTCAAAAGCCGCGAGACCGATGTCGCCGACCTGCCGTGGCGGCTCGTCCTCGACGCGATGATCTTCCAGGCCGAGGCGGAGATCCGCTGGCTGGACCACTGCGAGGCGAGCGTCATGCGCTACCCGCCAGCGACGCCGAACCCCTCGTCCGCCAAGCCGACCCTGGCAGCCACCCCCTCCCCGGTGGATACGCCGGATACCGAACACAGCGAGGTGAGCTCGTCATGATCCTCGAACTGCGCGACGTGCACCGTACCCACGGCACCGGCGCGGCGGCGGTACACGCGCTGCGGGGCGTCTCGCTCGGCGTACGCCCCGGGGAGCTGGTGGCTGTCATGGGCCCATCCGGCTCCGGAAAGTCCACCCTGCTCAACCTCGCCGGTGGCCTCGACCGTCCCACCCAGGGCGGCGTGTACGTCGAGGGCAAGCTGCTCGGCGAGCTCTCCAAGCGGCAGCTGGCCGCTGTGCGCCGGCGCTCGGTCGGGTACGTCTTCCAGGACCTCAACCTGCTGCCCAGCCTCACCGCCGCGGAGAACGTGGCACTGCCGCTGGAGCTGGACGGCATGGGCGTACGCAAGGCGCGCCGGCTCGCCGTCGCCGCGCTGGAGGAGGTGGGCCTCGCCGACCTCGGCCCGCGCTTCCCCGACGACATGTCCGGCGGCCAGCAGCAGCGGGTGGCGATCGCGCGGGCGCTTGTCGGCGACCGCCGTCTCGTGCTCGCCGACGAGCCGACCGGCGCGCTCGACTCGCAGACCGGCGAGGCAGTGCTGCGGCTGCTCCGGGCGCGGGTCGACGCTGGGGCGGCCGGCGTACTGGTGACGCACGAGGCGCGGCACGCCGGCTGGGCCGACCGTGTGGTCTTCCTGCGCGACGGCGTCGTGGTGGACACGTCCGGCCCGCTCGCCCAGGCCGAAGAGCTGCTGGAGCCGGCATCGTGACCTCCTGGTTCATTGCGCTGCGCATCGCCCGGCGCGAGGCACGCCGGGCCAAGGGCCGTTCCGCGATGGTGGTCGCGATGATCGCGTTGCCGGTGCTGGCACTGTCCTTCGCCGCCGCGTCGTACGACATGTTCCGGCTCCGCCCGGCCGAGCAGGCGGACCGCGAGATGGGTGCCGCCGACGCCCGGCTGCGGTGGGACCACACCGGGCCGGTCGTGCAGGAACCGCGGGGCAACGGCTGGAGCGGCGAAGGCTCGCCGGTCACCCAGCCCTTTACCGAGCGGGAGGTCCTCGCCGCCCTGCCCGCGGGCAGCCGGATCATCCCGGCGCTTGAGAACTACACCGAGTTCCGTACCGCTGGTGGGATCGGCAGCATCGGTGTCCAGGGACTGGACGTCCGCGACCCGCTCACCGAAGGGCTCGTCACGCTCCTCGAGGGCCGCGCGCCCGCCAGCGCCGGCGAAGTCGCGCTCACCCCGCAGGCGGCTGACCGGCTCGGCACCGAGATCGGCGGCACGATCCAGAACCCGGACCGCACCCGGTCCTGGACGGTCACCGGGCTCGTCGAGTTTCCCGACTCGCTCTACGAGACCGCCGTATTCCTCCCCGAGACAATGCCCGCCCGGCCGAGTCCCTCCGGTGGCAGCGCCGGCTGGCTCTGGGACGCACCCGGCCCGGTCGACTGGGACCAGGTCAAGCAGCTCAACCAGCGGGGCATCATCGTCTCTTCCCGCGCTGTGTTCCTGCACCCACCACCGGAGTCCGAGACGCCGGAGATGTTCCGTACCTCCGGCGTCGACGCCGAGGCCCTCGGCATCGGCGGGCTTGTCGCGGGCCTGGCCATCCTGGAGATCGTGCTGCTGGCCGGGCCGGCGTTCGCCGTGGGCGCCCGCCGTCGCCGGCGCGACCTCGGCCTGATCGCCGCCAACGGGGGTACCCCGGCACACCTGCGCCGCATCGTGCTCGCCGACGGCGTCGTGCTGGGCACGCTGGGCGCCGCCGCCGGCCTGGTGATCGGCATCGCCGCCGCGTTCCTCACCCGCCCGCTGCTCGAGGAGCACTTCGTCAACCAGCGGGCCGGCGGCTACCGGGTGTTCCCGCTCGCGCTCGCCGGCATCGCCGTACTCGCGGTGGGCACCGGCCTGCTCGCCGCGCTCGTGCCGGCGTTCACCGCGGCCCGCGGCGATGTGGTCGCGGCCCTGACCGGGCGGCGCGGCAGCGTGCGCTCGCGCAAGCGCTGGCTTGTCGCCGGCCTCGCGCTCACCGGGGTGGGCGCGGCCGTGACCGTGTTGGGCGCCCGGCGTACGGACATCAACATGCTGCTGGCCGGCCTGATCCTCGGCGAGCTGGGGCTCGTGCTCTGCACGCCCGCGCTGGTGGGGCTGATCGCCCGGCTGGGCCGGGTCCTGCCGCTGGCGCCCCGGATCGCGCTCCGCGACACCGCGCGCAACCGGGCCGCCTCGGCACCGGCCATCGCCGCGGTGATGGCGGCCGTCGCGGGCAGCGTGGCGCTCGGCGTCGTGCTCACGGCCGAGCAGGACCGAAACGACGCGAGGTACCACGCCGGGCTCCCCTCCGGGAACGCGCTCATCCAGTACCAGTACCGCCAGGCGCAGACAGAACCCGGCAAGCCCGAGCAGGCGCCCGACCTGGAACGGGTGGCGGCGATCGCCCGCGCCACCTTCCCGACGGTCGCCACCGCTCCGCTCGCCGAGGTCACCTGTCCCGCCGGCACCCCGAACGATGTCTACTGTGGACTCTCACCGCGTGTGCCGGCCGGGCGGGAGTGCCCGTGGGCCGACGAGGTGGGGACGTTGGGCGCCGAGGAACAGCGCAAGGCCCGCCAGGACCCGCGTTGCGTACTGGACTCCGGCTGGCAGAGCGTCGGGTACGGCATGGCCGTCGCCGGGCCCGACGCGCTGCCCGGGCTTACCGCGGCGACCGGCGACGACCTGGCCACGGCCCGAGCGGCCCTTGCCGCGGGCGGCGTCGTGGTCGGCGACCCGCGCTTCGTCGAAGACGGCAAGGTCACGCTGGAGATCTACGACGCCAGCCAGCAGAGCGGGACCACTGCGGTGCGGGACCTGGCGAAGCTGCCCACGGTCGTGGTGCCCGCGTACGCGGTGTCGACCGGCCTGCCTGCGTTCGGCGGGATCATCCTCTCCAGCGGCGCGGTCGAGGCGGCCAAGCTGTCCCACCGCCCCTCCGGCCTCGTGGTGTCGACGAGCCGGATGCCCACCAGCGCGGAGCAGGACCGGCTGACCGCCGGGCTACGCGAGCTGGACGCGGCGCTGTACACGTCGGTCGAGCACGGCCCCAGCCAACGGTCCGACCCGATGTTGCTGGTCCTCGCCGCCGCGGCCGGGCTGATCACGCTCGGCGCGGCCGGCATCGCGACCGGCCTCGCCGCCGCCGACGGCCGCGCCGACCTGTCCACGCTCGCGGCGGTGGGGGCCAGTCCGGGGGTACGGCGGAGGCTGTCGCTGAGCCAGTCGGGGGTGATCGCCGGGCTCGGTACGGTGCTGGGGGTGACCGCCGGGCTCGGCGTCTCCGCCGCGGTGCTGTACGCGTACAACCAGACGGGCGCTGACCGGTGGCCGGTCGAGCCGCCGTACCCAGTCGGGGTCCCGTGGCAGAGCCTCGCGGTCGTCGCCGTCGTGCCGCTCGTGGCGATGCTCGGCGCGGGCCTGCTCACCCGCTCCCGGCTGCCGATCGAGGCCCGCCGCGCCACCTGATCCGGAGATCCCGGAGTCGTGCCACAGAAACGTCCGGCGGGCCCACCCTAGCCCGCCGGACGGCACCATCATGGATATGAAGCGATGGGCCGGTCCTACGTAGAAGAAACTTAGCGCTACCGATCCGACACGGTGTGGCGGAGAATGATCGCCGTGGCGGAGCCAAATCCGTACCTCGCGAATCCCCGCTGGGTCGTGGCGGAACAGGTGGCCGACGCGGCCCGACGGCGGTACCCAGCGGGGGTGCAGGCCATCGGGGTCCACGGGTCACTTGCCCACGGCGACGACACCGACACGAGCGACGTCGACCTGGTCGTGGTCACCTACAAGGCGGGCGCCGGGCCACGGCCGGTCACCCGCCGGGTGGACGGGATCCTTGTCGACCTCGGTGTGGTGGCCGCCGAGGAGTACCTCCAGCACGCCCGCACCCTCACCACCTCGTGGCCGGTGGCCGCCGACCGGTACGTGACGACCAAGTCGATCTACGACCCGGACGGGTGGCTGGAGCGGCTCCGCGACACCCACCTCGGGCGGCTGGCGGAGGCAAAGTCGCTGGAGTTCACGACGCTCGCCCGGGAGGCGTGGTGCCGAGCCTCGTCGGCGCACGCGCGGGCGGTCCGGCTCACCCAGTGGTACGAGACGGATGCCGCCATGCTGATGATCGGCGAGGCCCGGCTCAACGCGGCGATGGTGGTGGGGCTGATCACCCGCACGTATTTCCGCAACAGCGCGGACGCGGTCAAGCGCACCGGCCTGGCCGGCGTGGACATGACCGAGCTCGGCCTGATCCTGCGCGACCAGGCCAAGGAGCTGGCCAACCGGGGCCGCCCGGTGGACGCGACGGTGAGCCAGATATTCGACGCCTGAGCTGGCCCTAGGCCCCGCCCACGCCGATCAGCCTGCCGATCGCGTAGGTGGCGGCGGTGGCCGCGGCGCCGAGCAGCAGCTGCCGCAGCCCACTGCCAAGCCACGAGCGGCCCGTAAACCGGGCGACAAGGGCACCGGCCACGAAGAGCCCCACACCGCCGACCGCGAGCGCCAGCCACAGCTGGTCGAAGCCGAGCAGGAACGTGATCAGCGGCACCAGCGCGCCGACCGAGAAGCAGACAAAGGACGAACCCGCTGCCGTCCACGGGCTGGGCCGCTCGTCCGGGTCGACGCCGAGCTCCTCGCGGGCGTGGAAGCGCAGCGCCTCCTCCGGGTTGCGCTTGAGGACGGCCGCGACCTCCTCGGCCAGGTCACGCGGCATCCCCGGCCGGCCCAGGCCTCCACAAGCTCGTGCGCCTCCGCGTCCGGAAACCGCTCCAGCTCGCGCCGCTCCTTGGCGACCTCGGCGGCCACCTGCTCGTTCTGGGTGCGCACGCTCGTGTACTCGCCGAGGCCCATCGAGATCGCGCCGGCGACCAGGCCGGCCACGCCGGTGAGCACGATGTTCCGCGACGAGACCCCGCCACCGCCGACGCCGGCGATCAGCGCGATGTTGGTGACAAGGCCGTCCATCGCACCGAACACGGCCGCGCGCAGCCAGCCGCCGGAGACGTCGGGGTGGTGGTTGGGGGTGAGGGCCGCCGGTCTTTCCGGCGTCACGGGAGGGTCAGGATCTCGTGCCCGTCGTCGGTCACCACGATCGTGTGCTCGAACTGGGCGGTCCACTTGAGGTCCTTGGTCACGACCGTCCAGCCGTCCCGCCACATCGTGTACTCGTGGGTGCCCAGCGTGATCATCGGCTCGATCGTGAACGTCATGCCCGGCTCCATGACGACGTCGAGCTGCGGGTTGTCGTAGTGCGGCACGTACAGGCCACTGTGGAACGACTCGCCGATGCCGTGCCCGGTGAAGTCGCGCACCACCCCGTACCCGAAGCGGCGCGCGTACGCCTCGATGACTCGGCCCACCGCGTTGAGCGGGCGACCCGGCGCGACCGCCCGGATGCCCCGCATCATCGCCTCGTGCGTGCGCTCGATGAGCAGCCGCGCCTCCTCCGAGACGTCGCCGACTCCGAATGTCGCGTCGGTGTCGCCGTGCACCCCGCCGATGAACGCGGTCACGTCGACGTTGATGATGTCGCCGTCTTCCAGCACCGTGGTGTCCGGGATGCCGTGGCAGATCACCTCGTTGAGGCTGGTGCAGCAGGACTTCGGAAAGCCCTTGTAGCCAAGCGTCGACGGGTAGGCGCCGTGGTCGCAGAGGAACTCGTGCACGACCTTGTCGATCTCGTCCGTGGTGACACCCGGCTTGCAGTGCTCGCCGGCGAGCTGGGTCGCCTGGGCCGCGAGCCGGCCGGCGATCCGCATCTTCTCGATCGTCTCGGGTGTCTGCACGTGCGAGCCGCGCCACTCCTTGGGCCGCTTCTTGCCCACATACTCAGGGCGCGGGATGGAGGCGGGCACCTGGCGCCAAGGCGAAATCTGGCCCGGCGCCAAATGGGCACGTACGGCGGTCATGGCATCCACCCTAGCGCCGGGGGCCGCCGCCTTACCGCAATGCCATCTTGCGGGCGTTGGCCGCCTCCACGAAGGCTTCGAAGACCCGGAAGTCGTCGCTGACCTCGGGATGCCACTGCACGCCGAGCACGAACGTGCGGCTCGGGTCCTCCACCACCTCGATGAGGCCGTCGTCCGGGCACCAGCCGACCGGCGTCAGCCCGCCCGGGTCGCGCACCCCCTGGTGGTGGTACGAGTTGACAGTCGCCTCGTCGCCGAGGATGGCGTGCGCCCGGGAGTGCGGCAGCAGCCGCACGGGGTGCCGCTGGCTGAACTTGGGGCCGCTGGTCGGCCGGTGCCCCTCGTGGCCGAGCACGTCCGGCAGGTGCTGGTGCAGGCTCCCGCCGTACCCGACGGCCATCAGCTGCATGCCCCGGCAGATGCCGAACACGGGCAGGTCGCGGGCGACCGCCGCGCGGAGCAGGAGCAGCTCGGCCGCGTCCCGCTGCGGGTTGACATTGGTCGTGGGGTGGGGCGGCTCGCCGTAGAGGGTCGGGTCGACGTCCGAGCCGCCGGTGAACATGATCCCGTCGATGTCGTCCAGCACGTCGGCGTCGGGCGCGTCCGGCGTGATCAGGACCGCGCGGCCGCCGCTCTCGTGGACCGCGTGCACGTACCGCAGGGGAAGGATGGCGGAAAATGTGTCATTGGCCCCGAACCGTGCGTTCTCCGCATATGTGGTGAGACCAATGAGCGGACGCCTCATGTGGCCCAACCCTACCGTGAGGCGTCCACCAGGGCCTTGAACGGCCGGACGTCCCCTCCACTTCCGGGTGCCACTGGACACCGAGCACGAAGGGGCGCGCTGGGTCCTCGACCGCCTCGATACCGCCGTCGTCCGCCCAGGCGCTGACGGTGAGCCGTCCCGCGTCGGCGACCCCTGGTGGTGGTACGAGTTGACCTCACCGTCGCCGCCCATGATTCGCTGGACAAGGCTGCCAGGGGCGAAACGGGCGCCGTGCGAGCCGAACTCACCGGGCACCGGGCAGTGCTTTTCGTGCCCCACCACGTCGGGCAGGTGCTGGTGCAGCCGCCCGCCGTACGCCACCGCGAGCAGCTGCATGCCCCGGCACACACCGAGGATCGGCAAGTCGGCGCCGACCAGCGCGAACTCCCCCGCGTCCCGCTGTGGCCGGCTGTCGGTACGGGGGTGGGGTGCCGCGCCGTACCGGGACGGCTCGATGTCCGCGCCGCCGGCGAGCACGAGCCCGTCGAGCACGCGGAGGATCTCGGCGCTCTCCGGGTCGGGCGGGATCACGATCGCCCGACCGCCGGCCGCCTCGACCGCGCGCACGTAAGAGTACGGAAGGACAGTCGCCGGCAAGTCGCGCCACACGCCCCAGGTGGCGGGCTCTACGTACGAGGTGATTCCGATGATCGGCCGCATTGAGATATCCCGACCTAAAGGGGCGTCACGTAGGCGCCGGTGATCCCGCCGTCGACCACGAACTGGGACGCCGTGACGAACGACGCGTCGTCGCTGGCCAGGAACGCGACCGCGGCGGCGATCTCCTCCGG
The DNA here is from genome assembly GCF_011764545.1 of Phytohabitans flavus. GTDB lineage: Bacteria > Actinomycetota > Actinomycetes > Mycobacteriales > Micromonosporaceae > Phytohabitans > Phytohabitans flavus. The sequence continues at coordinate 9,197,606 of NZ_AP022870.1, read as the reverse complement.
CTGGGCGAAGCGGCCCATCGGCACGTGTACGAGGCGCCGGGCGGCCCGCTCCGGGTCCTTGGCGAAGAGTTCCATGAGCATCGGCGTCGCCACCGGCCCGGGGCAGAGCGCGTTGACGCGGATACCCTCGCGGGCGAACTGCACGCCGAGCTCGCGGCTGAGCGCGAGTACCCCGCCCTTGCTCGCCGTGTACGCGATCTGGCTTGTCGCCGCCCCCATCAGCGCGACGAACGAGGCGGTGTTGATGATCGAGCCCTTGCCCTGCCGCTGCATGTGCGGGATCGCGTACTTGCAGCACAGGTACACGCTCGTGGTGTTGACCCTGAGCACCCGCTCCCAGGCCTCCAGCCCGGTGACCAGGATCGAGTCGTCGTCGGGCGGCGAGATGCCGGCGTTGTTGAACGCGACGTCCACCCGACCGTGCCGGGCCGCCACCCCGTCGAAGAGGTCCCGCACGGCCGCCTCGTCGGTCACGTCGCAGGCGACGAACTCCCCCGCCACCTCGGCCGCGGCCGCCTTGCCGGAGTCTTCGTCCACGTCGACGCAGACCACCGACGCACCCTCGGCGCGCAGTCGCCGGGCGGTGGCCAGACCGATCCCGCTCCCCGCCCCGGTAACGACCGCGACGCGACCGGCAAGACGCTCCATGTCACTCCTTATGCCGCAATAAACACATTTTTCACGTCAGTGAAGGCATGCAAGGCATCAGGGCCCAGCTCACGGCCGAGGCCGGACTGCTTCATCCCGCCGAACGGGGTCCAGTAGCGCACCGACGAGTTGGAGTTGACGCTCAGGTTGCCCGACTCCACACCGCGCGCCACCCGGATGGCCCGTCCCACGTCACGGGTCCAGATCGAGCCGGAGAGCCCGTACTCGGTGTCGTTGGCGAGGCGGATCGCGTCCGCCTCGTCGTCGAAGGGCAGCACCGACACGACCGGCCCGAAGATCTCCTCCCGCCAGTGCCGCTCAGCCGGCGAGTCGGCGAGCAGCACCGTCGGCGCGTACCAGAAACCCTCCCGGCGGGGCGGAGCCGGTGAACGCCACCTTCGCCCCGTCCACATAGGAGGAGACGGTGGCCCGCTGACCGGCCGAGATGAGCGGGCCCATCTGCGCGGTCGGAAGCGCCGGGTCCTCCACCCGGAAGGCCCGCACCGCCGGCTCCAGCAGCGCCAGGAACTCGTCGTACACCGATCGCTGCACCAGGATCCGGGACCGCGCGCAGCAGTCTTGGCCGGCGTTGTCGAAGACCGCGGCCGGCGCGGCGGCCGCGGCCGCCGCCAGGTCGGCGTCCGCGAAGACGAGGTTGGCGCTCTTGCCGCCCAACTCCAGCGTCACCCGCTTCACCTGCTCCGCGCAGCCCGCCATGATCCGCTTGCCCACCTCGGTGGACCCGGTGAAGCACACCTTGCGCACCGCGGGATGGGTCACGAACCGCTCGCCCACGACCGACCCCTTCCCGGGTACGACCGTGAGGACGCCCTCCGGCAGGCCCGCCTCCAGCGCCAGCTCGCCGAGGCGCAGGGCGGTGAGCGGGGTCAGCTCGGCCGGCTTGAGCACCACCGTGTTGCCCGCGGCCAGGGCCGGCGCGAAGCCCCAGCCGGCGATCGGCATCGGGAAGTTCCACGGGACGATCACGCCGACGACGCCGAGCGGCTCGTGGAACGTCACGTCGAGCCCGCCCGCCACCGGGATCTGGTGTCCGGTCAGCCGCTCCGGGGCGCCCGCGTAGTAGTCGAGCACGTCGCGGACGTTGCCCACCTCCCAGCGGGCATTGCCGATGGTGTGCCCGGAGTTGCGCACCTCAAGATCGGCCAGCTCCGAAAGGTGCCCGTCGACCACGGCCGCGAACCGCCGGAGCAGCCGGGCCCGGTCGCCGGGTGAGACCTGGCGCCAGGAATCGAACGCCCCCCTCGAGCGCTCGATGGCGGCGTCGGTCTCCTCGGTCGATGCCGACGGGACCGTCGCCATGACCTGCCCGGTCGCCGGGTTGAGCACATCCGTCGTCGTCACAGCCGTTCGAACCCCCGGTACAGCTCCCAGTCCGTGACCGCGGCGTCGAAGGCGGCGAGTTCGACCCGCGCGTTGTTGGCGTAGTGGGCGATCACGTCATCCCCGAACGCCGCGCGCGCGACCGCGGAAGTCTCCCACAGACCCACCGCGTCGCGCAGTGACGCGGGCACCCGGAGCGCGCTCTCGTCCTCGTACGCGTTGCCGCCGTACGCCTCCTCGAGAGCGAGCTCGTTTTCGATGCCGTGCAGCGCCCCGGCCACGAGCGCGGCGATCGCCAGGTACGGGTTGACGTCCGCACCCGGCACCCGGTTTTCCACCCGTAGCGAGTGGCCGCCGTGCCCGACCAGGCGCAGCGCACAGGTGCGGTTGTCGGTGCCCCAGCGCACGGCCGTCGGGGCGAACGAGCCGGGCTGGTAGCGCTTGTACGAGTTGATGTTGGGGGCGTAGAAGAGGCTCAGCTCGCGCATCGTGGCGAGCAGCCCGGCGATCGCCCGCTGCCCGGTCTCAGAGAGGTTCGCCTTTCCGCCGCTCCCGGCCGCTGGGCCTGATCCGTCGCCGACCATCGCCGCGCCGCCGGCCGGTGTACGCAGCGAGAAGTGGATATGGCAGGAGTTACCCTCGCGCTGGTTGGGCTTGGCCATGAAGGTGATCGACATGCCCTCCTGAGCCGCGATCTCCTTCGCCCCGTTCTTGTAGATCACGTGGTTGTCCGCGCAGGTGAGCGCGTCCGCGTACCGGAACGCGATCTCGTGCTGCCCCAGGTTGCACTCGCCCTTGGCGCTCTCCGGCACCAGGCCCGCGCCGGCCATCTCGTTGCGGATCCGGCGCAGCAGCGGCTCGACCCGAGCCGTGCCGAGCAGTGAGTAGTCGATGTTGTAGAGGTTTGCCGGGTTGAGGTCGCGGTAGCCGCGCCGCCACGCGTCCTCGTACGAGTCGCGGTAGAGCACGAACTCGAGCTCGGTGCCGGCGTACGCGGTAAGCCCGTGCTCGGCAAGCCGGTCGAGCTGGCGGCGCAGGATCTGCCGGGGTGAGGCGAGCACGTCACCGGAGCCGTCCAGCCACCGCAGGTCGGCCAGCAGCATCGCGGTGCCCGGCTGCCACGGGACCCGGCGGAGCGTGGAAAGGTCTGGCGCCATCGCGAAATCGCCGTAGCCGCGATCCCACGACGACATCTCGTATCCGTCCACTGTGTTCATGTCGACGTCGACGGCGAGCAGGTAGTTGCACCCCTCGCTGCCGTGCGCGACCACCTCGTCCAGGAAGTGGCGGGCGTGGAAACGCTTGCCCTGCAACCGCCCCTGCATGTCGGTGAGGGCCAGCACCACGGTGTCGATCTGCCCCGCGTCGACCGCCACGCGCAGCTCTTCCAGCGAGAGTGCCGGCCTGGGTGCAGTCATGAGAGCGCCTCCGGGAAAAGGTTCGTAGCTATACCAAATATTTCCAAGCTATAGGCATATCAGGTCAGCAGCCCCAGCAAAAGCTCCGCCGTACCGTCGCAGTGCTCCTCCATCAGCGAGCGCGCGCCGGCCGGGTCGCCGGCGAGGATCGCGTCGACGACCCGGGTGTGCTGGTCGTCGGAATGGTCCAGGTTGCGCTTGATGACCGGGATCGCGGCCAGCAGCCGGTCGAGCGTGAGCTGCACGTCGGCGACCGCGGCAGCCAGGGACGGGCTGCCGCTCGCCCCCGCGATCGCCAGGTGCAGCCGCGAGTCGGCCACCCGCCGCGTGGCCGGGTCGCGGTCGCGGGACGCGGTGAGGCAGGCCACCAGGTGCTGGCGGTCGGCCGCGGCGAGTGCCCGGCTGGCGGACAGGCCGGCCGCGCCCGGCTCCACCACCCGCCGGAAGTCGAGCGCGTCGTGGAGCGTGTCACCCATCTCCCGGGCCAGGTCGGCCGCGGTGCCGCGCCGGGCCAGCGGCGTGACGGACGCCGCCGGCACGACCGCCTTGCGCCCGGGCCGGGCCCGCCCGGCCGCCGACCGCACGCGGCCGACGACCGGTGGAGTCCCGGCCCGCGACACCACGAACGTCCCTCCGGTGCGCCCCCGGCGGGACTCCAGGTAGCCCGCCTCCCGGAGCGCGCGGATCGCCTCGCGCAGGGTGACCCGGCTGACCTGGAGCTTTTCGGCGAGCTCGCGCTCGGCCGGCAGCCGCTCTCCCTCGGCCACCAGCCCGAGCTTGATCGCCTGGGCCAGCCGGGACACCGTGATCTCGAACGCGTTGCCGCCGCGCACGGGTCGCCACAGGGGCATCGCCGCGCCGGGCGACTCGCGCCCCTGCTTCGCGGCGACCGCGTCGCTCGACATGCGTTCTCTCCCGGCACTAGGCGACCGGCTGCTCCACTTCAGGGCCGTCGGCCTCGTCGATCGTACGGCGCGGGCCGGTGAACCATTTGCGGGCCGAGGCGTACCACCAGACCGCCACGAGGAGCAGTACGCCGCCGACCGCGATCGGCGCGTAGTTCACCGCGGACCAGCTGAACTCGTCGTTGCCGGGCACGCCCGCGGGAACGATCGGCATGATGAAGTACACGCAGATCACCGCGATCTCGATGACCGAGATCCAGCCGAGCACCTTGTACTTGCTGCCGAGCGTCCACGGGCCGGGCACGAAGCGGTCGCCCATCCGCAGCCGCAGCGCGATCGGGATGAGGAACGCCAGGTACAGGCCGATCACCGCGACCGACACGACCGCGTAGAACGCGACCGGGATGCCGGCCGAGCTCTTGTACAGCGCTGGGAGGGTAAGGATCAGGCCGGCGACGGTGGCGCCGATGATGGCGTTCACCGGCGTGCCGTTGCGGTCCACCTTGGACCAGAGCGTCCAGCCGGGCACCGCGCGGTCGCGGCTGAACGCGTACGTCATCCGGGACATGCTCGTCACGCAGCTCATGCCGCAGAAGAACTGCCCGATGGTGGAGATGATGATGACGGCCTTGAAGAAGAACGGCGTGAGTGCGCTCTCGAAGATGGCGCCGGAGAAGCCGCCCGCCTCGTTGACAGCGTCCACATTGGTCGCCGCGAAGAGGAACGAGAGCAGCAGGATCCAGCCGCCGATAGCGGAGTAGAAGATGGACCGCCACAGCCCTCTCGCGGCCGCCAGCGACGCGCCCTTGGTCTCCTCGGACACGTGCGCGCAAGCGTCGAAGCCCGTGATCGTGTACTGGGTGAGCAGGAAACCCAGCGGCAGGATGTAGAACCAGAACGCCAGCCCGTTGTTGTCGCCGCCGGCGAAGCCGGAGTTGTTGAACTTTTCGGTGAAGACGAACTCCATGCTCTGGTGGTTGTCCGGCACGAAGATCAGGATCAGTACGACCGCCGCCGCGCCGGCCACGTGCCACCACACCGAGACGTTCTGGAGGAGGTCGATGATCTGGTGCCCGAAGATGTTGATGATCCCGTGCAGTGTCAGGATGATCACGAAGAGCAGGAACGCCTGGTTGAGCGTGCCGGCCCAGCCTTCGAAGAGCGCCGAGAGGGTCAGGTTGAGGAACGTCGCGCAGCCGTAGTCGACCGACGCGGTGACCGCGATGAGCCCGATCAGGTTCAGCCACCCGGTGAACCAGCCGTGTACCGGCTTGCCCATCCGCGACGCCCACCAGTAGATGCCGCCCGCGGTCGGAAACGCGGACACGAGCTCGGACATGCTGAAGCCGATGATCAGGATGAACAGCGAGATGAGCGGCCAGCCCCAGCTGATCGCGACCGGGCCGCCGTTGTTCCACGCCTGGCCGAACGTCGTGAAGCAGCCGGCCAGGATCGAGATGATGGAGAAGGAGATGGCGAAGTTCGAGAAGCCGCTCCACTTGCGGCGCAGCTCCTGCTTGTAACCGAGTTCGGCAAGGCGATGGGCGTCGTCATCCATAGGGTGCTCGGCCGTCGCCGGCGCGGTGGTTGCCATGAGGAGTCTCCCTGTGTCTACGGATGGAGGGAGGAGGTGCGGCCCGCGGCCGCCCGCATGAGCCGGCCCAGGTCCGGTGCGTCCATGTCCCGGCAGGCCTGGCCCCACTTGTCGGCCGCCTCGGCCCGGTAGTCGAAGGTCGACCCGGGATCCCGCAGCAGGCCGTGATGCACGGTGAACCACAACGTCCAGGTGACGTTGGAGAGCAGGAGGTTCAGCCGTACCCGGGCGACCAGGGCGGGCGTGGTCTCGGCGCCGAAATAGGCGGCGGTGAGGTCCGCCACCTGCTCCGGGTCGAAGTCGGCCTCGGCCGCGATGTCACCCAACTCGAACGACGGGTCGTTGTTGCCGGACAGTTGGTAGTCGACGATCCGGATGCCTCCGGGGGCGTCGATGAGGTTTTCCGCCAGTAGGTCGTTGTGGCAGGGCACGGTACGCATGGGGAGGACGCCCAGCGCCGTGCGAACGTACTCCACTGTGGACAGCCGTTCCAGGTAGCCGTCCGGCAACGGCAGGTCGTGGTAGCGGCAGACGTCCAGCAGCTCGTACAGCTTGCCGATGATGTCGAAGTCGTTGCCGAAGCGGGGCCCGGCGTGCAGGCGCCGGCAGGCGGTCGCGATCCGCGGAATCGTGGTCGCCTCTCGGACCGACGCCGAGTCCAGCGTGCGCCCGGGTAAGAACTCCAGCACCAGAGCGGGTAGGTCGGGCAATACCTCGTAGACCCGCGCGCCGACGCCCGACTCCGCCGCCCGCCGAGTATTTTCGATCTCCAGCGGCGGGGGCACCCCCAGCCCCGCCGCGGAGACCGCGGGTTCGAGCACACGCAGTACGTAGCTGCGGCCCCTCACGTCGACCCGCCATATGTGGTGCGAAAGGCCGCCCGTCAGCGGCCTGTGGGTGACCGGCTGGCCAGCCCACAGCGAGACACGCCCCAGCACGTCTTCGACATGGACCATCCGTGCACCCATGGCTGAGTTTCTGTCCGTGAGCTGAACAGCGTCAATACACGGCAGGCTAAGTTTTGAGTGGCCGCTCAGACCTTTTGGTCTGACCAATTAGGTGATAGGACTCGCGTGTGCGTACTGATGCGCGGGTTGTCGTGGTGGGCGGCGGGGTGGCCGGGTGCAGCATCGCCTACCACCTGGCCCGGCTGGGCTGGACCGACGTGGTGGTACTGGAGCAGCACGAGCTGACCGAGGGCACGACCTGGCACTCGGCCGGCTTCGTCGGCCAGCTCCGCTCCACCATCAGCCAGACCCGCATGATCATGTATTCCTCGTCGCTCTACGCCGAGCTGCGCGAAAGCACCGGGCTGGACCCGGGCTGGCGGGGCGTCGGCGGGCTGCGGCTGGCCACCACGCCGGAGCGGGAGGAGGAGCTGCTGCGGCAGGTCAGCGCCGCCGACACGTACGGGCTGGAGATGGAGCTGCTCTCCCCCGCCGAGGCACGCTCGCTCCTGCCGTTGCTGGACGTCTCCGACGTACGGTCGGCGGGCTGGCTGCCCGGCGACGGCTACCTGCGCCCCGAGCCGCTCGCCGCGGCGCTCGCGGCGGGCGCGCACAAGCTCGGCGTCGAGTTCCACACCGGCGTGCGGGTCACCGGCGTCGAGGTCGAGCGGGGCCGGGTGCGGGCGGTGCTGACCGACCAGGGACGCATCGCCACCGAGGCCGTGGTGAATGCGGCCGGCGCGGCGGCGGGCCACGTGGGGCGCCTCGCCGGGGTCGCCATCCCGATCGTGCCGATCAAGCACCAGTACGTGGTGTCGTCGGCGGTGGACGCGCCGGACGTGCCCGGCATCCCGACCGTGCGCGACCCGGACCACATCGTCTACTTCCGCGGCGAGGGCGGCGGGCTGCTCGTCGGCGGGTACATCCGCACCCCCGACGTGTGCTGGCCGGACGGGGGCGAGGCGCCGCTGGCCACCGCGCGCACGCTCTTCCCGCCGGACCTGCCGAAGTTCGAGGAGTCCTGGGCGAACGCCCGCCGCCGGGTGCCGGCCCTGAGAGCGGCGGAGATCGAGCGGGTGGTGCACGGGCCGGAGGCGTTCACGCCGGACGGCGAGTTCCTGCTCGGCGAGACGTCGGTGCGCGGCCTCTGGGTGGCGGCCGGCTTCTGCGTACACGGGCTCGCGGCGGCCGGCGGGGTCGGCAAGGTGCTGGCGGAGTGGATTGTGGACGGCCAGCCGGAATTCGACGTGTCCCATATGGACATCCGGCGCTTCGGCGCGCACGCGGGGAGCCGCTCCTGGGCCACCGCCAAGGCTCTCGACGCGTACTCGCGGTACTACGACGTCGTGTACCCGTACACCGAATGGTCCGCCGGCCGCCCATTGCGCCGTTCGGCGACCTGGCCTCGGCTCGAGCCGCTCGGTGCGGCGCTCGGCGAGAAGGCCGGCTGGGAACGGGTCAACTGGTTCGGGCCGCCGCCCGGCTTCGTACCGTCGGCGCCCCGCCCGGCCGGCTGGGCAGGACACGTGTGGTCGCCGGCCATCGAGGCGGAGTGCCGGGCGACGGCGGACGCGGCGGGCCTCTTCGACCAGTCGTCCTTCGCGAAGCTGGACGTGCGCGGGCCGGTGTCGTTCCTCCAGCGGATGTGCGCGGCCGATGTGGACCGTCCGGTGGGGACGGTGGTGTACACCCAGCTGCTCAACCCGCGTGCCGGCATCGAGGCCGACCTCACCGTCACCCGGCTGGGCGAGACGCACTTCAGGGTGGTGACGAGTACCGCCTCGGGCGTGCGCGACCTGGCCTGGCTGCGCCGCCACGCGCCCGAGGGCGCGAGCGTCGAGGATGTCACCGGCGCGTACGGCTGCCTGTGCCTGTGGGGCCCCGCTGCCCGGGACATCCTCCAGCCGCTTGTCGACGAGGCGCTCGACTTCCGCTTCATGCGGGCGCGGCAGCTCACCGTGGGCCCGGTGCCGGTGCTCGCCCAGCGGGTCACGTTCGTGGGCGAGTACGGCTGGGAGCTGTACGCGCCCACCGAGTACATGCTGACGCTGTGGGACCTGCTGCTGTCGACCGGCGCCCCGTCCGGCTTGGCCCCGGCCGGCTATCGGGCGATCGACGCGATGCGGCTGGAGAAGGGGTACCGGGTCTGGGGCTCCGACATCACCCCGGAGACCACACCCGACGAGGCCGGACTGTCGTTCGCGGTACGGACCGAGACCGACTTTCTCGGCCGCGACGCGCTGCTGGCCGCACGCGAGGCGGGTGGGCCGAAGCGCCGGCTGCGCTGCCTCGTGCTCGACGACCCGCGCACGGTCTGCCTCGGCACCGAACCGGTCCGGGTCGACGGCCGTCCCCGCGGCCGCGTCACCTCCGGCGGCTACGGCTACCGGGTCGGCGCCTCCATCGCGTACGCGTACCTGCCGTCCACTGTGGAGGTGGGCACGAAGGTCGAGGTCGGCGTCTTCGGCTCGTGGCAGAGCGCCGAGGTCCGCGACGAACCCCTCTACGACCCCACCAACGCCCGGGTGCGCGGCGCCTGAGCGAGATTCCGCAATCTGGAAGGTGCGGGGCGTAGTGGGTTTTCGTTTAGTGTCCCCATGACCGCCACGTCAGCAGTTCGCACGCCCTCAACGGAGACCGGGAGTGGGCGCCCGCCGCGCACCGGTCGCATCATCGTGCTGAGCGTCCTCGCCGGCCTCGCCCTCGCCGTCCTGTGGTCGTACGAGTTCGTCGACTCGACGATCGGGGACAACGTCGCCAACACGCTCCTCGGCCATGATGCCAAGGAGACCGCGATCGCCGGCACCGCCGCCGGCCTGCTCTTCGCGTTCGTGTCCGGTCTCGCCGGCACGTTCACCGCGTGCAACATCGCGATGGCCGCCTCGATCGGGCCGATGAGCCAAGCCAGCCGCGCCGGCTCGGCGGGTGCGCTGCGCGCGATCCTGCGCCCCGTCGCCTACCTCACCGCCGGCATGGTCAGTGTCTCTGCGGTGTACGGCTTCGTCGGCGTCCTGCTCGGCGACCGCCTGCCGCAGCTTTCCACCGCCCGGGTGGGCGACATGCCGGTCCGCCTCATCCAGACCTCGGTGGTCTTCGGGATCATCGGGCTCGCGCTGATCTACCTGGGCCTGGCCGCCCTCGGCACGCTGCCGGACATCTTCGCCGGCCGCCCCGTCGCGCGCGTGGTCACGCTGGGCGCCCTCATCGGTGGCTTCCTCATCGGCCGCCCGTACCCCTTGTTCAACAAGCTCTTCCATTGGGCCGCCGACACCGGAAACCCGCTCTACGGCGCAGGCGCGTTCGTCCTTCAGTCGCTGGGCAATATCGTCATCGTCACCGTGCTCTTCGCGCTGCTCGTGGCCCTCACCGGCGGCCGCTTCCTGACCTGGCTGTCCGCCACACCACGACGCGCCGCCGCCGTATCCGGCGCCCTGCTGCTGGCGCTCGGCGTCTTCACAGTCATCTACTGGGACGTCCGAGTGCCCGCACTCTTCGGCTTCGGCTGGTTCCCCACAATGTTCTACAACTAGAGACCTTTGGCGTCGGGGTAATGGCTCCGTCCACAATGGTGGCTGCGGATTCATTGCCAAATGAAAGATGTGAGCTACCGCGACGTCCGCGGTGGTCCAGACCCAATGGCACTCAGCCTAGTTTGGTCAAGGCGATGACTTGGGCATTCTGCGAGGCTGCGCGGAGTGCCGGGTTGGGTCGGGTCCTTCGGGCTTTGGGGAAATCTGTCGCGACCATAGCTTCCCCGGGATGGTTTCCGGCGCCGAGTCTGCGCACTCCCGACGGAAACTCTGGATCTAGTCGACTTTCTGCCGTCAGGACGACAGGAAGTCGCCTAGATCTCGCGGGCTTGGCCACAGCGACACCTTGGGTTGGGCGCTTTAGCCGGTTTGTCCGCATGCCAGTCGGAGCACGCCAACGATCGTGGTATTTAGCTGTCGCTATAACCGCAGCTAGATACCACGATCTGCCGGATAGCGTCGATGCTCGATCCCGTCAACGCGGCCCCGGGCCCGGTCCCGAAAGCTCGCACCGGGCGGCCGTCGGCCGGGGGCAGCCCGCCGCCATCCGCGCGGTTCGGGGGCTGTCGAGCTGGGCGCATTGGTGCGCCCAGGACCTAGCGGCAGGGTCCCCGTCCGAAGCCAGGGTCGTGGTCGTGCTGCTGGGCGCGGCCACGCGCCCAGCTCGACAGCTCGCGGAAACAGGAACCCCGGGGGGCGCTTGGACCGCGGACCTGGCAGCGGAGGTCGGGGATCTCGGCGAGCGCCAGCGAGCCGCCGATCTCCGCGGTGCCCGCGGGAGCATACGGTCTACAACTGACGCGGACCGGGGAATATCTCTAGCGTTCGAAGGAGCGGACCTCGACGTTGTTGAAGGCGACCGTGAAGGGCGGCTGGTGCTCCGGGGTCTCCGGGTAGATGCCGAGCACCACGCGGCCCTCGCTGAACGTCGTGTCCTGTACGGTGCCGACCGGCTGGCCGTCCCGCTCCAGCGCGATTGTGCTGCCCTGCATCGAGACGCTGACGCGGGTCGGGGTGTCCAGCGGGATCGGCGTCTCGAAGCCCAGCGTGCGCAGCACCCGCACGGTCGTGCCGTCGCCGACGCCGTGGGTGCCCACGTAGAAGGCCTCCGGGCAGATGCGCACGATGTAGCCGGCTGCCGCCACGAAGCGGAACCACATCGCGGCGCAGGCGCCCTCGGACCGGAGCCGCACGTCCACCGCCATGGAGAAGTCGGCGAGTTGGTCCATCGGGCCTGGGCACCGGTACGGCCCCTGCTTGTCGCGGGTGATCACAAGTGCGCCCTCGAAGGTGCAGGTGGTGAGCTGAGTCGGGTCATCGCGGAGCTGCCACAACCGCGGCTCGGTCAGCGGGTCCTGGGCGACGAGCTCGCTGGCCCGGGGTGACGTGGAGGACGTGGGCGCGGTCGGCGAGCCGGCGGTGGCCGACGGCGCCGCGCCGGACGGGGTGCCGTCGCCGCCGAACGGGAGTACCCCGGTCGATATGCCGGCCACGGTCAGCGAGGTGACGAGCACCGCCAGGGCCATCGCCACGTTCGCGAAGCGTCCCCACCGGCTGCCACTCCGGCTGCTGACCGTAGGCGGGACCGGCGCCGGCACCGAGGCGGCGAGCGGCGGCAGGATGGGCGGCGGCGGGACATGCGCGGGCAACGGCACGGCCGGAGGCGGCGGCGCCACCTGCTGGGTGGGCGCGGACAACGGCTGCGGGGCGACGGCCGGCGCGGTCACCAGCTCGGTCGGGCCCGCCGCGACAGTCTCCAGCTCCGGCGGCACGGCGGCCGCGGTCACCGCGTGCCCCGGGTGCTGGTCCGTCGCCGCCTGCGCCTCCTCGGCGGCGACAAGCAGGCCCGGCTGCCGGGCCAGCGCGGCGGCCACCGCGGGCGGCCGGTCCGGGCCGGCGGCCAGCAGCAGGTCGAGCAACGCCCGCGACGTGGGACGAGCGGTCGGGTCCTTGGCGAGCGTCCGCTCGACAAGCTCGCGCAGCGGCGGGACCAGGCCGGTCAGGTCGGGCGGCTGGGTGAGGATGCGGGCGGCGACCACCGGCGGCGAATCGGCCGCGAAGGGGTACGGCCGGTGCCCGCGAACGCCAGCACCGCACCCCACGCGAAGATGTCCGCCGCGGGCGTGATGACCGTGCTCGCGTCGCTGCCGAAGCGCTCCGGCGCCATGTACGCCACCGTGCCCAGCCACTGGTTCGTCGCCGTGTGGTGGCTCGTCGCCTCCACCGCCCGCGCGATGCCGAAGTCGATGACCTTCGGGCTGCCCGGCGGCAGGAGCACGTTGCTGGGCTTGAGGTCGCGATGGATCACGCCCGCGCCGTGGATCGCGGTGAGCGCGGTGGCCATGCCGATCGCGAGCGCGTGCAGGTTGGCCGGGCTGAGCGGGCCGCGCTCGGTGACCACGGCGGAGAGGCTGGGCCCGTCGACATACTCGACCACGAGGTACGGGTGCTCGTGCTCAGGATCGGCGTCGAGCACCTCGGCCGTGCAGAAGGGTGGCACCTGCCGCGCCCGGTTGACCTCGCTTCGGAAGCGGCGGCGGAACTCCTCGTCCACCGCCAGGTCGGCCCGGATCATCTTGATCGCGACCTGCCGACTGTCCGCGCCGCGGGCGAGGTAGACGACACCCATCCCGCCCTCGCCAAGCCGGCCAATCAGCTCGTATCGCCCCAGCTTTCGCGGGTCACCCTTGCGCAACGGCGCAGCGCGCGACCCCTGATCCCCGCTCACGTCCTCGGTCTCCCCGCGTATCGCTGACCCGCCGGCGCCACCGGCCAGGCCGCATCCCCCAGTCACGGCCCCGACCTCCACGAGACCGCACACGCGCGACAGCATCCCATTCGACCGCCGATCGCGACAGCCCCGGACAGAAAGGTGTGCCCGTTCAGCGGGTTGACCGCAATCGCGCCGTGATGTCGTCGGCCGACGTCGCACCGCCGAAGAGCAGCCCCTGGCCAGTGTCGCAGTCCAGCGCACGCAGCAGCTCCGCCTGCTGAGCCGTCTCCACCGCCTCCGCCGTCACGGTCAAGCCCAGCGCGTGCGCCAGCCGTACAAGCGCGTCCACGATCCGCTCGTCGGCCTTGCTCGCCGAGTCTCCGAGGTCGCCCGAGCGCAGCTCTTCGATGAACGGCCCGGCCAGCTTGAGCGAGTGGATCGGCAGCCGCCGCAGGTACGCCAGGTTGGAGTACCCGGTGCCGAAGTCGTCGATCGCGATACGTACGCCGGTGGCGGCCAGGCCACGCAGCGAGCGCACCGGCTCGCCGGCGGTGGGCATGACCGCGCTCTCGGTGAGCTCCAGCTGGAGTTGGCCGGCCGGGAGCCCGGTGCGCTCCAGCACGCTGGCCACCTCCTCGACGATGCCGGGCGCGTTCGCTTGGCGTACCGCGAGGTTGACGCTCACCACCAGGCTGGCGTCCGGAAACTCGCGGTGCCACTCCGCGCCCTGTATACACGCCTGCTCCAGCACCCACCGTCCAAGTCGGACGATCATGCCGGTCTCCTCGGCCAGCCCGATGAACCGGTCCGGCGGCACCATGCCCAGCTCCGGGTGGCGCCACCGCACCAGCGCCTCGACCGCGCGCAGCCGCCTGCTCTCCAAGCCGACGATCGGCTGGTACTCCAATGTGAACTCACCCCGGTCGAGCGCGCCGGGCAGCGCGGCCGCGAGCGCCGCGCGGGCCAGCTGGTGCGCGCCCCGCACCGGGTCGAAGAGCGCCCACTGGCCGCGCCCGTCGGCCTTCGCCCAGTAGAGGGTGGTGTCCGCGGCCTTCATCACCTCGGTGGGGCTGGTGCCCTCGACCTCCCGCTCGACGATGCCGATGCTGGCCGTCACCGAAAGCGGCTGATGCGACTCGATCTTCACGGGCTCGGCCACCGCCCGCAACGCCGCATCGGCCACCTCGATGGCCGCGTCGGTGCCGGTCGAATCCTCGACAAGGATCACGAACTCGTCGCCGCCCATCCGCGCCACCAGGTGCCCGCGCGCGGAGACCGAGGCGGCCAGCCGCCGTGCCACGACTACAAGCAGCTCGTCGCCCACGTAGTGGCCGAGGCTGTCGTTGACCGCCTTGAAGCCGTCGAGGTCGAGGAAGCACACCCCGACCCGGGACGCGACGCCGTCGAAGACCGCGGCCAGCCGTTCGAAGAAGAGCGTGCGGTTGGGCAGCCCGGTGAGCGGATCGTGCAGCGCCTGGAAGCGCAGCCGCTCCTGTAGCTCGTACCGGTCGGTGATGTCCTCGACCATCGCCACCGTGAAGCGCGGCTGGCCGTCCTCGTCACGGATGAGCGAGACGGAGAGGTCGGTCCAGAGGATCGAGCGGTCCTTGCGGTAGTAGCGCTTCTCCACCCGCGTGCCGTCGCGCTTGCCCTCGATCATCTCCTTGTACGTGTCCCACATGCCCGGCGCGTCCTCCGGGTAGAAGAGCGTCGCGACGTTGATCTCGCGCAGCTCCTCGACGCTGTACCCGAGCATGTCGGCGAAGGCCTGGTTGACGTCGATGATCCGCCCGTCCATGTCGGCCATGCCGATGCCGATCCCGGCGCCGGCGAAGACCGCCCGGAAGCGGGCCTCGCTGTCCCGCAGGTCCTGCTCGGCCTGGTTGCGCGCGGACCACACCGCGCGGCTGATGCGTTCCTGCTGGGTGAACGTCCGGTCGCGCAGTGCCCGCGCGTAGCCGGCGGCCAGGGCGGCCTGCATGGCGATGGCCCGGTCGGCGTACTTCCGCGCCGCCTCGCGCTCGGCCGTCACTTCGGGTACGACCAGCTCCAGGAACAGCCGGCCGAACGTGAGCAGCGTCCGGTCGAGGAACTCCGGCGCGGTGAGGTGGGCGTCGACGAGCGCGCGTCCCACCGCGTGCGCGGGCGCTGAGGTGAAGGGTTCGGACACAAGCGTCTCGGCCAGCAGCACGGTGTGGTCGTGCAGCATGCGCTCGATTTCCGCCTGGCTCATGGGTACGAAGCCGAGCGACGTCCCGGCACGCGCCCAATTCCGCGCGTACCGCTCCGCTCCCTCCCCGCTGAAATTGTCGATCGTCGCCTCCCGCAGCCTCGGCGGCGCGTCCCTCCGGCAACCGGAGGTACCGCTCGGGCTGCTCGTCCCATCTCCCCGGCGGTTCGCGATCACCCTACCGCTAGGGCATCTCTAGCAGCAGAGAGATCCCCTGGCCAACACCGATGCACATGGTGCACAGTGCCCGCCGCGCCCCGCGTTGTCCCAACTCCACCGCCGCGGTCAAGGCAAGCCGCGCACCGCTCGCACCGAGTGGGTGACCGAGGGCGATCGCCCCGCCGTTCGGGTTGACGTGCTCGGCGTCCACGGGCAGTCCCAGCTCGCGCAGGACGGCCACCGCCTGCGCGGCGAACGCCTCGTTCAGCTCCACCACGTCGACGTCCGCCAGTTCGAGGTCGAGCCGGCCGAGCAGCTTGCGGGTGGCCGGTACCGGCCCGATGCCCATGATCCTCGGAGCCACGCCGGCCGCCGCGCCGCCGACCACCCGGGCGAGCGGCGTCAGGCCGTACCGCGCGACCGCCTCCTCGCTCGCCACCAGCAGCGCCGCCGCCCCGTCGTTGACCGGTGAGGAGTTGCCCGCGGTCACGGTGCCTCCGGCCCGGAACGGCGTCGGCAGCGCGGCGAGCTTCTCCAGCGACGTATCCCGCGGCGGCTCGTCGGCATCGACCGTTTTCGTGGCCCCGCGCCCCGCCGGCACCTCGATCGGCGCGATCTCCAGCGCCAGGCGGTCCCGCGACTTCGCCGCCCGCTCCTGCGACCGCAGCGCGAACTCGTCCTGCGCCTCGCGGCTGACGCCGAAGTCGGCGGCCACGTTCTCGGCGGTCTCCGGCATGGAGTCGATACCCCAGCCGTCGCGCATCAGCTTGTTGACGAAGCGCCAGCCGATCGTCGTGTCGAAGATCTCCGCGGTACGGGAGAACGCGCTCGCCGCCTTCGGCATCACGAACGGCGCCCGGCTCATGCTCTCCACGCCCCCGGCGACCACAAGGTGCGCCTCGCCAGCGCGGATCGCCCGAGCGGCGGTGGCGACCGCGTCGAGGCCGGACCCGCAGAGCCGGTTGACGGTGGTACCCGACACGTGCTCCGGCAGCCCACCGAGCAGCAGGGCCATCCGCGCTACGTTGCGGTTGTCCTCGCCGGCCTGGTTGGCGCAGCCGAGCACGACGTCGTCCACCGCCGCCCAGTCCACGGATGGCAGCTTGGCCGCCAGTGCCCGTACGACGTGCGCCGCCAAGTCGTCTGGCCGCACGGCCGACAACGCACCTCCGTACCTGCCGAACGGTGTACGGACACCATCGACGATGAACGCCTCCACGCCTTACTCCTCACACACTCTTCGCTTCGCTTTGCGATCTTGACGACTTTCCGCTGCCAGCACGACCGAAAGTCGCCAAGATCTCCATGGATTCTCGTTTGGCGGCTTGGATCTGCGCGTACACGTGCGCGCGCAGCTCCGTGAAGCGGCTGTCTGACCGCGTAGTCAGCTGGTCACGCCGTTCGGGCAGGTCTACGCCGAGCACCTCGCGCACCACCGTGGGCGAGGAGGAGAGGATGATCACCCGCTGCCCGAGGTAGACCGCTTCGTCGATGTCGTGCGTGACGAACAGGATGGTGACGCCCAGCTTTCGCCACAGATCGCGGATCAGATCTTCGAGGTCCGCGCGGGTCTGTGCGTCGACGGCCGCGAACGGCTCGTCCATCAGGAGCACATCCGGCTGGTACGCGACCGCGCGCGCGATCGCCACCCGCTGCTGCATGCCCCCGGAGAGCTGCCACGGGTACGCGTGGTGCGCGTCGGCCAGACCCACCACGGCGAGGGCCTGGGCCACGAGGTCCTGCCGTTGCCTGCGGGCGATGCCCTTGTTGCGCAGCGGGAGCTCCACGTTGTCCCGCACGCTCATCCACGGGAAGAGGCTGCGGCCGTACTCCTGGAAGACCACGGCCATGCCCGGCGGCGGCCCGGTGATCCGCTTGTCCCGCAGCCGCACCTCGCCCTCGGTCGGGGCGAGCAGCCCGGCCATGCACTTGAGCAGCGTGGTCTTGCCGCAGCCGGACGGGCCGACCAGGCACACGAGGTCGCCCGCGTCGAGGCCGAACGTCAGGTCGCGGATCGCCTCGACCGGGCGCTGGCGGCCTTCGTACACCTTCTTGAGGCCGCGGACGTCGAGCAACATCGGGTTTCCTTTCTCCGCCTACCGCAGGCCACGCTGGGCGCGGCGCTGGCCGTGGTACCAGGCCAGGGCCCGGCTCTCCGCGAGTCGAAAGAGGACGGACAGGGCGAGGCCGAGCAGGCCGAGCAGCAGGATTCCGCTCCACATGTCCGGGATGGCGAAGCTGCGTTGGAACTGCACGATGGTGAAGCCGAGTCCGTTGCTGGCCGCGAACATCTCGCTGATGACCATCAGGATGATGCCGATCGACAGCGCCTGCCGCATGCCGGCCGCGATCTGCGGGCTGGCCGAGCGGAGCACGAGGTGGCGGAGGCGGGCCGGGCCGGTGATGCCGTACGACCTACACGTGTCCGCCAGCACGCCGTCGACGGCCCGCACGCCCTCGACCGTGTTGAGCAGGATCGGCCACACGCAGCCGGCCGCGATGACGACGACCTTCATCGTGTCGCCGATGCCGGCGAAGAGCATGATGACCGGTACCAGCACCGGCGGCGGGATGGCCCGGAAGAACTCCAGCACCGGCTCCAGTACGGCCCGCACTCGCCGGCGGCTGCCGACCAGGACGCCGAGGCAGACACCGGCAAACACCGCGACCGTGTACCCGGCGGCGAGGCGGATCAGGCTGGGCAGCACGTCGGCGCGAATCCGCTCCCCGGTCCACACCTCGGGAAAGGTGCGCAGGATCTCGCGGAGCGGCGGCACGTAGAAGTTGTCGCTGCCCTCAGTGCCGAACCACCACGCGGCGAAGAGCACCACCGGCAGTGCGAGCGCCAGCCCGATCCGCGTGAGGAGGTTGGTCATACAAGCACCTCCCCGCGTACGGACTGGTGCCAGGAGAGCAGGAGCCGCTCGACGCCGCGGGCGGCGAGGTTGATGCCGACGCCGAGCAGGCCGGTGACGGCGATGAGCGCGTACATGTTCGGCACCGCGTTGGATGACTGCGCCACCGCGATGCGGCTGCCGAGGCCGGGCGCCCCGATGACAAGCTCGGCGGTGATCGCCAGCACGAGGGCCACCGCGGCGGCGAGGCGGACGCCGGTCATCACGTACGGCAGGGCGGTGGGCCACAGCACGTACCGCACGCGGGCCCAGGCCCCGAGCCCGTAGCTGCGCGCGGTCTCCTCGGCGACCGGGTCGACGTCCTGCACGCCGTACAGCACCTGGATCAGCACCTGCCAGAACGAGGCGTACACGACGAGCATGAGGGTGGACTGGATCTCCGTGCCGTAGAGCAGGACGGCGAGCGGGATCATTGCGACCGACGGGATCGGCCGCAGAAACTCGATCGTCGACGCGGTGAGCGCGCGCAGCAGCGGTACCGCGCCGATCACGATGCCCGCCGCGATGCCGGCGGCCACCGCGATGGCGAGCCCGACCGCCCAGGCGACCAGCGTGTCCCACAGGGCGCTCCAGAACGCGCCCTCGGCTACCTCGTCGACCAGGGCGGCGGCGATCCGGTGGGTGGGCGGGAGGAAGTCCGCCGACACCACCCCGGTGTACGGCAGCACCTCCACGAGCAGGAGAAGGCCGGCGAGCCCGGAGAGTCCCAGGATCGCCGGCATCGCCCGTACTCCGGTCACGGCAGCAGCGCGGTGAGGTCGGGCGTCTTGTCGCCGAAGACGCCGTCGTTCTTGCCCAGCGTCGCCAGCGTCTCGATCGACGCCTTGTTGATCTCGGTCGGCCACTGCGGCAGCGTCATCGCGTCGCGGGTCTTCTGGTCGATCTGGGTGTACGTGCCCAGCACTTGCCGCACCTCGTCGCCATGCGCGGCGGCGTACGTCAGCGACTCGTTCATCGCCTCGGTGAAGCGGCGCACCAGGTCGGCGTTCTCCTGCATGAGCTTGGTCGAGGCGAAGTAGGTGGCGACGGTGAGATCGGGTGCGGCATCCACGTAGTTCCACGCGACGACCCGGCCGCCCTGCGACTTGACGACCGAAAGGGATGGCTCGACGACCCACGCCGCGTCGACCTGGCCGCCGGCCAGCGCGGCCGGCATCTGCGGGAAGCCGATCTCGACGAAGCTGATCGTGCTGGGGTCGCCGCCTGCCTTGCGCACGGACTCGCGGACGGTGGTGTCGCCGATGTTCTGGAGGGTGTTGACAGCGACCTTCTTGCCGGCGAGGTCCTTGGCGGACTGGATCGGGCTGTCCGCCCGCACCGCGACGCCGCCGAAGTCGGCGCCCTCCTCGCCGGTCGAGGCCACCCCGTTGGCCACGACCTTGATCGGCACGCCCTTGGTCTGGGCGATCATCAGCGACGTCACGTTGCTGAAGCCGAACTGGAACTGGCCGCTCAGCACCCCGGGCACGATGGCGGCGCCGCCCTGGCCGCTCTCCATGACGAGGTCGATGCCGCGGCTGGCGAAGAAGCCCTTCTCCTTGCCGAGATAGATCGGCGCTACGTCGACGATCGGGATGACGCCAACGGTGACCTTGGTGGAGCCTTCGTCGGCGGGCGTCGACGGGGAGTCGGACGACCCGCATGCCGTGGCGCCGACCAGCGCGGCAGCCACGGAGAGAAGTGCGAAGGACCGGCGCATGGGACCTCCGTGAGATTCGTGCGACATACGAACGAGGGTTCTTATCGTGAACGTACGACGTGACGGTACTCACGTCAATGTCTCGGTTGGGCAACGGGGTTGGTGCGTTGACACTGCCCCTGGACGGCCGTAGCGTGCGGATTGCGAACTAAAGTTCTTGCACCGCACAGAACCAAGGAAGGTCGTATGGGGGTCATAGCCACGCTGCCCGAAGCGATCGCCGAGTTGGTACGCGACGGGGGGTCCGTGGCCCTGGAGGGTTTCACGCACCTGATCCCGGTCGCCGCCGGCCACGAGATCATCCGGCAGGGACGCCGCGACCTCACCCTGATCCGGATGACGCCGGACATCGTCTACGACCAGATGATCGGCGCCGGCTGTGCGCGCAAGCTGGTCTTCTCCTGGGCCGGCAACCCCGGCGTCGGCTCGCTGCACCGCTTTCGCGACGCGGTGCAGCGCCGCTGGCCCGCTCCCCTGGAGATCGAGGAGCACAGCCACGCGGGCATGGCCAATCGGTACGTGGCCGGCGCTTCCGGGCTGCCGTTCGCGGTGTTGCGCGGGTACGCCGGCACCGACCTGCCCGCGCACACCGCGACCATCAAGCAGATCACCTGCCCGTTCACCGGCGAGGTGCTGACCGCGGTGCCGGCCCTCAACCCGGACGTCGGCATCGTGCACGCCCAGCGCGCGGACCGCGCGGGCAACGTGCAGATGTGGGGCATCACCGGGGTACAGAAGGAGGTCGTGCTCGCCGCGCGCCGGTCGCTGGTGACGGTGGAGGAGATCGTCGACGAGCTCGATCCACGGCCCGGCGCGGTGGTCCTGCCGAGCTGGGCGGTCACGTACGTGGCCGAGGTGCCCGGCGGCGCCCACCCGTCGTACGCGATGGGCTACAGCGAGCGGGACAACGACTACTACCAGGCCTGGGACGCGATCAGCCGGGACCGGGAGGCGTTCGCCGCATGGTTGGAAGAGCACGTGCTGAATCGGGTACCGGCGACATGAGGACCTGGACCGCCGACGAGATGATGACGGTCGCCGCCGCCCGGGCGCTGCGCGACGGCGACCGGTGCTTCGTGGGCATCGGCCGCCCGAGCACCGCCGCCAACCTGGCCCGCCGTACCCACGCGCCCGACCTCGTGCTCATCTACGAGTCCGGCACGATCGGCGCGAAGCCGGACCGGCTGCCGCTCTCCATCGGCGACGGTGTGCTGGCCGAGACCGCCGACGCGGTCGTCCCGGTGCCGGAGATCTTCAACTACTGGCTCCAGCCCGGCCGGGTCGACGTCGGCTTCCTCGGCGCGGCGCAGATCGACCGCTACGGCAACATCAACACGACGGTGATCGGCGACGACTACCGGGACCCGGGGTACGGCTGCCCGGCGCGGGCGGCGCCCCGGAGATCGCGGCGTCCTGCCGCGAGGTCATCGTGATCGTCAAGCACAGCCCGCGTACGTTCGTGGAGCGGGTCGACTTCGTCACCTCGGTCGGCTTCGGCCACGGACCGGGCGACCGCGCCAAGCTGGGCCTCACCGGCCGTGGGCCGGTCCTGGTCATCACCGACCTCGGTGTGCTGGAGCCCGACCCGGAGACCGCCGAGCTGACGCTCACCCGGGTGCACCCAGGCGTCGAGCCGGCGAGCGCGGTGGCGGCCACCGGCTGGCCGCTGGCCGTCGCGCCGGAGCTGAGCGTCACGCCCGTCCCCAGCCCGACCGAGCTGTCCACGCTCCGCCTGCTCGAACGGCAGGATTGACAGGTTCCGCCTGCTGGGACGGCAGGGCTGGAACGGCAGGATTTGACAGGTGAGGAGGGAGCGATCATGACGACCGCCGACCGGCTGGTGGTGCCCGGGTACCGCCGGGACGACGCCGACGCCCACCCGCCCCTGCGCTCGCCCGACTACAAGTCGACCATGCTGCGCGCGCCGAGCCAGGCCCCGCTGCTGCTGCCACACACGCTGACCGAGGTGACCGGGCCGCTGCTCGGCGAGGGGCGGGTCACCGCGGCCGACTCCGACCTCACCCGGCATGCCGGCGGAGAGGCGCAGGGGCAGCGGATCGTCGTACACGGGCAGGTCCGGGACAGCGACGGCCGCCCGGTGCCGGACACGCTCGTCGAGGTGTGGCAGGCCAACGCGGGCGGGCGCTACCTGCACAAGTGGGACCAGCACGACAGCCCGCTCGATCCGCACTTCACGGGCGTGGGGCGGGTGCTGACCGACTCGCTGGGGCGGTACAGGTTCGTCACGATCAAGCCGGGCGCGTACCCGTGGCGCAACCACCACAACGCGTGGCGGCCGGCGCACATCCACCTCTCGCTCTTCGGTCGGGCGTTCACCCAGCGGCTCGTCACGCAGATGTACTTCCCGGACGACCCGCTCTTCCCCTACGACCCGATCTACAACTCCGTGCCCGAGGCGGCCCGGCACCGCATGGTGTCCCGCTTCGACCTCTCCGCCACGGTCGAGGAGTGGGCGCTGGGCTTCGAGTTCGACATCGTCCTACGTGGACGCGAGGCGACCCCGATGGAGGAGTCGTGACGTACACCCCGTCGCAGACTGTCGGGCCGTACCTGTCGATCGGCCTGCCCTGGCCGGACGGGCCGGACGTGGTCACCGAGGGCGTCCCGGGCGCGTTCCGGCTGCACGGCGTGGTGACTGACGGCGCCGGCGACCCGATTCCCGACGCGCTCGTCGAGACCTGGCAGGCCGATCCCGCTGGCCGCTTCGACCACCCGGACGACCCGCGCGGCGCGGTCTCCGGCTTCCGCGGCTTCGGCCGCTGCCCCACCGACGACAGTGGACGGTACTGGATCCGCACGCTCAAGCCCGGCGCGGTGCCCGGTCCGGACGGGGCACCGCAGGCTCCGCACATCGACGTGTCGGTCTTCGCGCGCGGGCTGCTGCACCGGGTCGTGACGCGGGTGTACTTCGCCGACGAGGAAGCGGCGAACGCGACCGACGCGATCCTGACCGGCGTGCCCGAGAACCGGCGCGCGACGCTGCTGGCGGTACCTGACGAGACCGGCTACCGGTTCGACATCCGCTTGCAGGGCGACGATGAGACCGTCTTCTTCGCCGTCTGAGCCGCTTGGCCTCTTCGACGGCGTGCTCGCCGCCGGTCCAATACGCGCGGCGACGGGTGATGCGGCCTGGCTGCGGGCGATGCTCGACGTCGAGGCGGCGCTCGCCCGCGCCGGCGGCACGCCACCGGAGGTGGCGGAAGAGATCAGGGCCGCGGCCAATCGCTTGGATATCGCCGCGCTCGGTTCGGCCGCGGCGGAGTCCGGCAATCCGGTGGTACCGCTGGTCCGCGCGCTCCGTGCCGCCGTCTCTCCCGCCGCTTCCCAACACGTGCACCGCGGCGCGACAAGCCAGGACATCCTCGACTCGGCCGCGATGCTCATCGCACGGGAGGCGCTCGGCCTGATCCTGGCGGACATGGCCGTGGCGTCGGCTGCCGCGGCTCACCTCGCCGAGGCGCACCGGGACACGCCGGTCGCCGCGCGCACGCTGCTACAGCAGGCGCTGCCAACGACGTTCGGGCTTGTCGCCGCCGGGTGGCTGACCGCGCTGGACAGCGCGGCCGACCGCCTCGCCGCCGTACGGGCCACCGGCCTGGCGGTCCAGCTCGGCGGCGCGGCCGGCACGCTCGCCGCGTTCGACTCACCGTCCATCGTGGACAGGTTCGCGGCGGAGCTGGGCCTGCCCGCGCCCGCCCTGCCGTGGCACACCGACCGCACCCGGATCGCGGACCTCGCCGGCGCGCTCGGCACGGCCTGCGGCGTCATCGGTAAGGTGGCCGGCGACGTCGTGCTCTACGCCCAGACCGAGGTGGGTGAGCTCGCCGAAGGGCAGCCGGGCGGCTCGTCGAGCATGCCGCACAAGCGAAACCCGGTCGCCGCGATCTCGGCCCGCGCCGGCGCGGCCCGGGCGCCCGGCCTCGTCGCCACGCTGCTGGGGTCCATGGGACACGAGCACCAGCGGGCGGCCGGCGCCTGGCACGCGGAGTGGGCGCCGTTCACCGCGCTGCTGCGGGCGACCGGCTCGGCGGCGCAGTGGCTGGCGCGGTGCCTGCCGTACCTGCGGGCGGACACCGCCCGGATGCGGGCCAACCTCGACCTCACCGGCGGGGCACTGCTGGCCGAGCGGGTCAGCGCCGCGCTCGCGCCGAAGGTCGGTGCCAGCGAGGCGCACGACCTGGTCCGCGAGGCGGTCGCCAGCGGCCGGCCGCTCGCCGAGGCACTCGCCGGGCACCTCGACCCGGACCAGCTCGCCTCGCTCCTCGACCCGGCGTCCTATGTCGGCGCCGCGCCCGCGCTGACTGACCGGGCACTCAAGCGGCACGGGGAGCAGGCATGACGCTGTACTCCATCGTGGACGGTCCGCCCGATGCGCCGGTGCTGGTACTGGCGAACTCGCTCGGCACCACCGTGGACATGTGGGAGCCGCAGCTGCCCGCGCTGGCCGAGCGGTACCGCGTGGTCCGCTTCGACACCCGCGGGCACGGCCGCTCGGCGGTGCCCCCGGGGCCGTACACAATCGGGGATCTGGGCAGCGACGTGCTCGCGCTGCTCGACGGGCTCGGCGTGGCGCGGGCCCATTTCTGCGGCCTTTCCCTGGGCGGCATGGTCGGCATGTGGCTCGCCGCGCACGCTCCGGAGCGGATCGACCGGCTCGTACTGTGCTGCACCTCGGCCCGGCCGGACGCGCCCGAGTCGTGGGCGCACCGCGCGGCCACGGTGCGGGCGGAGGGCACTGGCGCGATCGCCGACCTGGTGGTGAGCCGGTGGCTCACGCCGGAGTACGCGTCCCGCCAGCCCGGCCTGGTCGCCCGCCTGCGCGCGATGCTCGCCGCCACGCCCACCGAGGGATACGCGTCCTGCTGCGGGGCCATCGAGACGCTCGACCTCACCAGCGCGCTACCCCGGATCGGCGCGCCCACGCTTGTCCTGCACGGCGCGGACGACCCGGCGATCCTCCCCTCGCACGGCGCGGACATCGCGGCGGCGGTACCCGGCGCGCGGCTCGCGCTGGTGCGCGACGCCGCCCATCTGGCCAATGTGGAGCAGGTCGACGTGGTTACCGCGCTTATCGTCGACCATCTTGGAGGAACGCGTGAGTGACTTCGACCGGGGCATGACGGTCCGCCGGGAGGTGCTCGGCGACGCGCACGTCGACCGGGCGATCGCCAACACGACGCCACTGACCGCGCCGTTCCAGGAGTTCATCACCCGGTACGCCTGGGGCTCGGTCTGGGGCCGCGACGGCCTCGACCGCCGCACCCGCAGCTGCGTGACGCTCGCCGTGCTGGCGGCTCTGCGGTGCGAGGACGAGCTGGCGATGCACGTGCGCGCGGCCCGCCGAAACGGCCTCAGCCCGGCCGAGATCGGCGAGGTGCTGCTGCACACAGCCGTCTACGCTGGTGTGCCGGCGGCGAACAGCGCGCTGGCGGTGGCGCAGCGGGTGCTCGACTCGCTCGACCCGCTTGACGAGGGGGACGGATGAGTGACGATGTGGGGCGGGAGGCCCATTTCGTACAGTCGCTGGAGCGTGGGCTGGCCGTCATCCGCGCGTTCGACGCCGACCACCCTGAGCTGACGCTCAGCGAGGTGGCCCGCATCTGCGACCTCACCCGCGCCGCCGCCCGCCGCTTCCTGCTGACGCTCGTCGACCTGGGGTACGTGCGCACCGACGAGCGCATGTTCAGCCTCACGCCGCGGGTGCTGGAGCTGGGCTACGCCTTCCTGTCCAGCCTCTCGCTGCCCGAGGTGGCCGAGCCCCACCTGGAGCGGCTGGTGGCCGAGGTGCACGAGTCGTCGTCGGTGTGCGTGCTCGACGGCGACGACGTGGTGTACGTGGCCCGCGTCCCCACCTCCCGGATCATGACCGTCGCGATCAACGTGGGCACCCGTTTCCCCGCGTACGCCACGTCCATGGGACGTGTGCTGCTGGCCGGGCTACCCGACGACGAGCTGGCGGCGTACCTCGATCGGGTGAAGCTGACCCGCCTGACCCCGCGCACGCTCACCACGCACGCGGCACTCCGCACCGAGCTGCGCAAGGTGCGCGCCCAGGGGTACGCGATCGTCGACCAGGAGCTGGAGGAGGGCCTGCGCTCGGTGGCGGCGCCGATCCGCGATCGCAGCGGGGCGGTGATCGGCGCGGCCAACATCTCGGTACACGCCAGCCGCAACTCGGTCGAGTCGATCCGCCGCGACCTGCTGCCCCAGCTGCTGGCCACGGTCGCGACGATCGACGCCGACCTGCGGATCGCCAACCCACGCCGCACGCATCACCGCGTGGGCTGAAGCCCGTCCAGCATGATGCTGAGCAGCCGCTCAGCCTGCTCTTCGGACACCTGCTCCCGCAGCCAGGCCGCTGCCGATATCAGCGCGAACAGGTCGGACGCATTGGCGTCCGGCCGGATGCCCCCGGCCTCGCGCGCCCGCTCGACGAGCCGCTCACCCATCTCGGTCATCAGGTGGCAGGCGCCGTACAGCGGGGACGCGGGGTCGTCGAAGCAGCTGATCAGCGAGGCGGCCAGCCCCCGGTAGGCGGCGGTGTGCGCGGCCGCGATCCGCGCCCAGGCCTCCAGCGCCGCGCCGGCCGACTCACTACCCAGCAGCTCCTCCCCTGGGCGACGACCGCGTCGTTTCGGTCCCGCATCAGCGACTCCAGCAGGGCGTGCCGGGTCGGGAAGTGCGCGTACAGCGTGCCGATCGCCACACCGGCCCGGCGCGCGATCTCCTCCAGCGACGCCTCGGTGCCGTGCTCGCGAAAGACCGCGTCCGCCTCGGCGAGCAGCCGCTCGTAGTTGCGCCGGGCGTCCGCGCGCATGCGCCGCGGGGCACGCCAGTCGTGGCCATGTCACATCCCTCTTGCTAAGTCGAGGCACCCTCATTATCTTTTCCTGAGGCAGCCTCAGCTTAACTCACTTCGGGGGTACCTCCTCATGCGCGTACCACGAGCCTCCGCCGCGCTCGCCATCATCGCGGCCTGCCAACTGATGGTCGTCCTGGACGGCACGGTGGTGTACGTGGCCCTCCCCAAGATCCAGGCCGACCTCGGCTTCTCCACGGCCGGACTGTCCTGGGTGGTCAATGCGTACACGCTGGCCTTCGGCGGCCTGCTCCTGCTCGGCGGCCGGGCCGGCGACATCCTCGGCCAGCGGCGGGTCTTCGTGGCCGGCATCGCCCTCTTCGGACTCGCCTCGCTGGTCGGCGGGCTGGCCGACGAGGAGTGGATCCTGCTTGTCGCGCGTACCGCCCAGGGCGTCGGCGCCGCACTCGCCGCGCCGAGTGCGCTCGCGCTCATCCCGGCGAACTTCGCGGAGGGCCCGCCTCGCACCCGCGCGATCGGCGTCTACACGGCGGTCGCGGCGGCCGGCGGCGCGGTCGGCCTCATCGTGGGTGGGCTGCTCAGCGACTGGGCCTCGTGGCGGTGGGTGCTGTTCATCAACGTGCCGGTGGCCGCCGCCGTGGTGCTCGCCGCGCCGATGGCCATCCGCGAGACGCCGCGGCGCCCCGGCCACTTCGACCTCGCCGGCGCGCTCACCTCGACAGCCGGCATGACAAGCCTGGTGTACGGCCTGATCCGCGCCTCCGCGGACGGCTGGCACGACCCGCTCGCCCTGGGCGCGCTGGGCGCCGCCGCGCTGCTGCTGGCCGGGTTTGTGGTGCGCGAGGCCCGGGCGAGCCAACCGATCCTGCCGCTCCGGCTTCTTGCCGACCGTACCCGTGCGGCCGGGTTCGCGACGATGCTTGTCTTCCCCGCGGCGATGTTCGGGATGTTCTTCTTCCTGACCGGTTTCCTACAGCAGGTGCACGGGTACAGCGCGCTCCGCACCGGCTTCGCGTTCCTGCCTCTGACCCTGCTGGTACTCGCCTCGTCGACGCTGGCCGCGCGGCTGGTCCCCCGGTTCGGTACGACCCCGCTGGCCGCGACCGGCGCCACCGTCACGACGGCCGGCCTTGTGTGGGTGGCGCAGATCAGCTCCCAGACCGGGTACGCCGCTGGCGTCCTCGGCCCGGTGCTCCTCTTCGGACTCGGCGCCGGACTGCTCTTCGCGCCGCTCACGACCGCCATCCTCGGCGGCGTGGCACCGGCCGACTCGGGCGCCGCCGCCAGCCTCCTCAACGCGATGCAGCAGGTCGGCGGCGCGCTCGGCTTGGCCGTACTGGTGACGGTGGCGAGCACGTCGACCGTCGATGTGGACGGGATGGCGCGCGCGTTCTGGGTCGCCGCGCTCTTCACAGCGGCCGCGGCGGTGCTGTCGATCGTCGCCCGTCCGCGCGCGGTAGGGACCGAAGTACCCACGGTGAGGCCCGCCGTACCCTCTGCCAACGCGCAAATTGCATCCGACGTGAATACGCCACCTGGCGGACGTACGCGAAGCCCGCTCGGGAAAGGATGAAGTCCAAGCCGCTGGAGCGGAGCCGATGAAGCGAAGTCCCAGCCCGCGTACTGCCAAAGGGCTGCGCCGGCTGGTCGACAAGGAGGGGTGCGTGGTTCACGCACCCCCATCGGCAACTCGGGCACGCCATCCCTTGATCGGCGTTCGCGGGGCTGCACCCGTCAGACCCACGCCCTACCCTGACCGGCATGACCCTAGCCGGCATGCAAACCAGATTGGACCCTGCGGAGCTACACGCGTTCATAGACAGGGTCTTCGGCACGCCCGACGCGGCGGCCTGCCGGGTCGTCGACGTTCTTGAGGCGCAGGCCGACGCGCTGGCCTGGGTGCGCGACACGACGGGGCGCTACCCTCGCCCAAGCCGGTCGCCGCCGCGGTCCAGGAAGCCGCGACCGGCCTCCGTGGTGTCGATGACAAGCGCGACCCCAGGCAGATCCTGTCCACCGTCGCCGTGGAGGCACTGGCCGCCTACATGGCCGAGCCACAATGAGCGAGCACGACGAGCGCACCGCCAGGCCGAGCCGGGGCTACGTCCTGGACGACCTCGCGCTGGTGGCCGGCCTCGGTGGCGCGAGCGGTGAGCACTACCGCCGCGAGCTGTCACGCATGATCCATCGAGCGGCGGAGGGCGGGCCGATGCTTGACGTGCCGGCCCTCTGTCTCGCCGAGGCGACCACCGCCCGCCGCTCGATCGCCGAGCACGTGGCCGATCTCGTCGCGACTGCGCCGCCGGGTGCGGTCGCGGTGCGCGAGTTCGTCCGCGACGCCGGGCTCGACGCCGCCCGGACCGCCCACACGCTGCTCGATTGGGCCGGCACGCACGCCGCGCAGCGAGCCCTCGCGACAGGGCATCCCATCGTGACACTCCATCCGGAGCGCTACAGGGAGCTGGGCGTTGAGGTGGTGCCGCTGTAAGCACGAAAGGGCGTCGGGTGGGCAATACCGAGGTATCGCCGCTCATGTGACGCGGCACATGAACGGTCCGCCCTACTTCGTGAGTGCGGGTTTCGGCTTTGCCGATGCCGGGCCGGGCGTCGAGGCGGATGCGTTCAGCTGCTCGTACATCATTCCGGCCTGGTGGGCGAGCGCCCCCGCGACCGCCGGCACCACCGGCAGCACCCAGTCGGCGATGATGCCGCCCTGCGGGAGGTTCAGGATCAAGACGGCCGCCGCCGCGCCGCCGAGGCCGTGCGCGAACGCCCGCCACACCGCCTTGCCCGTGTGGCCCGCGATCGCCCGCCGCGCGGCGCGCTTGCCTCGGTCAGGAAAGCCGGCCAGGGCGCGCGCGTCGCGGCGGCCAAAGTTGAGGCCGGCACCCACGGCGGTGACCGAGGTGCCCACCACGGTCGCCACGAGGACGTTCCGGGTGAAGAACATCAGCAGGCCGAACGAGGCCAACCCGACGCCGACTGCCACAGCCGCGCGGATCCACTCCTTCTTGTCACCCGGGTACCAGTAGTACTTCGCGGTCCCCTCGGAGACCTGCTTCATGATCCGCCCCATCGCGGTGCTCACCCCACTGGCCGTAACCTGCATCGCAGTCGGAAGTTACGTAGCGTAGGCAAATGTGAGCGAAGCGTGTTGGCTCCTTGCTGAAAACGCCTACCATTCTCCCAGATACTGGGCGGTAAGCCGCTAGAACAGGACGGTCGCGAACTCGCCCGCCGGGCGGAACCCACACCTGGCGTACACGTGGCGGGCTCGGTCGTTGTGACCGTTGACGTACAGGCTCACGGTCGGTGCCACCCGCCGCAGCGCGTCGCGCACCACCGCCGCCATCGCGGGACCGGCCAGGCCACGACCGCGCCACTCCGGCGCCACCCACACCCCTTGGACCTGCGCCGTGTGCCGGGTGACGACGGCCAGCTCGGCCTTGAAGATCACTTCGCCACCCGCGATCCGCGCATACGCCCGGCGGGCGCGCACCAACTCCGCCACCCTCCGCCGGTATCCACGCCCGCCGTCGTCGGCCAGCGGTGAGACGCCGACCTCCTCGGTGTACATCGCGACAGCGGCCGGGAAGAGCAGCTCGATCTCGTCGGAGCGGACCAGCCGCACGCCGGGGTCGGCCGTGAGGGCGGGCGGCGCGTCAGCGACGAGCAGCGGCTGGTAGGGCCGGACGTCGCGGGCCGGGCCCCAGTGCGTGCCGAGCCGCTCCCACAGCCCGAGCACCGCGTCGGCCCTGCCCACGATCGAGGAGCAGCCGCGATCTTCGGAGAGGATCAGCTCGGCGAACGCGGAGACCGCCGCCGGCGTGGCCAGCACGGGCGTCAGGTGGCCGCCGAACCAGCACAGTGACTCAAGGTGGCGGCGCGAGCCGTAGCCGAAGATCCGGCCGTCGGCACGCCACCAGGACAGCCCGTGCGTGGCGACCCGCTCCGTCACCTGGGCAGCACCGAACGGATCGAGGTCGAGAAGTCGCTCGACCGCACCGCGCTCGGTCTCGCCGAGCTGCCGCACGGGCACCGTCAGCACATCTGCCAGCCTATATGCAACCCGCCTGGAGCGAACCCGCCGGATATGAGGCAAATGCAGCAACGCTTCTCCCTGGCCCCGCAGACCTTGACAGTGGTCACTGTAAGCGCTCACAGTATGACGGCGATGTTACGGGCATAACTCCATTTCAATTAACTGTGAGCGCTCACAGGAGGCTGGCAATGAGGATGTTCCGGCTGGTCGCGGTCGCGGTGTCCGCGGCCCTTGTCGGCGGGTTCCTGGGGATGGTTCCAGCACAAGCCACGGAAGGCGGCGTGCGCAACGCGGGTTTCGAGGAAGGGCTCGCCGGCTGGGCCACCGCCGGCGCCGCCACGTTTGAGGACGGCGGGCACACGGGCACCGCCCGACTCACCCTCTCCGCCGCCGCATCAGTGACGCAACGGGTGTCCGGGCTGGCCCGCGGCGCGTACACGCTGCGGGTCTGGGTCCGCGGCGGCGGCGCTGCGGCGGTGAGCCTGGACTGCGGCGGGCCCGACCGCCGGGTGGATGTCCCCCGCACCGGCCCTGACCTCTGGGTGCAGGTGGCGGTCGACGCGCGGGTGACCTCCGGCCGCTGCCTGATCCGCCTGGCCTCGGCGAGCGGCTGGGCGCACATCGACGACGTCACACTCGCGCGCGGCGAGCTCGACCCGGTGCGGGTCAAGGGCGCCGACATCTCCCACCTCAGCAAGAACGAGGACTACGGCGCCGTATACCGCGACCACCGCGGCAAGCGCGGCGACGCGGTCCGGATCCTCCGTGAGAACGGCGTGAACGTCGCCCGCCTCAAGGTGTGGGTGGACCCGGCGGACGGCTACAACAGCAAGGCACAGGTGCTCGCGATGGCCAAGCGGGCCAAGGCACAGGGCATGCGGCTGCTAATCGACTTCCACTACTCCGACGCGTGGGCCGACCCGGCAAGCAGAACAAGCCGGCCGCCTGGGCGGACCTGCCGTTCGACGGGCTGCGCCAGGCGCTGTACGACCACACGTACGACGTCATCTCCGCACTGCGCAGTCAGGGTACGCCGGCCGACATGGCGCAGGTGGGCAACGAGATCAACGGCGGTCTACTGTGGCCGGACGGGCGCTGGGACAACTGGGACGGCCTCGCCGCGCTCCTCACCGCCGGCAGCAACGCGGTCAAGGCCGCCTCACCGTCCACAAAGGTCGTGCTGCACCTCGCCGAGGGCGGCAACAACGGCGGCCACGTCTGGTGGTTCGACAACGCGGTGGCGCGCGGCGTGCCGTTCGACATTATCGGGGTCTCGCACTACGTCTACTGGCACGGGCCGCTCGGCGCGCTCCAGGCCAACCTCTTCGACCTCTCCGCCCGCTACGGCAAGCCGATCGCGGTGGTGGAGACGGCGTACGGCTTCACTCTCGAAGAGAACGACCACGAGGCCAACATCTTCAACGCCTCGCTGGCGCAGGCCGGCGGCTACCCGGCGACGCCGCAGGGACAGGCCGACGCGCTGCGGGACATGTTCAACGTGGTGGCCGCCGTGCCCGGCACGCTCGGCGTCGTGTACTGGGAGCCCACCTGGACCGCGGTGGACGGCGCCGGCTGGGACCCGGCCGACCCGACGTCCGGCGACGGCTGGGAAAACCAGGCGGTCTTCGACTACTCGGGCCGTGCGCTGCCGGCCCTGCGAGTCTTCGGGAGATACTGATGCGCCGTCTCGTGGTGCTCCTGGCCGCTCTGCTGCTGATTCCGGCGGCGCCCGCCTGGGCGGCGTCCACATTGACCAACACCGGCTTCGAGTCGGGCCTCACCGGCTGGACAGGTAACGGTTACACCGAGTCGGGCGGGCGCTCCGGCCTCCGGCTCACCCACTGGGCCTCCGCCGCCTACCGGTGGGAGACGACCCAGACGCTGACCGGGCTGAGCAACGGCTCGTACACGGCCAGGGTCTGGACGCGGTCGGGTGGCGGGCAGAACGCCGCATACCTCGCCCTCAAAAACTGCGGCGGTGCCGAGCAGCGGGCCCCCGTACCCGTCAGCGACGGCTGGACGCAGATCTCGGTGACCACCACCGTCTCGAATGGACAGTGCACGGTGAGCCTCTTCTCCGACGCGAACGCGGGCAACTGGGCCAGCTTCGACGACGCCAGCTTCGCCGCCGGGTCGACCGGTGGCACCATCCAGATCCGCGGGGTCGACGTGTCCACGCTGAAGAAGAGCGAGGACCGCGGCGGCGTGTACCGGGACGGCGGCGGCACCCAGCGCGACGCCCTCGCCATCCTCCGCGGAAGCGGCGCGAACTACGGGCGGCTCAAAGTGTGGGTCAACCCCGCCGACGGGTACAACAACAAGGCGCGCGTGCTCACCATGGCCAGCCGCATCAAGGGGCAGGGCATGAAGCTGCTCGTCGACTTCCACTACTCCGACTCGTGGGCGGACCCGGGCAAGCAGAACAAGCCGGCCGCATGGGCGTCGCTCCCGTTCAGCGCGCTGCGGCAGGCGGTCTACGACCACACGTACGACGTGCTGAACGCGCTCAAGGCGCAGGGCACGGCGGCGGACATGGTGCAGGTCGGAAACGAGATCAACGACGGCATGCTGTGGCCGGACGGCCGCTCGAACAACTGGGCCAACCTCGCCTCGCTGCTGACCGCCGGCAGCAACGCGGTCAAGGCGGTCAACTCTTCGACCCAGGTGATGCTGCACCTGGCCGAGGGTGGCAACAACAGCCAGCACCGGTGGTGGTTCGACCAGGCGGTGAGCCGCGGCGTACCGTTCGACGTCATCGGGGTCTCGCACTACATCTACTGGCACGGCTCGATCGCCAGCCTCCAGACGAATATCAACGACCTCGCCTCCCGCTACGGCAAGCCGGTGGTGGTCGCCGAGACCGCATACGGCTTCACGCTCGCCCAGGACGACAGCGAGCCGAACATCTTCAACTCCTCGCTCCAGCAGACCGGCGGCTACCCGGCGACCGCACAGGGCCAGGCAGACGCGCTGCGGGCCGTGATCAACGCGGTCAAGGCGGTGCCGAACGGCCGCGGTCTCGGCGTCTTCTACTGGGAGCCGACCTGGACCGCGGTCTCCGGCAACGGCTGGGACCCGACCAACCCCTCGTCCGGCAACGGCTGGGAAAACCAGGCCCTCTTCGACTACAGCGACCGGGCGCTTCCCGGACTGTCGGTGCTCGGCACCGCCTGAGCCCAACCCTCCCTGACCCGGCCGGTCCCCCGTTGGACCGGCCGGGTTCTTCGCTCATCAGATGCAGTGCCTCGTCGAGCCGGCGGCGGGCCTCCGGCGCGTACGTCCGAACGGGCCGATGGGCCACCTCGCCCAGGCCGAGCCCGATGACAAGGCAGGCGGCACGTGTCCGCGCGACTGCCGAGTCCATGCGCTGGCGCCAGGCCACCAGCAGTAGGTGCTCCAGACCGGTGAGCTCGTCGTCCACGTCACAACCTCCCCCGTTGCCCTTGTCGACGATAGGTTACCGATATATCGTCAACGTATCAACGACAGAACGAAGATCTATCCGAGGGGAGAACGATGGGATTCCGCAGAGGTTTCCAAGACATGCATGAGGCCCGGATGCGCGGCTTCGGATTCGGCGGCGCGGGCTGGGGCGGAGGCTGGGGCCACGAGCACGGCCACCGGCAGGGCAGGGGTCGCGGCGGTCGCCGGCAGAACGTGCGGGCCGCTGTGCTCGCCCTGCTGGCCGAGCGCCCGATGCACGGCTACGAGATGATCCGCGAGCTGGAGAGCCGCACCGGCGGCATCTGGCGCCCCAGCCCTGGCTCGGTCTACCCGACGCTACAGCTGCTGGAGGACGAGGGCCTGATCGTCGCCGAAACCGGCGAGGGCCGCAAGCGGTTCGCGCTCACCGAGGCCGGCCGCGAGGAGGCCGCCAGCGCGGCCGAGGCACCGCCGTGGCAGGAGTTCGCCGACGACACCGTGTCGCAGGCTCAGGACTTCCGCGACGCCGCGTTCGGGATCATGAACGCGCTGCGCCAGGTCGGCTTCAACGGCACCGCGGAGCAGCGCCAGCGCGCGCTCGACGTGCTCAACGAGACCAAGCGCAAGCTGTACGCCATCCTGGCCGAGTCCGAGTGACCGAGGTACGTCCGCGCGGGTCTCGAGCCCGCGCGGACGGCTTCATTAGAAGCTAGGGCTGCGGCGCGCCCGCCGCTCCAAGCGGCGGGCGTCCAGCTCGCTTCGCACCGCGCTGACAGTCCAGAGCGCGGCGATGAGGAAGAGCAGAGCGCACACGATCGCGAGGCCCCACGAGGCGTACGTGATGCCGAGAGCCACCCCACCGAGCGCGACGAGCCGGATCAGTGCACCGTCACCCGCGGGCCCGGCACCAGATCGCGCAGCTCCTCGGGGAGCTCCGCACCCATCTCGTCGGCGAGGCGCAGCGCCTCCTCGATCAGGGTCTCCACGATCTGCGACTCCGGCACGGTCTTGATGACCTCGCCCTTGACGAAGATCTGGCCCTTGCCGTTGCCGGACGCGACACCGAGGTCTGCCTCGCGGGCCTCGCCCGGACCGTTGACCACGCAGCCCATCACGGCCACGCGCAGCGGGACCGGCAGCCCTTCCAAGCCGGCGGTGACCTGGTCGGCCAGTGTGTACACGTCGACCTGGGCGCGGCCGCACGACGGGCAGGAGACGATCTCCAGGCCGCGCTCGCGCAGGCCGAGCGACTCCAGGATCGCGTTGCCGACCTTGATCTCCTCGACCGGCGGCGCGGACAGCGACACGCGGATGGTGTCGCCGATCCCTCGGCCAGCAGCGCGCCGAACGCGACCGCCGACTTCACCGTGCCCTGGAACGCCGGGCCGGCCTCGGTCACGCCGAGGTGCAGCGGGTAGTCGCACTGCTCGGCGAGCTGGCGGTACGCGCGGATCATCACGACCGGGTCGTTGTGCTTGACCGAGATCTTGATGTCGCGGAAGCCGTGCTCCTCGAACAGCGAGCACTCCCACAGCGCCGACTCGACCAGCGCCTCCGCGGTGGCCTTGCCGTACTTGGTCATCAGCCGCTTGTCGAGCGAGCCGGCGTTGACACCGATCCGGATCGGCACCTTGGCGTCGGCCGCCGCGCGGGCGATCTCGGCCACCTTGTCGTCGAACGCCTTGATGTTGCCCGGGTTGACCCGGACCGCCGCGCAGCCGGCGTCGATCGCGGCGAACACGTACTTGGGCTGGAAGTGGATGTCGGCGATCACCGGGATCTGCGACTTCTTCGCGATCGCCGGCAGCGCCGCCACGTCGTCGGCCGACGGCACCGCCACCCGCACGATCTGGCAACCCGACGCGGTCAGCTCAGCGATCTGCTGGAGCGTGGCGTTGACATCGGCAGTGAGCGTGGTCGTCATCGACTGCACCGACACCGGCGCACCGCCACCGACCGGCACGGAGCCGACCATGATCTGGCGAGAGTTGCGACGCGGCGCGAGCGGCGGCGGTGGGACCGCTGGCATTCCGAGAGATACGGACGTCATTGAACTCACCTCAGAAGGGCAGCTGGATCGGGTTGACGATATCCGCGGCGACGGTCAGCAATGTGAACCCGCCGAAGATCAGAATGACCACGTAGGTGACCGGCATGAGCTTGAAGTAGTCGACCCGGCCCGGGTCCGGCCGGCCGAGCCGCGCGTACAGCCACGAACGCACCCTTTCGAACCAGGCGATCGCGATGTGCCCGCCGTCCAGCGGGAGCAGCGGCAGCAGGTTGAAGATGCCGATGAAGAAGTTGAGCGCGGCCAGCAGCAGGAGGAACGTCGGCCACTCGCCGCGGTCGAACAGCTCGCCACCGATCCGGCTGGCGCCCACCACGCTGATCGGCGTCTCCGGGTCGCGCTCCTCGCCGGTCAGCGCGGACCACAGGGCCGGCACCTTCTCCGGGAAGCGCTTGAGCGCGCTGAACGTGCCCTGGAACATCACGCCCGTCTGGTCGGCGGCCTTGCCAACGCCGTCGATCGGTCCGGCCGCGGTGCGCGGGATCACCGGCGTGATGCCCAGCATGCCGACGTTTTCCAGGTCGGCGGGGGTGATGTCCTCGGCCGCACGGTCCGGGTTGTCGCGGATCACCTGCTGCTTGACCCGCTCGGCGACCGGGAGCACGATCGACTTGGTTTCGCTGGTGCCATTCCGGTCGTACGTGATGCTGACCTGCTGGCCACCGGAGGCGCGGATCTTGGTGGTCAGCGCGTCCCAGCCGCTGATCTGCTGCCCGTTGAGCGCGGTGATGGTGTCGCCGGGCTGGAGGCCGAGCGTGACCGCGGCGCTGTCCGGGTCGACGCCCTTCTCACAGAGGCGCTCACGCTGGGTGGCCGGGTCGACGCTCCACTGCTGCTCGACGCAGGGCGAGACGCTCGCGATCGTGACCGGCTGGCTCTGGAGCTTTGTCTCGTCGTTGAGCGGGACGAACGAGAAGAGCCCCCACAGGATCAGGATGCCGAGCGCGAAGTGCGTGATCGACCCGGCGCTCATCACGACCGTGCGCTTCCACACCGGGAAGCGCCACATCGCGCGCGGCTGGTCCTCGGGCGCGACGTCGTCGTCCTGCGGCGTCATCCCGACGATCTTCACGAACGCGCCGGCGGGGATCGCCTTCAGCCCGTACTCGGTCTCTTTGCGCCGGAACGAGAAGAGCGTCGGCCCGAAGCCCACAAAGAATCGAGTGACCTTCATCCCGAACATCCGCGCCGTACCCATATGTCCGGCTTCGTGGAGAGCGACGGAGATGAAGATACCCAGCGCGAACAGGAGGATCCCGAAGATCTCCATCAAGCTCCTTCACCGATGATCCGCTGGGCGTGTGATCGCGCCCAGGTCTCCGCCGCAAGCACGTCCTCGACGGTACCTGGTTCGTCGAAGTCCGGAGCTTCGTCCAAGACCCGCTCGAGCGTTTCGACCATCCCCAGGAACGGCAGGCGGCCGGCCACGAACGCGGCCACACACTCCTCATTGGCCGCGTTGTAGACGGCCGGGAGGCAGCATCCGGACGAGCCCGCCTCCTTGGCCAGGCGCACCGCTGGGAAAGCCGCGTCGTCCAGCGGCGCGAGCTCCCACGTGTGCGCCTTCGTCCAGTCGACCCGGGCGCCGCGTCGGGCACCCGGTCGGGCCAGCCCAGCGCCAGCGCGATCGGCAGCCGCATGTCGGGCGGGCTGGCCTGGGCGATCGTCGACCCGTCGGCGAACTCCACCATCGAGTGGATCACGGACTGCGGGTGGACCATGACCTCGATCGCGTCGTACCCGATCCCGAAAAGCTCATGCGTCTCGATAACCTCGAGCCCCTTGTTCACAAGCGTGGCCGAGTTGATCGTTACGACCGGCCCCATGGCCCATGTCGGGTGGGCGAGCGCCTGCGCCGGCGTGACGTCGGTCAGCTCCTCGCGCCGCCGCCCCGGAACGGCCCGCCACTCGCGGTCAGCACGAGCCGCCGCACCTCGTCCGCCGACCCGCCGCGCAGGCACTGGGCCAGCGCCGAATGCTCGGAGTCGACCGGCACGATCTGCCCCGGCCGCGTCACCGCGGCCTTGACGAGGGGCCGCCGGCCACGAGTGACTCCTTGTTGGCGAGCGCGAGGGTACGCCCGGCGTGGAGCGCGGCCAGCGTCGGCGCGAGCCCGAGGGAGCCGACCACGCCGTTGAGCACGACGTCGCACGGCCACTCGGCCAGCTCGGTCATCGCGGCCGGCCCGGCCAGGATCTTGGGGATACGGAACTCGCCGGTCGCATACCCCCGGCGGGACGCCTCGGCGTAGAACGCCAGCTGAAGGTCCTGGGCGGTGGACGCCTTGGCCACGCCCACCGCCTCGACGCCCAACTCCAGCGCCTGGGTGGCGAGCTGCTCCACGTTTCCGCCGCCCGCGCCGACGGCCACCACCCGAAACCGGTCAGGGTTGCGCCGCACAATGTCGATCGCCTGCGTGCCGATCGACCCGGTCGAGCCGAGGAGCACGATCTCGCGGGGAGGACTCACCGGCCTATTCTCTCAACGCTCGCCAGGCGCTGGCGGGCGGAGGCTGCCGGTCCCCGGTTGAGTGGCCGGTTTGTCCCCCTGCGGGGCCGGCTGTGAGGCAGGCGGCGGGGCGGAGCGGCGCCGCACGAACTCCCGAAGCTCCTCCCGCTGCGCCTCGGTCATCGCCTCGAGGGGCAGGTCCCAGGCGGGCAGACCGCCCTTCTGCCACAGCAGGAACGCGAACCGCGTCTCCTCGACGCGCTCGATCAGGCCCCACGAGATGCTGCTGCCGGCATGCACGGACTGCCAGGCCACCCGGTCGTCGGTGATGTCGTAGGTCCGCGGCTCGAACCACTCCTCGGGCAGCCGGTTGACGCTCCGCGACACGCCCCGCAAGAGCCCACAGCAAGGCAGGCGCCTACGGCCACCGACCCCATCCCACTCCCCAGCGCGCCCCCGTCGCTGGTGATGACACTCCCGGCACCGAAGACGACGAACGCGGCCGCGACGTAGCCTGACCAGAACAGCTGGCGCCGGTCCGACCGGCGGACCAGCCGGCGCGCGTACTCCCTGTCGCGGGGCGCGGTGAACGCGATCTGCACGGCGGGACGCTAGCAGCCCGCCCGCCGCCCCACTGTCCCGCTGGCCCCCGACCTCACTCGTCTTAGGTCGTAGCGGCGGGCTCTGGCTCGCGTGTGGGGTCGGAGGGTTTGGTCTCGTGGAGGCCGTAACGGCGGTAGACGCGGCCTAGTGGGCCGGGGCCC
This sequence comes from Phytohabitans flavus, assembly GCF_011764545.1. Taxonomy (GTDB): domain Bacteria; phylum Actinomycetota; class Actinomycetes; order Mycobacteriales; family Micromonosporaceae; genus Phytohabitans; species Phytohabitans flavus. The sequence continues at coordinate 9,157,921 of NZ_AP022870.1, read as the reverse complement.
ACCAGTTCCAGCGGCCCAGCAGCCGCATCGTCGCCGGTACCAGGAGGGCGCGGACCAGCGTCGCGTCGACGACGATGGCGACGATCATGCCGATGCCGATCAGCTTGATGAACATGATGCCGCCGGTCGCGAAGCCGGCGACCACGATGACGAGCAGTAGCGCCGCGGCCGTGATGATGCGGCCGGTACGGGCCAGCCCGTGCGCGACCGACGCGGTGTTGTCGCCGGTGCGGTCCCACTCCTCGCGTACCCGAGAGAGCAGAAACACCTCGTAGTCCGTGGCGAGTCCGAAGAGGACGGCCAGCATGAGGATCGGGTTGCTCGGCTCGATGAAGCCGGTCGGCGTGAAGCCCAGCAGGTCGGACAGGTGGCCGTCCTGGAAGACCCAGACCACGACGCCGAACGAGGCGCCGATCGAGACGAGGTTCATCAGTACGGCCTTGATCGGCAGCACCACCGAGCCGAACGCGAAGAAGAGCAGCACCAGCGTGGCCACGGCGATGAGCAGGGCCATCCACGGCAGCCGGGAGGCGAGGCTGGAGACCAGGTCGATGTCGGCGGCGGTACGCCCGGTGACCAGCACCTCGGCGCCGTCCGGCCCGGGCAGGTCGCGGATCGTACGCACCGCCTCCTGGGCCGCGTCGCCAGTGGGCTCGCCGGTGTACGCCGCGGACAGCAGCGTCGCGTCCCTCGACTGGCGGTCAGCTGCACCCCGGTCACGCCCGGCACCCGCCCGACCTCCTGGGCGAACCGTTGCGCCTCGGCCAGCGGCACGCCGGAGACGAGGACCTCGATCGGCCCCACCGTGCTCCCCGGAAACTCGGCCGCCAGCCGGGCGGCGACCACCCGTGGCTCGGTACCGGCCGGCAGCACCCGCTCGTCGAAGCCGCCGAACTGCATCCGTGCCGCCGGCGCGGCGAAGACGGCGAGGATCGCGACCACGCCGACCGCGTACAGCCAGGGGCGGCGCATCACGCTGCGGGCGAGCCGGGCCCAGCCGGAACCCTCCACGTGCTCGCGCCGCCGCCAAGGCGTGGGGATGCGCAGCGCGTTCACCCGTGGGCCGACCACGGCGAGCAGCGCGGGCAGCACGGTCAGCGCGCCGAGCATCGCCACGAGCACCGCCGCCATGCCGCCGAAGCCGATCGAGCGGAGAAAGACCTGCGGGTAGATCAGGAGGCTGGCCAGCGCGAGCGCGATCGTGAGGCCGGAGACCATCACGGTACGGCCGGCGGTGGTCATGGTCCGCTGGATCGCGGCCGGGGTCTCGTGCCCGGCGGCCAACTCCTCCCGGAAGCGGCTGACGATGAAGAGCGCGTAGTCGATCGCCATGCCGAGGCCGATCAGCGTGATCACGTTGACCGCGAAGACCGAGATGTCGGTGGCGAGCGTGAGCAGGCGTACCGCCACGAACGCGCCGAGGATCGCCAGCCCGCCGACCAGCAACGGCAGGCCGGCTGCCACCAGCCCGCCGAAGATCACGACGAGCAGCACGAGGAGCACGGGCAGCGAGAGCGTCTCGGCGCGGACCAGGTCCCGCTCGGTCTGGTGGTTGGCTTCGTAGAGGAACGGCACCGTGCCGCCCGCCTCGGTGGTCAGGCCCGGCGCGTCGAGGGCCGGCGCCAGCCGCTCGTACGCCTTCGTCTTGTCGTCTGGCTCGACCGCCCGCAGTTGCACCACCGCGTACGTCGCGTGGCGGTCGGTGGAGACGAGGCCTGCCCCTGCAACTCGTACCAGCTGGTCACGCTCGCCACCTCGGGCAGCTCGCGGAGCCGGGTGAGCGTCGTGGTGACCGGGTCGCGGAAAGCCGGCTGGTCCACTGTGGCCGTCTCGCTGGAGTACAGGACGAGCACGTCGACGTCCTGGTTGCCAAGCTCGGCCATGATCCGCTCGCGGGCCTTGGTCGACTCGCTCGCCGGGTCCTCGAAGCCCCCGCCGGTCAGCTTGCCGAACACCCCGGCGCCCCAGGTCGCACCCACCACGACCAGCACCGCGGCCGCGGCGAGCACGGCCCATCTCAGCCGGACGACGGCGCCACCCCACCACGAGAACATCCACTTCCCCTACGCCGCGACCGGTAGGCTGTAATAGCCGATCAGTCAGGTGAACGATGTTAACTATCGCAATCGCCGTTCGCGTGGGTCAAGGGGGTTCGCGGGTATGACGACTTCCTCACCCACCCGCCGGGAGCGGCTGCGGTCGGCGACCGTCTCGGAGATCAAGGAAGGGGCGCGCCGGCTGCTGGTGACCGGCGGGCCGCAGGCCATCTCGCTGCGCCAGATCGCCCGCGAGATGGGCATGACCGCGCCGGCCATCTACCGCTACTTCCCCAGCCTGGAGGCGCTCGTCACCGCGCTCGCCGAGGACCTGTGGAATGAGGTGGCGGCCACCGTCGCGGAGGCCACCGCGGCAGTCGGCGACGACCCGGGCCGCCAGCTGGCGGCGATGGCGCGCGCGTACCGGGCGTGGGCGGTCGCCAATCCGGTGGAGTTCGGCCTGATCTTCGGTCCGCCGACGCCGACGCTGGCCGACTTCACGACAGACTGCCTGCCGGACGACCCGGGCGCCCGCTTCGGACAGCCGTACCTGGACGTGTTCCTCGCCTTGTGGCAGCGCAAGCCGTGGCCCACGCCCCGCACGAGTACATGCTGAAGCACCTCGGCCCCCATCTCGGCCCGCTGCGCGAGACCCACGGTGACCTGCCGATCGAGGTCGCGTATACGTACCTGTCCGGGTGGGCGCGGCTCTACGGCATGGTCGCGATGGAGGTCTTCGGCCAGGTGCGGTGGGCGCTGACCAAGCCGGAGGCGCTCTTCGAGGCCGAGATCGTCCAATTCCTGAGCCAAGTCGGCGTGTCGCCGGACTAACCTTGCGTGGCATGAGCGGGAGTCGCGAGGCTACGGACCTTGACCACGACGGCGGCCGAGCGCCGAGCGGCAGAGCGGCGGCAGGCAGAGTGCCTGAACGCGCGGACGTGGTGATTGTCGGAGCCGGACACAACGGGCTCGTCTCGGCGGTGCTGCTGGCCCGGGCCGGCCTCGACGTGGTGGTGCTCGAGGCGGCCGACGTGCTCGGCGGCGCGGCGCGCACCGAGCACCCGTTCCCGCGGGTGCCGGGGCTGGGGCAGTCGACCGGGTCGTACCTGCTCGGTCTCATGCCGCCCGAGCTGCTCAAGACGCTCGACGTGGACATCCCGGTGCTCCGCCGCGACCCGCACTACTTCCTGCCCACGCGCGGCGACGCGTACCTGCTCTTCGGCTCCGACCGGGAGGCCACCCGCGCCCAGATGATGCGCTTCTTCTCGCCCGAGGACGTGGGCGCCGACGACGCCATGCAGGCCGAGATCGGCGCGCTCCGCGACGACCTCGCCCCGCGTGGCTGGCCGAGCCACTGCCCGTCGAGGAGACCGCGCAGCGCTACATCCGGCCGTCGCTCCAGGAGGCTTTCATCGACCTGGTACGCGGTTCGGTCGCCGACTACCTGGCCCGCTTCGACTTCCGGTCGGAGCTGCTCGTCTCCATGTACGTGGTCACCGACGGCCTCTCCGGCCTCAACGCCGGCCCGGACGACCCCGGCACCGGCCACAACTTCCTGGTGCACAACATGTGCCGGCTCCCCGGCGCGGACGGCACCTGGATGATCGCCAAGGGCGGCATGGGCACCGTCTCGCGGACCTTCGCCGACGCCGCACGCGCCGCCGGGGCCCAGCTTTTCACCGGTACCCGGGTAAAGGAGATCACCCTCGACGGCGGCGCGGCGTCCGGCGTGGTCCTGGACGACGGCCAGGCGGTACGCGCGAAGGTCGTGCTTGGCGCGTGTGATCCGTTCCGGCTGATCGAGCTGATGCCCGACGGCGCGCTGCCGGCGGAGCTCACCGCGCGGATGGCGGGGGTCCGCCGCCCCGGCACGACCCTCAAGGTCAACATGGCGCTGGCCGGGCTGCCCCGCTTCCCATGCCTGCCGCCCGAGGCACCCAGCCCGTTCGGCGCGACGATCCACCTGCTGCCCTACCAGGACTCGCCGCTGGCCTCGCTCCGTGCGATGTGGATGGACGTGATGTCGGGGCGGCTGCCGGCCGAGCCGACCATCGAGTGGTACGTGCACACGACCGTCGACCCGTCACTACAGGACCAGGGTGGGCACCACTCGTCGGCGCTGTTCGTACAGTCGGTGCCGGCCACGCTCACCGACGATCAGGTCCCCTCCTATGTGGAGCACCTGTTGTCCATTTGCGACTCGTACGCGCCGGGCACGTCCGCGCTCGTGGCGGACGCGTTCCCGCTGACGCCGGCCGGGATCGAGCGGCATTTCGGCATCACCGGCGGGCACATCCACCACGTCGACAACACGGTGTCCTTCACCGACCGCATGCCCTACGCGACCGGCGTAGACGGCGTATACGCCGGCTCTGCCGGCTGCTACCCAGCCGGCAGCGTAGTCGGCGCGGCAGGCCACAACGCCGCCCAGAAAATCCTCCGCGACCTAGGCCGCCCTCCGCGTTGATCAGGGACTTGGCGGGCGTGTCGTACCACGTGTCGCCGCACCAACTCCCTGATCAACCGCCGGTTGGGGCCTTGCTCGCGCGGATCTCGTGCCCCGCGCTGGTCAGGCAGCGCCCGCTGTCCAGGTCGAACCTCCACCCGTGCAGCTGGCAGGTGAGCTGGCTGCCGTCGAGCACGCCGAAGCGGGTCAGGTCGGCCTTCAGGTGCGGGCACCGCCGCTGCACGACCCAGTCGCCGAGGCGGATGTCCTCCTGGTCGGCGTTCTTGAGGTGCTCGTCGTACCAGCCCTCGGCGTACTGCAACCGCTCCTCGGACAGGCACTTGAAGAACGCGTAGATGTACTCGTTGTACTGGCCGATCCGGGCCGCGGAGAAGCGGCAGGACAGGAAGAGCGAGTTGACCCAGTCGACCTCGCCGATGTACAGCAGGTGCTCCACCAGGGCGCGCTCGGTGCGGAAGCGGTAGCGGACCTTCTCGTCGCCGTACGGCCGCACCTGCTTGCCCGGGAAGTCCACCACGATCGACTCGACCGACTCGCCGTCGTAGCCGACCAGGTCGAAGCGGACCGGCCCGCCCACTCCCTTGGCCAGGTAGATCGACTCGTCCAGGAGCGGCTCGATGATCCGCTTCATCTCCTTGAGCACGTCGATCTCGGGGTGCCGCCACGACGCCTTCGCCGCCTCGATGATCGGGCGCTTGCGCTCCCGCATCTCGATGAGGTGGGCCTTCTTGTTCGCGAAGTACTGGTCCACGTCCGTCGGGTGCGTCGTGGTGCACGACTCCGTGGTGAGCTCGGTCACCGAACCCGGCAGCAGCACGACGCCGTTGTCCCCGCCGACCTTGGCGTACTCCCGGATGAAGACCGACTGGTCCGGGAAGATGTTGCCCTCGTCGCCGAAGATGTCGTTGAACTGCCACAGCTCGTCGTCGAGGAAGCAGGGCGGCCCGGCGATCGGGAAGACGTACGACGCCTTGAGGTCGTCGATGTAGCGGAACGTGCGGTCGAACTGCCGGTCCCGCTTCTGCTTGCCGAACGCGGTCTTCGCGGACTGCGGCAGCTCGTAGACCATCGGGTACCAGATCGCGCCGGAGAACTGAAGCATGTGCGCGTGCACGTGACCCAGCTCGGCGAACGTGGCCAGGTCGGTCGGTCGGGCGTCGTTCTGGTTGAGCAGCCGCACCCCGTCGTACTCCACCCACAGCGACGAGTCGCCGATCGGCCCGTCCGTGGGCGAGGTCAGCGCCTGGATCATCACCTTCAGGCCGCCGTCGAGCTCCATGACCTCGTTCGTCGTGGTCTCGATGAAGCTCGTGAAGCCCAGCTCGCGCAGCTGGTCCTCAAGCTCGCTCGTCGGGTAGGCCGGCAGCAGCACCGTCGCCTTCTTGGAGATGAAGCGCTTGAGGTGCTCGGCGTCGAAGTGGTCCCGGTGCAGGTGGGAGACGTACAGGTAGTCGGTCTGCCCCAGGCTCTCCCAGTCGAGCTGGGAGTTGTCCGGAAACGGGAACCAGGAGGCGAAGTACGCCGGGTTGACCCACGGGTCGCACAGGATGCTGCCCGCGGCTGTGTCGATCCGCATGCTCGCGTGCCCCGTACCCGTCACTCGCACCGCACTACCTCCACTCGGTTTGACGTCGCAGTGAGGTTACGTACCGACGCTACCGGGCGCGTAGCCAGATCCCGGCGCGGGGCGCCATTCTCGCCATGCCAGACTTAGGCCTAGATCGGATCGAGGGGAAGGACCCGAAGGTGGCGGGTAGCGAGCCGGTGACCTCACCGGACCAGCGCAAGCCGGGCAGCCGTAAGGCCTCCCGCATTTCCGCATTCGTGGTGGCCGTGATCCTGCTGTCGATGCTGTTCGGCAACCACCAGGGCCGCACCGAGGACATCTTCCTGATCGTCATCGCGGCCGGACTGCTGCTGGCCCTCGTGGGCGACGTGATCCTGCGCCGTAACGGCCTCCGCTCCTAGCCTCACTCACCTCGGCGTAGGTATCAGGAACTCGCGCGCACCGCGTAGCCGCGTGACCAACCGCGCCTGCGTGTTCGTGTGCGACTCGTCGTAGCTGTCCGCCGTACCGGAGAAGACCGCGTCGCTGGACACGTGCACAAGGCGCGCACTGACCGCGGCAGCCGCGAGGGCGACGTGTGTGCCGCCATCGGCTGTGGTCGCCCAGTCGGATTGCTGGTAGGCGGCGTTCACGACCACATCGGGCCGTACCGCGAGGATCAGGGCCGTGACGTCGTCGCGGATGCGGATGTCCAGGTGCCGCCAGTCCACGCCGGCGACGGCGGGTGCGCCACGGTGAAAGGTCGCGACGACGCGATGACCCGCGAGTCGCCCTTGGCGGGTGAGCTCCCGTCCGAGAAGGCCGCTCCCACCCACGACCAGGATCGGTCCGGGCGACGGGCTCACTGGCCGCGGAGGATGTCCTTGACCTCCTTGAGCGCGGCGTCCACCTCAGCCTCGAAGTAGCCGCCCGGCACAAGCCCGAACTGCGCCCGGTCGATCTCGTTGGGGCTCATCGGCATCGGGCCGCGGCCGGTCACCGCATTCAGGATGCCCTCGAAGAGGCGGTCGACCTGGGCCGGGTCGTAGCCGCTGCCGAACCGGCGCACCTGGAAGGCGCGACGCAGCTGGTCGATCCGCTGTAGCTCCGGGGGCAGGCCGGGAATCCCCTGCGGCGGGCCGCCCATGGACGGTGGGCCGCCGAGCCGCATTTCGGTGGTCATGTCCTTGCCGTGCCGGCCGGGCTCGGCGAAGCCGTCGAAGCGATCCTCGCCGCCGTACCTGTCGTCCGGCGGGCCGCCGAAGCCGCCGGGAGGCGGGCCGAAGCCACCGGTCGGTGGACCGTCAAAACCACCATTCGGCGGGCCGTCAAAGCCACCACGACCGGGCGGACCGTCAAACCCACCACGCTGCGGCGGACCGTCAAAGCCACCACGGCCGGGCGGACCGTCGAAGCCACCGCGCTGGGGCGGACCGTCGAAACCGCCACGGCCGGGCGGGCCATCGAAGCCGCCGTTGCTGCCATAGCCAGCCTGCTCGTAACCGCCCTGGTCGTAGCCACCCTGCTCGTCGTAGCGCCCATACGGGTCGCGGGGCGGGGGCCGGCCTGGGCGGGCATCGGCCGCTGGGGCATCGGCGGGCCGGACGGAGACATGCGGTCGTCACGGAGCGGCGGACCGATGCGCTCCGTCATGGGGCCGCTGCCCATGCGGTCGGGCGGGCCCATACGGTCCGGTGGACCCATGCGATCCGGCGGACCCATACGGTCGGGCGGACCCATACGGTCGGCGGGAGCGAGGCGGTCGGGCGGGCCAAGGCGCTCGGGGCCACGACCATAGCCGCCGCGCTCCTCCAACTCGGCGAGCTGCCGCTCGACGCGGTCGAGGTGAAGGTCGACCTGCCACTCGTCGTAACCGCCGAAGCGGACGCGGAAAACCACGTCGTGGACCTCTTGCGAAGCGACCGGCGCACCCATTGGTTCGCCCGCCAGGGTGGCCTCCACGCGGTCGAGGAACGCATCGACCTCGTCGACCTTGTAACCGCGACGCAGCGCCCGGCGCCGGAACCGCTGACCCTGACTAGCCACCTATGTCACCTTCCGTCCGCGCTGCCGGTCTCGCTGGCGGCCAGCTGTCCGCACGCGCCGTCTATCTCCCGCCCCGCGTGTCACGCACTGTGGTCGAAACGCCGGCCTCGCGCAACCGCCGGACGAACTCCCGCTCGACCGGCTTCGGGCTCGCGTCCCAGCGACTGCCCGGGGTCGGGTTGAGCGGAATGAGATTCACGTGCGCCAGCCGCCCGCTGAGAAGCCGTCCCAGCAGGTCGGCTCGCCACGGCTGGTCGTTCACATCCCTGATCATCGCGTATTCGACGGACACGCGGCGACCCGTGCGGGAGGCGTAGTCCCACGCGGCGTCAAGCACCTCTGCGACCTTCCAGCGTTGGTTGACGGGCACAAGTTCGTCGCGCAGCTCATCATCGGGCGCGTGCAACGACAGCGCAAGGGTTACGGAGAGTCCCTCTCCAGCAAGCCTACGCATCGCTGGCACGAGTCCCACCGTCGAGACCGTCACATGGCGTTGCGAAAGCCCAGGCCCTCCGGTGCCGGCGTGCAGAGCCGCCGGACCGCATCGACCACGCGAGAGTAATTGGCCAGTGGCTCGCCCATGCCCATGAACACCACGTGCGACAGCCGGGGCGGCGATCCGGTGACCGCGCCGGACGCGGCGACGCCGGCCAGGTAGACGGCTTGGTCGACGATCTCGGCAGTCGACAGGTTACGGGTGAGGCCGGCCTGGCCGGTGGCGCAGAACGGGCAGGCCATGCCGCATCCGGCCTGGCTGGAGATACAGACCGTGACCCGATCGGGGTATCCCATCAGCACGCTCTCCACCAGCGAGCCGTCATGCAGCCGCCACAGCGCCTTGCGCGTGGCGCCGCCGTCACAGGCCAGCTCGCGCACCGGCGTGAGCAGCCGCGGCATCAGCGACTCGGCCAGCCGATCGCGGCTGGCGGCGGGCAGGTCGGTCATCTGCGCCGGGTCGCGCACCAGGCGGCCGAAGTAGTGGGTGGACAGCTGCTTGGCCCGGAACGCCGGCTCGCCGAGCTCCGCCAACAGCGCCTGCCGACCGGCGAGATCGAGGTCGGCTAAGTGTCGTGGGGGCAGCGCCGGGCGGCGCCCGGGCGCGTCGGGACTGAGCGGGAGTACTGGCAGGCTCGTCATAGCTCGTCCAGTCTCCCATGCGCCCGCAGTTGGCGCGGACTCGTGTCAGGTGAAGACGGCCAGCAGCAGGTACGCGGTCGGCAGCGCGAAGAGCACGGAGTCCAGCCGGTCCATCAGGCCACCGTGTCCTGGCAACAAATTGCTCATGTCCTTGATGCGCAGGTCGCGTTTGAGCATCGATTCGGCAAGGTCGCCCAGTACCGACGCGATGGAGAGCGCCAGGCCGAACACGGCACCCCACCACAGCTCCACGTCGAGCAGGAAGTAGAGCAGGATGGCGCTACCCACCGCCGCCGCCACGAGCGAGCCGACCAGCCCTTCCCAGGACTTCTTGGGGCTGACCGTGGGCGCCATCGGGTGCTTGCCGAGGAAGACACCGGCCGCGTACCCACCGGTGTCGGAAAGCACCACGGCGGCGAGGGTGACGATCACGCGGCGCGCACCGTCGTCGGGCTCGGCGAGCAGCGCGGCGAATCCGCCAAGAAATGGCACGTACACCGCGATCAGCGTGGCCGCCGCCGCGTCCCGCCCGTAGCCGGAGAAGCCGTCGGCGAGCCGCCACACGAGCGCCGCCAGCAGCGTGACAAGGAAGCCGAGCATGAGGGCGTCCTCACCCGCGTACCAAGCCATCCCGGTCGTGACCAGGCCCCGGCGGCGAGTGGCACCACCGGCGGATGCGCGCCCACCGCGCGCACCGCGCGGCTCATCTCCCAGACCGCGACGGCGACGGCGATCGCGATCACCGCGAGGAACGCCGGCCGCCACACGAACAGTGACGCGATGACCACCGCGCCGAGCGTGATGCCGACGCCGATCGCCGCCGGCAGATTGCGGCCGGCCCGACCGGTCGCCCGCCGCTTTCCAGGACCTGGGCGGCGGGGGCGCACCGGCTCGGGCTCCGGCTCCGGGGGCGCTTGCGGGCGGCGGCGGACCTGCGGGTACGCCGCCGTGTCGGCCTCACCCTCCGAGTACGAAAGGTCACCCGACCCGGTGTACGGCGCGTCGACGTGCCCATTGCGGGTCGACCAGTCGTCCCCGCCGGCTCGCGGTCGGGCTGGTCCAGCCACGGATCCGGCACCCAGTGGTCGGGTGTCCGATTGGGCGTCGGGTTGCCGTAAGGGTCGAGTTGCGACATCAGACCTCGAGCAGCTCGGTTTCCTTGTGTTTGACGAGCTCGTCGATGTTCGTGACGTACTTCTGCGTGGTGTCGTCGAGGTCCTTCTCCGCGCGGCGGCCCTCGTCTTCGCCGGCCTCGCCGTCCTTGACGATGCGGTCCAGCTCTTCCTTGGCCTTGCGGCGCACGTTGCGGATGGCGACCTTGGCTTCCTCGCCCTTGTGGCGGGCCACCTTGATCATGTCGCGGCGGCGTTCCTCGGTCATCTGCGGCAGCAGGATGCGCAGCTGGTTGCCCTCGTTGTTGGGGTTTACCCCGAGGTCGGAGTCGCGGATCGCCTTCTCCATCGCGCTGAGCTGCGAAGCGTCGTACGGCTTGATGATGGCCATCCGCGGCTCGGGGTGCCCACGGAAGCCATCTGGGTCAGCGGGGTTGGGCTGCCGTAGTAGTCAATGATGATCTTGGAGAACATCGCCGCGTTGGCGCGCCCGGTGCGGATCGCCGCGAACTCCTCCTTGGCGTGCTCGACCGCGCGCTCCATCTTTTCCTCGGCCTCGAGGAGGGTGTCGTCGATCACCTGCCTCGTCGCCTCCCTTCTAGCTAGTTCGCAGTGATCAGGGTGCCGATGCGCTCGCTAGTTCGCGGTGATCAGCGTGCCGATGCGCTCGCCGCCCACGGCCTTGACGATCGTGTCGTCGCCCTCGGCGCCGAACACCAGCATCGGCAGCCCGTTATCGCGGCACAGGCTGAACGCGGCGGCGTCGGCGACCCGCAGGCCCCGCTGAAGCGTCTCGTCGAAGGTGATCGTGTCGAGCTTCACGGCGGTGGGGTCGGTACGGGGGTCGGCGGTGTAGACGCCGTCGACGCCGTTCTTGCTCATCAGCACGACGTGGGCGCGGATCTCCAGGGCCCGCTGCGCGGCGACCGTGTCGGTGGAGAAGTACGGCATGCCGGCACCCGCGCCGAAGATCACGACCCGCCCTTCTCCAAGTGACGGATGGCGCGCAGCGGGATGTACGGCTCGGCGACCTGGGCCATGTTGATCGCGGTCTGCACCCGGGTCTCGATGCCCTCCTTCTCCAGGAAGTCCTGGAGGGCCAGGCAGTTCATGACCGTGCCGAGCATGCCCATGTAGTCGGCACGTGCCCGGTCCATCCCGCGCTTCTGTAGCTCAGCGCCGCGGAAGAAGTTTCCACCGCCGACCACCACGGAGACCTGAATGCCGCGCCGCACGACGGTCGCGATCTGCCGGGCCACGGCCTGCACGACGTCGGGGTCGACGCCGACCGCGCCCCGCCGAAGACCTCGCCGGAGAGCTTGAGCACGACCCGGCGCGCACGCCCGGGGGCGGCGCGGTCGGATCGTCCATCGTCGCGGGCTCTCCCGCCACCGTCTGCGTCATCCGGTCCGCCTTCCGCCGTCGTTGGCTGTCTTGCGAGTGATGCCGGTGGTGCTGCTGTGGCGCGCTCCGGTGGCACCGGCGCTGACGCTCACACTACGTGACAAGGGCCTGCCCGGTGGATCTTGTCGGTGCGAGCCGACCCCTCGGCTTTCGGCGAACGCGCCGCCGGTCGCCGTGTTGGCCCGCCGGATCCCTGCTGCGATCCGGCGGACACGGCACGGGAGGCCGCGGCGACTGTCTCGTCCACCAGCGGCCTCCTCGGCTGTGCTTGAGTTCCGGAACCTTCTCCGCTGGCCGGAGGCCCGGCCAGGCCGGTCAGGCCTGGCCGACCTCGAAGCGCAGGAAGCGGGTCACGTCGATGCCGGCCGCGGCCAGCACCTGCTTGACCGACTTCTTGTTGTCGGCGACCGACGCCTGCTCCAGCAGGACGAAGTCCTTGAAGAAGGCGTTCACCCGACCGTCAACGATCTTGGGCAGCGCCGCCTCCGGCTTGCCCTCCTCGCGCGCGGTCTGCTCGGCGATGCGGCGCTCCGACTCGACAACGTCCGCCGGCACCTCGTCGCGGGCGAGGTACTTCGGGCGCATCGCGGCGATCTGCATCGCCACGGCACGAGCGTCGGCGTCGCCCGCCTCGTCGGTCTTGCCGGTGTACGCCACCAGCACACCGACCGCCGGCGGCAGGTCCTGACTCTTGCGGTGCAGGTAGACCGCGGCGGTGCCGTCGACGACGCCGTAGCGGTTGAGCACCAGCTTCTCACCGATCTTGGCGGACAGGTCCTGCACCGCGTCGGCGACCGTCTGGCCGTCCTCGAGCGCCGAGGCGAGCAGCTCCTCGGTGGTGGTCACGCCGGCCTGGTCGCCGTGCTCGACCAGGCGCTGGGCCAGCGCGACGAAGTCGGCGTTCTTGGCGACGAAGTCGGTCTCGCAGTTGAGCTCCAGAAGCGCCTTGCCCGAGTGGGCCACCAGACCGTTGGCGGCCGTGCGCCCGGCGCGCTTGCCCACATCCTTCGCACCCTTGATGCGCAGGACCTCGACGGCCTTGTCGAAGTCGCCCTCTGCCTCTTCGAGCGCCTTCTTGGCGTCCAACATGCCGGCGCCGGTGAGGTCGCGGAGCTTCTTGACGTCCGCGGCGGTGAAGTTGGCCATGACTCTCTCTTTGGGTCGTGGGTTGTCGACTGGCTTTCGGTCCTACTCGGCAGCGGCGGGCGCCGGCTCGGCAGCAGCGGGCGCCGACTCAGCAGCAGCGGGCGCCGACTCAGCGGCGGCCGGCGCCGGCTCGTCCGCCTTCTTCTCGGTGTCCTCGAGCAGTTCGCGCTCCCACTCGGGCAGCGGCTCGTCGGCGCCGACCACACCGGGCTGGGGCTTCTCCTCGGCGCCGCTTCGGGTGGCGCGTCCGGAGCGGGCGATCAGGCCGTCGGCCACGGCCGTGGCGACGACCTTGGTGAGCAGCTCGGCGGAACGGATCGCGTCGTCGTTACCCGGAATCGGGAAGTCGACCTCGTCCGGGTCGCAGTTGGTGTCGAGGACCGCGATCACCGGGATACCCAGCTTGCGGGCCTCGTCGACGGCGATGTGCTCCTTCTTGGTGTCGACCACCCAGATCGCGGCCGGCACCTTCTGCATGTCACGCAGACCACCGAGCGTGCGGCTCAGCTTGTCCTTCTCGCGGGACAGCTGGAGGGTCTCCTTCTTCGTGTACCCCGCGGCGGTGCCGGTCAGGTCGAGCGACTCCAGCTCCTTCATCCGCTGGAGCCGCTTGTACACGGTCTGGAAGTTGGTCAGCATGCCACCGAGCCAGCGGTGGTTGACGAACGGCTGGCCGACCCGCGTCGCCTGCTCGGCGATCGCCTCCTGGGCCTGCTTCTTGGTGCCGACGAACAGGATGCTGCCGCCCTCGGCGACGGTGTTGCGGACGAAGTCATACGCCTTCTCGATGTAGTCGAGCGTCTGGCGCAGGTCGATGATGTAGATGCCATTGCGTTCGGTGAAGATGAACCGCTTCATCTTCGGGTTCCAGCGGCGAGTCTGGTGCCCGAAGTGGACACCGCTCTCCAGCAGCTGGCGCATGGTAACTACGGCCATGGTGGGGTGCTCCTCGTGCGTTCCCTGGTTGTCACGCCGGGCCGGTCGGCCAGGCGTCCTGGCGCCTGGTCGCCGGCCGAGGTGGGCCCGACATGCGTCGGGACCAGGGGACCGTCGCCCCATGGACGATGCCGTGGGGAGGGCGCGCGAGGTCGGCCGCCTCGAGGCGGTCGCCAGTAGACGAGTGTACGCCCCACACCGTCCGGTCGGCCGGCGGGCTGGATACGCGGCGCCGCCGGGGGGGCAAGCCACGAGCGCCGCCACGACCTTGCCGGCAGAGTTGGATGCCGGCGCCGCGTGCGGTTTACGCCGCCGCGACCTTGTTGGGCAGGGTTGGATGCCGCGCCGGGCGGGGTTTAGGCCGCAAGCGCCGCCGCGACCAGCAGGATCAGGCCTACCGGCAGGTACGCGGTCGGCGGCCGCAGCCACGCCTGCGCGCCTCCGCCGTCGCCGGGGAGCCGGTTGGCGCCGGTGACCAGCGCATACAGCCCCAACGCCACCAGCGGCAGCCCGGCCACCAGGAACGTGCCGGCCACCACACCGGAGGCGACCACGGGGCCGCCGATCGCGCCGTCCGCGAGCAGGCGCAGCGCCGGGATCTCGAAGACCGCGGTGAGTACCGCGAACACCATGCCCGCCGCTGGGCGTTTTGTCCGGTAGACCCCCTCGGCCGGCGGCGCGGGCGGGCGGCGCAGCGCGGCCCTGTCGATCGCCTCGGTGTGGAAGCGCTGGGTCTCCATCGGCTCACCCTCGGGGCGGGGCGCCACCGGCGGCACCACGCTGGTCGGCTGCTGGAACGAGGCTTGGGGCTCGAACGAGGCCTGCGGCGGGAGCGTGTTCTGCGGCATCTCGTACGCGGCCGGCGCAGGCGCGGGTGGCGCGGGTGGTGCGCTGTACGGCGGCACCCCATACGCCGGCACCTCGATCGCCGGGCCTCCCAGGTGCCCATAGCCGCTCTGCGGGTCGTACCCCGACTGCGGCGCCGCGCGCGAGCCACCCGAGAGCGGGTCGGCCTCCAGCGCGTCCCCCGCGCCGCGCGGCCCAGGCAGCCGGTAACCCTCCCACTCAGGCTCGCCGTGCCGGCGGTCATACCAGCCGCGATCTGCCTGGTCGGAAGCGTTCCTTTGTGGGTCCACGGCCGCACGGTATGCGAACCGGCGTGATAAGGCCACTTGCGCAAAGCGGGCAAAGGCCTGTGATCGGCGTCGCTGCGCGGCCGGCGGCGCGCCGGCACGATCCCGGCATGAGACCGGTGGACGCCGCCCTGCTGACCCGGACTTTCCGGCATTTCGCACGCAAGGAGTTCCGCGGCCACTCGATCCGGTACGAGTACCTGTCCGCGGCCGTCGCCGACCGCCCCGAGCTCGGTGAGCCGCTACTCGCCGCCCCGCCGGACCAGCGGCGGGCGATCCTGTTCTTCGCCGCGGTGCAGTACATCCTGCGCACTGTCGCGCGGGACCACCCGCTCGCCGCGTACCTGCCGACGCTCGGTGGCGCGCGCGACGTGGACAGCGGCATGCCGGCGGCGCTCGCGGACCTCGTGGCCGGGCATCGCGACGATCTCACCGCACTCTGCGCGACAAGGACGACCCAGACGAACGAGGCACGCCGGGCGGCCCTGCTGCGGCCGGCCTTCGGCCGCGCCGCGGAGATGACCGGGCGGCCACTCGCGCTCGTCGAGCTCGGGACCAGCGCGGGGCTGCTGCTGATCAGCGACCGGTACGCCTGCGAGTACCGCAACGGCGACCGGGTCGAGTCCTACGGTCCTGCCGGCGGGCTGACGATGAGCTGCGAGGTGCGCGGCGATCGGTGGCCGTCACCGGTGGCGGCCGACATCGCCGTGGCCGACCGGGTCGGCATCGACCTGTCCCCTGTGGACGCCACCGACCCGCGGGCCACCGAGTGGCTGCGCGCCTGCGTGTGGCCCGAGCACGTCGAACGGCTGGCCCGGCTCGACGCCGCCCTGGCCGAGGTGGCCGCCGCCCGGCCGCGCCTGGTGGCCGGCGAGATGGTCGCCACCCTGCCCGCCGTGCTGTCCACAGTGGACGAGGGTGCGGTGCCGTGCGTCTTCACGTCCAACGCGCTCATGTACCTGTCCACCGCCGACCGCGGACGCCTGGCCGCCACGTTGGCCGACTTCGGGGCGCGGCGCGACCTTACCGTCGTGCTGAACGAGGCGTCCCAGTGCGGCGCGGAGCTCTTCACCGGGCGCCCGGCCGAGGCGGGCCCGCGCGGGGTGCTGGCCGTGGGGCTGCTCACGCTTGTCGCGTGGCGGGGCGGCCGGGCCTCCGTCGAGGTCCTGGCCCGGACCGGCCCGCACGGCCAGTGGTTGGAGTGGGTCCAGCGGGAGTACGCGTACGCGCCCGCCTCATAACACATCCACCGCATGATTGTCCGGCTCTCCACAGCCCACCCGCCCGTCCACATATCGATCGTGGACCCCGCGCCCCACCCACCCCCTCCCCCACATGCTCGGTCCCATGACGACGGCGACATTGGCGGTCGGTGCGTACGGCGAGCGGCGAGCGGTCGCCCACCTGGTCGAGGCGGGCCTTCGGATCGTCGAGCGCAACTGGAGGTGCGCCGACGGTGAGATCGACATCATCGCGCGCGACGGCGACGACATCGTCTTCTGCGAGGTGAAGACCCGCCGCAGCCTGGAGTTCGGCCCGCCGGCCAGCGCGGTGGTGTCGGCCAAGGCACGGCGGCTACGCCGGCTCGCGGTGCGTTGGCTCCAGGAGCACGACGAGCACGCCCGCGACGTACGCTTCGACGTAGTATCCGTGCTCCCGCAGCGACGGGGTGCGGCCCGCGTCGAGCACCTGCGCGGGGTCTTCTGATGACCGAGCGAGCCGACCGGCCCAGCGCACACGGAGGCTCGCCGCCACCTGCGGCCGGGCTCACGCCCGCGGCCAAACGAGGACGGCGAGGCCCGCGCCTCGCGGCCGGCTGCGGCAGGGCTCGCGCCGGCGGCGAAGCATGGGGCCAGCGAGGCTCGCGGCTGGCTGTGGCGCGCCTCGCGGCACAGCAAGGACGGCGAGACTCGCGCCTGTCCGCAGCGAGCCTTGTAGCCGGCTACGGCGAAGCGGGGGCGGCCATACGGGAGCGCAGCAAGCGGACCAAGAAGCACAGCGCGCACAAAGGCTCACGGCCGCCAGCAGCGAAGCGAGGACGGCCATGAGTTACGCGAAGGTGCTGTCGGTGGGGCTGACCGGCGTCACCGGTCACCTGGTCGAGGTGGAGGCCGACCTGTCGCCGGGGCTGCCTGCGGTCGTGCTCTCCGGCCTGCCCGACACCGCGCTCAACGAGGCGCGCGACCGCGTCCGCGCCGCGATCGTCAACTCGGGGCAGCGCTGGCCCAGCCGCCGCATCACGGTCAACCTGTTGCCGGCCGGCATGCGCAAGACCGGCTCCGCCTTCGACCTGGCCATCGCCGTCGTGTTGCTTGGCGGTGCGGGCGAGTTGCCGCTGGCCGCGTTCGACGAGGTCGCCATCTTCGGCGAACTTGGGCTCGACGGCACAGTCCGCCCGGTGCGCGGCGCGCTGCCGATGGTGGCGGCGGCCGCCGAGGCTGGGATCAGCCGCGTGGTCGTGCCGCTCGGCAACGCCACGGAGGCGGCGGTAGTGCCCGGCGTCGAGGTCAAGGCCGTCGACACGCTGCACCGGCTTGTCGCGTTCGTGCGCGACGGCGTGCCGCTGCTCGACCCGCCCGAGGGCGGGCCGGAGGCCGAGCCGGAAGGGCCAGACCTCGCCGAGGTGGCCGGCCAGGCGCTGGGCCGGCGCGCGATCGAGGTGGCCGCGGCGGGCGCGCATCATGTGGCGCTTCTCGGCCCGCCCGGCGCCGGCAAGACCATGCTGGCCGAGCGCCTGCCGTCGATCCTGCCCGAGCTCGACGACGAGGCCGCGCTCGCGGTAACCGCCTTGCACTCGATCGCCGGCGTGCTGCCACCCGGCGGGCGGCTGCGGCGCCGGCCGCCCTTCCAGGCCCCGCACCACACCGCCACCGTCCAGGCCCTGGTCGGCGGTGGCTCCGGTCTGGCCCGACCGGGCGCCGTGTCGCTTTCACACCATGGTGTGCTTTTTCTGGATGAAGCAGCCGAATTTGCAGGCCGGGCTCTCGACGCGCTGCGGCAGCCGCTGGAGACCGGCCGCATCCTGCTGCGCCGGGCCGACGGCGCGACCGAGTACCCCGCACGGTTTCAACTGGTGCTCGCGGCAAATCCCTGCCCCTGCGCAAAGCCCTCAGGCGATCAATTCTGCGAGTGCAGCCCGCAGGCCCGCCGCCGCTACATCGGACGTATCTCCGGCCCCTTGCTCGACCGGATCGACGTGCAGGTCACGCTCGATCCACTCGGCGCCGCCGAGCTGATGGCGCCGGAGTCGAGGAGCGAGCCGTCCGCCGTGGTGGCCGACCGCGTGCTCAAGGCGCGGGCGGCGGCGTCGGCGCGCTGGTCCGAGCACGGCTGGCGGACCAACGCCGACGTGCCCGGCGCGGCACTTCGGCGACCGCCGTGGCGCCTGCCGGCCGCCGATCTGAAGGCGCTGCGCATGCGCCTCGACCACGGTTCGCTCTCCGCCCGCGGCTTCGATCGCATCCTCCGGCTCGCCTGGACGATCGCCGACCTCGACGGTCGGCATCGGCCGGACGGTGATGACGTACTCGAGGCCACCCAGCTACGCACTGGCATAGCCCCATGAGGGAGGTTCTGTGAACGAGCAGGTTCGACTGGCTCGGATCGCGCTGCACTGGCTGATCGAGCCGGGAAACGAGGCCGTGTACCGCATGGTCAATGCCAACGGCCCACTCCGCGCGCTGGAGCGACTCGTCGAGGGTGACGTGTCCGACCCGCAGCTGCGCGGCGCGACCGAGGCCCGGATGGGCGCTGGCGATCCACGCGCGGTGGCCGAGGCGGCACTCGGCCGCGCCGAGCGGTTGGGCGCCCGCATCGTCATCCCGGAAGACGACGAGTGGCCGCGGTCCGTGCGCGACCTCACCCAGCTACTCGGCCGGCCGGCCAAAGATCGCATCGACCGCGACGTCGCACCGCCGCTCTGCCTGTGGGTGCGCGGCGCACCCCGGCTCGACGAGACGCTCGCCCAGTCGGTAGCGCTGGTGGGTGCGCGGGCCTCCACCCACTACGGCGAACACGTGGCCACCACGATGGCGTACGAGCTGGCCGAGCGGGAGTGGACCGTCGTCTCCGGCGGCGCCCACGGTATCGACGCCGCCGCGCACCGGGGCGCGCTCAACGCCGGCGGGCTCACCGTCGCGGTGCTGGCGTCCGGTGTCGACAAGCCCTACCCGTCCGGCAACACCGGCCTCTTCGACCGCATCGCCGACGGCGGCCTGCTCATCAGCGAGTGGCCGCCCGGCACGGTGCCGGTCCGCCACCGCTTCCTTATCCGCAACCGCGTGATCGCGGCCGCTACTCGCGGCACCGTGGTCATCGAGGCGTCCGCCCGCAGCGGCGCCAGCCAGACGCTGCGCCGCGCCATCGCGCTCCTCCGCAGCCCGATGGTGGTGCCCGGCCCGGTCACGTCCGCCATGTCGGTGGGCTGCCACGAGCTGCTACGCGAGCGCCCAGAGGTACGACTTGTCACCGGAGCCGCCCACGTCCTGGAGGAGATCGGCCACATCGGCAGCGACCTCGCACCCCGGCCGCGGGCCCCGAGCGGCCGCACGACGGCCTCGACGTCGAGTCGGCGATGGTGCTGGAGTCGGTCCCGCGCCGCGGCTCCGTCGGCCCCGACGAGCTGGCGGCCCGCGCCGGCCTCGACCTCCGTACGGTGATGCGCAAGCTCACGCTGCTAGAGAGCCTGGGCTTCGTGGCCCGGCGCGGCGGCGGCTACACGATCGCTGCCAAGTCCCGCCCGGCGAGGGCCGCAGCGGCGTCGCCCGCAGCCGCCACACCTCCTGCCGAGGCAGATCAGGCAGAGGCCTCACCGCCTCAAGGAGGCGCCGCACCGCCCCAAGGAGGCACCTCACCACCCGAAGGAGCCGCCTCAACGCCCGAAACTGGCGCCTCAACGCCTCAAGGAGGCGCCTCACCGCCTGAAGCTGGCACGTCGCCGCCCGAGGCCCGTGCGGTTGAGCCCGCTCCCGCGAGTGCCCCTGGCACCCGCCGCGCGGCCCGCTCACGGCTGTCGAAGGAGCGCAGAGCCGGCGCGGCGCCTTGACACCAACCGGCCCTGGCTTCCACGGTCAGCCATGTGAAGCGAAAGAGCATCAGCATCCGGGCGATCCACGAGGGTCTGCCCGAGCTGATGCGCGAGGCGGTCGACGACTTCGCGGACCAC
This sequence comes from Phytohabitans flavus, assembly GCF_011764545.1. GTDB lineage: Bacteria > Actinomycetota > Actinomycetes > Mycobacteriales > Micromonosporaceae > Phytohabitans > Phytohabitans flavus. The sequence continues at coordinate 9,137,794 of NZ_AP022870.1, read as the reverse complement.
CTCGCCCGCGTCGACAACCGCTCGGCCCACACCGTCCGGGCCTACGTCGGCGACATCGTCTCGCTCCTCGACCACGCCACGCTGATGGGTTGCGCCGAGCCGGCCGACATCGACATCGCCGTATTGCGCAGCTGGCTGGCGAAGCTCCGCACGCTGGGCGGTGCCCGCACCACACTGGCCCGCCGAGCCGCGTCGGCCCGTACCTTCAGCGCCTGGGCCCACCGCGTCGGCCGGCTCGCCACCGACGTCGGCGCCCAGCTGGCCAGCCCGAAGGCCCACCGCGATTTGCCGGCCGTGCTCCGCGCCGACCAAGCCCAAGCGCTGGTGCTCGCCCCAGGGGACGAGGCATCCCCGGTACTGCTACGCGACCGCGCGTTGCTGGAGCTGCTGTACGCGACCGGCATCCGGGTCAGCGAGCTGTGCGGCCTCGACGTGCCCGACGTGGACCGCGGCCGCCGCGTGGTGCGCGTGCTCGGCAAGGGCGCCAAAGAACGTTCCGTCCCCTATGGACTCCCCGCCGACGAGGCGATCGACGACTGGCTCCGCCTCGGCCGCGCCGCCCTCGCCACCCCCGCCAGCGGCGACGCCCTCCTGCTCGGCGCCCGCGGCGGCCGCCTACAGCCCACGATCGCGAGACGCGTGGTGAGCGGCTACGCCCGCGCCGCCGGCCTGCCACACACCAGCCCGCACGGCCTCCGCCACTCCGCAGCGACCCACCTGTTGGAGGGCGGCGCCGACCTGCGGGCGGTTCAGGAGCTGCTCGGCCACGCATCCCTGTCCAGCACCCAGATTTACACCCACGTCTCCGTCGAACGCCTCCGCGCCGCGTACCGCCAGGCCCATCCCCGCGCGTAGGAGGTTCAGGCGGGCTCGGGGTTCAAGCCAGCCCCAAGGGCGATGTCCCTTTCCGATGCCGGGTGTGGACTCCTCGGCGAAGCACTCGCCGGCGTACACACGCTGGCGTGTCGGGACCTGCCTGACGGCGCGTAGGGTTGGTGCGTGGGAGGCACGGTGGTCGAGGGCGTACAAGTCGGCTGGGACCGCATCAGGGAAAGCTTCTCGCTCGACCCCGCTATCGCATACCTCAACCACGGCGCTCGCGGAGCCGTCCCCATCGCCGTACAGCGGGCGCAGCAGCGGGTGCGTGACGAGGGCGAGACCAACCCGATCCGCTACTTCCGCGACCTGCCGGATCGCATCGCGCACACGCGCCGCTACATCGCCACTTTCCTCGGCGCGGACCCGGCGGGTGCCGCACTGGTCGGCAACACCACCATCGGTGCGGCGATCGTGCTTCAGTCGCTCGGGCTGCGCTCGGGTGACGAGGTGCTGATGACCGACCACCGGTACGGGGCGATCGCCTTCACCGCCGAGCGTGAGTGCCGCCGTACGGGTGCCACCGTCCGCACCGTCGGTGTGCCGCTCGACGCGGACGACGACGAGGTCACCGCAACCGTGACGCAGGCACTCCGGCCTGGGCGCACGCGGCTGCTCATCGTCGACCAGATCTCCTCACCGACCGCCCGGCTCTTCCCCGTCGAGAAGATCGTGGCGGCAGCGCGCGAGCGTGAGGTACCGGTGCTTGTCGACGCCGCCCACGTGCCGGGCATGCTGCCGGTCTCGGTGGACTCGATCGGCGCCGACTTCTGGGTGGGCAATCTGCACAAGTGGGCGTACGCCCCGCGCGGCACCGCCCTGCTCAGCGTCGCCCCGCCCTGGCGTGAGCGCATCGACCCGCTGGCCATCTCGTGGCAGCAGCACAGCGGCTACCCGGCGCGTGTGGAGTGGCAGGGCACGCTGGACTACTCACCATGGCTGGCCACGCCGACCGGACTCTTCTTTCTACGGACGCTCGGCGCGGAGCGGGTACGGGCACACAACGCCGACCTCGCCGCGTACGGCCAGCGGGTGGTGGGGGCCGCGCTCGGCCTGACTCCGGAGGAGCTGCCCGACCCCGGCTCCCCGAGGTGGCGATGCGCATCCTGCCGTTGCCCGCGGCATAGCGACGACCTTCGAGGCGGCGGAGGATCTCCCCAGGCTGATCGAGCAAGAGCTTGCCGCCGTCGTGGGAGTGATGTCGTGGAGCGGCCGTGGGTGGCTGCGGCTTTGTGGCCAGGTCTACAACCGCCGAGACGAGTACGACCGGCTGGCCGAACAGCTGCCCGACTTCCTGCGCCGACTCCGCTAAGCGGCTGGCCCGCCCAGCCGGCCGTCATGGAATCTCGTCCAACCGCGCCAGGCGGGCGGCCTGGCGGGCCTGTAGGCCGGCCGCGCGGCGGGCGGTGAGGGCCCGCCGGTGCTCGTCGCGGGCGGCGCGCTGGCTCACCGTGCGCTCGACGGCCGCGCGCAGTCGAGTCCGCCACTCCGGCTCGTCGACCACCTCCGGCGCCCGTCCACCCGCATGCTGCTCAGGCACGGCGAATCGCTCGGCGGTCATCGGACAACTCCGGCGAGGCGAGCCGAAGACGAAATGGGAACCGTTCCCAACGGCAGCAGACGCACTCGGCCCAGGCCCAGCAAGGCGAGCGGGTCCAGGTATTCCTCGCCGCGTCTCAGGCCCCAGTGCAGGCAGGCCGCCACAGGGCAGCCGGCGTGCCCCGCAGCTAGGGCCCCGACCTGGTCACCGGGCGCCACCGCCTGTCCCGCGCGGACGGCCGGCTCGACGGGCTCGTAGGTGGTGCGCAGCCCGTTCGGGTGGGTGACGCTGACGACGCCACGGCCGGCCACGAGCCCGGCGAAGTGGACCGTGCCGGCGCCCGCCGCACGGATCGGGGCACCCGGCCAGGCCGCCAGGTCGACGCCGCGGTGGCCAGCCAGCCATGGACGCGGCGGCGGGTCGAAGCGACGCACCACCCGCGGCGGCCCGTCCAACGGCCACCGGAACGACCCGGCGGGCAGGGGCGCCACCGCGCCAGCCCAGACAAGACCCGAGCCCCCAGCCCCAGCCGGCACCCAAACGGAACCCAAGGGCCAAGCCACCAGCGGCGCCCGGATGGTAACAGTGCTCCCAGACACAGCCGGGACGCAAACGAAACCCGAGGTCCCAGACACCGCCAGCACCTGGACACGCCCCAAAGCCCCAGCCACAGCCGGCACCTGAACCGAATCCGAGGCCCCGGACACCGCCGGCACCCAATTGAACCCCGAGGCTCGAGACACGGCGGGCACCCGGACAGGACCCAAACGCGGCGGAGCGAACCTGGCCAGGTGACCCGGCCCTGTCCCAACTGGCCAGGGCGGGTTCGACGGCGAGCACCGCCGCGCCAAGGACCACCGAGAAGCCCCAGCCACAACAGGCACCCCAACAGGAGCCGACGCCACAGCCACGACCGGCACCCGAACAAAGCCCGAGGTCACGGACGCAGCCGGCACTGGAACGAAGCCCGGCGCCCCGGCCACAGCCGGCACCGGATCAGGCAGAGACAGCATGATCGCTAACAGCCATACCAACGCGTGCATGGAGGGGAGCGTCGGCCGTACCCGGGGAAGAAGGCAATCGGGCCGCGGTCATCCTGTGGATGGCCGGGCCCGTTGTGGATAACGCCCGAAAAGCTTGTTGATCTGCTAGGAGGCCCGCGGGCTAGCTGCCGAAGCCGTTTTCGGTTGGGAGGGAGATGTCGGGCTTCTCCAGCTCCTCCACGTTGACGTCTTTAAAGGTCATTACGCGCACGTTCTTCACAAAACGGGCGGGACGGTACATGTCCCACACCCACGCGTCGTGCATCTCGACCTCGAAGTAGACCTCGCCGTCCGAGTTGCGAACGTGTAGGTCGACCTGGTTGGCGAGGTAGAAGCGGCGCTCGGTCTCGACCACGTAGGAGAACTGGCGGACGATGTCGCGGTACTCCCGGTAGAGCTGCAGCTCCATCTCGGTTTCATACTTCTCGAGATCTTCTGCGCTCATCACACTCCGCCTTCCATGGCCACATCTTCCCCCACCGACAGCGGCAGCCGCGCCCCCTCGGCCAACGCCACGCCGACGGTACCCCCTGCGGGGATCGCCTGCTCTATCGGATCGAGCACACCGACGACCGCGGGTCGGCGGGACCGTGGAGGGCGGGAGTCGCGGCCGGAGACGGTGGCCACATTGACGTACGAGAAGCGATGCTCCGCACACGGACCGTGAGCGGAGAGTGCGGCGCTGTGCTCGGGCGTGACGTAGCCCTTGTGCTCGTCGAAGCCGTACTGCGGGAAGCGCTCGTGCAGGTCCACCATGATCCGGTCTCGCGTGACCTTGGCGAGCACGCTGGCGGCAGCCACGCAGGCGGCCACCTGGTCGCCCTTCCACACCGCGAGCCCGGGCACGCCCAGCCCGTCGACGCCGAAGCCGTCGGTCAGCACGTACTCCGGGCGGGTGGTCAACGTGGCCAGCGCGCGGCGCATCGCGGCGAGGTTGCACACGTGCAGGCCGCGGGCGTCCACCTCGGCGGCCGGAATGATCACGACGGCGTAGGCGAGGGCGCGCTTGACCACCTCGGCGTAGACGCGTTCGCGGGCGGCGGGCGTGAGCAGCTTGGAGTCGGTCAGCTCGTCGATCTCGCCGCGCTTGCCCTCGGGAGGATGGCCGCGGCGGCCACCAGCGGCCCAGCACAGGCGCCTCGGCCGGCCTCGTCGGCACCGGCCACGATGCGGAAGCCGCGGCGCTGTAGCGCCCGCTCAAGGGCGTAGATGCCACCCTCCCGGCGGACCACCGTCCGCGGCGGCGTCAACACGGCGCCTCCGCGACGCCAGCGCCATCTCCGGCCGCAAGACCCCCATCAGAGGCCGCCGCACCGGCGCCGTCCCCGACCACAAGACCACCACCCGAAGCCAGCCCACCCGAGCCACCACCGCCGGCAACACGGCTACCAGGCACTACCCCGCCAGCACCGCCGTCAGAGGCAAGGGCGCCGCCCGACGCAAGCCCGCTCAAGCCACCACCGCCAGCGGGAAGACTGCCGCCCAAGGCTGGGCCCTGCGGCAGCAGGCGCCGCAGCAGGGTGGCGAGATCCTTCGGGTACACCCGCTCGTCGGTCGACTCCAGCTCGCCCACCTCCCACCACCGGTGATCGTCGATCGAGTCGCGCTCCACCTGGTCGAAGCCGCCCGTGTCGACCTCCCAGCTTCGCACGCGCACCAGGAAGAACTCCTGCCGCTGCCGGTACCACTGGCCGTCGAACGGGTACTCCGTCACCTCGTCCCACACTGGCGCGCCCAGCTCCTCCGGGGCCAGCCGCAGGCCGGTCTCCTCGGCGAGCTCGCGGGCGGCGCCCACCGCGAATGACTCGTCGGAGTCGAGGCCACCGCCAGGGGTGAACCAGAAGCGATGGTGCGGCCGGGCCGGGTCGAAGCCACGAAACAGCAACACGCGGTCGTTACCGTCGACGAGCAGCACCCGGGCCGCCCGGCGGGGATAACGTCCACGGCCCCAGCCTATTGCTTCGCTTCGAGACCCGGTGAGCACCCCGAGGCCTCACCACTCGGTGAGCACTCCCAAGGTTTCACCACGCGATGAGCACCAAGAGGCCTCAGGACCCGGTGAGCCACCCGAGAACCCTCACGACCCGGCGAGCACCCCCGAAGCCCCGAGACACAGCCAGTGGCCCCGAAACCTCAAGGCACGGCCAGCACCCGCGAAGCCCCAAGGCGCAGCCAGCAGCCCCGGAAGCCTCGACACGCGGCTACCGGCCCCGAAGCCCGGGACGCGGTGAAGACCTCGACAGCGGTCAGGAGTTAGGGACCTTGTCGTACGGCTCCGGAACAGTCAGCCACTTGGCCCGGCCCACCGGCCAGAACACCACGAACGCGCGCCCGATCACGGCGTCTTCCGGGATCGTGGAGGCGTTGATGTCGCGGGTGCGCTCCCAGTGCTCCAGCGAGTCGCCCGAGGCCGAGCGGTGGTCGCCCATCATCCACAGGCGCCCCTGGGGCACCGTGATGTCGAAGGACTCGTCGGCCGCCAGGTCTCTCGTGCCGCCCTCGGAGAACAGGTACGGCTCGTCCAGCGACTGCCCGTTGATGATCAGGCGCTGGTCCGGGTCGCAGCAGACGATGTGGTCGCCGCCCACGCCGATGACCCGCTTGATGAAGTCTTCGCCGTCGGGATTGCTGCGCCAGTCGGCGGGCGCCTCGAAGACGGCAATCTCGCCGCGATGCGGGGAGCGGAAGTCGTAGACGAGCTTGTTGACGAGCACCCGGTCATTGATGTCGAGCGTGTGCTCCATCGACGGCGACGGGATGTAGAACGTCTGCAGCACGAAGGCGCGCACGAGCACGGCCACCAGGATCGCCACGCCCAGCAGGATGGGAAGCTCGCGCCAGAACGAACTGCGGCGCTTGTCGGTCTGCTCGTCAATCACGGACGGAGCCTACGACGGCCACCTGGAAACGCACGTCGGGAACGCGCGGACAGCCCCAAAGACCACAGCGACGAGCCTCGTGTGGTGAAGGCCAACGGCAGCAAGAGCGGCAGGACGACAGCGAGACCTCCCTGGTCAGGCAGGCGAGCCGGAGACTCCGCCGGCGGTCCGAGCGCCGCGGCCTGCGGCACGTCGTCGAAGTTTGGTGGCACGCCGAGCCCCGCCCACCGGTCGTACGGCCAGACGATCACGAAGGCCCGCCCGATCACGTTGTCGATCGGCACCTGGCCCTGGCACCGCGAGTCCTGCGAGACCAGGCGGTGATCGCCCATCACGAACAGGTTGCCCGGCGCGACGGTGATCTCGTCGAACTGCCGCGAGCGGCACTCGCGCGGATTGGGTGGCAGGTCGGGATCGGAGTTCTCCAACACATACGGCTCGTCCATCGACTTGCCGTTGACCTGAACGCGCCCATCCGCGTCGCAGCACTTGACCTTGTCGCCGGGCACGCCGATGACCCGCTTGATGAAGTCTTTCTCACCCGGGCGGCTGACGCCGACGAGGTCGCCCACCGTGCGGCCGAGCTTGGCCATGAAGCCGACCTGCGGCTCCTCCTGGAACTCGGGCGTCCAGTTGGGTGGGCCGCGGAAGACGACGACCTCGCCCCGCTCGGGGTCGCGTACGTCATACACGATCTTGTTGACCAGCACGCGGTCGCCGACCAGCAGCGTGTCCTCCATCGACCCGGAGGGGATGAAGAACGCCTGCAGCAGGAACGTACGGATCAGCACCGCCAGGCAGAACGCGACGATGAGCAGCAGCGGAAGCTCCTGCCACAGCGGCATCTGCCGCCGGCGCCCGCCGCTGCGGCGGGGTGTCCGCCATGGATCGACGTCACCGTCTGACCGCACGTCGCGCGCCCCCCGAGTCCGAGATACAGCACTACCGCCCGCGAGGCCTCCTCCGCGGGGGCTGGGCGAGCGGTAGTGCGGGGGTGTCGCGCCGTCGCGGCGTTGACCGCGGACGAAGCCTTCGTCGTACGTCACCGCGCACAGCGTATCCGCCCGGCGCCCGCGCCGGCCAATGCCAAGAGCACAAACCCGGGACGACGACGGGCGACCATCCGGGCGATGCCAGGAGGGGCGAGCGTCAGCTCGCCTGCTTCTCCCGCTTTTCCTTGATCTTGGCGGCCTTGCCGCGCAGCTCGCGCAGGTAGTAGAGCTTGGCCCGGCGGACCGCGCCACGGGTCACGACCTCGATGCGGTCGATCGCCGGGCTGTTGATCGGGTAGGTGCGCTCCACGCCGACGCCGAAGCTGACCTTGCGGACCGTGAAGGTCTCGCGCAGGCCGCCACCCTGGCGCCGGATGACCACGCCCTGGAAGACCTGGACCCGGGAACGGTTGCCCTCGACGACCCGCGCGTGCACCTTGACGGTGTCACCAGCGCGGAAGTCGGGGATGTCGGTCCGCTGCGACTGGGCGTCCAGTAGGTCGAGCGTGTTCATCGCGTGGCTTCCTCATGACTCGTTGGGGCGATCACCACCCGGCGGCGGCCGGGGATGAGCACGCGGGCCCACCGGAGGGCGGTGGCTGGTCGCGGCAACCTCACTACTTTGCCATATCGACACCCCGGACCTGAAATCCGGCCCCGGAGAGGAGAGCGACATCGCGCTTGTCCAGGATACCGGGGTCAAGTGCGGCAAGCAGATCCGGGCGGCGCTGTGCTGTGCGTAACAGGGCCTCGTCGCGCCGCCACCTGGCGATCCGACCATGATCACCTGACCGGAGGATCTCGGGTACCGGGTGTCCACGCCACTCCGGTGGTTTCGTGAAGACTGGCGCCTCCAGCACCCCGTTCGCGTGCGACTCCTCGGCGAGCGAGTCCGCGTTGCCCAGCACCCCGGGCAGCAGCCGCACGATCGCCTCGCACATGACCAGCACGGCCACCTCCCCGCCGAAGAGCACGTAGTCGCCGAGCGATACCTCGGTCACCGGCATCCGGCTGGCCGCGTGGTCGAGCACCCGCTGGTCGATGCCCTCATATCGGCCACACGCGAAGATCAGCCGCGGCTCGGCGGCAAGCTCGTGCGCCATCGCCTGGCTGAACACCTGGCCCGCCGGCGTGGGTACCACCAGCCGCGCCCCGCCCTCGGGGGCCAGCGCGTCCAGCGCCTCACCCCACGGCTCCGGGCGCATGACCATGCCCGGACCACCGCCGTACGGAGTGTCGTCGACCGTCCGGTGCACGTCGTGCGTCCACTCCCGCAGATCGTGTACGCCCACGTCGAGCAGCCCGCTGTCCCGCGCCTTGCCGATCAGCGACAGGTCGAGCGGGCCAAGGTACTCCGGGAAGATCGTGACAACGTCGATCCGCATCCCTGTTTCGACCTCCGCATGGTGGCGGATGTATCCGCACGCGCTCTGGCCGAGTCTTTAACCCATGTACGGATCACCCGAGCAGGCACTCTACGTGCTGGACCAGGCGGCTGATGTGCGCGCCCGGGCCGACGTCACCTGGCGCTCGGCGATCAGGCAAGCCCTCGCCAGCAAGGCCTCGATCGACCAGATCGCCGACCGGGCGCACACGACCGTCGAGCAGATTCTGGCGATCGTTGCCACCCCTCCCCAAGCACCTAAGTCCGAGTCTCCGCGTAGTGGCGGATGTTTCCCTCGCAACGCGGGGAGATGGTGAGAGCCATGCCCCGCCTGGACATCACCGCGACGCGGTGCGAGGCGCTGTTCGTGTCCGATCTACAGCACTCGCAGCGCCCCAGCGCGGAGCAGGTACGCGCCGCAGTCGTCCGGACCGTTCGCGCGTACGGCGCGAAAGACTGCGTGGCCAAGGTCGCGCAGCAGTTCGGCGACCACCCCGACACCGCCGTCGCCCGCATGCGCTGGGCTCGGGCGGCGGTCGCGGCGGCGTACACGGTTCGCGTAACCGGATGGTCGACCCGAACGACCATCTGTCATCTGGCCGCTCCCGCCCTGCCTCCGGCCACGGCGGCCTGATCAGCCGGTCATCCCCCGACCGGTGACAGCCCCCGGGTGGCGGACGTACCACGCCTCCCCGCCACCCGGGGGTTCTACAAGACGGAAACCCACGCCTCCGGGTTTCTCGAAGGAACCCCTGCCTCCGGGTTCCGGTAGTAGGAAGTGACCCCGACCCCGTGGCCAGGGAACTGGGCCCTGGCCACGGAAGGAGGGGCTACCGCCAAACCAAAAGACTTGGGCGGTAGCTCAGATCTGTTTCTTTGGAATGGATCTTCTAGAGGTCGAAGAGGCCCTCGGGTGGGTCGACTATGACGCGGCCGCCGGCCAGGTCGACCTCGGGGACGATCGCCTTGACGAACGGGACCAGCGCGGTCCCTCCCTCGGGCCGGCGCAGCACCAGCAGGTCCGACGCGGGCGCGTGGTCGATGCGGGTGACCTCGCCCAGCGTCTCCCCCGCGAGCGTCACCGCTGTCAAACCCACCAGCTGGTGGTCGTGGAACTCGTCCGGGTCGGACAGCGGACCCACGTCGGCGCTATCCACGCAGAGCAGCACCTCGCGCAGGGCCTCGGCGACGTTGCGGTCGTAGACACCGTCGAACCCGACGATCAGCCGGCCCAGGTGGGCCCGCACCTCTTCGATCCTGAGCCGGTCCGGCACCTTGTAGGCGGCCGCGTCCGTGCTCGTGGACGACATCGCCCCCGGATCGGTCACCAGGACCTTTCCGGGGGCGAAACGCTCATCCGGGTCGTCCGTCCGCACTTCCACGATGACCTCACCGCGGATCCCGTGCGGCCGGACGATACGCCCGACGTAAAGCAGCATCTATCAGTACGAGTCGACGATGTCGACGCGCACGCCACGACCGCCGATCGATCCGATGACCTGCCGCAGGGCCTTGGCGGTGCGACCGCCCCGGCCGATCACGGTGCCCAGGTCCTCGGGGTGCACCCGCACCTCGAGCCGCTTGCCACGGCGCGAGTCGATCATGCGCACCCGAACGTCGTCCGGGTGGTCGACGATGCCCTTGACGAGGTGCTCCAGCGCCGGCCGGAGTGCCACCTCAGACCTGCTCGCCGGAGTCCGCACCGGCCTGCTCCTCGGTCTTCTCGGCGGGCGCCTCGGCAGCCGCCTTCTTGGTCGCCTTCTTCGCGGTCTTGGCCGGAGCGGCCGCCTCCGCGAGCCCGGCGGCCGCCTTGGCCTCCGCCTCGTACGCCGCCTGGCGGTCGACACGCTCGGCGGCCACCAGGAGCGGCGGCGGGGCCGGCTGGCCCTTGAACTTCTGCCAGTCGCCGGTCTTCTCCAGCAGGCGCTGGACAGCCTCGCTGGGCTGGGCGCCGACGGAGAGCCAGTACTGCACCCGGTCCGACTTGACTTCGATCACCGAAGGGTCTTCCTTCGGCTGGTAGATACCGACGTACTCGATCGCGCGACCATCGCGCTTCGTGCGCGAGTCGGCGACAACGATGCGGTACTGCGGGTTGCGGATCTTACCCATCCGCAGGAGCCGGATCTTTACGGCCACGTTTGTTTTCGCTCCTGTGCGATACGGGTGAGCTGACCGGATCGCCACGTGGGGTTGTGACGTCGGGGCTCGGGTGGACTGGCCGCGCGTCCGGGTTAGAGGGCGCGGACACGGACCGGATACCAGCGAACCATTCTGCCAGACCCGCGACGAAAGGCCCGACCGGGGGTGAATGATCAGAAACGCGCCGGCGGACGGTCCCACCCCGCGGGCATTACCGCCGGAGGAGTCCACGCCGGATCCGGGGTGAAGTCGGTCCACGTGCCGTCGAACGGGAACTCGCCCGCCTCGATCTGCTTGACCACCCGCCAGCCCTCGGCCCGTACCGCCGCCTCGTCGGCCACCCAGTAGTGATCCGGGTACCGCAGCCGCTCGGCGAACTCCTCCTCGTCCTTCCAACGCCAGGAGAGATCCGGCCGGACCACGATGTCCAGATCCTGGTCGACGATGTCGACACCGGCCATCTCGCCGTCGTCCCAGCGCACGCCGGGCTCTTCGAGGTTGACGTACCAGTTGGCGAAGCGGCCCTCGTCGTCCCGGAACCACCACACCGAGTGGTGCGCCCCGGGCGGCAGGAACTTGAGCACCGGCGGGCCGGCCCAGGTGCCTTCCGCCAAGCGGTAGGGCTGCTGCTCGATCCACTCGGCGAACGGCATCGCCCGCATCCCCCGCCCGTCGGCGGCGACCTCACCCGCCACAGGTGTGCCGCGGGCGATCCAGACCAGCAGGCCGCGCTCGTCGTCGGCGACCACCCGCCCCGGGCGTACCCAGGCGATGCGGCCGCGGTGGACGTTGCGGTGGATGATCAGCTGACCGGGAGTGAAGTACATCGGCCGGCGCGGACTCAGTAGGCCCGAGCCAGGATCGCTTGCAGCTCCGGTTCGTCTTCGGAGTCGGGCACCGTGCCGTCCGCGCTGATCAGGCAGCGGACGGTCACACCCTGCCCGTTCGCCTCCTTCTCGCCGGCCGGACCGACCTCCGACCACGGCACCTTGGCCCAGCCCGTGGCGCTGGCCTCGATCGCCTCCGCCAGCGTCCCCACCGTGACCGTGCGGTCGAGGCGCCTCTTCAGCGCCTCGTCGTACAGCGCCTGCTGGTCGGCCTCGAGCGCGGCGAGCACCGCCTTGACCACGTCCGGCACCGCGACCGGCGTCTTCGAGCCGTCGGTGCGGCGCACCAGCACCGCATTGCCGGCGGCGAGGTCGCGGGGGCCCACCTCGATCCGTACCGGGTAGCCCTTGAGCTCGGCGTCGACGGCCCGGCGGCCGAACGGGGTGTCCACCCGGTCGTCCAGCCCGACCCGGACGCCGGCGTCCCGCAGCGCGTCGCGGAGCTTGGCCGCAGCCTCGCCCACGCCCTCGCCGTCCTTCACGATCATCACGTACGCCTGCACCGGCGCCAGCCGCGGCGGCACCCGCAGCCCGTTGTCGTCGCCGTGGCACATGATCAGGCCGCCGAGCATGCGGGTCGAGGTGCCCCAGCTCGTGGTCCACGCGTGCTCGACCCCGCCGGTCGCCGACGAGTACGTGATGTCGAACGCGCGGGCGAAATTCTGCCCCAGCTCGTGCGAGGTGCCCAGCTGGAGCGCCTTGCCGTCGCCCATCATGCCCTCGAGCGTGTACGTATTCGTGGCGCCCGCGAACCGCTCACCGGCCGTCTTGCGCCCGACCAGCACCGGGATGCCGAGCACCCCGACCATGAAGTCCTCGTACACCTCGTGGAGGATCTTGCGGGCGTAGGCCCGCGCGTCGGCCTCGGTGGCGTGCGCGGTGTGCCCCTCCTGCCACAGGAACTCGCTCGTGCGCAGGAACACCCGCGGCCGCAGCTCCCACCGCACCACATTGGCCCACTGGTTGAGCAGCAGCGGCAGGTCGCGGTACGAGTCGACCCACTTGGCCATGAACTCGCCGATCACCGTCTCACTGGTCGGCCGCACCACCACCGGCTCGGCGAGCTGCTTGCCGCCGCCGTGCGTGACGACCGCCAGCTCCGGCGAGAAGCCCTCGACGTGCTCGGCCTCGCGGCGCAGGTAGCTCTCCGGGATGAACAGCGGGAAGTACGCGTTTTCCGCGCCGGCCACCTTGATCCGGGCGTCCATCTCGGCCTGCATGCGCTCCCAGATGGCGTATCCCGTCGGTCGGATCACCATCGTCCCGCGGACCGGCCCGTTGTCGGCGAGCTGCGCTTTTGCGATGACGTCCTGGTACCAGCGGGGGAAGTCCTCCGCACGGGGAGTGAGCACGCGTGCCATGAGCCGACATCCTAGCCGCGCCGCCGGATGCAACCCGAACCGGCGCCGCCCCGTGTTCCTAGTGGCACATGAATCGATAGGTGGTGGGGATGGCTGAGGCTGAGCGGTTCGACGCGTTCTACCGGGACACGTCGAGACGCCTGGTGCGGTACGCGTACGGGCTCACCGGCGACGCGGCCGAGGCACAGGACCTCGTGCAGGAGGCGTACGCGCGGGCCTGGCAGCGGTGGCGGCGGCTGAGCGGGTTCGACAACGCCGAGGCGTGGCTGCGAATCGTGATCACCCGCCTGGCCGCGGACCGGTGGCGCTACCTCCGGGTACGGCGGCTCCGCGCCGCCACGGCCGGTCCACCGCCAGATGTCCCACCGCCCTCAGAGGACACCGTGCTGCTGGTCTCGGCCATGCGCGCGCTGCCGCCGGCGCACCGGCGCGCGCTGGTCCTGCACTACCTGCTCGACCGCTCGGTGGCGGATATCGCTGCCGAGACCGGCGCGGCGACGGGGACGGTCAAGTCGTGGCTCTCCCGAGGGCGCGCCGAGCTCGCCGCCGCCCTCGGCGAGCCGCTGGCCCGGTCCACCGAAGGAGGTGCCGGCGGTGTCGACTGACCTCGACCGGATGTTCAACGCACTGCGGCAGGACGCCGACGCGATCCCGCTCACCGAGGCGATCAGCGCGCGCCGGCGGGGCGAGCGGCGCCGCCGTACCCAGCTCGTCGCGACCGCCGTGGCTGTGGTCTGCGCCGTGGTCGCGGGCCTGGCCGGCGGCTCGTGGCTGACCCGCGACCTCGCCGGGCCGGAGCCCGAGCCGGTGGCGCCGCCTGACCGCGTCGTCGAGCTGGGCCCGCCGCGCCCGCTGAACGAGGAGATCGCCTTCGGCGGGCGGCCGGAGTTTGCGCTGACCGCGCTTGGCGGCGACCGGGTGTACGCGAGCTGGTTCGCCGGCGACCAGCTCACGGTGGCCGCCGCTGATCTGGAGACCGGCCGGCCGGTGTGGCCGCCGCGGGCGTTGGGCGAGTTCGACGATTCCAACGGCATCGTGGCGCTCCCCCACGCGCTGCTGGCGATCGGCGAGCACAACGACGGTACGGTCCCGGACCAGCTGCTGTTCATCATCGACCCGGACAGTGGTGAGGTGCGCTGGGAGCTTCCGTTCAGCATCAACGACGACCACCTGCTGTTCTTCGAGGCGGCGGCGGTGCTGGTGACCGCGGACGGCACCTCCCGGGGGTACGACTGGGGCACCGGCCGGGTGCTGTGGGAGGAGCTGCACCCGGCGGAGCGGCCGGTGATGAGCATCGGCATGCACCAGGTGGACGGCGAGCTACCCACCGGCGCACTCGAGCAGCACCCGCCGCTGCTACGCGACCCCCGGCTGCTCCAGATCACCGCGAGCGGCAACCTGCTGGTACGCGACGCGGCCACCGGCGCGGTGACCGCCACCCGGGCCGGAGTCGCGCCTAGCTCGCACGCCAACTACATCGCTTTCGGCGGGCGGCTCTACGGGTACTCGCTGACCGAGCAGACGAACCGCCTGCGGGTGTCCGACGTGGACGGTACCGGCGCACCCCGGGACATCTTCACCGGCGCCCCCGGCCACAACATCACCAGCCTCGCCGCCTGCGGCGCCGGCCGGGTGTGCGTGCTGGACATTTATGACGAGGCCCAGGTGATCGCCATAGACGTCGACCGGGGACGGGAAGCGTGGCGGGTGGGCGCGCCTCGCGACGTGGAGCTGCTGACCTCGGCGGGCGCGCGAGTCCTCGCCACCGGGCGAAGCCACGAACTGGGCACGGTGAGCGTCCTGCTCGACCAGGACGGCCGGCAGGTGCTGCGCTCGGACACTCAGGTGGTCTGGCTCTCCAGCGGCACGCTGCTCTCCTTCGGCGCCACGGAGCTGGCCGCCGTCGACGCCGCGGACGGCAGCGTACGCGTGCTGGGCGAGCTGCCAGAACATGGCCGCTACTGCTCGTGGACCGAGCGCCGCGTAGCCTGCCCGACGGCGACCGGCTTCCAGGTGTGGGACATCTCGCCGCGATGATCACTATCGCGGCGACCGGACCACCCGCGCTAGCGGATCACCCGGCCACGAAGGACCATCCGCTGCGGAGCGCGGACCACGCGGAGGTCGCGGCGGGGGTCCTCGGCGTACACGACGAGGTCGGCCAGCCCGCCCTCGACGAGCCCGGGGAAGCCAAGCCACTCGCGCGCGCCCCAGGACGCCGCACGCAGCACGTCGAGCGGTGCCAGGCCGGCCTCCTCGTGCAGGCACAGCATCTCGTCGGCGATAACCCCGTGGCTGATCCCGCCACCGGCGTCGGTGCCGACGAACAGGGGGACGCCCGCTTCGTACGCGGCGCGCACGACCGCCGGGAAGCCGTCACCGAGAGCGCGCATGTGCCGCGCGTACTCGGGAAACTTGCCCTCCGCCCGCGCTGCGATGTCGCCGAACGTGGCGATATTGATCATCGTAGGCACCAGGGCCGTGCCGCGCCGGGCCATCTCGTCGATCAGGTCGATTGACAGGCCGGTGCCGTGCTCCAGGCAGTCGATGCCGGCCCGCACCAGCACCGCCACCGCCTCCTCGGAGAACGTGTGCGCGGTGATCCGCGCCCCGGCCGCCTGCGCCGCGCGCACCGCCGCTTCGAGGGTGGCGGCGTCCCAGGCCGGCGCGAGGTCGCCGACCGAGCGGTCGATCCAGTCGCCGACAAGCTTCACCCAGCCGTTTCCGGCCCGCGCCTGCGCGGCGATCTCGCCCGGCACGTCCGGCGCGCCAACCTCCACGCCGATATCCCGCAGATAACGCTTGGGCGGCGCGACATGCTGGCCCGCGCGGGCCAGTCGCGGCACGTCGGGGTCGTCGTCCAGCTGGGGGTACGGGTACGGCGAGCCGCAGTCCCGGATGGCCAGCACCCCGCTGTCACGGTCGGTCGCGGCCAGCTCCTTGGCCTGCGCGATCCCCTCGACCGGCCCTCCGCCCGGGGCGATGCCGATGTGGCAGTGCGCATCGACAAGGCCAGGCAGGACGTAGCCGCGGTCCGCGATCGTCTCGGCACCCTCGACCGGTGAAAACGTCACCCGGTCGCCGACGAGCCAGAGGTCGCGCTCTTCGTCTTCCGGCAGCAGGACCCCACGCACGTGAAACGCCATACGCACAGTCCTACCTGATCATCACTCCGCCAGCTTTGCCCGGGCCAGGAAAGCATCGCGCCGCGCGGTCAGCGCGGGCAGGTCGATGGTGATCGGGTACGGCTCGTCGGTGGTGAACCTGTCGGTGGTCTGCCGGGCAATGGCGTACCGTCGCGGCTTCGGCTCCAGCACGTGCTCGGCGAGCGAGATCTTGTCGCCCAGCGGGTCGATCACCCAGTAGTGCTTCACGCCGGCGGCCGCGTACATGCCCGCCTTGTCGTACACGTCGCGCACCTTCGAGTCCTTCGACACGACCTCGACGGCGAGCACCGCGTCCTCGACGGGCGGCGGATGCTGGTCGATGTGCGACGTGTCCATCACGACGACGTCGGGACGGGGTTCGCTGTATCGGCCGACGTCGAGTGAGAGGTCGAGGACGGGAGAATATCCCGCCGGGCAATTGTGCCGGAGTGCGACAAACACCTCGCCGCACACGAACTGATGGACGAAACCCGGGGACAAAAGGATCAACCTTCCGTTGACGAGCTCGTACGGAAGGTCGGGCGGCAGCTCGGCCAGGTCGTCGACGGTCCACACCTCGCGCTGCGGCAGGCTGAGGGCAGCAGTCATGGGAACTTCCTTCCGTGAGGGCTGCGACACCGTAACCACCTCACGTCTCATCCTGCTGCCCCATCAGCCTTGGTCCGAGTCCCCCAATTCCTTACCCAGCTTGACCACGTAAAGGCGTCGCGCCGCGCGCTACTTGCCGCCGTTCTTTTCGTCGTCTTCGCGCTTGCGGAGCTTGCCGAAGTCGAGCTTCGGGAGCTTGAAGCCGGGCGGCAGCCCGCCACCCGCCAGCGCGCTCGGGTCCATGCCCGGCGGAAGCTGAGGCATGCCCGGAGGCATCCCGCCCGGAAGACCACCCGGCATGCCCGCAGTGCGCGGGCGACCGCCGCCCTTGGTGCCCTTGCGCTTGTTCTTCGGGGACTTGGTCGCCTTGCGCCGCCCCCCAGGCAGGCCCATCATGCCGCCCATCTGCTTCATCATCTTCTGCGCTTCGGTGAAGCGGTTGAGCAGCTGGTTGACATCCATCACGGTGACGCCGGAGCCGTTGGCGATGCGGGCGCGACGGGAGCCGTTGATAATCTTGGGGTTGCTGCGCTCGCCCGGCGTCATCGAGCGGATGATCGCCGTGACCCGGTCGAAGTGCTTGTCGTCGAGCTCGGCCAGCTGGTCCTTCATCTGGCCCATGCCCGGCATCATCGACAGCACATTCGCGATCGGGCCCATCCGGCGCACGGCGATGAGCTGGTCGAGGAAGTCTTCCAGCGTGAAGCTCTGGCCGCCCATGAGCTTGGCGGCCATCTTCTCCTTCTGGTCCTCGTCGAACGCCTGCTCGGCCTGCTCGATGAGCGTGAGCATGTCACCCATGCCGAGGATGCGGCTGGCCATCCGGTCGGGGTGGAAGACGTCGAAGTCCTCCAGCTTTTCACCGGTGGACGCGAAGAGGATCGGCTGGCCGGTCACGTGCCGCACGGAGAGTGCGGCACCACCACGGGCGTCGCCATCCAGCTTGGACAGGACCACGCCGGTGATGCCAACGCCGTCACGGAAGGCCTCGGCGGTGGAGACCGCGTCCTGGCCGACCATCGCGTCGATGACGAACACGATCTCGTCGGGATCGACGGCGTCGCGGATCGACGCGGCCTGGGCCATCATCTCCGCGTCGATGCCCAGCCGGCCGGCGGTGTCGACGATGACGATGTCGCGGGCCACGCGGCGGGCGTGGTCGATCGAGTCGCGAGCCACCTGGATCGGGTCGCCGACGCCGTTGCCGGGCTCCGGTGCGTACACCTCGACGCCGGCCCGCCCACCGAGCACCTGGAGCTGCCCGACGGCGTTGGGGCGCTGGAGGTCGGCGGCCACCAGCAGCGGCTGGTGACCCTGCGCCTTGAGCCAGCGGGCGAGCTTGCCGGCGAGTGTGGTCTTACCGGAGCCCTGGAGGCCGGCCAGCATGATCACAGTGGGTGGCTGCTTGGCGAACTGGAGCCGCCGCGCCTCCCCACCCAGGATCGCGACAAGCTCCTCGTGCACGATCTTGATGACCTGCTGGGCAGGGTTGAGCGCCTGGGAGACCTCGGCGCCGCGCGCCCGCTCCTTCAGGTTCGCGATGAACGCCTTGACCACCGGCAACGCGACGTCGGCCTCAAGTAGGGCGAGGCGGATCTCGCGGGCGGTGGCGTCGATGTCAGCGTCGGAGAGGCGCCCCTTCCCGCGGAGCTTGGTGAAGATCCCGGAGAGCCGGTCACTCAAGGTATCAAACACGCCACAACATCCCGTTTGTCGATATTTGCCGGGTAAAGCGGCCGCTCATGAGCAGGCCGCGCCAACAAGCGTAACCGGACCCACCCCTACCGGCCCGATACCGGCGCGGCGCCACGGAGTCAGGCTGGCCCTACCACGAAGAGGCCGGCTGACCGGATTCAGACCGGGGACGTGGATTCATAGCGTTCAGGCCATGACGAGATATATGCGAACGACAGCCGGGGTCCTGGTAGGTGCGCTCGCCGCGGGGGCGGTCGCGTTCACCGCGCCCGCGGTCGCCGACGACCGGCAGCGCGGTACCGAGCGGGGGCGGATCGTGGCGGTCCAGCCGTTGCGCACGCTCACCACAAAGGACGACGTGGCGCGCGTGCTCGCCGCCGCCGAGTTCAAGACGGACGAGGTGCGGTACGGGGTGGACACGTACCAGCTGATCTACCGCACGGTGGACCCGGCCGGGCAGCCGACGGTGGCGAGCGGCCTGGTGGCCCTGCCCCGCGGCGGTGCGCGCGAGCTCACCACGGTGTCGTACACGCACGGCACGGAGATCAACCGGACCGACGCACCCTCGATGTGGCGTGACGGGTGGGCCGTGGGTCCGGCGCTCACGTACGCCTCGGCCGGTTTCGCCGCCGTCGCGCCCGACTACCTGGGCTTGGGCCTCGGCCCCGGCCCGCACCCCTTCCTGGACGTGCCGTCGGAGACCACGGCCGCGCTGGACCTGCTCCGGGCCGCGCGCGAGTTCGTGCCCCGAGCCGGTCACACCCTCGACCGGAAGGTGCTGGTCACCGGCTTCTCGCAGGGCGGTACCGCGGCGACCGGGCTGGCCCGCGCGCTGGCCGGCGGCGCGGACGGGTGGTTCCGGCTCGGCGCGCTGTCGCCGATCGCCGGGGCGTACGACGCGCGGCGTGAGCTGCTTCCCTCCCTGGACGACATCCCACCGCCGTTCAACAGCGGCTACACGGGCTACCTGCTGGTCTCCTGGAACCGCCTGCACCACATCTACGACAAGCCGGGCGACGTGTTCCAGGTGGACGGCATCGAGCAGCTCTTCGACGGAGTGCACACCGGCCAGGACTTCTTCGAGACGCTGCCGCCCAGCCTCGACCTGCTGCTCACCGAGCGAGGGCGGGCGTTGATCGACAACCCGACCGGGCCGTTCGCGGCGGCACTGGCCGTACACGACGCGACCTGCACCGGCTGGACGCCACGGGTGCCCGTGCGGCTTGTGGTGTCGGGCGGCGACGAGCAGATCCGCCCGGGGCACGCCACAGCCTGCGCGGCCGCCTTCGCCACCCGCGGTGTGCGGGCGCCGATCGTGGACGTCGGCGACCTGGTCTACGAGGGCTCGACCCACAACGGCGCCAACATCCTCGGCACCGCAGCCACCGTGAAGTGGTTCATGACAATCAACGGCTCGTAATCAAGGGTGGTGCCGCGCGGCCCGCCCACTCCAAGCGGGCGGGCCGCGATGGACATCGGGGTACCTCAACGCCGGATCCGCCCGCGGATTCCCGCCCGGCGGGCGGCAATCGGAAG
Source organism: Phytohabitans flavus (assembly GCF_011764545.1). Classification (GTDB taxonomy): domain Bacteria; phylum Actinomycetota; class Actinomycetes; order Mycobacteriales; family Micromonosporaceae; genus Phytohabitans; species Phytohabitans flavus. The sequence goes on along the minus strand of NZ_AP022870.1, from coordinate 9,117,704 downwards.
CGGCTCCCTCGACAACCGGCAGATCGTGGTACCGAGCCGCCCCTCTGACGGCCATTCCGTACCACGATCTGCCCAGACACGGCGATGGCCGCGAGCATTTCCTTGATCGAGGTAGTCGCGGGGCCGTCCCGGCGTCCCTGGCGAGGCTCTCCGGGTCAATTTTCCTGAAATGGGTATTTTCCCCGGTCCGCGTCAGTCGCAGACCGTATGCTCCCGCGGGCACCGCGCAGGCCGGCGGCTCGCTGGCGCTCGCCGAAATCCCGGCCTCCGCTGCCAGGTCCGCGGGCCAAGCCCAACGCCCGACTCCTCCTCTCCGCGAACTGCTAGCAGACCCAACTCCGAACGAGGTCAAGGCTGGGCTTGGTCCCTCACCCGGCAGCGAAAAGTCGTGGTCGACCGACCACGACCCTGGGGGTTGAGCTTGCCAACCGTGAAGGGTGAGGCCGCGGGAGCAGCGGTCTGGACCACGACGGGCATCGCGGTAGCTCGAATCTGTCTCTTGCAATTGATCTTCTAGAGGTCGACCAAGCCCGACTGGTATGCGAAGACGACGAGCTGGGCCCGGTCGCGCGCGGACAGCTTGATCATCGCCCGGCTCACATGGGTGCGTGCCGTCGCCGGGCTGACCACCAGCCGCTCGGCGATCTCGTCGTTGCTCAGCCCCTCGCCGACCAGCCCGACGATCTCCTTCTCCCGCTCGGTGAGCGTGTCGAGCTGCGGGTGCGGCTTCGGCACGCGGCTCGGCCTCGTCGCGAACTCGCGTACCACCCGCCGCGTCACCGACGGTGACAGCAGCGCCTCGCCCCCGGCCACCAGCCGGATCGCGTGGAGCAGCTCGGCCGGCTTGGTGTCCTTGATGAGGAAGCCGCTGGCGCCGTAGCGAAGCGCGTCGAAGACATACTCGTCCAGCTCGAACGTGGTCAGCACCACCACCCGCGTCGACTCCAGCGCCGGGTCGGCCACGATGCGGCGGGTGGCCTCGATGCCGTCGATGCCCGGCATGCGGATGTCCATCAGCACGATGTCGGGGCGCTCGCGCCGGGCCACCTCGATCGCGGCCAGCCCGTCGGGCGCCTCGCCGGCGACCTCCATGTCGTCTTCGCTCTCCACGAGCGTGCGCAGCCCGAGGCGGACCAGATCCTGATCGTCGGCGAGGAGTATCCGGATCATGGCAGCGGCAGCCTCGCGTACACCCGGAATCCGCCGCCCTCGGCGGGCCCGGCGGTGAAGTCGCCGCCCAGCGCCGCGACCCGCTCGCGCATCCCGACCAGGCCGTGCCCGTCGCCGGGAGCGCCGGCCGCCCCGCGGCCGGTGTCGAGCACCTCCACGCTCACCTCCTTGGGCAGGTAGGCCAACCGCACGGTGGCGGTGGCCGCGCCGGCGTGGCGCAACACGTTCGTCAGCGACTCCTGCACCACCCGGTATGCTGCCAGATCTACCGCCGCCGGCAGCTCCGGTCGCTCGCCGGTGACCTCGACCTTGACCGGCACGCCGGTCTCGGACATCCGCGCCACGAGGTCGTCCAGACGGGCCAGGCCCGCGGTGGCCGCTCTTGTCTCGCCTTCCTTGGTACGGCGGACGAGCGCGAGCGTCACCCGCAGCTCGTCCAGCGCCTCCCTGCTGGTACGGCTGATCGCGGTGAGCGCCGTCTCGGCCTGCCCAGGGCGCTTTTCGAGCAGGTGGAGGGCGATCTCGGCCTGCATGTTGATCGCGGAGAGGCCGTGCCCCACCACGTCGTGCACCTCCTGGGCGACGCGCAGGCGCTCCTCGTCCGCGTACTGGCGGGCCAGGTCGTCCCGAGCCCGTACGGCTGCCTCACGGCTGATCCGCACCGTGACGCCGACCGCGAACGGCACCACCACCCACGCCGCCCCCGGCACCAGGCCCACGACATTGCCGTCGACGAGCGTATGCAGCGACAGCACGGCCACCGCGATGCCGGACGCGATGCCGGCGATCTTGAGCGGCAGGTGCCGGGCGGTGGTGTAGACCGCGACCATGAACGCCAGCAGGATCGGCCCGTACGGATACTGAAGTGCCAGGTAGAGCGAGGTGCCGGCGGTCGCGACGGCGAGCGTGACGAGCGGCCACCGACGCCGGACCAGCAGCGCGAGGGCCACGATCACGACCAGCACGTACGTGAACGTGGTGACCTGCCGGTCCTGCCCCTCCCCCGCCGGCGCGGTACCGCCGATCCCGATGAAGAGCAGCACCAGGGTGAGCAGCCCGTCGGCCGCCCACCTCCGGTACGCGTCGTTCATGGCCTCATTCTTTCTAGATAATGTCGCGGCGGCGCAGAAGCAGGCCGCCGATGCCGACGAAGAGGATCAGGTATCCGGCCAGCACCGCCACCGCGTGCCCGTCCCCGACCAGGGTCGCGACCCCGGGCGTGTCCGGAGATGAGCCGAGCGAGGCGGCGAGCGAGCCGGCATTCGGGCCGGGCAGCCACTCCTGGAGCTTGGCCACCCAGTCCAGCAGGGGTGCGGCGATGGCGGAGAGCAGGTTCTGCACGGCCATCAGCCACACAAGGCCCAGCCCGATCGGCAGCGCGACGCCGCGCAGGGCGACGGCGAGCACCACGCCGAGGCCGGCCCACATCGCCGCCATCAGCCAGCCCGCGCCGATCCCGGCGAGCAGGTCCACCACCGACGGCCAGGCCGCGGGCGCGCCCTCGGCAGCCGCGATCGCCGCGCTGGTCACGGCGCCGGCCGCGAAGAGCGCCAGCACGATCGCGAGGCTGGCCAGCGCGACCGCCGCGATTTTCCCGGCGTACACGGTCAGCCGCGACGGTCCCTGGGCGAGCAGTGTCTTCCAGGTGCCCCACCCGTACTCGCCACCGACCGCCAGCACGCCCAGGATCAGCAGGATCGCGCCGGCGAACACCGGCAGCCCGCCGATCGAGTTGCCGACCAGCTGGTCCGGCAGTGTCTGGGCGATGCCCCGGGTGGCGTTGGGCGCGCCGTCGGCGGTGCCGTTCGCGCCCGCGTACGGGACGAGGTAGGTGAAGGTCAGGCTCAGCACGACGGCGACGGCCAGCAGCAGCCAGCTCGCCGGTCGCCGTACGAGCTTGGTGATCTCGGCTCGCGTACTACCCCACATCGCTGCCTCCAGCGTTCGTCAGCTCCAGGAACACGTCTTCAAGCTCCCGCTCGCGCACGCCCAGCTCGCTCACGTCGATGCCGGCGCCCACCAGCTCGGCGTTTATCCAGGCCGCCTTGCCCGCCTCGACGTCGAGTACCAGCGCCCCGTCCTCGACCCGCACCCGGTCCTGTCCGAGCAGCGCCCGCGCCCGCGCGGCCGCCTCCTCGAGCGGGTCGGCCACCACCCGCAGCCGCGCACCACCGCGCAGCTCGGCCACCGTGCTCTCGGCGATCAGGCGGCCGGCGGACACCACGCCCACCCGGTCGCAGATCTGCTGTACCTCGCCGAGCATGTGGCTGGAGAGCAGCACGGTCTTGCCGGCCGCACCGAGCCGCCGGATCAGCCGCCGCATGTCCGCCATGCCGGCCGGGTCGAGCCCGTTGGTCGGCTCGTCGAGTATCAGCAGCCGGGGATCCTTGAGCATGGCGGCGGCCACGCCGAGGCGCTGCTTCATGCCGAGCGAGTACGTGCCGTAGCGGTCCCCGGCCCGGTCGGCCAGGTCCACAAGGTCGAGCACGATGTCCACCCGCCCGGCGGGGCAGCCGGCGTAGCGGGTGAGGACGCGTAGGTTCTCCCGCCCGAGAGGTACGGGTAGAAGGCCGGCCCCTCGATCAGGGCTCCGACGTCGCCGAGGCTCTGCCCGACGTCCTTGCCGAACAGGCGCACGGTGCCCGCACTCGGCCGTACAAGTCCGAGCAGCATGCGCAGCGTGGTCGTCTTCCCGGCGCCGTTCGGTCCGAGGAACCCGTAGACCTCTCCGGGCCGCACGGTGAGGCTCACCCGATCGACGGCGATGAGTTGGCCGTACCGCTTGGTGAGCTCGCGGGTCTCTACAGGAAACATGCGCTAACCCTCGCCCGGATCGCGCCCACCAACGTCCGCCGCCAAGCGTGAGTCCCTGTACGCCCGCTGACGTACGCCGGGACGTTGGCAACCTACATGTAGACTGGCAACCTATTCGGATCTCATGAGGGAGTGCGCAGTGGTACGGACGTCTGCAGCGGCCGGCGCCGGGCTTGTCGCCGGCTTCGTGTTCGGACTCATGCTCGACATGGCCATCGGTATCGGCGGCATGGCCTCCGGCGGCGAGCCGGCCGGCTTCAAATTCCTGCCAGTGGGCACCGCGGCCGTCGGCGCACTTGTCGCGGTCGTTCTCTACCGTCTCGGGCGCCGCCGATCCCGATGACCACCGCACGCCGGCGCCGGGACCGCCGCTGGAAGGCCCGGCGCAGCAGTCGCGGGGTGAAATTCGGTTGCGGTCCGCCGGCTGGGACGGGACGCTGTGCCGCGTAAGTCGGGAACCGGCCGCGTGCCGGTCGAGCGGAGGGAGGCGAGCCGAGTGACGAAGCCCGTCGTGGGCGCGATGCCGCCTGCCCTGACCGCTTTCTTCCCGAGGAGCACCTTCCTTGCGCGACTTCACACCGCAGCGCCGTGGAAAACGGCGTTTTGACGACGACGAGCCACGTTACGACAAGCGCCATCCCGGCCGCGCCCAGCTACCCAGCGAGGACGCCCTAGACGCCGTCGACGGCCTGCCCGAGGGTGACCGCTGGTCCACCTGGGACCAGTCCACCGCGGGGCAGCGTGGGCCCCGACCGCACCCCGACTGGCTGGTCACCGCGCTCGCCGCGGTCGACACCGAGCTGGGCGTGCTGAAGACCGGCAAGGAGGCCGACGTCTTCCTGCTGCGACGGGGTGTCCCAGGGACCGAAGAGTCCTGCCTGCTCGCCGCGAAGCGCTACCGCAGCGCCGAACATCGACTCTTCCACCGGGACGCCGGGTACCTGGAGGGACGCCGGGTTAAGGAGTCCCGAACCAACCGGGCGATGGCCAACCGCACCGCGTTCGGCCAGCAGATGATCGCCGCGCAGTGGGCGGACGCCGAGTTCGCCGCGCTGTGCCGGCTCTACGAAGCGGGTGTGCCGGTGCCATATCCGGTGCAGATCCTCGGCACCGAGGTCCTGCTGGAGTTCATCGGCGAACCCGATGGCACGGCGGCGCCCCGCCTGGCCGAGACCCGCACGCGGGGAGCCGACCTTGTCCCACTCTGGGATCAGGTCGTGGAGCTTCTCGTGACGCTGGCCCGCTTCGGGCTGGCGCATGGCGACCTGTCGGCGTACAACCTGCTGGTCCACCACGGCCGAGTCGTCGTGATCGACCTGCCGCAGGTGGTCGACGTGGTCGCGAACCCCCAAGGTCCGCACTTCCTGGAGCGGGACGCCCGCAACGTGGGCAAATGGTTCACCGGACACGACCTGACCGGAGGGGCGGTCACGCCCGACGAACTGCCGGCGCTGCTCCGGAAGGAGGCCGGCCTCGACTGACCTGACCGCCGTTACGTGGCCGCCGCCCCCAGGACGGCGGCCTCGACCTTGTCGCGTTCGGCGTCGTCGGCCCAGGCTCCCACCAGGTAGAACGCGTCGACCACGTCCGTGCCCAAGGTGGAGATGCGGGCGGCCCGCACGTGGGCGCCCACCTCGTCCAGCGCGGACGTCACCCGGTACAGCAGCCCCGGCGCGTCGGCCGCGCGCAGCTCCAGGATCACCGCGTCCGTGGCCGCCTCGCGGTGCCACACCACGCGCGGCGCCGCGTGGGCGGCGCCACCCGGTCGGGCGGCCAGGGCCCGGCCGCGCAGGCGCTGGGTCACCGAGACGTCGCCGGAGACCGCGCGGCGTAGGTCGCTGGCCAGCGCGAGCGAGTCGGGCGGGGTGCCGTAGCGCGGGCGGACCCGGAACTCCACCAGCGCCCGACCGTCCACCGTGGACGCGTCGGCGATGAGGACCTCCAGGCGGTGCAGGGCGAGGCAGCCGGCCACCGCGGCGAGCAGGCCGCGCCGGTCGGCGGCGGCCACGGCGACCCGTTCGCCGTCCAGGTGTACGACCGGCAGCGGGCCGGCCACCAGCGACGGGTCGGGCTTGGGGGCGCGGGGAGCACGCCGGTGTCGAGGGCGATGTGCACGCGGCGCACCAGGTCGGCGATCAGCCGTCCCTTCCACTCCGACCACGCGGCCGGGCCGGTGGCCTGCGCGTCCGCGCGGGCCAGGCCGTGCAGCAGGCTCAGCGTCGTGGTGTCGCCGACCGCGGCGGCCACGCTGCGGATCGTCACCGGGTCGGAGAGGTCGCGGCGGGTGGCCACGTCGGGCAGGAGCAGGTGGAGGCGGACGAGCTTTTCGATGACCGCCACTTCCTCGGGCGGCAGGCCGATGCGCTGGGCGATCCCGCCGGCGACCGGCGCGCCGACGAGGCTGTGGTCGCCGGACAGGCCCTTGCCCACGTCGTGCAGGAACGCGCCGAGCAGCAGCAGGTCGGGGCGGCCCACCTCGCGGGTGAAGGCGGTCGCCTCGTACGCGGCCTGCACCAGGTGGCGGTCGAGTGTGAAGCGGTGTACCGGGTTGTGCTGCGGCAGGCTGCGCATCCTGGTCCACTCGGGCAGCCAGGCGTCGACGAGCCCGTACCGGTCGCAGGTCTCCCAGGTCGGCACCAGCCCCAACCCGGCGCCGAGCAGCGTGATGAGCGCGTCCCGGGCGGCCGGTGGCCAGGGCGCGGGCAGCGGTGGGCAGTACGCGGCCAGCCATTCGCAGGTGGCCCGCGCGATCGGCAGCTGGGTCACCGCCGCGGCGGCCGCGACCCGCACGGAGAGGCTCGGGTCGGGGCGGGCGCCGATCGCGGTGCGCGCGAGGACCAGCTCGCCGTCCTGCTCCACCACGTCCCGGGCGACCGGCCGGCGCTGCGGCTTGCCGTCGGCCCCGCGGCGGCGCCCCGAGCGGAGCCGGTCGGCCATCCGCCAGCCGTCGTCGAGCGCGTGCGTGATGGTGCGGGCGTCGCTGGCCACGCGGCGCAGCAGCGCGTCGCCGTCGTCCAAGCCGAGCAGCCGGGCAACGGACGCCCGCTCCTGGGCCACCAGCCGGTCGACCCGCCGACCCACCGTGGCGTGCAGGGCGTCACGGGTGTCGAGCAGGCGCAGGTGCGCGGCGCGTACCGCCGGGCGCATCGTGTCGGCCAGCCCACCCTGGGCGATGGCCCGCAGGATGCCGACGTCGCGGAGCCCACCGGCGGCCTCCTTGAGATCGCCTTCGAGCAGGAACGCCAGCTCGCCGTGCGCCTTCCAGCGGGCCAGCGTGATCTCGCGGAGCCGCACCAGCTGCCGTACGGCCGTGCGCCGCCACTGCTCGGCGGCCGCCTCGACGAGCTGCTGGGTGAGCTCGCGGTCGCCGGTCACGTGGCGGCTGTCGAGCAGGCTGAGGGCGACCTTGACGTCGTCGTGCGCGACCGACAGCGCCTCGGGGATCGTGCGCACCGAGTGGTCGAGGCCGATCCGCGTGTCCCAGATCGGGTACCAGAGGGACGCGGCCAGCTCGTCGATGCCGGGCACGCCGGTGTGTAGCAGGATCAGGTCGAGGTCGCTGTGCGGGGCGCACTGAAGCCGGCCCAGCCCACCGAACGCGACCAGTGCGACTCCGGGCGGCAGGGCCGGCACGAGCGATCGGAGCCACATGTCAAGCGCCGCCGCACGCTCCACGCGTGCGGCGGCACCGACCTTGTCGCTTGCCTCTATCAGAGCGCGTCCAGTCCGCGCTCGCCGGTGCGGACCCGGACGACGTCTTCCACCGCCGTGACCCACACCTTCCCGTCACCGATCTTTCCGGTGCGCGCCGCCGTGACAACCGCGTCGACGACCTTTTCCACGTCGATCTCGTCGGTCAGCACCTCGACCCGGATCTTCGGAAGGAACTCCACCGTGTACTCGGCACCCCGGTACACCTCGGTGTGGCCCTTCTGGCGCCCGTAACCCTGGACCTCGCTGACGGTGAGGCCGGCTACGCCGAGGGCGTGCAGCGCCTCCTTCACGGCGTCCAGCTGGTACGGCTTGATGACCGCGGTCACCAGCTTCATGCTCAATCCCTCCATCGGTCCGAGGTTAACCGGAGACCTTCTCGCTCACCGGCTCCTTGGCCGGCGCCGCGCTGTTACCGGTCGGAGCGATGCCCGCCTGGGCGAACGCGCCGCCGCCACCCGCGGCCGGGGACAGGTCGTAGCCGCTCTCCGCGTGCTCCGCCACGTCGATGCCGTCGACCTCGGACTCGGCCGAGGTGCGCAGGCCGACGATCGCCTTGACGATCAGGGCGATGATCGCGGCGATGGCGAACGAGTAGACCGACACGATGCCGCTGGCGAGGAACTGGCGCCCGAGCTGGGTCGCACCGCCGCCGTAGAAGATGCCCTCGCTGGCGCCCAAGCCCTCGATCGCCGAGTTGACCTGGAGGGTGGCGAAGAAACCGATCGACAGCGAACCGAGCCAGCCGGCGACGAAGTGCACGCCGACCACGTCGAGCGAGTCATCGAAGCCGAGGCGGTACTTGAGGCTGACCGCCAGGGCGCAGATCGCACCGGCGATGATGCCGAGGATTACCGCCGGGATGGGGGCGATGAAACCACAGGCCGGGGTGATCGCGACCAGGCCGGCGACGGCACCGGACGAGGCGCCCACCAGCGTCGGCTTACCATCGCGGATCCACTCCACGATGATCCAGCCCAGCACACCGGCGGCCGTGGCGACCTGGGTGTTGACGAACGCGACCGCCGTGGTCCCGTCGACCGTGAGCTCCGAGCCGGCGTTGAAGCCGAACCAGCCGAACCACAGCAGGCCGGCGCCGAGCATCACGAACGGCACGTTGTGCGGCTTGAAGCTCTCCTTCGGCCAGCCGATGCGCTTGCCGAGGATGAGCACCAGGCCAAGCGCTGCCGCACCGGCGTTGATGTGCACCGCGGTGCCACCGGCGAAGTCGAGCGCCTTGATGTCGGCCCCGATGAAGCCGCCGCCCCAGACCCAGTGCGCGACCGGGACGTAGCAGAGCGTGAACCAGCCGAACGCGAAGAGCAGCCAGCCCGAGAACTTGAGCCGGTCGGACGCCGCGCCGCTGATCAGCGCGACCGTGATGATCGCGAACATCATCTGGAACGCCATGAAGACGTACGTCGGGATGCCGGTGCCCGCGCCGAGGAAGAGCCACTCCTCGCCGATGAAGTCGGTCTCGGTGCCCAGGTATTGCGTGAAGTTGCCGATGAAATCGTTGACCGAGGCGTTGTCGTTGGTGCCGAACGCCAAGGTGAAGCCGTAGATGACCCACAGTACGGAGATGAGCCCGATGGCGCTGAAGCTCATCATCATCATGTTGAGCACGCCCTTGGACCGGTTGAGGCCTCCGTAGAACAGGGCCAGACCCGGCGTCATGAGCAGCACGAGCGCAGACGACAGGAGCAACCAGGCGGTATTCCCGGTATTGATCTCCACGCTGCCTCCTCTCGGTTAGATTGCCTCCCTCCGGCAGTGCCGGGGCAGCGTTGCCCGTACGCCGGTTGCGCGGAAGCTTCTAGCGCCGAGGTTTCGCGCGGAGTGCCTGCGCCGTTTCCGCTAGGTCACGCTTTGTTTCGTACGTGTGAAGAAAGCCTCAAACCCGCTGGACGGATGGGCGGCATCTCAACCGAACGTACGGTCGGTTTTATCAACCACCGTCACCGGAGCGCGTACTCCAGCGTGTGCCGCTCGTAGTCAAGGAGGCGAAGATCACGCATCGGCCGCCGCAGATGGCCCTTGTGCACGATCCGGACGAACGCCGGGTCGCCGGCCGCCGCCATCCGCCGGATGCCCTCCACGTGGTCCACGATCCGCTTACGGATCGTGCGCACGAGGCGGTGCCGGTCACGCGGGATCAGCCCGTACGCGTCGGCGAAGAGGCGCAGGCGGCGGGGCCGGTTGGGCCGCTTCCAGCCCAGCGTGTAGGAGTCGCGGTCGGAGAAGAGCGGCACCCAGGTCCAGGCCGCGTACGCCACGTCGTAGATCCGGGCGCCGGGCGAGGCGAGGTCGAAGTCGATCAGCGCGAGCGTGCCGTCCGGCCGCCAGATGACATTGTGCGGGGCCGCGTCGTGGTGGCAGATGACCTCGGTGTCCGGCGGCGGCGGGCCGAACGAGCGCCACACCGCGGTCGGTGGCGGGGTGAACCCGTACTGCGCGTCGTGGAACATCCGCAGCATCGTCGCCACGGTCACCAGCGCCTCGTCGGTCACCCAGTGCGGGGCCAGCGGGTACTCCCCACACTCGCCCTCAAGGTAGGAGAGCACCTCGCGGTTGCGCTCGTCCATGCCGAGGGCGCGGGGTGAGCCGGTGAAGCCGACGTACTCCAGATGGCGCAGCAGCGCATGCACCGACGGGGTCCACGGGCCGGCGTTGCGCCGGACGGTGTCCCCCACGCGCACCACGGTGCTGACGTTCCCGCCGCGGAGCGGGATCTCATGCGAAGTCACGTACGGTCTCCCGAGGCGCGGCGCCTGATCGCGATAGGTCACCCGAGGTTACGCGTCCGTGCCAAGGAGCGCGTCCACGAACTGCTTGGGCTCGAACGGCGCGAGGTCGTCCGGGCCCTCGCCCAGACCGACAAGCTTCACCGGAATGCCCAGCTTGCGCTGCACGGCGATCACGATGCCGCCCTTGGCGGTGCCGTCCAGCTTGGTCAGCACCACGCCAGTGACATCCACCACCTCCATGAAGACCCGGGCCTGCTCCAAGCCGTTCTGCCCGGTGGTGGCGTCGAGCACGAGCAGCGTCTCGTCGACCTGCCGCTGCTTTTCCACCACCCGCTTGACCTTGCCGAGCTCGTCCATCAGGCCCACCTTGTTCTGGAGGCGGCCGGCGGTGTCGACAAGTACCGTGTCGATCTCGGTCTCGATGCCCCGGCGCACCGCGTCGAACGCCACGCTCGCCGGGTCCGCACCCTCCGGGCCGCGGACGACCTCCGCGCCGACCCGGACGGCCCAGGTGGCCAGCTGGTCGGCGGCCGCGGCGCGGAACGTGTCGGCCGCGCCGAGCAGCACGCTACGCCCGTCGGCAATCAGGACCCGAGCGATCTTTCCGCAGGTGGTGGTCTTGCCAGAGCCGTTGACCCCGACCACCATGACGACCGTGGGCCGGCCGGCGCGCTTCAGCGAGCGGTCCAGGCTCGGGTCGAGCGCCGCGACAAGCTCCTCGGTCAGCAGCCCGCGCAGCTCGTCGGGGTACGGGTGCCCAGCACCCGGGTGCGCTCGCGCAGCCGCTCGACGATCTGGACGGTCGCCTCGACGCCGACGTCGGCCGTGATCAGGTTTTCCTCGACCTCGTCCCAGACGTCCTCGTCGAGCCGGTCACGGGAGAGCAGGCCGAGCAGGCCCTTGCCCAGGACGCTCTGCGACCTCGACAACCGTGCCCGCAGCCGGATGAGCCGGCCCGCTGTCGGCTCGGGTACCTCGACCTCGGGGACTGTCGTCACCGCTTCGGGCGTGGCCTCGACCGGCGGCTCCTCCACCACAACCGGGGCCGGCGCCGTCTCCACCGACGACGGTGGGGCGGGTGGCGGCGGCAGCTCGGGCCGGCGGCGCAGGCGGGGAATGACAAGCCCCAGGCCACCGAGCACGAGCACGCCCAGCAGGACGAGCGCGATGACGACGTACTCCATGCGGAAATCCTGACAGATGCCTGGGCGCCGCACACCGTGAGGCTCAGGGATAGGTCATGGCTAGCCGAGAGCCATGTCGGGTAGAGAGGATGGGCTTCATTCCCCCCGACCGGAGGTCAGACCTTGTCCGCTGAGCTTGTCATCGGCCCGGTGCTGCGCCGGGTGGTCGGCACGCGCGCCACCGTCTGGGTGGAGACCGGCGCGCCGGCCACCGTGCGGGTGTCCGCCGGGTCGGCCGCTGGGGAGGCGACGACATTCAGCGTGTACGGCCATCACTACGCGATCGTGGTGGTGGAGGGGCTCACCCCGGGCACCGCGACGCCGTACGAGGTGTTCCTCGACGACACCCGCGTGTGGCCACAGGCGGAGAGCCCGTACCCACCGAGCGTGATCCGCACCCGGGAGGGCGACGACACCGACGAGCCGGTGCGGCTGGTCTTCGGCTCCTGCCGGGAGACCACCCAGCACGCGACGCCGCGGCGGCTGCCCCCGGACGCGCTGGACGCGTACTCCCGGCGCCTGATGGCCGGTGAAGAGGCCGCCCCCGACCTGCTCGTCCTCCTCGGCGACCAGGTGTACGCCGACATCCCCTCGCCGGCCGTCAAGCGCTTCCTGCGCAGCCGCCGCGGGCGCGAGAGGCACAAGCCCGCCAACCAGGTCGTGTCGTACGAGGAGTACACGCAGCTCTACCTGGAGTCGTGGCGCGACCCGGAGATCCGCTGGCTGCTGGCGAGCGTGCCGAGCGTCATGATCTTCGACGACCACGAGATCATCGACGACTGGAACTCCTCCGTCTCCTGGCGCCGGGAGGTGCGCACGCAGCCGTGGTGGCCGGAGCGGATCTCCAGCGGGCTCGCCTCGTACTGGGTCTACCAGCACCTGGGCAACCTCGACCCGGACCAGATCGCCGCCGACCCGGTGTACCAGAAGGTTGTCGCGTCCGCCGACGACGCCACCGAGGTGCTGCGCGACTTCGGCACGGCGGTCGACAAGGAGGCCGACGGGGCACCCGGCTACCAGTGGAGCTACGCGCTCGACCTTGGCCGCACCCGCCTGGTGGTGCTGGACAACAGGTGCAGCCGCGTGCTCGACCCCGAGCACCGCGCGATACTCCCGCCTGGCGAGTGGGCCTGGTTCGCCGGGCTGGCCCGGGGCGACTTCGACCACCTGGTGGTCGGCTCTTCGCTGCCGTGGCTGCTGCCGCCCGGCATCCACCACCTCGAGGCGTGGAACGAGCGGCTGGCGCTCTCCCCCCGCGCCTGGGTCGCCGGCTTCGCCGAGCGCCAGCGCCGGGCCATGGACCTGGAGCACTGGGCGGCCTTCCAGCGCTCGTTCGACTCGCTCGCCAAGCTCTTCGCCGAGGTCGGCTCGGCCGGCGTCGCGTCGATCAGCGTGCTCTCCGGCGACGTGCACCACTCGTACGTGGCCCGCGCCGTCTTCCGCGACCGCCCGGTCGCCGCGCCCGTGCACCAGCTCACCTGCTCCCCGGTGCACAACCAACTCCAGTCGGTCATGCGGCCGGTGCTGCGGCTGGGCTGGTGGAAGGGCCCGGCCGCGGCGGCACGCGTACTGGCCCGCACCGCCAAGGTGGCCCCGCCCTCGGTGCGGTGGCAGCGGCTGGCCGGGCCCTACTTCGGCAACGCGGTGAGCACGCTCGTGCATCAGGGCCGCTCGGCCCGGGTGCTGATCGAGGGCACCACCACCAGCGGCGACCTGCGCGAGGTCGCCGCCGTTGACCTGGCACCGCGAAAGGCCATGCGCGCCGGAGGTTAGGTGACCGGTTCGCAGACGACCTGTGGCAGTACGACCCGGCCGGTGCCGGTGTACCCGAAGTTGACGCTCTGGCCCGGCTGGAGCACCGGGTTCCAGGGGCGGATCCACACGGTCGTGCCGCTGACGGTCACGTTCGCGTTCCAGGCCTGGACGATGTAGCCGGGCGGCTGGAGGGTGACAGTGGCGTGCCAAGTGACCGGTACGTCGGAAATGTTCCTGACGGTGACGCTCACGATGTACCCATTGGGCCACTGCGCCGGCACAGTGATCTGTACATCACAGTACGGCGCCGGCGGGATGGCGGCGGCCCGAGCCGGAGCGGGTGCGGCTACGACGAGTGCCGCGAGCAGTGCGACCAGGGCCGCGAGAAGCCTTCTGTAGTAACGCATCCAGTCCCCCATCCATAGATGTAGATGAGTAAACAATCCACTACGCACAGACATCGGTCAATGTCTAAGCGTCTTCACATTCTCTTCACAGGATCCGCGCAGAAACTGGATTGGAGTTTGATCGAGGTTCGTCCAACCCCAACCCACCCTGTCTCCGTCAGGAAGGTGACGCATTCGCACCTGTTGGAGGCCCGGATTGTCCACCCACAAGGGGACCCTGCTCGACCGGCCCGCCGTGTACCCAGCCGCGGACCGGGTCCATCGCCTGGTGGCGGGCGGGTCCGAGTTGGGCGTGCAGCTTGCGCGCGCGCTCGACGTACCGCTGCGCGACTACCTGCGCGAGCTGGTACCCGCCCCGCAGTCCCACCCGAACGCGCACCGGCTCCGGCTGGCCCGAGCGGTGGAGACGTACCTGCACTCGTACGGTGACGCGGACGTCGACGCGACCTGCGACCACCTGCTGCGGGTACCGGTAATCCAGCAGGCCGACCACGCCAGCCTGCTCCTGGACGCCGAGACCTTCCTGCACAACTACCTCTTCCACGTCGCCTGCCGGGAGGCGGGTGTCACGGTCGCGCTGGTCAACCAGTGCACGACGGTGAGCTGCCTGGTCCGCCGCACCCCGGTGCTCGGCCCGACGTTCCTGCGCAGCCGCGGCGGCCTGTTCGGCGTCTACCCGTTCTCCAAGACCGTCCTGAAGAACTCCTCGTTCTGCGGCCTGCCCGGGCCGCTCGAGATGGCGTTCGAGCCGCTGGAGGGGACCCGGCACGACGTCGCGTCCGACCCGGTGCTCGGGCCGCTGATCGGGCTGAAGGCCCCGGACGCGCCCACCGCGTACCGGATGGCCAACAACGAGATCTGGGCCGGCCTGGACCTCGACCACGGGGTACGCCGGGTGCAGATCGACGAGGCGGTCGTCTCCGAGTGCGTGGCCCTGCACGTCGAGGACCCGGCCAGCCCGGTGTTCGCGCTGCTCTTCGACCCGGCCGTGCGGGACGCGTTCCTGCGCGCCAAGCGGCACCTTGTCGCCGACCCGAGCAACCTGGCGGTCAACAACGCCTCCCCGACTTCTTGTGGCTGCGCAAGGGCAGCCGCCTGCACCAGGTGGTGCTCACCGGCTCGGGCGCGGGTGCACAGTGGACCGTGGAGACGAACGGCTCGCCGCTTCCGGTACCCATGGAGCCGGCCGCCGTCGCCGCCGCCCTCCGCGCGGGCGTGCTGTACGCCGACCGGATCCTGGCCTACCTCGTGCGCTGCCTGCTGCCCGGCGTCGTCGCGGTCGGCGGCACCAGCCAGCAGGACTATGTCGCGCTGTACCGGCGGATGTTCGTGACCGCGGACGCGGAGGCGCCGTTTCTCGACCGCTCCGACCTGGACCGCATCCGCCAGCCCGGGCACAGCGTCGTCGGCGGGCGGCCACTGCTGGAGCCGTACGGCGAGTCGTTCGAGCTGATCCGCCACCTCGGGCCGCACACCCGCCTCGCCGACCTCGACGAGGCCTACCTGGACCGCCCGGTCGGCGAGACGATCGGCGAGCTGCGCGGCGTACGCCACCTGGAGCGGGCGCTCGACCGCTGAGCTCGCAAACCGGGCGCGGTACCGGACAGAATGCCTGCATGACCTGGACCGCGCCCGAGATCGAACGCCGCCACGAGCCGTACGTCGCCGACGAACGGGCCATGCTGGAGGGCTGGCTCGACTACCACCGGGACACCCTGCTTTTGAAGTGCCAGGGGCTGACCGCCGACCAGCTCCGGCAGCGCAGTGTCGAACCGTCGTCGCTGAGCCTGCTCGGGCTGGTACGGCACATGGCCGACGTGGAGCGCGGCTGGTTCCGGCGCCGGGTCGGCGGCGAGGCCGACCTGCCGGGCATCTACTACACCGACGACAACCCGGACGGCGAGTTCGACGACGTGGACACGGCCGACGCCGAGGCCGACTTCGCGACGTTCCGCGCGGAGGTGGAGCTGGCCAAGGCCGCGGCCGCCGGGCGCGGGCTGGACGAGACGTTCGTGCACACACGAACGGGCGAAGAGATCAACGTTCGGTGGGTCTACGTTCACATGATCGAGGAGTACGCCCGTCACAACGGCCACGCGGACCTCATCCGCGAGCGGATCGACGGTATGACCGGAGACTGACGGAACGGATCTTCCGCGAAGTTTCTCCGCACCCGGCCGCCCCTGCTTGATACTGTGTGCGCGTTGTTGATCAGCTCAGCGCAACACGCCGGCAGGGGGCGATACCGATAGAGGAGCCTGCCCCGCCGAGGGCTAGCAGAGCCTCTGGGGTAGCGTCCGCCCTCTTCCTCGCCGCTGGCGTAGCCGCGAGCGTACTGTACGTCGCCACCAGCTCCGAGGTGGTAGCGGCGGTACCTTTCGCCGTCATGGCGCTCGCGGCCGTCGCCGCCAGCCTCGCCGCACCGCGCCTGCACCGCGCCACTCCCCACTACCCGTGGTACCTGCTCGGCGCGGCCGGCGCGACGTTCCTGGTCGGGGCGCTGCTGCGGCCCTGGTCGGTCGAGCGGACGGGCTGGCAGGCGCTGCTCGGCGACGCGTTCACGATCCCGGGCTACCTGCTGATGGCCCTGTCGCTGGCCGGGCTCCTGCTGGCCCGCGGCAACCTACAGCGCCACGCGATCATCGACGGGCTGATCGTCTGCGTGGGCGCCGGCCTGGCTGCGACGCTGCTGCTGGCCCTGCCCGCCGCCTCGATCGACGGCCGCCCGCCGGCCGTGTCCATCCTGGCCGGGCTGTACCCGCTCTTCGACGCCGTGCTGATACTGCTGCTGCTCAGCCTCGCCTTCACCACCACCGGCCGCCGCCCGGCCTACGTGTTGCTCCTCAGTGGAATCCTGCTGCTGCTCGCCGGCGACCTCGCGTACGCGGTCATCGGCGCGGCCGGTCACCTCACCGGCGGCCGGATCCTCGACGTACCGTTCGTGCTCTCCTGTACGGCGATCGGCGCGGCGGCGCTGCACCCCTCGGTGGCCCACCTGACCCGCGCCACACCGACGCCCGTACAGACATGGTCGGTGCGGCGGCTGTTGATGATCGTGCCGGCGATGCTCGTGCCGTTCGCGCTCATCCCGCTCGTGGCGCAGCAGGGCGATGCCGAGCGGATCGTGCTGACCATCGGCGGCACGGCGATGATCGCGCTGCTTGTCGCCCGGGCCGTGGCGGCGGTACGGGACTACGCGGCCGCGCAGGTCAAGTCCGAGCACCAGGCCACCCACGACCCGCTGACCGGCCTGCCCAACCGGCTCATGCTGGCCCGCGAGATCAGCCGCCTGCTCTCCACCGTCCCGCCGGCCACGACCTCCTTCCGCGCCGGCGGCGAGCCGGCCGTGTGGGTGCTCTTCCTGGACCTCGACGGCTTCAAGCTGGTCAACGACTCGTGGGGGCACGAGGCCGGTGACCACCTGCTCGTCGAGGTGGCCCGCCGGCTGCGCGACACCGTGCCGGAGCCGGCCATGGTGGCCCGCGTGGGCGGCGACGAGTTCGTGGTCGCCATGGTCGGCAGCCGCCAGGAGACGGTCACGCTGGTCGAGCGGATCATGGAGCAGCTCAGCGCACCGGTACAGGTCAGCAGCGCCGAGGTGGTCATCACCCCGTCGATCGGCGTGGTGGGTACCACCGCCGGCATGGCGCCGGTGCCCGCCGTGGCCGCGGTGACCGCCGAGGCGCTGATGCGCGACGCGGACACGGCGATGTACCGGGCCAAGTCCGACGGTCGCGGCCGGTGGACCGAGTTCGACGCGTCGATGCACGAGCGGGTACGGGAGCGGGTCGAGATCGAGCTCGCGCTGCGGCAGGCCCTCGCGCACGGGCAGCTGCACCTGGCGTACCAGCCGATCGTCGAGCTGGCCAGCGGCAACCTGGTCGGCGCCGAGGCGCTGATCCGGTGGAGCCACCCGCTGCGCGGCGCGATCTCACCGGCCGTCTTCATCCCGATCGCGGAGGACAGCGGGCTTATCGCGGCCATCGGTCGCTGGGTGCTCGACGAAACGCTTCGCCAGGTCGCCGCGTGGCGGGCCGACGAGCTGCTCGGCCCGGACTTCTGGGTATCGGTGAATGTCTCCCCCGCCAGCTGCGCGACGCCACGCTGCCGGCGAAGGTGTCCGAGGCGCTGGAGCGGTGGGACGTGCCGCAGACAAGCGTCGTACTGGAGATCACCGAGTCCGTGATGATCGACGCGTCCACGGTCACCGACCAGGTCCTGTTCGACCTGCGCCGGCTCGGCGTGAAGATGGTCGTGGACGACTTCGGCACCGGCTTCTCCGCGCTCGGCTATCTGCGCCGCCACCCGGTGACGGGCGTGAAGATCGACCGGTCCTTTGTGGACGGTCTGGGCACCGACGCGGAGGACGAGGAGATCGTGCGCGCGGTGGTCGCGATGAGCACCGCGCTCAAGCTCACCGTGGTGGCCGAGGGCGTGGAGACGCCGACACAGCAGGACGTACTGTCCACATTGGGCGTGACGGTGGGACAGGGTCACTTGTGGAGCGCGCCGGTGAGCGCCGAGGAGTTCACCGAGCGGTGGCTGGCCCTCGCGGTGCTGCCGGAGGCCACTCAGGACGCCGCCGGCAGCTCATAGCACCAGTACGCCTGGGTGTCGGCCCGGTGGCTCCGCACGGTGCCGAGCCGGTCCAGCGCGTTGTGGATCGCCTGCGGCAGCTTGTACCGCTCCTCGTTGCGCCGGCAGAAGTCCAGCCCGACGATCCCCGGCCGCTGCGAGGCCACCACCTGGTGCATCGCCTCGACGATCAGCTCGAAGATGCCGCTGCCCCGGTGGTCCGGGTGGATCGCGTTGAAGGGGACGTACCAGATCCGCCGCTCCGCGTAGTGCACCGGCCAGCGGTGCCGGAAGTAGTCGGGCGAGATCAGCGGTACCGCGTCAAGGTCGTTGGTGATCGTGGCGAGCGCCGCGAGGCGCACCTCGTCCGGATGCCGGACGACATACTTGCCGACCCGCTGGTCGGCCATGTGCTCCTCGAACTCGGCCCGGGTCAGCACGTGCCGTTGCACCGCCACAGTGCGCAGCTCTTCGAATGCTTCGGCGTACAGTCGCCACGCTTCGTCGAGCATGGCCTCCGGCAAGACCTCGTGGGTCTCGATCCGCATTCCTGCCCCTCCGTACGACGCAGGTGAGCCCGATCGGGCCCACCCAACATCAAAAATAACGGAGAGATCTTCAGCTTCCGGTCGCGGCGACAGTAAGGACAAAAACGACGAACGCCGCTAACCGGCGCCGAGGCCTGGTTGGTCAGGTCAGGCCGAGGGCGGCGCGCAGGTACGGCAGGTCGGCGGGGCCGTTCCAGCGGTACGCGGAAAGCCCGATCACCCGGGCACCGCGCACGAAGCGGTCGGAGTCGTCGACCAGCAGCACCTGGCTCGGGGTGCGCCGCAGGGCCTGGCAGGCGGCCGCGAAGAACTCTTTGGTGGGCTTGTGGGCGCCGACCTCCGAAGAGTTGACCACCGCGTCGACCTCGCCGATCAGGCCGAGGGCGTCAAGCTCGGCGTCGAGCTGGTCGGTGGCGTTGGTGGCGATCGCGACCGGGATGCCCGCAGCGCGCGCGTCGCGCACGAACTCCAGCATGTCCGGGTCGACGTCGCCGCAGTACTCCTGCCACTCGGCGACCGCCTCCGGCGCCTCCAGCGCCTCGGCCACGCCCGCCATCCACTCTGCGTGGCTAACCACGCCGGTGATCACCGGGAGGAGGCGGGACCAGTCCATCGCCGTCTTTTCCAGCGCGCCGACGGGCAGGTCGTGCGCCGCCTCGACGCGCGCGGGCACCTCGGGGTCCCACCGGCGCAGCACGCCGTCCAGGTCCACCAGGAGGGCGGTTGGTCGGGCGCGCACGCTACGCGGCCTCGTCGTTCGACAGGCGCTGGCTGATCACTTCGGTGACGCCGCTGCGCATGGTTACGCCGTACAGCGCGTCGGCGACCTCCATCGTGCGCTTCTGGTGCGTGATGATGATCAGCTGACTCTTCTCCCGAAGCTGGGCCAGCAGCGTGATCAGCCGGCCGAGGTTGACGTCGTCGAGGGCGGCTTCGACCTCGTCCATGATGTAGAACGGGCTGGGCCGCGCCCGGAAGATGGCCACGAGCATCGCGACCGCGGTGAGCGAGCGCTCGCCACCGGAGAGCAGCGAGAGCCGCTTGATCTTCTTGCCGGGCGGGCGGGCCTCGACCTCGACGCCCGTGGCGAGCATGTCCTCCGGGTCGGTGAGCACCAACCGCCCCTCCCCACCCGGGAAGAGCACCGTGAAGACCTGTTCGAACTCGCGGGCCGTGTCCTGGTACGCGCTGGCGAAGACCTCCAGGATGCGGTCGTCCACGTCCTTGACCACGGTGAGCAGGTCCCGGCGGGTGGCCTTGAGGTCTTCGAGCTGGTCGGAGAGGAACTTGAAGCGCTCCTCCAGCGCCGCGAACTCCTCCAGCGCGAGCGGGTTGACCTTGCCGAGCAGCGTCAGCTCGCGCTCGGCCTTGGCGGCCCGCTTCTCCTGCGTCGGCCGGTGGTACGCGACCGGCTCCGGCGCCGGCTTGTCGTCGGCGAGAGCGGCGTTGACCTCGACCTGGGTCGGCGGTACGGGCTGCTGCGGGCCGTACTCGGCGACAAGCGTCTCGACGTCGAGCCCGAAGTCTTCGGCCGCCTTGATCTCCAGCTGCTCGATGCGCATCCGCTGCTCGGCGCGGGCCACCTCGTCGCGGTGCACCTCGTTGGTGAGCCGGTCCAGGTCGGCGCCGAGGCGCTTGGCGGAACCCCGTACCTCGGACAGCTCGGCCTCGCGCGCGGACCGCGACTGGGCGATCTCGTCACGGGTACGCTCCGCGCCGGCCAGCGAGACCGCGACACGAGCGAGCGCCTCGCGGGCGCCGACCCCGACGGCGCGGGCGATGTTGGCGCCGCGGGCCCGCGCTGCTCGGCGGGCGGCGGCGCGCTCGCGGGCGGCCCGCTCGGCGGCGGCCTGGCGGGCCAGCGAGTCGGCCCGGCCCGCGATCGAGGCGACCCGCTCCTCGGCGGTGCGAACCGCGAGGCGGACCTCCATCTCGTTCTGCCGGGCCTGCGGCACCGCGGCGGCGAGCTGGTCGCGCTCGTCGGTGTCCGGCTCCTCGTCGATCGCGGTGTCCTCGGCCAGCCGCAGCCGCTCCTCCAGGTCGTCGAGGGCGGCCAGGTCGCGCTCGCGGGCCTCCTCGGCCTTGGACCGGGAGGCGGCCAGCCGCTCGGTCTCGGCCTTGGCGGAACGGGCGGCGGCGCCCAGCTCGGCGAGGCGCCGGGCGGCGGCGTTGCGCTGCCCCTCGGCCTCCCGCTTGGCAGCCGCGGCGACCGTGACGGCCTCCTTGCGGACGGCCACCTCGGCGCGGGCCTCGGTGAGCTCCTCGGCGGCGCCGGCCATGACGTCCTCGGCCTCGGCCCGCCGGGCCTTTGCCTCCTCGACCGCCGCCTGTACCTCGATGTAGCTGGGTGCCTTGGCCGAGCCGCCGGCCGCCGCGTACGCCCCGACGACGTCGCCGTCGGGCGTGACCGCACGCAGCTCGGGGTTGGTCGCCACCAGCCGGCTGGCGGCGGCGAGATCCGGCACGAGTACGACATCGCGCAGCGCCCGGTGCACCGCGGGGCGGATCTGCTCCGGGCAGGTGACCACGTCCGGCGCCCACCTCGCGCCGTCGGGCAGGGCCGGGCGGAGCGCGTCCGGCGACCCGATCATGCCGGGGCCGCCGGGGCTGCCCACCAGCAGGCTGGCCCGGCCGGCATCCTGGATCTTGAGCAGCCGCATGGCCTCGGTCGCCTCGTCGACGCCGGCCACGGCCACCGCGTCGGCCAGGCCGCCCAGCGCGGCCGCGAGCGCCGCCTCGTGTCCGGGTGCGACGGTCAGCATGCCGGCGAGGCTGCCCAGCAGGCCGGGCACCTGGTCGGCACGGGCCAGCAGCGCGCCCGCACCGTCCTTGCGGCGCAGGCTCATCGCCAGGGCGTCCTCGCGCGCCTTCCAGGTCGCGGCTTCCTTCTCCGCGGTCCGCTCGGCGTCGGTCAGCGCCCGTACCCGCGCGGTCGCCTCCTCGTGCGCGGCCACCGCCTCGGCGTGCTGGTCGTCGAGGTCCGCGTTGTCCCGATCCGCCTCAGTGGATAGCGCGGCCACAGCGTCCACTTCGGCCTGTGCCTTCTCCGCGCGCAGCTGGGCGTCGGAGTGGGCCGCGGCGAGCCGGGAGATCTCCTCGGCGGCGCTCGTGGTGCGCGCCCGGGCGGCGTTGACCTGCCCGGTCAGCTTGGCCAGCCCTTCCCGGCGGTCGGCGATCGCCTTCGCGGCGGTGCGCAGGGCCCGCTCGGCGTCGGCGAGCTGCCGCTCCAGCTCCTGGCGGCGCTCCACGGCCTCGGCGAGGTGCGCCTGGTCGGCCTTGAGCGCGGCGCGCAGCTGCTCCTCCTGGGCCCGTACCCGCTCCGCCTCGGCGGCCAGCTGCTCCGGGTCGCGGCCGGGGCGCTCGTCGTCCGGAGTGGCGGACAGGTGGCGCAGCCGCTCGCTGGCCAGCTGCTCGGTGGAGCGGAAGCGCTCCTGGAGGGCGGAAAGCTTGTACCAGGTGTCCTGCGCGGCGGCGAGCAGCGGGGCGTCCTCGGCGTGCGCCGCCTCAAGCTCCGCGAGCCGCCGCCCCACCTCGCCGTACTGGTGCTCGACAAGCTCACGCCGCTCGCGCAGCGCGGTCTCGTCGGCGATCTCCTTGTCCAGAGTGGAACGCAATGTGGACAGATCGTCCGCGAGCAGGCGCAGTCGGGCATCGCGCAGGTCGGACTGGATACCGGCCGCGCGCCGGGCCACCTCGGCCTGCTTGCCGAGCGGCTTGAGCTGGCGGCGCAGCTCGGCGGTCAGGTCGGTGAGCCGGTTGAGGTTGGCCTGCATCGCGTCGAGCTTGCGCAGCGCCTTTTCCTTGCGCTTGCGGTGCTTGAGGACGCCGGCCGCCTCCTCGATGAACGCGCGCCGGTCCTCGGGCTTGGCGTGCAGCACCGCGTCGAGCTGGCCCTGCCCCACGATGACGTGCATCTCTCGGCCGATGCCGGAGTCGGAGAGCAGCTCCTGGATGTCGAGCAGGCGGCAGGAGCTGCCATTGATCTCGTACTCACTCTCGCCCGACCGGAACATCCGTCGCGTGATCGACACCTCGGTGTAGTCGATCGGCAACGCGCCATCCGTATTGTCGATGGTGAGCGTGACCTCGGCGCGGCCCAGCGGCGCGCGGCCGGCCGTGCCGGCGAAGATCACGTCCTCCATCTTGCCGCCGCGCAGCGCCTTCGCGCCCTGCTCGCCCAGGACCCAGGCGATCGCATCGACGACGTTGGACTTACCGGAGCCGTTGGGGCCCACCACGCAGGTGATACCCGGCTCCAGTCGCAACGTCGTCGCGGAGGCGAAGGACTTGAAGCCCTTCACGGTCAGGCTCTTTAAATGCACGTCTTTCTATCCGCT
Organism: Phytohabitans flavus; assembly: GCF_011764545.1. Taxonomy (GTDB): domain Bacteria; phylum Actinomycetota; class Actinomycetes; order Mycobacteriales; family Micromonosporaceae; genus Phytohabitans; species Phytohabitans flavus. Next base: position 9,094,456 of record NZ_AP022870.1, on the reverse strand, counting down.
CGCAGGTGACATCTCCTTCGCAGGGTAACCCGGCTCGCCCCTGGGCACCCGCCACGCCGCGCTCAGTACCGCGGACAGGGATTCCCGCACGTCGGACGAATGATTCGGCGAAGGCAAAAAGCTGCGCGCCGCCACTTGTTGTGTCGGCGCGCGATGTGTGCGGTGCGATCGAGTTATAGGCGGTGGGCGCCGGCAGCCCCGGCGCCCGGGAGGTCAGGTCAGGGCCGGTTCGGGCAGCCTCAGCAGGTCTCCTGCCTCGGCAGCCGCCGCCGCGAGCCGGTCGTTTTCCGCACGCAGCCTAGTGACCTCGAACTCCAGTGCCTGAACCCTGGCACGCAGTCGGGTGACCTCGTCGAGGAGGCGCCGATCGGGCGCCGCACCAACGTGGCCGTAGAGGGCCTTCGCCATATCGTCTCCTTGTAATGCGCTGCCGGAGTGGCCGGCCAACGCGCGCCCAGCAATTTCGCGACTATCAGCCCACGGGCACGCGCGGGCATGATTGGGCGCGACTGGCGACGATCCCTATACTCCGCCGAGACGACCGCTTCGTCAAGTTAACCGGGCCCACATCACCCTCACCCTGCGAGGATTGGCGCCCATGCCCAGCCCGGCCACCATGATCGATAGCTTCCTTGGCGCCGCCTTAGATCTTCCTTAGAGCGATTGCCCAGGTGGGAGCGCGCCCGTACCGTCCGGCACGGCCCATCTACCGGGAAGGACCCTATGGACGCCGAGGCGCCGTCGAGGCATACCGGCCGACACCGGCCCGCTCGCCGCCTGCCGGGCCCGCTCGCCCTCGCCGTGCTGGTCGGCGCCCTGCTGCTGGCCTTCGGCGCCGCCGCGGCGGTACTCCGTCCCAGCCTGACCGGCGGCGAATCAGGGGCTAATCGGACAGCTTCGGAGCGTACCGACGAAGCGGGCGGAACGGGTAGTTTCGGCGTAGCGGTCTCGGTCACCGCGACCCCCGCCGAGAGCCCGAAGGCGAGCCCCACACCGACCGCCAAGGCCAAGCCCCGCACCTCCACGAGCCCGACGCCGAAGCGCTCGCCGAGCAAGTCGACAACCCGCCCGGCGACCGGCGGCGGCACGAGCCCGGCCCAGTCGGCCGACGAGAACAAGGTCGTCGAGATCACCAACCAGGAGCGGGCGGCCGCCGGGTGCGGTCCGGTCAAGGTCAACACCAAGCTCGCCAGCGCCGCCCGGCTGCACAGCCAGGACCAGGCAGAGCACAACAAGATGTCCCACGACGGCAGCGACGGCAGCTCGCCGTGGGAGCGCTCGGAGCGGGCCGGGTACACGAACGCGATCGGCGAGAACGTGGCCGCCGGCTACCGCACCTCAGCCGCCGTGATGGACGGCTGGATGAACAGCGACGGCCACCGCGCCAACATCCTCAACTGCAACGCGAAGGCGATTGGCGTCGGTCTGGCGTACGCGAGCAACGGCACGCCGTACTGGACACAGATGTTCGGTTCGGTGGTCTGAACTGTCGCGTAGCTGACACGCCAGGATTCGACCTCGGTCGTTGTCCTATGCATGCGCGTTGCGCTCATCACGGACGACTCCTACCCGTACGTCAAGGGTGGCCGGGGCGACTGGTGCCACCGGCTGCTGCACGGCCTCGACCGGCACACGTTCCACCTTGTCGCGCTCGGCCCGGACGAGCGGCGGCGGGAGCCCGCGTACACGCTCCCGCCCAACGCACTCCTCCACCCGCTCGACGACCGCCGGCCCGCGCCGACGGGGCGGCTGGCCCAGCGCCACAGGAGGCGGGCTGCCACCGCGGCCGCGGTACTGCTCTGCCGAGGGCTGCTGACCGACGGCGAGCAGGGCACGGCGATGTTCGCCGAGAGCCTGCGCCTGCTCGCCGACCTGGCTGAGGCTGGCGGTGTCCCGCTACGCGGCGTACCCCTCGCCGACGTGCTGCTGGACGCCTGGCTGGCGGCCCGCTGCGAGCCGGCGCTGCCCCGCCTCTCGGTGCGGGACGCGCGCTGCGCGGCCGACCACCTCGACAGCGCGTTGCGGCCGCTCGCCGTACGCGCACCCACCGCGGACCTCTGCCACGCCATCGCCACCGGGCCGCCGCTGCTTGTCGCGCTCGCGGCGCGGTGGCGCGCCGGGACGCCATTCCTGCTCACCGAGGACCGCCCGCGGGTCGCCGCGGAGGGATCCACCGCGGTCAAGGCGGTGCTGCTGCGCTTCCATCGCGCTCTGCGCCGCCTCGGGTACACGGAGGCCGCGCTCGTCGCCACGGCCAGCCGCTTCCACCAGCTGTGGGAGCTGCGCGACGGCGCCGACCCGGCCAAGGTCGTGGTGGTGCCGGGCGGGGAGGAGCCGGTGCGGTTCGCGCCGCGCCGCGCCTACGACCACCTCTACCAGGACGTGGCGGCATGACCATGGACCGGCTGGTCAAGGTCGACCTGGAGTACGGCGCTCGCCCGCTCGCCGACGTCCTCGACGCGGTGGAGCGGCGGGCAGCCCAGCCGCTCGACGGGATCTTCCTGGATCGGGCACCGGGCGACCAGGCCGGGCTGGGCGGGGTCGCGCTGGCGGTACGGGCTGCCCGGCGGGCCGGGTTCGGGCTGGTGGTGCTCAACCCGGGCGGGCCGGTGGACCAGGCGTACCGGGCGCTCGGCGCACCGATCTGCGTCTTCGACGGGGACTGGGCCGACTACCAGCGCTGGACCGGCGAGGGTGCCGCGCCCGGCGACGGCCACCTCGTGTACGGCGTCCCGGCGGCCCACGCGGAGGCCGCCCGCGAGCTGATGGAATGGCGAGGTGCGGGCTTCGGCGTGGTAGCCGAAACCCGCACCTGGTAAGCATTTCGTCAGTGGACGGAGACGAGCTCCCGCTCGGGCTGCTCCGCGTGCTTGGCCGGCGGGCTCTTGCGCAGGAAGCGCGGTGCCCACCAGTTCGCGTCGCCCAGCAGTGTCATCACCGAGGGCAGCACGACCGCGCGGATGATTGTCGCGTCGAGCAGGATCGCCGCCGCCAGGCCGATGCCGAGCTGCTTCATGTCGATCGTGCTCAGCGTGGCGAAGATGGAGAAGACCGCCACCATCACGATCGCCGCGCTGCTGACCGTGCCGGCCGAGCTTGTGATGCCGTACGACACAGCGTCCCGGTTGGACACTCCACGTTGGACCGCCTCGCGGATCCGGCTGACCACGAAGACGTGGTAGTCCATGGACAGTCCGAAGAGGACGACGAAGAGGAAGAGCGGTAGCCAGGTCACGATCGACCCCATCGACGTGAAGCCCAGCAGCCCTTCCGCCCAGGTGCCCTGGAAGACGAGCACCAGCAGGCCGTACGCGGCGCCGACCGAGAGCAGGTTGAGCAGGATCGAGGTCAGCGCGACCACCACCGAGCGGAACGTCAGCACCATCACCACGAACGTGAGGATGAGTACGAACGCCATCACCAGCGGTAGCTTCTGCCGGATATGCGCGGCGTAGTCGACGCTGCCGGCCACGTCACCGCCGACCGCGTAGTCCACGTTGGACAGCCCCGCCATCGTCTCAGGCACGTACACCTCGCGGAGCTTGTCCAGCGACTGCCGCGCCTCGTCGGTGCGGGTGTGGTACGGCGTCGCCACTTGCAGCAGCGTCACCGTGCCGTCGGCGGACTGGTCGATCTTCGGCCCGTCCGCCTCGACCGGGGCGAAGAGCGGGTCACCACCGGCCTTCTCCGCGAGCGTGGTCAGCGCCGCCTTCACCTGCTGCGCCTCGGCCGCCGGCGCCTCGACGGCCAGGTAGTGCGCCGTGCCGGTGCTCGGGAACGCGGCGGTCAGCCGGTCGTACGCCTGCATGGCCGGCGTGGTGCGGGGCAGGTCCTCCATGCCCGGGAACTTCATCTTCATACCCGCCGCGGGCACCGCCAGCGCCAGGAGCGCACCGACCGAGATGACCAGGGCGAGCAGCGGGTGGCGCAGCGCCGGGCGGAGCAGGGCCGGCCAGAAGCGGGGCGCACCCTGGCGGCGGGCCGAAAGGCGCCACAGCAGCGGTACGCGCGGGCGGTCGACCCAGCGGCCGAGCTTGGCCAGCATTGCCGGCAGCACGGTCAGCGAGCCGATCACCGAGACCGCGACCACCAGGATCGAGCCGACGGCCAGCGAGGAGAACACCACGTCAGTGGCGAGGAAGAGCCCGGCCATGGCAATCATCACGGCGATGCCGGACACCACCACGGCGTGCCCGGACGTCTCCGCCGCGATCTCCACCGCGTCGATGTGGCTCCGCCCCTTGGCCCGCTCCTCCCGCTCGCGGCGGATGTAGAAGAGCGAGTAGTCGACGCCGACCGCGAGGCCGATCAGCAGGATCACGCTGTTTGTCGTGTCCGTCGCCGGCAGCAGGTGGGAGGCCAGTGTGGACAGACCCATCGCCGCGAACACCGAAGACATGGCCAGCAGCACCGGCACACCGGCCGCGATGAGCGCACCGAACGCGACAATCAGGATGGCCAGCGTGACCGGCAGGCTCAGCAGCTCGGCCCGCTTGAAGTCCGAGCCCAGCGTGTCGTCGAGCGCCTTGCCGATGGAGGGCCCGCCGACCTGCTCGATCCGCAGTTGCGGGTGCGCCTGCTGGAGCGCCGAGGTCGTGTCCTCCAACGGCTTGAGCCGGTCCGAGGCGGTGTCCGGGTCACCGGTCATGGTGACCCCGATCAGCAGCGCGGAGCCGTCCCGCGCGGCCACCGGCGGGTCCACCTTCGCCACGCCCTCGGTAGCCTTCATCCGGGTGACCGCGTCGGCCGCCGCCGCATCCGCCGCCGCCCGGTCCAACTGTCCACTTGAGGCGGTGATGAGGACGTTCTCCACCGCCGGGTCGTCGAAGTCACCGTGAATCTCAATCACGGACGCACGACCGGCCTCGCCGATCGCCTGGTCCTCGTCGGTCGCCTCGCTGAGGCCGGCCGCGTTGCCGCCTACGAAGCACACCGCCACGAACACCACCCACAGCGCGATCGCGCGCCACGGATGCTCCGCGCTCCATCGCGCGACCCGCACGGTCATCGGTCGCTTGCCCATCGTGGGCTCCCCCTCCGCCACAGTCCTGGTCACAGCACATGACGCTAGGGAGCGCAGCGCGACGCTACATCCGGGAGCGACCCGCCCCGCCCCGGAAGTAACGCCTCGGGAATACCCCGACCAAAGACCTTCGGCATCGGGGCCACAACCCTCCCTCAGGACTAATCTGCCCCCGTCCGCGTCACCTGCGGACCGCATGCTCCCGCGGGCACCGTTCCGGCCGGCGGCTCGCTGGCGCTCCCCGAACCCCCGGCCTCCACTGCCAGGCCCGCGGTCCAAGCCCAACCCACACGGCCTCCGCCGGTGTCGAGCTGGGTTGGTTTCGTCCCGGTCGGCGGCGACCGGCGAGGGCGCACGTCGCCGCCGCTGGCGGCAGCCGGCTTGGGGTGTGGAACGCGGAGGGTGAGGCCGCGGGAGCAGCGGTCCGGACCACAACGGGCATCGCGGTAGCCCGGATCTGCCTCTTGGAAATGGTCCCTACGAGGTCACCCTGATCGGGGTGCGGGGCGGGGCTGGCATCGGGGGCACGAGTAGGACGAGCGGTTCATGAACGGCTCGCGCCGGATCGGGGTGCCGCAGCGGTTGCAGGGCTCGCCCTCCCGGCCGTACACGTTGAGGGAGCGGTCGAAGTACCCGCTCTCGCCGTTCACGTTGACGTAGAGCGCGTCGAAGCTCGTGCCGCCGGCGACCAGCGCCTCGGACAGCACCTCGCGGATGTGCCCGAGCAGCCGCGCGGCGGCCGGCTTGGTGAGCGCGTCGGTCGGGCGGACGCCGTGCAGTTTGGACCGCCACAGCGCCTCGTCCGCGTAGATGTTGCCCACGCCGGAGATCAGGTTTTGGTCGAGCAGCGCCCGCTTCACCTCGGTGTGCTTGCGGCGCAGCTTGGTCGCGAAGTCCGCGTCCGAGAAGAGTGGGTCCATCGGGTCCCGAGCGATGTGCGCGATCTCGGCGGGAAGCTCGGCGCCGCCCGGCGAGACGGACAGGCCGCCGAACGTGCGCTGGTCGACGAAGCGCAGCTCCGGGCCGTCGTCATCGAAGCGAAACCGGATCCGCAGGTGGGTCTCGTCCGGCGCGTCGCCGGGCTGGAAGAGCAGCTGGCCGGACATGCCGAGGTGGCCGATGATCGCGTCGCCCGAGTCCAGCGGCAGCCACAGGTACTTGCCGCGCCGGCACACGTCGAGCACCGTGTGCCCGGCCAGCACCGCGGCGAAGTGGTCGGCGCCGGGCATGTGCCGGCGGATGGCCCGCGGGTGTCGCACCTCCACCGACGCGATCCGCCGCCCGGTCACCCACTTGGCCAGGCCCTGGCGGACCGTCTCGACCTCAGGAAGCTCCGGCATGGTCCCCTCCCGCCGGCTGTTCACCGGCTGTCTCGCCGAACTTGGTCGACAGCGTGCGGTACGCCGCCTCCGCCGCCCGCTGCTCGGCCTCCTTCTTGCTCCGCCCCTCGGCCCCGCCGTACCTGTCGCCAGCCACCACAACCCACGCCGTGAACGTCTTCGCGTGGTCCGGCCCGGCCTCGTCGATCCGGTACTCCGGCACGCCCAGCCCCAGTGAGGCGGTCAGCTCCTGGAGGCTCGTCTTCCAGTCCAGCCCCGCGCCCGGCCGGCCGACTCGGCCATCAGCGGGTCGAAGAGCCGGTGGATCACCTCGGAGGCGATGTCCAGCCCGTACTGGAGGTAGATCGCGCCGAGCAGCGCCTCCAGCGTATCCGCGAGAATGCTCGCCTTGTCCCGTCCGCCGGTGGTCTCCTCACCCTTGCCGAGCAGCAGGTACGCCCCCAGCCCGCTCGGCCCCAGCCCGCGCGCCACGTCGGCCAGCGCCCGCATGTTGACCACGCTGGCGCGCAGCTTGGCGAGCTGCCCCTCGGGTAGGTCCGGGTGGTTGTGGAAGAGCGCGGTAGTGATCACCACCCCGAGCACGGAGTCGCCGAGGAACTCCAGCCGCTCGTTGGTGGGCAGGCCCCGTTCTCGTACGCGTACGAGCGGTGGGTGAGGGCCCGTTCCAGCAGCTCCGCGTCGAGGACGACGCCGAAGGCCGCCTCCAGGTGGACGGCCGGCGGCCGTTTGCGCTTATCCATGACTCACCCCTAGCAGCGTGGCGATCTCGGTGGCCGCGGCGCGGCGATGCAGATGTGCGGCGAGAGCGATGCCCGAGGCGACGTCCGCCCCGGTCGCGGCGCCATGGCAGACGATGACGACGCCCCGACCCCGACGAGCGCCGCTGCCCGCGGCGGCGTCTCGACCTGGTCCCGGCGGCATCGGATGTACGTGCCTTCGATGCCCTTGAGCAGCACGTTTCCGGTGAACCCGTCGGCGACGATCACGTCGGCGCGCTCACCCAGCGACACTTCATAGCCCTCGACGAGCCCGACGTAGCGGGCCTCGGACGGGAGGGGTTGCGCCGCGATCACCGGGTCGGCGGCACGCCGCGCCCGGTCCCCTTGCCCGGCTCGGTGCCGATCGACAGCAGGCCGACCCGGGGATGCTCCACGTTGTTGACGGTGGCCGCGTACGCGGCGCCCAGCGCGGCGTGGCGGGCCAGCGTGCCCGGGCGCGCCTCGACCGAGGCACCCACGTCGAGCAGCACCACGGGACCGGCCTCGGCCGGGAGGGTGACGACGAGCGCGGGGCGGCGTACCCCCGTCCAGCGGCCCAGCCCGAGCACGGCGGCGGTGACTGTCGCGCCGCTGGCCCCGGCCGAGACAAGCGCGTCGGCACCGCCCTCCGCGACGGCCGCGACCGCCGCGCGCACGGTGGTGTCGGGGCGCTTGGCGCTGGTGGGCGCGTCGGCCATGCCGACGACGGCCCGCACCGGGCGCACCGCGACGCGGGTGCGGTCCTCAGGTGGGAGCGCACCAAGCACCTCGTCGGCCACTTCAGGTGGGCCGACGAGCAACAGGTGGAGGTCGGGATCGGCGCTGCATGCCCGCAGAGCGCCGTCAACCACGACGGCGGGTGCCCCGTCCCCGCCGAGGAGGTCAACGGCGATCCGCGCGATGCCCGGTTTTACGCCAACGCCGGCCGGGCGATGCCGGCCGGCGGCTGGAACCGGAGCTTCCCGACCCGAGGTCGGGTGTTCCACGCGCGGCTCGGGTCAGACCTCGATGACCTGGCGGCCGTTGTACGTGCCGCAGACAGAGCACGCCGCGTGCGGGAGCTTCGGCGAGCGGCACTGGGGGCACGCCACCGTCGCCACCACCGTGGCCTTCCACTGCGCCCGGCGCGACCGGGTGTTGCTGCGCGACATCTTCCGCTTGGGAACGGCCACGGTTCCTACTCCCTACTTGCCATTCAATTTGTTACTCGGCTTCAATTGCGACAGGGCTGCCCACCGCGGGTCGACCTGCTCGTGGCTGTGGCCAGCGGGCAGCTCGTCCCAGGGCACCCCGCACTCGGGGCACAGCCCTGGACAGTCTTCTCGGCACAGCGGGTTGGCGGGCAGTGCGAGCACCACCGCGTCCCGCAGCGCCGGCTCCAGGTCGACCAGGTCACCCTGAAGCCGGCCGACCTCGTCTTCGTCGGTCGTCTCGACCGTGGCGCTGTGCTCATAGGCATACAGCTCCTGGATCGTGACGACCACCGAGTCACTGACCGGGCGCAGGCACCGGCTGCACTCGCCCGCCACTGAGGCGGACGCGGTGCCGGAGACCAGCACGCCCTCGGAGACCGACTCCATCCTCAGGTCGAGGGTGAGATCGGCGCCTTCGGGCACCCCGATCAGCTCCAGTCCGAGGTCCGCCGGTGCCGGCACGACCCGACTGACCGTACGCATCGCACCAGGCCGGCGCGGCAGCTCCCTCGTGTCGAGGACCAGCGGCGACCTGGGATCGAGGTGGGTCGGCGAGTGATTGGGCATCATGAGACTCCGGCCTGGTAGGAGGCCGACGGTCTACGGTACCCGACGACCGCTCCCAGTATCAAAAGGGCAGTGGTCGCTCGGTTTCCTCGCCGGTGAAGGTGCCGATCTCGCGGAGGGCGTGCATCTTGTCCCGGCCCCGCTCGATCGAGGCGAGCGCGCGGGTGAGGAACTGCTCGAAGTTGGCCAGCGCGGTGTCGACATAGTCGTCGACCTCCTCGCGCAGCCGCTGGGCCTCGGCGCGGGCCTCGCCGACGATCCGGGCGCCCTCGTGCTCGGAGGAGACGGTGATCTCGTTCACCGAGACGAGACGGGCGTGCTCGGCCTCACCCTCGCTGATGATCCGGTCAGCCTCGCGGCGGCCGGCGTCAATGATCTTGTCGCGCTCGTCCAGCAGTGCTGTGGCCCGCCGCAGCTCGCTGGGGAGCTCGGCGCGGAGCTGGTCGAGGGCGTTGATCATCTCGCCGCGGTCGACCATGCAGTTGGTGCGCGACATGGGGACCGATCGGGCGGCTTCTACGATGGCGATGATCTCGTCGATGCGGTCGAGCGGGTCCACTGGCGCCTCACTCCTGTCGTTCCACAGACGACCCCCACATGATGAGGGTGTACACCCCATGATGCGGCCCTGGGACGAAAGGTACGCCCACTGCTTGTCCGCCGGGCGCGTCGCCCCCATGGCGGTGACCGCCGAGAAGAGGAGCGCGGCGACGAGGACGGCGGGCGCTAACGGCAGCGCCCGCGGTCAGGTCGCCAGGCGCTCGGCCAGGCGGGCCGCCACCATGTCCGGCACGTGGGCCGACACGTCGCCACCCCACTTCGCGACCTCCTTGACGAGGCTCGACGAGAGGAACGAGTAGAGCGGGTTGGTCGGCATGAAGAGTGTCTCCACGCCGGCGAGCCCGATGTTCATCTGCGCCATCTGGAGCTCGTAGTCGAAGTCGCTCACCGCGCGCAGGCCCTTGACCACCACGGCGGCGTCGTTCGCTCGGCAGAAGTCGACAAGCAGCCCCCGGAACGCCAGGACCCGCACGTTGTCGTACCCCTTGGTGACCTCGCGCAGCATCTCGATGCGCTCGTCCTCGGTGAAGAGGCCGGTCTTCGCCTGATTGATCAACACGCCGATGATGACCTCGTCGAAGAGCCGGCTGGCCCGGCCGACGATGTCCAGGTGCCCATTGGTGACCGGGTCGAAGGAGCCGGGACACACCGCACGTCTCACGATCGGCGACCGTACCAAAGCGTCGTCTCCCCATATCGTCGGCTGTGCTCGCCGGTGATTCCTTTCACCCAGGTCAACGTCCCGGAGCGGGTGGCGCGCTCGATAACGACCACGGCGTCCGCGGCCAGCCAGCCGCCGTCGACGAGCGCGACCTGCACGGCGGTGACCTCCTCCTCGGGTACCGCATACGGCGGGTCGGCGAAGATCACGTCGTAACCGCCGTCCTGCGGCCCGGCGGCCAGCACACCGCTCACCTTCGCGGTGGCGAGCTGGGCGGCGCCGCCGACGCCGAGCGCCGCGATGTTCTGCCGGACGACGCGGGCGACCCGGGGGTCGGACTCCACCAGCAGCACGTGCGAGGCGCCCCGGGAGAGCGCCTCGAGGCCGACCGCGCCCGAGCCCGCATACAGATCCGCGAACCGCGTCCCGTCCAGCTCGACCATCGACTCCAGCGCACTGAAGAGCGCCTCCCGGACCCGGTCGGACGTGGGTCGGGTGCGGTCACCGGCCGGCGCCACGATCCGGCGGCCGCCGAGCGCGCCGGCCACGATGCGGGTCATGGGAGTGACGCTACGCTACCCGGCACCCGAGTCACACCAGTCACTCCACTACACACAGGCACTATCCTGTCTCACTGCGGCAATCGAAGATCACAAGTTCACAACGGGATGCTTAGTTCGGCATCAATTCCTCTGCGCCACTTCAGGAACCGCTAAGGTCGGGCGCTGTGCCGGCAGCGTCTATGCCGGCACGACGACCTGGGGAGGCGTCGGAAGGGCCGCGGCTGGATTCTCGCCGCGGCCGGCTGTGCCATGCCTTTAGTCCCGGGCCGCGCCCTGAGAAGCCCCCATCGTTCAGGAGTACGCGTGAACCGTAGCAAGCTGCGGCGACCGATCGCCGTGATCGGAGCGGCCGTTGCCGGCCTCGCCGCGAGCATCGCCCTGTCTTCTCCCGCCAGCGCCCACCACACGGCGATCGAGGCGGAGTTCGCCTGCCCCAGCGGCGAGTGGATCGTCACCTGGAAGGTGCGCAGCGAGGACACGCCGCCGAAGGCGACGCACTTCAAGCTGATCCAGGCCGACGCCACCCCGGCCGCGGTCGAGGGCATCGCGGTGACCGCCGAGGACGCCGACCCGGCGTACCCGTACGCGGTGGGCGACGTGGTGGTCGGCGAGCAGAAGCTGCCCGCGGACGCCACCTCGGCCTCGCTCACCGTCCGCGCCGCGTGGAACAACGGGTACAAGCAGTGGAAGCCCACCACGAAGACCGTGGAGCTCGAGGGCGAGTGCGGCCCGTCTGTGCCGCCCACGACCGCTCCGCCGGTCACCGAGCCGCCCGCGACTCAGCCCCCGACGACCGAGCCGCCGGCAACGACGCCCCCCGCTACGACGCCCACCCCGACGCCGTCGGCCTCGGTCCCGGGTGAGCCAGAGGGCGAGATCGTCGCGACCTGCGACGAGTTCATCTTCACGGTCATCAATCCGGAGAACGGCGAGACGGTGACCATCACGTTCACGCCGAGCACGGGCGAGCCGCAGACGCTCGTCGTGGAGCCAGGCGAGACCAAGTCGGCGAAGTTCCCGGCCTCCGAGGGCCTGACCGTCACCCCGTCCGCTGAGGGCGAGGAGTTCGACCCGGTCGCCTGGGAGCAGCCCGAGGAGTGCGCGCCCGGTGGCGGCGGCGGTTCGCTGCCCAAGACGGGCGTCGCGGTCGGCGGCATCGCCGGTGGCGCCCTGGTGCTGCTGGCCGCTGGCGTGGCCCTCTTCTACATCGCTCGCCGGCGACGGATGACCTTCAGCGCCTGATCTCAGTACCGCGTTCCACCCCTCCGCGGCCCGCGACGACACCCCCGGTCGTCGCGGGCCGCCCCGTTTGCGGGGGCGGTCGCTCCGGGGATCAGCCCTTTTCCAGGTACTCCGCGCGCTCCTCGTCCACCAGCGCCGCCACCGAGGCGGCCAGTGCGGGGTGGCGCTCCAGCTCCGGGTCGTCCCCCACGAGGGAGATCGCCTCGATCCGGGCTTCGTTGATGAGCTTGGTGTCGTGCAGCAGCGACAGCAGCCGCAGGTGTGAGCGGCGGCCGGACTGGGTCGCGCCCAGCACGTCGCCCTCGCGCCGCTGCTCCAGGTCGATCTCCGCGAGCCGGAAGCCGTCGGTGGTGGAGGCGACGGCGTCAAGGCGCTCGCGGGCGGGGGTGCCCTCGGGTGCCTCGGTCACGAGCAGGCACAGGCCGGGCGCGGAGCCACGGCCGACCCGGCCGCGGAGCTGGTGCAGCTGGGAGACGCCGAACCGCTCGGCGTCGAGGACCACCATGACCGTCGCGTTGGGTACGTTGACGCCGACCTCGACCACCGTCGTCGCCACCAGCACGTCGATCTGGCCGCCGGCGAACGCCCGCATCACAATGTCCTTCTCGTCAGCGGGCAGCTTGCCGTGCAGCACACCGATCCGCAGCCCGTGCAGCGGGCCCTCGGACAGCAGCGGCGCCACGTCGAGCACCGCGACAGGTGGCCGCCGCCCGTCATCGTCCGTCTCTACTGGAGCGTCCTCATCGGACGAGCCGGACGAGGCGTCGCCGATGCGCGGGCACACCACGTACGCCTGGTGGCCGGCCGCCACCTCCTCGCGGATCCGCTTCCAGGCGCGCTCCAGAAACGCCGGCTTCTCCGCGGCCGGCACCACGTGCGACGCGATCGGCGAGCGGCCCCGCGGCAGCTGGGACAGTGTGGACACTTCCAGATCTCCGTACACCGTCATGGCCACCGTGCGCGGGATCGGCGTCGCGGTCATCACCAGCACGTGCGGCGGCTGCTCGCCCTTGGTGCGCAAGGCGTCGCGCTGCTCCACGCCGAACCGGTGCTGCTCGTCGACCACGGCCAGGCCGAGGTCGGCGAAGTCGACGCCCTCGTACAGCAGCGCGTGCGTACCCACCACGATCCCCGCCTGGCCGCTCGCGATCTCCTCCAGCGCCCGCCGCCGTACCGCCGCGCCCTGCGAGCCGGTGACGAGCGTGACCCGGGTGGCGCGCTCGGCCGAGTCGAGCTCGCCGGACCGGCCGAGCGGGCCGAGCAGCTCCGCGATGCCGCGGTAGTGCTGGGCGGCGAGCACCTCGGTGGGCGCCAGCATCGCGGCCTGGCCGCCGGCGTCGACAACCTGGAGCATCGCGCGCAGGGCGACGAGCGTCTTGCCCGACCCCACCTCGCCCTGTAGCAGCCGGTGCATCGGATGGGCGGTGGAGAGGTCGCGGGCGATCTCCTCGCCGACGGTGTGCTGCCCGTCGGTCAGCTCGTACGGCAGCTCGGCGTCGAACGCGGCGAGCAGCCCATCCTCCTGCCGCGGTCTGGGCCGCGCCGGCCAGGAGGCGGCCCGGTGCTTGCGCTGTACGAGTGTGAGCTGCACGGCGAATGCCTCGTCCCACTTGAGCCGCCGCCGCGCCTTGTAGAGCTCCTCCCTGGACGACGGCCGGTGGATCTCCCGGAGCGCCGTGGCGATGCCGACGAGGTTTCCCTGCGCGCGCACGCCGCCGGGCAGTGGATCCTCCGGCGGGGTCACGACCTCCAGCAGGACGCCCACGGACTGCGCGATCGTCCACGTTGGAACCTTGGCGGCCGCGGGGTACACCGGGATCAGCGCGCCGGCGAACTCCTCGATCTCCTCGGACGCCTCACCCTCGTCGGACAGGAGCACGTACTGCGCGCTGTTGAGCTGTCGCTTGCCCCGAAACTCGGTCACCTTCCCGGCGAACAGTCCCCACCGCCCCGGGCGCAGCTCCTTCTCCCGCCACACCTGGCGGCGCCCGAAGTACGTCAGCATCAGCTGGCCGCCCGCCCCGTCGCCGACCGTCACCTCGAGCATCTCGTCGGCGCCACCCCGGATGCGGCGGCGGTTCGTGACCCGTACCTGGGCCATCACGGTGACGTCCTCGCCGACCTCCAGCGAGCGGATGTCGGTGTGGTCGCCGCGCTCGTCGTACCGCCGGGGGAAGTGGTAGAGCAGGTCGCCCGCCGTGTGCAGGTCGAGGTGGGCGGCGAGGGCCTTGGCCGTATTCGCACCGAGCACCTTGGTCAGTGGCGTGTCGAGGTCGGTCATTCAATTCCTACAAGGAGCGGGTAGGTGGGCTGGCCGCCGTCGTAGACCTGCACCTCCACGAACGGCCACTGCCGCCCGAGGTGGTCGCTCAGATCGTCGCCGAGGCCGGCTGGCGCGTCGGCGCCGAGCAGCAGCGTGGCCAGCTCGCCGCCCCCGCCCAGCATGCGGTCGAGCAGGTCACGGCAGGTCTGGGCGAGGTCGGTACCGATGATGTGCACCTCGTCCTCGACAAGCGCGAGCACGTCGCCGGGGCGGCAGCGGCCGGCCACGGTGAGCGCCTCGCGGCTGGCGTAGCAGACCTCCGCGTACCGGCAGGCGCCCGCCGCCTCGGCCATCGCGATCACGTCGTCTTCGAAGCCCCGGCCGGCGTTTCGGACGGCGAGGGCGGCCAGCGCCTGTACCGGCGAGCGGGTGGGCACCACGCTCACCCGCACGCCCCGCGCCTGCGCCTCCCGCGCGGCCGCACCGGCCACCGCCTGGGTGTCGGGGTCATCCGGCAGCACCACCACGCGCCCGGCCCGGGTGGCGAACACGGCGTCGAGGATCTCGGCCGTCGAGGGGTTGGCCCCGACGACCCGCGCCCCCTCACCGCCGAAGAGCTCGACAAGCCCCGGCCCGGCCGCGACCACGACCGCACCCCGCCCGTCGGGGTCGATGGGTGGCCCGGTCTGGTCCTCGAACCGGGTCACCGTGATCCGGTACGGCCGCCCCGCCTCCACCCCGGCCTCGATGGCGGCGCCGACGTCGTTGACGTGGACGTGGACATTCCACATTGGCTCCTCGCCGACCACGACGAGCGAGTCGCCCAGGCCGGCCAGGCTCGCCCGCAACCGATCCACGGCGGCCGAGTCGGCGTCGAGGAGGTACTGCACCTCATACCCGTACTCAGAAGATCCTGTCTCGCGCGCGGCGGTGACCGGGCGGCGGACGGCGACCGGCGCGGACGTCACCTCCTCGCCGGTGACCACCGCGAGCAGCGCGTCGAGCAGCACGCAGAGGCCCCGCCCACCGGCGTCGACGACGCCGGCGCGGGCCAGCGCGGGCAGCTGCTCGGGGGTGCGGTCCAGCGCGCGAGCGGCAGCTCCGGCCGCCGAACGTGCCACCGCGTCGAGATCGTCGGACCCGGTCGCCGTGGCCCCCTCCGCGGCGGCCGAGGCCACGGTCAGGATCGTCCCCTCGACCGGCTTGGCCACCGCCGCCCGTGCCGTCAGAGCGGCCTCGACAAGCGCCCCGGCGAGGGCCCGCCCGCGAATCTTGGTCTCGCCGTCGAGCGCGTCGGCCATCCCGCGCAACAGCTGCGAGACGATCACACCCGAGTTGCCCCGCGCGCCGAGCAGCGCACCGCGCGACATGAGCCGCAGCACAGCGGCGCTGACCTCACCGCCGCCCGCCGCGTCATTGGCGATGGCCTGCTGCGCCGACGCGAAGGTGAGCACAAGGTTGGTGCCTGTGTCGCCGTCGGGCACCGGGTAGACGTTGAGCTGGTCGATCTCGTGCTGGTGCCGGCGCAACGACTCGAGCCCAGCGGCGCACCACCGGCGTACCGCCTCCGCGTCGAACGTCTCCAGCACGCGATGAGCCTACTGTCGCCGACCGACACCCGCCGCGAACTCTCGGGCCTATCTGGTGGGTCTTTGCGGGCTGCGGCGGGCACAGACGTAGCCGCCGGATCGGATCGATCCGGCGGCTACGGAAGAGCCTTGGTAAGGGCCGCGCCTCAGGCGCGGACGACCTTGCCCGCCTTGATGCAGGAGGTGCAGACCTGCATCTTGCGGGTGGTGCCGCCGCCTGCCGGCGTGCGCACGGTCTGGATGTTGGGGTCCCAGCGCCGCTTGGTCTTCTTCTTGGACCACGGCACGTTGTGGCCGAAGCCCGGCCCCTTGCCGCAGACGTCGCACACGCTAGCCACGGAACACTCCTGGGATTGTCGATCACGATGTCGCCAGCGGATGCTATCCGGGCAACCTGACCAGGGTAGCCGATCCCCCGCGTGACGAGCCAATCGGGCCCTGCGGGGTCCGGCTCAGCGGTCGCCGACCGCGTCGACCACCTTCTGGGTCCACGTGGCCTGGTAACCCACGCCCGGGTCCAGCTTCGGGGCCTCCGGCGGTGCGGAGATCGTCACGCCGGAGCCCGCCGCCACCGAACGGCGGCCCACCGCGACCCCCGTCGCGAGGTCGAATAGGATCTCGTCGCCGTTGCCCCGCTCGGTGTGCCGTACGGCCACCAGCTGCCGGCCGTCGATGCTGACATCGCTGAACGTGATGCCCCGCAGGCCGGCGAACGACCGGAGCAGCGCCGCCCGCAGCTCGGGCCCCAGCAGCAGGTCCGTGTTCAGGTAGAACTCCTGCATCGTGCTCCACACCGCGTGGTCGGTGGACCAGGCGCCACCCTCGCCGACGAAGTCGCGCAGCTCGGCGAGGAGCTGCTCGGGATCGGTGGGCAACCCGGCGACCCACTCCGGTGTCGGCTGCCTGAAGCTGGGGCCGTCCTGCTCGAACATCGCCCGCGTGCGGTCCGGATCGACGCCCATCTCGTCGCTCCCGTCGGTGATGGACTCGGCGATCATGCCCTGCGGGTCGAACCACATCTCCCGTATCTGCGGCTCGAGCGTGCCCTCCCCAAGGTCGCCTCCTGGGGCGTCGCCTCGGTGCCGCTGCCGTCGGACTTGGCACCACCGCCGGCGTTCGCCCGGAAGGACGCGGCCCACCCGTCGTGCCGCACGAAGATGTACTGCCCGGGCCGCACCTTGGCGGCGGCCGGACTGCTCGCGGCGGCCTCGGCCAGCTTCTGCAGGACGGCGACCGTCTCGGGCGACGCGGGCGTCAGGTTGGGCTCCGAGGTCTTCTCCTCGGACGGCGTTTCTCCGGACGGCGCCCCGAAGCCCATCGGCCCGGCTCCGGGACGGAACAGCAGGGCGCCGCCCACCACCAGGCCCGCGACAAGGGTCGCCGCCATCGCTGGGACGAGGATCCGGGAGGGGGTACGGGTCCGCGCCGGGCGGCCCGCGGCGGTGATCCGGTACCAGGTGCGACTGACCGACTCGTCGGTCGGCTCGGGTAGGCCGGGCGGGAGGTCCCGCACGGCGAGGATGTCTGAATCGTCGCGGTTCATCGCGCGTCTCCTTCGGCGAGGGCGGCCCGTACCTTGGTGCGGGCGCGGTGCAGTGCCGACTGGACCGATCCGAGGGGTATCTGCAGGGCCGCGGCGATCTCGGCGTACTCCAACTCGGCCACCGCGTAGAGCATCAGCACATCGCGCTGCCGCCTTGGCAGTTTCGCGAGTACGGCGGAGAGCCGTTCCACCGCCCGCTCGGCGTCCACCCGCTCGGTGGCGCGCTGTGCTGGTCCCTCCGCCACCCGCGATCCCCGTCGACGTGGGCGAGTGCCCGGAGCGCGCGGATCTCGGTACGGCGGTGGCGACGCAGCAGGTTGGTGGCGATGCCGTACAGCCACGGCAACACCTCGCCCCGGCTGGCGTCGTAGCGGTCGCGCTGCTCGTACGCGACGAGGAAGGTCTCGGCCACCACGTCCTCGGCGACCTGTTCACCCACTCGTCGTGTGCAGTAGCGCAGCAGGTCCCTGGCGTACCGGTCGAACACCCCCGCGAGATCAGCTGGATCGATCGCCACGGGGGACGTCGGCGTCGTCATGCCCGTACTTGCCACGCCGCGCACCCCGTGTTCCCCAAAGGCGCCTAAAAATGTTGCCAGCCGGTCGGGCCCCGGAACGGCCTGCCGTCCACGGTCACACCTGACCCCTCGCGCACCACGCCCACCACCCGCCAGCGCGGCGGCAGCGCCAACCCTGGCGGAAACGTGGCCACCAGCGCGTGATCCTCACCACCGGCCAGCACCCACGTGTAGGGGTCGACGCCCAGCGCGTGTGCCGCATCACGCATCTGCCGCGGCACCTCGAACGCGTCCCGCCGCAGGTCGACCGCGACACCGCTGCCCTTGGCCACGTGTCCGATGTCGGCCAGCAGTCCGTCCGACACGTCGATCATGGCGGTGGCGCCGAGCCCGGCCGCCTCCGGGCCGGCGGAGTAGGGCACCTCCGGACGCCGGTACGCGTCCACGAGCACCTTGGGCGTGCGGAAGCCGCGGGACAGCACGGTGTAGCCCGCTGCCGCGTACCCGAGCCGCCCGCACATGGCGACCACGTCTCCCGGCCGTGCCCCCGTACGCACGACGGGCGCCAGCCCTCCGAGGTCGCCGAGCGCGGTCACCGCGATGGTGAGCGTGGGGCTGCCGGACATGTCGCCGCCCACGACCGCGGCCCCCACGAGCGCGGCCTCCGCGCCGAGCCCGTCGGACAGCTCCTCGGCCCAGCGGGCGTCGAGGTTGGTCGGGACGCAGAGCCCGACCAGCAGCGCGGTCGGGGTGGCGCCCATCGCGGCGATGTCGGCGAGGTTGGCGGCGGCGGCGCGGTGCCCCACGTCCTGCGCCGTACACCAGTCGCGCCGGAAGTGCCGCCCCTCCACCAGCACGTCGGTGGATGCGACGACCCGCCCGTCGGCCGCCCTGACCACCGCCGCGTCGTCGCCGGGGCCGAGCAGGGTGCTCTGGCCAGCCGGTAGGCGCGCGGTGATCCGGGCGATCAGTCCGAACTCACCGGCTTTCGCCACACTCACCGTGCCCCCTAGTTCGCTCGCCTGTACACCATCGGACGATCCCACTTCCGCTCCGTACGGTAGTTTCACGGTCGGGCCGCTGGCTGCGGCTTCACGGTCGAGCCGCTGGCTGCGGCGGAGAGGGGGCAGATCGTGGTCCAGGCGTACATCCTCATCCAGACCGAGGTCGGAAGGGCGCGTGACGTGGCCGCGGCGATCAAGGATGTCTCCGGGTTGTGCGGGTCGACGCCGTCACGGGTCCGTACGACGTGGTGGTGCTCACCGAAGCCCACACCGTCGACGAGCTCGGCAAGATGATCGTCAGCAAGGTGCAGATGGTGCCCGGCATCACACGCACGCTCACCTGCTCGGTGGTGCGCTTATAAATGGACCGCACCACCCGCCAGGCGGCGCTGTGGGCGACGGTTGTCGCGGTGCCGCTGACGCTAATCGTCGCGCTGCTCGTCCTCCTCACCATCCGACCCGGCGACAGCGCCCCTGCCGCCGAGCCGAGCCCCACCGCGCCCCGACCGCAGTCCACCACGCCGGTCGCGATGCCCGCGCCGGAGCTTTCCACACGGGCGGCGACGGTCTGCCGCGCGCTGCTGTCCCGGCTGCCCGCCTCGATCCGCGACCTGCACCAGCGGCCGGTCACCGAGGGCCCTGAGCAGAACGCCGCCTACGGCGACCCGGCGATCACCGTCTCCTGCGGGGTGACGATGCCGGCCATCCCGCCCACCGACCTCGTGTACCCGCTCAGCCGCGTCTGCTGGCACTCCGCCGACCGACAGGGCGCCACGGAGTGGACCACAGTGGACCGCGAGGTGCCGGTGCGGGTCACGGTGCCCAAGCAGTACGACCAGCCCGGCCAGTGGACGATCGCCTTCTCCGACCCGGTGATCGCCGCGGTCCCGTCACTCAAGCAAATCCCAACCGGCTGCGGCCCCTGACCGCTGGGCACCCTTTGGGGAGACTTGTGGTCGCTATGGCAGCAACAGATTTCCCCAAAGCACTACCGCCCCTGTCTTCGCGCTCGCCGGGGTTTGGCCTGTGGACCGCGAAGGGTGAGGCCGCGGGAGCGACGGTCTGGACCACCGCGGACATCGCGGCAGCTCGACTTCCTTGATTTTGGATATTTATCCGCGACCAAGACGCCGAGGCCACCCCAGCTCTCTAGTGGAGGCCGGTGCCGCGGTTGAGGGCGGTGCGGATGAGGCGGCTCACAAGCTTCGGGTACTCCAGGCCGGTCTCGGCCCACATGCGCGGGAACATCGAGGTCGGCGTGAAGCCCGGCATCGTGTTGATCTCGTTGAGGTAGATGTCGAACTCGGGCGTGACAAAGAAGTCGACCCGCCCCAGGCCGGCGCAGTCGAGCGCGGTGAAGGTGCGGCACGCGTAGTCCTGGACCTGGCGCGTCACCTCCGGGGGCAGGCCGGCCGGGATGTCGTACTCGCAGGAGTCGTCGAGGTACTTCGCCTCGAAGTCGTAGAACTCGTGGCCCGAGACGACCCGTACCTCGGCGAGGAGCGATGCCTCGGGCGCGCCGCCGGTCTCCGCCTCGAGCACGCCGCACTCGATCTCGCGGCCCACGATCGCCGCCTCGACAAGCACCTTGGGGTCGATCTGGCGAGCCTCGGTCACGGCCGCCTCCAGCTCTGACCAGCTGTTGACCTTGGAGATGCCGTACGACGAGCCGGCGCGGGAGGGCTTGACGAAGACCGGGAGCCCCAGCCGCTCCTTGTCCGCCTCGGAGAGCGAGTCGCCGGCGCGGAGCACCACGTACGGCCCGACCGGGATGCCCTCGGCGGCCGCGAGCTTCTTGGTGAACTCCTTGTCCATGGCGGCGGCGGAGGCGAAGACGTTCGCCCCGACGTACGGAATGCCGGCCATCTCCAGCATGCCCTGGATCGTGCCGTCCTCCCCATACGCCCCGTGTAGTACCGGAAACACGACATCGACGCCAGCAAGTGCCTGGGGGCCGGCAGTCGCATCGAGCACCATGAGACCATTGGCCGTAGGATCGGCGGGTAGCACGACCGCTCGTCCGGTCTCCGGCGTGATCTCCGGGAGCCGGCGGTCGGCGATGGCCAGCTGTGCGGGGTCACCGGCAGTGAGCACCCACTGACCGGCTCGGGTGATCCCAACAGGGATGACCTCGAACTCGCCGGGGTCCAGGGCGGCCATAATGCTGCCCGCGCTCACGCACGAGATGGCGTGCTCAGTGCTGCGTCCGCCGAAGATAAGGGCTACGCGGGTCTTACCTGGGCTGCTCACGCGGGTGACCCTACTCTGAGTGGGCGGCTTTCGCGCTCAAGGAGCGAGGAGTCCATGAGACCGACACTCCACGTAATCGAATGGCACGGACCAGGGCGGCTGGCGACGATGTCGCACCCCCGCGGTGGCGACTGGCTGGAGGACGAAATGTCCGCTCTGGTGCACGCCGACGTCGACGTGCTGGTCTCCGCACTGACCTCGGAAGAGTCCGACCGTCTCGCCCTCACCCAGGAGCGGGAGGCGGCCAAGGCCGCTGGCATCATCTTCATCCCCTTCCCGATCCCCGACCGGGGCGTGCCCGAGCCCGGTCCCGCGGCTATCGACCTCGCCATCCGGCTGGCGGCGCACGTGCGCGCCGGGCGCTTCGTGGTTACCCACTGCTTCGCTGGAATCGGGCGGGCGACGCTACTCGCCGCTGCGACGCTCGTCACGCTGGGCGCCCGGCCGGCCCACGCCCTCTATCTGATCGCGAACGCTCGCGGTGTACAGGTGCCCGACACCGCCGCCCAGCGGGAGTGGCTGTTCGACTTCGCGGCGGCGCACGCGTGCTACCGGGAGCACGCCTGGCCTGGCCGGCTGGTGGCGCCTCGCCCGAGGATGCCCGGCATCGAAAGCGCCACCGTCAGCCGGGCGGGTCACCAGTAGCGGCGTCCCTTCCGCTTCGGGCGGTAGTGACCGTGGTATCCGTAGTGCCCGTGTCCACCCTTTGGGCGATAATGCCCGTGATAGCCGTAGTGGCCGGATCCCGCGCCGTAGCCGTGCCCGTAGCCGTGCCCCTGGCCATGGCCGTGGCCGCCCCGGCGGTGCAGCTCCTGCTCCAGGTAGCGGGCAGCGGTGGAGTGGCCGCGGCGGTGGAGGATGCGGCCGAGCTTGGCCGCGAGCATAGAAAAGAACATGCCTTTCAGGTGGCGCCTCATGTGCCAAGGGTAGGGAGTCCGCGCTAGGCCGACCTGTGGGTGAGCTGTGAGTTTGCTGCGGACCAGCCAACCTTGCGTCAACCAAGGTTGACAGACGCGGAGTTGTCAACGTAGGTTGACGCCATGAGTGAGCGAAGCGAGCGAATCGGAAGGCGCCGCGTGTTTCGAGCCTCGCGGCCGCCCGCAGCGAAGCGAGGACGGCCGTGAGCGAGGCTACCGAGCTCGCCGCGGCGGCGGGCAGCACCGACCCGCGGGTCGGCCTCCGCGCGGTATTGGCCCTCCGCCGGCTGCTGGAGACCCTCGAGGTCCTACAGGTCGACAACGCGCGGCGGCAGGGCTGGTCCTGGCAGGAGATCGCGGACGCGCTCGACGTGACCAAGCAGGCAGTCCACAAGAAGCACGCCGGCCGGCCGCCGGTGGGCGCACGGCGGGAGGCGTGATGTTCGAGCGGTTCACCGATCGGGCCCGGGACGTGGTCAAGGGCGCCCAGGTCGAGGCACGCGAGCTGCACCATCGGTACATCGGGACGGAGCACATCCTGCTGGCGCTGCTCGGCGAGAGCGGCGGCCTGGCCGCGACCGTCCTGCGCGACGCCGGCGTCCTCCCCGAGCAGGTCGGCGCCGACGTGCGGGCCGCCATCGGCAGCCGGCGCGACCCGCTCGGCGCGGCCGACGCGGAGGCGCTGCGGTCGATCGGCATCGACCTCGACGCGGTGCGGGAAGAGGTCGAGAAAACGTTCGGCGAGGGCGCGCTGGAGCCGCCACCGGCCTTTCCGCCGCTGCGGCGCGGACTGTTCCGCCGCGTGCGGCCGCCAGTGACGCCGAGCCCCGGGCACATCCCCTTCAGCCCGCGGGCGAAGAAGGTCCTGGAGCTGTCGCTGCGCGAGGCCTTGCACCTCAAGCACAAGCACATCGGCACCGAGCACATCCTGCTCGGCCTGATCCGCGAGGGCGACGGGCTGGCCGCGATGGTGCTCACCAACGCCGGACTGCGCCTTGAAGACCTGCGCCGGCACGTGCTGGACGCGATGGACCGCGCCGCCTGACTGATCTGGTGGTCAGGTGGCGTCGAGGGCGGCGGTGATATCGGCCACCAGGTCCACTGTGTCCTCGATGCCGCACGAGATGCGCAGGAAGCCCGGCGTCGTGTCGTCACCCCACTGGGCGCGGCGGTCGGCGCTCGTGTGCAGGCCGCCGAAGGACGTGGCGGCGAAGACCAGCTGCGCGGCCTTGAGGAAGGCGGCCACCCGCTCGGCGGAGCCGAGGTCGACGGAGACGAGCCCGGGGATGCGGCGCATCTGGCGCTCGGCGACCACATAGGACGGGTCGTCCGGCAGGCCGGGCCAGCGTACGCGCTCCACATCGGACCGGGCGGCGAGCGCGGTCGCGACCGCCGCCGCGTTTGCCGACTGGCGGGCCAGGCGGAGGTCCAATGTGGCCAGCGAGCGGTGCGCCAGCCACGCGTCGAACGCGCCCGGGATCGCGCCGGTCTGCGAACGCCAGGTGGTGATCCGCTCCACCAGGCCGGCGTCGCGGGTGGCGGTGTACCCGAGCAGCAGGTCCGAGTGGCCGGTCAGCGCCTTGGTGCCGGAGGCGACCGAGATGTCGGCGCCCAGGTCCAGCGGGCGCTGGCCGAGCGGGGTGGCGGCCGTGTTGTCCACGGCCACGAGTGCGCCCGCCGCCTTCGCCGCCGCCGAGACCTCGGCCACGTCGCAGATGTCGAGTCCCGGGTTGGACGGGGTCTCCAGCAGCACCAGCCGTACGCCGTCGAGGGACGGGTACGGGCCGGCGGTGGGCACATAGGACACGCGCACGCCAAGGCTCTCCAGCGTGGCGGCGGCGAACGAGCGCACCGTGTAGTACCCGTCGGAGGGCAACAGCACCGTGTCGCCGGGGCGCAGCACGGTCATCAGTACCGCCGTGATGGCCGCCTGCCCGCTCGCGAAGACCCGTGCCTGGCCGCCTTCCAGCTCGCCGATCGCGTCCTCCAACCGGCGGCGGGTGGGGTTGTCCGGGCGACCGTAGCCGTCCTTTGTGGGGCCGGTGTCGGGGTCCACATGGTACGGCGCGGCGAAGACCGGGCCGGGCAGGAACGGCTGCCCCGGCTCTGGCTCCGGCAGTCCAGCGTGGACGGACCGGGTGCCGTCCCCGTAGCTCATTTCGGAGGTCATTCGGGCTTCGTCTCCCGGCTCATCAGCGCGATGAGCGCGCTGCGCGGGTTGACGCCCTCGTGGCAGACGAGCTCGACCTGCTCGGTGATGGGCATGTCCACATTATGCGTATGGGCGAGGTCGCGGATCGCCAGGCAGCTCTTCACGCCCTCGGCGGTCTGGCGGGTCGCGGCCTGCGCCTGCTCCAGCGTCTCGCCCCGGCCCAGGTGCTCGCCGAAGGTGCGGTTGCGGGACAGCGGCGACGAGCAGGTGGCGACAAGGTCGCCGAGCCCGGCCAGCCCGGCGAACGTCAGCGGGTCGGCCCCCAGCGCCACGCCCAGGCGTGCGGTCTCGGCCAGCCTCGGGTGATGAGCGTGGCCTTGGTGTTGTCGCCGAGGCGCATGGCGGTGGCGATGCCGTACGCCAGAGCGATCACGTTCTTGACCGCGCCGCCGAGCTCGCAGCCGACCACGTCCTCGTTCGTGTACGGCCGGAAGTACGGCGTCGTCACCGCGCGCTGCACCAGCGCCGCCCGGCCCGGGTCGGTACAGGCGACCACGGTGGCGGCGGGCTGCTCGGCGGCGATCTCGGCGGCCAGGTTGGGCCCGGAGATCACGGCGACCCGGTCGGCGGGGACGCCGGCGGTCTCCACGATCACCTCGCTCATCCGCTTGGTGGTGCCGAGCTCGATGCCCTTCATCAGCGAGATCAGCGTCGCACCGGGCTCTACGAACGCCGCCCACTCGGCCAGGTTGCCGCGCAGCGTCTGCGACGGCACGGCGAGCACCACGAGGTCGGCACCGCCGATCGCCTTGCCCGCGTCGGAGGTGGCGGTGACCCGCTCGGGCAGCCGCACGGCGGGCAGGTAGTCGGGGTTGGCGCCGTACTCCCTGATGGCGGCTGCCACGGCCTCCCGGCGGGCCCAGATCGTGACGTCGTTGCCGGCGTCGGCGAGGACCTTCGCGAACGCCGTACCCCATGAACCCGCGCCCAGCACGGCGGCGGCCGTCATGCCTTCTCCCCCTTTGCCGGCGCCCACAGCGGCGGCGGCGTCTCGCCGCGGATGTCGGCGAGCAGGTCGCGGACGCGGAGCATGATCTCGTCGGTCATCTCGTCGAGCGTGGCGCGGGTGGGCTCCGAGCCGGCCCAGCGGGAGAGGTCGACCGGCGGCCCCGCGGCGATCGTGATCGGCGTGCGCGGGCGGACCCGGACCTTCTTGGTACGGGTGTCGTAGAACTGCTGGGCACCCCACTGCGCGATCGGGATCACCGGGGCGCCGGTGGTGAGCGCGAGCCGGGCCGCGCCGGTCTTGCCCCGCATCGGCCACAGGTCCGGCTCGCGGGTGGTCGTACCCTCCGCGTAGATGATCACGGCGCCGCCGTCCTTGATCGCGGCGGTGAGCGCGTCCAACGACTTCGCCGCGTCGACGGTGCCCCGCTCGACCGGGATCTGCTGCACCCGCAGGATCAGCTTGCCGATCACCGGCACCTTGAAGACGCTGGCCTTGCCCAGGAAGCGCGGCCACCGGTGGGCGTCGTAGACGAAGTGCGCCATCACCAGCGGGTCGGCGTGGGAGAGGTGGTTGGGCGCCAGGATCACCCCGCCGGTGCGCGGGATGTACTCCTGCCCGGTCCATGTCCGCTTGGTCATCGGTACGAGGACCGACTTGACCAGGATCACCACGAACCGACGCAATGGCCCCAGCCGTTTCACAGTACCTCCGGGTTCACTCGCGGCGCCCCCAGCGGACACCCGCAGCGAAATCATGCCTGCTGAAGCTGGGTACGGCCAGCGGGACGGGCCCGCCACACCCAGTCCCGGCGATCCGGGGTGGGCGCTGGCAGGATTGTCGCGTGGAGACGACATGGGGGGTGGTGCTGCCGGTCAAGCGCCTCACCGCGGCCAAGAGCCGGTTGCGGGGAGCGCTCACCGGCGTGCCGCACGAGCGCCTGGCGCTGGCGCTGGCCCAGGACACCACCGCCGCGGTGCTGGCGAGCGCCGAGGTCGCCGAGGTGCTGGCCGTGACCGACGACCCGGTGGTGGGTCGGGCGCTGGCCGCCCTCGGCGCTCGGGTGGTGCCGGACGCGCCTGGCAGCGGGCTGAACGCGGCGTTCGAGTACGGCGCGGGGCTGATCGCCCACCGCCCGGTCGCCGCCCTCGCCGCCGACCTCCCGGCCCTGTGCCCGGCCGACCTCTCCGAGGCGCTGCGCAAGGCGTCCGGCCCCGACCGGCACTTCGTCGCGGACGCCCCCGGCACCGGTACGGTCCTGCTCACCGCGCCGGCCGGCGTGCGGCTCGACCCGCGCTTCGGGCCCGGCTCGGCGGCCGCCCACCGCCGCTCGGGCGCGGTTCCGCTGGACGGCGACTGGCCGAGCCTGCGCCGCGACGTGGACACGGCCGCCGACCTCGACGCGGCGATCCGGCTGGGGCTCGGACCGCACTCGGCCGAGGTGGCGCAGGCCCCGAGCCGCCACGTCGGTTCGACGAGCTGCTCTCCCTCCTAGGACCTATCTGGCGGGCTGGGGCGACGCAAGATCACCAGATAGGCCCCAGCCCCGGATAGGCTGATCTCATGCAAGGCACCGTCGCTACGTACGACCCGGAGACCCGCTCCGGCACCCTCTTGCTGGATGACGGCACGGAGATCGTCTACCCCTCGGAGGCGTTCGCCGCGTCGGGTCTGCGGCTGCTCCGCCTTGGCCAGCGCGTACGTATCGACCGTGACGAGTCCGGCCAGGTGACACGGCTTACGTTGCCGACTTTCCAATGATCAAACACCGGGCAAATTCACCTCAGGTTAACCGTTTTGGGTGATGATGTTTCCGTGAGTGACACGCCTTCCGCCAAGCCCCCACAGCAGCGCCGAGCCCCCGGCGCCGTGCTCGCGACCATCCCGCTGCGCGGCTCCGACGGCCGGTTCGCGAAGGCGTCACCGGAGGTGACCAATCCCCCGGAGCCGCCAGAAGCGCGCACCGACGGCGCCGACCGGCCGCCTCCCGGCGACGAGCCCGTGGCACTGCCCGACCCGCTGCCCGAAGACCGGTTCCTCAACCGGGAGCTCTCCTGGTTGGACTTCAACGCACGGGTGCTCGCCCTTGCCGAGGACCCGGACACGCGGCTGCTGGAGCGGGCCAAGTTCCTGGCGATCTTCGCGAGCAACCTGGACGAGTTCTACATGGTGCGGGTCGCCGGCCTGAAGCGCCGCCTCCAGGCGGGCCTGCCGGTGCGCGGCGGCGACCAGATCCCGCTCCGCACCCAGCTGGAGCTCATCGCGGAGAAGACAAGCGAGCTGATCGCCCGGCACGCGCGCTGCTTCGCCGAGGAGGTGCAGCCCAAGCTCGCCGCCGAGGGCATCCAGCTGGTCGGCTGGTCCGAGCTCGACGGCGAGGAGCGGGACCGGCTCCGCACGTACTTCCGGGAGGTGGTCTTTCCGGTCCTGACCCCACTCGCGGTCGACGTGGCGCACCCCTTCCCGTACATCTCCAGCCGCTCGCTCAACCTGGCCGTCACCGTGCGCGACCCGGACGGCGGGCCCGAGCTGTTCGCCCGGGTCAAGGTGCCCAACAACGTGCCGCGCTTCGTGGTGGTGGAGAACACTGGCCGCGCCGCCCGCTTCCTCCCGCTGGAGGAGCTCATCTCCACCCAGCTCGGCCACCTCTTCTCCGGCATGCAGGTGGTCGAGTGCCACCTCTTCCGGGTCACCCGCAACGCCGACCTGGAGGTCGACGAGGACCGCGACGAAGATCTGCTCCAAGCGCTGGAACGGGAGCTCGCGCAGCGCCGCTTCGGCCCGCCGGTGCGACTGGAGGTCGCCTCGACGATGTCCGAGCAGATGCTCGACACGCTCGTGCACGAGCTGGACATGGACAGCCACGACGTGATCAAGGTGCCGGGGCTGCTCGACCTCTCCTCGCTCTGGCAGATGTACGACGCGGTCGACCGGCCCTCGCTCAAGGATCGCCCGTTCGTGCCGGCGACGCACCCGCGCTTCGCCGAGGGCGAGGTGCCGCGGAGCGTCTTCGCCACGCTGCGCGACGGCGACGTGCTGGTGCACCACCCGTACCACTCCTTCTCGACGAGCGTGCAGCGCTTCATCGAGCAGGCCGCGGCCGACCCCAACGTGCTGGCCATCAAGCAGACGCTGTACCGCACCAGCGGCGACTCCCCGATCGTCGACGCGCTTGTCGAGGCGGCCGCCGCGGGCAAGCAGGTGGTGGTGCTTGTCGAGATCAAGGCGCGCTTCGACGAGCAGGCCAACATCGGCTGGGCGCGCACGCTGGAGCGGGCCGGCTGCCACGTGGTGTACGGGCTGGTGGGGCTCAAGACGCACTGCAAGACCTCGCTCGTCGTACGGCAGGAGGGCAACCAGATCCGCCGGTACTGCCACATCGGCACGGGCAACTACCACCCGAAGACGGCCCGGCTGTACGAGGACTTCGGCATGCTCACCGCCGACCCGGAGGTGGGCGCGGACGTCACCGACCTGTTCAACGTGCTGACCGGCTACAGCCGCCAGACCGCGTACCGGCGGCTGCTTGTCGCGCCGCACGGGGTGCGCGCCGGCATCATCGGCCGCATCGAGCGGGAGATCGAGCACGCCCGCCTCGGCGGCCACGGCCTCGTCCAGATCAAGGTGAACTCGCTGGTCGACGAGGAGGTCGTGGACGCGCTGTACCGGGCCTCGCGGGCCGGCGTACAGGTGGATCTGATCGTCCGCGGCATGTGCATGCTGCGCCCCGGCGTACCCGGCCTGTCGGAAAACATCCGGGTCCGCTCGATCCTCGGCCGCTTCCTCGAGCACTCGCGGATCTTCCGGTTCGGCAACAACGGTTCCACCGAGTTCTGGATCGGCTCGGCCGACCTCATGCACCGCAACCTCGACCGCCGGGTCGAGGCGCTGGTGCAGGTCACCGACCCGATCGCCCGCGCCGAGCTCGACCACGTCATCCAGCTCTCGATGAGCGACGAGTGCGAGGCGTTCGAGCTGCGGCCGGACGGCACCTGGATCCGCCGGCAGGGCGAGATCCATCTCCAGGAGGCTCTCCTGCGCCGCGTGCAGGGGACATCGAAGACTCGCACTGAGTAGGCTGATCAGATGCTGGAGGAGGAACGCAAGTACGAGGTGGAGCCGCGCTTCACGCTGCCCGATCTGACCCCGTGCCTGCCCTCCGGCGGCCGGGTCGAGGAGCGGCCGTCGGTCACCCTCACCGCCACCTACTACGACGCCCCGGACCTGCGCATGGCGCGGGCCGGGGTGTCCCTGCGGTACCGCAAGGGCGATGCCGAGCCGTGGACGGTCAAGCTGCCGTCCGACAGCCCGGGCGTCCGCCACGAGATCTCCCGGGCGGCGGTCCCGGCACGCCACCGGCCGACCTGCTCGCGCTCGTCACCGCGTTCTCGCGGGGTGCCGAGCTGGAGCCGGCCGCCGTGGTGCGCACGGTCCGCCGGGCGTATGAGCTGCGCGACGCCGACGACCGGCTGCTCGTCGAGATCGCCGACGACGCGGTCTCGGTGCTCGAGGATCGCAAGGTCCAGTCGAAGTTCCGCGAGATCGAGGTGGAGCGCAAGGGCGGCGGCCGCAAGCTGCTCGACCGGGTCGAGGAGGCGTTGCACGAGGCGGGTGCGGTGGCCGGTGGGTTCACCCCCAAGCTTGTACGCGCGCTCGGCGACGCCGCCACCGGTCCGCCCGACCTGGTACGGGCCGGCGAGCTGCCGCGCAAGCCACGGGCCGGCGAGGTGGTCACCGCGGCCATCCGCAAGGGCATCGAGCGGGTCCTCACCCACGACCCGCTGGTGCGGCTGCGGGCCCCGGTCGGCGACAACGACACCGCCGTACACCAGATGCGAGTCGGCTGCCGGCGGCTGCGCAGCGACCTCAAGACGTTCGGCCCGCTTGTCGACAGCGGTTGGGCCAAGCCGCTCCGCGACGAGCTGGGCTGGTTGGCCGGGCTGCTCGGTGGCGCCCGCGATGCCGAGGTGCTACGGGCCCGGCTGCGCCGTACCGCCTCCGTCGACCCGCTCAGCCCGCCCGAGGAGGCGTCCGTCGCGCGGATCGACGCGGACCTCGCGGCCCGGCACGAAGAGGCCCTCGTCGCGCTCGACGTAGGGCTCCGCTCGGACCGGTACGCCAAGCTCGTCGAAAACCTCGTCGCGGCGGCCCGCGAGCCGCACCTCACCCCGCTGGCCCACGAGCGGGCGGTCGACGTGCTGCCGAAGCTGGTGTCCCGGCCGTGGCGGACGTTCGCGCTCGGCGCCAAGGGGGTCGACGGCGCTGCCGACCTCGACCCCTACGCGCCGGACGAGCAGTGGCACGCGGTACGCATCAACGGCAAGCGCGCCCGGTACGCGGTGGAGGCGGTCGCTGGCGTGCTCGGCGGCGCGGCCCCGGAGCTGGCCAAGGCCCTCGCCGGGGTGCAGGACCTGCTGGGCGAGCACCAGGATGCCGCGACCGCCGCCGAGACGTGGCTCGACATCGCGATGTCCGACCCCGACGACCACGCCCTCGCGGTGACCGCGGGCCGGCTCTTCGAGCGCGAGCGCACCTCTATCCGCACGGTCCGCGCCGAGTTCCCGGAAGCCTGGCGCAGAGCGGCGAAGCCCCGGATGACAGATTGGCTCCCGTAGGCCCCATCCGGGCCGCGGGCGGTGTCGTCTGGCGGCCCGGCGCACGCGGCGGTGTCGAGGTGTGCCTGGTGCACCGTCCGCGCTACGACGACTGGTCACTGCCCAAGGGCAAGCTCGACGCCCGCGAGCATCCGCTGGCCGCCGCGGTGCGGGAGGTCCAGGAGGAGACGGGGGTACACGCGCGGCCGCAGCTTCGCCTGCCCTCGGTCCGGTACCGGCGGGAGGGTCAGCCGAAGGTTGTCGACTTCTGGTCGATGCGCGCCCTGTCGACAGTGCGCTTCACCGCCAACTCGGAGGTGGACCGGATCCGGTGGGTCTCGCCGGAGACGGCCGCACGCGTGGTGACGTACCCGCACGACGCCCGGGTACTACGCCATTTCACGGGCCTCCCCCACGTCACCGCGGTGATCGCCGTGGTGCGGCACGCGCTGGCCGGAAAGCGCGGCACGTGGACCGGGCCGGACGACGCCCGCCCGCTCGACCAGGCCGGTCGCGCCCAGGCACGGTCGCTCGCCCCGGTCCTGGCCCAGGTGCGGCCGGAGCTGATCCGGTCCGCCAGCGCCCGCCGGTGCACCCAGACCGTCGAGCCGCTGGCCGCGCGCCTCGACCTGCCGATCGAGATCGACTCCGCGTTCGACGAGCCGAAGCCGGGCCAGGATCCGGCCGACGTCGCCATCAGCGCGGCGACCCGCCTGGCCGAGCTGGCCATCGAGTGCGAGGCGGTGGTCGTGTCCAGCCAGGGCAAGGTGATCCCGCCGGCCCTCGCCCGCCTCTCCGGCCTGGGCTCGGCGAAGGCCTGGGTCACCCGAAGGGCACGGGTTGGCTGCTCGCCTTCGCCGGCCGGCATCTCGCCGGCGCGGACCGCCTCACCGACTGACCTTGTCCCTCGATCGATCGTTCCGGTGGTACGGGTACCTCGCTCCCACGAGGGAGGCGGAGTATCGCCCGAGCGGGTGATACTGCGAGCGTGACCTGGCTGACGACGCTACGCGAGCGCACCGCGGCGGTGCCCCCGCACGTGGTCGACGTCGCGATCGCGCTGCTCTGCTACGTGCTGCTGGCGATCTCGGCCACCGGCCACAGCGAGGCCCACCCGCTGGCGCTGCTGCTGGCCGCCGCGGCGACGCTGCCGCTCATCTGGCGGCGCCGCTGGCCGTTGCCGGTGACCGCGGTGTGCGGTGTCTCCACGGTCCTGCTCACCATGCTCTACGGGCTGGACGACCCGCCATACAGCCAGCTCGTCGCGACCTACACGCTGGCCGCGCGGAGTGGCCCGCTGTCCCGGCTGATCGGCTCCGCCGGCACGGCCGTCGGTATCACCCTCGCGTTCGTCGACCACCAGGACAAGCTCGTGCAGCTGCCGATCGTCGGGCTGCTCTTCATCGGGGCGTATGCGCTGGGCACCGGCGCCCGCGCCCGCCACGACCGCATCGCCCTGCTCGAGGAGCGCACCCGGCGCCATGCCGAGGAGCGGGAGGCGGCCGCGGCCCGGGAGCGCGAGCGGATCGCCCGCGACATGCACGACATCCTGGCCCACTCGATCAGTCTCATCGCCGTGCAGGCCGAGGCCGGGCCGGTGCTCGTGCGGTCCGACCCGGCGCGTGCCGAGCGGGTCTTCGACACGATCGGGGAGACCGCCCGGGAGACGCTGACCCAGCTGCGTCGCACCCTCGGGATGCTGCGTGGAGAGGCGGGCAGCCGGGCGCCACAGCCTGACCTCGACGGCCTCGCCGCGCTCGCCGAGCGGGCCCGCGAGGCCGGCCTCGCGGTGGCGCTCGAGGAGCGTGGCGACCGGCGACCGCTGCCGCCCGAGCTTGGGCTGGCCGCATACCGTGTGGTCCAGGAGTCCCTGACCAACGTGGTGCGGCACGCCGGCGCCAAGCGCGTGTGGATCCGGCTCGACTGGACTCCCGACCAGCTGGGGGTAGAGGTGCGGGACGACGGGCGAGGGCCGTCCGGCGGCAATGGCGACGGGGGTGGCCACGGCATCATGGGCATGCGCGAGCGGGTTGGCGCGGTGGGTGGCGCGCTGCGCACCGGGCCCGGCCCGGGCGGCACCGGCTTCCAGGTCACGGCCACCCTGCCGGTGAGCGAGCGAGTCGGCCCGACGGCGTCTGGGCTGAGCCGCCCCGACGCCCCTTCAGCGCCGCGCGAGCGTGCGAGCCAGGAGGCACCGAGCAATGGCTGACCAGCTCCGGGTCCTCGTCGTCGACGACCAGGCCCTGGTGCGCGACGGCTTCAGCGTGATCCTGGAGGCCCAGCCGGACATCACAGTGGTTGGGGAGGCCGGCGACGGCGAAGAGGCCGTGAGCGCGGCGCTGGAGCTGCGGCCGGACGTGGTCCTGATGGACGTCCGCATGCCCCGGCTCGACGGGATCGGCGCGACCGCGCGCATCTGCGCCGAGACCGACGCGCGGGTGCTGGTGCTGACCACGTTCGACGTCGACGAGTACGTGTACGACGCGCTGCATGCCGGCGCAAGCGGCTTCCTGCTCAAGGACATGCGCCGTGACGAGCTCGTCGCGGCGGTGCGCACGATCGCGGGTGGCGAGGCGCTCCTCGCGCCGACCGTCACCCGGCGCCTGATCGCCGAGATGGTGGACCGCGGCCGTTCCGCGCCCGTTGGGTGGCGGCCAGAGGGGCGCTTGGCAGCGCTGACCGCGCGGGAGACCGACACGCTGCGCCTGGTGGCCCGCGGCCTGTCCAACGCGGAGATCGCGGCTGAGATGTTCGTGACCGAGCACACCGTCAAGACTCACGTCAGCAACCTGCTCACCAAGCTCGGGCTGCGCGACCGCGTGCAGGCGGTCGTCCTCGCGTATGAGTCGGGGCTTGTCGTGCCCGGCGCGGCTTCGGGTTGAGCGGGCAGCGAGGCCTGAGCGACACAGCTGGCGGAGATCCGTCCCAGGACTGAGCCGCGACTCCACTCTTGGCGGCGATCCGCCGAGCACGGGTCCCGGACGAGCATCAGCACCATGCTTACGTCAGTCACAGGATTCGCGATCCGGCGGCCGCGCATCGTCGTGGTGGCCTGGATTCTCGCATTGGTCGCCGGCTTCGGCATCGGCATCGGCGTCTTCGGGCGTCTCACCGGCGAAATCAGCTCTGGTTCCGGCACGGAGTCGGCGCGCGGGCAGGACCGCATCGAGAGCACCGGTCCCGAGCAGCCGGCCATCACCGCGGTGGTGCACGGAAAGCCGGCCGACGACCCGGCCGTGCTATCAGAGGTCGACGCGGCGCTCACGGACGTGCGCGCGATCCCCGGCGTGGTCGAGGTGAGCCCACCGCAGCCTTCGGCGCGCACCGGCGAGGCGCTGATCGTGAGCGTCTCGCTGAGATCCGAAGACGAGACCGAGGCCGCGGACGCTGTGGCCGAGCGGCTGCACGAGATCTCCGCGGCGGAGGTCGCCGTGTCCGGCGGTCCGCTCACCGAGGCGGAGTTCGGCACACAAGCCCAAGAGGACGTGCAACGTGCGGAGATGCTGACCACGCCGGTCGTGCTCGTCCTGCTGCTGCTCATCTTCGGCGGGCTGATCGCGGCCGGTCTGCCGCTGCTCATCGCGATCGCCGGCGTGGGCGGCACGTTCGGCATCCTCTACGCCTTCTCAGAGGTAACCGACGTCTCCGTGTACGCCATCCAGGTCACCACGATGCTGGCGGTCGGCCTGGGCGTGGACTACGCGCTGCTGATGGTGAACCGCTTCCGCGAGGAACGCGCGATCGACCCGGACGTGCGTGCCGCGGCCACCCGCACCGCCGCGAGCGCCGGCCGTACCGTGTTCTTCGCCGGTCTCACCGTCGCGCTCGCGCTCGCCGGACTGGTGGTCTTCTCCGACCCGTTCCTGCGCTCGATGGGCTTCGCCGGCATGGCCGTCGTGCTTGTCGACATGCTCGCCGCACTCACGCTCCTGCCCGCACTGCTGGTGCTGCTGGGGCGCCGCATCAAGCCGGCGAAACCGCAGGCGGCCGGGGGCTTCTTCGCCCGCGTCGCGCGCGGCGTGCAGCGGCGCCCGCTCGGGACGATGCTCGTGACCACGGCCGCGCTGCTCTTCGTCGCGCTGCCCGCACTCGACCTCCGGCTCGGCCTCGGCGACCCGCGTATGCTGCCCGCCGACGCGGGCACGCGCCAGCTCTACGACGCGCTGGCGACGCACTATCCCGAGGGAAACGCACCTGATCCGATCGAGGCCGTCGCCACCGTTCCCTCCACCGATCCCGGCATCGCCCCGCTACGCGAGCGGATCGCTGGTGTGGACGGCATCGCGCGGGTCGAGGCAGTACCCGTCGCCCCCGACCTGACCGTGCTTAACGCGTACCCGGTGGACATCACGGCCTCGGACCGTACGAAGGACGCGGTGAGCACGATCCGGGACCTGCCCGCACCATTCGAGGTGTTGGTGACCGGCGATGCCGCGCACCTCGTGGACTACCAGTCGATGTTGGTGGACCGGGCACCTTGGGCGATCGGCGTGGTGGTGCTCGGCACGCTCCTGTTGCTGTTCGCCTTCACCGGTTCGGTGCTGCTGCCGATCAAGGCCGTACTCACCAACGTGCTCAGCATCGGCGCCGCGCTCGGCGCGGTGGTATGGGTGTTCCAGAACGGCAACCTGGCCGGCATCTTCGGTACCACCGGGCTGGGATACCTCAACCTGACAGTGCCTGTACTCGTCGCCGCGATCGCGTTCGGGCTGTCGGTGGACTACGAGGTATTCCTGCTTTCCCGGATCCGCGAGCGGTGGCTGTCCGGCGTACCCGCGGATCGCGCGGTGGCGGAGGGGATCCAGCGCACCGGGCGGATCATCACCTCGGCCGCATTGCTGCTCGTGGTGGTGTTCGCCGGTTTCCTGGTCGGCGGCTTCGTGCCCATCAAGGGAATCGGGCTCGGCCTCGTGCTCGCCGTCGCGCTCGACGCGACAGTGGTACGGATGTTGTTGGTGCCGGCCACGATGACGATCCTCGGCCGGTACAACTTCTGGGCGCCCGGCCCGCTCCGCCGGCTGCACAAGCGGATCGAGGTGACGGAAGAGGCGCCGCCGCGGAAGGAGCCCGCGCTCGTCTGACCCGGACATCCGGACACAGAGAAGGAGGGCACCCCATTCTTCGGGTGCCCTCCTTCGGCGTTTGCTCAGCGCTTCGGCGCGGCCTTGCGAGCCGGGGCCTTCTTGGCGGGGGCCTTCTTGGCCGCCGCGGTGGCGCGGGCGGTGGTCTTGGTCGCGGCCTTCTTGGCGGGGGCGGCAGCGGCCTTCTTGGTCGCCGTAGCCTTGGCGGGGGCAGCGGCAGCGGCCTTCTTGGTGGCCGGGGCGGCCTTGGCGGTGGTGGTCGTCTTCGTGGCGGTGGTCTTCTTGGCGGCGGCCACCTTCGGCACCCGACCGCTCGCGACCATCTCCTTGAAGCCGGCACCGGCGCGGAAAGCCGGTACCGAGGTCTTCTTCACCTTCACCGCCTCGCCGGTACGCGGATTGCGCGCTGTTCGCGCGCCGCGGACCCGCTTTTCGAAGACACCGAAACCGGTGATCGCGACCTTGTCGCCCTTGGTGACGGCCTGCTGGACCTCCGTCAGCACCGCGTCGAGCGCCGCCGTCGCCGCCTTCTTGTCCCCCAAGCGGGCGGCGAGCGCCTCGATGAGCTCGGCCTTGTTCACGTTTTCCCTCCCGAACTTAACTACGGACTCAACTCGAGCCCATTCTGCGCGCACCGTATGCCCTTTGCCCAGTCTGGGCAAACATCCGGCCGAAAAAAGTCGTTGTGTCGTAACGGATTCGCCCCTGTCGGATGATCCGACAGGGGCGAAAACGGCCAGGCACAGTGCGCCGCGAGGCTAGGAAACCACTGGCAGGAAGGGCAGTCGACGCTCTTCGTAGGCCGTGATGGTGTCCTCGTGGCGCAGCGTCAGTCCAATGTCGTCCAACCCTCCATCAGCCGCCAGCGGCTGAAATCGTCGAGGGGAAAGGACCAGGTGCTGTCCTCGGCCCGTACTTCCCGCGCCGTCAGGTCTACCGTCACCGGCGCGCTCGGGTCGCTCTCCACCAGATCCCACAGGGCTTCCACAGCCTTGAGTTCGAGCTCCACCGGCAACAATCCTTCCTTCAAGGCGTTGCCCCGGAAGATGTCCCCGAAGCGCGGCGAGATGACCGCCCGGAAACCGAAGTCCCGCAACGCCCACACCGCGTGCTCCCGCGACGACCCAGTGCCGAACTCGGGTCCGGCCACGAGGATCGAGGCGCCCGCGTAGACGGGGTTGTTGAGCACGAAGCCCGGATCCTCGCGCCACGCGCTGAACAGCCCGTCCGCGAAGCCGGTACGGGTCACCCGCTTCAGGTACACCGCGGGGATGATCTGGTCGGTATCCACGTTGGACCGGCGCAGCGGGATGGCGGTGCCGGTGTGCACGGTGAACTTGTCCATGAGGTACCTCTCCTCGGCCTGACGCCTAGTTCAGATCGGCGGGCGCGGCGAGGCGGCCCACGACAGCGGTTGCGGCAGCGACCTGGGGCGAGACGAGGTGGGTACGCCCGCCGCGGCCCTGCCGGCCCTCGAAGTTTCGGTTGGAGGTGGACGCCGAGCGCTCGCCGGGCTTGAGCGTGTCCGGGTTCATGCCGAGGCACATGGAGCAGCCGGCGAAGCGCCACTCCGCACCCGCGTCCCGGAACACCTTGTCCAGCCCCTCGTGCTCGGCCGCCTCGCGCACAGCGGCGGAACCGGGCACCACCAGCATCCGTACGCCGTCGGCGACCTTGTGGCCGCGCAGCACGTCGGCGGCGGCACGCAGGTCCTCCAGCCGGCCGTTGGTGCACGAGCCGACGAAGACCACGTCTACCGAGATGTCGCGCAGCGGCGTGCCGGGCGCCAACGCCATGTACTCCAACGCGCGACGGGCAGCCGAGCGCTCGACCTCCTCGAGGAACTCCTCCGGGTCCGGCACCGCGCCGTCGAGCGGGGTCCCCTGCCCAGGATTGGTGCCCCACGTGACGAACGGGCTGATCTGCGAGGCGTCCAGCACCACCTCCGTGTCGAACGTGGCGCCCTCGTCGGTCGTGAGGCTGTGCCAGTGCTCGACGGCCGCGTCCCACTCCTCGCCCTGCGGCGCGCTCGGCCGCCCCTTCAGGTACGCGAAGGTGGTCTCGTCAGGCGCGATCATCCCGGCCTTGGCGCCCCACTCGATCGACATGTTGCAAATCGTCATGCGCCCTTCCATGGAGAGCGCGCGGATGGCCTCACCGCGGTA
Source organism: Phytohabitans flavus (assembly GCF_011764545.1). GTDB lineage: Bacteria > Actinomycetota > Actinomycetes > Mycobacteriales > Micromonosporaceae > Phytohabitans > Phytohabitans flavus. The sequence goes on along the minus strand of NZ_AP022870.1, from coordinate 9,056,467 downwards.
CTCCACCACGTGACCGCGCCCGCCACCGGTGCCCACCTTGGCGATGAGCGCCAGCACCAGATCCTTGGCCGTGACACCGGGCCGCAGCGCGCCCTCGATGGTCACCGCCATCGTCTTCGGCCGCGACTGCGGCAGCGTCTGTGTGGCGAGCACGTGCTCGACCTCGCTCGTACCGATGCCGAACGCGAGCGCGCCGAAGGCGCCGTGCGTCGCGGTATGCGAGTCGCCGCAGACGATCGTGAGACCGGGCTGGGTGAGACCGAGCTGCGGGCCGATCACGTGCACGATGCCCTGCTGCGCGTCGCCCAGCGGGTGCAGCTTCACGCCGAACTCGGTGCAGTTGCGGCGCAGCGTCTCGATCTGCGTGCGCGACGTGGGGTCGGCGATGGTGAGCAGGTCGCCGCGGCGGCTGTTGAAGGACGGATCCTCGTACCCGGTCGGGGTGTTGTGGTCCTCCGTCGCGAGGGTGAGATCCGTGCGCCGGACTCGCCGCCCGGCCGTCCGCAGGCCGTCGAACGCCTGTGGGCTGGTCACTTCGTGGAGCAAATGAAGGTCGATGAACAGCAGATCCGGCTCACCCTCGGCGGATCGCACCACGTGGGCGTCCCACACCTTCTCGGCGAGGGTCCTTGGTTTCTGCGTGTCTCCCACCATCTGGACATCCTAAATTCTGGGAGGTATGTTTCGGCTTGTGGGACACAGTATGAGCGGTGTCGGCGTTCTCGACAAGGCGGTCGTCATCCTCGCGGCCTGCGTAGACGGCGCCAGCTTGGCCGAGCTCGTCGAGCGCACCAAGCTGCCCCGGGCCACCGCGCACCGGCTGGCACAGGCCCTGGAAATCCACCGGATGCTGGTGCGCGACACCCAGGGTCGTTGGCGCCCGGGGCCGCGCCTGGGCGAGCTCGCCAACGCCGCGCCTGACGTCCTGCTGACCGCCGCCGAGCCCCTTCTCGCCGCACTGCGCGACGCCACCGGCGAGAGCGCACAGCTGTACCTGCGCCGCGCCGACGAGCGGATCTGCGTGGGCGCGGCCGAGCGCGCCAGCGGCCTCCGCGACACCGTCCCGGTGGGCGCTGTGCTCCCGATGACCGCCGGCTCTGCCGCGCAGGTGCTGCTGGCTTGGGAGCCGCCCGAGGCTGTGATGCCTTTGTTGCCACGGTGCAAGTTCACCGGCCGCACGCTGGCCGAGGTGCGCCGGCGCGGGTGGTCGCAGAGCGTGGCCGAGCGCGAGGCCGGTGTGGCAAGCGTTTCCGCGCCGATCCGCGACCGCACCGGCCGGGTCATCGCCGCTATCAGCATCTCCGGCCCGATAGAGCGCCTCGGCCGCCGCCCCGGCGACCGCCACGCGATGGCGGTGGTCCGCGCCGGGCAGCGCCTGAGCGGCCTCTAGGGCTTTCCGTTACAGCAGTCGCGCTCGCCGGCGCCCCGCGAAAGGCTGCCACGCAAGCGGTCGACGACCGCCGCATAGCCCGATCCCGCCCACAGCCGCACATGCGACCCGCATCCGCGGCTGGATGCCCTGCACCGCCTCAGATCCGTCCTGCGGTCACGCCACACGCCCTTGCTTCACTGCGACCGCGAGGAGCCGTTCAAAACAAACAAGGCCCGCACCGAGGTGCGGACCTTGCCAGATGTAGCCCCGACCGGATTCGAACCGGCGCTACCGCCTTGAGAGGGCGGCGTCCTAGGCCGCTAGACGACGGGGCCAGGACTTTCCTTGCTTCCGCTGCCCTTCCGGACAACGGTGCTGAACTCTACCAGAGGTCCAGCACCGGCGCCCTTGCGGACATCGGCTGCTGGGGTACCAGGACTCGAACCTAGACTAACTGAACCAGAATCAGTTGGGCTGCCAATTACCCCATACCCCATTGGCACGTGCCCATAGGACCGCACCGAGAGGCAACTCTACCCGACCGGCGGGCGGCACCCAAATCGACCCGGTGCGTCAGTCGAGTGCCACGACGGGGTTGGCCAGGTCACCGATGCCCTCCACCCGCACCATCACGGTATCGCCGGCCGTGATTGGGCTCACGCCGGCCGGGGTGCCGGTCAGGATCACGTCGCCGGGCAGGAGCGTCATGACGTGCGACACGTACGAGACCAGGGTGGGCACGTCGAAGACAAGGTCCTTGGTGCGGCCGAGCTGGCGGACCTCCTCGTTGACCTCGCAGCGGATCTCGAGGTCGCTCACGTCCAGGCCGGTCGCGATCCAGGGGCCGATCGGGCAGAACGAGTCGAAGCTCTTCGCGCGCGTGAACTGCACGTCCGCCCTCTGCAGGTCGCGGGCGGTGACGTCGTTGGCGCAGGTGTACCCGAAGATGGCGCGCTCCGCGGCAGCTCGGTCCGCCCGCCGCGCACCCGGCGGTCCGATGACCACCGCGAGCTCGGCCTCGTGCTCCACCTGCTTGGACTGGGGTGGCAGCCGGATCGCGTCACGCGGCCCGATGACCGAGGTGGAGGGCTTGAGGAAGAGCAGTGGCTCCTTCGGCACCTCGTTGCCCAGCTCGGCGGCGTGTTCGGCGTAGTTACGCCCGACACACACAATCTTGCTGGGCAGGATCGGCGAGAGCAGCCGCACGTCGGCGAGCGCCCAGCGCTGGGTGGTGAAGGAAATCTGCCCGAACGGGTGGCCCTCGATCTCGGCGACCGTCAGCCCGTCCGGGTCGCCCTCCACGACACCGAACGACATCCCACCGGCATGAACGAAACGAGCGATACGCACAACCGCCAACCTACCCTGGACCAATGCCGGTTCTTCCCGCCGCCGAGTGGCACGCGCGCCGTGTGGCCCACGAGGCGCGCGTGGACGCGTGGCTGGCCCCGCACCTGGCCCGCCGCCAGGCCGGCGAGAAGCATCCGGTGGAGGACTTCCTCTTCACGTACTACTCGTACCGCCCGCCCAGCTGCGCCGCTGGCATCCGGGCGCGGGCGTGGTCCTCGCGGGCGGCGAGCCGGACAGGGACTACGTCGAGACCGCGGGTGGCGTGATGCTCGATCCCTCGACCGAGAAACGCAAGTCCACGGAGTGGATCAGAGGACTGCTCGAAAGCACCGCGGCCAGACCGGCGCACTTCGGGTGCTTCGGCATGCACGAGTGGGCGATGGTCTACCGGGCCGAGGGCGTACGGCACGAGCAGGTGCCACTCCGCCTCTCCGCCGCCGAAACCGCGCGCGTGGTGGACGAGAACAGGGTGCGGTGCAGCCACTTCGACGCGTTCCGCTTCTTCACCCCGGCCGCTCGCCCACTCAACCTCCTCCAGCCCACCCGCGAGGCCCAGCACGACAACGAGCAGCCGGGCTGCCTGCACGCGAACATGGACCTCTACAAGTGGGCGTACAAGCTGTCGCCGCTCGTGGCGAGCGAGCTTGTCGCGGACGCCTTCGCGCTGGCCCGCGACATCCGGACGCTCGACATGCGGGCCAGCCCATACGACCTGGCCGACCTCGGCTACGAGCCGGTCAGAGTCGAGACACCCGAGGGCAGGAAGCAGTACGCGGCGGCCCAGCGCGCCTTCGCGGAACGGGCCGCGCCGCTGCGCGCCGGCCTCATTGCTGCCCTCGGTCGCCTCGACGGCTCTTCTTGAGGTCGGAGCGGCGGCGCTTCTCGTCGAGACGCCGCTGCTTTGCCGCGCGGCTCGGCTTGGTGGGCCGGCGCGGCGGCGGTGGCGGCGCGACTGCCGCGCGTAGCAGCGCGACAAGGCGCTCCCGCGCGGCCTCCCGGTTGGCGAGCTGAGCGCGGTGCTCGCTCGCCGCGATCGTGAGCACCCCGTCGATGAGCCGCCCGGCCAGCCAGGTCACGGCGCGGGCGCGCAGGTCGGGCGGGATGGTCGGCGAGCCGGCCACGTCGAACGAGAGCTCCACCCGACTGTCCGCCGTGTTGACACCCTGCCCACCCGGGCCTGAGGAGCGGGAGAAGCGCTCGCGGAGCTCGCCGCCCGGAATCACCAGGCGGTCGGTCACGCGGAGATCGTCCATTACATAAGTAAAGCGCCTGCTAGCTGAGCGCGTTGACGGCCCGGGCGACGACCAGGATCACGATGAGGAAAGACACGGCTGACTGCACAAGCATCGCCATCTTCGCCCAGCGGGCCAGCGGCATCGTGTCCGTCGGGCTGAAGGCGGTGGAGTTGGTGAACGCCAGGTACAGGTAGTCGACGAACAGTGGCCGCCACTCGTTGTGGGTGAGCTCCGGGGTCGACATCTGCGGAAAGAGGAAGTCCGGAAGGACGCGGCGGGCGTTGGCCCGGGCGGCGGGGCCACCGCGGTCGAGTAGCCAGTACCAGACGGCGAAGACGATTGTGTTGGTGGCCCAGATGATGCCGCCGCTGAGCAGCACGTCGGCCGCGTCGCCCGGCCCACCGCCACGCACCAGGACGACCACCAGCCGGCCGGTCGACCAGACCACTGCGAGCGTCGCCACCGCGACAAGCAGCATGTTCAGCGTCCGCAGCACGGTGGACTCGCGGTCGATCCGGAACGGGTTCACGATGATCAGCCCCAACAGGATCGTGGCCTCGACACCGGGCAGGACCCAGCGCGGATGGAAGGCCAGATCCTGCGGCGTGAGGAACTGGAGCACGATCGCGAAGGTGATCGCGGCCGCGACCGGCCAGCGGTGTTCACCCTCGTGGGGGCGCTTCCAGGCAGGGGCTGATCACTCACGCGTCCATTGTGTACGCGATGACCGATTGACAACGCTGTTACGGCTTCATATCGTGCTTGGAAAGCGCTTTCCACGTCGAGGGTCTGCCACCTCGTCTCCTCCACGAAAGGCAGACCCCCATGCCCAGAGCCACCGTGCTCCGGCCCGCCCTCGCCGCCGCGCTCGTCGCAGCCGGCCTCACCGCCGTGACTCCCGCGGCGCCCGCCCAGGCCGCGGACACCGCCCCGATCGGCTTCGCGGCCGTCAACGCCCTCGGCCAGAACGGCACCACCGGCGGCGCCGGCGGCCCCACCGTCACGGCCACCACGACGGCCCAGTTCCTCGACTACATCTCCCGCCCCGGCCCGTACGTCGTCCAGGTCTCCGGCACGATCACGCTGCCGACCGGCAACAGCGACGGCATGCACAACGTGGCCTCGGACAAGACCATCATCGGCATCGGCGCGAACGCCCGGCTCGTCGGCGGCGGCCTCAACATCGGCGTACCGGTCGACGACGACATGACCAGCCCGCCGGCGAACGCGGTCCACAACGTCATCATCCGCAACCTGCACATCACCGGTGCGACCGACGACCTGATCAACGTGCAGATGTTCACCCACCACGTGTGGATCGACCACAACGACTTCTCGAACGGGGACGACGGCGCGGTCGACATCAAGCGCGGCTCGGACTACGTCACGGTCTCCTGGAACCACTTCTACGACCACGACAAGACGCTGCTGCTCGGCCATGACGACGACAACGCCGCGCAGGACACGGGCCGGCTGCGGGTGACGTACCACCACAACTTCTTCGACGGCTCGGACCAGCGCAACCCGCGGGTGCGCTTCTCCCCGCTGGTGCACGTCTACAACAACTACTACGACGACAACAGCTACGGCATCGCGTCGACAATGGACTCCGGCGTCTGGGCCGAGGGCAACTACTTCTACAGCGTCAACAACCCCGGCCGCGTGGACTTCAGCGGTGACCTCGGCCGCATGGTGCAGCGGGACAACATCCTCGTCGCCTGCAACCACGCCATCGAGGTACGCGGCAGCGTCCCCGACCCGCGCACCTACTACTCGTACACCGCTGGTCCCGCCTCCAGCGTCCCGACTGTCGTCCCGGCCGGCGCCGGCGTCGGAAAGATCTGAGGTGCGGCCATGAAGCTCCGTTTGCTTGCGGTAGCCACCTCGGCCGCCACCCTCGTCGCCACTGTGGTGGCGTTCTCCGGCAACGCGCAGGCGGCCACGCTCTTCAGTGACAACTTCGAAGACGGCAACAGCGCCGGCTGGACCACGAGCGGCGGCACCTGGGCGGTCGCCGCCGACGGCTCACAGGTGCTGCGCCAGTCGGGTACGAGCAGCGACGCCCGCGCGCGGGCCGGCTCGGCGTCGTGGACCGACTACACGGTCACGGCGAAGGTGAAGCCCACCGCGTTCAGCGGCAGCAACCGCTTCGCCGCCGTGCTCGCCCGCGCCCAGTCGGCAACCAGTTACTACTACGTGGCGCTGCGCTCCAACAACACCGTCGAGCTCAAACGGCTCGTCAACGGCGCGGCCACCACGCTCGCCTCGACCTCGCTGGCGGTGTCGGCCGGCACCACGTACACGGTAAGCCTCCAAGTGGCCGGCTCGACACTGCGCTCCACAGTGAACGGTGGCGCGGCGCTGACCGCCACGGACACCGCGTTCACCGCGGGCGGGGTGGGGGTCGCCACCTTCTACACGGCGGCGAGCTTCGACGACGTCTCGGTGGAAACGGCAACCGCGCCGACAACCCCGCCGCCGACCACGGCGGTACCGACGACGCCGCCACCGACCACCAACCCACCGGTCCCGACGGATGGTCCGATCGGCTTCGCCTCGCTCAACGCCCTCGGGCAGAACGGGGTGACCGGCGGGGCCGGCGGGCGTACGGTCACCGCGACGAACGCGACCGAGTTCCTGGACTACATCGACAGCACCGAGACGCTGATCATCCGGGTGGCCGGCCAGATCAACATCACCAGCAAGCAAGGTGTACGGCCGAACAAGACGATCATCGGCGTGGGCACCTCGGGCCACATCAACGGCGGTGGGCTGGACTTCTACCGCTCGTACAACGTGATCGTGCGGAACCTCCGCTTTACCAACGCGGAGGACGACGCGGTCAACGTCGGCCAGGAGTCGCACCACATCTGGATCGACCACAACTCCTTCTCCGGCGCGGTCGACGGCTCGATCGACATCGTGCGCGGCGCCGACTACGTGACCGTGTCGTGGAACCACTTCGACCACTCCGACAAGAGCATGCTGATCAGCCACTCGGACGGGGCGGCCTCCACCGACATCGGGCACCTGAAGGTGACCATCCACCACAACTTCTTCGACAACAGCCGGCAGCGCCACCCGCGGATCCGCTTCGGCGAGCCGGTACACGTGTTCAACAACTACTTCCTGAACAACGAGCTCTACGGTGTCGCCTCGGTGCAGCAGGCCGGCGCCGTCGTGGAGAACAACTACTTCGAGAACGTCCCGTTCCCGTGCTTCTCCGCCAGCGGGTACGCGGACAGCGGTCCGGGCCGGCTCGTGCACCGGGGCAACACGTTCGTCAACTCGGGCACGTGCGAGGCGGCCGGATCCGTTGTGGAGCCGCGCACCTACTACGGGTACACGTTGGACAGTGCGGCGAGCGTGCCGTCGACGGTCCGGGCCGGCGCGGGTTACGGGAAGATCAGCTGATCTGGGGTTGACCGCAGGGGGACAACGACGGCGCGGGCGCGTCGTCGGTGCGGTCCCGGGCCGGCAGCCACAGCACGAACGTGCTGCCGGCCCCCAGCGTCGAGAAGACCGACACGTGACCGCCGTGCGACTCGGTGATCTGCCGCACGATGGCGAGACCGAGACCCGTACGGCGGTCACGGGACGGGTGGGCGCCGCGCCAGAAGCGGTCGAAGACGCGGGGCTGGTCGTCGTCGGAGATGCCCGGCCCCTCGTCGGCGATCGCGAGCCACAGCCACCCGCCCTCCTGCCCGGTCGCCACGGCCACGGCGCCGCCCTCGGGCGACAGGCGTACCGCGTTCGACAGCAGGTTGCCCGCGGCCCGGCGCAGCGCGTCGTGGTCGCCGATGAGCATCAGGTCGCCCCGCACCTCGTACCGAAGCTGGACGTTGCGGTCCGCGGCGATGGCCGCGAACTCCTCACCCGCCTCACGCGCGACGGTGGCGAGGTCCACATCGGTGTCGGCGAGCGCGACCGCGTTGCGCCGCGCGGTGGCCAGCAGGTCCTCGACGAGCCGCGACATGCGCGTGGTGGCGCGGTCGATGACCACGATCGCCCGCTCCCGCTCCGGCTCGGTGGCGTCCGGCGCGTCCATGAGAGAGGCGTCGAGGTTGGCCCGGATCACCGCGAGCGGACTGCGCAGCTCGTGCGAGGCGTCGTCGATCAGCTGCCGCTGGGCGCGGAACGCCTCGTCCAGCCGGTCGAGCATCGAGTCGATCGTTTCGCCGAGGTCGCGCAGCTCGTCCCGTGGCCCATTCAGCCGGATCCGCCGGGACAGGTCGGTGGCCTGGATCTCCCGCGCGGTACGGGCGATCGCGCCCACCGGCCGCAGCGCCCGCCCGGAGAGCACCCACCCGATGCCGAGGCTGGCGACGAAGAGTCCGCCGAGCGCGATCAGCGAGTAGTTGCGCATCGTCTGGAGCGTGCTGAAGTTGACCGCCGACTCGATCTCGTCCACTTCGGCCACGGTCATCGTGCCGGTGCGCACGCCGTACTTGTAGACGCCCGCCTCGTACGACTTCGTGATCGGCTTGGGATCGGTGGTGCGCTCCACAGCGAGGTATGTGACGAAAAGCCCGGCCCCGGCGAGCGCGAAGAGCAGCGTCGAGTAGAGCACCGTGAGGCGGAACCGGATGGTGCGGACGAAGCGCATCACGCCTCCTCCCTGAGCCGATACCCGCGCCCCACCACGGTCTCGATCGAGTCGCCGCCGAGCTTGCGCCGCAGCGTGCCCACCGTTACCCGCACCGTCTGGGTGAACGGGTCGGCGTTCTCATCCCACACATGTTCGAGCAGCTCCTCCGCCGAGACGACGTGCCCAGGGCGCGTCATCAGGTACTCCAGCACGCCGAACTCCTTCGGCGTCAGGTGCAGCGCGTCCCCGCTCACGCTCGCCTCGTGCCGGGCCACGTCGAGCCGGACGTCGCCCACCGTCAGCACGACCGTGCCGCCCCCGGTGTCGCGGCGCAGCAGCGCCCGCACCCGGGCCAGCAGCTCGGCGAGGGCGAACGGCTTCACCAGGTAGTCGTCGGCCCCCTCGTCCAGCCCGCGCACCCGATCGTGCAGCGCGCCCCGCGCGGTCAGCATCAGCACCCGCAGGTCGCTCCCACCCTCCACGGGCACCTCGCCGCGCCGGATGGCGTGACACACGTCGAATCCGTCGCCGTCGGGCAGGTTGATGTCGAGCAGCATCAGGTCGTACGCGTTGACCGCCAACCGGTCATACGCCTGAGCCGCGTCGCCGGCCACGTCCACCGCGTAGCCGGCGCGGACCAAGCCGAGGCGCACGGCCTCGGCCAGGTCTTCTTCGTCTTCCACAACGAGCAGGCGCATGGCTGAACGCTATCCGCCGCCGCTGATAATTCGCTCAGCCGCTTGCTGAGCCTGGTCGATCGGGATCGCGAAGCCGATACCGATGTTGCCGCTGCCCTCCAGCGTGGCGATCGCGGTGTTCACGCCGACCACCTCGCCGCGGGCGTTCACCAGCGGCCCTCCGGAGTTGCCCGGGTTGATCGATGCGTCGGTCTGGATCGCGCTGCGCCGTACGCCCGAGCTGCCGAGCCGCACCTGGCGATCGAGCGCGCTCACGATCCCCGCGGTAACCGTGCCGGAGAGCCCGAGCGGCGAGCCGACGGCAAGCACCGGCTCGCCGACCCGGGTGGTGCCGGGCTGCGCCAGCGCGAGAGGGCGCAGCCCGGACGTCGGATCCACCCGCAGCACCGCGATGTCGCTGCCCGGGTCGCGGCCGACCACCTCGGCCGGCAGCCGCCGCCCGTCCTGGCCGACCACGGTCACCGAGCCGCCGCTCGACACCACGTGGTTGTTGGTGATGATGTGGCCCTCGTTGTCCACCGCGAACCCCGAGCCGCCCGATCTTCCCACCCGCACCTGCACGACCCCCGGCAGCGCGATCGCCGCCGCGCGAACCATGTCGGTCGAGTTACCACCGGCGGGCGGCGGCGGTGGGGTGACCGGCGCTGGAGTGGTCGGCCTCGCCGTGGCCGGCGCCGCGTCGCCGTCCGCCACGACGCCGCCGGCGATCGCACCCGACGTCGCGGAGATGGCCACGACCGCGAGGCCGGTGAGCAGCAGGCGCGGCCACCGCGACGGGTCGCGCTTCGCGACCTCGGCACCGGGTACGGCGGGCCGCGGCGCGCCCCACGGGTCCAGCTCGGGTGAGACGAACCCCGGACCGCGCGGCTCCCCGAGCCCTCGAAGGTCCGTCATCTTGTAGCCTCCACTATGGACAGAGCCGTTAAGGACAGAGCGGCTAAGGGATGCGGGCGAACCAGAGCATCGACCCGGCCGCCGCCGCCAGCGCGAACAACAGCCCGATGCCGATGAACCGTGCCGAGACGTCCTGCCGCTCGGTGATGTACCCGACCGAGCTGCCGATGTCCTCGTACACCGCACGCAGCTCGTCGGAGGAGCCCGCCTCGTGGTACGTGCCGCCGGTCTGCCGCGCCACCGCCTCGAGCGTGTCGCCGTCGACCGGCACGCTCATCCGGCGGCCCGCACCCTCGATCGCACCTGACGCCGTACCGAACGCGATCGTGTCCACCGGTATCCCGGCCGAGGTCGCCTCCGCCGACGCCTCGTCAGGGTCACGCCCGGCCGTATTGGCGCCGTCGGAGAGCACGACCACCCGGGCCGGTGGCGGCTCCGAGGCAGCTTCCGCGTCGAGCGACTGGATCGAGCCCAGCGCCGCGTAGATCGCCTCGCCGATCGCCGTACCCTGCTCGCCCGCGCTCCCCTCGGCCAGCCGGTCGATGCCGCCGTACATGGCCTCCCGGTTGGTATCCGGCGCCACGAACACCGACGCGTTGCCGGCGAAGCCGACCAGCCCGACGTTGAACTCCTTGGGCAGCCCTTCGACGAAGTCGCGCGCCGCAGACTTGGCCGCCGTCAACCGGTCCGGCGGCACGTCAGTGGCCAACATGGACAGTGACACGTCCACCGCCACTATCACCGTGGCCCGCTCGCGCTGCACCCGTACGTCGTCGCTGGGCCGGGCGAAGCCGAGCACCAGCAGCGCCATCATCACCAGGAACAGGCTCGCCGGCAGGTGCCGCCGCCACGCCGGGCGCTTTGGCGCCACCCGGTCGAGCAGGCGCAGGTTGGTGAAGCGCACCGCGTACCTGCTGCGGCGACGCTGCAGCACCAGGTACAGAACGGCTATGGCTACTACGCCGACGAGCAGCCAGAGCCGCAACGGGCTTTCGAAGCTCATGCTTTCCCCTGTGTCGGTTTCGCCGCCATCGCGAGGCGGCGCTGGGCGTACACGTGCCGCACGATGTCGGCCACCCAGTCCCGGTCTGTCCGAAGTGGAAGGTGCGCCGCCCCGGCCCGGCGCAGCGCCTGCCGCACCGTGTCCCGTTGGGCGGCGGCGGCCGCGGCGTACCGCTCCCGCAGTCGCCGGTCGCCCGTGGACACCTCACGCCGCCGCCCGCTCTCCGGGTCGACAAGCGTGATCAGTCCCACGTCGGGCAGCTCCAGCTCGCGCGGGTCGGCCACCTCGACGGCCAGCACCTGGTGCCGTACCGCCACGCGCCGCAGTTCCTCCTCCCACTCCGGCCGCGCCTCGGGGTCGTCCGACTCCGGCAGGCCGTCGAGGAAGTCCGAGACCACGACCACCAGGCCTCGCCGCAGCGCCGACCGCCGCACGCCCGCGATCGCCTCGGTCAGCCCGGGTGGCTGGGCTCCCGAACCCGCACGGGGTACGGCGAGCAGCATCCGCAGCAGGCCGAGCAGGTGCGTCCGGCCGGTACGGGCCGGGAAGCGCCTTATCGACTCCACGCCGAGCACGTGTGCACCGAGGCGATTGCCCGATCCCGCGGTCAGGAAACCGACCGCGGCGGTCGCCGCCACGGCCAGCTCCCGCTTCTCGATCTCCGCCGTGCCGAAGTCCATGCTCGGCGTGGCGTCCGCGAGCAGCCAGGTGGTCAGCTCGCGGTCCGCCTCGACCTCGCGGACGTGGGGCACGGCGGTACGCGCGGTGACCGCCCAGTCCATGCGGCGCACCTCGTCCTCACCCGGCCGGTACTCCCGGCTGCCGGCCAGCTCACTGCCCGCTCCGGGGAGCAGGCCGAGGTACTGGCCGTGCAGCAGCCCGTCGAGCCGCCGGGTGATCGTGAGCTCCAGCCGCCGCAGCCGCCGTTCCGGTGCCAGCTCGTGGATGGACGCGTACCCCTCGTGCATCATGCGGCTCTTTCGGCCTGATGGGGTGCGATGCGCGGTGGTGGCACCGCCTCGACAAGCCGGCGCACGACGGCGTCCGCGCCCACGCCGTCGGCGACCGCGTCGAACGACAGCACGAGCCGGTGCGACAGCACGTCGACCGCCAGGTCGGTGATGTCGGCCGGGAGCACGTAGTCGCGACCGCGCAGCACCGCCAGTGCCCGCGCGGCGGACACCAGGCCCAGCGTGGCCCGCGGGCTCGCGCCGTAGGCCAGCCGCGACTTCACGTCCCCGGCGCCGAACCGCTCCGGCTGCCGCGTGGAGACGACGAGCCGGACGATGTACTCGGCGAGCGCGTGATGCACGAACACGCCCCGCGCCATCTCCTGTAGCGCCCGGAGTCGCGCCGGGTCGAGCACTGTGCGCGGTTCCGGCCGCCTCGTGCCCATCCGGTAGAGGATGCCGAGCTCCTCCTCGTCGGTCGGGTAGTCCACCACGACCTTCATGAGGAACCTGTCCCGCTGCGCCTCCGGCAGCTGGTACACGCCCTCGGACTCGATCGGGTTCTGGGTCGCGAGGACCAGGAACGGATCGGGTACCGGGTAGCTCTTCCCGCCGATGGAGACCTGGCGCTCGGCCATGGCCTCCAGCAGCGCGGACTGCACCTTGGCGGGCGCTCGGTTGATCTCGTCGGCGAGTACCAGGTTGGCCATCACCGGGCCCAGCTCCACGTCGAAGGTCTCCTTCGACGACCGGTAGATCCTGGTCCCGACGATGTCCGAAGGCACCAGGTCCGGCGTGAACTGGATCCGGCTGAAGCTCCCGCCCACCGCGATGGCCAGCGTCTGCGCGGCGAGCGTCTTCGCCACGCCGGGCACGCCCTCGAGCAGGCAGTGGCCGTCCGCCAGCAGCGCGGTGAGCAGCCGCTCGACCAGCCGATCCTGTCCGACGATCACCCGCTTGACCTCGAACAATGCCTGTTCGAGCTGCACATGTGGCGGTGACGCCTCGAGGTCGGCGAGGGTGAGCGTGTTCTCGCTCATAGGTTCTCCTGGGCCGGCGCGCTACCGTCGCCGCCGCCGTTCTTCTCCGGGCAGTTCTCGTCCACGGCCGAGCCGCCGACCCCACCGCCGTCTTCCACGATCTTGACCGTCGTGCCCGCGCTCCCACTGTCGTCGGCGGCGTACGCGACACCACCGGCCACCGCGACCGCGGCGGCCGCACCGGCAAAGCTCAGGCCCACGATTGTCTTGATCCGCATTGATCCCGTTCCCTCCGTCGAACCCGCCATCATGTCGGCGCTACCAGGACGGGCGCCCGCGTTCCGTCAGCTGGGGGGCAGCACCACGGGCGCCCGCATAGGCTTATGCCACCAGGAGGGGCCGAAAAACAGCCGAAGACGGCGGAAGATCTCCTCAGGAACCCAACAGGTCCCATGCGCCACTAGGGTCTGATCATGCGTTTAACCAAGTACACGCACGCGTGCGTGCGCCTCCAGGACGGTGACCGCCAGCTGGTCATCGACCCTGGCATCTGGAGTGAGGGCGCCGCACTGGAAGGCGTCTCGCACGTGCTCATCACCCACGAGCACGGCGACCACGTCGACGTCGACAAGCTCGCCGCCGCCCAGCTCGCCAACGCCGCCCTCAAGGTGTACGCCCACGCCGCCGTGGTCCCCAAGCTGGAAAAGCTCGGCGACGCGGTGGTCACGGTGGCGAGTGGCGACGAGTTCGAGGCGGGTGGCTTCGCGGTACGGGTCGTTGGTGGCGTGCACGCGCTGACCTACGAGGGGCTGCCCGACTGCGCCAACATCGGGTTCGTGGTGGAGGGCGTCTACCACCCCGGCGACTCGCTCTTCGTGCCGGACGTACCGGTGACGACCCTTCTGGTGCCGACCAGCGCGCCGTGGCTCAAGCTCTCCGAGGGGCTCGACTTCATGCGGGCGGTGGCGCCGGCGCGGGCGCACTCCATCCACGACGCCATGCTCAGCCACAACGGCGAGCAAATCATCGACAACTGGCTGGACTGGAAGGGCAACACCGCGTACTCGCGGATCCCCGTCGGCGAGTCCGTCGACCTCTGAAGCCACACGGGCGCGGCGGCCGGGTCGGCCGCCGCGCCACGTCAGGTGTACGACACTCAGCCTGTCGCGCAGCTCGCGGTGGGCGTGGTGTTGTTGCCGTTCTTGTAGAGCGTGATGCCGAAGTTGTTGCCGTTGCCGTTCGGCCGCGCGGTGAGCGTGCCGCTGGTGCCGCTGACCGACGCGTTCCAGCTGTTCTGGAGGCTCTGGCCGCCGTTCGTCCGGATGGTGACGACCCAGTTGCTGGCGCCGCTGGCCGAGAGGTTCACGTTGAACCTGTCGGTCCACTCCTGGCCACGGCTGACGCTGACCGAGCAGCTGCCGCCACCCGGGTTGCCCGTGGTCGGGTTGGTCGTCGGGTTGCTGCCGCCGCCCTCCCGGACCGTGATGTCAGAGCTTCCCTGGCTCTGGTAGCCCTCTGTGGCCATGACCTGGTAGGCCCAGCTACTGCCGAGGTTCAAGCCGGCGCGGGCCCACGCGTCGAAGTGGTTGGCGGTGGTGATGGTGCCACTGCTCCGCTTCGACTGGCGGACGCTCCAGTACTGGTAGAACGTGGCGGTACCGTCGATCGACGGCTGGTTCACCCGCTGGCTGCGGAGGATGTCGTAGGTGCCACCGTCGGTGGTGACGGTGCCCAGCCGCTGGGCGCCGCTGCTCGGGTTGTAGCTGCCGAAGTTCTCCACGACGTAGTACTCGATGAGCGGGTTCCGCGTCCACCCGTACAGGGCGAGGTAGGTGTTGTTGTTGCCCGGGTTGTAGGTGCCCGAGTAGCTGACCGTCCGTCGGCTACCGGTTGCCCAACCCTTGCCGCCGACCCAGTTGTTGGTGCTTCTGCTCCAAGAGCTGGAGTACCGGCCGTTCTCGCGCAGCACCATGCAGGCGTCGCCGCTGTCTTTCCAGAACGAGAAGTAGAACCCGTTGTGCGAGCCGGTGGTGTTCGAGCAGACTTGCCGGTCGGCCTCGGCATACGCGCTGGTGGTGGCCACGGCTGTGCCGGCGACGGCCAGCACCGCGGCGCAGGCGGCGCCGATGAGCATCCTGGTGCGGCCGCGCCTGCGGCTGCCAGTTTGGACGGGGGCGTCGTTCATGTTCGTGCTTCCTCCTCGTGAGCGCTGGCAGGACGGCCAGGCAGCGTGATACGCGCCGGTGGCCGGTGCCGGCCGCGTGACGGCGCCGTACGACGCGGCGGATGGCCGGTCGACGAGCAGAGGACCAGGTCACGTGGGTGACCTGGATCGACAGCACTTGATGCCTGTCGATGGCACAGTATTGTGTCGGCCGACACACGTTGTCAACAGTTCCCGAAACGATTGCGAAACCTGCGTCGGCCTGGTTTCCTCGTTGCTGGCCAGATCCTGATCGGCGAGGCCCCATCACTAAAGATCGTCTCCGAGTCAGGACCACCGAAACTTCCAGCCTCTTTCCGGACATCGGCTATCGGTCGTCACACCTTCGGATGGTGACTCGTCAAGAAGGGGAAAGAGCACGTGGAGCCCCCAGGAGAGGGCCACGCGGAAGGGAGAGATCATGCGAGTCTTCGTCACGGGAGCGACCGGGGCACTGGGACGGCACCTCGTTCCGAGGCTTGTCGCGGCCGGTCACGAGGTCACCGCCACTACGAGAAGCCCCGGCAAGATCGCCGCGGTGCGCGAGATGGGCGCGGAACCGGTGGTCGTCGATGGGCTGGACAGCAAGGCGGTGCTGGTAGCGGTGGAAGCCGCCGCGCCAGACGTAATCGTGCACGAGATGACCGCGCTGTCGGACATGCGGAGCCTGCGGAACGTCGACAAGGTGTTCGCCACCACCAACGTGCTGCGGACCCGGGGCACCGACAACCTGCTGGCCGCCGCGACGCGGGCCCGTACCCGCCGGTTCGTCGCCCAGGGCCACAACTTCGTGTACGAGCGCTCCGGCGGCCCGGTCAAGACCGAGGACGATCCGCGCGACCCGCGCCCCGTCCCGTCCGCGGCGCGGTCGATGGCGGCGATCAGGTACGTGGACGAGACCGTGCCGCGCTCGGCGCCGGAAGGAGTCGTGCTGCGCTACGGCACCTTCTACGGGCCGGGTGCCTCGGAGCCCATGCTGGAGATGGTGCGCAAGCGGCAGATGCCGGTGATCGGGGGCGGGACCGGGGTGTGGTCGTTCGTCGAGATCACCGACGCCGCGGCCGCCACGGCCGCCGCCGTCGAACGCGGGGCGCCGGGCGTCTACAACGTCGGGGACAGCGATCCGGCACCGGTCGCCGAGTGGCTGCCGTACCTGGCCGAGGTCGCGGGCGCGAAGCCACCGCTGCACATGCCGGCCTGGCTCGGGCGGCTGCTCGCCGGGGAGTTCGTCGTGACCCAGATGACCGAGGCGCGCGGTATCTCGAACGAGAAGGCGAGGAAGGAACTCGGCTGGGAGCCTCGGTACGCGAGCTGGCGGGAAGGCTTCCGGGCCTGGGTCGGCGGCTGAGACGCTGCCGCTCCTAGGCGGCGCTCCACCCGCGCCAGGCGTGCACGGCCACCTGGATGACCGGGCCGTGCACGTCGACGGTGCGGTACTGCTCGTACTTCGCCTTCAGCAGGGCGACCGCACGGTCCACTGCGGACGGTTCGTCGGTCACCACGGCGAGGCCGTCCACGCGTACCCACCACAGCGCCGACCAGTCCTCGTCCCAGTGCTGCGCCAGCAGGCTCACCCGCGGCTCGGCCCGGATGTTGTCCAGCCGCCGCAACGCGGTACGGCGCTTGGGCTTGGCGTCGACGGCGGACCACACCGTGTCGCCGTCGACCGCGAACGCCACCGGCACCGCGTGCGGCGCACCCGAACCGTCCACTGTAGCCAGTGTGGCGACGCGGGCGGTCGCGAAACGGACACGGTGCGGCGTCACAGCGGACCATCGATGCGCAGCGTGTTCGGCAGCCCTATCGCGATGTCCACAGCCCCGACGCTACCCCTCACGCGGGGGTGGTGAGGTCGTGCACAAAACCCACACAGGCTCTACAACCCAATTACCCAGCTTCGCCACCTCGCTGTCGATCACCGTGGCTACCGTCGAGGCATGGTGAGATGGCTGACGGTGCTCTGCTGGGCGGTGGCCGTGCCAGGACTGCTGTGGGCGACCGTGCGGCTGCTGGGCGTGGAGCGCGGACCGCTCGTGCAGCTGCTCGCCTTCACGCCGTACGTGGCCTGCTGGAGCCTCGTCCCCGTCGCGCTCTCGCTCGGCCTGCGGCGCTGGTGGCCGGCGGCCGTCGCGGTAGCGGCCGCGGTGGTGCTGATCGCCGTCGTGGCGCCGCGCGCGATCGGCGGCACCGCAGGCGGCGAGGGTCCCAGGCTCCGCGTACTGACCGCGAACCTGCTCGCCGGCGTGGGCGATGCGGAGACGCTCGTGCGGCTGGTGCGCGAGCGGGAGGTTGACGTGCTCGCGGTGCAGGAGTTCACACCCGAGGCGGCCGCGCGCCTCGACGCGTACGGGCTGGCCGAGCTGATGCCGCACCGGCGGCTCAACCCGATCGTCGGCACCGAGGGGTCCGGGCTGTACTCTCGCTTTCCGCTCACCGACACGGGTGTACGGCAGAACCAGGGCGGCTTCACGCAGGCGTACGGGACTGTCAGCGCGCCCGGTGCCACACCGACCATTGTGGAGTCCGTGCACCCGATGTCGCCGCACGCGATGGGGAAGCTCCGGGACTGGGAGCGCGACCTCGACGGACAGCAGCGCGCCACGCCTACCGGACCGGTGCGCATCCTGGCCGGCGACTTCAACGCCACGCTGGACCACGCGCCGCTGCGCCGGCTGATCGCCTCCGGCTACCGCGACGCCGCCGACGCGGCCGGCGCGGGGCTCACCGGGACGTGGGGGCCGTACGACGGCGACCGGATCCCGCCGGTCACCATCGATCACGTGCTGGTGGACCGCCGCGTCGGCGTACGCGACGTCTCTGTGCTGCACCTGCCGGGCAGTGACCACCGCCCGGTCTACGCGGAGCTGGCGCTACCGCGCGGCGATCTGGGCGGGTGACAGCCCGTACGTGAGCGCGTCGACGAGCGCGTGCCAGCTCGCCTCCACCACGTTCTCGTGTACGCCCACCGTTGTCCAGTCACGGCCGCTGCCGTCGACCGTCTCCACGAGCACCCGCGTGATGGCGCCGCTGCCGTGGCTCCCTTCGAGGATCCGCACCTTGTAGTCGGCGAGCTCGAAGTGGGCCAGCGCCGGGTAGTGCCGGCGGAGCGCCACCCGCAGTGCCTCGTCGAGGGCGTTGACCGGGCCGTTCCCCTCGGCGGTGGCGATGACGCGCTCACCCCGTACCCGGACCTTGACGGTGGCCTCGGAGACGACCGCGCCGTCCTCGCGGTGCTCGACCTGGACCCGGTAGGACTCCAGCGCGAACGGCCTCGCGGTGCTCTCGCCGGGCAGCTCGGAGCGGACGAGCAGCTCGAAGGAGGCGTCCGCGGCCTCGAACGACCACCCGTGCGCCTCCATGTCCTTCACCCGGCGCGTGACCTCGGACAGGGCCTCCGGATGGCCGGCCAGGTCGAGCCCGAGCTCGCGGCTCTTGAGCTCGATGCTGGCCCGGCCGGCCATCTCGGTAACCAGGATCCGCATGTCGTTGCCCACAATGGACGGTTCAATGTGGTTGTACAGCACCGGGTCCACTTTGATCGCGCTCGCGTGCAGCCCCGCCTTGTGGGCGAATGCCGCGGCCCCGACGTAAGCCTGGTGGGTGTCGGGGGCGATGTTGGCGATCTCGGCGATGGCGTGCGAGACGCGCACCATCTGTTCCAGGCAGCCGTCCGGTAGGACGGGCAGCCCGAGCTTGAGCTGGAGGTTGGCGACGACGGCGAAGAGGTCGGCGTTGCCGGGGCGCTCGCCGTACCCGTTGGCGGTGCACTGGAAGTGCTTCACCCCCGCCTCGACGGCGGCGACGGTGTTGGCGACGGCGCAGGAGGTGTCGTTCTGGCAGTGGATGCCGAGCCGCTCCGGCCCGACGCCGACGCGCTCGACGAGCTCACCGATCGCGGCGGTAACCCGCGACGGCAGCATGCCACCGTTGGTGTCGCACATCACGACGACCTCGGCGCCGGCCTCGATGGCGGTGGAGACGACCGAGGCGGTGTACGCGGGGTCGTGGCGGTAGCCGTCGAAGAAGTGCTCGCAGTCGAGGAACACCCGCCGCCCCTCGGCGACGAAGTGGGCCACGGTGTCGTGGACCATCGCGAGGTTTTCCGCGCCGCTGGTGCGCAGCGCTCGCTCCACGTGGCGGATGTCCGACTTGGCGACGAGACAGACGGCGGGCGTCTCGGCGTCGAGCAGGGCGCGCACCTGGCGGTCGTCGGCGACCGCGATGCCGGCCTTGCGAGTCGCGCCGAACGCGACAAGCACGGCATGTTTGAGGGGTAGCTCGCTGCGGGCTCTAGCGAAGAACTCGGTGTCCTTGGGCATTGCTCCCGGCCAGCCGCCCTCGATGAAGCCGACGCCGAACTCGTCTAGGAGCCGCGCCACGGCCAGCTTGTCCACGACGGAGTAGCTGATCCCCTCACGCTGAGCACCGTCACGGAGCGTGGTGTCGTACACCTGGAACGTCATGGCTCTTCCTTTCCTGGTCCAACAAAAAGACCCCCCGCGGTCGCGGGAGGTCTGCGCGCTCGGCGTGAGGGGTGCCGGCGCGCTAGGTGCCAATAATGAGGGCACGGTGGGTCACGCCAAGACACTCTGCCACCGCGCGGGCACGTATGGGAAGCAAGGTCCACATCCCGGGACCAGATCGCTGGGTTAGGTACCTCTCGATGTGGGTACCTCGGTGCTCGGAAGGAGTGATAGCCGTGAACAGGCACGATCCCCAAACCCCGTACCAGCCGCCGAACCCGAACGTGGTCGGTGGCACGATGCCGGGTGCCGTGCCGGGACGGGCGTTCGACGCGTGGACGTATCGCGACGACTCCGGCGTGACCGGCACGGACCTGGTCGGCTACAAGGTGGAGGCGACCGACGGCAGCATCGGCAAGATCGACCGGTGCAGCTACGAGGTCAGCGCCAGCTACCTGGTGGTCGACACCGGGCCGTGGATCTTCGGTAAGAAGGTCATGCTGCCGGCAGGCGTCGTGAACAGCGCGGACCACGAGGAGCGCAAGGTGTACGTGGACCGCTCGAAGGACGAGATCAAGTCGGCCCCCGAGTTCAACGAGGACACGTACACCGACCCCCTGTACCGGGACAAGCTCGGCTCGTACTACGGCGGAAAGTTCTGACCGGATTCCCTCCCTCTAAAGGACCGGGGCGCTCCCTCACGGGGGCGCCCCGGTTGTTGTCTGCGTTAACGTGATCGAGTGGATCGCACGCTTCCCTTCACGACCACCTTCAACTTCCGCGACGTCGGCGGTTACACCGGCCACGAGGGCCGCACGGTCGTCTGGCGCCGCCTCTTCCGCTCGGACTCCCTGCACCGCCTGGAAAGCGGGGACACCGATGCGTTCGCCGCGCTGGGCGTCCGCACGGTGATCGACCTGCGCCGCCCCCGCGAGGTCACCCGCGACGGCCGCGTCCCGGAGTACGTGGGACTCGGGTACCGCCACATCCACCCCGAGCACCAGGACTGGGACGAGATCCCGTACGAGGAGAAGCTGGGCGTCGCCCGGTACCTCGCCAACCGGTACCACGACCTGGCCGAGCAGGGTGTGGCCGGGATCTCCGCCGCGGTCGGCGTGATCGCGGACGAGGCGGCCTCCCCGGTGGTGGTGCACTGCGTGGCCGGCAAGGACCGCACCGGCGTGGTCTGCGCGCTGACGCTCTCCGTGCTCGGCGTGAGCGACGAGGACATCGCCACGGACTACGCCCTGAGCACGGCGGCGTCCGCCCGCTTCAGCGCGTTCCTGGCCACCCGAAAGATCGTGGTGGCGGACGTACCGCGCCCGTACTTCTCCTCCCCCGCCGAGGCGATGCTCATCTTCCTGAAGGAGCTCCGCGAGCGCCACGGCTCCGCCGAGGGCTACCTGCTGGCCGCCGGCATCACGCCCGCCCAGCTCGACTCCCTCCGCGTCCACCTGCTGGCCGACCCGACCGCTCGCTGATTGACGGCGCCGCGCCGGGGGTGGCTCCGCGAGGCGTTCGCCATCGGGTGGGCGCCGCGCTGGGAGGACGATCCCGACAGAGACCTTTGGAGTTGGGGTGGCCTCGGTGTCTTGTCGCGGATAAAGATCCAAAATCAAGGAAGTCGAGCTACCGCGATGCCCGTCGTGGTCCGGACCGTCGCTCCCGCGGCCTCACCCTTCGCGGTTGGCAAGCTCACGCCGGGGGTCGTGGTCGGCCGACCACGACCTTCGCTGCCGGGTCCGCGGTCTGGCAGATCGTGGTACGTAGTTGCCCGTGGAGGGGCGGATCGATACCACGATCTCTCGCGTACACAAAACAGGCCCTAGATCCAGAGTTCGTCCGGGTCTGCCCGCGCCGCCGGCCTTGCGGCCGGCGGCGGGTTGTGAAGCGCGCAGGGTGAGGCCGCGGGAGCGACGGTCCGGACCACCGCGGACATCGCGGTAGCTCAGTTTGAAATGGATCTCTAGAGGACGCGGTGGACCCAGCCGTACGGGTCGTCGGCGCGGCCGCGCTGGATGGCGACCAGCTGCTCGCGCAGTGCCATCGTCACCTCGCCCGGGCCGCCGTCGCCCATCTTGAACTCGCCGTCGGGCGTGCGGACGACCCCGATCGGGGTGATCACCGCGGCCGTGCCACAGGCGAAGGCCTCGCGGATGCGGCCGCTGGCCGCGTCGGCGCGCCAGTCGTCGAAGCTGACCGGGCGCTCATCGACCCGGCGACCCTCGCGGGCGGCCAGCGCCAGCAGCGAGTCGCGGGTGATACCGGGCAGGATCGTGCCGGTCAGCGGCGGAGTTGCCATGCTGCCGTCGTCGTACACGAAGAAGACATTCATGCCGCCGAGCTCGTCCACGTACTTACGCTCGACCGCGTCCAGGAACACCACCTGGTCGCAGCCGTGCTCGATGGCCTCGGCCTGGGCGGCCAGCGAGGCGGCGTAGTTGCCCCCGCACTTGGCCGCGCCGGTGCCGCCGGGCGCCGCCCGCGTGTACTCCTGGGAGACCCAGACCGCGAGCGGCTTGACGCCACCCGAGAAGTACGCACCCACGGGGGAGGCGATCACCACGTACAGGTACTCGAGCGCGGGTCGCACGCCCAGGAAGACCTCGCTCGCGTACATGAACGGGCGCAGGTAGAGGCTCCCGTCCTCGCTCGCCGGGATCCACTCGCGGTCGATCTCGATGATGTGGTGCAGCGAGTCGAGGAAGACCTGCTCGGGCAGGTGTGGCATGGACATGCGCTCAGCCGAGATGTTGAACCGCTGTGCGTTGGCGTCCGGGCGGAACATCGTCACACCGCCGTCGGCCGCGTGGTACGCCTTCAGCCCTTCGAAGATCTCCTGCGCGTAGTGCAGCACCGCCGCGGCGGGATCCATCGAGATCGGGCCGCGTGCCTCGACACGGGCGTCGTACCACCCTTTGCCTTCGGCATACCTGATCGTGACCATGTGGTCGGTGGAGATGCGACCGAAACCCGGGTTGGCCAGCAGCGCGGCGCGCTCGGCCGCCGATACCGGCTGAGGATTCGGACGGATCTCGAAGTCGAGCTTGTCACCACCGCTCATCGCGCTGGACCTCCATAGGTATGGGAATGCAGGATACCCCGAACGCTCGTTAAATGGCGCGGGGTGAAAGGGGAAGAGGGACGGCTACGCCGCGGCAGCGGTGGCGAGCCGGTCGCCGACCTCGGCGGTGCGCAGCGGGGTGCCCGGGGTACGGGACGCCAGCTCGGCCGCGACCGCCTCGAATACTCGACGAGACGCGTCCGCGTGGCCGAGGTGTTCGAGCAGGAGGGACGCCGACAGTACGGCCGCGACCGGGTCGGCCAGGCCCTTGCCGGCGATGTCCGGGGCCGACCCGTGGACCGGCTCGAACATCGATGGAAACTCGCGCGACGGGTTGATGCAGCCGCTCGCGGCGAGCCCGATACCGCCCGTAACGGCGGCGGCGATGTCGGTGAGGATGTCACCGAAGAGGTTGTCGGTGACCACCACGTCGTAGCGCTGCGGCTGGGTCACCAGGTACATGGCGGCCGCGTCGACGTGCTGGTACTCCGTCTCCACGTCCGGGAAGTCGGCCTTGACCGCGGCGAAGGCGCGCGACCACAGCGAACCCGCGTGGGTGAGGACGTTTGTCTTGTGGACCAGCGTCACCTTGCGCCGCTCGCGGCGCTGGGCCCGCTCGAACGCGTCGCGGATGACCCGCTCGACGCCGTGCCGCGTGTTGAGGCTCTCCTCGGTCGCGACCTCGGCGGGCGTGTCGCGGTGCAGCGTGCCACCAGCCCCCGCGTACAGCCCCTCGGTGCCCTCGCGCACCACGACGAAGTCGATCTCGCCCGGCTTGACCGTGGCGAGCGGGCCGGTGGTGCCCGGCCAGAGGCGGGCGGGACGAAGGTTGACGTACTGGTCGAAGGCGAAGCGGAGCTTGAGCAGCAGGCCGCGCTCCAGCACGCCCGGCGGCACGCTCGGGTCACCGACGGCACCGAGCAGGATCGCGTCGTGCTGGGCCAGCTCGGCGAGCACGGAGTCGGGCAGCACCTCGCCGGTGCGGTGGTAGCGCGCGGCGCCCAAGTCGTACTCCGTCGCGGTCACACCGGGGAGCACGGCGTCGATGACCTTGCGGGCCTGCGCGACCACCTCGGTCCCGATACCGTCACCGGCGACCACCGCGATGCGAGCCACAGCAAAACCCCTTCGTCAGACCACTGCTGAAGAAACGTTAATCCCCCGTCCCGATTCTCGGGCGCCGAGTCCCACCATCCGGTACACAGGTCTTTCTCAGGTAATCCCCATGATCCGGTCAACTTGAGGGCCTACCTTCTCCATCATGGCGATCCAGCAGGCCCCGATGCCGAGCAGAAGCGTCGCGCGGGCGGGGCGGCCGAGAGAGGGGCGGGGGCGCGCCGACCTCTGGCTCGGCTACCAGGGCCCGGCCAACAGGCCGTTCGGTGCCGCCACCGCCGCCGTCACGGGCCGCCTTGTCGCCCGCCACGCGGTGCACACCTCGGCCGCCGACTTCTCGCTGATGCTCGTCGCACCGGAGTGGATGACCCGCCGCACGGTCAGCCTGGCCATCGCCGACGCGGTCGCCGAGCTCCGCGCGATCGACGTGACCTACAGCCCGCTACGCCGCGGCAGCCTTGTGTCGCTGCTGCGCCGCGGTGAGGTCACCCCCGAGGCGTATCCGCCGCTCGCCGACATCGTCGCCCGCTGCGACGCGATGCGCGCGGCCACCGACGGGTGGTTCGACGCCTGGGCGGTGCCCGGCGGCTTCGACCCGGGCGGCCTGCTCAAGGGGTGGGCGGTGGAGCGGGCCGCGGCCCGGCTGCGCGCCGCCGGCATCAGCGACTACGCGGTGGTCAGCGAGGCCGACCTGGCGGTGCGGGGCAACGCGCCGCACGGTGGGCCGTGGCGGGTCGCGATCCACGACCCGCGCGAGCCACGCCGGGTGGCGATGATGCTGGAGATGAGCGAGGGCGCGGTCGGCACCTCCGGCGTCACCGGCCACCGGGGTCACGTGGTCGACCCGCACACCGGCGAGATGGTCCGCCACGTGGGCGCGGCCGTCGTGACCGGTCCCGACCTGGCCATCGCCGACGCCTACGCCACTGCCCTGTTCGCCGCCGGGCCGGCCGGGCTGGGCTGGTTTCCCACAGTGGACGGTTATCGGATGCTCTTCGCCGACTGCCGTCCGTCCTGAGGCATTCAATGGACCTGCCAATCTCCCAGGTGCGGTCGCCGTGGGGGCGCACGGGCCGTACGGGTCCAGATTGAAGGGTCCAGCTCCAGGGGGTAAGGAAGATCAGCCTCCGCGGTCTCGGCAAGTGACCGCGGAGGCTGATCGTCAAGTTCGGGCACGCGTGGCTCGCGCACACGGGAGGTGCGGCGACACACCTCGCCGCCGAGTCACCCGAAGACCCGCCCACGCGGTGCGTAACCGTGTAAATACGCTATCGATTGGCCCCGACCCGGCGCAAGACAGGCACGCCCGCCGCGTGTCGCGTGGGGTGGGCGCCTTTGGGCGTTCACTGGGTGGCAATATCTGTGCCCGTGAGTTTTGACCTCGTCGTGTGGGCCCTCGACGCTGGCGCCACGCCAGCGGACGTACGGGCGGCGTACGAGCTGTGCCGCGAAGGTGAGCACGCGGCAGGCGCAGTCGACCGCCGCATCGGCAGGTTCTACGCCGAGCTGACCGCCCGGTGGCCGGATCGGCTGCCGGTCGCCGACAGCCCGTGGGCCGCCGCGCCACTGCATGTCGCGACCGACCACGTCCTGATGTGCCTCAGCGAGTCGTGCGCCGACGCCGTGCTGGAGGCGATCGAGTACTTCGCCGGCGAAAACGACCTCATGCTGCTCGACCTCCAGGACGGCACGGTCTATCCACCGCCGACCCGGGTCAGATGAGAAAGGGCTCCCCGCGGCGGCGAGGAGCCCTTTTCGCGTAGTTTGGCCTACTCCTCGCGCAGGTCGGCCGCGCTCGCCGCGGTCGCGCCGATCACGTCGGCGGCCTGGGTGAGCAGCTCGGCGCCGACCGAGGAGTCGACGGTGAGCGTCATCAGCGCCTCGCCGCCGGCCTCGCGCCGGGCCACCTGCATCGCCGCGATGTTGACGCCCGACTCGCCGAGGATCGAGCCGATCGCGCCGACGACGCCGGGCCGGTCCGCGTACCGGAAGAAGAGCAGGATGCCGTCGGCGGTCAGCTCGATGTCGAAGCCGTCGACCTCGGTGAGCTTGATCGTCTCCTTGGTGCCACTGACGACCACCGTGCCGGAGACGCTGACCGTACGGCCGTCGGGCAGCGCGCCTCGCACGGTGACGAGCGTCGGCTCGTCGGCCGAGTCGGCGAACGTGGCCAGGTCGACCTCGACACCCCGGTCGGCCGCGAAGAGCGGCGCGTTGACGTACGTGACCTGCTCGTCGACCACCGCGGCGAAAAGGCCCTTGGTGGTAGCGAGCTTGAGCACCGCCACCTCGTTGGCGACCGCCTCGCCGCGCACCTCGACGGTCACGCTGGCGGCCACCCCACCGGCCACCGCGGTGAAGACCCTGCCGAGCTTCTCGGCGAGCGGGAGCAGCGGCCGCACGTCCTCCGCGACCACGCCACCGGCCTGCACGTTGACCGCGTCCGGCACGAACTCGCCCTGTAGCGCAAGCTTGACGCTCTTGGCGACCGCGAGGCCCGCCTTGTCCTGCGCCTCGGCGGTGGACGCGCCGAGGTGCGGGGTGGCCACCACGTTGTCGAACGCGAACAGCGGCGACGCGGTGCAAGGCTCCTTCGCGTACACGTCGATGCCGGCGCCGCCCACCCGGCCCTCGGCGATCGCGTCGGCGAGCGCCTGCTCGTCGATCAGCCCGCCACGAGCGGCGTTGACGATCCGCACGCCCGGCTTGACGATCGCCAGCTCCTTTTCGCCGATGAGCCCCACAGTCTCCGGCGTCTTGGGCAGGTGGATCGAGATGAAGTCGCTCTCCCGCAGCAGCTCGTCGAGCCCGACAAGGCGGACGCCGAGCTGGGCCGCACGGGCCGGCTGCACATAGGGGTCGTACGCGATCAGGCGGGTGCCGAAGGCGGCGATCCGCTGGGCGAAGAGCACGCCGATACGCCCCAGACCGACCACGCCGACGGTCTTGCCCTGGATCTCCACGCCGGTGTACTTGGAACGCTTCCACTCGCCGGCCTTGAGCGCGGCGCTGGCACTGGCGGTGTTGCGCGCGACCGCGAGCAGCAGCGCGAGGGCCTGCTCGGCGGCGGAGACGATGTTGGAGGTGGGCGCGTTGACGACCATCACGCCGCGGGCGGTGGCGGCGGGCACCTCGACGTTGTCGAGACCGACCCCGGCCCGGGCGACGACCTTGAGGCGCGGGGCGGCGGCGATCGCCTCGGCGTCGACCTGGGTGGCGGAACGGACGATCACGGCGTCGGCCTCCGCCAGCGCGGCGAGTAGAGCCGGCCGGTCGGTGCCATCGACATGACGGACGTCGAAGTCATGCGCGAGCACGTCGATAGCGGCGGGAGCGAGCTCTTCAGCGATCAGTACGACGGAAGTCATCTGTCCTCGTGGGGTTGTGGGCGGGTTATCGGCAGCGCGTCGACCTTGAGTGTGTGGCCGTACAGCGCGCCGCTCTGCGCCCTGCGCCTCCCCGCGAGCGGACGGCTCTCGCGGTCTTCGCCCTCCGTCACGCCGCCCGTCTGGGCGCGACGATTGGCGCGGGGAGAGCGTGCGTGCCCTATTCCGCGATCGTAGGCGCACGAGGACGCTCAGTCGCTCCCGCCTTGGCGTGAGCGCCCTCACAACCCTTTACAAATGCGACGTAACCGGCGGTCAGGCCACCGAGTGACGATCGACACGAGCCAGCTCGCGGCCCACCTGCCGGAACGACGTCGCCTCCGAGCTGAGCGCGTCCAGGAAGGTGTCGAAGGCCAGCGCACCGACCGGCGGGTAGATCCGCTCCCGCGGCGGCTCCTCCCCCGGTGCCAGCGCGCCCTCCGAGACCATGAACTCCAGGATCGCCTCGCGCACGGCCGGCAGCGCGACGGGCGAGTGGTACAGCACGTTGAGGGCCTGCGTCCGCATCCCCTTGACGTGGTCCTCGCCCTTGTTGTCGTGGAAGTGCGGGTTGCGCGTTTCGATCTGAAGCACTGGCACGGAGTGCGGCAGCACCTGCGAGGAGACGACCGGGAGTACGCCGCCGAACTGCTCGAACAGCTCGACGTACTCGAACGGCTCCACCGCGAACCCGCCGGCCAGCCGCATCCGCAGGCCGAGCTCGAGGCTGAGCGCATGCTCGCCGGCGTTGCCGGTCGCGATCACCTCCGTGCCGAAGCCGGAGTACTCGGCGACGAGCCGGTTGAGGAACATGTTGGTGACTTCCGAGCTGCGGCCGCGGCGGCTGAAGAAGAGGCGGCCGTCGCGCAGCTTCGGCTTGGAGTGCCAGGAGATGCGGACCATCGAGTACGGGCTGTCGGCCGAGGCCAGGTGCAGGCCGGCCGCATACGCCTTGCAGTACTCGTTGACCGCGCCGGGCACGTAGTTGTCGGCGTCGACGTAGCCCAGGTAGCGGCGGCCGGTCACGGCGGCCAGCGCCATGCCGATCAGCATTGCCTCGCCCTTGCCGGTGCGGACCAGTCCCTCGTCGTCAATCAGCTCCGGCATGCCGGCCGCCTTCATCGCGGCGGCCAAGCCGGGGTCGCGCTGGTGAATCGCCAAAGCAGGCCGCTCCGCCGAGCGGCAGAACTGCTCCAGGCTCTGCACCTCAATCTCGTACCGATCGACGGGCTGGCGAGCACTGTTACTCACGAGAATGATGAGACAGTCGTGCGGAATTCCAGAGAGCACACCCTCAATTACTCTGCGTGTCTCATTCATGCACGGAATAACGACGACCAATTCCTCCTCGACCGCTCGCATCGCGTCGGGCGGCACCAGCTGACTATGGGATCCGGCCTGGTCAGCGCCGCGTTGCGCGCCCGAGTCCAGCTCGATGACGC
Source organism: Phytohabitans flavus (assembly GCF_011764545.1). Taxonomy (GTDB): domain Bacteria; phylum Actinomycetota; class Actinomycetes; order Mycobacteriales; family Micromonosporaceae; genus Phytohabitans; species Phytohabitans flavus. Next base: position 9,027,744 of record NZ_AP022870.1, on the reverse strand, counting down.
GCTGAAGCTCATGGATCCGTACGGCGCCGAAGCGCTCTGTTCGGTGCGGTTGCTCCAGACGCATGAATCGACGGTACCTGAGGGTTCGATTAAGTGCGCGTAAGCGAAGACAGATTGGGGGGAAGGTGGGGGTCTCGTTCGTAATAGTTCCACGCGCGCAATCTGCTGGTAACGCAGTCTCGCCCGTACCGTGATCAAGGCGCCCCCCGGTCGTCGGAGGGCGCCTTGACGGTGGTGCTCAGGTGAAGGAACTCAAGCGGTTTCGGTAATCGGGCGGTCCACCCAGCTCATCATCGCCCGGAGCTTCTTGCCGGTCTCCTCGATCGGGTGGGCGGCGCCCTGCTCGCGGTACTTGTTGAAGTTGGGGCGTCCGGCGTCGTCCTCGGCGATGAGCTCGCGGGCGAAGCTGCCGTCCTGGATCTCGCCCAGGATCCGGCGCATCTCCTCCTTGGCCCGCTCGTCGATGACGCGCGGACCACGGGTGTAGTCGCCGTACTCGGCGGTGTCCGAGACGCTGTACCGCATGCGGGCGATGCCGCCCTCGTACATGAGGTCGACGATCAGCTTGAGCTCGTGCAGGCACTCGAAGTAGGCCACCTCGGGCGCGTACCCGGCCTCGGTGAGCACCTCGAACCCGGTCTGCACCAGCGCGGACGCGCCGCCGCAGAGCACCGCCTGCTCGCCGAAGAGGTCGGTCTCGGTCTCCTCCTTGAACGTCGTCTTGATGACGCCCGCCCGGGAGCCGCCGATCCCCTTCGCGTACGAGAGGGCCAGCGCGAGAGCGTCGCCGCTGGCGTCCTGCTCGACGGCGACCAGGCACGGTACGCCCTTGCCGTCCACGTACTGCCGGCGGACGAGGTGACCCGGTCCCTTCGGCGCGACCATCGCCACGTCGATGTCGGCCGGGGGCTCGATCAGCCCGTACCGGATGTTGAGCCCGTGCCCGAAGAAGAGCGCCTTGCCCGCGGCGAGGTTGGGCGCGATGGACTCCGCGTAGATCTTCCGCTGCGCGGTGTCGGGCGCGAGCAGCATGATGACGTCGGCCCACTCGCTCACCTCGGCCGGCGTGCCGACCGTCAGGCCCTGCTCCTGCGCCTTCGGCCGGCTCTTCGAGCCTTCGGGCAGGCCGATCCGCACCTCGACGCCGGAGTCCCGGAGGGAGAGTGCGTGGGCGTGGCCCTGGCTGCCGTACCCGATGACGGCGACCTTCTTGCCTTGGATGATCCCAAGGTCCGCGTCGTCGTCGTAGAAGACCTCAGCGGCCATTTCTTTCCTTCCTTGGTTCGTTCCCGGCGGTCGCGGTCTCCCGCGCACCGCCGGCCAGTGTCAGGCGGCGCGCAGCGCCGGCCCTGTTGTGATCGAGCGCGACCCGCGGCCGATCGCCACCATGCCGGATTGGACCATTTCCTTGATTCCGTACGGCTCGAGGTCGCGCAGCAACGCGTCCAGCTTGTCGGCCGTGCCGGTGGCCTCGATCGTGAGCGTGTCCGGCGCGACGTCGACGACGCGCGCGCGGAAGAGGTTGACCGTCTCGAGTACCTGCGAGCGGACCGGGCGGTCGGCCCGGACCTTCACGAGGAGCAGCTCCCGCTGGACGGCCACGGTCGGGTCCAGCTCGACGATCTTGAGAACGTGCACCAGCTTGTTGAGCTGCTTGGTGACCTGCTCGAGCGGGGACTCCTCGGCGTTGACCACGATGGTCATCCGGGAGACCTCGGGGTGCTCGGTCTCCCCGACGGCGAGCGAGTCGATGTTGAACCCGCGGCGGGCGAACAGCCCGGCGACCCGGGCCAGTATGCCCGGCTTGTTCTCCACGAGAACGGAGAGCGTGTGCTTGGTCATCTATCGCTCAACCTCACAGGTCGTCTTCGTCGAAGCTCGGGCGCATGCCGCGGGCGAACATGATCTCGTCGTTGCTGGTGCCGGCGGCCACCATCGGCCAGACCATCGCGTCCTTGCCGACGACGAAGTCGATCACGACGGGCGCGTCGTTGATCTCCATGGCCGCCTTGATGGTCTTGTCGACGTCGTCCGCGCTCTCGCAGCGCAGGCCGACGCAGCCGAGCGCCTCGGCCAGCTTGACGAAGTCCGGGATGCGGTGCTTGTGGGTGCCCAGATCAGTGTTGGAGTAGCGCTCGCCGTAGAACAGCGTCTGCCACTGCCGCACCATGCCGAGGTTGCCGTTGTTGATGATGGCGACCTTGATCGGGATGCCCTCCAGCGCGCAGGTGGCCAGCTCCTGGTTGGTCATCTGGAAGCAGCCGTCGCCGTCGACCGCCCACACGGTGGTGTCGGGCTTGCCGACCTTGGCGCCCATCGCGGCCGGGACCGCGTACCCCATCGTGCCGGCGCCACCGGAGTTGAGCCAGGTGTGCGGCTTCTCGTACGAGATGAACTGGGAGGCCCACATCTGGTGCTGCCCGACGCCGGCGACGTAGATCGCGTCCGGCCCGGCGATCTCGCCCAGCCGCTTGATGACGTACTGCGGGGCGAGCGTGCCGTCGGTCGGGTCGTCCCAGCCCAGCGGGTACCGCTCGCGCAGGTCGTCCAGCTGAGCCCACCAGTCCGTACGGTCGCCGGTGCGGCCGGCCGCGCGCTCGGCCGAGACGGCCTGGATCAGCTCGTCGATGACGTGCCGGGCGTCGCCCACGATCGGCACGTCGGCGGTGCGGTTCTTGCCGATCTCGGCCGGGTCGATGTCGGCGTGCACGATCGCCGCGTCCGGCGCGAACGAGTCGAGCTTGCCGGTCACCCGGTCGTCGAAGCGGGCGCCGAGAGCGACAAGCAGGTCGGCCTTCTGTAGCGCGTACACCGCCGCGACGGTGCCGTGCATGCCGGGCATGCCCACGTGCTGGGGGTGCGAGTCGGGGAACGCCCCGCGCGCCATCAGCGTGGTCACGACCGGGATGCCGGTCAGCTCGGCCAGCTTGCGCAGGCTGTCGGTGGCATGGGCCTTGAGGACGCCGCCGCCGACGTACAGCACGGGGCGGCGGGCCGAGGTCATCAGCCGCGCGGCCTCACGGATCTGCTTGCCGTGCGGGTGCAGCGTGGGCCGGTAGCCGGGCAGCTCCATGGTGGGCGGCCAGTTGAACGTGGTCAGCTCCTGCTGCACGTCCTTCGGGATGTCGACGAGCACCGGCCCAGGGCGCCCGGTCGAGGCGAGGTGGAACGCCTCGGCCAGCACCCGCGGGATCTCGTCCGCCGTGGTGACCAGGTAGTTGTGCTTGGTGATCGGCAGGGTGATGCCCTGGATGTCCGCCTCCTGGAAGGCGTCCGTGCCGATCGCGGGCCGAGACACCTGGCCGGTGATCGCGACGATCGGGACGGAGTCCATATACGCGTCCGCGATCGCGGTGACCAGGTTTGTCGCGCCCGGCCCCGAGGTGGCGATGCAGACGCCGACCTTCCCGGTCGCCTGCGCGTACCCGGTGGCGGCGTGTCCCGCGCCCTGCTCGTGGCGGACCAGGATGTGCCGGACGCTGGAGTCGTAGATCGGGTCGTACGCCGGCAGGATCGTGCCGCCGGGGATGCCGAACATGACGTCGACGCCGAGCGCCTCGAGCGACTTGACGAGGCTTACCGCGCCGGAGACCTTGGCGGGGGCGGGCGGAGCCGCCGGAGTGGCGGCGTTGGCCGCAGCGGCGAGCATCGCCGGCGACGGTGCGCGGTGGGCGAGTGTCTCTGGTGTTGGTCTCGTCATGGCGTTCAGCCTTCTGGCTCGTGGTCGGTGGTCTCGGGATCACATGGCTGGGTCTACGTCTGCTCGGCACAATCGTGCCTCCAGACATGAAAAAGGCCCGCGTGCGAACGCACGGGGCCAGCGCACTCTCCGAGGGGAGAGTGCGCTCAGGTAAGTACTCGAGACGACCAAGTCGGCATGCGGCTAAGCCTGACGCATCTCATGCGATGAGTCAACTGATCTCACATTCTGAGCACGACGGGACGTTGGCCCTGCATTTTGGTCTCTGTCGCGCTTTTGCTCCGGCACCGGCACGACGCGAGCGGGTGACGTAGCGGACTCCAAGCGAGCCTCGAAGTGCTCGGCCGGGACCGGCCACCCGGACAGGTAACCCTGGCCGAGCTTGCACCCCGCCTCGACCACCATCGTCATCTGTCGCTGCTCGCCGATGCCCTCGGCGATGACCTCCAGCCCGAACTGGTGACCGAGCTCGACCACCACCCGGACCATCTCCTTGACCACCAGCGAGTGGTCGATCTTCAGGATGTCGACCGGGAGCCGGCGGAGCTGGCCGAGCGACGAGTAGCCGGCGCCGAAGTCGTCCAGTGCGATCCGAACCCCGGTCTCGCGCAGGTCGCGCAGCCGCCGGATCAGCTCCTCGACGTCGCTGGAGACGGCGTGCTCGGTCACCTCAAGCACCAGCCGCTGTGGTGGCACTCGGTGCGCCCGTAGCGCGTCCTTCACCTGGTCGACGTATCCGGGCGCGTGCAGCTCCCGCGGCGAGACGTTGACCGACACCCACACGTCGTGCCCCTCGGCGAGCCAGCGGGACAGCTGGTGGCAGGCCTGGTGGAGCACCCAGGCACCGAGCCGGTTGATCATCCCGCACTCCTCGGCGACCGGGATGAACTCGTCCGGGCCGACCTTGCCCAGCCGCGGATGCTGCCACCGCAGCAGCGCCTCAGCGCCGACCGGCCGCACGTCGGGCAGCATCACGACCGGCTGGTACTGGAGGTGCAGCTCGTCCCGGTCGATCGCGCCGCGCAGCTCGTGCTCCAGCTCGGTGAGGCGGCGCAGCTTCACGTCGTACTCGATGTCGTACAGCTCGACCCTGTTCTTCCCGTGTGACTTGGCCCAGCGCAGCGCGATGTCGGCGTTGCGCAGGAGGGTGGCCACGTCGGGGACGGTCGCGCAGCCGGCCAGCCCGATGCTGACCGAGAGGAACACGGTGCCGGCCTCCTGCTCGTACGGCCCGCCGAGCACGCCGAGCAGCCGGGACGCGGCCCGCTTGGCCTCGCCTGGACGGGCCCACATCAGCACCGCGAACTCGTCGCCGCCGAGCCGCGCGGCCACGTCACCCGGGCGCAGGGCCATGCGGAGGCGCTGCCCGACCTCGACGAGCACCGCGTCGCCCACGTCGTGGCCGCGCATGTCGTTGACATTCTTGAAGCCGTCGAGGTCGAGCGAGAGCAGCGCCGCCTCCGCGCCGGCCACCCGCTCGTCCTCCAGCGCGCTGAGCAGGCCGCGCCGGTTGGCCAGGCCGGTGAGCGGGTCGGTGTGGGCAAGCTCGCGGAAATACGCCTCGCGGTCACGCAGGCGCTCCGCATACGCCCGGACGTCGCGCAGGGCCAGGAACTGCCGGGCGACAAGCGCGAAACCCTCCAGGCTGCCGGTCACGATGCCGATCAGGTCGAACTCGCCGCCACGCAGCAGGTGGTAGAGCGCCGAAGTGGCCATCGCGGCCATCGGCAAGAACGCATACGCACTGCCGCGGCGGCTCAGCTCGCCCTCGATCGCCAAGCCCTCACCCGGGTCCGTTGGCGGGACGGGCATCCGGTCGGCGTGGCGGGCGGCGAACGCGACGATGCCGAGCGCGGCCGGCAGGAGCACCGCGCTGACGTCGACAAGCAGGGTCCTGCCCTGGCACACCCCGCTGGCCAGGCCGATGCCGGCGACCGCCGCGAGCGTCACACCGGCGCCCACCCGCACGACCGGCCCGCGCGGCTGCGGCGCGCGCATCGCCGTGATCACGCTAACGCCGAGCGCGAGCGCGGCGATCGCGGCCGGGATGAGCAGGGGGCGGCACCCAGACGGCGTACGGTCGCCGAGCAGGTGCGTCGGCTCGGAGACAGCCACCCAGCAGACGAACCACACCGCCGCCGCGATCACCAGGGCGTCGAGCAGGTGGCGGAGCATGCCGGGCGGCGTGGGCGCCGCGCCGGGGAGCATGAGCAGGCCGGCCAGCAGCAGGCCACTGCTCACCGCGATGCCGAGCGCGAGAAGGCTGCCCAGCAACGTCCGGTCGGGCTGGCTGTGCACCACATGCTCTTGCATGGCGATGCTGGCCGCGATGCCGCCGACGCACGTCAGGGCGGCCACGGCAGCCCCGGCGGCGAGCAGCCAATAGGCACGGCGGCACGCACCGGCGTGAGCTCGAGCCGACGCGGTCAGCATCACGACACAGACCACCGCGAACACCACACCGGCCGTCGCGACGGCGGCCACCACCGAGGGGAGGGGCACGAAACCATGCTGCCGGATATCGGCGGGGCCGTGGGGGACGGCATGTGCGACTCGCAACTTATTGGCACGGAGCGCCTAAACGGACGGTACGAAGGGCCCACCTGGTGGATCTTTACGTGGCCACGGCGGGCTAGGACCCTTATCGGATCCCGAATATTGAAACGTGACAGACTGGTTTCATGCCTGAGCTGCGGTCGAGGACCTCCACGCATGGTCGCACCATGGCCGGCGCCCGCGCCCTGTGGCGCGCCACCGGCATGACTGACGACGATTTCGGCAAGCCGATCGTCGCCATTGCCAACAGCTTCACCCAGTTCGTACCCGGGCATGTGCATCTCAAGGACCTCGGCGGCCTTGTCGCCGACGCGGTGGCCGAGGCCGGCGGCGTCGGGCGCGAGTTCAACACGATCGCGGTCGACGACGGCATCGCGATGGGCCACGGCGGCATGCTCTACTCGCTGCCGAGCCGCGAGCTGATCGCCGACGCCGTCGAGTACATGGTGAACGCGCACTGCGCCGACGCGCTCGTCTGCATCTCCAACTGCGACAAGATCACGCCGGGCATGCTGATCGCCGCGCTGCGGCTCAACATCCCCACGGTCTTCGTCTCCGGCGGTCCCATGGAGGCCGGCAAGACCATCGCGATCGAGGGCATCGTCCACGACAAGATCGACCTCATCGACGCGATGATCGCCTCGTCCAACGACGCGGTCACCGACGAGCAGCTCGACGGCATCGAGCGCTCCGCCTGCCCGACCTGCGGCTCCTGCTCCGGCATGTTCACGGCCAACTCGATGAACTGCCTCACCGAGGCGATCGGCCTCGCCCTCCCGGGCAACGGCTCGACCCTGGCCACCCACGCCGCGCGCCGCGCGCTCTTCGAGCGGGCCGGCCGGCTCGTCGTCGACATCGCCAAGCAGTGGTACGAGAACGACGACGCCTCGGTCCTGCCCCGTTCGATCGCGTCGCGGAGCGCGTTCGAAAACGCGGTCGCCCTGGACGTGGCGATGGGCGGCTCGACAAACACGGTGCTGCACCTGCTGGCCGCGGCCCGCGAGGCGGAGCTCGACTTCGGCGTCGCGGACATCGACGCCATCTCCCGCCGCGTGCCCTGCCTGTCCAAGGTCGCGCCGAACTCGCCGAAGTACCACATGGAGGACGTGCACCGCGCCGGCGGCATCCCGGCCATCCTCGGCGAGCTCGACCGGGCCGGCCTGCTCAGCCGCGACGTGCGGTCGGTGCACGCCTCCGACCTGTCGTCCTGGCTCGCGGACTGGGATGTCCGGGGCGGTTCGGCGACGCCGGAGGCGATCGAGCTCTTCCACGCGGCGCCGGGCGGGGTGCGCACGACCGAGCCGTTCTCGACGGAAAACCGCTGGGACCGCCTCGACGTCGACGCGGCCGAGGGCTGCATCCGCGACAAGGCCCACGCGTACACGGCGGATGGCGGCCTCGCGATCCTGCACGGCAACCTCGCGCCGGACGGCTGCGTGGTCAAGACCGCGGGCGTGCCCGAGGAGGTCTGGCGGTTCAGCGGCCCGGCCCGGGTGTTCGAGTCGCAGGAGGACGCGGTCAGCGGCATCCTCAACAAGGACGTCAAGGCCGGCGACGTGGTCGTCATCCGGTACGAGGGCCCGAAGGGCGGGCCGGGCATGCAGGAGATGCTTTACCCGACCTCGTTCCTCAAGGGCCGGGGCCTGGGCCGCGCCTGCGCGCTGATCACCGACGGCCGCTTCTCCGGCGGCACCTCGGGCCTCTCCATCGGCCACGTCTCCCCGGAGGCGGCCGGCGGTGGCCTGATCGCCCTGGTCGAGGACGGCGACGAGATCGTCATCGACATCCCGGGACGGTCGCTGGAGCTGAACGTGCCGGCCGACGTGCTCGACGGCCGCCGGGTGGCCCAGGAAAAGCGCGACAAGCCGTACACCCCGGTCGACCGCGACCGCCCGGTGTCCGCCGCACTGCGCGCGTACGCCTCCATGGCCACCTCGGCGAGCGACGGAGCCTACCGGCTGGTGCCCTGACCGGGTGCGCTCACGTCGTTGACGCAGCGGAGGACGGGGCGGCTCGTGAGGGCCGGCCCGTCCAGAGTGGACGCTCCGGTGACGGCGAACGTGGCGGACTCCCCGGTAGCAGCGTGACCAACAGCTCGTCCACCGAGGCGGACGGGTCCAGGCGGTCCGGAAAGAGGGCCAGGTCGCGCAGGATCGTGCCGGCGTGCACGGTGACCCGCCAGCCGTCCGGCACCGGCTCGGCGGTGGCTTCGTACTCCGGCGCGGGGTAGGCGATGTCCTTGTCCTCCGCGAAGAACCACCACGCCCGCTGACCGTCGCTCTCGGCCAGCAGGAGCTCGCGGCGCGGGTCCTCGCTGCCGGTCAGGTCGCCGGGCAGCGGCAGCGTCACGGCCGAGCGCGGGGGTACGTTCAGCTCGACGGCGGTCTTGGCCCGCGGCTCGCCGGAGATGGCCAGGCGGGTGAGGCTGGCCGGGGCCTGCCACGGCTCGGCGCCGTCGTTGACCGCCACGAGCACCAGGTCGCCGTCGCGCGGCTGGAGGGTGAGCAGGCGGTCGGCGTACGCGCGGCGCAACGCATACCAGAGCGGCTTGCGCCGGCCGTCGCCGTCGACCGCCGCCCACGAGGTGACCGGCCAGCAGTCGTTGAGCTGCCACATGACGGTGCCCATGCACAGTGGACGGAGCGACCGGAAGTGCTCGATGCCGAGCGCGACCGCCCGCGCCTGGTTTACCTGCGTGAGGTAGTGCCAGTCGTCGAAGTCGCGGGGCGCCGGCAGGTGCGCGTCGAGTCCACGTTGGAGCTTGGCGTCGCCGTCGGTCGCCTTCTGGTGGTGGAGCATGCCGGGCGAGTCGTGCGCCAGCGGCTCGTCGACGATCGAGCGGCGCAGCGTGGCGTACGCGGGCGGGCCCTGGTAGCCGAACTCGGCGACGAACCGCGGACGGTAGTCGCGGTAGTGGGTGTAGTCCTTCTGGTTCCACACGTCCCAGATGTGCATGCTGCCGTGCGCCGGCTCGTTGGGGTGCCGGGAGGGGCCGGAGTACGGGCTACTCGGCCAGTACGGGCGGGTGGGGTCGAGCTCGGCGACGATGGCCGGCAGCACCTGGAGGTAGTAGCCCTCGCCCCAGCTGCGCCCGTCCAGCCGCTCCGGCCAGCCCCAGTCGTGAAAGCCCCAGATGTTCTCGTTGTTGCCGAACCAGGCGACAAGGCTGGGGTGGCTGGCGAGGCGGGTTACCTGTTCGCGGGCCTCGGCCACCACCTCGCTCGCGATCGGCTCCTCCTCGGGGTACGCCGCGCAGGCGAAGAGGAAGTCCTGGACGACGAGGAAGCCGAGCTCGTCGGCCAGGTCGTAGAACTCCTCGGACTCGTAGCGGCCGCCGCCCCAGACGCGCAGGAGGTTGACGTTGGCGTCGCAGGCCTGGGCGAGGCGCTCCGCGTACCGCTCACGGGTCATGCGGGTGACGAACGTGTCGTCGGGGATCCAGTTGACGCCCTTGGCGAAGACCGGGACACCGTTGACCACCAGAGTGAACGGGGTACCGTGCGCGTCCGGTGTCGTGTCGAGGCGTACCGAGCGGAAGCCGATCCGCCGCTGCCACGTGTCGACAACTTCCCCGTCCGCCGCGCGAAGGGCGACGTCGAGGAGGTGGCGAGCCTGCTCCCCGTACCCCCTCGGCCACCACAGCTCGGGGTCACGGACCTCGAGCGTCACCACGGCCGTGCGCTCCCCCGGCCCGATGGTGGTTTCGGCCCGGACGCCGGCCACCGCCGCGCTGACCGCGAGCGGCCCGTCGCTGGCCCGCTCGACCTCGACGTGTACCTCGACCCGCCCGACCCCACCCTCGACCGTCGTGAGTGGACGGACCGTGGCCAGACGGGCGGTACCCCAGCTGTGCAGCCCGATCTCCTGCCAGATGCCCGCGGTGACCACCGTGGGTCCCCAGTCCCAGCCGAAGTTGCAGGCCATCTTGCGGACGAAGTTGAACGGCTCGGGGTACGCGTTAGGCCGCGCGCCCAGCCGCTCCCGCATTTCCTCCGCGTAGCGGTACGCCGATCCGAAGTGGACTCTTAGGCGGTTGTCGCCGGGCCGCAGGTGCGGGCGGACGTCGAAGCGGTAGGACCTGTGCATGTTGGCGGTGCTGCCAAGCTCGACGCCGTTGAGGCTGACGGTGGCGACGGTGTCGAGGCCGGCGCAGGCGAGGTCCACCCGCGGGTCGCTCGGGCCGTCCCAGTGGAACACCGCCTCGTACACCCAGTCGGTGTGCCCGATCCAGCGCAGCGCTGTCTCGTTGTCGTCCAGATGCGGGTCGGTTATGCGGCCGGCGGCCAGCAGATCGGTGTGGACGCAGCCGGGAACGGCCGCCGGCACCGGACCGACCGACGAGTCAGCCGATGCCACGGTCCAACCGTCGTGCAGCAGTCGGTACGAACCCATGTCTCTACCCCTTAATGCCGGACAGCGCGATGCCCCTGGTGAAGTGCTTTTGGAAGACCAAGAAAACGACGACGGTGGGTAGGGAGGTGAGCAGGGAGGCGGCCATGATGACCGCGAAGTGCTGCGGGTTGTACGCATTCGACGCGTTCAGCCGGGACAGCGCGACCGGCAGGTTGGCCATGCTGTCGCTCTGCACGATGATGAGCGGCCAAAGGAAATTGTTCCACTCGGCGAGCACCACGAAGATGGCCATCGCGGCGAGCGCCGGCCGCATCAGCGGCATCACGACCCGCCACCAGATCCGCCACTCGCTCGCGCCGTCGACCCGCGCGGCGTGCACGAGGTCGTCCGGGATCGAGCGCATGTACTGCACCAGGAAGAAGACGACGAACGCCTTCGCGAGCGCCGGGACGATGTACCCCTGGTAGCTGTCGAGCCAGCCGAGGTTGCGCACGATGAGGTAGTTGGGGACGAGGCTGACCTGCCACGGCACCATCATCGAGGCCACGATGACCACGAAGATGGGCCGTTTTCCGGGCAGGTCCATCTTGGTCAGTGCGTACGCGGCGAGCGAGGCGAGCAGCAGCGACAGCACGGTGATCGTGGTGGCGACGAGAAGGCTGTTGAACATGAACCGCCCGAAGCCGCCCGGCACGTCGCTGAAGCGCTGGAAGAGCCCGGCCACCACTTGCTCGCCGCGCTGCTCCGGGGTGTAGGTGGGGTCGTAGAAGGCGTCCAGCGTCGGGTCGTGCGGCACGAAGCTCGGCGGGTTCTTCGTCAGCTCCGGCACCGGCTTGAAGGCCGCGGTGAGCATCCAATAGAAGGGCACCAGCATGGTGAGGCCGAAGAGGTACAGCGGGATGCGGCCGAGCGTGGGCCACAGGTTGGGTCGCATCACAGCTCCCTCAGCGCGCGGGTGACCCGGAGCTGGATCATGCTCACGACGAAGATGACGATGAAGAGCGACCAGGCGATCGCCGAGGCGTAGCCGAGCTGGAACTTCGTGAAGCCCATGTCGTAGAGGTACGGCACGAGCATCAGGCCGCTGTCCTGTACGCCGCCCACGCTGCTGACGCCCCGGAAGACGATGTAGACCGCCTCGAAGACCTGGAACGCGGAGATGAGGCTGGTGATCACCACGTAGGTGGTGACCGGCTTGAGCTGGGGCAGCGTGATGTACCAGAACTGCTGCCAGGCGTTCGCGCCGTCCAGCCGCGCCGACTCGTAGTGCTCCTCCGGGATCGCGTTGAGCCCGGCCACGAAGATCACCATGCCGTACCCGCAGCCGCCCCAGACCGCCATCACCACGAGGATCGGGATCGTGAGGCTCGGCGTGGCGAGCCACTGCACGGGCTCTACGCCGACCCACCCGATGACCGTGTTGGCGAGCCCGAAGTCCTCGACCGTGAAGATCCACCGCCAGATCAGCGCGACCGCGATCGTGGAGGTGACCGCGGGTAGGAAGAAGAGGGTACGCATGATGCGGTCGCGCCAGCTCGTGCCGTGGAAGGCGACCGCGAGGGCGAGTGCGAGGACGGTCGTGAGCGTGACCGTGGCGGCAACGTAGGCGAACGAGTTGACGAGCGCCGTACGGAACCGCTCGTCCTCGAACCACAGCCGCTGGAAGTTGTCGAAGCCCACGAGCGTCGGCGGCTTTACGCCGTTGTAGTTGGTGAAGGCGAAGTACAGCGAGTTGAGCAGGGGCCACACGAGGAACCCGGCGAACAGCGCGGCGAAGGGGAGCAGCATCAGGTACCCGGGAAGCGCCCGCCGCAGCCGCATGCGCCGCAGTGCGGGCGCGCGCTTCGCCCGGCGTACCGGATGGGAAACCTGGACCCCCGCGGGCGGCGAGGTCGTGGTCGACGCCATGGGTTCTATTTGAGGTTGTTGTTCATGATGGTCGCGGCCTCGCCGAGCGCCTGCTTCGGATCGACGTTGTCGTTGACGACCGACTGGAGCTTCTTGGTGACCTCGGCCTGGCTGACCTCCCAGCCCTTGCAGTTGGGCGGGCCGCTCACGGTCTCCATCGTGGTCTTCAGCGTCTGCTTGACGTTGTCGGTCGTGGTGAGCGTGTCGATCTGGTCCGCCCGCGGCGAGAGCCACAGCTCACCCGACTTGTTGTAGACCTCCTTCTGGAGGAGCTGGATGGCCTCGTCGGTGTAGAGCCACTTGATGAACTCGGTGGCCGCCTTCGGGTACTTCGTGTACGCCATCACGCCGACGATCCGGCCGCCCACGAAGGTGCCGGGGCCGGCCGGGCCGGTCGGCAGCGCGGCAACCTGCCACTTCCCCTTGAGCTGCGGGTGGGTGGTGTCGATCGCGTTGGCCACCCACGAGCCGTCGATGGCCATCGCGACCTCACCGTTGGCCAGGCCCGCGGCGGAGTCGGTGGCCGCCTTCGGCACGCCGTGCTCACGGAACTGCTTGGCCCAGGTGGCCGTGGCCAGCACGGCTGGGTCACTGTCGATCGTGGCCTTCGAGCAGTCGTCGGCGTACAGGGAGCCGCCGGCCTGCTTGAGCCAGTTGAACCAGGGCAGCCACTCGAAGGTGTTCCAGTTTTCGACCAGCGGAGTCTTCACCCCGGCCGCCTTGAGCTTGGTGATCGCGGCGGTGAGCTCCTCCCAGGTCTTCGGCGGGCCGCTCAGGCCGGCCTTCTGTAGCAGGTCGGGCCGGTAGAAGAGCAGGTAGAAGGCGTTGTCGAAGGAGACGCCGTACACCGCGCCGCTCGGCGACGTGATCGCCTTGAGCACCTCGGGCCGGGTCTGCGACTTGATGCTGCCGATGTCCTGCGCGTTGAGGTCGATCATGCCGCCCAGCTCGCCGAACTCGATGCCCCACGACATACCGCCGGAGATGATGTCCGGCCCGGTCCTGGAGGTGGCGGCGGTGAGCACCTTGGCGTGGCCGTCGTCCCAGCTCAGCGCCTGCACCTTGATCGTCACGTCGGGGTGGGACTGCTTGTAGATGTCCGCCACGACCTGGAGCGCCGCGGCGTGCTCGTCAGATCCGGTGTTCCAGAACGTGAGGCTCGCCGGTCCCTCGGCCTCTTGGGCCGGCTCGTCGCCTCCGCCGGAGGTGGTACAGCCGGCCACGAGAGCGGTTATCGCGGCCGCGGCTACCGCCAATCGCGTGCGCATGTGTGCCTCCCTATGACTAGCGCCACATCATCGATAGATTTCGACTGAACCGGTTGAGTAGGCACACCGTACGGCCAGCATCCAGGGGTGTCAATGAGGCCCGGACGCAGGACTTAACCGGACAAGCATTCGGCTGGCGGCACGCTTCGGGCGGGCGCGGGGTAGCGTAAGACCGCTTGTTACGAAGGAGCGCCCTCGTGAAGCGACCCACCATCGCGGACATCGCGCGGCGTGCCGGAGTCTCCAAAGGCGCCGTGTCGTATGCCCTCAACGGGCAGCCCGGCGTCTCCGAGGCGACCCGGCAGCGCATCATCGCGATCGCTCAGGAGATCGGGTTCAACCCGAACAGCGCCGCCCGCGCGCTCTCCGGCGCCACCGCCAACGCGGTCGGGCTCGCCCTCTGCCGCCCGGCCCGCATCCTCGGCATCGAGCCGTTCTTCATGGAGCTGATCAGCGGCGTCGAGGCGGAGCTGTCGGCCCGCTCGTACGCGCTGACCCTCCAGGTCGTGGCCGACCAGGAGGCCGAGATCGCGGTGTACCGGCGCTGGTGGGGCGAGCGGCGGGTGGACGGCGTCTTCGTCTGCGACCTGCGGGTCGACGACCGGCGCGTGCCCGTGCTGGAGGAGCTACAGCTCCCCGCGGTCGTCATCGGCGGCCCCGGCCACACCGGCAGCCTCGCCAGCGTGTGGGCGGACGACGCGGCGGCGCTGGTGGAGACGATGGAGTACCTGTTCGCGCTCGGCCACCGCCGCATCGCGCGGGTCGGCGGGCTGCCCGGACTGCTGCACACGGAGATCCGCAGGCAGGCGTTCGTCGACGCGGGCCAGCGGCTGGGGCTGGAGCAGTCGGTGACCGTGCCGTCCGACTACACCGGCGAGGAGGGCGCCCGCGCCACCCGCCGCTTCCTCAGCTCGTCCGGCCGCCCAACCGCGATCATCTACGACAACGACGTGATGGCGATCGCGGGCCTGGCGGTGGCCCAGGAGATGGGGCTGGCGGTACCGGGAGACCTGTCGATCGTCGCGTGGGACGACTCGGCGCTGTGCCAGCTGACCCACCCGCCGCTGACCGCGCTGGGCCGGGACATCCCGGCGTACGGCGCGCACGCCGCCCGCCAGCTGCTCGCCGCGATCGAGGGCAAGCCGATCGGCGCGTACCAGGACGAGACCGCTCACCTCACCCCGAGGGGCAGCACCGCCGCTCCCCGTCCCGTCTGATCGGAAGGGTGTTCGGTAAGCTCGTCGGGTACTCGCGACTGGCGCATTGAGGTGGAAGAGACCACCGGGGAGCGACCACGATCGCGGCACCGCGCGCCTGGGTGCCGATCAGCGTTGACATGCCAGGAGGTCGCTGTGCACGTACCGCCGATTCCACACCTGACCGCTGCCGATCCGGAGCTGGCCCGCCTCGTCGAGGGTGAGGCCCAGCGCCAGCACGACAAGCTGCGCATGATCGCCTCGGAAAACTACGTCTCCGAAGCCGTGCTCGAAGCGAGTGGCACGGTCCTGACGAACAAGTACTCCGAGGGTTACGCGGCCAAGCGTTACTACGAGGGCCAGCAGTTCGTCGACCAGATCGAGACGCTCGCGATCGAGCGGGCCAAGTCGCTCTTCGGCGTCGACCACGCCAACGTCCAGCCGTACTCCGGCTCCCCGGCCAACCTCGCCGTCTACCTGGCGTTCCTCAACCCGGGTGACACGGTGCTGGGCATGTCCCTGCCGATGGGCGGCCACCTGACCCACGGCTGGTCCGTCTCCGCGACCGGCAAGTGGTTCAACTCCGTCTCGTACGGGGTCTCCCGCGAGACCGGCCTGATCGACTTCGACGAGGTCCGCGACCTGGCCCGCCGCGAGCGCCCGAAGGTCATCTTCGCCGGCGGTACGGCCATCCCGCGCACGATCGACTTCGCCGCGTTCGCCGAGATCGCCCACGAGGTCGGCGCGGTGCTGGCCGCCGACATCGCACACATCGCCGGCCTCATCGCCGGCGGCGCCCACCCGACCCCGGTCGGCCACGCGGACGTCATCACCACCACGACCCACAAGACCCTGCGCGGCCCGCGCGGCGCCATGATCCTGTCGACCGAGGAGCACGCCAAGGCCATCGACCGTGCGGTCTTCCCCGGCCTCCAGGGCGGCCCGCACAACCACACGACGGCTGGCATCGCGGTCGCGCTCCGCGAGGCAGCGCAGCCTGACTTCCGCGACTACGCCGCCCAGGTGGTCGCGAACGCGAAGGCGCTCGCGGCGGCCCTCGTCGAGCGGGGCTTCGACCTCATCTCGGGCGGCACCGACAACCACCTGATCCTCGCCGACCTGACCAGCAAGGGCATCGGCGGCAAGCCCGCGGCCAAGGCCCTGGACCGCGCGGGCATCGAGCTCAACTACAACACCGTGCCGTACGACACGCGCAAGCCGTTCGACCCGTCCGGCATCCGGCTGGGCACGCCGGCGCTGACCACGCGGGGTCTGACCGAGGCGCAGATGCCGCAGGTGGCCGTGTGGATGGACGAAGCGGTGACGGCCGCGGTCAAGGAAGACGACGGGACGCTCGACCGGATCGCGGGCGAGGTCCACGATCTGCTCGCCTCGTACCCGATGCCCGGCTACAAGGCCTGATCTTTGCGGGATGCCGCAGCCTTTCGGGGCTGCGGCATCCCTTTTTCACAGCATCGAGTCGTACCGGTCGCCAGCCTCGCTGATCGGGCGGTAAGCCTCGTCGGCCGCCAAGCGGTGGAGCGCTTCGAGGAGCCCGTCCGCGGCCGGCAGGTCCAAGGCCTCGCGCAGCCGCTGACGGTCCGCGTCGAGGTCCGGCCAGTCCTCCCTGATCTCGTCGTCGGCCTCGGCCAGCCAGGCATGCAGGTCGGCGCCGCCGTCGTCGCCCAAGGGACGGGCTGTCGCGTCGTGGATGCTGGAGACGCTCCCGACGAGCGCGAGGGCGTTGCGCAGGCTTGTCGCGATGAGGCCGCCCTCGCCTTCGGAACCCGCGTAGACGACGGGGCGCTCGTCGCCGGACCCGACGAGCATGAAGGCGCCGCCGGACGCGTCGCCGGCGATCATTTCAAGGGGTTCGCCGCTGGCGAGATGGACCGGCTCGACCGGGCCATTGGCGACCCGGTCGATGTCGAAGTCGAAGTCGGTCAGCAGCTTCGCGATCGTCGGCGTGCTGCGGATCCGCGCGAGGATGGCAGCGTCGGTGGTGAGGGGCTCGGACACGCGCGTGACTGTAGCGGTCCGACGCACGAGGCGGGTGGCGTCAGCCTGACGGGGCGCGGTGTTCCTCCAGGAACGCCTCGATGCGCTCGGCCGGTGCGGGCCTGGCCAGCGCGAACCCCTGCCCCAGCCGGCACCCCGCCTCCTTGGCCTGCCGCACCTGGGCCACCGACTCCAGGCCCTCGGCGATGATTTCCACGCCGAGCCGGCGCCCGAGGTCCGCGACCACGTCGATGAGTGGGCGGCTGTGGCCCTTGAGGTCGGCCGGGAGCTGGTCGGAAGGTGCGGAGATGATGCTGCCGTCGATCTTCAGGAGGTCGACCGGCAGGCGGCGGAGTTGTTGCAGCGATGCCTGCCCAGCCCCGAAGTCGTCCAGGGCCGTACGGACGCCGAGCGACCGCAAGGCCGCGAGCTGGGGCACGACCGCGGCCACGTCGGCGGAGAGGCGGGATTCGGCGACCTCGACCACGATCAGCTCGGGTGATATCTCGCGCTCGGCCAGCAAGCTCTTCACCCGCGTGACGTAGTCGGCGGCGGCCAGCTCGCGTGGGGAGACGTTGACGGACATCCACAGCTCGCGGCCCGGTACCGTCCAGGCGGCCAACTGCTTGACGGCGGTGGCCAGCACCCACTGGCCGATCTCGTCCAGCAGCGCGAGGTCTTCGGCCACGGGCAGCAGCTCGCTGGGCAGGACCGTGCCCAGCGTGGGGTTGCGCCAGCGCAGCAGCGCCTCGACGCCGACCGGCTGGCGGTCCGCGAGGGACAGGACCGGCTGGTACACGAGGTCGAACTCGCCCCGAGCGGCGGCGCCGGGCAGCTCGCGCTCCAGATCCATGCGGCGGACCAGCTGCTCTTCGAGATAGGCGTCGTACCACTCGATGCGGTCGCGGCCCAGCTGGCGCGCGCGGCGGCGGGCCAGGTCGGCGCGGCGGAGGACATCGTCCACATTGTCCCCGCCGGACAGCTCGGCCAGACCGATGCTGACCTTGAGGTGCACGATGGCGCCGGGCAGCTGGTACGGCTCGGTGAGCACGGTGAGCAGGCGGGTGCCCAGCGCGTACGCGAGCACCGGGCCCTCGACGGTCACCACCGCGAACTCGTCGCCGGCCAGCCGGGCCGGTAGGTCGTCCGAGCCCACGGCGGTACGCAGGCGGCGGCCGACCTCCATGAGCACGACGTCGCCGATCTCGCGGCCGCGTACCTCGTTGACGTCGGCCATGCCGTGCAGGTCGATGACCAGCAGCGCGCCGGTGTGCCCGACCACCTCGCGCTGGCTGACGATCGTGCGCATCAGCTCGCGACGGTTGGCGAGGCCGGTCAGCTGGTCCGTGAAGGCGAGCTGGTGGAGCGTGCGTTCCAGGTGGCGGCGCTCGCCAACGTCGCGTACGTGCACGACGAGCGCGGCCACCGCCGGCACGGCGCGCTGGTCGCCCACAGTGGACTCGGTGTCGCGCCACGCGCCGTACCCGTCGCGGAGGCGGGCCTCGACAAGCGGCGGGCGCCCCGGCGCCTCGCGCTCGGACAGCACGGCCGTGAGCAGTGCGGTCACCTCGGGCGCGTCGTCGGGGTGCATCAGCGCGGGGAACGGCCGGCCAACCACCTCGGCGTCGGAGAGGCCGAAGAGCCGGGCCGCGGCGGGCGACTGCCACCGCACCACGAGGTCGTCGCCCACGATCATGATGAGGTCGTTGGCGCCGGCGACCAGCGAGCGGAAGTGGGCCTCCTGCTCGACGAGGCGGCGGGCGTAGCGGCGTACGTCGGCGGCGGCCATGATCTCGCGGACCACGACGGTCGGGATCACCATGAGGCCGATCAGGATCGCCGTGTGGTCGAACTCGCCCACCGTGATCAGGTGGTACAGCGCGGCGAGCATGGCGAGCAGTGCCGGCACGGTCAGCAGCGGGTACCCCGAGAGCCGCGTCTCCGGCTCGGCGGGCGGCACAAGGTCGCCGTCGGCGTCCGCCCGGTAGGCGCCGAGCAGCACCAGCACGGGACCGAGCAGCACCAGGGCGGCCGGGTAGAGGAGGGTGCCGTCGCTCACGCCGTACGCGATCATCATGGTCTGGATCGCCAGGCCGAGCACAGCGGCCCCGGCGCCGGCACCGCAGAGCATGGCGGCGCGACGGTAGCGGGCGGCGCGCAGCGCCGTCACGGTGACGATCGAGAGGCCGCCGACCGCGAAGAGCATCCCGGCCAGCGCGGCGGGTGGCATGCCACCGGGCGGCGGCAGCAGCCAGCCGGCGAACGCGAGGCTGACCCCGATGCTCACCCCGTCGCTGACGCGGCGCAGGCGCGCGCCGAGGGTGGTGGCCGCGCCCGGCAGGAGCAGGACGCCCAGGACATACGTCGTGACGGCCGCGCCCAGCCCGACCGCGCTCGCGGCGGCCTGGTGCGAGGCGTCGACCTGGATGACCGCGAGCGCGGTGAGCCCGCCGGCCAGCGAGCCCACGCCCAGGAAGCCGGCGCCGCGGCACGGGCCGAAGCCGTGCTGCTTGGCGTGGATGTGCAGGGCGAGGCGCCACAGCCGGTACGTCACGAGCGCGGCGATCCCGCCCACGCCGGCCAGGTAGCCGAACGCGGGAGGGGTGAGGCCGGCGAGCGAGCCGGCGAAACACACCAAGGCCGCAGCGGCCACGGCGATGTCGGCGGTGGGGATGGCGCCTAACCGGGTGCGGGCGCCGGGGTTGTACGGCACTGTCACTGCCGGGTCCTCTTCACGAGGGGAGTGAGGGGACGGCGCGGTTTCGCTTGTGGCGACACCGCACCTATGACCGGTAACGAAACGCCGGCCACACGGGTTACGGGTCAGAACTTGTCGAGATGATCAGCCTTTGGCGGCCGAAGGGCGGAATCGCACCTCACCTACGGCACGGAGGGATACTACGGCTCGTCGGGCTGCCGGGACGTCCGGGACTCCCGCGACGTGCCTCGCGCAGCCCGTGGGCCGGCCGAACCCGGCTCGTGACAGTATCGTTCGGGTGAGTACCGATCGGGCGAGTACCGACCAGCCGAACCGGATCCGCTTCCGGCCGCACGGCGCGATCGCGATCGCGGCCCTCATCGCCTTGATCGGAGCGATCCCGCTGGCCACCGCGGGGTGGTACTACCTGCCCATCCTGCTCGTGCCGCTCGCGATCGTGGTGTGGGCGCTGCGCGCCGGCACCGAGGCGGGGCCGGAGGGCCTGCGCGTGCGGGCCCTGCTCGGTGCGCGCCGCATCGGATGGTCGGAGGTCAGCGAGCTGGGCGCCGACCGGCGGGGGCGGGTGCTGGCCCGGCTGACCAACGGCCAGGTCGTGCCGCTCACTGCGGTCCGCGACCGCGACCTGCCCCGCCTCGCCAAGCTCGGTAACACCCACTGACTCCCGGTCAGTAGCCGTCCTTCACCTGGTTGATCAGCGGCTCGCCGGCTGTGAAGCGGCGCAGCTGCTCGCCCACGAGCTTGTACCCGCGCGCCAGCAGCCCCCGCACCGATCCGCCCACGTGCGGGGTGAGCAGGAAGTTGGGCATGCTCCACAGTGGATGACCGGCGGGCAGCGGCTCGGGCTCGGTGACGTCCGCGGCCGCCGCGAGCCGCCCGGTGGCGAGCTCGGCGACGAGCGCGTCGGTGTCGACTACGGGGCCACGGGCGCCGTTCACGAGGAGCGCGCCGTCCGGCATCGCGGCGAGGAAGCGCGCGTCGACGAGGCCCCGCGTCTGGTCGGTGAGCGGCACGATGAGCACGACCACGTCGTGGTGCGGGAGCAGCGTGGGCAGCTCGTTGACGCCGTACACACCCTGGTCCGGCCGCGCGGTGCGGGCCACGTTCGTCACCGACACCTCGAACGGCGCGAGCCGGGCCGCCAGCGCCGCCCCGATCGAGCCGGCGCCAACGATCAGCACCCGCTTGCCGGCCAGCTCGTCGGTCGGGGTGTGGTCCGCGTACGCCCACTCGCCGCGCGCCTGCGCCCGCACGAACGCCGGAAACGCCCGCACATACGCCAGGATGGCGGTGATCACCCACTCGGCGGTCGGCGAGTCGTGTACCCCACGCGCGTCACAGAGCAGCATGCCCTCGGGCAGCTTGCCCACCCACGCGTCCGCGCCGGCGGAAAGCAGCTGCACGACCTCAAGGTCGGGCATCTTGGCCGCGAGGCTGGCCGACTCGGCCTGGGCAAGGAAGGGCGGCACCCAGAAGCGCACACCGGCCGGGTCGGACGGGAGCCCGTCCGGTCGGGCCGCCAGCTCGACAGTCACGCCTGACGGCACGTCACCAAGTAGCTGCAAGCCCTGGTCATGCGGGATCCACACCTTCATGGATCACGACCCTAGTCCACCTACTGCACACCGCTGTTCAGTGATCAAAGGCCCGTGGTCGCCTCGCCTCACAGCGGGCGCGGCTACCCTGGCCGGGTGGACGCCCGCCCCCCGTACCGTGCGACCCTCGCCGCCCTGGCCATGACCCTGGCGGTCGGCGGGTGCACCTTCGGCCCGCCCGACCCCGACGAGGCCGGTGAGCCGCCCACCTTTCCGACTCCGTCGGTGACCGCCACCCCTCCCGATGGCAACGACCAGGAGGTCGTCGCGACGGTGCTGGCCACGAAGCTGCGGGTGCCGTGGGGCGTCGCGTTCCTGCCGGACCGGGGCGCGCTCGTGACCGAGCGGGATACCGCCAAGATCCTCAAGGTCGGACCGGAGTCCGGCACCGACGGGCTCAAGGTCACCGCGATCCAGACGCTCGCCGAGGTAAACGCCGAGGGCGAGGGCGGGCTGATGGGCATCGCGGTCTCGCCCAAGTACGACACCGACAAGACCGTCTTCGTGTACTACTCGACCGCCACCGACAACCGCATCGCGAAGCTGGTCCTGGGGCAGAAGCCGGTGCCGATCGTGACCGGCATCCCGCTCTCCGGGATCCACAACGGCGGGCGGTTGGCGTTCGGGCCGGACGGCTTCCTCTACGCCACGACCGGTGACGCGTCGCAGCGCGGCCTGGCCCAGGACACCCGCAGCCTCGGCGGCAAGATCCTGCGCATGCTGCCGGACGGAAAGCCGGCGCCCGGCAACCCGTTCCCCAACTCGCTGGTCTGGTCGTATGGGCACCGCAACGTGCAGGGCATCGCCTGGGATCAGAGCAAGCGGATGTACGCGGCGGAGTTCGGCCAGAGCACCTGGGACGAGATCAACCAGATTCAGCCGGGCAAGAACTACGGCTGGCCCACGGTGGAAGGGCGCGGCAACGACCCCCGGTTCGTCAACCCGATGGTCGTGTGGACCCCGGGCGAGGCGTCCTGCTCGGGGCTGGCCTCGGTGGAGCGGTTGCTGATCGCCGCCTGCCTGCGCGGCGAGCGGCTGTGGTCGGTCGAGCTCACGCAGACCGGCACCATCTTCGGGCGGCCCCGCGCCCTGCTCGCGGAGCAGTTCGGCCGCCTGCGTACGGCGGTCACCGCGCCCGATGGTGCACTCTGGGTGACGACGTCGAACCACGATGGTCGCGGCGAGCCGAAGCCGGAGGACGACCGGATCATCCGGCTCGTCTTCTCCGGTGGCGGAGCTGGGAAGAGTTAGGGTCTATCTGATGGATCTTGTGGGTGCGAGGCGAGGCCCAGACGGCGGTCCAGGGGTGCCGGGCGGAAGGTCGCATACCGGTGTTGTATGTGGCCTTTCGTCTGGTCGTCGTCTGGGTCCGCCGCAGCCCCACAAAGATCCGTCAGATAGACCCTAGTGTCGGTTTCGGCCGATCTGGTCACGGGCACGACAGAGCACAGTGATGGATAAACAGGCAGAAAATGATCGGCGCATCGCTTCGGCGGTGCGGCGTTTTGTCAGCATATTTCGGCAGGTACCGTCCCTCCTTCGATCCCGCGCCTCCCGGCGGATCGGCCTCGGCCTGCTGGTCTTCGTCGTCGCGCTGGTTGGCGTGGTGGTCGGCGTCCTGGTGGGCGCGCGCACCGAGACCGACGTGGGACCGTTCCAGGCCGAGATGTCGATCGCCCCGTCGTTCATCGGGGACACCGAGGTGGCCATCCCGCCGCTCGGCTCCCTGCACCTGAACAGCCACGACGGCCCCGTCCACCTCAACGTGAGCCTCGGCTCGCTCGATCAGACCCGCACCGAGGCGCTGATCAACGACCCGGCGGGCATCACGCGGGCCAGCCAGACGGCCGTCGACGACGTCAAGATGGGGCTGATCAAGCTCGGGATGCGTACCGTCGCGGTCTCCGTCCTCTTCGCGATGGTGCTGGCCGCGCTCGTCTTCCGCAACGTGCGCCGGGTCGCCTGGTCGGGTGGGTTGGCGCTGGCCATCGTGGGTGCCAGCCTCGGCAGCGCGATCGCCACGGTGCACCCTGACTCGATCGAGGAGCCGCGCTACGAGGGCCTGCTGGTCAACGCGCCCGCGGTGGTCGGCGACGCGCGGCGGATCGCGGACGACTACGGCAAGTACGCCGAGCAGCTCCAGCAGCTCGTCGCGAACGTCAGCCGCATCTACACCACGGTCTCCACGCTGCCGGTGTACCAGCCGGAGGCGGGCACGACCCGCGTCCTGCACGTCTCCGACCTGCACCTGAACCCCACGGCGTGGTCGATCATGCGCACGATCGTGGAGCAGTTCGGCATCAACGCGGTGATCGACACGGGCGACATCACCGACTGGGGCAGCGAGCCGGAGGCGTCGTACGTGGCCTCGATCCGCCTGCTCAAGGTCCCGTACGTCTTCATCCGCGGTAACCACGACTCGGCCGCCACCGGTGCCGCCGTGGCCCAGCAGTCCAACGCGATCGTGCTCGACAACTCGATCACCAGCGTGGCCGGCCTGACCGTGGCCGGCATCGGCGACCCGCGGTTCACCCCGGACAAGGAGACCTCCCCGCCCGGCTCCGGCGCGTCCAAGCAGACCGTCGAGCAGGTGATCGGCGCCGGCGAGCGGCTGGCCTCGACGGTCCGCGGGTCCAACGTCCCGGTCGACATCGCCCTGGTACACGACCCCGCCTCGGCCGGCGCGCTCTCCGGTACCTGCCCGCTCGTCCTGGCCGGCCACACCCACCAGCGCGAGGTCCGCATGCTCGACCAGGTACCCGGCAAGATGCAGACGCGACTGATGGTCGAGGGCTCCACGGGCGGCGCCGGCCTGCGCGGGCTGGAGCACGAGGAGCCGCTTCCGCTGGCAATGTCGGTGCTCTACTTCGACAGCAAGACGCGGGCGCTCCAGGCGTACGACGACATCAAGGTGGGCGGCACCGGCCAGTCGCAGGTCACCCTGGAACGCAAGGTGGTCACGGACGGACTTGCGA
This sequence comes from Phytohabitans flavus, assembly GCF_011764545.1. Lineage (GTDB taxonomy): Bacteria > Actinomycetota > Actinomycetes > Mycobacteriales > Micromonosporaceae > Phytohabitans > Phytohabitans flavus. The sequence goes on along the minus strand of NZ_AP022870.1, from coordinate 9,003,479 downwards.
GGCCCGCCGAGGGCCAACGCCCCACCCCAACTCCGACCCCGACCCGCTGACGGTCACCCTGAGAGCTTCGTTCATGACCTGAGCTACCGCGATGTCCGTCGTGGTCCGGACCCAATGCCACTCACCTTAGTTTGATCTTGGTGGGTGGGTGTGTCGGTGTGGGTTGGTGGTGTTGGTGTGGGTGATGATCGCTGGTTGTGTTTGGGGCTGGTGGGCGGTTGACGGACTGGGTCTCGGTGGGGGTGTTGGCCGGGTCGGTGCCGCGGGATGTGGTCGATGCGGCGGTGGCGGTGTATGGCCGGGAGTCGAAGCGGTCGGATGGGAAGTTGCCGGCGCATGTGATGGTGTACTTCGCGATGGCGTTGGCGTTGTTCGCTGAGGATGACTATGAGGGGGTGCTCGCGCGGCTGGCTGAGCCGTTGATGGCGTGGGGGTGTTGGGATGCGAGTTGGTCGATGCCGGGTTCGGCGGGGATTACGCAGGCCCGGCAGCGGTTGGGGGCCGAGCCGGTGCGGGAGGTGTTCGAGCGGGTGGCTCGGCCGGTGTGTGGGGTGTTGACCCGGGGTGCGTGGCTGGCTGGGCGGCGGTTGGTGTCGGTCGATGGAAGTGAGCTTGATGTGCCGGATAGTCCGGCCAACGCGGAGTTCTTCGGCTATGCCGGCGGGGCTACGAGACGTTCGGCGTTTCCCAAGGCCAGGTTGGTCACGTTGGTCGAGACCGGTTCGCGGGCGCCGATCGGTGCGGTGATCGGGCCGGTCGTGGGTAAAGGGCAGGGGGAGCAGAGCCTGGCCCGTGGGTTGTATCCGTTGCTGGAGCCGGGCATGCTGCTGTTGGCCGATCGTAACTTCTACGGCTGGCGCGACTGGTGTGCGGCTACCGATACCGGCGCGGACGTGTTGTGGCGGGCCGGTGGCGCTGGCGGCGCGATCGCCCTACCCGTCGTGCAAGATCTGCCCGACGGCTCGTATCTGACCGTGGTGTATGCCTCCCGGACGCGTCCAAGCGAACGTGACCGGATCCTCGCGCTGGCCCGTGACCCGGCCACCCGGGCCGACATCGACCCGCACCGCGCCCGCATCGCCCGGGTCGTGTCCTATCAGGTCACCGACCGCGCGGACAACGACGAACCGATCAGCCTGCTCACCAGCATCCTGGACCCGGCCGACGCCCCGGCCGCCGTGCTGGCCGAGGCATACCACCAACGGTGGGACCACGAAACCAGCAACGGCCAACTCAAAACCCACCTGCGCGGCCCCGGACGGGTCCTACGCTCGAAAAGCCCGGCCATGGTGACCCAAGAAATCTACGGCTACCTGCTGACCCACTACGCGATCAGCGCCCTGATCTGCCAGGCCGCCACCGAAGCCGACATCGATCCCGACCAGGTCAAATTCCACCGCACCGTGCGTATCCTGCGCCGTCGGGTCCAAGACCCGACGGCATTTTCCCCCTGACCACCGCCACCACCTCATCGCCGCCATCGGCGCCGACATCACCCACCACCGACACCTCAACCAACACCGCCACCGCAGCTACCCCCGCGTCGTCAAACGCATGCGCCACAACAGCTACCGAGTCAAACAACCCCACGACACCGGCACCCGCCACACCAACCCACCCACCACCAAGATCAAACTAAGGTGAGTGGCATTGGGTCCGGACCGCTGCTCCCGCGGCCTCACCCTCCGCGATTCACAACCCCAGCCCCTGACCAGCGCGGCGCGGCCACGGCCCGCCCGTCCCGCACGCACGAAGCCGGCGAATCGCGAACGCCTGTTCCTTGATCTGGCGCTGCGACCGGACGCATTCGGCAGATCATGGTACCCAGCGGCCCCTCTGGAGCCTGTCGCAGAATCGCCAGATTCGCTTGAAATGAGGGTCTCGTTGACCCTCGCCGGCCGCCGTTCGGCGGCCAGCGGCGGACACAGCCGTGTTTTTCTCGACACACGCTGTAGTCGGGCAATTTTGCGACAGGCTCTCTGGGGGCAGGTGCGTACCACGATCGCTGGGCGCTCGGATCTCATCGCGCAGATCAAAGCGATGATCGGTGAGGCCGCGGGAGCAGCGGTCCGGACCACCGCGGACGTCGCGGTAGCCCAATCTCTATCTCGGAACCGCATGATTCGCGCCAGGGTGAACGGCCGCGTGGGGCAATGTCGGAACATTGCCCCACAACGACGTGCGAGTGCCCTCAGCTCAGGCGGGAGATGATCAGCTCGCGGACGGTCTTGGCGTCGGCCTGGCCGCGCGTGGCCTTCATGACCGCGCCGACCAACACGCCGGCCGCCGCCACCTTGCCTTCGCGGATCTTGTCGGCCACGTCCGGGTTGGCGGCGATGGCCTCGTCGACCGCGGCGGTCAGGGCGCCCGTGTCGGACACGACCTCCAGGCCGCGCGCGGTCATGATCTCGGTGGGCGAGCCCTCTCCCGCGATCACGCCCTCCAGCACCGTGCGGGCCAGCTTGTCGTTGAGCTTGCCCTCGTCGACGAGGCGCTGAAGCTCGGCCACCTGCGCGGGCGTGGCACCCACCTCGACCAGCTCGATGGCGGCCTCGTTGGCGCGGCGGGCCAGCTCGCCCAGCCACCACTTGCGGGCACCGTCGGGCGATGCGCCCGCCGCCACGGTCTCCTCGATCAGCTCGACCGCGCCGGCGTTGACCACCGACTGCATGTCCTGGTCGGACAGGCCCCACTCGGTCTGGAGCCGCTTGCGGTGCACGCGCGGCAGCTCGGGCAGCGCCTCCTTCAGGGAGGCCACCCAGGCGGGGTCCGGCGCGAGCGGCACGAGGTCGGGCTCCGGGAAGTACCGGTAGTCGGTCGCCGTCTCCTTGGACCGGCCGGACGTGGTGTCGCCGGTGTCCTCGTGGAAGTGGCGGGTCTCCTGCTTGATCTTCCCGCCGCCGTCGAGGACGGCGGCCTGGCGGAGCATCTCGGAGCGCACGGCCCGCTCGACCGAGCGGAGCGAGTTGACGTTCTTCGTCTCGGTGCGGGTACCCCACGGCGCGCCCGGCAGGCTCAGGGAGGTGTTGACGTCGCAGCGCAGCGAGCCCTGCTCCATCCGCACGTCCGAGACGCCCAGCGAGCGGATCACGTCGCGCAGCTCGGTCACGTACGCCCGGGCGACGATCGGGGCCAGCGCGCCTGTACCGGGAACAGGCTTGGTGACGATCTCGACCAGCGGGATGCCGGCGCGGTTGTAGTCGACAAGCGACTCGGTCGCGCCCTGGATGCGGCCGGTCGCGCCACCGACGTGCTGCGTCTTGCCGGTGTCTTCCTCCAGGTGGACGCGCTCGATGCCGATGCGCACGATCTCGCCCTCGACCTCGACGTCCAGCCAGCCGTCGACGCACAGCGGCTCGTCGTACTGGCTGATCTGGTAGTTCTTCGGCATGTCCGGGTAGAAGTAGTTTTTCCGGGCGAAGCGCGACCAGGTGGCGATCGTGCAGTTGAGCGCGAGGCCGATCCGGATCGTGGCCTCGATCGCGGCCTTGTTTGCCACCGGCAGCGACCCGGGCAGGCCGAGGCACACCGGGCAGATCCGGGTGTTGGGCTGGCCGCCGAACTCGATCGGGCAGCCGCACCACATCTTCGTATTCGTGCCCAGCTCGACGTGCGTCTCCAGCCCGACCACCGGCTCGTAGCGGGCGACGACGTCGTCGTACGCCGGAAGGGTGACGGTCATGACAGCTCCCTCGGGGTAAGCGTGCCGACGGCGGATTCCAGGGCCGCCGCCACCCGGTACATCCGGTCGTCGGCGAGCGTCGGGGCCATGATCTGGAAGCCGACCGGCAGCCCCTCCGACAGTCCGCAGGGGACGGAGATGGCCGGGCCGCCGTACAGGTTGACCGGGATCGTGTAGAGGTCGGCCAGGTACATCTGGTACGGGTCGGACGTGCGCGAGCCGAGCGGGAAAGCCACGAACGGCGTCGTCGGCGACACCAGCACGTCGACCTGCTCGAACGCGGACGTGAAGTCCTGCGTGATGAGCGTGCGTACCTTCTGCGCCTGCCCGTAGTAGGCGTCGTAGTAGCCGCTGGAGAGCGCGTACGTACCGATGATGACCCGCCGCTTGACCTCCGGCCCGAAGCCGGCCTCGCGGGTGAGCGACATGACCTCCTCGAGCGCCTTCGAGCCGTCGTCGCCGACCCGCAGGCCGTAGCGCACGCCGTCGTAGCGGGCCAGGTTGGAGGAGCACTCGCTGGGCGCGATCAGGTAGTAGGCGGGCAGCGCGTACTGGAAGTGGGGGCAGGAGACCTCGACCACCTCGGCGCCGAGCTTGGTCAGCGCGTCGAGCCCGTCGCGGAAGGCGGCCGCGACACCCGGCTCGGCACCCTCGCCGCCGAACTCGCGCACGAGCCCCAGCCGCACGCCGGTCAGATCGCCGGTCGCTCCCTGCCGGGCGGCGCCGACCACGTCGGGCACCGGCTGCGGGATCGAGGTGGCGTCGCGCGGGTCGTGACCGGCCAGCACCGCGTGGAGCAGGGCCGCGTCCTCGACGGTACGGGCGCAGGGCCCGGGGTGTCCAAGGAGGAGGAGAACGCGACGAGCCCGTAGCGGGACGTGCCGCCGTAGGTGGGCTTCGCGCCGACGGTACCCGTGACGGCTCCCGGCTGGCGGATGGAGCCGCCGGTGTCGGTGCCCACGGTGAGCGGCGCCTCGTAGGCGGCGAGTGCCGCCGCGCTGCCGCCGCCTGAGCCGCCCGGGATGCGGGTGAGGTCCCACGGGTTGTAGGTGGGGCCGTACGCGGAGTACTCGGTGGACGAACCCATCGCGAACTCGTCCAGGTTTGTCTTGCCGAGGATCACGAGCCCGGCCGCGCGCATGCGCTCGACGACCGTCGCGTCGTACGGCGGGCGCCAACCTTCGAGGATCTTGGAACCGGCGGTGGTGGGCACCCCACGGGTCACCACGATGTCCTTGACGCCGATCGGCACGCCGGCCAGCGGCCCCAGCGGCTCGCCGGCCGACCGGCGCTCGTCGATGTCGAGCGCGGCGGCCCTGGCCCCTCCGCGTCGACGTGCAGGAACGCGTGCACCCGGTCGTCGACCGCCGCGATGCGCTCCAAGTGGGCCTCGGTGACGTCCGTCGCGGAGGCCTCGCCGCTCGCGATCGCGGCCCCGAGCTGCGCCGCGCTCATCCTGGTCAAGTCGCTCACGGCTCAGGCCTCCTCTTCCAGGATGCGGGGTACGCGGAACCGGCCCTCTTCCACGTCGGGCGCGGCGGCCAGCGCTTCGTCCGGGGTGAGGCAGGGCACCACCACGTCGTCGCGCAGCACGTTGGTGAGCGGCACGGAGTGTGAGGTCGGCGGGATGTCCTCGGCCACGACCTCGCCAACCCGGGCGACCGCCTGGAGGATCACGTCGAGCTGGCCGGCGAAGAGGTCGAGCTCCTCCTCGGGTACGGCGAGCCGCGACAGGCGCGCGAGGTGCGCGACCTCCTCGCGGGAGATGGCGGCCATGAGTGCCCCTTCGAAACGTCTGTCTGCTAACCGAGCGTGGCACGCGCCCGGTGACCGAGCGAGTTTATGACCCCAGAGAGTTTAGTTAGCCACCCTCCGCCGCGCGGAGAGCGGGCCCCGGCAGGGAAACGACCGCATAGACCGAACTCCTCGGCGTTGCGGCCCGTATAAGTCGGTATGGCCATACGGCGTGAGGTGATCCTGCCTGCCGCCGATCCTCTCGTCGCGTGGCGTCGGATCGCACTGGACAAGCAACTGCCGGCACCGAAGTTTCCGAGTGGCGTGCGCGCACCCTCCGTGGCGTTGCTGTGCGCGCTGCTCGTCCTCGCCGTGGTGAGCGCCGTCTACCTGGGCATGTTCCACGGACGGGTGATCCCGCAGGCGGTGGTCGACTCGCAGGACCGGCTGGTGACCAGCCTCGCCCGCGGCCTCAACGCGACCGTGAGCAGCGGCGTCGCGGAGATGGAGGCGGCGGCCAAGCAGGTGCCGCCCGGCGGCGACCCGGCCGCGGTGCTCACCACGGCCGCGGCCGGCGCCACCGCCTGGGCCGGCGCGGCGGTGCTCGACGCGGGCAGCCGGCGGCCGGTCGCCGCGCGCGGCGAGCCGGTCCCGGTCGCGAACGTGCCGCAGGACGTACCCCGCACGACCGTCACCCCCTTGATCCAGGGCAAAGAGCCGCGCGCGCTGATCGTCGCGCCGCTGCCCGACGGGCGGCTGCTCGCCGGCATGACCTCGCTGCGCGTACGCCCGCTGAAGCTCGCCCCCAACTCCGGCCAGTCCGTGCTCGTGGGCCTGCCCACCGGCGAGAGCACTGTGGTGCAGGGCGCACCACCCGCGGGCGGTCCGGCCGGCGACGTGATCAAGCGGACGCTCGCCGAGACCCGCGAGGGGCGGGCCGTGCGCTCGACCGCCGGGCCGCCCGGGAGCGCGCTGCTGGTGGTGGCCGCGCCGGTCGGGTCGCTCGGCATCGCGGTGGCCTCGACCGTCTCCGCGCCGGTCTTCGACGTCGGCTCGCCGTGGAAGGGGCTGCTCCCCGCCGCCGGGCTTGTCGTGGCCGCGCTGCTCGCGTACCTGGTGGCGCGCCGCGCGCTGATCCGCCCGGTCCGCCGGCTGCTGGCCCGCGCGAAGGCGGACGCCTGCGGCGACCCAGGTCCACGACCCAAGATCAAAGGCCCATCGGAGGTACGGCGCATCGGTGCCGCCCTCGATGACCGCGCCCGCCCCAGGGGGATTCCGGCGGTCGTGCTGCTGCTCGGCATCCCGGCGATCGTCCTCGCCTGGTCCGGGGCGCTCGGGTACGCCTTCGCCAACGGCCCGGTGCCGGTACCCGCGCAGGTGGTGCTGGACAGCGAAAACCAGGTGACCGCCGCGACGGTGGCGCTCGGCGAGGCGCTCGACGGCGGGCTGCGGCAGGTCACGGTCGCCGCCGCGCAGGGCGCGCAGACGGCTCCGGCGCAGCTCAAGCCGGCGCTCGATCAGCTTGTACAGAGCGACGACAGGTACCGCGGCGCCTACGTCACCGACCCGGAAGGGCGGGTCGTGGCCACCGCTGGGCGGGACCCGTTGCGCCAGCCGGAGAAGCTGCCCCGCGAGAGCGGCGTGCGCCTGGCGAACACCGGCGGGCGGCTGCCGGTCATCTACGCGCACGCACTCCGGCCGGACGGGCACAGCGTGGTGGTCGAGTTCGACGTACCCCAGCTCGCCGACGTGCTGCGCCGGGCCGACGGGCGGGTACGCGTGGTCGACACCGAGCTGCGCACGATCCTCGACACCGAGGGCTTCCGGGCGTTCCAGCCGCTGGCCGGCGCCGAGGCGCGGGAGGCGGCGACCTCCGCACTCCAGGGGCGCACCGGGGCGAAGGTCGCGGGGCGCGCGCTCGTCGCCGGTACCCCGCTCGCCGAGCCCGGCTCCACCAAGGGGCTGCGCTGGTCCGTGGTGGCCGAGCAGGGCGTTGGTGATCTTGAGTTGCCGGTCAACAGCCTCCGCCGCGCGAGCCTGGTCCTCGGCGGCGCGGCGGCCTTCCTCGCCGTGGTCGCGCTGGGCTGGCACTACTTCGTACTGATCCTGCCGCTGCGGCGGCTGGCCGCGGCGGCCGACCGCATGGCCGACGGCGACATCAAGACGGTGATCACCCCGCACCGCCCCGACGAGATCGGCGCGATCGCGAGCTGCCTGGAGATCTGCCGGCAGGTACGGGTGGACGGCCCGGCCCGCCTCGGCGGCGCCGAACGGCTGCGCGGCAACACGGCGCCGCCCACCGTCGTCCTCCGCCGCCGTCCCGACGGCCGCAAGTCCGGTGCCCGCCGCGCGGGGAGGCGCTGAGGTGCTCTTCCTGTACGGCGTCTTCGCCGCCTGCTGCCTCGTGCTGCTGGTCGCGGGCATCATCGAGCAGCGCGGCCACGACGCCAACCTGCGCAAGATCCCGACGCGCATCCTGGTCAACGGCATCCGCGGCAAGAGCTCGATCACCCGCCTCTGCGCGGGCGCGCTGCGCGGCGGCGGGCTCACGGTCGTCGCGAAGACCACTGGCACGGCGGCGCGCTTCATCTTCACCGATGGGAGCGAGGAGCCGATCTACCGCAAGTTCGGCATCGCGAACGTGGTCGAGCAGATCGGCATCGTGCGGCGCGCCGCTATGTTCCACCCGGACGCGCTGGTCATGGAGTGCATGGCGGTGATGCCGGCGCTCCAGGAGATCAACCAGCAGAAGCTGATCAAGTCGACGATCGGCGTGCTGTGCAACGTACGCGAGGACCACCTCGCCGAGATGGGGCCGACGCTCGACGACGTGGCCCGCTCGCTGAGCCGCTCGATGCCGGTGGGCGGTATCTGCGTGACGGCCGAGCGGGACCGGCTCCACATCCTCGAAGAGGAGGCGGCCAAGCGGAAGTGCCGGCTCGTCGCGGTCGACCCCGAGACCGTGTCGGACGAGGAGATGCGGGGCTTCGGCTGGATCACGTTCAAGGAGAACGTCGCGATCGCGCTCGCCGTCGCCCGGCTCGTGGGCATCGACCGGCAGGCCGCGCTGGTCGGCATGTGGGACGCGCCGCCCGACCCGGGTGTGCTGACCGTGGAGACGTACGAGGCGAACGGGCGGCGGCTGCGCTTCGCCAACGTCTTCGCGGCCAACGACCCGGAGTCCACATTGCTCAACGTGCGCCAGCTCGCCCAGCAGGGGCTGATCCGGCGGCCGGTGCACCTGGTCATCAACTGCCGGCCGGACCGGGTCGAGCGCAACGGGCAGATGGGAGCGCTTGTGCCACGGCTGGACCCGGACCGCGTACTGCTGATCGGCGAGCCGACCCGCAGCGCGCTGTCGAAGATCCCGGAACGGTGGCAGGGCCGCGTACTCGACCTCGGCGGGCGCCAACGCCCCGGCGCGATGCTCGACGCCCTGCTGGGCCAGGTGCGGGGCACCGCCTCGGTGGTCGCGGTCGGCAACATCCACGGGCAAGGCGAGGTGCTGCTCGATGAGCTGGCCAGGCTGAGGGGTGTGCAGTGACGTTCCTCCCCGGCGGCGAGCTGAGCCCGCAGCTCGCGACAATGTGCCTCGGCGTGGGGCTGATCTTCGCGCTGATCTGCTACCTCACCACCAACCTCTCCCCCGGCGGCATGATCACGCCGGGCTGGATGGCGCTCGCCATGGTGGAGGACCACCTTCAGGCCTTCGTGATGGTCGTGATGACGGTGGTGACCTTCCTGCTCATGAAGGTGCTACAGCGCATCGTCATCCTGTACGGCAAGCGCCTCTTCGCCGCCGTCGTGCTGCTGAGCGTGCTGCTCCAGGTGACCGCGTTCCTCATCATCCAGCGCGACGTGCCGCTGCTCTTCGCTCACCAGACGCTCGGCTTCGTGGCGCCGGGCCTCATCGCGTACCAGCTGATCCGCCAACCCAAAGGCGCGACAATCCTCGCGACAACGGTCGTCTCGGCGGCCACCTACGGCGTGGTGATCAGCGGCATCCTTACCGGCCTCGTGCCGGTGACGTAGGAGGGAGTGTGTCGATGCATCGGGGTTTGACCGGCGTGGTCGTCATCGCGCTGCTCGCGGGGGGTGTCGCCGGGTGCCAGAGAGGCGAGGGACCGGCGGCGCCCGCGGCCGCTCCCGCGCAGGACTTCGTCTCCGCGCCCCCGGTCGAAGAGCTCGAGTTCGAGCGGGTGAGCGACCCCCGCGCACGCTCGTCGTGGACAGCGCGGGCAAGACCCTGGCGGTCTTCACCGACAAGGCCCGCACGGTACGCCTCACCGGCCCGAGCCGCACGCTCGCCGAGGAGACGCACACCGCCGCCACGGTCACCACAGACGCCTGGATACGCCTGGCGCCACGCCCCTGGAAGAAGGGCGAGGAGGGCCAGACCTGGGTCCGCCCGTGGCTGGAGGAGGCGCTGGCCGACCGCAGCCCGGACGCCCTGGCGATCGCGATGGAGTACGTGGAGGGGGGCAAGCGCGACGCCTCGTTCGGCCCGCTCTCCAACACAGATCCGGACGGCCGTGCGGAACGTTCCGACTTCTACGACTACCTCGGTATCGACTGGGAGTTTCCGGACGGCAAGAACGAACGCCCCGACCCCGACCACATACGCAGCCTCGACTGCTCCGGCTTCCTCCGCATGGTGTACGGCTACCGCATGGGCTACCCCCTGCGCGGCACCAACACCCCAGGGACGGGACTGCCTCGCCGCGCGTACGCGATCGCCAAGTTCGGCCCGGGCGCCGAGCTGATGCCCAACCGCGGCACCCAGGCCCGCGAGTACGAACGCCTCAACGCCGGTGACCTGGTCTTCTTCAACGGCGGCCCGGTCCTGAACGACCACATCGAGCACATGGGCATGTACCTGGGAGTGGACAGCGACGGCCGGCACCGCTTCATCAGCAGCCGCACCAAGGCCGACGGTCCCACCCTCGGCGACACCGGCGGCGACTCCCTGCTGGACGGCTCCGGCCACTACGGGGTCCGCTTCCGCACCGCCCGCCGCATCTGACCCCGCCGCCCGGCCGTCCGGCCGGGATTGTGAACCGCGCAGGGTGAGGCCGCGGGAGCAGCGGTCCGGACCACCGCGGACGTCGCGGTAGCTCAGGAATCTCTGTGGTGGCGCCCGATCTCGGGCCGTTGCGGAGTGACGGCGCGGTAGCGGGAGAGCCAGGTGACAAGCTCGTCGGCGGGCATGGGCCGGGCGTAGAACCAGCCCTGCGCCACGTGGCAGCCGGCCGCGTGGAGGAGGCGCCAGGTGCGTTCGTCCTCCACGCCCTCGGCGACCACGCGGAGGCCGAGCGCGCCGGCCAGCTCGATCACCGAGCGGACGATGGCGGCGTCGTCGGCGTCGGTGGCCATGCCCAGGACGAACGAGCGGTCGACCTTGACCTCGGCGAGCGGCAGGCGGCGCAGGTGCTGCATGGACGAGTAGCCGGTGCCGAAGTCGTCGAGCGCGATCGCCACCCCGATCTTGTCGAGGCGGGCGATGGTGGCGAGCACCCGGCGGGGGTCGGCCATCAGCGCGCCCTCGGTGATTTCCAGCTGGAGACGGTCGGCGGGCAGGGCATACCGGGCGAGGCGGTCCGCGATCTGGTCGGCGATCTCGCCGTCGTGCAGGTCGCGGACGCTGACGTTGAGCGCGGCGCGCAGGTTGAGGCCGGCCGCATTCCACTTGGCGACCTGCTCCACCACGTCGTCGACGACCCGCCGGGTGAGCAGCCGCATCACCGCGCTCTGCTCGGCCACCTTGATCAGCTCCTCGGGGTCGACCATCCCGTGCCGCGGGTGCTTCCACCGCAGCAGCGCCTCGACGCCCACCACCTCGCCGGTCTCGATCGCGACCTGCGGCTGGTAGTACATGTTGATCTGGCGGTACTCCGAGACCGAGCCACCGTCGAGTGCGCGCCGCAGGTCGGCGAGCAGGCTGAGCCGCTCTGGCGAGTTGTGGTCGGACTCGGGCGCGTAGACGGTGATGGTGTCGCCGCGGTGCTTGGCGTCGTACATCGCCACGTCGGCGTGCCGCAGCAGGGTGGCGAAGTCCTCGCCGTGCGCGGGGTAGACGGCGATGCCCATCGAGCCGGACACGTCGAGCGGCAGCCCGTCCAGCGCGACCGGCTCGGCCAGCGCCGCCACCACCCGCAAGGCAAGGTCGCGGGCGTCGTCGACGCTGGTCAGGCGCGGTGCCAGGATCGCGAACTCGTCACCGCCGAGCCGCGCGACAACGTCGCCGGGGCGTACCGCGCCGGTGAGGCGGCCGCCCACCTCGACGAGCAGCCGGTCGCCGACCGCGTGCCCGAGCGCGTCGTTGACGTGCTTGAACCTGTCGAGGTCGAGCACCAGCAGCGCCAGGTGCCGGTCGGCCGCGCCCTTGGCGTGCCGCTGGGCGTGCGCGGGCAGCTGGTCGGCCACATCGCCGAGCAGCCCCTTGCGGTTGGCCAGGCCGGTGAGCGGGTCGAGGCGGGAGAGCTCCTCCTGCTCGGCGGAGAGGCGGGCCATCCGGTACACGGCGTAGAGCGGCACCAACGCCAGGGGGATCAGCGCCGCGCTCGTCTGGGCGGCGGCCAGCATCACCGGGCTGAGCAGCAGCAACGCGCCGATCGAGAGCAGCTCGAAGGGCAGGCCCTGGCGGAACATGACCCACCACCGGCCGCCGAAGAGCAGGCGCACCGCGACCGTGACCGAGCCGTACTTGACCAGGAACCAGGCCGCCGCCGCGGCGGCCACGACCCCCACGTCGAACCAGCCGATCCGGTCGAGGTCGGCGAGGCGGCTCACCGCGTACGCGGCGGAGAGGGCGAGCGCGTACTGCGCGATGTTGAACGCGGCCCGCCACCAGGCGTGCCGCATGCGCCACGAGGAGACCACCACCGCCACGGCCTGCACGGCCACCGCGGGCGCCAGCCCCAGCCCAGCATGATCGCAAATGTGAAGCATGTGGACGGGAAGACCGCCGAGCTCTGCCGTCGCCCCGGCGGGGTGAACGGGCGCGCGTCGACAAGCGTCGCCAGCCCGGCCATCACCCAGAACGCCGCCGGAAGGTCGGGCAACTGCCCTGGCAGCCGGGCCAGCGGGAGAGTCGACACAAGGACGGCCGCTGTGATGACCGCCAATACGAATGTGAAGAATGGGCGAGCCCGCTCGGGGGAAACGGAGTTCCGCGAGGCTGCGGCCTCCATACAATCCTCCCCCGCCATCGCGCCTGCGCATGGACCGCTCACCACGATAGGTCGGGTAGCACGCCGAGCAAGGACTAATCCCCGACAGTCGTGACTAAGTTGAGATACGCGAGTGGGTCGCGCCGTTATTCATCGACGCTCTGTGCTACCTCCCGCGCGGCCTCCGGCCCCTGCTCAAGCAGCACGTCGAACCCGGCCTCGTCGAGCACCGGCACCTTCAGCGATACCGCCTTGTCGTATTTTGAACCTGGATTATCGCCGACGACCACAAAACCGGTCTTCTTTGATACCGAACCGCTCACCTTGCCGCCGCGCGTAGCGATCTCTTCAGTGGCCTGGTCGCGCGAGTACGTCGCCAGCGTGCCGGTCACCACGACCGTGATCCCTTCAAGCGGCCGCGGACCCTCGTCGACCTGCTCCTCCATCATCCGCACGCCGGCCCGCCGCCACTTGTCCACCAACTCGCGATGCCAGTCGACGGTGAACCACTCGTGCAGGCTCTCGGCGATCGTCGGCCCCACGCCCTCGACCCCGGAGAGCTCCTCCAGCGACGCCTTCTCGATCGCGTCCATCGAGCGGAAGTGCCGGGCCAGCGCCTGCGCGGCGGTGGGCCCGACGTGCCGGACGGAGAGCGCGACGAGCACCCGCCACAGCGGCCGCTCCTTCGCCTCGTCGAGGTTTTCCAGCAGCTTGGCGGCGTTGCTGCCGAGCGAGCCGTCCTTGTTGACGAAGAAGTCTGACCGGCGCAGGTCGTCGGCGGTCAGCCTGAACAGGTCGCCCTCGTCGTGGATGATGCCGGACTCCAGCAGCGCGACCGCGGCCTTGTAGCCCAGCACCTCGATGTCCAGCGCGCCCCGCCCAGCCAGGTGGAACACCCGCTCCCGCAGCTGCGCGGGGCACGAGCGGTTGTTGGGGCAGCGGATGTCGATGTCGCCCTCTTTGGCCGGCGCGAGCGGCGAACCGCACTCGGGGCACCGCTCCGGCATCTCGAACCGGCGAGCGTCGTCGGGCCGCAGCTCCATGACCGGACCCAGCACCTCGGGGATCACGTCGCCGGCCTTGCGGAGCACCACGGTGTCGCCGATCAGCACGCCCTTGCGCTCGACCTCGCGGGCATTGTGCAGCGTGGCCAGCGCGACCGTCGAGCCGGCCACCCGGACCGGCTCCAGCACCGCGAACGGCGTGACCCGCCCGGTGCGCCCCACGTTGACGCGGATGTCGAGCAGCTTGGTGTTGACCTCCTCAGGCGGGTACTTGAACGCGATCGCCCAGCGTGGCGCCCTACTCGTCGAGCCGAGCCGGCCCTGGATGCTCACCGGGTCGACCTTGACCACCACCCCGTCGATCTCGTGCTCGACGTCGTGACGGTGCTCCCGGTAATACCCGATGTACTCCCGGACCCCATCCATGTCGGGCTTGACCTGCCACCGCTCGCTGACCGGCAGCCCCCAGCCCTTCATCACCTCGTAGGCCGCGCTCTGCGCCGGCGGCTGGAAGCCGCGCCGCGCGCCGATGCCGTGCACCACCATGCGGAGGCCGCGGGACGCGGTGATCCGGGGGTCCTTCTGGCGGAGGCTGCCGGCGGCGGCGTTGCGCGGGTTGGCGAACGGCGCCTTGCCCTGCTCGACAAGGCCCGCGTTGAGGTCGCCGAACGCGGAAACCGGAAAGTAGACCTCGCCGCGCACCTCCACGAAGTCGGGCACCTCGTCGCCAGCGAGCCGCTCGGGCACGTCGCGGATGGTGCGCACGTTGGGGGTCACGTCTTCGCCGGTGCGCCCGTCGCCACGGGTGGCGGCGCGCACGAGACGACCCTTCTCGTACGTAAGGTTGATCGCCAGCCCGTCAACCTTGAGCTCGCACAGGTAGGGCACCGGACCGCCGGCGTCCCGCTCGACCCGCTCGGCCCACGCGGAGAGCTCCTCGTCGTCGAACGCGTTGTCCAGCGACATCATCCGCTCGGCGTGCTCCACCGCCGTGAACTGCGTGGAAAAGGTGCCGCCCACCCGCTGGGTCGGCGAGTCGGGAGTGCGAAGCGCGGGAAACTCCTCCTCCAGCGCCTCGAGCTCGCGCAGCAGCCGGTCGAACTCCGCGTCCGAGATCGTGGGCGCGTCGAGCACGTAGTACCGGTACTGATGGTCGGACAGCTCGGCGGCGAGCGCGGCGTGGCGCTCGCGGACATCGGCCGGCGGCTCTTTGCCAGCCGCCGCGACCTGCTCGGGAGTGACCTGCTGCGCGATGACTTCCTCAGACACCTATGCACCGTAACCGCTGGGTACGACGGCTACTGGTGTCTAGACCTCTTGTAGGCGTTGCGAGGCTTCGCGGATCGCGGTCAGCACTCGGCGGGCGTCGGCGGGCGAGGAGCCGGCCAGGCCGCAGGCTGGCGTCACCACCACCTGGTCGGGCAGCCGCTGGTCCGGGAAGCCCAGCTGCCGCCACACGCCGCGCACCTGGTCGGCGACGGCCGTCGAGGTGGTCTGCCCGGAGCCGGCGAAGAGGCCCAGCCCGGCGTCGATCGCCTCGCCGAGTGGGTCGAGCTGCTTCAGGAGCGACAAGTCGAGCGCGACCGCGGCCGCTCCGCTCGCGCGCACCACGTCGAGGGGTACGTCCGGCGCGCAGCAATGCAGCACGACCGGCACCCCGGCCGCTTCCACGACCGTGCGCAGCAGTGAGCTGGCGGTGGACGACTCGATCGAGCGGTACGTGTACAGCCCGCTGTCCGTCGCGATCCGCCCGGCGAGCGCGGAGGGCAGCGACGGCTCGTCCAGCTGGAGCAGCACGGTGGCGGCGGGCAGCCGGCGGCGTACGTCGGCCACGTGCGCGCGCAGCCCCTCGGCGAGCGACTCGCTCAGGTCGCGTACCGCCCGTGGTCGCGCAGGATGCGGCCGCCGAGCGCCAGGTCGATGCTGGCGGCGAGCGTGAGCGGGCCAGCCGCCTGCACCTTGAACGTCCCGCCGAACTCCCCGGCCTGCTCGGTCATCTGGTCGAGGTCGCGTTCGAGCAGGTCGAGCGCGCGGCGGTGGTCGCGGCCGGGGCGGGCGGCCACCCGCCAGCGGGCCGCGTACAGCTCGACGGGCAGCTCGACCAGGAACGCCGCACCCCGCCCGATGATGTCCGCGCCCGGGCCGCGAGCCGGCAGCTCGGGCAGGTGCGGGAGGTCGGGCAGCTCCCCGAGCACGATCTTCTGCGCCTCGGCGATGTCGGTGCCGGGCAGCGAGCCGATGCCCGTCGCCGAACCGCGCGGCCAGGGAAAGTCAGTCACGGCTGCCAATCGTCGCGGACCCGAGCACGATGTCGCCAGCGGGGTCCGGCCGGTACGCCACAAGCGCCTGTCCGGCCGCCACGCCCCGCGCGGGGCGGCGCAGCGAGGCGAGCATCCGCCCGCCGGCCAGCTCCACCGTCGCGGGCACGACCTCGCCGTGCGCGCGCAGCTGCACGTCGCACTCGAACGGCCCGTCCGGCGCCGGCCCGCCGGTCCACACCGGACGGTCTGCGGCCACCTCGGAGACGTCCAGCATGTCGACCGAGCCGACGGTCACGGTGTTGGTGACCGGCGTGATCGACAGCACATAGCGCGGCCGCCCGTCCGGCGCCGGCTCGCGGAGGGCGAGGCCGCGGCGCTGGCCCACCGTGTACGCGTACGCCCCGCTGTGCGCGCCCAACACCGCACCGGTCCGCGCGTCCACGATGTCGCCGGGCGACTCGCCCAGCCGCTCGGCGAGGAAGCGGCGGGTGTCACCGTCGGCGATGAAGCAGATGTCATGCGAGTCCGGCTTGTCCGCCACGGCCAGCCCGCGCTCGGCCGCCTCGGCGCGCACCTGCGCCTTTGTCGAGTCGCCGAGGGGGAAGAGCGAGCGGTCGAGCTGGTCGCGGCGGAGCACGGCAAGCACGTACGACTGGTCCTTGGGCAGGTCGACGCTGCGCCGCAGCAGGCCGTCGCCACCGAGCCGCGCGTGGTGGCCGGTCACGACCGCGTCGAACCCCAGGGCCACGGCCCGGTCGAGCACCGCGGCAAACTTGATCTTTTCGTTGCAGCGCAGGCAGGGATTCGGGGTACGGCCCGCCGCGTACTCGGCGACGAAGTCGTCGACCACGTCCTCGTGGAAGCGGTCGGCCATGTCCCACACGTAGAAGGGGATGCCGATCACGTCGGCGGCCCGCCGGGCGTCCCGGGCGTCTTCGAGCGTGCAGCACCCGCGGGCGCCGGAACGGTACGTCTGCGGGTTGCGCGCCAGCGCCAGGTGCACGCCGGTGACGTCGTGCCCGGCGTCGACCGCCCGCGCGGCCGCCACCGCCGAGTCGACCCCGCCGGACATCGCGGCCAGGACTCTCACCCGACAACCGTAACCTCCTCGTCCACCAAGTGGAGGCGGCGCCCGCTAACGGCGTAGGGCCTCCACGGGGTTGACGGTGGCGGCTCGCAGGGCTGGGTAGCAGCCGGCGAGCAGCCCGGTGGCGGCGCCGACGAGCGGTGCGGGCAGAACGGTCATCGGGTCGAGGACGGCGGTCCATTGGTTCACCACCGCGACGAGTACGACGGTGGCGACGCCGAGCGCGGTCCCGATCACGCCGCCGAGCGCGCCAAGCGCGGCGGCCTCGGTGAGGAACTGGGCGGTGACATGCCGCCGCCGCGCACCGAGGGCGCGGCGCAGTCCGATCTCGCCGACCCGCTCCCAGGTCGCGACGAGCGTGGTGCCGGCGATCCCGGCCGCGCCGATCACGAGGCAGATGGCCGCGAGGAGGAGGAACAGCGCGGACCCGTCGGTCTTCACGCTGTCCCGCATGGTGCGCGGATCCGGCGGTGGCTCGGCCCGCAGAAACTGCGGATTGTCGGGACGCAGGGCGACCGGCGTCTGGCGGGCGATGAGCTGGGCCGCGCCCATCTGAGTCTCGATCACCATCTGGGCCGGGCTGACCGCCGGGTCCGGCGCCGGGTACAGGCGCTCGGCCGTGCCGCGCGGCAGGATGACGCCGAGCAGCAGTTCGGGTACGCGCGCCGTGTCCTCGACGATGCCCACCACCGTGAACGCCGTGCCGTTGATGAAGACGGCGGGCCGGTTGACGACCTGGCTGATCCCCAGCCGCGTGGCCGCATCCGCACCGAGCACCGCCACCCGCTCGCCGCGCTCGTCGTGGAAGGCGTTGAAGAGGGAGCCGCTTCGCAGCAACGGGCCCGCCGCGGTGAGGAGGCCGGCGGATGCGGCGTACACCGGCAGGTCGCTGGCGTTGGCGGCGGAGGTGGCACCGACCACTGGCGAGGCGCCGATCACCGGATGGGCGAGCGGCACCGTCCAGAAGACGCCGCCCGCCACGGCCCCGTTCAGCCCGGCGATCTTGTGGTCGGCGTCGGCCGGAAAGCTGACCCGCGCCGGGTTGTCCTGGTTGTGTGCCCTGCCGTCGCCAGCGTCGGTCACGACGACCGTCGTGGCCGTCAGCTCGTCGAACGTCTTGCTGATCTGGCCGTTCGCGGTCGAGGTCAGCCCGAGTACGGCCACGGACGCGCCGACGCCGAGCACGGTGCCGAGGGCGGCGAGCGCGGATCGGCCTGGGCGCCGCACGATTCCCGCGAGGGCCTCGGCCGCGAGGCCGCGCAGGTACAGGACGGACCGACGGGTACGGTCTGACGCCATCGGACTCACCCGCCCGCGCTTTCGCTGGGATCCGGCTCGTCGGCCTCCTCGCTGGACTCGGGCTCCTCGGGCTCGTCGGGCTCCTCGCTGGGCTCCGCCTCGTCAGTGGGCTCTGTCTCCGCTTCGGCGGGCGGCTGCTCCTCGCCGGTCACCACGGCGCTGCCGGGCTTCAGATCGGCCCCGACCGGCATGACCTCCACCATGCCGCCGGCGGAGAGACCGGGCGTGACCTCGACAGGCCGCTGGACACCGTCCGGCTCGACAACGGTGACCGTGGTGTGGCCGTCCGCGGACGACGAGATGGCGGCCTCGGGCACGGCGAGCACCGGTTCGTCCGTGCTCGCGGTCGTGATCGTCACCCGTACCTGCTGGGACTCGAGGTCGCGCGGCCACGGCTTGGCGGGGGCGATCCGCAGCGGGATGTACGCGGTCTCCCCGTCCTCCGCGTCGGTCTTCGCTCCGATGCTCTCGACGGTGCCCGCGCCGGTGAATCCGGTGGTCTCGGAGTCGACGGTCGCCTTCATACCGACCTTCACAAGTGCTTGGTCGGCCGGGTCGAGCCGTGCGTCGAGCGTCGGCCCACCGGTGGAGAAGGTGATGAGCGGGTCGTCGACGGTGTCACCCACCCGCAGGGAGAAGGCGGCCACCCGCGCCGGGAGCGCCGGGAGGAACACCACCTCCGACATGGGGACGATCGGCTCGGCAGCGTCGTCCTCACCGGCGACCGGTACCGGGTATCCAAGGTCGCGGTAGAACCGTTTGACCGCGTTCGTGGTGCTGACCCCGAAGTGCCCGTCCGGATCCCCGCTGTCGTAGCCGAGGTCGTCGAGCGCGCTCTGGAGCTGGGCCACGTCCTTGCCGGTCAGCCCTGGCGCCAGGTCGCGGTACGCGGGGAACTGCCCCGGTAGCGCGAACACCGGGCGTTCGGAAACCTCGACGAGCACCTTGCCGGCGGTCACCTGGGCGCCGCTCTTGGTGTGTACGGCGGTGAGGACAAGCGCGCTGGCGCCCGGCGCGTTGTCCGTGGCGGCGACCGCGGCGGGCGTGAACTTGAGCTGCCGTCCCCCGCTGAAGCTGCCCGACACGACGAGCGTGCTGGCGAGCACTTTGTGCTCGACCTCGGCGGTCAGCAGGCTCGGCTCAGGCTCGTCGGTCTCCGCCGCCAGCTGTGCCGGCGACTTCACTTGAGTCGACGCGATCAGCCCGCCGGTCGACACCAGGACCGCGACCGCCAGAATCACCATCAACTTGCGCTTCCGCTGGGCCAATGGTGACGATTCGGCCCGCTCCTCAGTGGTGCGGCGACGGAAAACCATGCTGCGTTCTCCTGCTAGAGACGACGTCGATCTTCGCGGCGGCGATCCAGTTTCCCCTACCCACGAAGCCCAGGTCAGCGCGGCTGTACACGTAGAGACAGCACCCGATTTCCCGTTTGCGCATTCACATTTGGCGGGTCGGCGCGCGCGATATCAATTTGCGCCACCTGAACGGCGAGTTGCGACCCGCTCCCATCGATTACGCGAGTGTCAGGCTAGCAGCGCATTGCAGTGTCCGCAGTTGTTTGTAATGACTCGGCAATTCCTGTCGCGGACGATCTTCGCGGGGAGGCCCGACGGGCGTCAGCGGGCGGCGGCGCGCCTCGCCCGCTCGACCGCACCGGGGAGGGCAGCGACAAGCGCGTCGACGTCGGCCGGCGTGGAGGTGTGGCCGAGCGTGAAGCGGAGGGACGAGCGCGCGCGGTCGTCGTCAGCGCCCATCGCGAGCAGCACGTGCGACGGCTGCGCAACCCCCGCCGAGCAGGCCGAGCCCGTGGAGCAGGCGATGCCCTGAGCGTCGAGCAGGAGCAGCAGCGCGTCGCCCTCGCAGCCGGGGAACGACAGGTGCGCGTTACCGGGCAGCCGGTCGGCCGGATCGCCGTTGTAGATGGCGTCGGGCACCGCGTGCCGTACCCGGGAGACAAGGTCGTCGCGGAGGGCGCTGAGCCGGCTCGCGGTCTCCTGCTGGGTCTTCACCGCGGTCTCGACCGCGACCGCGAAGGCCGCGATGGCCGGTACGTCCAGCGTGCCCGACCGTACGTCGCGCTCCTGGCCGCCGCCGTGCAGCAGCGGGGTGCAGGCGACGTCCCGGCCGAGCAGCAGCGCGCCCACGCCGGTGGGGCCGCCGAGCTTGTGGCCGCTGATGCTGAGCGCCGCCGCCCCGCTGGCCGCGAAGTCGACCGGCACCTGGCCGACCGCCTGCACCGCGTCCGTGTGGAAGGGCACACCGGCCGCTGCGGCCAGCTCGGCCAGCGCGGCCACCGGCTGGAGCGTGCCCACCTCGTTGTTGGCCCACATCGCGGTCACGACGGTGATCTCGTCGGCGGCCTCGGCCAAGGCGGAGCGCAGCGCCTCCACCGGCACCCGCCCGAGCGGGTCCACCTCGAGCCAGGTGACCTCGGCGCCCTCGTGCTGCTCGAGCCAGCCCACCGAGTCGAGCACGGCGTGGTGCTCGACCGCGCTGGCGATGACCCGGTTACGGCCGGCGGCCGTGTCTCGGCGCGCCCAGTGGATGCCCTTGACCGCGAGGTTGTCGCTCTCGGTACCGCTGCCCGTGAAGATCACCTCGGACGGGCGGGCGCCGAGCGCGGCGGCGATCCGCTCCCGCGACTCCTCGACCGTGCGGCGGGCTCGCCGGCCGGGCGCGTGCAGCGACGAGGCATTCCCGACCTCGCGAGCGGCGGCGACGTACGCCTCGATCGCCTCGCCGAGCATCGGCGTGGTCGCGGCGTGATCCATGTAGGCCATCGCGTATCAGCCTAATGCGCCGGGCCGGGGTCATCCCCGGCCCGGCATGTGACACTTCCCCGCCTTATTTACGCTTGCGGATCTCCTCGGCGGCCTGCGGGACGACCTTGAACAGGTCGCCGACCACGCCGAAGTCCGCCAGCTCGAAGATCGGCGCCTCGGCGTCCTTGTTGACCGCGACGATCGTCTTGGAGGTCTGCATGCCGGCGCGGTGCTGGATCGCGCCGGAGATGCCCAGCGCCACGTACAGCTGCGGCGACACGGTCTTGCCGGTCTGCCCGACCTGGAACTGGTGCGGGTAGAAGCCGGAGTCCACCGCGGCCCGGGACGCGCCCACCGCGCCGCCGAGCAGGTCAGCCAGCTCCTCGACAAGCTTGAAGTTGTCCGCGTTGCCCACGCCTCGGCCGCCGGAGATGACCACCGACGCCTCGGTCAGCTCCGGCCGGGCCCCCTTCGGCTCTACCTTGCGCTCGACCACGCGGGCCAGCTTCGCGGTGTCGTCCACCGCGACCTCCAGCGGCACCACCTCGGCGGTGGCCGGCGCCGGTACGGGAGACAGCGAGTTCGGACGCACGGTGGCCAGCGGCAGCCCGCGGGTCACCTGGGACTTCACGATCGTGGAGCCGGCGAACACGGTCTGCGTCGCCACACCCTGACCATCCAGGGCGGAGACGTCGGCGAGCAGCCCGTTGTCCAGCTTCACCGCCAGCCGGCCGGCGATCTCCTTGCCCTCCTGGGTGGAGCCGAGCAGCACCGCCGCCGGCTGCCCCTGCCGCACCAGGTCGGCCAGCACGGCCGCCTTCGGCGCGACAAGGTACCCATCCAGGTCCGCACTCTCGCCCGCGTACACCTTCGCGGCGCCGTACTCGCCCAGCCGGTCCAGCAGCGGGGCGGCGACACCGGGGCCGCCGAGCACGACCGCGGCCGGGGTGCCCAGCTCGCGGG
Source organism: Phytohabitans flavus (assembly GCF_011764545.1). Lineage (GTDB taxonomy): Bacteria > Actinomycetota > Actinomycetes > Mycobacteriales > Micromonosporaceae > Phytohabitans > Phytohabitans flavus. The sequence continues at coordinate 8,981,515 of NZ_AP022870.1, read as the reverse complement.
CGAGCGTGAGCATCTCCAGGGTGACCTTCTTGACCTCGCCGCCGGAGTGCTCGACGACGACCAGAACCTCAGCCATTTGAGCGCCTCCTCAGACGAACTTCTCGGACGCGAGGAACTCGACGAGCTTCGCGCCGCCGTCGCCCTCGTCGTTGATCTTCTGCCCGCCGGCCCGCGGCGGCCGCTTGTGCTGCTCCACGACGGCGGAGCTGGCACCCTCGGCGCCCACCTCGCTCGCCGCGACGCCCAGGTCGGCCAGCGACAGCGTCTGCACCGGCTTCTTCTTCGCCGCCATGATCCCCTTGAACGACGGGTACCGCGGCTCGTTGATCGTGTCCCAGACCGAGACGATCGCCGGCGTCGTGGCGGCGACCACCTCGTACCCCTCGTCGGTCTGCCGCTCGATCGTCAGCGCGGTCCCCTCGACGGTGAGCTTGCGCGCACCGGTCAGCGCGGCCACACCCATCCGCTCGGCCAGCATGTGCGGCATCACCTGCACCCGGCCGTCCGTCGACTCCGCACCGCAGAGCACCAGGTCGGCGCTCAGCGTGCCGAGCGCGGCCGCCAACACCTTCGACGTGGACAGCGCGCACGAGCCGTGCAACGCGTCGTCCAGAACGTGCACAGCCCGGTCCGGGCCCATCGACAGCGCCTTGCGGATCGACTCGGACGCGCTCGCCGGCCCCATGGTCAGGATCGTGACCTCGCCGCCGTGTGCCTCCTGGATCCGCAACGCCTCCTCAATGGCGTACTCGTCCATCTCATTGATGACATTGCTCGCCGACCCACGGTCGACCGTATTGTCGTCAGCACGCAGTGAACGCTCCGCGCTGGAGTCGGGCACCTGCTTGACGAGTACGACGATGTTCATCGCGCTTCCAGGACCTCCTGCTTGGCTTAACGCACGTTAAAGGTAAGCTACTCACAGCCTACGTTACTCGCTAGTAATAGTGGGATCTGTAACGACGCCCACCGCCGTCTTGACCTTGGTCAAAGCGTCTGCTTCGCGAGCGTTCACGCCGTGGCTGGCGCCCGCCGCCTGCTCGACCGCGGCCACCACCGCGGCCTGGTAGTTGTCCAGCTCGGCCGGCGCCTTCTCGCGCAGGATCGCCACCGACTGGGCGAGCGCCGGCAGCACCAGCGCCTCCACCTCGGCCGCGGACCCGCGCGGAAGTCTCGGCAACGGCCCGGTGGTCAGGACCTCCTTGACCAGCCCGGTCGCGCCAGCCAGCACACCCGAGGCGGCGAAGCTCTCCCTGAGCATCGCAAAGAAGCCGGGGTCGGCGTCGGAGACCAGGTAGACCGCGCCGAACACGGCGGTCTTCAGAGTGGCCTTCTCCTCGGTAGTCAGATCGCTCACGCCTCACAGGTTACGGGCGAGGCTGACTGGATAATGGCAGGCGTGCTGGGTGCGATCAGGCAGTGGTTCGATCCCGAGGAGGTACGCCGGGTCGGCAACACACCCGACTACCGCTTCTCCCTGGCCAACGAACGCACCTTCCTCGCCTGGATCCGTACCGGCCTGGCGCTTGTCGCGGGCGGTCTGGCCACCGCGCAGTTCCTGCCGCCGCTGCCGATCGCCCACCTGCGCGAAGTGATCGCGGTCGCGCTGCTGCTGCTCGGCGGGGCGGTGGCCGTGCGGGCGGTGGACCGCTGGGCCCGCACCGAGCGGGCGATGCGCCTCGGCCGCGACCTGCCCGCCACCCGCTTCCCCGCCCTACTCGCGGTCGCGGTCGGTATCGGTTCGGTACTGCTTGTCGTAGCCGTCCTCGTCCAAGCGTTCCAGTGACCGACCCTGGTCTCGCTCGCGAGCGGACATGGCTCGCGTGGTGGCGCACGCTCCTGGTCGCGGCCGGCGTGGCCATACTCGCGGCACGCATGGCCTCGCTCGAAGGCGCTCCGCTGTTCGTCGCGACCGCGCTCGCCGGGTGGACCGCCCTCTTCGTCGTGGCGTTTGGCAGGTACCGATCGCGACGCGCCGAGCCTGGCCCGGCCCTCCCCCTGTTCGCGCTGTTCACTGTCGGGTATGCGGTGCTCGGCACGCTGCTGGTGCTGAACCGTTAGCCAGGGTGGCCATCAGGGGCCATCATTGCGGAATGGCCCGCCTGTACGTGCTCCTCTTCCTGGTGCAGATCGTCCTCGCCGCGCTCGCCCTGATCAGCTGCCTGTCAGCCGAAGAAGACGAGATCCGTGCGCTGCCACGGTTCGCCTGGGTGCTGATAATCCTGTTCTTTCCGCTGATCGGCTCGATCGCCTGGTTCCTGGCCGGCCGGCCGAAGGAGGCCGCGGCCTCTGGCAGTGGCTGGACTGCCGGCGGCAGCCTCCCCGAGCACCGGCGGTCGCGGCCGGCGGCGCCGGATGACGACCCGGAGTTCCTCAAGTCGCTGGACGCCAACCAGTCGCAGCGGGACCGGGAGCTCTTCGAAAAGTGGGAGGAAGACCTGCGCCGCCGGGAGGACGAGATCCGTCGCCGGGAGAGCGGCGAGGAGACTACCCCGTAGCAGCGCGAACCACGGGGAGAATCGTTGTCGTGCAGATCGCCCTGCTGGGTCCGCTCGAGGTGCGCGCCGGCTCCGGCGCGCGGGTCGAGCTGGGCGGCGCGCGCCTGCGCACGCTGCTGATCCGGCTCGCGCTCGACCCCGGCCGGGTGGTCACGACCAGCGCACTTATCGACGCGCTGTGGGACGACGAGCCGCCGACAGGTGCCGCCAACGCGTTGCAGGCTCTTGTCTCCCGGCTGCGCCGGGCCCTGCCGGAGGGCTCGGTGGAGTCGACCCCGGCCGGCTACCGGCTGGCGGTGCCGCCGGAGGCCGTGGACATGTGCCGGTTCGAGCGGGACGTGGCGGCGGGGCGGTCCCGGCTGACCGCCGACCCGGCCGGCGCGGGCGAGGTGCTTGCCGCCGCACTGGCGCTGTGGCGCGGGCCGGCCCTGGCCGACGTCACCGGCAGCGACTTCGCACGGGCACCCGTCGCGCGGCTCAACGAGCTTCGGCTCGCCGCGATCGAAGACCGGGTGGACGCCGCGATCGCGCTCGGTGACGGCGCGGGTCTCGTACCCGAGCTGGAGTCCCTTGTCCTCGCCCACCCGCTGCGCGAGCGCCTGGCCGGGCAGCTGATCCGGGTGCTGCGCGGCGCGGGGCGGCCGGCGGAGGCGCTGACCGCGTACGACCGGCTGCGGGCCGCGCTTGCCGACTCGCTCGGCGCCGACCCCTCGCCCGAGCTGGCCGCGCTGCACCTCTCGCTGCTCAAGGACACCGCCGCCGCGCCGCCGGCCGAAGCGCTGCCCACCACCAACCTGCCGGCCACGCTGACCAGCTTCGTGGGCCGCGACGACGACGTGACCAGGGTCACCAAGGTGGTCGCGGAGTCCCGCCTCACCACGCTCATCGGCCCGGGCGGCGCGGGCAAGACACGGCTCGCCATGGAGTCCGGCTGGGCGATGCTCGAGCAGGCGCCCGACGGGGTGTGGCTGGTGGAGTTCGCGCCGGTGACCGACGCCGCCGAGCTGGCCACGACGGTGCTCGCCACGCTCGGCCTCCGCGAGTACCCGCTGGTGCCGCGCGGGCGAGTGCCGCAGGAGACCGTCGACCCCCTCACCCGGCTGCACGGCGCGCTGGGCAGCCGACGGGCGCTGCTCATCCTGGACAACTGCGAGCACCTTGTCGGCGCGGCTGCCTCGCTGGCCGAGAGCCTGCTGGTCCGCTGCCCGCACCTGCGCGTACTCGCCACAAGCCGCGAGCCGCTGGGCATCACCGGCGAGGCGCTCTTCCCGGTCGAGCCGCTCGCCCTGCCGCCGGACGGGGTGGGCGCTGACGACGCGCTCGCCTACCCGGCCGTGCGCCTCTTCGCCGACCGGGCCGCCGCGGTCCGCCCCGGTTTCACGGTCACCGAGGCGGCCGTCCGCATCTGCCGCGCCCTCGACGGCATGCCGCTCGCCATCGAGCTGGCCGCCGCCCGGCTGCGCGCGCTCGCGCCCGATCAGGTCGCCGGCCGCCTCACCGACCGCTTCCGGCTGCTCAACGCGGGCAGCCGTACCGCGCTCCCCCGGCACCAGACGCTCCGCGCGGTCATCGACTGGAGCTGGGAGCTGCTCGACGAGGCCGAGCGCACGCTGTGGCGGCGGCTGGCTGTCTTTTCCGGCGGCGCGACGCTGGAGGCGATCGAGGAGGTGTGCGGAAGCCGGCAGTCAGGTGTGAGTGCGGCGGGGGCCGACCCGCTCGACCAGCTCGCCGCGCTGGTCGACAAGTCCCTCGTGGTGGCCGACCCGGACGGCCGCTACCGGATGCTGGAGACGATCAAGGCGTACGGGCTGGAGCGGCTGGCCGAGTCCGGCGAAACCCACGCCGCCCGCGCGGCGCACGCGCGGTACTTCCTCCGCCTCGCCCGCCGGGCCGACCGCGAGCTGCGCGGCCGCGAGCAGCTGGAGTGGCTGGCCCGCCTCGACGCCGACCACGACAACCTGCACGCCGCCGCGCGGTGGGCGATCGCCGCCGGCGACGCCCGGCTGGCGGTGGCGTTCGCGGCCACGCTCGGCTGGTACTGGTGGATGAGCGGCCGCCGAGTCGAGGGCGCCGAGGCCGCCCTGGACGCGCTGGCGCTGCCGGGCAACGTGCCCCGGTCGGTCCGCGCCGCCGCCAAGGCCATCGCCTCACTCAACGTCGTGGCCGGCCTCTATCAGCTGGAACGGGGTCAGTCGCTGCTCCGCGAGGCGGCCGACTTGGCCCGCGGCTACGAAGATCGGCACCCGGTCCTCGCCGTGGTCGGCCCGATGGCAGACCTCCTCGCCAGCCCCCCGGCCAACGAGACGGCGATGGCCGGCCTGGCCGGGCTCTTCGGCCACCCCGACCCGTGGGTGCGCGGCGTGGCCAGGGTCATGTACGGGCACTCCGAGTCCAACCTCGGCTACAAAGTCCGCGACACGGAAGCGCACTTCGCGGCGGCGCTGTCGGAGTTCCGCGGGCTGGGCGACAGGTGGGGCATCGCCACCACGCTCGCCGACCTGGCCCACATGACCTCCACAGACGGCGACCACGCGCGGGCGGCGGCGTACTTCGAGGAGGCGCTGGAGGAGCTGATCCCGCTCGGCGCCGCCGAGGACATACCGGAGATGCAGGCGCGGTACTCGTACGAGCTGTGGATGCTCGGCGAGACGGAGAAGGCGTTCGCCACGCTCGACAAGGCGCGGCGCACCGCCGAGCGGGTCGGCACCGAGGAGGGCCGGGCCGCCGTGGCGTACCACCACGGCGAGATCCTCCGCGCGATGGGTGAATACGCTTGGGCCCGCGCGGAGCTGACGCGGGCCGAGGCGGTGTCGATGGGGCACAGCTCGGCACCCCAGTGGGTCGCGCTGATCGGTGCCGCGATCGGACAGGTCGACGCCGCCGAGGGCGATCTCGTCACTGCCCGCACCCGCGTCGACGCGGCCTTCGAGCTTGCCGTCAGCTCGCGCGACATGCCGGTGGTCGGGCTGGTGCTGATGTCGTACGCGGACCTCGCCCTCCACAGTGGAGAGTCGGAGCGGGCGGCTGTCTTCATCGGCGCGGCGAACGGGGTCCGCGGCGGACCCGACAGGTCCACAGTGGATGGCCGGCGGCTGGAGACCACCGCACGCGAACGCCTCGGCGACGAGCGCTTCACCGAGGCGTTCGAGAGAGGCCGGGCGACCGCGATGGCCTCCCCGGTGCGCGAGGCCGTCCGCGTCATACTCGCCGCTTGAACGCCCGTACCGCGATCGGGGCGAAGACGGCGGCGATCGCCACGGCCCACAGCAGCGACTGGACCACGTAGGTCGCCGCCGCGCCGCCGGAGAGCAGCCCGCGCACGGCGTCCGCCAGAATCGTCACCGGGTTGATGTCCACCCACTTCTGGAGCCAGCCGGGCATCGTATCGGTCGGCACGAACGCGTTGCTGGTGAAGGTGAGCGGGAAGACCACCACGAAGGCGAAGATCTGCACCTTCTCCGGTTCGCTGGCGAGCAGCCCGACCAGGACCGCGATCCAGGACACGGCCAGGCTGAAGACGAGCAGCAGCACGAACGCCCCGAGTACGCCCTGCACGCCGCCGTGGATCCGGAAGCCCAGGATCACACCGAGGCCGAGGATCAGCGCGATCGACCACACCTGCTTGACGGTGTCGGCGAGGATCCGGCCGGCCAGCGGCGCGGAACGGGCGATCGGCAGCGACCGCAGCCGGTCGAAGACGCCCTTGGTCAGGTCGCTGTTGAGGCCCACGCCGGTCGTGACCGAGGCGAAGATCGCGTTCTGCACGATGATGCCGGGCAGCGCGAACATCAGGTAGTCACCGGTGCTGCCCGAGATCGCCCCGCCGAAGACGTACGTGAAGAGCACCACGAACATGATCGGCTGGATGCTGAGGTCGAGCAGTTCCAGCGGGTTGTGCTTGAGCTGCACGAGGCTGCGCCACGCGAGCGTGAACGTGTGCCGCAGCGCCTCGACCGGGTTGACCCGGCGCGGCAGCGCGACCGTGGCGGCGGCGGTGGTCATGCGGGGATCCTCTCGGGCTCGTTCTGGTCTTCGGTACGGTCCTCGGCCCGGTGGCCGGTGAGCGCGAGGAACACCTCGTCGAGGCTGGAGCCGCGCAGCGCGAGCTCGCCGATCGGCACCTCGGCCTCGTCCAGCCGGCGCACCACGGCGGGCAGCACCGCGGGGTCGGTCACCGGGACGGTGAGCAGGCCGCCCTGCGCCTCGGGCGCCCGCCCGGCCACCTGCGCCACGATCGACTGGACGATCGGGGCGTCGACGGCGTGCTTGGGGCGTACCGCGAGGGTCTGCGCACCGACCCGGCTCTTCAGCTCGTCCGGCGTGCCGGTGGCGATGACCCGGCCGTGGTCGATCACCACGATCTCCTCGGCCAGCAGGTCGGCCTCTTCCAGGTACTGCGTGGTGAGCAGCACGGTGACGCCATCCGAGACCAGGTCGCGGACGATGTCCCACATCTCGTTGCGGCTGCGCGGGTCGAGGCCGGTCGTCGGCTCGTCCAGGTAGAGCACCTGCGGCCGGCCCACAAGGCTCGCGGCCAGGTCGAGCCGGCGGCGCATACCACCGGAGTAGGCCTTGGCCGGTTTGTTCGCCGCGTCGTCCAGCCTGAACTCGGCGAGCAGCTCCCGCCCCCGGCCGCGCGCCTCGGCGCGGGAGAGGCCGAGCAGGCGGCCGATGAGGATGAGGTTCTCGATGCCGGTCAGGGTCTCGTCGACCGAGGCGTACTGCCCGGTGAGGCCGATCAGCCGGCGTACCTGGTGGGCGTCACGGACGACGTCGTACCCGCCGACGCTTGCCCGCCCGGCGTCCGGCTTCAGCAGCGTGGCCAGGATGCGGACGGCGGTGGTCTTGCCCGCCCCGTTCGGGCCGAGCAGGCCGAGCACGGTGCCACGGCGCACGGCGAGGTCGACCCCGTCCAGCGCGGTGGTGTCGCCGAAGCGCTTGATCAGCCCTTCGGCGACGATCGCGTGTGTGGTCTGTTCGTTCATGCCACCACCCTGCGCGACCGCGCTGACGGCCGGCTGACGGTGGCGCGGGGGCGCTGACAGATGGCTGACAGCGCCCCCGCGAGAGGGGGGTTAGGTGGTCGCGGTGCAGGTGAGCGCGGGTACGGCGTTGCTGCCGGTCCACGAGCCGATCAGGCCGAACGTGGTGCTCGCCGCGGCGCCGAGGCTGCCGTTGTAGGCGACGTTCGTGGCGGTGACGCTCGACCCGCTGGAGGCGATGGTGGCACCCCACGACTGGGCGACGGTCTGCCCGTTCGCGTACGTCCACCGCACCGTCCAGCCGCGGATCGCCGCCGAGCCGGCGGTCACCCGTACGTCGGCCTGGAAACCGCCGTTCCACTGACCGACGACCGAGTACGACGCCGAGCAGCTCCCCGTGCCCGGCCCCGGAGTGGTCGGCGGCGGGGTCGTGGGCGGCCGCGTGGTGGGCGGGGGCGTGGTGGGCGGCGCGGTGGTCGGCGGCGGTGTGGTCGGGTCCGGCACGCCGCCGAAGTTCACGTCGCTACAGAAGTAGTAGTTCTGGTCGGCGTGGCTGGCCTTCCAGATCGCGTACACGAGGTGCCGCCCGCTCCGGCCGGGCGCGGTGACGTTGGCGGAGATGGTGACGCCGTTGAGCACCGGGTCGGTCTCCCGGCTGCCGACGCCGGGCAGGATGCGTCCGGTGTCGTGGCGCAGTTCGAGGTCGGACCAGCGCAGGCGCTGGGTGAGCGGGTTGAAGCCCTGGCGCGTGACATAGATCCGGATGTAGTCGGCACCGTGCAGGGCCTGGTCGTGCATCCGCCACGTGAACGAGGTGCCCACGTTGGTGGCCCGCCAGTTGCCGGGGTTGTCCAGCGCGGCGTACCGGGTGCCGCCGGTCTGCCCACCGCTGCACAGCTGGCCGTCCGGCACCTGCCCCTGGTGGTTACCGCCGACGTTGTCGCGGTAGAGCGAGTTCCAGTTCCACATCGCGGTGGAGTCCGCTTGCCAGGCCTGCCAGCACATCGGGTCCTGGGTGGCCATGGCGGGATTCTGGAAGTCGTTGCCCCAGCGCTTCCAGCAGCCGTAGTTGCGCGACTCGGGCCCGATCGCCGAGCCATGGGCGGAGGCGGCGCCCGGAGTGCTCACGAGTGCGGTGGTGAGCAGGATCAGTGCGGCAAACACGACCGTCGCGGTGCGGCGCGCGTGCTTGACTGTCGACATTGGACCTCCACAGTAGACACAGAGACGCGGAGAGTGCCCTAGCTCCCCACGCCGGCTACGTTTCGGCTCCCACACCGGTCGCGTTAACAATAGTTTGACGTATCGACAAACTCAAGTATTTATTTGAATCATTCTTGAGACCTATATTTGCCCCGGTCCGCGTCAGTCGCAGACCGTATGCTCCCGCGGGCACCGCGCAGGCCGGCGGCTCGCTAGCGCTCGCCGAAATCCCCGACCTACGCTGCCAGGCCCGCGGTCCAAGCCCAACCCCGACCCGACTGGGTGCGCAGGCGCATTTGCTCTGCTTCCCTAGAGTGGCCGCGCCGGCGGTCAAAGGCGACCTTGCCACCAGGTCGGCGACGGCGCGGACCGCCGACCACGACCCAGGGGTCAGCTTGCCCAACCGCGGAGGGTGCGGCCGCGGGAGCAGCGGTCCGGACCACCGCGGACATCGCGGTAGCTCGGATTTGGCTCTTGAACTTGATCGTCAGGCCAGGTTGGACGAGCGGGGATACGCGTCGGCGGGGTCGGTGAGGACGTTGACCACGTAGGGCACGCCCGCGTCGAACGCGCGCGCCAGCGCAGGCCCCAGCTCGCTCGCCTTCGCCACCGTCTCGCCCGCGCCGCCCAGCGCCTTCACCACGTCGTCGTACCGCAGTTCGGGCTGGAGGTCGGCGGCCACGTCGTAGCCGTACATCGCGCGCATCGGGTGCTTCTCCAGGCCCCAGATGCCGTTGTTGCCGACCACGATCACGACCGGCAGGCCCTGGCGGGCAAGTGACTCGGCGTCCATCAGCGAGAAGCCGGCCGCGCCGTCGCCCATCAGCACGCAGACCTGGCGGTCGGGGTACGTGATCCGGGCCCCCATCGCGTAGCCCATGCCGGTGCCGAGGCAGCCGTACGGGCCGGGGTCCAGCCAGGTGCCGGGCTCGGCGGGCTCCAGGTACTTGCCGGCGTACGACACGAAGTCGCCGCCGTCGCCGATCGTCACCGCGTCGCGGGCCAGCACCTTCCGCAGCTCACCGTAGACCCGGGCCGGGCGGATCGGGTCGGTCTCGGCGGCCATCTCCTCGGCGTCGCGGGCCTTGGCCGCGTCCTCGGCCATGCGCAGCTTGGCGATCCACTCGGCGTGGTCCTCGCGGACGCCCTCGTAGTCGGCGAGCGCGGACAGGATCAGCCGCAGATCACCGGCGGGTGAGACGGCGGGGGTGACGTGCGACGCCCGCTGCGTGGGTGCGTCCACGATGTGCACCACCTGGGCGCCGCCGAAGTCGCCGAAGCTGAGCCGGAAGTCGAGCGGCGTGCCGATCACCACGATCACGTCGGCGCCGGTGAGCGCGGTGCGGCGCGACTTGGCGAACGCGAGCTGGTGCTCGGGCGGCAGCGCGCCGCGGCCCATGCCGTTGGCGAAGACCGGCACGTGGAGGGCTTCGGCGGCCTCGCGGAGGGCGGCGACCGCGCCACCGGCGTACACGTCGGAGCCGGCGATGATCACGGGCCGCTCGGCGGAGGCGATCAGCTGCGCGGCCCGGGCCACCTCGTCGGGGTCCGGCTCCATCTTGGGTACGTCCGGCGCCGCGAGCGCGTCCGCGTCAGCGGCGGAGAAGATCACTTCGAGCGGGAGGTCGAGGAAGGCGGGCCCTCGGTGTGCGGTGAGCGCGGCGGTCAGCGCGGCGGCCACGGCCCCCGGGATCTCCTCGCCGGAGCCGACCGTGGCGGCGTACTTGGTGACCGGCGCGACAAGCGGCAGGTGGTCGATCTCCTGGAGGCTCCCCGAGCCCCAGCGGAAGGCCGGCGCCCGGCCGCCGATCACCAGCACCGGCGACCCGTTGAAGTAGGCGCTCGTCAGCCCGGAGATGCCGTTGGTGACACCCGGCCCGGCGGTGAGCACGGCGAGGCCCGGCCGGCGCTGGAGCTTGGCGACCGCCTCGGCCGCGAACACCGCCGACTGCTCGTGCCGCACGTCGAAGATCGGGAAGCCGGTCTTGTGGGCCGCGTCGTAGAGCGGGAAAACGTGGCCGCCGGAGAGGGTGAACATCTCCGTGACGCCATACGCCCGCAGCGCCGCCAGCGCCAGCTCGCCGCCGTGTCCTTCGATCCGCTCGGGTGATGTCATGGGGGAAGGTTACCGCCCAGTCACTCCGACCCGGTTTGCCCCTGGATCCAGCTGACGATGTCCTGCACGACCTCGCCGGGAGGCTGGTCGCGGGCGGTGGCGAAGGCGAAGATGCCGGCACCGACCGGCACGACGATGAGCAGCGCGGTGATCACCAGGGCTCGGATCGCGCGCACGACGAACCCCGGACGCCGGCGGATCCGCGCCTGGGGTGGCATGCGCGGCGGGCTGGGCGGCGCGACAAGCGGCCGTTGGGGCGCCCGCGCCGGTGGGGGCGGCGGCGAGTACCTCGGCTGGCTCGTGACCGGGTAACGCGGCGGTGCCGGTGGCGGCGAGTAGGGCGGGCTGGGCGGCGAGTACGGCGCGTTCGGCGGCTGGTAGGGCGGGCTCGGTGGCGAGTAGGGCTGGCTCGGCGCCGCGTAACCGCCGGTCGGGCCGGTCGGCGGGTAGGTGGGCGGCGCGGTCGGCTCCTCGTAGCGCGGGAGGTGCTTGGTCGCGGACGGCGGCGGCGCCTGTGCGCGCGGGCGGCCGGAAGGCGGCTGTGCGCCCGGCACGATCACCCGCCCGACGGTCCGCGCGGGCGTGCCCGCGCCCGCCGGTGGCGAAGCTCCCCCGGTGGCCGTGCCTCCCGGCGCGGAGCCAGCTGCCGCCGGCACGCCACTGGACGGGGTGTTCGACGGCAGCTCGTCGGGGGCAGCATGCGCGTCGATCCGGGCGGGAGTGACCCAGCGGCCGGCACCGGAGGCGCCGAGGTGACGGGTGGGACGGCCGGGGAGACCGGGCGCGAACCGCCGGACAGGTCGCCGAGCCGCATCTGCGAGGTCGCCGGGCCGGGCGCGGGCGGTGCGCTCGCCAGCAGCGCCTCGCCGGCCAGGATGCTCCCCTCGGCCACTACGAGCTCGGGCTGCTCGATCACCTCGGGCGCCTCGCCCAGCGCTCGGTGCAGCAGCGTCGCCATCAGCGGCATCCGGCTGGAACCGCCGACCAGGAACACCCCGGCCACCTGGCCCTCGGGCAGATTGGCCCAGCGCATGACGCCCTGCGTCACCCGCACGGTCTGCTCCAGGATCGGCGTCGCCAGCTGCTCCAGCTCCGCCCGTGTCAGGTGCACGTCCAGGTCGAGCAGCGGCAGCATCAGGTCGGCGGACGGGCTGCGGGAGAGGCGCTCCTTGGCCACCCGCACGTCGTCCCACAGCTGGCGCTTGGCCCGCCGCTCCTCCGCTGTGGACGGATTTTCCAGGCGGGTCCAGGCGGCCCGGTCACGGTCCGCATACGTCGTTTCGAGGTGCGCGATGATCGCCGCGTCGACGTCGAGGCCGCCGGTGTCGTCGCGCCCGTCGACCGCCAGCACCTCGAAGCCGTCGGCCTTGCGGGCCACCACGCTCGCGTCGAACGTGCCCGCTCCGAAGTCGTGCACCACCACGACCGACCCGATCGGCACTTCGCGGCCGAGCACCTTGGCGAAGTAGGTGGCGGCGGCGACCGGCTCGGCCACCAGCCGTACCCCCTCGAAGCCGGCCCGCGCGGCGGCGTCGGCGAGCAGCCGGCGGCGGGTGGCTCCCCACGTGGCCGGGCAGGTCAGCGTCACCTCGGGGCGGGCCCGGCCGACGGTGCGGTCCCACTCCTCGGCCACCCGGGCGAGCACGGCCGTGACCAGGTCACCGAGTGGCACCTCGCGGTCGCCGAGCAGCAGCGTGCCGTCGTCGATGCGGCGCTTGGGGTTGGGCTCGAAGCGGGCCGGGTCGAGGCGGGCGCTGTGCACCGCGTCGCGCCCCACGATCAGGGCGCCGCCGGGCTCGGCGTAGACCGCGGAGGGGAGCAGCGGCGAGCCGTCGAGCAGCAGCGGGCGCCCGCGCCCGTCCGGCCACCGGACCACCGCCACGGTGTGCGACGTCCCGAAGTCGATCCCCAGGGCATACCCCGAGGTCGGCGTCCGGTCCGTTGACATGGCGATCAGTCTACGAGCCGCCCACTATCCATCACCGTCCGGTAAAGCGCGGCTTTCGCTTCTCTACGAAAGCGGCCATCCCCTCCCGCTTGTCCTCGGTCGCGAAGAGGCCGGCGAACAGCTGGCTCTCCCAAGCCAGGCCCGAGGCGAGATCCATCTCCAGGCCGCCGTCAATGGCCAGCTTTCCGGCGCGTAGGGCCTGGGCCGGACCCTCTGTGTACGGGCGGACGAGCGCGACGGCCGTGTCGTACACCTCGGCGGCCGGCACGACCCGATCGGCGAGCCCGATGCGCAGCGCCTCCTCGGCGTCGACCATCCGGCCAGAGAAAACCAGATCTTTGGCGCGGGCCGGGCCGACCAGGCGGGCCAGCCGCTGGGTGCCGCCGCCACCGGGGATGACGCCGAGCTTGACCTCAGGCTGGCCGAGCTTGGCGTCGTCGGCGACCACCCGCCAGTCGCAGGCGAGGGCGAGCTCGCAGCCGCCGCCCAGCGCGTACCCGGTGATCGCGGCGACGACCGGCTTGGGGATGCCGGCGAGGATGCCGAGGGCAGAGGAGAGGGCGGCGGCGCGGGCGGCCATGTCCACATACGACATGTCCGCCATCTCCTTTATGTCCGCACCGGCGGCGAAGACCTTCTCACCGCCGTACACGATGACCGCGCGGACCTCGGGGTCGGCGGAGAAGGCGGTGGCAGCGGCGCGCAGCTCCTCCTGCACCTGGATGTTCAGGGCGTTGATGGGAGGACGGTCGAGCCGGATGGTGCCGATGCCGTCCTTATTCTCCACGCGCACAAAGTCAGCCATGCAGCTAGGCTAGTTGGGCGATGGTCACGTACTACAGCGACAAGTTGGTGCAGGTCACGTCGGATGCCATCCGCGTCGGTGACCGGCGGTATCCGCTGGGCGAGCTGGCCCGGGTGTGGCACGCCAAGGGTGCCCGCTCCTGGCGCGCGGTCGCCGGCCGGGGCGCCATCGGCATCGCGCTGCTCGGGCCCTTGGCGGCGGCCGGCATCGGCATCGCCGTGGCGCTCACCCTGCACACCTCGCTCGACGTGACGATCGCCATCGTCGGCGTGTCGTGCCTGCTCGGCCTCGGCGTCGGCCCGCTCGCCGACGTGATGCTGGAGCGCATGGACCGGTCGTACGCGCGGGGCTCCCGCTCGCTGGAGATCTGGGCGACCTGGCGTGGCCAGCCGGTGCTGCTGTTGCAGACCGGCGACGCGCTGCGCTTCGGCCAGATCTATCGCGCTCTCCAGCGCGCCCTGGAGAGCTCCGCGGTCAGGTAGCGTCCGCGTTCCTTTTCGTGGGAATCGACCTGTCCTGGATAGGTAACACTTGGCGAGTGACCCTTTACTATCGCGACGATACGGTGCGTGTGACGTCGTCGTGGGTGCAGGCGTACGGACTCTCGTACCCGCTTTCTGATCTCTCTTATGTGTGGCACCGGCGTACCCGGCGCGACCTGCGCGTGGGTGGCCGGATCGCCGGACGGTGGGCGCTGGTCACGCTGCTCACCGCGCCGGTCGCGGTCAGCGTGCTCTGGATCCTCACCGACTGGAGCGGCGCGGTCGGCCTCACGCTGGTCGGGCTCGCGTTCCTACTCGGCCTTGTCTTCACGTTCACGCCGCTGTCGGAGTTTCCGCTCATGGCGCTCGAACGGTCATACGACCGCGGCTCGGCGGTGCACGAAATCTGGGTGCAGTGCCGCGGCATGGACGTCCTGCTCGTCCGGACGAATGACGCGTTGCGTTTCGGGCAGATTTATCGCGCGTTACAGCGCGCCTTGGAGCAGAGTGAGTAATTCCACCCACTGGACATGACATGATGTGGAACCCCATGATCCAGGAGGTCCCACATCCCATGAGCCGAGGCATCGCGCTCGTGCGGCGGCCCAGCAGCCGCCTCGCCGAAGGGCTGGTCACCCACATCGAACGGTCGACTGTGGACGTCGACCTCGCCCGGCGCCAGCACGACGCGTACTGTGCCGCCCTCGCCGACGCCGGCTGGAGCGTGCTGGACGTCGTACCCGCCGATCACTGCCCCGACTCCGTCTTCGTCGAGGACACGGTGGTGGTGTGCGGGTCGCGGGCCATCCTCGCCCGCCCCGGCGCGCAGCAGCGCCGCCCCGAGGTGGCCGGCACCGAGTCGGCCGTACGCGCCGTGGGCCTGGAGGTCGACAAGATCTCGTCACCCGGCACGCTGGACGGCGGCGACGTGCTCCAGATCGGCGACACCGTCTACGTCGGGCAGGGCGGCCGCACCAACGGCGCGGCGATCCGCCAGCTGCGTGGCCTGCTCGCCGACCGCCGCGTGGTGGCCGTACCGCTCGGCCGCGTGCTCCACCTCAAGTCGGCCGTGACCGCGCTGCCGGACGGCACCGTGGTCGCCTCGCCGGGACTCGTCGACGTCGGCATCTTCCCGGCGGTCCGCACGGTCGAGGAGGACGCCGGCTGCCACGTAGTCTGCCTCGGCGGCGACAAGGTGATGATCAGCGCCTCCGCCCCGAAGACCACCTCGCTGCTAGAAGACCTCGGCTTCACCCCCGTCGTGGTCGACGTGAGCGAGTTCGAAAAGCTCGAAGGCTGCGTAACCTGTCTGAGCGTCCTGGTCCCCGGCATCACCGGCCCCCAGCACTAGCCCCTGTCCACACCCCGACTCCACAATAGAGATTGAGCTACCGCGATGTCCGCGGTGGTCCAGACCGCCGCTCCCGCAGCGGTCTGGACCACCGCGGACATCGCGGTAGCTCAAGTCTCTGTCCTGAATTTGATCTGCGGCCACCATTGTGGATAGCGAGGGTCGGGTAGCGGCGTGCAGGTGGTGGGAGCGATCCTTGTCGCGTGGAAGGCGTAGGCACGGGCGGGTCGGGAGCTGGCGCGGCGCGGTCTTGGACCGTGTGGCGGCAGGATGACAACGGCAACCAGTACGAGGTCTCCCGCCACGACACGCGTGCGGAAGCGGACGCCGTTGCGGCGACCATGGAAGCGCGCGGCCACAAGCAGACCTACTGGGTCGCGCCGACCTGAGCCACCGTCGGGCTGGGTGGGTCAGTCTAGGTCGACCACCTCGCGGCCGAGCGGCCAGAAGGCGGCCGGTACCAGCTTGAAGTTGGCGATGCCGAACGGGATGCCGATGACCGTGACGCACTGGGCGATGCCGGCCAGGATGTGGGCCAGGGCCAGCCACCAGCCGGCGACGACCACCCACAGCACGTTGGCGATGCCCGAGGCGAGGCCGGCGCTTGGCCTGGTGACCAGCGTCCGGCCGAAGGGCCACAGCGAGTAGTACGCCAGCCGCAGTGAGGCGACGCCGAACGGGATGGTGACGATCAGGGCGAAGCAGATCAGCGCGGCCAGGCCATAGCCGATGGCCAGCACGATCCCGCTTCCGAAGACCAGCCACAGCAGGTTGAGGATGAGGCGGAGCATGACTCCAGCATCCCTCAGCCGATCAAGCCGCCGAGGCGAAGAGCGCGTCTATCTCGGCGCGCTGGGGCAGCGACACCGAGGCACCCAGGTGGCGGGCGCAGGCGGCACCGGCGGCGCAGGCCCACCGCACCGCCTCGACCATCTCGCGGCCCTCGCCCCAGGCCACCGCCAGCGCGCCGCTGAACGCGTCACCCGCCGCCGTCGAGTCGACCGTGTCCACCTTGAACGCGGGCACGTGCACCGACGTGCCGTCGCGGTCCCCGTACCAGGCGCCCTCGTCGCCCATCGTGACCACCGCGCGCGGCACCATGGAGAGCAACGCCCCACGGTCCTCGCGCCCCCGCCCGCTGATCGTCAGCGCCTCGCCCTCGTTGACCACGAGCAGGTCGACCGCGTCGAGCAGCTCGGCGGGGAGCACGCGGGCGGGTGCGGCGTTCAGCAGCACGCGCACGCCCGCCGCCCGGGCCGCCAGCGCCGCCTCGGTCACCGTCTCGACCGGAATCTCCAGCTGGGCCACGAGCACGTCCGCCCCGCGTACCGTCGAAAGCTCGGCCTCGGTGAGCGACGTGAACGCGGCGTTGGCGCCCGGTGTGGCGACGATGGTGTTCTCACCCCCGCCGTCGACGACGACCAGCGCGACGCCGGACGACCCGTACACCACCCTCGCATGTGCACTGTCCACTCCGGACGCGGCGAGGCGGGCCTTGAGCGTCACGCCGAAGGAGTCCGAGCCGATCGCACCGAGGAAGGCACACGAGGCACCCGCGCGGGCGGCCGCGATCGCCTGGTTGGCACCCTTGCCGCCGGGCACCATCGCGAAGTCCTTGCCGAGCACCGTCTCACCGGGCCGGGGCAGCACCGGCGCGGTGGCCACGAGATCCATGTTGGCGCTGCCGGCCACGACCACCCGAGGCGCACGCATACGAGAAGCTAAGCAGCCCGCGCGGCGAAGCGCGAGCCCGAACGCTCCAGCGTCAGCGGCACGTCGAACGTCTTGGACAGGTTTTCCCCGGTTACGGTGTCGTCGATCAGACCCTGGGCCACCACCGCGCCGCCGCGGAGCAGAAGCGCGTGCGTGAAGCCGGGCGGGATCTCCTCGACGTGGTGGGTGACGAGCACGAGTGCCGGGGCGTCCGGGTCGTACGCCAGCTCGGCCAGCCGCGCCACCAGGTCCTCGCGGGCGCCCAGGTCGAGCCCGGCCGCCGGCTCGTCGAGCAGCAGCAGCTCGGGGTCGGTCATGAGCGCGCGGGCGATCTGAACCCGCTTGCGCTCGCCCTCGGACAGCGTCCCGTACGCCCGGTCGGCCAGCCCGCCCACCCCGAACTGCTCCAGCAGCGCCCGGGCGCGCACCTCGTCCATCGACTCGTACCGCTCGCGCCACCGGCCGACCACGCCCCACGACGCGGTCATCACGACGTCGGCGACCCGCTCCTCGCCGGGGATCCGCTCGGCCAACGCCGCGCTGGCTATGCCGATGCGGGTACGCAGCTCGTTGACATCGGTGCGGCCGAGCTGCTCGCCGAGCACGCGGGCGGTGCCGGTGCTGGGGTACAGCCGGGCGGCGGCGATGTTGAGGAGTGTGGTCTTCCCGGCGCCGTTCGGCCCGAGGACGACCCACCGTTCGTCCAGCTCGACCTTCCACGTGAGATCTTGCACCAGGTGCGAGCCGGTGCGCACGACACCGATGCTGTCGAGGTCAACCACGAGATCTTCGGACGAGGCCACGCAACCATCCAACCATGTTCGCCCTGCCGGCCCCCCAAGGATGTGACCAGCACCGTATGGTTCTGGCACATGACGGCCGTCATCCATATCGAGGGGCTGCGCAAGACGTTCCGCACGATGCGGGGCGGCGCGCGGGTGGCGCTCAACGGCTTCGACATGACGGTCGAGGCGGGCCAAATCCATGGATTCCTGGGGCCCAACGGGTCAGGCAAGACCACCACCTTGCGTACGCTGCTCGGCCTGGTCCGCGCCGACGACGGGCGGATGTCGATCCTCGGCCACCCGGCGCCGGATGCGTTGCCGGCGGTCGCCCCGCGGCTGGGCGCGATCGTGGAGAGCCCGCAGTTCTTCGGCAACTTCACCGGCCGCCGTACCCTCCGGCTGCTGGCCCGCGCGGGTGGCGTGCCGGCCGAGCGGGTGGAGGCGGTGCTCACCCAGGTCGGGCTCCGCGACCGGGGCAACGAGCGGGTCAAGGCGTACTCGCTGGGCATGAAGCAGCGCCTCGCCGTGGCGTCCGCCCTGCTCAAGCAACCCGAGCTGCTGATCCTCGACGAGCCGGCCAACGGCCTCGACCCGGCCGGCATCCGGGAGATGCGCGACCTGATGCGGGAGCTCTCCACGGCCGGCATCACGGTGCTCGTCTCCAGCCACATCCTGGCCGAGATCGAGCTGATCTGCGACCACGTGACCATCATCTCGCGGGGCCAGCGGGTCGCCACCGGGCCGGTCGCCGCGGTCCTGTCCGGCTTCGACAAGGGTGAGTACCGGGTCCGGGTCGCCGACCTCGACCGGGCCGCCGGCGTGCTGACCACCGCCGGCCTGCCGGTGACCCGGAAAGAGGACCACCTCGTGGTCGCCGATGTCGGCGACGCGGCGTGGATCGCCGAGCAGCTCGGGCAGCGCGGCATGTGGGTGTCCGAGCTGACCCCGCTCACCCCTGACCTCGAGAGCGTCTTCCTCCAGCTCACGAACAGCGCGCCCGAGCCCGTCCCGACGAGGCAGGTGGACGAGGCGATCCAGCCCGGCACGATCGACCTTGGAGTACAGCCGTGAACCTCGCCCTCGCGGAGCTGAGCCGGCTGCTCGCTCGCCGGTTCGTCCAGCTGATGGCCGTACTGCTGATCGCGGCGTTCGGCGTCACGGTGGCGACCACCGTCGCCAGCACACACAAGCCCACGGCCGCGGAGCTACAGCGGGCCGAGCAGGAGGTCCGCGTCGCGGAGATACAGCTCGAGCCGCTCCGGCAGAATTGCGAGCAGCGGTCGCCCAACCTGAGCTTCTGCGACGCGTACGCGCAGCAAAAGCCGCGGATCGAGGACTACCTCTACGGCGTCTTCATCTTCTCCGACGAGATCCTTGACCTGGTCTACTTCATGATCGCGTTCCTGGCGTTGTTCGCCTTCTTGATCGCGGCGTCGTTCGTCGGGGCGGAGCTGACCTCGGGCGGCATGACAAACCTGCTGCTGTGGCGGCCGCAGCGGATCACCGTGCTCGGCACCAAGCTGGCCACGGTACTGGCGGCGGTGCTCGCCCTCTCGATCGTCGCGAGCGTCCTCTACATCGGCGCGTTCTACGCCCTCGCCGAGATCGGCGGCTTGCCAGGCGACCTCGACGGGGAGTTCTGGAGCGACCTCGTGCTGACGGTCCTGCGCGGTTTAGGGCTTGTGCTCTTCGCGGCGGCGATCGGCTTCGGCGCGGCCACGCTCGGCCGGCACACCGCGGCGGCGCTCGGGCTGATCGCGACCTACGCGATCGTCTGGGAGATCGGCGCCCGGATCGTCTTCCAGGTCACCGAGGCGAGCCGCCCCGAGCGGTACATGCTCAGCAGCTACATCGGCGCCTGGATGGCCGGCCGCGCGTCCTTCTACGACCAGTTCGCGTGCACGAACGGGTTCGGCTCGCTCTGTAGCCGCGAGTACGAGCTGACCTGGATACACGCCGCCGCCGTCTTCGCGATCACGCTCGCCGCGATCGTCGGCGGCGCCTTCGCCACCTTCCGCCACCGCGACCTGGCCTGAAGAATCGGCCGGGGCACCACCGCTCGTGCGGTGGTGCCCCGGTTTAGAACGTCCGCAGGACCGGTCAGGCTGGGTCCGGCAGGACCAACTTGATCTGCTTCGTCGCGCCGCCCTCAAGCCGTACCGACTTGGCCGAGGCGAAGTCGGTGCCGCCGTACCAGCCGGCGGCCCACGGCGACTCCGGCACGTACCAGATCCGGACCGGCTGGTCGGCGATGCCGTCGATGGGGGTGTTCTGGCCGGAGAACTCCTTGATCAGGTCACCGGTCCGGGCGTTGTAGACCCGTACGGCGAGCCAGCGGTTGTAGGGCTGCCCATCCGCGGTGGTGGCGCGGATCTCCAGCCGGGTCCCGGTCTTGGCCAGGGCCGCGTCGGCCTGCCCCGGGACGTCGGTGCCGGCCCGGACCGGAGTGGCCTGCCGCCGGTCGGTCGCCCCACCGGACCAGATCGAGGCGTACGGCTCGTGGGGGTAGTAGTACGAGAACTGCACCGGCCAGTCGTACGGCCCCAGGTTCGGGATCGTGTAGACGCCGTCGAAGTCGGTGCAGTAGCGCCCGAGCCCCGGGACGACCGAGGCACAGCCGTTGCCCAGAATCGGCTCGCCGGTGGCCGCGTCCCGGATGACACCGGTGATCGAGGCCATCGGGTCGAGCTTGACCGCCGGCACCGTGTTTGCGACCCCGGCCTGGCCCTGGATCTTCAACGCGTTGTGCTGCCGCCCGACGCCGCCCCTGCGTCCGACCCACTGCACGCCGTGCTCACCGAACTCCGGCACCGCCAGCAGCGTGTACTCGGCCGCAGGCAGCTCGCCGATCGTGACTCGCCCGTGCTCGTCGGTGCGGTTGTCGCCGCCCCACTGGCAGGCCTCGTCATCGACTTCATGGAAGACCATCGGCAGCGCCAGGACGCAGACGTCGGAGACCGGCTGGCCACTGGCCCGGTCCACCACGGTCGTGCTGATCGCGGTGGTCGGGGCGAGGGACACCTCGACCCTGGTCGCCTGGCCGAGCACCACGTAGACGCCGGCGACCTGCGCGCGGGCGTGCAGGCCGTCGGACGAACGGACCTGGATCGTGTGCGGTCCGGCCGCCAAGTTGGTCAGCCGCAGCACGCCGCCGGTGGCGCCGCACTGCTGCCCGAACTCAGACGTCCCGGCGCAGATCGCGTCGACGGGTGCCCCGGACACCGCGTCGGTGGCGACCACCTCGACGACTCCGGGCAGCAGCATCGTCTCCTCGACCACGGTCGTGCTCTGCCCGGAGGTGACCGCGACAACGTCGGCGGCGGAGAAGCCGAGCTTTTGGTGCGACCACTGGAAGCGGCCGAGGAAACCGTACTGGATCTTGTAGGTCCCCGGCGGTACAGCCGGGAAGGTGTACGAACCGTCGGTGCCCGTCCGGACCTGCCCGGCACTGGCACCTCCAGTGGTGAAGAGATTCACCGTGACCGCTCCTGGGGCCTCGGTGACGACCCGGCCGGTGACCGCACCTGGCGCGGGATCGTCCGCGTGTGCGGGTGAGGCCGAGATTGTCATGACGAGTGCGACCGCCGCGGCGACCACGCCGCCGGCGGACGTCTTGCGGAATCTGCCCACGTTTCCCCCGTTCATCGAGGTAACAGCGCCACCTCCGGTCGACATTAGGCAGCCGGCACAAGCGCTGTTTGCTGGCGACCCATAACTACAATCCGGGTCGCCTGCCATGCGGTGGGTGACCCTTCGATCGAAGGAGTGTCCACTTTGTTCAGAACCACCCGCGAAGCTCGGGGGCGCGGGCGAGCCTCGATCAGGACGATGACCGCCGCTGCGCTCGCGGCCGTCCTCGTGCTGCCGGCGCTCCCGGCATCCGCCGCCGAACCGCACCACGTCTTCACCTCGGCGTTCCTCGCCAAGACCGACTCGGCCACGCCGGACACGACGGACTTCTACCCCAGCGGCGGATCGCTGGAGGTCGGCACCTGGACCGACGAGGACGGCGCGCGGCACACGTCACGCGTCTACGTCGCCTTCGACATCGGCGGCCTGAACCGGGTCCGGCTGCACCGGGCCACGCTGGTCGCCCAGCAGGAGTCGGGCCCCGGCTGCGACGCGCCCCGCCCGATGACCGCGCAGGCGACCGAGGAGTTCACCGAGTCGAACAACTGGGCCCAGCCGCCGGCCACCCGGGGAAAGGCGGTCCCGGCGAACGCCACGAACTGCACCACCTGGGACCTCAGCAGCCAGCTCGACAACGCGGTACGGCGCGGCGATTCGCGACTCTGGTTGGAGATCCGGGTACCGCAGCGCGACGAGAGCCGGCCGGAATCCCTTCGCCGGCTCATGACGAACGAGTTCCGGTTCGAGGTCGAACTGACCAACACCGCACCGCTGAAGCCGAGCCCGCTCGGGGTCCAGAACCCGGAAACGCCGTGCTCTGCCGACTTCGCCGCGAACAGCGACTTCAACGGCTACGCGAAAATGACCGACCGGGACCGTGACCCGTACGACCTGCTCACGCCGGAGTTCGAGTTCTGGCCGCTCGCTGACCCGACCGCCACGACGCCGATGACCTGGGGAACCTCCAGTGGCGGCAACGGGCAGCACGGGATCGGCGACGTGCCGGTGAGCACCCTCGCCGACGGCCGGTACGCATGGCATGCCCGGACGTACGACCAGCGCACGTACTCGCCGTGGAGCGACGCGTGCCCGTTCACGGTCGACCGCACGGCGCCGTCGGCCGCGCCCACGGTGGCCTCGCCGGAGTATCCGGAGAACCCGCCGAACCCGACCGGTGCCGCGCACATGGCGGGTACGTTCCTCTTCACCGCCAACGGATCGGCGGACGTGGTCGAGTTCCGGTACGGCCCGTCCCGGTTCGATATGTGGAACCGGGTGCCGGCCGACCAGCCCGGCGGTGCCGCCACGATCCAGTGGACCCCGCGGGATGCCGGGCCGCAGACGCTCTACGTGGTCGGCGTGGACAAGGCGGGCAACGCGTCGCCGGTGCGCGCCTACGCGTACCACGTCCGGGATCTGCGGATCAACGCGGGGAGCACGGCGCAGACCGTCGATCCCACGGGTAGCGGCATGGTCGTCACGATGCGCTTCTCCACCCAGCGGGGCAACGGCATCACCACCTTCAAGTACAAAGTGGACGATGGTGCCGAGCACTCGGTGCCGGTCGGCGCGGACGGTGTCACCGAGACTCCACTGGCCCCGATGCGGGGCGGTGAGCACCGGTTGTCGTACGGCGGCACGACCGCCGACGGCGTCGAGATCCCGATGGTGGAGACGTACTTCTACGTCGACGACTCACCCGCGGTGACCTCGGACGGTGTCTACCCGATCGACGGCACCGGCGGCGGTGTCGGGACCGCCGGGCTCTTCACCGTGACGCCGACGATCTCCCAGGGCGCAACCGGGGTGAGCGTCTACCACACCGGGCTGGAGTCCCCGGTGACCGTGCCGCTGGACGCCGACGGCAAGGCCCGGTTCACATTTACCCCGACCCAGGCGGGCTGGCACTACTTCTGGTTCTCGGTCCTGTTCGCCGACGGCACGACCTCGGGCTTCACCCGGTCGTTCTCGGTGACCGTGGCCGGCTGACTCCATGGCCGCCGGTCGGGCGCGGGGCCGCGCCCAACCGGCGGCCATGCTGGCCGTGAGGCGGGAGCAACGGTCTAGGGAGCTTTGGAGTTGGGTGGCCTCGGCGTCTTGGTCGCGGATAAAGATCCAAAATCAAGGAAGTCGAGCTACCGCGACGTCCGTGGTGGTCCAGACCGTCGCTCCCGCGGCCTCACCCTCCGCGGTTGGGCAAGCTCACCCCTGGGTCGCGGTCGGCCGACCGCGACCTTCGCCGCCGGTCCGCGCTCCAAGCCCAACCTTCGACCTAGCTGGGCGGTTGGGCGGGAGGGTCCGTCCAAAGTCAGACACGCGCCCAAAGGTCGCTCGGTCTTGCGGTGATTGGCGCTAGGACGGGACGACGTCTGGCAGATCGTGGTACCTAGTTGCCCCTGGAGAGCCTGTCGCAGAATCGCCAGATTCGCTTGAAATGAGGGTCTCGTTGACCCTCGCCGGCCGCCGTTCGGCGGCCAGCGGCGGACACAGCCGTGTTTTTCTCGACACACGCTGTAGTCGGGCAATTTTGCGACAGGCTCTGGAGGGGCGGTTGGATACCACGATCTCTCGCGTACACAAACCCCGTTCGCCTCAGGTCGGAACGCGGACGTCTACGCGCTGGATGTCGCTGCGGGATCAGCATCACCAGGACCACAGGCCCCCACCTGGCGGCAACGGTCGCCGCTGATCGTCGGCGCGGCCACTCTTGGGAAGCAGAGCAAATGCGCCTGCTCAGCCATCTCTGGCCCTTGTCCGGCGGCGATCCCGGGTCGGTCGGGTTGGGCTTGGACCGCGGACGTGGCAGCGGAGGTCGGGGATCTCGGCGAGCGCTAGCGAGCCGCCGACCTGCGCGGTGCCCGCGGGAGCATACGGTCTGCGACTGACGCGGACCGGGGCAAATACCCTGTCTCAAGAAATCGAATGTGACCCCGACCCTGAAAAGGACTCGTCAGCCCACTGTCGATCCGAACACCTCGTCGCGGACGGCGTTGAGGGCGGTGCGCAGGGCGCCGGTGAGTACCGGGTCGCCGCTCACCTCGGTGGCTACCACGCGCGGCGAGACGAGCGTGATCGCGGCGACCTCGTGCTGCACCCGTTCGGCGAGTGCCGTGCCGCCGGCCTGGCCCACCTCGCCGGCGAGCACCACCAGCGGCGGGTCGAGCACCACGCACGTGCTCGCCACACCGAGTGCCAGCCGCCGGGCCAGCTCGTCGAGCAGCGGGCCGCCCCGGGTGCCGGCGGCGATCGCGGCCTTGACCGCCTCGGCCGCGTTGCTGCCCCGGAAGCCGTGCTCGCGGGCCACCGCGCGCACCGCGTCGGCGCCTGCCACCTGCTGGAACGCCCCCTTGGAGCGGCGGTACGTGTCGCGCGGGATGGGCGCGCCGGGCACCGGAAGGTAGCCGATCTCGCCGGCCGCGCCGGTGCTCCCCTCGTGCAGCCGCCCGCCGAGCATCACCGCGAGGCCCATGCCACCGCCGGCCCAGATCAGCACGAAGTCGTCAACGCCCTTGGCCGCGCCCTCGTGCGCCTCGGCCACGGCGGCGAGGTTGACGTCGTTGCCGAAGACGACCGTGGTGCTGAGGTCCTCCCGGAGGGCGGCGAGCAGGCCGCGGTGCCAGCGCGGCAGGTTCCAGGCGAACGTGATGTCGCCCGTGCTCGGGTCGACAAGGCCGGGCGTGCCGAGCACCACCCGGCGCACCGCGCTGAGGTCGGCGTTGGCGCTGTCGGCGGCTTGCACGACCGCGCTGTGTACGACCTTGACCGGCTCGTCAGTGTCCTTAGTGGACAGCTCGGCGCCGCCGATCACGTTGCCGGTGATGTCTGCGCATGTCGCGACAACGCGGTCGGCCTCGACCACCGCGCCGATCACGTAGGCGCTACTTGGCGTTACGGCGTACAGCTGCGCGTTCGGCCCTCGACCGCCGGCCTGCTCGCCCACGCGCGTGACCAGGCCACGCTCCTCCAGCCGCTCGACCAGCTGGGACGCGGTCACCTTGCTGAGCCCGGTCAGCTCGCCAAGCTGGGCACGGGTGAGGGGCCCGCGCGTGAGCAGGAGCTCCAGCGCGGCGCGGTCGTTGAGCGCGCGCAGGAGCCGCGGCGTTCCGGGTAGGCGTGGAGACCCCATCTACCGTCCTCTAGCATTTAGGAGACTTAACAGTTAAACCTTACTCACTTAACCAGATAGGCGTAGCGTAATCGGCTAGGGCCGCTCCAGCGGTCAGCCGGCTGGACAGAAGGGGTTCCCACCATGTCGCTCGATCCTGGCCTGCGCCGACTTGCCCTGCGTACGCTGCTCGCCGCCTTCCCCGGCACCAGCGCTCCAGGCTGGGCGGTCGACCTGGTCGGTGACGGGCTGGCCGGTTACACGCTGTTCGGGTACAACATCGCCGAGCCCGCGCAGGTCGCCACCATCACCGCCGCGCTCCGCGACGCGCGCCACGACGTGCTGATCGCGATCGATGAAGAGGGTGGCGACGTCACCCGGCTGGCGCACGCGACAGGTAGCCCGTACCCCGGAAACGCCGCCCTCGGTGCGGTGGGTGACGCCTCGCTGACGCAACGGGTGTACGAGGCGATCGGCGCCGAGCTGGCCGCGCTCGGCATCAACCTCAACCTCGCGCCCACGGTGGACGTCAACACGGCCGAGGAAAACCCCATCATCGGCACCCGCGCGTTCGGCGCCGACCCCGAGCAGGTCGCCGCGCACGCCGCCGCGGCGGTCGCCGGTCTCCAGGACGCCGGGGTGGCCGCCTGCGCCAAGCACTTCCCCGGCCACGGCGCGACGGTCGCCGACTCGCACCT
The DNA here is from genome assembly GCF_011764545.1 of Phytohabitans flavus. Classification (GTDB taxonomy): domain Bacteria; phylum Actinomycetota; class Actinomycetes; order Mycobacteriales; family Micromonosporaceae; genus Phytohabitans; species Phytohabitans flavus. The sequence goes on along the minus strand of NZ_AP022870.1, from coordinate 8,955,199 downwards.
CGAACTGCCCACTGTGGACGCCCCGCTCGACCTGCTGCGCGCCCGCGACCTGCCGCCGTTCGCCGCGGTGGTCGCGGCCGACACCAAGTCGATCATGACAGCGCACATCCGGGTGCCCGAGCTCACCGGCGACGACCCGGCCACGTTCAGCCGCGCCGCGCTTGTCGACCTGCTCCGCGGTGAGCTCGGCTTCACCGGCGCGGTCATCACCGACGCGCTGGAGATGAAGGGCGCCGCCCTCGCGGCCGGTGGCACCGCGCGCGCCGCCGTGCCCGCGCTCGCCGCCGGCGCCGACCTGCTCTGCATCGGCGCGCAGGTGGACGCGGCGCTGGTCGAGGAGGTCGCCGCCGAGATCGTGGACGCGATCTCCGGCGGGCGCCTCCCGCTCGCGCGGGTCGAGGAGGCCGCCGCCCGCGTCGACGCGCTCGCCGCGTGGTCGTCACGCTCCGCACCGGGTCCGAGCGCGAGCGGGACCAGCGCCAGCCAGCGCAGCGAGGGCTCCATGACCGATCTTGGGTACGCGGCCGCGCGGCGCGCCATCCAGGTCGAGGGGAGCTTGGAAGGGATGGCCGGGCTCGGCGCGCCGCTGGTCGTACAGATCGTGGCCGCCTCGACGATCGCCGAGGGACCTGTGCCGTGGGGCCTCGGTCCACACATCAACGGCACCGAGCAGGTGCGCGTGGCGGCCGCCGAGGCGATCCCGGCCGACCTGCTCAGCCGCGCCGGTGCCCGGCCGATCGTCGTGGTTGGACGACACGCCCACCGGATGCCCGAGGCGCGCGCGCTGATCGAGGCGCTGGCCGCCAGCCACCCGGTCACGGTGGTGGAGATGGGCTGGCCGTCGCTGTGGCGGCCGGCGGGTGCGCGGGCGTTCGTCACCACGTACGGGGCGAGCTACGCCAACGGCCGCGCCGCTGCCGAGGCCCTTGGCCTGGCATGACTCTCCGTGCCCGCGTGCTACTCGGCCGAACGGACCATTTCCGTCCTTCTCCTCTTGAAAGGCCATTTACACGCACGTAGCGTTGCCGGCACAGCACAGACCATGACCTGGGGAGTCAAAACGAACCGCGGGCCCGGACAGCACCCCCGACCGGGCCCGCGGTTCGTCATTTCGCTGAAGTAGGGTGCCTCGCATGCGGCTGGCGAATCAGGGCGGACGTCTCGTCATCGTGACGGGCGACAAGGTTGTCGACGTGGCTACGGCGAGCGAGGGCCGGTTCGGGCCCGACCCGCAGGCGGCGTACGAGGCGTGGGACGACTTCACGGCCTGGGTGGCGCAGGGGCCGGCACCGACCGGCGATCTGGACGAGGGCACCCTCGGCCCGATCTCGCCCCGCCCGCGGCAGGTCTTCGCGATCGGCCTCAACTACGCCGACCACGCGGCCGAATCCGGTCTCCCGCTGCCCGAATACCCGATGGTCTTCACGAAGTTCGTCACCTCCATCGCCGGGCCGTCCGGCGACATCGTCCTGCCCAGCACCAATGTGGACTGGGAGGTCGAGCTTGTCGCGGTGATCGGCCGGCCGGCGACCGGGGTGCGCGCAGCCGACGCCTGGGACTACGTCGCCGGGCTCGCCGTCGGGCAGGACATCTCCGAGCGCGAGGTGCAGCGGCGCGGGCAGCCGCCGCAGTTCAGCCTCGCCAAGTCGTACCCGGGCTTCGGGCCGGTGGGTCCCTACCTGGTCACGCTGGACGAAGCCGGCGACCCGAGCGACCTGGCGCTGACCTGCACGATCAACGGCGAGGTCATGCAGGACGGCAGCACCAGCTCGATGGTCTTCTCGATCCCCGAGCTGATCGAGTACCTCTCCGGCGTATGCACGCTGCTGCCGGGCGACCTCATCTTCACCGGTACCCCGCCGGGGGTGGGCATGGGTCGCAAGCCTCCGCGCTACCTCGCGCCCGGTGACGTGATGGAGACGACGATCGAGGGTCTCGGCACGATGCGACACCGGTTGATCTCCCCGGCGGTCTGAGCAGGGACACCTTCACGACATTGCGGTTGACAGCCCTCCGTAACCGTGGGATTCCGGAGGGCATGGCCGAACCTCACGCGCGCCAGCAGAAACCGAAACGCAGCCCGAAACGGGTGGGTGGCTGGCGGGAGATCGTCGTCGCCCGTGCCGAGCTCATCGCGGCCCAGCTCGAGGCGACAAGAGTGGACGGCGAGGCTTGGCGCACCACAAAAGCGTCGGTGGACAAGCATCTCGACGCCGCACGGGAAGCCGCCAACCGAAAGCAGCGCCTGACCGGGCTGCGCGACTGGCTGACCGGCGCCTACATCACCTCCGCCTGGGCCCATCTGCACAACGCCGAGGTGCTGATGGTCTCGGTGGTGTCCAAGGAGGACCTGACCGCGGGGCGGCACGCGGCCATCGCGCTCGTCGAGCAGACGTTCAGTAAGCAGGACCCGCGCTGCGTCGAGGCGCGCCGGCAGCTGATCGACGACTGGCCCGCCGCCGGTGACCCCGAGCGGCCCGGTCTCACCGAGCGGGCCGCGTACCGTACCGCGCTCCAGTGGGGCTTCGCCGCCTCCGACGAGCAGTACTCCCGGGTGCGCAGCTTCCGCAACATGCTGCTCTTCTCCGCCCTGTTCATGCTCCTGCTCGCCTTGGGCCTGGGCTGGCTCGGCACGGTCAAGCCCGACCTGATCAGCCTCTGCTTCACGAACATCGCATCGGGCGGCGCGGAGGCGCAGAGCTGCCCAGCCGGCGCGAGCGGCCCCGGTCGCTGGGACATCTTCCTCGTCGAGCTGCTCGGGCTGCTGGGGGCTCGCTCAGCGCGATGGTGGCGATCCGCGGGATGCGTGGCACCTCCACGCCGTACGGGGTGCCCGTGGCGCTCGCCCTACTCAAGCTCCCGGCCGGCGCCCTCGTCTCGCTGAGCGGGCTCCTGCTGCTCGGCGGCGAGTTCTTCCCGGGGCTGTCCGGATTGGACAGTCCACAGCAGATCGTGGCTTACGCGCTCGTGCTCGGCTACGCCCAGCAGCTCGTCACGCGCCTCGTCGACCGGCAGGCCAACACCGTGCTCGATCGCGTGCCCAGCGCCGAGCCCTCAGGCCGGGAGCAGGCGCCCACGAGCCCGCCACCACCGCCGCCGGCTACGACCACCCCGCCCGAGCAGCGCCAGCCACCCGCCGACGAGCTAGCTCCGGCCGGGGCGGCTTAGGCTCTCTAGATCCCGTAGACGGACCAGCCTCGGTCGGGGAAGCCGGCCGCCTCCGCCACCTTCGCCGAGGCGTTGTTGTCGAGCGCGTGCAGGTAGGTCGGCACGGCACCCTCGTCGAGCACCCGGCGGGCGGCCTGTGCCACGAGCCGCCGCGCCAACCCACGGCCGCGCGCCGCCGCCTCGGTGCCGACGGACAGCTCGTTGCCGTGCGCGTCATGCCGTTTGATGCCTACGCCGGCCAGATACTCCCCGGTGTCCGGGTCGCGGGCGATGAGCACGTCGCCGCCGAAGGGCCACAACCACTCCGGCACCACCGCGTCGTCGTGTGGCACCCACTCACCCGCCTCGGGTAGCCGCACGGGATCCAGCGAGTAGCGGTACACCCCCCGGTAGGCCCGGCGCCCGGCGTCGAGGCCGAGTGCGGTGGGCAGCTTGGCGAGCAGGTCGTCGAGGGGCTGGTCGCTGAGCACCCGCACAGCCGCGGCCCGGGGCGGGGGCACGGAAATGACCGTGCCGGTCGGCGCGCCGACACCCACCATCGGGTAGACCTTGCCGTCCCAGGCCGGCTGGGTGCGCCGCTCGGAACCGACCACGGCCAGCGACTTACCGGCGGGCCACTGGCCCAGCCAGGTCACAAGGTGGTGGTATAGGCGCTTGTCGAGCATCGCCCCGACTTTACCTGCCCAGGTGCCACCCTCGCGCGCTTTGCTGTGGTGAGGGTCACGCGGCGGCAGCGGTCCGGACGAGCGTGCGGATCTGGCGCAGGAGCACCGAAAGCGCCGCCAGGTCTGCCCGCGAGTCGCCGAACTCCCCGATCGAGTTGCGCGTGCGGGCGATCGACGTCGCGTTCGCCTCCTCCCAGGCATGTACCCGCTCCGGCGCCGGCAGCTCCGTGGAGGTGGAGTTGAGCACCTCAGCGGTGAGCGCGGCCAGCGCGGCGTACAGGTCGTAGCGGAGCGCCATCCGGGCCAGCGTCTGCCACCGGTCCTCACGGGGCAACAGCGAGATCTTCGACAGCAGGCCGTCCACCCAGAACTTCTCCGACAGTACGAAGTAGACCTCCGCCACGTTGTCCAGCTGGTGGCCGGTCTTGTTGGCCACCTCCACCACGTCGAGCAGGCCGAAGCCGTACACCAGGCGGGTGGTCTGCTGAGCCAGCGGCTCGGGCACGCCGTGGGAGGCGAGCCCGGCGGCGTGGGAGTGCAGCGTGTCCCGCTCGGAGCCGCGGAAGAGCGTCTCCAGCTTCGGCATCAGCTCGGCGATGCCGGGGCGCAGCCGCGCGATCTCCCCTGGAACGTCCAATGGGGACCGTCGTGATGAGACCAACCACCGCACCGCGCGGTCGAGCAGCCGCCGCGTCTCCAGGTAGATCATCGTCTGCGCGGAGGTCGGCACCTGGTTGTCGAGCGCCTCCACGGCCGCCCAGATGTCGCGCAGGCCGAAGACCTCGCGCACCACCACGTACGCCCGGATGATGTCGGCGGCCGACGCACCGGACTCCTCGATGGCGCGGAACACGAAGGACGTACCGCCACGGTTGACGACCTCGTTGACGAGCTGGGTGACCACGATCTCGCGGCGCAGCCGGTGCCCGCCCATCCGGCTCGACCAGCGTTCGCGCAGCGGCGTCGGGAAGTACTCGGCGAGCACCTCGGCCGCCCACTCCTCGTCGGCGATCGGGTCGCCTAGCAGCTCCTTCTCCATCGCGATCTTCACGTACGCGAGCAGCACCGCGAACTCGGGCGTGCTCAGGCCGCCCTCCCGCGAGTCGAACTCCTCGTCCGGTGGGAGGGCCTCGATTTTGCGGTTGAGCGCGCCGGAGCGCTCCAGCTCGGTCAGCATCCGCCGGTGTACGGGCAGCAGCGACTCCGCCTGCGCCCGCGCGCTGCCGAGCGCGCACGCCTGGTCGTAGTTGTCGCGCAGCACATGGTCGGCGATCTCGTCGGTCATCTCGAAGAGCAGCGCGTCCCGCTCCGGCGTGGTCATCTCGCCGTCGGCGATCGCGCCGCCGAGCAGGATCTTGATGTTGACCTCGTGGTCGGAGCAGTCGACGCCGGCCGAGTTGTCGATGAAGTCGGTGTAGATACGGCCGCCCTTGAGCGCGAACTCCACCCGCCCAAGCTGGGTCATGCCGAGGTTTCCGCCCTCGCCGACCACCCTGGCGCGGAGATCCACACCGTTGACCCGGATCGCGTCGTTGGCCTTGTCACCAACGTCCACGTTGGACTCGGAGGCCGCCTTGACGTACGTGCCGATCCCGCCGTTCCACAGTAGATCGACGGGGGCCTGGAGGATGGCGCGCATCAGCTCCAGCGGCGAAAGGGCCTTCACCCCCTCGTCGATCCCCAGCGCCGCGCGGATCTGCGGCGTGATCTGGATGGATTTGAGGGTACGGGGGAAAATGCCGCCACCCTCCGAGATGAGTTCCGCGTCGTAGTCCTCCCACGACGAGCGCGTCATGTCGAAGAGTCGCTGCCGCTCCACATAGGTGCGTTCGGGGTCCGGCGTCGGGTCGATGATGATGTGCCGGTGGTCGAAGGCGGCCACGAGCTTGATGTGGCGGGACAGCAGCATCCCGTTGCCGAAGACGTCGCCGGACATGTCGCCGACACCGACCACCGTGAAGTCCTGGGTCTGGGTGTCCAGGTTCAGATCCCGGAAGTGCCGCTTCACCGACTCCCACGCACCGCGCGCGGTGATGCCCATCTTCTTGTGGTCGTAGCCGGCCGAGCCGCCGGACGCGAAGGCGTCACCGAGCCAGAAGCCGCGCTTGACCGAGATCTCGTTGGCGATGTCGGAGAACGTCGCGGTGCCCTTGTCGGCGGCCACCACCAGGTACGTGTCGTCCGGGTCGTGGCGCACCACGTCCGGCGGCGACGTCACCTTGTCGCCGACGAAGTTGTCGGTGACGTCGAGCAGCGCGTTGATGAAGAGCTTGTAGCACTCCACCGCCTCGTCGCGGTCGCCTGGCTTCTTCTTCAGCACGAAGCCGCCCTTGGCGCCCACCGGCACGATCACCGCGTTCTTCACGGTCTGCGCCTTGACCAGGCCGAGCACCTCGGTACGGAAGTCCTCACGCCGGTCGGACCAGCGCAGCCCGCCGCGCGCGACCGGACCGAAGCGCAGGTGTACGCCCTCGAAGCGAGGTGAGTACACGAAGATCTCGAACTTCGGGCGGGGCGCCGGCAGGTCGGGGATCGCCTGCGGGTCGAGCTTGAACGCCACGTACGACTTGGGCCGCCCGTCGTTGCCGCGCTGGAAGAACGAGGTGCGCAGCGTGGCCTGGATCAGCGTGAGGTACGAGCGCAGGATCCGGTCCTGGTCGAGGCTCTCCACCGCGTCGAGCTGCTTGCCGATCTCCTCGATCAGCCCGGCGCTGCGCTCCTGCCGCTCCTCCTCGGTCAGCGCCGGGCGGGGCGCGAACCGCGTCTCGAAGAGCCGCACCAGCAGCCCGGCGATCACCGGGTTTTCGGTGAACGTGGTCTCCATGTACCGCTGCGAGAAGAACGTGCCCGCCTGGCGCAGGTACTTCGCGTACGCCCGCAGCACCACGACCTGCCGCCAGGTGAGCCCGGCGCGCAGCACAAGCTCGTTGAGGCCGTCGACCTCGGCTTCACCCCGCCAGGCGGCCGCGAACGCGTTTTCCACGTGCGCCCGCACCTCGGCCAGGTCACGGTGTGCCTCGGGCAGCCGGAGGCCGAAGTCGTACAGGTAGACGGCGGCGTCGGGGCGGCGCAGCTCGTACGGCCGCTCGTCCATCGCCTTCACGCCGAGCGAGTGCAGCACCGGCAGGACGTTGGAGAGGACCATCGGCTCGCCGTACCGGTAGATCTTGAACCGGACGTTGTCGTGCTCCTCGTCCTTCCGGAACAGGTGCATCTCCAGCTGGCCCGGCTCGTCGAGCAGCTCCAGCTTGGCGAGGTCCTTGACCGCCTCGAACGGGGCGTGCTCGTCCTTGTACCCCTCCGGGAACGCCTCCGCGTAGTGATTGAAGAGGCGCTTGGCCTGCTCGTCGCCGAGCTTGCGCTCCAGCACCAGCCGGAAGTCGTCCTCCCACAGCCGGGTCGCGTCGGCCAGCTCCTCGGCGAGCGCGTCCGGGTCGACCGCGCGCGGCGGGTTGCCCGGCTCGGTGCGGACGATGAAGTGGACGCGGGCCAGCGTCGACTCGGTCACGCGGGTCGTGTAGTCGACGCCGATGCCGTTCAGCTCGCGGAGCAGGATCTCCTGCATCCTGAGCCTGTTCTGCGTGGTGAACCTGTCGCGGGGCAGGTAGATGAGGCAGGAGATGAACCGCCCGTACCCGTCCCGGCGCAGAAAGAGACGCAACTGCCGGCGGCCGGCCATGCGCAGCACGCCGATGACCGCCTGGTACAGGTCGTCGGTCTTGATCTGGAAGAGCTCGTCCCGCGGGTACGTCTCCAGGATCTGGAGCAGGTCCTTGCCGGAGTGGCTGCGTGGCGAGAGGCCGGAGCGGTCCAGCACCTCGGCCACCTTGCGGCGCACCACCGGCAGGTCGCGCACGCTCGTGCGGTACGCCGCCGTGGAAAACAGCCCGAGGAAGCGCCGCTCGCCGATCACGTCACCGGCCGCGTCGAAGATCTTGATGCCGATGTAGTCGAGGTACGCCGAGCGGTGGACGGTCGCCCGCGAGTTCGCCTTCGTGATGATCAGGAGGCGCTTCTCCAGCACTTTCGCGTACGCCTCGGGCGTCATCGAGGAGATCACCCTCGGCGACGTCTGGTCCTGCCGGAGGATGCCGAGGCCGGTGCCCAGGACCGCCTCCAGCAGCTTCTCGTCACCCTCGCCGTCGACGAGTTTGTACTCCCGGTACCCCAGGAAGGTGAAGTGGTCGTCGGACAGCCACCGCAACAGCTCGACGGAGTCCGTGATGTCCTTTTCCGGCACCGGCGGGCGGTCCGGGGTGTTCCGCGCGGCGGCGAGCTGGTCGGCGATGGCCGTCGCCTGGCGGCGCATCTTCGGCCAGTCCTCGACCGCCTCGCGCACGTCGGTGAGGACCCGCTGAAGCTCGCGGCGGAGCTGGTCGCGGGCCACCGCGTCGCGGACCGCGTCGACCTCGATGTGCATCCAGCTCTCGACGATGTCGCCGTCGATCGCGTCGTCCGCTTCTACCTCGGCGGCGACCTCGTCGAGCCGTCCGAGCGGCTGGCGGCGCACGACGATCAGCGGGTGCACGAGCAGGTGTACGTCGAGGTGGTGCGCGGTGAGCAGGGCGGTCACCGAGTCGACCAGGAACGGCATGTCGTCGGTGACGATCTCGATCACCGTGTGGTCGTCGGCCGCCTCCGGCTCGCTGATCCGCAGCTTCAGCTCGCCCGGCACCCGCTGCTCGGCCAGCTCGCGGTGGCTGCGCGCGGCGTCGAGCATCTCGTCCGCCGTGTAGCCGACCAGCTCCTCGTCCGGCGCGAACCGCCAGAAACGATCGACAAGCGCCCCCGCCGCGACGTCGTCGCCGGCAAGCGTCACGGCCTGCGCGACCAAACGCTCGGTGCTGGGAACGGGCTCGTCGATCTCGACGTCTTCGACCTCGTCGGCGCTCGGCAGATCCGGAAGCGTGCCATCCGCGAGAGTGTCGACGCTCGAGCCGGCACCGATCCGGTCGGCCGATGCTGAGCCTTCAACCTGGCCACCTGGCGCAATGTCCGGACGCCGGACCATGGGTGCACACTCCCCCCTTGCCCACCACGTTGTGGGCAGCCTTGGTAAAGACTAGGCCCTAGCCGAGTACCCGTACCTAGCCGGTATAGGCACGGTGCTGGGCATCGGTGACCTCAGCCGTCGTATTACCGTCACCCCATGCGTGTTACTTACGGGGTGACGGCGATTGTGCTGGCAGCGGGCGTTTTGACCGCCTGCGGCAGCGGTGACGGGCCGGAGAAAAGCGTCGATGCGTTCCTATCCGGGTGGCGTTCGGGCAATCTCGACGCGGTGGGTTTCATCGACCCGGGTGGGCAGAAGATCCCAGCCGGGGATGTGACGACCGACATCAAGGCACTCTCCGGTGAGCTCGCGGCCACACCGCCGGCACTCACCCGCGCGGGTGAGCCGTCGATCACACAGGACATCGCCACCAGCACGGTCAACGTCGACTGGACGCTGCCGGGCGGGGCGCACTGGACGTACCCGACCACGGTCCGGCTGAAGAAGGGCGCCGACGACAAGTGGCAGGTGATCTGGGAGCCGAAGGTCGTCCAGGACAAGCTCACGGATGGTGACGAGTTCGCGGTCGAACGGGAGACCGCCGACCGGGCCTCGATCCTCGACGGCGCCGGCAAGCCGGTCGTGGAGTCGCGCGAGGTGGTCGTGGTCGGCATCCAGCCCGACAAGGTCGCCGGCATGGAGCAGCTGGTCAAGGACCTGAACGCGGCCTTCAAGTCCGTGGGCGTCGAGGTCGACATCGCCGACCTGCCGGCCCGGGCGGCCGCCGCCGACCCGACCCACTTCGTCGAGGTGGTCACCCTCCGCAAGGAGGTCTACCTGAAGATCCGGCAACGGCTCCAGGACCTGCCGGGCACCCGCTTCCTCGACCAGGAGCGCTACCTCGCGCCGACCCGCGAGTTTGCCCGGGCGCTGCTCGGCACCGTGGACCCCGTCCAGAAAGAGGACCTCGACAACAATCCGGGCAAGTACGTCGTGGGCGACGTCATCGGACACGGCGGGCTCCAGGAGCGGTACGACGACCAGCTCCGCGGCGGGGTCGGGCAGATCGTGAAGATCGTACGCAAGACCGGCGAGGGCCCCGAAAAGTCCACCGAGGAGGTGGCTGAGGTGTTCAAGGCCGAGCCCAAGCCGGGTACCCCGCTGAAGACCACGCTCGACTCGAAGATCCAGCAGGCCGCCGACGCCGCGCTGCGCGGCAACCCCCGAGCGGCGGCGCTGGTGGCGGTGCGGGTACACGACGGGACGGTGGCCGCGGTCGCCAACACCGGTGACGTCAACCTCGCGTTCGACGCCTCGGTCCCGCCCGGCTCGACGTTCAAGATGGTCTCCGCGCTGGCGCTGCTGGACAAGGGCGCGGTCACGCTCGACACGAAGGTCGACTGCCCGAAGAACGCCACGGTCGACGGCCGGTCGTACAAGAACTCGCACAACATGGCCCTTGGCAGCGTGCCGTTCCGCGTCGACTTCGCCCGCTCGTGCAACACCGCCTTCATCGGCCTCGCCCCGAAGCTCGGCGACGACGGCCTGGCCACGACCGGCCGTGCGCTGGGGCTCGAGGGCAAGTGGGACATGGGCGTGAACGCGTTCACCGGCAAGGTCTCCACGGGTGGCTCGGCCACCGAGCGGGCCTCGGCCTCGTTCGGCCAGGGCACCACGGTGGTGAGCCCGCTGGCGATGGCAGCCGCCACCGCCGCGGTCGCCCGCGGCCAGTGGCAGCAGCCCGTGGTCCTGACCGACCCCGCACCCGCCGAGAAGGCGGCGCCCGGTCCCGAGCTCAACGCCGGCTCGGTCGAGGCCGTCCGCACGATGATGCGCGAGGTGGTCACGACCGGTACCGGGTCCGCGCTGAAGGACATTCCGGGCGAGCCTGTTTACGGCAAGACCGGTACCGCCGAGTTCGACAACAACCCCGCCAACACGCACGCCTGGTGGGTCGGCTGGCAGGGCGACATCGCGTTCGCGGTCTTCGTCGAGAAGGGCGGCGACAGCGGCACGAGTTCCGTACCGGTCGCCGAGAAGTTCCTGCGCGGCCTGGCCTGAGCACGTCCGCCCCGGCCCATCCCGGGCCGGGGCATGGCCGTCGGGGCAGTGCCGGGGATCAGGCGATCTCGGCCGGCGGTGGGCCCTTCTTGTTGCGGCGCAGGCGTCCCGGTCCGGCCTTCGCGGGCGGGCCGAACGGCTCGAACGCCGGCACCGGCATCGAACCCTTCCCCCGGCGCTCGCCCGGTCCGTCAGCGCTGCCCCGCGCGTCCGAGCCCTCCTCGGCGGCGGCCGGATCGGCCTCGTCGCTCGCGGGCGGCTCAGCCTTGCCGCCGTCGGGTGCGGGCGGCTTCGGCTCGTCGTCCTTCCACGCCGGCTCGGCCTCGCCACCTCGGCGCAGCTTCGCCGGGCCGGTGTCGGCGGACGGGCGCAGGCCGGCCTGGTCCTCGGCGGCGACCCGGCGCGCGGCCCGCTCCGCCGGTGTACCCCGCCGGGCGGCAAGGTCGGCGGCGACGTCCATCCATGCCGACTCCGCCTTGCGGCGCAGCACGGAATCCGGCTCGGCCTTCCACCGTCCACTGGAGTCCCGGCCGAGCTTCCTGCGCGGGGTGGGCTCCTGCGCCGGCATCTCAGGCCCGGCGGGCTCTTCCTCACGCGCCTCGCGCCCGCCGAGCTTCTCCTGCTCCTGGCGCTCTTCCTCCTGCGCGGGCGCCGAGTCGGCCGGCCCGGTAGTGGTGGCCAACCTTGCCTGGGGGTCGTCGTCGGGGGCCCTGCGCGCGGCCGGTGGCATCCGGATGCCCGCCGCCGCTGCGGCAGCGGCCATGACCTCAGCGGCGGCACTGTCGCCAAGGACCGGCGGGCGTGCCGCACCATCCGAAGTAGCGGCGCTCGACGTGCCGGCCGGGCCGGATGCCGTGCGGGCCACGGACCCGGACGCCATGAGCGCGCCGGACGTCGTGGCGGCGGCCATGCCGATGTCGGTCTCCGCATCCAGCGGCTTGCGCGCGGATGGTGCGACAAGCCCCGGCGTTGCCGGCTCGGCCTCGGGCTCGTCGGCCGCCGGCGTGGGCTCGGGCTCGTCGGCCGCCGGCGCGGGCTCGGACACGGCCTCCACCGCAGGCTCCGCCCAAACCGGAGCGCCGCCCGGCTCCGACATCGCACCCACGGTCGGCACCATCCACGACGGCGCGCCGTCCGGCGAAGCGCGCTCCGGCGTCCACGACGGCTCATCGTCCGGCGGCGGAGAAGGCTCGGGCACCGCTTCCACCGCGGGCGCCGGCCAGGCCGGCGCGCTGTCCGGGGCCTCGCTCGCCCAACCATCCGGCGCCGGGGGAAGCTCGACCACGGCGGCCGGGGCGGGACCACTGTGGACGGCGGGAGCACGGGCGGCGGCTCGACCATGCGGACCGGGGCCAGGCCGGCCACCAGCGTCTCGACGATCTCCGCGGCGTACGAGCCGTCCGGGTCGTAGTCGGGGTCGAAGACCGTGATCTCCACGCCCAGGCAGCGCGGGGTGTCGACGAGGCCGCTCAGCAGCAGCTCCAGCTCGGCGAACGCGATGCCGCCCGGGTCCGGGGCGTCGACCGCCGGCATCACCGCCGGGTCGAGCACGTCCACATCCACGTGCACCCAGTAGCCGGCGCAGTCGCTCAGCTGGTCACGGGCCCACTGCGCGGAGCGGGCCGCGCCCTCCACGCGCAGGGCGGGCACCGGGCGGGTGATGATGCCCGCCGCCTGGAGGTCGAGCCGGTACTCGTCCTGGGCGCGGATGCCCAGCACCACCACGTCGACGTCCCGGAAATACGGACGGCGGCCCTCGATGCCGGCGAGGTCCGCCTGCCCGCGACCGGTGGCCAGGGCCAGGTCCTCGCCCGCCGCGGCACCCACATACGAGGCGTTGCCGGGGTGGCGGAAGTCGGAGTGGCCGTCGACGAAGACGAGCCCGATCCGGCCGCCCACCACCTCCCCCTGCCGGTGCATCGCGATCGCGGAGCCGAGCAGGACGGAGCAGTCGCCACCCAGCACGACCGGAAACTCGCCGGCGTCGATAATCGAGCCGATGCGATCGGCAAGCGCGACCGAGTACGCCGCGATCTGCTCGGCGTGGCACACCCCGTCGCCCGGACGCCAGTCACCCGGGTCGTACCGAGGCGGGGTCAGGCAGCCCGCGTCACGGGCGGCGAGGCGGGCCACCAGGTCGTGGTCGCGCAGCGCGCCGGGCGCCTTCGCACAGCCCGGCACCGACGTCTCGGTCGGCGGGCGCAGGCCGAGGTTCGACGGTGCGTCGAGGATGGCGATACGGCGCATGGGCGACCGCTAGAAGAGGGCGCTCGCGAGGGCCCGCCGTGCGCTGGAGACCGCCGGGTCGTCGGGCCCGGCGATGGTGAACAGCGACAGCAGGTGCTTGCGGATCTCCTCGCGCTCGTCGCCAAAGGTGCGGCGGACCAGGTCGACCAGCCGCTTGTACGCCTGGTCGGCGAGGCCGCTGAGCACCTCGACGTCGGCCGCGAGCAACTGGGCGGCCACGTCGTCGGGCTTGGCCTCGGCGGCGGTGAGCGCGGCTCGCGGGTCGACGCCCACCACGCGGCGGGCCAGGGCGACGTGCGCCAGCCCCGCTTCGGCGGCGCTGTCGGCCGGCGACTCGGCGAGAATCTTCTTGTACGCCTGCTCGGCCGTGTCGAGGTCGCCGGTCATCAGCGCGTCGTCGGCATCGAGCAGCCGCGGGTCCTCCGGCGCGGCCGGCGGCTGCACGCCACCCGCCTTGAGTACCGCGTCGATCCACTGCCGCAGCTGCGGCTCGGGCACCACGCCGGTGAACGCGTCGACCGGCTGGCCGCCCACCACCGCATACACCATCGGGATGCCCTGCACCCGGAACATCTGCGCGATCCGCGGGTTGGTGTCGACGTCGACCTTGGCGAGCACCCAGGCGCCGTCACCCTCGACGGCCAGCTTTTCCAGGATCGGCGAGAGCTGCTTGCACGGCTGGCACCACTCGGCCCAGAAGTCGATGACGACCGGAGTGGTGAGAGACCGCTCCAGCACCTCGCTCTGGAACGTGGCCTCGGTGACGTCGATCACAGTGACACCGCCGCCGCCACCGCCAGGCGGACCACCGGGCGCGCCCGGTCGAGCCGGCGCATCGGTGCGGGTGGGGGCAGGTGCGGGAGTACGCAGCGCGCTGAGATCGACCGCGCCGCGGGTGAAGATCGACGGAGTGGTCCGTGGGTCGCTCATGGTTCCCTAGTCTCGCACGCGCGACCCTCCCGCGAACCCACCCAGCGCAGCAACAAGCTCACCCCAAAGAACGCTTTTCGGCGGACCTGCGGAGCACCACCGACACACCTACGGCGGCGGCGGTGAAGCCAAGTGCGGCGATAAGCGCCGGCAGCGCCGCGGCCGAGGGCGACGGCCAGCGCGGCAACCGCAGTACGAGCGAGTCGTCCACGAACACGGGCAGGTAGCCGCCGGCCAGCCACCACGCCGCGACCGCCGCCACCGCCCCGGTGACCAGCGCGGCCGCGACCACCGGCAGGTAGCTCCACAGTGCCGCCCGGCCCACCACCCGCGCGGGCAGGCCCTGGAGGCGCAGTGCGCGCATGTCCTCGGTGCTCCGCCGCCGGTCGACGGCCGCCATCAGAGCGAGGCCGCCGAGCCCGAGCAGCACCGCGAACCCGGCAGCGAGCAGGTGGAACCAGATCGCCAGCGCCGGCGCCCGCTTGTCGAGCAGCGCCCGCGCCTCGGCCACCGTGTCGTCGCCCGTGACCACCAGGCCCTGCTCGGCGAGGCGGTCGGCGACCCCGGCCGGGGCGTCCGGGCGGAGCCAGACCTGCGGCTGGGTGAGTCGCGTGGCGCCGAGGGTCTGGCGTTCGAGGTACTCCAGATCGGTCAGCAGCCCGTGCGCGCCGAGCCGGGGCAGCGTGGTCGCCTCGCTGACGACCCGCGGGACGGGCCGGTCGGCGTCGAGCCCGGTCAGCGCCACCGAGTCCGGGAGCTGACCGACCGGCACCACGGGCAGCGGAGTCGGCACGTCCGGCGGCAGCACCCAGGTCTCCTGCCGCGCGCCGGACGCGGTCGCGCTGACCGTGAGCCCGCCCGGCCCGGAAGTGATGTCGCCCTCGAAGACACCCTTCCACCCGCTCGTGGCCAGCTGCTCGGCGGAGACGAGGCCGGGCAGCTCGCGGATGACCATGGAGGTCTTCTCCGATCCGCTCCGCTCGTAGATGGCGTCGAAGCCGAGCAGGCGGCAGCCGGCGGCGCAAGCGCCCACCTCCGCCGTGTACGTGTGGACGCCCGGGTCGAGCACGCCGAACGTCATCCGTTCTGTCGGGCTTCCGTCGAGCGGCCGCAGCGACACGGCGAGCCGCAGCCGCCCCTCGGTCTGGCCGGGGTTGTCGAGGACGGCGGTGACGCGGGTGCCGCGCAGCACGTACGGCTCGGCGGTGGCCGGCCGCAGCAGCCGGGTCACGTCGCCGGGGCTCGGCCCGAACTCCGGCCGCCACACCGCGACCCGCTCCAGCCGCGTCGTGTCCACCGCCAGCATCGGGCGGCCCGCGGGGGTGGCCGGGGGCACCACGGCGGCGGCCATCGCGTACCGCCCGTCGGGGTCGACCTCGCGCACCGCGGCGAGCAGCTTGCCCGCGTCGACCGGCAGGACTGTGACCACGCGGTCGGCACCGGTCTCCACACTGGCCCGCTCGGCGCGGGAGCGGGACGCGACGTCGACCGCCATCGCGGCGAAGCCGAGCAGCGACACCGCCACCGCCAGCAGCACGAAGAGGCGGTGGCTGCCGGGGCGGCGGGTCACGTGCAGCGCGCCGAGGGCGACGCCCAGCCGGCCACGGCGCAGCGCGCGGGTGCCGAGCCGGCCGGCCAGCGGCATGAGCAGCCGGGCGGCCACGAGCGCGATGGCGACCGCGACAAGGGACGGTACGAGCAGGGACAGCCCCACAAGCTCGCCCTCGAAGCCGCGCAGCTGGAAGACCGCCACCACGGCGAGTACCACGACGATCGCCTCGACCGCGGTGGAGCGCCACGTGCCGGTACGGGCCGGCACCCGGCGGAGCAGGTCGGCGACCGGGCTGGCGAGCTGCTGCCGCTGGGCGAGCAGGGCGGCCAGCAGGGCACCGGCGGTGGCGAGGGCGGCGTACGGCAACGCGTCCGCGGAGAGGGTCAGCTCGCCGCCGCCGAAGCGGGCGCGGGCCACCAGCCAGACCGCGAGCGTGCCGACCAGGTACCCGAGCGGGGCACCGGCCAGGATCGCGAGCGTGCTCTCGCCCGCGCTCAGCCACCAGCGCACCGGCCGGCGGGCGCCGCGGAGGGCGACAAGGCCCAGCTCGTGGCGGCGACCGGCGGTGCCATACGCCACGGCGAGGAAGATGACGAACCAGCAGAGCCCGACGAGCGGTACCGCGGCCACCGGCACCACCCGGCGGGCCAGCGCCTGGGACCGGTCGATGCGGTCGAGCAGCCCGTCGAGCTCGGTGGCGAGCTGGGCGAAGAACACGGATGACCCGCCCCCGGCGCCGACCAGCTCACCGCGCAGGTCGGCGACGTCGGCGCGGACCTCGTCGAGGTGGTCGGCGTCGAGCGCGCCCGGCCCCGGCACCGCTTCCACGACCCGCATGTCCTGGCCGTGGTCGACGCCGTCGGCGGTCTGCCGGTTGACAAGGAGCGGCTCGCGCTCGCTGTCGGGGCTGCCGGGCGCGAAGTACCCCGACCGTCCCCAGTAGCCGTCCGCGACGTCGAGCGGCTGGTAGACGCCGACGACGGCGAGCTTGGTCGGCACGCCGGCTGGCACCCAGCGAAGGGTCGGCTCGCTGTAGGTGGCCCAGGTGATGGTGATCGTGCCACCCGGCGCCAGGCCAAGCCGGCGCGCGGTGCTCTCGCCGATCACCGTCTCGCCGGCCCCCATCAGGCACCGCCCGGCGACTATCCGCAGGTGGGGGCAGACGTCGGAGCGGAATACGAGCCGGGAGATGGTCGGGCCGGGCTCCACGCCGAGCACCACGAAGGTCGTCGAATAGACAACCTCGAACCGGTCCACGTCGAGGGTCCGCGGTACGACCGAGTCGAAGCCCTCCGCGGTGATCTCCTCCTCTTCGCCCACGAACGCGGAGACGCTGATCGTCTGCTCCATCCGGTCCGACTCGCCCACCTCGGTCTGCGCCACCGCGCGGTCGACCGCGCGCAGGTAGGTCGGTCCGGCCACGGCCGCGCCGGTGGCGAAGAGGCTGAGCAGCAGCACCGTGACGGCCTGCACCCGGCGGGCGGCGAGCATGGCGAACACCAGCGCGATCATGTGCGACCACCCGTCGCCCGTACCAACTGTCCGGCGGCCACCGCGCCGGTCGCCCCGAGCACGACGAGCCCGCCCAGCGCGGCCACGAGCAGCGCGGGCGCCTGCGGGCCGGTGGGTACCGGGAGCACGGCCCAGTCGTCGACGAACACCGGTACCGCCGCCTCGACCAGCGTCCCACCGAGCGCCGCCGCCGCGATGCCGATCACCACGCCGGCGAGCACCAGCACCGCGTACCCGCCGTATGCGATAAGCCGTACCGCCCGCAGCGACAGCCCTTGCGCGCGCAACGCGGACAGCTCGGCCGAGCGGTCGGGCCGCTCCACCGCCGCGGCCACGGCCAGCGCGAGCGCGGCGAGCAGCACGCCGAGCGCGCCGGCCAGGAGCTGGAAACGGAGGGCGAGCGGCGGGCCCTGCTCCCCGTACTGGTCGAGGGCAGAGCCGATCGAGTCGTCGGCGAACGTGGCCAACCCCTGCTCGCGCAGGCGGTCGACGACGCTGTCCGGCGCGCCGGGGGCCAGCCACACCTGCGCCTCGTCGCCAAGGCCGGGGTCGAGGGTGAGGCGGTCCGCGTACTCCAGGTCGACGAGATAACCCCGCTCCGCCACCTGCGGCAGCGCGGTCACCACGCCGGCGAAGCGCACCGGCACCTCCTCGCCGCCGAAGAGGGAGAGCCGTGGATCCCCGGATGGCCCGCTCGGTGGGGCGAGGCGGGTGTGCGCCACCGGCAGCGGCACCGGCGAGTCGACAATGTAGACCCGGCCCGTGCGGGTGACACCGGTCGTCGTGACCTGAGGCGGCGTCGTCAGCTCCAGGGCGCCAGCGGCCGCGGCGACCGTGGGGCCACGCACGTCGCCCCGGACCGGGCCGCGCCACCGGCTCGCGTCGGCCAGCGCGGCCACCGGGGCGCCGCCGTCGGTCAGGTCATGGATCCGCACCGTGCGGTCCGCCGGGGTGTCGCCGACCGCCGCGGGGGTGGCCAGCTCGATCGCGGCCAGCCGGCATGCACCGCCACAACCGGAAAGATCCATATGGTACGGCCGGCGGCCGGCCGCCAACTGTCCAAAGTTGACGGTCAACGGGGTGCCGCCGGCGCTCACCAGGTGCACGAGGGCACCGACCGGGCCACCCTCGCCGACCACCTCGGCGTCCAGCACAAGCTGCCCGTCGCCGAGGTACACCGGCTCCGGTGCCTCGGGCCGCAGCTGCCGGAGCAGATCGGGTAGCTGTGGCCCGTACTCCTCCTGCCAGCTGGCGACCCGCGCGAACCGCTCGCTGTCGACGGCGAGCACCACCTTCCCGGCCTCGCCCGTCCCATTGAGCACGACGGCGGCGGCCTGCGTGCCCGAGGGGTCGGCGGCCCGGACGGCGGCCAGCAGATGGGCGCGGCTGAGCGCCTGGACGGTGATCACGCGGTCGGCACCGACGTCGTGGGTCGCCCGCTCCTCCCGCGCGGTGGCCGCGGCCGACCACCCGCTGGCGGCCGACCCGAGCAGCGCGACGGAGACCGCGAGCAGCGCGAACACCCGGTGCGTGCCGGGCCGCCGGGCCAGGTGCGTCGCGGCCATCGCCAGCGGGAGCCGCCCAGCCCGCAGCGCGCGGTGGCCGACCCGCACGGCCAGCGGCCCGATCGCGCGGGCCGCGACAAGCGCGACGGCGAGCCCGACCAGCGCGGACGCGACGAGCACCAGGCCAGTCGACTCGCCAGGGTCGCGGTCGGTGACATACGCCTGGTAGACCCCGGCCACGGCGACGACAACCACGATGAGGTCAAGCACGTCGGCCCGCCACCCGCGGCGCCGCGCGGGCACGTGGCGGAGCAGGTCGATGACGCCGGCGCCCATCCCGCCCCGGTCGGCGGCCACGGCGGCGACAAGCGCGCCCAGGACCGCCGCGCCCCCGGCGGCCAGTGAGAGTGTGGTGGCGTAGCCCACCCGGTCGGGGTCGACCTCGCCGAGCAGGCGGGCGAGGCCGAAGCCGGCGGCGGCGCCGGCGACCGCCCCGGCCAGCATCGGCAGCACGCTCTGCTGGAACACCAGCGCCCACACCCGCCACCGTGCCCCGCCGCGGAGCTTGAGCCAGCCGATATCGGGGCGGCGCTGCTCGGCGCTGTGCCGCACGGCGAAGAAGAGCGCGAACCAGCAGAGCAGCAGCAGCTGCACCGCCGCGATGCTCACGCCGAGGTTGACCAGCCACTGCTCGCGCTCGACCCGGCTCACCAGCGCCGGCGCTCGGCTCTCCACCCGCCACTGGGCGCCGGCCTGGTCCTGCTGGCGGTCGATCTCGGCGGCCAGGTCGTAGCCGTCGAGCCCCAGGTACGCCTCGACCGGGACCACCACGTGGTACTCCGCGAACAGCTCCGCCACCTGGGTCGAGGCCACCGTCTCGGCCGTCGTGAAGACCGGGTCACCGGCGCCGGCGGCCGTGTCGGTACCGGACGCGCGGCCCAGGACGCTGGCCGCCCAGTAGGGGCCGAGCGGGTCGCGGACCTGGTAGGTGCCGGTGACCCGCAGCTTGACCGGGGACTTGCCGGCCACCGCGAACGTGACCGTGTCGCCCGCCGCCAGCCCGAAGCCGCTCGCCGTACGGTCGCTGACCAGCGCCTCGCCGGCCGCGGTGGGGCAGGCACCCACGAGCGTGAGGTGCGCGCACATCTCGTCGCGGAAGGCGACGGTGGCCGCCTGCCCACCACCCTCGTACACCAGCTGGCCGGAGACCCGCACCGACGCGGTGCCGCTGCCGCCGCGGATGTCGACGATGCGGCCCGCCTCGGCCCGCACGGCGGCGTCCGCGTCCGGGCGGGTCTCCACCCGCGCGGTGGCCAGCACGACGCGCTGAACCGCCGGGGCGCCGGTGACGTCGGCGATCGCGACCGAGCGGGCGGCGGAGACCACATACCACGGGGCGGCGGTCGCGGCGGCGACGGCGAGCGCGGTCAGCAGGAACAGCGTGGCAGCCTGCGCCCGGCGTGCCCGGATCGCGCCAAGCACCACCGCAAGCATGCGGAGACCTTAAACCGGGGATGCGATCGAATTCGATCCCGCGAGCGGCCTTCCAAGGTCACGATTCGGTCTGGCTACCGCCCACCACAAGGGTGACCGAACCGTCGACATGGTCGACCGTGAAGAGCGTGCCGGGTGGAAACTCGCCGAGCACCTCGGGCGGCAGCTGGATCGTGCCGTCGCCGGCCACCACCGCGAAGTCCTGCCCGTCGCGCCCCTCGGCGCCCACCCGCCCGTCGCGGATCGTCACCGCCCGCCCGAGCCGCGCGCCGACCTCGGCGTCGTGGGTCACGACCACGATCGTGGTACCGCGCTCCGCGTTGACCGTCTCCAGCGCGCCGAGCACCTCGTCGCGGCCGTGGGTGTCGAGCTGGCTTGTCGGCTCGTCGACGAGCAGCAGCCCGGGCGACGCGGCGATGCCCACCGCGAGCGCGGCCCGCTGCCGGGCGCCGGGTGGCAGGTCGCCGATCTTCGCGTTCGCCTTGCCCCGCAGCCCGACCAGGTCGAGGATCCGCTCCGGGTCGTCCAACTCGATACCGGCGGTACGGGCCGCGCGGCGCTGGGCCAGCCAGACGTTGCGGTGCAGCGTCGCGTACGGCAACAGGTTGCGCGCCGCGCCCTGTAGCACCACGCCGATCTCGGTACCGCGCAGCCGGGAGATCTCCGCGTCGGTGAGCTTGCCCAGGTCGTACGTGCCGACGCTGACCCGCCCCGCGGACGGACGCATCAGGCCGCCGAGCAGCGCGACAAGCGTGGACTTGCCGGAGCCGGACGGGCCGACGAGTGCGAGCATCTCGCCCGGGTTGATGGAGAGGTCGACGCCGGAGAGCGCCACCACGTCGCCACCCTCGGCCCGGTAGATGTGCACCACCCGCCGGCAGGCGACCGCGAGTCCAGTCATGGCTGCTACGGCTGGTAGCCGGCGGCCCGGGCCTCGTCGCCGCCGACCGGGCCGGCGTCCTCCACGTGTACGTCGTCGACCCGGATATTCACCTCGGTGACCTCGAGCCCGAGCAGGTTTTCCACCGAGCTGATCACCTTGGCGCGGACCTTCTCGGTCACGGAGTGCACCACGAAGCCGTACTCGATCACGAGGGTGATGTTGATGACCGCGGTGCGCCCCTCCAGCCGCACCGACATGCCCCGGTCGGCGTCCTCGTCGGCGTCGCCGAGGCCGATCCGCTCCTTGACGTTGGCGAAGAAGCGGGCGACGTCGCCACCCAGGTCATATACGCCCGGCACCTCGCGGGTGGCGATGCCGGCGATCTTCTCGACCACCTCGTCGGCGATCGAGGTGGTGCCCCGCTCCGCGGCGAGCTCGGCGTTGTTGCGCAGCCGCTCGACAACCTGCGACGCGACCCGCCCGGATGCCGCTGTGGCCCGCTCGACCGCGTCGCCGGCCCGGTCCACCGCGTCGCTGATCTTCTCGCTGACCTTGGCGGCGGCGCCGTTGCTCTCGGCCTCGGGAGCGGGAGTCGGGGCCGGCGTGGTGGCCGCGGGGGTCTCAGCCGGGACCGCGGGAGCCGCCGAGGGGGCCGGCGTGGCCGGGGACGCGGTCGGGGTGGCCACGGGTGCCTGGGCGGCCGTCTCGTCGGGTGTGCTCTCCTGGCGCTGCGCCGGCACGTGAGCCGCTACGTCAGTCATGACTTCTCCCCCTGTGTCACTGGCGGGCCGCTGCGACCGGAGCGTACCCGCCACAGGCGAACGCGGGGAGTGCCGTGACGCCCCGTTATTAGGCGCGTACAAGCTCCGCGCGGCCGTCGACGAGATGCAGCTCGGCGTCACAAGAGGCCGCCGCTTCTGGGTCGTGCGTAGCGAAGACCACCGCCGCGCCCCGCCCGGCCTCGTCGTGCAGCAGCTCGAGCACCCGCTGCCGGTTGGCCGCGTCCAGCTCGCTGGTCACCTCGTCGGCGAGCAGCACTCCGCCGCCGAGCGCCAGCCCGCGCGCGATCGCGGTGCGCTGCTGCTGGCCGCCGGAGAGCTCCTCGACGAGCTGGTCGGTCTGCCCGGCCAGCCCGAGCCGCTCCAGCGCGGCCGCGGTCAGCCGCCGCGCCTCGGCCGGGGAGACCCCGGTGGCGATGAGCGCGACCTGGAGGTTTTCGCCAGCGGTCAGGATCGCGGCGAGCCCATTGTCCTGCGGGACGAGCACGACGCCCCGGGCGACCGCGTGGTCACGGTCGCGCAGCGCCTGCCCGTCGACGGTCACGCTGCCCGCCGCGGGTGGGAGCAGGCCGGCCATCGCCGAGAGCAGCGTGGTCTTGCCCGCGCCCGAGGGGCCGGTTACCGCGAGCACCCGGCCGGGCTCCGCACTGACAGAGACGTCGCGCAGGACCGGCTCGCCCCGCCCGTACGCGACCGAGAGCCCATCGACCACCACCGTCGTACCCACGGGAAGAGAGTAGCCAAGTGAGGCCGCGGCGCCGGACTACGGGACCTTGATGATGAGAGCGTCGCCCTGGCCGCCGCCGCCGCAGAGAGCCGCCGCGCCTGTGCCGCCGCCGCGCCGCTTGAGCTCAAGGGCAAGCGTGAGTACAAGGCGGGCGCCGGACATGCCGATCGGGTGGCCCAGCGCGATCGCGCCGCCGTTGACGTTGACGATGTCGGGGCTGACCCCGAGCTGGCGGGTGGAGGCGACGCCGACCTGCGCGAACGCCTCGTTGATCTCGATGAGGTCGAGGTCGGCCACGCTCATGCCGGCCTTGCCGAGCGCCTGCTCGATCGCGTTGGCCGGCTGGAGGTGCAGCGAGTTGTCGGGGCCGGCCACGTTGCCGTGCGCGCCGATCTCGGCCAGCCAGGACAGACCCAGCTCCTCGGCCTTCGCCTTGCTCATGACCACGACCGCGGCCGCGCCGTCGGAGATCGGCGACGAGCTGGCCGCGGTGATCGTGCCGTCCTTGGCGAACGCGGGCCGCAGCTTGCCCAGCGACTCGACCGTGGCGTCCGGCCGGATGCCCTCGTCCTCCGCGATCACGATCGGGTCGCCCTTCCGCTGCGGCACCTCGACCGGCGCGATCTCGTCGGCGAACGCACCGTTCTTCTGTGCCGCCGCCGCGCGCTGGTGACTGGCCGCGGAGAAGGCGTCCTGCTCCTCGCGGCTGACGCCGTACCGCGTGCCGTGCCGCTCGGTCGACTCGCCCATCGAGCAGGCGTCCCACGGGTCGGTGAGGCCGTCCAGCGCCATGTGGTCGCGGATCACCACGTCGCCGTACTTGTATCCCTGGCGCTGCCCGACGAGCAGGTGCGGCGCGTTGGTCATCGACTCCATGCCGCCGGCGACCACGATGTCGAACTCGCCGGCCCGGATCAGCTGGTCGGCGAGCGCGATCGCGTCGAGGCCGGAGAGGCAGACCTTGTTCACCGTCAGCGCGGGTACGGTCATCGGGATGCCGGCGTTGACCGCGGCCTGGCGCGCGGGGATCTGGCCGGCGCCGGCCTGGAGCACCTGTCCCATGATCACGTACTGCACCTGCTCGGGGGCGACCCCGGCCCGCTCCAGCGCCGCCCGGATGGCGAAGCCGCCGAGCGCCGTGGCCGGAAAGTCCTTGAGGTTGCCGAGCAGGCGACCCATCGGCGTACGCGCGCCACTCACGATCACGGAGCCGGTCATTTTGCTCACCCTCCCGTACCTACTTAACGGTCGTTCGGTCAGACTAACGCTATGACTGAGCGCGACCACGGTGAGCCCGTTGCCGACTATGTCACAGGCATCGGCCTGCTTCGTATCGACCACGTCGGCGTAGCGGTGGCCGACCTCGACGAGGCCATCGACTTCTACGCGCGGGTCTTCGGCATGCGCTGCGTATGCCGGGAGACGAACGAGCAGCAGGGTGTCGAGGAGGCCATGCTCGCGGTCGGCCCGGACCCGTCCGGTGGGCAGCTCCAGCTCCTGGCGCCGCTCTCGCCAACGTCCACGATCGCGAAGTTCCTGGAGCGGCACGGGCCGGGCGTGCAGCAGGTGGCGTACACAGTGACGGACGTCGAGGCGGCCAGCGCGCGGCTGCGCGAGCGGGGCATGCGCCTGCTGTACGACGAGCCGCTGCGGGGTACCGGTGGCTCGCGGATCAACTTCGTACACCCGAAGGACGCGGGCGGGATCCTCGTCGAGCTCGTCGAGCCGCCGCGGACTGGCTCCTGAAATCCACGGCCACTGTCCACTTTCAAGGCTGGGATCAACCGCTTCCGGGAGCGGTGATCACATCCTCATTCACCCGAAAAGATGACCTTATAAGTGGGGACGACATGGGGCCGTACGGCCTTGCGAAGCCCCCCGGTGAGTCTGCCAGTATGTCCCAATGCCCCAGCAGCAGCAGCAGTCCTCCCTCGCGTTCTTCGAAAACGCGAACTCGCAACATGACTTCACCGTCGTCCTACGGGGGTACGACCGTGGGCAGGTCGACGACTTCGTCGGCCGGCTCAGTGCCGCTCTGACCCAGTCCGAGCAGGCCCGCGGCGAGGCCGAGCAGCGTATGAACGATGCGCAGCGCCGGCTCCGTCAGGCCGAGCAGCGCCTCGGCTCGCTCGAGCAGAAGCTCACCGACACCAACAAGCAGCTCGAGGAAAACAGCCGGCCGACCCTTTCCGGTCTGGGCACGCGGGTCGAGCAGATCCTGCGGCTGGCCGAGGAGCAGGCCAACGACCACCGCGGCGAGGCCAAGCGCGAGTCGGAGGGCATCCTGTCCGCCGCGCGCCTGGAGGCTCGCGAGATCACTGACAAGGCGCGCGCCGAGGCCGCCGCGATGAAGGCGACCGCCGAGCGTGAGGCCGGCCAGGTGCGCACCGCCTCCGAGCGCGAGGCCGCCGAGGTTCGCGTGCAGGCCCGCCGCGAGGCCGACACGCTGCGCGCCGACGCCGACCGCGAGACCAAGCAGCTGCGCACGGTCACCGCGCACGAGGTGGCCGAGCTCAAGTCCACCGTGGAGCGTGAGGTCGCCACCCTGCGCGCCACCGCCGAGCGGGAGATCACCCAGCTCCGGGCCAAGGCCGCCCGTGAGGCCGAGGAAAAGCGCGCCGAGGCGACCAAGCTGCTGACCGACGCCCGCGACAAGCGCGACAAGGACCTCCAGGCACTCGCGCTGGAGCTCGCCGAGCGCCGCGAGAAGTCGGAGCGCGAGGAGTCCGAGCGGCACGCCGCCCAGGTGGCCCAGACGCAGAAGCTTGTCGCCGAGGCCGAGGAGCGCGCCCGCGCCGCCGAAGATCGGGCCAAGGAGATCGAGCAGCGCGCCGAGGCCCGCCGGGTCGAGTCCGAGCGCAACGCCAGCGAGACGATCGACAAGGCCAAGGCCCTGGCGGAAAAGACCCTCAACGAGGCCCGTGCCGAGTCGCACCGTCTCGTCAGCGAGGCCCGCACCGAGGCCGAGCTCACCACCCAGGCAGCACGGCGCGAGGTCGAAGACCTCACCCGCCAGAAGGACGCGGTCACCGCTCAGCTCGGCCAGATGCTGTCCGGCCTCGCGGGCATCGTGCCCACGGCGCCGCAGGCGGCCAAGGCGGACGACAAGTCCGGCAAGGGCGACGGCGAGCGCGTCAACGCGGGTGCGGCGAGCTGAGGCCGCGGTCCTGACAGCTGAGTAGGGTCACGGCATCGCGGGGCAGATGCGACCGATCGCAGGCCGTACCGGTTCGCCGGTGCGGCCTGCGTTGGCGTCCTCCTCACCCCGCACGGTGGTAGTGGCGCGCGTCCCTCGGCCGAATGGTGTGTATCCAGGCGCCGTTCAGCCGAGCGTGTGAGGATGGGTGGCATGTCGCACGGCGGAGAGCTCTTTGGTCTGAGTGATGGTGTGTCGGCGGAGCCGACTTTCGAGTCGGCCATGCGGGGCTACGACAAACGCCAGGTAGACCGCTACGTCGCTCGCGCCGAGGGAGAGATAGCCACGCTCGCCACAGAGCGCGAGCAGGCTTACGCGCAGATCCAGAGCCTGGCCGCCCAGGTGGAGCAGCTACAGGCCGAAGTGGTCAATGTGCGGCGCCAGGCGGCGACCGTCGACAAGATCTCGTTTCGCCACCTCGGGCCCCGGGTGGAGCAGATCCTGGCGATGGCGGAGGAGCAGGCCGAGGCGATCCTGGACAGTGCCGGCGAGGAGCTCGCCGAGCGGCGGGCCGAGGCGGATCGGGCGCTGCTAGAGGCACGGGCACGCGCCGCCGACGCGGTGCGCGACTTCGAGATCGCGCTGGCCGCCCGCCGCTCCGACGAGGAAAAGGCCTCCGCGGAGCGCCGCGCCACCGCTGAGGCGGCGGTGGCCCAGGCGCAGGAGCAGGCCGAGGCGATCCTGGGGAGCACGCGCGACCAGGCCGCCCAGATGCGCACCGAGGCGGAGGCCGGGCTGACACACGCACGCCAGGAGGCGCACCGGATGCGCGCCGAGGCGGAGGCCGGGCTGGCACACGCGCGCCATGAGGCGCAGCGGCTGAGCGCGGAGGCGACTGAGTTCGCCGAGCGGTCCCGGGCGGAGACCGAGGCGTTCGTCCAGTCCGTGCGCGGCCAGGCCCAGCAAGAGCTGGCCCAGTGGCGCGGGAGCGTCGAGCAGGAGATCAACCAGCGCCAGGCCGACTTCGACCGCGAGTTCACGCAGCGGCGGACGGCGGCCGAGCAGGAGTTCTCCCAGCGGCGGGCGGCGGCCGAGCAGGAGTTCACGCAGTGGCGGGCAAACATCGAGCAGCAGGTCGCCGCGCGGAGTGCCGAGGCCGAGCGCTACGCGACCGAGGTCCGGCGCCAGGTCGAGGAGCAGGCCGCCACGGTCCGGCGGGATGCCGAAGAGCACGCCTTGGACATCCGGCGCAGGACCGAGGAGCAGGCCGCGACGGCGCAGGCCCACCTCGCCGCGACGCAGTCGCACCTCGCTTCGACGCAGAAAGAGACCGCCGCCGCCGGCCACCTCCTCGGCGACGTGCAGGATCAGGTGGCACAGGCCCAGCAGGCGCTCGCCGAGGTCAAGCAGCAGACGGTGGCGACCCGCCAGGAGGGCGACCAGTTCCGGCGCACGCTCAATGAGGTACAGGCGCAGCTCGCCGCCGAGCGGCAGCGGCTCTCCGACGCGCAGCGCACGACTGAGGAGGCCGAGCGCAAGGTGATCGAGGCAAAGGTGACGGTCAAGAAGGCCAGCGACGCCGCTGCCGAGGTGAGCGAGCCGCTCGCCGCCGAGTCCGATTCGGAGAAGACCCAGGTGGTGAGCGCCGGCCTCACGGACGGCGAGTCCGGCGCCGAGGGCGCTGAGAAGCCCGACGCCGAGGAGTCCGCTGAGGAGCGGACGGAGACTCCCCAGAGGGTCGGCTGACCCTTTCCTCACCCTCGCCGTACGAGCCCGCCGCCGGGTCGCGCCACAACGACCGGTACAACATCATCGAGCGCGCGTCCTCGGCGGTCACCGCGGACAACATCACCCGCGCGCTCGGTGGCGTCCTCGGTGGAGCCTCGCTTGTGTTCGGCACGGTGTTCCGCCAGATCGGGGCGACGCTGGGCGCGGTCGTTGTCAGCCTTGTCGGCTTCGCCAACTCGCTCACCGTCGGGATCGCCTGCATAGTCTTCTTCACCATCTATCAGCAGGTGGAAAACTATCTGATCTACCCGAAGGTGATGCGCCGTTCGGTGGAAGTCAGCGACGTCGCGGCGATCGTGGCGGCCCTGCTCGGCGCCGCCCTCTTCGGTGTCATCGGCACTCTCGTCGCCATCCCAGCGGTCGCCGCGGTACAGCTCATCCTGCGTGAGGTTGTGGTTCCTCGCCAGCAGGAGCGCTGAGTCCACCCGGTCGGCCGGTACCCCTGTCACGTTCCAGACAGTCGAATCGGACCGGCAACGGGTTTTCATAGCATCTAGCAGTTCGCTGGACCCGTCTGGCGGTCTTTGTTTTTCTTCGGCTTCGGCACGCTCAGCGGGAGGGGCGCCTGTGCGGGCACATCAGTTTTCTCGGGACGCGGTGATCGTCGGAGGATGCGGACGGGTGGGCCTGCCACTCGGCATCGCGCTCGCCTCGCGCGGGCTCTCCGTGACGCTGTACGACATCAACGCGGCCGCGGTGGCGACGGTCAACGACGGCGTCATGCCGTTCGACGAGGAGGGGGCCGCCCCGCTGCTCACCGAGGTGGTCGGCGCGGGCCGGTTGGTCGCCACGACCGACCCGGCGAGCGTCGCCGCCGCCGAGCACGTCGTTGTCGTGGTCGGTACGCCGGTCGACGAGCACCTCAACCCTGACCTCGGCGCGGTGCCGCGGGCGCTGGAGCGGTGCGCCGAGCACCTGCGCGACGGCCAGCTCGTGATCCTGCGCTCCACCGTCTACCCAGGTGTGACCGCGCTGACCGAAAAGCTCCTCGCCGGCCTCGGCGTCGGCGTCGACGTGGCCTTTTGCCCCGAGCGGATCGCCGAGGGCAAGGCGCTCACCGAGCTTTTCGACCTGCCGCAGATCGTCTCCGCGCGTACGCCCGATGTGGTCGGTCGCGCCGAGAAGTTCTTCCGCAATCTGACCGACCAGATCGTGCCGCTCGAGCCTGAGGAGGCTGAGCTGGCGAAGCTGTTCACGAATACGTGGCGGTACATCAAGTTCGCGACGGCGAATCAGTTTTGGATGATGGCGAACGATTTCGGGTTGGATTTTGCCCGGATTCGGCATGCGATCACGTTCGATTATCCGCGGGCGGCGGATTTGCCGATGCCGGGGTTTGCGGCGGGGCCGTGTCTGTTCAAGGACACGATGCAGTTGGCGGCGTTCAACCGAAACAACTTCGTGCTCGGTCATTCGGCGATGCTTATCAATGAGGGTCTGCCGTTGTACCTGGTGTCGCGGTTGGAGGACAGCTACGACCTGTCGTCGATGACGGTCGGGATCCTGGGTATGGCGTTCAAGGGTGGCAGCGACGACCCGCGTGAGTCCCTCGCCTACAAGCTGCGGAAGATCTTGTCGTTGAAGGCGCGGGAGACGCTGTGCACGGATCCGCACATCAAGGACGAGCGGTTCCTGCCGTTGGATGAGGTGTTGGCGAAGGCGGATCTGCTGGTGATCGCCTGCCCGCACAAGGAGTACGCGGAGCTGGAGACGGCGACGCCGGTGGTGGACATGTGGGGCCTGACCGGCCAAGGCGTCCGGGTATGAGCATCACGCCGCGGATCTCTGTCGTCATCCCGGTCTACAACGAGGGCGAAGCGATCATCCGGTGCATGGAGCGCATCCTGCGCGAGGTCATGCTCCCGAGCGAGATCCTTCTCGTGCACGACATGCCCGAGGACACCACCGTGCCGTACGCGCTGCGGATCGCCGAGTCGCACCCGCAGGTGCGGCCGGTGCTCAACACGTACGGGCGGGGCCCGGCGAACGCGATCCGCTTCGGCATCGACGCGGCCCGCGCGCCGGTCACCGTGGTGACGATGGCGGACGGATGCGACGACCCGCGGCAGATCGACGACCTTGCCCGCTTGGTCGAGCGCGGGGTCGTGGTGGCCGCCGCGTCGCGGTACATGCCGGGCGGGCAGCAGGTCGGTGGGCCGCGGCTCAAGCGGATGATGTCGCGCTGGGCAGGCCGCACCCTGTACGGGTTCACCCGCGTTGGCACTCGTGATGCGACGAACAGTTTCAAGGCGTACGACACGGAGTTCGTGCGCAAGGTGGGGATCGAGTCGCGTACCGGTTTCGAGATCGGGCTGGAGTTGACCGCCAAGGCGGGGCGACTGCGCCTGCCGGTCGCCGAGATCCCGACCATCTGGCTGGACCGCCAGCTCGGCGAGTCCCACTTCGACCTGGGCCGGTTCCTGCCGTCGTACCTGCGGTGGTACCGGTTCGCGTACGGGCGCAAGCTCACCATGGAGCAGATCGCCAAGCGCCGGGCACGCCAGGTCGAGCTTGAGGCCGTTTCCGCACCGTCAGTCCCCGCGTCACTCAGCTAGGAGCACATTCTCGTGTCAAAGGTTCTGGTTACCGGTTCGGCCGGGTTCATCGGTGGTTACGTGGTGGAGGAGTTGCTTCGCCGTGGCCATGAGGTGGTCGGGTTGGACAACTTTTCGAAGTATGGGCCGGTGACGCACAGCTACGACGACAATCCGGGGTACCGGTTCGTCGAGGGTGATGCCCGGGACACCGCGTTGGTGACCGAGTTGGCCGCGGACTGTGATCATTTCATCGCGGGTGCGGCGATGATCGGTGGGATCTCCTACTTCCACGCCTACGCCTACGACCTGCTGGCGACGAATGAGCGGATCATGGCCGCGTCGTGTGACGCCGCGATCGCCGCGCACCGGGACGGCCGGCTGTCGAAGGTGACGTACATGTCGTCGTCGATGGTGTTCGAGTCGACGACGCACTGGCCCTCCGCGGAGGGTGACGAGCGGCAGGTGCCGCCGCCGTTGTCGTCGTACGGGTTTCAGAAGTTGGCGGTGGAGTACTACGCGCGGGCGGCGTGGGAGCAGTACAAGCTGCCGTACACGATCGTGCGGCCGTTCAACTGTGTCGGCATCGGTGAGGGCCGCGCGTTGGGTGAGGCCGAGGTGCTGTCGGGGAATGTGAAGCTGGCGATGTCGCACGTGGTCCCGGACCTGGTGCAGAAGATCGTCAAGGGGCAGGACCCGCTGCACATCCTGGGCGAGGGCAACCAGGTACGGCACTACACCTACGGCGCTGACCTGGCGGCCGGGATCGTGGTCGCGATGGAGCACCCGGCGGCGGTGAACGAGGACTTCAACCTCTCGACCGCGGAGTCGACCACGGTGCTGGAGTTGGCCGAGGTGATCTGGCGGAAGATCAAGGGCCCGGACGTGCCGTTCCGGTACGTGTCGGACGACCCGTTCGAGTACGACGTGCAAAAGCGGGTCCCGGACGTGACCAAGGCCCGTGAGGTGCTCGGGTTCGAGGCCACCACCAGCCTCGACACGATGCTCGACGAGGTCATCCCCTGGGTCACCCAGGCCGTACACGACGGACGGCTGTGACCATCACGGAGACCCTGTTCGCGGCGCCGGCGCGGGTGGAGACCGCCCGCCCGGCCCGCTGGCGGGGAGTCGCCATCGGCGCGGCCGCCGTCGCCGCTGGCACCGCGCTCGGTCTCCTGCGGCAGCCGGGTGCTGGCGCGCTCGACACGATCTGGGCCGAGGACGGCGGCATCTTCCTCGCCGAGGCGGTGCGCCAGGGCCCGTTCGACGCGCTTCTCACGTCGTACGCCGGCTACTTCCACGTCGTACCCCGCCTGATGGCCGCGATCGCGCTGCTCTTCCCGGCCGGCGCCGTCTCGACGGTGCTGGCGCTCCAGGCGGCGCTGGCGGTGTCGCTGCTGGCCGTGCTCGTGTACGTGGCCAGCGGCAGCCACCTCACCGGCACGCTCTCCCGCGTACTCGTCTCGGCCGTCGTCGTGGTCGTCCCGGTCGCGCAGGGCGATGTGCTCAACTCCATCGCCAACTTCCACTGGTACGGCCTGTACGCGCTCTTCTGGATGCTTGTCTGGACACCGTCCCGACCCGCCGGCCGCGCGCTGGCCGTGGCGGTGACGTTCCTCGTGGCGGCCAGCGACATCGTGGCCGTCGTCTTCGTCCCGCTCGCCCTGTGGCGCGTCCTGCGCCGGCCGGACGGCGAGGCCCGCCGCGAGTGGCACGGCATCGCGCTGACCGGTGGGCTCGGTGCGGGCCTGCTCATCCAGTTCGCCGGCCTGCTGAGCGGCTCGAGCGAGCGGGAGCTCACCCCCGACCCGGTCCTCGCCGTCACCGGCTTCCTGCTCCGCGCGGTGCCTGCCCCGCTGATCGGCGAACGCTGGCTCGGCGACGACGTCGACACCCGCTGGGTCGCACTGGCCGCGATTGCCTGGCTGGTGGTGGGCGCGGCGCTCCTCGTCGCGTACACCCGCCGCACCCGCCCGGCCTGGACCCTCGCCGTGGTGGCCGGGCTGCACGCGGCCGCGCTCTACATGGTGCCGGTGCTGCTCTCCGGCACGGCGACCCCGCGCTACGCCGTGGCGCCCGCGATGCTCGTGGTCACCGCGCTGGTCGCACTGCTACAGCCGGCCGGCTCGCGCGTCCCGCTGTACGCCCTGACCGCGCTGCTCGCCCTGGTGGCCGCGGTCAACCTCCGCGTCGACAACACCCGCGCGGACGGCCCCTTGTGGAGCGACGAGCTAGACCGTGCCCGCACCGCCTGCGCCACCACCGACCAGGCCACCGTGCCGATCACCCCGCGCGACCAGACCCCGCCATGGCAGGTCCGCGTCCCCTGCGACTACGTCCGCTAAAGATCCAACGACGAAAGACCTGAGCTACCGCGACGTCCGCGGTGGTCCAGACCGCGGTCTGGACCACGGCGGGCGTCGCGGTAGCTCGGATCTTCTAAGGGCTTAAGGGCTTCAGGGTGAGAGGCGGGCGTAGACGTCGCCGGAGCGGCCTAGGGGGCGGAGGCGGTCCATCAGCTGGCGCAGCTCGGCGGCGTCCAGCCACTTGTCGCTGACCAGCCGTGAGGTCTCCACGGGCGAGTAGTTGTAGCGGTAGCCGCCGGCGGTGGCGCCGAGCTTGTCGACCAGCTCCAGCACGGCGATCGACGCGTCGTACGCGGACGGCAGGTACTCGAACGAGAGTGCGCGGACCGGGCGACTGAGGCCGGCCAGCACCTCGGCCTCGAAGCCCTCCACGTCGATTTTGCAGAAGGCGGGCTCGCCGTGTGTCGCGATCAGCTCGTCGAGCGTGGCGACCTGGACCTCGACCGAGCGGTCCCAGCGCACCTTGCGGAAGCTGCTGTCCGCCGACACCGACTCCATCCAGTCGGTGGACATCGACGAGACGGTCGGGGTCGCGCTGGAGAGCGCCAGGCGGGCGGTGCCCGGCTCGGCGCCGACCGCGCCCGGGAAGATCGTGACGCCCTTGTCCCGGGCGAAGAACAGGCGGAGCACCCGCAGGCAGTCGGGCTGGGGCTCCACGGCTACGACACGCGCGCCAAGCTTGCGCCAGGCGCGCACCCGGCTCCCCACATGGGCGCCGATGTCGAAGCCGATGTCGCCCGGCCCGAGAAACTGCGCGTACAGCAGCCGCATCCGCCGGTGCTTGGCCGGCTGGCCGTGATAGATCACCAGGGATCGCGCGATCCCCCAGGCACGGTCAAGCATGCCCAGACGCTACCGCGCCCCGCGCCGGGGTCTCGCGGGGTGTCAGGGATTGAGCGCCTTGTTGGTGCCCTGCCAGGCGTTGCCCTTCCACACGTTGCCGGAGTTGTTCCCGTGCCAGGCCGCCACCGGACCGTAGCTCCCGCAGCTCTTGTTGAACTTCGTGCCGAACCGGTTGTCGATGTACCGGATGTCGGTGCCGTTGGGCCCGCCGCCGTACGTGCAGTAGCCGCCCGCGGTGTTGAAGAGGTTCTTCTCGACCAGCACGTTCTTGATGGTCGGCTCGTCGTAGAGCGACAGCGCGGAGGAGCAGCCCTGCTTGTCGGCGCTCACGTTGGTCCGGGCGCACTCCAGGTTGTTGTGGATGAGCGTCAGGTTGGCCCCGCCGTTGGCACCCGCGGCGGCCTGGTGCGCGCCGTCGGTGTACGTGAAGTCGTGCGCGTACGAGTCCTTGATCGTGACGTTGCCGCCCATGCTGATCCCCGTACCCGTGTTGTGCACGTGGCACCGGATGCAGGTGAAGTTGGGGCCGCCGATCGCCGCGCGGTCGGGGCTTGTGTTGCCCTCGTCCTCGACCTCGACGTCGATCATCGTCAGGCCCTGGAAGTCCCAGTCGGTCATGTACGACGCGTAGACCGAGCCGTGAACGTGCGAGCGCTTGATGGTGACGTTCTTCGCGACGATTTTGAGGTCCTGCGGGAAGAAGCAGCTGTCGAGGACCGCGTTGTTCTTGCGGATGTCACCGTTGCAGTTCTTCAGCTTGACGCCGGTGTGCTTCCAGCCGGTGCAGTTTTCGTCCGGGAACGCGGGGAACGGCGGGCAGGCCGACGGCCCGTCGACGCCAGCTGCCGTAGCCGGCTTCGAGCTCTTGCTCGCGGAGGGCGTCGGGCTGGGCGAGGGCGACGGCGATGCCGAAGGAGTCGGCGTGGCGGAGGGGGTGGCGGCGGCCGCCGAGGTAGTCGGCTCGCCCGCGGTCGCGGCGTCGTCGACCGGCTGGGAAGCCGGCTCGGCGCGGGACCGGTCCCACACGGAGTCAGACTGGGTGACGATGGCGACAGCGCCTCCGCCGATCAGCAGGAGCGCCACCGCGCCGAGCACCAGCCGGCTACGTCTGGAGCCGAGGATCGCCATTTACCTATACCTCCGTAAGCAGGCCGGCAGACTCAAGGTACTCAGTGCCGGTCCGGGGACAGACGAAGCGCCCTTCACCCTTGGCCACCAGTGGCTCGCCCGCGCGACCCACCCAGCCCACACGACGGGCGGGCACGCCGACGACGAGCGCGAAGTCCGGAACGTCCTTGGTCACCACGGCACCCGCGGCGACGAGTGCCCACCGGCCGATGCTGACCGGTGCCACGCAGACGGCGCGGGCGCCGATCGCGGCACCTTCCCCGATAACGACACCGACCGCCGTCCAGTCGTCGCCGCCCTTGAGACGACCCTCGGGGTGACGGCCCGCGGGTACTCGTCGTTGGTGAGCACCACCGCGGGTCCGATGAAGACCCCGTCGGCGAGCTGGGCCGGCTCGTACACGAGGGCATAGTTTTGCAGCTTGACGTTGTCGCCGAGGCGGACTCCGGGTCCGACGTACGCCCCGCGGCCAATCACGCAATTGCGTCCGACCTGGGCATCTTCCCGCACCTGAGCCAGGTGCCAGATCTTGCTGCCGTCGCCGATCGTGGCGCGCTCGTCCACATCAGCGCTCGGCGCGACCTGCGCGCCGGAGTGGGCCATGGTGCGGATCCTTACGTCTAGGCGTCTAGGCAGGTAGCCGCGACGCGGCCACACAGGAGGCAACCGCGACAGCCTATTGTTGCCGCCATGCCGCTTGGTGTCGGCTAACCGACGCGGCGCTACCTCCGGCCCGACAGTGGGGCATGAGCAGGCCGAACGTGCCATCGGAACGACCGAGGGTGCGGCCGGGACCGGCCGTCGGGCGGACCCGTGGGACCAAAGGTACAGGTGATCCGCGTAGCTCTGCCGGATTTCTGTCACTCGCTGGTTCGGCTCTCTCGCAGGGCGATAGCCTGCCCGAGCGGATCTGAGTCCGCCCTGCCGTGGCACGGGTTGTCGGCGGCACATTCCACCTCGATACGGACTGAATCGGGATTTCTGTGACCTCATCCCATGTCCCGGCCACCGCGCCGGTAGAGCCCATCGGTGTCGCGGTCATCGGAGCGGGCTACTGGGGCCCCAACCTCGTACGCAACTTCCAGTCCTCCAGCGCCTTCCGCCTCCGGTGGCTGTGCGACCTGGACGTCGACCGCGCGAAGCGGGTGCTGGGTGGGTACTCCACCGTCCAGACCACCGCGGAGCTCGACGAGGTACTGGCCGACGACCAGGTCCAGGCGGTGGCGATCGCCACACCGGCCGGTACGCACCTGCCTGTCTCGCTGGCCGCCCTGCGCGCCGGCAAGCACGTGCTGGTGGAGAAGCCGCTCGCGGCCAGCCGGGCGGAGGGTCGCCAGCTTGTCGAGGAGGCCGACAAGCGCGGCCTGACCCTCATGTGCGACCACACGTACTGCTACACGCCGGCGGTGCTGCGCATCCGCGAGCTCCTGCACGCCGGCGAGCTGGGCGACGTGCACTTCTTCGACTCGGTGCGGATCAACCTGGGCCTCGTGCAGCGCGACATCGACGTGCTGTGGGACCTGGCGCCGCACGACCTGTCCATCCTCGACTTCGTGCTGCCGCCCGGCGTGCGTCCGGTGGCGGTCGCCGCCCACGGTGCGGACGGCATCGGCGCGGGGCGGGCCTGCGTGGCGTACCTCACGCTCCAGCTCAGCACCGGCGCGATCGCCCACATCCACGTCAACTGGCTGTCTCCGGTCAAGGTCCGCACCACGATCGTGGGTGGGTCGAAGCGGACGCTGGTGTGGGACGACCTCAACCCCTCGCAGCGCCTGTCCATCTTCGACCGCGGGGTCGACGTGGCCGCGCCGGACGAGATCGGCGACGAGCTGCGGCGCGACATGCTCATCTCGTACCGGTCCGGCGACATGGTGGCCCCGGCCCTGACCGAGCGTGAGGCGCTCCGCACCATGGTCGAGGAGTACGCCCGAGCGATCCGCACCGGCACCCCGGCCCTGACCGACGGCCGTGCCGGCCTGCGCGTGCTCGGCATCCTCGAGGCGGCGTCCCGCAGCCTCGCCAACGGCGGCACGATGGTCCAGTTCAACGAGGAGGAAGTGTGACTTCGGGGTGGAGATCCAGGGCACGCGAGCGCTGGTCACCGGCGGTGCCGGCACGATCGGCTCGCACGTGGTGGACGAGCTCGTGCGCGGGGCGCGGCGGACGTCGTCGTGCTGGACAACTTCGTGCGCGGCCGCAAGGAAAACCTGGCCTGGGCGCTCGAGCACGGCTCGGTGCGGGTCGTCGAGGGCGACATCCGGGACGCCGCGCTCGTGCACGAGCTGACCAAGGGCACCGACCTTGTGTTCCACCTCGCCGCGATCCGGATCACGCAGTGCGCCGAGGAGCCGCGCCTGGCCAACGAGGTGCTCGTCGACGGCACGTTCAACGTGCTGGAGGCGGCCGCGGCCGAGCGGGTGCGCAAGGTGATCGCCTCGTCGTCCGCCTCCGTGTACGGCCTGGCCGAGGAGTTCCCGACGACCGAGCGCCACCACCCGTACAACAACGACACCTTCTACGGTGCGGCGAAGGCGTTCAACGAGGGCATGCTGCGCAGCTTCCACAGCATGTACGGGTTGGACTACGTGGCTCTGCGCTACTTCAACGTGTACGGCCCGCGGATGGACATCTACGGCCTGTACACGGAGGTGCTGATCCGCTGGATGGAGCGGATCGAGTCCGGCACGCCGCCGCTGATCCTCGGCGACGGCCTCCAGACGATGGACTTCGTGCACGTGGCCGACATCGGCCGCGCCAACGTGCTGGCCGCCAGCGCCGACGTGACCGACACCGTCTACAACGTGGCCAGCGGTACCGAGACCAGCCTCAAGGAGCTGGCCGCCGCGCTCAGCGAGGTCATGAAGTCCGACCTCGCGCCGGAGCACGGTCCGGCCCGCGCGGTCAACGGCGTGACCCGGCGCCTCGCCGACACCTCGACGGCGCTCCAGGAGATCGGCTTCAAGGCCGAGATCAGCCTGCGCGACGGCCTCCAGGGCCTCGTCGACTGGTGGCGCGCGAGCAAGGGCCTCACCGCATGAGCGAGCGCAAGATCCCTGTGATGGTCCCGATGCTGGGCGAGGAGGAGGCGCAGGCGGCGGCCGAGGCGGTACGATCCGGCTGGGTCGCCCAGGGCCCGCGGGTGGCCGAGTTCGAGCGCCGGTTCGCCGCGCTCGTCGGCGCCGACCACGGCGTCGCGGTCAGCTCCTGCACGACCGCGCTGCACCTCTCGCTCGTGCTGCTGGAGGTCGGCCCCGGCGACGAGGTGATCGTCCCGTCGCTGTCGTTCATCGCGACCGCGAATGCCGTGCGTTACGTGGGCGCCACCCCGGTCTTCGCCGACGTCGACCTGGCCACCGGCAACCTGACGGTGGAGACCATCGACGCCGTGCGTACGCCGCGCACCCGGGCCGTGATCGCGGTACACCAGGGCGGCGTGCCGTTCGACGTGGTGGCCCTGCGGGAGGCAGCCACGTCGTGGGGCGTGGCGCTTGTCGAGGACGCGGCGTGTGCGGCCGGCTCGACGGCGTACGGCAAGCCGGTCGGCGCCGGCGCGACGCTGGCCGCGTGGTCGTTCCACCCGCGCAAGGTGATCACCACCGGCGAGGGCGGCATGCTCACCGTCGACGACGGCGACTGGGCGGTACGGCTGCGCAGGCTGCGCGAGCACGGCATGAACGTCTCGGCGGCCGACCGCCACGCGAGCGCCCAGCCGGTACTCGAGGCCTACCTGGAGACCGCCTACAACTACCGCATGACCGACATCCAGGCCGCGGTCGGCCTTGTGCAGCTGGACCGGATGGCCGGGCTGATCGCCCAGCGGCGCGAGCTGGCGGCGCGGTACCAGGAGCTGCTCGCCGACATCGACGGCCTTGTGCCGGTGCGCGACCCGGCGTACGGCGAGACGAACTACCAGTCCTTCTGGGTGCTGCTGGAGTCGTTCCCGGTCGGGCGCGACGAGGTCCTGGCCGAGCTGGCCGCGGCCGGCGTCTCGGCCCGGCGCGGCATCATGGCCGCCCACCTGGAGCCGGCGTACGCGGACGTCACCTCGGTCAGCCTGCCGGCGACCGAGCGAATCACCCGCGACTCGCTGATCCTGCCACTGCACCACAGGCTCACCGAGGACGACCAGGAGCACATCGTCGGCCTGCTCCGCAAGCTGGCGAGCTCGTGAGAGACCTGGTCATCGTCGGTGCCGGCGGGTTCGCCCGGGAGACCGCGGCGGTCGTTCGCGCGATCAACGAGGTGCACCCCACCTGGCGGCTGCGCGGCTTCCTCGACGACGACCCGGCTCTGCACGGCACCGAGCGCTCCGGCGTGCCGATCCTCGGCGGCGTCGACCACCTGGCCGACCTGCCCGGGACGGCTGTGGTCGTCTGCATCGGCAACCCGCGGCACTACGGCACGCGCGAGCGGGTCGTGGGCAAGCTCGGGCTGCCCGCCGAGCGGTACGCGACGGTCGTCCACCCCACCGCCCAGGTTGGCTCGGGCAGCGTGGTCGGGCCGGGCTCGGTGTTGCTGGCCGGCGTGGTGCTCACCGCCGACGTCACGGTCGGCGCGCACGTGGCGGTCATGCCGCAGGCCGTGCTGACCCACGACGACGTGGTCGGCGACTTCGCGACGATCGCGTCCGGCGCCCGGCTCGGCGGCAGCGCGCTGCTCGAACGCGGCACGTACATCGGCTCCGGCGCACTCGTTCGCGAGGGTGTCACGATCGGCGCCCGCTCGCTCGTCGGGATGGGCTCGGTCGTCCTCGACGACGTGCCACCGGACGAGATCTGGGTGGGCAACCCCGCCCGCAAGCTGCGCAACGCTGACCACCTGAACAACCTGACAGGAGTAGCCCCATGATCCCTCTGGTCGATCTCGCGGCCGCACATGCCGAGGTGGCCGAGGAAGTCGAGGCCGGCTTCAAGCGGATCATCGCGGGCACCGCGTTCATCGGCGGCGCCGAGGTCGCGGCCTTCGAGCAGGAGTACGCGGCGTTCAGTGGCGTACCGCACTGCGTGGGCGTGGCCAACGGCACCGACGCGCTCGAGCTCGCCCTGCGCGCGGTCGGTGTCGGCCCGGGCAGCGAGGTGATCCTGCCGGCCAACACGTTCATCGCGACCGCCGAGGCGGTGGCCCGTACCGGCGGCACGGTGGTGCTCGTCGACTGCGACCCGCGGACGTACCTGATCGACGTGGACGCCGCGCTCGCCGCGGTCACGCCGGCCACCCGGGCGATCGTGCCGGTACACCTCTACGGCCAGTTGGCCGAGGTCGAGCGGCTCCGGGAGGGGCTGGCCGGCCAGGATGTGTCCATCGTGGAGGATGCCGCGCAGTGCCAGGGCGCTACCCGGCACGGGCGCGGCGCGGGCGTCGACGGCATCGCCGCCACGAGCTTCTACCCGGGCAAGAACCTCGGGGCGTACGGCGACGCGGGCGCGGTCGTCAGCGCCGACGCCGACCTGGCCACGGCCGTCCGCACGATCGGCAGCCACGGCGGGCTCAAGAAGTACGCGCACGACGTCATCGGCTTCAACAGCCGGCTCGACGCGCTCCAGGCGGTGGTACTGCGCGCCAAGCTGACCCGCCTCGCCCACTGGAACGACTCGCGTCGTGCGGCAGCCGCCCGCTACGACGCGCTGCTCGACGGGCTCGACGTGGTACGCCCCGCGACGCTCGACGGCAACGAGCACGTGTGGCACATCTACTGCGTCCGGGTGCCTCGCCGGGACGAGGTGCTGGCCAAGCTCAACGCGGCCGGGGTCGGTGCCGGTATCCACTACCCGGTACCGGTGCACCTGACCGGCGCGTTCGCCGGGCTGGGCCTCGGCCAGGGCGCCTTCCCGCAGGCCGAGAAGGCGGCCGGCGAGATCCTGTCGCTGCCCATCTACCCGCAGATCACGGTCGACCAGCAGGAGGCCGTCGTTCGCGAGCTGGCCGCCGCCCTCGGGTAAGGTCCCTGTCCCGTGTACGTGTCACTGCGCGACAAGCCGGCGGGTGCCGCCCCGCCGGCTAGTCGTGCGGTGGTCCGGCGGGTCTCCTCCACGGTCGTCCTGCTCGGCGTCGTCAGCCTGCTCACCGACGTCTCCTCGGAGATGGTCGCGTCGATCATGCCGCTGTACCTCACCGCGGTGGTCGGCCTCAGCCCCGCGGCGTACGGCTTCTGGGATGGCATCTACCAGGGCGTGAGCGCGATCGTCCGGATCGCCGGAGGGTTCGCCGCGGACCGCCGCGAGCACCCCAAGCTGGTGGCCGCACTCGGGTACGGGGTCTCCGCGCTCAGCCGCATCGCGATGCTGCCCGCGCAGGGCTTCGCCGCGATCACGGCGGTAACCACCGCAGACCGGCTCGGCAAGGGGTTGCGCACCGCGCCCCGCGACGCGCTCATCGCCGCCTCCTCGCATCCGGACTCGCTGGGCCGCTCGTTCGGCGTACACCGGGCGCTGGACACGTTCGGGGCGGCGCTCGGCCCACTTGTCGCCTTCGCTCTACTGTGGACGGTTCCGGGCAGCTACGACTCGGTGTTCGTGGTGTCGTTCGGCTTCGCGACCGCTGGCTTCGCCGTACTCCTGCTGCTCGTCCCCAACCTGCGCACCGCGGCGGGCAAGGCCCGCGTCGGCCTGCGGCGGGTGGCCCGCGAGATCAGCGGGCCGAAGCTTCGCCGGCCACTCCTCGCGGCCGGCCTGCTCGGTCTAGTGACGGTGGGCGACGGCTTCATCTACCTC
Source organism: Phytohabitans flavus (assembly GCF_011764545.1). GTDB lineage: Bacteria > Actinomycetota > Actinomycetes > Mycobacteriales > Micromonosporaceae > Phytohabitans > Phytohabitans flavus. The sequence continues at coordinate 8,914,178 of NZ_AP022870.1, read as the reverse complement.
TCGCTCCAGGCCCGCGACGACTTCGCCGCGCTCTACTTCCCGCTGCTTTACATCGGCACGAACGCGGTGTACCTCTCGCTGGCGGTGCCGTTCGGCCGCCTCGCCGACCGGGTGGGCCGTGCCCGGGTGTTGATCGGCGGCCACGTCGCACTGGTTGCCGGCTACCTGCTGGCCGCCCGCCCGTCCGGCGGCCTTGTCTCGACGCTCGCGGTGCTGGCGCTGCTCGGCACGTTCTACGCGGCGACCGACGGCGTGCTGCCCGCGCTGATCAGCCGGCTGGTGCCGGCCGAGACCCGGGGCAGCGGCATCGCGGCCGCGCAGACGGTGGTGGCGCTCGCCCGCTTCGCGGCCTCGCTCGGCTTCGGCATACTGTGGCAGTTCGCGGGCCGTGGCACCGCGCTCCTGCTGGTCGCGGCCGCGCTCGCCGCCGTCATCCCGGCCGCCGCCTGGCTGTTGCGCGGTGTCTCGGGAAAGGCTGTTTCAGCGTGAACACCAAGTCGCGGATCTACGCGCTCGTCGCCATCATCGTCGTCGTCGTCCTCGGCGCGTCGGGGTACGTGCTGTACGAGCGCCGCTCCCAGGCACAGGCCGTGGCGGACGCCCCGCCGGTGCCGGTGCGCGACGACCTCACCGCGCTGCGGTCCGCGCCGCACCTTGTCTTCCGCAGCACCGCGCTCGGCCAGTCGTACGGGCGGGTGGCGGTCGTCCCGCTGGCCAACGCCGACGGGCCGCGCGCGATGACCCCGGCCGCCTGTGACCGGGTGTACGCCACCGCCGTCGACGCGATCTGCCTCAGCGCCGAGCGCGGGCTCGTCACCACGTACAAGGCGACGCTGCTCGACCAGGAGTGGGCGCCGAGCCACGACCTGCCGCTGGCCGGCATCCCGAGCCGCGCGCGGCTGTCCCGGGACGGTCAGCTGGTGGCCACGACAGCGTTCGTCTTCGGCGACTCGTACGCGTCGCCCGGCCAGTTCTCCACCCGTACGGTGGTGTCCCAGACGGACGGCGCTGTGGTGGGCGACATCGAGCAGTTCGAGCTGGTGGTCGACGGCAAGGTGCTCGCCGCCCGCGACAAGAACCTCTGGGGCGTCACCTTCGCCGACAACGACCGCTTCTACGCCACCGCGGCCTCGGGCAAGAAGACCTGGCTGGTGGAGGGGAGCCTGTCGGCCAAGCGGGTGACCACGATCCGCGAGGACGTGGAGTGCCCGTCGCTGTCCCCCGACGGCACGCGGGTCGCGTTCAAGAAGCACGGCGACCTGCCCGCGGGCAAGTGGCGGCTGGCCGTTTACGACCTGCGCAGCGGCAAGGAGACTGTGCTCGCCGAGGAGCGCAGCGTCGACGACCAGGCGGTCTGGCTCGACGACAAGACGGTCCTCTACGGCCTGCCGCGCGAGGGTGCGGACACGGCCACGAGCGACGTGTGGAGCGTACCGGCCGACGGCACGGGCGCGCCGAAGCTGCTGATCCACGACGCGTGGTCCCCAGCGGTGGTGCGATGACCATTTTGTTCGGTCTACTGTGGAGCGTCCAGTGAGGATCCTGGTCTACCCGCACGGCATGCACATCGGTGGCAGCCAGCTCAACGCGATCGAGCTGGCCGCGGCCGTCCGCGACCTGGGCCACGACGTGGCCGTCATCGGCGAGCCCGGCCCGCTCGTCGACCGGGTCACCGCGATGGGCATGGAACACCTGCCGGTCAGCGACCGCCGGCGCCGCCCCTCGCCGGGCGTCACGGCGAAGCTGCGGCGCCTGATCCGCAGCCGCGGCCTCGACATCGTGCACGGGTACGAGTGGCCGCCCGCCCTGGAGGCGAACGCCGCCGTCTACCCCGGTGGCCGCGCCGCCGCCGTGGCCACCGTGATGTCGATGGCGGTGGCTCCATTCCTGCCCGCGTCGATGCACCTGGTGGTCGGCACCGCCGCGCTCCAGCGCCACACCGCCGCCCGCCGCCCCGGCCCGGTGCACCTGATCGAGCCGCCGGTCGACGTCGTGCAGAACGCGCCCGGCCACCCCACCGCCGAATTCCGCGAGCAGTTCGGCCTCGGCCCGGGGTTTGTCGACATCGTCGCGGTCACCCGGCTCTCCCCGCAGCTCAAGCTGGAGGGCATCCTCACGGCGATCGACGTCATGGGCGAGCTCGCGCAGCACGAGCCAGTGCGCCTGGTCATCGCCGGCGACGGCGTGGCCCGCGAGACCGTCGAGGCACGCGCGGAGGCCGCGAACGCCCGCGCCGGGCGGCGTGCAGTCGTGCTCACCGGCGAGCTGCTCGACCCCCGCCCGGCGTACGCGGCCGCCGACATCATGCTCGGTATGGGCGGCTCGGCGCTGCGGGCACTCGCCTTCGGCAAGCCGCTCGTGGTGCAGGGCGAGGAGGGCTTCTGGCGCCTGCTGACGCCGGACAGCGTCGACCTCTTCCTGGAGCAGGGCTGGTACGGCGTGGGACCGGCGGACGACCTCACGACAGTGCTTCGCCGCCTGCTCGCCGACCCGGGCGAGCGGGCCAAGCTCGGCCAGTACGGCCGCGAGCTCGTCGTCGAGCGTTTCAGCCTCCAGCGCGCTGCCCGCCTCCAGGTGGAGATCTACGAGCAGGCGCTGGCGGTGAAGCAGTCGGCCGGTGCGGGTGCCCGGGACGGGCTGCGGTCGCTGGCCGGGCTGGCGGCGCACAAGACCCGGCGACGCTACGAGTCGCTGCGCAAGAGCGCCGCCCGCGACGACTTCAACGCACCCACTCTCGCCGCCGCGTCCATCAAGTCCAACCCGTAGGGTCAAGTCCCGCCGCGAGGGCCGTCCGGCGGCTCGTCCAACCTGTCTCGCAGGGCGGCCAGCGGACCGTCCCAGTCGCGGGCCAGCGCGGCGAGGAACTGCTGGGCGACCTTCATGGGCGCGGAGTCCAGCCTGTAGCGGACCCGCCGCCGCTCCCCCGGCTCGGCCACGACCAGCCCCGCCTCGGACAGCAGGGCGAGATGCTTGGCGATGGCCTGCCGGGTGATCGGCAGCTGGGCGGCCAGGTCCGTCGCGGTGGCCGGCCCCTCGGCCGCGAGCGCGGCGAGGATGCCTCGCCGGCTCGGGTCGGCCAGGGCGGCGAAGACCTCCTCCGCCACCGCCTCAAGGTCAGGCTTGTCCATCGAGGTACGTGACAAGCTCGCCCAGCTCGTTTGTCCAGCCGTCGGTGTTGCCGGCGAATGCCGCCTTGTGCTCGGCGTCCGGCAGCTGCGCGAACCCGCTCTCGACCATCGTCAGCGTCGTGCCGGTGCTGGTGGCCTCCAGCGTGAACTCCACGTAGGTACGTCGCGGATCGCTGTCGGAGAGGCCGTAGACCGGCCAGGTGTAGCCGAAGACACGCGGCGGCTCGAGACGCTCGATGATGAGGGTGGCTGTGTCGCCACTGTCCCACGTGAGCTTCGCCTGGCCACCGACGCGCAGGTCGACCTCGGCGCGATGTCCGAACCACGTGCCCAGGCCGTCGGCCGTGGTGAGCGCCGCCCAGACCCGCTCCGGTGGGTGGGCCAGCTGGAGCGTGCGCTCGATCCGATCGGGGAATGCCATGTCCGCCTCCTTGTAGCAACCATTCAGTTGCCACTGAAGCTATAGCAATCATCTGGTTGCGTCAACCCAGAGAGCAGAAGCCAGATCTACCCCGGTCCGCGTCAGCTGCGGACCGCATGCTCCCGCGGGCACCGCTCCGGTCGGCGGCTCGCTAGCGCTCGCCGAAACCCCCGACCTCCACTGCCGGCTCTGCGGTGGTGGGCGCGTGACCTCCACGCGAAGACGCCGATCAAGGCCATGACCGCAGACTTCCCACGATCGGCGCATACAGCACCCCACCACACTGCGTCCGTGTCGAGAAATTGCCCCTGGAGGGGCAATTTCTCGACACGGACGACCAGAGCACCCACCGATCAAGGCCACGCCACCCACTCGACGGTGCCGGGCGCCCGCGACCCTCACCTTGATCGGCACGGTGAGGTCAAAGCGCGCAGCGACCAAGGAAACATGCGACAAGACTCGCCAGCTCCCGGCATCACGCCCGCCAGCAATGGCCTTATCGCCAGCGACGCCAGCCCGGGTATGGATTGCGGACCGCGGAGGGCGAGGCTGCGGGAGCAGCGGCCCGGCCACAACGAACGCCGCGGTAGCCCAAATCTCTCATCAGGCAATGAGCCCACAGCCACCCTTGTCGACGGACCCAATCGACCCGACTCCGAAAAATCTCTAGAGATCCGACAAACACACCCAAAACGCACCATGCTTCCTTGATCGGTACTACAGGTGGAAGCCGTCCGACGGATCGTGGTACTTGGCTGTGCCCACAGCAACAGCTAAGGACCACGATCGCTTGCCTGCTCCAAACCCCACCCACCGATCAAGGGAAACCACGCCTTCGCGGGCGCCGCGCGAGCCGGCATCAGGCAATCTGAGCCTCGGGCATAGGACAAATCGCCGAACAATCGACGCGAAGCGTCGCTTGTGGACAAGCCCGAAACCCCAACCCCAAAAGATCTCTAGAGGGATCATTCGGGCTTGAGGTCTTGACCTTGTCCGCATGCCGCAGGCACGGAATTGGTGATGGCGGCCGCGCAGACCCGGTCTTCCTTGAACGGTGTAGAAGGGTTGGAGCAGGCCAACAAATGGCGTCCGGCTGTTGCGCAGGTCAAGGGAAAACGAGCGTTCGAGGTTCGCGGGCTCCGCGCGGCGCGCGGGTTGCGGCCTCGCGGTCAGCTGTACCGGCAGGTGGTTGTGGACCGCGGAGGGTGAGGCCGCGGGAGCAGCGGTCCGGACCACCGCGGACGTCGCGGTAGCCCTCGTCTGTCTCTTGAATAGCCGGGGCGGACCCCAACGGTCACGCGGGGTGGGGACCGGGGCTGGCTCGGGGGCGGCATCGGCGGATGCGCCGATGCGGCGGAGGGTGCCGATCAGGTGGCGCAGGCGGTAGAGCAATGCGCCCATCCCGGCCACGCCCACGAGGCCGGCCACCGCCAGCGCGAGCAGGTCGATGGTGATCAGGTGGCTGGTCACCGCGACCACGCCACCGACCACCGCGGCGCCCAGCACGGGCAGAGCCAGCCGAGCGGCGAGCGAGCCCGCGCCGATACCGCTGCGGCGTAGCTCGTACAGGTAGATGGGCAGCACCACGACGAGGGCCACGCCCAGCTGTGCCGCGCCGGCGCCCTGGAGGCCGGCGATGGCGGCACCGGCGATCAGCGCCGGGATGAGGGCGATCAGCCAGGCGAGCTGCGCGGTAAACACCACGCGACTGCTGGCCAGGACCACGAAGTAGTCGTAGACGAGCTCGAAGAGGATGCGCACCGCGGCGACGAGGGCGAGCCACGGCAGGATCATGGCCGCGGGCTCCCACACCGTGCCGTACACCAGGCGGATGAGCGGCTCGCTGGCCGCGGCCAGTACCACGCAGGCGGGCAGCGTGGCGGCGGCGAGGAGGCCGGCGGTGGACAGGAATGTCGTGCGCATGGCCGGTTTGTCACCCTGGAGGCGGGCGAGCGCGGCCGGGGCGACCGCGCGGACCGGTTGGGAGAAGATGTTGATCGGCCAGCCGGCGAGGTTGGCGGCCAGCACGTAGTAGCCGAGCGCGACCGGGCCCAGCGTGGCGCCGACCAGGATGCGGTCGACGTTGTTGACCGCGAAGACGATGATGCTCGACCCGGCGAGCGGCAGGCCGAAGCGCATCAGCGCCCTGGCCTTCTCGCGGTTGAGGCCGAAGCGCATCGCCTGCGGGGCGAACGCGATGAAGAGCACCGCTCCGGCGAGCGCGCCGGTGAGCCGGCCGACCGCCAGGCTCATCGCGCCCATGCCGGTGAACGCGCAGGCGATCGAGGTGAGCGAGCCGAGCCAGTGGGTGGTCTGGTCGACGATGGTCTTGCGCCCCTGCCGGAACTCCCGCTGGAGCATGGCCGCGGGCGTGGCGACAAGGCCGTCGATGATGACGCTGAGGCAGAGCAGGCGTACCACGCCGGTGGCGTCCGGCTCGCCCATCGCGTTGGCGAAGAGCGGGGCGCCGAAGAAGCATCCAATGTAGACGATGATGCTGGAGATGACGGAGATCGTGAGTACGGTCGGCGCGATCTCCTTCGGGTCGCCCGGCCACCGTACGATCGCGAGGCTCACGCCAAGCTCGTTGAAGCTCAGCACGGCGAGCAGTGCGACCGTGGCCACCGCGAACGTGCCGAACTCCTCCGGCCCCAGCAGCCGCGCGATCGCGATGCCGATCGCGAGCGTGCTCAGCCGCCCGAGGGCGGTGGAGGCGAAGCTCCAGCCGAGCGCCTTGCCCGCGCGGCCGAACAGCGAATCGCTCACCGAAGAACTCTCCCCAGTTCAAAACCGTCCGGCCGGGCCCCGGTGAAGGGACCCGGCCGGATCCGTCGCACTACCGATCAGCTGGCCTGGAAGATCACGTCCACCCAGTAGTTGTGTCCCGTGCCGTTGCCCGGGTACACCTGGCCGGCGCCGTACTGGTAGACCCCTCCATAGGCAAGCACGTGCAGCGGCGGCCGGTCAAAGTTCGCGCCGCCAAACTGGTTGACCGTCACCGCATAGTGTCCGGTCGTCGTGTGGTACGAGACCACATAGGTCGCGTTCGCCGTGATGTCGACAGGTGTGGTGAGCGTGGCCGTCTGCCAGCCCGAGACGGACTCGCTGCTGAATACCGCGCTCCCCAGCACCTGGCCGGTGGTCGACCAGATCGTGCCGGTGTGTACCCCGGTGTTGCCCGCGCCCTTGTAGAACCGGATCGCGGTCACCTTCCCGTTGACGTCCGACCGGAACCTCGCGCCCACCTCGATCGAGTCGTTGTCGTTCCACGAGCTCGACTGCGGGGTGTCGGTGGCGTTGAAGATCGTCGTACCCGTCGGCCACTGCCCCTCGGTCGGCGACGGCGACGGTCCGGGCGGGCCCGTGGGACTGGTGGTCGTCGACGGCGTCGGGTTCGGACCACCGCCGCTGCCGGGGATGAACATCGGCTCGACAAAGTAGTTGCTGGAGTTGTACGCGTCCTGCGGGAACGCCGGCGTCGGCGAGTAGTTGTAGACACCGTTGACGCCGCTGGGTGCGGTCATCTGCCCGTGGTTGTACGCCGAGGTGAAGAAGTTACCCGAGGCCGCGTAGTGACCGCTCGGCGCGTGGTACGACGCCACGTACGTGGTGCCGGCCGTCACGTTGGCCGGGCTGGAGAACCGGGCGGTCTGCCAGCCGTTGCCACCCTCGTTGGTGAACGTCACTCGGGCGATCTGGCCACCGCTGGTGTTCCACAGCGTGCCGACGTGCGTACCCGAGTTGCCGCCACCCTTGTAGAAGCGGATGCCGACGACCTGGCCGTTGACCTGCGGCGTGAACTTCACACCCAGCTCGACCCCGTTGCTGTCGTTGACACTCGGGTCGTTCGGCACCGCACTGTCCGGGAACAGTCGCTGCACCGACGGGTCGAGCTCGGTGCTGAACGTCCACGTGCGCGGCGAGTCCATCCCGTTTCCGTTGCCGTCGGCCGCGGAGACGGCGACCGTGTAGAGCATCTCCGGCGCCAGGTTGGCGTTCGGCGTGAACGTCGCCGTCTTGGTGGTGGCGTTGTAGCTGGCCGAGCCGGGCACCGAGACGTTCGCCGCGTTCTTCAGCGTGAACTGGAGCGAGGACGGGTTGATCGCCTTGGAGAAGACCGCCTGCGGCTTGATGTCGACCGGGATGTCCGTCGACTCGGCGAGCGGCACGGCCGAGAGCACCGTCGGCGCCGCCGCGTTGCTCGGCGTGAACGTCACGTCGACCCAGTAGTTGGTGTCCTTGTAGCTGCCGCCGGGGAAGCCAGCGCCTTCCTTGAAGACACCGTTGCCGTCGGCGGACGACGACCGCAGGCCCCGCAGCGGGAACGCCTTGAAGTCGTCGATCGTGAACATGCCCTGGTCCGCCGAGTACCGGCCCTGCGGGGCGAAGTACGAGGCGATGTAGGTGGTATTCGCGAACACCGGCACCGGGTTGCCGAACGTCACCTTCTGCCAGCCGGTCGCGGTCTCGTTCTGGAACGTCGCCGTCGCCATCCGCGAACCACTCGCGCTCCACAGGCTGCCGGTGTGCGTACCGCCGTTGCCGGTGCCCTTGTAGAACCGGATGCCGGTGACGAAGCCGTCGGTGTCCGCCTTGAACCGGACGCCTAGCTCCATCCCGCTGGTGTCGGTCACGGCCGCCGTCGTCGGCGTCCGGTTGCCGAAGATCGTGCTCGCGCCGGTCAGCGTGATCGTGCGGGTGACCGGCAGGCCGATGTTGGCCGTGTCGTCGATCGCCCGAGCCAGGATCGCCTGGGTGCCCGCGCCGGTCGTGTAGAAGGAGTACGACCAGGAGGTCGTGCCGTTGGCCGGGTGCCAGCTCTCGCCACCGTCGGTGGAGACCTCGACGCCCGCGACCACGCCACCGACGTCGGCGGCGGAGCCGGAGACCGTGATCTGGTTGCCGTTGGCCACCGAGGCACCGGAGGCCGGCGAGGTGATCGCGATGGTCGGCTTGGTCGCGTCGCTCGACGCGCTCGGCATCTGCTTGCCGGACATCAGGGTGCCGGGGAAGGCGCCCATATCGGCGAAGAGGTTGAGCGTGCTCTGCTGCATGGCCGGGTCGACCGGCTCGACGGTGCCGTCGTGGTACTCGTCGAGGCCCCACGCCCACTGCACCGTGCCGGCGGAGAAGACGAGCGCGCCGCTGGCTGCCCGGTACAGCGTCAAGTGGTGGGTGGTCGTGCCCGGGGTGACCGTGTTGCCGAAGTCGCGCAACAGCTCGGGCGTCTCACCTGTGGTGGTGGAGAGCCGGATCAGGCCCGGTGGTCGGTGGCCGTTGTCCAGGTCCTCGTCGGACTCGTACCCGACCGTGTGCGGCGCGAGCGTGGCGACCTGGGTGCCGGTGAGGCCGGCGGCGCTTGTGTTGCGCCAGAACCGGTTCTTGCCCTGCGCGGCCGGCACCTGGATGGCCAGGTCCACGTTGTTCGACATGTACGCCGTACCGGTCAGCCCGTTTTCTGGGCGGCCACCGTTGGACGGCGGCGAGAAGCGCGGGTCGCGCCACGTGCCGGTCCACTCGGTGGTCGGGTCGATCTTGTCGTTGGACCAGGTCTCCTTGTAGCAGACCAGCGTGCGGTACGTCGTGTTCGTACCGTCCTTGCTGTTCTCGTACCGCGTCTTCCAGTACATCTCGTTGCCGCTGAAGAACGCGAGGTTGACGCCCGCGTCCCGGGCCGCCTCGACGTTGGCGCGCTGCTGGCCCGACCAGTACTCGTCGTGGCCGACCGAGAGGAACACCTGGTGGTTCTTGATGAGGTTGCCCCGGCGGTCGGAGTCGATGCCGGTGGTGTAGCTGACGTCGTACCCGTTGCGCTCGATGAAGCGCAGCATCGGGTACTCGTTGCTGAAGAGGAAGTCCTCGGGGTTGTTGCCCCGCGTGCCGAACGGACGGTTGTAGCTGACCTTGTACGCCCGGCCGTTGTCGCCGCCGTGGTAGAAGTTGCTGCCGCCGTACATGTTGTACGCGTGCCAGGTCGTGTCCGAGGTCTGGAAGAACAGGTCGGACGTGCTGGCGTCGTTACGGACCACGAACGTGATGTGGCTGCTGTCACCGTTGCCGGCGGCGTCGGTGCGGGTCAGCTTCGCGATGAAGACGCCGGACACCGTGGTGCTGGGCACCGTCCACTGTGCTGAGACAGCCCAGGTACCGCAGTCGTAGATCTCCGTCTGGGGATCGGTGACGCACGGCGGCTGGTTCTGCGGGAGCGGGACGCTGGGCGAGAAGCTGGTGATCTTGCGGGCACCGTCGCCGCCATACCAACCCAGGCGGTAGATGTCGATCCGGTACGAGGTCGCCGGGGTCTTGACCTTGAACTTGATCTGCTGCCCGACGTTCACGCTGATGTCCGTGGCGAAGCCCTGGATCGACTCCTCGCCCGCCTCCCAGATCTCCCACTCGGAGGAGGGGTTGCCCGGCTTGGAGTTTTCACACGCGACCGGGTTGATCAGTGGGGCACACGGGTCGGCGGCCGCCATCGCGGCCGGCACCACCACAAGCCCACCGGCGACGACGCAAAGCGTCGCGGCGCCCGCGGCGAGCGTCATCCGGCGGCGTGCCCGGGTCCGCATGAGACGGCCGCCCAGGAACCCGTCCAGCGCCCTTCGTCCCGTGCCGGCGACCCGCACGGCGGTCACCGCGGCGCCCTTGAGCACGCGGCTCATCACGCCGTCACTGCCTTGTTGCCCACTATTCACAACCGGTCGCCCCTCAGCGAGCCCGAACAAGATTCATCTTCGTCCCCCGGACCCAAAGATCAGCGGGCAAACGGTAGCCCTGCTGCGAGAACCGCACAATTATCGGATGCGGCCCCCACCACGCCGTGCCGGCCGGAACCACCTCGGCCGTTTGGCCATAGGACCAAGGGCGGTCAAGCTAGAACCATCGATAAAACGCGCAGCCATACCCGGCGGGGACCCGGCGCCCGTAGGCGTTTGCCCAGGTCAGAGGCGTAGACCTCGGATTTGATACAGACCCGCGAACTCTTTGCTTCGACACTTATCAGGCACCCTCGGGACGAATTGACCAAGGGTGGTTGTCGGGAAACCGACATCGCCAGGAACATTACGCCCGGACACTGCCCGTGATGACGGAAATACAACAAGTGCACTCCCTGTCCACGATGGATCAGCCGATCAGCTGGTCAGCTTGTAGGCGATCATCGACTTGGTGAGCCCCAGGAAGCGCTCCGACCGGATCGTCGACTGCGGAAAGTAATGGCGCATCTGCGTCTTGTCGATCAACTCGGTCCACAACACGTTTTGCATCGCCGTGGCGCGGTCTTTGGCCGGGGTGTGCGACAGCGGCCACCGGTGGGCCACGGTCGTCCGCAGCGAGGTGGGCAGAAACTGCATGCCCGGCGCCACCCAGTGCGGCTCGATCGGGAAGAACCGGTACGGCGTCTGCACCCAGTGCGCCTCGGCCAGCGTGTGCACCGACTCGGCGAAACGCACCCGCCGCTCGTGCCCACCCACGTGCTCGATCACCGAGTTCGAGAAGACGAGGTCGTAGCGGCGCTTGGCGATGTGCTCGGGCAGCGCGCACGCGTCGCCGTAGTCGAGCTCGGCCCACTCGGGCAGGTCACCGGGGAGCGGCTCGAGGTTGACCACGTGCACGTGCTTGGGGCGCACGGTCGCGCGCTCCCAGGTGTCGACACGTCCGCCCAGGTCGAGGACGGACATCTGGGCGAGGTCGGGAAACGTCTCGCTCAACCAGAGCGCCCGCTTGGCGCGGCGGCGCGCGCCCCACGAGTCCGGCGAGTCGACGAGGCGCCGGCGCAAGGAATGTAGACCCACGCTGGGAGGGTAGTGGCCACCTCGCGCGCGGCGGCAGGCCCGATCGGATCAGCTATCCGACACAGATGCCGGTTTAGGTCACTCCTGTGGGTTCGCGATCAGCCAATCGGTCACCTCGTCCTCGCGGACCGCCTCGTACAGGCTCGCCGACGCGTCCTCGTCGGCGAATACCACGCTCTGGTCGCCCACCCAGCCGGTGTCCCGGGACGGGCTCGTCATGAACGTCATGCCGTCCGGCCGCAGCCCGCGCAGCCCCCACACGGTGTCGAAGAGCTTCATGCCCTTGTCCACAGTCACCGCGTCGGCCGTGGCCCGGATGAAGCTGTTCAAGCGCGCCGGATCCTTCATCAGCCCCCGGTCCGCGGCCCGCTCGATGATCGCCTGGACGAGCTGCTGCTGGTGCCGCATGCGGGTGAAGTCGCCGTCCGCGAACTGGTACCGCTGCCGCGCGTAGTCCAGGGCGGTGTCGCCGTCCATGTGTTGGTCGCCCTTCGCGAACTCGCGGCTGGAGTGGACGGAGGTGAAGTCCTCGTCCACCGCGATCTCCACGCCGTCGAGCGCGTCCACCACATCCTTGAAGCCGGCGAAGTCGACCATCATCACGTTGTCGACGCGCACGCCGGTGAACTTCTCCACCGTCTGTACGAGCAGCGGCGCCCCGCCCCAGGCGAAGGCCGCGTTGATTTTCGCCTTCCGCCCGCCCGACTTGCCGTCGGCGGAGCGCGGGATGTCCACCCAGGTGTCCCGAGGGATCGAGATGAACTGGGCGTCCTCCCGGCTCGCCGACACGTGCGCCATGATGATCGTGTCGGTGCGGGAGCCGGCCACCTCCGGGTCGCGCGAGTCGCTACCGACGATGAGCAGGTTCAGCGCCTTGCCGGCGACCTTCTCCGGCCGGCCCTCCTCCGGCACGCCCACAAACGCGTCCACCCGCTCGATGCTCTTGTCGACGGACCGGGTGTAGAGCCACGCCGCCCCGGCGGTGCCGCCCGCGCCGAGCACGAGCGCCAGCCCGAGGATCAGCGCGACAAGGCGCCACCACCGGCGCCGCCGGCTAGTCGGGGGCGCGTCGGGCGCCGGCTCCAGATTCGCCAGGAGTGCGGGTCCAGGTGGGGACGGGTCGGCCATGGCGACCGACGGTACGCGCGTGGCGTACCGGGCGAATCAGCTGAATGCCGCGTATCGCCTGACTGAGTGAAGGATCAGTCGCCCGTCACGGTGAACCCGATGGCCCGCGCGACCCGGTCGGCCCGATTGGCCCACGAGTGCTCCGCCGCGAACTCCTGCCGGGCCTTCACCCGCTCCGGCATCCGTGCCTCGGCCGCCACCTTGAGCGCGGCCTCGCCGAACGCGGCCGGGTCGGTGACGATGTGGATCAGGTCGGTGTCGAGCCACCGCACCGCGGGCAGGTCGGTGCTCACCACCGGGCGTCCGGCGGCGAGGTACTCAAGTGTCTTGAGCGGGAACGAGGCGCGGTTGAAGGCGGTGTCCACGTAGGGCGTGAGCCCCACGTCGATGAGGCGCAGGTACGACGGGAGCTCGGCGAACGGGCGGTGTCCCACGTACGCCACGCGCGGGTGGGCGCAGAGCCGCTCGAACTCCCGCACCGCCCACCGCTCGTCGCGCGAGCCGACCATCAGCAGCGAGCAGCCCGCCTCGACGACCGCCTCCAGCAGCCGCACGTCGATGCGGTCGGACAGGTGGCCCACCACGCCGGCGACCGGGCCGGGCAGGTCCACGTCGGCCGGCAGTGGCGCGGAGTCGACACCCGTGTACGCATCCGCGCGCACCCCACCGGGCACCACGACCGGGTCGGCGCCCAGCGCCCGCCACTTTTCGGCCAGCACCTCGGACACCACGATCACCCGGTCCGCGCGGGCCAGCGCCTCGCGCTCCTCCCGGTCGACGTCCTCCGGGGCGATCTGCATGAGGTCGGCGCCGGCAAGGTAGTCGTCGGTCGCGTAGAGCACGTCGACGACGTCGTCGCCCCACCGGCCGAGCAGGTCGCTGGCGGAGAACGCGAGCACCGCCGCCGGCCGGACCCCCAGGCGGCGCAGCGCCCACCGGATCTGCGCCCGGACGAGCGCCGGGGTGGCCAGCCGGATCCCGCGCCGGGTGTGGAACGGCTGCGCCACCGTGGCCAGCCGGGTGACCCGCGGCGCTTCCGCGACAAGGCGGGGCCGCAGCGAGCGCGGGGCACCGTGCCGGTAGTCGGACGGCGTCACCACCGAGACCGGCGGATCCACCCACAGCACCCGCGCGTACCGCGTCAGCTGGGTGGTGATGTGCCGGTCGGTGCGCGCCGTGCCGGTCCACGAGTTGACCGCGCAGACGACGACCCAGGGCTCGGCGGTCACCGGAGGAACCACGCCCACTTGGCGACCGTACCGTGCTCGAGGGCTGCGCCGAGGCTGCGGCCGACAAGTCCCCGCTCGGCGTAACCCTCCAGCATCAGGCTCGCCAGCTTGCCCCGGTCGATCGCCGGCTCCGGGCCGTCGAACGCGTTGTCCTCCGCCCCCGCATACCCGTCGTGGGCGAGGACGATCTCGCCGGCGCCGCTGCTCGCCATCACGTCCTCGGCGAGCCGCTCCTCGGACTCGTTGTCCCAGTCGCGCGGCGTCGGGCCCCAGGCGACCGGCATGAGCCCGGCGCGGCGCACCTCCAGCCAGTGCTTCGGGAGCAGCGCACCATACGGCGCGCGGAACCAGCGCACCGGCGTGCCGGCCAGATCCTCCAGCTCGGCCTTGCCGTCGCGGATCCGGCGGCGCACCTCGTCAAGCGGGAGCCGGGTGAGTCTTGTGTGGTCAATGCCGTGCAGGGCGATCTCGTGGCCCGCGGCGGCGACCTCGGCCAGCAGCCCGGTGTGTATCCGGGCGCGGCGGGTCAGCACGAAAAACGTTGCCGTGGCACCGAATCGGGCGAGGGCGTCCAGTACGGCCGGTGTACCGTCGGGGTCCGGACCGTCGTCATACGTCAGCACGATGTCGGGACGTGCCGTCCGGACGGCCCGCACCGTGCCCACCGGACGGGTTAGTGCGCGCGCGGCAGGGCGCGCAGCCCGCCGCGCGGTGGTCGAAAGGGACCTCACCGGCGTCACGGTACAAGGATGCGCGCCCTGCTCAGTGCGGCGGGCGAGTCGGATATCCGTCGGCGTGGCGGGTTCATGACGCCGGTAGAGTCGGCAAGCCGGTGGGGGCTGGCCCGTGTGCCGAGGAGAGACCGTGGAGTTCATTCGCAACCTGCTCGCGGTGAGCGGGACGCCGGGTGCTGGACCGGCTCCGGTCGCACCCTTCGGCGGCGCCGCCTCGGTGGCGCACCGCCCGTGGGGCCGGCTGTGGCTCGACGGGCCGGTTCCCGGTGAGCGTGGCGTCGTGGCGCTCGCGCTGGGGCCGCGCGACCACGACTTCCGCCCGGTCGACGCCGAGATCCTCACGAGATGGCTGCGCGCGGGCACGCCGCTCGCCCAGATGGCCGCCCCGTTCGCCGCGGTGGCCTTCGACGAGCACGAGCTGACCGCGGCCACCGACCACATCGGACTCCGCCATTTGTATGGGATTCGCGGCGACGGCTGGGCCGCTGTGTCCACCTCGGCGCTGGAGCTGGCCCGGCTGGCCGGCGCCCCGCTCGACCCGCAGACCGTCGGCACGTACGCGGTGACCGGCTTCCACCTCGGCGAGGCGACGCCGTTCAAGGGCGTGACCAAGCTGCCCGCGGGCTCCACCTGGCGGCTGGCGGGGGCGAGCTCACCACCCTGTCGTACGTGGATGTGGCCGAGCCCGCCAAGGTGCCCGGCGGCGACCCGGTCGAGGCGATGGCCGCCCTGCTGCGCGGCAACGTCGAGCGGTGCCTGGACGAGCACCCAGAGACGGTCTTCGAGCTTTCCGGCGGTTTCGACAGCCGGCTCGCGTTCGCCGCGCTCCCGGCCGCCCGCCGGGCCGGGGTCCGCACGCTCACGCTCTCCGCACCCGGCCGCGCCGACCCGGTGATCGCCGGCGAGCTGGCCGCGCACTTCCGCACCGAGCACCAGGTGATCGACCTGACAAAGCTCGGCGACCTCACCCCGAGGCGGCCCACGAGCTGGTGGACGCCTCGGCCGTGCGCCACGACACGGTCGGCAACCCGGTCGCGCTGGGCGTGCTCGACTGGGTGGAGAGCCAGGTGCCGCCGGGCGTGCGCATCACCGGGCAGGGCGGCGAGATGGCCCGCGGCAGCTACCACATGGGCCAGCAGCAGCACGACGCGCCGAATACCGAGCTGGTCGACCGGCTGGCCCGCTGGTGGTTCGTGACCAACGACGCCACCACGGCAGACGCCCTGGTGCCCGACTTCGCCGCCTCCGCGCGGGATGACGCCACCGCCGCGATCCGCCGGGCCTTCGAGGGGTACCACACGGACTGGCTGACCGCGATCGACGAGTTCTTCCTCCAGGAGCGGGTGCACCGCTGGGTGGGCATCAACTTCACCGGCGCCTGCCTGGACCGCATGATCGTCGGCCCCTACCTTGACCCGCGCTTCCTCGCGCTGGCCCGCTCGGTGGCACCGACCAGCCGCAGCGGCTCCGGCTACTCCGCGCGCGTCCTGGAGCGCCTCGACCCGTGGCTGGCCAACGCGCGGCTGGCCACCGGCGTGCGCCCCAAGCACCTCCCCCGCCGGTACGTGCCGAAGCAGCTCGCCGAGTACTCGATCCGCAAGTACGCCCAGCGCGGCATGGAGAAGGTCTACCAGTTCGCCCGCGGCAAGGCCGCCACCGCCGTCGGCACCCCGGTACTCGCCGACCTTGTCATCCGCCACTGGCGCGAGCAGCCGAAGCTCGTCGAGCCCGTGCTCCGCTCCGGCTTCGTCCGCGAGGACTGGCTCGCCGGGCTGCTGTCCGGCGAGTACGGCACGGACGCCGCCACGGTCGGCTTCCTGGCCAACCTCGCGGTCGTCGAGCGCCAGTCCGTCCCCGCCTGACCCCGACCCCGTCGCACGAGCCGCGACAGGTCACGGCACTGGTCGCATTTGCTCCGCTCCCTATGGGAAGCGGCCCCGCGACCCGCATTTCTCCTTGATCGGCCTGGTCGTGGAGTGCCGCCTCTGCGTCCGTGGCGAAAAAGCGCCCCTCCAGGGGAAATTCTCGCGACGGACGCCGCAGCCACTGACCGATCAAGGTATCTAGAGACCCTTTCGGAGTCGGCGTCATGAGCTCTGCCCACAATGTGGCTACAGGATCGAGATTTGAGCTACCGCGATGTCCGCGGTGGTCCGGACCGCTGCTCCCGCGGCCTCACCCTCCGCGGTTCACAAGCCAACCCGAGGCCGGCGTGGCCCGCGCAAAGACGCCGATCATGGCCTACGGCCGCGGATTTCCTTGATCGACGCAGGCTGAGTCGTGTAACGCTGCGTCCGTGGCGAGGAATTGCCCCTGGAAGGGCAATTTTTCGCCACGGACGACCAGAGCACCCACCGATCAAGGGAAACAAGCAGTCAAGACGCGCCAGGGGACCGCGTCCGGGTGCCGTTGTGGCCAAGCCCGGGAGATCTAGTCGACTTTTGGTCGTCCTGACGGCAGAAAGTCGACTAGATCCAGCGTTCTCTGGTCTGCCGCAGGGTGCGTTGGCGGGTTGTGAAGCGCGGAGGGTGAGGCCGCGGGAGCAGCGGTCTGGAGCCCGGCGGACATCGCGGTAGCCCAGGTCTGTCTCTTGGAATGGGAACAGGACCCTGACATCGAGCGCCGAAGGCGCGGTCAGGCTGTCGGGGCTGAGTCGCGGGTCAGGGCCGGCTCGGTCGCCTGGGCGGGCCAGCCGGCCAGCCAGACGCGGCGCGCGCTCCAGACCTCGCGCCACGGGCTCTTGCGGCCCAGCATCGCGGCCAGGCCGCCGCGCAGGCCCACGCCGGCGGCGATGAGCGTCCGTGCGGTGGCGGCGCGGCCCGGGGTCCAGCGGAGCCGGACGAAGGTGCACTTGCCGCGCAGCAGCATCACGATTTTGCGAGAGCTCGTGCCGGCCGAGGCGCCGCCCAGGTGGAGCAGCCGGGCCTCGGGCACCAGCACCGGCCGGGCGCCGCGCTCGCGGGCGCGGACGCAGAGGTCGATGTCCTCGCTGTACATGAAGTAGTCGGGCGTGAAGCCGCCCAGCGCGGTGAACAGGTCGCGCCGGATCAGCATCAGGCAACCGGAGACCGCCGGGACCTCGCGGGCGGTGGTCCGGTCGTACCCGGGAAGCTCCTCGGGGTTGAACAGCGGCCCCAGGCGGCGGAAGCGGCGGCCCAGCGTGGAGAGGCCCAGCGCGAACGCCACGTACTGCCGCAGGGTGGGCAGCGCGAAGCAGGAGCGCATGTCGTCGGTGCCGTCCGGATGCAGCGTGCGGCCCGTGTAGATGCCGTGCTCGGGGTGTGCCGTCGCGTACGCGACCAGCGCGCTCACCACATCGCCGTCCGGCTCGGTATCCGGGTTGACCAGCAGCAGCCAGTCGCCGCGGGCGTGCTGGGCGGCGCGGTTCATCGCGCGGCCGAAGCCCACGTTTTCCGGCAGTTCCTCGACGGTCGCCGTGGGGACGGCGGCCCGGATCGCGTCGGCCGAGCCGTCGCCGGAGGCGTTGTCGACCACGATCGTCTCGAACGTCGTGCCCGGGCAGGACTCGCGCAGCGCGGACAGGGCGCGCACGGTCAGGTCGCGCGTGCGGTACGAGACCATCAGCACGCTCACGGTCGGCGTCATCCGGCGACCGCCTGCCGGGACGACTCGTCGCGGCCCCAGCCGGTGGCCCGCCGCGCGCGCATCTCGGCCGCCGCGGTGATCGCGACGTAGCAGACCGCCGCCGGGCCAGCCACGGGCGCGGCAGGGCCACGTCGCGCAGCCAGGACGAGTTTTCGGCCGAACGGGTGCCGGCGGACTCGTTGCGCAGGGCGCGGTTGCCGGCGCGCACCCGGGCCAGCCGGCGGACCAGGTCGCGGGTGTGGCGCGGCGCGGCGACCCGGGAGACCACCGCCGGCACCTCGCGCTTTTCGCCGGGGCGAAGAGCGAGTCGAGGAACAGGTCGTCGGCGATCACCCCGGGGAAGCTCTCGAAGCGGTCGCGCCCCTCCTTGGAGAGTGCGATCACGCCCCGCCCGAAGAGCGCGTTGCGGAAGAGCGGCAGCCGGTTGTTGATGGCGTAGTAGCCCTTGACCGGTACCGCCGAGCCACGGGTGACCATGCGCCGTACCGCCGTCGACGCCAGCACGCCCGGCATGTCGAGCGCCCCCACGATCACGTGGATCTGGGCTCCGGTAAGCGTCATGTCGGCGTCGAGGTACACCCGGGGGAAGCTCGCCGCCACCGCGTCGCCGGCGTTGAGCGCGCCGGCCTTGCCCGCCTCGGCCAGCTCGACGACGCGGACGCCGGCGTGCTGGCGGGCGACTTCGGCGGTGTCGTCGGTACAACCGTTGGTGACCACGGTGATGTCCAGGTCCGCACCGCCCTCGCGGAGCGCGGACAGGCACCGACTGATCACCGCCGACTCATTGTGCGCGGCGATCACGACGCTCACGGTCATTGGTTGGACTCCGGGCGGGTCAGTGCCGGCGTGGTCCCCTCGGCCGCCGCGTGGCGCGGCGCCGGGCCCCGGCGTGGTACGGGTATCGCGTCCGGGGCCGTCTCGCCGTCAGCCTGGGCCCGCCGGCCCCGAAAGAGGCGGTGCCACATCGCCGCGTACCGCACGCTCTGGTGCTCCCACGACAGCTCGGTGTCGAACCGGTCGAGCGCGATCTTGGCCATCGCTTCCCGCCGCTCCGGGTCGTCGAGCAGCGCGTCGATCGCGGCGGCGAACTCGGCGGGCGCGCCGGTCTCGACGTACGCCGCGGCGTCGCCGGCCGTACGGCGGGTCTCGATCAGGTCCACGGCGACGACCGGGACGCCCCGGCTCACGTACTCGACGCTCTTGGCCATCGTGGACAGGTGGTTCATCCGGGTCGGCAGGTCGGGCTGCACGCCGACGGTCGCCGTCTGGAGCAGCGCGTCGACCTCCTCGCCATTGAGCCACCCGGTGAACTCCACCCGGTCGGCCACACCCCGCGCGACCGCCAGCTCCTTCAGCTCCTCGAGCGTCTCGCCGTCGCCCGCGATGACCACCCGCCAGTCGCGGGCCGGGCGGCGGCGGGTCAGCTCCTCCGCCGTGTACACGACGGCGGCGACGTTGTCCTGCTTGCCGAGCACCCCTAGGTACACGATGCGGTGCATGCCGTCCGCGGCGGTGACCGGCGCGGTGGGCGCGATCTCCCGGGCCGACGGACCGTTGCGCACGACCGTCACCTTCGCCGGCGACACGCCGCGCCGCAACGCGTTCTCCCGGAACGACTCGTTGGTGGCGACCACCGCCGAAGCCGTGCGCAGCGTCAGCCACTCCATCGCGGTCAGTGTCCGGAACACCACCGGGTTGGGCGCGTCGTCGCTGCGTGTCGCGTACACCTCCGGCGACAGATCGTGGTGGTCGAAGACCCACGGCCGGCCCAGCGCACGGACGAAGAGCGCCAGCGGCCAGTACACGTCTGGCGGGTTGCACACCTGCACGGCGTGCGCCCGGCCGCTCAGCACCTCGCCGAGGAGGCGGAAGGCGATGCAAAAGAACGACCAGAGAAACTCGGCCGCGAACGTGAGCACGCCGGAACCGTTGAGATACACCGGGTACGGCTTCAGCCGCGTGTTGCGGCTACCGGGCAGCACGCGAAGGTCGGGATTGCCCCGGGGCGCGATGACCGTTACCTCGTACCCGTTCTCCTCCAGTGTCAGGCACTCCCGGATGACCCGGCGATCGCGCTCGGCCGGCAGGTTGGCGATCAGGATCGTGACGTGTCGGCGCCGCGCACGGCGCAGCGGTCGGGACTGATCAGCGGTCAACGCGGCTCACCTCGCGGTAAGGGCCGGCCGACGGCGAGGTGGAGGAGAGCACCTGATCTCGTCGGCAGGGAACGTGTTTCGAGCGTGCGCCCGGCAAGTCTCCTGCACCGGCAGCGGGCGCGCAGTTGGTTTGTCGCCTTGCTTACACAGAACTCCCGCAGGGGTGACACCAGCCGGGCCGTTCGGTGGAGAGGGGTATGCGCGAGCACTATATGGCGGCCGGCCGTTCGTCTCCCACGGCTGCCTCGATGGCCCGTACCGCCTCGGCCGCGGCGCGATCCCAGGAGAACCACGCACGGATGTCGGCCATGCCGGCGCGGGTCTTCTCGTAGATCGACTCGTCGGCGAGCACCCCGGCGACGAGCGTGGCGAGCTCCGCCGGGTCGTCCCTGGACAGCAGCGCGCCGTTGACCCCCGGCTTGATCATCTCGGGCATCGCGAACGCGTCCCGGCCCACGCACGGCAGGCCGCGGGCGAGCGCCTCGGCGAACACCAGGCCGAAGCCCTCGATCCGGGTCGGCAGCACGAAAAGGTCGTGGTGGTCGTACAGCGCGGCCACCTCGCGCAGCGGCAGCGACCCCCGGAAGTCGACGCCCTCCGGCGGCCCGCCGGCCAGCGGCCACTCGCGCGGGCCGACCATCGTCAGCGTGATGCCCGGGTCGACGTCGCGGCGCAGGATCTCCAGCGCGGCGAGCACGAGGTCGGCGCCCTTGCCCTCGAAGGTACGGCCGACGAACAGCAGCCGCCGGCGCGGCCCTTCCGGCGCGGGCGGGCGGCTGTCCGCGGCGCTCGCGTCCAGGTGCAGGCCAGGGTGGAGCACGTGCACCTTCTCCGGCGGCAGCCCGGTGTCCTCGACGAGGCTGCGCGCGAGCCAGTGGCTCATCGCGAAGACGCCGGTCACCCGCTCGTACACCCGGTGCTGGCGCTCCCGGCGGCGGCGCAGCTCGTCCAGCGAGAGCTCACGGAAGATCGGCGCGCCCGCTTCGAGCAGCTTGATGAGCGCGTCGAACGTCATGTCCTGGTACACAAAGAACGGCCGGTCAAGCGGCGCCAGGTCCTGGATCTCCAGGACCGCCTCGCACCGGCCCCGGGCCGCGGCCCGCTCGATCTGGCGCTGGCAGTACGCGTCGGTCATCCGCGCCTGCTCCCACATCGTGCCCAGCCGCCCGTCCCGGTAGCGCAGGTGCATGGCGGCCAGGGCGCCACGGGTGGCCCGGTTGAGCGTGACGCCCACGTCCTGTACCTCGGCGATCCGGCGCATCGCCGCGCGCAGGTGCCACGGTGTGTGAGACCAGGTGGACGGTGCGTGGCGATCCCACAGGCACGCGAACCCGATGCGCATCGAGATCCTTCCGGCTGCTGGCAGCTTGGCGGTGCTGGACTACGGTGACCCGCCGGCCGGGCGTGTCGCCGCAATTCTGCCGGGCGCGTCGGGTACCACAATCCTCCGTCGGGTTTGCGACAATGCCTGCTCTTCAGGGGAAAACCTGGCGCTGCGTAGCCCGTTTCCAGGCCATTCAGCGCCGTTCCTCGGCTTTTGGTGGCGTTGCCAGGCTCGGGTGGGCAGGTCACACTCTTCATGGACGCGGGCCGTGGAAGGATCAAATGGATCTCTGGGATGTCACAAAGGTGTTGTGGCGCCACAAGTGGGTGGCGCTGCCCCTTCTGGTGTTGACCCTGGTCATGGCCTACTTCGTCTCCTCCAGCGTCAAGCCGGACTACAAGACGACAGGGCACGTGACCCTGCTGCCGCCCAGCACGCAGAAGGCCGTCGATCCGAAGAAGGCGCCGACCACGACGACGGTCAGCCCTTGGAATGTTTACTCGCTCGCCGACGCGCTCGTGATCTACTCGGCGCGGGCGGACATCAAGCGCGAGCTCAGCAGCGAGGGCCTCTCCGAGGAGTGGGTCGCCTCGATCGGTGGCACGCAGCTGCCCATCGTGGAGATCGAGGTCGTGGCCAGCTCGGAGCAGCTCGCCAAGGCGACCCTCGCCCGGCTGATCGACGCGCTCACCGCCCAGCTCGAGCGGCTCCAGTCTCCGTATGGTGTGGAGGGTGGCGAGGCGATCACGCTGGAGGCGCTCGACTCCGGGCAGAACGTCCAGGTTGTCACGTCGAATGTGAAACGGACGCTCATCGTCGTGACGGCGATCGGGCTGATCTTGACGCTCTCGATCGTGCTCCTGCTGGACGCGCTCCTGCGTCGCCGCGAGGTGCGGAAGCGGGCGGGTTCGGCCGGTACGTCCGGCTCCGCCTCGGTGCCGGCCCGGCGATACCAGCCAGGGCAGCAGCCCCAGTCCAGCGAGACCCAGATCATCCCGGGCAAGCCGGTGCGCGTCTCCAAGACGGCCCGAGCGCGGGCCGGTGTCGGCTGGCCGGAGGGCGAGGGCACGCCGTCCACCAATGGCAACGGCAGCAATGGTAAGAGCAAGGGCCGCGTGGTGCAGAGCAAGGCAGCGGCACCACCGCCCGGCCGGCAGCAGCCCAACCCCGGAGAGACCGGTTCCGGTGGGGGCCGCCGGCCGACCGGCGACGACGACGAGCAGACGATCGTGATCAGCGGGATCGGAAATTGGAATCGCCGCGAGTCCGGCCAGCAGCAGCCGGAGGACGGCGACGGCAAGCAGTCCGGCAGCCGTCACGCGCCCGATTCCGGCTCCCTGCCTGTCGCGGAGGACGCGACCACGGTCCTACCGCTCGGCCGCCTGCGGTGGGTCAGGCCCGAGCGTGACGACGGGCAGCGGCCACCGTCGCCGGCCTCGCCGAATTGACCCTCAGCGCCGTCGACCTCGACCCCTCGCTGGTCGACACCGGGACTTACACGTCGCGGCAGCGGCGGCACCTGATCGACGTCAGCTTCCTGATCAGCCTGCTCGCGCTGCTCGCCCTGATGCTGCCGGCCGGCTTGGTCCTGCCCCAGTTCAGCGACCTGGGGCGGCCAGCGACGCTGATGGGCCTCGCGCTCTTCATGGTGTGGGTGCTGGCCCGTGCCCACCCGCGGCTCGCCACGCGCGGGCCGCAGCCGATGCGCTGGGCTGTCGCCGCGTACCTGACCAGCTTCATGATCTCCTACGCCGCAGGGCTCTACCGCTCTATGCCATCGATCGAGGCCAGTGGCGCTGACCGGGCAATTCTCGGCTGCCTCGCCTTTCTCGGCCCGATGGTCGCGTTCGCCGACGGGGTGCCCAATCGGCAGCGGCTGGACGCCGTCATCCAGACGATGGTGTTCGGGGCCGGCGGCATGGCCTTCATCGGCATCACCCAGTCCATTGTGGGCATCGACCTCACCGTGTATATCAAGGTGCCCGGCCTGGTCAACCTGAGTAACTACGGCGGCGGCATCCCGGGGGCGGAATCGATCCGCTCCGGCGTGGCGAGCACGGCCGCGCACTACATCGAGTTCGGCGCATTGATGGCCATGATCCTGCCGTTCGGCGTGCACATGGCCCGATTCGCGGAAAAGGGCCTCGCACGGCAGACCAGCGCCGTCGCCACCGTGCTGATCCTCGCCGCGATCCCGA
Source organism: Phytohabitans flavus (assembly GCF_011764545.1). Classification (GTDB taxonomy): domain Bacteria; phylum Actinomycetota; class Actinomycetes; order Mycobacteriales; family Micromonosporaceae; genus Phytohabitans; species Phytohabitans flavus. Next base: position 8,890,461 of record NZ_AP022870.1, on the reverse strand, counting down.
TGACCGTGTCCCGCACCGGGACCCTCGCGCTGCTGGTCACGCTCGTCGTGATGGTTCCGTTCTGGAGCTGGCGGATGCGGTACAACCTCGGGCTGCCGTTCCTCGGGCTGATGGGGGCGCTCGCGGTGGTCCGGCCGGGCCTGCTCGGCTCGGTGACCGGGCTCTTCTCCAACTGGGGCAACGACCCGAGCGTCCAGGGACGCAAGGACGACTACGAGATCGTCGGCTACTTCTTCAGCCAGCGACCGTGGTTCGGCCGTGGGCAGGGGACGTTCATCCCCAGCGTCTACACGTTCCTCGACAACCAGTGGCTGGGCCACGTGGTCAGCGGCGGCATCGTCGGTGTGGCCACGCTCGCCGGCCTGCACCTGACCGCGATCGTCCTGGCCATCATGGCGTTCCGGCGCTCCACGAAGCCAGCCGACCGCCACCTGTGTGGCTGCCTGATCACCGTGCAGATCGTGGCGATCGTCGTGGAGGGCACGTTCGACGCGCTCTCCTTCACGACGTTCGTGGCGATCGTCTCGGTGGTGACCGGCTGCGCCGGCGCGCTGTGGCGGCTTGTGCACCCCTCACGCCAGGTACGCACCCAGGGCCCGGGCGCGGTGCAGCACGACCCCACCAGCGAGGAGTTCGCCCCCACCAAGCCCTAGACCTCTTTCGGGCTCGGGGTCACATTCAATTTCTTGAGATGGCATTTCCCCGGTCCGCGTCAGTCGCAGACCGTATGCTCCCGCGGGCACCGCGCAGGCCGGCGGCTCGCTAGCGCTCGCCGAGATCCCCGACCTCCGCTGCCAGGTCCGCGGTCCAAGCCCAACCCCCTGAAGGGGTTCCTCATCGCCGCGAGCTGTCGAGCTGGGCGCGTAACCGCGCCCAGCCACAGACCTGCCGAGTCGCCTATGCGCCAACCCCCGAGCGAAGTCAAGGCTGGGCTTGATCCCTCAGACCGGAACCGGAGGTCGCGGTCGGCCGACCGCGACCTCCTGGGGTGAGCCCTGCCAACCGCGAAGGCTGAGGCTGCGGGAAAGCACCCCCAAGAAAACGCTCCGCTGCGCTCCACGTTTCCCCGGGGACTCCACGTAGCGACGCCGATCAAGGCCATGGCCGCCGGCTTTCCATGATCGGCGCAACCAGCGCCCCACCCGGCTGCGTCCGTGGCGAGAAATTGCCCTTGGAAGGGCAATTTCTCGCCACGGACGACCGCAGCACCCACCGATCAAGGCCATGCCCCCCACTCGACAGCGCCGGCCGTCCGCGACGTCGCCCTGATCGGCGCGGTGGGATCGGAGCACGCAGCGATCAAGGGAAACATGGGGTCAAGGTTCCCCAGCTTTGCGCATCGCGCACCAGCTAGGCCTCACCGACCCGGGGTTTTGGATTGTGGAACGCGGAGGGTGAGGCTGCGGGAGCAGCGGCCCGGACCACAACGAACGCCGCGGTAGCCCAAATCTTCATCAGGCAATGCGCCCACAGCCTCTAGAATCTGCTAGCCCTCCTGGCGGCGCGGCGGGCCGGACACCGGTACGTCGGCGAAGGAGGCCACCGTGCGGTCGGCGTACGCGCTCCCGTCGCCGTACTCCATCGGACCGTCCCATGTGGTCGGAAGTGGCAATGTCACGCCCGGCGCGACCCGGGAGACGATCTCGTCGAGCACCCGCTCGGAGTCGCCGACCCACAGGTGCTTGCCCCCATCGACGCCGACGACCTCGGCCTGGGGTAGCGCGGCGAACCGGCGGCGGGCCTCCTCCGGCCTCAGGTAGTCGTCGTGCTCCGGGATCAGCGCGATGACCGGCTTGCCGGAGGCGGCCCACACCGCCAAGTCGTCCTCGGTGATGAAGCGCAGCGGCGGGGAGAGCAGGATCGCGCCGGTGACCGACGGGTCACAGCCGTACTTCAGGGTCAGGTCAGTGCCGAACGACCAGCCGACCAGCCACACGTCCGGCAGCGAGCCGAACTCCGCGTACTCGATCGCGGCCGCCACGTCGAAGCGCTCGCCGACCGCGGTGTCGAACTCCCCTTCACTCGTGCCCCGGACGCTGCTCGTGCCCCGCGTGTTGAACCGCAGCACAGCCAGCCCGGCCAGCGCGGGCAGCCGCCACGCCGCCTTGCGGAACACGTGGCTGTCCATCATGCCGCCGTGTGTGGGCAACGGGTGCAGGCAGACCAGGGTCGCGACCGGGTCGCGGTCGACCGGGAGGGCAAGCTCGCCGACCAGCTTGAGCCCGTCGGCGGTGTGCAGCTCGATGTCCTCCCGCCGGCCGGGCAGGATCGAGTTGGCGCGGATCTTCTCACTCACCGGACAAGTCTGTCACCGCGGCCGCCCACCGGACCGGTGAACCGGGCTCCCGGTGGCGGCGCTCACCGCCGCCGCTCCCGCGCCCGCCAGCAGCCGGAGTGCCAGTGGCGGCGGTCGGTCTCGTCGCCGCGCCCGTCCGCCGGCCAGGCCACCACGTGCGGGGTACCCGGGCGGATCTCCTGGTTGCAGCCGGGACACCGGTACGTCTTCGCGGACGCCTTTCCGGGGATCGTGCGTACCGTCCACTCGCCGTCGCTCCACTGCTGGACCACCTGCATTCCCTGCCGGGCGCGATCGAGGTCGAGCGGGGGCGCCTCGTCGCGGCGCTGGTTTCGGCGGGGCATGGTGTCAGGGCAGGCGTGTGTGGTGGATGACCAGGGATCGGTCGATCGCCCAGACGCGGTAGAGCATGCTGCGACGGTACCGCGTCACGCGGCGCGGGTGAGCAGCACCAGCCGCACGCCCTCGAAGGTGCCCTGTGGCGTGACCCGGTACGGCCGCAGAAGCTCGCGCCGGTCGGCTGTGAGCCCGGACAGCGGGTCCGGGGAGTACGTCGTGCTGATCAGCCAGATCCGCTCGGCTGCGACCGGCTGGCAAACGGGCTGGTCCTTGAGGGCACACTCGGCCGCGGAGTACGACCCACGCGCGACCGACGTCTGCGTCATGAACACGTCCGTCGGCCGGGGGTCGTCGCGCATCTCATAGTCGACCGCCTCGCGCGCGAGGTCGGAGAGCTGGCCAAAGACGTCGTTGTAGGCGATCGCGTCACCCGGCCGCGCGTTGGCCCGGATGACGTCGATTGCACCCTTGTAGTCGGGCTGTCCGATGACCGGGCTGGCCCGAACCTCCCGCTGGCCGGGCACCACCGCGTACGCGAACAGCGGAAGCAGCAGCATCGCGCCCAGCAGCCGAGCCCAGGTCGTCTGCCGGCGGGTGACGAAGCCGCCGACCGCGCAGACCGCCGTGGCGGCCAGCAGCGCCCACGCGGGAAGCGTGTAGAGCACGTACCGGGCGAGGAACATGTGCAGCACCGGGTACGTGACGTAGACGAAGACGATGGGAAGCACCGCCCACACGACCAGCACCGGGGCGACCACTCGGTGCCGGCGCCACAGGGTGACCGCGCCCAGCACGCCGAAGACGCCGATGGCGGCGGCGGCCGGCCAGGACAGGAAGAGCTCGCGCGGGAACGACGCCACCGCGTCGAGGTCCGCCTTGATCCAGGAAATCGAGGCGGACTGCCGCGACGCGAACGACAGCAGCGGGATAACCCCCAGGCTGGCGAAGCCGACAGTGCCGGCCCACCGGTACCGGCGGCCGTCGTCGCCGTCGGTCATCCGCACGACCAGCAGGATGTGTGCGGCCAGCACGATGAGCGAGGCGAAGTGGAGCAGGCCGGCCACGACCACGCTCGCGCCGTAGAACACCCAGCGCCGCCAGACGGGCCGGTCCATCGCCCGGGTCAGCAGCAGCGTCGACACCACCACCATCATGGTGACGAGCGCGTAAGAGCGGGCCTCCTGTCCGTACCGGCTCACCGCGGGAATGCCGGCGAAGAGCAGCCCGGCCACCACCCCCACGGACGTGTTGACGAGCCGACGGCCGAGCAACGCCAGGCACCCCGCCGCCACCGCCATCGCGATCAATGACGGCGCCCGCATCGCCGCAGGCGAGTCGCCCGCGACGGCGATCCAGACCCTGATGACCATCAGGTACGCGGTGTGCACCAGGTCGGTGTTGGACAGCAGGTGGGCCAGGTCGCGGAAGGAGAGCGTGGCCGCGTGCCAGGTGGCGTACTCGTTGTTCCACATCTGGCGGCTGCCCACGCCCACCGAGCCGATCACCAGGGCGGCGAGGAACGGCAAGATCGCGAAGAACGCGGTCGACCGGCGCTCCGGCTGCTCCGGCTGCGCCTCGGGCTGCGGGCCATCTTCCCGCACACCAACCTCGGGGCGGTCAGGAGCAAGCACCATCGCCGGGAATCCCTTCGCTACTCGACACGGAAGTTACCCGGAAATCACTTGACCTGGAACCCGTACACCGGGCTCTTGGCCTCGCTGCGGAAACTGCGGATCGCGGCGGTGTCTTCGTCGATGTTCCAGTCCCCGGACCCGTCGTTGTTGAACCAGATGAGACCGAGCATGTCGGACCTGTCGGCTACGCCCTCGAAAAGGTCTGAGATGTGGTCCGGCCGTGCGGAACCCGGCTCGGCGGCCGTCTCGACGATGAGGAACGGCTTCTTCGTGAACTCGCGAATCTGGTCGAGCGTGGGCTCGAAGAGCGTCCCGAACGTCTTCTTACCCTTGCGCGTGTAGTAGCCGTCGATACCGATCCAGTGCACGTATTTGTCGCCCGGATAGTACGGCTTCAGCTTGACGTTGGGCATCGGGTTGATCACGTTCGGCGTCCAGGCCCAGATCACGTTCGTGGCGTCGGCCTTGGCGAAGAGCCCGTGGATGTGCCGCCAGGCCGCGACGAAGTCGGCCGGCTTGTTGCGCTGGCGCCCCCACGGGTACCAGTCGCCGTTCATCTCGTGGGCGAACGTGAGCACGATCGGCACGTTGAGCGTCCGGACGGCCTTCGCGAACTCCAGGATGTACGCGTCCTGCTTGCCCGCCGCGATGTCGGCGAGCTTGGGCTTGAACGGCTCCCACCGGATGACCGGCAGCGCGCCGTACTGGTAGGCCTTTCTAGCTTCGCTGACCGCGAACTTGTCGTCGAAGCTCTCGTAGATCGCGATCAGGTTGGGCTGCTTGCCGACGCTGCCGGCCCACTTCTCGATCTTGTTCATGTCGGGCGGCGCACCGTTGATGGCCACGCCGAGGTACTTCTTGTCCGGCGTGAGCAGGTGGGTGATGTCGTACGGCGGTGGCGGCGTCGGGCTCGGGCTCGCCTCCGGCCCCGCCGACGCGGCAACCGCCGTTTGCTGACCGGCCACCGACTTCAGCACCTTCGACATGTTGAGCTGGCTGACGAGGGCGTACTCCGAGACGGCGAGAGCGACGATCGCGAGGGCGACGACGATGTGCCGGCTCTTCACATCACGACCTCGACATCCTTGCGTGGGTCGACGAGCAGCGCCTGGGCCACGATGGAGAGGAAGAAGAGGCCGCTCAGCATGGCGGGCGCGAAGATCAGCGCGTCGCCACCCATCATCCGGTAGCCGGCGAGCGCCACCCAGACAAGGCCGACGCCCGCCGTCCAGTACCGCAGACCGTTCCAGAGCCGGGCGGTGCGGTTCTTCTTGGCCTTACCGCCGGTCGGCTGCCAGCCCATCTGCCGCCCGCGCAGGATGTCGTAGACGGCATACAGGTGCGCCCAGCCGTACAGCAGCTTGACCGTCCACGCCTCCAGCCCGTACTTCGACCTGTGCCACAGCGGGAACAGCACCAGGTTGTAGATGACGCTCGGGACGATGAGCAGGTAGTTCGTCACGGCCATCTCCTCGGGGAAGAACAGCAGCATGACGAGCGGGATGATCGGACCGGCGACGGTGAAGATCCCGGTGTGCAGGTAGTAGCAGAAGCCAGAGACGTAACTGAGCCGGCTGCGCAGGCGCAGCTTCGTCTGCCAGAACTTCTTCGACCCGAGCAGGCTCATCGACCCGGCGCACCAGCGGTACTGCTGGGTGAAGAAGGAGTCGACGTCGCCTGGGCAGAGCCCGGCCGCGAGAGCGACCGGGATGTACTTCAGGTGCCAGCCCTTCATCCGCAGGTCGAAGCCGGTGTGCACGTCCTCGGAGTGCTCGATCAGAGTCGACCCGCCGATGTCGTCGAGCGCGGCCCGACGGTAGAGCGCGCAGCTGCCCACACAGATGGCGGCGTCGTGATGCTGGCGGGAGACCTGGACCGAGCGGTAGAAGAGCTCCTGCACGGTGCCCGCCCCGCGCTCCACCCACCCTTGTCCCTTGTGGACACGGAAGAACTGCGGCGACTGGACGATACCCAGGGTCGGGTCGGCGTCCATGTACGGGAGCATCTCGTCGAGCATGTCGTGCCGCGGTGAGAAGTCAGCGTCCAGCACGAGGATGAAGTCACCGAGGGTGCGCTCGAAGGCATACCGCATGTTGCCGGCCTTCTTGTACCAGCCGCGGTTGGGTCGGCGCTGGTAGACGAAGTTGAAGGCGAGCGCCATCCGCTCCATGTCTTCGGTCGGCGAGTCGTCCAGCACATAGACCGTCACGTTGCCGCCGTAGTACGTGGCCATCTGCCGTACGTACTCCCACGTGTTGGCGAGCACGTGCGGCGGCTCGCCACAGACCGGCAGGAAGACGTCGACCGGCGGGTACCGCTCCGGCTTCCACTCAGCGACGAGCCGCCGGTGCTCCTTGACGTCGAAGCTGGGCGTGAACAGGTTTACCACGACCGAGATGACGTAGTAGGCCAGCGTGAAGAGGAGCAGGGGCGTCAGCAGCAGCAACGCGGGCGCGAGCCGGAGGAAGAGGACCTGGCTCACCACGAGCGAGCCGAAGCTGACGAACGAGAAGAGCATCAGCGGGGCCAGCCGCCGCTTGCGATAAAGGAACTTCTCGTCGTCGGTGGGTGGCAGCGGCACCGGCGCGTAGGCCGGTCGCGCCGGTGGAACCGCGCTCTTGGTGCTCCGCTGGCTCGGCGCCCTGAGGCTGCCCGGCACTCGGAACTCGGCGGTGGCGTCGGGCGGCAACGGAGCGTCGGTGCGGGCCGGCGAACCCACGGCGAGCTTCTCCTCAGCGAGTCGAGGGGTAACCAAGGCAGTTAACTTGACGAGCCACTGAGGCCACAAGCCCTGTGAACAGAAGCACAGCAAATCACCGCGAAGCCACCCTCCCCGTTGCGCCCGACCGCTAGATAAGGCACAAAGCCCACAAAAGCCCGATGCGGCGGACAATAGCCCGACGGCCAAACCATACAAGCCGATGCGACAAGGTGCACCACCGTAGCCGGACGGCCCTACGCCCTCGCCACTACCACGGGGTAGGCTCCCCGACGGCCCAGGGTAGACGCTTCGACTGGAGGAGCCCCGCAGTGACTGACGTCGGGTTCGCACATGGACCGCAGCCGGTACCTATGTGGAGCCCGGAGTTACGCCGTGGTCTCAGTCGCATCCTCGTACTGACCGCGCTCCTCGTAACGGGACTGGCCGCCGCCGCACCCGCCCAAGCCGCCGACAATCTGGTGCAAAACCCCAGCCTCGAGGCCAGCACTTCCGGGTTTCCAACCTGCTGGGAGAAGAGCGGCTATGGCGAGCACACCTTCTCCATCGGCACGACCACGGACGCCCACACCGGCAATGTCGCCAGCAAAGTAACCATCAGCGGGTACACGTCCGGTGACCGCAAGGTGATGATGCTGAAGAACGCGACCTGTGCCCCCAAGGTGACGCAGGGCCGACAGTACGACTTGTCCGTCTGGTACAAGTCCACCACCGTGGCTGCCGCGCTGACCCTCTTCCGGCACGACGCGAGCGCCGGCTGGCAGTACTGGACGGACTTGGCGACGCTCGCCGCGACCGACGCGTACAAGCAGAAGACAGTGCGCACTCCGCCTCTTCCGGCCGGCACCGACCAGATCATCTGGGGTGTCAGCCTGTACGGGCCGGGCACCTTGATCACCGACGACTACTCGATGGCGGACGCGACCGCCCTGCCGCCGACGCCGACCTGCACCGACGGCGTCGCCTGCACCAAGGGACGCTGGCAGGTCATGCCGTACCAGTCTGCGGTCCGCGGCATCCACGCGGTGGTCCTGCACAACGGCAAGGTGCTGCTCGTCGCCGGCTCCGGCAACAGCACCACCGAATTCCGCGCCGGCACGTTCCGCACCGCTGTCTACGACCCCGCGAACGGCTCTTTCACGAACGTGAACACGCCGGAGGACCTCTTCTGCGCCGGTCACGTCCAGTTGAAGGACGGGCGCGTGCTGGTGATGGGTGGCAACAAGGACTACCCCACCCCGGACGGCAGCGTCGGCTTCAAGGGCCTGCGCAGCTCGTACATCTTCGACCCGGCGACCAACAAGTACACGAAGATCAATAACATGCAGGCCGGTCACTGGTACCCCTCGGCGACCATCATGGGCAACGGCGACGTCATCTCGCTCGGCGGCCTCGGCGAGGACGCCAAGGGCACGGCCTTCACCGAGTACTTCAAGTCCTCGGAAAACCGCTGGCTGGCCTGGAACGAGGTGAAGCAGAGCTGGAAGTGGTGGGGTCTGTACCCGACGATGGTCCTGATGCAGGACGGGCGGCTGTTCTACACCGGCAGCCACACGTTCGGCGCGGGTCTCCCGGGCACCGGCGCCTCGATCTACGACTACGCCAGCGGCTCCATCACGGACGTGCCCGGCCTCCAGGACAAGGACTACCGCGACCAGTCGATGAGCGTGCTGCTGCCACCGGCACAGGATCAGCGGGTGCTCACGCTCGGCGGCGGCAACGGCCACACCAACGTGGACGCGGGCCGGCTGACCGACATCATCGATCTCAAGGCGGCCAGCCCGAAGTACGTCGCCGGGCCGCCGATCCCGCAGGGCACGCTCACCGGCGGGGCCGCACAGAGCAGCAAGCAGGGCAAGATGTACGTCTCGGCCGTGCTCCTGCCGGACGGCACCGTCTTCGAGACCGGCGGTGCCCTGCACAACCGGGCGGACCCGGTGTTCGAGGCGTCCATCTTCGACCCGATCTCCAACACGTTCCGCCCGCGGATGGCCACCGACCCTGTGCCGCGGAGCTACCACTCGTCGGCCTTCCTGCTGCCTGACGGGCGGGTCATGGCGATCGGCGAAAACCCGGGCAACGGCACGTTCGACAACCGCATCTCGGTCTACTCGCCGCCGTACCTCTTCCAGGGCGCCCGGCCCCAGATCACCTCGGTCGCCGCGACCAACTGGGGGTATGGCAGCACGCAGCAGATCACGGTCAACTCGCCGGTCGTGCGGGCGTCCTTGATCCGTCCGGCCGCCGTGACCCACTCGTCCGACCCGAACCAGCGGTTCGTGGAGCTGCCGATGACGGTCAGCGGCAACAACATCGGGCTCAACGTGACGAGCAACCCCAACATCGCTCCGCCCGGCTGGTACATGCTCTTCGTCCACGGCGCCAACGGTGTTCCGTCCATCGCCAAGTGGGTCAAGCTCGGATGATCCGGTGGTACAGGGCCGCGATCGGATGGCTGAAAGCCCGCAACCCGCTTCAGCGGTGGACGATGGCCGGCGCGCTGCTGGTACTCCTGCTCGCCGCTGGCGGCTTCGCGGTCGCCGGCGGCGAGGGTGGCAGTCCGGTCTGGTTCGGTGGCCGGCCGCCGGAGAGCGCCGCTGAGCAGGGTGAGAGCGACGCCGCGGACAGCGGTGCCGGACCCGCCGCGGCCGCCGCTGGTGGCAAGCGGGACCAGGCGGGGTCCGCGGTGTCGGCGCCGCCCCGGATCCACGAGTTCGCCGACAAGCCCGGAACGCCGGAGCGCCCACTGCCCTCGCCGACCGCGCCGATCGAGATCGAGGAGGGCAACGAGGGCTGCGACTATTCGTACGGCGATCGCACCATCTGCGTGCCCTGGGAGTTTCCGGACGGCGTGACGGATGGCTGTGCCTGGCTGCGGGAGCGTGGCTACAAGCCGCTGAAGGTCAACGGTCGCGACCGGCACAAGCTCGACCGCAACGGTGACGGCATCGCCTGCGGCGACGGCGACTGATCCGCGGCCGGCCGGTAACAGCTACGACGAGGTGTGGTGGCGGAAACCACGTCCCGCCTCGCGCCCCAGGTATCCAGCGGTGACGAGCTGCTCCAGCAGCGGCGCCGGCGCGAAGCCCGGCTCGCGCGACTCCAGGTACAGCTCCCGCTGGATCGCCAGCGCCGCGTCTAGCCCCACCTTGTCGAGCAGCTCGAACGGCCCCACCGGGTAGCCGCACCCCAGCTTCATCGCGTTGTCGATGTCGTCCACCGTCGAGTAGCTCGCCTCGAGCATCTTGACCGCGTCGTTGAGGTACGGGAGCAGCAGCGCGTTTACCACGAACCCGGCCCGGTCGGCGCAGACCACGCCGGTCTTGCCGAGGGCGGCGACGACCGCGCGGGCGGTGCCGAGCGCCTCCGCCGAGGTGCGGATCGTGTGCACCACCTCGACCAGCGACTTGCTCGGCGCCGGGTCGAAGAAGTGCAGCCCTACCACGTCGGCCGGCCGCTGGGTGGCCATCGCGCACTCGATGACCGGCAGCGAGGACGTGGTGGTCGCCAGCACCACTCCGGGCTTGCAGATCTCGTCCAGCGCGGCGAAGAGTGCCTGCTTGACGCTCAGCTCCTCGGCCACCGCCTCCACCACCAGGTCGACGTCGGCCAGGTGCTCCAACGTGGCCGACCAGTCGACCACGGACACGACCTCGTACCCGGCCTCCGCGAACACCTCCAGGATGCCGGTGGCCATGGTCCCGGACCCGACGACGCCGACCTTCGCGATCCCCCGCGCGCCGTCGGCGGCTGCCGGCTCCGTCGCGGTCGGTGTCTGCTCATCCGGTACGAGTACCGGCGAACCCGGCTTCTCGTAGGTATAGAAGCCACGGCCGGACTTCCGGCCCAGCAGTCCCGCTGTCACCATCTGCTTGACGAGTGGCGCGGGGGCGTGCCGCCGGTCCCGCCCGCCCCGGCGGTACATGGTGTCGAGGATCTCGTACGCGGTGTCCAGCCCGATCAGGTCCATCAGCGCGAGCGGCCCCATCGGCAGCCCACAGCCGAGCTTCATGGCCGCGTCGATGTCCTCCCGGCTGGCGTACCGGGCCTCGTACATGTTGACCGCGTGGTTGAGGTAGCCGAACAGCAGCGCGTTCGCGATGAAGCCGGCCCGGTCGTTGATGGTCACGTCGACCTTGCCGAGCCGCGCGCAGAGGGCCTCCACGTCGGCGACCACCTCTGGTGCGGTCACGACGGTCCGGATCACCTCGACCAGTTTCATGATCGGCGCCGGGTTGAAGAAGTGCATGCCGATGACCTGGCCGGGCCGCTGCGTGGCCACGGAGATCTCGGTAACGCTCAGCGACGACGTATTGGTGGCGAGGATCGCGGTCGGCTTGCAGACCCGGTCAAGCTCGCCGAAGAGCCGCTGCTTGAGGTCGAGGTGCTCGGGCACCGCCTCGATCACCAGGTCGACGTCCCGCAGCGCGGCAAGTCCCACGGCGAATGTGACCCGCCCGAGCAACGCGTCCCGGTCGGCCGGCGCCAGCCTGCCCTTGGCGACCGCCCGGTCCGTCGAGCCGGCGAGCGTCGACCGCCCCCGCTCCAGCGCGGCCTCGCTCACCTCGACCGCCAGGACGTCGATCCCGCTGCGGGCGAAGACCTCCACGATCCCCGCGCCCATCGTGCCCAACCCGACCACGCCCACGACGTTGATCTCGCGCGCCACGGCCGTCCCCTAACGCTCGCTAAGGTTATGCGCGCGAGTCTGCCACGTCGCGTCCGCCCCATCGCAACGGGTGGCCTATCTCACGCACCGGCCCGGCGCTCTCGGCGGCGAGTCCAGGGTTGCCCCCGCCCCTCTCTAAGCGCATACTTGGCTACGCGAGTTCCCATGAGTCCAGAGAGGGCTCCCACGGGATCTCGCCCCTCGAAGAGCCCTCGGTCATCCGAGGGCTTCTTCGTATTTCGGGGCGTCCGCGCTCGCCCAGTGGATACCGAACTGGTCCGGAGGCAACCACAGCCCGGCCAGGCTCTCGTAGGATTTCGCCACCTCCGTAAGCGGCCGCCCGTGCGTCGGCCCACCTTTGGGCCACAGATTCGTATTCACCCACAGCCACTGAGTCGCGGCACGACGAGCACGTGCGTGTCCACATCGGCCGCCCACCGCTCCAGGTGCTCGACAAACCGCGCGTACGCCGTCGGCATGTGCGCCGTCGCGCAACAGACGGTCGTCGCGCTCAGCGCGCCGCAGCCGGCCAGCGCAGCGAGCATAAGATCATACGCACCGAGCCGGACGGCTCGATTCTTGAAGATTCGCTCCTGCTCTTCCGACTCGCAGTAGGCGCCTCGCCCTCGGGCCAGCTCATTGCCGTGCAGCTCGACGTGCTCGCGGACTCCCCACGTCGCGGTCAGCCTCTTGCGACCTTCCAACCAGCAATGCATTAGATCATTCCATTTCGCGGCAGGAATGATCAGGCCGGTTACCGTACGCGCCTTTCCTCGACCGGAATCATCGACGTAGCAGATGTGCACCCGGTCAAGCTACGCGTTTAAAGGCGCCGCCGCTGACCCGCTATTCCTTGATCGCGGTCGCACTTCTTCAATACACAGCACAAAGCGTGCGGTCAGGATCTGCCGGTCCAAATAGGACGATCACGTCGTCTAGGGCGCGCGCCGGGCGTATAGCGATCTCCTTACCGGTGGGTAGGTTTGGGTCTACACTCCCGGGCATGACCGCTGTGCATACGCCCGGGGCTCCCTGGATCGAGGACGGCGCGCTCGTCTCCACCAATCCGGCGACCGGCGCGGAGGCCGGGCGCTTCCCCGTTGCCACCGCCGACGACGTGGCCCGCGCGGTCGAGCGCGGCCGGGAGGCCGGGCTCTGGTGGGCCGGTCTTGGCTTCGCCGGGCGCAAGGAGCGGCTGCTGCGCTGGCGTGCCCTCCTCGCCCAGCAGGTGACCGAGCTGGCCGACCTTGTCAACCGCGAGTCGGGCAAGCCGGTCGCCGAGGCGGTGGTGGAGGCGGTCGCGGCCATCGAGCACGCCGACTGGTCCGCACGCAACGCCCGCCGGGTGCTCGGCCCGCGCAAGGTGCGCACCCGGCTTGTGCTCGCCGAGTTCTCCGCCCATCTGGAGTACCAGCCGTATGGCGTGATCGGCGTCATCGGCCCGTGGAACTACCCGGTGGTGACCCCGCTCGGCTCGATCGCGTACGCCTTGGCCGCCGGCAACGCGGTGGTCTACAAGCCCAGCGAGTACACGCCGGCGGTCGGGCAGTGGCTTGTCGACTCGTTCGCGCGGGTGGTGCCCGAGCACCCGGTCTTCCAGATCGTGCACGGGCTCGGCGACGTGGGTGCGGCGCTCTGCCGCTCCGGGGTGGGCAAGCTCGCCTTCACCGGTTCGTCGGCCACCGCCCGCAAGGTGATGGCCGCCTGCGCCGAGACGCTCACGCCGGTGCTCATGGAGGCCGGTGGCAAGGACGCGATGATCGTCGACAGCGACGCCGACATCGACAAGGCCGCCGAGGCGGCGGTGTGGGGTGGGCTCACCAACGCCGGCCAGACCTGCATCGGCATCGAGCGGGTGTATGCGGTGGAGCAGGTCCACGACGCCTTCGTCGCAAAGGTCGTGGAGCGGGCCGAAAAGCTGACCGTGGGAGCCGGCAAGGACGCGGACCTCGGTCCGATCACGATGCCCGCGCAGATCGACATCATCCGCCGCCACATCGACGACGCGCTGGCCCGCGGCGGCCGCGCGGTGCTCGGCGGGCCCGAGTCCGTGCAGCCGCCGTACGTGAGGCCGACAATCCTCGTCGACGTGCCCGAAGACTCGGCGGCCGTGCGCGAGGAGACGTTCGGGCCGACGCTCACGATCCGGCGCGTGCGCGACGCGAACGAGGCTGTGGAGCTAGCCAACGCGGTGCCCTACGGGCTGGGCGGCTCGGTCTTCGGCCAGCGCCGGGCGGTGGCCATCGCCCGGCGGCTACGCTCCGGCATGACCGCGATCAACTCGGCGCTGACGTTCGTGGGCATGTCCACGCTGCCGTTCGGCGGGGTGGGCGAGTCCGGGTTCGGACGGATCCACGGCGACGACGGGCTGCGCGAGTTCGGCCGGGCCAAGGCCATCACGCGGCGCCGTGGGCCGTCCGTACTGCCGGCGCAGACCTTTGAGCGCACGCCGAAGGACGTCGACCGCATCGTCAAGGTCGTCAAACTGCTCTACGGCCGCAGCCGCTAGCCGGCCGGGACGCGGAGCAGCCGCGGTGTCAGCGGCGGGCGCGACCGGCGTGCGTGGCGAGCTGGTCCAGGCCGCTGATGATGCCGCCGGCCAGGTCGCCGCCGCCGAAGGAGGCCACCATCGACAGCGCGGCAAGCTTGGCCTCGCGGTCGAGGAGCCGCTTGCGGGCCACCGAGCCGGTGACGATCTCCAGCACGCGCTGGTTTGGCGACACGGCGACGAGCACCGAGCGGTCCGGGTCGGCGAGCTGGCCGTGCAGCTTTTCCGCGTGGCCGCGCACCGGCTCGTCCAGGTCTCCGATGTAGACGCTGAAGGTCAGGCCGGTGGAACGGTCGGCCACCCGCAGCGCCTCGTCCAGGCGCAGCAGCTGCCGGGTGTTGAACGGCCCGTCCAGCACACCGGAACGGACGGCCGGGCCGTCCGGGGTGGGGTGGTCACCACCGGTCACTTGCGCCTCCAGTCGGTCCGACCCGAGTCGGCGCCGCTACGAGCTCGCCGCCCTTGTCCTCGGTAGAACCGGCGGGCAGCGCCGCGTGCGACGCCGTGCCGGCGGGCAGCTCGCCCGGCGTGGCCGCAGAGCCTGCGCCCTGGGCACCGGCCAGCTGCTCCGGGGCGGCGAGGAACCACACCGGGGCGAACTCGAACGGGCGCCCCGGCCGGTAGCGCTTGGCTGCGTGACCGCCACCGAGCGCGGCCAGCCCAGAGATCACGAGCACGATCGCCAGCGGTATGCCGGCGAAGACGAGCACCGTCTCGGTAACAGACACGGACAACACTCCTGACTCAGACGCCGTTCACGGTAGCGGAGGGCGTCGCCCGCCAGATCTCGGGGTGCCGGTCGCCCCATCCGAGGGAGGATTCCAGCTCGGCGGCGGCCGCGAGCAGGGCACCATCGGCCCCGGGCCGGCCGCTCAGCAGTACGCCAACGGGCATCCCTTCGGCCCGCGGGACCGGCAGCGAAAGCGACGGCTGGCCCGTGACGTTGAACACCGCGCAGTACGGGGAGAACCGCCGCTGCATGTCGAAGTCGAGCGCCGGGTCGCCGGCCTCGGTGAACGAGCCGACCCGGGCCTGTGGCATCGCGAGTGTGGGGCAGAGCAGCAGGTCGTACCCGGCGACGGCGCGCATTCCGCTGCGCACCTGTACCTGGATCTCAGAGAGCGTGCTCATCAGCTGGGGCACGGTGACCGCCGCACCACGCTCCCGCATCAGCCGGGTCAGCGGCAGCAGCTCGGACTCGCGGTCCGGCGGTACGGGGGCCAGCGCCAGCACGTACCAAATGGTCTCGAAGAGCGGCCAGACGTCGGGCCCGAGCGGCGACATGATGTCGATCACCTCGTGGCCGGCGCCGGCCAGCGCGGCGGCCACGATGTCGACGGCGTCCACGCAGGCGGGGTCGACCGTCTGGTCCGCGGCCAGCATCGGGGTGGTGAAGCGGCCCACGCGCAGCGGAGGGCCGGGCCGTTGGGCCGCGGCCAGGTAGCCGTCCTCGGGCGGCGGCGTGGCGAGGTAGGGCTCGCCGGGGAGGCGAACGGCCATCGCGTCGAGCATCGCCGCGGCGTCGGTCACCGTCCGGGCCAGCGGGCCGGGCGTGGGCAACCCGAACGCGCCGAAGCCGAACGGCCCGGTGGAGACAACGCCGCGAGTGGGCTTGAACCCGACAAGACCGCACAGCGCGGCCGGGATGCGCACCGACCCGCCACCATCAGAGCCCTGCGCGAACGGCACGAGCCCGGCCGCCACCGCCGCGGCCGCGCCGCCGCTGGAGCCGCCGGCGGTGTACTCCAGACCCCACGGGTTGCGGGCCGGCGGGGCGACCTTTCCCTCGGAGTAGAGGGAAATGCCCAGCTCAGAGGTGGTGGTCTTGCCGAGGCTGATCGTTCCGGCCGCGCGGAGCAGGGCTACCACGTCGGCGTCGACCGGCGGGATGTATTCGGCGAACGCGGCCGAGCCGAACGTCGTACGCACCCCCGCCGTCATGGTCAGGTCCTTGATCGCCGTGGGCACGCCGTGCAGTGGCGCGCGCTGCTCGTCCGGCACACCGTCGGCCGCCTTCGCCTGAGCACGCGCCTGGTCGGCGGTGACCGTGACAAAGGCGCCCACCGTGTCGCCGTGCGCCTCGATCCGGGCCAGGTAGTGGTCGACCAGCTCAGCGCTGGACACCTCACGCCGCCGGATCGCGCCGGCCTGCTCCAAGGCGGAGAGATCGTGTAGATCAGCCATGCCCCTTAGTTTGTATCGGGTGACGGACTTTCTCGCCCGCGCCCGCGAACTCGATGCCGCAGACATGCTCGCGCCCTTTCGCGAACGGTTTGTCATTCCCGACGAGCACCTCGTGTACCTCGACGGCAACTCGCTGGGCCGGCTGCCCAGGTCCACAAGGGAGCGGCTGCACCTGGCGATCGAAGAGTGGGGTGGCGACCTGATCCGCGGGTGGGACCGGTGGATCACGCTGTCCCGCGAGGTCGGCGACGTGCTGGCGGGTGGCGTGCTGGAGGCCGAGCCGGGCGAGGTGGTGCTCTCCGACTCGACGAGCGTCAACCTCTACAAGCTCGCCGTCGCCGCCTGCGCCGCCCGCCCCGACCGGCACGTGATCGTCACAGACGACGACAACTTCCCCAGTGACCGGTACATCTTCCAGGGGTTGGCCGAGGAGCGCGGCCTCGACCTGCGGGTGGTGAAGACCGACATCGACCTGGGCATATCCGTCGAGGCCGTGCGCGAGGCGCTGGACGAGGACGTGGCGCTGGTCTCGCTCTCACACGTCGCGTACCGCTCGGGCGCGGTCGCGGACATGGCGGCCGTCACCGCCGCCGCCCACGAGGTTGGCGCGCTCGTCCTCTGGGACCTCAGCCACTCGGCGGGCGCGGTCCGCGTGCCGTTGCGCTCCGCCGGGGTCGATCTCGCGGTTGGGTGTACGTACAAGCACCTCAACGCCGGTCCCGGCGCGCCCGCGTTCCTCTACGTGCGGGCCGACCTCCAGCCTGAGCTGCGCCAGCCGATCTGGGGCTGGTTCGGGCAGCGGGACCAGTTCGACATGGGTGCCGAGTACGACCCGGTGGCCTCGATCGACCGCTTCCAGGTGGGCACGCCGCCGGTGCTCGGCGCGTACGCGGCGCTGGAGGGCGCCCGCATCACAGCCGAGGCGGGCATCGGGGCGATCGCGGAGAAGGGGCGGCGCTCGGGGCGTACGCGATCGAGGTGAGCGACGCGTGGCTGGCGCCGCACGGTTTCGCGCTCGCCTCGCCGCGCGCCGGCACCCGCCGGGGTGGGCACGTGACGCTGCACCATCCGCGGGCGTGGCAGTACAGCCAGGCGCTGCGCGCGGCCGGCGTGGTGCCCGACTTCCGGACGCCGGACCGGCTGCGGCTCGGCTTCGGCGCGCTGTACACCCGCTTCGTCGACGTGTACACCGGGCTGGCCCGCCTGCGGGCGATCGCGGCGAGCGGTTCGCACCTGGACTACCCAGAGCGGCATGCCCGGGTGACCTAGGATCTGCGTCTTTGCCCAGTTGATCACCCGTGGCGGGCGATGGGTGGGTGGCGACGGCGCGCGAAGCTTGACCCCGGAATCAATAAAAGCGGCGTCTACGCCGCTTCGGGGAGGTCTAGCCAGTCGGCCCAGCGTGGGTCCGGGGCGCGGTGGCCGAGGACCCGCCAGGCCATCCCTTTCGGCGCCGCGGGCAACGCGTGCAGCCTCCAGCCGAGCTCCGCCGGGGTGCGGTCACCCTTGGCGTGGTTGCACTTGGCACAGGCGGCCACCACGTTTTCCCAGGCGTGCCGCCCGCCGCGGCTGCGCGGGAAGACGTGGTCGATGGTCTCGGCCGGGCCGCGACAGTAGGCGCAGCGCCAGCCGTCGCGGGCGAAGATGGCCCGCCGGGAGAGGCCGACGTGGCTGCGGTAGGGTACCCGGACGTAGCGGGTCAGCCGCACCACTGAGGGGACGGGTAGGTCGTGACGGGCGCTGTGCAGGATGCCGTCGCCGTCGGCGACGCAGACGGCCTTCGCGGACAGGACAAGGATCGCGGCTCTTCGCACTGACACGACACACAGCGGCTCGTAAGTGGCATTGAGAACTAATGCTCCCGAGCCCACCGAGGGTCGTATGTCAGGCATCGCGCTCACCTCTCCAGGTCCTGCAGACCAGCTCCCTGTCAGCCCAGCCCGCCGCAGGCCGTCGGTGACCGCGGCCGACGCCGGCAGATCACCGGCGTCCGTGGGCCAATAGTCCCTGATGGGTAGGAGAATTGCACGTACTATTCGGCGCCTACCTCGTGAAGCTTAGGTATCCCGGGGCAAGATGACCGGTTTATCCGATGACGAGGTAGCCAACCGGGTCGCCCCCGCCTCGCCGCCGAGGGGTCGGTTGCGGTACTAAGGCACACGTGATTGCCGCCCTCCTCGCCGAGCCGGACCCCACCACGACTCCCACCGTCGGCGTGGATTGCCGGATGGACACCGTCTGCAAGCAGATTTACGACATCACCGGCAACGCGTGGTTTGCGGAGAGCAGCTTCTGGATCCTCGTCAAGCCGCTCCGCATCATCCTGATCCTGCTGATCGCGCTGCTGATCCGCTGGGCCGCCCACCGCATGATCAGCCGGTTGGTACGCACGTCGGCGCACGCCTCGGTACCGGCGATCCTCCGGCCGCTGCGCGAGCGGATCCCGAGCGCACCCGCCGCCACGGCGGATCCGAGCGCGGTCGTACCCGAGCGGCGCCGGCAGCGGGCCGAGGCGATCGGGTCGGTACTGCGCAACACGGTCACCGCGGTGGTCTTCGCGATCGCGGTACTGCTGATCCTGTCCGAGCTCAACTTCAACCTGGCGCCGCTCATCGCCAGCGCGGGCATCGCCGGCGTCGCGCTCGGCTTCGGCGCGCAGTCGCTGGTCAAGGACGTGCTGTCGGGCATCTTCATGCTGCTGGAGGACCAGTACGGCGTCGGCGACACCGTCGACCTCGGCGAAGCGACCGGCATAGTCGAGGCGGTGGGGCTGCGCATCACCACCGTCCGGGACGCGCGCGGCGTGCTCTGGTACATCCGCAACGGCGAGATCATCCGAGTCGGCAACAAGAGCCAGGGCTGGGCGCTGGTCATCGTGGACATGCCGATCGGCTACGCCGGCGTCGAGGAGGCCACCTCGGTCATGCGGGCGGCCGCCGCCGAGGTCGCCGAGGACCCGGACCTGGCCGCGCACTTCGTGGAGCCGCCGGACGTGCTCGGCGTCGAGCAGGTCACTGTGGACGGCGCGGTGATCCGGACGATCGCGAAGACCACCGCGGACGGCCAGTTCGACGTCGGCCGTGAGCTGCGCCGCCGGCTGAGCGAGGCGCTGGACGCCTCCGGCATCACCGCGCGGATCGCGGCGACCCGCATGTTTCCCCGCCCCGCCGCCCCGAACGGAGAGGGAGACACCCGCGGCGGCGCCACCTGACGAGCACGGACGAGGGAAGCGTGGCGCGTGGGTCGCGCGCCAGGTGGACGGTCAGGTATCGTCCGTTCGTTCAGTCGTCGAGGCGACGGACCATCCGTTCGCCCTAGCGAGTTGTCAGACGATCGGGCAGAATTCGTGAATAGCTCCTTGGCGGAGCGTCACGATGATCTCGCCTTTCCGTCTAGTTGGCGTTCCTCCGGCGATGCCACCACAAGTGACTGCCCGGTCGGGACGATGGAGGCTCCCCGGTGTCCGACGAGGCACGCGCCACCGCTGAGCGGCAGGCCACCTTTAGCGAGGTGTTCAGCCAGCCGGAGTACCGAGCGGTCTATATCGCGAGCGCGCTGTCCTGGGTCGGTGACTATGTAGCCAAGGCCGCGATCACGGTGCTGGTCTACGAGCAGACCCAGTCCGTGGCGATGTCGGCCGCCGCATTCGCGATCAGCTACCTGCCGTGGCTGCTGGGCGGCCCACTGCTGGCCGCCGTCGCGGAGCGGTATCCGTACCGCACGGTCATGGTCAGCGCCGACGTGGTCCGCCTGGTGCTGGTCGGGTCGATCGCGCTCGTCGAGATGCCGGCTCCCCTCCTCCTCGTCATTATCTTCCTCTGCACGCTGGCCAACCCGCCGTCCCAGGCCGCCCGCTCGGCCCTGCTCCCGATGATCCTGGCCGGCGACCGCCTCGTCGTGGGCCTCTCGGTCAACCTCACGACGGGGCAGGCCGCCCAGGTCACCGGCTACCTGGCGGGCGCCGCGATCGCGGCGGTCAGCCCACGGCTGGCGCTGGCGATCGACGCCGGTACGTATGCGGCGTCGGCAATACTGATCCGCTTCGGCGTGCGCGCCCGGCCGCCGGCGATGGCCGCCGCCCACCGCAGCCACCTGCTGCGGGAGACCGCTGACGGCTTCCGGATCGTCTTCGGTACGCCGGTGCTGCGCGCGATCGCCGTGCTCGTCTTCGCTGCCATGCTCTTCGCGATCGTGCCCGAGGGCCTGGCCGCCGCCTGGGCGGCCACGCTGGGCGAGACCGAGACGGGGCGCGGTTTCTCCCAGGGTCTGATCATGGCGGCCAGTCCAGCCGGCTTCATCATCGGCGGCCTGGTGACCGCCCGGCTGCTCCGGCCCGACCTGCGGCGCGCGATGATCCGGCCGTTCGCGGTGCTGGCGCCGCTCTCACTCGTACCGGCCATCGTCGGCCCCTCGGCGCTGGGCATCGCGGTGATGGCCGCGATCTGCGGCTTCGCCGTCGCCGGCATGATGCCCGCGGCCAACGGCCTGTTCGTCCAAGCGCTGCCCCATGGGTACCGGGCCCGCGCGTTCGGCGTGATGCAGAGCGGCACCCAGATCATGCAGGGCGCAGCGGTGCTGGCCACTGGCGTGCTCGCCGAGCACAACCCGATCCCCCGCGTGGTCGGGCTCTGGAGCCTGGCCGGTGTGGTGCTGATCCTGCTGGCCGCGACCCAGTGGCCGACCGCCGACAGGTTCAACGCCGCGGTGGCCGCAGCCGCCCGCAGCCAGCCGGGGGCCGTCCAGCCGCCGCTGCCGGACGATCTCGACCAGCCGATCCGGCAGAACGGCGCGCATCAGGGTGACGCACGTGACGTCGTCGAGCAGGTAGGGCTGCCTGGCAAGATGGAGCGGTGAACTTCTTCGACGCGGTCGGCGGCGAGCCGACATTCCGCAAGCTGGTCGACGAGTTCTATGCGGGGGTGGCGACTGACCCGCTGCTCCGCCCGATGTATCCGGAGGAGGATCTCGGGCCGGCGGCCGACCGGCTGACCCTCTTCCTGATGCAGTACTGGGGCGGTCCGAACACGTACTCGGCGCAGCGCGGGCACCCCCGGCTGCGGATGCGGCACGCGCCGTTCCGGGTGGGGCCGGCCGAGCGGGACGCCTGGCTGCTGCACATGCGCCGGGCCGTGGACAGCCTCGACCTCCCGGCCGACCAGCACACGACGCTCTGGGAGTACCTGGAGCGGGCGGCGTACTTCATGGTCAACACGATGGACGACGAGCCGGGCCCGGCTGGTCCGACAAATGGGTTGAAGACCGTATAACAGCGCGACTGCCGCGGTCGTTGGTCTGGCCCGCCTCTCGGTCGCGGCCGGCGCGCGGGTGGCGGGCTTCCAGCGCCGGCATCGACTGGGGCGACGTACGGGCGCTGGCCGCCTCTGGCCGGCGACTCTATGCCGGCGGCACGTTCTCGGCGGTCAACGGCGTCTCCAGGGCCGGCCTCGCCCGGCTGGACGCGGCCTCCGACACAGTCGACGGCGCGCTCTTGCGATCTTCCAAGGCGCGCTGTTGCGATCTTGCTAGAGGAGCGCGCCCTCGTCGTGCAGCCAGTCAACGAACGACGTGGCCACCGCTGCGCCGCAGTCGAGCAGCTCGACCACCAGCGCGTCGTGTGCGCCGGCACTCAGCGGCACCTGCAGCTCGGCGTAGATGGGCAGCTGGCCCCGCTCGGTGGGATCGCCAACATACGCCTTGCAGAAGCGGCGCGTGTGGTTCCACTCGTTGACCACGCGGTAGGCGCGGTCGGCCCAGTCCGGCGGGACCGTCGAGTGTGGACGGGCACGCATCACGAGGATCTCGTCGTCCGGCCCCTCGAGCGTGAAGAGCACGGCGTGCCGCTCCCACATCGCCAGCAGGCTGCCGTCGCCGTCCGCGAGGTAGCGCACGTCGAGCAGGTCGAGGGCCTCGCCGATGCGGCGCAGCGTGACGGGGGCGACCTTGACCGGCATCTCGTCGTCCATGCTGGACAGATCGGCGGGGACGGTAATGTGCCCGGCCTCGCGTTGGGCCGGGACGCCGACGCGGACCTTGCCAGGGACGGCCGCGCGTTTAGCGCCGCCGCCGTTTGAAGGTCGCGGCGCTCCGCCTTGCCGTGGAGCGCTCCCGGTGCCCGCCGCTTCCGGCTCGTCCCCGATGGCTTTCTGGGTCACGCCTGGCCTCTCCAGCCTTCCGCCACCGGTGTGACCGGGGCGCCATTGCCACCACGGCATCGCTCGTGCACCTCACTCCCCAGCGGATCCAGCCGCCTACGTTGCGTTGGACCCGACGCACGACGGTACCCGGACAGCCGGCTTCAGGCATCCCCCAACGACCCCACCAAGCCAGAAAGATGATGCGGTATCAGCCGTTCGTATGAGCTGCGGCTGGTCGTACCGCGAATTGACTCACGGGAAGTAGCCACGCAACACCGTATGGTGCCGCCAACCCAACCCATCGGCCGATAGCTTGCACACGCACTTCGCCTACATGTACGGGGACTACTTCACTGGCAGCCGGGGCCGAACGGCCGACAAACCCCATCCGTACGACGGCCTGGATCAACCTTTGCGGCACTTCGAACTGAGACTCCCCGTGTGTGACCAGGATCGCAACATGATCCAGTAGCGCGTCGCGAAGTGCCCGCTGTCCCACCGCCCGGCCACCGACCCCCTCGGTGCTGGCCGTACGCAACGTGCCCGCAGCCACGGCGGCGATGCGGTGCACCTCGGCGGCGGGAACGGTCTCCACGACCTGCGCGCCCGGCGGCGGCAGCGGCCAGCGCCACTGCTGGTCGCGGCGGGCCGGCAGCGTGTCTCCCCCACGGCCCAACTCGGCCAGCAGCTCCGCCGCAGACACCGTGGCATCGTCCGGCCCGGCACCCTCGACGGTGCGGGTGACGAGCACGCCCCAGGGCAGCAAGGCCCAGAGCGCGACGTGCCCGCTGTCGCCGCCTCCCTTGAGCCGGACCACCGCTTTGGGGTCCAGGCGGGTCAGCCGGGCCAGGAAGGCGCCCGCGTCCTGCGCGTCGATCCTCATTGGTACGCGCTCAGAAAGGCCCGCTCGGCCTCCGTGAGCCGGCGGGGACGCTGCTCGCCCAGGTTGTAAGGGGCGCACACGGTGCGCGCCCGGCTGGCCAGGACCTCGCCGTTGTAGAGCTCGTACGCCACCGTGAACCGGGCCGCCCGGATGTCCTCGATCCACAGCTCGATGCGCACGGGGTCGCCGTAGTCGACCGGCCTCAGGTAGTCGATCTCGTGGCGGGCGATGACGATGCCCTCCTCCAGCGAGGTCACGCCGGCCTCCCGGGCGCCGACGAACATCACCGCCACCCGGGCCTCCTCGTACAGCGTGAGGAACCGTGCGTTGTTCACGTGCCCGTACGCGTCCATGTCGGACCACCGCACGGCGCAGTGGTACACGAACCGGTCAGTCACGCTGAAGATCAGTCGCGAGTCAGCTTGCGGTAGGTCACCCGGTGCGGCCGTGCCGCCTCGGCGCCCAGCCGGTCGATCTTGTTCTTCTCGTACGCCTCGAAGTTGCCCTCGAACCAGAACCACTTCGCCGGGTCCACGTCGTCGCCCTCCCAGGCCAGGATGTGCGTGGCCACCCGGTCCAGGAACATCCGGTCGTGGGAGATGACCACGGCGCAGCCGGGAAACTCCAGCAGCGCGTTCTCAAGGCTGGAGAGGGTCTCGACGTCGAGGTCGTTGGTCGGCTCGTCGAGCAGGATCACGTTGCCGCCGATCTTCAGCGTCATCGCGAGGTTGAGGCGGTTTCGCTCACCACCGGAGAGCACCTTGGTCGGCTTCTGCTGGTCAGGGCCCTTGAAGCCGAACGCCGCCACATACGCCCGGGACGGCATCTCGACCTTGCCCACCAAGAGGTGGTCGAGCCCGTCGGAGACCACCTCCCAGACGGTCTTGTCGCCCTGGAGCCCGGAGCGGTTCTGGTCGACGTACGACAGCTGCACCGTCTCGCCGATCTTCACCCCGCCCTTGTCCGGCTGCTCGAGACCGACGATCGTCTTGAAGAGCGTGGTCTTGCCGACGCCGTTCGGCCCGATGATGCCGACGATGCCGTTGCGTGGCAGGGAGAACGAGAGGTCGTGGATCAGCACCCGGCCGTCGAAGCCCTTGACCAGACCCTGCGCCTCGATCACGGTGTTGCCCAGCCGCGGGCCCGGCGGGATCTGGATCTCCTCGAAGTCGAGCTTGCGGGTCTTCTCCGCCTCGCTGGCCATCTCCTCGTACCGGTCCAGACGCGCCCGCGACTTGGTCTGGCGGGCCTTCGCGTTCGAGCGGACCCACTCCAGCTCGTCGGAGAGGCGCTTCTTGAGCTTGGCGTCCTTGCGCCCCTCGACCGCGAGCCGGGCCGCCTTCTTCTCCAGGTAGGTGGAGTAGTTGCCCTCGTACCCGATCGCGCGGCCGCGGTCGAGCTCCAGGATCCAGCCGGCGACGTTGTCCAGGAAGTACCGGTCGTGGGTGATCGCCAGGACGGTGCCCGCGTACTTGGCCAGGTGCTGCTCCAGCCACTGCACGCTCTCCGCGTCGAGGTGGTTGGTGGGCTCGTCGAGCAGCAGCAGGTCGGGCGCCTCGAGCAGCAGCTTGCACAGCGCCACGCGGCGCCGCTCACCACCGGAAAGCTGGGTTACGTCGGCGTCCGGCGGCGGGCAGCGCAGGGCGTCCATCGCCAGCTCGAGCTTGGAGTCGACGTCCCACGCGTCTTCGTGGTCGAGCTCCTCTTGGAGCCGCCCCATCTCCTCCATCAGCTCGTCGGAGTAGTCGGTGGCCATCTGCTCAGCGATCTTGTTGAACCGCTCCAGCTTGGCCTTCGTCTCCGCGACCGCCTCTTCGATGTTGCCGAGCACGGTCTTCGCGTCGTTGAGCGGCGGCTCCTGGGCGAGCATCCCGACGGTGAAGCCGGGCATCAGCCGCGCCTCGCCGTTGCTCGGCCGGTCGAGCCCTGCCATGATCTTGAGCAGGCTCGACTTGCCGGCCCCGTTAGGGCCGACCACACCAATCTTCGCGCCCGGCAGGAAGCTCAGCGTCACGTTGTCGAGCACGACCTTGTCGCCGTGCGCCTTGCGCGCCTTTTCCAGGACGTAGATGTACTGGGCCACGGTGCGGCCTACCTCCAATGGATCGTGCGGTCTGCTCGGGCGAACAACACCACCGTCAATCCTGACAGGTCCGCCACCCGACTAGCGAATCACCCCGCGCGGAGGGACATGCGCGGATTGGCTCTCGGTGTGCGGTCGCCGGACTGCTTTGCCCTGGTTACGCCCGGGCGCCGGCCATACACACCGAACCGAGAGAGGAACGCCGCTAAGGTGCGACCTATTCCCCCATTTCCACGCAACCCTGACCCCTGCCATCGAGAGGGATGAGTGGCCAGGCGATCTCCCAGCCCAATCCTTGGCGGGTGAGACGCGAATCTCGCGGGCCGCCACCCGCTCGTCTACCAGGGAAATCACGTCGCCGTGGCGATGCGCTGACGAGGCATCCGGGTTCGATGCTCCCGCGACGCAGCGACGAAATGCCAGACAAGTAGTCTCTGCTGGGGACCCGTCGACACCGGAGGTGTACGGAGCGTGACGGTTCGTAGCTCGTTCGTCGTAGTCGCCAACCGCCTGCCAGTCGATGAGGTGACCACACCGGAAGGGCGTGGCTGGCGGCGCAGCCCCGGCGGTCTGGTGACCGCGCTGCACCCGGTCCTCGCCCAGCACAAGGGCACGTGGGTGGGGTGGGCCGGCGGGGTCGGCAGCGCCCCGGAGCCGTTCGACCTGGAGGGCATCCGGCTGCACCCCGTGCCGCTCAGCTCGGAGGAGCTGGAGCGCTACTACGAGGGCCAGTCCAATGCCACCATCTGGCCGCTCTACCACGACGCGGTCGAGACGCCGGTCTTCAAGCGGCGCTGGCGCGAGGCGTACCGGATAGTCAACGCGCGGTTCGCCGAGGCGGCCGCGGAGGTGGCGGCCGAGGGTGCCACGGTCTGGGTGCAGGACTACCAGCTCCAGTTGGTGCCGGCGATGCTCCGTGAGCTTCGCCCCGACCTGCGGATCGGGTTCTTCCTGCACATCCCCTTTCCGCCGATCGAGCTGTTCATGCAGATGCCGCTGCGGGCCGAGGTGCTGCGCGGGCTGCTCGGCGCCGACCTGGTCGGGTTCCAGCAGCGGCTCGCCGCGCAAAACTTCGTCCGGCTGGCCCGGCACCTGCTCGGCCTGCGGTACGAGGGGCAGACGATCGAGGTCGACGGGCGGCGGGTCAAGGCCGGCGCGTTCCCGATCTCGATCGACGTGGCCGAGATGGAGCGGATGGCGACCGACCCGTCCGTCCAGGCGCGGGCCAAGCAGATCCGCGCCGAGCTGGGCGACCCCAAGACGATCGTGCTCGGCGTCGACCGGCTCGACTACACCAAGGGGATCGAGCGGCGACTCAAGGCGTTCCGGGAGCTGCTCGCCGACGGCAAGCTGAGCGTGCCCGACGCGGTCATGGTGCAGGTGGCCACGCCGAGCCGGGAGCGGGTCGAGCACTACCAGGCGCTCCGTGTGAAGGTCGAGCGCGAGGTGGGACGGATCAATGGCGAGTTCGGGCGGGTGGGCGTCCCGGCCGTGCACTACCTCCACCAGTCGTACAGCCGGAGCGAGCTGGCCGCGCTCTATAGCGCCGCCGACGTGATGATGGTCACTCCCCTCCGCGACGGCATGAATCTCGTCGCGAAGGAGTACGTGGCCACCCGCGCCGACACGGGTGGGTCGCTCGTGCTCAGTGAGTTCGCCGGGGCGGCGACCGAGCTGCGGCAGGCGTTCCTGTGCAACCCGCATGATCCGGAGGGGGTCAAGGACGCGCTGCTCCGGGCGGTGCACGTCGACAGCGTCGAGGCGCGCCGGCGTATGCGGATCATGCAGCGCCACCTTCGTACCCACGACGTCGGGCACTGGGCGCGCTCGTTCCTCAACGAGCTTGGAGTGCCAGAGGCAGCATAGGAGTCATGGTCCTTGACCTTGATCAGCGCACGCTACGTGAGATCGATCCTGACCTGCGGCGCGCTATCGGCCGGATCGCGCGGGTGCCCAACCTGCTGATCGCCTGCGACTACGACGGCACGATCGCGCCGATCGTGCTCGATCCGACCAAGGCCGTGCCGCTGGCCGAGTCCGTCGCCGCGATCCGCGCGCTGGCCGCGCTGCCGCAGACGACCGTCGCCGTGATTTCTGGGCGTGCCCTGCGTGACCTCGCCGCGCTCTCCCGCCTTCCCTCCGAGGTGCACCTGGTGGGCAGCCACGGGTCCGAGTTCGACATCGGGTTTGTCGAGCGCCTGGCGCCTGAGCTGGTCGAGGTCCGCACGCGCCTCCAGAACGCGGTCCGTCAGATCATCGAAAACCAGACAGGGGTGCGACTTGAGTCGAAACCGGCCAGCGTGGCAGTGCATGTGCGCGGGCCGAGCCGGACGTCGGCGCACTAGTCCTCGACGAGCTCCGCGCGGGTCCCGCCAACTGGCCCGAGGTGACCGTCACCGAGGGCAAGCAGGTGGTCGAGCTGTCCGTACTCCCCACCAACAAAGGCTCGGCCGTAGACCAGCTGCGCACCCAGATGTCGGCGAGCGCGGCGCTCGTGATCGGCGACAGCGTGACCGACGAGCAGGCGTTCGCGCGACTGCACGGGCCCGACGTGGGCATCAAGATCGGGCCGGGCGAGACACGGGCCGGGTACCGGGTGGCCCAGCCGATCGAGGCCGCTCGCGTGCTCGGGCTCCTGCTCCAGATCCGCCGCACCTGGCTCTTCGGCGAGCGGGCCGTACCGATCGAGCGCCACTCGATGCTCACCAACCGCCGTACCGTCGCCCTGCTCACGCCCGAGGCGAAGCTCACCTGGCTGTGCCACCCGCGGGCCGACTCGGCCGCGCTCTTCGCCGACCTGCTCGGCGGCCACCCGGCCGGCTACTTCAGCGTGGCCCCTGACCGCGGCGGCATGCCGCTCGGCCAGCGCTACCGCTCGGGCACGATGACCGTGGAGACCCGCTGGTCCGGGCTCACCGTCACCGACTGGCTGGCCCCGCCCGGCAACGGCGGCGACTCCACGCTCATCCGCCTGCTCGCCGGCCACGGCCGGGCCCGGCTGGAGTTCGCGCCACGGCCCGAGTTCGGGCAGGTCGGTATGCGGCTTCAGCACCTCGGCGACGGGCTGCTGGTGCTCGGTTCCAGCGAGCCTGTCGCGCTCTACTCCCCGGGGTCGAGTGGGAGGTGACCACCGACGGTGGGTACGACACCGCGCGGGCCGTGGTCGACCTGACCGCCGCGGGCGGGCAGGCGGCGCTGGAGCTGCGGCTGGGGACGCACGGCCTGGAGCACCAGGGGGTACCCGTGTCTGATCGCCAGGCGGCGGCCGAGCAGCCGTGGCGGGATTGGACGGCCGGGTTGCGCCTGCCGGGCGTGGGCCGCGACCTTGTGTTGCGGTCAGCGCTCACGCTGCGCGGCCTGTGCAACGACGCGACCGGGGGCATCCTCGCCGCGGCCACCACCTCGCTGCCCGAGGAGGTCGGCGGTGTACGCAACTGGGACTACCGCTACTGCTGGCTCCGCGACGCCGCCATGGCCGCGCGGGCACTTGTCGACCTCGGCTCGCTGACGGAGGCCGAGGGGTTCCTGCGGTGGGTGGACGGTTGCGTGGAGCGCACCGGCGGCCACCCTGAGCGGCTCCACCCGCTGTACACGGTGGAGGGGTTCGAGCTGGGCGCCGAGGCGGTCATCGACACGCTCCCCGGCTGGGCCGGCTCCCGCCCGGTACGCGTGGGCAACCTCGCCAACCACCAGCTCCAGCTCGACGTCTTCGGCCCGGTGGTCGACCTGATCTCGGCGGTCTCCGACTCCCGCGGCTCGGTACGCGAGGAGGAGTGGCGGGTCATCGAGGCGATGGTCAAAGGTGTCGAGCGGCGGTGGCACGAGCCGGACCACGGACTGTGGGAGGCACGGCTGCCACCCAGGCACCACGTGTACTCCAAGGTCATGTGCTGGCTGACCGTGGACCGCGCGCTGCACGTCCTGCGCGCCCACGGCGAAGGTGAGCGCCCCGAGTGGGTGGAGCTGCGCGACCGGATCGGCGCCAACGTGCTGGAGTACGGCTGGCACGAGCGCGCCGGGGCGTACACGGTGGCGTACGGCTACGACGAGATGGACGCGTCAAGCCTGTGGATCGGCCTCTCCGGCCTGCTGCCCGACAACGACCCGCGCTTCCTCGCCACGGTGCTCAAGGTCGAGGCGGACCTGCGCAGCGGCCCGGTCGTGTACCGCTACCGGTGGGACGACGGCCTGCCCGGCCGCGAGGGCGGCTTCCACGTGTGCACGGCGTGGCTGATCGAGGCGTACCTGCGCACCGGTCGGCGCAGCGACGCCGAGGAGCTCTTCACGCAGATGCTGGACACGGCCGGCCCGACCGGCCTGCTGCCCGAGCAGTACGACCCGGTCGCCGAGCGCGGCCTGGGCAACCACCCGCAGGCGTACAGCCACCTCGGCCTGATCCGCTGCGCGCTCCTCCTGGACGGCAAAGGCTTCTCGCTCGCCCGAGGCGCCTAGCCCTCGGCGAGCACGTCCACGACCTCACCCACGACCACGATCGCGGGAGGGCGGAAGCCGGCCTCGGCGGTCTGCGCGGCGACCTCGGAGAGGACCGTGCGGAGCACGCGCTGGGCTCCCGTGGTGCCCTCCTGCACGACGGCGGCGGGCGTACCCGGGTCGCGGCCATTCGCCAGCAGCGTCGCGGTGATCTTGGGTAGGTTCTTGAGGCCCATCAGCACCACGAGCGTGCCGCGCATCCGGGCCAGCGCCGCCCAGTCCACCCGCGACGACGGGTTGTCCGGGGCGACGTGCCCGCTCACCACCGTAAACTCGTGCGCCACCCCGCGGTGGGTCACCGGGATCCCGGCCGCGGCTGGTACGGCCACCGAACTGGTCACGCCGGGCACCACCGTCACCGGTACCCCGGCCTCGGCACAGGCGATCGCCTCCTCGCCGCCGCGGCCGAAGACGTACGGGTCGCCGCCCTTGAGCCGTACCACCATCAGCCCGGCCGAAGCCCGCTCGACGAGGATGCGGTTGATCTCCTCCTGAGCCTTGGCCGGTCCGTACGGGATCTTCGAGGCGTCCACCAGCTCCACCTCGGGCCGCAGCTCGTCCAGCAGCAGCCCGGGTACCAGCCGGTCGGCGACCACCACGTCGGCCTCGGCCAGCAGCCGCCGCCCCTTCACCGTGATCAGCTCAGGGTCGCCGGGGCCCGCGCCGACGAGCACGACCCGCCCACCGCCGAGCACCTCCCTGGTGGGTGCCGCGGAAGGCGCCGACGGCACCGCGCACCCCGGCAGCGTCCCGTCCAGCAGCCCCTCCCGGATCGCGTCCCGGATCACCACGGCGCGGGGCGGGTCGCCACCGGCCGTGACCGCGACAGTGACCGGGCCGTGGCGGGTGGTCGCGGGCGTCCAGGCGGTGGCCGCGTGCCGGTCGTCCGCGCGCACGCAGAACACCCGCCGCTCCAGAGCCGCCGCGCTCACCGCCGCCGCGGCGGCCGGGTCGTCGACCGCCACCTGCACCAGCCACGCACCGTCCACATCGGAGGGCTCGAAGCGCCGCTCGCTCCACCGCAACCGCCCGGCGTCGAAAAGCGCGCGCAGGGCCGGCGTCAGGTAAGGGCTGACCACCTCGACCCGCGCGCCCGCGTCGAGCAGCGCGGGCACCCTTCGCGTGGCGACCGCGCCGCCGCCGACCACGAGCACGCGGCGCCCCTCTAGAAGCAGGGCGAGTGGGTACGGACTTGTCACTTCTCAGATACTCCCGCGGAGTCGAAGGTCGCCACCTCGTGCAGTACCCGCACCGCGCTCGCCACGATCGGCACCGCGAGCACCGCGCCGGTACCCTCGCCGAGCCGCAGGCCGAGGTCGATGAGCGGATCGAGGCCGAGGTGGGCGAGCGCCACCGTCGCGCCCGGCTCGGCCGAACGGTGGCCGGCGACCATCGCGCCGACCGCGTCGGGGGCCAGCGCCGCCGCGGCGAGCGCGGCCGACACCGCGATCACGCCATCGAGGATCACGGGTACCCGCCGGGAGGCCCCGCCGAGGATGAAGCCGGCGATCGCCGCGTGCTCCAGCCCGCCGACCGCCGCCAGCACGCCGACCGGGTCGGCCGGGTCGGGCTTGTGCAGGTTCAGCGCGGCGCGGACCACGGCCACCTTGCGGGCGTACCGGTAGTCGTCGATGCCGGTACCCCGCCCGGTCACCACCTCGGCGTCGGCCCCGGTGAAGGCCGCGATCAGCGCCGCCGCGGGCGTCGTGTTGGCGATCCCCATGTCACCGGTGACCAACGCCCGAGCGCCGTCGTCCACCAGCTTGAAGGCGACCCGGGCGCCGGCCTCCAGCGCTGCCGAGACCTCCTCGCGGGTGAGCGCCGCCTCCGCGGTCATGTCTCTCGTGCCGGCGCGTACCTTGGCGGCCACCAGCCGCCTGCGCTGCTCTTCGCCACTCGACCGAGGCGCCGGGATCGGCCCGCTGCCGCCACCCTCGTCGCCCCACCCGAGGTCGTCCAGCACCCCGACGTCGACCACCGTCACCGAGGCGCCGACCTGACGGGCAAAGGCGTTGACCACCGCGCCGCCGGCGAGGAAGTTGGCCACCATCTGGCCGGTGACCTCCTGCGGCCAGGGCGACACCCCCTGGGCGTGTACGCCGTGGTCGCCCGCGAAGACCGCCACCGCGACCGGCTCGGGCAGCGGGGGCGGGCACTCGCCGGCCAGCCCGGCCAGGCGCACGGAGAGCTCCTCCAGCGCACCGAGCGAGCCGGCTGGCTTGGTCAGCCGCGCGTGCAGCGCCCGCGCCGCCTCCATCGCCCCCTCGTCGAGCGGGGAGATGCCGTCGATCATCAGGCCTCCAAGGTCTTCCGCAGGGCCGAGACGAAACCATCGGTGACCGCAGTGTCTCGCACCGCGATCCGCAGCCAGTCTGCGCCCAGCCCGGGGAATGTGTCGCCGCGCCGCACCGCGTACCCCAGATCGCGAAGGGCCAGCCGGACGCGGCCGCCATCCGGCACGCGGGCAAGAACGAACGAGCTTGACGGCTGCCCCTCGACGACGACGCCGGGCAGCCCACGCAGCGCGGCCACGAGGTGGTCGCGGTCGGCGGCGAGGGCGGCGGCGATCTCCTGCTCGGCCGCGACGGCGGCCGGGCTCGCGCACGCGGCTGCGGCGGCGAGTGCGGGCGTCGATACGGCCCACAGCGGCTGTACGGCGGCGAAGCGCGCGAGCAGGTCGGCCGCGCCGAGCAGGTAGCCGATCCGCAGCCCGGCCAGCCCCCAGGTCTTGGTAAGGCTGCGCACGACGACGAGCCCGGGCAGGTCCCGCCGGCCGGCCAGCGACTCCACCTCGCCGGTCGTGTCGGCGAACGCTTCGTCCACCACCAGCACCCGGCCCGGACGGGCGAGGGCAGCCACCGCCTCCGCTGGGTGAAGCACCGACGTCGGGTTGGTGGGGTTGCCGACGAAGACGAGGTCGGCGTCGTCCGGTACCAGCGCCGGGTCGAACGCGAAGCCGGACGCCTCGGGCAGCACCACGCGGGTCACCTCGTGGCCGGCGTGCCGCAGCGCCGCTTCCGGCTCGGTGAACTGTGGATGCACGACAACCGCCCGCCGCGCCCCGCGCAGCGCCTGTGCGATGAGCACGAATCCCTGTGCGGCGCCGGCGGTGAGCAGCACCTCACCGGCCGGACGTGCGTGCCGGGCGGCCACCGCGGCCGTGGCCGGCGCCGGATCCGGGTACGCGGCGAGGTCGGCGAGCGACGCCGCGATCGGCTCGGCAAGCCATGGCGGCATCGGCGCCTGGCGTACGTTCACCGCCAGGTCGACGAGGCCGGACCCGACCTCCCGGTCGCCGTGAAACCCGAGATCCATACCGTCCAGGATGAACGAGGGATCCGGCGTCCCACCGCCCGGCATGTTTTGCCTCTTTAGATCATGTCTTAACCGCCTTTGTCCTACCTTGAGGTGGTGATGAAGCGCGCACTGTCCGCAACCTCTCGGATGGCACCTCTGGTCCGCGCCGGACTCATCGCCGGAGTGCTCGTTGCCGCCGCCGCCTACCCCATCGCCGCCGCGGGTGGCATCGGAGCCAAGGCCGCCGTGGACTTCGTCGACGACATGCCCTCGGTGATGGAGGCGACGCCACAAGCCCAGACCACCTACGTGTACGCGGCGGACGGCAAGACGCTGATCACGATGTTCTACGAGGAACACCGGAAGTACGTACCGATCAAACAGATGTCGCCGTACGTCCAGCGAGCCATCGTGGCTTCCGAGGACTCCCGCTTCTACAAGCACAACGGCGTGGACGCGAAAGGCGTCGCCCGCGCCTTCGTCGCCAACCACCAGGGCGGCGCGGTGGAGCAGGGCGCGTCCACACTCACCATGCAGTACGTGCGCATGGCGCTGCGGGACAGCGCGAAGACGCCGCTGGAGGTACAGCAGGCCACCGAGCAGACCAGCGCCCGCAAGATTCGCGAGATGAAGCTGGCGGTCGAGCTGGAGAAGCAGATCAGCAAGCAGGAGATCCTGGAGCGCTACCTGAACGCGGCGTACTTCGGGCACCGGGCATACGGCGTCTACGCCGCGGCCGAGATCTTCTTCTCCAAGCGACCCAAGGACCTCACGCTTGCCGAGGCGGCCATGCTGGCCGGGCTGGTCAAGGCGCCCACCGACTACGACCCGGCGAGCCAGGACAAGCAGGCGGCCACCGATCGGCGCAACTACGTGATCGACCGGATGGTGGCGATGAAGTCCGTGACGCCCGCCCAGGGCGAAGAGGCCAAGGAGTCCCCGATCAACCTCCGCCTCACCAGCCCGCCGAACGACTGCATCTCGGTCACCGAGCGGCAAAACGACTGGGGCTTCTTCTGCGACTACTTCAAGTCGTGGTGGAACCAGCAGAAGGCGTTCGGCAACAACCCGCAGCAGCGGGAGGACCGGCTGCGCCGTGGCGGGTACCGGATCGTGACGACGCTCGATCCGAAGATCCAGCGCGTCACCCTGGCGAACGTGCTGGACAAGGAGGAGACGGACAGCCGCTTCGCGCTGGGCACCGTGGTCATACAGCCCGGCAACGGCCATGTGAAGGCGATGGCGGTCAACCGCGTGTACTCGCTGGACCAGTCGCAGAACGGGCCGCACTCCGACCCCGCCAAGAGAGGCAAGATCAAGAGCAATTACCCGAACACGGTGGTACCGCTGCTCGGCGGTGGCGACATGCCTGGCTACCAGGCGGGTTCGACGTTCAAGATGTTCACCATGCTGGCCGCGCTCGACGCCGGTCTGCCGATGACGACGGAGTTCTACTCCCCGTACCGGTTGGTCTCGCAGTACCTCGCGGGCGACGGCGAGCCGGGCAGCTGCGGTGGCCGGTGGTGCCCGTCTAACGCATCGGGCGCGATGACCGGCCGGCACGCGATGTGGTCCGGCTTCGGCCAGTCGGTGAACACGTACTTCGTCCAGCTCGAACAGAAGGTGGGCGCGGACAAGGCGGTGCGCATGGCCGAGCGGCTGGGCCTGCGATGGCGCACCGAGATGGACAAGCTCCAGGCCTCACCGGCCAAGGCGCGCGGCTGGGGCTCCTTCACGCTCGGCGTCTCCGACGCGACACCGCTGGAGATGGCGAACGCGTACGCCACCGTCGCCGCGGACGGCAAGTACTGCGAGACGCTGCCCGTGATGTCGATCACGGATCCGGACGGCTCACAGGTGGCGTACCGGGGCGTCGACGTGGCCAAGCCGCGCTGCACGCAGGCGGTCAAGCCGGCGGCCGCCCGCGCGGCGGCGGACGCGGCACTCTGCCCCACCGGCTCCGGCGCCAAACGCGGCTCGTGTGGCGGCTGGTCGACCGCGACAGACGTGGCCGGCATCGTGGGGCGCCCGGTGGGCGGCAAGACCGGTACGACGGACTCGACCCGCGCGGCCTGGTTCGTCGGCATGACGCCAGACCTGGCAGCTGCCTCGTTCCTCGCCGACCCGGACTACCCGTTCAACGCGGTTGGCGACGGTCAGTCCCTCAAACCAGTCCACGCGGTGGCCGAAACACTGCACGACAGCCTTGAAGGCAAGCCCAAGCGCAACTTCATCCCACCGCCGGCGTCGATCCTGCGCTGATCCCGCACGCTAGGAGCCGGCGTGGAGGTCGGCCTTGACGAGTGACCACACCTCGAGGTCGACCCGGCCGCTGTGTACGTGCCCGGCGTTGCGGAGCAGGCCCTCGTACGTGAAGCCGGCCTTCTCCGCGACCCGGCGGGACGCGGTGTTGCCCGGCGCCACCCGCAGCTCGACCCGCTGGAAGCCGTGCTCCAGCAGCAGCGCGATGGCGAGTGCGTCGACCGCCTCCGCGGCCACGCCGAAGCCGCGGGTGTCCGGGGCGATCACGTACGACACCTCGGTAACCTTGGCGACCCAGTCGGTGCGCTTGGTCCACAGGCACCCGACCAGCCGGTCGTCCTCGCGGCGTACCACCGCGTAGTGGTCGCCGTTGCCGCTGTCCCGCCGCTCCTGGGCGGTCTCGGTGCACCAGGCGATGCCCTCGATCTGCCCGAACTCGCGCGGGAACGGCAGCCACCGCTGGGTCTGCTTGTCCATGAACACCTCGGTGATCGCCTTGGCGTCGGCGACCTCCACCGGGCGTACGAGGACGCGCGGAGTCGACACGGTCAACGACGGAAACCGCCGCACCGCCACGTGTCCAGTCACGAATTGACCTCACCGCTAGGACTGACGGGTGGTTGGGCTTCTTGCGCCGGCGGGCCGGGCTGGGTCGGCAGCTGCGCGGTGTCCGCGGTCGAGGAGAGGGCAGGCACGGGCGACACCGGCGTCGGGGCGTCGGCGGGTGCGGCGGCCGCCACCAGGCGGTGGGCGATCTCCGGCGCGCCGGCCCAGTGCAGCATGAGCTGAGACGCGTGCACCCGGCGCCACACGAAGCCCTCGGGGGTGCTGCCGCCCCAGGTCCAGGCGGGGGTCTGGCCGGCGCGCGGGTTGAGCACGCCGCTGTGCTGCTTGTAGCCGACCATCCGGGCGCCGACCTGGGCCACCGGGGTCGAGGCCCGCGCGGTGGCCTCGCGGTAGCCGACGACGACCTGGTCGGTGCTCATGCCGGTCGCCTCGACGACCCCACACATCGGCCGGCCGTCGAACTCCCGGGCCAGCCACAGCACCCCCGCACCTTCGGCGAGCACCGGGCGGCCGGCCTGGGCCAGCTCGGCCACCTCGGCACACAGCCGGCGGTTGGCGGAAAGCTCCTCCGCGTACGACTCGGGCAGGCCGCCCCCGATGACCAGCGCGTCCGTCCCCTCGGGCAGGTGCTCGTCGCGCAGCGGGTCGACCATGACGACGTGGGCGCGGGCGGCGGTGAGCAGCTCGGCCGTCTCCACGTACGAGTAGGACATCGTCGGACCGCCGGCGAGCGCGACGACCGGGCGGCGCCCGACCGCGACGGCGGGGCTCTCCCGCGCGCGGTCCAGGGCTCCACGCCGAGCTGGGGCGCGGAACGGGCGAGCGCGACGAGCCGATCGAGGTCGACGGCACCGGCGATGCCCTCGCCCAGCCGCCGCACCCCGCGGACCGCCTCGACGGCGCGGTGCACGACGGGCACCACCCCGTCGTGCCGGGACGGCAGCGCGGCGGGCAGGTCGCGGCGGCGCAGCGCGCCGAAGACGGGCACGCCGATGTCGTCGAGCGCCTCGCGCAACAACTGCTCGTGCCGGTCCGAGGCGACCCGGTTGAGGATCACGCCGCCGAGCCACAGCACCTCGTCGTACGCCCGGAAGCCGTGCACAAGCGCGGCGACCGACTGGCCCATCGCGCCGACGTCGATCACGAGGATGACCGGCGCGCGCAGGGTGGCGGCGACGCCCGCGGTGGAGTGCGAGTCGGAGCGGCCGGTGAGGCTGTCGAAGAGCCCCATCGTGCCTTCCATCACCGCGATGTCCGCGCCGTTGGCACCGTGGGCGAAGAGCGGGGCGACCCGCGCCGAGCCGACCAGCCGGGGGTCGAGGTTGCGGCCGGGCCGGCCGGCGGCGAGCCCGAGGTAGGCGGCGTCGGTGTGGTCTGGGCCGATCTTGAAGCCGGCGGCGCGCATGCCCCGCCCCGCGAGGGCCGCGAGGAGGCCGACGGCCACGGCCGTCTTGCCGTGCCCGGACGATGGTGCGCTCACCACGACACGCGGTACGGCGGTCATCGACGTCTCCTCCCCACAATCGGCGGGACCAGCGTAGTGCCTGAGATCACACGGGTAGCCTCGTGCTGTGTACCGGTTCCTCCTCACCCCCGCTGGCTGGGCTTTGCCGCTCTCATCGGCGTGGCGGCCGTCGTCATGGTGCTGCTCGGCAACTGGCAGTTGCACCGGTACCAACAGCGCAGTGCGACCAACGAACGGATCGATGAGTCGTCACGGGTCGCGCCTGTCGCACTGCCGGAAGAAGTGCCCGCGGCCTGGACCCGGGTCACCGTAACCGGCGAGTACGACCCGGCGAACGAGATCCTGGTGCGCGGCCGCACGGTCGAGGGCGCGGTCGGCTACGAGGTGGTCACGCCGCTGGTCCGCACGGACGGGCCGACGGTCCTGGTCGACCGGGGCTGGGTGCCGCCGTCGCCGTCGGGCGCGGCCTCGATGCCGAAGGTGCCGGCTCCCCCAAAGGGGGAGGTGACGGTGGTCGGCCGGGTGCACCCGAGCGAGAGCCGCCCCGACTCGGTGAGCCTCCGCGACGGCAAGATCGAGGTACGCCGGATCGGCGTGGAGCGGCTGGCCGAGGATCTCCCCTACCCGCTGTGGGGTGCGTACCTGCTGGCCGAGGAGCCCACCGCCGGCTTCACCGCGGTCACCATCCGGCACGAAAACTCCTGGCAGAACGCCGGGTACGTACTCCAGTGGTGGCTCTTCGCGGGGCTGGCCCTCGCCGGCTTCGGCTGGATGGTCTACCGCGAGGCGCATCCGAAGGCGGATGAGCCGGTGGACCGGGCAGAAGTGGCGATCGCGTGAGTGACGCTGTCGTCGCCCTGATCGGCGAGATCGCGGTGACACCCACGGCCGTCCGCACGCCCGCCGGCGAGATCCCGCTCGCCCAGTCGACCTGGCAGGTCTCCGACTTCTGGCAGACCGAGCAGAAGACGCCGACCTGGGCGATCTGGGCGGCGGTGCTGGGCTTCTGCGTGCTGACCGTCCTCAGCCTGCTCTTCCTGCTGGTGAAACAGACGATCTACAAGGGCACGGTGCAGGTGACGGTGACCAACGGCCCGCGGCAGTACGTGGCCCGCATCCCGGTCACGACCCAGGAGCAGGTGCAGCAGATCCACAACCAGGTCAACTACGTCCGCTCACTGGCGGCCCTTTAGCTCCACTTCCTCGGGCGGCACCGCGCGCCCGTAGTGCCAGCCCTGCGCGGTGTCGCAGCCCAGCTCGCGCAGCGCTGTCGCCTGGGCGGCCGTCTCCACGCCCTCGGCGGTCACCGTGAGCTTCAGCTTGTGGGCCAACCCGATCAGCGCGGAGAGGATCTCCTGGTCGGTCTGGTCGGGCCCGCCCGGCGCGCGCAGCCCGGCCATGAAGCGCCCGGCCAGCTTGAGCGCGTGTACCGGCAGGTCACGCAGGTACGACAGGTTGGAGTACCCGGTCCCGAAGTCGTCGATCGCGATCCGCACGCCAAGCTCGGCGAGCGCGTGGAGCGTTTGCAGCGGCTGTCCGGCGCTGCCCATCACCGAGCTCTCGGTCACCTCGAGCTGAAGCGCCTCCGGCTCCAGCCCGGTCTCGGCGAGCACCTCCTTGACCGCGTCGACGAAGCCGGCGTCGCGGATCTGGCGCACCGCGATGTTGACGCTCATCAGCAGCGGCTTGTGCGGGTGAACATCCCGCCACGCCCGGCCCTGCCGGCATGCCTCAATGAGCACCCACTGGCCGAGCGGGGCGATCGCGCCGGTCTCCTCGGCCAGCTCGATGAAGCGGTTGGGGCCGAGCACCCCCAGCTCGGGATGGCGCCACCGCACCAGCGCCTCGGTGCCGATCACGACGGCGTCGTCGAGGCGCACCAACGGCTGGTACTCCACAAAAAACTCGCGCCGGGCGAGCGCCTCGGGCAGCTGGCCGGAGAGCCTGTAGCGGCTCACGTCCGAGGCGTGCCGGTCGGCGTCGAAGATCGCCCACCGGTCCCGCCCGTCGGCCTTCGCCCAGTACAGCGTGGTGTCCGCCGCCTTCATCAGCTCGGCCGCGTCGGTCCCCTCCACCGGCCGGTCGACCACGCCCACGCTGGCCGAGACATTGAGGACATGGCCGCCGAGGTACACCGGCGCGCGCACCGCGTCGAGGGCGAGCTCGGCCACCCGTACGACATCGTCGGTGCTCTTGACCTGCTCGACCAGCACGACGAACTCGTCGCCGCCCATCCGGGCGACAAGGTGACCGCTGGGCGTCAGCCGCACGGCGAGGCGGCTGGCCACGGTACGGATCAGGTCGTCGCCCGCGTCGTGCCCAAGCGTGTCGTTGATCGCCTTGAAGCCGTCGAGGTCGAGGTAGCAGATGCCGATCCGGGCATCGGCCTCCGGCTTGATCAGGGCTGCGTTGGCTGCGCTCGCTTCGCTCGCTGAGGCCCCGAGGGGCCGGCGCGATCCGCCCTCGTCGCTACGCTCCTCGGCCCGGACCTTGCCCGCCCCAGGGCGCTGGTGAGCCGTTCGAAGAAGAGCGTGCGGTTGGGCAGGTCGGTGAGCGGGTCGTGCAGGGCCTGGTGGCGCAGCTGCTCTTGGAGCGACCGCCGGGCCTCCTCGGCCTCGATCCGGGCGGCCAGCGCGGCGGCGTAGATGTCCTCCTGCTCGCGCAGCGTCCGCTCACGCAGCGCCTGGGCGTACCCGGCGGCGAGCGCGCCCTGGAGCAGGCCGAGCCGGGAGCCCTTGCCGATCGACTCGGCGTACGCCCCGAGCTGCTCGTCGAGCACCACGAGCGTGCGGTCCAGCGAGGCGGGCTGGGTGAAGTGGGCGTCCACAAGCCCGGCGCCGATCTCCTGCGCGGCACGGGGGTCGGCCTTTTCCGCGGTGAGCGCGTCGAGGAGGCGAGTGGACGGTCCCGCCAGGTAGACGGCCAGCTCACCGGTCGTCATCGACACGAAGCTCGTCCACGCGATAGCGCGGGCCCAGTGCTGGGCGAGCCGCTCTGCGGTCACCATCGGTGCCGCTGCCTCCCTACCGTCGGATCATCGCGTCGCGGGCACGCGACATGAATCCCGCCGGGGAAAACCACAGGCCCCACCTTTCGGACAAAGGCCGGCACATAATCAGCCAGCATAGGGGCAGTGGCGGTTATCTGGAACCTTTACGTTCTGTTATGGATCGCCCGCACGGTGTCAATTGTGTCGGCCTCGGACGCCGGCTTGTCGTCGCGGTACCGCAACACGCGCGCGAACCGCAGTGCCACGCCGCCGGGGTAGCGCGGGCTCGCCTGCACCCCGTCGAACGCGACCTCGACCACCTGCTCGGGACGCACGGTGACGACCCAATCGCCCTTGTCGACGGCCAACTCCAGAAAGCGTTGAGTCTGCCACCGCAACAGCTCGTCGGTGAGGCCTTTGAACGTCTTGCCCAGCATCACGAACCCGCCGGTCTCCGGATCCCGGGCGCCGAGGTGCAAATTGGACAGCCAGCCCTTGCGCCTACCGTGTCCCCACTCGACGGCCAGCACCACGAGGTCGAGCGTGTGCCGGGGCTTGACCTTGACCCAGGCCGCGCCGCGCCTCCCCACGTCGTACGCCGATTCGGGTGACTTCACGACCACGCCCTCCTGGCCCGCGGCCAGCGCCGCGGCGAAGGCATCCGCCGCCTCGGCGGGCGTGGTCACCGCCGTGCGGCCGACGAGCAGCGGCGCCGGTACCGCCTCGGCGAGCGCAGC
Organism: Phytohabitans flavus; assembly: GCF_011764545.1. GTDB lineage: Bacteria > Actinomycetota > Actinomycetes > Mycobacteriales > Micromonosporaceae > Phytohabitans > Phytohabitans flavus. The sequence goes on along the minus strand of NZ_AP022870.1, from coordinate 8,849,164 downwards.
CCAGCGGTCCCGCCCGGACGCGTCCAGCAGGTCCGTACCGTCCAGGTGCAGGATGTCGAAGAAGTACGGCGTGATGGCGGTGACCGGCACGCCACGGGTGGCCGCCCGGCTCGCCGTCTCCTGAAACGGGCGCGGCCGCCCCGCCGCGTCCAGCGCCATCGCCTCGCCGTCGAGCACGATCTCCCGCGCCGGCAGTGCGCGCACGGCCGCGACCACCTCGGGCAGCCGGGGCGTGATGTCGTCAAGGCTGCGGGTGAAGACCGCCACCTCGTCGCCCGAGCGGTGCACCTGGATGCGGATCCCGTCGAGCTTGACGTCGACCACGGCGGGCACGCCCGTGGCGGCGAGCGCATCCTCGACCGAAGCCGCGCTCTGCGCCAGCATCGGGGCGAGCGGCCGCCCCACCCGCAGTGTGAACTCCGCGAGCGCCGCCGCCCCGCGGGTCATCGCCGCCGCAGCCACCTCCTTGAGGTCGCCGGCCAGCAGCAGCGCCCGCCGCACGAGCGTCACCGGCACCTCGCCGGCCCGCGCGATCGCGTCGACCAGCAGGCCGGCCTGGGCGCCCTGGCGCAGCTCGCCGCCGAAGAGCCCGATGAGGTGGCGCTGCTCGTCCGCGGTGGCCGAGGCGAAGAGCCCGCCGACGAGATCCCGGCGGCGGGCCTGCGAGCCGGCGCCGCCGACCTTCGAGATCTCCTCGATCGCCCGGTCGACGGCGCCTACGGTCAGGGTGGGCTCAGCGGCGGGTGGTGGCGCCTCCCGGAGCGTGGCCCAGCCGACCCCGGTCTGGCGCTGGCGCAGCTCACCGGCCAGGTATGCCGAGCCGGCCACGATCTCCTCCGGCTCCAGCCGGCGCAGCGCGTCGGCGAGCAGCTCGACCTTGGCTTTTCGGCTGGACGTCGCCGAAACGGCCGCCGAGGTGGCCACGAGATCAACAAACCGCACGACTTCACGGTAGTGGCCCGACCGACAATTCCGCGGCCGCCGGCTGCGGCTCCCGCTGGTCAGCGCGCTTCAGGAGCAGGATGAGGAACGCTCCCGCGACGGTCACCACCGCGGCTACCCACCCGGCCGTACGCAGGCCGGCCACCAGGTCCGCCGCCGGCGCGGCGCCCGCGCCGACATCGATGCCCGCGTTGGCGACCGCGACGAGCGCGGCCAGCCCCACCGCGCCGCCGATCTGCTGGGAGGTGGAGACCAGCGCCGCCGCGACGCCCTGCTCGCCGGGGCGACGTCCGTGCCGCTGGCGAGGAAGACCATCGGGTACACCAGGCCGCCGCACAGCCCGAGCAGCACGATGCCCGGCAGCAGCCGCCAGTACGAACCGTCCGCCGACATGCCCGCCGCGACCGCCGCCATCGCCAGGCCCGCGCCGAGCACGCCGACGAAGAGGGCGTTGCGCATGCCGAGGCGGCTCAGCAGCAGCGGGAGCAGCTTCGCCGCGCCCACGATCGACGTGACGCTCATCGGCAGGAACGCGAGGCCGGCGCCGAGCGCGGTGTACCCGAGCACCTCCTGCACGTCCATGTAGAAGAGGTAGTGCAGCGTGTTGATCGTGCCCATGAGCACGAAGATCAACGCCATCATCGTGACAAGGCTGCGTACGCCGAGCAGGCGCGGCGGGGCCAGCGGGTCGCGGGAGCGCCGCTCGATCAGCACGAACGCGGCTAGCAGCACCCCGCCGAGCGCCAGCGCACCCGCGCCGCGTGCCGAGCCCCAGCCCGCCTCCGGCCCGCTGGCCAGCCCGAACACCACTAGCGTCGAGCCGGCGGTGGCCACCAGCGCGCCCGGCAGGTCGAAGCCGCCCCACGCGTAGCCGCCCGGGTCCGGGGTAAGCACCCGGAGCGCGGCCAGTATGGCGGCCAGCGTGAGCGGGGCGTTGACGAAGAAGATCCACTCCCAGCCGAGGTAGTTGGTGATCACGCCACCGGCCATCGGGCCGACGACCGCGCCGGTGCTCCCGGCGACGCCCCAGAGGCTTAGCGCGCGGTTGCGTGCCGGGCCGGCGGCGAAGGTGTTGTTGATCAGGGCGAGCGTGGCCGGGAAGAGCAGCGCGCCACCGGTACCCTGCACGACCCGCGCGGCCACCAGCACGCCCGGCGCACCAGCCAGGCCACCGGCGAAGGAGGCAATTCCGAAGATCGCGAGCCCGAGCACGAACATCCGCCGTGCGCCGAGCCGGTCCACCGCCCGCCCGCCGAGCAGCAGGAGCCCACCGAAGCCCACCGCGTACGCGCTGACCACCCACTGAAGCGACTGCGCCGTGAAGCCCAGCTCGTGCCCGATGTCGGGCAGCGCGACGTACACGATATTGAAGTCGATCGAGATAATGAAGGCCGCGAAGATCAGTAACGCCAGCCTGAGCCGGTCCATGGGTAACCACCCGTTCTCTAGGTGCACGACTTGTAACAGCACCCATGGTGTGTGACCATGAAGCCCGGCGTAAGGAGGCACTTTTATGTCTCAGGGAAACAAATGTGTGACCGAGCAGGTCCCGGTCGAGGACCAGGCCTGCACCGTCCGCCAGGTGCTCGACCGGGTGGGCGGCAAGTGGAGCATCGGCATCCTGGTGGCCGCCTCGAAGGGCCCGGTCCGCTTCACCGAGCTGGAGCGCTCGGTCGAGGGGATCAGCCGCCGCATGCTGACGCTCACGCTGCGCCAGCTGGAGCGTGACGGCCTCCTGGTGCGCACCGTCTACCCGACCGTCCCGCCAAAGGTGGAGTACCGGGCGACCGAGATCGCGCTGGAGCTCTACGACTCGCTTGTCACGCTAACGACCTGGGCCGAGCGGCACCGCGCCACGATCGCCGCCGCCCGGGAGGCCTACGACCGGGAGCACGGCAAGGAGCCCGCGCTCAGCGGAGCGCCAGAGCGTTGACGCACCACGACTCTCACGCCGCTGCGCCTACCGTCACGCCGGACGGATCGGCGCCCGGCGCGACGAATGCCAGCAGCCGCGCCCCCTCGGCCACCACCGCGGCCCGGTCCCGCTTGGTGAGCTGCCCGAACGGCTCCACTGTCAGGCGGCCCTTCGCGATCGTCCAGGTACCGGCGGCAACCCCGTCGACGAGGAACGCCCGCACGAGCCGGTGCCGGGACATGTACGTCCGGTGCGCGTCGGCGATCACGCGAGTGCGAACGGCGTGCGAGACCAGCAGGTTGTCGAAGTCAGCCAAGAAGCGCACCGGTGCCGGCGTGTCCGGGTCGGGCCGTGGGGCGTCCGGCAGGTCGAAGAGGTCCCGCCCGGCCTCGTTCCGGAAGCGGGCGAGCGGCAGCGCGCGTACCACCTCGCCCAGCCCGGTGAGCCCGGACCAGGCCTGTACGTCCTGGATGCTCGCCGGCCCGAAGGCGCCCAGGTAGCGGGTCACGGCGACCGCCGGATCCATCGGGGACAGTGGCGCCCCGGTCCACGACTGGAGCGTGGTGAGCACCGGCTGCCCGCTGCGCCCCCACAGTCCCCGCGGTGGAACCTGCACGAGCGGGAGGAGCCCGCGCAGGCCGTACACGAGCGAGGCCGCCTCCCGATTCGGCCAGCGTTCACACAGGAGCGCCCCGAGCTTCGTACCAGATAGCGGTTTTGCTTCGAGAAGCTCGCGCCCGGCGGCGGCCAAGGCCGCGAGATCGAGGCCGGCCAGCGGCGCGGCGGGGAGGTTGTTGGCCTGCACCTCGCGGTCGTAGATCGACTGCGTCAGCGGGCGGAGGCCGCACGCGTCGCGGGCGGTGACCAGGTGGACGGTGCCGCGCATCAGCGCGATCCGCACCACCAGCCGGTCGCGAAGCAGCCCGCTCAGCTCCTCCGGGTCAAATGTGGACAGTCTCGACCAGAGCCCGATGTACGGCGCGTGCGGCGCCTGGCCTTGCAGACCCACCAAGTGCTCGACCGCCTCCGCCACGCCCATGGGCGCGCGCTCCAGCAGGAGCTGGCGGGCCAGCGTGGCGCGCCCGAGAGCGCGCCACGTCAGGACCTTTGTCATCAGCGCAGACCGTCGAAGAACGCGCGCACGTCGCCGACCAGCGTCTCGGTCTCCAGGTGGGCGGCGTAGTGGCCGCCCGGCAGCTCGTACCGGTTCCAGGACACGATGTTGTGGTGGTCGCGCTCGGCGAAGGTGCGCATCGACACGAAGTCACCCTCGAACATCGCCACCCCCAGCGGTACCGTCGTCGGCTCGGCCTGCGCCTTGGCCTGCTCGGCGTGCGCGTCCTCGTAGTAGAAGCGGGTGGCCGAGGTGGCCGTACCGGTGAGCCAGTAGAGCATCGTATTGGTGAGGACGAAGTCGTCGTCGACGCCATCGCCGAGGAGCTGCGCGTTCCAGCCGAGGAGGCCGGCGGGTGAGTCGAAGATCCCGTACGCCAGGGTCTGCGGCTGCTGCGAGTGGAGCGTGTTGAAGGACATCTTGTTCTCGTAGAACCACTGGAGCACTTCCAGGCCCTTGTACTCCTCCGGGCCGAGCTTCTCCATCTCGGCGGGGTCACCGGAGGGGAACGAGAAGATCTGCGTCACGTGCACGCCCACCACGTGCTCGGGGGCGATCCGGCCGAGCTCGGGGGCGACGAACGAGCCGGCGTCGTTGCCCACCGCGCCGTACGTGTCGTAGCCCAGCCGCCGCATCAGCTCGGCCCACGCCTTGGCGGTGCGGTAGCGGTTCCAGCCCTTGTCGCGGGTGGGACCGGAGAAGCCGAAGCCGGGCAGCGACGGCACCACCACGTGGAAGTCGCGGGTCAGCGGCTCGATCGCCTTGAGGTACTCCACGATCGACCCCGGCCACCCGTGCGTGAGGATCAGCGGGATCGCGTCCTCGCGGGGAGAGCGGACGTGGAGGAAGTGGATGTTCTGCCCGTCGATCGTGGTGGTGAACTGCGGGTACTTGTTCAGCTCCGCCTCCCACCGCCGCCAGTCGTACCCGGTGCGCCAGTAGTCGACCAGCCGCCGCACGTACTCGACCGGCACGCCGTAGTCCCAGCCGACGCCCGGCAGCTCGTCCGGCCAGCGGGTGCGGTCGAGGCGGTCGCGGAGGTCGTCCAGGTCGCCCTGCGGGACGTCGATGCGGAAGGGCTTGATCTCGGTGTTCTCGGTCATGTCGATAACGCTACGGACCCTTCCGGTCAGGTCCTGTCCTAAAGCCCTGGCAAGATTTGGCTCATGCTCGAGACATCCGCGAGGCTCCTGCGCCTCCTCTCGTTGCTCCAGGCCAAGCGCGACTGGTCGGGCGCCGCGCTGGCCGAGCGCCTGGAGGTGAGCGAGCGCACGGTCCGACGAGACGTAGAGCGGCTGCGCGACCTCGGCTACCCCGTGCACGCCACGCGCGGCACCGACGGCGGCTACCGGCTGGGCGCGGGCGCCGCGATGCCACCGCTGCTGCTCGACGACGACGAGGCGGTCGCCGTCGCGGTCGGCCTCCGCACGGCCGCCGGCGGCACCGTCGCGGGGATCGAGGAGACGTCGGTACGCGCCCTCGCCAAGATCGAGCAGGTGCTCCCCGCACGGCTGCGCCACCGGGTGAACGCGCTCCAGTCCTACACAGTGCCGGTGCCGCCCGACCGCCCCGCCCCCACGGTCGACCCAGCGGTGCTGACCTTGCTGGCGGCCGCCTGCCGGGACGCCGAGCGGGTGCGCTTCGACTACCGTGGCCACGACGGCACGGCCACGACCCGCTCGGTCGAGCCGCACCGCCTCGTCTCGTGGGGCCGCCGGTGGTACCTGGTCGGCTGGGACGTGGACCGGCAAGACTGGCGCACGTTCCGCGTAGACCGGATCGCACCGCGCAGCCCGACCGGTCCACGCTTCGCGCCCCGCGAGGATCCCCCGGGCGGAGCCGCGGCCCACGTGGCACGCGGCGTGTCAGCGGCGGCATGGCGGCACACCGCACGCGTCGTCGTGCACGCGCCCGCCGCCACGGTGGCCGAGCGGATCAACCCCGCGGTGGGCGTGGTGGAGGCGCTCGACGAGCAAACGTGCGTGCTCGACACAGGCGCCGACACCATCGCCACGCTCGCCGTCTATTTGGGCCTGCTGGACGCCGACTTCGAGGTCACATCCCCGCCGGAGTTGGTCTCCTACCTACGCTCCCTGTCCGACCGCTACGCCCGCGCCACCTGACCCTCGAAGACAGAGATGAGCTACCGCGACGTCCGCGGTGGTCCAGACCGCTGCTCCCGCGGCCTCGCCCTCCGCGCTTCACACCCAAACCGCCGGCGGGCGCGGCCAGCCCCGCGCCTTGTTGTAACCGCGAAGGGAGCCGCGGTCCGAGACTGAGCAGCCGCCACGGGCAGGGAAATCCATGCGCACCCCGAGACGGGCCCAGCCCGCCGGTCCCGCAGCCTCACCCCTTCGCGGTGCACAACCCACCCGAGATTTGTGAACGTTTCCTGCTGCCCCAGCAACAGGAAACGTTCACAAAGGCTGGATCGCCGGGGCGCTGACGCGCCGGGTCCGGTCTTGTCCACGCCCGGGTGACTGGCCCCAAGGCCGGCCCGGGGCGGGCGCATCGGTGCGCCCAGCTCCAGAGCCCACCGGGCTGGCAGCCCCGCCGCCAGGCGGGCGGGGTTGTGAAGCGCGGAGGGTGAGGCCGCGGGAGCGACGGTCCGGACCACCGCGGACATCGCGGCAGCTCAGATGTTTCTATGCCTTTGCCGCATCCGCGACGTTCTTGAGCAGCAGCGCCTCGGCCAGGCAGACCCGGGCGAATTCTCCCAGGTGGAGGCTCTCGTTCGGGCCGTGTGCCTGGGCATACGGGTCCTCGACGCCGGTGACCAGGATCGCCGCCTCCGGGAACATCTCCTGGAACGTCGCGATGAACGGGATCGACCCGCCCACCCCGATGTCCACCGGGTCCACGCCGTCCCACGCGGTCCGGAACGCCCCCCGCGCAGCGTCGTACATCGGCCCGCTCGCGTCGATCACGCAGGGCGCCCCGTCGTGCTCGAGCGTCACCTCGACGTGCGCGCCCCAGGAGACGTGCTTCTCCAGGTGCGCCTTCATCGCCGCGTACGCGCTCTTGGGGTCGTCGCCCGGCGCGAGGCGGACGCTGAGCTTCGCCTTGGCCGAGGGGACGAGCGCGTTGGGCGCCTCAGCGGTGCGCGGCGCGTCGATGCCGAGCACCGCGATCGCCGGCTTGCCCCAGCTTCGCTCGGTGAGCCGCCCGGTGCCCACGAACGAGACCCCGTCGAGCAGCCCGGCCTCCCTGCGCAGCCGCTCCTCCGGGTAGTCGAGCGGTATCGGTCCAGCCGAGATAAGGCCGTCGACCGCCACGTCGCCCACGTCGTCGTGGAGCGTGGCGAGCAGCTTGGCCAGTACGGTCAGCGAGTCCGGCACCGCGCCGCCGAACATTCCACTGTGGATCGCGTGGTCGGCGGTGCGCACCTCGACGAACATGTTCACGATGCCGCGTAGCGAGGTGGTCAGCGCGGGTACGCCGATGTCCCAGTTGCCCGAGTCGGCGATCACGATCACGTCGGCGGCGAGGTCGTCGCGGTGCTCGACGAGCAGCAGCTCCAGCGAGGCCGAGCCGAACTCCTCCTCGCCCTCCACGAAGATCACGACACCCACCGGCAGCTCGTCCCGTACGCCCGCAGCGCAGCCACGTGCGCCATCACGCCGGCCTTGTCGTCGGCGGCGCCCCGCCCGTAGAGCCGCCCGTCGCGCTCCACCGCCTCGAACGGGTCGCTCTCCCACAGCGTCAGGTCACCCACCGGCTGCACGTCGTGGTGGGCGTAGAGGAGCACGGTCGGCGCGCCGGGCGGGGCCGGCTTGCTGCCGATGACGGCGGGCAGGCCGCCGCCAGCGCGGACGACCCGCGTGTCGAGCCCACAGCCGCGCAGCAGCTCCGCCACCGCCTCGGCGGAACGCTCCACGTGGGAGTGGTCGAAGCCGTCGAACGCGATGCCCGGGATGCGCACCAGGCGTTCGAGATCGGCACGGACTCCAGGCAATTCGCGCGTGATCGCCGCGCGCAGCTCAGGCTCGCTCAAGGTCATGCCCGCGATCTTACGTCCGGGCGCGGCCCGCTCGCCGGTCACTTGTGTGCGAGTTGTACACGCGCGGTGGCTGTCGGTGCCGACCGTCTTTACGAGGTCGTGGTGCCGCCATTGCCGTTGGTGTCGGTGCCGTTGGCCGGCGGGGTGCGCGCCTCGCGCGCCGCTCGGGCCGCCGCCTCGCCCGCGGCGCCAAACCAGGCCCGCGCCCGACCGGCCGCCCCACCGGCCCACTCACCCATCTCGGTCGCACCGTCGCCGAGTCGCCGCAGCAGTCCGACCAGCGGGTCCTGCGTGTTCTGGAACGCCTCCCGGTAGGACTCCGCCGCCGCCTTCATCTCGGTGGTCACCGAAGCGGTCGCGTCGTCGTCACGCCGCGGGTAGTCGCCGTCGAGGATCCGCTGGTATCCGCCCGAGTCGATCCACTGCCGCAGCGCCGCCGCCCGGGCCACCGGCACCGGGTGGGTCGACCAGAGGGTCATCCGAAGCTTGTGGAGGCTGTCCCGCACGTCGCCGCCGCCGTCGTACTCCGCGGCCTGCTCCAGGAACGCCGTCGTGTCGATCTGCGTCAGGTCGCCGCCACCGGCCATCTTCATCAGCAGCCGCAGCGAGGCCGCCGTGTCCTGGCCGGCCAGCAGCCCCGCCCGGTCGGCGGAGAGCTCGGCCTTGCGCCACCACTCCAGCATCGCCGCGATGATGCCGCGCAGCGCGAGCGCGCCGACCGGCAGCCAGGCGAGGTTTGCCGCCCAGCGGGTGAGGATCATCAGGATCGTCTTGTAGACCGCGTGGCCACTGCGCACGTGTCCCAGCTCGTGCCCCAGCAGCGCGCGCAGCTCATCCTGGTCGAGCTGCTGCACGCTCGCCGTCGGCAGCACGATGAACGGCTTGTCGAGCCCGATCGCCTCGCCGTTGAGGAACGGCGACTGCCGCACGTACAGCTCGGGCAGCTCGGGGATGTCGAGCGAGGTCGCCGCCTCGGTGTACCGCTGGTAGATCGACGGGTACTGCCGGTGGTCGACCCGGATCGCGGAGGCGAGGTAGGCGAGGCGGAAGCCACGCTCATTCCACATCCCGAAGAAGGCCTTGACCACGTCGTCGAAGCCGCGCAGCTCACGCAGCGCGGTAAGCGCGCCCCGGTCAGCCGGGTGCTCCCAGGCCCGGGAGCTGATGCCCGTGAGCACCACCCGCCTCCGCGCCGGCGGTCCAGCCGGTGTCGAGGTCCCGCCCACATCCTCTGACGTCATGGTCACTCCCCCGGGTAAGTGTGATGCCGCTCATGCCGATGGTGCCCCAGCCTGTCCACCCCGTCCATGGCTGGCATCCCGGATATCTCCCCTAGGTGGCGGTGCGGTGGGGTCTGACCAGGGGCCCCAGGTGGTCGTATCCACGACCAGGTCGGCGTGGTGGGCCGTGGCGTCCGCGGCGAAGTGCGCCTCCTCGTCACGCCGCCATTTCACAAGGTACGAGGAGAGGGTCCCGCCGTCCCGGCGATCCGTGCGGCGGATCCGTTCCACGAGCGGGGCGGTAAGGAAGACCGACAAGATCAACTCCGGCCGGATCTTCGCGCGGGCCGCCGTCACCCCTTCCAGCACCACCACCGGGGCCGCCGGCACCTCCGTCCACTTGAGACTGAAGCGGCCCGCGTCCCAGTCGTACCGCCGGTAGCGCCCAGCACGCCCCTCCCGCAGTGGGGCCAGCACCCACGCCTCCAGCCGAGGCCAGAACGTCACCAGGTCGTCCCACCCGTCAAGCAGGTCGTCGGTGTGCACGACTGGCGTGCCCGGCCCGATCGCATCGGCCAGCCACGCCGCGAACGAGGTCTTGCCCGCCCCGCTCGGCCCGTCGACCGCCACGAGCCGCGTCTCACCCAGCCGGGGTGACCGCGCCCAGACCTCCCGCGCGATCTCCGCGACCACGTCGCGCCTCGGCCCACCCGGCTCGCCCGCACCCGTGCGACCCAGCCCGGTCATGCGAGCGTGGCTTTGATCTCGGGGAGGCTCGGCGGTCCCGACTCGATCAGCCGCCACAGCGCGTCGGTGTCCAGATGCTCCTCGACCAGGTCACCGAGCAGGTCGAGCGTCCGCTCCCGGGCCGCCGCGAACACCGTGTCCGGCGCCACCACGAAGCCGGCCCGCCCCGCCAGCCGGGCCGCCTCGGTCAGAAACCGCCGCCGGAACTCGTCCGACTCGAACGCCCCGTGCCAGTGCGTCCCGAACACGTTGCCCGCCACGGCCCCCTCACCCCGGCCGTCCGCGTACCGGATCAGCGGCTCGGGCGACGGGTCGGCGCGCGAGACGTACCCGTGGTGGATCTCGTAGCCGCGCACCGGCACCGACCCGAACGCCACGCCGGCCGACTGGGCCAGGGTCTTACGCGCCCCGAACGTCACCTCGACAGGCAACAGCCCTAGCCCCGGCACCGTGCCCCGCCGGCTCTCCACCTCGTCATGAATGCGCGTGCCGAGCATCTGAAAGCCGCCGCAGATGCCGAGCACCGGCCGCCCCGAGGCCGCGTGGGCCGCCACGGCGTCGGCCAGGCCGGTCTCCCGCAGCCACGCCAGGTCATCCACAGTGGACTTTGACCCGGGCAGCACCACCAGGTCGGCGTCGGCCACCTCGGCCGGCTCGATCGTGAGCCGCACCCGCACCCCAGGCTCGGTGGCGAGCGCCTCGGCGTCGGTGGCGTTGGAGACCCGCGGCAGCCGTACGACCGCGACCCGCAGCCACTCCGCCCCACGCGGCGGCGCCGGCCGGCCGAGCACCCGCCCATACGCGAGGGAGTCTTCGGCGTCGAGCCACAGGTCCAGCCGCCACGGCAGCACGCCGAGCACCGGCCGCCCGGTCGCCTCCCGGATCATGTCCAGGCCGGGCGCGAGCAGCCCCGGGTCGCCGCGAAACTTGTTGACCACGAACCCTGCGACCAGCGCCTGGTCGGCCGGCTCCAGCAGCGCCACCGTCCCGAACAGCGCCGCGAACACCCCACCCCGGTCGATGTCCCCCACCACGATCGCCGGCAACCCCGCCCGCCGCGCCAGCCCCATGTTGACGAAGTCGCCCTCGCGCAGGTTGATCTCGGCGGGGCTGCCGGCGCCCTCGCAGACCACCACGTCGTACTCGGCCCGCAACGCAGCCAGCGTGTCGAACACCGCCTCCGCCAGCCTCGGCCGCAGTGCGCGGTAGTTGCCCGCGGTGACCGTGTCGATCGCCTCGCCCAGCAACACCACCTGGCTGGACCTGTCGCTGCCCGGCTTGAGCAGCACCGGGTTGAACCGCACGTCGGCCGCCACCCCGCTGGCCGCCGCCTGCATCGCCTGTGCCCGCCCGATCTCACCGCCCCGCCCAGCGCTGTCGACGACGACGGCGGAGTTGTTGGACATATTCTGCGCCTTGAAGGGCGCCACCTTCACGCCCTGCCGGTGCAACCATCGGCAGATGCCGGCGGTGAGCGCGCTCTTGCCCGCGTCCGACGTGGTACCGGCGACGAGCAGCCCTCCGCTCACCGCCCACCCCCACGGGCACGCCCGACCAGGCCGACCGCTGCGGCGATGCCGGCCGCCAGCCCGAGCGCGGCCACGCTGACCGTGCCGGAGAGGCGCGCGGCGCGGCGGATGTGCAACGCCACGGGTCGTGGCCCATCCCCCAGGAAAGGGCGGACCTCTGACCGTCCGAAGTAGACGTTGCGGCCACCGAGGCGGACGCCGAGCGCGCCGGCCATCGCCGACTCGCAGTGGCCGGCGTTGGGGCTGGGGTGGTCGGCACCGTCCCGCCGCCACACGCGCAGCGTCTCCGCCCGCTCGCCATTTACCACCGGCGCGGCCACCACCGTCAGCGCGGCGGTCAGCCGGGACGGCACCAGGTTGAGCAGGTCGTCCAGCCGCGCCGCCGCGGTCCCGAACCGGGCGTAGCGCGTCGACCGGTGCCCCACCATCGCGTCGAGCGTGTTGGCCGCGCGGTAGCCCACCAGGCCGGGCAGCCCGGCGATCGCGCCCCAGAAGAGCGGGGCCACCACGGCGTCCGATGTGTTCTCCGCGACCGACTCGACGGTCGCGCGGGCAAGCTCGGACTCGTCCAATGCGGACGGGTCTCGCCCGCAGAGATGGCTGAGCCGCCCACGAGCCGCGGGCAGGTCGGCCCGCTCCAGCGCGCCCGCCATGTAGCCCGCCTCCCGTCGCAACGTGCGCCCGCCCAGCACAGTCCAGGTGCCCACCGCCACAAGCGCGGCCCGAGCGACCGGCCGCCGGCGCGTGGCTACGCTCGCCGCGACCGCCGCCGCGACCGGCACCCCCACGGCGGCGGCGGCAAAGACGGCGCCCGCCGCCCGGTTTGGCCGATAGAGCCGCCGCTCCAGCGCGGTCGCCGCCCGTCCGAAGCCGGCCACTGGGTGGAACCGCCGCGGGTCCCCCACCAGCGCGTCGACGGCGAACCCGGCGAGCATGCCCGCGGCGTTGGCCAGGCTCATCGGCCCCCGACTCCCGGTCGCATGACCTCACCTCCTCCCGCAGCCTAGGGCCTGCCCAGCCCCCACACCCCGCTGCCTGCCCCGCCCCAGGGGCCCGTCCCGCTCGGCTGGGCTGGTCCGGGCGGGACGGGCGGTACGGGAAGGCCGATGGGCGGATCGAACACCCCGCCGGTCCTGGGGCCTGCCTCCTGGATCTCGGTGAAGCGAGACGAGGTCCAGGCGGCGTCCCGGTGCCCCTGGTCGTCGTCTGGCCGGCCACAGACGATCCAGGAGGCAGGCCGTAGGTGCCGGCGGCGGCCCCACGGAGGGCAGAGGACCGCCGCCGGCGGCGTCCGGGCTCGGGGCGGCCCTGGACACCACCCGCCCTCTGGGCAAGCTCGTCGCCAGCCGAGCCCGAGGGCGGTCGTTTTTTAGGCCGGCACCGGCGTACGGCTCCGGCCACGGCGGCCGCGAGCCGAACCGCCGGACGCCCCCGTCTCGGACAAGCCGCCGCCCGGCTCGGTCAGGCCATCGCCCGGCCCTGGCACACCCAGGTCCGGCTCGGCACCGTCGCCCGGGAGCATGTCGACGCTCAAGCCGTCTGCCGTCGAGTCGCCGCCCTCGTCTGCCTCGTCCAGGTCGTCGGCGTCGTCCGTTTCACCGTCGGTGTCGCCGTCATCCGCCTCAGTGGCGAGCGCGGCGGCGAGCGCGATCGAGTCGAGCTCGTCGTCGAACTCGTGGCCGCCACGTATCGCCGCCAGCGGGTCATACGCCGGGGCGGGCGAGACCGGGACGGCGCCGAAATCGGGATCCGGCATGTCGTCGAACGGGTGGTCACCGTGCCGCGTGGGCGCCTCGCTTGCCGGCACCAGCTCGGTCGCCTCGCCGCGCACGCGGCCTTCCGCCTCCTCGTCCTCGACCGCACTGGTGGCCGCCGCGGGACGGCTGCGCGCGAAGCGGGCCCGGCCACGGGACAGGTCGTGGCCGACGGCGACCGCCTCCATCTCGTACGCCACGCGCGCGTTGCCCTCGGTGTCGGTCCAGTCACGCGTGTAGAGGCGACCGACCACCACCACGGGATCGCCCACCATCACGCTGGAGGCGACGCCCTCGGCGAGCCTGCGCCAGCAGCTCACCCGCACGCGCAGGCTGTGGCCGTCGACCCACTGCCCCGACTCCTTGTGGAGGCGGCGCGCGGTCGAGGCGACCTTGAAGTTGGCGACCAAAGCACGGCTCTGGCTGGTACGGCGCCACTCAGGTGCAGTCATTACATTGCCGATAATCGTGAGATACGTGTCAAACATCGCGTCTCCCCCACAGGGGTCCGAAGGGCTTGTGGTGCGAGTCGACTCGTGCCACAGCCTCACCCCGCACGACGGAGCCGCGCCAGCAGGTGACCGCAGGCTGTGGACAAAGGACCGCCCTGTGGAAAACACCCTGATCAAGCGTGGATGTGCTATGCGCGACCATGGCGTACCGTTCCCGAGATGGGAGACGGGATAGTGGACGTTCTCGGCACGCCGTACCAGAGCAGGGTCATTGACCTCGGCCAAGACGACGAAGGCCCGGTCGTCGCGACGCTGGTCTCCCGCCGCGCGCAGGCGCCCACCGGGCGCGCGGTTCTGTACGTGCACGGGTTCGTCGACTACTTCTTCCAGACCCACCTGGCGGACTTCTACACCGACCGCGGCTGGGACTTCTACGCGCTCGACCTCCGCAAGTACGGGCGCAGCCTCCTCCCCCACCAGACGCCGAACTTCTGCCGCAGCCTCACCGACTACTACCCGGAGTTGGACGCGGCGGCCGCCATCATCCGCGAGGAAGACGGCCACGGCACGCTGCTCGTCAACGGCCACTCCACCGGCGGCCTGATCACGTCGCTGTGGAGCCACGACCGCCGCCACCGAGGGATCGTCGACGGGCTCTTCCTCAACAGCCCGTTCTTCGACTTCAACGCGCGGTGGGTGATGCGCAGACCGATCGCGGCCGCAGTCGCGCGCGTCGGCCGCGCACGCCCGCGGCGGATCGTCCCACTCGCCGTTTCTCACGTGTACGGTCAAACGCTCCACGTCGAGCAGCGCGGCGAGTGGACCTACGACCTGGCGTGGAAGCCACTGCTCGGCTTCCCCGTGCGGGCCGGATGGCTGGCCGCGATCCGCGAAGCGCAGGTACGGCTGCGGGCCGGCCTGACCATCACCGCACCGGTACTGCTGGCCTGCTCGGTGCGGAGCTTCCGCGGCTCGACCTGGCACGAGTCGGCCGCCCTGGCCGACGCGGTCCTCGACGTGGAACACATGGTGCGCTGGGCGCCCGGCCTCGGCCCGCACGTCACCGTGGTCCGGATCGACGGCGGGATGCACGACCTCACGCTCTCCGGACCGACGGCACGTGCGCGGCTGTTCGACGAGGTGGAGCGCTGGATGGACGCCTACATCGAGCGACCCTCGCGGATCAACGAGGCAGGTAGCGCCGCCGAGCCCGTCTGAGGGACGGCTGAGTGTTGGCTGAGGGTCCGACACCACCATCGGCCGTAAAGCCGGTGCTCGTCAGCCGCGCACCTGGAAACCTAGTATGTGCTGGCCAGTGTTGCCGTCACGGCGTCGTGCGCTCGTAGCTCAGCGGATAGAGCAGCTGCCTTCTAAGCAGTTGGTCGCAGGTTCGAATCCTGCCGAGCGCGCCCCAAGCCCAACCCGAATCTTATTCACATTTTGACGGTGCCCATTGCGCGTCTCGACCGCGAGCTACCCCGCCGACCTGGCCGCAGCCAACGAGGACTGGGCGCTCGCGACCCAGCGTCTCGCGGTCGTCCTGGACGGACAGACCGCGCGCACGGATACCGGCTGCCGCCACGGTGTCTCCTGGTACGTGGCGAGCCTCGGCGCCGCGATCGCCGCCGACCCCGACCCGCCCCTCCAGACCGTGCTCGCCGGCGCGATCGAGCGGACCGCCGCCCGCCACCCGGAGTGTGACCTGAGCCACCCGGCCACGCCCTCGGCCACGGTGGCGATCGTCCGGTTCGGCCAGAGCGCGGTCGAGTACCTGATCCTCGGCGACGTCACCGTGCTCGCGGACACCACAAGCGAGCTACATGTGCTGACCGACGGCCGGATCGAGGCCACCGCCACGGCCGAGCGCCACGCGGCCGACCGCTACCCGATCGGCTCGGCGGAGAAGCGTGCCGCCCTCCTGCGGATGAAGCACGCCGAGCTTGCCCACCGCAACCGGCCGGGCGGCTTCTGGGTAGCCGCGGCGGACCCGGCCGCCGCCGCCCACGCGGTCACCGGGGAGCTGACCGGCGTACGCCGGCTCGCCGTGCTCTCCGACGGCGCGGCCCGGATCGTGGCACCGTTCGGCCAGCTGGACTGGCCAGGCGTGCTCGACCTGCTGGCGTCGCGCGGCCCGACGGAGCTGATCGAGCGGGTGCGCGCGGCCGAGGCCACCGATCCCGCCGGCACCCGGTGGCCGCGCAACAAGGCGAGTGACGACGCCACCGCTGTCTACGTTGGAGAGTGATCCGAGTCGTCAGCCCGGTGGCCACGACGGCGCCACCAGACCAGGACCAGCCCGAGCGCCACCGCCGCCGTGGCCCAGAGGCAGCACGAGGCGGCGATCAGAAGGCCGGCGAACTCCCACTCCACCTACGCCTCCACCTCCCACCGTGCTTCTGAACAGAAGCTACGCCGCAAACTAGTTGCCGCAGGCGCAGGGCGCCCACCAGGATCGGTGCGTGATCGACCGGCTCACCACTGATGACCTGGACAGCTGCCTCGCCCTCGCGCAGGATCGGGACTGGCCACCAGAGCGGCACAAGTGGCGCCTGCTCTTCGATGTCGGCACGGTCTACGGGGTGCGCGACGACGGCGGCGCGGTCATCGCCACCACGATCCTGACCAGGTACGGCGACCTCGCCTCGATCAGCATGGTGCTCGTCGCCCGGCACCACGAGCGGCGGGGCATCGGCGGGGCGCTGATGGCCCACGCGATCGCCGAGGCCGGCGGCTCGACCGTCTTCCTCAACGCCACCGAGTACGGCCGCCCGCTCTACGAGCGTCTCGGCTTCGTCACCGTCGGACGGACATTCACCCACATAGGGCACTTCACGGGCGCCGGCGACGACCGCCGGAGGCCCGAAGCGGGCGCCGGCGAGCGGGCCTCCCGCCTGGCAACGCCAGCCGACCTCGGCGCGATCCACCGGCTCGACACCGAGGTCAACGGCGCGGACCGCAAGATCCTCATCGACCGCCTCCCGGCCTTCGCGACCGAGGTGCGCGCCGTCGAGGTCCAGGGCGCCATCATCGGGTACGGCGCCATGTGGCCAAACCACGACAACACCGTGATCGGGCCGGTGGTGGCCGAGACGCCGCAGGACGCCCGCGCCTTGATCGCCGACCTGGCCGCGGGAGTCGAGGGTCCGATCCGGCTCGACCTCGACGACAGGCACCCGGAGCTGCACGGCTGGGCGGTGGAGCGGGGCCTTGAGCCGCGCACCTCGACCGTGGTCATGGCGTACGGCGGAACGCTCCCCGGTGACCGCCGACGGTGGTTCGTCCCGATGATGCAAGCTCTGGGCTGACCGCCTTGACAGAAGGTACCCGCGCGCCGACCCTTTGTGATTACGACCCTCTATATAGGAGGCCGCGGGTGGCTAAGGAGAAGTTCGAGCTCGCGTTCCTCGCCGGTGGCCTGCTGCTCGACGTGCTGGCCAACCGCCTGCGCCGCGACCCCGCGACACCCCGCGAGGCGGTGGGTGCCGCGATGTTCACGCTCGACCAGGCCTTCGAGGAGCGCCGCCGCCACCTGGCGCACCCGCGGAGCGTGGCCGACCAGATCGACGTGATCAAAGCTGAGCTCTGCTCCGACAAGCCGAAGAAGCTGGTCCTGGAGGCCTACCTCGACGAGCTGGCGGTCCGCAGCGCGTCCGATGTGGAGCTCAGTGAGGCCGTCGGCCGCCTCCGCGCGGCCGTTCGCGACTGGCAAGGATAGCCCGCAGGCGGCGCAGCCCTTCACCGATCCGCTCGGTCGGGATCGCGCCGTACCCGATGACGAGCCCGTGCCGCTCCGGCTTCCCGAGGTGGTAGTCGCGCAGCGCCTGTACGGCCACGCCGGCCGAGCGCGCCGCGGCCACCACCGGCCCTAGCTCCACTGTGGACAGCGCGCACAGGTGCAGGCCGGCCGCGGACGGCACGAGCCGCAGCCACGGCGTGAAGTCCCGCTTCAGCGTCGTGACGATCAGGGCGTGCCGCTCGGCGTACAGGCGGCTGGCCTTGCGCACGTGCCGGGCCAGCAGCCCTTCGTCGATGAACCGCGCCAGCGCGGCCTGGGTCGGCAGGTCGCTGTGCCAGTCGCTGAGCAGCTTGGCGTTGGCCAGCGCGGGCTGTAGCGAGGCGGGCGCGACAAGGAAGCCGAGGCGCAGCATGGGCAGGAGCGTCTTGCTGAACGACCCGACGTACACCACGCGGCCACCGCGATCCAGGCTCTGCAACGGCTCCAGCGGCCGGTCCTCGAAACGGAACTCGCTGTCGTAGTCGTCCTCGATCACCACCGCGTCCCGCCGCTCGGCCCAGGCGAGCAGCGCCGCGCGGCGGGCGAGCGAGAGCGGCGTACCCATCGGAAACTGGTGCGACGGCGTGACGTAGACGAGCCGGGCCGCGGCCGGGATCGCGGAGACGTCGATGCCCTCGGCGTCCACCGGTACGCCCACGACGCGCGCGCCGAGCGACTGGAAGAGCAGCCGCGCCGGCCAGTACCCCGGCTCCTCCACCGCGACAGTGTTGCCCGGCTGGATGAGCACCCGGCCGATCAGGTCGAGGGCCTGCTGGGCGCCGTGCGTCACCAGTACGTCGTCCGCGCCCGCCCGTACCGATCGGGACACCCCGATGTGGCGGGCGATCGCGGCGCGCAGGTCGGCGTCGCCGCGCGGGTCGCCGTACCTGGCCGAGCGGACCGCGGATGCGCGCAACTCGCGGGCGACAAGCCGGCGCCAGGTCTCGATCGGGAAGAAGCGGCCGTCCGGTACGCCGACCGCGAAGTCGTATTCCACAGTGGACCCGTTGAGCGTGGGCACGGCCAACGTGCGCCACACCGCCCGGGGCAGCACGTCGGAGCCGGCGGGCGCGGCCCGGGAGCGGAGCCGGCCGAGCGGCTCGGCCGACACGTACGTGCCGGCGCCGACCCGGGTGACCAGGAAGCCCTCAGCGGTCAGCCGCTCGTACGCGACCGCGACCGTGTTGCGCGAGACCTCCAGCCGCTGGGCGAGCTCGCGGGTAGGCGGCAGCCGCTCCCCCGAGCGCAGCCGCCCGTCCAGGATCGCGTCCAGCAGCTGGCGGTAGATGCCGGCCGCTAGGTCACGCCGTCCGGTGAGACTGACGTGGATGTCCACGCCCGCAGCCTAGCCGTACTTGGCACTCGCCGTGGGAGCGCTCTCACAGGCGCCCCGAGTCTCGTTCCGTAACATCTTGAGAGCGCTCTCTTGACAAGCTCGACATCAACCACGACTCTCCTCGTGTGAGAGCGCTCTCACTCAGCGCGACGCGAGAGGGGCACCCATGCACGTCAATTCCCGCGGTCGGCTTGCCGCCGTGGCTGTCGCCGTAACCACGGCGACCTTGCTGGCCGCCTGCGGCGGCGACGATGGAGACAGCGGCAGCGGAGACGGGCCGATCACGCTGACGGTCGACGTCTTCGGGCAGTTCGGATACGACGAGCTCTACAAGCAGTACGAGGCGAGCCACCCCAACGTAAAGATCGTCGAGCGGGGCACCGGCAGCAACCTCGACGAGTACTCGCCGAAGCTCACCCAGTGGCTCGCGGCGGGCAAGGGCGCCGGCGACATCGTGGCGATCGAGGAGGGCCTGCTCGTCGAGTACAAGGCGAACCCGGGCAACTTCGTCAACCTGCTCGACCACGGCGCGGCCGACCTCAAGGGCAACTTCATGGAGTGGAAGTGGAGCCAGGGGCTAACGGCTGACGGCAAGCAACTTGTCGGCCTCGGCACCGACGTCGGTGGCATGGCGATGTGCTACCGCAAGGACCTCTTCGAGAAGGCCGGCCTGCCCACCGAGCGGGACGCCGTCGGCAAGCTCTGGCCCACCTGGCAGGAGTACATCAAGGTCGGCGAGCAGTTCAAGGCGAAGAACACCGGTGCGGCCTTCCTCGACGCCGCCACCAACACGTTCAACACGATCGTGCTCCAGTACGGCGGCGCCGCCGGCGGCTACCACTACTACGACACCAGCAACAACCTTGTGGTGGACAGCAACCCGGCAGTCAAGCAGGCGTGGGACACCACGATGGACATCATCGACTCGGGCCTGACCGGCAAGTACCAGGCCTGGTCCGACGACTGGGTGGCCGCGTTCAAGCAGGCCAAGTTCGCCACCATCGCCTGCCCGGCCTGGATGACCGGCGTCATCGAGGGGAACGCGGGCGCGGGCGCCTCCGGCAAGTGGGACATCGCCACCGTCCCCGGCAGCGGCGGCAACTGGGGCGGTTCGTTCCTCGCCGTACCCAAGCAGAGCAAGCACCAGGCCGAGGCGATCGAGCTGGTTAAGTTCCTGACCAGCCCGCAGGGCCAGATCGGCGCGTTCAAGGCGAAGGGCCCGCTGCCCTCCTCGCCGCAGGCGCTCGACGACCCGGCCATCACCGGTGCTACCAGTGCGTACTTCAGCGGGGCGCCCACCGGACAGATCTTCGGGTCCGGTGCGAAGAGCCTCAAGCCGGTCTACATGGGACCGAAGAACCAGGCAGTACGGACGGAGGTGGAGAACGCGGTGCGCACGGTGGAACTCGGTCAACGCAGTCCCACAGACGGGTGGACCGACGCCGTGAACAACGCCAAGAAGGCCGCTGATAAATAGTGGCTACCAGCCTTGAGGTCCGTACCGAGCCCGGGACGCCGGCCACCCGCCGGCGTCCCGGGTCACCCCGCCGGCTGCTGCTGAGCCGCCTCGACATGAAGTACTCGCCGTACCTGTACATCGCGCCGTTCTTCGTGCTCTTCGCGGTGTTCGGGGTGTACCCGCTGGTGTTCACGCTCTGGGTCTCGCTGCACGAGTGGGATCTGCTCGCCGAGGACCACCCCTTCGTGGGGCTGGCGAACTACAGCGCGCTGATGAGCGACAGCGACTTCTGGAACTCGGTGTACAACACGCTCGGCATCTTCGTCATCTCGACCGTGCCGCAGATCCTGCTCGCACTCTGGCTGGCCAACATGCTCAACCGCCAGATCCGCGCCCGCACGTTCTTCCGGATGGGCGTGCTGATCCCGAACATCACCTCGACCGCCGCGGTGGCGATCGTCTTCGGCCAGCTGTTCAGCCGCGACTTCGGCCTCATCAACTGGGCAATTGGTCTTGTCGGCGCCGGCCCGATCGACTGGAACGCCAGCAAGCTCGGCTCGTGGATCGCCATCTCCACGATGGTCGACTGGCGTTGGACGGGCTACAACGCGCTCATCTTCCTGGCCGCGATGCAGGCCATCCCGCGTGACCTGTACGAGTCGGCGGCGATCGACGGCGCCCGCCCGTCCCGGCAGTTCTGGTCGATCACCGTGCCGCTGCTCCGGCCGACGATCATCTTCTGCGTCATCATCTCCACGATCGGCGGCCTCCAGCTCTTCACCGAGCCGCTGCTGTTCAACGCCGGTACCAACGCGATCCGAGGCGGGTCACTGCGCGAGTCGCAAACCATGACGATGTACATGTTCGAGAACGCGTTCGCCCCCAACTACAACTTCGGGTACGGCGCCGCGATCGCCTGGATGCTGTTCGCCCTCATCGTCATCGTGGCCATCGTCAACGTACTGATCATCCGAAGGGCGGGGCGGTCGTCATGACTGGTGGACTGTGGAAGGGCACCCGGCTCACGTACGTGGCCCTGCTGCTCGCCGGGGTGATGTCGATCTTCCCGATCTACTGGATGTTCGTCGTCGCTACCCGGTCCAGCGACGCGATGGGCCAGGTGCCGCCGCCGGTGACGCCCGGCGGCAACCTGCCCGGCAACGTCGACCGGCTCTTCGCCAACGCCGACGCCCACTTCCTCACCGGCATGATCAACTCGGCGATCGTGGCCGGCTCGGTCACCATCTCCGTGGTGTTCTTCTCCTCGCTGGCCGGCTTCGCCTTCGCCAAGCTGCGCTTCCGCGGCTCCAACGCGCTGCTACTCGTGATCATCGCGACCATGATGGTGCCGACACAGCTCGGCGTGATCCCGCTGTACATGCTGATGACCGACCTCGGCTGGAACGATCGGCTACAGGCCGTGATCGTGCCGGCACTGGTCACCGGCTTCGGGGTCTTCATGATGCGGCAGTACGCGAGCCAGGCCGTGTCGGACGAGCTGATCGAGGCGGCCCGGATGGACGGGTGTGGCACCTTCCGCATCTTCCGCAGCGTGGTGGCACCGGCCCTGCGCCCGGCCGCCGCGGTGCTCGGCCTGCTCACGTTCATGACCACATGGAACGACTTCCTGTGGCCGTACGCGGTGCTGAACGACCCGGAGAACCCGACCGTCCAGCTTTCCCTGCGCGCCCTGTCCAATGGCTACTACCAGGACATGTCGCAGGTCTTCACCGGTACGGCCATCGCCACGCTGCCACTGCTCGTCGTGTTCATCATCTTCGGACGCCAGATCATCGGGGGATCATGGAAGGCGCGGTCAAGGCGTGACATCAGCACGGGAGCGGCCGACGCTGGAGGAGGTGGCGCGCCGGGCGGGGGTTTCGCGCGCCACCGTCTCCCGAGTGGTCAACGGCTCCACCACGGTCGCCCCGACCATCCAGGAGGCCGTCCGCCGGGCCGTCCGCGAGCTCGGGTACGTACCCAACCTGGCCGCCCGCACGCTGGTGACCCAGCGGACCGACTCGATCGCGCTGGTACTCCCGGAGACCGCCACCCGCGTCTTCTCCGACGACCCGCTCTTCCCCGGCATCGTGCGCGGGGTGAGCCAGGAGCTGGAAGCGGCCGACCGTCAGCTGGTACTGATGATGGCCGGGTCGGTGGCCAGCCACGACCGCATCGAGCGGTACGCGATGGGCCGGCACGTCGACGGCGTCATGTTCGCCTCGATGCATGGCCTGGACCCGCTCCCCGGCGCGCTGACGAGGATCGGCATGCCCACGGTGTGCAGCGGCCGCCCACTCACGGTCGCGGCAGCGGAGCCGAATGGCATTGCGGTCGCGGCAGCGGAGCCAAATAGCATCAGCCGGGCGCTGGTGCCCTATGTGGACATCGACCACGTGGCCGGCGTGACCAGCGCCGTTCAACACCTGCTGGACGGCGGCCGCCAGCGCATCGCCACGATCGCCGGCCCGCAGGACATGGTCGCCGGCATCGAACGGCTGGCCGGCTACCGCCAGGCGCTGCGCGGCTCACACCGCCGTTCGATCGTCGCGGTGGGCGACTTCACCCGCGAGTCCGGCGCGCTGGCAATGCGCCAGCTCCTCGACGACGACCCCAAGCTGGACGCCGTCTTCGTCGCCTCCGACCTGATGGCCGACGGCGCACTCCGCACCCTGCGCGAGGCCGGCCGGCGGGTCCCGGACGACGTAGCGGTGATCGGCTTCGACGACGCGGAGTTCGCCCGCTACACCGACCCTCCACTGACGACGGTCCGGCAGCCGATAATCGAGATCGGTCGCGAGATGGTGCGCCTGCTACTCCGCCTCGCCGAAAACGAGCCGGTCGAGGAGGCCCTCATCCTCCCCACCCACCTCGTCGTCCGTGACAGCGCATGACATGGCCGTAGGCTCCACACTATGGAGCCACCCCATCTGGAGGTAGGAGCGGTTTTCCGTTGGCCGCACGACGAACGGCCATTGCGCGTCTTGGCGTACGACGGCGGTGTCGCGATGTACGACACGTGGTGGCCGCACATCGACGGCTGGGGCCTGGCTGACCTCGGCGAGGTCCGGAAGCGGCGCATCACCTATTACGTGGTCCCTGCTTCCACCTTGGCGGAAAAGGCTACGTACCTGCGCGCCGAGCCTTTGACCGAAGCCGAGCAGGCGCTGCACCGGCCGGACCTTCCGTTCGCTGCCGCTAGATCTGACGCGCTGTCCTGGCCGGAGGAAGCACCGGCGTCAATCGAAGCGTCGGCGAAAGGCCCCGGGCCCGAAGCGCTGGAGGTGCCAGAGGTGTACCTGCATCCGTTCGGCCCGCGCGGAGGCGAACGGGCGGGCGTTCGGGTCAAAGCGGAAAACGGCACCGCGTTCACCCGGGACGAACTGGTCTGGAGGGCCTCGGTCATCCAGGCGCCGTTGATCCGCGCCGGTGCCTCCGTCCAGGGCATCGGCATCTACCGGTCGGGCCTGAATCGAGGCGTCCCCGCCTTCTACCTGTGGGGTTCACAGAGTCGCCTGGACGATCAGATCGCCTGAGCCGCACACCGCTCTGGCACCGGCTGACGCTGGTTCGCCGAGGCGCTAGCCGTCACTGATGGCGATGCCGCCAGCGCA
Organism: Phytohabitans flavus; assembly: GCF_011764545.1. GTDB lineage: Bacteria > Actinomycetota > Actinomycetes > Mycobacteriales > Micromonosporaceae > Phytohabitans > Phytohabitans flavus. Next base: position 8,825,307 of record NZ_AP022870.1, on the reverse strand, counting down.
CCACGGCGGCTTCCAGGTCGATCTGCTCCTGGTGGATCCGGTGACGTACCTGCTTCCGGACACCGCGCTTGGTCAACAGTTGCGCCACCACCACCGCGACGATCGTGGCCGTGAGCACAATCAGCGCCGCTATCGCTGGCAGCCGGTCGGCGACCGGCAGCAGGAGGACAAGGAGTGCGGCGCCCGCGAGGCTCACCGGATCGAGCCGGCGCGAGCTCCGCAGCTCGACAGCCACCAGTGCCACCAGATAGAGGATTACCCCGCCGAAGAGACTGATGAGATTCCACCCGTCGATCGTGGATTTCTGGATGACGGCGCTCAGCAGTCGCTGCAGCCCGAGGGAGAATATGATCACGCCCGAGACCAGCGGCAGATGTAGGTATGTGTAGATGTCACGGCCGAGAACAATGCGGGACTGACCGCGCGCACGATGCAGGACTTGCTCGACGTGGAATGCCAGGAGGTCGAAATACAGCCACCACAGTGCCGCGATAACGGCGATACCGAGCACCGCGGCCAGGACGACTGTTGCCGTGATTGGCCTGCCGTTGCGGCTGGTCGCGCCTACCCCCAAGGAAATCACCGACTCGCCGAGAGCGATCAGCACGATCAGCGCGTGTCGTTCCGCGAAGTGCTCCACTGACTTCAATCGCCAACCGACGCGACCGATGACTAGTCCGCCGGAGTATGCGACGACCAGCGCCGCGGCCCAGGATCCAAGCCGGAGATTGTGAGCGATGTCGGCGGGAAACAGAAGTTGCGGGGCCGTGCCGCCCAGAAGGACGATCAGCGCGCCTAGAATCGTCGGCAGGCTGAGCAGCACCGACCGCCGCCTTGACGCCGGGTTCTTCGTTTCGATCGTGGCATACAGGGCGACGAGCACGATCGCTTCGGTCGTCGCGTAGGCCAAGGCGAAAACGAACGGGCCGTCGAGGCCGCCGGGCTCGTCACGAAACGCTGTGTCAGTGGCCAGCGCAAGCACAAATAGCGCCGCCATGATAGCGAAACCCACCAATGGCATGATGCCTTGGTCGGCGCGGACGATGTTGCTGAGCGCGACGAATCCGCCCCACAACCACCAGAGCAGCGCCAGAACGAGCAACGCCTCCAGCAGCGCGGACCTGGTCAAGTTCACGGACGCCAAGGAGCTGACGTTGAGAAACGCGAACACGAAGACAAGGTCGTAAAACAGCTCGAGCCGGGTCACCCGGGATCCGGGACCGCCCGGGCTGAGCAGTCGGACGGGGAGCTGGTAGGCACCCCGGCAGTCTGTCAGCCCGGCAGCGGCGACACCGGCGGATCTGCTACTACTGGTAGGAACCGTGGGCGGGACTTTTCGGTTACGGCGTATCTTCGAGTGGGATCACGACGGTGAACTCGGTCTTGCCGGGCTCGGACTGCACCCTGATATCGCCGTGGTGTTTATCGACCACGATGCGGTACGAGATATCGAGCCCAAGCCCCGTCCCTTCACCCACCGGCTTCGTCGTGAAGAACGGCTCGAAGATACGGGGGCGGATCTCCGGATCGATGCCCACACCCGTGTCGCCGATCGTCACCGCGACCTGGTCGCCGTCGCGTTGGGTGCGGATCGTCAGCGTGCCACGCTGGCCCATCGCGCCGAGTGCGTTGTCGATCAGGTTGGTCCAGACCTGGTTGAGCTCGGCCGGGTAGCAGGGGCACTCGGGCAGCGTGTGGTCGTACTCCTTCACGACCGTCACGTCCGGCGGGATCTTCACCGTCATCATGACAAGCGTCGAGTCGAGCAGCTTGTGCAGATCGACGACCTGGTGTGGCGCGCGGTCCAGCTGTGAGTACTGCTTGGCGGCGCCGACCAGCGTCGAGATGCGGCCGACGGCGTCGTCGATCTCACCCATGAGCAGCTCGGTCTCGATGGTGTACGACAGCCAGCTCACCGCGGACTGGAGGTCGGTCTCGTCGACCGCGTCGGCGACCAGGTCGAGCCAGGCCACGTTGGCGTCGCCGGCGACCAGGGTGGCGGCGTGGTCGTACTCGAAGCCCGGGGAGAGGCCGCGGCCCTCGAGCCACTCGACCACCGCGTCCTCGGCCTCGGTGGTCTCCAGCGGCGTCATCTTCGGGGCGTTGGCCGCCCGTTTCACCGCGGCTTCCTGTAGCTCCACAAGCCGGTGCAGCTGCTTGACGTCGATCTTTCCCTCGGCGATCATCGCCAGCTTGTGACGCATGCCGGCGACCTTGTCGCGCAGGGTGGCGGTAGCGCGTACGGCGGCGGAGGCCGGGTTGTTGAGCTCGTGGGTGAGGCCGGCCGAGAGCGAGCCGAGCGCGATCAGGCGCTCCCGCTCGCTGACCGCCGACTGGATCCGCTTCTGACCCCAGAAGAGGCCCTCCATCAGGTGCATCGCCATCGGAAACCAGCGGCGCAGGATCGGGCCGAACTGTTCGGCCGGCAGCTCCAGCACCTTCACCGGCGTGATGGCGACCATCGAGTTGGGGTACTTCTGGTCGACCTGCTCCCCCAGGAAGGCCTGACTCGCGCCGCCGTAAACGCCGACCTGGTCGGTGCGGACGACCTCGATCTCCTGCCCGTGCACGTTGCGGGTCAGCGTGACCGCGCCCTCCAGCAGCACCACGAAGCAGGTGGCCGGCTCACCCTCGGAATAGACGCGGGAGGTCGCCTCGTACTCGACGATCGTGCTGTGGTCCTGCACCCACTGGAGCTTCTCCTCGTCGAGCGACTCGAAGAGGAAGAGCTTCCGGAGCTCCTCTTTGCTGATCACTGGGCCTCAACTCGCTCGCTCATTGCGCCTCCAGGTACCTGTGCACCAGCGTTACCGCCATCGCGCCCTCGCCCACCGCCGAAGCCACCCGCTTGACCGAGTTGGCGCGCACATCGCCAGCGGCGAAGACGCCGGCGACGCTCGTCTCCAAGTGGTACGGGTCGCGGTCGAGCCGCCAACCCCTGGGTCGCCGGCCGCCGAGGACGAGGTCGGGGCCGGTCACCACGAAGCCCTGCGGATCCCGCTCCACCAGGCCGTCCAGCCAGGAGGTGTGCGGCTGGGCGCCGATGAAGACGAACAGCCATGAAGCGTCAACAACGCGCGTCTGTCCGGTGTTCCGGTCGCGCAGCGTGAGCCCTTCCAGGTGGTCGGTGCCGTGGCCGGCGGCCACCTCCGTGCAGGGATGCACCTGGACCCGCGGGTTGCTCTCGATCTGCTCGATCAGGTAGGCGGACATCGACTGCGACAGGCTCTGGCCGCGTACCAACAGGTGCACCCGCCCGGCGAACCGGGAGAAGTAGATCGCCGCCTGGCCGGCCGAGTTTGCCCCGCCGACGATGTAGACATCCGCGCCCGAGCAGGCCGGCGCCTCGGTGGCCGCGCTGCCGTAGAAGACGCCACGGCCGGTGAGCTCGGCGAGGCCGGGCACGTCGAGCGTGCGGTAGGAGACCCCGGTCGCCAGGATCACCGTGTGCGCCGCGATCTGCGGCCCGCCGGCGCAGGTGAGCACCCTCGCCGAGCCCTTCACGTCGAGGCTTGTGACGTCTTGCGCGGTCAGCAGCTCGGCGCCGAAGCGCTGCGCCTGCCGGCGGGCCCGGTCGGTCAGCTGCGCGCCCGAGACGCCGTCCGGAAAGCCCAGGTAGTTTTCGATGCGGCTGCTCTGGCCTGCCTGGCCGCCGGTGGCCCGCCGCTCGACGAGGATCGTGCGCAGCCCTTCGGAGGCGCCGTAAACGGCGGCGCCGAGCCCGCCCGGTCCAGCGCCGACCACCGCCAGGTCGTAGAAGTCAGCCGTGGGGGTGGTGGTGAGGCCGACGTGTGCGGCCACCTCGGCCTCCGACGGCCGCACCAGCGTCTTGCCATCGGGCGTGATGACGATGGGTACGTCGGACTCGCTCGCGCCGGACGCGGTCAGCAGCCGCTGCCCTTCCGGCTCCTCGATCAGGTACCACCGGTACGGCACCATGTTGCGGGCGAGGAAGTCGCGGATCTCGAACGAGGCGGCCGACCACCGGTGGCCGACCACGCGGGTGTCCACCTCGGGCGAGGCGGGCGTCGCCTGCCACGCGTCAAGCAGCGAGTCGAGCACCGGGTAGAGCTTCTCCTCCGGCGGGTGCCAGGGCTTGAGCAGGTAGTGGTCGACGTCCACCAGGTTGATCGCGTCGATCGCGGCCTCGGTGTCCGCGTACGCGGTCAGCAGCACCCGCCGGGCGAGCGGGAAGAGGTCCATGGCGGACTCGAGGAACTGGATCCCATTCATCTGCGGCATCCGGTAGTCGGCGAGCAGGACCGCCACCTGGTCACCGCGCAGCTTTATCTCCTTGAGCGCGTCCAGCGCCTCGGCTCCTGAACTGGCCCGCACAACGCGGTAGTCCTGACCGTAGCGGCGCCGCACATCGCGCGCGACGGCCCGGGAGACAGCCGGGTCGTCGTCAACCGTCACGATCGCTGGGTTGGCCATGGCCCAATCAAAGCACGCTCAACCGTCCTGGCGCGCCGCGCGGAACTTCTCCCACCGTTCCAGTAGTTCGAGCATCCCGTCCTGGATGAAGAGGTAGAACTCGTGCATCTCGGCCAGGCGCATGCCGGCCGGCGAAGACGAGTCGCCGACCGCGTCGACCCCTTCCTCGATGATGTCGGCGAAGCGCTTGTAGACCCCACCTCGGACCATTCCGGCGGTGAACCACGGATCGGCCGGCAGGCGGTAGCGATCACTGCGTGAGCCCGGCACCGGCTCGCGCACGACGAACTGCAACTGCATGAGGTGGCGTACCGCCCCGGAGACGGCGGCCGGGCTGACCCCGAGGCGCTCGCCGATCTGTCCGGCGCTCAACCCCGGCTCGTCGGCCACCGTGAGCGCGGCCAGAACCCGGGCCGGCATCCGAGGAAAGCCCAGGTCGCTGAGGGTCATCGCGAAATGCTCGACGAAGCGGCGAACCGCGTCCTCGTCGCGCCTTTCCTCCATCGTCCACCACCTTTTCTATGCCGGTGGCGGCGCCCGGAGGCGCCGCCACGTCTTGCTAAAGCGCTATATCCCGCCGCCGGAAGAGTGCCAGGCCGGCGGCCCCGAGTGCCAACGCGACAGCGGTGAGGGCGATCAACGGGAGGGCCGTCGCGCTCGCCGCCGGCACCGCCGGCACGTGGGTGAAGGGCGAGATGTCGCGTACCGCCTGCGGCAGGCCCAGCAGCTCGCCGAGCTGGCCGACGATCAGGCTCACCGTGAAGGCGGCCCAGGCCAGTCCGACGGAAAGCCGCGGGAGCAGCCCGAACGCGGCGATCGCGAACCCGGCCAGGGTCAGCGTCGCCGGCAGTTGGACGAGCGCCGCGCCGGTCAGGTCGACGAGGTTGCCGCCCACGTCACTGCCGGTCAGCCCGGCCACGAGCCCGGTGGACGCGCCGGCCAGTACCAGCAGCAGCACCGCACCGCCGACAGCCACCGCCACGTGGCTGGCCAGCCAGGTCAGCCGGCCGGTGCCGGTGGCGAGCACCGCCTCGGCGGCACCGCTGGACTCCTCCGCGCGGGGGCGCATCAGCGCCTGGACGACGTACGCGGCGGCCATCGCCCCATAGATCGCCATCATCGCCGCGAAGAACGCGTCCATCAGGTCCACGTTGCTGCCGCCGGCCAGCTTGTTGATCGTGTCGACGCTGCCCTGGTTATCCCCGAGCGCGTCCTCGACGGTCTGGCTCAGCGACCCGACGGCCACGCCGTACACGACCATCGCCACGCCCCAGCCGAAGAGCGTGCCGCGCTGGAGCCGCCAGGCGAGGCCGAGCGGGCTGAGCAGGGCCGGCGTCGCCTGGGCCGGGCCCGGGCGCGGCTGGATCATGCCCATGCCGACGTCCCGGCGTGCGGTCAGCGCGAACGCCACCGCCACACTCGCCACGACGGTCACCAGGGGCAGGAGCAGCACCCACCAGCGGTCGCCCTCGTACTGGCGCATCTCGGTGACCCAGCCGATCGGCGAGAGCCACGTGGGCCAGGCGCTCACCACGGTGTACCCGTCGGGCTGCACCTGGCCGAGCGCGTCGCCGAGGCCCCGTAACACATAAGCGACGCCGACCACCGCGGCGGCGATGCCGTTGGCGGCGCGCGAGGTCTGGGCGATCTGGGCGGCGATGGCCGCGATGCCCGCGAAGACAAGGCCCGCCCCGGCGATACCGGCACCGGCGCCGACCGACCCCGCGACCGGCTGGTCGTAGCCGATCAGCGCGAGCGCGACAAGGCCGCCGAGCACGATGTTGGCGCCGGCCACGACGATCAGCGCAGCGGTGAGCCCGGCATGCCGGCCGACGACGGTCGCGCCGACCATCTCGGAACGGCCGGTCTCCTCGTTCTGCCGGGTGTGGCGCACCACCGCGAGGGTGCTCATGAAGCCGGCGAGCACCGCGGCGTACGTGAGGAGCGAGAACATGATCATCGCGCCCTCGCTCGCCCCGGTCGGCGCCATCCGGAGCACGAGCAGGGCGGGGCTCGCGACGGCGCTGCGCAGGATCTCGATGCGGTCCGCGTCGGTCGGGAACCGGTCCCGCACGGACGCGACCACGATCGGCACGAACAGCGCCGTGCCGAGGATCCACAGTGGTAGCTGGATCCGGTCCCGCCGGATCGCCAGCCGCACCAGGCGACCCGTCCCCGTAAAAGAGCTCATCGGGCCGTCGCCTCCGCCTTCAGGCCGTTCTCCCGGAGCTCGTCGCCGTAGTGGCGCATGAACAGCTCCTCCAGCGAGGGCGGGGCGCTGGTGAGCGTCCGCACCTCGAAGCGGGTCAGGTAGCGCAGCAGGTGGTCCAGCTCGTGACTGTCCACATCGAACTTCGCTCGGGTCTGGTCGACCTGGGCGTCGTGCACGCCGGTCTGCTCCTGGAGGCCGGTGATCGGGTGGGCGGTCTCCACCGAGATCGACGTGCGAGTCAGGTGCCGCAGCTGGGCCAGCGTGCCCGCCTCCACCGTCTTGCCCTGCCTGATGATGCTCACCCGGTCGCAGAGGGCCTCCACCTCGGAGAAGATGTGGCTGGAGAGGAGCACCGTGCGCCCCTGGTGCTTCACCTCGCGGACGCACTCCTGGAAGACCGCTTCCATCAGCGGGTCGAGGCCGGAGGTCGGCTCGTCGAGGATGTAGAGCTCCACATCCGACGCGAACGCGGCGACGACCGCCACCTTCTGCCGGTTGCCCTTGGAGTACGTGCGGGCCTTCTTGCTCGGGTCGAGCTGGAAGCGCTCGATCAGCTCCGTGCGGCGGCGCTTGTCCAGCCCGCCACGGAGGCTGCCGAAGAGGTCGATCGCCTCCCCACCGGTCAGGTTCGGCCAGAGGTTCACGTCGCCGGGCACGTACGCGAGCCGCCGGTGCAATGCCACCGCGTCCCGCCAGGGATGGCCGCCGAGGAGGCTCACGTCGCCGGCGTCGGCGCGGAGCAGGCCGAGCAGCACCCGGATGGTGGTGGACTTTCCGGAGCCGTTCGGGCCCAGGAAGCCATGCACCTCACCGGTGTCGACGGACAGGTCGAGCCCGTCCAGCGCGCGGGTCTGGCCGAAGGTCTTCACCAGGCCAGAGACCGAGATCGCAGATGTCATACAGCTGAAGCTACGCTCGTTTCACAAATTTGTGAAAGCTCAGAAGCGTATGAATACCGTCAAGAAAAGTGACCGCGGCCACTACCCCCGAGGGCTACGGCGCCGGCGCCGGACCGGCTCAGAACTGGGCGTCGAGCACCTCGCCCAGGCCGGACGCGACAAGCTCGTCGCGGATCGTCGCCGCGTCGCCCTCCACGACCAGCGTGAGGCCGGACGGGTGGAGGTGCTTGGCGGCCGCGTCCGAGACCGTCGCCTCGTCGGCACCAAGCAGGGCCGCGCGCAGGTTGGCGTGGTAGTCGTCCGGGAGGTCGTGTACCACCAGCGTGGCCAGGGCGCCGGCGATCGCCCCCGGGGTCTGGAGATCGACCGACAGCTGGCCGGCCCGCCACGACCGGGCCACCGCCAGCTCCGGCTCGGTGACGCCCTCGGCCTCGGTACGGGAGATCTCCCCCACGGTGTCGACCAGCGCGGGGACGGTCACGGCGGTCTGCACGCCCGCGCTCACCAGCAGCCGGCCGAAGCGCCTGGACTGGCCGAACTCGGCGCGGATGCCGTACGTGTACCCGCGCACCTCCCGGATCAGGTGGTTGAGCCGGGACGTGAACGCCCCGCCCAGCACCGTCGCGGCCAGCGTCATCGGCACGTAGTCCGGGTGCGCGCGGTACGGCGCGGCATGCCCCAGTCGCAGCGTCGACTGCACCGAGCCGGGCCGGTCGACCAGCAGGACCCGCCGGCCGGTGCGCGGCACGACCGGCAGCGGCCCACCCGCACCCTCGACCGGCTCGCCCGCCCCGGCGAACACCGTGGCGCCGAGTGCGTCCAGGTCGACGCCCGTCAGGTCGCCGGCGACCACCAGCGTGCCCGGCTGGCCGAACCAGGTGCGGTGGTAGCCGACCACGTCGTCCACGCTCAGCCCGGCGACCGAGTCCGGGTCGCCGTTCAGCGGGCGGCCGTGCCGCTTGTCGCGCCCGAAGATGTCGCCCCGGAGCGCCGCCTCGGCACGCGGCCCGGGGTCGGCCCAGTCCATCCGCAGGGCGGTCGCCTCGTCGTCGCGTACCCGGGCGATGTCCTCCGGGTCCAGGCGCGGGGTGCGGGCCGCCTCGGCGAGCAGCGCCACCGCGTCGGGCAGCCGGTCGACCGGCGCCTGCACGCCGACCCGAAACGAGTCCCAGTCGGCCGCGGTGAACAGCTCCGCCCCCAGGCTCTCCAGCGCGAGCGCGTACGCGGCCGAGTCCCGCTCGCCGGTACCCTCCTCCAGCGCCTTCGCCACGACGGCGGCGAGCCCCTCGCGGCCTTCCGGCTCGCGGGCGGCGCCGGCGTCGATCAGCAGGACCGCGACCGCCAGCGCCTGGCCGGGCAGGTGGGCGGCGACCACGCCGTCGCGGCGCACGACCTCGGGAAACCGGTACGGGCGGGCCGCACCCGGCCCCGGACGCTCGGCGACCAAACTCACGACGACGACTCCTCGGTGAGGTAGGAAAGGGTGACGCGGACATCCGGGCGCAGCTGCGCGGCGGCCTCGGCCAACGCGTCGAGCGTGACCGACTGCCAGGCCGGCAGCCGATCGCCCGCGCGGGCCGGATCGCCGAACTGGGTGGCGTACCGGCTCAGCAGGTCCGCCCGACCCGCCACTGTGGACACCTGCCGCCACCACGCGGTGGCGAGCAGTGCCTTGGCCCGGTCCAGCTCCTCCTGCCCGATCCCGTCGCCCAACCCGTCGAGCACCTCGACAAGGCCGGCCTCCAGGTCGGCGGCGTTCACGCCGTCGCGGGCGGTCGCGGACACGATCAGCGGCGCGGGCGCGTGCGCCAGGTCCACCCCGTACGCCGAGACGTAGTCCGGCTGGGCCAGCCGCGCCCCGTCGGCGAGGCGCTGGTAGAGCCGGCTGCCCCGGCCGTTGCCGAGGATCGTGGCGAGCACGGTGACCGCGTCGTACTCAGGCGTGCCGAACGGGTGGGTGCGCTGCGCGATGTACACCCGAGGGGCGGGCACGTCGCCCACCACGTCTTCGCGCAGCGGGCCGGTAGGCCGCGCGGGCCGGGTGCCGTCCGGCGCGGGCGGGATGTCGGGGAGGGCCGGGAGGCCGCCGAAGTACTTCTCCGCGAGCGCGAACGCGTCGGCCGGCGCCACGTCACCGACGACGGACAGCACAGCGTTGTTCGGCACGTAGTACGTCGTGTGGAACGCGGCGAACGTCGCCAGGTCGGCGGCGTTGAGGTCGTCCATCGAGCCGATCGTGGCGTGGTGGTACGGGTGCCCCGGCGGGTACAGCAGCGGCAGCAGGCGCAGCCACGCGTCCCCGTACGGCACGTTCTCGTACCGCTGGCGCCGCTCGTTTTTGACCACCTCGCGCTGGTTGTCGAGCGTCTCCTGGGTCAGCGCCGGCACCAGCCCGCCCATCCGGTCCGCCTCGAGCCACAGCGCCAGCTCCAGATGCTCCGCCGGGACCGTCTCGAAGTAGTTGGTGCGGTCCGGGTTGGTGGTCGCGTTGAGTGAGCCGCCGGCGCCCTGGATCAGCCGCATGTGCTCGGTCTTCGCCACGTGCGCCGACCCCTCGAACATCAGGTGCTCGAAGAGGTGTGCGAACCCGGTCTGCCCGTCCGGCTCGTGCCGCGATCCCACGTCGTACCAGATATTGACGGCTACGACGGGTGCCGTACGGTCCTCGCTGACCACGACCCGCAGGCCGTTGTCGAGGCGGGCGGTTTCGATGGGCCACGGGTAGCCGGTCGGCGACATGCGCTCGACGGTAGCTGATCTATTGCGCTAAGCATGCGCCAATCCCTCTCCTCGCCACGCGCGGGAGGGACGGATACTACGGACATGCTGTGTGAGCCGTACCTGCTCGATCCGACAGCCGACGGCGTGCACGTCGTGTGGCACACCGAGGGGCCCGGCTCCGACCACGCGGTGCTCGCCGGCCCGGCCGTCGCGTCGATGACCGGCGACGAGGCGCGGGCCGCCGCCACCGGCGACGCCGGCGAGGGCGAGGGATGGCGCCGCTTCAGCGCGGACACCGTCGAGCTGTCCCGCACCCGGGAGGATCAGGAGTCGGCGGTACCGGGCCGGGCGTACCCGACGGTCACCCGCCGCCCGGTGCACCGGCACCTGGCCACGGTCACCGGGCTGGGCGGCGGGCGGACGCCGTACCGGGTGGTCTCGGACGGCACGGTGACCGCCGCGTACACGCTCGCGCCCGCCCCGCCGCCGGACCGGCCGGTGCGGCTGCTGCTCACCAGCGACCACCAGCTCAAGCCGATGGTGCCGGCCAACCTGGCGAAGGTGGCCGAGACGGCTGGCGTGACCTTCGACGGCGTACTGATGGCCGGCGACATGGTCAACGCGCCGGACCGGGCCAGCGAGTGGTTCGACAGCACGGCCGAGCCGGCCTTCTTCCGCACGTTCGCGCCGATCCTGGCGCGCTCGCCGATCTACCCCGCGCTCGGCAACCACGAGGTGATGGGGCGCTGGTCGGAGACCGCGACGCTGGACGCGCAGTTCAACGACCCGCAGCCGGGCGCCTGGGACACCACCACGTACGAGGAGATGTTCCCGTACCCGCGCAGCGAGTCCGGCGGCCAGCGCTGGTGGTCCCGCACGATCGGCGACGTACACGTGATCTGCCTCTTCGCCACCCAGGTGTGGCGCTCACCACAGCCCGAAGGGCGGGGCAAGTTCCAGGAGGCGCTCGAAGACGTCGACAACCCGGACCGCTGGGGTACGGGCAGTTCGTCTTCGAGCCGATCAAGCGCGGCTCGCCCCAGTTCGCCTTCCTGGAGGCCGAGCTCGCCTCGCCGGCCGCGCGCTCCGCCCGGTACCGCGTGGTGATGTTCCACCACCCGAGCCACGGGCTGGGCAACCACTCGGTGCCGCCGTACACGGACCCGATCCAGGTGGTCGAGGCGAAGTCGATCCGGTACGAGTACCCGCTCGCCGACGACTACATCCTGCGGGACGTGGAGCCGCTCGTCTCCGCCGCCGGCGTCCACCTGGTCCTCAATGGACACTCGCATGTGTGGAACCGCTTCCGGAACGCGGCCGGCGTGCACTGGCTGGAGACGTCCAATGTGGGCAACAGCTACGGCGCGTACGACGTGAGCTCGGGCATGTCCCGCTGGTACCCGCCGGGATACGTGCTACAGGGCGACCCGGGCGGGCTCCAGCCGATCGTGCCGACGGTGGCGCCGCTCGTGCACGGCGGGGTGCCGCTGCCGTTCGTGGCGAGCAACGAGATCACCGTCTTCACGCTGCTGGACTCGGCGGCGGGCGTCGTGCGGTCGTACCGCCACGACACCCGCCAGCCGTCGTCACCAGCTGTGCTCTTCGACGAGTTCGCCCTGAGCTGAGGGCTTACCGGAACGGGCCGCGCAGCTCGTAGGTGATGCCGCCGGACGAGGAGCCGGACGTGCCGCGCTGCGAGGAGAAGTAGAGCCGGGTGCCGTCCGGCGAGAAGGCCGGACCGGTGATCTCCGAGCCGGACTGCCCGGAGAGACGGATGAACGGCGCCACCACCCCGTTCGGCGTGATGATGTTGATCTCCATGTTGCCGCCGTCCTCGGCGATGAAGAGGTCGCCCGAGTCCGAGCCGGTGATGTTGTCCACGCCGGTCAGCGGGGCGCTGCCGCTCACCAGCGAGTCGTCGTACGAGAGGTCGATCCGCTGGTTGACCGCGTCGTACGCCCACACCCGGTTGTCGCCCTTGGTGGTGAACCAGCAGATGCCGTCCGCGTAGTAGGCACCCTCACCGCCGTTGAACCGCTTGACGCCGGAGACCTGGCTCCGGGTGCGGGTGGGGCTGCCGTCCGGGTCGGGCACCCGCGCCCAGCTCACCGGGCCGCTGGTGGCGGTGCCGCCGGTCAGCACCTCAAGCGTGCCGGCCGAGAGGTTGCCCCAGGTGGTGGGGCGGAAGCGGTAGAAGCAGCCGTTGGTCTCGTCCTCGGTCAGGTAGATCACCTGCCGGTCCGGGTCGGCCGCGGCCGCCTCGTGCGTGAAGCGGCCCATGGCCGGCCGGCGCACCGCCGCGGTCCCACCGAGGGGGTACGTCTCGTACACGTACCCGAGGTCGGCCTCCTCGCACGAGAGCCAGGTCCCCCACGGGGTGGCGCCACCCGCGCAGTTGCGGTTCGTGTTCCCCAGGATCCGGTACGCGGACGCGATGCTGCCGTCCGCGTTGAACCGCACCGCCGAGGCGCCCCCGTGGAGGAGATTTCGGAGTTGGACACGTACACCCAGCCGGAGCCGGCGACGAAGCAGGCACCGCCGTCCGGGGCGTCGTGCCAGGTGTACCCGGCCACCGCTTGGCGGGAGCGGGCGATGATCCGGCTGGTGAAGCCGTTCGGGCTCTGTACACCGTTGGCGTCGGCGGCACGCAGCGCGCCGTAAGGGCTCGTGCCCGGCTGGGCCGGGGCGGCGAAGGCAGCTGACCAGAGGCTGCCGGAGAACGCGGCGGTGCCTGCCCCGATAACGGTGGCACGCAACACAGTGCGACGATCCATGCCCGCAACGTATTGATTGATCGGTGTCGAACGGCACGCCCGACAGGTAAACGTCGGTCGACGGTCCGTTGAGGTTCCAGGTGTGCGATATGATTCCCGCGTGACCCGATGGTATGCGTGCTTTAGTTGGCCGGCTGTGGCGCCGGCGACTGAGGCATGAGCCGCATGACCTAGGTCACCACCGCCAGAGCCGGCACAGGGCAGGAGAGCGCTCCTGCCCTTTCGCGTGTAACGACGACGCAGAGCCGGCTTCGGCCCCGGGACGCCGGCCCCGGGGTGGCTGGCGGAAGGAACCCCACCGTGACTCTCCCGAGTGTGCAGCGGGTCAGCGACCAGCGGATCGACAAGGTCGTGCCGCTGGTGAGCCCCGCGCTGCTCCACCACGAGCTGCCCCTGGATGACAATCTCTCGGCCGCGGTGGTCGAGGGTCGGCGTGCCGTCGCCCGCGTGCTGGACGGGGAGGACGACCGCCTGATGGTCGTCGTCGGCCCGTGTTCCGTGCATGACACCGTGGCCGCCTTGGAGTACGCGGACCGGCTCGCCGAGACGGCCGCCCGGCTCGCCGACGACCTGCTGATCGTGATGCGGGTCTACTTCGAGAAGCCCCGCTCGACCGTCGGCTGGAAGGGGCTCATCAACGACCCGGGGCTGGACGGCTCCGGCGACGTCAACACCGGCCTGCGTACCGCCCGCTCGCTGCTGCTCCAGGTGCTCGCCAAGGGACTGCCGGTGGGCTGCGAGTTCCTCGACCCGATCACCCCGCAGTACATCGCCGACACCGTCTCGTGGGGCGCGATCGGCGCGCGCACGGTGGAGAGCCAGGTGCACCGCCAGCTCGCCTCCGGCCTCTCCATGCCGATCGGGATGAAGAACCGGCCGGACGGAGCGATCTCCACGGCCGTCGACGCGATCCGGGCCGCGGCGGTACCGCACGTGTTTCCCGGTATCGACCTGTCCGGTACCCCCGCGATCATGCACACCCGCGGCAACACCGACTGCCACCTCGTGCTGCGCGGCGGCCGGGGCGGGCCCAACTACGGCGCCGAGGACGTCGCCGGCGCGCTCGACCTGCTGCGCGCGGCCGGGCTGCCGGAGCGGCTGATCGTCGACGCCAGCCACGACAACAGCGGCAAGGACCACACCCGGCAGCCGGTGGTCGCGCAGGACGTCTCCGCCCAGCTCGCCGCCGGGCAGCGCGGCATCGTCGGGGTCATGCTCGAATCGTTCCTGGTGCCGGGGCGCCAGGACCTGGACCCGACGCGCCCGCTGGCGTACGGCCAGTCGATCACCGACGCGTGCATGGGCTGGGACACGACCGTCGAGGTACTCGAAGGGCTCGCCACGGCCCGCCGCTGACGACCTTCCAACGATCTTGCACCCCGCAGCGGCGCGGGGTGCAAGTCTTCCGCCGGCCGTCATACGGTTTGCGGCGCTCGCCCGAGCGACCACTCGTGAAAGTGCTGTGAAGATCCGCCGCACCGGCAACCCCCGCCGCGTCCCTGGACGTCTTTGCAGTCGTGACCGAACCTCTGCTGCGCCTCACCGCCGGGCGTGAGGCGGGCGGACGCCCCCGCCACGCGCTCCTCAACTTCGCCACCCTCGTGCTTTGCGGCCTCCTCGCCGGCCTTGTCGTCGCGGCAGCGATGTTTCCGGCACTGGCCGCCTCAGGCCTTGCCGCGAAGGCCGGGGCCGAGTCGTTCGAGGCGCTGCCGAGCGAGCTCACCACCACCCAGGCGCCCCAGGCCACCGAGGTGTACGCCGCCGACGGCAAGACGCTGATCTCCCGCTTCTTCGACGAAAACCGCCACGACGTGGCGTTCGGCCAGATCGCCGAGCCCATGCGCGAAGCGATCATCGCGGCCGAGGACCACAACTTCTATGTGCACAAGGGCGTGGACGCGAAGGGCATCGCCCGGGCCGCGCTCAACAACAGCGCCGGCGGCGGGAAGCAGGGTGCCTCCACGCTCACCATGCAGTTCGTCCGGATGTCGGTGACGTACACCGCGCCGACCTACGCGGACGCGGTCAAGGCCGGCGAGGACAACGCCGCCCGCAAGGTCCGCGAGGCGCGGCTGGCACTCCAGGCGGAGAAGAAGTTCTCCAAAGACGAGATCCTGACCCGCTACCTCAACCTCGCCCCGTTCGGCCACAGCACGTACGGCGTCTACGCGGCCAGCCAGTTCTACTTCGGCAAGCAGCCGAAGGACCTCACGATCGCCGAGTCCGCCCTCCTCGCCAGCCTGGTCCGGTCACCCACGTACTACGACCCGATCGACCCCGAGGGCAAGGAGCGCGCGCTGGAGCGCCGTAACTGGGTGATCGGCCAGATGGTGGAGATCAAGGCGATCACCGCTGCCGAGGGCGAGGTCGCGAAGAAGGAGAAGCTCGTCGTCAAGGGCAAGCGCCCGCCGAACGGCTGCACGGTCACCAAGCCGAACGACTGGGGCTTCTTCTGCGACTACTTCCGCCGCTGGTGGCTACAGCAGGAGGCGTTCGGCGCCACCGGGTACGACCGGGAGCGGCTGCTGCACGGCGGCGGCTACCGGGTCGTGACCACGCTCGACCCGAAGGCACAGAAGAAGGCCCGGGACAACGTGGAGCAGTACCTCAAGACCGGCAACAAGCACGCGCTGATGGTCGCCGCGGTCGAGCCGGGCAGCGGGCGGGTACGCGCGCTCGCCACCAACCGCGTGTTCAAGCTCGACAACTCGGCGAACAAGCCCTCCTCCAACCCCCAGAACTCGGGGCAGCGGGGCACGTACCCGAACACCACCAACCCGCTGCTGACCGGGGGTAGCGGCTACCAGGCCGGCTCGACCTTCAAGATCTTCACGCTCGTGGCGGCGCTGGAGAAGGGGTACCCGCTGGACTACCCGATCAACGCACCGCAGCGGTACCCGTCCAAGTACCACGGCGCCTCCGGAGACGCCGCCTGCCCCGGTACCGACCGGTGGTGCCCCGGCAACAGCAGCGCCGGCCTCGCGGGCATGCACAACGCCTGGACCGCCTTCGGCAAGTCGGTCAACACGTACTTCGTACCGCTGGAGGAGCAAGCCGGCGCGGCCAACGCGGTGGCGGTGGCGAAGAAGCTGGGCATCCGCTTCCTGTCCGAGCAGGACATCGAGATGGCGAACGACCGGGCGGCCGCCGACGACTGGGGGTCGTTCACGCTCGGCGTCTCCGGCACCACCCCGCTCGACCTCGCGAACGCGTACGCCACGCTCGCGGCGGACGGCAAGCACTGCGAGCCGATCCCGGTACAGGAGATCAAGGACATCCACGGCAAGTCGCTGGACGTCGCCAAGCCCCGCTGCGACCAGGCCGTCGACCGCGAGGTGGCCCGCGCCGCGATCGACGCCGCTCGGTGCCCCGTCGGCGACCAGTCCGCGTTCGGCGAGTGCCACGGCTCGACCTCGGCTGCCGCGCATACCGCCATCGGGCACCCGATCGCCGGCAAGACCGGTACCACCGACAGCCACCGCACCGCGTCCCTTGTCGTCACCAGCCGCTCGATGGCGGTCGCCGGCATCCTGGCCGACCCGGACTGGCCGGAAACCACCGCGAACATGAGCCACGACATCGTCAACCCGGCGGTGTACGAGACGCTCGCCGACATCATGCGGGGTCGGCCGCAGCAGAACTTCCCCGGCCGAGCGAGGCGATTGCCTACGGCGAGCAGCGCTCGATCCCGGACGTCTCCTGCCAGCCGGTCGACGCGGCGAAGTCCACGTTGGAGAGTCAGGGCTTCCGGGTGGAGGTAAACCCCGAGCCGGTCGGGTCGGCATGCCCGGCCGGCTCGGTCGCCCGTACCGAACCCGCCGGCCGCACGATCGACGGCGGCCTGGTGGTGCTCCGGACCAGCAACGGGGTGCCCGACGCCACAGCTACGGCTCCTCCCGCACGGTAGCGGGGGTCGGGGCACCAAAAAGCGCCGCCCGGTGGAATGGCCACCGGGCGGCGCTAGGCGTCGGTGTGCAGGTCGCCTCTCGGCGAGTGGCACGACGCGGCTCCAGCCGAACGGTATTCCGCGAAGGCAATTAGGTGAGGCCCGGGGACACTGGACACACCGACAGTCATCTCAACGGCCCACCCCTACCCGGTGTTCCGGGGCCTGGAGTGGCCCGCGCCACACTCAGACGTCGCGGAGGCGGCCGGGGTCCACCTCGCGCCCGGATAGCGGGTCAGGTACTCCGTCTCCAGCTCAGCCGTGCGGCGCAGGTGGTTGGCCAGCGCCGCGTCGGCGCCGTGCCGCAGCGTGTCCAGCCGGGTCCGGTGCAGGCTGGACATCTCCCGGATGAGGTCGTCGTCGGTGAGTTCGGCAGGGTCGACACCGGTGTCGAGGTCCGCCGACGGGGCATCGGCGTCTGCGTATCGCGCTGGTCCAGTCATGTACCCACCGTTGCCCGGACCGGACCTCGCCAAACCCCCGCCGGTACTCTCGGGCGTATGAGGCGGCTGTGGACACCAGCGTGGATCACACGCCACGTGCTCGCGGTCGGGCTCGTGGCCGGCTTCATGGCCCTCGGCTGGTGGCAGATCAGCCGGGCCGCGGGGGCAACACCCTCAGTTGGGCGTATGCGTTCGAGTGGCCGCTGTTCGCCGCGTTCGTCGTGTTCATCTGGGTGCGCGAGGTGCGTCTCACGCTCCGCGGCGAGCCGCCGGCGCCGGCGCCGGTCTCACCGGCCCCGGCTGGCGCGCAGGCCACATCGGCCACGGCCTTCCGCCGCCCCGTGCGCACCACCCGGCAGCCCGCGGGGTACGACGACGGCGGCGACCCGGAGCTCGCGGCGTACAACCGCTACCTGGCCTGGCTCAACGAGCACCCGGACGCCCGGCCGGCCGACTACCCCGGGTGAGCAGAGGTGGAGGAGAGTTAACCGTGGGCGGAGCCCTACAGCGCTACCGCGCGATCGCATACGTCGTGGGCGTGGTGCTGATCCTGCTCGTCGTGGTCGGCATGCCACTGAAGTACATCTGGGACGAGCCGGCCGTGGTCGAGACTGTCGGCCCGGCGCACGGCTTCCTATACATGATCTACCTGGTGGCCGTCTTCGACCTGGCCCGCCGCACCCGCTGGGGATGCGCCGCATGCTTCTGGTCATGCTCGCGGGCACGATCCCGTTTGTGTCGTTCTACGCGGAGCGGGTCGTGACCCGCTGGGCGCGCGAGCCGGCCCCCGTCACGGCCTGAGCTCGCCCCCGCGCAGCGCCGCACAGAACGCTTTCCATGCTCTTGCGGTGACCTCGATGAACGGCCCCTCCGGTGACGTCGAGTCACGGATCGCCACGCCTTCCGCGCCCACCGCCACCTCGACGCATTGGTGCGATTCGCACTGCGCGCTCTTACGCCAGTTCGTCGGTCCATCCGCCACGGCAACCTGCCCCTCCGCGGGCTGGTGCGCGCCGGCCATGACGGCACCGCCCCGCACTCGCACTGCTATCAAATGTTCCATGCCGAGGCATCCGCAGAAAGGAGGGCGTACATGAATGAATGACCTCCTCACCGCTACCAATGTGCCACAGCCGGTCACGGACTCCTTGAACAGCAAAAAAGGGCATCCGTTCTGGATGCCCTCGCAGGTGCCGGAGGAGAGCTCCCCGGGCGGAGAGACCCGGGGAACAGGACCCTACCGAAGGTCGAACTGACCTGCCCGAACGTCACTGATGAAGGCAGCCCACACCGGGCGAGCGAAAGCCAACTGGGCGTCCGGGACCGAGCTGTTGCGAATAGCGACCTGGTCGGTGCGCTTGGCCACCTCGACGCAGTTGTGCGTCTCGCAACGTGCGCTCTTCCGCCACACGTCAATGACGGAATGTGTCTGGGCCATCCGGTGCTCCTCTTACGCAGCCGCAGCAATGTCGCGGCAGAGCGCCGTGACGCCACACTCTAGCGCATGAAGACTGGACTCACTGTCCCAAACCGCCACACTTCCGGCTTAGGCGGACCCGCACCTTTGGCGGATGCTTAGCGCGCCCGACACGATGCTGGAAAAGCTAGCAGGGCAGGTGTAGCCTTCACAAGACTAGCTAAATGGCAGGTCGCGTCTAGCCAGGTGGCATTTTGCACGGATCACATCTGACCGGATCTTGTCTGGGCAGATCGATCTCCGCCACGGATGGATGTTCGTTCCGCACGGTGACACATCGTGGGCGCGTGACGCGTCGCGCAGCCAGGGAGGGTCGCCGATGACCACGGTGCATGGGCCTACTGTCGGCAGGCGCCGACTGCGGTCCGCACTGCGTCGCGCCCGAGATGCCGCCGGCCTGACCCAGGAGCAGGTGGCGGCCGCCATGGACTGGTCGCTGTCAAAGCTGATCCGGATCGAGGCCGGTTCCGTCTCCATCTCCACCAACGACGTCAAGGCGCTCCTCGGCCATTACCGGATGACCGACCAGCGGCAGGTCAACGACCTGGTCGAGTTGGCCCGCGTTTCCCGGCGCCGCACCTGGTGGTCGCAGTACAAGGACACCCTCCCAAGCGCGTACGCGTCGTATATCGGCCTCGAGACTGAGGCGTCCAGGCTCTCCTTCTTCCAGTCCTCGGGCATTCCGGGCCTCCTACAGACGCCCGCCTACGCGCGGGCCGCTGTCACCGCGGCCTCGACCACCGTCGCGGACACCATCGACGACGACGAGATCGAGGTACGGCACGCGATCCGCATGAGGCGGCAGAAGGAGGTGTTGGAGCGCCCCGACCGGCCGGACGTGGACGTCGTCCTCGACGAGGCCGCGCTCCACCGCCAGACCGGTGGCCCCGAGGTGCTTCGCGAGCAGCTGCTGCACCTCGCCGAGATGGGGCGGCTGCCCCGGGTCACGATCCACGTGCTTCCGTTCACCGTCGGCGACTACGCACCGCAAGGTCCCTTCGTGATCCTCCACTTCCCTGACGAGGACGACAGCGACGTCGTCTACCTGGAAGGCGTGCTGGCGCAGGACGTGCTCGATCGCCCTGCCGACGTGGCCGCCTACCGACAGACTTTCGAGCGCATGCGTGAGATGTCCCTCGACCCTCACAAGTCCCTCGCAAAGATCACCAAGGTTGCCGGCCAGCTCGGCTGAGCAGCGCTACAACGCAGGAGCGCGGCATGACTGCGACATATGGGCCCACCGTTGGTCGGCGACGGTTGCGGTCCGCATTGCGTACGGCGCGTGAGGCGGCAGGCTTCACGCAGGATCAGGTCGCCCAGGAGATGGACTGGTCCCTCTCCAAGATCATCCGGATCGAGTCCGGGGCGGTGGGCGTCTCACCCATCGACGCACGCGCCCTCCTCCGGCTGTACGGGGTGACCGACAAGCCGAGGGTCGACGAGCTCGTCGGTCTGGCCCGCTCGACACGGGTGCGCCGCTGGTGGTCGTCGTATGCGAGCGCGCTCCCCGCGCCGTACACCGCGTACATCGGGCTGGAGGCGGAGACCTCCTCGGTGCTCTGCTACACGCCCACCAAGCTGCCCGCCCTCTTCCAGACCGAGGCGTACGCGGCGAAGGCGGTCCGCCGTGACCAGCCCAGCGCCGACGATCAGAGCCAGGTGGAGGTGCGGCTCGCCCGCCAGCGCGAGGTGCTGGGCAAGGACGATCCGCCGCACATCACCGCCGTGATCGACGAGGCAGTCGTACGGCGTATCGCCAGCGACCCGCGGACAATGCGCGAGCAACTGGAGCGGCTCGTCTCGCTGTCCGGCGAGCCCAACATCACGATCCAGGTGCTGCCGTTCGCCGCCGGCGTCGACGGCTTCCCCAATCCGTTCGCGATCCTGGAGTTTCCCGACCCGACCGACGAGGACGTGATGTACCTGGAAAACGGCCTCGGCGACGACGTGGTCGACCAGCCCGACCTCGTGGGGCCATACCGGCACGAGTTCGAGCGGCTGCGCGAGATGGCGCTGAGCCCGGCCGAGACCCAGGACATGATCAAAAGGATCGTGGGCGAGCTCGACTGAGCTCGCCCACGATCGGTGTGGCCCCCGGCCCCACCTGCGCCCCTCGTTCGCCGTGTCCGCTTTGCCGCGCGGGCGGGTCGAACTGGGGACGAAGTATTCAGTTACTCGGCCATGTGCCAGATGTTCGTCGAGACAAGCGGCTCGCCCAGCCCGCCGAGGCGGTGGGCCTCCTGTGCCCGGAGCAGCGCCCGGGTGACCTGCCCGTACTGCCGCTGCTCGTCGCTACTGAAGAGCAGCACCGTCATCCCGCGGAACTGGCCCCACAGCTCGTAGGCCCGTGGCCGCAGGCGGTGGCCGATCGTCGCCACGAGGAACGGGACGAACGCCACCGCCGTGAGCGCCAGGTAGGTCTGGGCACTCAAATGGTTGAGCTCGGTGGTCATGCCGAGCGTGATCCCGATGGCAGCCAGCACGATCGCGGTCACCGTCACCGACCGAACGGTGAGCTGATGCGCGGGGCCCCGGGCAGTGTGGAGATGGTGCAGCTCGCCGACCGGAAACCGGCGGCCCCCGACGATGAACCAGTCCTGGGTGACCAGGATGCCGGGGCGCTGGTAGAGCGGGGCGAGGGGCTTCGGGCCGGCTATGTCGGACAGCGTTACGGACTGTACTGCTGGTGACCGCGCGGGGTAGCGAGTAGTCTGCACGTCATGCCTCCTACGGCTCGTGAGGCGGGCTGATGTGGTGGTTCTTGAGATCGGCACCTGGTGGCAGCCAGGTGCC
The DNA here is from genome assembly GCF_011764545.1 of Phytohabitans flavus. Classification (GTDB taxonomy): domain Bacteria; phylum Actinomycetota; class Actinomycetes; order Mycobacteriales; family Micromonosporaceae; genus Phytohabitans; species Phytohabitans flavus. Next base: position 8,803,608 of record NZ_AP022870.1, on the reverse strand, counting down.
GATCGTCTTTCTCGCTCCGGTGCCGCTTCAGCAACCTCAAGGGGCCCTAGTGCCATTGTGCGAGATGCCATCTAGTTGAGGGAAGGGGCGCAATCTGCCAGGTGGCTGATTGGCAGGGGTCTCCTAGCTGCATCGCGCCGCTTTCAGTACTGCATATCCGATTTGTCAATTCATTCGCCCACGTGGCGCGAACACCGACAAATTGCTTCGTCACTCGAACGGCCGACGGCCCACGCGTGGAGGCCAATCACTTAGGGTGACGCGGGATATTTACCCCATTGGCGGATGTCAGCCACAAGTCACCCAGCCACCACTTTCGCCCGACGAGCACCGACGCTAGGTTGGAGCAGCTGGTCCGGTCCGCAGTCACTCCCCCGGAGTGGCGCCGGCCCGGTGCCGCCGAATCGCACGACGGTCACACACCGTCAGCGAATCGGGGACCCACCTTGTTGCAATGGGGTGAATCCGCGGCCGCCTGCTCGACGGCGGTCAGGTAGGGCGATCTTCCCGCCCGAACCCGTCAGCTAACCCGGTAGGCGGCGTGGGGAAGAAAGGTTTCACCGTTTGTTGTCCGCGCGGAAGCTGCTGCGCGCCGTCGTGCTGGTCGGCTTGGGCATCGGGCTGACCGTACCGGCCGCGGCTGCACAGGCCGAGCCGTCGCCGAGCGAGCTGACGGAGCAGATCAACAAGGCGTCGACCGAGCTTGAGAAGGTCGTCGAGTCGTACAACAAGCTCAACGAGCAGTTGAAGCAGACCAAGGCCGCCTCGGCCGCGCTGAGCGCCAAGATGGGCCCGCTGGAGACCCAGCTCGCGCAGGCCGACGCCGAGGTGGGCGAGATGGCTGCCGTGGCGTACCGCACGGGCCAGGTGGGCACCGCGAGCGCGCTGCTCGACGGCAGCGGGCCGCTCGCTGACCGGCTCGGCATGCTCGACCAGCTCGCCCGCGACCGCAAGCGGCAGCTGGAGGGGTTCACCGAGGCCGAGCAGCAGTTCACCGAAGAGAAGGCGAAGCTCGACGCCACCCAGGCCAAGCAGACCGCGCAGCTGAAGGAGCTCGCGGCCGGCAAGAAGAAGATCGAGGGCGACCTCGACAAGCTGTACGACATGCGTGAGGAGGCGTACGGCTCGGCCACCTCCTCAGGCGGCGGGTACACCGGGTCGATCCCCGCGATCTCCGGCAAGGCGGGCGTCGCGGTGCGCTTCGCGTACAACGCGATCGGCACGCCCTACGTGTGGGCGGCGGAGGGACCGGACGGGTACGACTGCTCGGGCCTCACGCTCGCCGCTTGGCGGGCGGCTGGTAAGAGCCTGCCGCACAACGCCGCCATGCAGTGGGACGTGGTCGCGCACATCAGCCGTAGCTCGCTTCAGGCGGGCGACCTCGTCTTCTACAGCGGCCTCGGGCACGTCGCCATCTACGTGGGCAGCGGCAAGGTGATCCACGCGCCGACCTTCGGCGAGACGGTCAAGCTGTCCTCGGTGGACATGATGAGCCCGTACGGCTACGGCAGAGTCCGCTAGGGCTCCAAAAAATCTTCAAGTGCGTCGATCGAGGGCGGCGGGCGGCAGGTCTATGACGGACACGCCGCCCGCCGTCCTCGATCGGCGCCAAAGTCCCTGATCAGCGGGTGACGGGCCGGCGGGAAGTGTCGTACCGCGGGTCCACCGTCGTCGCATGACTGAGCGCAGCGAAGGAATCATCAGACACAGCCTGTTTGGAGCCTCGTGGCCGCCCGCAGCGAAGCGAGGACGGCCATGAGCGGAGACATCTTGGCGGCCACCGAGCCGTTCTCGTTCGACATGTCCCTACGTGCGCTCGCCGGGTTCGCGCCCTGCGCCGGCGGCCACGTGATCACCGACGGCCGGGTGCGCAAGGCGTTCCCGCTCGGCCCCGAGGCGGTGGTCGCCGACGTCGGCCCCGCTCGCGAGGGGTCGGGCGTCGCACTGACCCTCCACGCCGACCGCCAGCTCCTGCCCACCGAGCGGGCGGCCGTGCACCGCGCCGTTGCCCACTGGCTCGGCCTCGACGACGACCTCTCCGCCTTCCTCGACGTCGCCGGGCGCGACCCGGCCATGGCCACGCTGCTGCGCGCCGCACACGGTCTGCACCAGGTGCGCTTCTCCTCGCTCGCCGAAGGTGCGGTCTACTTCGCACTGATCCAGCGCAGCACCCAGTGGTATGCGGCCGCCCGCAAACGCCGCATCGCCGCCGCGCTCGGGCCGTCGCTGTCGGTCGACGGGGTCGAGCACGTCGCCTTCCCCTCGCTCGCCGTGGTCGCCGCGCAGGGCGACGCCGACCTCATCCGCTTCGCGGGCAACCGCCTGCGCGCCCGGCGGCTGCGCGAGGTGGTCGAGGGCGTGGCCGCGCTCGACGAGGAGTGGCTGCGCACCGGGCCGTACGAGGAGGTCCGCAAGAGACTGCTGGGCCTGCCGGGTGTCGGCCCGTTCACCGCGCACGCCCTGCTGCTGCGGGTGCTCGGCCGCCCGGATGGCGCCCCGCTGGGCATGGCCCAGTTCGAAGACGCGGCCCGTGAGGTGTATGGCGATCCCCCGCCCAGCCCGGCAGAGCTGCATGAGGCGTATGGGTCGTCGATCGGCTGGTGGGCCTACTACGTCCGTACAGCCCGCTCCTGGCAGCCGGAAGACAGCGGGCTGAGCATTGCCGCGTAGACATGCGAGCGGCCGGCGTCCGATCCGGACGCCGGCCGCTCAGCAGGCTGATGGGGTTTGGTGTCAGGCGGCCTGGAGGCCCTCGGCCCGAGCCAGCTCGCGCAGCCGGCCCAGCGCCTGGATCTCCAGCTGGCGGATCCGCTCCCGGGAGAGCGAAAAGCGCGACGCGACCTCGGTGAGGGAGTGCTCGCGCCCGTCCTCCAGACCGTAGCGGGCCCGCATGATGCCGGCCGACCGGTCGTCGAGGTGGTTGAGCAGGCCCTCGATCCGCTGGCGCTCGAGGGCGGTCAGCACGACCTCCTCGGGCGACGGCGCGTCGCTGTCGGCCACCAGGTCACCGAGGTTGGTGTCGCCGTCGTCGCCGACCGGCGTGTCCAGCGACACGGTGTCCTGCGACCAGCGCACCAGCTCGTGCACCCGCTCCACTGGCACGCCCAGCGCCACCGCGATCTGCTCCGGCTCCGGGTCGGAGCCGAGCTCGCGGGTCAGCTGGCGGGCCACATTACGCATCCGGTTGACATCCTCGACCAGGTGCACCGGCAGCCGCACAGTGCGCTCCTGCTGGGCGATCGCCCGGCTGATCGCCTGGCGGATCCACCACGTCGCGTAGGTCGAGAACTTGAAACCGCGCTCGTAGTCGAACTTCTCCACGGCACGCACCAGGCCGGTGTTGCCCTCCTGGATCAGGTCGAGCATCGGCATACCCGACCGCACGTAGCGGCGGGCGATCGACACGACCAGCCGGAGGTTGGCCCGGATGAAGAGGTCCTTGGCGCGCTCGCCCTCGAAGACGACGCGCTCAAGCTCCTCGCGCCCGACGCCCTTCGGGATCTGCCCCTCGTCGAGCAGGTGCTCGGCGTACAGCCCGGCCTCGATGGCCTTTGAGAGGTCGACCTCGGTGGCGGCGTCGAGCAGCGGCGTCCGGGAGATCTCGTGTAGGTAGACACCAACCAGGTCGCGCTCTTCGGCAACCTCGTCGGTGCGCATCACCACATTGCTTTCCACGTTGCTCACGATCCCCTCGTTCGCCCCTGTTGCTCGCTTGCCTCCGGTACCCACGTTCATCAGCCCTCCCCGTAACTTCCGCAATCCCCCGCGGTGCTGACACCTACACAACAGATGAGACGCGTAAGGGATTCCATCTGCCGAGTCGAAAGTGTCACGAATGCCTGAGTGCTAGCTGAGAGCGCGGTGCGTAGTTGCTGTGCACTGCCCTCAGCAGGGCGTTCGGGGTCCGACCCGGTGGCGGATTGGGCGGCCACTGCGCATACTTCGCCCGAATAATGACAACATCCAGGCTCCATAACGCACAGCGATCCGGGTCACTACCTGTCTGCGATCCTCGTCACTTCACAGTACGCACGTACGCCGTAGGCGGTTCACTGTCGGATCAAGGATTACCCGGGTCACATCGGCCCTAACGGAGGGCGCCCAGGATCCGCCTCACAGCCGATCAGGGCCGGCCGGGCAGGAAACGCGGACCGAATCAACGATACCCGGGATCCCCCGAAAGCAGGGCGAGTGCGCCGCGGACCAGACCGTCGGAGGTCCCGAGCGCCCCCGCGCGTCCGCCACGCTCGCGCCTGAGACAAGCGCCACGAGGGCCACCTTGAGGTCACCGTCCGTAGCGGCGAGCGCCTGGCGGCAGGCCTCCTCGCCGTACCCGGTGGCCTCCTCCAAGATCGAGATCATCCGGCCGCGCAGCTTCGCGTTGGTGGCGACGATGTCGATCATGAGGTTGGAGTAGACCCGGCCGAGCCGCACCATAACCGCAGTGGAGAAGGCGTTCAGCACCAGCTTCTGGGCGGTCGCCGCCTTCATCCGGGTGGAGCCGGTAACCACCTCGGGCCCGGTGTCCACGGCGATGAATACGTCCACGCCGGTGGCCGCCGCCGCGTCCGGGTCGGCCGTCACCAGTACGGTGCCGGCGCCCGCCGCCCGGGCCGCGCGCAGGGCACCGAGCACGTACGGCGTACGACCGCTCGCGGCCAGCCCCAACACGAGGTCGCCGGGACGTACGCACTCCACCGCCTCCCGCGCGCCGCCCTCCTCCTTGTCCTCCGCGTCCTCGACCGGCCGGAAGACAGCATTCTGGCCGCCGGCGAGGTGTGCGCAGAACCAGTCCTCAGGCGAGTTGAACGTGGGCGGCAGCTCGGCCACGTCGAGCACACCGAGCCGCCCGGAGGTACCCGCGCCGAAGTAGTGCACCCGGCATCCGGAGCGGATCGCCGCGACCGCCAGGTCGACAGTGGCCGCGATCTCGTCCAGCACCGCCGCCACCGCGGTCGGCACCGTACGGTCCGCGTCGTTGATGACCCGTACGACGTCGCGGGTGGACATGAGGTCCAGGTCGACGCTGTCCGGGTTGCGACTCTCGGTCGGCGACCCCACTCGGACAACCGCCCGCCGGTCCGCCTCCGCCGTCACTTGGACCGCCGGGCCGCGCCCACGCGGTGGGTCTGCACGGCCTCGGCGGTGACCTCGAGCGCGCGGCGTGCCTTGGTCCGGTTGCGGGCCGCGACGCCGACGAAAAGGCAGTCGACAACGGTCAGCTGGGCCAGGCGGCTGGCCATCGCGCCAGAGCGGTACGTGGTCTCGCGCGCGGCCGTGGTGAGCACGTAGTCGGCCACCTCTGTGATCGGGGATCTGGGGAAGTTCGTCAGCGCGACCGTCGTGGCGCCCCGCGCCCGGCCCTGCTGGAGCACCTCGACTACGTCGGAGGTGGTGCCGGAGTGCGAGATGCCGACCGCCACGTCGCCCTTGCCGAGCAGCGCGGCCGAGGTGAGCGCGGTGTGCACGTCCGGCCAGTAGAAGGCGATGCGCCCGATGCGGTGCAGCTTCTGCTGGAAGTCGGAGGCCACGAAGCCGCTCGCGCCGGCGCCGTAGATGTCCACCCGGCTGGCGCCGTTGATGGCGTCGACAACCTGCTCGCAGACGGCGGGGTCGAGCTGCTCGGCGGTTTCCTCCACCGCACGGGCGTCGTTGAACGCGATCGTCGCGATGATCTGGGCCAGGTCGGCACCGGGCGGGATGTCGCCGCCCACCACCCGGGCGTCCGGCGGCTCGACCCGGCGCGCGGCCTCGGCGGCGAGCCGGATGCGCAGCTGCGGGTAGCCCTCCATGCCGACCGAGCGGCAGAAACGGATCACCGTGGCCTCGGAGGTCTCCGCGGCGGTCGCGAGATCGGTGATGGTGCGCCGCGCGGCGTCGGCTGGGTCGGCCACGACGAGGCGCGCCACGCGCTGCTCAGCGGGCGACAGCGACGGCAGCAGGCCGCTGATGTGCAGGATCAGCCCGCTCGACTCGTGGGTCGCGGAAACCTTCGTCGTTTTCGCCACGGATGAAACTTACTTTCAGAATGGTGGGACCGTCAACCGTGACCCGGTATGTGCGACGGTACGCCGCGCACCCCGCCCACGCGCTCGCCCGATGCCGGCCGAGCGTGCCATTCTGCAAGCCCGTTCGGATCGTCGCGGCCCGCCAGAACGGCGTGCCGGAATCCGCGGGAACAGCGCGCCGGGGCGATGGGGATACGGTGTGGCAATGGCCGATCGCACCGTTCTGATCACCGGTGGCACGGGAGGTTTGGGCGGTGCCGTCACGGCCGCCTTCGTGGCCGCCGGGTGGCGCACCGTCGCGACCGTGCGGAAGGACCCGCCAGACGGCAGCGACGCTATTTATATAGCGGCAGACCTCACCGACACCGTCGCGGTCGACGCCGCGGTGGCCACCGCGGCGAGCGACCCGGCGGCGCCACTGCGGGCGGTGGTCAACCTCGTGGGCGGGTACGCGTCGACCGGACTTGTGCACCAGACGCCGATCGAGGACTTCGAGCGGATGCTGGCGCTCAACCTGCGCCCCACCTACCTCGTCACCCAGGCCGCACTGCCGTACCTCGTCGACGCCGGGGGTGGCGCGGTGGTCTGCGTCTCGTCACGAGCGGCGGTCTCGCCTTTCCCCGGCGCGGCCGGGTACATCACGGCGAAAGCGGCGGTACTGGCGTTCGCCAATGCGGTGGCGGTGGAGTACAAGGCCAAAGGCGTGCGGTGCAACACCGTACTGCCGAGCGTTATCGACACCCCGACAAACCGGGCCTCCCAGCCGGACGCGGACACGTCCCGGTGGGTGCGGCCGGAGGAGATAGCCACGGTGATCCGCTTCTTCGCCGGGGAGGAGTCGGCACCGGCCAGCGGCGCGGCGATCCCGGTCTACGGACGGGCGTAGGTCGGATCGCCGAGCGCATCGAGGTGCGCCTCGATCCGGGCGGTCACCTCATCCGCCGTACCATTTCCGTCAATCACCACGAAAGAGCCGAATTCAGGCAGTGACCGGTAGGCGGCGGTCGACGTGGCCAGGAACTCCTCGCTCTCGTGATCCTCGGCCCGCAGGTCGATCCGGCGTACCGCCTCGACGGGGTCGACCGCGAGGAAGAAGGTCATGTCCGGCCGGGGAAACAGCGCGTACGCCCGCCGTGCCACCCACTCGGCCACTCGGCTGCCGCGGTGAGCACGGATGCTGGCGTACTGGCAGACCGCGTACCGGTCCATGACCGCTACCCGGCGACTCAGGCGGGAGCGGAGCAGCGCGCGGGCGATCGCGAGCCAGCGTAGGACCGACTCGACCACCAGCAGCCCGGCCCGGCCGAGCAGCCGCTGGGCGTCGCTGCCCCGGCCGAGGCGCTTGGCCAGCCGGCCGAACCAGCGGCGACCGCCGGCGTTCTGCCAGTACGTGGCCGGGATGCCGGACCCGGTCAGCATGGCGGCCAACCTGTGGGCCTGGGTCGTCTTGCCAGAGCCGTCGACGCCCACGAGTGCGACAACCCGTGGTCGCCCGGTCACAGCGGGCCGAACTCTGGAATAGATCACAGCGATCCACGGTACCCGGACTACACAACATCGTACTTTCGGCTAGATTTCTCTGAACCGTTTGGTCTAGGGTGAGATAGCTGATCGGTTAGCGCCGCCTGGATGATCGGGTAGCGCACGAGAAGGACATGAGACGACAGACGCGAGTCCGGACACAGGTGCAGGGAGGACCACCATGACCGCGACAAACGTGCACAAGGCAAGCAGCACTCTCCTGGACGAGCGCCAGGCGACCGATAACGGATCGGACATGCTGGCCACGATGGCCTCGCTGCCCGTGCACCACCCATCCCGGGCCAAGCTGCGCGACCAGGTGATCGAGTCCTGGCTGCCGCTGGCACAGCACCTCGCCAACCGCTTCGGGGCCGCGGCGAGCCGATCGAGGATCTGGTGCAGACGGCCACCGTCGGGCTGATCAAGGCGGTGGACAAGTTCGACCCCGAGCGCGGCGTCGAGTTCGCCGCCTACGCGATCCCCACCATCATCGGTGAGATCAAGCGCCACTTCCGCGACCGCACGTGGGACATCCGGGTGCCCCGCCGCCTCCAGGAGTTGCGGCTGAGCATCTCCGAGGCGACGAGCACGCTGCTCCAGACGCTCGGCCGCTCCCCGACGGTCGCGGACATCGCCGGGCACATCGGGATCACCGAGGAAGAGGTGCTGGAAGGGCTGGAAGGCGCCCGGGCGTACAACGCGGTGTCGCTTTCCATGCCGACCAGCGACGGCGACCGCGCCACCGAGCTGGGCGACATGCTCGGCAGCGAGGACGGCGAGTTCGAGCTCGCTGAGCTGCGCGTCGCGCTCGGCCCGGCCATGGCCGCGCTGGACCAGCGCGAGCAGAAGATCCTCACGCTCCGCTTCTACGGCAACATGACCCAGTCGCAGATCGCCGACCAGATCGGCGTCTCGCAGATGCACGTGTCCCGGCTCCTCGCCCGGGCACTCGCCAAGCTGCGCGGTCACCTCGGCGAGGAAGCCGCTTAGCTTAGGGCCTGACCCCCAGACGCTCGCTGGCGGTTCGCCGGCCGAGTGGTTCAGCCGCACGGACGGACCGGTGCGCCTCTACGAAGGGGCAGAGGTCACACCGGTCCGTCCGTGCGCGCGTGTACCCGCGGCTTGGCGTGTCAATCGGTTGCCGCCCGGGTATGTGTACTGCCTTCCCCCGACTGAACGAGCGCGAGGAGCCTTCATGGGTGCCGACGACGGATTGGTCAACACACTCAAGCGCGTTGCCGCCACCCTGAAGCAGGCGGACGTCCCCTTCGTCCTCGGCGGCAGCTTCGCCGTGTACGCGCACGGTGGCCACTCCGGCGACCACGACGTCGACTTCCTGCTCCGCGAGGCGGACGTGGAACGGGCGCTGGAAGCGTTGGTGGCGACCGGTTTCCGGGCCGAGCGGCCGCCCGAGGACTGGCTGGTGAAGGTCTACGACGAGGACCGGATGGTGGATCTGATCCATCACCCGCTGGACACGCCGGTGACCGACGAGACGTTGGCCGACACCGTCCCCCGGGTCGTCGAGGCGATCGTCATGCCGTGCCTGACCGCCACCCAGCTCATGATCCACAAGCTGCTGAGCTTTACCGAGCACTACTGCGACTTCACCCGTGGCCTGCCGCTGGCCCGGTCGCTGCGCGAGCAGATCGACTGGGACCGGGTGCGCAAGGACACCGCGCAGTCGCCGTACGCCGAGGCGTTTCTCCTGCTTCTCGAACGCCTGGAGGTGGTCGCATGATCGACGAGTACGCGGAGGCTGCCGTACAGCGGCTGCTGACCGAGCACGCGGGCCTCGCCGAGCAGGGCATCACCGTGATCCTCCGGGAGCGCACGATGGTCCTCTACGGAGAGGTGGAGAGCACAGCCCGCCGGGACGAGATCGTGCGGCTTGTCGAGGAGAACTTCCCGGACATACCGCTCCACGTCGACATCGGCATCACCCGCGCGACCCCACCGAGCGAGGCGGAGGACCTGCTGTGAACGACCCCCACGACCCGCTCGACCCACCGATCCGCATCGCGGCGGTCGGCGACGTCCACATGGACCAGGACGTGCTCGGCCGCTTCCGCCCGGCGCTGGCGCAATTGCCCGAACAGGCCGACGTGCTACTGCTGGCCGGCGACCTGACCCGGCACGGCACCGAGGCCGAGGCGCGCTGCGTGGCGGAGGAGTTCGGCGATGTCGGCGTGCCGGTCGTCGCCGTGCTGGGCAACCACGACTACCAGTGCGACCAGGTCGACAAGGTTGTCGACGTGCTCGCCAACGAGGGCGGCATCACCGTCCTCGAAGGAGACAGCACAGTGGTGGATACGCCCGCCTGCCGGCTCGGCATCGCCGGGGCAAAGGGCTTCGGCGGTGGCTTCGCCGGGCGGTGCGCCAGCGAGTTCGGCGAGCCGGAGATGAAGGCCTTTATCCGTACGACGAGCACGGTGGCCGACCGGTTAGGCGTGGCGCTGCGCGACCTCGACTGTGACGTGCGGATCGCGTTGACCCACTACGCGCCGGTGGCGGACACGCTCGCCGGTGAGCCGCTCGAGATCTACCCGTTCCTCGGCTCGTACCTGCTGGGCCAGGCCATCGACTCGGCGCCTACCGCGCTGGCGGTGCACGGCCACGCGCACCGCGGCACCGAGCGGGGCGCGACCCCGGGTGGCGTACGGGTGCGGAACGTCGCGCATCCGGTCATCAGGCAGGCGTACAGCGTCTATCGGCTGGGCTGAGAAGAGGTTTTTGCCGCCGAGCACTGGGGTACCTCACAACACATGGAATTTCTTCTGTGGATCCTCGCAGTCGTGCTCGTGGTCGCCGGCGTCCTGGCACTCTTCCGCCGGCAGGTCCTGTGGGGCATCGTCCTCATCATCGTCGGGCTGCTCGTGGGCCCGGGTGGCGTCAGCATCTTCACCTAACCCTCCGGTACATCTGAGCGAACTGGGCGACTTACGGCTACCCCAACGGCCGTAAGTCGCCCAGTTTCTTGTAGAGGCACACAGCGTGTACGTCCGGGCCGTCCCCGCATGTCTCAATCACAGCCGTGGCAGAGATCCATCACCTGACGTACGGCGCCGTGAATCCCGTGGTCTCGTACGTGATCGCCTTCGTCGGCTCGCTGCTCGGCCTGGTCTGCACGGCCCGGGCCCGGGCCGCCCGCCACCGCCGGCGGCGCAGCCGCTGGCTCGTCCTCGCCGCCATCACCATCGGTGGCGCCGCGGTCTGGCTCATGCACTTCACCGCGATGTTCGGCTTCGACGTGCCGGAGAGCCCGGTCCGCTACGGCCCTGGGCTCACCGTCGCCAGCCTCGTCGTCGCGGTCGTCACCGTCGGCGCCGGGCTCTTCGTCGTCGGCCGCGGCGAGGCGAACGGCGGCCGCATCGTCCTCGGCGGCCTGCTCACCGGCGCCGGCATCGTCGCGATGCACTACACCGGCATGGCCGCGGTACGGGTTGCCGGCCGCATCGAGTACGACCCCGCACTCGTCGGCGCCTCCACCCTCGTCGCGGTCACCGGCGCGACCGCGGCGCTGTGGCTCGTGGTCGCGGTACGCGGCTGGCGAGCGGTGATCGGGGGCGCTTTCGTGCTTGGGCTCGCCGTGTGCGGCATGCACTACACCGGCATGGCCGCGATGCGCATCCGACTGTGGACACCCGGCGAGACGAGGGTGGAAGGGCTAAGCCCCTCGCTGCTGATCGTGCCGATCACCGTGCTCGCCGCGGTCACGCTGATCGGCGTCGCGTTCAGCGCGCTCCAGGCCATGACCGAGGAGGAGTTCGCCGACGACCGGTGGCCGGCGTCCCGCGCCGCTGGGCGGTCGGCGCCGATGGAGGCGGCTGACCCGCACGGGCGGCCGTGGACGGTGCGGGCGGTGCGGGCGATCGACGGTCCCCAGCGCGGGCCGATGTGACGCACACCGGTCGTCGACGTCACCGGTCCCGGTGACCACTGTGGAGCCTGGTTCGTAGCGCGGGCCTACGTCGACCGGCCCGATCCGGTATACCTGGAGCCCATGGCCTCCCCGGCGTACCTCACGACCATGCCGCTGCACGCGATCACCGAGGTCTACGGGGAAGACGGCCTGCGCAAGCGGTTCGCGCTGGAGGTCGCCCGCTTCCCCGCACCCGACCGCGAGCGGCTCGACGAAGCGCTGGCGCTCGCCGCCCAGCTGCACCGCGACGACCGCAGGGTGCGCGAGCCGTACCTCAACCACCTGCTGCGGGTCGCGATCCGGATCATGTCGCACTACGGGGTCGACGACGTCGACGTGATCGTGGCGGCACTCCTCCACGACGCGGTCGAGGACCACCCCGACGAGTTGGGCGGCGACACCGAGGCGGCGCTGGCCGAGCTGAGCCGGCGGTTCAACCCTCGCGTCGCCGGCCTGGTCCGCGCGGTAACAAATCCGGAGTATGACCCGGAGCGGGACCGCCACGAGCAGTACCGGGCCCACGTGGCCGCGAGCCTCGACCGCCACCCGTGGGCCCGCGTGATCAAGGTGTCCGACTTCACCGACAACGGCGTGGGCGTCATACACACCACTGGGCCGAAAATGCGCAGCTCAGCCACTAAGTACCGGCCGCTCGTGCCGGTCTTCCGGGACCTGGTCAGCCGCCCGGACACGCCGCTTTCCGGCAACGCCAAGTCCCACATCATGGACCAGCTCGATCTTGCCGAGACCCGCTTCGCCGCCATCCTCGACGACCCTGGAAGCGCTCCCGACGTTTCCTAATCGTTACGGCTTCTTTGCTGGAGAGCCTGGACGATAGATCGTGCAAGCGCTTACATGTGTACACGCCCCAAGTCGGGACCGGCACGTGAGCCAACGCACCGTGCCGGCAAGGAAGGAGGACGGCATGGCGGTCTTTCCCAGACGACGCCAAGCCATCGTGATCGCCACCGTGGTCGGGTTGGCGCTCAGCGCCACCGCGTGCGGGGACGGCGACGGCAACGACAGCGGAAGTGGCAACGAAACCTCGGCAGAGTGCTCCGCCTTCGAAAAGTACAGCGGTAACGACGGCAAGAAGGTCACCATCTACGCGTCGATCCGCGACGCCGAGGCCGACCTGCTGGAGCAGTCCTGGAAGCAGTTCACCGACTGCACCGGGATCGAGATTGACTACACGGGCAGCGGCGAGTTCGAGGCGCAGCTCCAGGTGCAGGTGGACGGCGGCAACGCGCCGGACATCGCCTTTATCCCCCAGCCCGGCCTGCTGGCCACGTTCGCCAACGCTGGGAAGCTCAAGGCCGCCCCGGCCGACACCAAGGCGTCGGCGGAGGCCAACTACCCGGCCGACTGGCTGAAGTACAGCACCGTCAACGGCACGTTCTACGGCGCGCCGCTCGGCTCCAATGTGAAGTCCTTCGTGTGGTACTCCCCGAAGACTTTCAAGGAGAAGGGCTACACGATCCCCAAGACGTGGGACGAGCTCATCGCGCTCAGCGACAAGATCGCCGGTACCGGCGAAAAGCCGTGGTGCGCGGGCATCGAGTCCGGTGAAGCCACCGGCTGGCCGGCCACCGACTGGCTCGAGGACATCATGCTCCGCGACCAGTCGCCTGAGGTCTACGACCAGTGGGTGACCCACCAGATCCCGTTCAACGACCCGAAGGTCGCCGCCGCGCTCGACCGGGCCGGCACGATCCTCAAGAACGACAAGTACGTCAACGCCGGGTTCGGCCCCGTGAAGAGCATCTCGACCACCTCGTTCCAGGAGGGCGGTCTGCCGATCCTGGACAACAAGTGCTCCCTGCACCGGCAGGCGTCCTTCTACGCCAACCAGTGGCCGGAGGGCACGAAGGTCGGCGAGGACGGCGACGTGTTCGCCTTCTACTTCCCCGCCGTCGACCCGAGCAAGGGCGAGCCGGTGCTCGCGGCCGGTGAGTTCACTGTCGCCTTCGCCGACCGTCCCGAGGTCCAGGCGGTGCAGAACTACCTGGCCACGCCCGAGTACGCGAACTCCCGGGCCAAGCTCGGCAACTGGGTCTCGGGTAACCGGGGCGCGGACATCAACAACTTCAGCAACCCGATCGACAAGCTGTCGGTCCAGATCCTGCAAGACCAGAGCAAGGTGCTCCGCTTCGACGGCTCCGACCTGATGCCGTCGGCCGTCGGCGCCGGCACCCTGTGGAAGGCCATGGTCGACTGGATCAACGGTAAGGACACCGCCAGCACGCTCGCGGGCGTCGAGAGTTCCTGGAAGTAACGCACAGCCGGCCGGCCCGACCCCCTCTCTCGGGGGCGGGCCGGCCGATCCCCCTCGGGAGGGCGGATGGACTTCGCGGATATTTCTCCAAAGCTCACCATGCTGGTGTACGGCCTCGTCGCGTTCGCCGTGGTCGTCGGTGGGCTGTTGCTGCTGCTCGACGTCGTACCCAGCTATTTCGCCCGGCGACGCGAGCGCCAGTTGATCGCGGTCGCCGCGGGCGAGGCACCGGCCCTACCCCCGGGCCGCATGCACAAGCCCCGCGAGTTCGGGTACGCGATCTTCTTCCTCCTCCCGGTCGTGGTGCTGCTGCTGATCGGGCTGGTGGTGCCGGTGGTCCGCACCCTCGTGCTGTCGCTGAAGAACGGCGACGGCTCGGAGTGGGTGGGCCTCGACAACTACGGCTGGATGTTCAGCAACGGCGACATCCTCAGCGTGCTGTGGAACAGCCTCCTCTGGGTCGTCCTCGTGCCGCTGGTGGCGACCTCGGTCGGCCTCATCTACGCCGTGCTCGTCGACCGGGCCCGCCTCGAGGCGGTGGCCAAGTCGCTGGTCTTCCTGCCGATGGCCATCTCGTTCGTCGGCGCGAGCATCATCTGGCGGTTCGTGTACGCGTACCGCGGTGAGGAGCAGGACCAGATCGGCCTGCTCAACCAGATCGTCGTGTGGCTGGGCGGTACGCCGAAGCAGTGGCTGCTCGACTCCCCGCTCAACACGCTTCTGCTGATCGTGGTGATGGTCTGGATCCAGGCCGGCTTCGCCATGGTGATCCTGTCCGCCGCGATCAAGGCCGTTCCTGGTGACATCATCGAGGCGGCCCGCCTGGACGGCGTCAGCGCGTGGCAGATGTTCTGGCGGATCACGCTCCCCAGCATCCGGCCCGCCCTGATCGTCGTCATCGTCGCCATCACCGTGGCCACGATGAAGATCTTCGACATCGTCCGCACGATGACGAACGGCAACTACGACACGAACGTGATCGCGCTGGAGATGTACAACCAGGCGTTCCGCTATCAGGAGACCGGGCAGGGCTCGGCGCTCGCCGTGTTCCTCTTCATCCTGGTGATCCCGATCGTCATCTTCCAGATCCGCAACCTCCGCCGGCAGCGGGAGGGCTGACATGGCTGCTACCACGACTCCCGCACTCCCGACCGCCACCGCGGACGCGATGCCCAAGACGGTCGCCGGCCGGGTGCGCAGGCGACTCAACACCCGCGCGGCGACGGTCGTCTCGATCCTCATCGCGGTGCTGTGGACGGTGCCGACCTTCGGCCTGTTCATCTCGTCGCTGCGCCCCGAGGACGCGATCAAGACCACCGGCTGGTGGACGTTCTTCAGCGACCCCAAGCTGACGCTGGAAAACTACAACGAGGTCCTTTTCGGACAGTCGGCCTCCTCCGGCCAGCTGGCAAACTACTTCGTGAACTCCCTCGTGATCACGATCCCATCAGTGCTCTTCCCGGTGGCGTTCGCCGCGATGGCGGCGTACGCGCTGTCCTGGATCCGGTTCCGCGGGCGTGAGTGGGTCTACATAGGAATCTTCGCGCTCCAGATCGTGCCGCTACAGATGGCGCTCGTGCCGCTGCTGAGCTTCTTCTCCCGCGGCGTCTCGCTCGGCGGCCTCACGCTGATGCCGGCCTGGCAGCTCGAAGACGAGCAAAAGTTCATCCAGGTGTGGTTCGCGCACACCTGCTTCGCCCTGCCGTTCGCCGTGTTCCTGCTGCACAACTTCGTGTCGCAGCTACCCGGCGAGCTGATGGAGGCGGCACGGGTCGACGGGGCCAGCCACCCGAAGATCTTCCGCACCATCGTGCTGCCGCTGATCACGCCGGCGCTGGCATCGCTGACCATCTTCCAGTTCCTGTGGGTCTGGAACGACCTGCTCGTGGCGCTCATCTTCGCGGGCGGTGGGGACGAAACAGCCCCGCTGACGGTACGACTAGCCGAGCTGGCCGGTACCCGCGGCAACGAGTGGCAACGGCTGACATCCGGCGCGTTCGTGTCGATCGTCATCCCGCTGATCGTCTTCCTGTCCCTCCAGCGGTACTTCGTCCGGGGTCTCCTCACCGGCAGTGTGAAGGGCTGATACGCAGTACGCGGGTGGGTGGCCCGAGCCGCGGCGAGCGAAGCGAGCCAGCAGAGCCCGAGCCGCCCACCCGGCGCGATCACCCACGAGGAGGGGCACGCGTGACAAAGATCGACGATGTCGCGCGGCTGGCCGGCGTATCGACGGCCACCGTTTCCCGGGCCCTGCGCGGCCTACCCACGGTCTCGCAGGCCACCCGTGACCGTGTACTCGCGGCCGCCGCCCAGCTGGGCTACGCCGCGTCGCCCAGTGCCTCCCGGCTCGCCGGCGGCAAGACCGGGGCGGTCGCGGTGGTTGTACCGCGAATCACCCGATGGTTCTTCGCGACCGTGGTGGAGGCCGCCGAGCAGGCGCTTCACCTGGGCGGTTACGACCTGCTGCTGCACAACCTCGGCGGCAGCGAGACCGAGCGGCAGCGGCTGCTGCACACCGCCGCGCTGCACAAGCGGGTGGACGCGCTGATGCTGGTGGCCACGCCGCTGCAAGGGCAGGACTTCCACGCGGTCACGAGCCTCGCCCTGCCCGGCGTCACGGTCAGCTCGGGCACCGGCGTACCCGGCTGGCCGAGCATCCGGATCGACGACGTCGCGGCCGCGCGGACGGCGACCGCCCACCTCCTCGAATGTGGCCACCAGCGGATCGCGCACATCTCCGGCGACCCCGCCGACGAGCTTGCGTTCACCACGCACATCGACCGCCGACGCGGCTACTGGGAGGCGCTCGGCGCCGCGGGTATCACGCCCGACCCGGCGCTCGACGTCGAGGAGGAGTTCACGGTCGCCGGTGGCGAGCGGGGGGTGGCCGAGCTCCTGCGACGCGGGGCCCTGCCCACGGCGATCTTCGCGGCCTGCGACGAGATCGCGATGGGCGCCATGGCCGGGCTCCGGCAGGCGGGGCTGAAGGTGCCCGAGGACATCAGCGTGATCGGAATAGACGACCACGACCTGGCCGGTGTGGTGGGCCTCACAACCGTGGCCCAGCCAGCGGCCGACCAAGGCCGCCTCGCGGCCAACATCCTTCTAAGCCCGCTGACCGGCGGGAACTACCCGGGAGGGGAAACCGTGATCTTGCCAACTCGCTTGATCGTCCGCGAATCGACCGCGCCTCCTCGGGCAAACTAGAACGATGCCTGAGCGGACCGCACCCGACGAGAACGCTCCGCCGCGCTCCGCGTCTGCGGGAGTACCCCGTAGCACAGACTGGTGGCGCAGCGCGGTCATCTACCAGATCTACCCCGCTCCTACGCCGACTCCAACGGCGACGGCGTCGGCGACCTGCCCGGCATCACCGCCCGTCTGGACCACCTCGTCGAGCTCGGTGTCGACGCGGTGTGGCTGTCGCCCTTCTACCCCTCGCCGCAGGCGGACGCGGGCTACGACGTGTCCAACTACCGGGACGTGGATCCCATCTTCGGCCGCCTCGACGACGCCGACAAGCTCCTCGCCGCGGCCCGCGAGCGGAGCCTGCGGGTGATCGTCGACCTGGTGCCGAACCACACGTCGAGCGAGCACCCGTGGTTCAAGGCGGCGCTGGCCGCCGGCCCAGGCAGCCCCGAGCGCACCCGCTACATCTTCCGCCCCCACAAGCCGAACAACTGGGAGAGCACGTTCGGCGGCCCCGCCTGGACCCAGGTCGCGGACGGGGAGTGGTACCTGCACCTGTTCGACGCGGGTCAGCCGGACCTCAACTGGGACCACCCCGAGGTGCGCGCCGAGTTCCGCGACATCCTGCGCTTCTGGCTCGACCGAGGGGTCGACGGCTTCCGGGTCGACGTCGCGCACGGGCTGATCAAGCAGGCCGACCTCGCCGACTGGCACTACCCGGTCGAGCCGCTCTCCGGCCCCGCCACCGAGGGCATCCGGCCCCCGATGTGGGACCAGGACGGCGTGCACGACATCTACCGCGACTGGCGGCGGGTGCTGGAGGAGTACCCGGGTGAGCGGATCCTCGTCGCCGAGGCGTGGGTGGCACCGTCCGAGCGGCTCGCGGCGTACGTGCGGCCCGACGAGATGAACCAGGCGTTCAACTTCGAGTACCTTGAGGCGGCCTGGACCGCGACCGCCCAGTACGAGGTGATCAACCGCTCGCTGGAGGCAAACGGGGCGGTCGACGCACCCACCACATGGGTGCTCTCCAACCACGACGTGCTCCGGCACGTCTCCCGCCTCGGCCTGCCCATCGGCACCCTGCGCCCGCGAGGCATCGGCCCCCACGACCCGCAGCCGGACCTGGTGCTCGGCCTGCGCCGGGGCCGCGCGGCGACGCTGCTGATGCTGGCCCTGCCTGGCTCGGCCTACCTGTACCAGGGCGAGGAGTTGGGCCTGCCGGAAAACACCACGATGCCGGACGAGGCCCGCCAGGACCCCATGTTCCGGCGTACCCACGGCGAGCAGAAGGGGCGCGACGGCTGCCGGGTGCCGATCCCGTGGCAGAGCGACGCCCCGTCGTACGGCTTCGGCCCGTCCGACCAGAGCTGGCTCCCCCAGCCGCCGGTCTGGGCCGACTTCGCGCTGGACAGGCAGCGCGGGGTGGCCGGCTCGACGTACGAGATGTACCGGTCGGCACTGCGCCTGCGCGCCCGGCACGCGCTCGGTGTCGGCACGCTCAACTGGACGGAGGGGCCGGACGACGTGCTGGCCTTCCAGAATGGCGACGTGTACATACTGACCAACTTCGGCGAAGCGCCGGCCGCCCTGCCCGAGGGCGCCCGGCCACTGATCAGCAGCGAGCCGCTGAATGCTGACGGCACGGTGCCGACCGACGTCACCGTGTGGGCTGCGGTGTAGCCGGCTCGCTCCGCTCGGCGCGGGCCTCCAGCAACTCGTGTACGGCGGCGATGTCCGCCGGCGAGGTGCGGGAGGCCCGCCAGTACATCAGGCCGGTGGGCACGAAGAAGAGCTGGAAGGCGGCGAGCCCGACCGCGTAGTTCAACGGTGGCGGAAGCGGCGCTTGCAAGGCCCGGAAGGCCACCCCGGCCAGGCCGTTTCCGACCGCGCGGCCGACGCCGTTGGTGAGGTTGCCGAGGCTGTACACGGTGCCGCGGTGCTCCGGCGGGTTGACGTCCGCGATGAGGGCAAACCAGTTCGGCGAGTTGGCCGAGGTCAGCGCCAGCGCGACGAGGGCGATGAGCAGGCTAAGCCCCACCGTCGGCTCGGTCACCACGCTTTCCAGTACGGCGCGGACCACCGCGCCAGCGCCGGCGCCGTCGGGCACGTCGATGCGGATCGGCACGAAGAAGAGCACGAGATACAGCGGTACGGCCGCGAGGATGCCGACCGCCGCCACCATCGCCCGTCCGCCTGGGTCACGCCGCTGGAGCCGGTCGCCGACCAGGCCACCGATGATGGAGAAACCGGCCCCGAGCTGGAACATCGTGGCGAAGATGCTGCCCACCACGATCGCGGTGTCGGCGCTGTACCCCTGGTCCGCGGCCCGCTCCCGGAAGAGCACCGGCAGCCACACCAGCGAGCCGAACGCCACCTGCGCGGTCAGCCCTTGCAGCACCAGCCAGAAGTTGGTCCGCCTGCGCAGGATGCGGGGCACGTCCTCGCGGCTGATCCGGTAGTCGTACTCCCCGCCGTGGGCGATCACGCCGGCGAGCTCGGCGTCACTCTGGCCGCGGCGTACGTCGTACGTGAAGAAGTAGGCCAGCGTCGCGACCAGCCCGACCGCGGTGAGCACGAGGAACGGCGCCCGCCAGTCGCTGCGCCCGAGCAGCCCACCGAGCAGCGTGCCGGCGAGCGTGCCGATCCCCTGCGACAGCCCCCAGAAGCTCATCACCAGCCCGCGTCGGCGCGGCGAGATGAGGTCGCTGACCACGGAGAAGCCCACCGAGGCGACCGCGCCCAGCCCGACCGCGGCGACGATCTGGGCGGCGAAGAAGGCAGCGTAGTTGGCGCTCAGCGCCGTACCCGCGCAGCCCGCCACCCATACAAGCGTCCCCACCATGAGCAGCGGCTTGCGGTGGTGGCGGTCGCCCGTGTACGCCCAGGCCACGGCGGCGACCGCGCTGAAGAGGAAGGTGATCGCGGTGACCAGGCCGACCGCACTCTCGGCCACGCCGAACGAGTCGCTGATGCTCCCGTAGAGCGGCGGCACGAGCCCGATCGCGACGTTGTCGAGCGAGGCGAGCACGACGAAGACCACCACGCTGTAGATCCGGTGACCATGCCCGCCCATGGCTGGCAACACAACCAGCACCAGATAACGAAGAGATAGCGCCACGCAGGTCGTACTACGAAGTGTTTGTACTACCGGGTGGTGTCAGGACGAGGCCGAGTTCGTCGGCGCGGTCCCAGACTGGGCGCATCGCGGCCTCCGGGTCGCGATGGAAGACGCTGGCTCGCAGGCGGACGAAGACGCAGTTGCCGACCCGCTCCAGGATGGCCTGGCGGCGTAGGTCGTGGGCGAACGCCTCGGCGCCGTGGTAGCTGTCGCCGTCGCACTCGATGGCGAGCCGGCGGCCGTCCGGGGCGGCGACCATGAAGTCGACCTTGAGCGTGCCGATCCGGAACTGGGGTACCGTGCGCAGCCCGGCCGCGGTCAGCCGGCGGTGCACCGCGCGCTGGAACTCCGTCGCCGGCTCGCCGCCCACCTCCGGCGGCGCGGGCGGGCGCTGGGCGTACGCGAGCAGGGCCGCTCGGGCGTCGTCGGGGTGCAGGTCGGCGAGCGTGACCGAGTGGAAGAGCCACAGCTGGTCGCGGGCGCGGGAGGCGGCGACGTTGATGCGGCGGTGGAAGTCGCGCTTGGTGAACGCGCCGATCGCGCCGTCCGCCGAAGAGACCACCATCGAGGCGAGCACCACGTCACGCTCGTCGCCCTGGAACGTGTACGGGTCACCGACCCGCAACTCGCGCCGCTCCAGCTCGTCCGGGCCGATCTCCTCGCGGAGGCGGTGCTGGAGGTACGCCGCCTGCCCACTCCCCGAGAGCAGGCTGACCACGCCGAGCGAGCGGCCCGCGTACGACGGGTCGGCCACGATCGCCGCCACCCGGGCGACCAGGGCCTCCGCCTCGGCGATGTTGACCTCGCCGTACTCCGCCAGCGGCACCCGCTTTCCGTCCGGCACGTGCTCGGCCACGATCGCACGGTCGAGGCCGCTGCGGGCGGCGCGGAGCGGCTGGATCTTGCCGTCGTAGTAGACGCCGCTGGAGAAGCCGATGATCTCGGGGACGCTGCGGAAGTGCTCGGTGAGCAGGATGCGCTGGGGCGACCGGCGCACGGCGTGGTCGTACAGGCTGCTCTCGGTGTCGAAGTGCTCGGCCGACGGCACGCCGGCCGGGTGCAGGTGGGTGGCGACAAGAGCGTTGACCCGGTCGGTCGGCACGCCGACGAGCTGCGGCCCGATCTGCTGGTCGTCGCCGACCACCACCGCGCGGCGGGCCAGCGTGAGCACCGGCAGCGCGAAGAGGTCGGCCTGGGACGCCTCGTCGACGATCACCACGTCGAAGATCGGCGACACCCCAGGGAACTGCTCCAGCGCCCGGTCGATCGACATGATCCAGACGGGTACTGCGGTGACCGCCTCGGACATGGCCCGCTGGGCGGCGGCCTGCCAGTGGGCAGCGCTCTTGCCGGTACCCTTGCCGATCTTGCGGAGCGCGGCGGTCCAGTCGGCGAGCGCGGCCTTGCGCCGGTCGTCCAGCGAGAGCGCCACCTCCAGCCAGGCCGAGGTGACGACGAGGTCGGCCGTGAGCCGGCGGATCTGGTCGCGGGCCCGCTCCAGCCGGCGTCCCAGGTCGGCGCCCTCGACGTCGCCCACCACCTCGTCAAACCAGGTCTGCGCCTGCCGCCACTGCCACGCCCGCAGCGCGGCCGCGCCATCCAAGCCGGTGGCGCCCGCGTCGATCGCGGCGGCCCACTGCGGCGCGACGGTGGCGAGGCGGGCGTGCAGTGCCGCGTACCGGGTCGCGTCCGGCCGCAGCGTCCACAGTCGACGGACCTCGGCCAGCGCCGCGTCCCAGCCGACGAGGTCACCCGAGTCCCATGCGGCGGCGAGCGCCTGGATCTGCGGCGACTCGGGCGCGAACCTGCGCAGCCAGTCGGCCATCGCGGAGCGCTCGGCGTCGAGCCGGTCGGCGAGGAGGACATTGCCGGCCGCCTCGACCGCGCCGGCCAGCTCGGCGATCTGCCGGGCGTCCACGTCGCGCGGGCAGCGCGGGAAGACGGTCACCAGCTCGGCGTGCAGCTCCGGCCAGCGGCGGCTCTCCCACTCCAGCGCCGCGACCGCCGAGGACAGGAGCCGTCCCGCCCACAGCTCCGGCTCGCTGGAGGCGTCCTGCGGCACCGGCGCGTCCAGCCGGCCGCGCCACTCATCCCACCGCGCGGCGAGCTGCTGCCGCAGCTGCTCGCGCTCCACCGTGGCGATCACCAGGTCGACGTCGTCGACGGTGCGCAGCGGCTCGCCGTCGACATGGACGTCGGCCACCACCCGGGCCAGCTCGGCGTGGGTGAGGCGGCGGACGGACTTGCCGGCCGCGTACCGCGCACGGATCTCGCTGAGCTGGGTGAGCAGGCGGCGGGGCTGCGCCACGTACGGCTCGGGGATCACGATCCGCCGCCCGGCCACGAACGCCGTACGCCGGCCCAGCTCACCGAGCAGCTGCTGGCAGGCGGCGACGTGTCCGTCCCACACCGCGCGCCAGCTCGGGTCGCGGATCAGCTGGCCGAGCCGGTCGGTCCAGCTCCCCTCGCGGCGGGTCAGCTCGTCGGCCGCCCCGCGCAGCGCCGCGGCCAACTCGTCGACGACGGTGGACCCGTGTTCCCGTACCCCATCTATCGCCATGCCGCGGTCCCGCAGCGCGTCGACCACCTTGCGTGCGTCGCGCAGCGCGTCCCTCTGTGCGGCGACCGCCTCCCCGGTCGGAAGCTGGCCATCGGCGGGCAGGGGTCCGAGCGCGGCGGCGCGGTCCGCGGCGGTCAGCCGCCGCGCGATCTCCGCGAGTACGGCGAACTCGGCGGCCTCCAACGGTGCCGGCGTGCCCGGCGGCACCGGGTCCGAGACCAGCGCGTCGGCCTCGTGCCGGCGCAGCCACTCGCCCACCTCGCCGGCGCTCCGCCCGCCGTAGCGCCGTGCCTCCCGCTCGGCCGCCGCGAGCAGCTCGTCCCGGGCCGCGGCCGCCGCCTCCTCGGCCGCCGCCACGTCGGCGACAAGCCGCCGCACCCAGGCCGCCTCGGCTTCACTGTCCAATGTGGCCGCGCGGTCGGCGAGCTCACGGGCGGCGACCTGGAGCTGCACGAGCTGGTCGGCGGAGCGGCCCAGCACCGCGAGGCAGAGCGGCTGGATCTCCTCGGGCAGCCCGTCGCGGAGCACCCGCAGCGGGTCCTCCTTCTGCGCGAGCACCAGCACCCGCTTGCCGTGCGCGACGAGGTGGCAGATCAGGTTGCGGATGGTGTGTGTCTTGCCGGTGCCGGGCGGGCCCTGCACGGCGACGTTGCGGTGGGCGGCCAGCCGCCGGGCGATCGACTCCTGCGCGTCGTTGGTGGGCATCGGCATGAGCAGCCGCTCGCTGGCGCGCGCCCAGGTCTCCGCGTCGTCGTCGGGCATGCGCAGCCGGCTCGGCTCGTGGGCGAGCACGCCGGCCAGCGCGCCGACCTCGAGGCTGCCGTTGGTCAGGCGCTCCCGGAGCAGTTCGAGGAAGCGGCGGACCATCCGCTGGCGCGGCCGTACGAAGAGGACCCCCGTGTCTGCCACCGTGTCCTGCTCCAGTCCGAGGCGGCGCGTCGCGCGGCGGGCGAAGTCGAGCCGCTCGGCCGCGTCCCACGGGTCGATGTCGACCTGGCCGCCGGTGCCGCCGAGGTCGAGCAGATCGGCCACCCGCCGCCCGTCGAGGTCGCCGAGCGCGTCGACCTGGATCCGCGGCGGGCCCTGCGGCGTGACGGAGACGGTGGTGGAGTCCGGGTCGTACTCGATCGCGACCGGCGTGGCCAGCAGCGGGTAGTGGATGTCCCGATGGCGCAGGACCAAGTGGCCCCAGACCAGCTCGACCCGGGCGGCGTCGATGTCCACCCGGTAGCGCAGGTCGTACAGGCGGTCGTGCAGCCGCCGGGTCACCTCGGCGAGCTGGTGCTCGCGGGCCCACGGCTCCCACTGTCCGTCGCGCCACTCGGTGAAGGCGTTCTGGATCTTTTCTGGCACCTCGCCGATCGTCGGCGGGCTCGTGTCGGAGAGGTCCCAGACCAGGTGGCGCAGGAGCGGGGTAGGGATCGAGGGCGGGTCCGGCGGGTCCGGCCGGCCGACCCGCAGCCAGCTCCCGCCCGGCTTGAAAGGGCCGACTCCGCACTCGATGTGCGCCGGCAGGTCGTCCTGCCAGAACGCGTCGACGGTCGGGACGGCCCGCACCGGCTTTTCCAGCAGCGCGCGGACGGCCAGCAGGTACTCGGTGAGCGCGACCGCCCGCGCGCGGACGGCCGGCGGCTCGTCGGCGCCAGCCGGCGCGGGGCGCGCAGGCACCGCCGGCGGCGAGTCGCCACCGGCGGTCTGCTCCGGGTCGCCCTGCGGTGCGGTCATACCTATCGACGGTAACCCGCCGGTGCACCGCAGCGCGCGTCGATCAAGCGGTTCGGTCGATCACGTGTTCGCGGGCCTCGGCGTAACGCTCCCGGATCGCGGGCACGCCCTTCGCTTCGTACTCCTCCACCAGTCCGCCGGACCAGGGCGGGGGCGCGTCGCCGCCGAGCGCCACCCAGGCGGCTTGGCGGGCGGCGCCGTCGGCCACGTACTCACCTGGCGGCGGGACGACCACCGGGGCGCCGAAGACCTCCGGCGCGATCCGGCGGACCGCCTCGGAGCGGGCGCCGCCGCCGACCAGGATCACCCGGTTGACCTCTGCACCCTGCGCCACCAGCGCGTCGAGGCCGTCGGCCAGCGCGCAGAGCATGCCTTCCACCGCTGCCCGGGCCAGGTACGCCGGGGTGGAGGTGGCGAGCGTCAGCCCGTGCAGGGCGCCGGTCGAGTTCGGACGGTTCGGGGTGCGCTCGCCCTCCAGGTACGGCACGAGCGACAGGCCACCCGCGCCGGGCGGCGCGCTCAACGCCAGCCGGGACAGCTCGGCGTGGTCGACGCCGAGCAGCGCGGCGACCGCGTCCAGCACCCGGGCCGCGTTGAGCGTGGCGACCAGCGGCAGGAAGCGGCCGGTGGTGTCGGCGAAGCCGGCGACCGTACCGCTCGGGTCGGCGGCCGGCGTCTCCGCGACGCTGAACGCCGTACCGGACGTGCCGATCGAGACCAGCACGTCGCCGGGGAGCGCGCCGGCACCCAGCGCGGCGGCCGCGTTGTCGCCGGCGCCGGGGCCGAGCGAAGCACCCTCCGGCAGGTGGCCGGCGATGCCGGTGGGACCGAGCACCTCCGGCACGAGCGGCTCCCGGCCGAACGCGAGCCGGAGCAGGTCCGGCCGGTACTCCCCGGTGGGGGTGGACCAGTAGCCGGTACCGCTGGCGTCGCTGCGGTCGGTGCGCAGGGCGTCGAGGGAGCCGGCACCGGCCAGCTTCCAGGTCAGCCAGTCGTGCGGCAGGCACACCGCGGCGGTGCGGTCGGCGTTGGCCGGCTCGTTGCTGGCCAGCCACCGCAGCTTGGTGATGGTGAACGAGGCCACGGGTACCAGCCCGACCGCGTCCGCCCACGCCTGCCCGCCGCCCAGCTCCTGGATCAGCTCGGCGGCGGCACCGGCCGAGCGGGTGTCGTTCCAGAGCAGGGCCGGGCGCACCACCTCGCCGCCCTCGTCGAGGCAGACCATCCCGTGCTGCTGCCCGGCCACCGAGGCGGCGGACACGTCGGCGAGCCCACCGGCCGCCGAGATTGCCTCGGAGAGCGCGCCCCACCACGCGGCCGGATCAACTTCGGTCCCGTCCGGATGCGTGGCTCGCCCCTCCCGGACAAGCGCCCCGGTCTCCGCCTCCCGCACGACCACCTTGCACGACTGCGTCGACGAGTCCACTCCCGCGACGAGCATGTCGTCTCCCTCCCCTTCCTCCTATTGATGTTGATCAGGGACTTGGTGGGGCGGCGCGCCGCGCGACACGCCCACGAAGTCCCTGATCAACGGGGGCCAGAGTCAGCGGGCACCGATCGCGTGCTCGGCCATCAGCTGGTTTAGGCGGATGAAGTGGTAGCCCTGCGCGCCCTTGGCCTCGGAGTCGAAGTCTTCCCAGGCGGTGCGGTCATTGAGCAGGTCGGCGACGGTCTCGCCGTCGGCCAGGGTGGGCTGGGACAGTTCGGCGACGCGGGCAGCGGCCAGCGCCTCCTGCACCTCCGGGTCGGCCCGGAACGCCTTGGCGCGCTCCTTGAGCAGCAGGTACATCCGCATGTTGGCCTTGGCCGACTCCCACACGCCGTCGTAGTCCTCGGTGCGGGACGGCTTGTAGTCGAAGTGGCGCGGACCCTCGTACGCCTGGCCACCGGCCGGCCCGCCGTGCTCGAGCAGGTCGACCAGCGCGAACGCGTTGAGCAGGTCACCGTGGCCGAAGACAAGGTCCTGGTCGTACTTGATGCCGCGCTGACCATTGAGGTCGATGTGGAAGAGCTTGCCGGCCCACAGTGCCTGGGCGATGCCGTGCGCGAAGTTGAGCCCGGCCATCTGCTCGTGACCCACCTCGGGGTTGAGGCCGACCATGTCGCCGTGCTCCAGGTTGGCGATGAACGCGAGCGCGTGGCCCACGGTCGGCAGCAGGATGTCGCCGCGCGGCTCGTTGGGCTTCGGCTCCAGCGCGAAGCGCAGCCCGTACCCGCGGTCGATCACGTACTGCGCGAGCGTGTCGACGGCCTCGCGGTACCGGTCGAGCGCCGCCTGGACGTCCTTTGCCGCGTCGTACTCCGCGCCCTCACGGCCACCCCACATCACGAACGTCTGCGCGCCAAGCTCGGCGGCCAGGTCGATGTTGCGCAGCACCTTGCGCAGCGCGTAGCGCCGGACCGAGCGGTCGTTGCTGGTGAAGCCGCCGTCCTTGAACACCGGGTGGGTGAACAGGTTGGTGGTCACCATCGGGACGACCAGGCCGGTCTCGTCGAGCGCCTTGCGGAACCGGGAGATGATCTCGTCGCGGCTGGCGTTGTCGGCGCCGAAGGGCACGAGGTCGTCGTCGTGGAACGTCATGCCGTAGGCGCCCAGCTCGCTCAGCTTGTGCACCGCCTCGATCGGGTCGAGGGGCGTGCGGGTGGCGTCACCAAAGGGATCGCGGGCCTGCCAGCCCACGGTCCAGAGGCCGAACGAGAATTTATCGGCAGGGGTGGGTTGGACAGACATATTGACCTCCACGTAACGTCTCTGATTTGTTCAACGGTTGAATTATTTGCCCCTGTTGTGGCACTGTCAAGGGCATGACGGACGGGCCGGTACGCCAGGCTTCGCTGCGCGAGCACAACTTGGGTTTGGTGCTGCGCCAGGCCGCCAACGCCATGCGCCCGCCGTCCCGCGCCGACATCGCCGCCGCCACGAGCCTCACCCGCGCCACCGTGTCCGCGCTCGTGGACGACCTGATCGCGGGTGGCCTGCTCACCGAGGTGGGGCCGGCGCCACGGGCCGGCGCCGGGCGTCCCGCCGCCGGGCTCGTGCTCTCCGCGAGCGGCCCGGCGGGCCTCGGCCTGGAGATCAACGTCGATTACCTGGCGGCCTGCGTGGTCGACCTGGCGGGGGCCGTCCGGCACCGCGACGTGCGCCATGCCGACCAGCGCCCCGGCCACCCCGACCAGGTGCTCGCCGAGGTCGCCGAGCTGGCCGCGGACGCCCGCGCGCACGCCGAGCGGGAAGGTCTGGCTGTCGCCGGTGCGGCGCTGGCCGTGCCCGGCCTGGTGACGGCCCACGGAGTGGTCCGCCTCGCGCCCAACCTGGGCTGGCGCGACGTGGACGTACCGACCGGCCTCGCCGCGCTCGACGGGCTGCCGGTCACTGTGGACAACGAGGCCAACCTCGCGGCACTCGGCGAGCTGCACGCGGGTCCGGCCGGACCGGCCAGCTTCCTCTACGTCTCCGGCGAGATCGGCATCGGCGCCGGGATCGTGCTGCACGGCGCGCTCTTCCGGGGCGCTCGTGGCTGGAGCGGCGAGCTGGGCCACGTGGCCGTACGCCCGGACGGCCCGGCATGCAGCTGTGGGGCGCGGGGCTGCCTGGAGCAGTACGCGGGCCAGGAGGCGATCCTGCGGGCCGCGGCGGCCGGTGGCATCGACGACCTGCGGGCGCGTGCCACAGCCGGCGATCCGGGGGTGCTCGCCGCGCTTGCCGCGGCCGGCGCGGCGCTCGGCGTGGCGGTCGCCGGCGTGGTCAACCTGCTCGACGTCGAGGCGGTCGTGCTCGGCGGCATCTACGCGCCGCTCGCCCCGTGGCTCCGCCCAGCCGTGGTGGCCGAGATCCACCGCCGGGTGCTGACGGACGCCTGGTCACCTGTGGACGTACGCCCGTCGGTGCTCGGCGCGGACGCCGCCGTGGTGGGCGCGGCCGGCTCGGTGGTCCGGGCCATCCGCGACAACCCAACCAAGTGGCTCACCCGCATCATCCCGTGACCCACGATGAAAATTTGAGCTACCGCGATCTCCGTTGTGGTCCGGACCGTCGCTCCCGCGGCCTCACCCTCCGCGCTTCACGACCAACGCGAGCCGTTGTGTCCCCGCGGCCTCGCCCTGCATGGCGACAAAGCCCATCGCGCCCGCGGGCGTTGGCAGGCAACGCGGTAGCTCAGATCTTTTGTCTTGGAAACTGACCGGCAGGGGGCCGGCTCCACAGCTCCTCCCGTATGCCAACCGACCAGCCCGCTAGTACGCCCCTCGGCTGGCCATGACGGCGCCGATCGTCTTCCACATGATCACGACGTCGGCGGCGAGCGACCAGTTTTCGACGTAGTACAGGTCGAGCCGCAGACCGTCCTCCCAGGACAGATCGGAGCGGCCGCTGACCTGCCACAGGCCGGTGATGCCGGGCTTGACCAGGAGGCGGCGGGCGATGTCGCCGTCGTACCGCGCGACCTCCGAGGGCAGCGGCGGGCGTGGCCCGACCAGGCTCATGTGGCCGACCAGCACGTTGATCAGCTGGGGTAGCTCGTCCAACGAGTACTTGCGCAGGATCCGCCCCACCCTGGTGACCCGCGGGTCCTTGCGCATCTTGAAGAGCAGGCCGTCGTGCTCGTTGCGGGCGGCAAGCTTGGCCAGCATCTCGTCGGCGTTGACCACCATCGTGCGGAACTTGTAGACGCCGAACTCGCGACCGCCCTGCCCAACCCGGATCTGCCGGAAGATGACCGGCCCCTTCGTGTCCAGCTTGATGGCGATGGCGATCACGGTCAGCACCGGCAGTGCGAGCGTCAGCCCGACGATCGCGGTGAACCTGTCGACGAAGCCCTTGACGATCTTGCGGGTGCCCATGAATTCGGGCGCCTCGACGTGGATCAGCGGCAGCCCCGCGACCGGTCGAGTGTGGATGCGCGGGCCGGCGACGTCGGTGAGCGCGGGCGCGAGCACCAGGTCGATGCCGGTGCCCTCCATCTGCCAGCCGAGCCGGCGCAGCCGGGCGGCGGTCAGCTCGCCCGAGGCGGTCACCGCGACAGTGTCCACGCTGGCCGCGCGGGCCGACTCGAGGATGCTGCGGAACGAACCCACCACAGGCACGTCGCCAAGCCGCTGCGGTACCGGTGCGAGCAGCGCGTCCGGGATGCAGGCGCCGACCACGCGGTAGCCCGCGTAGGGCTCGCGGCGCAGCGTGTGCACAAGCTCCAGCACGTGCGGGGCGTCGCCGACCACCAGCACCCGGCGGGACCAGCCGGCGCCCCGGGCGCGGGCGCGGTGCAGCCACTTGCGGGCCACGTACCGCCCGCCGACGAGGCCCACGATGCCGCTCGCGAACGTCAGGGCCAGGAAGCCCGGGCGACACCGACGTTTGCCACGTACCCGAAGATCGCGATCGCGCCGGCCAGCCGGAGGCTCGCCGAGGTGACCCGCCGGTACTCGTCCGCGCCGTGCCCCAACACGCGGTCGTCGTAGCAGCGCGTCACCTTCAGGAAGGCGAGCCAGACCAGCACGAGGCCCGGCCCGACCACCGGATAGGGGATCTGCGAGCCGACTGGCTCACCGCCGCCGAACGGCTCCACCACCCAGTTGAACCGTCCGAAGTAACCCGCGAGCACCGCCAGCGAGATGATGGTGAGATCGAGCACCATCAACGCCCGCTCGTACATGCGCAGGCGCGCGCGCAGCAGTGGACCCGTCGCTTCCGCCGCGTTCGGTACCCCCACCGCACGCGTCAGGAGAGTCGCCGACGTCACCAGCCCTCCCCCAGCTTGTCAAGTCGACTGTGCCCCGAACGGCAAGCGCCGGACCCAAGTTCGGGGCCGGCGACGCCAGAGCACCAGGACATCTTGACCTACGGCGGCATCTCGTAAGGGCTTCCGACAAAAAACTGTCAGTTCATTGCGCTCAACCACCCGAACGTACATGTACGCGAGGTAGTCATTTGCCTACATCACGCATAGCTGCTGGTCAGCGGGGTGCCGCAGGCCGCAGCGCGAGCGCCTTGAGGAAGATGTCGCCGATCTTCGTCGGGTCCTTTGTGACGAACACGCCGCCGCCGGTGACGTCGGTGATCCGCTTGAGCTGGGCCTCGTCGACCCCGTCACCGATGCCCAGGATGATCACCTGTACCGGCCGCCGGGTGTCGGCGAGCTGCTTCAGCTGGGCCAGCAGGTCCTGCTCGCTGATCCCGTTGGCGTCGTCGTTCTTGCCGTCGGTGAACAGCACGATCGAGTTGACCCGGTCGGCCGCCCAGCCGTCCTGGACCTCCTTGTACGCGGCGAGCATCGTGTCGTACAGCCCGGTGTCGCCGTCCGCCTTCGGCGTGATCGACCGGAGCGCGCCGAGCGCCTGCGACCGGTTGCTGCTCAGGGGCCCGATCGGCACCAGCTCGCGCCAGTCCTTGCTGCCGTCGAGCGCGGTGGAGAACGTCCACAGCCCAAGCGCCCACGAGTCGTCGAAGAGGTTGAGCCCGGCCTGGGCCGCGGAGAGCGTCACCGCCATCCGGGTGGCGTTGTCGGCCTCGGGCACCCGTTCGAGCATCGAGCCGGAGACGTCCATGACGGCCAGCATGCGGCCGGGCGCGGTGACCGCGGTCCAGGTGGCCAGCGAGCGGTCGAGCGTCACCGGGTCGAAGTCGCCGGCCGCCTTGCCGCCGGCGTTGGGCGTCGCGGACGGCGGACCGCCGGCCGGGCTCGGTGCGCCGGTGGGCGCCGAGAAGCCAGCGCCCCAGGTGCCGTCCGGCGAGCGGAGGCCCTGCTCGCCGAGCAGGTCGCGGAACCCCGCGGTGTCGAGCGCCTCGTGCACCGCCTGGGCTGCCGCCGTCTTGGCCGGGTCCAGGCCCGGCATGATCGCGAACGGGTAGTCGAGCGGCGTCGGCGTCGGCTCGACGTAGAGCGCGGCCAGCGGCACCGGCGGCTTCTTCGCGTTGTACGCGATGACGTCTTCCTCCGACAGCGGCGCCACGTTGAGCCCGGAGGCGAGCGAGGCGGCGTCGGCGGCCTGCGGGAACTTGGCCACGAGGTCGTCGCGGAGCGCCGAGCGGCCGAGCGCCAGCGAACGCAGGGC
This sequence comes from Phytohabitans flavus, assembly GCF_011764545.1. Lineage (GTDB taxonomy): Bacteria > Actinomycetota > Actinomycetes > Mycobacteriales > Micromonosporaceae > Phytohabitans > Phytohabitans flavus. Next base: position 8,772,240 of record NZ_AP022870.1, on the reverse strand, counting down.
CGCGGTCTGCGCCTGCTGCGCGTTGCCCCCGCGGTGGACGCCGCCGCGCCAAGCGAGAGCAGCCCGGACAGGCCCGCGGCGTCGCGGGTGGGCTCGACGATCCCGGTGCGCAGGCCGGTGCCGGTGGTGATCTGCTTGAGCAGGTCGGCCCAGCCCACCTTCTTGTCCGGCCAGCCGAGGCTTTCGGCGAGCGGCTCCGGCATCGCGGCGACGACCGGGCTGCGCGCGACCGAGCCACCGTCGGTGGGCGTGAAGCCGGACGCCAGCGTCCTGAGCCGCACCAGCCAGGTCGAGGAGTCGGGCAGCCACACGTCGGGCGCTTCGAGCGTGCCGTTGGCGCTGCCGACGCCGGCCAGGCCGACGTTGTGCTGCCCGGCGATCACGGCGGCCATGTCGACCGAGTTGACCTCGCTGACGTCGGCCGCGACACATGTGCCGTCGGCCGAGCCGCCGTCCGCGCGCCAACTCTCCAAGGTGGAACGCACAGCGGGTGCGATCTCGGGTGCGGCGGCCACGGAAAGCTTGACCTCGCCGGTGCAGCGGGAACCGGCGAGCTCCCGATAACCGAACCAGGAGCCACCCACAACGACGAGAAGCGCCACCGCAACGACGATGGCGCCTGCTCCGCGATAACTGCTATGCATCCGGTGGCGGCCTGGCACGGTCCCCATACTGCTGACGCTTCGTGCGCATTGCCAAGGTGCGTTCGGCCGAAAGTTACAGATCAGCGACCTGACGGCTGATATTCGGTCACGTGGCGTAGTTGTATAGCGCCAGACTGTTCCGAGAATCCCTCATATAACGGGAGCATTCTCCGACCGTTCAATAGGACCATCTAATTCGCGATATTGGCCTACAAGGACTTAGCGGGCAGAACGCACGTGGGGCTCGGCAGTTCGAGTACGTCGCCCGGCTCCTGCGGCACGCCCGACTCCACGTCGACATGGAAGCCGACCACGGAGTGCGAGCGCTGGTTTGCCACGTACAGGTGCTCGCCCACCAACGCGATGTGCCGTGGCCAGGTGCCACCGGTGGGGATCTCGGCGACGTACGAAGGCACGTCCCCGTCGAGCCCGAACGCGGTGACCGTGTTGGGGCCGCGGTTGGCGACGTAGAGGAAGCGACCGTCGGCACGTACCGCGATCTCGGAGGGCTCCGCGCCGGTGAACCGGGTGGTGGCCACGCGGCCCCGCTCCTGCAGCCCGCCGGCCGGGCCGTCGAGGTCGTACGCGGTCACGGTCGCGTCGAGCTCGCCCACCAGGTACGCGCTCCGGCCGTCCGGGTGCCGGGCGAGGTGCCTCGGACCCGAGCCGGCGTGCACCTGGACCCGCGACCCGAGCGGCACGAGGCGGCCGGTGGCGGCCTCCAGCTCGTACCGGTACACCGCGTCGACGCCCAGGTCGACGGCGAGGATCGCGCCACCGCCGGGGTTGGGCGACACCATGTGCGCGTGCGCCCGCTCCTGCCGGTCGGGATTGGGGCCGGTGCCCTCGTGCACGAGCAGGTCGGTCCGCTCGCCCAGCGCGCCGTCCTCGCCGAGCCGGTGCACGGACACGCTCCCGCTCGAGTAGTTGGCGCTCACGAGGTAGCCCCCGCCGGGCACGACGGCGAGGTGGCACGGGTGGAGGCCGCCGGTCGAGCCCTGCCCCAGCGGGCGCAGGTCGGTCTCCCCGTCGACCGCCCAGGCGCTGACGCCACCATCTTCGAGCTCGTTGACCGCGTACAGCACCGGGAGCGCCGGGTGCCAGGCGAGGAACGAGGGTGACGGCGTACGAGCCACCACGCCGAGCGAGTCGAGGCGGCCGGTCGCCGGGTCGCGCCGCACGGCGGTGATGCCGGCGCCCTCCCCGCCCGACTCTGGCGTGTAACACCCGATGTAGAGGAGTCCGGTCACGCCATGAATCCAACCAGACCGCCACCGGTTGATCTAGCGCTCACGCATCGTATAGGATACAGGATCGTGGCGACGATGCGGCCGGCGCGGCGACTGACGCTCACCGAGGACGTGTACGACTCGGTGCAAGCGCTGATCATGGATCACGCCGTCGCGCCCGGTGCCCGGATCAACATCGACGCCCTCGCCCGCCAGCTCGAGGTCTCGCCCACGCCCGTCCGCGAGGCGCTCGCCCGACTGGAGGCCGACGGGCTGGTCCGCAAGCGCCCCCTGGCCGGATACACGGCCGCCCCGCTGCTCACCCGCGAGGAGTTCGAGGAGCTGGTCGAGATGCGGCTCATCCTGGAGCCGCCGGCGGCCAGCCGGACCGCCTCGGTGGCCGCGGCGCCGGATGTGGACCGCCTCCGCACGGAGGCCGACCTCCCGTACCCGCAGCCCGACACCGAGGGGTACGCGGGGATCGCCGCCTTCACCGCGCAGGACGCCCGCTTCCACAACCTTCTCGCGGAGCTCTCCGGCAACCGGATGCTCCACGAGGCCGTGGTCCGGCTCCGCCCGCACCTGCACCTCTTCCGCCTGCACTTCCCCCCGGCCCACTACGGGATCAGCGCGCGGGAGCACCACCGCGTGGTCGATGCGATCGCCGCCCGGGACCCGGACGGCGCGGCCACGGCCATGCGGGCGCACATCACCGCCGCCCGGGAGCGACATCTCCCCTACTTCGACAGGCCCGACCTTCGGGGACCACATGAAAGTCGCGCTCTTCGTGACGTGCGTCAACGACCTTGTCTTCCCGGGTACCGGCCGCGCGGTCGTCCAGGTGCTGGAGCGGCTCGGCCACACCGTGGAGTTTCCGGTCGAGCAGGGCTGCTGCGGCCAGATGCACGCCAACAGCGGCTACCGCGAGGAGGCGCTGCCGCTGGTGGCCAACTTCGTCAAGACCTTCGACGGGTACGACGCGGTGGTCGGCCCCTCCGGCTCCTGCGTGGCGATGGTCCGCGACTGGTACCCGAAGCTGGTGCCGGACGCGACTGAGGTGGTCGCCCGCACGTACGAGCTCTCCGAGCTGCTCGTCGACGTGCTCGGCGTGACCGACGTCGGCGCGACGTTCCCGCACCGGGTGACGTACCACCCGACCTGCCACGGCCTGCGGCTGCTGCACCTGGGCGACCGGCCACGGCGGCTGCTGGAGTCGGTCCGCGACCTGGAGCTGCTCGACCTGCCCGGCGCGGAGGAGTGCTGTGGCTTCGGCGGCACGTTCTCCGTCAAGAACGCGGGTGTCTCCGGGGCCATGCTCGCCGACAAGTGCCGGTCCATCGTGGACACCGGCGCCGAGTACGTGGCCGCGGTCGACAACTCCTGCCTCGCCCACATCGGCGGCGGCCTCTCCCGCACCAGCGGCCCGGCCAAGGCGATCCACTACGCCGAGATCCTGGCGGCGACCTCATGAGCGGCGGCAACATCGTCGCGCGGCGGCCGTTTCCCGCCGCGGCCCGCGAGGAGCTGGGCGACGCGCAGTTGCGCGCCAACCTGCGCAAGGCCACCCACACGATCCGCGACAAGCGGCTGCGGGTCGTCGGCGAGGTGCCTGACTGGGAGGCGCTGCGCCAGTCCGGCGCCGCCATCAAGGACGACGTGCTCAGCCGCCTGCCCGAGCTGCTTGAAGAGTTCGAGGCGACGGCCACCGCGGCCGGCGCCACCGTGCACTGGGCCCGCGACGCGGCCGAGGCCTGCGCGGTGGTCACCCAGCTCGTCCGCGACACCGGCGCCACCGAGGTGGTCAAGGTGAAGTCGATGGCCACCCAGGAGATCGGCCTCAACGAGGCGCTCGAGGCGGCCGGCATCGACGCGGTGGAGACGGACCTGGCCGAGCTGATCGTCCAGCTCGCCGACGACACGCCCTCGCACATCCTGGTGCCGGCGATCCACTACAACCGCTCCCAGATCCGCGAGATCTTCACCCGCAACGGCCTCTCCGCCCTCACCGACGACCCGCCCGCACTCGCCGAGGCCGCCCGGCGGCACCTGCGGGCGAAGTTCCTCTCCGCGCGGGTCGGGATCTCGGGAGCCAACTTCGCGGTCGCCGAGTCCGGCGCGCTCGTCGTGGTCGAGTCCGAGGGAAACGGCCGGATGTGCCTCACCCTCCCCGAGACGCTCATCTCGGTGGTCGGCATCGAGAAGATCCTGCCCACGTTCCGCGACCTTGAGGTCTTCCTCCAGCTGCTGCCCCGCTCGTCGACGGGCGAGCGGATGAACCCGTACACGTCACTGTGGACCGGCGTCACACCCGGCGACGGCCCGCAGACCGTCCACATCGTCCTCGTCGACAACGGCCGCACTGAGACCCTCGCCGACGATGTAGGGCGGCAGGCGCTGCGGTGCATCCGCTGCTCCGCGTGCCTCAACGTCTGCCCGGTGTACGAGCGGGTCGGCGGCCACGCGTACGGCTCTGTCTACCCTGGACCGATCGGCGCGATCCTGTCGCCACAGATGAGCGGCGAGGGCGCCAACCGCACGCTGCCGTACGCCTCCACGCTCTGCGGCGCCTGCTACGACGCCTGTCCGGTGCAGATCAACATCCCCGAGGTGCTCGTCCACCTGCGACAGACCGGCCCGCACCCGGTGGCCGAGCGGGCCGCGATGCGCGCGCTGTCCTGGGCGATGCGAGACCGCCGCCGGTACACGGCCGCGCTCCGGGCCGCCCGCCGCGGCGCCGCCCCGGTCCGCTGGGTGGCCGGCCGCCGCGGCACGGTGCGCCACCTGCCCTGGCCCCTCTCCAGGTGGACCTCCACCCGGGACGCTCCGCTCCCGGCGAAACAGACCTTCCGCGAGTGGTGGGCCACGGAACGGGGGCAGGCATGAGCGCGCGGGACGAGGTGTTGCGGCGGGTACGGGCGGCGCGGCCAGCCGTGCCCGTGGCCGTACCGAGGGAGTACCTGGCCGTCGACGGCGCCGAGGACCTCGTGGCGCTGCTCGTGGACCGGCTGCTCGACTACAAGGCGACCGTGCGGCGGTGTAACCCCGACGAGCTGGCCGGGACGGTCGCCGAGCTGCTGAGCGGCGCTTCGACGGTGGTGGCGCCGAGCGGAGCGCCCGAGGGATGGCTCTCCGGGTACCAAGGACGGGTCCTGCGGGACGGTGAGCCGCAGCAGCTCGCGGTGGCCGACCTCGACGCGCCCGGCGTGGCCGTATTGACCGGTTGTGCCGTCGCGGTCGCGCGGACCGGGACGCTGATCCTCGACGCCGGGCCGGACCAGGGGCGGCGGGCGCTCTCGCTCGTGCCCGACCACCACGTCTGCGTCGTCCACAGCGGACAGGTCGCCGGCGGGGTGCCGGAGGCGCTGGCCCGGCTGGCCGACCCCACCCAGCCGCTCACGCTGATCTCCGGGCCCTCGGCGACGAGCGACATCGAGCTAAACCGGGTCGAGGGTGTGCACGGACCGCGGCGGCTCGACGTCGTCGTCGTGGTGGGCTGACGTCACCTCGCCGCGCAGGCGGAGCTGCTCGGCGCAGAGGTCCAGGGCCGGGGATCAGGCCGGCACTGGGTGCCCGTGGTAGCCGGCCACGTGCTCGACGAGCGCGATCAGCACCAGCTTGCCGGAGTGCCGCTGGCGTACGTCGCAGAGCACCACGGGCACGTCCGGGTCGAGGTCGAGCGCCTGCCGCACCGCGTCCGAGGTGTAGCGGCGGGCGCCCTCGAAGCAGTTGACCCCCACGACGAACGGGATGCCGTGGCGCTCGAAGTAGTCGACCGAGGGGAAGCTGTCGGCCAGCCGGCGGGTGTCGGCGAGTACCACCGCGCCGAGCGCGCCGTGCGCCAGCTCGTCCCAGAGGAACCAGAACCGGTCCTGCCCGGTGTGCCGAAGAGGTACACCTGGAGGTCCTCGTTGATGGTGATCCGCCCGAAGTCCATCGCCACCGTGGTGGTGCGCTTGCCCTCCACGCCGACCAGGTCGTCGGTGCCGACGCCGGCGTGGGTGAGCACCTCCTCGGTGTGCAAGGGCCGGATCTCGCTCACCGCGCCCACCAAAGTGGACTTACCGGCGCCGAACCCGCCCGCGACAAGGATCTTCAACGCGAGCGGGACCCGCCGATCGGAGTCGAGATCAGAGTGCCCGGAGTCCATTCACCACCGCCTGGAGGACGTCGTCTTCGGGGAAGTGGGCCGCTGTCGACGGCTCGTGCATCGCGACCAGGCCGGCCGCCAGGAGGTCGCCGAGCAGCACCCGGACGACTCCGACGACCTGGTTGAGCCCGGCGGCCAGCTCGGCGACCGAGACCGGGTCCTCGGCCATCGTGAGGATCGCGCGGTGCTCAGGCTGTAGGTGTGCGGCGTCCGGCGAGCTCGCCGCGCCGGGCGCGGCGAGTACGAACGCCATCAGGTCGAACCCGCCGGTGACCGGGCGCACCCGGCCGCCAGTCACCGTGTACGGACGGACTACTGGCCCGGCGTCGTCGTCGAGCCAGTCGTGCTGCGGCCCGGAGGCCTCACCCCGCATCGGAGGGCACCGTCGGGTGGCGACTAGGTGTGGTCATATTTTGCCCCACGCGCGTGACCAGCATCGCCATCTCGTATGCGATCAAGCCAATGTCCGAGTCGATGCCGGCGAGCAGCGCCAGGCAGGCACCTCGGCCGGCGGCGGTGACGAAGAGGTACGCCCCCTCCATCTCGACCACCGTCTGCCGGACCGGCCCGGTCTCGAAGTGGCGGCTCGCCCCCTTGGCCAGGCTCTGGAAGCCCGCGGCCATGGCGGAGAGGTGCTCGGCGTCTTCTCGAGTCAGGCCGTGGGACGAGCCCATGAGCAGCCCGTCGGCGGAGAGCACGACGGCGTGGTGCGCGGAGGGCACCCGCTCGATGAGGTCGTCGAGCAGCCAGTTGAGTCTGGCGGCTGGGCTGGTCGTCGACACCACTACTCGGCTCCTTCCGCCGCGGCGGGCGGGGTCTTGTCGCGCTCGGCGCTACCGCGATTGTCGCTCGCCTCACCCGCCGGCCCACTGGTGTCGCCGGCTGGCTTGCCATGGCCGTTGGCGTCCACGGGTGGCGGGTCGTCGCCGGCCGTCCGGCGGGGCAGCCCGCCAGCGGTGGACCTGCGCACTGGACCCTCCCCGCCGATCCGCTTGAAGGGCGCCTCGGCCCCGCGCTTGCGCTGGGGTAACCCGTCGATCACGCTGAGCGTCTCGGCGGTGCCCGCGTCGGGCGGGGTCACGATCGCGCCGGGCGGCACCGCCGCGGTGCCGCGGGCGGGCGGGAGCGGACCGTCTTCGCCACCCCGGCGGGCCAGTGGCACGGCACCGCCGTTACCGGCGCCGGCGTCAGGCTGGGCGTCGGGCTCCGCGTCTCGCGTCGGTCGCATCGCGAGCGGCAGGAACTGCGTCTCGTCCTGCGCGGCCGGGGAGCCCGGACCGCGACCGGCGAACGGCATGCTGTCCGGATCACGCCGGGCCAGCGGGACCGCACCGGGCTTGCGCGTGGTGGGCGGGATCGTGTCGGCGTCGCGGCGGCCGCGTGCGGTGCCCGCCTGGAGCGCGGCCATCCTGGACCGCGCCTGCTCGGCGGAGCGGGGCGGCAGCTCGGACTCGGCGCGGTCGAGCGTGAGCGGACCGGCCGGCTCCCCGCGGAGCTGGGGCGCCAGGCTCGCCTGGCGCACCCGCTTGGGCAGCCCGTCCGGCCCCACGCTGAGTGACGCGTCGGTGGGCTCCTCCGCCTCGATGGCGGGCGCGGGCACAAGTACCGGGCGGGCCACCGCCTCCAGCGGGCGGCGTGGCGCCGAGTCGACGGCGGCCAGCGCGCGGGCGCGCCGCATACGGGGAGTCTCGCCGGTGGACGGCCCGGCCGGGAGCGCGGCCGGCTCGGGTGGTGGGGAAACGAGGTCCGGCGGCACGAGCACGATCGCGGTGATGCCACCGTACGGCGAGTTGCGCAGCTGGATCTTCACCGCGTGGCGGGCACCGAGCTGGGCCACCACGAATAGGCCGAGCTGGGCGCTGTTGGCCGGGTCGAAGTCCGGCGGGCGGCTGAGCTTGCGGTTGGCCTCGCCGACCGCCTCCGGCGGCATGCCGAGCCCGCGGTCCTCGATCTCGATCGCGTACCCGTTGGGCACCAACGCGCCGGTCACCTGGACCTTGGTCTCCGGCGGTGAGTACGACGTCGCGTTCTCGATCAGCTCGGCGAGCAGGTGGATCATGTCGCCGACCGCGCGACCGGCGATGTCGGCGGGCTCGACCTTGGTGATCGAGACCCGCGAGTAGTCCTCTACTTCGGACACCGCGCCGCGGATCACGTCCATCACGCCGATCGGGTTGCGCCAGCCCCGACCGGGTGCCGCGCCGGCGAGAATCACCAGGTCTTCGGCGTGCCGACGCATACGCGTGGCGAGGTGGTCGACGCGGAAGAGGTTTTCCAGCTCGTCCGGGTCGGTGCTGCGCCGCTCCATCGAGTCCAGGAGCGAGAGCTGGCGGTGCAGCAGCGCCTGGCTGCGCCGGGCGATGTTGAGGAACACGTCGTTGAAGCCCTGCCGGAGCGTGGCCTCGTCGACCGCGGCCTGGACGGCCGTGCGCTGCGCCTCGGTGAACGCCCGCCCGAGCTGGCCGATCTCGTCGCTGCCGTACTCCAGAGGGGGCGCCTCGGCGGCGACGTCGACCTCCTCGCCACGCCGCAGCCGGGCGACCACGCCGGGCAGCCGCCGGTCGGCCAGGTCCATCGCGCTCTCCTGGAGGCCACCAAGTCGCCTGATCAGCGACCGGCCCACCCGCAGCGAGATCAGCAGCGACAGCGCGATCGCGGCGAGGCCGAGCAGGCCGGCGAGCGCGAGGCGGAGCAGCACCCCGATGGCCACCGGCGTGGCCCGGTCGGCGAGCGCGTCCGAGCTGGAGAGCTCGAACTCGCGCAGCTGGAGGACGGCCGGCTCATACGCGCTCTGCCACGCGGCCGTGGTGATCGGTGGCTCGACGCCGTCCCGCCCCTGGGCGATCACGCGGTCTTCGAGCACGCGGAGCTGGGTGAACGCCTCGCCCTCGGTCATCCGCTGGTAGGCGACCCGCTCGGCGTCCGGCAGGGCGGGCAGGGCTTGTGCGAAGAGGTAACGGTGGGCGCCGATGATCTGGACCAGCTGGGCGTGCTCACCGCTGGAGAACCGCTCGGCCGCGAACGCGCCGGCCAGCAGCGCGTCGGACTGTCCGAGCACCTCGCGGGCCCGGCCCAGCCCGGTGATCGCCCGCGCCTCACGGTTGAGGTCGTCGTCGTCGACGTCCGCGATGATCTCGAAGACCCGGAACGCGCCGTCGACCACCCCGCTGTACAGCCCCAGCGCGCCGGCCTGGTCCATCTCCCGGCGGTCGATGAAGCCGCGCCCGGTGGGCAGTAGCTCGAGCGAGGTGAAGAGCTGGTCGAGGTAGGTGCCGAGCCGGCCCTCACCGGTGTCGCGCAGGTCGGGGCTGCCGGCCCGGCGGCGGAACTCGGCGATCGCGGCGTCGGTGCGGTTGCGCTGCTCGCCCATCGCCGGCAGGTCGCGCTTGCCCGCGAGGTACACGAGGGAGAGTCGCCGCTCGCGCTGTAGCTCGGCCACCAGGGTTTCGCCCGGACGGCCCACCTCGTCGAGGAGCGTCTTGGCCGAGAGCAGGTTTAACGCCGGGCCGAGGGTCAGCGTCGTGGCGAATATCCAGAGCGCCAAAAGGGCGGCGAGAGGCACGGTGACCAGGGCGATAATCTTCGCGCGGATCGACCAGTTGCCAGTATTCATGAGACCTCGCCCGTCGGGGGTACGGTACGGCGCCTTCGGCAGGATACATTGCCGCCGCGGGTATCAAGACGCCCTTCTCACCCGCGAAGGGTGACTTCTCTGGAACCGATCTAACTAATTACGCGCAGTTTTTGCCCGCGCGGGGATTGCCGATCATGGTTGAGCGGGAACTACTACCGCATGTCAGCCACACAGACCGTTGTCACCACCATCATCGTCGTGCTCGTGGTGCTCGTCGCCGCGGGTGTCGGCTGGATGTTGTACCGCCGGTGGTCCCTGCGCCACCAGTTCGGCCCTGAGTACGACCGCCTCGTCGCCGGGCGCGCCGGTCGGGCGACCGCCGAGCGCGAGCTGCGCGAGCGCCAGCGCCGGCACGCCGAACTTGACCGCAGGCCGCTCAGCCCCGAGTCCCGCGCCCGCTACGCCGGGGAGTGGGAGGAGATCCAGATCCGTTTCGTCGAGTCGCCGGTCGACGCCGTGAACGCCGCCGAAGACCTGGTCGGCCGTATGGCGACCGAACGCGGCTACCCCGAGGGCGACTTCGAGGCGCAGGCCGCGTACCTGTCCGTCGAGCACTCTCACTCGCTGGACCACTACCGCCAGGCCCACGAGGTCCGTGAGGCGGTCGCGCGCGGCGAGAGCGACACCGAGCAGCTGCGCGAGGCGCTCGTGCACTACCGCGAGATGGTCACCGAGCTGCTCGGCCGGGAGCCGGTGCCCACCGCGCGCCGGTACGACGCCGAGTCCCTGCCCACCGCTTCGCACCACGAGACGAACCGGTGAGGGAGGGGCACACCATGGCGAACCGGCAGACCTATGACGCCGACCGGGACCGGGGCGCGGCTGAGGACGTCACCGACCGGGTACCGGGAGACACGCTCGATGAGCGTGGCACGTTCGAAGACCCGGTGCTCGCCGGCGAACGGAACGACCCGGACGACCTGACCGCGGTGACCCCCAGCGAGACGGAGTACGCCGAGCCGGGTCCGCAGCGGACCGGGCTGTCCGCGCCCACCGTCGGTGGTGCGGTCGCCGCCGCGGCCGAAGCCGGCCCTTACCAGCAGGTCCGCGACCGCACCGACACCGAGCCGCAGGGCGCCGTCGACGACCACGCATCCGGTACCCCCTCGAAAACCGACCGGGACGCGGACCGCGACCGCCGCGAAGGCCTCGACGCCGAACGGACCGACCTGGACGCGGACCGCGCGGCAGAAGAGCGGGTCTATGCCGACGCCGCGAACCGGACGGAGACGACCGCCGCGCCCGACGAGCAGCACGTCAGCATCCACAGCGACCGCCTTCCCGAAGCCGCGCCGGCCGTGGACGCCCCGGCCGAGGCCGCAGTCGCGCCGGCGGTCGAGGAGCCGATCACCGGGCTGTGGGGCGCGGAGACCGTCCAGGGCTACCGGGAGCGGTGGCGCGAGGTCCAGTTCCGCTTCGTCGACGACCCGGCGAGTGCGGCCCGCGAGGCGACCCAGCTCGTCGACGAAGCAGTCGGCGCCCTCACCGCTGAGCTGAACCGGCAGAAGGAGGCGCTCGGCGGCCGGTCCGGCGAGGACACCGAGGACCTACGCGCGGCCGTCCGCCGCCACCGCGACTTCCTCGACCGCCTGCTGGGCCTCTGAAGACCCAGCCCTAAACAACTCCATTCGTGGCCCGCGCCTTTGCGGATTGCTCGATGCGAGCTATCTGACAGGGGCCAGTCCATCGAGCATCGGGGTTCCGAACGCCTGGCATCACCACGCACCGGGCGGAAGGAACCCCGATGTCCATACGTACCCGAATCTCCACGCGGCGCGGCGCCGCCGCACTCGCGGCGATGGCCGTGCTCGGCGGCGCAGGGCTCTACGGCCTCGGGCCGAGCGGCGCCGTCGCCTCCAGCCACCGTGAGGCACCGCTGATCGCGGCCGACCCGGCCGTCGACAACACCGACCTGTACGCGTTCGTCAGCCCCGACCGGCCGGACTACGTCACGTTCGTGGCGAACTGGATCCCGTTCGAAGAGCCCAACGGCGGGCCGAACTTCTACCCGTTCGCGACGGACGCCACGTACAACATCAACGTCGACAACGACGGCGACGCGCGGCCGGACGCGGTGTTCCGGTGGAAGTTCAAGACCACCGACAAGCGCGGCACCGGTACGTTCCTGTACAACAACGGGCCGGTGGAGTCGCTGGACGACGAGAACCTGCTGGTCCGCCAGACGTACACGCTGGAGTCGTCGTTCGACGGCAAGCCGTTCAAGACCCGGGTGTCGAACGGGCCGGTGGCCCCGTCCCGCGTCGGCCCGGCGTCCATGCCGGACTACGGCAAGCTGCGCGACCAGGCGGCGATCCAGCTGCCCGGCGGCTGGAAGGTCTACGCCGGCCAGGCGGACGACCCGTTCTTCCTGGACCTGCGGGTCTTCGACCTGCTCTACGGCGGTGACCTGAGCGAGACCGGCCAGGACACCCTCGCCGGCTACAACGTCAACACGATCGTGCTTCAGGTGCCGTTCAAGGACGTGGCGCTGAACGGCGACGCGAAGCGCAACCCCAACATCGGCATCTGGACCACCACCGACCGGCCGCGCGTCCGGATCACCGGTGGCGGCTCGTCGGGTGACCGCGTGCAGGTCTCCCGCCTCGGCAACCCGCTGGTCAACGAGGTCGTCGTACCGGCCGGGCTGAAGGACGCGTTCAACGCCTCCCGGCCCGACCAGGACGCCAAGAACCCCACCATCGTCAAGCGGGTGACCAACCCCGAGGTGCCGCAGCTGATCGAGAAGATCTACGGCATCCCTGCGCCGGCCACACCCCGCAACGACCTGGTCGAGATCTTCCTGACCGGTATCACCACCAAGGCCGGTGGACCGATCAAGGCGGACCTCAACTCGCAGCTCAACAACAAGGACGTGAACCCGAAGCGGTTCGTCCCCTCCGAGCAGCTGCGGCTCAACCTGACGGTGCCCGTCACCGCGGAGCCCAACCGGCTCGGCGTGCTCGCCGGCGACCTTCAGGGCTTCCCGAACGGCCGGCGGCTGACCGACGACGTCGTCGACATCGAGGTGCAGGCCCTGGAGGGCGCGGCACAGACCGGCAAGATCGTGGACGCGCTCGCGGCCGGTGACAAGGTCGACGCCAACGACCAGCAGTTCGGGGCACGTTCCCCTACGTCGCGCTGCCCAACGGTGTCGGCGTGAACACAGGTGGCGACGGCGTGCGGCCGGCCGCCGCCAACGGGTCCTCTTCGGACGGTCCGGACCTGACTCCGGCCGGGTTCGCCAGCAACTCCGACGGGGACATGCCCAACACCATCGCGGCGGCGGCCGTGGGGGTCGCGGCGACCGCGGGCCTCGGCCTGCTGGTCCTCGCCTGGCTGTGGCGCCGCCGGGTCCGCCTCGCGGACCAGCGCACCCAGCGGTTCTGACCCTCGTACCGGGCGCGCCGCCGCGGTGCGGCGCGCCCGCTTCCCCTTGGAGGCTCCACATGCGACGGACAGCTCTACTCGGCGGCGCGGTAGCGCTCGCTGTCGCGGTGACCGGTGCGGCGGCCATCCTCGGCCCCACCGGCGACTCCCCGGTAGCCGCCCCGGCCGCGGCCGCCGCCCCGGTCGACCCGATCGCCCGGGCGCAGGAACGGCTCAAGCTCGTACCCGGCGACTGGCGTGCATGGGCGGCGCTCGCGGTCGCGTACGTCGAGCGCGGCCGGATCAGCGCCGACCCCACGAACTACCCCCGCGCCGAGGAGGCCGTCCGCCGGTCGCTCGCCGTACGCCCGACCGGCAACGGGGAGGCGCTTGTCGCGCAGGGTGCGCTGGCCAACGCCCGCCACGACTTCGCCGCCGCCCGCCGCTTCGCCGTCGAGGCCACCAGGATCAACGAGTACGACGCGGACGCGTTCGCGGTGCTCGCCGACGCGGAGACCCAGCTCGGCAACGTGGCCGCCGCGACCGCCGCGGTGCAGCGCCAGCTTGACCTGCGGCCGGGCCTGTCGGCGTACGCCCGCGCCTCCTACGACCTGGAGCTGCGCGGCCAGGTCACCGAGGCCACCGGCCTGATGCGGCAGGCGCTCGACTCGGCGGTCAGCCCGGCCGACATCGGCTTCTGCCGCGTACAGCTCGGCGACCTCGCCTGGCACGCCGGCGACCTCGGCGAGGCCACCCGCCAGTACGACGCCGGCCTCGCCGCCGACCCCGAGTCCGTGGCGCTGCGCCGGGGCAAGGCCCGGGCCGACTGGGCCGCCGGACGGCGCGAGGCGGCCCTGACCGGGTACGCCGACGTCACCCGCCGCGCACCCACACCCTCCTACGTGCTGGAGTACGCCGAGCTGCTCCGGGCCGCCGGCCGTACCGCCGAAGCGGACGCCCAGCTGGAGGTCGCCGTCGCCGGCCACCGCCTCTTCACCGGCGCGGGTGGCATCGACGGGCTGACCGGTACCGCGCTCGCCCTGGCCTCGGGCGACCCGGCCACCGCGCTCACCGAGGCACGGGCCGAGTGGTCCCGCCGCGGGCACGCCGACGTGGCGGACAACCTCGCCTGGGCACTGCACCACGCCGGGCGGGACGCCGAGGCTCTGCCGTACGCCCGCAAGGCCGTCGGCAGCGGTGCGAAGTCCGCCCTGTACGCGTACCACCTGGGCGTGATCGAACTGGGTCTGGGCCGCACCGGCGCGGCAAAGGCCGACCTGGCCACCGCCTTGCGCCTCAATCCCTTCTTCTCTCCCATCGACGCGCCGCTGGCGCGGACCCTGCTCGCGGGACCGGAGGTCACCCGATGAAACGCCGCTGGCTGCTGGCGCTCGCCGCCGCACCGCTCGCGCTCCTGCTGATGCCGGCCGCGCCGGCGAGCGCGCACCCGCTCGGCAACTTCTCCGTCAACCAGTACACCGGCCTGACGCTGCACCCGGACCGGATCGACGCGACCGCGGTCGTCGACTTCGCCGAGATCCCGACGCTCCAGGCCACCTCGGAGCCCACCTGTGCGGACCTCGCTCTCTCGGTGGCGGTCGACGGCAAGCCTCTACAGTGGACCGTCAGGTCGGGTGAGTTCGCCCACGTCGACGGCAGCGGTGGCCTGAAGACCAGCCGCCTCACCTGCGCGCTGTCCGTCCCGGTGCGGATGGAGACCGCCACGGTGACCGTGGAGAACCGGTACGCGACGGACCGGGTCGGCTGGCGGGAGATGACCGCCCGCGGCGAGGGCGTGCGGGTGGAGTCGCCGCTGCCCGCCGAGAGCATCAGCGACGAGCTGCGCGTGTACCCGGCCGACCCGCTCTCCTCCGCGCCGGATGTGCGCTCGGCGACACTGCGGGTGACGCCCGGCGACGGTACGGCGGGTGCCGCGCTGAGCCGCCCGAGTGACGGCCTGCTGGCCGGGATCACGGCCGGCGTGGAGCGGCGATTCCAGGAGCTGGCCGGCGGCCGCCTCACCCCGACGGTCGGGCTGCTCGCGGTACTGCTCGCGCTGCTGCTCGGGCCGGTCACGCGGCGCTGCCCGGGCACGGCAAGACGGTGCTCGCCGCGTACGCGGCCGCGCAGCGGCGCCGGATCCGGGACGCGCTCGCGGTGGGCGCGACTGTGACGCTGACCCACACCGGCGGCGTACTCGTGGTCGGGCTGCTGCTGGCCACGTCGAGCACCCTCGCCGGCGACCGGATCCTCGGCTACCTCGGGATCGTGAGCGGCGCCATCGTGATCGCGGTGGGGGTGGGCATGTTCGTCCGCCGCCGGAAGGGCAGCCACCACGCCCACTCCCACGACCACGCGCATGATCACGCCCACGGGCACGACCACGACCACGACCATGGGCACCACCACCGTCATCACCGCGGCGACGGCCGCCTCGGGCTGGCCGGCATCGGTATCGCCGGCGGCCTCGTGCCCAGCCCGTCCGCGATCGTGGTACTGCTCGCCGCGATCGGCCTGGGCCGGACGGCGTTCGGCGTGGTACTCGTGCTGGCGTACGGCGTCGGCATGGCCGCCACCCTCACCGCCGTCGGCCTGGCCCTGGTGTCCGCCCAGCGCCGCCTCGGCCGCCTGCCCAAACTCCCCACCAGCCTGTCCCGCCGCATCTCCCGCCTAGCCCCGGCAGGAACAGCCACCCTGGTAATGGTGGTCGGCGCCGGCGTAGCCGCCCGCGCCGCGGCCGGCGTCTTCTAACCCCGGGGAGGGAGTTGATCAGGGAGTTCGTGGAGCGAATCGCCGCACGACACGCTCACCAACTCCCTGATCAACAACGCTGGGGTTCACGCAGGGTTTGGCAGGTGTTGAGCGCAGCGCGTGATCTTTCTTTGTTGGGGTGGGGGTGGATGAGGGTTATGGCAACTACCTCTCGACGTAGCCTCTTGCAGGGCGTGGGGCTGGGCGCGGCGGCGGCCACCGTGGCCACCGTCGCGCCTGCCGGCACCGCGCCGGCCTTCGCCCACAAGGGCGGTGACTCGTCCAGCGCCCAGTTCACGCTGGCCGTCATCCCGGATACGCAGTACCTCTTCGACCAGGACCGCGGCGACCCGGCTCCGCTCACCGCTACCCTGCGCTACATCATGGACCACCGCGCCGAGCAGAACATCGTCTTCACCGCGCACCTCGGCGACATAGTGGAAAACGCGGCGGCCGACGAACTCGCCAGCGCCGGCGACGTGTTCGAGCTCTTCGACCGGCGGCGCGTGCCATACAGCGTGCTCGCCGGCAACCACGACATCGACTCGCGTACCACCGACCAGCGCGGCCCCAGCCCGTACCTGGACGTCTTCGGCCCGCAGCGCTTCCGCCCGCTGTCGACGTTCGGCGGTGCCACCCCGGACGGGTACAACACGTACCACATCTTCCGCGCGGCCGGCCGGGAGTGGCTGCTCTTCGCGCTCGACTGGCGCCCCTCGGACGGCACGCTGGAGTGGGTGAAGGGCGTGCTCGCGGCGCACCCACGTACGCCGGCGATCCTGACCACGCACGAGCTGGCGATCCAGGGCAACGAGCCCGGCAAGGCGGTCCTCTCCGGGCACGGGCAGCGGCTCTGGACCGGCTGGTCAAGAGCAGCGACCAGATCTTCCTCACGATCAACGGACACTTCTGGCCGCCGGCGGACTCGGTGCTGACCAACGACGCCGGGCACGACGTGCACGTGCACATCACCAACTACCAGGACCGCTACTACGGCGGCGGGGCGATGCTCCGGCTGTACCACTTCGATCTGGACCGCAACACGATCGACGTGGAGACGATCTCGCCGTGGATCCTCGGCCAGGACCCGAGCCGGCGCAACGCGCTGGAGCGGCAGGAGATCGAGCTCACCGACGCGAACAACCGGTTCAGCGTGCCGATCGACTTCGCCGAGCGGTTCGCCGGGTTCGCCCCGGTACCGGTCCGCCCGGCCCGCCCGGCGAAGCCGATGCTGGTTCGCGGCACTGTGGCGTACTGGCGTTTTGACCAGGGGCGGGCGGACGGCACCGCCGTGCCGGACGGCTTCCGCATCGACGACCTCTCCGGGCTGGGCAACCACCTCACCCGGGTCACGCTCGGCGGGAGCCCGGCGGATGCGCTGCGCTGGACCGACGCGCACCACCCCGACCAGCCCGCACACGCCAGCCTCTTCTTCAACGGCGCGAAGCAGCCGGCGCGGGGCGCGTACCTGAGCACGGCCGCCGGCGCGCCGCTCAACTTTGCCACGTTCGAGTCCGGCTACACGATCGAGGCGTTCGTGAAGCTCCCGGCCAACGTGCGGTCCATCAACCACGCCTGGATGAGCATCCTCTGCCGGATGGGCGCCGGGAAGGACGCCGGCAAGACCGGTGGCGACCCGTCGGAGCCGCTCGCGACGCTCAGCATGTCGGACGGCATGGCCCTCCAGTGGGCGGTGTTCCCGGGCAACCAGAACGGCATCTCCACCAACTGGGGACACGAGATGCGCGCCGACGAGTGGTTCCACGTCGCGGTGGTCAACGACGGGCGGACCACCACGCTGTACGTCGACGGGGCCGAGCTCCTGCGCAACCCGTCGACGCCGGCGATCGGGCTGGCCGCCTCCGGCGAGCCGTGGTTCGTCGGGGCGTACCACTACGACCGGATCATCGAGCAGGGCTTCTACGGCTGGCTCGGCGACATCCGGATCGTCAGTCGACCGCTTCCAGTGAGCGCATTCCTCAACGCGTGACCCGTTGCCGGGCATAGAGTCGGCTCCGAGGGAGGTACGCAGCATGAACGGTCGAGTTGTTCACTTCGAGATGCCCGCCGACGACATGGAACGGGCGCAGACCTTCTACCGCGAGGCCTTCGGCTGGCAGCTGACTCCAATGCCGGACATGGCGTACACGATGGTCGTCACCACGCCCACCGACGAGCAGGGCATGCCCACCGAGTCGGGCGCCATCAACGGCGGGCTGACCGCACGCCAGTCCCCCGTATCGGCGCCGACGTTGACGATCGGCGTGGACAGCGTCGACGCGGCGCTCGAGACGGCGGAGCAGCACGGCGGCAAGGTCGTGGCCGGCAAGATGGCGGTCGGCGACATGGGGTTCGTCGGCTACTTCAAGGACACCGAGGGCAACGTCGTCGGGCTCTGGGAAAACGCGGCAACGACCTGATAGACCCGCCAGCCGGGCAAGCCCCGGCCTGATCGAGAAATGCCGCCCTTCCCCGGCGCGTTACCCGATGGTAACTTTCCGAGGATGGCGGGCCCACGGCACTACCGGATCGCGGTGATCGGGGCTGGCTTCGGCGGCCTCGGCGCCGCGATCCGGCTCAAACAGCGGGGCTATGACGACTTCGTCGTGCTCGACCGGGGCACCGAGGTAGGCGGCACCTGGCGCGACAACACATACCCCGGCTGCGCCTGCGACGTACCCTCGCACCTCTACTCGTTCTCCTTCGGGCTCAACCCGGGGTGGAGCCGCAGCTTCTCCAGCCAGCCGGAGATCTGGGACTACCTGCGCCGCTGCGTCGCCGAGTACGGCCTGGACCGGCACCTCCAGCTCGACACCGAGGTACGCGGCGCGGCCTGGGACGGCGGCCGGTGGGTGGTCGAGACCTCCCGCGGCACGCTCAGCGCGGACGTGCTCATCTCCGCGGCCGGTCCGCTCTGCGAGCCGGCCCAGCCGAAGCTGCCCGGGCTGGAGGGGTTCACGGGTGAGGTGTTCCACTCCGCCCGGTGGCGCCATGACCTCGACCTGACCGGCCGCCGGGTCGCCGTGGTCGGCACCGGCGCGTCCGCGATCCAGTTCGTACCCGCGATCGCGCCGGACGTCGAGCGGCTGTACCTCTTCCAGCGCACGCCGCCCTGGGTGATGCCCAAGGCCGACCGGCAGATCAGCCGGCTGGAGCAGCGCGCGTTCCGGGCGGTGCCGGGCTTGCAGCGGTTGGCCCGCACCGGCGTCTACTGGGCGCGGGAGGCCCAGGCCACCGGCTTCCTCAAGCCGGTCGTGATGCGGCTGGGCGAGTCGACGGCCCGGGCCCACCTGCGCCGCCAGGTGCCGGACCGGGCGCTGCGGGCCAGGCTCACCCCGCACTACCGGATGGGCTGCAAGCGGGTGCTGCTCTCCAATGACTACTACCCCGCGCTCACGCGGTCCAATGTGGAGGTCGTCAGCGGTGGCGTGACCGAGGTACGGCCGGACGCGGTGGTCACCGCGGACGGCACCGAGCGCGCCGTCGACACGATCATCTTCGGCACCGGGTTCCACGTCACCGACATTCCGATCGCGCAGCTAATCCGCGGCCGGGACGGGCGTACTCTCGCCGAGGTGTGGCAGGGCTCGCCGGAGGCGTACCTCGGTACGACCGTCGCCGGCTTCCCCAACCTCTTCCTGCTGCTCGGCCCGGGTACCGGCACCGGGCACACGTCGGTGGTGTTCATGATGGAGAGCCAGCTCGCGTACGTGCTCGGCGCCCTGCGCCACCTCGACCGGACCGGCGCCACCGCGATCGAGCCGACGCCGGCCGCACAGCGCGCCTTCGTCTCCACAATGGACCGCAAGATGGCCGGTACCGTGTGGCTGGCCGGCGGCTGCGAGAGCTGGTACAAGGACACGACCGGCCGGGTCTCCGCGATCTGGCCCGGCTACACGTGGTCGTACCGGCTGCGCACCCGCCGCTTCGACCCCGCGCACTACCAGGTGGTGGCCAGTGCTTGACGGCAAGGTCCTCTTCATCACCGGCGCCGCCCGTGGCATCGGCGAGCACACCGCACGGCTGGCCGCGGCCCGCGGCGCGACCGTGGTGCTCGTCGGCCTGGAGCCCGAGCGCCTCGCCGCGGTGGCCGCCGAGACCGGCGGCGCCTGGTTCGAGGCTGACGTGACCGACCAGTCCGCGCTCGACCGAGCGGCCGCGGCGGCGGTGGAGCGGTACGGGCGGATCGACGCGGTCGTGGCCAACGCGGGCGTCGCCCCGCTCGGCACGATCGCGGTCGGCGACATCGAGGCGATGGCGCACACCGTGCAGGTCAACCTCGTCGGCGCGATGCGCACGGTCGGCGCCACCGTCGACCATCTCATCGCCAGCCGCGGCTACTGCCTGCTTGTGTCGTCGGCCGCCGCGTTCGCCGCGCTGCCCGGGATGGCCGCCTACTGCGCGTCGAAGGCGGGCGTGGAGCAGTTCGGCAACGCGATCCGGCTGGAGCTGCGGCACCGCCGGGTCGCGGTGGGCACGGCGCACATGTCCTTTGTGGACACCGACTTGGTGCGCGACGTGCAGGAGGACCTGCCCCACTTCCGCGAGACGCTGCGCAGGCTGCCGTGGCCGATCGGCTCGGTAACCTCGGTCGAGGCGTGCGCGCGGGCGTTCGTCGACGCGATCGAGCGACGGCGGCGCCGGGTGTATGTCCCCCGGGTGGTCGGCTTGGTGCAGGCGGCCCGCTCGCTGTTGGTCAGCCCGCTCAGCGACGCGGTCATCGGGCACGGCGCGCGCACTGCCGTACCCCGGTTGGAGGAACAGGTCCGCACGCTCGGGCGCGCGTTCGGCCGGCACGGAGGTGGGCGATGACGGCAAAGGTCGTTTACGAGAGGCGCGGCGCAGGCGAGCCGCTGGTGCTGCTGCACGGCATCGGCCATCACTGGCAGGCGTGGCTGCCGGTGCTGGACCGGCTCGCCGAGGTGCACGACGTGATCGCGATCGACCTGCCCGGCTTCGGCCTGTCGCCGATGCCCGCCGACGGGCTGCCGCAGGACATGGCCAAGACGGTCGAGGGGGTCGCGGCGTTCATCGCCGAGCTGGGGTTGGATCGGCCGCACGTGGCCGGCAACAGCCTCGGCGGCGCGATCGCGCTGGAGCTTGCCGGCGCCGGCCTGGTCTCGTCGGCGACCGCGCTGTCCCCCGCCGGCTTCTGGACCCCGGCCGAGCTGCGCTGGGCGATCGGGACGCTCACCGCGCACCGGTGGGGCACGCGGCTGCCGCAGCCGATCATGCGGGCGATGTTCCGGTACGGTGCGTTTCGCGCGCTCTGCTTCGGCATGTTCGTCGCCCGGGCCAGCGGCATCACCGCCGAGGTGGCCCTCTCCGACGCGCTCGCGCTGCGTAACGGTCCGGCATTCCACGCGGTGGCCCGGGCCGGCCGCTCGTACCTGTACCGCGGCTCGCCGACCGTACCGGTGACCGTGGCGTGGGGCACCCGCGACATGATCCTGCTCTACCGCCAAGCCGCCCGGGCGCGGGTCGCGCTGCCCGAGGCCCGCCACATCGACCTGCCCGGCTGCGGCCACGTACCGATGAGCGACGACCCCGACCTTGTCGCGTCGGTGATCCTCGCGACCACGGGTGCGGACTCGGCTAGGAAATGAGCTGTTCGGCCTCCGCGGCGGGGACCGCCGCGGAGAAGAGATAGCCCTGGCCGTACGCGCAGCCGAGGCGGAGCAGGTGGTCGCGCTGTTCCTCGGTCTCGATGCTCTCCGCGATGAGCTGGAGGCCGAGGTTGCCGCCCGTCAGCACGATCGCGTGCACGAGCGCGCTGCTCTTGGAGTCCATGCCGAGCCGGGCCACGAACGAACGGTCGATCTTCAGCGCGTCGATCGGCAACCGGTGCAGCGCCTCCAGCGACGAGTACCCGGTGCCGAAGTCGTCGATGTGCAGCTCGCAGCCGAGGTTGTGCAGGTCCTCGAGCATCTTGCGGGCCAGCCCGACGTTGTTCATGATCACGCCCTCGGTGATCTCGAAGGCGAGGTTGCGCGGGTGCAGCCCGGACACCCGCAGCGCCTCGGCCACGTCGTCGACAAGCCCGCCCTGCCAGAACTGGCGGTTCGACACGTTCACACTGATTCGCAGGTCACCCCGGCCGGGCGTACGCTGCCACGCGGCAAGCTGCCGGCACGACTCGGCGATCACCCAGCGGCCGATCGGGATCACCAGCCCGGTTTCCTCGGCCACCGCGAGGAAGTCCGTGGGCAGCACCAGCCCACGTGTGGGGTGGCGCCAGCGGATCAGCGCCTCGAACGCACGGGTACGGCCGGTGGCCAGCTGCACGATCGGCTGGTAGTGCACCTCCAGCTCGCCCCGCTCGATGGCCCGGCGCAGCTCGGTCTCGATCTGCAGGCGTACGACCGCCTTGGCGTGCATGGCGACGTCGAAGAGCGCGTGCGAGCCCTTCCGCTGCGACTTCGACCAGTACATGGCGATGTCCGCGTCGCGTACCAGGTCTTCGGCGTCCGCCGACCCGGCGCCGCCGAGCGTGATGCCGATCGAGACGGTCACCACGACCTCCTGCCCTTGGAGGCGGAACGGCGGTGCCAGCGCGGCGTGCAGCCGCTCGGCGACCTGCGTCGGCGTGTACGGGTCGGCGACCCCGTCGAGCAGGATCAGGAACTCGTCGCCGCCGAACCGGGCCGCGGTGTCCCGCTCCCGCAGGCTGCGCGAGATCCGGTTGCTCACCTGGATCAGCAGCGCGTCGCCGGCCGCGTGGCCGAGGCTGTCGTTGACCACCTTGAACCCGTCGAGGTCGACGAAGAGCACCGCGAACTCGTGGCCGTCGCCCATCGCCGCGCGGAGCCGTTCCAGGAAGAGCGCGCGGTTGGGCAGGCCGGTGAGGTGGTCGTACTGGGCGGCGAACCGCAGCCGCTCCTCCTGCTCGCGGAGGGTGGCGAGCACCTGCTGGTAGTCGAGCGCGACGGTGAGCAGCGCGGCCCAGTGGTTGATCGGCTCGCGGCCGGTACCGGTACGGGTCTCCACCGCGTCGACCACCGCCAGCAGGCCCCAGTCGCTGCCGTCCATCTTGACCGGCACCACGAACGTGACCGCGTCGACGTCCTGCCGCGCCACGTCGAGCAGGTCGGCCGGCGGAAACTCGCTGACCGGGATCATCAGCGAGGCTGTGGCACCCGGCTTGTCGCGCTGGTAGAAGCCGACAACGTCAAGCGCCGGGTCGGGGCGCACGCGGTCGGCCCACAGGCCGAGGCAGCCGGCCCGTGCGCTGGTGCGGCCGAGCCAGCCCAGCCGCCGAGGGTCCTCCTCGTGCGCGCGGAGCAGGTCCATGCTCACCACGTACTGCTTGCTGAGGATGCCCTGAAGGTGGGTGCGCTCGCGGAAGTGCGCCCGCCCCTCGGCCTCCAGCCGGGTCAGTGGCTGGAGGGCGGGCGGCTCGGTGACGTCGTTCCGGCGGCAGCCGCACGACTCGCGGACCACGAGCGACGTGTGCACGTGCCGGGTACCGTTCGGCACCGGCTCGCCGCGGATCCGGCGTACGAGCAGGTCGGCGGCGGTACGGCCGATCGTGTCGACCGGGTGGTTGACGGTGGTGAGGCGGGGCAGGCTGTACTGCGCGCCGCGCACGTCGTCGAAGCCGATCACGGCCAGGTCTTCCGGCACCCGGTAGCCGGCGGCGCGCATGCCCTGCATCAGCCCGATCGCGTTCGCGTCGGTACCGGTGATGACCGCGGTGGCCGGCATGCCCGCGCCGACCAGGACCTGGGCGGCGGCCTCCCCGCTGGACATCTGGTTGTCCTCGATCGGGAAGAGCAGCCCCGGGTCCGGCTCGATGTCGTGCGCGCGGAGCGCGTCGCGGTACGCCTCGTACCGCTGGCGGATGTCCTTCGCGCCGAGGTAGCCGGCGAACGCGATCCGCCGGTGGCCGTGCCCGACCAGGTGGCCCACCGCCTCGTGGATGCCGGTGCCGTTGTCCGGCGCGATAACCGGGCAGTCAAGGTCCGGTAGCTCGTGGCTGATGATGACCACCGGCTTGCCGCTGTCCTGGGCGGCGGCGAGGTAGCTCGGGCGCACCGCGTTGATGATCACGAGGAAGCCGGACACCCGCTGCCAGGCCACCGGGTACGGCAGGTCGACCGGCTCCCGCACCTCGGTCTGGTTGGTGCCGGCGTCCAGGGTCTGGACCGCGACGACGGTGCCGCCCTCGACCGCGGCGACGCGCGAGATGCCGCGCAGCAACCCGCCGAAGTACCAGCCACCGAGAAAGGGCGTCAGCACGCCCAGAGTCAGATCTCCCGACACGTCCGAGGCTACGCCGAGCGTGTGGCGGCCGTCCGGCAATCGCGAATGACCGCGGGGCCCGGGCATGACGCCCGGACCCCGCGACCGCATCACTGTTGCCTTACAGGGCCGGGTACGCGTTCTGCATCAGCTGCGTAACCTGCGCCGGGAACCAGGCACCCGAGATCGGCGCGCCGGAAAGCGAGCCGGTCGCGTTGTTGCCGTTACGGGCGTTGCCGCCGTACGTCGGGTCGCACATACGGTCGAAGCCCTTGCCCTCGTTGTTCGGGATCTCGGTGCTGGAGCCGTCCGACTCGCCCGGGGGCTTGACCCAGACGTAGGCGTCGATGCCGGTGGCCGGGTTGGCCCGCGGCCGCTCACCGAGGCCGGCGCCGCTCTGGTTGCACCAGTTGCCCTTGTGGATACGGCGGTCGATCTTCGAACCGTTGATCTGCTCGTCCAGCGTGCCCGTGGTCCGCGGGCCGGTCGGACGCGCCGAGCCGCCCCAGCCGTTGCGGGACGTGTCGATCAGCATGCCGATGCTCGACGGGAACCCGGCCTGGACGAGCCGGCTCCGGAACGCCTGAGCGAAGCTCAGCTCGTCGTTGTACCGGTTCCAGTCGATCCACTTGGACGGGCGGTTCTGCTCGGTCACCGTGATGTACGGCTCCTGGAGGGCCGAGTAGTTGGCCGTGTTGGTGATGAAGCCGGTCACGTTGGCGATGTTGCTGCCCTGCGCGCGGGCGGCGGTGGCCAGCAGCTCGGCGGTCGGGCCGAAGTTGTCGTCCCAGCCGATCCAGCCGTGGTGCGCGGCGTCGATGTAGTTGTACACGTTCGGGATCGCGCCGAGCTTCCCAAGGGCGTACCCGACGCCGGCGACGTAGTTGCCGTTGGACTTCATCGTGTTGCACATCGCGGTCTCGGTCGCCCGGCCCGCCACGTTCGTGATCAGGTTCGGCAGCGAGTCGATCTCGATGATGTTGATGATCCGCAGGCTCCGGAACCGCGCGTCGTTCTGGTACGCGGCGATCGGGTCGATGTACGCCGTCTTGTACCGGTCGATCTCGGTCGGGCCGAGCTCACCGTTCGACGCCAGCGCGGCACAGTCGCGGCCGGGCAGGTTGTAGATCACGAACTGGATGTACGACGCACCCTGGCGCACGGCCTCGAGCAGGTGGTCCTCGACGCCCATCGGGCCGTTCGAGCTGCTGCCGCTGGTGCCCTCGATCGCGGCGATCCGGTCGATCCACACCGCGGTCGGGTTGCTGGAGATCCGGCTACCACCGGAGACGCTCTCCGCCTTGGCCTTCCACTCCGGGTTCACGTAGCCCCGACCACCCGCGTACGGGTTGTCGACGCGCGTTCCGGGCGGCGGGGTCGTCGGGTTCGACGTCGGCGGCGTCGTGGGAGGGGTGGTGGGCGGCGTCGTGGGCGGGTGGTCGGGTTGCCCGTCGGCCCACCGGTGGTGGGGTTGGTCGTGCCGGTGCAGGCCACACCGTTGACCGAGAACGCGGTCGGGTTGTTGTTCGTGCCGGTGTGGCTGCCGGTGAAGCCGGGGTTGACCGTGCCGCCGTTGGGGACGGCACCGTTCCACGACTCGTTGGCGACGGTCACCCCGGTGCCGCTCTGGGTGAAGCGGCCGCTCCAGCCCTGCGTCACACGCTGGCCGTTGGCGAACGAGAACGTGAGGTTCCACGAGGTCCACGCGTCACCGACGTTGCGGATGACGATGTTGCCCTGGAACCCGGTGTTCCATGAGTTGGTGACCGTGTAGGTCACGCTGCAACCCGCGGCGGCGCTGGCTGGCAAAGCCTGGATCACCGAGAGGCCGCCCAAGCCAAGCACAGCGACCGCGCCAATGGCGAGACGCTGCTTCCGGGTACGACTCGAGACGAGTCTCATTCCTGTTACTCCTACTTCGTCGCGCGGCACCAGAGCGGGAGGCTCTGGCGTGGCGGGCCGCGGGCGTTTGCGGACGCGCGCGCCGCAGGCACGCCTAACGGGTAGCTCGCCGGCCCGGAAGGCAAGCTGGAGATGGAGAAACCCGCCCAGCCTGACGACTGGGGGCAGTGGTCCGCCGTGCGGAGCGGCTGGAGGCCGGCCCGCGTGCCCTGGCGAAGCTCACTCGCATCGGCTCCCCGAATGCGTAGAGCGAGTCTTGCATGGGAGGGCTCCCACGCACAAGCAGCGCGGCAAGAAAGCGATTCCTAGCAGGCCTTCCGCCAACACGACAGATCGGACGCATCGGCGCGACTCGATACATCCGGCCCCGGAAATGCACGGCGCGGGGCCGGAGGACGGCCCCGCGCGCGACGAGAAGAGTGAGGGAAGTGAGGAGCTACAGCGGCCTGCGGCCACGGGTGGACACGAACTGGTACGAGAGCGACGCGAACGAGGGGTCGCGCGAGAGCTGGCGGAACGCGCGCAGCTGGTCCAGCGAGATACCCGCCGCCAGCAGCCGCGGCTCCAGGGTGCGGGAGTTGATGTCGTGCAGCGCCGCACCGGCCGAGCCGCCGGTCCAGCTCTGCGAGTGGGTGACGGTGTCCACTTCGGTGAGCCCGGCGCGCACCATCTCCGTGTGCACGTCCTGCGCCCAGGCAAGGTCCGCGCCCCGGTCGTGCAGTACGCCCAGGATCGCCTCCATCACCTGCTGGAAGAGCTTCGCCGCGTCGTCCGACGGCGCGGTCAGCACGCGCAGCGGTGCCGTGCAGTCGAACTCCTCCACCACCAGCCAGCCGCCCGGGCCAGGGCGCGGACCATCTCGGCCATCACCTTGCGGCGCTCGGGCAGGTGGAGCAGGAGCAGGCGGGCGTGGATCAGGTCGTACGGGCCACCCGCCGGAGCCGGCTCGGTACGGGCGTCGTGCCGTACCACGGTGAGGTTGTTCGTGGCCGCGAGATGCGACGGGTCGATGTCGGAGGCGACGACGTTGCCCTCGGGGCCTACGGCGGTGGCCATCAGCCGGGCGACCGAGCCGCCGCCGGCGCCGGCCTCCCAGCAGGTCGCACCCGCGCGCATGAGGGGACGGAGGCGGGCGCCCGTCAGCGGGTCGAGGAACGCCTCCAGTGTGGCCAGTTGGGCGTCGGCCTCGGGTGCGTGGTTGTCGAACGAGTAGCCGGTCGGCACGTTCGGTCAGCTCCTTTGCGGTAGTGGCTGGTCGATGCTCAGCAACGACTGGACGGTCGTGGGATCCGCGCGTACCTGCGCGGTTGGCGCGTCGAAGACCACGCGCCCGTAATCCAGGACTGCGATCCGGTCCGCCACCTCGATCGCGTGGTCGAGCCGCTGCTCCACGAGCAGCAGGCTCAGTCCGGCTCTGGCCAGGTCGGCGACCAGGCCGCGCACCCGGGCGGCCAGGTCCAGGGCGAGCCCTTCGGAGGGCTCGTCCAGCAACAGCACCCGGGGCTGGGTGAGCAGCGCCCGGGCGATCGCGAGCATCTGCTGCTCGCCGCCGGAAAGCTGGTCGCCCCGGTGGCTGAGCCGCTCCCCCAGGCGGGGCAACAGCTCCAGCACGCCCTTGATGGTCCACATCGGACCTTCCTGGTGACGCGCGGCGAGCTTGAGGTGTTCGGCCACGGTCAGGCTTGGGAAGACCCGCCGTCCCTGCGGGACGATGCCCACCCCGGCCCGCGCCACCTGATGCGCTGGGCGGCCGGCCAGGTCCGTGCCGCCGATCTCCACCACGCCGGAGTACGGGCGGAGCAAGCCCGCGATCGCGTGTACCAGCGTGGTTTTGCCCGCGCCATTGCGGCCAACCAGCGCCTGCACCGTGCCCGCCTCGACGCCGAGCCCCACGCCGTGCAGCACCCGCCCGCCGTGGTAGCCGGCGTAGAGCCCGTCGACGCGGAGCGCGAAAGCCATCAGGCCACCGCCCCGCTGTACGCCTGGCGCACCGTGTGCGACATCCGGATCTCGTCCGGCGTACCGCTGACCACGTACTGGCCGTCGCGGAGCACGGTGACCACGTCGGCGAACGCGTATACGAGGTCCAGCCGGTGCTCGACGAGCAGCACGGTCATGCCCTCCGGCAGGTCGCGGAGCACCTCGCCGAGCCGCTCGAACTCCACAGCGGACAGTCCCGCCGCCGGCTCGTCCAGCAGAAGCAGCCGTGGCTCGCCGGCCAGCGCCATGGCGATCTCCAGCTGGCGCCGCTGCCCGTGCGACAGCCGCGCCGCCTCCACCCCGGCCTGGTCGGCGAGGCCGAGCCGGTCGAGCAGCTCGATGGCCGGGCGACGGGAACGCCTTACGCCGCCACGCGACTGCGCCGCCGCCACCGCCACGTTGTCCAATGTGGTCAGTGACGGCCACACCGCCGGGCGCTGGTGGATCCGGCCGATCCCCAGCCGCGCCCGCCGCGCCGGCCCGCTCCCGGTGATGTCCCGCCCGTCGAACCGGATCCGCCCGCCGCTCGGCCGGATCGCGCCGGCCACCAGGTCGAGCAGCGTGGTCTTGCCGGCGCCGTTGGGCCCGATGATCGCGCGCCGCTCGCCCGGCGCGATGCGCAGGTCGATCCGGTCGACGGCGACGAGCGAGCCGTACCGCCGGGTGAGTGCCTCCGTGATCAGGATGTCCGCCATGTGTTACGCCTCCTGGTTTCTACGCCTCATGGCGCCGGGCGAAGCCGCCCGCGCCGCCCGGCCAAGGCGGCGCCAGTCGAATCCCGCCACCCCGCGTGGCAGGAGGTAGGCCGTCACCACGAACAGCGCGCCGAGGAGCAGTGGCGCGTGCCCGGGCAGCAGGCCGGAGAGCCAGTCGCGGGCGGCGAAGACGAACGCCGTACCCGCGGCCGCGCCGAGCATCGACCCGGCGCCGCCGATCACCACCCCCAGCAGGAGCAGGGCGGCGGTGTCGAAGCTGAAGTCGGCCGGCGAGACGTACTGCTGGGTGGTGACGAGCAGCGCCCCGCCCACGCCGGCGATCCCGCCGGCCGCCGCGTACGCCCCGGTCAGGTACGCCGTCACCGGGTGGCCGCTGGCCCGCATGCGTGCCTCGTCGTCGCGGCTGGCCCGCAGCAGGAGCCCGGCCGGCGAGCGGAGCGCGAGCAGCACAAGCGCGACGAGCACGACGACCACCGCGAGGGTGTACAGGTAGCGGGCTCGGTCGGTGTCCAATGTGGGGGCCGCGATCAGCCCGTCCGTGCCGCCGGTCACCGACTTCCAGCGGCTGGCCACGGTGATCGCCAGTTCGCCGATCGCCAGCGTGATCATCAGGACGATCACGCCCCGCGCGTACACCACGAGCGGCGCGGTGAGCAGCGCGAACGCCGCGCCCACCCCGGCCGCCGCGAGCAGCCGCACCGGCTCGTTGGCCACGTCGTGCAGGCCGAGCTGGGCGGCCGCGTACGCGCCGGCGGCGAACGGGGCGGTCTGGCCGAGCGTGGGCAGCCCGGTCACGCCGGTCAGCAGCGCCACGCTCACGCCGACGAGCCCGAGCACGAGCAGCCGGGCGAGCGTCGCCGTCGTGTAGTCGTCGACAAGCCAAGGCAACGCCGCGGCAAAGGCGACGGCGGGGACGAGGAGGAGCCGTTTCATGCGGTACTCCATCGCCTGAGGAGGCCCTGCGCGCGGGCGGCGAGGATCAGCGCCATGGCCGCGTACAAGAGGAAAGGCGCGGCCGTCGGGAGCAGAGCGACCCCGAGGGTCTGGATCTCGCCAACCGCGAGGGCCGCGAGCAGCGTGCCCCCGACGGAGTTGAGGCCGCCGAGCACGACCACGACCAGCGAGAGCAGCAGCACGGTCGCCGCGGTGGTCGGCCCCGGCCCGATGATCGGCGCACCCAGCACACCGGCCAGCCCGGCGAGCGCGCCGGACACCGCCAGCACACCGACCCGCACACGGGTCGGGTTGACGCCGAGGCAAGCCACCATTTGCGGGTCGTCGACGGCGGCCCGCACCAGCATGCCGGCGCGGGTGCGGGTCACCGCCAGGTACAGGCCAACCGCGATCACCGCGGCGACCACGATGAAGACGAGCCGGTACGCGGCGTAGGAGTGCCCCGCGAGGTCGATCGGGCGGTCCAGCGCGGCCGGTACCCGCACCGGCAGGTCGTCCGGGCCGAACGCGCTGACCAGCAGGCTCCCGCCGGCCAGCGCGAGCCCGAAGGTCAGCAGCGCCTGGGTCAGGTGGTCACCGCGCCGTACCGGTGTGAGCAGCCCGGCCAGCGCGGTGCCGGCGGCCGCCGCGGCGACCACCCCGGCGACCAGCGCAAGTGGCACCGCGGCCCAGCCACCGTCGGCCAGCCACGCCGCCACATAGGCGCCGATCGCGTACAGGGTGCCGTGGGCCAGGTTGAGGATCCCGGCGACGCCGAAACTCAACACAAGGCCCGCGGCCACCACGAAGAGCAGCAGACCGTACGCGACGCCGTCGAGCGCCGGTATCAGGTACGGATCCAGCTCACCCATCACTCAGCTACTCGCCGACCGTCGCCAGGTCGCCGACGACCGTGTTGGACAGTGCGCGGCCGTCCGGGCGGACCTGCCGCAGGTACCACTTCTGCACCGGCGAGTGGGTCTTCTTGGAGAACTGCCAGGCACCGCGGGGGCTCTCGATCTGGCCCAGGCCGGCGATGGCGTTGTTGATGCTCTCCGCGGTCGGACTCTCGCCGGCCGCGCCGATCGCCTTGTCCAGCACCGCGGCCGCGTCGAACGAGGCCATCGCGTACGTGGTCGGCGGGCCGTCGTGGTCGGCCTTCCACGCGGCGACGAACTCGCGGTTCTGCGCGTTGTCGAGGTCGGGCGAGTAGTTGAGCACCGAGTAGACGTCACGGGCGGCGGGACCCTGCGCGTTGAGCACGCCGCCCTCGGTCAGGAAGCCGGCCGCGTACAGGGGCAGGCCCTTGACCTCCGACTGCGAGTACTGCTTGACGAAGTCGATCGCCGCCGCGCCCGCGTAGAACGTGTAGACCGCCGTGGCGCCAGAGGCCTTGATCTTCGCGAAGTACGGGGTGAAGTTCTTCGTGGCCGGGAACGGCGTGAACAGCGTCTTGCCGTCGTCGTTGGCGAGTTTGCCGCCGGCCTTGGCGAACGCGTCGGTGAAGCCCTGTAGCTGGTCCCAGCCACCCTGGTAGTCCGGGCCGATCGCGTACACCTCGCCCTTGACGTTGTCCTTCACGTACTGGGCGATCGCCGCGCCGGTCTCCTGCGACAGGTACGACGTGACCCAGTTGTAGGTGACGTCCTTCAGCACAGGCCGGGCGTTGGAGCCGATGAACGGGATCTTCGCCTGGCCCAGCACGGGCTGGATCGCCGCGGCCGAGCCACCGCCGACCACGCCGGTGAGCGCGACGACCTTGTGCTTCTTGACCAGGTCGGTGGCGGCGGGCACAGCGGTCGGCGCGCCGTCGCCCTCGTCCGCCACGACAAGCTCGACCGGATGGCCGCCCAGCTGACCACCGTGCATGTTGAGGTAGAGCTGGAAGCCGTCGCGGATGTCCGTACCGATCGCCTGGTACGTGCCGGACAGCGAGGCGAGCAGGCCGATCTTGAGGGTGCCGCTGGCGGCACTGCTGTCGCCGCCGCAGGCCGTCGCTCCGGTGGCCGCCAAGCCGAGGGCAATCAGCGCGGCGGTCATCTTCTGGATACGCATGGGTACTCCGTGTTCGGGCTGAAAGGACCGGGGGTGGTTCGGTTCAGCGGGTGTGGGTGAGGGCTGAGCGCGCCGCCGGGGTGAGGGCGTCGCCGATGCGGTTGGCTAGCTCCGTCATCTCGTACGAGACCTTCCCGACATCGCAGTTGGGGGTGGCCAGCACGAGCAGCGACGCACCGTCGTTGAAGGCCATGGAGAACATGAAGCCGCCTTCGAGCTGGGTGACGTTGGAGATCACCGCGCCCGCGTCGAAGAAGGCGGCGGCGCCGCGCAGGAGGCTGACGAGTCCGCTGCCGGTGGCCGCGAGCTGGTCGGCCCGGTCCGGCGGCAGTGCGCGGGTGGCGGCCACCATGAGCCCGTCCGCCGAGATGGCGATGGCGTGGCTGACGTCCGGCGCACGCTCGGCGAAGCTGTCCAGCATCCAGCCGAGGTCTCTCACGTTGGTCACGAAGGCTCTCCTGTCGCGTCGTTGTTGGGTGAGGCGTTGGCCAGGGGACGGCGGCCCGCGACACCGCGGGCGTACGCGGACATGGCGGACGCGACCTGCGCGGGGTCGCGACGCTCCGCCCGGCCCTGGTCGCCGCTGGGCGGGACCGCGCCGGGGATCAGGTGTGCCTGTGGCTTCCGGATCGGCAGGCCGGTGCGAGTGGTACCGACCGCCTTCGGGGTCTCGAGCTGGGACGCCGCGCGCCAACCGTCGTCACCGGGAGTGCTCCAGTTGGTCACGGCCGGCGGGACCGGCGACTCGACCGCGGGGATGGGGGTGCTCGGCGGGACTTCTCGCTGCTCCAGCCCGACGCCGTGATCAGCCCGGAACCAGCTGTTGACCTGCTCGAAGATGATCAGCTCCTGGGTCTGGTCGATCTCCCGTACCGGTACGCGGCCCTGGATCGCGATCGGGTCCGGTGGCGGTGGCAAGGCGGGCGGCTTGGGCGGAAGCACAGGGCTGGCGCCCTGGGCCGCACCGCCGCGAGCCGGGAGCCCGCCGTTCTGCCCCTGGAGCCCGCCGCTCTGCCCGTGCAGGCCACCGTTCTGGCCGTGCAGCCCACCGTTCTGACCGTGCAGGCCGCTGTTTCCGGGGGCAGGGCATTCCCGGGCAACGGTCCGGCGTGCGGGGTACGCGGCAGCGGGATCTGCATGCCGGCCGGCGCCGGGCTGACCGGGATCGGGCCGTCCATGCGGATGCTGGCCTCCAGCGGGCTCCCGAAGAGCGGCGAGTGGCCCGCGCTGGGCAGCTCCTCGTCCTCCGGCAGCGGGCGGATCAGCTTGCCCGGCAGCGCGACCTCGGCGATCGTGCCGAGCCGCGGGCCCGGGCGCAGCTCCACCGTCGCGCCGAGGCGGATGGCGAGCTGGCCGACCACGACGAGACCCATCGCCCGGACCGCGGCGACGTCGATCGCCGGCGGCTGGCGCAGCAGGTGGTTGAGCTGGGCCAGCCGCTCCTTGGGCAGGCCCACGCCCTCGTCGCTGATCTGCACGATGACCCGGTCGCCGAGGCTCCGGGCGGTCACCCAGGTCTCGCTCTCCGGCGGGGCGTACGTGGTCGCGTTGTCCATCAGCTCGGCGAGCAGGTGCACGACCTCGTCCACCCCGTCCCGGGAGACCGCCACGTCGGTGTCGACCACGCCGAGGCGTACCCGCTCGTAGTGCTCGATCTGGGAGAGCGCGGCTTGGAGCATCTTGGACAGCGGTACGTCGTCCTGCCGCATGCGACCGACGCCGACGCCGCCGAGCACCAGGAGGCTGGCGTTGATCCGCCCCATCCGGGTGGCCAGGTTGTCCAATGTGTACAGCCGCTGAAGCCGATCGGGGTCGGTCTCGTCCTGCTCGACGAGGTCGACCTGGGCCAGCACCGCGTCCACCAGGCGCTGCTCGCGGCGGCTGAGGTGGATGAAGATCTTCGCGGTGTTGGCCCGCATGACGGCCTGCTCGGCGGCGGTACGGACAGCGGCACGGTGTACCGCGGTGAACGCCTCGCCCACCTCGCCGATCTCGTCGCCGCTGCCCCGGTCCAGGTTGGTGGTCACCTGCGCGGCCAGCATCTCGGGGTGTACCGAGGCATCGGGCCGGCGCAGCTCCTCGACCATCGCGGGCAGCTCGTCGAACGCGACCGTGTTCGCCGCGTCCCGCAGCCGCCGCAGGCGGTTTGTGATCTGGCGGGCGACCGCCCAGGTGACCAGCACGGTCAGGGCGAGCGCCACGGCCATCGCGGCCCCTTCGAGGATCGCGTTGCGCCGCTCGTCCACGCGCGCAGCGTCGATCTCGTCGAAGACCGCGGCGTCGACGCGCTGCTGCACCTCGTACAGCCGGCGGGCCCAGGACTGGGTCGCGGCGATCCAGTCTGCGGTGGATACCCGCAGCTTGGCGCCCGTTTCCGCCCGGGAGACCTGGTCCTGCAGGCGTTGCAGGCCGACGATCTCCTGCCCGCTGCCGGCCTGCTCCCACCAGACCCGCCACTCGGGGCTGGCCAGGCTGAGGAACGTCAGGCTGTTCTCGGTGAAGCCGGTGCGCGAGGCGGTGATGTCCTGCTGCATCGCCGGCGTCAGCTGGCCGGCGGCCAACGCACGCATGACCGCGACCTGCTGCTGGCCGACGGACTCGCCGGCCTTGGAGAGGGCCGAGGAGGCACGGATCTGGTCGGCGATCTCCGCCGACTCGACGCCCTGCGCGGTCGCCTCCCGGTATGCCAGCAGGTCCGCGATGATGATGCGGTAGCTGAAGGTCATGGCAGAGACCGAGGCGTTCGCCGCGGTGCGCACCTGCGCCCGCAACGGCCCCAGGTCGTTGATTGATCCGTCGATCCGCTGCAAGACGGCAGCGGTGCTGGACGGCACGGACGGCACGAGGGCCCGCTGCCGCCGATACTGGGCGACTGCCTGGTCCGTCTCCGCCGTCTGCTTCGCGTACGCGTCCTCTTGTCGGGTGCCCCGGTGGCCAGAAGATCGGCCGCGGAGACTCGCTCGCGCTGCAACTGATACGCCAGGGCGCCCGCGTCGGCGCCGAGGCGCGCGAGGACGCCGAGGTCACTTGCCCGCTCGGCTTGCTGGACGCTGCCCGCCAGCGCCAGGCCGGCGAAGCCGACGACGGCGACCAAGGGCGCGGCCACGATGATCCGCATCCGAGATGCGATCTTCCAGCCCCGCTGCCGAGGTCCCGGCCGGGCCGCATGGGCTTTAGTACCGGACGCCAAGATTCACTCCCACGGGTGGTCGGCACAGTTCCATGTGCACGTTGCAGCTCGCAATTCCCCTCCGGTCGCACATGGGGTGCGACAAACGGGGTTACCCGTGGCGAGACGAACCGGTACCCACATCTGTACCGCTCGAAGAGGATCAACCACTCTCCGCAATCACTCTCAGTGCACAGCCTCGAGTGGCGCCACTTGCCCACCGTCGATCAACACATTGAGAGATTTGCCCCGGTCCGCGTCACCTGCGGACCGTTTGCTCCCGCGGGCACCGCTCCGTCGGGCGGCCGGCTTCGCTAGCGCTCGCCGACCCCCCGACCTCCGCTGCCAGCTCCGCGCGCCAAGCCCACCGGGGCAAACCGCCCCGTGCGCACACCCCGCCGCGTTCCGTCACCGCACCAATCAAG
Source organism: Phytohabitans flavus (assembly GCF_011764545.1). Lineage (GTDB taxonomy): Bacteria > Actinomycetota > Actinomycetes > Mycobacteriales > Micromonosporaceae > Phytohabitans > Phytohabitans flavus. The sequence continues at coordinate 8,737,048 of NZ_AP022870.1, read as the reverse complement.
ATCCCGACAAAATCCCTGATTCTGCTGCCTTACACCGCGCTCGAAGCAGCAAAATCAGGGATTTTGCTGCCTCCGCCAAGCCGGGTCGGGCGTGGGCGCGGGTGAGGAGCAGCTCGATGCCCGCGCGGAGCTGCCCGACGGCGGCTGTGCGCGGCGTGGGCCGGCAGGATTGAAACTGGTGCTAGCGGTGGCCTTGGCTGAGGGCGCGGTCGATGGCCGTGCGCAGGTCGTCTAGCTCGACGACGACCTCGCTGGGGCCGCGCCGCGCGCCGTTGTCGACGATCATCGCCACGATGTCGTCGGCGGGTGTGTGCCGGCGGGGTGTGGCGCGCTCGCGCGGTCCGCGCCGTCCGTCCGCGGCCATCTGCTCGCGGGCGACGTCAGGCCAGAGCGAGGCGAGCAGGCCGCCCGTGCCAAGCACCTCGTCGCAGCGGACCGCCAGCTCGCGGCTTCCGTAGCGCCGGCCGGACTCGACCGCGGCCACTGTCTCGCGGCTGAAGCGGACGCGGTCGGCGAGCGCGCGCTGGGTCATCCCCTTGCGGGTGCGCCAGCGCCGCAGCTCGCCACGAAACCGCCGACTTGCCATCGGATCGGGGGCAGCATCGGATGGTGCACGGTCCATGTGTCACCTTCGAGTCGACCCGGCCATTAGAGAATCCGCCGGTCCCATTCTGGCGGCCGGGCCGACCTCTGGATAGCTACCCCAAATGATCGATTTGGATCGTTACGGCCAGTCAGGCCGCGCGCGGAGTCCGATCGTCCATCTGGGCGAAGGTCTCAACGAAGACCGGCAATGCGTTGTGCGCCCGGAATCCCACGTTCGGCTTGAACGAACTGGCGTGCTCGGGCGCGAGCCGCAACCCGGGTACAGCCGCGGTCAGGTGGGTGAGCGCCACCTGCGCCTCCAGCCGGGCCAGCGCGGCACCGATGCAGAAATGCGGTCCGTAACCGAACGACAGGTGCTCGCGCACGTCCGCGCGGTGCGGGTCGAAGACGTCCGGGTGGGCGAACGTCGCCGCGTCGCGGTTGGCCGCGCCCAGCAGCAGCAGGCAGCGGGAACCGGCCGGGATCGTGGTATCGCCGATCGCCACGTCGCGCGTGGTGACCCGGAGCCAGCCGTCGATCGCCGGGCCGAAGCGCAGGGTCTCCTCCACGAAGGCGGCGACGCCGGACGGGTTTTCCACCAGCCGCTCCCACCGGGAGGGGACCGACAGCGCGTTGTCCAGGCCGTGCGCGATCAGGCCGGACGTGGTCTCGTGCCCCGCCACCAGGAGGTTGAAGGCGAAGCTGGCGACCTCGTTCTCGGTCAGGATCTCGTCGTCGCCGGCCCGGTAGCGCAGCGCCTTGCTGATGAAGTCGTCGCCTGCGTCCGCGTCCTGGACACGGAGGGTGACGAGCTTCTGGCAGTACCGCCAGAAGTCGAGCAGGCCACGCGCCAGGCGCACCTGTTCTTCCGGCTCGGGCTGTCCCCAGATCAGCGCGATCTGCCCGTCGGACCAGTTCTTGATCGCCGGCACGTCCTCCGCTGGCACCCCGAGGAGGTCGACGATGACCAGCAGCGGCAGCTCGGCCGCGAAGTCCGAAACAAGATCGACGACGGTGCCCCGCCGGGCGACAAGGCGGGACACCAGCTCGTCGACGCGCCGGCGCACGATGGCGCCGTACTGCTCGTTCACACGTGCGGACGTGTTCGGGAACGTCGCCCGCAGCGCGCGGCGAGTGCGCGTATGCGTCGGCGCATCGGCCGCCGCGGTGGTCGGCGGAGCGTCGATCTCCATGACGATCGACAGCGCCTCCGGACACATGTCATAAATGGGCAATAGGGTCAACGCGTTACTGAATGCTTCGCTGTCGCCCAGCGCGTTGCGCACATCAGTGTGTCTGGTGATCAACCACAGTCCGAGATCCTCGGCGTAATGCACCCGCTCGGGGCCGTCGAGCAGATCCCGCCAAATAGCGGCCGGGTCGGTTAGATAGGTGCCAGAGAACGGCCTGAGCTCCATGCCTTGCCTCCTCGGGACTTCTACCGTGCGATACCGCGGAGGCATTAGTCAATAGCCATTCTTGATACGCAATTCGAGGTTCACGTGCGCTCAATAGATGCAAGTTGCGTGTTGCACGTTAGCCTTGTTTCTTGCACCCAAACAAACAGTCGTACGGGCTATGGGAGGAACACTTCGCCCGGTTTGACCACTCGTAGCCACCGGCAGCCGTACCGGTCCAGGCGCAGCGACACCCGCCCGTCCCCCACCGGCGTGACGCCGTCGCCGAGCAGGTCGACCAAACGGTCGCCGGACTCGACGCCGTCCAGCCGCAGCGCCACCTCGACCGGCTCGCCGGCGAAGTTGTGCAGCGCGACCACCGTGCCGCCGTCCTGGTCGGCGCGGTGGGCCAGCACCTGCTCGGCCTCGTGCGGCAGTACCTCGTACCGGCCCCAGGCCAGCTCGGGGCACTGCCGGTAGCGGCGGATCAGCAGCTTCATCCAGGACAGCAGCGAGTGCGGGTCGCGGAGGTGGGACGCCACGTTGACCTTTGACGGGCCGTACTCGCCCTGGACGACCGGCGCGACAAGCTTCTCCGGGTCGCCCGTGGAGAAGCCGGCGTTGTCGTCGTCGGACCACTGCATCGGGGTGCGCACCGCGTTGCGCCCCTCGAAGCTCAGCTCCTCGCCCATGCCGATCTCCTCGCCGTAGAAGAGCACCGGCGTGCCGGGCAGTGAGAAGAGGAGGCTGTAGACAAGGCGGATCCGGTCCGGGTCACCGTCCAACATGGGAGGTAGGCGGCGGCGCAGGCCGCGGCCGTACAGCTGCATCCGCGGCTCCCGCCCGAAGGCGTCGAAGACCTCCTGCCGCTCCTGCTCGCTGAGCTTGTCGAGCGTCAGCTCGTCGTGGTTGCGGACGAACGTCGCCCAGTGCGCGTCCTTGGGCTGCTCCGGCCGCTCCCGCAGCGCCTCGGCGAGCGGGCCGGCCTGCTGCCGCGCCAGCGACAGGTAGAGCCGCTGCATCCCGATGAAGTCGAAGCACATCGTGAGCTCGTCGCCGTCCTCGTCGCCGAAGAAGCGCATGGTGTCCGGGTACGGCAGGTTGACCTCGCCGAGCAGCACCGCCTCGCCGTTGCGCCGGGACAGGTAGGCACGCAGGTCGCGCAGGTACGCGTGCGGGTCGGGCAGGTCCTCCGCGTCCAGCGCGCCGTCGGTCTCCAGCAGGAACGGCACCGCGTCCACCCGGAAGCCGGACAGTCCCAGGTGGAGCCAGTAGCCGAGCACGCGCATGATCTCGTCCCGGACGGCTGGGTTGGCCACGTTCAGGTCCGGCTGGTGCTTGTAGAACCGGTGCAGGTAGTACTGTCCCGCCTGCTCGTCGTACTCCCAGAGGCTCTTCTCCTGGTCCGGGAAGACGACGCCCTCGGGGCCGTCGGCGGGCGGCTTGTCGCGCCAGACGTACCAGTCCCGGTGTGGTGACTCGGGGCTGGAGCGGGCGCTCTGAAACCACGGGTGCCGGCTCGAGGTGTGGTTGACCACGAGGTCGGCGATCACCCGGATGCCCCGGTCGCGGGCCACCTGGAGAAACTCGACGAACTCGCCGCCGGTGCCCAGCCGGCTGTCGACGCCGTAGAAGTCGGTGATGTCGTAGCCGTCGTCGCGGTCCGGCGTCGGGTAGAAGGGCATCAGCCAGATACAGGTCACGCCCATCTCGTCGAGGTACCCGACGCGCTGGGCCAGGCCGCGGAAGTCACCGCAGCCGTCGCCGTTGGCGTCGAAGAAGGTCTCCACGTCGAGGCAGTAGACGACCGCGTTCTTCCACCACAGGTCGGCGGTGTGGCTGAGCTTCACGACGCACCCCCGCGCAGCTGGGGCAGCACCTTGCCGCCGAAGACGTCCAGGAACTCGTCCTGCTCCTGCCCCACGTGGTGCACGAAGATCTGCTCGAAGCCGAGGTCCGCGTACTCCTGGAGCCAGGCCGCGTGCTGCCCCGGGTCCGCGGAGATCCGCACGACGCCGTGCATGGCCTCCGGGGTACGTGCTTCGCCGCCTCCTCGAAGTGCTCGACAAGCTCGAGGTCCCAGCAGACCGGTGGGGCGAAGACGTTGGTACGCCACTGGTCGTGCGCGATCCGCAGTGCCTCCTCCTCGTCGGCCGCGTAGCTGACGTGTACCTGGAGGCGCAGCGGCCCGCGACCGCCGGCCTCGCGGTAGGCGTCGACCATCCGGCGCAGGTGATCGTGCGGCGCGCCCACTGTGATCAGTCCGTCGGCCCACTCCGCGCACCACCGCGCGGTCTCGATGCCGACCGCGGCGCCGACCAGCGCGGGCATCCTGGCGGGACGGCTCCACAGCTTCGCCCGGTCCACCGTGACCAGTCCGTCGTGGGTCACCTCGGCGCCGGCCAGCAGCGCCCGGATCACGTCGACGCACTCGCGCAGCCGGGCGTTGCGCACCTCCTTACGCGGCCAGCCGTCGCCGGTGATGTGCTCGTTGCTGTACTCGCCGGTGCCGAGCGCGGCCCAGAACCGCCCCGGATACATCGCGGCCAGCGTGCCGATGGCCTGCGCGAGGATCGCCGGGTGGTACCGCTGGCCGGGTGCGGTCACGACGCCGAAGGGCAGCCGGGTGGCCTGGAGCGCGGCGCCCAGCCACGACCAGGCGAAGCCGGACTCGCCCTGGCGCTCACTCCACGGGGAGAAGTGGTCGGAGGACATCGCCGCGTCGAAGCCGGCCCGCTCGGCCCGGACGGCCGCCGCGAGCAGGTTACCGGGGGTGATCTGCTCATGCGAGGCGTGGAAGCCGTAGAGGGTCATGCGCGAGAACGTGCCCCTATCCGCGCAGTCTTACACCGGCCGTTCATCGGTGACGGATAAAGTCAGGTGCGTCCGTACGAAAAGCCGGGAGTGAGCGATGCCTGAGACCGTCCGCCTCAACGAGCTACCCGAGTGGGCCGCGCTGGCCAAACACCGCGCGGAGCTGGGCGGGACGCACCTGCGGGAGCTGTTCGGGGCCGACCCGGGGCGCGCCAGCCAGCTCACGGTGCGGGTCGGTGATCTCTACCTGGACTACTCCAAGCACCTCGTCACCGGCGAGACGCTGGCGCTGCTGCGTGACCTGGCGGCGGCGCGGGGCGTGGCCGAGCTCCGCGACGCGATGTTCCGTGGCGAGAAGATCAATGTCACTGAGCGTCGCGCTGTGCTGCACACCGCCCTGCGCGCACCACGGGACGCGGTGATCGAGGTGGACGGTGAGAACGTCGTGCCGGCCGTGCACGCGGTTCTGGACAAGATGGCCCAGTTCGCCAACTCGGTACGGACCGGCGCCTGGACCGGCGCCACCGGCAAGCGGATCCGTACGGTCGTCAACATCGGCATCGGCGGCTCCGACCTGGGGCCCGCGATGGCGTACGAGGCGCTCCGGCCGTACACCGCACGCGCGCTCGACTTCCGCTTCGTGTCCAACGTGGATGGCGCGGACCTGCACGAGGCGGTCCGTGACCTCGACCAGGCCGAGACACTCTTCATCGTCGCGTCGAAGACGTTCACCACGATCGAGACCATCACCAACGCCACCTCGGCCCGCACCTGGCTCGTCGACGGGCTCGGCGGCGACGAGAGCGCGGTCGCGAAGCACTTCGTCGCGCTGTCGACAAACGCCAAGGAGGTCGCCGACTTCGGCATCGACACGCAGAACATGTTCGAGTTCTGGGACTGGGTGGGCGGCCGCTACTCGTACGACTCCGCGATCGGCCTCTCGCTGATGGTCGCGATCGGACCGGACCGCTTCCGCGAGATGCTCGACGGCTTCCACCTCGTGGACGAGCACTTCCGCAACGCGCCGCCGGAGGCGAATGCGCCGATGCTGCTCGGCCTGCTCGGCGTCTGGTACGGCGCCTTCTTCGACTCCCAGTCGCACGCGGTGCTGCCGTACAGCCACTACCTCTCCAAGTTCACGGCATACCTTCAGCAGCTCGACATGGAGTCCAACGGCAAGTACATCGACCGCCAGGGCGAGCCGGTGCGGTGGCAGACCGGCCCGGTGGTGTGGGGTACGCCCGGCACCAACGGGCAGCACGCGTACTACCAGCTGCTGCACCAGGGTACGAAGATGATCCCGGCCGACCTGATCGGCTTCGCCCAGCCGGTGGCCGAGCTGCCGCCACGGCTTGCCGCGCAGCACGACCTGCTGATGGCCAACCTCTTCGCGCAGGGGCAGGCGCTCGCGTTCGGCAAGACCGCCGACGAGGTACGCGCCGAGGGGGTGCCGGAGGAGCAGGTGCCGCACCGTACGTTCCTGGGCAACCACCCGACGACCACGATCCTCGCCAACGAGCTGTCGCCGTCGGTGCTCGGGCAGCTCGTCGCGCTGTACGAGCACAAGGTCTTCGTGCAGGGCGCGATCTGGGACATCGACTCGTTCGACCAGTGGGGCGTGGAGCTGGGCAAGGTGCTCGCCAAGCGGGTCGAGCCGGCGCTCACCGAGGGTGCGGACGTGTCGGGTCTGGACCCGTCCACCGCCAACCTCGTCGCAAGCTACCGCGAGCTACGCGGCCGCTAACCCCAGGCGCCTGGATCAGGGTTGGTGCGGCGTCGCGAGGCGAAAGGCAGCGGTCTGTCCACGATCTCATCGCAGATCAATTGATCATGAGCTACCGCGATGTCCGCGGTGGTCCAGACCGCTGCTCCCGCAGCCTCACCCTCCGCGTTTCACACCCCACCCGCCGGCCAGCGGCCGGCGCCGCCGCTTCAATAGATCGTGGTATCTAGCTGCCCTCATAGGGGCAGCTAAATACCATGATCTGCTTCCGCCGCCGCGAGAGGCGGGCATTTCGGTCATGCTGGCCTGTGCGGGTGACCCGCGCGGCGACTTTGCCGGCACGAGGGGCGCGCACCCCACCATCGGCGCCATCCCGGAGGCCGGTGATCCCCGCCGGAGGCAAAAGGGGTAACCGCAACCCAGGCGCCGAGGGTGAGGCTGCGGGAGCGGCGGTCCGGACCACCGCGGACGTCGCGGTAGCTCAAATCTTCTTGGTCTTGAATCGTTTTACGCCCTCCGGTGCCGGCGCTGCCCCGCACATGGCCTCGCCGGCACCGGAGGAGTCTTCGGGATCAGAAGTTGAACTGGTCGATGTTGCCGGCGTCGAAGACGGTGGGCGGGCCGAGGACCACGACGCCGTCGGTGCCGATGGTGTATTCGCCGAGCTTGCCGGCGGTGAACTTCTCGCCTTCCTTACCGCTGATCATCCCGGAGGCGAGGGCGGCGCCGGCGTAGGCGGCCAGGTACCCCAGGTCGGCCGGGCTCCACAGCGCGAAGTTCTTGACCGTGCCGTCCTTGACGAACTCGCGCATCTGGTTCGGCGTCCCCAAGCCCGTCAGCGCGACCTTCCCCTTGTACTGCGACCCGGACAGGTACCTAGCGGCCGCCGCCACACCGACTGTGGTCGGCGAGATGATCCCTTGAGGTCGGGGTAGGAAGAGAGCAGGCCCTGGGTCTCCTGGAACGACTTCTGGTCCTCGTCGTTGCCGTACGCCACCGTGACCAGCTCGATCTTGGAGTACTCGGGCTTCTTCAGCTCAGTCTTCATCAGCTCGATCCAGGCGTTCTGGTTCGTCGCGTTCGCCGTCGCGGACAGGATCGCGATCTTCCCGGCGCCACCGATCTGGTCCGAGATCAGCTTGACCTGGTTTTCCGCGATGCCCTGCGCGGTCACCTGGTTGACGAACAGGTCACGGCAGTCCTTGTTGGTGTCCGAGTCGAACGTGACGACCTTCGCCCCGCCCCGCCGAGCCTGGTTGACCGCGCCGCAGATCGCATTCGGGTCGTTGGCGGAAATGACGATCACGTCGGAGCCCTGCTGGGTCAACGTGTTGATGTACGAGACCTGGGAAGAGGCCGACGCTTCAGAGGGGCCGACCTCCTTGTACTCGCCCTTGAACTCCTCCACCGCGGACTTGCCACCGTTGTCGGAGACGGTGAAGTACGGGTTGTTCACCTGCTTGGGCAAGAAGGCCACACTCAGGCCCTCCTTGATCTGCCCCGCCGCACCCCCACTGGCGCCGCCGGCGGCCGGGGTGTCGCCCTCCTCGTCGCTGGCGCAGGCCGTCGCGCCCAGCATCAACGCCGACAGCGCGACAATGGAAGCCCCCACGCGCATGCGTCGGGTCCGCATACCTCTCATGGCTGTTTCCTTCCTCGACAGAACATGTGGGCTTAGGGGCTAACCGCAGGCCCGGTCGGCACAGCGGGTCGTCGCCGGCGGAGGCGAGCGCGGAGCATGGTGGCCGCGTTGGGGCCGACGACGGAGATGATCAGTAGGGCGCCGGTGACCACGGTGAGCGTGTCCGCCGGCACGTCGGCGAGTTGGAGGGCGTTGCGGAGCGTGATGAGCAGCAGCACCCCAGCCATCACGCCGAGCAGGCTGCCCCGGCCGCCGAAGATGGAGACCCCGCCGAGTAGGACCGCGGCCACGACGGACAGTTCCAGGCCGGCGCCGTTGTCCGCACGGGCGCTCGCGTAGCGCATGGTCCAGAAGAAGCCGGCGAGGGCGGCGACGGTCGCGGTGAGTACGAAGAGCCAGAACTTCGTCTTCGCCACCGAGATGCCGGAGAAGGTGGCGGCCTGGTCGTTGTTGCCCATCGCGAAGAGCGCCCGCCCGATCGGGGTCGCGTGCAGCACGATCCCGAAGATCACCGCGAGGCCTGCTACTGTCGCTGCCGCCCACGGGATGGTGGTGCCCGGCAGGGCCTCGATGGCCTGCCCTGTCCACGCAAACGGGAAGTCGGCGACGGCGCGGTCGCCGAGGACGACGTAGGCGAGTCCTCTGTAGAGCGCGAGGGTCCCGATCGTGACCGCGAGCGAGGGCAGCCCGAACCCGGTGACGAACAGGCCGTTGACCGCACCGAGGACCACGCCGAGCAGCAGGATGATCGGCAGGATCAGCGGCAGCGGCACGCCGGAGACCCAGAGCTGGCCCATCACCGCGCTGGACAGCCCCAGCACGCTGGCCACCGACAGGTCGATCTCGCCGGTGATGATCACGAAGGTCATCGGCAGCGCGATCAGCGCGATCGGGATGACGTCGAGGAGCAGGAAGCCCCAGAACCGGGAGGAGGCAAACCCTTCCACCGCGGCCGAGGAGACGACCACCACGAGGGCCAGGACCACGATCACCAGCACGTCCCAGCTGCCCAAGCGCTTAAGCACCGCGGGCCCTCCTTCCCTGAGCCGGTGCGCTATCCGGGCGGTGAGTGCCCGGTCCAGCCCGATCGCGGCCAAGATGAGGGCGCCGACGACCGCTTGCTGCCAAAACGGGTCGATCCGCAACACCGGCAACGCGCTCCCGATCGTGCTGAGCAGCAGCGCGCCAAGTGCCGCGCCGTACACCGAGCCGCTCCCTCCGAAGATCGCCACACCGCCCACGACGACGGCGGCGACGACGTTGAGCTCGATCCCGTTGCCGGCGGCGGCGTCGATGGTGCCGAACCGGGCCGCGTGCAGCACCCCGGCCAGCCCGGCGAGGGCACCGGAGAGGGTCATCGCGGTGAACACGCGCCACCCCACCGGGATGCCGGACAGCCGGGCCGCGGCCGGGTCGGAGCCGATCGCGTACATCTCCCGCCCCGAGCGGTACGAGCGCAGGTAGAACCCGGCGATCAGCAACACCGCGACCGCGAAGAGCGCGAGCACCGGGATGCCGATCAGGGTCTGGGTGCCCATCCGCTTGAACCCGGACGGCATGTCGGCCGCGTTGATCTGCTGCCCAGCCGCCCACGAATAGTCGATGCCACGGAACACGTAGAGGGTGCCCAGCGTCACGACCAGGGCCGGCACCCTCGCGATCGCGATCAGGGCGCCGTTGATCGCCCCGCAGAGCATGCCCAGCCCGACACCGGCCAGCACCGCGAGCACGATCGGGGCGTCCGGCATGGCCAGAAGCAGCTTCCCGGTCGCGAACGCGGACAGGCCGAGCACCGAGCCGACGGACAGGTCGACGTTGCGAGTGATCACCACGATCGCCTGACCCACCGCCAGGACGATCAGGATGGTGGCGCCGAGCATCAGGTCCTTGCGGGACTGGGCGTTCAGGAAGCGCGGGTTGTAGATCGTGGTCACCGCGACCAGCAACACAAGCGCCAAGCCGATGCCCAGCTCGCGGACCACGAACAACCTGCGGGCCCCGCGGACGTCGCCGCGGGCGCGGGTGGGTGGAGGTGCGGCTGCGCGGGTCGTGGTGGTCACGCGGCACCACCGGGCTGGCCGGTCGCGGCGAGCATCACGGACTCCTCGTCGGCCCGCTCCCGGGCGATCTCCTCGACCAGCCGGCCCTCGTGCATCACCAGGACCCGGTCGGCCATGCCCAGCACCTCGGGCAGCTCGCTGGAAACCATCAACACCGCCACGCCGTCGGCGGCGAGCTGGGACATCAGCCGATGTACCTCCGCCTTCGTCCCCACGTCGATCCCGCGCGTCGGCTCATCCACGATCAACACTCGCGGATTCGTCGACAGCCACTTGGCGAGCACGACCTTCTGCTGGTTGCCACCGGACAATGTGGACACCGGATCGGCGAGGTGACCGGCCTTGACCTGTAGGCGTCGGGTCCACTCGCGGGCGTCCTCCCGCTCGCTGCGCGGGCCGAGCAGGCCGAAGCGGGACAGTGACCAGCGGCGGGTCAGCGTGGCGTTCCGCTCGATCGACAGCTCCATCACCAGGCCCTGCTGCCGACGGTCCTCCGGAACCAGCGCGACCCCGGCGGCCATCGCGGCACTCGGTCTGCCACGGGGCAGGCGCTTCCCGCCGACCAGGACCTCACCGGAGTCGTACCGGTCCACGCCGAACACCGCGCGGACCACCTCACTCCGTCCGGCGCCGACCAGGCCGGCGAGCGCGACGATCTCCCCGCGCGGACGTCGAAAGTGACCCCGTCGAAGACGCCGAGCCGGGTCAGGTCGCGGACTTCGAGGACCACGTCGCCGGCCTGGGTGTCCTGCTTCGGGTAAAGCTGGGAGACCTCCCGGCCGACCATCCGCCGCACCACCTGACCCACCGTCAGCTCCTCGGTGGGATCGGTCGAGACCCAGCGGCCGTCGCGCATCACCGTCACCCGCTGGCACAAGGCGAAGACCTCGTCGAACCGGTGCGAGATGAACAGGACGGCCGACCCGGACTCGCGCAGGGAGCGGACCACGGCGAACAGCCGCTCCACCTCGACACCCGACAGGGCCGCTGTAGGCTCGTCCATCACCAGCACCCGCGCGTCGAACGACAGCGCCTTGGCTATCTCGACAAGCTGCTGGTCCGCGATCGACAGGCCACGTGCCGGGCGGTCCGGATCCATCCGCACACCAAGCCGGGCGAACAGCTCCGACGTGCGCCGGCGCATCGCGGCCGTGTCGATCCGGCGCAGGCTCCGCAGCGGCTGCCGGCCCATGAAGATGTTTTCCGCCACCGAAAGATCCGGGAACAGCGTCGGCTCCTGGTAGATCACCGCGATCCCCGCCGCCCGCGCATCCGCCGGGCCGCCGAAGAGCCGGGGCTGGCCGTCAAGGCTCAGCACACCCTCGTCCGGGGCGTGGACGCCGGCCAGGATCTTCACCAGCGTCGACTTGCCCGCCCCGTTTTCCCCCACCAGGGCGTGCACCTCACTCGCACGCAGCTCCAGACGACCATCCACCAGCGCGTGGACAGCGCCGAACGACTTGCGCACCCCGGACAGGGTGAGCAGTGCCGCAGGGTGCTCGGGACGTTCGGGCACGACGCCTCCCTGCATCCGGCTTAGGCTAGTGAAACGTTTCATGGGCTCGTGGGATAGACGTTAAGGGCTGGTTTCCGGACCGGTCAAGAGTTTCAGCCCGGTTACCGAATCGTTAGACGGGCAAGGGCTTTCCAACCCGCTCGTCATCGTGAGGCATTCTTGACACGATTCAGTACCGCGCCGCCAGCGAAGGCGGAGGCGGCCGAGGCAAGGAGAGCGACGGTGTCGGAGATCCCGCTGGTCAGCATCCGGGACGTGGCCAATCACGCGGGAGTGTCTGTCGGCACCGTGTCCAATGTGCTCAACCGCCCCGACATCGTCGCCAACGCCACCCGCACCCGCGTCCTCGCCGCCATCACCGAACTCGGCTTCGTCCCCAACGACGCCGCCCGCCAACTACGCCGCGGCCGCGGCCGCACCCTCGGCCTCGTCGTCCTCGACGTCGCCAACCCCTTCTTCACCGACGTCGCCAAAGGCGTCGAAGACACCACCAGCACCGCCGGCATGCCCGTCATCTTCTGCAACAGCGACGGCAACCAAAACAAAGAAAACGCCTACCTCGACCTCCTCGAAGAACAACGCGTCCAAGGCGTCCTCATCACCCCCATCGACGACGCCAGCCAACGACTCCACCGCCTCCGCGACCGCGGGGTCCGAGTCGTGCTCCTGGACCGCCGCTCCCCGAAGCCGACCTCTGCTCCGTGTCGGTGGACGACCGGCTCGGCGGCGAGCTCGCCGTGCGCCACCTCGTCGAGAGCGGGCACCGCCGCATCGCCTACGTCGGCGGACCACACCGCCTCGAACAGGTCCGGGATCGGTACGACGGCGCGCTCCAGGCCCTGACCGGCGCCGGGCTCGGCGAGGAAAACCTGCGCCGCTACGACACGCCCGCGCTCACCGTCGCCGCCGGCCGCGACGCCGCCGCCCGCATCCTCGGCCAACCCAAGAACTCACGAGCCACCGCCGTCTTCTGCGCCAACGACCTCCTCGCACTCGGCGTCCTCCAAGTACTCACCCGCCAACAGATACGCGTACCCGACGACATCGCACTCGTCGGCTACGACGACATCGAATTCGCCGCCGCCGCAGCCGTACCCCTCTCCTCCGTCCGCCAACCCCGCCAACGCCTCGGCCAAACCGCCGCCGAACTCCTCCTCGACGAAGCCAACAACCCCCAAACCCACCAACACCAACAAGTCATCTTCGAACCCGAACTCGTCGTACGCGAGTCCAGCCAGCGGCCCCTCATGGAGGTGTGACTCGACCTACGACACCAACCAAAACCGGCCGGACGTCCGCTACGGGACAGTCCGGCCGGGTTGTTCGGGAACGGTCAGTAGCCGGGTGCCCAGAGGGCCCAGCCGCCGGTCGCCGGGTAGCAGGAGTAGTAGTTCCAGAGCGTGCCGACCCCTCGCTGGCCGAAGGCGTGGCAGGACTCCGCGCTGGGGTAGACACCCACCACCCCGGCGCTTGCCGGGGACGCGACCGCGCCACCGAAGGCGGCCGCTACCGCGGCCACGACCGCCAGCCTGTACAACGCTCGCTTCATCCGCTTCTCCCATCCAAACGTTCGCATGGATAAACGTTTAAGGAAGTTTACAGTTTCAGGCGTACCGCCAGAAGCGAAGTGCGTAAACGCGCAGCTGGCCCCTTCGCGTCAGGATCCCGTTGTCCATCTGGCGACATGTCGCCTTTGCGCGCGCACAGAGGTAGTGACCCTCCCGCCACCCGACCACACACTCACGCCATGGTTCGTATCGCGCGCCGGACACCGACCGTAGGGACGAGATGAACCCCATCGGCGGAGGGATGACCGAGGTGCCGCCCGGCACGGAGTGGCAGTACGTCTCCGGCCGGCACCCGCACCTGCTCGGGCTGACGCTGTGGCACCAGGAAGGGCTGTGCGCCACCACACTGCGGGTCGAGATTTCGCTCGACGAGGGCACGACCTGGCGTGCCGTACCGGTGATCCGGCACGGCGACGGCTACCGCGCCCTGGTGCCGGCCGGCGCGGAAAGCGTGTCCCTGCGCGTCCACGCCCGCGACGCGGCCGGCAGTACGGTCACCCAGACGGTGATCCGCGCGTACGGCCTGCATTAGGCCGTGGGCTAGAGCCAGCCGCGGCGGGCGGCTTGAAAGGCCAGGCCGGGCCGGGTGTCCACGCCGGCCAGTGCCATCAGGCGGTCCAGCCGGCGCTGCACGGTACGGCGACTCACCCCCATCTGGGACGCGATCGACTTGTCCGGTACGCCGGCCACGAGCAGCGAGAGCACGAACCGCTCGGACTCGTCCGGCAGGTCCGGCTCCTCGTCCGGCACGCCACCGTCGATCCGTACCGGCGTGGCCACGTCCCAATGGCTCAGGAAGAGCGCGATCAGCGCGTCGAGCAGCTGGCTGCGCCCGATGATCGCGGCGGACGGCTCGCCGACGTCGCCCTCGTCGCCACGGACCAGCGGGCAGATCGCCGTCGTACGGTCCGCGACGGCCAGCCGCACCGGCAGCGTACGCAGGCTGCGCGCCTCCTCGCCCCGGCGGATGCCGTCGGCGACGTTGGCCTGCATGCCCGGCTCCATCAGCAGCGCCCGCTCGTAGATCACCTGGTAGTGGACGCCACGGTCGAGCGCGTCGAACTCCTCGGTGTTCTCCGCGCTCTCCATCGCCACCGCGTTCGCCCGGCAGAGCCAGAGCATCTCGGTCTTCGCCGAGTCCTGGAGCCGGCGGATCCGCTCGCGCAGCGCGGCCGCCCCGACCACGATCTCCACCAGCTGGTCCGCGTACCGGCGCCGGGCGCTGGTCAGGTACTCCTCGCTCAGCGCCGCCAACCCGCGCCGCGCCTCCTCCAGCGACTCCTGGCGGCGCAGCAGCTCGGTACCGAGCGCGGGCTCCGGCGGCAGCGGCCGGTACACGTCCGCACCGTCGGCCGTTGCCGCCAGGCCCTTGTCACTCAGTCCCGCCAGCAGTCGCTGCCCGTCGTCCGGCGGGAGCGACATCCGCGCCGCCACCTCGTCCGCGCGGGCCGTACCCAGGCGGACCAGCACCCGGTATGCCCACTCCTCCTCTGGCCCGAGCAGAGCTTCCCCGTTTCGCATGACTTCCACGATGCACCCGGGCCCCGAGGTTGATCAATGATCGCAATTTTCTTGGACCGAAAGATCGCGCTCGCGTGGTCACTCGTTGTGTAGTACCTCGGCGATCGTGGCCCGGGCCGCCGACCGGGCCGGTACAAGCGCGCCCACCGCGGCGATCGCGACGCCGGCCAGGGCCAGCAGGGCGAGCGTCGGTCCCTTGTAGACGTCGAGCACGACGGAGGGGAAGCCAACCTGGGCGGCGTTCGCCATGGCCGGCAGCACCACACGGTGGGCGGCCACGCCGATCGGGATGCCCAGCAGGCCGCCGAGCGCGCCGAGCGCCGCCATCGAGGTCACCACCATCACGACGACCTGGCCCGGGGTCATCCCGATCGACTTGAGCATGCCGAGGTCGCGCCGGCGCTCGCGGGTGCTGAGCACGGCGGTGTTGAAGACGCCCAGCGCGGCCACGACCGCGAGCATCAGCGTCAGCAGGGTGACCGTCACCAGCACGATCACGACGAACTCCTCCTCGCCCTCGGGCGGGAACGCCACCAGGTTCGGAGCGGCCTTCTTGACCGCCTCCATGTACGCCGCGGCGTCCGTACCCTCGGTCAGCCGCACCTCGAAGCGGTCGGGCAGCGCGTCCGGCGCGACAAGCGCGGCGGTCGGCCAGTCCGCGATGATCGTTTCGGTCTCGTTGAAGAGCACCATGCCGACGATCCGCACCTGTGTCGCCCCCTTGCCCCCTCGATCGTGAATGTGTCCCCTACGGACAGTCCACGTTGGACCAGGAAGCGTTTGGCGACGGCCACTTCACCGGCGCCCGACGGCCACCGTCCATCCAGGACCTGCTGGCCGAGGGCGGCCGAATCTCCCTTGTAGAGCCTCAGCATCGTCTGCTCGGTGTTGCCGACCTGCCGCACCTGTACCTCGGTGGCGCCGAGCACGTAGCGGGTGCCGGGGACCGAGCGCAGCAGCGCCTCGTCCTCCGCCGACCCGGAGTCCGGGCCGCCGGCCGTAAACACCTCCACCTGTACCGCCCCCGTGCGCGCCTCGGCCCGCTCGTACCGGGTCAGCGAGCCGGCCAGGCCGATCGCCAGCGTCACGCTCGTCACGCCGAGCACCACCGCCGCCATCGTCATAGCGCTGCGGGCCGGTCGGGCGAAGGGCAGGCCGAGCCCGAGGCTCACCGCGCGGGGCAGCCGGGTACCGCTGAGCCAGCGCTGGACCCGCAGGCCACGGCCGCTGTGCGGCGCGCTCCCGGCGCTGATCGCCTCGGCCGCGGGCAGCCTCCGGGCCCGCAGGGCCGGCACGAGGGCGGAGAGCGCGACCATCAGCGGTACGCCGAGCAGCGCCGCGACACTCACCCAGGCCGGCACACCGATGCCCTCGGCGCCCAGATTTCGGAACGCCTGGGACAGCAGCGGCCGGGCCAGCACGTTGCCGAGCACCGTGCCGAGTGCGCACCCGATGATCGCCGGCACCGAGACCATGGTCAGGTACACGACCAGCACCTGGGTCGGGGTGAAGCCGAGCGCCTTGAGCACCCCGATGTGCCGGAAGCCGGCGACCACGGCGCCGCTGACCACGTTCGCCACGATGAGGATCGCGACCGCGAGGCCGAGCACGCCGAACGCGACAAGGAAGGTCACGTACGACGCCGCCTCGCGCGCGGCCGCCTCGCGGAGTACCAGGTACGAGGTCGAGCCGAGCCGCGCGTCCGCCGGCAGCCCACGCGTCACCTCGGCCTCGCCCGCCTGCACCTGTGCGGTGGTGTCCGCCTCGGTCAAGCGGTAGAGCATCTGGGTCGCCGTGGGGCGCAGCGCGGTCATCTGCTCGGGCGTGACCCACGCGTCGGCCGAGCGGCTGCTGCTGTAGGCGCGGCCGACCACGGTCAGCGCGGTGCCGTCCGGGGCGGTGAGCTGGCCGCCGAGGCGGACGAAGCGGCCCGGGAGGACCGGGTTCTGGTTGAGCACGATCTCGCCGGGCGCGGTCGCCCAGCGACCCTGCCAGACGTTGAGGCGGTCAACCGGGCCGGCGGGATCGGTACGGCCGACGACAGTCATGGGCTGCGGCCGAGGTCGGTCGGCGGCGCCGAGCTCGACCGTGGCCTGGCCGAACGGGCCGGCGACCGCCTCGACCCCCGACGACCCGGCGTTCGACGTGAGCCCGGCGTCGGTCACCTTCGCCCTGTCGTACGTGACGGCGAGGTGCGCGCCACGCTGCTGGGCGTAGGCCCGGTCGAAGGGGCCGGCCGAGACGGCGAGCAGCCCGAGTGCCACCACGATCATCGTGGTCGAGACCCCGACGACGATCCCCACGACCGCGGTCTGGAGCCTCCGCCGGCGTACCGCCGCGCGGGCCGCCAGCCAGACGGCGCTCATGCGCGCTCCAGGGTGCGCTCGTGGGCGACCTGACCGTCGACGATCTCGATCACCCGGCTGGCGCAACGGGTGGCGAGCCGCTCGTCGTGGGTCACCATCAGCAGCGTCTGGCCAATCTGGTTGAGGTCGAGGAGCAGGTCCATCACCTGCTCGCCGACCCGGCTGTCGAGCGCGCCGGTGGGCTCGTCGGCCAGCAGGAGGGCGGGCCGGTTCATCAGCGCCCGGGCCACCGCAACGCGCTGCCGCTCACCGCCGCTGAGCTGGGCCGGGTACGTGTTGCGCCGCGCCGCGATGCCGAGCTCGTCGAGCAGCTCCAGCGCGCGGCGGCGAGCGTGCGGGGCGGCCACGCCGGCGAGCTGGGCGGCGAGCGCCACGTTGTCGAGGGCGGGCAGGTCGTCGATCAGGTTGAAGAACTGGAAGATCATGCCGATCCGGCGCCGGCGGAAGAGGGCTAGCCCTTTCTCGTCCAGCCGGCCGAGGTCGTCACCGTGTATGACGACCGAGCCGGACGTCGGCCGGTCCAGCCCGGCGATGACGTTCAGCAGAGTCGACTTGCCACTGCCCGAGGGGCCCATCACGGCGACCGCCTCGCCGGCCCGGATCTCCAGCGAGACCCCGGCGAGGGCCACCGCCTCGCCGTACTCCTTCCGGACATCCGACAGCCGGACGACCGCTGGCTCGTTGCCTTCGTCACTCATGGTCGTAGAGACTGCCCCGGGCGGCAGCGCTCGGGCATCGGCTCCCGGTGGTAACTCTCGACGGGTCTCATCCTGGGGATGTATGCGCTGGCTCGCGGGGATGATGTGCCGTACCGCGGCGGCCTGAGAGAGTGGTTGCCATGGTGGCTTGGCTGGTCGCGGCGGTGACGGCCGCGGTGGCCGGGCTGCTCGCGGTGCGGCTGGTCGGCACCCGGCGCGCCTTCGCCCGCGCGCTGGAGGAGCGCGGCTGGCTGCTGGAGCGGGAGCGCGAGACAGCGGCCCGCGGCGCGGTCGACGCCGAGCGCGCCCGGATAGCCCGCGAGCTGCACGACATCGTGAGCCACAACGTGAGCCTGATGGTGGTACAGGCCGGCGCCGCCCGCCAGGTGATCGACGCCGACGCAGGCGAGGCCACCGCGGCACTGCGGGCGGTGGAGAGCGCCGGCCGCGACACGATGACCGAGCTGCGCCACCTGCTCGGCGTGCTCGCCCCGACGGCCGGCGGCGAGGACGAGATCGACCTCGCGCCGCAGCCGAGCCTGAGCCAGCTCAGCCCGCTGGTCGACCGGATCGCGTTCGCCGGGCTGCCGGTGGAGGTACGCATCTCCGGCGAGCCGCGCCCGCTACCGTCCGGGGTCGACCTGACCGCGTACCGGATCATCCAGGAGGCCCTGACCAACGCGCTCAAGCACGGTGACGGCGGCAAGGCTGAGGTCACCGTCCGTTACGCGG
This sequence comes from Phytohabitans flavus, assembly GCF_011764545.1. Lineage (GTDB taxonomy): Bacteria > Actinomycetota > Actinomycetes > Mycobacteriales > Micromonosporaceae > Phytohabitans > Phytohabitans flavus. The sequence continues at coordinate 8,718,426 of NZ_AP022870.1, read as the reverse complement.
AGCGGTACCTGCGGATCGAGGTGCTCAACACTGGCCCGAGCGTCCTCTCCGGCGGCCGCCCGCCGTCCCCACCGCAGCGCGGCGAGGGGCGCGGGCTGCTCGGCCTGCGCCAGCGGGTCGCCGTCTTCGGCGGCGACCTCGACGCCCGCCGGCGGCTTGGCGGCGGCTTCCGGGTCCGGGCGAAGATCCCTCTGGAACGCCCGTGAGCGCGGCGCCCCGGGTGGTCATCGCCGACGACCAAGCCTTGGTACGCAGTGGCTTCCGCATGATCCTGACGGCCGGCGGGATCGACGTGGTGGGCGAGGCCGCCGACGGTGCCGAGGCGGTGGCGGCGGTACGTCAGCTACGCCCGGACGTCGCGCTGATGGACATCCGGATGCCGGGCATGGACGGCCTGGAGGCCACCCGCCGGGTGCTGGAGCACGCACCTGAGTGCCGGGTGCTGATGCTGACGACGTTCGACCTGGACCGCTACGTGTACGCGGCACTGGCCGCCGGCGCGAGCGGCTTCCTGCTCAAGGACGTGACGCCCGAACACCTTGTAGCGGCCGTACGCCTTGTCGACACCGGCGACGCACTGCTGGCACCTTCCATCACCCGCCGCCTGGTGGAGCGCTTCGCCGCCGGCGAGCCGGCCGCCCCACCCGCGATCCACCGCGACCTGGCGGGGCTGACGCCGCGCGAGCGGGAGGTGCTCGCCCTCATGGGGCGCGGCCTGTCGAACGCGGAAGTCGCGGCCACGCTCACCCTGAGCGAGGCGACGGTCAAGACCCACGCCGCCCACATCTTCAGCAAGCTCAACCTCCGCGACCGCGCCCAAGCTGTAGTGCTGGCGTACGAGACAGGCCTGGTAAAGCCCGGCTCCTGACCCGTGATCAACGCTCCGCTCAGGTTCCCCTGCTTCGTCGCGCAGGCCGTCGTGGCCGCTCATGCCCTGGGACGGAGCCGCTCCGAATTCTAAATCCGAGAGATCTTGTCGACTTTCTGCCGTCCTGGAGCCGTTCGCGTAATTCGGCGCGGCGATCTGTCAAGGGGCAAGCCGTCGGCTTGAAAGCCGCATTTCGGACGCTCCCGCGCCGTCAGCCGCCCTAAATATCCGCTTTATGCTGCCGAACAACCGGTGCGAGGCGCTTGACGAGCCGGAATTCAGAATTACGCGAACGACTCCCTGGCGACAAGAAATCGACTAGATCCAGAGTTCTTCCCGGGTTTGCCCGCGCCATCGGCCCAAAACCGGCGGCGGGTTGTGAATCGCGGAGAGTGAGGCCGCGGGAGCAGCGGTCCAGACCACAACGGACGTCGCGGTAGCTCAAATTTCCATTGTGGATAAGGTCTAGAGACCTTTCAGGGTCAGGGTCACATTCACCGCGCAGCCCCGCTTCCTTGATCGGCGCGGTCGGGTTGGTGTACGTGAGAGATCGTGGTACCGAACTGCCCCTCCAGAGCCTGTTGCAAAATTGCCCGACTACAGCGTGTGCGTAGAAAAACACGGCTGTGTCCGCCGCTGGCCGCCGAACGGCGGCCAGTGAGGGTCAACGCGACCCTCACTTCATGCGAATCTGGCGATTTTGCGACAGGCTCTCCAGGGGCAGCTAAGTACCACGATCTGCCAGACGGCGTCCGCCCTAGCGTCGACCAAGCAAACCGAGCGCCCTTCGGGCGCGTGTCTGTCTTGGCTGGGCCCCGCCCAACCGCCGAGCCAGGTCAAGGCTGGGCTTGGACCGCGGACCCGGCAGCGAAGGTCGCGGTCGGCCGACCACGACCCAGGGGTGAGCTTGCCAACCGCGAAGGGTGAGGCCGCGGGAGCGACGGTCCGGACCACCACGGACATCGCGGTAGCTCAATTTCCTAAGTTTTAGATCCCTATCCGCGACATGACGCCGAGGCCACCCTGACTCCAAAGCTCTCTAGGAGACTGCTGAATAATCGCGCCATCACGCCGCGTGTTCCAAGAAACACGGCTGGAGATGGCCGTACCGACCCGAACTCGGTTCATCCGGCCTGATTCGATGCGTCTGATCTGGGCCGGAAGGCCTTTATTCAGCAGTCTCCTAGAGGCTAGGCGAGGCGGGCGGCGCGGGCTTGGAGGTAGCGCTGCTCGGGGAGGCTGTTGGTGCGCCTGGCCGCCTGCTGGTAGCTGGCGCGGGCCGCCTCCCGGTCGCCGGCCAGCTCTTGCAGGTGGGCGCGTACCGCGTCGAGGCGGTGGTGGCTGGCGATCCGGTCGTCCTTGTCCAAAGTGGACAGCTCGTGTAGGCCTGCCTGCGGGCCGCGTACCATCGCGACCGCCACTGCCCGGTTGAGGGTGACCATCGGGTTGTCCGAGACCCCGGCGAGCAGGTCGTAGAGGGCCAGGATCTGCGGCCAGTCGGTGTCCTCCGCGCGGGGCGCCTCGTCATGTACCGCCGCGATCGCCGCCTGGAGCTGGTATGGCCCGAGCGGCGCGCGGGCCAGCGTGTGGGTGACCAGCGCGACGCCCTCCTTGATGTACTCGGCTGTCCACAGTCCACGGTCCTGGTTGGCGAGCGGGATCAGGTCGCCGCCCGGCCCGGTGCGCGCGGGGCGGCGGGCGTCGATGAGCAGCATCAGCGCGAGCAGCCCGGCCACCTCGCCGTCGTCGGGGAGCAGTGCGAGCACCGCGCGGGCCAGCCGGATCGCCTCGGCGGTCAGCTCGACCCGGTGCAGTTGGGCGCCGGACGTCGCGGTGTACCCCTCGTTGAAGATGAGGTAAAGCACGTGCAGCACCGCCTGGAGCCGCTCCGCCCGCTCCTCCGGGGGAGGCAGCCGGAACGTGCTGCCGGTTGCCTTGATCCGCTGCTTGGCCCGGCTCACCCGCTGCGCCATCGTTGCTTCCGGCACGAGGAAGGCATGCGCGATCTCGGCCGTGGTGAGGCCGCCGACCGCGCGGAGCGTGAGCGCGATCTGCGACGCCGGGGTGAGCGCCGGGTGGCAGCAGAGGAAGAGCAGCATCAGCGTGTCGTCCCGGTCCGGGTCGCGCCCCTCGTCGGCGGCCGGCGCGACGAGTTCGTCGGCCGGCGCCATGACCACGAGGTTCTCCTCGCGGCGGCGGCGCGCGCTCTCGCTGCGGAACTGGTCGGTCAGCCGGCGGGTGGCGACGGTCAGCAGCCAGGCGCGCGGGTTGTCCGGTACGCCCTCTTCGCGCCACTGCATCGCGGCGGCCAGCAGCGCCTCCTGCACCGCGTCCTCGCAGGCGTCGAACTGCCCGTACCGGCGGACCAGCGCGCCCAGCACCTGCGGCGCCTGCTCCCGGATCACTACCTCGAAGGTCACGCTCCGATTAAACCCGCACCAGCCCGGTCTCGTACGCGACGACCACAAGCTGCGCCCGGTCGCGGGTGCCGAGCTTGACCATCGCGCGGCTCACGTGGGTGCGGGCGGTGGCCGGGCTGAGCGTCAGCTCAGCGGCGATCTCCTCGTTGCTCAGCCCGCGCCCCACCAGAGCGACGACCTCCCGCTCACGCTGGGTGAGCACAGCGAGGCGGTGCTCGGCCGCGTACCGGGCGGTCCGCGCGGCGGTGAACTGCCCGATCAGCCGCCGGGTGATCCGGGGCGCGAGCAGCGCGTCGCCTGCGGCCACCACCCGGACCGCGTGCAGCAGCTCGGCCGGCCCGGCGTCCTTGAGCAGGAAGCCGCTCGCCCCGGACTCCAGCGCCTCGAAGACGTACTCGTCCGTGTCGTACGTGGTCAGGATCAGCACGCGCACCCGCTCCAGCCCGGGTGTGCCGGCGATCTGCGCGGTGGCCTGGATGCCGTCGAGCTTGGGCATGCGGATGTCCATCAGCACCACGTCCGGGCGGTGCGCGCGGGCGAGCTCCACCGCCTCCCGCCCGTCGGCCGCCTCGCCCACGACCGTGATGTCGTCCTCGAGGTCGAGCAGCATCGTGAAGCCGGTGCGCACGAGCACCTGGTCATCAGCGACCAAGACACGAGTCATGGCGCGGCCACGAGCGGCAGCCGGGCGTACACCTCGAAGCCGCCGCTGGCCCTCGGCCCGGCGGTGAGGTCGCCGCCGAGCAGGGTGCAGCGCTCCCGCATGCCCGCGATGCCGCGGCCGGTGCCACCCTGGCCGTCGCAGCCACTGCCGTCGTCGCTGATCCGGATCCGCAGGTCGGACGGCTCGTACACGACCTTGATCGTGACCCGCGCGGGCCCGGCGTGCCGGATCACGTTGGTGATCGACTCTTGGAGGATGCGGTAGGCCGCCTGGTCGACCGCGGTGGGCAGCTCGCGTGGTGGCGCGGCCATGTCGACCTTGACGTCGAGGCCGGTCTCCCGGGCCAGCCCGGCCAGCTCCTCGATCCGGTCGAGCCCAGGCGTCGGCGCGCGGCCGTCCGCTGACTCGCGGAGCACGCCGAGCGTGGCGCGCAGCTCGCGCAGCGCCCGCGCGCTTGTCCGCTCGATCGTGAGCAGCGTCTCGCGTACCTGCTCGGGTCGCTTGTCGAGCACGTGCGCGGTGACCCCGGCCTGCACGTTGATCACCGCGATGGCGTGCGCCACCGTGTCGTGGACCTCGCGGGCGATGTGCAGCCGCTCGGCGTCCACCCGGCGGCGTGCCTCCTCCTCGCGGGTGCGCTCGGCCCGTTCCGCCCGCTCCTGCGCCTCGGTCGCGATCACGCGGCGCATGCGCACCGACTCGCCGAGCACCGCGGCCATCTTGGCAGTGCCGATCCGGAACGCGAACCAGCCCGCTTCCGGCGGGTACATGAACGCGGCGAGCACCCAGCCTGCGACGAGTACGCCGATGCCGGCCCCCAGGATCCAGAGGCGGCGCCGGTCCCCGTACGCGGTCACGGTGTAGAGCGCGACGAAGACACCGATCCAGCCCGGCCCGTCCGGGTAGCCGGAGCCGTAGTACATGACGCTTGTGCAGACCTCGAACAAGAACACGAGGTACGGCCACCGGCGCCGGACGGCCAAGCTCAGCCCGCTGAGCACTAGCAGCACGGCATGTGCGTAGATGCCGACCATGCTCAGCTGGTCGAACTCTTCCTGCGTCGTGATCCGTTGGGTGCCCTGGACCTGCATGAACGCGACGAAGATCGCGAGCAGTAGATCCTGCGCCCACACCGGCAGGCGCAGCCAGTAAAGGGCGGCCATGGCGCGATCGTATCCGCCGCCCGGGTCCACCAGATCCGTCTCAAGGCGTAGCCGCATACGTTCACGTGCGTATACACCGGCGCTCCCGGGCCGCGCGATGACGTAGCGCGATGCCGCTCAGGGACAGACGTGCGCGCGGGCGGCACGGCGAAGGATCTGCCGTGTCGAAAGGAGTACACCATGCGCAGGGTCTTCGTGGTCCTCTCCGGTTTGCTGATGATCGCCCTCGTGCTGCAGTTTTACTTCGCCGCGGTGGGTGCGTTCGACCGGCCGCAGGACGACGACACGTACGCGCTCCACAGCATCAACGGGATGATGATCATTCCGCTGCTCTCCATCCTCACGACCGTCGCCGCCGCGGTCGCCCGGGCGCCCGGCCGGCTGATCGGGTTGTCGCTCGCCCCGCTCGGCCTCGTGGTGGTGCAGGTGCTCATCATCGTGGTCGGCAACGTCATCACCGGCGGGTCGGACGAGGACACAAGCCCGGCCAGCCTCTTCGTCTTCGGCCTGCACGCGGTCAATGCGATGCTCGTCATGGGCGCCGCGGCCACGGTGTTGCGCCGCGCCCGGACCTTCGCCGCTGAGAAGTCCACTGTAGACGCTCCACAGCCGACGGTAACCCCGGTGGCATGAGTACCGCGCAGCTCATCGCGCTCGACCTGGTGGCCACGCTGCTCGCGGCGGCCGTCTGGGTGGGCGCGGGTGTCGCGGCGGCGGCCCGGCGCGCCCGTGCCGCTCTCGCCCTCCTGGCGGTCGCGGTCGCCGTGACCCTGGTACGGGTCACGACCGCGGTCGCCCTCGCCACCGGCGGCTGGTGGTTCGCGCAGGACCGCGTGGTCCTGACCGGGCCGCTGCTGGGCGTGGCCGGGCTCGCCGCCGTCCTCATCGCCGGCCCGCGCCTGCTCTCCGCGGTGCGGGCCGGCACGCCGGGCAACTCACCCGCCGCCGTGGTGCCGCTTCTCCTCGCCGGGTACGCGGGCGCGGCCGGCCTGCTCTTCCCCTTCCTCGTCGGCTATCCGGCGAGCTGGAGTGACGTGCTCGTGACGGTGGCGCTGGTCGGGGCGGCCGGATTGGTGACGTGGCGGGTAGCCGGCTCGGGTCCACCACTGTGGACGTTCGTGCCGGTACTCGTCATGGGGCTGGCCGGCATCGGGGCCGGGTTCGCAACGGGGGCGGACCTCGATGCCGGCGGCGGCCCAACCTCCCACCATCCCGCCGGGCACGCCATCTCCGTGGCCGACCTGCGCGGGCCGACCACGCCGGCGCCGGGCGGGCAGGTGCGGCGGTACGAGCTCACCGCGCGCAAGACGACGATCCAGGTGGATGGGCGGGCGGTCGAGGCGTGGGGGTACAACGGCCAGGTGCCCGGCCCGCCGATCACGGCAAACCAGGGCGACCTTATCGAGGTCACACTGCGCAACGCGGACATCGAACGCGGCGTGACGGTGCACTGGCACGGGTACGACGTGCCGGCGGGCGAGGACGGCGCGCCAGGGGTGACCCAGGACGCCGTCCCGCCCGGCGGGGAGTTCGTGTACCGGTTCCGCGCGGACCAGGTGGGCACGTACTGGTACCACACCCATCAGGCGTCCGACGTGGGCGTGAAGATGGGGCTCTACGGCACGCTCGTCGTCGGGCCGCCCACCGAGGGCGTCGATCTGACCGTGCCGGTGCACACGTTCAGCGGCACGACGGTCACCGGGCCGCTCGACCCGCCCGCCGCCGCACCCGGCACGCCCGTGCGGCTGCGCCTCGTCAACACGGACGGCGTACCGCACCGCTTCGCGCTCACGGGCACGGCGTACCGGCTGGTCGCGGTCGACGGGAGTGACCTCAACGGCCCCGGCGAGCTGCGCGAGGTGGAGCTGCGCCTACCCGCCGGCGGCCGGTACGACCTGGCGTTCACGATGCCGGCCGGCGCGGTCGCCCTGTTCATAGACGGCGACCCGGGGCTGCGGCTGGGCACGGGCACGGGCTCTGGGTTGGACGCGCCCAAGGGGTGGCCAGAGCTGGACATCACCCGGTACGGCACGCCGGCCGCCACACCCTTCGGGCGAGAAAGCCACTTCGACCGCAACTTCACGCTGGTACTGGACCGGGGCATCGCGCTAGTGGACGGCGTACCGAAGTACGCCCACACGGTCAACGGCCACGCCTTCCCGAACGTGCCGACCCAGCTCGTCCGGGAGGGCGACCTGGTGGAGCTGACGGTGGCCAACAGGGGCTTCGACACACATCCATGGCACCTACACGGCCATCGGGTACTCGTCCTGGAGCGCGACGGCAGGAAGGTGAGCGGCAGTCCACTGTGGCTGGACACGTTCGACGTACGGCCGGGCGAGGTCTGGCGGGTGGCGTTCCGCGCGGACAACCCCGGCGAGTGGATGAACCACTGCCACAACCTCACCCACGCCGCGCAGGGCATGGCGCTCCACCTGCGCTACGACGGCGTGATGACCCCATTCCACGGCGCCCACGGCGGCTAGTGTCTCGTGATTCTGCTGGCGTTATCTTGCTCAGTACGCGTTACGGGTTGCAGGCACGCACACCGTAGGCAGGTCTCGGGAGATTACAGTCCCCTCGGCTTGGGCGACTGTGAGGTTCCGGCACCCTTCCGGGCCGATTCAGCGGGTCGGCCTTTGTGAACGTTTCCTGCTGCCCCAGCAACGGGAAACGTTCACAAACCTCCGCCATCCACAACCCAACAGAGCGCCGCCGTCGGCACCCAAGACCCGACGGCGCCCCTTTGGGGAAACCCGTGGTTGCCTGGCAGCGACAAGTCTCCCCAAAGCCCGACGAGCCCGCTCTCCTCGCCTGGTCAACAGGAAAACCTGGGAAGAACTTTGGATCTAGTCGACTTCTTGTCGCCAGGACGGCAGAAAGTCGACAAGATCTCTCGGAGTTGGCTACAGCTTCGAATCGGTGCTGCCGGCCCCTTCGGCGACCCGCAGAGAGCTGGTTTGCCTTGATCGACGAGATCGACGGAGCACGCCGGCGATCGTGGTACTCAGCTGCCCCGATAGGGGCCGTCAAGTACCACGATCTGCCGGATCGCGGGTTCGGTTGTGAAGCGCGGAGGGTGAGGCCGCGGGAGCAGCGGTCTGGACCACAACGGGCGTCGCGGTAGCTCAAATCTTTTGTTAGGTAGTGAGCGTGCGGCGGCCATTGTGGACGGACTGAATGAGCCCGACCCTAGATCTTGGTGAGGGTCCAGGTGAGGCCGTCGGTGTCGGTGTCGCCCTTAAGGGTCAGGGTTGAGCCCTGGCAGCTGTACGCGCCGGCGCCCAGGATCGGGTCGGTCTCGATCGCCTGGCCGCTCTGGTTTGCCGCGTCGTCGATGTAGTCACCGATCGGTGCGTTGTCCAGCAGCCTGGCCTCCACCGGCTTGGTCAGCTCGAGGGTCAGCCGCAGGGCGCTCCAGTCGATTTTCCCGATCGGCTCCCACGTGCCCTCCTCGGCTGCGGCGGCCGCAGTGGCGCTCGCAAGGGCGGTCGGCGTCTCGGTGGTCTGCGGGGTGGCGCTCGGTACCGGTGGCGTGCCCGGCGTCACCGCGGGCGCGCTGGCCGGCGCGTCGGTCGTGGCGGTGCTCGTCGTCGCGCTCGCCTTGATCGTGGCGGTGCCCTGCCCGCCGTACGTGGCCGAGCCCGCCACCGCGTTGCCGCTCACCTCGGCGGTGAACGACAGCGGCTGCATACCGCTGAAGTCGGCGAGCACCCGGCCGTTCTGGCTGATCGTGACCGTGGCGCCGGTGCCGCCGGAGATGCTGCCGCTGGCGACGGCGCTGGCCGCGCGACCGCTGACCTGGGTCGTGCGCCAGGTGCCGACCATGCAGCCCGTGGCGGTACCGCTAACGGTCGGCTCAGGCGCAGAAGATCTGGTGGTACTGGTGGTGGGTCCGGACGCGCCAGGCTCGGTGCCGGCGCACCCGCCCACAGCGAGGCCGAGCCCGGCCAGGGTCAGGACCGCGACGGTCGGGACGCGCATGATTCCTCCACACGAACATCAACATGTCGGTCAATGCGCACTCCTGCTACCCGCCCGCGCGGGTGTGGAAACAAGCCCTGCTGAGGGCCCGTGCCGCAAGGAGGTTCCTTCTCCCGTCCCAACGACGAGGTGTGGCGCCGCATCCACCAGCGTGAGACCATCTATCAAGCTTTTGTTTGGCCGACGGTCCCCGATCAGGAGGATTTATGGCGCAAACACTCTTCGGCCCTTTGGGTCACGAGCCAGACCCGAAGCCGGTGGGAGACCTACGGACGCGGATGACCGTGCTCGTAACCGTCAAGGCGGCGCCCAATCCATCGGAAAAGTACGGTGAAACGGTCTGCTTGGCCGGCATACACGCAGACCTGATACGTAGAGGGTGGGTCAGGCTTTACCCAATCAACTTTCGTGATCTTCCCATCCAGGACGCGTTTAACAAGTACCAGTTCATCACGCTCGAGGCCTTCCCGGCGCGAAACGACCAACGCCGCGAGAGCTGGCGACCGGTCCTCTCTTCGATCGTGAAAGGCGACACGTTGAAGCCGTGGAAACCGCGCCGGAGCTGGTTGGACGAGTACGTCGAGGATTCAATGTGCCGACTCAACGCAGACGCTCGTGCTCGATCGGACGCGAAGTCGTTGGCCCTGGTACGCCCACGAGAGGTCTACCAACTACGGATAGCACCCCATCCCGGCTGGAACCCAGATGAACAACGGAAGATCGACCAATACGTTCGCCAGATGGACTTGCTCGATCCACGGGACAAGCGGCCCTTACAGGCGCCTCGATTCCAGGCACGCTACCACTACCGATGTTACGAGCCTGGCTGTAAGGGCCATGAACAGGGACTGCTGGACTGGGAGTTCGTCGCACTCCAAAGGCACCTGGCTGGCTGGCCGGACCCCGAGATTCGGGCACAGTTGGAGGCCAGGTTTCTAACTACGATGTTCGATGCGAGCCGGGATCCCGCCTTCTATGTCGGCAATCAAGCAAAGCGAGCGCATGTGTTCAGCGTGCTCGGTGTTTACTACCCGCAGCGGTGAATGACCGCGCGGCGACCTGTGCAAGCACCACGTCCCGGTGGCAGCGGGCCTGGTCGGCCTCGAAGCACAGGATTGCTATCCGTTCCTGCGTGGATCGAGCAGCCAGCCCATCGAGCGTCTCAACTGCAGTCGGATGACGAAGGACCTCGGCGTAGATCTCGCGCGCCCGGTCCAGTTCGTCACGGTCGCCAGCGAAGCCTGCTCGATTCGGTTTAGGGTTGCCGAGCTCTGGGCGATGCTCGTACCGAATGCCCACTCCGGAGAGTGCTCGACTCAAGGCGGTCTTGCTGAATCCGGGCTTGCGCGACATCGGCGTGAGCCGCACATCCACAAGGCGCTTTACACCGTCTGACAGAAGCCCGTCGAGAAACTCCGTCAATGTCCGGCTCTCGTATCCAATGCCCACGATCCCAGCCGTACTCGTGATCATGGCGCCTCCCTCCCGTGCCGTCGGTCGATATTGCACCACATCGCGTACGCGAAACGCCGCTACCGTCAGTCCATACGCAACGTCCTGTTGCATACCTGTAAGGTAACGAGATGATCATCGTGGCTGGATGGATCAAGGTGGACCCTGCGGCCCGGGAGTCGTACCTGGATGGCTGCCGCGCTGTCCTGGAGCAGGCGCGGGCCGCGGCTGGCTGCCTTGACTTCTCGCTCACCGCTGATCTTCTGGAGCCGTGGCGGATCAACGTCTTCGAGCGCTGGGAGTCCGACGAGGACCTGGCCCGCTTTCGCGGCTCGGGGCCGGACGAGGAGCAGGCCACGCAGATCCTGGACGCCTCGGTCGCCAAGTACCGGATCTCCGCCGTCGAGGCACCCTGACCACCCACCGCACTAGCGCAGGAAGGTCAGCAGCGGCTCGCGAAGCGCCTCCGGGTTGTGCAGCACGCTGTGGTCCTGGCCCTCCAGCGTGAGGTAGCTGGCACCCGGAATCGCGTCGGCGACTGCCTGGGCGGCGGCGGGAAACCACGCTGGGCTGGCGCCGCCGGACATCGTCAACGTCGGGACCGCGATCTTCGCCAGGCGGTCGGCCGGGAGGCTCAGGTCGGCGCCGCACACGGCCACGTCGTAGGGCAGCGTGTGGGCGAGCCCCACCAGGAACGGCCACGACGGGCTGCCCTGCATGATGTCGACTATCTCGGCGGGCACCGAGACATGCTGGGTGAGGAAGAGGCGCACCGCTTCCTCGCGGCGTTCCTCCGCGATCAGCGCGCGGAGCTGCTCCGCGGTGCCCTCGGCGGGCAGCGGGCGGAGACTGCCCACGACGAACGGTGTCTCGTACACCGCGAGCCGCTCGACCGGCAGGCCCTGCGCGGTCGCCTCCAGCGCGAGGATGCCGCCCGAGGAGTGGCCGAAGAGGCTGGCCCGGCCCCCGGTGGCGGCGATGATGGCGGCCAGGTCCTCGACCTCACGCTCCACCGCGAACGCGTCCGCGTTGTCGCCACTGTCGCCCCGGCCGCGCCGGTCGTAGACGACCGCGGTGACGTGGGGCGCGAGTGTGGCGGCCAGCGCTGTGACGGTGGTGCGGTCGTTGAAGGCGCCGCCGATGAGGATCACGGGCGGGCCGTCGCCTGTGGACTCGTACGCGATCGGCGTGCCGTCGGCCGAGGCCACGATCTGCGGGCTGATGGTGGTCATGGGAGTCCTCCGAAACAAAAGTCTCTCTGGGCACTACACCACGGGTCGGAACCGCGCGCCGGTTGTCGACAGCCTCGCTTGGGGTGTTTGTAGGGTGAGATCAGTACCCGGTCACCCGGCCGGGGTGATGACCCAACGTGGAGGACCTGTGGCTGTTAGTGCGGATCTCGCGAAGCTGCTCGACAAGGCGTACGAGGACAAGAGCCTCACCGAGCTCGTGGACGCCCCGGTGGCTGCTCTCTCGGGTGTGAGCGAGAGCGACGCGCAGCTTCTCAAGAGCGCCTTCAACATCACGACGATCGGCGACCTCGGTCGCAGCAAGTACTTCCAGACCGCCCAGGCGCTGGTCAACCTTTCCGACGGCACCAAGTAAGTCACTCGACTCCGGCGTATTCGCCGCGCGCCACGGCTGCTAGCACTTCCGAGGCCGCGGACAGGGCGTCGACGGGTGGGGCCGCGAGGGCCAGGCGCACCGCGTTCGGCGAGTGCGCCGGGCTCACGGCGAACGCCGCCGCCGGAGTGACCGCGATGCCGTGGCGGGCCGCGGCGGCCACGAAGGTCTCCGCCCGCCACGGCTCCGGCAGCTCCCACCAGCAGTGATAGGCGTTCGGGTCGGCGCGCACCGAGTACCCATCGAGGATCTTGCCGACGATCCGCTGGCGCTCCGCCGCGTCGCGCCGCTTGGCGCGGACCAGGTCGGCGACCGTCCCATCCGCCATCCAGCCTGTCGCGGCGGCGAGCGCGAAGCCGCCGGCCGCCCACCCGCCGGACCGCAGCGCGGCCGCGACCCGGTCGCCGACGCCACGCGCGGGTGTGACCACGAAGCCCAACGTCAGTCCCGGCGACAGTCGCTTCGACAGGCTGTCGACGACGAGCGTCCGGGCCGGCGCCGAGGCGGCCAGCGGCGGGTCATCGCGCAAGAACGCGTAGACCGCATCCTCGATCGCGTAGATGTCCAGCTCGTCGAGCACGGCTGCCAGCGCCGCGTGGCGGGCCGGCGGCATCGTCACGCCGAGCGGGTTGTGCAGCGTGGGCTGAACGTAGACCGCACGCACGCGGGCCTCGCGCAGCGCCTCCGGCACCAAGCCGTGCTCGTCCATCGGCAGCGGCACGAGCGTCACGCCCAGTCGCGCCGCGATGCCCCTGACCACCGGGTACGTAAGGGCCTCCACGCCCAGCCGCTCCCCCATCGGCACGAGCGCGGCGATGGCGGCGGCGATCGCCTGGCGCCCGTTGCCGGCGAAGAGGATCCGCTCTGGCTCGGGCGTCCAGCCGGCGCGGGCGAGCACCGGCGCGGCCGCCTCGCGTGCGCCGGGCGGACCGGTGACCGTCGCCGGGGCAAGCGCGGCCGCGAACGCGTCCGGGCGCACCAGACGCTCCAGGCCGGGGCGAGCAGCGCCGGCTGCTCGGGCAGCACGGAGAAATTGAGCTCCAGGTCGACCCGCGCGCCGGCCGGCTCGGCGAGCGGCTGATGGGCCATCGGCGCGCCAGCCCGGACGAACGTGCCCCGCCCCACCTCGCCTGTCGCCAGGCCACGCCGGATCAGCTCGCCATACACCCGGGCGGCGGTGGAGCTGGCGATGCCCCGGGACCGCGCGAACGCCCGCTGCGTCGGGAGCCTGTCGCCCGGGCGGAGCCGGCCGGCCGCGATGTCACCGGCGAGCGCGTCGGCGATCAGGCGGTAGTCCTCCACGGGCCACTCCCCACATTGCACCGAGTGCAACTTTGTCATTGCACTCACCCATTGCACCACATAGCCTCGGAGCATGGCTACGGCAACCATCGGGGAAATCACGATTGGGTACGACGACGAGGGCACCGGCGACACGCTCGTGCTGGTGCACGGGCACCCGTTCGACCGGAGCATGTGGCAGCCGCAGGTGGCGCACCTCAGCCGCGCCGGCTGGCGGGTCATCGCCCCCGACCTGCGCGGATACGGCTCGAGCACGGTCGTGCCGGGCAAGACCACGTTGGACGTGTTCGCCGCCGACATCGCGGGGCTGCTCGACCGGCTGGGCGTGGACCGGTTCGTCCTCGGTGGACTGTCGATGGGCGGCCAGATCGTGCTGGAGTGCCACCGCCTCTTCGCGCACCGGCTGCGCGGTCTGTTGCTCGCGGACACCTCGGCACCGGCCGACGGCGAGGCGACGCGGGGGTGGCGTCGGGAGATGGCGGAGCGGCTGCTGCGCGAGGGCATGGGGCCGTACGCCGAGGAGGTCCTGTACAAGATGGTGTCTGCGAGCGCACCGCCCGACGTGGTCACGCAGGTCCTCGCCATGATGCGGGGCACCGCTCCCGAGGGTGCGGCGGCCGCGCTGCGCGGGCGGGCCGAGCGGCCGGACTACGTGGCGATGCTCGCCGAGGTGGCGGTGCCCGCGCTGGTGGTGGTCGGCGCGGAGGACGCGTTCACGCCGGTGGCCGATGCCCGGGTGATGAGCGACACGATCCCGGACGCGTGGCTTGTCGTGGTCGAGGGCGCGGCACACATGCCCAACCTGGAGCGTTCGGCCGAATTCAACGCGGCGCTCCACGACTTCCTGATCAGAACGCGGGAGACCGCAGCCGGCGCGTGACCGGTTCACCACTAGTCGTGTTTGTCATGTCCTTCATCCGCGAAAGGCGCGAATACGGCGCCTTTCCACCTCCCCACGGCCCGCCCTAGCGTGGGCGTCTGGAGCTTTGGGTCAAACCTGGGGTGAGGAGCGTGTGGCGTTTCGCGGGCCGTTTGGGCGTGGTGCTCGGCATCCTCGTCGTGTCCACCGGCATAGCCGTTGCGCCGGCGTCCGCGGCACAGGGCGTCACCGTGCGGATCTCCGAGGTGACCGACCGTTTCGAGGCGGGCGCAAACCCGGCCGAGCTGACCGTGGTGGCGACCAAGCGCACCCGCGAGTGCATCAAGGTGCGCTGGTCGCTGGTGATCCGGGTGGAAAACATGAGCCTCGACCAGATCTCGATCGACCGGCGGGAGGAGGACGGCCAGTTCCCGGTCGACTTCCAGTCCGAGGGCGCCGAGGGGCGGGTGACCGACGAGCGGCTCGACCCCGGCAGGCTGTGCCGCGACCGCAACGTGACGGCGCGGTACCGGATCGCGTTCGACGACGATGCCGGCGGCGGGCGGGTGACCCTCAGCGTGGAGGCGTACGACGCCCGCAACGAGTTCCTGGAGAGCGACACCTCCACCCGCAACGTCGAGGGTGACGGCCCGTCCCCGTCTCCATCGCCTACGCCGGCCCAGGAGGAGACCGCCGCGCCGACCGAGGAGGCCGAGGCGCCGGTCGCGGGCGACGTCGGCGGGCCGACCACCCCTGCGTCCAACACCGGCGGCTCCGGCCTGCTCCCGGTGGGCCTCGCGGTGGGCGGGATGATGGTCTTCCTCGGCCTGACGCTGCTCATGCGCGCGCGGCGCAAGGTGGAGCCGGGCCAGGCGGCGGGGCGCCCCGGCGTCCGCGGCAACTGGCAGAGCAACGCCGCGCGCACCATCCGGGAACGCCGCTGGCCTAACGGTTGACCTCAACTCCTGACGAGCACACTACGTATGTAGGGCAGAATCGAGCCATTGCTCGGCCGTGAGGGAGGAAGACCTAATGACGGAGTTGGCACGCATCGGGGTCACGGGACTGGCGGTCATGGGCCGCAACCTCGCCCGAAACCTGGCGCGGCACGGCCATTCCGTGGCGGTACACAACCGCTCGTACGGCCGGACCAAGGAGCTTGTCGAGGAGTTCGGCCACGAGGGCACCTTCCTGCCGGCGGAGACCGCGGAGCAGTTCGTGGCGAGCCTGGAGCGGCCCCGCCGCCTCGTGATCATGGTTAAGGCCGGCGGCCCCACCGACGCCGTGATCGACGAGTTCGCGCCGTTGCTGGAGCCGGGCGACATGATCGTCGACGGCGGCAACGCGCACTTCGCGGACACCCGCCGCCGCGAGCATGCGCTGCGCGAGCGCGGGCTGCACTTCGTCGGTGCCGGCATCTCGGGCGGCGAGGAGGGTGCGCTGCACGGGCCCAGCATCATGCCCGGCGGCTCCCCTGAGTCGTACGAGGCGCTCGGCCCGCTGCTGGAGGACATCTCCGCGAAGGTCGACGGCACGCCGTGCTGCACCCACGTCGGGCCGGATGGCGCCGGACACTTCGTGAAAATGGTGCACAACGGCATCGAGTACGCGGACATGCAGCTCATCGCGGAGGCGTACGACCTGCTGCGCCGCGGCGCCGGTCGCGAGCCGGCCGAGATCGCCGAGGTCTTCCGCGGCTGGAACGAGGGGCGCCTCGGCTCGTACCTCATCGAGATCACGGCCGAGGTGCTCGCGCACACCGACGCGACGACCGGCAAGCCGTTCGTCGACGTGGTCCTCGACCAGGCCGAGCAGAAGGGCACCGGCCGCTGGACCGTGCAGATCGCGCTCGACCTGGGCGTGCCGGTCAGCGGCATCGCCGAGGCGGTCTTCGCCCGCTCGCTCTCCGGCGGCGCCGACCTGCGCGCCGCCGCTCGCGAGCTGCCCGGCCCGCTGCCCACCGGCTCCGCCGACCTGCTTGTCGAGGACGTGGAGCAGGCGCTGTACGCGTCGAAGATCGTCGCCTACGCGCAGGGCTTCAACCAGATCCAGGCCGGCAGCGCGGAGTACAACTGGAGCATCGACCCGGGCGCGATGGCCACGATCTGGCGGGGCGGCTGCATCATCCGGGCCAAGTTCCTCGACCGCATCAAGGCGGCGTACGACGGCGACGCCGGACTGCCCTCGCTGCTCGTCGACGACTACTTCCAGGACGCCGTACGCGGTGCGCAGGACGCCTGGCGGCGGGTTGTGACGACGGCCACGACGCTGGGCATCCCGGTGCCCGGCTTCTCCTCCGCCCTGGCGTACTACGACGGGCTGCGGGCCGAGCGGCTGCCCGCCGCGCTTGTGCAGGGCCAGCGCGACTTCTTCGGCGCGCACACGTACCGCCGGGTCGACCGCGAGGGCAGCTTCCACGTGCTGTGGGGCGGCGACCGCAGCGAGGTCACTGCCTGATTTCTCCATTCGCGGCGGGGTCCGGCCTGGGACCCCGCCGCGCTGGTATCAAGAGTCGATCTCGCCCTGCGCCTTCTGGCAGGCGGTGGTCGCCTGCCGCAGCGCAATCTCCAGCCCGGGCTCGTTGTCGGTCCCGGCAGCTTCCAGAGCCTCGACGAAGCGCCGCATGCACGGCAGCAACACGTCGCGCTCCTTCGTGACCTTGTCGAGCGACTCTTTGTTCTTGTTCAGCTCGTCGTTCGTCTTCTTGAGGTCCGCCTCGAGCTGAGTGATCTTGTCGGTGTTCGTCTTGATCGCGTTGTCCCGGTCGGCGACCTGGCTGCTGAGCGTGTCCCGGGTGTCGCCGAGCTGGCTGCTCTTGGCCACATACAGCCCGGTCATCACGCCCGCTAGCAGGAAGAGCGCGACCGCCGCCACGACCGCCACCATCATCGACGCCCGCCCACCCTGCTGCGGCTGTCCATAAGGGACACCGGTGCCCGGCGGCGCACCTGAGATGGCATACGGCGGCGTGCTCGTCTGGGGCCAGCTACCGGTGACCTGGGGCTGCGGCTGGGGTTGGGGTTGGGCCGGCGGGTAGCCGGGGTAGGCCGGCGACTGCGGCGGGTACTGCTGCTGCGGGCCTTCCGGCGGGTACCCGGGGTGGCTCATCGCTCTTCCTCCTGAGGGGCTGGACTTCGTCGGGGCCGGTCAGGACCTGTCCGCAGGCTCTAACAGACCCGAAACTTGGCGCAGGCGGTCTGGATCGGGGTGGCCAGCCCGATCCCTTCGGCATCTCTGGCCTTGAGGCTGGCGATGCCCACCACCTGTTTCGAGGTGTTGACGACCGGGCCACCGGAGTTGCCGGGATTGATCGAGGCATCGAACTGGATGAGGTCCGCGGCACCGGCCTCGCCCTTGCGGAACGCGCTCACCACGCCGACGGTCACGCTGTCGGTCAGGCCGAGCGGCGAGCCGACCACGACGATCTGCTGGCCGGACTTGACCGGCTCGGTGGCCGTGGCCAGACCGGCGAACTCGAACGGCGCCGACAGCACCGCGATGTCGTTGCCCGGGTCGACGTCGGTCACTGTGGCACTGTAGGTCTCGCCGTCACGCTCCAACTGCACCGTGTTGGCGCCGCGACCCCAGACCTCCTGCACCACGTGGTACGCCGTGAGCAGCCGGCTGCTGCCCGAGCGAGGGCTGCCGACGGCGAACGCGGTGCCGGTCAGCTTGCCCGCGGTGATCCGGAAGACGCTGGGCAGCACCGCGGCCGCGACCGCCTGCGGATCGAAGACCTGGTCGGCCTGCTCGCCGAGCTGGGTGACCTGGCCCTCCAGGCTGTCGAGCCGCTGGTCGTCGCTGGCCTGCGCGTTGCCCGACTCGGCACGGGCCTGGTCGAGGTCGCCGCGCAGGTCGCTGATCTGTCGAGACTGGACGATCACGACGGCACCGAGCCCGAGCGTGACGAGGATCGCGATCGTGGCCAGCACGAACCCGGCCCGGCGCGGCTTGGGTGCGGCCGGCGCCGCCGAGACGGCCGGCCCGGAAACCGGAGCGGGCATCGCCGGCGGTGGTGGCCCCAGCAACGAGGGCGGATAACCGGACGGCGGCAGCTGACTGTGAACCGGCGGCGGCAGTTGCACCGGAACCTGCGGTGGGTGCTGCCCCGGAACGGGCACGGGCGGCGGTGCGGGTGCTGCGCCTGGGGCCGGCAACGGGATCCGGCCGGTTGGCTCGTCGGAGCCCGGGCCGCCTCCGCCGGGGCCGTGCGCAGTGGTCACCGGTCAAGGATCGCATCGAGGCGCAAGCTCGCCCATATCACCGCGATATCAATCAGGAACCGCGCACCGCCGCGCACGTACCGAGCGCGAAGGTCGGGGTAGCGTCGGCCTGGTGATCCGGGTACTTCTCGCCGACGACGAAGCCATGATCCGCGCCGGGGTGAAGGCGATCCTCGCCGCCGACCCCGAAATCGACGTGGTGGCCGAAGCCGGTGACGGCCGGGAGGCGGTCGACCTCACGCTCGCCCACCGCCCACAGGTCGCGCTGCTGGACATCCGCATGCCGCGCCTGGACGGGCTCGCGGCGGCCACCGAGATACACCGGTCAGCACCGGATACCGCGGTGGTCATGCTCACCACGTTCGGCGAGGACGAGTACATCGCCCGGGCGCTCGGCGACGGCGCCAGCGGCTTCCTGCTGAAGTCCGGCGACCCGCGCGAGCTGATCACCGGTGTGCGGGCGGTGGCCGGCGGTGCCGCGTACCTCTCGCCCCGGGTGGCCCAGCGCGTGATCAGCGAGCTGCGCGACGGCCGGATGAGCCGCGGCGCCGCCGCCCGCACCCGCATCGAAGCGCTGACCGAGCGGGAGCGCGACGTGCTGGCGCTCGTCGGCGCGGGACTGTCCAATGCGGGGATCGCGAAGCGGCTCTTCCTCGTGGAGGGGACCGTCAAGAGCTACGTGAGCGCGATCCTGACCCGGCTGGGCGTGCGCAACCGGGTGCAGGCGGCGATCATCGCGTACGAGGCGGGGCTGGTCGAGCCAGCCGAGTGACCAGCTCCAGCAGCAGGCCCGCGGCCGCCGCGATCGCCACCGCCAGGCCGGGCGCTCGCCCGCCGACCAGCTCAAGCTGGAAGAACTCCTGGAGGAACGGGACCACCAGCACCACCGCGAACGCGCCGCCCATCGTGGTCACCAGCAGGACCCGCCACCAGGTGTACGGCCGCGCGATGATCGCCAGCGCCCACAGCGCGACGAGGAAGAGCGTGAGCGTGGCGGCCGAGGTCTCGGCCTCCAGGTTGCCGTCGTAGATGCCGCGGGCGCTCAGGTACGACGTGATCGTGGCGGCCGCCGCGAGCACCCCGGCCGGTACCGCGAACCGCAGCACCCGCCCGACGAAGCCGGCCCGGGCCCGCTCGGCGTTCGGCGCGAGCGCGAGGAAAAACGCCGGGATGCCGATCGTCAGCGACCCGATGAGCGTCAGGTGGCGGGGCAGGAACGGGTACGGCACCTGGCTCAGCACGACGATGACGGCGAGCAGCACCGAGTACACGGTCTTGGTGAGAAAGAGGTTGGCGACCCGCTCGATGTTGCCGATCACCCGCCGCCCCTCGGTCACCACCGACGGGAGCGCGGCGAAGCTGTTGTCCAGCAACACGATCTGCGCCACCGCACGGGTCGCCGGGCTGCCCGCGCCCATCGCGACGCCGATGTCGGCGTCCTTGAGCGCGAGTACGTCGTTGACCCCGTCGCCGGTCATCGCGACAGTGTGGCCGCGGGACTGGAGTGCGGCCACGATGTCCCGCTTCTGTTGCGGACCCACCCGGCCGAAGACCGTACCCGCCTCGACCGCGGCCGCCAGCTGTGCGCGGTCGTCCGGGAGCGTACGGGCGTCCACTGGCCGATCGGCACCGGGCAGGTCGAGCGCCTTGGCAACCGCGCCGACCGAGACCGGGTTGTCACCCGAGATCACCTTGACCGCGACGCCCTGCTCAGCGAAGTAGCGCAGCGTATCGGGCGCGTCCGCGCGCAGCCGCTGGGCGAGCACCACCAACGCGACCGGCGCCTCGTCCCGGGTGAGGAGCAGCACCCGCAGTCCACGGGTGCCGTACGCGTCGGCCCCGGCCAGTGCCTCGTGCCCGACCGGCAGGAGCACGTCGGGCGCGCCGAGCCGCCAGGTGGCCGTACCGCCGTCGGGCGCGGTGAGCACCGCCCCGCTCCAGCGCCGGGCGGAGGAGAACGGCGTCCGCTCGCCCACTGTCCACTGTGGCTGCTCGGGGTACGCGGCAGCGATTGCCCGCATGCTCGGGTTGGGGCGCTCGTCGGCGGCAGCGAGGACACCGAGCACCGCCTCGACCGGGGCATCCGCGCCAAGCCGGCGCAGCTCGGCCACCGCCATCTTCGTATCGGTGAGCGTGCCGGTCTTGTCCAGCGCGACCACGCTCACCCGGGCCAGTCCCTCGATCGCGGGCAACTCCTGTACGAGCGTGTTGCGCCGGCCGAGCCGGATCACGCCGACCGCGAACGCCATCGACGTGAGCAGCACAAGCCCTTCCGGCACCATCGGCACCAGGCCGCCGACCATACGGCGTACCGCCTCGGGCAGGTCGTCCCGATTGACCATGAGCTGGCTGGCCACCAGCGCCAGCCCGGTCGGGATGATCATCCAGGTGACCACCCGCAGGATCGTGTTGATCCCGTTGCGCAGCTGCGAGTCGACGAGCGTGAAGCGGCTGGCCTCCTCGGCGAGCCTCGCCGCGTACGCCTCCCGACCCACCTTCGTCGTGGTGAAGGAGCCCGCGCCGGACACCACGAAGCTGCCCGAGAGCACCGGGTCGCCGGGGCGCTTCACGACCGGGTCCGCCTCGCCGGTGAGCAGCGACTCGTCCACCTCGAGGTGCTCGGCCTCGGCGACCACCCCGTCCACCACGATCTTGTCGCCGGCGCCGAGCTCGACGAGGTCGTCGAGCACGATCTCCGCCGCGTCCACCTCGACCGCGTACCCGTCGCGGCGCACGATCGGGCGCGCGGCACCGACGATCGCCAGCCGGTCGAGCGTCCGCTTGGCCCGCAGCTCCTGGATGACACCGATCAGGGTGTTCGCGATGATCACACCGCCGAAGAGGGCATCCTGGATCGGGCCGACCGCCAGGATCATGATCAGGAGTACGCCGACGATCGCGTTGATCCGGGTGAACAGGTTGGCCCGGACGATCTCTCCAACGCTCCGGCTGGACCGCGCCGGGACGTCGTTCACCTGGCCGGCGGCGATCCGCTCGGCTACCTCGGGTGCGGTCAGGCCGGTCTCCACGCGCAACATTGGGCCACCGTAGGTGCGCGGTGCTGCCGGCCGCCGCGGCCGATCGTCGTCCGGCACCCCTGACTTTCGGCAGGGTTCTCGCCCGGTCCGGCGGAGCTACCGTCGGAGCTGTGCGACGTACGGCGACCGACATCCTGCTCTGGGTGGTGCTCGCCCTGCCCGTCGCGATCGCCTGGCCCGGCCACAACGGTTACCCGTTCTGGCTGCTCCTGCTCGCCTTGGCCGGGCTCGCCGCGGCGGTGGCGCTGAGCCGCCGGTACCCGATCGCCTCGCTCTTCGTCGTGGTCGCGCTCACCGCCGTGGACGGCAACTTCTCGTTCGCGCTGCCAGTGGTCAGCTACCTCGTCGGCCGGCGGATGGTGAGCGTGCTCCCGGCTGCCGCGGGGTTCCTGGCGATCGTGGCGCTCGCCACGCCGTACGTGCTTGTCGACGCCGGCTTCCTCGTCTGGACCCAGATGGCCGGCGTGCTTGTGTACGCGGGGCTCTTCCCGTGGCTGGTCGGTCGCTACCGGCGGCAGCAGCAGGACCTGGTGGCCGCCGGGTGGGAGCACGCGGAGCAGCTGGAGCGCGAGCAGCGCATGATCGCCGACCAGGTACGGCTGCGGGAGCGGACGCGGATCGCCGAGGACATGCACGACTCGCTCGGCCACGAGCTCAGCCTCATCGCGCTTCGCGCCGGTGCCCTCGAGCTCGCCCCCGACCTCGACGAGCGGCACCGCGACGCCGCCGCCGAGTTGCGGGCCAGCGCCGGGGCCGCCACCGAGCGGCTACGCGAGATCATCGGTGTGCTCCGTGACCAGACCGACGCGGCCCCGGTCCAGCCGGTGGACGAGGACGTCGCGGAGCTCGTCCGCCGCGCGAAGGACTCGGGTATGGCCGTCGACCTCGACCACGAGGGCGAGATAGAACCGTTGCCGCCGATGGTCGACCGAGCGGCGCACCGGGTCGTGCAGGAGGCGCTGACCAACGCCAACAAGCACGCGCCGGGCGCGGCGGTCACGGTACGGGTCCGGCGCGGCGAGTCCGAGGCGACGGTCACCGTGCGGAACGCGCCCCCACCCGCAGGTCCCCTTCCGGAAAGCGTCCCGGGGCGGCGCGGCCTGGTCGGGCTGACCGAGCGGGTACGGCTCGCCGGCGGCACGCTCAGCGCCGGGCGGCTGCCCAGCGGTAGCTTCGAGGTGGTGGCCCGGCTGCCCTACGCGGCGGCGCCCGCTCCGCACGTCCCGGAGACCTCCACCGACCGGCGGCGGCTCGTGCAGCGGCGGGCCCGGCGCGGCCTCGTCGCCACGTTCGCGGTGCCGGTGGCGCTTGGTGCGGTGCTGGGCGGGACCGCGCTTGTCTACTACGCCCATGCGACGGCCAACTCGGTGCTCCGGCCCGGCGACTATGCCGCCCTCAGCGTCGGCATGGACCAGGCCGCGGTGGAGCGGGTGCTCCCGGACCGTGAATGGCTGGACGCACCGGCGCGGGACGACGGACCGGGTGGCGACTGCCGCTACTACCGCGCGGACGGCGACCTGCTGCGCGCGCGGCTCACCATCTACCGGCTTTGCTTCACAGACGGCCGCCTGATGGCGAAAGACATGCTCACCCGCAACTGACCTGTCCCCTACCTGACAGGTCCGTGCCGGGCGGCGAAGCGGGGCGCCCTTGCCCTCGGCGTCGCCGGCCCGGCCGGAGTACAAAGGAGCGGGGGCCGGAGGCAGCTTGGCAGGCTTGGCAGGAGAACCTCCGCTCCTGTCACATGAGCATGGCCCGTGCGAGTCGCATTTGCAAGAGACTCAACATGATCACTCATGGTACGTTTCGCCCGGGGGACTGGAACCGCGACACCGCGGTTGTTGTACATGTTCAAATGTGTCGTGTCATGGCCGTGGGGAGGAGGAGTCGTGGACGGCACGAGCCCGACCGTCCAGCGGCGCCGGCTAGGACTCGCCCTGCGCATGTTGCGACAGGAGCGGGGACTGACCGGCGAGCAGGCCGGCGAGCGGGTAGAACGGTCCGCGTCGTGGATTTCCCGCGTGGAGGGGGGCCGTATCGGCATCCGCGGCCGGGACCTGCGCGACCTTCTGGACCTGTACCAAGTGGACAATGCTGACCGCCGCACCGAGCTGCTCTCCCTCGCGGAGAAGGGACGGGCGCGCAGTTGGTGGAGCGAGTTCAGCGGGACGATCTCCGAGGCGTATGCCACGTTCATCGGGTTTGAGGACGAGGCGACGCGCTTCGAGTCGTACGAGCCGATGGTCGTGCCCGGCCTGCTCCAGCTGGAGTCGTACGCGCGGGCGCTTGTCGAGAGCGGCATCCCCAAGCTCAACCCGAGCCAGGTGGAGGACCGCATCCAGGTGCGGCTGCGCCGGCAGGAGGTGCTCCGCAAGGCCGACCCACTGCACCTCTCGCTCATCCTTCAGGAGGCTGTCCTCCGGCAGACGGTGGGCGACACAGCTACCATGCGCGACCAGCTGCATCATCTGATAGAGGCAGCTGAGCTGCCGAATGTCGACCTGCGAATCCTCCTCGACGAGCACACCCGGCCGATCGGCAGCTTCCAGCACTTCGTCTTGATCTATCTAGAATCCGACGAGCCTGATTCGGTGTACATCGAAGATTTCGCCGGGGGACGATTCGAGCGCGCCAGCAGCATCCAGCCCTATCGGGACGCGTTTCACAAACTCCGCCAGCTCGCGCTCGATCCAGATGAGTCGATCACTAAGATCGAGCTTACGGTCCGCCATTCCCCCTAAGAATGTGAGAACAACTCGGTGTTGACGAACTCTTGGCGCAAGAGCTCGCGCAGCTACAGCAACGGTAACTGTGTGGAGGCACGCCACGACGCTGCCACTGTCCAAATGCGAGACAGCAAGGAGCGCGGCGGGCCGGTGCTCGGCTTCGGGCGTGACCACTGGCAGGAGTTTCTGGAGGGTGTGCAGCTCGGCGAGTTCGACCGCCGGTAGCCCTTCGGACCGGGAGTGCGGCCGGTCGCCGCACTCCCGCCGTTCGGTCAGGCGTCGCGCCGCCTGATGACCGCGTAGCCCGCCGCCAGGACCGCGCCAGTCCAGGCGACCAGTATCAGCGCCCCACTCGCGTCACCGTCCGCCACGAACATCCCGCCGGCCACGCCCGGCATGTATTCCGAGGCCGGTTCGGGTACCACCATCGACAGGCCGACCAGTAACACAAGCACCGCCGAGAGCGTGCCGACCGCGCTGCGCAGGGCGGCGCCCATCCCGACGCTGAAGACCGCGACAAGCGCGAGGTAGACGGCGATCCGTACCGCCACCGCCCCCGCGTCGCCAAGGTCCACGACCGCGTATTCCCGCAGGCCCAGTCGCGCCGCGAACAGGCCGGCGACGGCGAGAACCAGCCCCGCGCCGAAGGTCGCCGCCGCGGCCACGGCGGCCTTGGCCAGCAGTACCCGGCCGCGGACCGGCACCGCCCGCAGCGTGGACCGGATCGCGCCAGTGGAGTACTCAGATGTGATCACCAGCATGGCCAGCGCGATCACCGCGAACTGGGCGAGCGATACCGACGCCGCGGCCGGGTCCACTATCGACTGCGTGGTGGCCGCCGTGTCGCGCACCGACTGCTGGTCGGGGTGCTCGATGTCGTACACGAAGTCGTTGGCCAGCAAGAAGGCCGTGCAGCCCATCAGCGTGACGCTTGCCGCGACGCACCACCACGTGGAGCGCACCGTCCAGAGCTTCACCCACTCGGCCGCCGCGGTCACCGGGACTCTCCCGGTGCCGGTGCGGCGTACTCGACGCTCGGCGCGGTCAGCTCCAGGTACGCCTCCTCCAGTGAGGCGTCCCGCCGGCTCAGCTCGTGCAGGCGCACCCCAGCCTCGTACGCGATGTCGCCGATCCGCTCGATCTGCGCGCCGGTAACGGTCAGCTCGTCCGGGCCGGTGTGGCTTACTGCGATCGTCGCGGCTGCGAGCTGATGGCGCAGCGCCTCCGCGTCCGGCGTACGCACCCGGATGGCGGTTGTCGAGCTTCCCGCGATCACCTCGGCGATCGGGGCGTCCCGGATGATCCGGCCCTTGCCGATCACGACGAGGTGGTCGGCGGTCTGCTGCATCTCGCTCATGAGGTGGCTGGAGACGAAGACGGTACGCCCCTCGGCGGCCAGCGCGCGCATGAGCTGGCGTATCCACCGCACGCCGTCCGGGTCGAGCCCGTTGACCGGCTCGTCGAAGATCAGTACCTCAGGGTCGCCGAGCAGCGCCTCCGCGATGCCGAGCCGCTGGCTCATGCCGAGTGAGAAACCGCCGGCCCGCTTCCGCGCCACGTCACGGAGGCCGACCGTCTCCAGCACCTCGCCCACGCGCCGCTCGGGTATGCCGTTGCTGCGCGCCATCGCACGCAGGTGGTTGCGGGCGCTACGGCCCGGGTGCACCGCGCGAGCGTCGAGCAGTGCACCAACTGTCCGAAGTGGATTCTTCAGCTCGGCGTACGGCTTGCCGTTCACAAGCGCGCTGCCGGCGGTTGGCCGGTCCAGTCCCAGGATCATGCGGATGGTGGTGGATTTGCCCGAGCCGTTCGGCCCGAGAAACCCGGTCACCCGGCCTGGCGCGATCCGCAGCGAGATGTCGTGCACCGCAGTGGTCGCGCCGTAACGTTTCGTCAGGCCGGTCACAGTGATGGTCATGCGTCCGACGCTATGGACACCGGGGTGGGCCACGCAGGGCCCGAAGGGCAACCGTCGCCCCTGTCTTTCGTCAGGTAGTACGCCTGTAACCAGCTACCGCTATGGTCGTGGCGACACTTGGCGGAGGGTGACATGATCTCGGACGACGCCCTGGCGGTGCGCACGCTCGGCCCGTGCCGCATCGACTCGCCGCTGGCAGCCCTGCTGGAGCCGCGCCGTACGACGGAGCACTACGTCGACGAGGACGACCGGGTGCTGCTGGACGACACCGTGGCGATGGTCGCGGCCCACGGCACACCCGTCGACAAGCTGCCCGGCTTCGAGCCGGCCGGTCCCCGCCGGAAGATCTACTTCCACCCCTCCAAGGTCCGGGTCGGCATCGTCACCTGCGGCGGCCTCTGCCCGGGGCTCAACGACGTCATCCGCGGCCTGGTCATGGAGCTCACCCTGCACTACGGGGTGCACCGGATCGCCGGCTTCCGCAATGGATACCAGGGCTTCATCGCACGGTACGGGCGGCAGGTGCTGGACCTCACGCCCGACATGGTGCGCGGCATCAACGAGGACGGCGGCACGATCCTCGGCACCTCCCGCGGGGAGCAGGACCCGGACGAGATCGTCGACTGCCTGGAGCAGATGGGCATCAACGTGCTCTTCGTGATCGGCGGCGACGGCACGATGCGCGGTGCGCTCCGGATCGCCGACACCGTGGCCGAACGCGGGCTGAAGATCTCGGTGATCGGCGTGCCGAAGACGATCGACAACGACATCCCGTACCTGGATCACAGCTTCGGCTTCCAGACCGCGTTCGCCAAGGCGGCCGAGTCGATCCGCACCGCGCACGTGGAGGCGCGGTCGGTGCCCGGCGGTGTGGGGCTGGTGCGGCTGATGGGACGGCACTCCGGCTTCATCGCCTGCTACGCCGCGCTCGCCAACACCGACGCCGACTACGTGCTGATACCCGAGGTGCCGTTCCCGCTCGACGGCTTCCTGAACCATCTGGCCGACCGGGTCAAGCGGCGCGGCCACGCTGTCGTGGTGGTCGCCGAGGGCGCCGGGCAGGAGCACCTGCCGGCCGCACCGGCCCGCTACGACGCCTCGGGCAACACGATGCTCCGGGACATCGGGCTCTTTCTGAGGGAGCGGATCGGCGAGCACTTCGCCGCCCGGGGCGACGAGGTGTACCTCAAGTACGTCGACCCCAGCTATGCGATCCGCAGCGTGCCCGCCAACTCGTACGACAGCGTGTACTGCCTGCGGCTCGCGCACACGGCCGTGCACGCGGCGATGGCGGGGCGTACCGCGATGGTGGTGGGGCGGTGGCACGGGCGCTTCGTCAACATCCCCATCCCGCTCGCGATCAGCCGCCGCAACACCGTCGACCCCAACGGCGACCTGTGGCTCTCGGTGCTGGAGGCGACCGGTCAGCCCCACGAGTGGGGCGCGTAGCCTCCGCGCTAGCGCTCCTGCATCAGACCTAGCTTGTGGCCGTCCGGGTCGCTGAAGAACGACATCCACAGCTCGGTCGCCCCGTCGCGATGGACGACGTGCGGCTTGCCGAACGACTCGACGCCCGCCGCCACCAGGCGATCGTGCTCCGCCTCGATGTCGTCGACCCGGAAGTAGAGCGTGCATCGGCTGGCGAACTCCGCGCTCTCCGGCACCCCCAGGTAGAGCCGGACGTCGCCGCTGGCGAAGAAGGCCATCTGCTGGCCCGGCACCTGGAAGAGCAGCGGGATGCCGAGCACGTCACGGTAGAACGCCACCGACCGGTCGATGTCGCGGACGCTGACGTGGATCTGGGCCACCGGACCGAGCGCCATGGCCACCTCCTGGGCGGATACATAACTGTGGTAAAAGGTTAACCATGGTGAAGCAGTCGGGGCAAGCACGGCTGCCCAGCCGCCCAGCCGGTGTGCCGGCCGACGAGCGCCACGAGACCGCCAACCTGTTGCACTCGGCCGCGGTGCGGCTGCTGCGCGTGGCCCGTACCCAGGATGCCGGCATGGACCTCGACGGGCCGCGCGCGTCGCTGCTGTCCGTGGTCGTCTTCGCCGGCCCGCAGCCGATCACCCGCCTGGCCGCGATCGAGCAGGTCTCCCCGCCGGCCATCACCAAGCTCGTGGCCGCCCTGGAGGCGGACGGCCTCGCGGTGCGCGAGCGTTCCGCGACCGACCGCCGTGTGGTGCTGGTGACCGCGACGGCGGCGGGAAAGCGGCTGCTGGAGCGCGGCCGGGCGGCGCGGGTGCGGGCGGTGGCCGACGTGCTGGCCGGCGCCTCCGCCCGCGACCTGGCCACCCTGCGCCGCGCCGCCCAGATCATCGCCGCCCGCCTCTAAGGAATGCACCCCACCGGCGCCGTTGTCGTCGAAGGCCAGTTGGGTTTGCGCCGACAGAAGCTTGGCGCGGGCAAGTACCTTGACAAGGCGAGTCAGTGACTTGGATCTTTAGGGAGACGCCGTGCCCCGTCCCACTAACTCTTCTCTTCTGAACCGAGCCGCCTTACTAGCCGCCGCCGCAGGGCTGCTTATCTCAGTGTTGTACTTAATCATCGCCTCTCCTGGTTTGCTGGCTCGCATGAACGACGAAAACGCTGACTGGTCGCACTACGCCGAGATAGGTACAGCATACGGCGGAATATCGGCGGCCTTGTCCGGTCTTGCCTTATGTGGAATCGCCGGCTCACTGGCTCTGCAGCGACGACAAATGGCAATAGATCAACTTGCCGCGGAGCGGCAACGGCATTTTGAAATCGTCAGCCTCGCCCTTAACGATCGAGAACTTCTCGAGGCTATCCTCCCGGATGTCGCAGGCCTGCCGAACATCCGCCAAGAGGTCTACGTCAACTTGATGGTCGGGTATTGGATGTCAACCTGGCAGATGGGAGGAATGAGCGAAAATCAGGTGCGATACGCGGTAGCCCGGTTATTCAAGGGTCGAGTTGCATGGGAGTGGTGGCAACGAATCCACCTCACCTGGGCCGATACCTCGTCAGCCGCGCAGCGACGGTTTACCAGAATTGTAGACGAAGAATGGCATAGCGCCACGGAGCCCGATCCGCATGCCATCTGAATTTCAGACCCAAGGAGCACTTAGCGCCAGCGTCAATGTTCGGCATTACTCACTGAGTATATCTAGCCAGAACGATCGACGCTTTTGCTCCCGATATTCGAATCGGGTAAACCGCTTCCACAGGCCAATCCTCGGGCAGGCAGTCGTCCTCGTACAGTAGGGCGACCAAGCGGCCATGCGGGCGGAGGACGCGGCGAATTTCCGACCAGAGGCACGCCGGGTCGGTGGCGAGCGTGCCGTGTGCCGGCACCTGGCGATTCCATGGCGGGTTGACCAGGACGCGGTCCACGCTTCCTCGCCGGATTGGTAGCCGGCCTGCGTCGGCACCGATCCATGAGACGGCGAAGCCGGCAGCGTTCAGCCGAGCCGCACCGAGCGCAGCCGGAGCTCGGTCGACACCGACGAGGCCAGCGCCGGACGTGGCTGCCTCCATCAGGAGCGTGCCCGCCCCGCAGCACGGGTCGAGCACCACGTCACCGGGTGCGATGCCGGCCAGCCGTACCATCGCGGCGGCCACCGGCGGGTGCAGCGTGCCGGGCACGCTCGCCCGCTTGTAGGCGCGTCGGTGGGCGGGTCGGTCGCCCTGCCGTACGGCCACGGTGGCCCGCTTGCCCTCGATCGTCACCCGCCACGAGGTGGTACCGGGCGGTGGGCGCACTCCGCCCCGGCGGGAGTGGTACGGCACGCCGAGCATCCTCGACAGGTGCGCGCCGAGGGCGTCCTCGACGTCGTACCTGCCGAAGCGGCGCGCCCCCACCACCGTGGCGGAGACGTCGAGCGGGCGGCGCGGAGCCCAGGCAAGGTCACCCAGCTCCGTGAGGCGGTGGAGGTCGTCTTTTGTGTGGCCGATTCCGTGGATGACGGCGGCCACGAGCAGTACATCGTCGGCGGTGGGCAGGGCACGGATCGCCGCGGCCGGGTCCGACGAGGTGAAGTGCACCTCGCGGTGGCCGATGAGGTCGACCTGACCGAGTCCGCGCTCGCGGATCTCGTCGGCGACCAGGGTTTCCATGCCTCGCACCGTCCGCGCCAGAAGGCGCGCGTGCATCGTTCTTCTCCCGCGGCAGGACCCGGGACGGCGCTGCGCCGCCCCGCATCACCAGCGGTGGGGACCCGCGACCCGCTAGTGGGGGTCAGCGGGCGAGGAAGAAAAACGTCACGGCATCACCTTAGCGACGGCGGGAAGCGAATATCTTCAGGCATCCGTGGGCACACTCGCCACCGTCGGCGCGCTCGGTGTAGTCGAGCCGTCCTTCGGCTCGATCGTGACGCCGAGGTTGTCCATGCCGCGGATGTTCTTGATGAGCTTGGTCGCCCCGCCCTCGCCGGCCGGGAGCACGCCGCGCGAGTCCAGCCCGCCGCTGGAGAGGTACCAGAGCTGGTACGCCCGGTCGGTACCGGGCGGTTGGGCGCCGGAGAGCATGACCACGCCCTCGTCCAGGCTCTCCGAGAGCACCATCGTGACCTGCCCGCCCCCGGTCACCGGTGCGGAGCGCAGCCGCGCGTCGGAGGCGGCGAGCACCTCCTGGATCCGGGCCGACTCGGCGCGGAGGGCCTCGGCTGTGGCGCGCTCGTCCCGTACCCGCTGCTCCTGCGCCACGTATGACACCGTGCCCGTGCCCGCGGCCAGGACCACGGCGGCGGCTGCCGCGACCATGAGCGGCCTGCGCCGCCAGCCGCCGCCGGTGGTAGTGGACACGGCGCGGGCCGGACTATCCGGGCGGCCCGGCGCCACCTGGCGGGTCTGGCGGATCTCGGCGAGCACGTTGTCGCGGAGGCGGGGTGGCGGGATCGACCAGGCGCCGTCGGCCAGCCGCGCGGCGGTCTCCTCCAGCTCGGCGACCTCGTGTGTGCAGGACTCGCACCCGGCCAGATGGCGGGCGAACGCCGCCCGCTCGATGTCGGACAGGGCGTGCAGCGCATACGCCCCGGCGAGCGCGTGGGCATCACTGTGTACGTCAGTCATGCCGTCACCTCCACGCCGAGGCAGTCGCGCAGCCGGATCAACCCGTCCCGCATGCGCGTCTTGATGGTCGGCAGCGCGGTGCCGAGCAGCTCGGCGACCTCGCGGTACGTGTACCCGCCGTAGTAGGCCAACGTGATCGCCTCGCGCTGGAGCCCGGTGAGCGTCTGGATGCACCGCCGCACCTGCTGCTGCTCAAGGCGCGTGGTGGCCTGGTCGACCACCTCGTCGTACGGCGTCTCGCCCTGCGTGGCCGCCACCCGGCGGGCCCGCTCGGCGCCGGCCTGCTCCGAGCGGACCCGGTCGACGGCGCGGCGGTGGGCGATCGTGAAGACCCACGAGGTGGCCGAGCCGCGCGCCGGGTCGTAGCGGCTGGCGGTGCGCCAGACCTCGACGAGCACCTCCTGCGCCACCTCCTCGGCTTGGGCGGGGTCACGCAGGACCCGCCGGGCCAGGCCGTACACCCGTGGGGCCACGAGGTCGTAGAGGCGCGTGAACGCGGCCTCGTCGCCGCGCGCGACCGCGCGCAGCAGCTCGCCGGCCTCCGCGGCGGGGTCCGGCGGCGACGCGGGCACGGCCGATAGCTGCTCCACCCGCTGCGGCCCCTCGTTGCCGCCCTCGCTCATCAATGCCAGCCTCTCGCCGATCATCTGCGCGCCCATATCGGTACTTCGGTGCCGTACGGTACCCGGATTGGTCGATCGATTGTTACCGACCTGTTTCCGCTGCATCCACATCGTCCGCTTGGCTTGTGCCGTGACCCTCCGGAGGGTGGACGTGGCCGTAAGACTCGCGGAAACTATGCCGGAACTCCCTGTAGTTCGAAACTTCCAGCCGCCCCCATTCCCCTCAAGGACCGCTCATGGCCGAGCCGATCCTGGTGGTCGATGTCGGCACGTCGGCCACCCGCGTGGCATTGGTCGTCGGTGACCAGTCCGGGCTCCTGCGCGAGCCGGGCACTGGCAGCCTGGTCTGGCCTTCTTCGGTCTGCCTCGACGACACGGGCTATGTCTTCGGCACCGTTGCCGAGCGACGCAAGCGCGCCATACCCCGGCGGTATATCGATGGCCCGCGGCGGGCGGTCGACGCTCAGGCATCGATGTGGCTGGAGGGGCGGGAGATCACCGGAGGCGAGGCGCTGAGCGCGTACCTGGCGGCGGTGCGGGGCGAGGCACGCCAGCAGTACGGCGCGAACGTCGACCGCGTGACGCTCACCACACCCGCGTCGTACCTGGCTGGCGACCCGCGCCGGGACGTGCTGAGCGCGGCGGGCGAGGCGGCCGGCTTCTCCGATGTGGAGCTTGTGTCGAGCGCGGTGGCGGCCGCCCTCGATCCGGAGACCGGCGGCGGGCTGCCCGGCGGGACGCTGGTGCTAGCCTGCGTGCTCGGCGCCACCTGGACCGTCGCGCTCGTGCAGGTGCGCGGCAACTACACGGCCCAGCTGGCCCAGGAGACCTCCGCCGCCGGCCACGACCTCGACGCGCTGCTGATCAACGATCTCCGTTCCGAGGGGCGCACCTGGCTGGAGCCGCTGCTCGCCGCGCCGGGCGACGCCGGGCTGCGGGCCTACTACGAGGCGATCGACTTCGTGCGGCGGCTCAAACACCAGCTCGCCGACACCGAAGAGGTGACCGACCACCTCACGCCGATCACCCCGCCGTACCGGCTGACCCGCGAGTGGCTCGCGGCGTTCGCCGAGCCCGCGCTGCGGTGGCTCGCGACCAGCTGCCATACGGTGCTCGCCGCGGCCGGTGCCACTCCCGCCGACCTGGGCGCCGTCGTGCTCGCCGGCGGTGGTGCGCGGCTGCCGATGGCCGAGCCGACCCTCCGCGCCACGCTCGGCCACCCGGTCCGTCGGGCGACAGAGCCGGAGCTGGCGGTCGCCCGTGGCGCGGCCCGCTGGTCGGTCGGGGCGCCCAGCCGCGCGGTGCAGGCCGACCGGCCGAGCTGGCGGATCGAGCCGGTGGCCTGGGACATCCCGGGTGGCCGGGGCGAGCTGGTGCGATGGCTTGTCGCCGAGGGCCAGCCGTATACGGCGGGCGCGGTCGTGGCTCATGTGCGGGCGCCGGACGACCGGGTGTTCGACCTCGTCGCGCCCAAGGCCGGCACGCTGCTCGCGCACCGCGCCGCCGCCGGCCAGCAGGTGGGCCCGGTGCTGGTCGCGTCCGCCGCGAAGACACCCAAGGCGCTCGCCGAGCACCCGCCTCCGCTCCAGCACCGGCTGGAGGTCGCCGGCTCGTGGCTGCTCACCCCGACCGCCAGCGGCTGGTGGAGTGCGACGGCGCCGGGCGCTACGTGCGATACCGCACGGTCGGCGAAGCGGCCCTGACCGGCGAGTTCGTCCCCGAGCCGAGCGGCGCGACGCCGGTGGGCGGCCGGGTGTTCGTGGGCCCTGATGGGCGGCTCTGCCTTGTCGCGTGGGACTCGGAAAGCTGGTTCTCGGTCTGGGACATCGACACCGGCAAGCTGGTCACCCGCTTCCGCGACCCGGGCGGCGCCTCCGATGTGCGGGTCAACGAGGTGGAGTGGCGCCTGGCCGTCGAGGTGGAGGGCAAGGCGGTGGGGCGCTACCGCCGCTCCACGTTCACGATCTGGGACCTGCGCACCGGTGGCCGGATCGACAAGGTTACCGACGAGGCGTGGACCCGCCGAAACCCGGACTACTCCAGCCGCAGCCGCACGCAGGGCTTCAGTGGCAGGGTCGCCAGCCCCGACGGTCAGCTGCGGGCCGCGATGCTGGAGGCCAGTGACGGCTCCTGGGTGCTACTCGTGCACGACATCGCGACTGAGCAGGAGGTATTCCGGGCGCGCGAGACGCCGAGCCGGCGGGCGCTGGCCGGGTTCAGCGCCGACGGGCGGCACCTGCTGGCCAGCTGGGAGTCCGAGGGCAGGAGCCTTGTCGATGTCTGGCATGTCTGAGCCGCCGCGGGCGCGCGACGCCGCCGCGCTCGTGGTCGACTTCGGCACCACCACCTCGGCCGCGATCGTGGTCGCCGGCGAGGAGGCGTGGCCGGTGCCCGAGCCGGTCACCGGCGCCGCCAGCTGGCCATCCGCCGTCTTCTGGGACGGCCAGCAGCTGCTCGTCGGCACGCTGGCCGAGCAGCGCAAGCGCTCCGAGCCGGAGTCGTTCGCCGCCGAGTTCAAGCGCGGGCTGGCGGCCGACACCTCGGTGGTGCTCGGCCGCCGCCGGTTCCGTCCGGTCGAGCAGGTCGTCGCGCTGCTCGCGGCCCTGCGCGCCGAGGCCGAGCGGACGCACGGCGCCCCGATCGGCCGCGCGCTGATCACCGTGCCCGCCAGCTACGGCCCGAGCGACCCGCGCCGGGCCCGGATGATCGCCGCGGCCGACGCCGCCGGCCTGGACACCGTCGAGCTGCTCCCCGAGCCGGTCGCCGCCGCGTTCGCGCCGGCAGTAGGCCCATCGTTCGTCGCCGGCGACATCGTCCTGGTGTATGACCTGGGTGGCGGCAGCTTCGACGCCACCTTGCTGCGGATCGGCGAGCGGTGGCACGACGTGCTGGGGTATGGCGCGCTCGACGACTGCGGTGGCCGCGAGATCGAGGCGCTGCTCGCCAGCCGGATCCAGGCCGAGGGCCAGGCATGGCTCGCCCCGCTGCTCTCCTCCGCCGCCACAAGCCCGTCCGACCCGGCCGCGCTGCGGCTGGGCATGGCGGTGACCGACTTCGCCCAGCGGCTCAAGCACCAGCTCAGCGTCGCCCCGCGGTCGAAGACTTCTTCCTGCCCAACGCCCCGGCGTATCGGCTCACCCGCGCCGACCTGGGCGCACTCGCCGCGCCGCTGCTCGGCCGCACGGTGACCTGCTGTACCGAGCTGCTCGCCCGCGTAGGCGTGTCACCACACCAGGTCGCGGCGATCCTCCCGGTGGGCGGCGGGGTCCGCATGCCCGCGGTGGGCGAGCTGCTCCAGCAGGCGCTGCGGCTCCCGCTCCACACGGTCGAAGAGCCGGAGCTCGCCACGGTACGCGGAGCTGCGCGCTGGCTCCCCCAAAGCGGCCCACGCCGGGTGCCCGCCGCCACCTCGCCCGAGCCGTCGATCCCGCTGTCGTTCGCGATACCGGGTGGCTCCGCCCACCTGCTGCGCTGGCTCGTCGCGCCCGGCCAGGCGTATGTGGCGGGCGTGCCACTGGCCCGGGTCCGCCTCGCAAGCGGCGCCCTGTGGGATCTCACCGCCCGCATGCCCGGCACCCTGGACCGCCTGCTGGCCGCCCCTGGATCCGAGGTCACGGCGCACGAGTGGCTGGCGCTCGCCCGCCCCTAGGCCTGTTTACAAAACCTTGCCGGGCTGTGTTGTCTCCTGCCCCGGCAGGAGGCCACCGTGTCCGCCGCGGCCTACTGTTCGAATGTGGTGACCCAGTGGATCGCCCGGCTCTTCGACGAGCGGGCCTGGCCGGCGCGGCTGACGCTGCTGTTCGTGCTGACCGTCGGCTACCTTGTGCTGCTGCGGGCCCCGGCGTCACCGCCTAGCGTGGCCGACTGGATGATCGCGCTCGCCGCGGTCGGGCTGAGCGCGGGCGGCGGGCGGTGGCCGCTCGCGACGCCGATCGCGCAGGCCGGCCTGCTCACGGTGGCATACGAGGTGGGCAACCACGCCGCGATGGTCGTGAAGATCGCGGCCGCGGTCGCCCTCTTCGAGCTCGCGATGCGCCGCTCCGGCTGGCAGGTGCTGGTGGGCGGGCTCGCACCGGCCATCGTGTACGTGCTGCACCCGAGCGGAGGCTTGCCCGCACTGCTGTACCGTGCCGCGGTGATGGTCGGCGCGCCGGTGCTCGTCGGTGCGTACATCCGCTCCGTGCGCCAGACCGCCGCCCAGGCGCAGCAGCGGGTGGCTGAAGAGCAGCGGCGCCGGCTGTCCGAGACGCGGGCCGCGCGGGCCAACGAGCGTACGGCGATCGCCCGTGAGCTGCACGACGTCGTCGCCCACCACGTCGCCTCGATCGTGCTGCGGGTGGGCGTGGCAAGGCACGTGCTGCCGACGGACGACCCGCGGGTGCGCGAGGTGCTCGACGACGTACACGGCAGCGGTACCGCCACGCTCGCCGCCCTGCGCCGGTTGGTGACCGTGCTGCGCGACCCGGAGGTTGGCGACACCCCGCCGTTCGTGGAGCCGGGCGAGCTGCACGCCGCGCTCGACGAGGTGGTACAGCGCGGCCGCCAAGTGGGCCTCGA
This sequence comes from Phytohabitans flavus, assembly GCF_011764545.1. Lineage (GTDB taxonomy): Bacteria > Actinomycetota > Actinomycetes > Mycobacteriales > Micromonosporaceae > Phytohabitans > Phytohabitans flavus. The sequence continues at coordinate 8,681,969 of NZ_AP022870.1, read as the reverse complement.
CATCGACTCCTCGGTCGACCCGGCGATCGGAGGGCTCGATCCCGTACGCGGCCTCGCCGTCCTGCGCCTCACTCAGGAAGGGCTCACGAACGTGGCCAAGCACGCCGGCACCGCCGCCCACGCCGACGTCTCGATGCGCCTCACGCCGGATGACGCGGTGCTGCTGGAGATCGTGGACGACGGCGGTACGAGCCCGCCCGCCCTCCCGACCGCGAAGGACGTCCCCGGCCACGGGCTGATCGGCATGCGCGAGCGGGTCGAGCTGCTCGGCGGCTCGCTCTCGGTCGGGCGGCAGGGGCGCGGGTGGCGGCTCTCCGCGCTGCTGCCCTCGGCGTCGTCCTCGGTAGGGCTCCCGGTCAGCAAGACGTGCCGCCTCCATACCCCTACCCCTGCCGAGGCCCGCCCGTGATCCGCGTACTGCTCGCCGACGACCAGAACCTCGTCCGCGCCGGCCTGCGCATGCTCTGCGCCGCCGCCCCCGACCTGGAGGTGGTGGGCGAGGCGGACAACGGCGCCGAAGCCGTGCGCCTCGCCGACCAGGTGCTGCCCGACGTCATCCTGATGGACCTGCGGATGCCCGGCGTCGACGGCATCACCGCCACCGCGCGGATCCTGGCCGCCCGCCCGACCGTACGCGTGGTCGTGCTCACCACGTTCGACGACGACGACCACCTGTACCCCGCGCTGGCCGCTGGCGCCTGCGGCTTCCTGGTCAAGGACGCGGCGCCTGAGGACCTGCTCGACGGGGTACGCCGGGCGGCCGCGGGCGACTCACCGTTCAGCCCCGCGGTGCTGCGCCGCCTCGTCGCCTCGGCGGTGCACAGCCGCTCCGCGCCGGCGTACCCGGCCCGGCCGAACTTCGGCCTCACGCCGCGCGAGACCGAGGTGCTCGCGCTGGTCGGCGAGGGCCTGTCGAACGGCGAGATCGCGGAGCGCCTCCACCTCGGCGTGACCACGGTGAAGACGCACATCGCGAGCCTCATGACCAAGACCGGCACCCCGAACCGGGTACGCCTCGCGGTGTTGGCGGTCCAGTCAGGTGTCACCGCCTAGGAGCCGGAAGAGCAGCAGCCACTGCTCGGGCCACACGTGACCGACCACTGTGGACGTGTCCAGCCGCGCGGCCCGGAAGGCGCCGTCGACCCGGCGGGCCGGAAACCGCCGCCGCAGCGAGGCGTGCAGCGATCCGCCCACCCCGCCGAAGCCGAGGTCCACAAAGGACTGGTACGCCGTCATCCGCTGTCCGGGCACGAGCGCCGCGGGCCGCCGCTCCAGCCGCAGGATGCCCGAGTCCACGCGGGGCACCGGACGGAAGGCCTGCCGTGATATCCGCCCGGACAGTCCCCAGTGGAACTCCGGCCACGTCGACACGGTCAGGCGACTCCACCGTCCATAGTCGCCGGTGCGCTTGCGCGCGTACTCCAGCTGGGTCACAAGCGTTGCCGAGGTGAGCGCTCGCGCCCGCAGGCACCACTGCACGATCGGCGCGGTGAGCGCGTACGGGATATTGCCCACCACCGCGAACGGCTCGTGTGGCGGCCGGGCGGTCAGGAAGTCCTGGTGCCGTACGGCCACGTTCTGCGGTACGGCCAAGGCGGTCGCGAAGGCGGGGTCGACCTCGTACGCCACGATCCGCCCAGCAGCCTCGGCCAGTCGCCGGGTGAGCCGACCGTCGCCGGCGCCCACCTCCAGGACCAGGTCGCCACGGCCCAGCCCGGCGGCGTGGACCACGCGGTCCAGCGCGCCAGGGTCGTGCAGGAACGTCTGCGACAGCACCCGCCGGGTGCGGTCGCGCTCATTGCGGAATCCTCGGGTGTTCTGCGCCACTGCCGGCGTCCTCTCCCACCGGCCCGCGCACGGGCCGGCCTTACGCGGACAGGCCGGAGCGACAAGGCGCGGCGACAGAAGTAGCGCACGCGAAAGCGAGGCCTGTCCGAGCCGAATTAGGGACTCGGAGGGCCCTGGAAGAGAACGCGGAGTGTGTGTGCGTCGATCAGGCCAGGGCCGGACGCACCAGCCAAGGCCTGACAACGAAGGCAGGACCCCACGCACCCATCAGGGCGGGGGTCATGTTGATCAGGGCGTGCTGCATGGCGCCAACGCTAGCGCAATCGTGACGGGACCTGTATCGGATTTCCGCCAGCCCTCTCCTGTGTTGCATGAGAGAACTGCGCCACTGTCACCAACCGGCGCCGAAGCACACCAGCGGCGCCAGGTCCTCCTCGGCTTTCGCCGCGCGCTCGATGGCGGCCGCCAGTGCGGCGGCCGGCGACTCACCGTCTCGCAGTGCCGCGTGGTGGGCCGGACCGACCTGGTAAGCGACAGCGTCGGCGATCCGCGCGACGCCGGCCACGACACTCCCCGCGCCGCCGTGCAGCAGCGCGGCGGTCATCCCCAACGTCTCCTCGCCCGGCCGCGGTCGGGCGAGGCCCAATTCGCACGCCGACAGCACGATGTGTGCCGGCAGCCGCGGCAGCTGGTGCAGCTCGTGGCCGAAGAGCGGCCCGTCGGCCAGCTCCAGGTGGGAGAAGAGCGGGTTGTCCGGCTCGTGTACCCCGTGCGCGGCAACGTGCAGCACGTCGGCGGAGTGCGCCGCGTCCCGTACCCCCGCGGTGGTGGAGTGGGTCGGCGATTGCGCCGACCACACCTCCGCGACGAGCCGCACCTCCTCCGCGGCACGGGCCACCCGCGGCCCGGCGGCCAGCGCCAGCGTCGGTCGCGCCGGCAGCGCGGCCCGATCACGGGCGGCCAGCCACGCGGTCGCGGACGGCACGACGGCCAGCGGGCGTCCGCGCAGGGCAGGCAAGAGCGTCCACGGTACGGCCACGAGCCCGGCCGCCGGGGCCAGCAGCAGCGGCCCGTCGGCGAGATCCTTGCGCAGCGGCTGCCAGAGCAGCTCGTCGAGGCGACGGAGTGAGCGCCGGCTCGACGCGCGCACGCTGACCCGCATCGGCTCCGGCAGGTTGATCGTGGCGAGCGCGTCGAGGTCGGCGCGGACCCGGTGCAGCAGCTCGATGGCGGGCGCCGCCGGGCCGAGGTCGAGCAGCTTGCGCTGGCGCGGCCCGGCCACGAGCGCGTGCAGCCGGCCGCCGGAGATCAGATGCGCCACGTACGTCGCGTCCGCCACCGCCAGCTGGTCCTGCACGTCGCCGAGGGGCGCGGGCGCGAGGGTCTGCCCCGGCCCCGGCGTGTACCAGGAGCGCTGCCGGATCAGCCGCTCGAGGTGGGCGCAGCGGGCGCGCAGCGCGGGCGCGGGCTGGCCGGCGAGCACGGCGCCGCGCAGCTCGACGCGGAGGTGGCGCAGCTCCTCCAGCATGCCGGCGGCCTCCGGGTCGGCCGGCGGCACCACCGGTGGCAGGCGCGTGGCGAGGGCGCGGGCCCGCTCGGCCCAGCCGAAGACCGTCGCCGGCCGGCCGGTGGCCAGCGCCCGGGCCAGCCCCAGCTCGGCGAGGTGGCGGCCATGGCCGCTCACCGCGGTCTGGAGGTCGAGGCTGCCGAACGACGCCTGGTAGCGGTGCAGGTCAGCGAGTGCGGCCCGCAGCTCGGCGTCGGCCCGCCCCGGCTCCCCCTCGGCGTCCGCGAGGGTGGCACGCACCGATCGGGCGGCCAGCCGGGTGGCGATCGGGTCATCGCGGCGCAGCCGGATCGCGTCGCCGGCCGCCGCGCGGATCTCCTCGACGCTCCCCAGTGGACGGACGGCGAGCAACGCCGCCACGCCGGTCAGCGTGGCCCGGCGCGCGTCATCGTCGAGGCCGGCCGTGGCGAGCGCGGTGGCGACCCGGGCCGCGTCTTCGGCCGCCGTCACCGCACCTTTGCCCTTCGCGACCGCCGCCGCGACCGCCATGTGTTCGGCGAGCAGCGCCCAGGTGTCCGCGCCCCGCGCCACGAAACGCTTCCGGGCCCGCTCGGCGAGGCGCCGCGCGTCGGTGTGCCGCTCCTCCAGCAGCGCCACCTGCGCCCGGGTCAGCTCCGCCTCGGCCTGGTCCTGCGGCGCCTTCGCCCCGGCGAAGAGATCGACGGCGTGCGCGAGGTCGTCGTCGGCCTCCCGCCACAGGCCGGCGGCAAGCAGCACCTGCGCGCGGTCGATGTGGCACACCGCCGCATACGTCGGGGACTGTCCGGCCAACGTTGCCCAGACGGCGTCCATGTCGCGCAGTGCCTGTGGCAGCGCGCCGGACAGCAGCGATAAATAGCCAAGGTTGTGTGACGCCTTGGCCGCCAGCATGTCCAGCCCGTGCCGCCCGGCGATCTCCACACAGCGGCGGAAGTCGGCCCGAGCGGCCGTCAGCACCCCACGCTGCATCTGAAGGATGCCGCGGGTCAGCAACGGGCGGCAGATGTCCTCCGCCACCGACTCATCGAGCAGCCCCACCGCCGCGTCGAGCGCGGACAGCGCGTCGGCTGAGCGGCCGGCCCGCATGAAGAGGAGCCCGCGCTGGGCGGCGACCATGCCCCGCAGCCGCGGCGGGAGGTCGGGCACCTCGTCGGCCTCGCCGAGCAGCGCCAGCCCGTCGTCGAGGCTGCGCCGCTCGGCCTGGTGGTAGGCGAGGCTGATCAGGATGCGGGCGCGCAGCTCCGGCTCGGGGCCGCTGCGCAGGGCCGCACGCAGCAGCCGCCGAGCCTCCGCGTGCCGTCCGTGCTCGGTCTCCCGGACGGATTGGGCGTGCAGCTCGGCGGCGCTGGCGACGACGGACACGCCTCATCATGGCATGGCGGCCCGCCAACCTGACTCGACCGATACTCCGGCGGCGATCCTCCGGATCGCCGCCGCTATCCGTTACGGCTGCGGCTGCACCGCCTCGATGGCCCGCTCCATGCGCTTGACCGGATCGCTCTCGGTCGTCATCAGCGAGCCGACACCGTTTTCGGCGATCAGCGCCTTGGCGATGCGGCCGGCGAGGATGGGCGCCGCGAACGACGTGCCGCTGGAGATCGCGAAGCCACCGGCGAAGTCGTCCGGGTCGATGTTTTCCCGGCTGCGCCCGTGGAATGGGTCCATGATGGCCGCACCGGGCGCCATCGCGTGGTCGAACTTCGGCATCGTGCTCACCACGGCCGCACCCGGCTCCCAATGGCTCACCCAGGTACCGGTGTTGCTGAAGAGCGCTATCGAACCATTCGGGTTGAGTGCGCCCACACTGGACACGGGCACCGCGGGCGCCGCGACGCCGTCCGGCGTCGACGCGAACGCCGCGGGGAACATCGGCCGGGCCGTCGCATCGTTACCGGCGGCGGCGACCACGGCGACGCCGAGCTCGGCCAGGTCGCGGATCTCCTCGTAGAGCAGCGACATGTACGCGTCGTCCTCCGCCGACTCGTGGTAGAAGCCCAGCGACAGCGAGATGATGTCGATCGCCTGGCCGCCTGGCTCACCCGCGGCGAACTTCCGGGCCAGCTCGTGCAGCGCCTGCAGCGCCGCCAGCAGCTCGGACTCGACGATCACGCCGTCGGAGTGGATCACCCGGACCGGGAGGATGTCGGCGTCCGGGCAGGTCTGCCGGATCAGGCCGCAGATGAACGTGCCGTGCCCGGCCAGCGGGTCACGCATCCCGTCCAGCGGACCGACCACGTCGCCAGTGGTGTCGAGCGCGGTGCCCGGGTCGCCGGTCAGCGCGTTGATCGGGTCGAGCATCCCCTCGGTGAACCAGTCGTGCGCCCCACACCCGGTGTCGAGCACGGCGATGACCGGCCGCCGCGGGGTTACCGTCGCCTGGCGGACCGGGGTCGGCAGGACAAGGTTGACCGGCTGGGTGGCGCCGAAGCCGAGCATTCCGTACTGCGCGACGGGCCCGCCGAACGCCGAGTGGAACGGGAAGGCGGAGTGGAACGGAAACGCGGAATGGAACGGGAACGCCGAGTGGAACGGGCTCCCGGTGATCGGTGACGTCGCCGCGAACATGATGTGGTCGAGGCCGAGGCCGAGGCTGCGCAGGCGGGCACCGTCCTTAGCCCGGACTGCCTGCAGCACCCGCCAGGCGTCCGGCGTGGCCGGACCGCCGTTGCCGGGCGAGAGGCGCACGGAGCGGCCACCCTCGGCGGGGTCGTCGAGCCGGAGCTGGAGGCCGGCGCCCACCTCGTTGAAGAGACGGCGGTGCTCGCCGCCGTTTTGCCGGCGCATCAGCAGCCGGTTCGCTACGTACACAGTGGACTGGAGTCGCTGGTCGGGCAACACCTGTGCCGCGACGGGGTCGAGCGTGCGGGCTCCATACGCCGTCAGGAGAGCGCCCGGCGGTGTTGGGACATGGTTATTTGTGCTGGCCACGATGAACTCCCACGGAAGGTGTCGGGGCTAAAGCTGCACCGGTGGTGTGACCACCGGCCGGTGCAGGGGTACCTCCGCCCCGGTCGTCGGATGGATCATGATCTGGACCAGACCGGACGGCACCTCCGCGAAAGCGAACCGCCCGTCGGCGTCGGCTTGGGTTTCGTGCACACCTCGCGGGGTGCGCAGCTCGACCCGAAGGGCCCCGCCTGGTGCGATCCAACCGTCGATCCGGCGCCGATGCGGTCCCGAATCCGACACCGTCACCATCACAGTGAGGCTTTCGGCCGAAAAGGTGACCGTCGAGGCGGTCTCGGGGCCACGAGCGCCGGCCGGCTGGAGGGCCTCTTCCAGCCGCATGAGCTCGAATTCCAGGTCTTCAAGCTGCAGCGTGAAAAGCACGCGGTCAGCCAGGTCTGCCGGCGGCGGATCCATCGTGTCGTACATGTCGTGGACCGCACGCAACAGCGTCACGTCGTCAGTCACGCTGGTCACTCCACTCCGGATCGGCGGCCAGCAGGCCGCGTAGCTTGTCGAGACATCGCCCGCGGGTCGGACCGATGCTGCCCACGGCGATACCGAGCTCGGTGGAGAGGGAGGCGTAGTCCGGCCGGTCCTCGAACGCGATCACCCGCAGCAGCCGCTGGCAACGCTCGGGCAGCTGGGCGATGTGCCGCCACAGTGTCCGCGCGGTGCGCTCGGCCAGTACGGTGCTGTCCGGCCCGCCAACCGGAGGCAGTGCCGCGTCGAGGGTTTGCGGCTCCGCCACGTCGACCCGCCGGCCCAGGCGCGCGGTGCGCCACGCCTCGCGGCGCGCGGTGGTCGTCGTCCACCGGAGCACCGCCTGCGGGTCACGCACCGAGTCCACATTGCGCACCAGCGCCATCCAGGTCGTCTGCACCACGTCCTCGGCCGACTCGCGATCGAGCCCATACGCCCGGACGAGATGCCACAGCACTGGCGTCAACAACCGCACGAGGCGATCGAGCGCCGCCCGGTCACCAGCCCGCCACGCGGCAAACTCGCGCGCGGCCACCTCCCAGGAGGCAGTTCCGACCCCGGTGTCGTCAGAAGTCGCCGATGTCATCGCACCCCCCTCCTATCCGAGCCCTGCCGCCTAGGCAGGGCCTGACCTGCACCCCAACACACTGCGCCATCGTAAGCGCGTTTCGGGCTTTGCCCAGGCCGCAGTGCGTCACGCACAGGGGAGGAGGTGATCAACGTCGCGCTGATACATACCTGACGAAAGAATTTTTTTGTATCACGAGCGCCGCTCGACGCTCCTCTTACCTGGATCTTCACAGAGCCGCGGCGGCGCATGGGGGTGCGCCCCGCGGCCCGCTCCCCCTCTGGGGCTGGGGGAGGGACGGCGGGGGTGCTTCCCGGGGGATGCACCCCCGCTGCGTTCCTCATCAGACAGGGCCGCTGCGCCCACTGAGCAAGCGTGGGCGCCCCGCCATGCGGCGAGGCGCCCACGATCGAACTCCCTCAGATCAGCGTCGCGGCTCGGCGGAGCGGCACGGGTGCCGGCAAGGACCGGGTGACCTCCTCGCCGACCGCCGAGGAGCCGACGATCGGGATGACCCGGTTGACCCGTGTGGCGCGAAGCGTGCGGCGGACCACCGAGTTCGGATTGCAGATGACCAACTGCCCGCCCCGGGCGCGCATGCGCAGGTGCACCGCGATGAGCGCCCGGACGCCCGCGGCGGACAGGAAGTCGACTCCCCCAAGGTCGACCCGCAAGGGCGCGGGCGTGGCCGGCAAGGCCCACAGCAGCGCCCGGAACTCGTCCACGTTCGCAATATCGATCTCACCGGTGACGCGCACGTCGATCCCCCGCGCACCGACGGTGACCTCGGCTTTCATCTGGTGTTGGCTCTCCCCCATACCTAGGAGCGTAGGCAGGCACACGCCCCACGGCGACCTACCAGAAGTGGAATGTCGGGCACACCTGCTACGACCAAAGTCGTAGGGGATCACTCAGTCTCCGGGATCAGTACCGGGCCGGACGATGCCGGACTCGTACGCGAACACCACCACCTGTACCCGGTCGCGGAGTGCCAGCTTCGTCAGGATCCTCCCGACGTGCGTCTTGACCGTCGCCTCGGACACGACAAGTGACTGGGCGATCTCCGCGTTCGAGTGGCCGCGCGCGACCTCGACGAGCACCTCCCGCTCGCGATCGGTGAGCTGGCCCAGCCGCTCGTCCGTGGGCGACCGCCCACTGGCCGGGTCCGGCAGGTGCCCGGCGAACGCGTCGATCAGCCGGCGCGTCACGCTCGGCGCGACCACCGCGTCACCCGCCGCCACCGCCCGGATCCCGCTGATCAGGTCGGCCGGCGGTACGTCCTTGAGCAGGAAACCACTGGCACCGGCGCGGAGCGCGGCGTACACGTACTCGTCGAGGTTGAACGTGGTGAGCACCAGGACGCGCGCCGCGGACCCCGACTCGACGATGCGCCGCGTCGCCTCGATGCCGTCGGTGACCGGCATGCGCACGTCCATCAGCACCACGTCCGGCTTCAGCGCCCGGGTCATCGTGGCCGCCTGCGCGCCGTTACCCGCCTCGCCGACCACGGTCAGGTCCGGCTGGGTCTCCAGGACCATGCGAAAACCGAGGCGCAGCAACGCCTGATCGTCCGCGAGCAGGATCCTGACGCTCACGCTGCTGCCCCGTCGTCGAAGCGCAGGCGGGCGTACACCCGCCAGCCCGGCGCGCCCTCCCGGGGCCCAGCCGTCACGTCGCCACCGTACGCCGCGGTCCGCTCGGCCATGCCGGTCAGGCCGTGACCGCCGGCGACGGCGGGGGCGGCGACCCGCTGCCCGCCGTCGTCGATGATCTCCACCTCGGCGGCACCGTCGCGGTAGCGGAGCTGGACGTGCGCGCTCGCCTCCGGCCCAGCGTGCTTGAGCGTGTTCGTCAGCGCCTCCTGCACGATGCGGTACACGGCCAGGCCCGCACCGGCACCCCAGTCTCCGGGCACGCCGTCGACGGTCAGCGCGACCCGTACGCCGGCCGCGCGCACCCGCTCCACCAGCGCGTCGAGCCCGTCCAGCCCGGGCTGCGGGGTCCGCCCGGCACCCTCCTCGCGGAGCAGGCCGAGCACGCGGCGCATCTCGCCGAGTGCCTCCCGCCCGGTGGCCGCCACCGTGTGCATCGTGTCGGCGGCCCGCTCCGGCGAGGCGGTCGCGGTGAACGCGGCACCGTCGGCGAGCGCGACCATCACGGCCAGGTTGTGCGCCACGATGTCGTGCATGTCCCGGGCGATCCGGGCCCGCTCGGCGGCCACCGCGATCTGCGCCTGCTGGTCCCGTTCCCGCTCCAGCCGCCGGGCCCGCTCCTCCAGCTCGGCGAGGTACGCCCGGCGGGTACGGACCGTGATACCGAGCAGGACCGTGGCCGCCAGCGCCGACGTGACGAACCCGAGTGCCGTCCAGTGTGGACCGTCCATGATGAACACGACGAGCGCCGGCAGCTCGATGGCCACGACGATCGGGATCAGCTGCCGGCGCGGTGCGTACCTGGCGACCGTGTAGACGGCGACCGCCACGACCGCCTCCGGGTAGAGCCCCTCGACCCGTACGCCCACGACAAGCCCGGCCAAGATCGCCAGCCCGAACACCGCCCAGAAGACCGGGACCGGCCAGCGGCGCCGCCACACGATCGGCGCATGGACGAGGCCGAAGCAGAGCCACGCCGCGACGCCCGCCCCGCGCAGCGCCGCCGGACCGGTAATGACGGCCAGCGGCACGACGAGGCCGGCGTCGACCAGCCTTGGGTGCCGCGCCAGCACGGCCCGCAACCTGCCCATGTCCAGCAGGTTAGGCGTCACGACGGATCAGCAGGGCCAGGGCGCCCGTCAGGACCAGCGCGACCCACCCCACCATCACAGCGGCTGAGGCGCCCGGCGACAGCGTCTCGAACGGCCCGCCACCCCCGCCGACGCTGTACATGGCCTGGCCGGCGACCGTCGGCACGTACTTCATGACGTTCTTCTCCCAGTCGTTCGGCAGTGCCGGGCCGAGCAGCACCGGGATGACGAAGAGCGCGGCCACCAGCGTGGTGATCGCCCCGGCCGTGTGCCGCAGGAGCGTGCCGATGCCGAGCCCGAGCAGGCCCATGAGCACCGGGCAGACGGCCGCGCCGGCGATCGCGCGGGGCACGCCCGGGTCGCCGAGCCCGGCGCCGGTGTCGCCGATCAACGCCTGGCAGAGCAGGAACGAGCCGAGCGCGGTCACCGCCATCACCGGCAGCGTGAGCACGGTCAGGACCACCGCCTTCGCGGCGACGACCGGCCACCGCCGGGGTACCGCCGTGAACGTGGCCCGGATGAGCCCGCTGCCGTACTCCCCGGTCATCTGGAGCACGCCGAAGACCCCGAGGACCAGCACGAATAAGTCGATCGGCAGGAACGCGGTACCGACCGCCTGGGCCAGCGTCAACGGCGGCTCGCCGCCCTCGATCGAGCGGTGCACCGCGTACCCGATCAGGCCAGCGAGGCCGATCGCGAGCACCGACGCGGCGCCGAGCGTGATCCAGGTGGAGCGGAGTGAGACAAGCTTGGTCCACTCGGCGCGTGCCACGCGTGGAAACGTGATCACTGGTACTCCACCGCCGTCCGGGTCAGCTCCATGTACGCCTCTTCCAGCGACGCGCGCCGCGGCGTCAGCTCGTGCAGCGCGATCCCGTGCCGGCGGGCCAGGTCGCCGATCTCCGCGGCGCTCGCGCCGCTGACCTGGAGCAGGCCCGGCTCCGCGCTGGTCACCGTCGCGCGGCCGGCCACCAGCGCGTCGCGGAGGGCGGTGGCTTCCGGGGTACGGACGAGCACGCTCCCCACCGCCACCCGAGCGATGAGGTCGTCGACCGTGGTGTCGGCGAGCAGCCGGCCCCGCCCGATGATCACCAGGTGCTCGGCGGTCACCGCCATCTCGCTCATTAGGTGGCTGGAGACCAGGACCGTGCGGCCCTCGGCGGCCAGCCCTTTGAGCAGGTTGCGGACCCAGAGCACGCCGTCCGGGTCGAGCCCGTTGACCGGCTCGTCGAGGATCACCGCGGCCGGGTCGCCGAGCAGTGCGGCCGCGATGCCGAGCCGCTGGCCCATGCCGAGCGAGAAGCTCCCGGCCCGCCGCCGCGCGGCCGACTCCAGCCCCACCATCCCGAGCACCTCGTCCACCCTGGCGGCCGGGATGCCGTGCGTCTGGGCGAGCGCGAGCAGGTGGCTGCGGGCCGTACGTCCCTTGTGGACGGACTTGGCATCGAGCAGCGCACCCATCTGGCGCAGCGGCGCGCCGTGCTCGCGGTACGCCCGGCCGTTGACGGTCGCCACCCCGTCGCTTGGCCGGTCCAGCCCGACGATCATGCGCATCGTGGTGGACTTGCCCGCGCCGTTCGGGCCGAGGAAGCCGGTGACCTGGCCCGGTTTGACGGTGAACGAAAGTTGGTCGACGGCGAGCTTGTCGCCGAAGCGCTTGCTCAGCGCGCGTACCTCAATCATGGTTTCGACGCTAGGTACGCGTACGGTCCACGCCGACCGCCTGCGGCGTGATCTCGCGGGTGGCCGGCGTCAGCCTGAGGTCTGACCCGCTCCTCCCGAAGGCTGACCGCCGATGATCTCGTCCAGCAGCCCGTACTCCATGGCCTGCTCGGCGGTGAGCACCCGGCCCGCGGAGAGGTCGTCCTCGATCCGGCTGCGCGGCTGTCCGGTGGCGGTGGCCATGCGCACCGCCAGCTCCTCGAGCTCGCGCAGGTACTGCCCCGCGGCGGCGGCCACCTCGTCGGCGGTACCGCTGACCGCGGCCGCGCGCGGCTCGCTGAGGCGGATGCGGGCGTGCCGGTACGCCAGCCGCCGCGCCGTCGCCGCGAGCAGCCCCACCGCCGCGCCACCGGCGAGGCTGGTGACCACCGCGTGCACCGGTGCGGCCATCGAGTCGATCACGTCGATCAGGCCGAACGCGGCGGCCAGGTCGCCGTCGGGCGTGGCCAGCTGAAGCCGCACCGGCTCGCTGCCCAGCGCGTCGAGCGTCATCAGCGCGGCGGCCGCGCGGGTCGCCGCGTCGTCGTTGAGCGGGCCGGTGAGCACGACCATCCGCTGCTCGAAGAGGCGCTCCTGGAGCCACGGCGGCACACCCTCGCCGCCCCCCAGCTCGGGCGGCAGCGGCGGCTGCCCGGGAGAGCCGGGCCCGACGGGCGGGCGCCATGGCCGGAGGGGGTCGTGTCGCAACTCCACGGGGGCGCCTCCCTGGTCGCTCGCGCCGCGACGCCGGACGGAAGCGCCGCCCCGGCGATCGCCGCCTTCCCGCGACCGTAACCCGTCAGGCCACCTGGACTGGCCGCTTTTCGCGCAGGGCGATATCGCCCGCCTCCAGTACGGCCACCACCTCGCGGCCGAACCCCACATCGCACGGCTCCGACCCGCCCTTGAGCAGCCGGTCGATCGCCACGCCAAACGCCGACACCGAGCTCCCCTCGGGTACCGGCATCGTCGCGACGCCGTGCTCGCCGTAGAAGTCGGTGTCCCGCAGCATCGCGCCGGCCGGCGCGTCCAGGGTCAGGGAGGCGGTCGTCACCGCGCCGCCGGCGTGCTTCAGCGCCAGGTGGGTCGTGTCCCGCGGGCCGCCCACGGCGGTCACCTCGGCCACCGGCCCGAGCACCGGCAGCAGTACCGAGAGCACGTGCGGGCCGACGTCCCAGAGCGCGCCCCGCTCGCGGCGCCAGGGCGAGGCGCCGTACGGGTTGCCGGGCTGGAAGATCGACGCGAACTGGGTTACCCGGGCGCCGTGCCACCCACCGGTCGCGGCCGTCTCCTCGACGAACCGCACGATGTTGTCGCGGAAGCGGTTGGTGAAGAACACCACCGAGGAGAGGCCGCGCTCGCGGACCGCCGCGACGACGCGGTCCGCCGCCGCGGTGTCCATCGCCATCGGCTTGTCCAGCAGCAGGTGCTTGCCCGCGGTCGCGGCGCGAAGGGCAAGCTCGGCCTGCACGTCCGGCGGTAGCGCGATCGATACGGCGTCCACTTCGGACAGCAGCGCGTCGAGATCGGTGTACGGGGTGGCGCCGTACCGCCCGGCGAGCGCCTCCGCCTTCGCCCCGTCGCGACCCCACACCGCGACAAGGTCCGCCGAAGGGTGCGCGGCCAGCGCCGCGCCCTGCGTTTCCGCCGCCCAGTGACCGGTGCCGAGCAGCCCGAATCTCATTCCCACGCGGACCAGACTACGTTCCGGCCGGGCGGCTGATCATTGGAGCGGGGATGGGCCGGAGGGCGGACGCGGTGCCCGCCACGAAGAGCGCGAGCACCACCGGAACGCCCAGCGCGACCGGCAGGCTGGTCGCCTCCGCGACGCCGCCGATCAGCACCGGGCCGGTGAGGAAGCCGGCGTAGCCCATGCTGGCCACCCGGGCCAGCGCGCGGCCAGCCCGGGCCGGGTCGCGGTTGCCGGCCGCGGAGAAGACCTGCGGCGCGATGCACGACAGGCCGGCGCCCAGGCAACCGAACCCGGCCACACCGGCGACTGGATTGCTGACGAGCAGCGCGGTGCCGAGGCCAGCGGCGGCGAGCAGGCCGCAGCCCTGTACCAGCCGGACCGGGCCGAGCGCCGCGGCGAGCCGGTCGCCGACAAGCCGCCCGCCGGTCATGCCGATCGAGAACGCCGCGTACGCCGCCGCCGCGAAGCCCGGCGAGCTGCCCAGGCTCTCGCGCAGGTAGACCGTGCTCCAGTCGGCCGCCGCGCCCTCGCCGACCAGGCAGCAGTACGCGAGCACGCCGAGGAACAGCACGCCGGGCATCGGCCCCGTACCCGCCCCGGCGGCCGAGGTGACCGGCACCGGACCGCCCACCCGAGGTACCCGCCACGCCGCCGACCAGGCCGCCAGCGCGGCGGCCAGCACGCCCACGGCAAGGAACGTGACGTCCGGGGCCACGCCGCCGTACGCGAACAGGCCGCCGATCGCCGCGCCGAGGAAACCGCCGAGGCTGTACACGGCGTGGAACGAGGACATGATCGGGCGCCCCCAGGCCCGCTCGACCGCGACCGCGCTCGCGTTCATGGCGATGTTGAGCGAGCCGTGGACCGTACCGAAGAGAAAGAGCGCGCCGGCCAGCAGCGCGAGGTCACCGGCGAGCGCGGGGAGCACGAGCGCCGCGCCCTCGGCAAAGGCCACCGGCACGGTCACCCGCCGGCTGCCCCAGCGGTCGACGACCCGCCCCATCGCCTGCATGCCGGTGATCGCGCCCGCCGCGAAGACGAGCAGGCCGACGCTGAGCTGCCCGTCGCTAAGCGACAGGTCCTGCTTGATCGCCGGGATGCGGGCGGTCCACGTGCCCAGCGCGGTGCCAAAGAGCAGGAAAAGCAGCGACGTCGAGACCCGGGCGCGGCGGAGCGCGGCGCGGTCGTCGATCGATGTCATACGGCAGGCTAGCGCTTGCGCCGGCGCTTCTTCTTGCCCTTGCCCTTGCCTGCGAACCGCTGCGTGACAAGCAGCGCCTCGTGCGCCTCGGTCGCGGCCGCCATCGCCTCGGCGGCCATCGCCCGCGACTGGGTCTCGGCCACCCACAGCGCCTCGGCGGCCTGCCGGGCGAACATCGCGGCCCGCTCGTAGTCCCGCCGGGCGGCCAGCTCCTCCGCCCGGAGGTGGTCGGCCCGCCGCTCGCGCTCCTCCTGCTCGGGAGCCCAGTCGCCGGCCCGGCGCCACACCTCGCGCAGCTCCTCGACGGACAGCTCACCGCGACGGTAGGCGGAGAGCGCCGCGCGCGAGACGTCCCGCTGCCGGTCGCCGTCAGGACCTTCCACATCGCCCGCCACGACCAGCTCCAGGTCGACGGTGGCGCTGTCCCGCCCGGCCGCCGCGTCCCTTTCGGCCGCGGCCGTCCCCCAGGCGACCTGGTACGCGGCGCCGGCTGCCTCCTGCGCCCGCCAGGCCGCATCCCGCGCCTCCTCGGACGCGGCCAGCCGCTCCCGCGCCTCGATCGCCGCCGCGGCCGCCCGCCCAGCCACCGCATGGGTGTGACCGGCGTGCGCGGCCAGCTCGCGGGCGGCGGCGCGCAGCTTGACGACGTCGGGGCGCGGCTGGCGGCGCGGGCGCTCGGCGATCGCGGCCAGGAGGACCATCCCGAACACGACGCAGCCAGCGATCAGCAGTAGGGCCGAAACGGCGGTCAGCTCCACGAGGGCCTCCCCGGTGACCATCGACCAATGTCGACTATAGGCGCTATGTCACTGATCCGTCACCGGACAAGCGGTCCGAGATTGGCGCTCGCCAGGGCTACTACCAGGCTTAGTAGAGTTTGCGGCGTGAATGAGACCCTCGGGGCCGTTGTCACCGTCGCGGCGCTCGCCGTCGGGCTGCTGTGCCTCGTCGCGGCGATCCGCAACCGGCCGCCGGACCTGAGCCAGTTCGTGGGGGCGGCGCTCGTCGAGGTCGCCGCGCTTGTGCTCACCGTGGTCGCCGTGGTCGCGATGATCGGCGGCGACCGCCCCACCGAGGTGGGCACGTTCGTGGGCTACCTCTTCACGTTCCTCGCGCTGCCACCCGTCGGCATCGCGCTGGCCCGGTTGGAGCCGACCCGCTGGGGTTCGGTGATCCTCACCGTGGCCATGCTCGTGATGCCCGTGCTGGTCGCGCGGCTCAACCAGATCTGGGAGGCCACCGGTGCGTGACCGGCTCAACTCCGGGCCCGGCCTGGTCCTCGTGATCGTGTACGGGATCTTCGCGCTCTCCGCCGGGGCCCGCGCCACCGTACAAATCACCACGAAGTTCGACGAGGCGCCCGAGGCGTACCTGCTCTCCGCCCTCGCCGCACTGATCTACCTGATCGCCACCGTCGGCCTGGCCCGAGGCGGCGCGTTCGGCCGCCGGCTGGCACTTGTCTGCTGCTCGGCGGAGCTGCTCGGCGTACTTGTGGTCGGCACGCTGAGCATCGCGGACAAGGCGGCATTTCCGGACGATTCGGTCTGGTCGGTCTACGGCCGCGGCTACGGATTCATCCCGCTCATCCTGCCGATCATCGGCCTCTACTGGCTACGCCATACCGCCCGCGCCGACCGAGCCGCCGGCACCCACTAGGCCCTAAGTCCATTTCAAGACAAAGATTTGAGCTACCGCGACGTCCGCGGTGGTCCGGACCGCTGCTCCCGCGGCCTCACCCTCCGCGCCTCACGGGCGCCAGGGTGGGCCGCAATCTCACCACTGGCCATCTAGTCGACTTTCTGCCGTCAGGACGACAGTCGACTAGATCTCGCGGGCTTGTCCACAGCGGCACCGTTGGGTTGGGTGCTTTAGCTGGTTTGTCCGCTTGCCAGTCGGAGCGCGTCAGCGATCGTGGTATTTAGCTGTCGCTATAGGCGCAGCTAGATACCACGATCTGCCGGATAGCGTCCGGGTGCGGCGCCGGTCGAGCGTTCACGATTCGGCCGGCTCTGATCGGTGCGCGGATGGGGGTCGCGGCCTCACCGCCGGCGATGCCAGCCGAGGAGGTTTGGCTTGTGAAGCGCGGAGGGTGAGGCTGCGGGAGCGACGGTCCGGACCACCGCGGACGTCGCGGTAGCTCAATATCTTTTGTTTGTGCCTACGACCGAAGATCTCTAGTCGCGGGGGCCGCCGGCTACGTAGATGACCTGGCCGGAGACGAACGAGGCGCCCTCGCTCACCAGGTACGACACCGTGTGCGCGACGTCGTCTGGCGTGCCTGTCCGGCGCACCGGCGTCTCCGCCGCCATGGCCTTCTGGAAGTCCTCGAAGTCCACACGCAGCCGGGCGGCCGTGGAGGCGGTCATGTCGGTGACGATGAAGCCGGGCGCGACCGCGTTGGCCGTGACGCCGAACGGGCCCAGCTCGATCGCGAGCGTCTTCGTGAAGCCCTGCATGCCGGCCTTGGCGGCGGCGTAGTTGGCCTGGCCGCGGTTGCCCAGCGCGGACGTGCTGGAGAGGTTGACGATGCGCCCCCACTTCGCCTCGACCATGTGCGCCTGGGTGGCCCGGCTGAAGAGGAATGCGCCGCGCAGGTGTACCGAGAGCACGGTGTCCCAGTCGTCGTCGGTCATCTTGAAGAGCAGGTTGTCGCGGAGCACGCCAGCGTTGTTGACCAGTACAGTCGGCGGCCCCAGCTCGGCCACCACCCGCGCGACGGCGGCGTCCACCTGGGCCCGGTCGGCCACGTCCGCGCCGACCGCGAGTGCCCGCCCACCGGCGCCCGCGATGCTGTCGACCGTCGCCTTGCTCGCCGCCTCGTCCAGGTCGACCACGGCCACCGCCATGCCGTCGGCGGCCAGCCGCTTGGCGACGGCCGCCCCGATCCCGCGTGCCGCACCTGTCACGATCGCGATTCGCTGCTCACTCATCCCGGCAGCGTACCGGGGAGTAATTCCGCCGTCCCGGCCCTGAGCTTGTGATTCTTTCCCCCTCCCGGGGGTCTTTGCCCGGCGCCCTGGTGTGGGGCGAATACGTATCGTGGGCGAGGGGACATCGGAGTCCGCGCGCATTTGCGATCATTCGGAGCGGCAATGCGGGGACTTTTCTTGGGAGGTGCCATGGCGACGATCTATGACGTCGCGCGGCGGGCGGAGGTGTCACCGGCGACGGTGTCCCGGGTGGCCAACGGACATGCCAATGTGGACCCCGCACTTGCCGAGCGGGTGCGCGACGCGATGCGCGAGTTGCACTACCGGCCCAATGCCGTGGCTCGCAATTTGCGGCGGAGCCGCACCACGCTGTGGGCGGTCATCATCTCCGACATCGGCAACCCGTTCTTCACGTCTCTCGTCCGTGGTGTGGAAGACGTCGCCCAGCGTGCCGGCTATTCGGTCGTGCTCTGCAACAGCGACGAAGACCCCACCAAAGAGGGGCAGTACGTCGATGCCGCGCTAGCCGAGCAGATGGCCGGCGTGATCATTTCCCCCGCCGGCATGGCCAACCACCTCAATCGCCTTGTCGACGCCCGGGTGCCGGTCGTGGCGATCGACCGGCAGCAAAGCGGCGCCCACGTCGACACGGTGCTCGTCGACAACGAGCAGGGTGCGTATCTCGCCACGACCCACCTGATCGAGTCCGGCTATCAGCGGATCGCCTGCGTGAGCGGCCCGCCCGGCGTCTTCACCGCGACCCGGCGGCTGCGTGGCTACCGGCGGGCGCTGGAGGAGCACGGCCGCCCGTACGAGGAGGAGCTGGTGCGGCACGGCGACTTCCGCGAGGAGGGCGGCTATCGGGCGATGGCCTCGCTGCTGGGCCCGCGCCCGCGCCCCGACGCGCTCTTCGCGGCCAACAACCTGATGACGGTCGGCGCGGTGGAGTGTCTTGTCGACAGCCGGATCGCGGTGCCGGACGAGATGGGCGTGGTGGGCTTCGACGACGTGCCCTGGGCCCACCTCGTGCGCCCCTCGCTGACCACGGTCGCCCAGCCCACGTACGAGCTGGGCTGCGAGGCGGCCGGCCTGCTGACCAAACGCATCGCCGACCCCGAGCGCCCGCCGACGACGGTCACCCTGGAGACGAAGCTCCAGATCCGGGACAGCTCGCTGCGCACCCGGCAGGCATAGACCGGGGCGCCCGTACGGGCGCCCCGGAATGTACCGATCAGAACCCGGCGGTGATCCGGGTGAACTCCCAGTCGGACTGTGCGATGCCGCTGCAGTTGGAGACCACGCCGCCGCCGGGACAGGGCCGGTCCCGGTTGACCGCCCAGAAGGCCAGCCGTGCCAGGCCGCGCGCCTTGGCCCAGTCGCGGATCTGTGTCCAGGTCGCCGGGGTGGTCAGCTCCTGCTGGTCGGAGAGGCCGTTCATGCCGGAGATGCCCATGTGGCTGTAGGCGACCGCGTCGCTCCAGCCGAAGGCGGTCTTCAGCGCGTTCTTCAGCCCTTCCGAGGCGTTGACGGTGCTCTGGTACATGTTCGCGCCGCCGCTGAAGTCGAACGGCATGATCGTGAAGATGTCGATGTTCGCCTGGAGCGCCGCCGCCTGGTTGATCAGCCGGATGCCGGTCGAAGACGGGCCGCTCGTCGTCGTGCCGAACGTGATGATCGTCTTGATGCTCGGGTTGTTCTGCTTGACGATCTTCAGCGCGCCCAGGATGCGGTCCTGCACGGTCGGGTTCTCGAACTCGTCGAAGTTTTCGATGTCGACGTCGATCGCCTTCAGGCTGAACGTGTTGATCACCTGCTGGTACGCGGCGGCGAGGGCCTGCGGGGTCGCGCAGTTCGGCCCGAGCTTGTTTCCGCTCCAGCCGCCGATGGACGGGATCACGTCACCGCCGGCCGCCCGGATCGCGGCGATCGTGCTGGCGTGCGCGCCGCCGGTCAGCGGGCCACCGTCCCAGCCTGGCGTGCAGCCGCCGGCCGAGAGGATGAACGCCATCGTGAACCACCGGATCCCGGTCGCGGTCATCACTGTGGACGGTGCGGGCGGGTTGCCCCAGCCCGGGTAGATGTACGGCGCCGCCGCCATCGAACCGCCGCCGGTCGGGCAGCCGGTCGTGGTCGCCGAGACCGCGCCGGAGCGGGCCGACTCGCCGGCGGAGTTGTACGCCGCCACGGTGTAGCTGTGCGACGTGCACGCGCCGAGCCCGGAGATCGTGGTCGAGGTACCGGTGACCGTGGCCCGCACGGTGGAACCCTCGTACACGCGGTAGCCGGTGACCGTGCCGGACGATGCGTTCCAGGCCAGCGAGATGGCGGACCCCGTCGTACCGGTGACCCGGAAGTTGCCCGGCGTCCCCGGCGCGCCCGGGTTCGTCGGTCCGCCGCCGGCGCACGAGCCGCCGTTGACGGTGCAGTTTGTCGGGTCGCCGTTGCCCGTGACGATGAAGCCGAACGAGGCGGTACCGCCGGGCGCGAGCGTCCCGTTCCACGAGCGGTTGGTGAACGTGTGGTGCTGCCCCGACGAGGTGAGCAGCGCGTCCCAGTAGGTGCCCATCGTGCTGCCTGACGGCAGGTCGAACTGCACGTTCCAGCTGTTGATCGTCGCGGACGTGTTGTTCGTGACGGTGAACTTCGCCTCGTAGCCGGTGCCCCAGCTGGACGTGCGGGCGAAGGTCGCGGTTTCGGCGGAGGCGGGCGCGGCGATCGCGACGGCCGCCGAAGCGGCCACGACCGACATGACGGCGAGGGTGAGGAGCCTTCTCACGGTTTGCCTCCTACGGGAGGGTGTTGAGGTGAGGCTTGACGGTGCGGGCGAAGTTGTTGCCGTTGGCGACGTCCCAGTTGATCGACCAGGTCATCGCGCCCCGGATGCCGGGGTACGTGCGCGGCGGCCGGAAGCTGCCGCAGTTGGTGGCGCGGGCCAGGCAGTCGAGCCCTTGGTTGACCACGCTGGGGGCGACGATGCCGCCACCGGCCGCGCCGGGCCCCGCCGGGAGGCCGAGCGCGACCTGGTCCGGGCGCAGTCCGTTCTCCAGCTGGATGCAGGCGAGCGCGGTGAGGAAGTTGACCGTGCCCTGGGAGTACGCGAACGACTGGTCGCAGCCGAGCATTGAGCCGGAGTTGTAGAACTGCGTGTGTACGACCGTGAGGATGTCGCGGATGTCCAGCGCGAGGCGGAAGTACGAACCGGCGGTCGACTGCATGTCGATGGTCTGCGGTGCCATCGTGATGATCAGGTTGGCCCCGACACGCGACCGGAGCGACCGCAGCGCCTGACCCATGAAGGTGGGGTTGAGCCCGTTCTCCAGGTCGATGTCGACGCCGTCGAAGCCGTACTCCTGCATGACCGCGAAGACCGAGTTGGCGAAGTTGGTGGCGGCGCCGGAGTCACCGACAGCGACCCGGCCGGCCTCGCCGCCCACCGAGATGATGACCTTCTTGCCGCGCGCCTTGAGCGCCTGCACGTCGGCCTTGAAGTCGGCGTTGGTGTAGCCGCCGAGCGCGCTCGCCAGCCCCGGGTCGACGCCGAATGTCACCGTGCCGGGCGTGCTTGTCGCCTCGGCGAAGGCCACCGCCACCAGGTCGTACTCGTTGGGCACGTCGCGCAGCCGCAGCTCGACGGCTGGGTTGACGAAGTTGTGCCAGTACCCGGTGAGGAAGTGCTTGGGCAGCGGACCGATCGGCGGCTGGCTGGTCGGCGGTGCGGTCGTGGGCGGAGCGGTCGTGGGCGGGGCCGTGGTCGGCGGCCTGGTAGTCGGCGGTGCGGTCGTCGGCGGGGTACCTCCGCCGCAGGGCTGGCCATTGAGGGTGCAGTTCAGCGGCGATCCCGAGCCAGCGCCCAGGAAGCCGAACGAGGTCGACTGTCCAGGCGCCAGGGTCCCGTTCCAGGAGCGGTTCGTGAACGTGTACCGCTGGCCCGACGACGTCATGAGCGCGTCCCAGTACGTGCCAACGGTCGTACCAGCCGGCAGATCGAAGACCACCGTCCACGACGTGATCGTCGTCGAGCCCCCGTTCGTGATCGTGTACTTGCCCTCCCAACCGGAACCCCAGTCCGATGTCTTCGTGAAGACGGCCGTCGGCGTTGCCGCCGACGCCGCCGGCGCCAGCCAGATCGCCGCTACCCCGGCGGTCAGGGCCATCGCGAGCGTGATGAGCAGGGTTCTGGAACGGGCCACGGCAACCTCCCATAGACGTTGCCTAATTATTAGGACTGTTAACAGTAACTGTAAAGACCCTTGGGAGAACGATGGTTTCCGATTGCCGTGGTGGCCCCGCTCGGCCCGAACCTCGCGCTGACCGCCCGACCACCGGTCTACGCGCAGTGGTTTACCGAGGTACCGTGCGTCAGATGAGTGCTGAGGCATCGGACCTCGTGGGCGGGAGCGGCACGGATCGCTCCGCCCACCCGGTCCGGCGCGCATCCGAGAATCGCCGACCGACCATGGTCGACGTCGCCCGGCACGCGGGCGTGAGCATCAAGACGGTCTCTCGCGTCGTCAACAACGAGCCCAACGTGCAGCAGCAGCTCATCGACCGGGTGCTGGCGAGCGTGGCGGAGTTGGGTTTCCGGCGCAACCACCTGGCGCGCACGCTGCGGTCGGGACAGTCCACGGCCACGATCGGGCTGATCATCGAAGACCTCGCCAACCCGTTCTACTCCACGATCGCGGCGGTCACGGCCGAGACGGCCGCACAGCACGACACGCTGCTGATCACCGCCAGCTCGGAGGAGGACCCGCAGCGTGAGCAGCAGCTGCTCCGCGATCTCTGCTCGCGCCGGGTCGACGGGCTGCTAATCGTGCCGGCCGGATACGACCACTCGTTCCTGCGGGCCGAGGTCGAGATGGGCACGCCTGTCGTCTTCCTCGACCGGCCCGCGGGCGGCCTGCTCGCCGACACCGTGCTGCTCGACAACCGGGGCGGCGCGCAGGCGGGTGTGCGGCGGCTGCTGGACCACGGGCACCGGCGGATCGGCATCCTGCTCGACTCGGTCGCCGTCTACACCATGCGGGAGCGGGTGGGCGGCGCGCAGGAGGCGCTGGCCGAGGCCGGTATCGCGTACGACGAGCGGCTTGTCGCCGAGGGCGTGCACGATCCGGAGACGGCGGCCGCAGCGGTGGCCGGGATGCTCGGCGCGGACGAGCCGCCGACCGCGTTCTTCAGCCTCAACAACCGGATCACGGTCGGCGTGCTCCAGGAGCTGTGGCGGCGCAAGAGCCAGGTCGAGGTGGTCGGCTTCGACGACTTCGAGCGGTCGTTCCTGATGCCGCAGCGGTTTACGGTGGTTTACCACGACACGCGGCAGCTCGCCCGTACCGCCGCCGATCTGCTCTTCCAACGAATTGCCGGCGAGCGCTCCTGGCCGCGCACTGTCACGCTCCCCACCACACTCGTCGAGCGCGGCCTGTCGTGACGCACTCCGCCGGGGCGGCTCACGGCCGCCCCGGCGAAGCTCTCGCTCTACCTGCGGAAGTGGAACCAGTTCACGTTGACGAAGTCGGCGGGCTGGCCGCTCGCGAACTTCAGGTACACCGTCCGTGTGCCGGTCACGCTCGCGGAGTTGCCGGGGATGGTCCGCCAGCTCTGCCAGCCGCCCGTGTTGGACAGGGCGAAGCTGCCCAGCAGCTGGCCGGTGGGGCTGTCCAGCCGTAGCTCGATCAGGCCGCTGGCGCCGCCGCCGGCACCCGAGGCGACGCGCGCCACGAAGTCGACCGGAGCCGACGAGCCGAAGTTGACGTTGTCGTACCGGGCCCAGTCGCCGTTCGCGATGTGGCTGAGGTTGAGACCGCCCTCGCTGCACGCCTCGGTCTGAAGGCCGCTCTGCGCGTTGAAGGACTCAGCCTCGATCGTCGCGTACGCGTTCCGCCCACCGGTCGGCGGCGGCGTGGTCGTCGGCGGTGGCGTGGTCGGGTTGGTGCCCCGCCCGTCTGGTAAACCGCGACGTAGTCCACCAGCATCGGGACGCCGGAGACCGTGGCCGCGGTCGGCGTCTGCCCACCGGGCACGGCGTTCGGGAAGGCGCCGCCCATCGCCACGTTCAGCAGGATGAAGTAGCCGGCGTGGCTGGTCATGTTCGTCCAGTGCGGCTCGCCGACCTGGGACTGGCTGACGGTGTGGTAGAGCTGGCCGTCCACGTACCAGCGCAGCTGCTGCGGGTTGGTGTCCCACTCGAAGCGGTAGGTGTGGAACGCCGACTGGCAGGAGCTGCCGGGGCAGGCGCGGCTGGTGCCGATGCCGGTGGTCTCGTTGCACGGGCCACCCGGGTTGACTCCACAGTGGAGCACGCCCCAGACCGAGTTGATCCCGTTGACGTTCTCCATGATGTCGAACTCGCCGATCGCCGGCCAGTTCCAGTACTGGCCCCGGTACGGCGCACCGAGCGCCCAGAACGCCGGCCAGTAGCCGGCCGCGCCCGCGCCGGTGATGTTCGGCATCTGGATGCGGCCCTCGATGCGCAGCTCACCGCCGGCCGGGGGCTTGAAGTTGGAGCGCTGTGTCTCGATCCGCGCCGAGGTCCACTGCCCGGAGCCGCTGCGGATCGGAGTGATCACCAGGTTGCCGTTGCCGTCCTGGCGAAGGTTCGACGTGCTGTTGGTGTAGGTCTGGATCTCGCCCGTGCCCCAGTTGGCCGGCCCGCCCGGGTACTGCGTGCCGGTGTCGATGATCCAGTTTGCGGAGGAGGGCAGGGTGTTGGCCGCCCCGGTGAAGTCGTCGCTCCAGACGAGGCTCCAGCCGGACGGGGTGGGTGGCAGCGCGGCGTTGGCGTTCATGGTCACCGCGAGCATGCCGGCGACGACGGTGGAGACCGCCCCGACTGCGATCAGCACGCGGCCGCGCAGTGGTCTGGAGGTGCCCGTGTCTCTCATTTGCTGGCCTCTCTGTGGGGGATGTAGTGGGCCGTGAGAGCGCTCTCACAGAGTTTCACGTCCGAGGCAACAAATTGTCAACACTCATCGATGTCTCAGCGGCGGGACTCGCGCACCAGGGAGAACGGGAGCGTCTCGCGGATCGAGCGGCCGGTCAGCAGCATGATCACGCGGTCGGTAGTGCCTACTATGGGGGTATTTTCGGAAAACGGCGGTGTTTCCGGCGACGAGGGATCTGGGTACATGGCAGCCGTGCAGCTGACGGTGGGCGTGGAAGAGGAGTTCCTCCTCCTGGACGCCGAGAAGAGCCAGGCGGCGCCGGCCGTCGACGCGGTGCTGGCCGAGGTGCCCGGTGACCTGCGTGGACAGGTCGCGCGGGAGTACCTGACCAGCCAGATCGAAATCAACAGCCCGCCCGGGCTCGACCTGCGGGCGCTGCGGCACTCGCTCGGCCTCCTGCGGACCGGCATCGCGGGCGCCGCCGAGCGGGCCGGCGCGCGGGTTGCCGCGATCGGCTGCTGCCCGGTCGCCGGCCCCGAGCCGCCGGTGGTGGACGAGCCGCGGTTCCACCGGATGGTCGAGCGCTTCGGCGCGCTCTCGCCCGGCCCCGGGCTCAACGGGGTGCATGTCCACATCGGAGTCCCCGACCCGCACGTCCGCGTCCAGGTGCTCAACCATTTGCGCCCCTGGCTCCCCCTCCTGCACGCGGCGACGACCAACTCGCCCTTCGCGGACGGACGAGACAGTGGGTACGCGAGCTGGCGCTCGGTGATGTGGGAGCGGTGGCCGTCGGTCGGGCCCACGCCGTACCTGGAGTCGCACGACCACTACGAGGACCTGGTGGCGAGGTTGACCTCCGCCGGCGCGATGCTGGACGAGGCGATGCTGTACTGGTACGCCCGCCTGTCCGCCCGCTACCCCACGGTCGAGCTACGCATCGGCGACGTCTGCCCGACCCTGGACGACACGATCCTGGTGGCCGCGCTGGCCCGTGGGCTGGTAGGCACGGTGCTCGGCGACATCGAGGCCGGCCGCCCGGCACCCCGCATCGACCACCACCTGCTCTCCGCCGCACACTGGCGCGCCGCCCACGACGGCCTGTCCGGCCTCCTGGTCGACCCGGCCGACCAGCGCAGCCGCCCGGCGTGGCACCTCTTCCAGCGCCTCTTCGACACGGTGCGCCCGGAGCTGGAACGCACCGGCGACCTGGAGCTGGTCACCCTCCTCATGGGACGGTTGCGGTCACGCGGGACAGGCGCGTCCCGCCAGCGCGCGGTTTACGCCCGCACAGGCGACATGGCCGCCGTCCTCGACCACCTCACCCTGCCAACGTCCCTCGGCTAGTCATCACGACGGTTGGCAGGTGGGGCACCAGTATGAGTTGCGGCCGGCCAGGCCGGAGCGCTGGATCTCGGTGCCGCAGATCAGGCAGGGCTGGCCGGCGCGGCGGTAGACGTACACCTCGCCGCCGTGGCGGTCGACCCTCGGGGCCCGGCCCATCGCCTCGGGCATGTGCTGGCTGTGCACCGTGTCGATGCGGCCTCGGCTGACGCCTTCCTTCATCAGCTCGCGCAGGTCGAGCCAGAGGTCGCCCCACTGGACCGGCGTCAGCAGGCGGCCGGTCCGGGTCGGTGGGATGCCGGCGCGGAAGAGGACCTCGGAGACGTACACAAGGCCCGGTCCGGCCACAGTGGACTGATCCAGCAGCAGCGCGGCCAGCGGCGTGGTGCTGTGCCGGATCCGGGCGTACGCGGCATCCAGGTCGGCGTCGTCCCGCAGCGGGTCGGCGCCCAAGCGGCCGCGGAGCGCGTCGGGGTCGTCGAGGAGCTCGCAGGCGGCCGGGCCGCGCAGGTCGATCCAGTGGCGCTCGGTCTCCAGCCGCAGCCGCACCTGTCCCACGGGCGGCGGCGTGGGCGCCTCGCCGTCGCTGAAGACGCCGTACAGGCCCAGGTGTACGTGCAGCGTCCGGCCACTCTCGTAGTGGTGGAAGAGGTGCTTGCCGTACGCCTCGGTGTCCGCCAGCACCGCGCCGGAGAGCAGCGCGGCACCGGTCGCGAACCGCCCCTGCGGGCTGGACACGGTCACCCGCCGCCCGGCGAGCAGGGAACGGTGCTGGGCGGCAAGCCGATGGATGGTGTGGCCTTCGGGCACGCCGAAACCTTACCCACCGCTCCGGCGCGCGGCCCTGCATGACTTCTCGCGCATCTGGGTATGCCGATGGGCATCCCCCGCGCGGTGGCCAACCGGAAGTGCGCCGCGCCCGCATGAGGAGGTGCGCTGCGATGCGAATCCCGTCATTGACGCATCGAGGCGAGGCGCAACGAGAAGAGGAAGTTCACGCCCAGGGCAAGGCAGAAGGCCGGGCTGAGGGTCGGGCCGAGACCAAGGCCGAGGAGCGGGCCGTCGGGCGCGCCGCGGGCCGTACGGCGGTCCGCGAGCGGCCGGTGACCGGCGACGGTACGCCGACCGAGCGGCGGGGGCCGGTGGAGCGGGTCGACACGCCCCGCGAGCCGGTGGTCGAGCCGAGCGGACCGCGGCCGCGATCGAGCCTGGTGGCGGCGCTCGCGCTGGTCGTCGGTGTCGTGAGCGCGCTCGCCGTGCTCACCGGCACCCTCGCCGGATACGGCATCGCGGCCGGTGCGGTCACCACGCTGCTCGCGATCGCCGGCATCTTCGCGACCCGCCGCCGGCACGTGGCCGGCCGGTCCGAGGCGATGCTGGCGTTCGTGCTCGGACTTGGTGCGGTCGTCTTCGGCATCCTCGTGGTGACCGACTCGCTGGCCTGGATCAGCCCGGCCAGTGACAAGGTCGGCGAGCTGCGGGAATGGCTCGACGCGCAGACCGTCGACCGGTTCTGAGCGAGGCTTGTGGGGCGGCTCTGCGAGCCGCCCCACAACAGATCCACTATCTATGGCCCGCAATGCGCAACGAATCGCCGCTCGAAGCAAGGTTCATCGGTGGTTACCGAAGCGCGCGTCAAAATAACGTATAGGCATGACGATGGACGCCATGAGCCGGCGATACCTCATGTGCCGGCCGACGTACTTCGCCGTGGAGTACGCGATCAATCCCTGGATGGACCCCAGCGCCCCGGTCGACGCCGACCTCGCGGTGCGGCAGTGGGACGCGCTGCGCGGCATCTACCTCGACCTCGGGCACACCGTCGAGGAGATCGACCCGCTCCCAGGGCTGCCGGACATGGTGTTCGCGGCCAACGGCGCCACCGTGATCGACGGCAAGGTGCTGGCGGTGCAGTTCCGCGACCCGCAGCGGGCCGACGAGGCGCCGGCGTACGCGCACTGGTTCGAGCGGGCCGGCTTTGACGTGCACGAGGCCAAGCACGTCAACGAGGGCGAGGGCGACATGCTGCTCGTCGGCGACATGCTGCTGGCCGGCACCGGCTTCCGCACCATCACCGCCGCACACGACCGCGCGCAGGAGATCTTCGGCCGTCCGACCGTGACGTTGCGGCTTGTCGACCCGCGCTTCTACCACCTCGACACGGCGCTGTGCGTGCTCGACGAGCACACCGTCGCGTACCTCCCGGAGGCCTTCTCGCCCGGCAGCCAGGCGGTGCTGCGGCGACTCTTCCCGGACGCGATCCTGGCGTCGGCGGCGGACGCCGAGGTGCTCGGGCTCAACGCGGTGAGCGACGGGCGGCACGTCGTGCTCCCGGTACAGGCGACCGGCCTGGCAGCCGCACTACGCGACCGCGGGTACGACACAATTGGCGTTGATTTGTCCGAGCTGCGCAAGGCCGGTGGTGGCCCGAAGTGCTGCACGCTGGAGGTACGGTCATGATCGTTGATGATCTTGTACGCACGCCCACCGCGGTCGCCGAGGCCGAGCGGTGGACGGCGCACAACTACCACCCACTGCCGGTGGTCATCTCGTCCGCCGAGGGCGCCTGGGTCACCGACATCGACGGCAAGCGGTACCTCGACTGCCTCGCCGGCTACTCGGCCCTCAACTTCGGCCACCGCCACCCCACGCTGATCGCCGCCGCGCATGCCCAGCTCGACCGGCTCACGCTGACCAGCCGGGCGTTCGTGCACGACCAGTTCGCCACGTTCTGCCGGGAGCTGGCCGAGCTCTGTGGCAAGGATCTTGTGCTGCCGATGAACACCGGCGCCGAGGCCGTCGAGACCGCCATCAAGGTCGCTCGCAAGTGGGGGTACAAGGTCAAGGGCGTCCCCCGCGACAAGGCGACCATCGTGGTGGCGGAGGGCAACTTCCACGGGCGTACCACCACGATCGTCAGCTTCTCCACCGACCCGGACGCGCGCGCCGACTTCGGGCCGTACACGCCGGGCTTCAAGGTCGTCCCCTACGGTGACCTGCCGGCCCTTGCCAAGGCGATCGACGAGACGACCGTGGCCGTGCTGCTCGAGCCGATCCAGGGCGAGCAGGGCGTGATCGCGCCGCCGGACGGCTACCTGCCCGGCGTGCGCGCGCTCTGCGACGACAACAACGTCCTGTTCGTCGCCGACGAGATCCAGTCGGGGCTCGGCCGGACGGGCACGACGTTCGCCTGTGACCACGAGGGCGTGGTCCCGGACATGTACGTGCTGGGCAAGGCCCTCGGCGGCGGCATCGTGCCTGTGTCGGCGGTGGCCGCCAACCAGGACGTGCTGGGCGTGCTGCGGCCGGGCGAGCACGGCTCCACGTTCGGCGGCAACCCGCTGGCCTGCGCGGTCGCCACCGAGGTGGTCGGCCTGCTGAAGACCGGCGAGTACCAGCGCCGCTCGGCCGAGCTGGGCGCGCGGCTGCACGCCGACCTGGGCGCGCTGGTGGGGCACGGCCTGCTCGCGGTGCGCGGGCGTGGCCTGTGGGCCGGCATCGACATCGACCCGGCCCTGATGACCGGGCGGGCGGCGTGCGAGCGCCTGGCCGAGCGGGGCGTGCTGGCCAAGGACACGCACGGCTCCACGATCCGCCTCGCGCCGCCGCTGGTGGTCGAGCCGGCCGAGCTCACCTGGGCCGTCGAGCAGCTGGCCGCGATCCTCTGAGCCGACGGTCAAAGACAGAGATCCGGGCTACCGCGATGTCCGCGGTGGTCCGGACCGCTGCTCCCGCGGCCTCACCCTCCGCGGTTGGGCAAGCTCGCTCGGTTTGTCTTGATCGACGCTACGACGGGCCGCTGTCTGGCAGATCGTGGTACTTAGCTGCCGCTGGAGCGGCAGTTAAATACCACGATCTCTCGCGTGTTCAGGCCGTGGGATGGCCGGTGAGGCTGTTGCGGCCCGCGTAGACGGCGCGTTCGCCCAGTTCCTCCTCGATCCGTAGGAGCTGGTTGTACTTGGCGGTGCGGTCGCTGCGTGACAGGGAACCGGTCTTGATCTGCCCGCAGCCGGTCGCCACGGCCAGGTCGGCGATGGTGGTGTCCTCGGTCTCGCCGGAGCGGTGGGACATGACCGCGCTGTAGCCGGCCTGCCGCGCGACCCGCATCGTGGTCAGCATCTCGGTCAGGGTGCCGACCTGGTTGACCTTGACCAGGATCGAGTTGGCGATGCCCCGGCTGATGCCGTCGTGCAGCAGGTCGGCGTTGGTGCAGAAGACGTCGTCGCCGACCAGCTGGCAGCGGTCGCCGAGCCGGTCGGTGAGGGCTTTCCAGCCTTCGAAGTCGTCCTGGGCGGCGCCGTCCTCGATCGACACGATCGGGTACGTCTCGGCCAGCTCCGCCAGGTAGTCGACGTGCTCGGCCACAGTCCGCACCCGGTCCTCGCCCCGGTAGTGGTAGGCGCCGTCGCGATAGAACTCCGAGGCGGCCGGATCCAGCGCGATCGCGATGTCCACGCCCGGGGTGTAGCCGCTGTCGCTGATCGCGGTGCTGATGAA
Source organism: Phytohabitans flavus (assembly GCF_011764545.1). Taxonomy (GTDB): domain Bacteria; phylum Actinomycetota; class Actinomycetes; order Mycobacteriales; family Micromonosporaceae; genus Phytohabitans; species Phytohabitans flavus. Next base: position 8,651,651 of record NZ_AP022870.1, on the reverse strand, counting down.
GGCGAGGGCTTCGTGCGCCGTACGCAGGTGCGGCGCGAAGCCGCCTTCGTCGCCGACGCTGGTGTGCTGGCCGGCGGCCTGGAGCGCGGACCGCAAAGTGTGGAACACCTCCGAACCCACCCGGACCGCTTCGGCGAAGCTGGCCGCGCCGATCGGAGCGATCATGAACTCCTGGAAGTCGAGCGGATTGTCGGCGTGAGCGCCGCCGTTGACGATGTTCATCAGCGGCAGCGGCAGGCTGACGGCATCAGGGCCGCCGAGGTAGCGATACAACGGCTGCCCGGCGGAGACCGCGGCGGCCTTGACGACCGCCAGTGAGACGCCCAGGGTCGCGTTAGCGCCCAGGCGAGACTTGTTGGCGGTGCCATCCAGCTCGATCAGCACCCGGTCCACGGCGGCCTGGTCGCGGCCGTCCAGGCCGGCCACCGCGTCGGCGATCTCGCCGAGCACGGCGCCGACCGCGCGGCGTACGCCCTTGCCGTGGTAGCGGCTGGTGTCGCCGTCGCGCAGTTCGACAGCTTCGGCGGTGCCGGTGGAGGCCCCGGACGGGACGGCGGCCCGTCCCAGCGAGCCGTCGTCGAGCAGCACGTCGACCTCGACGGTCGGGTTGCCGCGGCTGTCCAGGATCTCTCGGGCGTGGACGGTGTCGATGGCGGTCATCTGGCTCCTCGGCTCGGGATGGTCGGTGAGCCAGCGCAGCACCTGCTCGGCGTGCAGGGCCGGCTCGGTCACCGGGTGGAAGACGTGCTCGACCACGCCGTCGGTCACGATGAGCGTCAGCCGCCGGTAGTACGACGTCCCGTCGGCCTGGAACGTCGGCAGCCGAAGCGCGGCGGCCAGGCTCATGCGGGGGTCGGCCAGCAGCGGGTACGGCAGCCGCAGCCGGTGGGCAAGCTCCCGCTGGTAGCCGGTCGGCTGGGCCGACAGCCCGTAGACCTGGTCGCAGCCGCTGGCCAGCAGCTCGGAGTGCAAGTCCCGAAATCCGCACGCTGCCACGGTGCAGCCCCGGGCGCCGGGTAGGTCGTCCCAGCCGGCCGGCATGGCGACACCGGGTCTGCTGCTCAGCGAGTACAGAAACAGCACCGTGCGGCGTCCCTCGAACCTTGCCGGTCCGACCACGGTGCCGTCGGTGGCTCGGAAGGTAAGCCCAGGCATGAGCGCACCGACGAGGCCCAGCGAATTGGTGGACCCGAGGGTCCGGCTGGCCGTGGGCGGGACGGCCGGCCCAGCGGTCGCGTCCACCAGCGACAGCAGGGCGTCGCGCTGGTCGGTCAGGCGCTCGATGCGCTGCTCCAGGCCGGCGATCGCCCGCCGGTAGGTGCTCAGCGCGGCCGGATTACCGTCACCGTCGATCATGGATTCGATGAACGGCCTGGTCTCCTCGACGCTGAACCCGAGCGTCATCAGGGTCCGGATCTGCTCGACCAGACGCACGGCTATCGGGTCGTACTCCCGGTAGCCGTTGCCCAGCCGGCGGGGGACCACCAGTCCGGCCGCCTCGTAGTAGCGCAGTGCCCGGACCGTGGTCCCGGTCCGGTGTGCCAGCTCACCGACTCGCATGTCACGACCGTAAACCTGCACCTATGGGTACAGGTCAAGCGCGCGAGGTGGCCTGCGCGTTCCGCGGGTTTGGTTGTGAAGCGCGGAGGGTGAGGCCGCGGGAGCAGCGGTCCGGACCACCGCGGACATCGCGGTAGCTCGAATCTTTGTCTTGGACCGTCAGCGCTCGAGGATGCGCATGGAGAGCGTCGGGGCTTCGGCCATGACCGACACGGAGTTGAGCGGGGCCGCGGAGGTCAGTGTCTTGGCCTTGCCGACGTGCACGCCCGGATAGAGCTCGATCAGGTCGCCGGGTGCCAGCACGCGCGTCTGGCGCTTGAGGATCATGCGCTCGGCCTCGTCCATCGAGCCGCCGGGCCGGACGCCCGTGCCGTTGGTGCTGACGTCCTGGGCGACGACCTCGTTGCCGCGCATCTCGAAGCGGACGTGGTTGCGGCTGATCCACCGCCGCGCCTCCTCGGTCAGCCACTGGCCGAGCATGATGCCGTCCTTGTCCGGCGCGCGGCCGACCACGACCGGGGTGTCCTCGGCCACCACGAAGCGGCGGCGGATCACGCCACCGACCCGCACGGCCAGCGCCTCCGCGGGCGGGCGGGGGCCGATGTCGCTGAGCGGATTGCTGTGCCGAGGGCAGGTCGGCGAGCCGGTGTGCAGCGTGGGCGGGGGCTGGCCGCCGGCCCGGCGCTCGGGCGCGAGGTCGGCGAAGGCGCCACCTCCGCCGCCGAAATTGGCGCAGTTGGACTCCGGGCAGCGCCACAGCCGGGCGAGGATCTTGGCGCCGACCGGATCGGGCGAGCCGATCGAGGGCACTGCGCCGCCGCCGACCTGGGCGACAAGCGTCGCGCCGGTCTTGCCGGACACCGGGGCCATCAGCCGGCCCGCCTGGCCGGCCAGCCAGCCATACCGCTCGCGGACCCCTTCGAACCGCATGCGGCTCAGCACCGGCAGCCCCAGCAGGTCGGCGACCTCCAGCACCCGGTCGCCCACCGTCGGCAGCACCTCGACGAGCCCGTCGTCGGCCCAGCGGCGGACCACCATCCGCTCGTTGGACGTCAGGTCGGCGTCGGAGAGCAGGCCGCGGTGGACCACCGCATACACAGCCGCGTTGTCCTCGGCTAGCTGCGTGGCGAGCGCGTCGACCACCAGCCCCAGCCGCAGCAGGCTGGCCGGGCGGCCGCCGTCGAGGTCGGCGTACCGCACCACCTCGGCGAGGTCGACCACGGCCCGGGCCAGCGCGGGGTCGGTGGTGAGGCGCTGCTCGATGGCGTCGAGCACCTTGCTGACTTCGAACCTCACGCCGACATCCTGCCTGATCGCGGCCGTCTACCGCGATCCGCTGCGGGAACGCGAGCAGGTCAGGACTGGTTTGCCACGATTTCGTCGATCCGCCTGGCCAGCTCGTAGTCGCGGTCGGTGACCTTGCCGGCCGAGTGCGTGCTACAGCGAAATGTCAGCGTCCGCCACCGGATGTCGATATCCGGGTGATGGTTCATCTCCTCGGCGACCACCGCGACCCGGTCGACGACCGCGATCGCGTCCATGAAACCGGGCAGCTCGGCGGTCCGCGTGATTTCGGTCTCGTCGCCGCTCCAGGCCGGCAGGTCGGCCAGGGTCATGACAGCTCCTCTCGATGATGGGCCACCGCTTCGTGGTGGTCATGGCCGCCGACCGGCGCCGGGTCCGCGTGCACGATCGCTGACCCCAGCCGCGGTACGGCGTGCAGCAGGCTGTGCTCGGCCTCCACCGCGACCGCGTGTGCCTGTACGACGGTGAGTGAGGGGTCGACCACGATGTCGCACTCGGCGCGCATCCGGTGCCCGATCCAGCGGACCCGTACCGTACCGACGGCGAGCACGCCCTCGGTGTGCTCCAGCGCGTGCTCCACCGCGTCGACAAGCTCGGGGTCGACGGCGTCCATCAGCCGCCGGTACACCTGGCGGGCCGCCCCGGCGAGCACGACAAGGATGGCCGCGGTGATCAAGAGGCCGACCACCGGGTCCGCCCACCGCCAGCCGAGCGCGAGGCCGCCGGCACTGGCCAGCACCCCGAGCGAGGTGAAGCCGTCGGTGCGGGCGTGCAGCCCGTCGGCGACAAGCGCGGCCGAGCCGATGCGGCGGCCGACGCGGATCCGGTACTGCGCGACGATCTCGTTGCCGGCGAACCCGAGCACACCGGCCAGCGCCACCGCGGGCAGGTAGTCGACGTCGGCCGGGTGGAACAGGCGGCGTACCGCCTCGACGCCGGCGACCACCGCGGAAGCCGCGATGAACACGACGATCACGATGCCGGCCAGGTCTTCGGCGCGGCCGAAGCCGTACGTGTACCGCCGGGTGGGAGCCCGCCGCCCGACCGCGAACGCGATCGCCAGCGGTACCGCGGTCAGCGCGTCGGCGAGGTTGTGCAGTGTGTCGCCGAGCAGGGCCACCGAACCGGACAAGGCGACGATGACGGCCTGAAGCAACGCGGTGACGCCGAGCACCGCGAGCGAGATCCACACCGCCCGGGTGCCCTCGCGGCTGCTCTCGAGCTCGGTGTCAACCTGGTCCGCGGTGTCGTGCGAGTGCGGCCGGACGGCGTGGACCACCCGCTGCCACCAACCACCGCCACGGTGCTCATGACCGTGGTCGTGGTCGTGACCATGCGGGTGGTCATGCGACATGGCGTCCATCCTGCCGCACCGCCGGCCGCCTCGCCTGCGTGATCAGTCGCTCAGCGCGGTGGGTTACCCGCGTCGTGCAGGTGCCGCAACGCCTGGCTGTACGAGTCGATCAAGCCGGTCGCCTCGTACGCGATGCCCTGCTCCGCGCAGTACGCCTCCACGATCGGCTGGGCCTTTCGCAGATTGGGCCGGGCCATGCTCGGGAAGAGGTGGTGCTCGATCTGGTAGTTGAGCCCGCCCAGCGCGAAGTCGACGAACTTCCCGCCCCGCACGTTGCGCGACGTGAGCACCTGCTTGCGCAGGAAGTCGACGTCGTCCTCGGCGGTGAGCATCGGCATGCCCTTGTGGTTGGGCGCGAACGAGCATCCCATGTAGACACCCCACAGTCCTTGATGGACGGCGATGAACAGCAGCGCCAGTCCGGGCGAGAGGACCGTGAAGACCACTGCGAGGTACGCGACCACGTGCACGCCGAGGAGCACCGCCTCCAGCCGCCGGTACCGCATGGGAGCGCTCTTCAGCGCGCGGAAGCTCGCGGCGTGCAGGTTGAGCCCTTCGAGCGTGAGCAGTGGGAAGAAGAGGTACGCCTGCCACCGGGCCAGCCAGCGGCCGAGACCGCCGGTGCGCGCCAACGCCTGCTCCCGCGTCCAGGCAAGAGCGCCGGGGGCGACGTCCGGGTCCTCGTCCTCGTGGTTGGGGTTGGCGTGGTGGCGGGTGTGCTTGTCCATCCACCAGCCGTAGCTGAGGCCGATGGCCAGATTGCCCGCGACGAGCCCGAAGACCTCACTGGGACGCCGGGTGCGGAACATCTGACGGTGCCCCGCGTCGTGACCGAGGAACGCGACCTGCGTGGTGGCCACGGCGAGGAACACCGCTACCAGCAACTGCCACCATGAGTTGCCGACGACGAAGAAGGCGACCCATCCCCCGATGAACAGCGCGCTGGTGAAGGCGATCTTCGCCGCGTACCACCATGGCCGGCGTGCCATCAGACCCGCCTCGTTGACCCGCTTCGACAACTGCGCGAAGTCACTGCCTCGTTTTCGAGCAGGCTCCGCCAACACACCGACCGGCACTACCTCTCCTCCCCTTGTAGGGCTTTCGCCCCGACGGGGTCGGCGAGGCGCCATGCAGACAAGTCTCCGCATTGTGCCTGGGGTGAGAAACCCTGGGAACCCCGGAGGTGGGGTAGGGGTAACGCTACCCCGAAGCGTCAGTGACGAGTTTGGTCGTAAACCCAGGCGTGGTAGGCGGGATTGCCGCTAGCGACCGTGCTCACCAGGATCTCCGGTACGTCGTACGGATGTGCCACGCGCACGTGGTCGACGAGCGCGTCGAGGCGATCCGGCGCCGTTTTGAACTGGACCGGCCACTCCTGAGCGGTTTCCACCCGGCCGTCCCACCAGTACGTGCTGTCCACCGGGCCACCGACTCTCGCGGAGGCCGCGAGGCGCCCGGCGACGGCCGAAGCGGCGAGGACGTCTGCGACCGAGCGCGCGTCGACGACCGTCGTTACCAGACAGATCTGCTCCACGGGCCGACACCATACGCGAGGCGCGTTACACGCGATACGTTTCGATCCACCTGTCGATCCGGGCCCACCAGTCGTACAGCCACGCGATCCGCTCCTCGCGGTCCTTCGGCACGTCCTCGGGTGGCACCGACCAGAAGCGCATGACCAGGCGTTTGTCCATCGGCAGCTCACGCCATATATCGGCAACCGTCAGCAAGCGGTCGAGCCCGGTGTGTGCTACGAAGATCACCCCAGCGTCGGGTGCCGCATCGAGGGCGGCGAGCATCCCGCCGGGCTTCGGCGCGAGCACGTTTCGCATGCGCTCGGCACGGACCGCCATCTCCTCGTGCCCGTCGGCGCGCAGCCGCTCGATGGCCCGGATGCGGCGGCGTGGGGTGAAGTTGCCTCCTTCCGGGAAGATGACCAGTACGTCGTTGTCGTCCAGCCCAGTGGCCAGATGGCCGATCTGTGCCTCGATGGAGTCGCCTGTCGCATGCCCCGGCGCGATGAAGCGGTTGGGCAGCCGGTTGAGCATCACGTCGATGGCCGGGTCCCACTGGAGCGTGTCTTTGAGGACGATCCGCGGCTCCCGGGCGTACCAGTTGACGAGGGCCTGAATGAGGATGAATGAATCACCAGGTCCGGCGTGCCGGCACAGCACCACCTCGGGCCTGCCGGGCGCGGCTGTGTCCGGGTCGGTACCGGCCACGTCGATGCGGAGCCGCAGCGCCCACTGCCCCTGCCAGAAGAGCGCGCGCAGGAAGCGGCCGGTCAGCACGTAGTGCGCCCGCTGGAAGACCGGCGAGCGCACCTTCCACCCGAAGCCGGAGGCCAGCCACAGCGCGAAGAGCGTGACAAGCGCGGCCGCGTCCCACACCAGGTACACGACGCCGATCCACAAGAGACGGAGCAGTCGCAGGCGGCCGGGCACCAGCGGGGAGGCGACCGCGCCGAGCAGTAGCCACAGTGGAATCGTCGTCACCATGAACAGGGCGAGCGCTACCACCAGCGGCCCGAGTACGATCCGGCGCACCCAGCGGGGTGGGAGTGGCATCAGCTACTCTCCACATAGGACTCAAGGTAGCGGCGGGACGCCGTGTACGCCCGGCTGATCCGGCGCCCGACTGCGGCCCGGTCGCGGTAGGCCCACGGGGTGTCGTCGCGCGACTCCCCGCCCCCGGTGGGCAGCACGTGCACGTCGACCTCGTCGGGCAGGCCGGCCATCTCGCGGGCGAAGCGGTGCCGCCGCGCGATCTCGAACGCGACCTGCGCCACCTCCCACGGCCGGCGCGGTGGGCTAAGCGGCCGCTCGATGCGCCCGACCTGGAGCACGAAGATCTGCTTGGCCCCGGCCGCCACCGCCTCGCCGACCGGGATGGAGTTGACGATGCCGCCGTCGACGAAGTGCTCACCGTCGATCTCGGCGGGCGGCAGCAGCCCGGGTACCGCCGAGGAGGCGAGCACCGCGTCCACCACCGGCCCACTCTCGAACCAGTGCTCGGCGGCCCGCTCGATGCTCGCCGCGCAGCACCGGAACGGCACTTTCAGATCGTCGAAGCGGGTCCCCTCGCCGAGCTCGCGCTCCAGCAGCCGGCGCAGCGGGCGGGGCGAGTGCAGGTGGGTACGGGCGGCGAAGCGGCGCAGCTGGCGGGCGACCGAGTCGCCATACACCTCGTCGGCCTCCGGCGACGCCCACAGGCTGACGAGGCGGTCGGTGACCGACTCGGCGGGTTCGGCGGCCACGAGCACACCATTCACCGCGCCGATGGAGGTACCGAGCACGAGATCTGGACGGATGCCGGCCCGAAACAGGGCGCGGAGCATGCCGACCTCGACCGCCCCGAGGACCCCGCCACCGCCGAGCACGAACGCCACCGGGCCGCTGACCATGCCGTTCATCGTGGCACGCCCGACCACCCGCGCGCTTCACGCACGCGGGACGCCACACGTGGTAACTGTCTGTCTGTCCGGACACGCCGTTGACAGCGCGACTGGATTCACGGAGCCTGATACGACCTCCCAGCCTGAGGCAGGTGCGACACGATGGCAACGCCGCAGATGACGGCACCCTTGCAGCCTGGTGGTCTGCTAGCCCGGCGCTATCGTCTGATCGACAACATCGGCGCGGGTGGCATGTCGCTCATCTGGCGCGCCCGGGACGAGGTGCTTGACCGGGTCGTCGCCGTCAAGGTGCTCGCGCCGTCGCTGGCGGCGGACGTCAAGTTTCGCGACATGGTGCGCGAGGAGGCCCGGGCGGCCGCCCAGCTCGTGCACCCGCACGTGACCTCGGTCCACGACTACGGCGAGGAGATCGCACCGGACGGCGCGGTCACCGCCTTCGTGGTTATGGAGCTGCTCTCCGGCGAGGAGCTGGAGACGCGGCTGACCGAGGGGCCGCTGCCGTGGACGGAGGCGGTCGAGATCTGCGCGCAGGTGGCCGAGGCGCTCGCCGCCGCGCACCGCCTCGGCATCGTCCACCGCGACGTCACGCCGGCCAACATCATGATGACCTCGGTCGGCGCGAAGGTGCTCGACTTCGGCATCGCCACGCACATCGGCGCACCAGACGAGGACGAAGAGGGCGAAACGTTCGGTACCCCGGCGTATGTGGCGCCCGAGCGGCTGGACGGTACGCCCGCGCAGCCGGCCACCGACACGTACTGCCTCGGCGTGCTGCTCTTCGAGACGCTGACCGGGCACCCGCCGTACCCGGCCGAGACGTGGGAGGACCTCACCCGCGCGCTGGAGGATCCCGAGGTGCCCCGGCTTGCCGGTGTGCCAGGGCTGCCGCAGGCGGTGGCCGACATCTGCTTCAGGTGCCTGGCCCGCAACCCGCGCGACCGGCCCACCGCGCGCCAGGTCGGCGAGGTCCTGCGCGACCAGCTGCTCCCCGCCGACCTACAGGCCGCCACGATGCTGTCGCCGACGGTCACACTGCCGACGGTCCAGGGTCCTCAGCCGCCGCCCCCGGAGGTGAAGCTGCCGTCCGAGGTGGCACCCGAGTGGGCCCCCGCGCACCGGCGCTCCCGCCGCACCCGGCTCGCGCTGACGGTGGGCGCCGCCTCGGTCGCGCTCGCGGCAGCCGTACTCCTGGGAATGTCGCTGAATGACCCGGCGCCACCGCCCAGCGGGGCCGCGCACCCGACGGCGCCGCAGCCTCCCGCTGCCACCCCTTCCTCAGAGGCCGGGCCGATCGCGCCGCCGGCCTCGGCACCGGCACCGGCGACGACTCCCCAGCGCCCGGCGTCGGTGCGCGAGGTGATCTCGGAGATCGGCCAGCTCATCGACGACGGCGTCGCCGCCGGTGCCATCCGGGTGGATGTTGGCCAGGACCTCGACAACCTCGTGCACAACCTGGAGTCGAAGCTGGCCACCGGCCCAGTGGACCTCACCGAACCGGTGGCCGAGCTCCGCACCAAGGTCACCCGCCGCGTGTTGGAGGGCTCGATCGACCGCGAGTACGGTGACGCGCTCGACGCCTCGCTGGCCCGCCTGGCGACGGCCGCCTAGAGACCTTCAACAGCGGATATGCCCCCGTGCGCGTCACTTGCGGACCGTATGCTCCCGCGGGCCGCCGGGCCCGCGGGACAAGACCCTCGGGCGTCGCGAAGCGACGCCTCAACCAACAGCGGACGGGTGAGGCCGCGGGAGCAACGGTCCGGACCACGATGGACATCGCGGTAGCTCAAAGTGTCTTGAATTTAAATCAGGGCAGGGAGTTCAGGAACGGGCGGTGGCTGTTGCGGAACTCCCATCCGTAGAAGCGGTCCCAGTTGATGCTCCAGGTCATCAGGCCCCGGAAGTTGGGGTTGGTACCGCTGCGCGGGGTGTACGAGCCGCAGCTCTGCCCGCGCACCAGGCAGTTGACCGCCTGCTGCACGCCGGCCGGTGCGACGTACCCGTTGCCGGCGCTCGTCGCCGCCGGTGTACCGAACGCGACCTGGTCCTCGCGGAGAGCCGGGAAGACGTTGGCCGTGTTACCGGCGACCGGGAAGCCGGCCAGCAGCATGTCGGTCATCGCGATGTGGAAGTCGGCGCCGCCCATCGTGTGGTACTGGTTGTCCAGCCCCATGATCGGCCCCGAGTTGTAGTCCTGGACGTGCAGCACGGTGATGTCGTTGCGCATCGCGTAGATCACCGGCAGGTACGAGCCGGCGCGCGGGTCCTGCCCACCCCACGGCCCGGAGCCGTAGAACTGGTAGCCGAGCTGCACGAAGAACGTCTCCGGCGCCATGGTGAGGACGAAGCCGGCGCCGTACCGCTGCTTGAGCGTGCGCAGCGCGGAGATGAGGTTGACGATCACCGGCGTGGTCGGGTTGCGGAAGTCGGTGTCGCCGGTGTTGAGCGACAGCGAGTGGCCCTCGAAGTCGATGTCGAGCCCGTTGAGGCCGTACCGGTCGATGATCGCGCTGACCGAGCTCACGAACGCGTCCCGCGCGGCCGTGGTGGTGAGCTGGACCTGGCCGTTCTGGCCGCCGATCGAGATGAGCACCTTCTTGCCCTGCTGCTGCTTGGCCCGGATGGCCGCGATGAACTCGGCCTCCGACTCCACGCCGGGGCATTCGGTGGCCGGGCAGAGCCGGAAGCGGATGTCGCCCGAGGTGACGCTCGTCGGCTCGCCGAACGCGAGGTTGATGATGTCCCAGTCGGCGGGTACGTCGGCCATGCGCAGGTACCCGGAGCCGTTGGCGAAGCTGGAGTGCAGGTAGCCGATCAGCGCGTGCTTCGGCAGCCCCGTGTTGGGCGGCGGGGTGGTGGGCGGTTGGGTCGTGGGCGGTGCCGTGGTCGGCGGCCGCGTGGTCGGCGGAGCGGTCGTGGGCGGCGCGGTCGTCGGCGGCCGGGTGGTCGGCGGTGCGGTCGTCGGCGGGGTGCCTCCACCGCAGGACTGGCCGTTCAACGTGCAGTTGAGCGGCGAGCCGGAACCGTTGCCGAGGAAGCCGAACGAGGTCGACTGTCCAGGCGCGAGCGTGCCGTTCCACGACCGGTTCGTGAACGTGTACCGCTGACCGGACGACGTCATCAACGCGTCCCAGTACGTGCCGACGGTCGTACCAGCCGGCAGATCGAAGACCACCGTCCACGACGTGATCGTCGAGGTGCCCCCGTTCGTGATCGTGTACTTGCCCTCCCAACCGGAGCCCCAGTCGGAGGTTTTCGTGAAGACAGCGGTAGGTGTGGCCGCCGACGCCGCGGGGGCCAGCCAGATCGCGGCCGTCGCGGCGAGGACGCCCGCGGCCAGGGCGGTGATGAGGGTACGGGTGCGGGTCACTACGGCCTCCCATCGAAGGATGGCCAATTATTAAGACTCTTAACAGTTTTTGTAAAGAGGCTGTCCCGTTGTGCTCGCCGGTGGACCCTCTGGTGGGGTGGCGTCAGGAGGTGCGGATGCGGGTGCCGCTCCGGTCGAAGAGCATCAGCCTGTCCACGTCGACCTCTACGGTCATCGACTCCCCGCGCCGGGGCAGCACCGGCGCCGGCACGCGGACGAGCACGTCGCCGAGGGGCGGCTGGTCGTCGAGCTCGGCGTCGTATACGGGATAGAAGCCGTACTCCGTGCGGGCGGTCGCCGGCTGCGACTCCTGCCGGCCGTGCGGCATCATGCGGGCCAGCGCCTGCCGGAACGGATGCCCGGTCGGCGGGTCCTCGGCGATCACGTCGGCGAGGTGCTGGCCCGGGTCCGGGTGCTCGAGCTGGGAATCCTCGATGGGCGTGGGCACGATGCCTGTGTCGAGGTGGACAAGCGCCTCGTGGCCGAGGTTTTCCACCAGCCGTACCTCACCACGCAGCACCGGCCCCTTTGCGCTGCCGTCGGGCACGGGCCGGAGTGCGTCGGCGCGCAGGGCCACCGTGACCCGCTCGTTGTGGCGGCCGGCGAGCGCCGTGGTGGGCGGGATCTCCAGCAACTGCGAGCCGAGGTCGACGACGGTGCGCTCGGCCTCGACGTAGATAGCGCCCTGAAGCAGGTTGGTGCGCGGCGTGCCGAGGAATGCCGCGACGAAGAGGGTCGCCGGGTCCCCGTACACCTCGGCGGGCGGACCGATCTGCTGGAGCACCCCGCGGCGCAGCACCACGACGCGGTCGGCCATCGTCATCGCCTCGGTCTGGTCGTGCGTCACGTAGAGCGTGGTCACGGCGAGCCGGCGGGCGAGCAGGGCCACCTCCGCGCGGAGCTCCGCGCGCAGGCCGGCGTCCAGATTGGACAGTGGCTCGTCGAGGAGGAACGCCTGCGGCTTGCGCACGAGCGCGCGGGCCATCGCCACCCGCTGCCGCTGCCCGCCGGAGAGGTGCCCGGGCAGCCGGTGCAGCAGGTCACGAACGCCCAGGTGCTCGGCCACCTCGGCCACGCGCGCGTCGGTATCGGCGGCGGCCTGAGAGCCGGCGCGGAGCGGAAAGCCGATATTCTGCGCGACCGTCAAGTGTGGATAGAGCGCGTAGTCCTGGAACACCATCGCCACCTGGCGCTCCTTGGCGCTGAGGCGGTCGACCACCTGGCCGTCGATCAGGACGTGGCCGCTGGTCTGCGCCTCCAGCCCGGCGACAAGGCGGAGGATTGTGGACTTGCCGCAACCGGTCGGCCCGAGCAGCACGAGGAACTCACCGGACGCAGCCTCGATGGTCACCTCGTCGACCGCGACGGTGCCGTCAGGGAACACCTTTGTCAGGCGGTCGGTGGTGATGGCGACCACGGATACCACCTCCCGTGACCATCGTGGTGGGAAGGCGGCGTCCGCGCTAGGCCCGGCGCACCGGATGACGACGATCGTCGCCGGATGGTGATCAGAACATACGGAGGTGCTCGGCTATCGATGCCAAGTCGACTTTGGTATCCGCTTTCGGGTCGCCCTCTTCATTGACAACGGTGCGGTCGAGCCATCCGTCGCCGTCGTCGTCGTAGCGCGTGCGCTCGAAGTGGCCGTCGCCGTCCTTGTCGTAGTCGGCGGACTCCACGTGCCCGTCGGCGTCGTCGTCGTGGCCGATGATGTCGGCCTGCCCGTCGCCGTCGCGGTCGACCAGGATGTCCACGCCGCCGTCCGCTCGGCCGCGCACGATGTGCTCGTCGTCCTCGCCGTCACCATCGAGGTCGAGGCCGGCGTGGTAGCCCTCTGGAATCGCGTAGCCGCCGGACGGGTCGGCCTGGCCGCCGCCCGGGGTAAGCGCGGCACCGAGATCGTCGCCGAAGCTGCCGAGCCCGCCGCCCGGGTGCACCCCACCCGGCAGGAACTGACCCACCGGCCCGGCACCCTGCGCGTCCGGCGGTCCACCGGCCGAAGGCCAGCCCGCACCCGGGCCCTCCGCCGGGCCGAAGCCACTGTGACCGGGCGCGGCACCGAAACCCTCGGAGCCGGCCGCGCCGAAGCCGGCCTCTCCGCCGGGTGCCGCCCCGAAGCCGGCCTGACCCTCGCTGGCCGGCGCGGCGCCGAACTCGGCCTGGCCGGCCGCGAAGCCCGAGCCGGCGCTGATGCCTCCCGCTGGAGTGCCATCCGCGGCGAAGCCACCGCCCTGGCCGGAGGCAGACTCGGCCGGACCGAAGCCGGAGGCGGCCTCGGCTGGACCGAAGCCGGCTTGGCCCGCGGCGCCGTCGGCCGGCCCGAAGGCGGCCTGGCTGGGGACCGCCGCCCCGAAGCCCTGATGCGCCGCCCCGCCGCCGCCTCCGCCCGGCAGGTTGTCGGCGAGGCTCGGCAACGCGCCGGCCATGCCGGCCAGCGGCGAGAGCATCCCGAAGAGGCTGGACTGGTTTGTGCGCACCTCGACCGCGTGCTGCCCGATCTCGTCGCTGACCTGACTCTGGAGCAGCTCGATCTCGTCCAGCGCGAGCGTGTAACCGGCGAGCGCGGCAACTGGGTCAGCCGCCAGCGCCGCCGCGAACGCCTGGTCGTTGACCAGCCGCTCCAGCACCGCATCGAAGTCGCTCATGTCGGCCACGTTAGTGCCCGGCGGCAACGGGAACATCCACAGGTCAGTCACCCTTTGCTGCCGGCGGCGCCAGCTTTCCCCAGCATCGGTGTCTCAGTCCAACTCGGGCATGGGTATGGGCTGGGGCCGCGGCCGACAGGTACCGCACTGGAGGGCATCCTCGACCACCAGCCCTTCGGCGCGGCGCCGGGACTCCGAGCGGTGCACCTCCAGGAGGAACGGCCCGAAGCGCGCGTGATCCTCGCAGATGCCGCGCCCGCAGAACCGGCATCCCCCACGCGCCGCCTTAGCGCAAAACCAACAAAGCACCCATGTCTCCTCAGCCGATGATGGCGATACAGCTAACGGAATCCTGGCCGGATCCCGTGTTCTTTGACTCGTCCGTTGCCGTAACAGTGATGACCACCGCGGACGCATCCTGCTGGCTAGCTTCCGCTGGCAGGACGAAGCTCCCCTTGAATCCCGCGCCGCTTCCGGACAAGGAGATCGAGCCACTGAGCCGGCCGATGCTCCACGATCCCTGGACAGAGACCTGACTGGAGTCGCTCGCGTTGTCTTCGGCGGACCCAGTAACGGTGACGGGGTTGTCCGGGCCGCAGAAGATGCGCGCCGGGTCGGCGTCGACCGACACGGTCGGCGGCGTGGTGTCTCGCGGAGGCGGCGTTTCGGAGGTCGGTGGGTCGGTCGGGGGTTCGCTGGTCGGGGGACCAGTGGTGGGGCCCTGCGTCGTCGGGGGACGCCGGGTGTGGTCGGAGGGACGCCGGGCGTGGTTGGCGGAACCCCCGGCGTCGTCGGGTCGGCGGGGTCGTCCGGGTTGGCCGGGTCGTCGCCCTCGGTCGGGCTGGCCGTCGCCGATGGCGTGGGCGTCGGGGTGATCGTCGCCTCTGGGATCAGCGTCTCCGACGGCGACGGGCTGTCCGACGGGGTACCCGCCGGCGGCCGCACCACAACGCCGTCGCCGCAGGTGAGCGGGCGGTTGGTCACGGGCTGGGGGCTGCCGTCGACGGTGACCTTGCCGTCGGAGACGACCGCGTCGCCGGAGGTGACCGAGTACCAGGCCGGCCCGTCGTTGACGACCTGGCTGGTGTCGCTGCCGATCTGGAGCGCGAGCGCCGCGAACGCCCCGCTCGTCGCCGCCGTATCGGCGAGCACCCGTCCACTGTCGAGGCTCAGCGTGCCGTGCGGCTCCACCTGCCGGCGGCCGGTGCTCCAGAGCGGACCGACGTCGGTGCGGGTCTCGGCGCAGAGTACGAGCGCGGCCCCGCCCCGGAAGGTGAGCCGGCCCGCGGACCGCGACTCCACGCGGATGTCGCTGCCCTCGGACACGTACAGGCGGTCGCCCTTGTCCAGCGTGACCGTGCGGCCGTCGAGCGTGGCGACGACGCGGCCGCGCTCGGCGGTGAGCAACGCCTTGTCGCCGGGCATCTCGGCCCACGCCGGCCCGGGGATGAGGTTGGCCACGCCGGTGCCGATGGCCAGCAGCAGGAAGAGCAGCACAAGCCACCACATGCGCCGCTCGAAGCGCCGGTCGACCTCCTCGTCGGCGGGCGGTGGCGGGCCGGGCGGCGAGGCGAGCGGCGGGTAGTCGGCGGCCGGATGTACGCCGGTGGCGGGCGCGGCCTGCCCCTGTACGACCGGGGTGGGCTCGGCCGCCGCGCCGGCCGGGGAGGCGCCGAGCAGCAACGGCAGCCCGGAGACGGCCGGGATCGTCCAGAGGCGCACGTGCGTGCGGGCGTACGCGACGGGCTCGTCCATCGGATGGCCCATCGGCCCGATCATCGTGCCGCGGCGCAGCTCGGTGCCGTCCGGCAGCACCACCACGCCGGTGGCGATGACCAGCGCGGCGTGCGCGGCCGGCAGGATCACCGGCGCACCGGGTTCGAGCGCGATGGGGCGGGCCTGCGCGATGAGGCCGATCTTCTCCTCGGCGGCCAGCCCGTCGAGGGCGGGTGTATCGGCGAAGAGCGACTCGGCCTCGGCCCGGTCGGCCGGGGCGGTCCGGGCAGCCGGCCGACGGCGGTGGCGACGAGCGCGGGCGGTATGGCCAGCAACGTCGTGCCGGCCGTGTGCCAGGCGAGCGCGGCCGGCGAGCCGGTGACCGCGGCCGCGAGGCCGATCACGCCGCCCGGGCCGAGCCGCTCGCGCACGGTACCGGCCGGGTCGCCGGGTCGCCGGCCCTCCATCGCACCGTCGACCACGACGTACACGGCGGGCTGGGCGGCGTCGGCGAAGACGAGCTGCTGGCCGGTGCGCGGGTGCACCCAGGTGGCGTGGCTGGCCAGGTGGGTGAGCCGGTCCAGCGGCAGCCGCCCGAGGGCCGAAGCGCGCAAGGCGTCCACGCGGCGCGGCAGGTCGGTGGCGACGCGGCGCTCGGCGGCCCGCCGCCGGACCCGGCGCCAGAGCCGGCCGAGCCACCCGGTGAGCAGGTACACCAGGGGCGCGGCGAGACCCACCACGACCGCGAAGAGCAGCAGCCTGGCCGGCCAGCCGGCGCGCCACAGCCCGGTTATCAGCCCGTCTACCCGGTCGGTCCAGATGCGCCACCCGAGGTTGACCGCGATGACCAGCCAGAGGACGGCGAGCGTGCCGTACAGGGCGACGATCCGCCCCTCCCGGTCGAGCTGGCCCCAGGACGGCGGACGGCGGCGCAGGCGGGCCACCACGTACGCCAGGCCGCGAGCGCGCAGGTTGGCGATCTCCAGCCAGTCCATCAGGAAGTAGTAGCCGTCGAGCGCCAGGAACGGGTTGAGGTTGAAGAGCGCGTTCAGGTACCAGGCGAAGGCCAGCTTGAACGCCCACGGCGCCGCCTCGGGCACCAGCAGCCCGACGATCTGGGCGAGGCCGGCGAGGATCAGGCCGGCCGCTGGTCCGGACGCGGTGGTGAGCATGCGGGCACGCCGCCCGGCCATCCACACATCGGTGGTGTCCACGAAGATCGACGGGATGCCGAAGTAGACGAGGAACCCGGCCGCCGGCACTCGCCGCCCAGCGTGTTTCGTCGCGAGCGCGTGGCCCAGCTCGTGGCAGGCGAGGGCGAGCACGTTGAGCGCGAGCAGGACGACGGCGCCCGCCGCATACGACCCGCTGGTCAGGAAGACGGCCTGTCCACCGCGAAACCAGGTCCATCCGAAGAGCACCAGCCCGAGCACCGCGACCATCGCCAGCACGAACGCCGCCGGCCGGGTGAAGAGCATCCGCCCGCCGGCCCGGTACAGGAACGTGACCAGCGGGTCGACGTCGGCCAGCACCATGCGGCGGCCGCGCACCACGGCGAGCAGCCCGCGACCGAAGCGCAGCGGCCAGGGGCGGCGGGCGACCGCGTCGAGCGGCCGGAACGCGTCGACCGGCAGCTCGGCGAGCATCCGGTTGCCGGCGAGGTCGGCGACGACGCGGGTGACCTGGTCAGGTGCGAGCCGGCCGCTGATGCGGGCGAAGTCGGCGACCAGGCGGGCCACCGTACGCGTACCGTCCATCAGCTGCGCGAGCTGCCACTCCTCCGGCGAAAGCCGCAGGTAGCAGGCCCCGCCGCGGTCGTCCGGCGAGCGGAGCATCACGTACGGCACCTCGCGCACGTTGACCAGCTCGACGGCCTCGATACCGAGCCGCAGCATGGGCCGTGCCCGCGCAGGGTTGAGCCGCTCGACCACCGCGGCCCACAGCCCCGGATCCGCCGGACCAGCCGGCCGTCCCGGGGCCCGGCCCGCGAGCGCTTCCCACACACTCAACCGGGTCTCTACGACCGTCACCCTCTTGCCCCTCCCCCAAGGTTGCGGATGGAGACTAGGGCCCAGACATCGACCGGCGGGACAGCCAGTCGCCTACCTGACAGCACCCATACAGCCAATTCAACGGAGAGTAAGCGCGAACGGCGGGCAACGTGGCCAACCCCGAGGTCCACGTCGCCCGCCGCTCTTTGGGGAGGAGGCGGAGTGCCGTTGTGTGGCACGGTCCGCCCGTAGTGCGCCGGTACTGCTTCTTAGGACGCTTCAGCCAGCGTCGCGGTTGCCGTCTGCTCCTGACCATTTCGGGTGAACGTGATCTGCACCTGGTCGCCGACCTTGCCGGCCTGTACGGCGGCCACGAGGTCGTCGGAGTCGCTGATGTTCTTGTCGCCGAACTTCTTCACCACGTCGCCCTGCTGGAGGCCGGCCTTGGCGGCGGGGCTGTTGTCGTTGACATCGCTGATGAGCGCGCCGCCGCCATTCGCATCGTTGACCGAGACGCCGAGGGACGGGTGGCTGACCTTCTCGCCGTTGCGCAGGGCGTCGGCGACCTCCTTGGCCTTGTTGCTCGGGATGGCGAAGCCGACGCCGATGTTGCCGGAGCTCTGGCCGGAGGTGGCGATCGCGGTGTTGATGCCGATCACCTCACCCTTGGTGTTGACCAGCGCGCCGCCCGAGTTGCCCGGGTTGATCGGCGCGTCGGTCTGGAGCAGGTTGGAGATTGAGGTCACGGCGCCGCCCTGCCGCGAGAACGGGTCCTGCTGCTGCTGACCGCCGGCCTGGATGGTGCGGTCCTTGGCGCTGATGATGCCCGAGGTCACCGAGCCCTGGAGGCCGAGCGGGCTGCCGATGGCGAGCACGGTGTCGCCCACCTGCGTCGCGTCGCTGTCGCCGAACGCCGCGGCGGCCAGGCCGGAGACGCCGTCGGCCTTGACCACAGCCAGGTCGGTGCGCGGGTCGGTCCCGACGACGTTGGCGCGGACGGTCTTGCCGTCGGCGAAGACCACATCGACCGTGTTGCCCTGCGCGCTCTCCACCACGTGGTTGTTGGTCAGCACGAAGCCGTCGGCGCTGAGCACCACGCCCGAGCCCTCACCGCTGCCGGTGCTGATCGAGACGACGCTGTTTTCCACCTTGGCGGCGATCCCCGGCAGGTCAGCGGGGTTGATCACGGGCGCCGCGCTGTAGGTGCGGTTGACCGTGGTGGTGTTGTCGTCGATCGCGACCGCGATCGCGCCACCGACCACACCGGAGCCGGCCATCAGCACGAGCGCGGCGACGCCGAGCATCGCATACCGCCCGAAGCGACTGGGACGCTTGGGCTCCATTGGGACACCGGGCGGCTGCGCCCACACCGGCACCTGGCCGGGAGGGAGCGGGCCGTAGGCAGGTGCGCCACTCGCGGGCGGCGGCACCGGTGGGACCGGCCCGTACGCCATACCGGGAGAGATCGGGCCGTGCGCGGCGGGGCCGCTGGCCGGGACGCCGGTCACGGGCGGCACAGCGCCGCCGGCGTATCCCGCGTTGCCCGGCCAGGTGGGCTGGTGCACGCGGTCAGGGTGCTGCCACGGGCTGGGTGGCGAGGCGTTGGGCCCGGGCGGCGGGCCGGCAGGCGCCGCGGCTGGGCTGGTGGCGGCCGGGGCTGCGGCGGCACGGCCGGGATCGGGGCAGTGGCATCCAGCGCCGCGGCTGGGAATGTCGGCGGCACGGCCGGGATCGGAGCGGTGGCGTCCGGGGCCGGGGGCGCGGGTGGCACGGCCGGGAGCTGGGCAGTGGCGTCCGGCGCCGGGGCCTGGCTGGGGGCGGCCGGGAATGCCGGCGGCACGGCCGGCATCGGGGCAGTGGTGTCCGGAGCCGCGGCCTCGGGGCCGGCTGCTCGAACACCACCGGGACCTGCTGGGTCTGGTCCGAGGAGCCGGACTGCGCCGGGACGGCGGGAGGCCGGTCGGTGGTCGGGTGCGACGGCTCGGCGTCGGAGCTGACCGGCTGCCGCTGCGGGTTGGTCTCGTCGTGCTCGCTCATGACATTTACCTTCCCCGCTCGCTCTTCAACGCGCCTGAAACGGCACTGAACGTTCCCTGTGAATCACGGGCCGTCGAGTCGCGACCCTTCCTCCGGATCCAGCAGCTCGTCGTCGTGCGCGAGCGCCTCGCTGTCGTCCAGCGCCAACGGAAGTCGTACCCGGAAGGTGGCGCCTTTACCCGGGGTGGAGTCGACCTCGACCGTCCCGCTGTGTGCGGCGACCAGCGCGGCCACGATGGCGAGGCCCAGGCCGCTGCCGGGGGCGCCGTCGGCCCGGCGGGTCCGGGCGGCGTCGGCTCGGTAGAAGCGCTCGAAGACCCGCTCGGCCTGCTCGTGAGACAGGCCCGGCCCGGTGTCCGCGACCTCGATCACGGCCTCGGCCTCACCGTCACCGCGCTTGTCGGCCAGCAGGCGCAGTGTGACTGACGCGTCGGATGGGGTGTGCGTGAGCGCATTTGTCATCAGGTTGCCGATCACCTGCCGCAGCCGTGCGTCGTCGCCGAGCACGACAAGCGGGCCCGCGCCGGAGGCGACCTCCAGGTGGATCTCCCGGTCGGGCGCCATCGCGCGGGCGGCCTGTACGGCGTCGGCGGCGAGCACCGGCAGCTCGACCGGCGCCAGCTCCACCGGGCGCTCGCGGTCGAGCCGGGCCAGCAGCAGCAGGTCTTCGACGAGCAGCCCCATCCGGGAGGCCTCGTCCTCGATCCGCCGCACCAGCCGGGCGACCTCTTCCGGCGAACTTGCCGCGCCCTGCCGGTAGAGCTCGGCGAAGCCGCGGATCGTGGTCAACGGTGTGCGCAGCTCGTGCGAGGCGTCGGCGACGAACTGCCGCATCCGCTCCTCGGAGCGGCGGGCCCTGGCCTCCGACGCCTGGGCCGCGAACGCCGCGTCGCGGGCGGCCGACTCCGCTGCCCGGGCCGCCGACTCGGAGTCGGCGCGGGCGGTGAACGCGGCCTCGATCTGCGCCAGCATCGCGTTGAGCGCGCGGGAGAGCCGCCCCAGCTCGGTCTGCGGCTCCTCCTCCCCCGGCTCGGGATCGGGCACGCGGCGGGTCAGGTCACCGCCCGCGATCGCGGCGGCGGTGCGCTCGATCTCGTTGAGCGGGCCGAGGCTGCTGCGGACGATCGCCGCGCCGATCGTGGCCAGCAGGATCAGCACCGC
This sequence comes from Phytohabitans flavus, assembly GCF_011764545.1. Classification (GTDB taxonomy): domain Bacteria; phylum Actinomycetota; class Actinomycetes; order Mycobacteriales; family Micromonosporaceae; genus Phytohabitans; species Phytohabitans flavus. The sequence goes on along the minus strand of NZ_AP022870.1, from coordinate 8,631,100 downwards.
GCCGCCGACCAGCGCGTCGACCCAGATCAGCCGGGTGACCGCCTCGTCGACGTCGACAAGGCTCTGCGCCACGGCCATCACCTGGCCGCTCGGCAGCTGGCTGATCTGGACCCGCCACCGGACCCGCTGGTCGCTGGCCTTGACCGTGTACGGCTCGCCCACGCGGTCCTGGAAGCCGGCATAGGACTCGGGCAGCCGGGGCAGCTGGTTTGCCTTGATGAGGCGGGGGTCGACCGTCGGCCACTCGACTCCCTGCGGCGTGGCTGTCACCACGACGACGTCGGTGGTGATGCCGACGAGCACCTTCTGCCCGCTCATCAGCGAGGCCTCCGCCGCCTCGGTCAGCGCGTTGAGCTCGCTGTCCACCTTGTCGATCAGGTAGCTGCGCAGGGCGAAAGCGCTGCCGATGCTGATCACGAGCAGCGCCGCGCCGACGAGCACGAGAACGGAGGTGACGAGCTTGACGCGGAGCGGGACGCGCCGGACGAACCTCATCATCGAGAATCGCCCACCGATCAGGTCGCCGGCTTCCGCAAGACATACCCACGCCACGCAGGGTGTGGATCAGGCGCGGCTGGGTCGTGTCGACCTTGCGCCGGAGGTACGAAATGTACGACTCCACGATGTTGTCATCGCCCCGGAAGTCGTAATTCCACACGTGGTCGAGGATCTGCGCCTTGGAAAGCACCCGGTTGGCGTTGAGCATCAGGTAGCGCAGCAGCTTGAACTCGGTGGGCGAGAGCTGGATGCGCTTGCCGGCCCGGTAGACCTCGTGGGTCTCCTCGTCCAACTCCAGGTCGGCGAAGGTCAGGCGGGACGGCGACTGGTCGCCGGCCGTGGTGCGGCGGAGGACGGCGCGGATGCGGGCGGTGAGCTCCTCCAGGCTGAACGGCTTGGTGACGTAGTCGTCGCCGCCGAGCGTGAGGCCACGGATCTTGTCGTCCGTGGCATCCCGGGCGGTGAGGAACACCACCGGCGTGCGCGTGCCACTCTCGCGCATCAGCCGGATGACCTCGAAGCCGTCGAGGTCGGGGAGCATGACGTCGAGCACCACCAGGTCTGGGCGCCGGTCCTTTGCCGCCGTGACTGCCGCGCTGCCGCTGGTCGCGGTCGACACATCGAACCCGGCGAAGCGCAGGCTGGCGGAGAGCAGCTCGAGGATATTTGGATCGTCCTCTACGACGAGCAGTCTCGCCTCAGTCTGCGGTGCGGCCATAGCAGCCATCATTCCCCGTAGCGCTGGGCCATGACTGGGCAGTGGCTGAGAAGAACCTGAGAGTAACCAGGCGGCCGCCCGAGCCGGGGTCATGACAGGTCAGCCGCGGAATAGGCGGCGGAGCGTCACCAGTGAGGCGTCGAGCACCCGCGTCGCCGTGCGCGCCTGCCCTCGGTCAGCCGCACGTTGCGCACCAGCTGCCGCACCTCCGCCGCGAACGCGTCGATCCGCTTTTCCAGCTCGTCGAGCGCGGCACCGGAGGCAGGGTCCGCCCGGGGGAGGAGTTGGCCCCCGCCCACTGGAACTCCCAGTGGTACTCACGGCCGCTGCCGCCCCGCCGCGTCTCCCGGGCTGCCTGGTTGAGCTCGCGCTTGAGGTCGCGCACCGAGCCGCGCACCTCGTCCTGTATCTCGTTGGCCAGCGTGGCGAGGTCTTCCACCGAGGCCCGGATGTCCGACTCCAGCGCGTCCAGCTCGCCCGCCCGCTGGCGCAGCTCGGCGCGGCCGGCGTCGCTGATCTCATACACCTTCCGGCCGCCCGCGGCGGTGTGCGTGACAAGCCCTTCGGCCTCCATCCGCTGGAGCCGTGGGTAGATCGTCCCGGCACTCGGCGCATACAGCCCGAGGAACCGGTTTTCCAGCAGTCGGATCAGCTCGTATCCGTGCCGAGGGCCCTCGTCGAGCAGCTTGAGCAGGTAGAGCCGGAGCCGCCCGTGGCTGAACACGGCGGTCATATCGCGGCGTCCTCAGGCTCGGCGTCCTCCGGGTCGGGTGCGGGCCTGGACAGCAGCGCGATGCTGCCGGAGGTGGTGCTCGCCCACAGCTTGCCGTCGCCCGCGCCGAGCACGCCCGCCGCGTCCTTGGTCCACGGCGGGCCGTCGCCGGAGCGCAGCCCCGGGAAAGCGCTGGTGATCCGCCCCGACGTGGTGTGCAGGTGGACGGTCAGGTCGCTGTCCTCGCGCACCCGCACGGTCACGCTGCCCGAGGTGGTGCCCAACCGGATCTCGCTGCGCCGCGGGTTGTCCAGGTCGCAGGTGATCGAGCCGGAGACGGTGCGGGCGTGCACCCGCTCGGCCGGACTGTCGGCCAGGATCAGCTCCCCGGAGACCGTCTCCATGGTCAGGTCGTCGGCGACGCCGAGCGCCTCGACCGGCCCGGCGACCAGCTTGGCCACCGTGCGGCCAGCCAGCCCCATGAGCGTGATGCGGCCGGAGGTCACGTCGACGATCGTCTCCCGGCGCAGCCCCGAGGCGATCACGCTGCCGTCGATGAGATGGAGGTCGGCGCGGGCGTCGACCGGCACGGCGACCGAGACGTCCACCCGGTACCGCCGGCCGAACTGGATGAGCCAGCGCAGGAAGCTCGGCCACTTGGGAATCCGCTCGTGCCGCACCGAGAGGCGGCCGTCCCGCTCCTCCACGATGATCGGCTTGTCCCCGGCATTGGCGATCTCGACGCGGGCCGGCCCATCGGTGCCGACCACGTTGAGCCGGCCGGATATCAGGTATACGTCAAGGCGGGAAATCGGCTCGTCGAAGCTGAGCCGTTGCGGCGCGTCGACCGTCCAGGTGGGCATGCCGGCCAGCCTAACGCGATACATCGCGATATTCCAGAGGCGTATCGCGACATACGGCAGGGCGCCCCATCCCGGTCGGGAAGGGGCGCCCTGTGCGCAGGAAAGCTATGCCGCCAGGCCCATCGCGCCCTGGTAGACCGGGCCCTCGGTGCGCACGGCGGCCTCGGCCACCCGGGCCAGCTGCCGCCGGGTCGCGACCGCCTCCGGGTGCAGCGCGGGCGTCGCGGTCACGGACATGATCAGCCGCCGCACGGCCAGCACCCGGCGCAGCGACACCCACAGGCTGTCCTCGCCGAGGAACGCGACCGTCGTCGGCCGCTCGCCGTAGTTGATCGCCACCGGCACCACCTGTGCGCCAGCGTCCAGCGCGGCCTGGAACATCGCCGGCCGGAATGTCCCGGTCATCGCGCCGCACCAGGTCGTACCCTCCGGGAAGACGGCGACCACCCCGCCGCTGCGCAGCGCCGCGGCCACGTCGGCTACCACGCCCGGCAGGGCCCGCGGCCGCGTGCGGTCCACGAAGATCGTGCCGGCCGACGCGGCCAGGCGGCCGATAACCGGCCAGTCCCGCACGTCGTGCTTGGCGAGCATCTGAGCCGGCGCCACCGCGAGCACCGCGACGATGTCCAGCCACGAGATGTGGTTGGCCACCAGCAGTGCCTTCTCCGTGGGCAGCCGGCCCTTGGTGACGAGCCGGATCTCCAGGGCCGCCAGGATCGACCGGGCCCAGGCCCGTCCCGCGGCCCGACGTCCGCGGGGCTTCATCAGCGGGAGTACGGGCAGCAACGCCACCCCAAAGATCACCGCGCCGAGCAGGGCGACGAACCGGACCGCCTGCCGTACGCCCGAGACGCTGCCGTTCTCGTCCGGTTCGGGCAGGCACTCCGGCCCGCAGTCCGACCGGGGCTGCCAGAGCGTACTAGGGACGCTGCTCATTTGCTCTCTCCGAGGAAGTGCTTGAGGTACCGGGGTCCATCCGGTCGAGCGACAGCAGCACGTACAGGTCGGCGACGTCGAAGTCCGGGTCGTACTGCGGCTCGCCGCAGATCCAGGCCCCCAGCCGCAGGTAGCCGCGGAGCAGGGGCGGGACGGCGGCCCGGCCGCTGTGCGCGGCGACCGCCTCGGCGGCACCCGGCTCCTCCAGCCACGGGCGGCGCGGCCGCACCCGCATCGCGGGCGGCGACAGGTGCTTGGTGCGGGCCAGGTCCCACACGCCCGCGGCCATCTCCGGGCCCTGGGCGACCGGCACCGAGGCGCAGCCGCCCAGCCAGCGCAGGTTCTTCAGGTGCAGGTACCGGGCGATGCCGGCCCACATCAGGTTGATCACCGCGCCGGTCCGGTGGTCCGGGTGCACGCACGAGCGGCCGGTCTCCACGAGGTGGTCGCGGAGCGGGCTCAGCGCGCTCATGTCGAACTCGGTGTCGGAGTACCGACGGCCGGCGCGAGCGGCGGCCTGGGGCGGGAGCATCCGGTACGTGCCCACGACCGCACCTGTCGAGTCCTCACGCACGATGAGGTGGTCACAGAACTCGTCGAACTCGTCCACGTCGAGCCCCGAGTCGGCGGTGGGCAGGTTGGCGCCCAGTTCCGCGGCGAAGACGTCGTAGCGCAGCCGCTGTGCGGCGGCGACCTCCGCGCCGTCATCGGCGATCAGCAGCGAGTATCCGCTGGTGTCGGTAGACCCCGCGGACGCGGCACTGCTGGTGAGGAGTACAGCCATGTTCTCTGTGTAGGCATCAACGGTGATCAGCGAGTATCCCGTGCATGTATCACGCGTGGCGTGTATCTGGAATGTGAGACCGTCTGCAGGTGGCCGGTTACTCTCAGACCCCCGTCGCGCGCAAGCTGGGGATCAAGGCTGACTCGCGGGTGCTCCTCGACGGGGCGCCCGACGGGTTCGCGATCGAGGGCGTGGCGGCGGACGAGAAACCCGGTCCCGAGCCGTACGACGTGGTCCTCTGCTTCTGCCCCGACCAGGCCCGACTGGCCACCCGCTGGCCGGTGTTACACCTGCTCACCACGCCCGCCGGCGCCCTGTGGATCGCCTGGCCGAAGCGCTCCTCCGGCGTGCCGACCGACCTCGGGGAGAACGCGATCCGGGACTACGCGTTGGTGAACGGCAGGGTCGACGTGAAGGTGTGCGCGATCGACGACACCTGGTCAGGCCTGAAGCACGTCATCCGGAAGGCCGACCGCCCGACGTGAGACACCCATTCACGTGGCGGGATTGAAAATACTCTCCGCAGCCGTCACCCTGTGTGCGCGCGGCGCGGGCTTCGCGCCGTGTCCACGGGAGGAGAGAGATGTCTGACGGACAGATTGTCGTGTCCGGCCTGACGAAACAGTATAAAAACGTCAGAGCGGTCGACAACTTGTCGTTTACCGTCGAGCCGGGGCGCGTGACGGGCTTCCTCGGCCCCAACGGCGCGGGGAAGACAACGACACTGCGCATGTTGCTCAACCTCGTCACAGCCACCGCGGGCACCGCCACGATCGGCGGCCAGCGGTACGTCGACCTGAAGGACCCCTGCGCACGGTCGGCGCGGTCCTGGAGGCGTCCAGCGCGCACAAGGGGCGCACAGGCATCAACCACCTCCGGGTGATCTGCGCTGCCGCCGGCTTCCCACGCCAGCGGGCCGACGAGGTCCTGGCTACGGTCGGCCTGACCCCGGCGGCGAAGCGCAAGTTCAAGGGGTACTCGCTGGGCATGCGCCAGCGGCTCGGCATCGCCGCCGCGCTGCTGGGCGACCCGAAGGTGCTGGTGCTCGACGAGCCGGCCAACGGCCTCGACCCTGAGGGCATCCGGTGGATGCGCGACCTGCTCAAAGCGCTCGCCGCCCAGGGGCGTACCGTCCTCGTCTCCAGCCACCTGCTCTCCGAGATGCAGCTGCTCGCCGACGACCTGGTGATCATCGCGGCCGGCAAGCTGGTCCGCCAGGGCACGGTCGACGACGTGATGAACTCGATGGCGCACAGCGCCGTGGTCCGTGTGCGCACGCCGCAGGCGGACGTGCTCACCGCCGCCCTCACCGAGCTGAAGGCCACGGTCACCACGAACGGCGACGGTGCCCTCCTGGTCGGCGGGGTGGACGCGCCCGGCGTAGGACGGGCCGCCCTCAAGGCGGGGGTCGAGCTGCACGAGCTGACCATGGAGCGGCCCGACCTGGAACGCGTGTTCCTCGAGCTCACCGCGGGAAAGGCGGCCATCCGATGAACCTCGTCCGCAGCGAGTTCTTGAAGATCCGTACCACCAACGCGTGGTGGCTCTTCGGCCTCGGCGCGTTCATCATGCTGGCGCTGGCCTTCCTGATCAACGCGGTCGGCGCGTACTACACGCTGAGCGATCCCTCCACCGAAGGTCTGAACCCCGAGGACGCGGCCGCCTTCGAGGCCACCCAGAACGCGGTCTACCAGGCCGCCAACCTGTACACCTCGGGGCAGTTCTTCGGGCTGCTCTTCGTGCTGCTGCTCGGCATCGTGGTGATGACCAGCGAGTTCCAGCACCAGACCGTGACCACCACGTTCCTCACCACGCCGCGGCGCACCGCGGTGATCCTGGCGAAGCTGGCCGCCGCGGCGCTCGCCGGCGCCGGGTTCTGGCTTGCCACGACCGCCCTCAACATCCCGGCGACGATCATCTTCCTGAGCACTCAGGACGTGTCGAGCCAGCTCGGCGAGTGGGCGGTGGTCCGGTCGATGCTGCTCAACCTGCTCGCGTACGTGCTGTGGGGCATCCTCGGCGTCGGCTTCGGCGTGCTGATCCGCAGCCAGATCGGCGCGACCGTGACCGCGGTCGTGCTCTACCTGATCGGCACGATCGCCGGTCAGGCCTTCTTCTCGCTGATCGCCCTCTGGCTCAACTGGGACTGGTTCGACGACCTGAGGTTCATCGTCCCGTCGATCGCGTCCGGCCTGATGGTCAGCGGTAACAACATCCCGGGCCAGCCGGTCTTCTGGGTGGGCGCCCTCATCCTGCTCGGGTGGTCCGTCCTCACCGGCACCGTCGGGACGCTCATCACCCGTACGCGGGATATCTCGTAGCTTCACGACCACTCGTAGTTGCATCTGGGGCGCTCCGTGACGTACGGGGCGCCCCAACGTCTTGTGACATTTGTGAATCGCGACACGGGCAGACCGCGACCACGCACTGGGTATACGCACGGCGTAGCCTTGATGCCGACTTCTGACTCCCGCCCAGCCGCGTGAAAGAGGCGATTACTGGCCGTGTCGACCCAACAGGCATCGCAGGACAACCCGTTGGCGGGCTTCGGCCCGAATGAGTGGATCGTCGAGGAGATGTACCAGCGCTACCTCGCCGACCCGGCCAGCGTAGACGCCGCCTGGCACGACTTCTTCGCCGACTACAAGCCGGACACCCCGGCTCAGCCGGCCGCCGAGGCCGCCGCGAAGAGTGCGCCCGCCAAGCCCAGCCCCGACGGCGCCAAGCCCTCCCCGGACGGCGCGAAGGCCGTCGGGGCCAAGCCGGGCCCCGACGGCAAGGCCGCCGTGAGCACCGCGGCGAAGCCGGCGCCGAAGAGCGCCCCCAAGGAGGCGGCGAAGCAGCCGGCCAAGCAGCCCGCCGCTGTCGCCGCCCCGAGCGACGCGAAGACCACCACGCTGCGCGGCGTCGCCGCACGCATCGCGCAGAACATGGACGCGTCGCTCAGCGTCCCCACCGCGACGAGCGTGCGGGCGGTGCCGGCCAAGCTGCTGGTCGACAACCGCATCGTGATCAACAACCACCTCGCGCGGGGCCGCGGCGGCAAGGTCAGCTTCACCCACCTGATCGGGTACGCGCTGGTCAAGGCGCTCGGCACGTACCCCGAGATGAACAGCTCGTACGCGGTGGCCGACGGCAAGCCGGCCCTTGTCGAGCCCGCGCACGTCAACCTCGGTATCGCGATCGACCTCGCCAAGCCGGACGGCTCGCGCACGCTCGTCGTGCCCAGCATCAAGGGCACCGAGCAGATGGACTTCCGGCAGTTCTGGCAGGCGTACGAGGACGTGATCCGGCGCGCCCGCCGCAACGAGCTGACCATGGAGGACTACTCCGGCACCACGGTCTCGCTGACCAACCCGGGCGGTATCGGCACCGTGCACTCGATGCCGCGGCTGATGGCCGGGCAGGGCGCGATCATCGGCGTGGGCGCGATGGAGTACCCGGCGCCGTACTCGGGCATGTCCGAGGAGACCCTCGCCGACCTCGCGGTCAGCAAGATCATCACGCTGACAAGCACGTATGACCACCGGATCATCCAGGGCGCGCAATCCGGCGAGTTCCTCAAGACGATGCACGAGCTGCTGCTCGGCGAGCACGGCTTCTACGACGAGATCTTCACTTCGCTCCGCCTGCCGTACGAGCCGGTCCGCTGGGTGCGCGACGTCGAGGCCAGCTCCGAGGGCCAGATCAACAAGACCGCCCGGGTGCACGAGCTGATCCACGCGTACCGGGTGCGCGGCCACCTCATGGCCGACACCGACCCGCTGGAGTTCCAGATCCGCAAGCACCCGGACCTGGACGTGCTGGAGCACGGCCTCACGCTGTGGGACCTTGACCGCTACTTCCCGGTCGCCGGGTTCGCGGGCAAGCAGCGGATGAAGCTGCGCGAGATCCTCGGCGTGCTGCGCGACTCGTACTGCCGGCGGGTCGGCGTCGAGTACATGCACATCCAGGACCCGGAGGAGCGGCGCTGGATCCAGGAACGGATCGAGCGCAAGTACGAGAAGCCGGACGCGGGCGAGCAGAAGCACATCCTGAACCGGCTCAACGCGGCCGAGGCATTCGAGACCTTCCTCCAGACGAAGTACGTCGGGCAGAAGCGCTTCTCGCTCGAAGGCGCCGAGTCGCTGATCCCGCTGCTCGACGAGGTCCTCCAGGCCTCGGCGGAGGCGGAGCTCGACGAGGTCGTCATCGGCATGGCCCACCGCGGCCGGCTCAACGTGCTGGCCAACATCGTCGGCAAGCCGTACGAGAAGATCTTCTCGGAGTTCGAGGGGCACATCGACCCCAAGACCGCGCACGGCTCCGGCGATGTGAAGTACCACCTGGGCCAGGTCGGCAAGTTCACGACGCCCGACGGTGAGCACGCGATCCCCGTGTCGGTGACCGCCAACCCGTCCCACCTCGAGGCCGTCGACCCGGTCATGGAGGGCATCGTCCGGGCCAAGCAGGACCGGATCGACCTCAAGCTGGAGGGCTACACCGTGCTGCCGCTGGCGGTGCACGGCGACGCCGCGTTCGCCGGCCAGGGTGTGGTCGCCGAGACGCTCAACCTCTCCCAGCTGCGCGGATACCGCACCGGTGGGTCGGTGCACGTGGTGGTCAACAACCAGGTCGGCTTCACCACCGCCCCGGAGTACAGCCGCTCCTCGCTCTACTCCACCGACGTCGCGCGGATGATCCAGGCACCGATCTTCCACGTCAACGGCGACGACCCCGAGGCCGTCGTCCGGGTGGCCCGGCTCGCGTTCGAGTACCGGCAGGCGTTCAACAAGGACGTCGTGATCGACCTGGTCTGCTACCGCCGGCGCGGTCACAACGAGGGCGACGACCCGTCGATGACCAACCCGCTGATGTACGCGATCATCGACAAGAAGCGCTCGGTGCGGAAGCTGTACACCGAGGAGCTGATCGGCCGCGGCGACATCACGGTCACCGACGCGGAGGAGCTGCTCCGCGACTACCAGTCCCAGCTTGAGCAGGTCTTCAAGGCGACCCGCGACGCGGTCACCACAGAGACCCGCCCGACCCGCAGCCGGCAGCCGGAGCCCGAGCCCGAGGTCGAGACCGCGGTCGAGGCCGCGGTCGTCAAGGCGGTCGGCGACGCGCACGTCAACCTGCCCGACGAGTTCACGCCGCACAAGCGGATCCAGCAGCTGCTCGACCGGCGGGCCAAGATGTCCGTCGAGGGCACGATCGACTGGGGCTTCGGCGAGGTCATCGCGTTCGGCGCGCTGCTGCACCAGGGCGTGACCGTCCGCCTCGCCGGCCAGGACTCCCGCCGCGGCACGTTCGTGCAGCGGCACGCCAACATCGTGGACGCCCGCTCGGGTAACGAGTACCTGCCGCTCGCCACCATGGGCGACGGCCGGGCCCGGTTCTTCGTGCACGACTCGCTGCTGTCCGAGTTCGCCGCGATGGGCTTCGAGTACGGCTACTCGGTGGAGAACACCGAGGCGCTGGTGCTGTGGGAGGCGCAGTTCGGCGACTTCGCCAACGGCGCGCAGTCCGTCGTCGACGAGTTCATCTCCTCCGGCGAGGTCAAGTGGGGCCAGCAGTCGTCGCTGGTGCTGCTGCTCCCGCACGGCCACGAGGGCCAGGGCCCCGACCACACCTCCGGTCGGCCCGAGCGGTACCTCCAGCTCTGCGCGGAAGACAACATGCGGGTGGCGATCCCGACCACCCCGGCCAACTACTTCCACCTGCTGCGCCGCCAGGGCCTGTCCCCCAAGCGCAAGCCGCTCGTGGTCTTCACGCCGAAGTCGCTGCTGCGCCACCGGCTCGCGGTCTCCTCGGTGGAGGACTTCACCACCGGTACCTTCCAGCCGGTCATGGCCGACCCCGGCGCGCCCCCGGCCGACCAGGTCAAGCGGGTGCTGCTCTGCACCGGCAAGGTCTACTACGACCTGTTCCAGGCGCGGGCCGACCGCAAGATCAACGACGCCGCGATCATCCGGATGGAGCAGCTCTACCCGCTGCCGATCGAGGAGATCAAGGCGGCTCTGTCGTCGTTCCCGAACGCGGAGGACTTCGCCTGGGTACAGGAGGAGCCGGCCAACCAGGGCGCCTGGTCGTTCATCGCGCTCAACCTGCTGGAGCACCTGGAGGGCGTGCGGCTGCGGCGGATCTCCCGCCCGGCGGCGGCCGCCCCGTCGGTGGGCTCGGCCAAGCTGCACGAAGGCGAGCAGGCCGCACTGATGGAGGCCGCCCTCCATGTACTTCACTGATCGGGGCATCGAGGAGCTGGTCAAGCGGCGCGGCGACGAGTCCGTGACGATGGAGTGGCTGGCCGAGCGGCTGCGCGACTTCGTCGATCTCAACCCGGAGTTCGAGACTCCGATCGAGCGCTTCGCTACCTGGCTAGCCCGGCTGGACGACGACGACGTCGACGAGGAGTAACCGTGGTGCGGAGCGGGCGGCCCGACCGGGCCGCCCGCTCCAGCCGCTAGGCAAGCGAACCCGGAGGCGCAGTGAGCGAGCGAGTTGGCGCGGCGGCGTCTGGACTGAGCCGGCCCGCCGACGAAGTCGGGGTTTCGGGGCCGCGAGGGAAGACATGAGCGGGAGTCGTGAGGCTACGGGCCTCAGCCACGACGGCGGACGAGCGCCGAGCGACGGAGCGTGGAAGGCACTGCCCTCAGCGCCGCACGAGCGAGCGAACCCGGAGGCACAGTGAGCAATCTGGAGGCGGAGCCGCAGGAGACGCTGTTCGGCGGCGCCGCGACGGTGATCACCGCGCCGACGAGCGTCATGCTGCCCGGCCACGACGTGCCCATCGGCAAGTACACGGTGGTCCGCCGCCTGCTCCCGCACCGCGAGCGCCGCATGGTCGGCGCCTGGTGCTTCGCCGACCACTTCGGCCCGGAGGACATCGGCAGCGCGCCGGGCATGCAGGTGCCGCCGCACCCGCACACCGGCCTTCAGACGGTGACCTGGCTACTCGACGGCGAGGTGCTGCACCGCGACAGCCTGGGCAGCTCGCAGACGATCGTGCCCGGCCAGCTCAACCTGATGACCTCCGGCCACGGCATCGCGCACTCGGAGGAGTCGCCGGCGGAGCACCCGCCCGGCATGCACGGGCTTCAGCTGTGGGTGGCGCTCCCGGAGGGGGCCCGCTCGGCGCCGCCGCGGTTCGAGCACCACGCGACACTGCCGGTGCTCCGTGAGGAGGACGTGACGATCACCGTCCTGGTCGGCGAGCTCAACCACCACCGCTCGCCGGCCCAGGTGCACACCCCACTCTTCGGCGCCGACGTCCTGCTCGCCGGGGACTCCACCACCTCGATCCCGCTGCGGCCCGAATTCGAGTACGCGGCGATCACGCTCACCGGTACCGCCGTGGTCGGCGGGACCCCGCTTGACCCAGGTGCACTGCTCTACCTCGGTACCGGGCGGGAGGCGCTCACGCTGAGCGCGTCCGACGAGACGCGGCTGTTTCTGCTCGGCGGCGAGCCCTTCGAGGAGCCGCTGGTCATGTGGTGGAACTTCGTCGCCCGCTCGCACGAGGAGATCGTCGCAGCACGTGAGGAGTGGGCCTCGGCGTCATCCCGCTTCGGCGAGGTGCGCGGCTACGCCGGCGAGCGGCTCCCCGCCCCGCCGATGCCCACGACCCGGCTCAAGGCACGCGATAGGTACGGCAAGCCGAACTAGGCGACGACGCGCGCTCGGTCATCGCGATGATTTCGTCGAGCCGGTCGCGGGCTTCTATCAGGCCCTTGATCTGGTCGTCGATGCGTGCCCGCTCGCCGGCCAGCAGCGTGAGCGACTCTGGCGTGCTCACCCCGGACTGGATGCACGGCAGCAGGTCGCGGATCCGGGCGCTGGAGAGCCCCGCGGCGTAGAGCTGCTGGATCAGCTGGACCCACTCGACCGCGGCGTCCGGGTAGTGCCGCTGGCCGCTGGTGCTCCGCGTCGCGTTGAGCAGGCCCTGCTCCTCGTAGTAGCGCAGTGCCCGCACGCTCACGCCGGCCCGCTCCGCGACATCGCCGATGCGCATCGGTTACCTCCCTCACACGACTTGCCTCTGACGTCAGCGTCAGGTTTTAGCGTAGCCGCCATGCAGATCTCCGACTCGATCGCACTCGTCACCGGCGCCAACCGCGGGCTCGGGCGGCACTTCGCCCGCCAGCTGCTCGAGCGCGGTGCCCGCAAGGTATATGCCACTGCCCGCACACCTGAACTCGTGGACATCCCCGGCGTCGAAGTGCTCCGCCTCGACATCACCGACCCGGCCCAGGTCGCCGCCGCCGCAGCCGGCGCGCCGGACGTCAGCCTTCTGATCAACAACGGAGGCATCTCCACAGCCCAGAACCTCGTCACGGGCGACCTGGAGAAGATCCAACTGGAGATGCGCACCCACTTCTTCGGGACGCTCGACATGATCCGCGCGTTCGCCCCGGTGCTGGGCGCGAACGGCGGCGGCGCGATCCTCAACGTGCTGTCCGTGATGTCGTGGATGTCGTTCGTCGGGGCCAACGCGTACAGCGCGGCCAAGGCGGCCCAATGGAGCCTCACCAACGGCGTCCGGCTGGAGCTCGCCGGCCAGGGCACGCTGGTCACCGGGCTGCACCTGGGTCCCTCCGACACCGACATGACGGCCGGTTTGGACATCCCGAAGAACGACCCGGCAGCGGTGGTCCGCGCAGCGCTGGACGGCATCGAGGCCCGCCAGGACGAGGTCCTGGCAGACGAGCTGACCGTGCAGGTCAAGGCCGCCCTGGCCGGCGCCTGACCCAGTTGATCAGGGAGTTGGTAGCGAGACACGCCGCGCGACACGCCCGCCAACTCCCTGATCAACTGCTGGGTGGGGCGCGGTGGGCGCCGGGCGTGCGCTGGAAGATGACGAAGAGCCAGATCAGGGACGGGGCGAGCAGTACCGCGCCGACCCCTAGGGCGACTAGTACCGCGGCCAGCACCGTTGGGGCGCCGGCGGCGGCGTCGACGGTGAGGTCCGGGGCAGCATCAGCGGGTACTGGGCCGCCGCCCACGCCCACAGCAGCGCGGCCACCGCGACGGCAGCGGTGAGCCGCACCACCCGGTAGCGACCGACGGCGATCAGCACCAGCGACCCCACCCCGGCCACGATCGAGACGGCGGCCACCGGCAGGCCCTGGCCGCGCAGGCCGTCGTACAGGGCCGGGGCGTCGGCCGCGAGCACCGCGACGCCGGCCAGCGCGACCACGCCGACCACCACGCCGGTGATCAGCGCCCGGCGGCGAAACTCGGCGACAAGTACCTGCTTGCCGGCCCGGCGGGCGTCGGCGATCAGGTACACGGCGGCCAGGTACGCGCACACGCCGACCGCCAGCACTCCGCAGAAGATGGACGTCGGGTTGAGCCAGCTGGTCCAGATATCGCCGGCCGCCACGCCGCTCGGCACCCGTCGGGAGGCCACCCCGCCGACGGCCGTACCCAGGAAGAACGGGGTAAGCACGGACGAGGCGGCGAACGTGGCGCCGTACAGCCGCTGCTCAGCGAGCGACTCGCTGGCCTTGCGGAACGCGAACGCCGCACCCCGCCCGATGATCCCGAGTGCGGCCACCGTCAGCGGGATGTACAGCGTGGACGCGAACGAGGCGAACGCGGGCGGGAACGCGGTCCAGAAGAGCGTCACCACGAGGATCAACCACACGTGGTTGGCCTCCCACACCGGCCCGATCGAGTGTTCGATCAGCTCCCGCCGGGCCGCGCCGCGCCGTGTGCCGCCGGCGACCAGGTCCCAGAAGCCGGCGCCGAAGTCCGCACCACCGAGCAGTGTGTACAGGGTCAACCCCAGCCACAGCACCACGAGCAGCGCGATCGCGGTGCTCACGGCAGCTCCTCCTGCGGCGCCACCGCCTCCTCCGCGCCGCTCGCGGCCAGCCGGCGGAGCACGACCACGGTGGCCACGGTCAGCACCACGTACACGCAGGCGACGATCAGCAGACCGGTGGCCAGCCCCGGGCGGGGTTGACGGCCTCGGCGGTGCGCAGGTGGCCGTACACAATCCAGGGCTGGCGCCCCACCTCCGTGACGACCCACCCGGCCTCGACCGCGACGGCGGCCGCGATCCCCGCGACTGCCGCCGCCCGCCAGAACCAGGTCGAGCGCGGCGGTCCGCGCCGCCGCCACCAGGCCAGCGCCCACCACGCGGCGAGCCCGAGCAGGCCGAAGCCGATCGCCACCATGATCTGGAACGCCCACTTCACCGGGTTCACCGGCGGCTCGTCCTCGTCGGGTACCTGGTCGAGGCCGATGACCTCGGCGTTCGGGCTCCCGTGGGCGAGGATGGAGAGCGCGTTCGGGATCGCGATCGCGTAGCGGAGCTCGCCGTCCTGGTACAGGCCGCCGAGTGAGAGGGGCGCGCCACGTTCCGTCCTGGCTAGACCCTCGAGCGCGGCGAGCTTGATCGGCTGGTTGGTGGCCACGAAGCGGGCGGCCCAGTCGCCGACGACGACCTGTACCGGCGAGAGCAGCGCGGCGATCGTGAACGGCACCGCGAACCCCAGCCGGTGGTACCGGTCCCGCCGCCCGCGCAGGTACCCGACCGCGTACACGCTGGCGATGCCGAAGCCGGTGACCATGAAAGCCGCCACGATCATGTGAACGGTCTGCGGCGGCGTACCCGGGTTGAACATCGCCGCCCACGGGTCCACTCCGGTCACCTCGCCGGACACCAGGTCGAAGCCGCGCGGCTGGTTCATCCACGCGTTGGCCGAGACGACGAAGAACGCGGACGCGACGCCGGCCACCACCAACGGGATGCCGGAGAGGATGTGCGCGCGGGGCGGCAGCCGGTCCCAGGCGTAGAGGTAGATGCCAAGGAAGATCGCCTCGATGAAGAAGGCGATGCCCTCCAGCGCGAACGGCAGCCCGATCACGTCGCCGTACCGGCCCATCAGCCCCGGCCACAGCAGGCCCATCTCGAACGACAGGATCGTGCCGGAGACCGCCCCGACCGCGAAGAGCACGCCCATCGCCTTGGCCCAGCGGTGCGCGAGGCGGGTGTACACCGGGTCGCCGCTGCGATACCCCCGCCACTCGGCGAACAGCGTGACCGCCGGCATTCCCACACCGAAGGAGGCGATGACGATGTGCCAGCCCAGCGACAGCGCCATCTGCAGGCGCGCCGCGGTCAGATCCTCGATCACGGCTCGACCCGCATGTGATCCACCTCCGCCGCGGTGCTACCCCGCAAGGGGGCGGCCAACCGCGGCGGAGGAGATCGTCGGCGTGGCTACTGGCGGCGGAGCGGGACGAACGAGTGGCGGCCGCCGGCCGGCGTGGCCGTCTCCTCCGGCAGGGTCTCCCCGTCGATGAGCTCCGTCATCCGGCGGACCGTGGGGTCACCCTCGTCCGCGACGTAGTCGTGCTCGCGGGTCCTGTCCGCGCCATCGGGCACCCCGCCGCCGCGCAGCAGCGGGGTAAGGACCCCGGCGACCAGCAGGTTGACGGCGAGCGCCACCACGCCGACGTAGATCGTGCTGTCGGTGTCGATGCCGATGTTGCTGAGCGGCCAGGCGGAGCCGCCGAAGTGCTCCCGGATCACCGCGCCGTCCGCGCCGCGCTGCGGGATCTGGTACAGCATCGCCAATCCGGTCGCGAGCCCGGCGAAGATGCCCGCGACCAGCGCCCACCGGTGCAGCCATGCGGTGAAGAGCCCGATCGCCACGGCGGGCAGCGTCTGCATCACGAAGACGCCGCCGATCAGCTGAAGGTCGATGGCGAACTGGGTGTTGAGCATCAGGATGCAGATGACCGCGCCGAACTTCATCGCCAGGGACGCCACCTTGCTGACGAACGTCTCCTCTTTCGCCGTGGCCTGCGGGCGGATGAACTCCTTGTAGATGTCGCGGGTGAACAGGTTGGCCGCGGCGATCGACATGATCGCGGCGGGCACCATCGCGCCGACGCCGATGGCCGCGAACGCGAGGCCCGCGCTCCAGTCTGGGAAGTTGGCGTCGAACCAGAGCGGCACGACAGTGTTGCGGTCGTCGCCGATCGGCTGGATGTCGCTCAGGATCGCGGCGAACCCGACCAGCATCAGCACGCCCAGCGTCAGCGTGTACAGCGGCAGTACGGCAAGGTTGCGCCGCAGCGTGGCCCGGTTGCGGGCGGCGAGCACGCCGGTGAGCGTGTGTGGGTACAGGAAGAGGGCGACCGCCGAGCCGAGCGCGAGCGTGAGGTAGTTCAGCTCCTGCCCGGGCGCGAGCAGCAGGCCGTCACTGGTGCTGGGCGAGGCCGTGTACTTCTGCTCGGCCACCCGGAAGACGCTGCTCCAGCCGCCGGAGTGGGAGGCGACGATGAGGAACGCGGCGAGCACCGTCCACAACACCAGCGCGTCCTTGACGATGGAGATCAGCGCCGGGGCGCGCAGACCGGAGTTGAACGTGTACAGCGCCAGCACGATGAACGCGGCGGTGAGCGGCCAGCCCTCCGGCAGGCCCATCACCTTGAAGACCGCCTCGATGCCGATGAGCTGGAGCGCGATGTACGGCATCGTCGCGAGGATGCCGGTCACCGCGATCGCCAGCGCGAGGAACTTCGAGCCGAAGCGGGCCCGTACGAACTCGGCCGGCGTCACGAACCCGTGCACGTGGCAGACCGACCAGAACCGGGCCAGGACCACGAAGAGCATCGGATAGACGATCACCAGGAACGGCATCGGGAAGAATCCGGAGGCTCCGACGCCGAAGACGAGCGTGGGTACGGCCACGAACGTGTACGCCGTGTAGACGTCGCCGCTGAGCAGGAAGAACGTCACCCAGTTGCCGAACGCGCGGCCGCCGAGCCCCCACTCCTCAAGGGTGTGGATGTTGTCCGGCCGCCGCCAGCGGGCCGCCGCGAACCCCATGACGGTGACCAGGCCGAACGTGAACGCGAAGATCCAGAACTCGACCTGGTGGTCAGCGAAGGTGGGCATGTCACCGCCGTCCGCTGGTGGCAATGTGGACGATCGCGGTGGTCACGGCGGCCACCCCGGCGAACGCGAGCTGGCACCAGTAGAAGAACGGCAGCCCGAGCAGGCTCGGCTCCATGCGGTTGTAGAGCGGCGGAAGCAGCGGCAGGACGATCGGGATCAGCAGGAGCCAGTGCCACGGGCTGGCGTCGGCCCGCCGCTTCCGCTTGGTGGCGACGGGTGCGCCGACGTGGTGGGTGGGCTGGCGGGGCGGCCAGGCGCCCGGACCCTCACCGGCGCGGGGCGGCGGCGTTCCGGTCGGCCTTGGCGGCCACGGAGGCGGTGCCGTAGGTGAGCCCGGTGGCCAGGTTTCCCGAGCGCGCCGTTCGGCGACCATCTATGCCTCCATTGGGGGGTTTGTCACGTGACGAGAGTCACGGAAGTAAATCTTCAGATGATCTCCGCCCCGGCCGGATCCTCCGATTGACCGATCGGCACTCAGCTCCATGTCCGGAATGTTTCCGAGCGGTTTCCTCCACGGATCGACCATCGGGCCGGAAGCGATTGACGTATTTCCGGAACCTCATCGTCGACCGGACGTACGCCGAGGGCTCGGCAATGCCGTTCCGAGCCAGCTCCGCCGCCGAGAATACCGGCTTGACCTGCTTATATTGACAGACATTTGCATGCGGGTACGTTCCGGCTCATACTACGGAATGTTTCAGCCCCGGCCCCGCACACCCACCCCACGCCAGGAGCCGCCAATGCTGCCCACCCGCCTGTCCCGACGTACCACAGCCGCCCTGGCCTCGCTGGCCACCGCGGCTGCGGCTGCCGTCACGCTGACCGTCGCCGCCACGCCTTCAAGCGCGGCCGCAGACTGTAGCGGCGGCTACGTCGGCCTCACGTACGACGACGGTCCCATCAGCGGTACGACCACCGCGCTGCTCAACGCGCTGACCTCGGCCGGCCTGCGGGCCACGTTCTTCAACATCGGCCAGCGCGTACCGCAGAACCCCGCGCTCGCCCGCGCCCAGGTCACCGCCGGCATGTGGGTCGGCAACCACAGCTGGACCCATCCGCACCTGCCGCAGATGAGCAGCCAGCAGATCACCTCGGAGCTGACCCAGACGCAGCAGGCGATCCAGCAGGCGACCGGCCAGACGCCCCGCCTGTTCCGCCCGCCGTACGGGGAGACCAACGCGACGATCCGCTCGATCGAGGCCCAGCTCGGCCTCACCGAGGTGCTGTGGGACGTGGACTCGCAGGACTGGAATGGCGCCAGCACCAGCGCGATCGTCCAGGCCGCCGGCCGGCTGCAAAACGGCCAGGTGATCCTGATGCACGACGGGTACCAGACGACGATCCAGGCGGTGCCCCAGATCGCGGCCAACCTGGCCAGCCGCAACTTGTGCGCCGGCATGATCTCCACGAGCACGGGGCGGGCGGTCGCGCCGAGCGGCGGTAACCCGACCACGCCGCCCACCACCCGGCCGACGGTCACCCCGCCGACGACCACCCGCCGGTCACCACGCCCCCGCCCGGCGGCGGTGGCGCCTGCCGCGTCGGCTACACGGTCAACGCCTGGAACAGCGGCCTGACCGCGTCGATCACCATCACCAACACGAGCAACGCGCCGGTCAACGGCTGGACGCTGGCCTTCGCACTCCCCAGTGGACAGACGATCACGTCGGGCTGGAACGCGACGTACTCGCCCAGCAGCGGCCAGGTGACCGCCCGCAACGTCTCGTACAACGGAAGCATCGCGCCGAACGCCTCGGTCGGCGTCGGCTTCCAGGCCACGCACACCGGCAACACCGGGCGGCCCGCGTCGTTCACCTTGAACGGCGCCAGCTGCACGGTCGCCTAGCCAGCGCGCATCGACAGTGCCAGGCCCGTGACACCTCGCCAGGTGTCACGGGCCGCACCGTCGGTCAAGCCGCGAGCAGCTCCTCGCTGACCACCCACAGTCGCGCGGCCGCCTCGGGGTCGAGGGCGTACGCCGTCACGCCGACCCGCGAGCCCGGCTGGTGTGCCACAGCCTCGTTGCAGTCCTCGAAGTACCGGCCGCTTATGCCGTCCAGCAGCGGCGATGCGGCGACCAGCACCGACGTGGCGGCACCCTGCTCGGGCGTCTTCCACGCCGGGGCGTTGGGGCCGGCCTGGGCGCGGAGGCGGTCGAGCTCCTCTTCGGTCACGTACCGCTGGAGGCCCGTGCGGATGCCACCCGGGTGCAAGGCGTTCACGGTGATGCCGTCGGCGGCCCACCGCTTGCTCGCCTCGACCGCGAAGAGCACGTTGGCGGTCTTGGACTGGCCGTACCCCTCCCACGGCGTGTACTCGCGGCGCTCGAAGTTGATGTCCTCGAAGACGACCGACGAGCGCTGGTGAGCGGAGGAGCTGACCGACACGACCCGGGCCCCGCCGGCCTCGGCGAGTGCCCGGTGCAGGCCGGTGGCGAGGCCGAAGTGGCCGAGGTGGTTGGTGGCGAACTGGAGCTCCCACCCCTCGGCGGTCCGGGTCAGCGGCGGCGCCATCACGCCTGCGTTGTTGACCAGGATGTGCAGCGGGCCCTCCCATGCGGTGACGAGGGCGGCGACCGAGGTACGGTCGGCGAGCTCGAGCGGCGCCACGTACACCTGCTTGTTTCCGGTGGCGGCGGTGATCTCCTCGGCGGTGCGCACGCCCGCCTCGATGTTGCGGACCGCGAGCGTGACCTCCGCGCCGGCGCCGGCCAGCGCCCGGGCGGTCTCGATGCCGATGCCGGAGGCGCCGCCCGTGACGATGGCCCGGCGGCCGCTCAGGTCGATGCCCGCCATCACCTCGGCGGCCGTGGACTCGGCGTTGAACGGCGTGGTGATGCGTGTGGTCCCAGTCATGATCATCCCGTTTCGATCGGCGGACCCTCTGGAGCACCCACCCTGTACGCTACAAACGGAGGGGGCTCCACTTCATCGCAACCTTAAGCGGAGCATCCTCCGGTTACGAAGTGAGCTACACCACCACGGGGGAGGAACACCGTGCGCGCCGACGCACAGCGCAACCGCGAGCGGCTGCTGGACGCGGCCGTGCGCGCGTTCTCACAGGGCGCGCCAGACGCCACGCTCGACGCCATCGCCAAGGACGCGGGCGTGGGCATCGGCACGCTCTACCGGCACTTCCCGACCCGGGAGGCGCTGATCGAGGCGGCGTACCGCAACGAGCTGGCCCGCCTTTGTGACTCCGTCGGCGAGCTGCTGGCCGCCCAGCCGCCGGACGACGCGCTGCGCACGTGGATGGACCGGTTCGTCGAGTACATGGCCACGAAGCGGGGGATGTCCGACGCGCTACGGGTAGTGATCGCGACCGGCGTCAACCCGTACTCGGAAAGCCGCGACCGGCTCACCGACGCGATCACCACGCTGGTGGGAGCGGGCGTGCGGGCGGGTGCGATCCGGGCGGACGCCCAGCCGGGCGACGTACTCGTCGGCCTCAGCGGCGTCGCGATGGCCGCGGGCGAGCGTGACCAGGCCGGCCGCCTCCTCGACCTGCTTGTCGACGGCCTGCGCCACAAGTCGGGCTGAGCACCGAGGTGGGCTGAGCACTAGGGCGAGCTGAGCCGCCGGTCAGCTCGGCTTCGGACCGGTGATCGACGGGAGCTTGGTGGTGCCCCGGTAGAAGATCCCGGCCAGCGTCTCGAACTCGTCGCTCGGGTTGCCCCGCAGCGTCGAGTTTTCCAGCTTGAGGCTTCCGCTCAGGTCGTTGCTCACGAAGAAGATCGCACCGCCACCCTCGCGGGCGTGGTTTCTCTCCATGATCGTCCCGGCGACCCGCACGGTGAACGTGTTGCCGTCGAAGTACATCGCGCCGCCGTTGCCGCCGCCCGGCGTGCCATTCGCGGCCTGGTTGGCGCCGTAGCCGATCGCCTCGTTGTAGCTGAACAGGCTGTTGAGCACGATCCACGAGACGCCGATGCTGCTCAGCGCGCCACCGTTGGAGCAGCGGTTGCCCTGGCCGGAGGCACCGCCGAAGGTGCTGCCCACTACATACACCGGGCCGTCGTTGTCCATGTCGAGCGAGCGGATGGCCGCGCCGCCGAGGTCGGGACCGCCGCTGTCGCACTTGTTGCGGACGAACTTCGTGTTGACCACCTTGAACCGTCCACCCCGGACATACAGCGCGCCACCACCGCCGCCGTTGGTCACCTCGATGTCCGGGTCGACGCCGATCGAGCTGCCGTCGGCGAGCGTGATGTTCTGCACGGTGAGGCTGGGGTGGTCCTGGTTTGTGCAGTCCGAGTTTTCCCAGCCCAGGGACTCGTCGCAGGTGTTCTGGTAGATGATGCGGCGCTTGCCGCCACCGCTGAGCGTGACCTTGCCGCCGCCGTCGATGACCACCTTGCGGGTGGAATTCTTGATCTTCGCGGTCTGTGCCAGCGTGATGGTGATCGGGTCTGGCCCGCACGAGAACGTGATGACCCCGCCGGCCGCCACCGCCGACACCACCGCCTTGGAGGTGCAGCTCGCCGGCGTGCCGTTGCCCACCACGCGGTCCGGCTTGCTGACGTCGACCGCACGCGCCTCGGCCGGCACCGACGCCTTGCCGTTGGGATTGCCGGCGCGCAGCACGGCGGGCGGCGGCTTTTTGGTGGCGGGTGGCTTGGTCGTCGGCGCGGCACCGAGGCCGGCCTTTCCGGCTGGCGCCTCGGTCGGCGCATCGGTGGTCGCCGCAGCGCCCTCCGTCGTGGCGGGCGGCGGCTGCTCCTCACCACCCGTGTCGCCGCCACCACACCCCGCGAGGAGTGCGGCGACAAGCAGCAACGATCCGGCTTTCAGGCGCACCCGCCGAATGCTAGTGGCTGGGCGCTGTCCCGTCGGTCCCCCGTACGGGCACGAGCCACCGGCCCGGAACGGCCGGTTCGGGCGAAGATTGCCTGGTGACTGCCTCTTATCTCGCCGTCCTTGAATGCCCCCGATGCGGTACCCGCTACGACGCCGACCAGCCGCGGAACCTCTGCACGTGTGGTTCCCCGCTGCTGGCCCGGTACGACCTCGCGGCCGCCCGGGGCGCGCTCGACCCCGCCACGATCGCGACCCGAGCTGCCGACCTGTGGCGCTATCGCGAACTGCTGCCGGTCCGGGACGCCGCGCACATCGCGACGCTCGGTGAGGGCTGGACTCCGCTGCTTCCCGCCGCGCGGTACGGCGCACGCATCGGCGTACCGCGGCTGCTTGTCAAGGACGAAGGGCTGGTGCCGACCGGTTCCTTCAAGGCGCGCGGCGCGGCCGTCGGGGTGTCCCGCGCGCGGGAGCTGGGCATCCAGCACGTGGCGATGCCGACGAACGGCAACGCCGGCGCGGCATGGGCGCTCTACGCGGCCCGCGCCGGCCTGCGGGCGACGGTCGCGATGCCGGCGGCGGCACCCGCCATCACCCGCAAGGAGTGCGCGGTGGCCGGTGCGGAGCTGCACATCGTGGACGGCCTCATCGGCGACGCCGGCCGACTCATCGCTGGGCTCGTCGGCGACAAGGTCTTCGACGTCTCCACGCTCAAGGAGCCGTACCGCCTGGAAGGCAAGAAGACGATGGGGTACGAGATCGTCGAGCAGCTCGGCTGGCGGGTGCCCGACGTCATCCTGTACCCGACCGGCGGCGGGGTGGGCCTGATCGGCATCCACAAGGCGCTCGGCGAGCTGCGTGAGCTGGGCTGGATCGGCGACAAGCTGCCACGGCTCGTGGCCGTACAGTCCACGGGCTGCGCGCCGATCGTCGCCGCGTTCACCGCCGGCGCGCGACGGGCGGAGCCCTGGCCGGACGCGCACACCGTGGCATTCGGCATCACGGTGCCGGCGCCGCTCGGCGACGAGCTGATCCTCGACGCGCTCTACGCCACCGGCGGTACGGCGATCGCCGTCGACGACACCGACCTGCTGGCCGACCTGCGCGCGTTCGGCGCCGACGAGGGGCTCTGGCTCTGCCCCGAGGGTGCCGCCTGCCTCACCGCCGCGCGTGCCCTGCGCGCTTCCGGCTGGCTCGGCGAGGACGAGGAGGTGGTGGTACTCAACACCGGCACCGGCCTCAAGTACCCGGATAGCGTGGAGGAATGACACGGGTCTTGATCACGGGCGCCTCGGACGGGCTGGGGCGAGCACTCGCGTTCGCCCTGGCCGAGCAGGGGTACGAGCTCGTCGTGCACGGCCGCGACGCCGACCGGCTCGCCGAGGTGGCCGAGCGCACGGGCGCCCAGGCGATCCGCGCCGACCTCGCCTCGCTCGCCGAGGTACGCCGCCTCGCCACCGCGGTCGAGGGCGGCCTGGACGTGCTGGTCAACAACGCGGGTATCGGGTTCGGCGCACCCGGCGCGCCCCGGGAGTTCTCCGCCGACGGGTACGAGCTGCGGCTGGCCGTCAACTACCTCGCGCCGTACCTGCTGACCCAGCTCCTGCTCCCCCAGCTCAAGCAGGCCGCGCCGGCCCGGATCGTCAACGTGGCCTCGGTCGGGCAGCGACCGTTCGATGTGGACGATCCGATGATGGAGCGCGGCTACAGCGGCACCGAGGCGTACCGCCGAGCCAAGCTGGCCCTTATCGCGCACACCTTCGATCTGGCGGAAGAGCTGGACGGCACCGGCGTGACGGCCAACTGCCTGCACCCGTCGACGCTGATGCCCACGACGATGGTGCACCAGGCCGGCATCCAACACGTCGACACACTGGAGCGGGGCCTCCAGGCGACCCTGCGGCTCGTCGTCGACCCGGCGCTGGCTGGCGTAACCGGCCGCTACTTCGACCGCGAACGGGAGGCGCGAGCCCTGGACCAGGCCTACGACCTGGACTTCCGCAAGCGCCTACGCGACCTTACGGAGTCACTGGCACGAGGCTGAACCGGCGGGGCACCCGGCCCGCCGCGACGGCGGCGTCGGCCCTCTTGGCGCCCACGAAGCACAGGTCGCGCTCCTGCTCGCGAACCGCGTCGATGCGGGGCCGGAAGTCGGCGGCGCTCGCCGCCGCGCCGATCCGCACTGCGCGCCGCACGAAGTCGTCTTCGTCTATGAGCACAAGGTCGAGGTCGCCATAGTGGGCGAGGTATCGCGGCATCACCTCGCCGCGCATCCAGCTCGACCGGCACACAAGCTCGTTGTTGATCGGGAAGACGCGCGGGCGGATGAAGTGCACCTTGACGCTCGTCGCGATGTCGAGCAGCCGCTCCGGCCGGTCTTCGCGCTCCAGCACCCGCCCCATGAGGTCGCGGAAGAGCCGGGCGAACTCCGCGCGGAACACCAGCGGGTCGGGCACCCCGGTGCCGTGGAACTCCTTGGCCAGTCGGCGGGTCCGGCCGCGCCACGGCTCGGCGCGGAGCGTAAACCCGAGCACCCGCGAGACCCGGTCCGGGATGAACTCAGGCCGCACGTTGAGCCCGGTCACGAGCAGCAGCGGGTCTTCGACCGCACCGGTGATGGCGTCGGCGCCGAGCACGATGCGCCCCTCGGGGCTCAGCTCGTCGATCCGCTTGTGGTGCACGCCCGCCAGGTCGGCGAAGTCCTCGTCGGACAGTCGGGCGTCGAGCAGCGACTTGGTGAAGACCTGGGTGTTGCCGGCCTGGTCGAACCGGCCCACCTCGGCATTGTGCGCGAAGGGCCAGCGGTTGAGGTCGTGGTGGAGACAGAGCCGCACGACGCGCTCGACGTCGACACCGGGCTGGCGCTCGGCGAGCCGCCGGGCCACCCAGGTCGTACGGCCGACGTGCCATATCCGCGCGAATACCGACGAACGCGGATCGCGCTCTTCTCCGTATACCGAAACAAAGCCCGTGATGTGACGCAACCGGCGAAGTGCACGGACAGTGCTGTAACCGGCGGGCACCTGCGGAACGGGATCGACCGTCACGCCGCCAGCCCTCCTCCGGTAAACGACCCCAGCCATGCCTTTTGCCGCCGCACGCCCTGGGCTCGAATCGCCAAATGCCGACCGTAGCCGTGCAAAAGAGTATTGTAGTCAAACTCGTCGATCATGTCACCGATCACCAGCTTCCCCGCGGTAACCGATACCAATCCTGCGTCGAGACCTAGGAACGCTGCCACCCTGGCGGCCAGCGTCGCACCGTCGGTCCACTCCGCGGCGGCCGCGGCGCCGCAGCGGTCCCGCTGGGCGAGCGGGCAGGCGGCTGGCAGGCAGCGGTGCTCGGCGTACGGCGGGCGCCACGTGCCCAGCGCCTCCGGCTGTCCGGCGAGGAGCGCCAGCGCGCAGGACGTGTTGCGGTACAGCGGGTAGTCGACCGCCTCGGCAGCCTCCCGCGCCTCCGCCCAGCCCTCCTCGTCGAAGACCTCCCACTGCTCCGCCGGCGCCGCCATGGACCGGGACAGCAGCGTGACGAGGCGCTTGTCCGACAGCGGTACCCCCGGGCCCCTGGTCAGGCCGACCACGACGGAGCTGGACAGGCCCGACGCGGCCAGCCGCCCCACCAGCTTTTCCAGGTCGGCGCGGCTCGGCCGCAGCTCGGCCACGAACGGGCGCCAGAAGTGCACCGCCTTCTGGTGGGTCGTACGGGAGACGAGGCGGGCGTTGTCGAGCGTCGTTTCCAGGTCGGCGACCGGGCCGCGCTCCAGCGCCAGCCCGGCCGGGCGTGCCATCGACTGGCTGAGGAACCAGAAGATCGGGAAGCCGGGCTGGTCGAGCGCGGCCAACAGGTCAGGGTCGAGCCGTCCCTTGGTCACCACGACCACCGGGCGGCGCGGGATGCGCTCGGCGAGCAGCTCGACGATGCGTACCAAGGCCTCGCGGTTGGGGCGGGTGAGCAGCATGTCGGTGTAGTTGCCCACGCAGAGCGGCGTCTGGTCGTACGCCGGGTCGACCACGCCCGCCCGCCGCCCCCACAGGTGGTCCTCGACGGCCGCCGCCACCGTCTCCGGAGTGGCCCGCTCAGCCGCCCGGGCCGACCGCAGGCCGAGCGGGCCGAGGTAGCAGTACGCGCAGTCCGCCGGACAGCCGAGGATCGGGTCCACTGTGATCCACGAGTCGTGCTCCGCCACCAGCGGGACCGCGGGCCCGGTCACCTGCCGCTCGTCTCCTGCCACGCCTCGAAGACCGTCGTGCGCGCCCTCCTGCATCGCTCCTCCAGCGAAGTCGCGTCGGTGACCGCGTCCGAGTTGTGCCAGTGGAACGAGAACGTCTCGTCCAGGAGCCGCTTCATGTGCAGCCCACCCGGCTCGAACTGGAGCTCGAACGTGTCGAACAGCACCCTTTCCCGGCGGTTGCGCGAGGCGTGGAAGTACGGCTCGAAGAAGGTCGCCTGCTCGGTCAAGAGAACAGTGGCCGCGATGCCGAACCGTGCGAGCTTGACCTCGACCAGGCTCTTGTACTCCTCGCGGAGGATCTCGTAGCCGCGCAGGCTCGCCTCGAACTTGCGGGCCAGGTCGGCGTGCAGCTCCAGCCGGTCGGACACCACCGAGCCGCGCCGCCGCCCGTCCGGGTCGTAGCTGGCGGAGATCCCGTACGCCTCCAGGAAGTACGGGTTGCAGATGACCATCTGGAGGCTCGCACCCGCTGCCAGCAGGTGCAGGATCCGGGAGTTGAAGACCCCGCGCGTGGCCAGATACGAGTACCCGGTCTCGGCGATGATCCGCACGGACGCCCCGCGGGCGGCGGAGGCGTGCAGCGCGGTCTCCTTGGCGCGGTTGCGCTTTTCGTTGGTGAGCCGCTCGTGGCCGTGCATCGGCACATAGGCGGCGGTGCATCGCAGCAGGGTCAACGCTTCGGCAGTGGTCGATATCACTGTCTCCGGAGCGTAGCGATGACCGTCAAGCATGCGGCGCAGCGCGGT
The DNA here is from genome assembly GCF_011764545.1 of Phytohabitans flavus. Lineage (GTDB taxonomy): Bacteria > Actinomycetota > Actinomycetes > Mycobacteriales > Micromonosporaceae > Phytohabitans > Phytohabitans flavus. The sequence continues at coordinate 8,603,918 of NZ_AP022870.1, read as the reverse complement.
GATCATCCGGAGCAGCGAGAGCATGTCGACACCCGCGGCCACCGGGCCGTTGTTGGTCACCCAGCGGATCCGCTTGAGGCTCTCGCTGAGCAGGAACCAGCGGTACATCATCGCCGCGCCCGGAAGCGACGTGCCGCGCAGCACCGCGCACAGCTCCTGCCGCCACATCCGCAGGCAACGGCGGTGGCGCGGCTCGTCCGGCGAGTCCCGGAGCGCGAAGTCGTCGTCGCCGACCAGGTTGACGGTCTCCAGCAGCTCGTCCTGTACCAATGCGCCGCTGTGCGCGTGCCGGGGCGTGGTGTGCAGGATCAGGTCGATCTCGAAGCGGGCCAGGTCCTCGAAGACGTGCGCCTGCCGCCCCTTGCCGAAGTCGATCAGGTCGACCTCCGCCCGCACGCTGTTGACCAGGATGTTGGCCAGGTGCGCGTCGCCGTGGATCAACCGGCGGTCGGCCACCGGCGCCACCCGCACCGCCGCGGCCGCCTCCGTGTACCAGGCTCGGAAGTCGCGCAGGTCCTCGATGTCCGACCACAGCGCGGCGGCGGTCGTGAGGCTCGCGTTGATGTCCCGCTCCCAGTCGACATCCGGCAGGTAGTCGACGAGCGCCCGGCCCTCCTCCTCGTGCTGGAGGTCGGCGTTGCGCGCCAGCAGGCTGGCCACTTTGTACAGACAGGCGCGCACCGTACGCTCCGGCGGCGTGCCGTCCGTCGACGGCGTGCGCACGAAGGACTGGAGGAACCCGCCGAACTCGCTGTAGTCGGCCAACTCCCGGTACGTCCGGCTGCCGATATAGCGGTACGCCATCGCGCTCCAGCGCTCCGACTGCTCGCGGATTTCCACGTCGACCGGACCGTAAATGCCGTCGAGCTGGTTGGTGACAAGCCATTCGTCCGCCGAGCCGAGAAATGCGACGCGGTTTTCGTGCTCCAGCTGAATCTCGCCGGTCGGCCCGCCTTTCAGAATGAACAGGCCGCGGCCCGGCGCGTACACCAGGGCCACGAGTAAGCCGCTGTAGCCGCCTTGCAGCACACGTACGTCGACCGAAGCGCCCGCTCGCGAATCACCCCTCGGCACATCTCCCACCACCAGGTGGACCAGGCGCCGGACATCACCGGCCGTCAGTTCGGAATGCTTGCCGATCACGGTCAGCCGGGGCGGCACGAAGTCTCCAGACGACAAGAAACGGGGGGCACGGCCGATGCTAGCCAGGTGGACGATTGCCGGTCTACTGCCCTCGTGTGCGGGCGTTGGCGGCCCTAGGATCTGCGCTTGGCCTACTTGGGGAGGGATCGCCAGCGATGGGTGTCGGCGATTGGGCGGCGTTCACGGCCGCGTTCATCAGCGGCGCGAACATCGTCGTCACCACGGTCCTGACCCGCAGCCGCGACCGCATCAGCTGGTCCCGCGAGTCACTGTCGGACACTCTTGTCACCTTGCTGGAGGCGAGCTGGCGCAGCTCGGACGCGGCCCGCGAGCGGCACGACCTCGGCCCGAGCCCGGCCGACCCGGCGTTGGCCACCCGCCTGGAGGATACGATGGAGGCCGGGTTCGGCGAGCTCCGCGCCAGCCTGACGAGGCTGCGCCTCTTCGCCTCGGAACGGGTGGGCGCGGCCGGCGTCGACCTGCTGATCAGCCACCGCGAGCTGCGCGACGCCCCGCTGGCCGACCAACCAGCCCGCCTGGACGCGGTCAGCGCGGCGCGCCGCAGGCTCATCCACGCGGCACGCCGCGACCTCAACACCGACTGACGGGCTCGCTCACATGGCGGGCGGCTCGTCCTCGCCGGACGCCTCGGCTTCCTCGGCCTGTTCTTTCGTCTTGTGTACCGCTCCGTCGGCGTGCTCGGGCGGGCCGTAGACGGTGTAGAGCACGAGCGGGTTGGGGCCGGTGTTGACGAAGTTGTGCTTCGTGCCGGCCGGCACCGCGACCAGGTCGCCCTGGGTCACCTTTCGGGTACGGCCACCGACCGTCGCCTCGCCCACGCCGCTGACGAACGTGAGGATCTGATCGGTGTTTTCGTGGACCTCCTCGCCGATCTCACCGTTCGGGGGGATGGTCATGATCACAAGCTGCACGTGCTGGCCGGTCCACAGCACCCGCCGGAAGTCCGGGTTCTCCTCGGCGACGGTCGCGATCGTGAAATGTTCCATTTCCTCTCGGTACCCCGTTCTCGCCTTGATCAACGCAAGTCTGGGACGTACGGCTGGAGGGCCAGAGGGCTGATCTATGGTGTAGGCGTGCAAGCCCGAGACGTACCGTGATCCATCTACCCACCCCCGCACGGGGCCCGCTGCGGGCGCTCAGCACGCGCCTGTTCGCCGCGATCGCTCTCGTGCTGGGCATCGTCTTCGTGGTGTACCTGGACCGCGACGGCTATCGGGACGTCAACGAAGACGGGCTCACGCTCCTCGACTGCTTCTACTACGCGGTCGTGTCACTGTCGACCACGGGCTACGGCGACATCACACCGACGTCGGAGAGCGCCCGGCTGATCAACGTCATCGTGATCACGCCGGCGCGGGTCCTCTTCCTCATCATCCTGGTCGGTACGACACTTGAGGTGCTGACCGAGCAGTACCGCACGAATGCTCGCCTCACGCGGTGGAGAAGACACTTGAAGGACCACGTGATCGTCTGCGGCTACGGGACGAAGGGGCGCAGCGCCGTGGCGGCGCTGCGGGAGAACGGCTTCGACACCAGGCGCATCGTCGTGGTCGAGTCCGACCGCGCGTCCGTACGCCAGGCCACCGCCGACGGGCTCGTCGCGCTGGAGGGTTCGGCCACCCGCTCGGCCATCCTGGCCGAGGCACATGTCAAGGACGCCAAGGCGGTCATCATCGCGACCGACACCGACGAGGCGAACGTCCTGGTCACGCTCACCGCGCGGCAGATGACCGCCGGCAAGGTCCGCATCGTCGCGGCCGCCCGCGAGGCGGAAAACGCACCGCTGCTCAAGCAGAGCGGCGCCCACCAGGTGATCGTCTCCTCCGCGACGGCCGGGCGCCTGCTCGGCCTCTCCACGTCCGCGCCACCCCTCATCGACGTGGTGGAAGACCTGCTGACGCCTGGCCACGGCATGGCGCTGGCGCTCCGCTCGGCCGACCGCGTCGAGGTGGGTAAGTCACCCCGCAAGGTCAGCGAGCTCGTGATCGCCCTGATCCGGCACGGCCGGGTACTCTCGCTGGCCTCCCCCGAGTGCGCCACCATCGAGACCGGCGACATGCTCGTCTACATCCGCGACGACCGCCCCACCCCCGCCGAGTCCACCATCAGCCGGGAGAGTTCCTAGAGCTCAGCGGGATACGCGGCCGCGGCGGGCGCGGATGTAGTCGTTGACCACGTAGCTGCCCAGGTCTTCGGTGTCCGGGGTGAAGACGCGGCCGCCGCAGCGGCGGGCCACCGCGTCCACGAAGCGGCGCAGGCCCTCGTCCTCGCCGAGCATGAAGAGGTTGAGCGTGGCGCCGTACCTGCTCAGTGCGTCCACCTCGGCCACCGTCGCCTGTACGGTCTCGCTCAGCGGGGGCCAGAAGAAGACCGCCTCGCCGCCCTCCTCCAGGTGTGCCGTGGGCTCGCCGTCGGTCACGACAAGCACCACCGGCTCGGAGCCCGAGTGCTTGCGCAGGTGCCGGCCGGCGAGCTGGAGCGCGTGCTGGAGGTTGGTGCCCTGCACGTAGTCCGGCTCGACGCCGGCCAGCTCCTCGGCGGTGAGCCGCGTCGCGTACCGGCCGAAGCCGATGATCTGGAGCGCGTCCTGCGGAAACTTCGTCGCGACGAGGTGTGACAGGGCCAGGGCGGTCTGCTTCATCGGCCCCCAGCGGTCCTCGGCCACCATCGAGTACGACAGGTCGACGCAGAGCGCCACCGCCGCCGACGCGCGCCGCTCGGTCTCCACCACCTCGAAGTCGTCGACCGCCAGCGATACGGCGGACGAGCCGGAGGCGGTACCGCGCCGGACCGCGTTGGCGACCGTACGGACCACGTCGATTGGCTGCTCGTCGCCGTGCTGCCACGGCCGGGACGCACCGGTGATCTCCCCGGCGGCACCCGCGTCGCGGAGGTCGTGCTGGCCGCGGCGGCCGGTCTCCAGCGAGGCGAAGACGCGGCGCAGGGCGGTACCGCCCAGGCGGCGCAGCGCCTTGGGGCTGAGCGTGAGCCCATCCCCGCCACGGGTCAGCCAGCCCTGCCGGCGCAGCTCGCGCTCCAGCTCCTGAAGGCGCCGTACATCGCCGGCCGCGCCCCGCCCGAGGATCCGCTCCACCGCGTCCACGTCGACGTCGTCCAGCGTGGCGCCGGGATGCTCCTGGCCCAGCTGGTCGAGCAGCTCGTCCAGGTCGCCGATCTCGGCGAGGGCGCCGGCCGCCTCGCCGTACCCCAGTCCCTGCTGGCCGCGGACCTGGGCCCGCCGGTCCCAGGCCAGGTCGGGACGGAGCGTGCGAAGGTTTGCGGTCAGGCGGGCCATCTGGTCGGCGAGGCCGCCGTTGCCGAGCGCCTGCGCCATCAGCCGGGACAGCTCCTCCTGCTGCTGGGGGAGAGCGACCGCATGAGCCGTTCACCCGCGGCGGCGCGGCGGGCGAGCGCGTCAATCAGCTCGTCCACCGATCCGGGCTTCTCCGGGAAGAACTCGCCGTGCCGCCGCATGAACTCGGCGAACGCGTCGGTCGTGTCCTCTCCCCGGGCGTGCCGGTCGAGCAGGTCGTTGAGGTCGTTCATCATCTCGGCCAGCCGGCGCTGGGCGGCCGGGTCCTGGTTGCCGAGCGCCTGCCGGAGGCCGGCGAAGCGCTGCTCCAGCACCTCGTTGCGCAGGCCGTCGAGGATCTGCTGGTACGTGCGGCGGGCCTCGTCGCTGGCCCACTGGTAGTCGGCTAGCTCCTCGACCGCGCGGGCGGTGGAGCGGGGCAGGCTGTCGAGCCGCGCCTCGCTGAACCGGGCCGCGTCGTCGGTGCGGCTGGCCAACTCCTCGCGTTCCGCCGCGAGGGCCTGGTCGAGCAGCGCCTGCGCGCGGGTGACCGCGCCGTCGAGGTTGCCCCGGCGCATCGCCTCCCGGCGCATCCGCCGGGCCCGGGCGGCGAGGTCGTCAAGGCCACGCCCGCCGTCGGGACCGCGGCGGAGCAGGTTGCGCAGCGCCTCGCGCAGGCTGCCGCCGCCCAACACCTCGGCGCCGACCTGGTCGACCGCGGCCCGCACGTCGTACGGCGGCGCGAGCGGGTCGGGCCCGCCGCGCCAGGCGCCGTAACGAAAGCGGTTGGACCCTGTCACTCTCGACTCCCGTAGAGGGTGCGCCCTTCGTCGGTCATGGCCTTGGAGAGGCGGCGGGTCAGGTGCAGCCCTTCCAGCGCGAACTCCACGCCGGCCGCGGCCTGCTGGGCGGTGGGCGCGTCGTCGAAGCCGAGCCGCTCGAGCACCTTGGCGAGGCCGGGGACCGTGCCGACCTGGCGGAGCAGGTCTTCGGCGCCGACCAGCTCGCCGGTCTCCACGATCTCGCCCTCGGCCACCAGCTCGGTGAAGCCGGACAGGTCGAGCCCGGCCAGCCGCGCCCGGAACGTCTCGGCGGTCGCGGTGCGGAGCAGGTGGGCCAGTACCTCGATCTCGCGCCCCTCCTCACCGCTCTCGAACTCGACCTTGCCGCGCAGCGTGCTGGTGATCGAGGCGGTGTCGCCGATCCGGGCGGTGGAGATGGGCTCGCCGAGGATGCCGCTGCGGCGCAGCGCCGACGCGGCCACGGTCTCGGCCGCCGCGATCGCGAAGCGCGCGGAGACGCCGGACCGGGAGTCGACCGACGGCGACTCGCGTACCGCGCGGGCGAACCGGGCCACCACCTCGAGGACGTGGTCCGGCACCTCGGCCACGAGCCGCGCCTCCTGGCGGATCAGGTCGAGCTCGAGGTCCAGCTCCAGCGGGTAGTGGGTACGGATCTCGGCGCCGAAGCGGTCCTTGAGCGGCGTGATGATGCGGCCGCGGTTGGTGTAGTCCTCGGGGTTGGCGCTGGCCACGAGCAGCAGGTCGAGCGGGAGCCGCAGCTGGTACCCGCGCACCTGGATGTCCCGCTCCTCCAGCACGTTGAGCAGCGAGACCTGGATCCGCTCGGCCAGGTCGGGCAGCTCGTTGACCGCGAAGATGCCCCGGTTGGTACGCGGTACGAGTCCGAAGTGGATGGTCTCCGGGTCGCCGAGGGTCCGGCCCTGCGCCACCCGGATCGGGTCGACGTCGCCGATGAGGTCGCCGACGCTGGTGTCCGGCGTGGCCAGCTTCTCCCCGTACCGCAGCGAGCGGTGCAGCCAGCGGATCGGCAGCTCGTCGCCGAGCTCCTCAGCCTGCCGGCGGGACGAGGGGGTGAGCGGCTCGTACGGGTGCTCGTTGAGCTCCGAGCCCTCGATCACCGGCGTCCACTCGTCGAGGAGCCCGACCAGGGAGCGGATGACCCGGGTCTTGCCCTGCCCCGCTCGCCGAGCAGGACCATGTCGTGGCCGGCCAGGATCGCGCGCTCGACCTCGGGCAGCACCGTCCCGTCGTACCCGACGATGCCGGGGAACCGGGGGCTGCCGTCGCGCATCCGGGCCAGGAGGTTGTCGCGGAGCTCTTCCTTGACCGTGCGTTGCCGGTGACCGCTGGCGCGGAGCTGACCGACCGTCCTGATGGTTTCAGGCGTTGATGTCACCGACCAAAGCTAGCTCGGCTCTGTTACCAGCGGGTCGAAGGTGCATGTTCAGGTGAACCTAAGGGCACGAGCGGATCGGGGGACCCTGGGTCGGCCGCCCGGTTGGTCTACTGTGACGACTGGCGTGTAATCGATCAACTCGCGGCGCATCCTGCCTGACCGGACACTCAGCGCGCGCCAGAGCAATTCGGATGCCGCGCATTCCGACCTTTACTGACAGATCAGGTTCTGCAAACCCTTGCCGTGCCCCGGCCGCAACACTGTGATCAATCACTCTTCACTGTGCGTATTGGGAGCGCTTCCCCACGCGACACGTATTTGCTGAAACGGTTCCGTTGATGCCGGTAGCCGTCCTAAGTTCCTCGGCGGGTGGCGCCGCGAGATCGATCTCGCGTGACCTGAGGACCCCGCCATCCCATCCGTCGATGCTGCCGGGAGGGTGGACGATGAGTGCTGCCACGCCAAGCGCGCCCACGCGCGTTTCGCTCCTGCGACCGTTGCTCGTGTTCGCGCTCCTGATCCCCGTCGGGGTGCTCTTCGGGCAAGCGTGGCAGGGGCAGTCGGACCGCCTTTCGTTCGCCGCGAAGGAGCGGCACGGCATCGAGTACCTCACCACGCTCGGCCAAGTGACGACCGCGCTGACGGACGCGCAGTCCGCCGCCGTGGCCGGGCGCCAGGTGGACCGCGCCGCGGTGACCCGGGCCGTCGACGCCACGACCGCCGTGGACGACCGGCTCGGTGAGGACCTGCGTACCAGCGAGCGCTGGTCCGGCCTACGGGTCAAGATCGAGGCGCTCGCCTCGGTACCGCCGGGCGACAGGGGCCGGATCTACGACGCGTACGGCGAGGTGACCGACCTGCTGCTCGCGCTCTACGGCAAGGTCCGGGAGAACTCGCAGCTGATCCGCGACCCTGAGGCGGACACCTACTTCCTCCAGGACGGCGCCGCCGAGGAGCTGCCCGAGTCGGTGGTCGCCGCGGGCAGGTTCGCCGACCTCGTTGTCCTCGCGGCGAGGCGACCGGCCTCGGAGCGTGCGGCGGCGATCTCCGATCTCAACGCGGCCCGGAGCGGGGTCCTCGACCCCGCCGCCGACCTCGCCGACGACCTCCAGTCCGCTGTGGACAGCACGGAGAGCCGCACGCTCGGTGGCAACCTGCTCAGCCGGCTGGACCGCTTCCGCCGCAGCATGGACGGGCTGGCCGCATCCGCGGGCTCGCTCGACGGCCGGTCGTCGCTGCCGCCGACGGACCGGCTCAACTCGGCCCGGGTCGAGATGCAGGCGGCCGCGTCCGAACTCTCCAACTCGATCCTCGCCGAGCTCGACGTGCTGATCGCGGACCGCCAGTCCAGCGTCCGCGGTGAACGGGTCATCTCGCTCGCCGCCTTCGCGCTGGCCGTACTCGGCTGCGCCGTACCGATCCTGCTGGCGCTGGCCCGGCGGCGGCGACGGCGGCGACCGTTCGGCGGCCCACACCGGCCGGCGCCAGCGCGCGCCGCCGCCCAGGAGCGGAACGAGAGCGAGTGGGAGCCCGTCGGTGCTGCTCGGTAGGCTGCGCATCCGCGGCAAGCTGGCCGTCCTGGTCATGGTGCCGCTGCTCCTCGTCGGTGTGCTCACCGTCCCGCTCGTCGTCAACCGGGCCGGCCTGGCCGGCCGGGCCGCGGACACCGCCCGTACCGTGCGGGTCGCCAGCGAGGTCGGTGGCCTCGTCGGTGACCTCCAGCAGGAGCGCATGCTGTCGGTCGGCTACCTACTGGGCACCGTCGGCGCCGCGGACCTCACGCTCCAAACCACCGCGGTCGGCGACCGCACGGCGGACCTGCGCGCCTCGCTCGGCGGCGACCTGCCGGCCGCGGTGTCGCGAGCCATCGACACGATCGGCAACCTGGAGCAGGTACGCGCCGAGGTGCTCGGCAAGGCGGTGCGCAGCGACCAGGTGATCGCGGCCTACGGCGCGGTGACCGCCCGGATCCTCGACTCGCTGCGGCTGCTCGACAACATCGACGTGGCCACCGCCGAGGGGCGGCAGGTGGTCGCGCTCGACGCCGTGCTCCAGATGAACGACCTCATCAGCGCCGGCGCCGCGCTGATGATCGTCATGGTGGATGAGAACAGCCCCGCGTCGATGACCGCGTACACCGCCAACCTGGCCGCCCTCCAGGCCACGACCAACCGCTTCAACGGGTACGCGACGCCGGAGCAGAGCGGGCTCTTCCAGCTCGTCCAGCAGGCGTTGAACGACCGGGTCGGCGCCGACTTCCCGGTCACCGTGCAGACAAACCCGCTACAGACGCTCGCCCGCTTCACGGTGTCGGACCTGTACCCGTCGCTGGAGTCGTTCATCGTTCTGGGCCGGTTCGTCGAACGCAAGATCGTCACGGACGTCACGGCGGAGGTCGAGCGGCAGCAGGCGGTCGTCCTCACCACCGCGTACGGCGTGATCACGGTCGCACTCGTCGTGCTCGTCGGCGTCGTGCTGATGAGCGTGGTCGTGGCCCGCGCCGTGGCCCGGCCGCTGACCAGCCTCACCCGCTCCGCCGAACGCGTGGCCACCGTCGCCGAGACCGAGCTGCGGCGAGTCGCCGACGAGGACGCCGACGACGAGACAGAGCCAATCCATTTGGAACCTGTCGACGTCCGCTCCGCCGACGAGATCGGCGACCTGGCCCGCGCGTTCGACCGGGTACAGATCACCGCGGCTCAGCTCGTCGAACGGCAGGTCACAAGCCGGCGCAACGTCGCGCAGATGTTCGGCCACGTCGGCCGCCGTACCCAAAACCTCGTCGGCCGGCAGATCGCGCTCATCGACCGGCTGGAGCAGGAGGAGACCGACCCAAAGCGGCTCCAGCAGCTCTACCGGCTCGACCACGTCTCCAGCCGCTTGCGGCGGAACGCGGGCAGCCTCGTCGTGCTCTCCGGCTCGGCCGGTGCCTCCGGCGCGGAGGAGCACATCACGCCGCTCCCGCTCGCCGACGTCGTACGGCTGGCGCTCGGTGAGATCGAGGAGTACACCCGGGTCGACGTGCAGGTGCCCGGCGGTATCGCGATCTCGCCGGCGCTCACCGGCGACCTCGTACTGCTGCTGGCCGAGGTGATGGAGAACGCGACGGTGTTCTCGCCGCCGCACACCCGGGTCACCGTCAACGCGATGGCGACCGGCCACGTGGTACGGCTGCGCATCGTCGACCACGGCCTCGGCCTCTCCAGCGACCGGATCGACGAGGAGAACGCCCGGCTGGCCCGCCGCGAGCGCCTGGACCTCGCGCCGACCGAGGTGCTCGGCCTCTTCGTGGTCGGCCGGCTGGCCCGCAAGCACGGCCTCGCGGTGGCGCTTTCCGAGACGCCGGGCGGCGGCGTGACCGTCACCGTCGACATCGGACAGGACCACCTCGTCCGCAGCGCCATCGCCGAGCCGGAGCCGGTGCCCCGCCGAAGCCGCCGAAGCCGGCGCGCGGGCTGGCCTCGGTACGGCACCTGCACGCGGCACCTCCGTACGGCAGTGACGAGCCGGCGATCGTGCAGCAGGCGGTGGCCCGGGCCCTCGTGGCGACGTCGGCGACGGCGGAGCAGGACGGGACGTTCAACGTCGACGCGCTCGACCGGGCCACCCGCACGATCGGCACCGGAGGTAGCTGGAACGCCTTCGCCGCGCGGCCCGCCACAGAGCCCGTACCGCTGATAGAGCCGGCACCAGCGGCACCGCCGGCGCCCGCGCCACGCACCGCGCCCACCCAGGGTGGCCTGCGGCAAAGGGTGCCGGGAGCGCAGCTCCCGGAGGGGACCTCGCCCGGCGTGGAGCGGACGGCGGCGCTCAGCGGCGCCGATGCCGCGACCGCGCGTGCGCAGGTGGAGGAGTTCGAAGCGGGGGTACGCCGGGCGGAGTCCACCGTGTCCGTCCACTCGGCCGCCCACAGTGACGTACGACCGGTGATCGCGCCGCCCGCACCCGGGCCGCGTGCACCGCTCAGCCGCCGTGTGCCCGGCGCCACGCTACCGGCAGACTTCCCGGCCCAGCCGCCGCCGCAAGCGCTGCCCGACCAGTGGTCGCCTGACCCGGACGCGGCCCGGGACTCACTTGAGCAGTTCGAATCCGGCGTCGCGCGCGCCTTGCAGCAGGAAGGAACCCAACAGTGAGCAACTCACTCCAGTTGAGCCCCGAGGCACAGACCTTCAACTGGCTCCTGGACTCGTTCACGTCCAGCACCGCCGGTGTGCGGGAGGCCATCGCGGTCTCCGCCGACGGCCTGCTGATGGCGATGTCCAACATCGCCGATCGCGCGAACGCCGAGCGGCTCGCCGCCGTGGTCTCCGGTCTGACCAGCCTCGCCGGCGGGGCCGCCAACTGGTACGCCCTCGGTGGCCTCAACCGCGTGGTCATCGACATGACGGGCGGGTACCTGCTGGTCACGGCCATCAGCGCCGGCTCGGTGCTGGGCGTGATCGCGGACCGGACGGCCAGCCTCGGCACCGTGGCGTACGAGATGACGCTCTTCTCCAGCCGCGCCGGCGGCGCGCTCACCCCCCGCCTCATCGCCGAGCTGAAGAACGCCGCCCAGTCGTGAGTCCGGTCCCGCCCGAGGAGCCGGCGGGGCCTGCCCGCATCCGTCCGTTCCTGGGCGTGGCCGGGCTTGGCTCGCCGTCGGCGGACGCGACCCCGTCGGGTCTGCGGCCGTTCGTGCTCACGTCCGGCCGGGTGGACGGCGTAGATCCGGACATCGGCCTCGAGACGCAGGTCACGGCCCGTTCGGACGGGCCGCTGCGGACCGGTGTCCCGGTTTCCAGCCTCGCGCCGGAGCTCCGCACGATCATGGCGCTGTGCGCGGAGCCCATCTCGGTCGCCGAGATCTCCGCGCGGGCCCGCCTGCACCTCGGCGTGACCCGCATCCTTGTCGGCGACCTGCGGGCCGCCGGCTACCTCGACGTCCACGCGCGGGATGCCGCGCGTCCCGACCCCGACACCATCCTGCGAGTGATCCGTGGACTTCGTGCGATCTCCTGAGCAAGCACCCCCCATCCCCGTCAAGATCGTGGTCGCCGGCGGCTTCGGCGTGGGCAAGACCACAACCGTCGGCGCGATTAGCGAGATCTCCCCGCTGACGACCGAGGCGGTCATGACCTCCGCCGGGGTCGGCGTTGACGATCCCGGCCAGGCCACCGGCAAGACGACCACCACTGTCGCGATGGACTTCGGCTGCGTCACGATCGACCGCAGCCTGAAGCTCTATCTATTTGGTACGCCCGGACAGTCCCGCTTCGGGTTTATGTGGGACGACTTGTCCCATGGCGCACTCGGTGCACTTGTCGTGGTTGACAGCAGCCGGTTAGACGACTGCTACCCTGCGGTGGACTACTTCGAGCGGGCGGGCCTACCGTTCGTCGTCGCGGTCAACGCGTTCGACGGGAAGCTCACCCACGAGCTGGACGAGGTCCGCTGGGCCCTCGCGGTCGACGAGCGGATCCCCGTTGTCGCCTTCGACGCCCGCAACCGGATATCTGTGAGAGACGCACTGCTAGTCCTACTGGACCGTGCGCTGGATGATGCGGTACGAGGGCAGACTGCATAGTGGGTGACCGGCGCTGCCGGCATCCGCAGAATCCCCGGGGAGGTGTTCGAGAGTGCGCGGTGGACTCGACGACGCACTGGAACGCTTGGCGCGGATGGACCAGCTGCGCAGGCGGGCCGAGGGCGCGTCCGGCGGTCTGCCCACGGCACACGGGCTGGCCGAGGCGATCGAGGCGGTCCGCCGTGTGGTCGAGCGCCACCCCGATCTCAACATCACGCTCTACGGCGAGCAGGGTGAGGGCAGCGCCGAGGTGCGGATCGGCTGGGAGGACGGCGTGGTACGCGCCAAAATCGTCTCGGTCGAGGGACCCGAGGCCGGCACGTTCGCGCCGAGCGACGGGCCGATACCGGTGCTGCCGGCCGAGATCCCGCCGATGACCGACCTGCCCCGACCGCTGACCGAGGCAAGCCGGCCGCGCGTCGACGTGTACCCGGTCGGCCACCGGGCCGAACCCCCGCCGGTGCCCGAGGTGCCCCGGCTTGTCGACCCGGCCCGCCTGGTCGACCAGGGCCGCGTTGCCGAGCCGGGCCGCCGTGGCGACCCGGGCCGTTCGGGTGGCGAGCGGCGCCACCGCCACGCCGCTCCGGAGGCCGGCTTCCTCCCCGATCCCGGCGGCCTGGCACCGGCTTCACCCGCGGATTCGGCCGAGCCTTCCGCGTGGACCGAGCGGGCGGGCGGCCTTCCGCAGCGGCAGCCCCGGGCCTGGAAGGCCGAGCACGAGGACAACCCCGGCGCCGCCGCCCGCCTGGCCGCGATGATCCGCGAAGATCCGTCGCTGCTCGCAAACCCGGACGACCGCTAATCACAGTCCGAAAGGTTCAGGTCAGGAGGCGGGCGGCGAGTCTCGCGGCGCCCTCCTCGCCTGGGCCGGCGGCGCACACAGGTGCGTCGGGCCAGGTCGTGGCGATCCGGCCGTGTACCGAAGCGCGCAGCGGTAGGCAGTGCCGGAGCACGCCGCCGGCCAGCACGATCGGGCTGCGGTCGCCTGGCTCGCGGATCTCGGCGAGAGTACGGCACAGATGCGTCGCCGCCTCGTCCATGATGGATACCGCCAGCGCGTCACCGTCGGCGGCCGCGGACGTGACGAGCGGGGCGAGTGTGGCCAGCTCGCGGGGTGGCCTCGCGTGTACCGCCACCACGAACGGGTCGGCGGCCCCCTCGCCCACCGCGGCGGTGACCCGCTCGACCAGCGGCCCGGGTGGGTCGCCGCGGTAGAGGGTGCGGGCGGTGGCGGTCGCCGCGGCGCGGCCGATCCAGAAGCCGGAGCCCAGGTCACCGAGGAGCCAGCCGAGGCCGTCGGCGATACGCACGATGCCGCCCTCGCTGATCTCGGCCGCCACCGCGCCGGTGCCGGAGATCAGCACGCTCCCGGCCGGCTCGCCGGTGCCGGCGGCGAACGCGACCTCCGCGTCGCCGACCACGCGCAGCGGGCACCGTACCCCAGGGTGTCGAACGCGGCCTGGATCACGGCGGGCCGCGACGCTCCCGCGGCGCCCGCGACCGCCGCCCCGATCCTGTCTGTGTCGACTGTGGACAGCGCGGCGGTGAGGGCGGCCGTCAGGTTGGCCGCCGCCTCGCTGGCGGGGACGGTGACGGGGTTGGCGGCACCCGCGCGGCCGGAGCCGGCACGGGTGCCGCCGAGGGTGGTGACGACCGCACGGGTCGCGGTGCCACCGATGTCGATACCGAGGACCAGGGTCATGTACGGGTCAGCAGCGCCCGAGGTCTTCCCACTGCTGGGTCCAGCCGGGCTCGCTGCCCTGCGTCCACCAGCGGGCCCGCCACAGGTGCACGCCGTCACCGGAGGGCGGGCCGCCGGGCACGCCGTTCGCGCTGCGCTGGTGCCGGACCGTGTTGCCGGCCAGGTACACGGAGTTGATGTTCCAGAACGGTGCGGTGGAGCAGCCGGGGCCGCCGGTCGGGTTGACGGTCGGCGAAACCGAAGGCGAAACCGTCGGGGAGACGGACGGCGACACGGGAGGCGTGGGGCACGTGCCGCCGGTGCCGACCGTGTCGGTGTGCGTGGTGCCGGCCGAGCGGAAGGCGGCCACCCGAGCCGCGGTCTCGGCGGGCGTGAGCGCCTCGTTCACGGTGTGGTAGAGGTAGTCGACCTGCTGGCGGTAGGTGGACATGCCGCCTGAGTGGGCCGCGGTGTCGATGAACCACAGGTTGAAGTTGATCGACATGGGCGTCTCGGGGTAGTAGATGCCGCTGTGGTCGGCGACGAGCGCACCGTCCACGTAGTACTTCACGTGGCCGCCGGAGACCGTGAAGATCAGGTCATGCCAGCCGCCGAAGCTCTGCCGCTGGGCGGTGTGCGTGTTCACCGCCTCCCACGGCTCCGGCCGGTACGTCTCCCAGGTGGTCTGGTAGAAGATCGGCCCCTGCTCGCCCCACCCGCCGTTGGGCAGGTACTCGAAGTCGATCTCGCCGTAGTTGGGGTCCATCGCCGCGTTGAGCGGGGTGATGGTGAAGAACGTCTCCACCAGGTGGTCACCGTCGTTGCCACTGACCGGCGTGTCGGCGAACTTGACCCGGGCCGCGTACGTGCCCTCGAAGAACTTGCGCTGGTGGAAGAACTCGGACTGGCTGGTGCCGCCGGCCGTACCGTCGGTCGCCGCCTGGAGCTGGAGCGACTTGGCGCCGTCGACGGTGGGGAAGGAGACGTTGGAGGCGGGCCAGGATGCGCCCGGCACGCCCGGGCCACCCGAGTTGGTCCGCACCGTCCAGCCCCGCTGACTGATCAGTGAGTCAGACGGGCCGCTGTAGCTGAAGTCGTCGAAGAGGACCTGACAGGGGGCGAGGGCGACGGCGGGGGCGGCGGTGCTGGCCACGGCGGCGACGGTGCCGGCGGCGAGCGCCGCGGCGGTCGCGGCGATTCCAGCGGAGAGGCGTTTCACGGCTTGCTCCTTTCTGGGATGGCGCTTTGGGGGTTGGGCGTCACTTCACCGCGCCGGCGGTCAGGCCGTCACGGATCTGGCGCTGGAACAGGATGTACGCGACAAGAACCGGCAGGATCGCGATGACGAGTCCCGCGAACAGGCCGCTCCAGTCGCTGCGATAGCCCTGACTCACGGCCAGGAACGCGAGTCCCTGAGCCAGGACGTACCGGTCCGGATCCGGGTTGAGCACAAGGGGAAGCAGGTACTGGTTCCACAGGCCGAGGAAGTTGAAGATGCCCACGCTGACCAGGCCGGGGCGGGCCATCGGCAGCATGATGCGGAAGAACACCGCCGCGTGCGAGCACCCGTCGAGAAACGCGGCCTCCGCGACGGCGGTCGGCAGGGTGCGGAAGAAGGCGTGCAGGAAGAAGACGGTGAACGGCAGGGCGTACGCGGTGTACACGAGGATCAGCCCGTGGTAGGTGCCGAGCATGCCCAGCTGATCGACCACGAAGAAGAGCGGTACGAGCGCCAGGAAGACCGGGAAGAGCATGCCGGCGACCAGCGTGTAGTAGACGATCCGGTTGCCTGGAAAGGGATAGCGGGCCAGGCAGTACGCGACGAGCGCGCCGAAGAGCATGGTGAGCAGGAGTGCGCCACCGACCACGAGGACAGTGTTGAAGAGGTACCGGCCGATCGACGCCTCGGCCCAGGCGCGGGCCCAGTTGTCGAAGCGGGGGTGGCCGGCAGCGACCACGGGCTGTCGAAGATCTCCGCGTCGGTCTTGAGCGAGGAGACGACCGCCCACAGTAGAGGGAGCGTGACGAGCAGCGCCCAGACGAGGAGCACCACGTGTACGAGGCGACTTGGTTTCATGCCAGCTCCACCCGCTCGCGTCGCGTGGCCCGGAGCATGAGCGCGGTCAGGGTCAGGGTGAGGAAGAAGAGCGCGACGCCCATCGCGGAGGCGTAGCCGTACTTGGCGTACGTGAACGCGTTGCGGTAGAGCGACAGCCCCATCACCTCGGTGCTGTTGTCCGGCCCGCCCGGCCCCACCGTCATGATCTGTACGAGGGCGAAGCCGTCGAGCGCGATGATGCCCAGGTAGACGAACGCGACCTGCACGCTGTCCCACACGAGCGGGAGCGTGATCCGCCGGAAGAGCGTGAACGGCCCGGCGCCGTCGATCAGCGCCGCCTCGGTGATGTCCGCCGGGATCGACTCGATCGCCGCCGCGAAGAGCACGACGTAGAAGCCGACCGCCGACCAGATCATCGCCGCCATCACGCACCAGAGCGCGAACCTCGGCTCGGCCAGCCACGAACGCTCCAGTGTGGACAACCCGATCCGGTCGAGGAAGCCGTTGAGCAGCCCGCTGTTGGGGGTGTACACGAACTGCCACAGCACGGCGACGATGGCCACGGAGAGGAGCTGGGGAAGAAGTACAGCACCCGGTACGCCCGCAGGAGGCGGCTGGCCCGGGTGGAGGCGGCGAAGAAGAGGGCGAGCGCGATGGTGACCAGCGGCACGACCACGAGCATCAGGCCGTTGTGGCGCAGCGCCGACAGAAACAGCGGGTCACTCCACAGTCGAGTGAAGTTGTCCAGGCCAACGATGTTGACGTCGCTGGAAACGCCGTTGAAGTCGGTGAAGGCCAGGTAGAACGCCTGCGCGTACGGCGACACGACGAAGACGGCGTACAGCAGCAGGGGCGGGAGCATCGCCCCGGCCAGAAACCGGTACCGGCCGTGCCGCATGGTCACCCTCCCGCGCTCAGCGCTTCTGCTTGGCGACCGAAGAGTCGGCGGCGACGGTGTCGGCCGCCTTCTGCACCCGCTCCGCCCACTTGTCCGGCGTGGTCCGCTTGGTGAGCAACTCGCCCGTGGCGTCGTCGAGCGCCTTGGACAGCGGCGGGTACCAGGTACGGAAGCGGTAGCCGAACATGTTCGAGCCGGCCGCCTTGACGGTCTCGGCCGCGGAGGCGAGGCCGCTGCTGAGCGTCAGCCCGTCGGTGGCGCCGGTGACGACCGGCAGCGCCTTGGAGTTCTGGGCGAAGCCGCGGGCCACCTTCTGCGAGAAGAGGATCCGCAGGTACTCCAGGCCGCCGCGGGCGTTGCCGGCCTTGGCGGGTACAAGGAACGACTCGCTGCTCGCGGCCATCACCGCACCTGCGGGCAGCTTGTCCGCACCGGTCAGCGCCGGGACCGTGCCCAGCACCATGTCGAACCCAGCCGGGGTGACCTGCTGCTGCTCACCCTCCAGCCACGAACCGCAGGGGATGAACGCGGCCTGGCCCTTGCTCCACGCGTTCTGCGCCTCGGTGTGCGACAGCGCCTCGGAGCCGGCCATGATGTGGCCGCGGGCGGCGAGCTGGTAGATGGCGTCCGCCGCGGCAAGCATCGACGGGCTCTTCCAGATGCCCGGCTCCAGGTTGTCCACCGACTTGACCAGCTCGTGGCCACCGGCCTTGGCGGCCAGCGAGATCAGCGGGTCGTTCATGTACTCGGGGAACTTGCCCTGCCAGGTCCACGGCGCGATGCCGGCCTTCTTGATCTCGTCGCCGAGCGTGAGCATCTCGGTCCACGTGGTCGGGTACGTCCAGCCGTTCTTGGCGAAGAGCGACTTGGAGTACCAGATGCCCCAGAGGACCGACGAGTAGTTGAGCACGAAGACCTTGCCGTCATACGTGCCTTCCTCGACCACGCCGGGCATCAGCGTGTCCCGGACCTTCTTCGCCGGGTCGTCGAGGCTCGGCGCGTCGAGCAGCTCGGCGAGGTCGGTCAGCTTGCCCGACGAGACAAGCGTCACGAGGTCGAGCCGGCCGGCTCCGGTGTTGTCCACCACGTCCGGCGGATCGTCGGAGATGAAGCGGGGCTGGAGCACCTCGCCGACCCGCTGGATGCCCTTGTGGTCCACAGTGGCCTTGGGAAACCGCTGCTTGTAGATGGTGCCCGCCTCGATGGCGTACTGGTCGCCGTAGCCGCCCTTGAAGACGACCACCTCCAGCGGGGCGTCCGCCGGCGCGCCGAGCGGGTTCTCGGCGGTGGTGTCGCCCTTGGCACTCGTATCGTCGTCGTCGGCGCCGCTGGTGGCGCAGGCGCTGAGCGCCGTCGCCGCGACCGCCCCGAGCAAGAGGGTGCGTCTGGTGGGATGTGCGTTCACGGTTGCCTCCCTTCGGGAGCGAAAAAGAGAGCTAGGCGGTGCGCCGGATGCGGCCGGCGTACCGGGCTTCCAGGAGCTGGTTGTGCTCGTGCCCGCCCGGGATGTTGGCGGACAGGTAGATGGGCGGGGTCTGTCCCGCCTCGACCAGGCGGGCCACCACCTCGGCGACGACCATCTGCGCCAGCACCGCCGCGGTCACCGAGGAGACCGCGCCGATCTGGCCGGGCAGGGCCACGTCGCCGTACGGCGCGCCGTTGTCGAGCACCACGTCGGCGATGTCGCACAGGCGCTTGCCGGACGGGTGCAGCGGCGTGACGCGCCCGCTGTGCTCCAGCGAGGTGACCGCGATCAGGCCGTGCCCGCGCTCCTTGACCAGCAGCGCCAGCTCGACCACGACGCCGTTGACGCCTGAGTTGGAGGCGATCACGAAGACGTCCCGCGGGTCGACCGGCGCCAGGTCGTAGAGCTGCCGGGCGACGCCGGGGTCGCGTTCCAGGCCGGGATCCTCCAGTACCGCCTGGGGCTGGCCGCCGTACAGGACGATGTCCCGCAGCGCGATGCGGCTTGTCGGCACGAGGCCGCCGGCCCGTCCGGCGATCTCCATGGCCAGCGCCTCGGAGTGGCCCGAGCCGAACGCTTGCACAACTCCCCGCGCTCCAGGGCGGTGGTGATGAGGCTCGCGGCGCTCTTTACGCCGTCCGCCTGGCCGGTGCCCACCTTCGCCACCAGCTCGCCGATCATCGATAGGTACGCCTGTGCCGTCATCCCCGCTCCCCTGAAATCAGCCGCGGCGCTTACGCGCGGCGGGTTGGTCACGCAGCCGGTGCGCCTCGACCGCGCGCGCGGTCACTTCGAATGCCTCGGTGGTGCGCTCGTACGTGCGCTGGGCCACCGCGACGTAGATGAGGTCGAGCGCGACGAGTTGGGAGTGCAGCGCGGAGAGCGCGGCCACCCGGAACGTCGTCTCGTGCACGGCCGTGGTCAGCGTGATCTCGGCGGTCTCGCCCAGCGGGGAGCGCTCGAACGAGGTGACCGCCACGGTCAGCGCGCCCTGCGAGGCCGCCTCGGCGAGCATCTCGATCACCTCGCGGGTACGCCCGCCGTGGGAGAGAGCGATCGCCACGTCGCCGGGACCGAGCAGGGCCGCGTTGGTGAGCGCCTTGTGCGCGTCCTCCCGGTACCAGACGGGGATGCGGATCCGCTCCAGCCGGAATGCCATCTCGCGGGCCGCGGTACCACTGCTGCCGAGCCCGAAAAGCTCCACCCGCCCGGCGGTCGCGATCGCGTCGGCGACCCGCGCGACCCGGTCGAGGTCGAGACCGGCGGCGGTCTCCTGGATCGCCCGGGAGTCGGCGCTGGCGATGACGCCGAGCACGCGGTCGAGCGAGTCGCCCGGCTCGATCTCGCGGTCGATGTCAGTCTCCCACCGGGCCTGCTCCTGCCGCCCGATCTCGGCGGCGAGCGCGACCCGGAGCGCGGCGTACCCCCGGAAGCCCAGGACCCGGCAGAACCGTGTGATCGTGGCGGTCGACGTGCCAGCGCGCTCCGCCAGGTCCACTATGGACGCCTGCGCCGCCTCGGCCGGGTCGTCCAGGATCTGCTCCGCCACCCGCTGGAGCGCGTCGGGGAGCGTGGTCAGCTCCATGCGGAGCCGGCCGATGACGCCCTGGGTCTGCACCGCCACCGTAATTCCTTTCATCGTTACCTGGTGATGAAGAAAATTACGATTGACCGGCACCCCACGTCAAGAGCGGTCGAAAAAATTTTGATGCTCGCGGGCGGGTCACGCCAGGCGTTTGACCACTTAGGACCAAGCGTGTGCCCGCGACTACTTTCCGTAGAAGTCGGCGTGATTCACCGCAATCCACCGTTCGGCCATTCTAGTTTGGCCGATCGGACTAAGGATGCCTGGTAATGAGCATGACCACTGATCATGCGGAGAACTTGTGCGGCTCAACGCACCTCTCAACCAACTCCTACCGACAGTGATATGCGGGACCATGATGGGCGGGGAGCGAACGATGATCAATCTTTTGACGCTTGGGGGAACGAGCGTGTCAGCGCGCGGAGCCGGCGAGGTGACAGCGGCGTGACCGCGGTCGAGCCCAGCGTGACCGCCGCCGAACGGCGGCTGGCCGAGCTGGATGCCTCGTTCGAGGACTTCTGCAGAAACAACATCGTGGCGGTCGAGCGGTTCCTTCGGAGCCTGTGTGGCGACCGCGAGCTGGTCCAGGAGGCCGTGCAGGAAACGTTCATCACGGCCCGGGACAAGTGGGAAGAGATCAGCGGCTACGAGAAGCCGCTGGCCTGGGTGTACAAGACGGCCCGGTACAAGCTGATGAACGAGCAGGCCCGGCAGCGCCGGGAGGCGACCGCGCCGCTCGACGAGGTGCCGGCCGACCGCCTTGTCGCGCCGCCGGCCGACTCGCGCGAGGCGCAGGAGTGGCTGCTCGGGTGCCTGCGCCGCCTGCCCGAGCGCCAGGCGGCCGTGTTCGCGCTGGCCTTGGAGGGCTGGACCGACCCGGAGATCGCCCGGATCCTCGGCCTGGCCGACAACACCGTGCGGTCGTACAAGGCGGCGGTCCGCCGCCGGCTGAAGCGGTTCGCCGAGGAGGCGGGCTTTGACCCATCCGCCGACGACGAGCGGGCGCACGCTGGCAGCGCCCAGGGGCGGTGACGGTGGACCTCGACGACATCCTGGCCTTGGCCACCGGCCACAAGCCGACGGTCTTCGAGCGGGCGAGCGCCGGCCGCAACACCCGCTGGGTCCAGCAGCAGTACGCACGGGCCAAGGCCGACGGCCGCGACCTGGTGGGCGACGTCGACATGCACGACCCGCTGAGCGACGACACCGGCGAGATTCCCGGATCACCCGCGCGGCGCAGCTGACCAAGCAGGGCACGGTGCGGTGGGACGCGATCACCAACGAGCTGGCCTGGTCCGACGAGATGTCGCTGATCTTCGGTCGGCCACCTGGGCTGGTCCGCCAGTGCCTGGAGTCCCTCTACCAGCTGGTCCACCCGGACGACGCCCGCCGGGTCCGCGCGGCGGCCGGTGCCGCGTGGCTGGAGCGGACGGCCACCGAGCTGACCTGCCGTGTGGTACAGCCGGGCGGGATCACCCGGTGGGTGCACTGCTACATCGAGGTCCTCACCGGGGTGGACGGCCAGCCCGGCGGCCTCATCGGCACCGCGCAGGACGTCACGGAGCTTGAGCTGGCCCGCCAGGAGCGGGAGCGGCGGGCCCGGCGCCGGGCGATCGTCGAGCGCGTGTCGGGCAGCCTCGGCCTGGGCAGCGGGCCACGCGACCGGGCCGCGTTCACGGACGAGATCGACCGCGCGCGGCGCTCCGGCAGCGGTGTACTGCTCGTCGTCGCCACCGAGCCGCAGGGCGGCGCCCACCCCGACCGCCTCTCCGAGGTCGTGGCCACGTTCGTCATGAAGCTGGCCCGCCGCACCGACATCTGCGGCGTCCTCGGTCCGGGCGAGTTCGGCGTGCTCATGCCGGATACCGGGCTGCGGCCGGCCACGTCGCTGGCCCAGACGATGGTGGAACGGCTGCGCGCGCAGCTCTTCGTCGCCGGGCCGCACGGGTTGCGGCTGGACGCCTGGGGCGGCCTGGTCCGCTTCGAGGCGCACGACGAGAGCAGCAGCATCGACCTGCTCATCGACGCCGAGTCGGCGTGGCGGCACGCGAAGGAGACCGGCGCCGCCCTCAAGGCGCTGCCCCGACCCGCTCCGGCCGACGAGCGGCAGGAGGCGTGGCGTACCCGGGTGCGCGCGGCGGTAGCCGGCAACGGGTTCACGCTCTACACGCAGCCGATCCTCGACCTGCGGCTCAACCAGATCACCCGGCAGGAGATCCTGCTCCGCACGCTCAACGACGCGGGCAACCCGGTGCCGCCCTCGCCACTGCTCGACATCGCCGAGCACGTCGACGAGACGCTGCCGATCGACCTGTGGGTGATGGACAACGCGTTCGAGCTGATCGCGCAGGGTCCGCCCACGCCGCACTACCAGATCAACCTCTCCGGGCGGTCGCTCGGCGAGCCTGGCCTGCTCGGCCGGGTACAGGATCTGCTGCACAAGCACGACGTCGACCCGCGCCGGATCACGTTCGAAATCACCGAGACCGCACGGATCGACAACCGCTCCGAGGCGATGTACTTCGCCCGCGCGATCCGGGAGTTCGGCTGCCAGCTCGCGCTCGACGACTTCGGCGCGGCGTACAGCTCGTTCATCTACCTGAAGTCTTTCCCGATCGACCTGGTCAAGATCGATGGTGCTTTTATCACAGACATCGTCAACTCCCCGACGGACCAGGCTCTGGTGCGGTCCATTGTGGAGGCTTGCCAGGCGCACGGCGTGTTGACCGCAGCCGAGTACGTGCGGGATGCGGCCACGATCGAGCTGCTGCGCGGATACGGTGTCGACTTCGCGCAGGGCTACGAGGTAGGCGCACCAATGCCCATCGCGGGTGCGCCCGCGTCGTCGGGCACGTCCATCGAGTTCGACTTGCGGATCGACTCGCTGGCGTAACGCAACAGGGGCGGGATGCAACATGCATGAGCGTGAGGAATTATCAAACCGCTGGTAGAGGCGCCGGGACGTGACAAAAGTTCACCGTTCTTTCCTGACGAATTTGCCATTCACGATCATGTAGTTGCCGCATAGCTACCGAGAGTCGTCATCGTAGAGAGATGACGGCCGCGGTCGCGGTTCCGCCCCTCGCCGCTGGTGAGCCGCCAATCAACTTTGCGGCTCACCAGATTCGCGCTGGAAACATTTCCGGCGCGCGGGAGGATTTTGAGCAGATGCTGGCCATGCTCATCGCGGCCGTCCACCCCGGTGCCCGGCTCATCGCGGCCAACCCCGGCGACTGGGGCATCGACGTGCTGCTCGGCGAACTCTCCGGGCTCGTGGTGATTTGGCAGTCGAAGTACTTCTGGCCGCTGGTCAACCGGCACCGGCAGACCGACATCCGTTCGTCGTTCGCGGCGGCGGTGGCCAACGCGCAGGCCAAGGGATACCGCATCCGGCGCTGGGTGCTGTGCGTGCCGTGCAGCATGGACGCCCCGACCGCGCGGTGGTGGGACCGCTGGCGGGCGCGCAAGCAGCGGGAGACCGGCATCATCATCGAGCTGTGGCACGAGACGACGCTGCGCAATCTGCTCATCACCCCGGACGCGGCGCACGTGCGGCGGCACTACTACGACCCGTACACCTCGCCTCCGATACCCGTACAGCGCCGGGCGCCGGTCCGGGCGCTGCCCGAGCCGGAGGCCGAGCGGCTCGACGACGCGCTTTTCGTACGGCAGCTGCGGGCCGCCGGCCATGTCGAGGTGGCGGCCGCCAAGCGGGAGTACTTCAACGCCGAGCTGCTGGCCCGGGACGTGGCCGACAAAGGGCTGCCCGAGGAGCTGGACGCGCTGGCCGAGTCGGACGCGATCGTGCACGGGATCTGGGAGAGCCGGTTCAACGAGCACGCGGGACGCGCAGCGGCTGACCCGATGCTGCCCGGCCTGCACCCGGACGTGATGCGCGACATCCGCGAGTCGGAGCACGCGTTTCCGACCACGCTCGCGGCCGGCGCGGTACACCGCTGCGGCCTGCTGCACCGCCTCGTCGACCAGCGCCAGGCCGGCTGGGTCGCGCATTGGCGGAATGTGGCCGCGGAACGCGGGGCAACGGGGACAAACGGGGGCAACGGGGAAGGAAAGCGATGAGCGTTGAGGACAACTGGCGGTTTCGCGCTGCCTGCCTGACGCTGCTGCTGGACGTGGTCGCCGACGTGCGTCCGGAGGGGGTGGACGCGGACCGGGTGGCCCTGTTCGACTTCCTCGCGGCCAACCCGCTGCTCCTCGCGCGCGAGGAAAGTGATCCGGACCGCACCCGGCTGCGGCTGGCCGGGTTCGACGACCGCGCCCTCTCGTACTCGAGCGTGGTGCAGCGGTACGTCACCCGGCGCCAGCGGATCCCCGACGACTTAGCGTGGCTGATCACGTACGGGCTGGTCACGGTCGTTGTGGACGGTCGGGTCCGGCACCGCCTCACGCCGACTGGACAGCACGTGGCACGCTCATTCATGTCGATGTACGCGCGCGCCTACCGGGAAGCGGCCGTGATGGTTGTGAACCGGCTCGGCCGGATGCCTGATCGTGGTCTGGCGGAAGTCATGAGTCAATGGATGACGGCGCGGGCGCAACCCCGCTCGCTGGACTTCCCGAGGATAGGACGATGACCGAGGACGGACGCGGGTCCGTGGGTCACGGCGCGGTGCCGGCAGATCGCACCCAAGGCATCCGGCTGCGCCGGCTCCGCCTCGCTGCCTCCGAGCGCAGCTACGATATCGATTTCCGTGGACCGGACGGGACGGCGCGCGCGCTGTCGGTGATCGCGGGCGCGTTCGGCACCGGCAAGACGACGGTGCTGGAGTTCATCGACTACTGCTTAGGCGCCTCCGACCACCCGCGCCACCCCGAGGTCATGCCGCGGGTGCGCAGCGCCGCGCTGGAGGTCGACCTCTCCGGCGCCACCCATGTGATCGAGCGGACCGTGGGCGAACCGTCCACTTGGGCCACCGTCCGATCCGGACGCCTCGACGAGCAGGGCGAGGTCGCCAAGCGCCGCTCGTTACGGCCGGCCGCCCACCCGGGGAGCCTGTCCAGCCTGCTGCTGTCGTACTGCAAGCTCGAGGGCATCCCCCTGCGCGACGAGCCCGACCCGGCGGGTTCGCCGGCCGACCCGCTCAGCTTCCGCGAGCTCATGTGGCTCTGCCTGCTGCTCGGCGACCGCCTCGACGGCGACCTGCTCTTCGAGCGGGAGCCAGACCGGCACCTCACGCTCCGCCAGGTGGTCGACGTGGTCTTCGACGTCCACGACGACCGGCCGCTCCGGCTGGGGCGCCAGATACGCGAGCTCGAGGAGCGGGCCGCCGCCGCCCGGATGGCGTATACGGCGGCGCAGGAGCTGGTCGAGGAGCAGAGCCTCGGCGACACCGCGCTCCTTGACAGGGCGCTTGAGGGGGCCGTTGCCGAGCAGGCCGCCATCGACGCGGCGCTCGCCGATCTCGACGCCCGTACGGTCGCCACCCGGGCTTCGCCGCTGACCTGCGCGACCGGTACAGACAGGCGGTCGAGGCGGCGGAGGAGGCTGTCGTGGCGGTCCGCGACGGCGAGACCCAGCTACGGCGGATGCTGCCGCTGCGCGTGCAGTACGCGGACGACGTCTCGAAGCTGACGCTGCTGTCGGAGGCGGAGGAGATCTTCGAGCCGGTAAGGCTCACCGCCTGCCCGGTCTGCCACACCGTCCCGGTCACCACGCCCGCGATCACCGAGGGCCGATGTGGACTGTGCCAGACCGAGCTGCCCGCCGAGTCGGAGCGCGGCGCACCCGACGTGAGCGTCGAGCTGGCCGCGGCGAAGGCCCGGCTCGCCGAGCTCACCCGCTGGATCGAGGAGCTGGAGGGCGGGCTGCCCACGCTGCGTACCAAGGCCGAGCAGGCACTGGCCGCGGAGGCCGCAGCCGCCGCGGAGGTCGACGCCGCGACCGCCCGGGCCGTCACCCCTTTCCTCGGCGAGCGGGACGCGCTGGCCCGGCGCCGCCAGGGGGCAGCCGTCGTGCACGAGCGCGCGGCGACCGGGTTACGGCTCGTCGCGAGCCTGCGACGGCGGGCCCGCGACATCGAGCGGCAGGACGCCACGATCGCCTCGCTGTGCGAGGAGCTTGCCGAGGCGGGGCAGTCGCCGCCGGACCGGTCTGCGGTGATCGGCCGGATCAGCGAGCGCTTCGCTGAGCTGCTCGCCGACTGGCGCTATCCCAAACTCGCCGACGCGTACGTGGACGAGCGGCTCGTGCCGCACCTACGCGGCCAGCGCTACACCGCCGCGTCGTCCGGCGGCCGCACGCTGATCGCGCTCGCCTGGCAGCTCGCCGTCTTCGAGGTGGCCTGGGAGACCAACTCGTCCCACCCGGGCTTCCTGCTGATCGACAGCCCGCAGCGCAACCTCGTCGACTACCCGGACGCCGGCGCCGCCACGATCGCCCGCGTCTACCACCACCTACGCCGGTGGCTAGCCGGCCCGGGGATCGGCGCGCAGGTCATCGTCGCCGACAACGCCCCGCCCGCCGTGGCCGAGGAAGACGTGATCGTGCGCTTCAGCCGCCGATCCGACCAGCCCCGTACGGCCTCATCGACGACGAGACAGACTGATTTGCCTTTTAGATAGAGATTGAGCTACCGCGACGCCCGCGGTGGTCCAGACCGCTGCTCCCGCGGCCTCACCCTCCGCGCTTCACAACCCGAACGCCCGGCCGGCATCGCCGGTGGCGAGGCTGCGCAAAGCGCCCAAGCCTGAGTAGGCGGCCCAGGGCCAATACGCTAGGCGCGTGACACGAAGCGTCTACGTCGCCGGGCTCGGTCCGGGCGGCGGCAAGTCGACGATCGCGCTCGGGCTGGCCGAGCTGCTCTCCCGGCAGGTGGCGGGGATCGGCGTGTTCCGGCCGCTCGCTCCCGAGCCCGCGGCCGGCCGCGATGCGATCCTCGACCTGCTGCGGGAGCGGTACCGGATCGAGGATCCGTACGAGGATCTGTACGGCGCCACGTACTCCGAAGCGGGTGAGCTGATCTCCACGGGGCGGCGGGAGGATCTGATCGCCCTGATCGTCGGCCGCTACCGCGAGGTAGAGCGGCGGCACAAGGCGATGGTGATCGTCGGCAACGGGCTGCGGGCCGACGACGAGACCGACGAGCTCGCGTTCAACGCCCGCCTGGCCAACGAGTTCGGCAGCGTTGTCGTGGCCGTGGTCGACGGCCTGGAGCAGGAGCCCGAGGCGATCGCGTCGGCGGCCAGCGGCGGCTACCACGGCCTCCGCGACCTCGGCGCCACGGTGCTCGCCGTGATCGCAAACCGCGTGCCGCCGGGCACCGGGATGCCCGAGCTGCCCGTGCCGGCGTACGCGATCCCGGAGGTCCCGACCGTCTCGGCGCCGACCGTGGCCGAGGTGGCGGCGGGGCTCGGCGCGACCCGCCTGGCCGGCGACGACGCGGCGCTCGACCGGGACGTGCTCGACTTCGTGGTCGGCGCCGCGCACGTGCCGCTCGTCCTGGAGTACCTGACCGACGGCTGCCTGCTGATCATGCCGGGCGACCGGGACGACCTGCTCGTGGCGGCCGGCGCGGCCCGGGTGGCCGGCTCACCCGCGATCGCCGGCGTGGTGCTCACGCTGGGCGTGCGCCCCGACCCCCGCGCGATGCGGCTCGTGGAGTCGCTCGGCGCCGGGCTTGCCGTGCTCTCGGTACCGGCGGACAGCTACCACACGGTCGAGGCGATCGGCCGGATCGAGGGGCGTCCCACGGCCGCCAACCCGCGCAAGGTGGAGGCGGCGATCGGCGCCTTCGAGTCCAGCGTGGACAACGAGGAGCTGATGCGCCGGCTGGACGTGGCGCGGGCGCCCCGGGTGACGCCGCTGATGTTCGAGTACGAGCTGATCGACCGCGCCCGCCTGGAGCGCCGCCACCTGGTGCTACCGGAGGGCACCGAGGAGCGGATCCTGCGGGCCGCCGAGACGCTCCTGCTGCGGGGCGTCGCCGACCTCACGCTCCTCGGCGACCCGGACGAGATCTCCCGCAAGGCCAAGGATCTCGGGCTCGACCTCGACCGCGCTTCCTTTGTGGACCCGGCGACGAGCGTGTGGCTGGACGAGTTCGCCGAGCGGTACGCGGAGATCCGCCGGCACAAGGGCGTCACGCTCGACCTGGCCCGCGACGTGGTACGGGACGTCAGCTACTTCGGCACGATGATGGTGCACACCGGGCGGGCGGACGGCATGGTCTCCGGCGCCACGCATACGACCGCGGCGACGATCCGGCCCGCGTTCGAGATCATCAAGACCGTGCCGGGTGTCTCGGTCGCCTCCAGCGTCTTCCTGATGCTGCTGACCGACCGCGTCCTCGTGTACGGGGACTGTGCGGTCAACCCCGACCCGGACGCCGCCCAGCTCGCCGACATCGCACTGTCCTCAGCGGACACCGCGGCGCGCTTCGGCGTCGAGCCGCGGGTGGCGATGCTCTCGTACTCGACCGGCTCGTCCGGCACCGGCGCCGACGTGGAGAAGGTCGCGGCGGCCACCGCGCTGGTCCGGGAGCGCCGGCCCGACCTGCCCGTGGAGGGACCGATCCAGTACGACGCGGCGGTCGACCCCAGCGTCGCCCGCACCAAGCTGCCCGGCAGCACGGTCGCCGGCTACGCCACGGTCTTCATCTTCCCGGACCTGAATACAGGCAACAACACGTACAAGGCGGTGCAGCGGACGGCCGGCGCGGTGGCGGTCGGCCCGGTGATGCAGGGGCTGCGGCGGCCGGTCAACGACCTCAGTCGCGGCGCCACGGTCAAGGACATCGTCAACACGGTGGCGATCACGGCGATCCAGGCGGCCTCATGAAGATTCTCGTGCTCAACAGCGGCTCCTCGACCGTCAAGTACCGCCTCTACGACGGCGACGCGGTCGTCGACAAGGGACTCGTGGACCGGGTCACCGACCACGACGCGGCCCTCGCCGAGGTGACCCAGCGCCTCGACCTGTCCGGTCTGGACGGTGTGGGGCACCGCGTGGTCCACGGTGGAGGGTCGTTCAGCGAGCCGACTCTGGTCACCGGCGGCGTCGTCCAGGCCGTGCGGGAGCTGATCCCGCTCGCGCCGCTGCACAACCCCGCCAACCTCGCCGGCATCGAGGTGGCTCGCAAGCTGCTGCCCGGCGTGCCGCAGGTGGCGGTCTTCGACACGGCGTTCCACCGCACGCTGCCCGAAGAGGCGAGCACGTACGCGATCGACCACGAGCTGGCGCAGCGGCACGCCGTGCGCCGGTACGGCTTTCACGGCACCTCCCACGCGTACGTCTCCCGCCGCACCGCCGCGCTCCTCGGGAGTCCACTGGAGACGGTCAACACGATCACGCTGCACCTCGGCAACGGTGCGAGCGCGTGTGCTGTCGAAGGTGGACGGTCGGTCGCCACGTCGATGGGGCTGACGCCGTTGGAGGGTCTGGTGATGGGCACCCGGTCGGGTGACATCGACCCGGGCGTGCTTGTCTACCTGGCGCGGAACGCGGCGATGAGCGTGGACGACCTCGACGACATGCTCAACCACCGCAGTGGGCTGCAAGGATTGGCCGGGGTCGGCGACATGCGGGAGGTGCTGAGCCGCCGCGCCGCCGGCGACCACGCCGCAACGCTCGCGCTCGCGGTGTACTGCCGGCGGATCAAGGAGTACGTGGGCGCGTACTACGCGCTGCTGGGACGGCTCGACGCGATCGCGTTCACGGCCGGGGTGGGCGAGCGGGCGGCGGCGGTACGGGCCGAGTCGCTGGCGGGCCTGTCACGGCTGGGTATCGAGATAGACACGGAACGCAACGAGCGGGTCGAAGAGGGGATCATCTCGCCGGACGGTGCGCCGGTCGCTGTCTTCGTGGTGCCGACCGACGAAGAGCTGGAGATCGCCACGCAGACGCGCGGCGTGATCAGGTCAGGACAGGGCCAGGAAGGCGGCTAGCACGATCAGGATCACGGCCAGCACCGCGATGCTGATGATCAGGGGCAGGCGGGACGGCCGCGCCTCCTCCTCCGTTTCGTGCACGAAGGAGCGGAACGCTTCCGTATTGCCGCTCGGGTCCACGTACTCGTCAGACATGGCCATGACCATAGCGTGGTAGGGCAGGCCCTACCACGATGGCGCGGTGTTCCCCACCAGAAAGTGGGGTGCGCGCTGGATCGAAGCGAATCAGCCCCGCTCATAGCGTTTTCGGCATGACGACATCCATGTTGCGACCGCCGGACAGCCGGCCGGACGAGACCCTGACCAGCCACCGGCGGCCCCGCAACCTGGCCGCCGCCGTCGCCCGCTTCAGCGCGCGGCACCGGGCCACCGCGATCATCGGGTGGCTGCTCTTCGTGGTGGCGGCCACCGCGCTGAGCGCCGTGATCGGCACTGTCGGCGCGGAGGACAGCGACTACGGCAACGGGGAGTCCAAGCGCGCCGAGCAGATCATCGACGCGGCCGGCTTCCCCGAGCGGGCCGGCGAGATGGTGATCGTGCAGAGCAGCACGCTCACGGCGGATTCGGCCGAGTTCCAGAACGTGGTGCGAGAGACCGCTTCCGCCGTCGAGGCCACCGGCCAGGTCGAGAACATCAACACCGACGCGGTCTCCGAGGACGGGCACTCGGCGCTTGTCACGTTCGACATGAAGGGCGACCCGGAGACGGCCGTCGACCGGGTCGACCCGGTGCTCGACGCGGTGGCCGGGGTGCAGGGCAAGCACTCCGACCTGGTCGTCGCGCAGACCGGCGAGGTCAGCATCGACAAGGCGATCGAGAGCCAGGTGAGCGGCGCGCTGGGCACCCTGTCGATGCTCTCCCTGCCGGTGACGCTCGGCATCCTGCTCGTGGCGTTCGGGGCGCTGCTGGCCGCCGTAATCCCGCTGGGCCTGGCCATCACCGCGTTCCTGGCGTCGCTCGGCCTGCTGGCGGCGAGCAGCCGCTTCTTCCCGGCCGACGACACGGTCACCCACCTGATGCTGCTCATGGGCCTGGCCGTGGGCGTCGACTACTGCATTTTCTACATCCGCCGCGAGCGGGAAGAGCGGGCCAACGGCGCCAGCCCCGAACAGGCGCTGGCCACGGCGGCGGCCACCTCCGGGCGGTCGATCCTGATCTCCGCGTTCACCGTGATCATCGCGATGGCCGGCATGTTCCTGACCCAGGACGTGACGTTCATCAGCCTGGCCGTGGGCACGATCCTCGTCGTCGCGGTCGCGGCGCTGGGCTCGCTCACGGTGCTTCCGGCGGTGCTCTCCAAGCTCGGTGACAAGGTCGACCTGGGCCGCATCCCGGGCCTGTACCAGCGGAAGTCCAACGGCGGGTTCTGGCGCTTCGTGCTCCGCGTGGTGCTGCGCCGGCCGGGCGTCTCCGCGGCGCTCGCGGCCGCCGCGCTTGTGGCGCTCGCGCTGCCGGCGCTCGGCATGCGGCCGGCGTCGGACGGCATCGAGGGCGTCAAGCACGACGAGGCCGCGATCCAGACCTACGACCGGGTGCAGGCCGCCTTCCCGGCGGCGCCGACCCCGCCACCGTCGTGATCAAGGCCCCGAACGTCACCGACGCCGCGGTCACCGCCGCGATCGACGACTTCAAGGCCAAGGCGCTGGCCACCGGCCAGCTCCACGAGCCGGTGACCATCGAGGTCAACCCCGACAAGACGGTCGCCCGGATCGGCATCGGGCTCTCCGGCACGGGTACCGACAAGGTCTCCGAGGATGCGGTACACACCTTGCGCGACGACGTCATCCCGCACTCGCTCGCCGGTCTGGATGGCGCCGAGGTGGCGGTCACGGGCGAGGCGGCCCAGTCGGTCGACTTCAACCACGCGCTCACCCGCAGCGTGCCGCTGGTGTTCGCGTTCGTGCTGGGCCTGGCGTTCGTGCTGCTGCTGGTGTCCTTCCGCTCGGTGGTCGTGGCGGTGACGGCGATCGTGCTCAACCTGCTCTCGGTCGCCGCCGCGTACGGCGCCCTGGTGCTGGCCTTCCAGCACGGCTGGGGCTCCGGTCTGATGGACTTCCAGGAGCGCGGCACGATCACAAGCTGGATCCCGCTGTTCCTCTTCGTGATCCTCTTCGGCCTCTCGATGGACTACCACGTGTTCGTCCTGAGCCGGATCCGCGAGGGGTACGACCGCGGCTGGCCGACCAAGCTCGCGGTCGCCCGCGGCATCCAGAACACCGCCGGCGTGATCACCAGCGCGGCGGTCGTGATGGTGGCGGTCTTCGCGCTCTTCACCACGGCCCCACTGACCGCGATGAAGGAAATGGGCTTCGGCCTCGCGATCGCGGTGCTGATCGACGCCACGATCGTGCGGGCGGTGCTGCTCCCCTCGGTGATGGCGATGTTGGGCGAGCGAAACTGGTACCTGCCGCGCTGGCTCGGTTGGCTGCCGCGCCTGTCCCACAACTGAACCCTTTGGTCCGCACGGCCGCCGTATGGGAACCGGAAAGCCGGCCCCGTACGGCGGTCTCGTCCGTACCGTCGAAACATGAAGCGGTTTGTGGCGGGGCTCGTCGGCGTGGTCCTGCTGATCGCTTCGGCGGCGTGTGGCGCTCAGGCGCCACACGCCGCTTCTTTCGCGGCGGCGCCCGCCATCACCTTTCCGGTCGGCATCCGCATTGTCGCGCTGGCCCGTGGCCCGGCCCGCCCGCTGCCCACCACGGTCTGGTACCCGGCGCTCTTCGCCGGCCGGGACGCGCCGATCGCCGCGGGCCCCTTCCCCGTGGTGATCTACAGTCACGGCCTGCACAGCCTCCCCGCCCGCCACGCGGAGATCATCAGCCGCTGGGTGGCGGCCGGATTCGTGGTCGCCGCGCCCGCGTACCCCCGCACCCGCGAGGACGCCCGCAACTTCACCCGGGCCGACGTGCGCAACCAGCCGGCCGACGCCTGGTACGTCGTGGGTAAGGTGCTGGCCCTCCCGGTGTTCGCCGGCCACCTGGACGGCAGCCGCATCGGCGCGGCCGGGCACTCGGCCGGTGGGTACACGACGGCGGGGCTCTTCACCCCGGCCACGACCACACGCTCCGGGGCGGCATCGTGATCGCCGGGGCGGGCATGGCCGGCGCCTTCGCCGGGCCGCCGGCCGCGATGCTCTTCGTGCACGGCACCCAGGACCCGACCGTGCCGATCGAGGCCGCGCGCGCGGCGTACGACCGGGTGCGCTGGCCGAAGGCGTTCCTGGCGCTGCCGGGGCAGGACCACGGCGCCTACCTGACGCCGGGCCAGCCCGGGTTCGCCAAGGTGTTGGCGACGACGCTCGACTTCCTGCGCTGGACCCTCTACGACGACCCCGCCGCCCGCGGCCGACTAGCGCTGGTCGGCTGACCACTACAAGATCCAGGACGAGACAAGAGATTCGAGCTACCGCGGCGTCCGTCGTGGTCCGGACCGCTGCTCCCGCGGCCTCGCCCTCCGCGATTCACAACCCCGGCCTGCCGGCCGCCAACGCGGCACTTTCGGTCGTGTCGGCGACGTGGGTGGGCGGCGGCCGATGCTGAGGCACCATGGATGGGTGATCGACGGGACCGAGCGGCTGGCCGAGATGGTCGCGGAGGGCGGCGTGGCCGTCCTCACCGGCGCGGGCATCTCCACCGACTCCGGCATTCCGGACTACCGAGGGCCGGACGGCGCGCAGATCCGGCATGCGCCGATGACTTATCAGACCTTCACCCGCGACCCGGTCGCCCGCCGGCGTTATTGGGCACGCAGCCACGTCGGCTGGCGGACGATCGCGCGGGCCGCACCCAACTCCGGGCACCGGGCCGTCGCCGACCTCCGGGACGGCGGGCTGCTCCGCGGCGTCATCACGCAGAACGTGGACGGCCTGCACCAGGCCGGTGGCTGCGCCGAAGTGATCGAGCTGCACGGCAACCTCGACCGGGTGGTCTGCCTCGACTGCGGTGACGGGACCATGCGGGACGAGCTGGACCGGCGGCTGCGGCTGGTCAACCCGGAGTTCCACGCGCAGGTGATCGCGGTCAACCCGGACGGCGACGTGGACCTGCCGGACGAGGCGGTGGAGCGGTTCCGCCTGGTCGGCTGCCGGTCCTGCGGGCGCGGCACGCTCAAGCCGGACGTGGTCTTCTTCGGCGAGACCGTGCCACGGCCGAGGGTGGACGCCAGCTTCGCGCTTGTGGAGAGCGCGAAGCTGCTGCTCGTGCTCGGGTCGTCGTTGACCGTGATGTCCGGGCGGCGGTTCGTGCTGCGCGCGGCGAAGCTGGGCATCCCGGTGGCGATCGTCAACCGGGGGCGACGCGCGGTGACTCGTACGCGGCGCTCACGCTGGACGCGCCCCTCGGCGCGGTGCTGCCCGAGCTCGTCCGCCTCGTGAGTGCGGGAGGCGTCGTTGCGCGCTAGCGTCGCCGCGGCCAGCGTCCTCCTGCTCGCGGGCTGCTCGATCTCCGTGCCACGCCCCGCCACGACCGCCGCGCCATCGTCGTCGCCCAAAGCTACGGCCTCGGCCGCGGCGCCGGCGATCCCGCGTGGGCGGGCGCCCGCGGAGACCTTCGACGTGGACACGCGCCAGCTGCGGCTCAGCCGGGGCGCCGACCGGCCGCTGCCGGTGACGATCTGGTACCCGGACGCGGACGCCGGGCGCTTTCCGGTGATCCTCTTCAGCCACGGGCTTACCGGCAGTCCCGACGACTACGCGGGGCTGCTGGAGCACTGGGCGTCGGCCGGGTTCGTGGTCGCGGCGCCGACGTACCCGCACACGAGCCGGGGCGCCGAGCGCATCGAACCACTCGACGTGATCAACCAGCCGGCCGACGCCACGTACGTGCTCACCGAGGTCCTCAAGCTGGACCGGCGGGCGGGCGACACCCTGCGCGGGCGCCTCGCCACCGACCGCCTCGCCGCGGCCGGCCACTCCGCGGGCGGCATCACCACGATCGGCCTCTTCAGCGTGGCCCGGGACGAGCGGCTGGACGCGGGCGTCGTGCTCGCCGGCAGCGCGCTCGGCGTGGGGCTGGGCTTCGTCGGCCCGCCAGCGCCGCTGCTGTTCGTACATGGGCAGCGGGACTCGGTCGTCTCCTACGCGTCGGGCAAGGCCGCCTACGACAGCGTGCCGTGGCCCAAGGCGTTCCTCACCCTGCCGAACGGCGACCACGGCGAGTCGCTGCGCCGGGGGAGCCAGGCGTTCGACATGGTGGCCGAGTCAACGCTGGACTTCTGGCGCTGGTCGCTGTACGGCGACCCCGACGCCAAGCGACGGCTCCCGAAGGACGCCCAGTCCGCCGGCCTGGGCCGCCTCGACGACAACCTCGGATGAGACCCGCGCCCGCCACTACCGGGTGTGGTCGATGACCACCTTGCCGAAGACGTCGCCCGAGTTGAGGCGGGCGAAGGCGGCCTCCACGTCGGAGAACGGGTAGACGCCGTCGACCACCGGCCGGATCCCGCGCTCCTGGCAGAGGGCTAGCAGGCCGGCCAGCTCGTCCGGGGTACCCATCGAGGTGCCCAGGATTTCCAGCTGCATCGCGAAGACGCGGCGGAGGTTGACCTTCGGCTCGTGGCCGGAGGTCGCGCCCGAGACCACGATGCGGGCACCGAAGCCAGCCGCCTTGAGCGAGTGGTCGAACGTCGCCGCGCCCACCGTCTCGATCACCACGTCCGCCCGCTCGGGCAGGCGGGCGCCGGGCTCCACCGCGATGGCACCCAGCTCGGCGATGCGCGCGCGCTTGGCGGCGTCCCGGCTCGTGGCGTACACCTTCTTGCCGAGCGCGACGGCCAGCACCACCGCGGCGGTGGCCACGCCGCCCCCGGCCCCCTGCACCAGCACGACCTCGCCCTCGTCGACGCGGCCGCGGGTGGTGAGCATGCGGTACGCGGTCAGCCACGCGGTCGGCAGGCAGGCGGCGTCCGCAAAGGACACTCCGGCCGGCTTGGGCACGAGGTTGGCCCGCGGCACCGCAACCCGCTCCGCGAGCGTGCCCGCGTAGTGCTCGGACAGGATCGAGTAGCCGCGCGGGTCTGCCGGGTCGGTGACCACCGGGTACACGACGACCTCCGCCCCTGACGGGTCGACGCCCGCCGCGTCGCAGCCCAGGATCATGGGCAGCTGCTGGGCGGACAACCCGACGCCGCGCAGGGACCAGAGGTCGTGGTGGTTGAGCGAGCTGGCCTTGACCTCGACCGTCACCCAGTCGGAGCCGGGCAGGGCCGGCTCCGGCTGCTCCCCTACCGCCAGCGCGGCGAGCGGGTTGTCGTCGTCGAACGCTGAGGCGTACGCGGCACGCATGACCGGCACGCTAGCAAAGGGCTCACGCCAGGCGAGCGACTCCGTCACGCCGAGCGGCATCGGCCACAGCCTCTGCCACCGCGGGCGCCACCCTGGGGTCGAGCGGCGACGGCACGATCGCGTCGGCGCGCAGCACGTCGGCGACCACCCGGCGATCGCCTCGGCGGCGGCGACCTTCATGCCGTCGGTGACCGTCGTCGCCCGCGCGGCCAGGGCACCGCGGAAGACACCGGGGAACGCGAGCACGTTGTTGATCTGGTTGGGGAAGTCGCTGCGGCCGGTGGCGACCAGCGCCGCGTGCCGGGACGCGACGTCCGGGTGCACCTCGGGCGTGGGATTGGCGAGCGCGAAGACGATGCCCTCCGGCGCCATGCGAGCGACGGCCTCCTCCGGGATCTGGCCGCCGGAGACGCCGATCAGCACGTCCGCGCCGGCCAGCGCGTCCGCGATGCCGCCGGTGGCAACCTGGCGGTGGCCGATCGTGCCGTTGGTGGTGGCGGCGAGCTCCGCCTTGACCGGCGTGAGGTCGCTACGCCCGCCGTGGATGATCCCGCGCGAGTCGACGACCACGACCCGGTCGGCGTCGACCCCGCCGGCGATCAGCATCTTGGTGACCGCGACACCGGCCGCGCCCGCGCCGCTGACGACCACGCTCAGGTCGTCCATCTTGCGGTCGAGCAGGGTGATCGCGTTACGCAGCGCGGCCAGCACCACGATCGCGGTGCCGTGCTGGTCGTCGTGGAAGACCGGGATCGGCAGCGCCTCGTCCAGTCGACGCTCGATCTCGAAGCACCGGGGCGCGGAGATGTCCTCCAGGTTGATCCCGCCGAACGAGGGCGCCAGCGCGGTCACCACCGAGACGATCTCGTCGACGTCCTTTGTGTCGAGGCAGATCGGCACCGCGTCGACGCCGCCGAACTGCTTGAACAGCACCGCCTTGCCCTCCATGACCGGCATCGCCGCGCGCGGGCCGATGTCGCCCAGCCCCAGCACGGCAGTCCCATCGGTCACGACCGCCACGGTGTTTCCGGTCCAGGTGTACTCGGCGGCCAGGTCCGGCTCGGCCGCGATCGCCTCGCACACGCGGGCCACGCCCGGCGTGTACGCCAGCGAGAGATCGTCACGGCTGTTCAGCGGAACGGTTGCGGCGACGGCCATCTTGCCGCCCCGGTGCAGCTCGAAAACCGGATCCTTCGCCAACGACGGATCCAAAGAGGACGATGACATGCGGTGTGAACTCCCCACGTGTGGTTTTCCTCGCTCGCCCCCTGGCGGCGAACGGTGCGGCCCGCCGGCTGTGCACGCCACGGTGAGTGCACGAGGGGCGGTGCGTGGTGCGGGGTCACCCGGTCCGAAACCTGAGCATAAACCCCGGCCGCGGCCAGTAGCGCAGCACCACCCGACCCACTACGTCTGCTACCCCATAAGCCCGGGAATCATCCGTGACCAGCCCGTTGTCTCCGAGTACCCACCAGCCGCCGTCCTGTGCACGGACCGCGCGTTTGACGACGAGCAGGTCAGGTCGGGTGCGAAACCGCGCCACGACGACGTCGCCGGGCCGTACCGGACGGCCGCCGCGCCGCACGATCAGCGCGTCACCGTCGCGCAGTGTCGGCACCATCGAGGGGCCGCGCACGAGAACTGCGAACGGCATGTGTGTTTCACCTCTCGCACATGGGGCAGCCGGACGAGGAGTAGGGTCTTTCCCGGATCATCGCAAACGTCATGGAGGGTCCTTATGCGACTTCCACGCTTCCTTGCTCCGCGCACGGTCGTTAGCGCCCACTGCGACCTCCCGTGCGGCGTCTACGACCCGGCGCAGGCTCGGATCGAGGCGGAGTCGGTGAAGGCGATCGCCGAGAAGTACCAGGCGAACACCGACGCCGAGTTCCGCACTCGCTGCCTGATCATCAAGGAGCAGCGGGCCGAGCTGGTCAAGCACCACCTGTGGGTGCTGTGGACCGACTACTTCAAGCCGCCACACTTCGAGAAGTACCCGCACCTGCACCAGCTCTTCAACGAGGCCACCAAGCTCGCGGGTGCCGCCGGCGCCAAGGGCTCGACCGACCCGGCCAAGGCCGATGAGCTGCTGAGCAAGATCGAGGAAATCTCCAAGATCTTCTGGGAGACCAAGCAGGCGTGACGCCCGCTCCCTCCGAGGTCACGATCCGGCCGGCACGTCCCGATGACGTGCCGGCCGTCGTCGCCATGGTGCACGAGCTCGCCGAGTTCGAGCAGGCGCCCGAGCAGTGCCACCTCACCGAGCCCCAGCTCCACGCCGCACTCTTCGCACCGCAGCCGGCGCTCTTCGGCCACGTCGCGGTCAGCGGCGACGGCCAGGTCATCGGGTACGCCCTGTGGTTTCTGAACTTCTCCACCTGGGAAGGCGTGCACGGGATCTACCTGGAGGACCTCTACGTACGCCCGGCGGCCAGGCGGACCGGGGCTGGCCGGCTCTTGCTCACCACCCTCGCGCGGATCTGCGTGGAACGCGGGTACCAGCGACTCGACTGGTGGGTCCTGCACTGGAACCCGGCCCGCGACTTCTACGGCGCGCTCGGTGCGGCGGCGATGGACGAGTGGATCCCGTACCGGCTTTCCGGGCCGGCCTTACACAAACTAGGGATGCGGGAACCCGCCGATCGGTCGTGAACCGGTAGAGTCGCTGGGCGGGGTGAGTCAGCTGACAGTGCATCTGGAGCCGGGGATCGAAGACGACGTCGTGTTGCTCACCGTGCCGGCCGACGTCGGCTACCTGGGGGTGCTACGCACTGCGACGGCCGGCCTAGCCGCACGCCTACATTTCGCACTCGACGAGATCGAAGATCTGCGCATCGCGGTTGACGAGGCGTGCGCGATGCTGCTGGCGATCGCGAGCCGGGGTGCCGAGCTGGAGTGCCGCTTCTCGGTCACCGACGACGCGCTGAGCGTCGAGGTGGCCGTCAATACGGTTCGCGGCGCGCGGCTGCCGGCCGAGTCGTCCTTCGCGTGGAAGGTGCTCACCGCGCTCACCACATCGGCGACCGCCAAGGTCGAGGACCAGCGCGCGTCGATCCGCCTGCTGACCCGCCGTACGCCCTGACCTTTCAGTTATCAAAGCTCTGTCCACGTCGCGAGAGCGGCGCGGGTGGAGCTTTTATCACGGGCGGCCCTGCGGCACGAGCGCGTTCTTGATGAAGGTGATGTGCGCGCGGGCGGCCTCCGTCGCGCCCTCCGGGTCGCGGTCCCGAACGCGGCGCAGGAGCTCCCGGTGGTCGGCGTCGACCTGGCGCCAGAAGCCGGGCGGTGCCGTCGCGACCACCTCGCGCTCGTTCGACACCTGGTAGAGCGGCCGGCACAGCAGCTCGAGGAGTGGGTTGCCGGTCGCCGCGACAAGGGCGGCGTGAAACGCCCGGTGGGCGGCGAGCATCTCCGTCACGCCCGCCGTCTCCGGGTCGAAGAGCGCCGCCTCCAAGTCGGCGACATGCTCCTCCGTGCGCCGCCGCGCGGCCTGCGCCGCCGCCGGTACCTCCAGCGACCCGCGCACCTCCAGCAGGTCGCAGAGGCCGGCGGTGGAGGCGCTGATCAGCAGGTTGAGCCCGGTGGAGAGCGTGTCGGACAGCTCCGCGGGGCTCGGGTGGGCGACGAAGCTGCCCCCGGTCACGCCGCGGGTGGTCACGATGAGGTGCTGGCTGGCGAGCAGGCGGAGGGCCTCCCGCACGGTACTGCGGCTCACCCCTGAACGGGCGCACAGCTGTGGCTCGGTCGGCAGCCGCTCACCCGGCTGGAGCCGCCCTGATGTGATCTCGGCCCGCAGGTCTTCCGCGAGCGTCTGGTACGCCGGTAGCCGCACGGCTGCACTTTAGGGGCGGTGGGGCCCAAACGGGGGCAGAGCCATCCGTTCGGGTGTCGTGTTCAACCTAGACCGAGCGCTTTGGTACTCGATGGGGTGACCAGCAGGCCCGCCACCGCGACGGCGATCGCGATGATCGGTACGCCGGCCCACGGCAGCCCGCCCTGGATCATGTAGTAGCCGATCGGCAGCAGCATCAGCTGGAGCACGATGGCCGGCCCGCGGGCGGCGGAGCGGCGGTTGCCCAGCGCTCGCGCCACCACGAAGAGCAGCACGGCACCGGCCACCGCGAAGACGGTCACCATGAGTGCCACCGACAGGCTGTTCGCCGTACCGGTGAGGTCTTCGTACACCAGGTAGGCGGCGACGAGCGCGACCGCGGCCGCCTCACCGATCAGCAGCCACACCGCCCAGCGCAGCGTGCCGGGGAGCGGCGGGGAGTCCTGGATCACGCGCAAACGATACTCGCCGCGGAGTACAGTCCCGCCCATGCGGGCGTTACTGGTCGTCAATCCCAAGGCGACCACGACCAGCGAGCGTGTTCGTGACGTACTGGTGCGGGCGCTCCGCAGCGAGTTCGACCTCGTGGTGGAGCGCACTCGCCGGCGGGGGCACGCGACCGCGCTGGCCCGGGAGGCGGCCGCCGACGGCCTCGACGTGCTCGTCACGCTCGGCGGGGACGGCACGATCAACGAAGCGGTCAATGGCCTGATGACCGGCGCTCCGTTCGAGACCCGGCCGGCCCTTGCCGTGGTGCCCGGGGGTTCGACAAACGTCTTCGCCCGCGCACTCGGGCTCCCCAAGGGCTGGGCCGAGGGTGCGAGCGTGATCCTCGAGGCGCTGCGCGCCGGGCGGGTGCGGACGATCGGACTGGGACGCGCCGACGACCGGTACTTCACGTTCTGCGCGGGATTGGGGCTCGACGCTTCGGTGGTACGCCGGGTCGAGCAGGCGCGACTGCGGGGGCGTACCTCCACTCCCGCTCTCTATATGCGCTCCGCAGTCACCCAATACTTCACCGAGATGGATCGGCGGCACCCGCCGATCACCCTGGAGCGGCCGGGCGAGACAGCCGAGCCGGAGCTATCGACCGTCATCATCCAGAACACCGCTCCTTGGACTTTCATCGGCGACCGGGCGATCAACCCCAACCCGGGCTCGTCGTTCGACCTCGGCCTCGACGTGCTCGCCCTGCGCCGACTGCGCGTGCATAGCACAACACGGACAGTGACTCAGCTCCTGTCCCCCGATCGTGAGCCGCATGGGTCACAAGTGGTGAGACTGCATGACGTCTCGGAGTTTTCCCTGCTAGCGGGGCGTCCGCAGGCGTTCCAGCTGGACGGCGACTATCTCGGTGAGCGAGAAAAAGTCCGGTTCACGAGCGTCCCGGGCGCACTGCGCGTAATCTGCTGAGGGGCGCCTCACGTCCCCTGGTGGGTGATCCACCAGAGGAGTACGCCGGAAATGTCGGCAATGTGGCGCGGACTGTACTACATTGATTGGTGACTGTCGCAAACCGGGTGCTGACGGAAGGTCAAAATCCGGACAAAGGGGTTGTGGGCTTGCTCACCCGCTCAGATTTTTTCCGAGCGTCCCTCTTGACATCGCGGGAGTTCGTGAAAGTATTCACAAGCGAAACGAGTTACCGGGAAGTTGCGCGGGCATGCCCGCCAAGTGGCAAGTTCACGCAGCCGGACCGGTCCAAAGGCCTGCTAACGCGCTGCAGATCGGCTGAATGCGCAAAGTCGCGATCGGCGCGCGGACGCAAATAGAGTTCCACCGCATTAATTGCCACCGATCCAGAACGAGGAGTGTTGCCGCCATGGACTGGCGCCACCATGCTGTCTGCCGCGACGAGGACCCGGAGCTGTTCTTCCCGATCGGGACGTCCGGCCCGGCGCTCCTGCAGGTCGAGCAGGCCAAGGCCGTCTGCCGGCGGTGCTCCGTGACCGACGAGTGCCTTCAGTGGGCCCTCGACTCCGGTCAGGACGCCGGCGTCTGGGGCGGGATGAGCGAAGAGGAGCGGCGCGCCGTCAAGCGTCGCGGCGGCCTGCGGGTCCGCGCTCACTCCGCCTGACAAACAGCACTACACACAGCATCAACGCCCCGGGCTCCAGGCCACCGGGGCGTTTTGCTGTCCCCATTCGGTTTGCTTGTCGCCATCCGGTGCGGCCCTTCTCCTTTGAACACGCCTATCAATCGCGCGCGACCGGCCCTGGCATCAGGCCCCCACCGGTCCGGATCGCCCCCCGGCCGTTCCGGACCTGGCCCTGACACCCGGGCCGGCCGCGCTCTGCGCGGGACGCTTGCCGAATATCGTCCCGCGCACGTGAGAAAGACACCCTGAGGCGTGGTCGGGACGTCCCTCGGGGATGAGGAGCCCACACACCGCACGCTGATACGGGCTGGTCTCACGACTGCCGGCGGCAGAACCAGGGGCAGCGCCGCTGGTGGTTCTCAGGCGGCGGCAGCCGCCGGCACCGAGGCGTCGGCCGCATCGGCCCGGGCCAGCACCAGCCGGGCCAGCTCGGCGGCGCCTTCCAGCGGCTGCGCCGCCGCGACCGCACCGGCACCCAGCGCGGACCGGACCACGGCGTCGTAGAGCAGGCCTGGCGCCAGGAAGTACGCCGCCACGCCGATCCGCTCCGCCCCGGCCGCGCGCAGCTCGGCGACCGCCTCGGCCCCGGTGGGGGCGGACGCCGACGCGTATGCCACGTGGGCCGGCACGCCCAGCGACGCGCCGAGCGCGTCCGCGGCCCGCACCACGGTCTGCCGCGCGGCCGCGTCGCGGGTGCCCGCCGCGGCCAGCACCACGGCGTCAAAACCGGAACCCGCGGCTGCCAGCCGGCGCCGCAGGCCGGCGAGCAGCAGCTCGTCGACCGGGCCGCCAGCGGGCGGGCCCAGCACGTCCGCGACCGCGACCGGGAGGCGCAGGCCGGCGGCACGGGCGGCGCGGACCGCGTCGGGCACGTCCACCCGCCCGTGGTACGCCGCCGTGAGCAGCAACGGCACCAGCGTCACCCGCCCGTGGCCGGCCGTCTCCAGCGCGCTCAGCACCTGCCCGGGGCGAGGCAACGTGTGGTCCAGAAAGGACGCGCGCACGTCCACTCCGGGGCGGGCCACCGCGACCGCGCGGACGAGGGCACGGGTCGCCCGCGCCGCCCGCGGATCGCGGCTGCCGTGCACCACCAGGAGGATGGGCGTCACGTGTGCAGGCCGCACTCGGTCTTTTCGAACATCGCCCACCGGCCGGCCCGCGGGTCCTCGCCAGCCTTGGTGCGGCGGGTGCACGGCCAGCAGCCGATCGAGGTGTAGCCCTTCTTGAAGAGCTCGTTGACCGGCACGTTCCACCGCGAGATGTACGCGTCGACGTCGGCCTGGCTCCACGCCGCGATCGGGTGGACCTTGAC
Source organism: Phytohabitans flavus (assembly GCF_011764545.1). Lineage (GTDB taxonomy): Bacteria > Actinomycetota > Actinomycetes > Mycobacteriales > Micromonosporaceae > Phytohabitans > Phytohabitans flavus. Next base: position 8,560,584 of record NZ_AP022870.1, on the reverse strand, counting down.
CTTGCCGCGCTTGGCGTCGAAGGCGACCACCGGCGTGTTGGCCCGGGTCGGCGACTCGTCGCGGCGCAGCCCGGCGGCCCACGCGTCGTAGTCGGCGAGCGCCCGCTCCAGCGGCTCCACCTTGCGGAGGAAGCAGCAGTCGTCGGGGCTCTTGTTGAACAGGCGCGGCCCGTACTCCCCGTCCTGCTGCCCCACCGTCAGCCGCGGGCGGATCGAGCGCACGTTGACCGGCAGCGTGGCGGCCACCGTGTCGCGCACCCTAAGCGTCTCGGGAAAGTGCAGGCCGGTGTCGAGGAAGACCACGTCGACGCCGGGCGCCACCCGGGAAACGATGTGGGCCAGCACCGCGTCGGCCATCGAGCTCGTCACGCAGAACCTGTCGCCGAACGTCTCAGCCGCCCACCGGGCAATCTCCTCGGCCGGCGCGCCCTCCAGCTCGCGCCCCGCGTCCTCGGCGAGCCGGCGCAGCTCCTCCGGGTCGCGGCCGATGGTGGTGGCAGGACTCCCGAGGGTCACCAGCCCAAGCGCCGCGCCCTTCATCGAGTAACCGCCTTTCGCACCAATCCGATGAACTTGACGGAGAATGCACGCGCGCAGCCGCGGCACTCCCAGGTCCCGTGCCCCTCCTCGGACGGGCGCAGGTCTTCTTCTCCGCAGTACGGGCAGTACAAGGGTGCGGCGCGGTCTTCGGCGCTCATCGAAGTGCCTCCTCCTCGACCCTCATGACCCAGCTGGCGAACGCCTCGCCCTCGGTGCGGCTCTCCAGGTAGCGGCGGGCAAGGCGTTCCACGTACTCGGGTAGCTCGTCCGCGGTGGTCTTGAGCCCGCGGAGCTTGCGCCCGAACCCGGCGTTCTGGCCCTCGGCCATACCGAGGCCACCGCCGAGGTGGACCTGGAAGCCCTCCACCTGCTGGCCGTCCGGACCCATGACGATCTGGCCCTTGAGGCCGATGTCGGCGGTCTGGGTACGGGCGCAGGCGTTGGGGCAGCCGTTGATGTGGATGGAGATGTCGGCGTCCATGTCGCCGAGGCGCTCTTCGAGCCGGGCGACGAGCTCCTCGCCGCGCCGCTTGGTCTCGACGATCGCCAGCTTGCAGAACTCGATGCCGGTGCAGGCCATGGTGCCGCGCCGCCATGTCGACGGATGAGCCTCCAGGCCGATCCCGCGCAGCGCGGTCACCAGCGCGTCGACACGATCCCGCTCGATGTCGAGCACCAGCAGCTTCTGGTACGGCGTGAGCCGCACCCGCTCGCTCCCGTGCGCCTGCACGGCGTCGGCGAGCTGGGCGAGCTGGGTGCCGGACGTACGCCCCACCACCGGCGCGGCGCCCACGTAGAAGCGGCCGTCCGCCTGCTGGTGCACGCCAATGTGGTCGATCGGCTTGTCCGGGAGCTGGGGCGCCGGCCCGTCGAGCAGGGTACGGCCGAGGTACTCCTTTTCCAGCACCTCGCGGAACCGCTCCACGCCCCAGTCGGCGACAAGGAACTTCAGCCGCGCACGGTGGCGCAGCCGCCGGTACCCGTAGTCGCGGAAGACGCTGACCACGCCGGCCCACACGTCGGGCACCTCGTCGATCGGCACCCACACGCCGAGGCGCTGGGCCAGCATCGGGTTGGTCGAGAGGCCGCCGCCGACCCAGAGGTCGAAGCCCGGACCGTACTCCGGGTGGTCGACACCGAGGAAGGAGATGTCGTTCACCTCGTACGGCATGTCGGCCAGCCACGAGATCGACGACTTGAACTTGCGCGGCAGGTTGGAGAACTCGCGGGCGCCGACGAAGCGCTCCACGATCGCGTCGATGGCGGGCGTGGCGTCGAGCTTTTCGTCGGCCGAGATGCCGGCCACCGGGCTGCCCAGCACCACCCGCGGGCAGTCACCGCACGCCTCGGTGGTCTCCAGCCCGACCGCCTCCAGGCGCCGCCAGATCTCCGGCATGTCCTCGACGCGGATCCAGTGGAGCTGGATGTTCTGCCGGTCGGTGATGTCGGCGGTGTCCCGCGCGAACTCCTGCGAGATGCCGGCGATCGTGCGCAGCTGGGCGAGGTCGAGCTGGCCGCCGTCGACGCGCACGCGCAGCATGAAGTACTCGTCGTCGAGCTCGTGCGGCTCCAGGATGGCGGTGCGACCGCCGTCGATCCCGGGCTTGCGCTGTGTGTAGAGCCCCCACCAGCGGAAACGACCGCGCAGATCCTGCGGGTCGATCGAGCCGAAGCCGCGGTGCGCGTAGATGTTTTCGATCCGGGCTCGGACGTTGAGCGGGTTGTCGTCCTTTTTGGTGCGCTCGTTCGGGTTCAGTGGCTCGCGGTGTCCCAGGGCCCACTGCCCTTCGCCGCGCGCCTTACGAGGGCGTGCGGCCGGCCGGCCTTCCGAGCTTGTGACCGCCATCCTCGGCGTCCTCCGTGTACTTGGTCAGGATGGACGCGCGAGGCTACGGCGCTGAACTTGAGGGCCGGCGCTCTCTACGCGCCCGGGAACAGATCGGATCGGGCGACGTCAGTGGGCCCGACAGATGGCGCTGCGCACGCGGCCGTAGTCAACGTGGCGCCGGGAGGTCAACCCCAGCGACACGGCACGGCGCTCAGCAACGGTCACGAGGCTTAGCGTCTCACAGCGACTCCGGACCGCCAACCAGCGGCCCAGATGCCGGGAGTGTGGTCTGTAACACCTCGGCAACAGGTGGCCCCCGTGATGAAGGGATCAATCGGACGGCTCCGGCATACGGGCAAGAGGACAGGCCATCTGGCGGTATAGCATGCCCGCGCCTTTATTGACTCGATCAATTTACGGGGAGACACCGTGTCACTACGGACCAAAGCCGCCTTGCTGACGGCTGCCTCGCTTTCGGTGCTGGCGCTCGGCGCGTGCGGCTCCACCCCCGGCGACTCGGCCGCGCAGGAAGAGCAGAGCGTCCTGGCCACGCTCGTCAGCGACGCCAAGGGCTCGCTCCAGAAGGTCATGGACAGCGCCACCAAGGCCGAGACCGTCAGCATGAAGATGAACGGCAAGGGGGAAGGCGAGACGTTCCAGGGCGAGGGTGTCCTGGATTACGGCAAGGACCCCAAGGCCGAGTTCACGATGCAGTCCGGCGGCGAGACCATCAAGATGCTGCTGCTCGGCCCGGTCATGTACATCGAGGTCCCCGAGGCGGAGCGGGCCGAGATGCAGGGCAAGCGCTGGATGAAGATGGACCTGAGCGCGGCCGGTGACCAGGCGGGGCGGCGTTCACCAAGCAGCTCGACGACATCGACCCGGTCAAGCAGGTCAAGACCCTGCTCGCGGCCGACCAGGTCACGGTGGTCGGCGAGGAGACGATCGACGGCGTGAAGACCGTCCACTACACCGTCACCATCCCGCTCGCCACCCACCTCGAGCAGATCGACGCCGACCTGCGCGCGATCACCGAGAAGGAGCTGACCAAGCAGGGCGTCAAGGACATCAAGACCGACATCTGGGTGGACCAGAAGTACCAGCCGCGCCGGGTGCACGTGGTGATGGGTACGGGCACGGACGTGACGGTCGACTACACCGACTACGGCAAGCCGGTGAACGTCCAGGCGCCGCCGGCGGCCGAGGTGTTCGACCTCGCCGAGATGCTCGAGGGCCTGAAGACCGGAGGCTGATGCCTCAGCGCTTGGTCAGGGGGAGCGCGAGGACCGCCTCGGTGCCTCCCTCTGGCCGGGCGCGCAGCTCGATCGTGCCGCTGAGCTCGCCGGTGACCAGCGCCCGCACGATCTGGAGGCCCAGCCGCCCGCTCCGCTCGGCGTCGAATGCCTCCGGCAGTCCCGTGCCGTTGTCGACGACGGTCACGTGCAGCTCCTTGCGCTGGCGGTGAGCGGAGACCACCACCTCGCCGACCGCGCCCACGCCGTCGATCTCCGGAAAGCCGTGCTCGACCGCGTTGATCAGCAGCTCGTTGAGCACCATCACCAGCGAGGTCGCCATCTCGGCGGGCAGCACACCGAACGTGCCCTTGCGCCGCATCGCCACTTTGGACGCGGTCGTGCCGACCTCGGCGGCGGCCGCCGCCACCCGGTCGACGATCCCGTCGAACTCGACCGCCTCGTCGCTCGACATCGACAGCGTCTCGTGGACGAGCGCGATCGAGGCGACCCGGCGTACCGACTCCTCCAGAGCCGCCTTGGCGGACGGCGTCTCGACCCGGCGGGCCTGGAGGCGCAGGAGGGCGGCGACGGTCTGGAGATTGTTCTTCACCCGGTGGTGGATCTCGCGGATGGTGGCGTCCTTGGTGACCAGCGCCCGGTCCCGGCGGCGCACCTCGGTCACGTCGCGCACCAGCACCAGCCCCCGATCGGCACGCCGGCCGGCTTGAGCGGGAGCGCGCGGGTCAGCACGGTGGCACCCCGCGCCTCGATCTCCTTGCGCGAGGGCGCCTCGCCACCGAGCGCGGCCAGCACCCGGGCCGAGGCGTCGGTGCCCTCCAGCGGGTCGTCGGCAAGGCGCGCGAAGAGCGCGGCCAGGTCTTCACCCACGAGATGGGAGGGCAAGCCCAGCCGGCGGAACGCGGACTGCGCGTTGGGGCTCGCGTACGTCACCTTGCCGCTCGCGTCGAGCCGGATCAGCCCGTCACCCACCCGCGGCGCGGAGGTCGTCTCGATCCGGTGGCTCATCGGCGGGAACGTGCCGTCGGCCATCATCTGCGCCAGGTCGTCAGCGGTGGTGAGGTAGTTGAGCTCGAGCTGGCTGGGCGTGCGGGCCGTGGACAGGTTGGTGTCTCGCCCCACGACCGCGATCACCCCGCCCGGCTCCCCGTCGGCGTCCCGCAGCCGCACCGGGATCGCCTCGTGGCGGGCTGGGGTGTCCCCGTACCAGACCGGGTCGCCCTCCCGCCAGATCCGCCCCTGCCGGTACGCGATCGTCAGGTGCGCCACCTCCGGCCCGCCGACCGTGCGGCTGACCTGGTCGTCCTGGTACGCCGTCGGAGCGGTCGTCGGCCGCACCTGCGCCACGCAGAGGAACGACTCGTCCCCGTTGACCGGCACCCACAGCAGCAGGTCGGCGAAGGAGAGGTCGGAGAGCAACTGCCAGTCGCCGGCGAGCCGGTGCAGGTGGTCGATGTCTTCAGACCCGAGCGAGGTGTGCTCTTCAACCAGGTCGCGCAGCGTGGACACAGCGCAACTCTAGAGTGTGGAAGTCACCTTCTTAAGGCCTCTGGGCGCGTCGGGATCCTCGCCGCGCGCGAGCGCGAGTGCCAGCGCGAGCCGCTGGAGGGGCAGGATGTCGAGCAGTGGGGCGAGGCGCTCGTCCACGTCGGGTACGGCCAGCTCGCCCTTGGCGCCGACCGTGAGCACGTCGGCCTTACGCTCGCGCAGCCGCGCCAGCACGTCAGCCATCGCCGCGCCGCCGGGCCCCGAACCCACCACCGCCAGCACCGGCACGTCCGGGTCGGTCATCGCGAGCGGGCCGTGCAGCAGGTCGGCGCCGGAGAAGGCGAGCGCCGGCAGGTACGACGTCTCCATGAGCTTCAGGGCGGCCTCGCGGGCGGTCGCGTACGCATACCCCCGCCCGGTCGTGACAAGGCGGGCGGCGAACCTGTAGCGGCCCGCGGCGGCCTCTGCCGCGGGGTCGGCGAGCACCCGCGCTGCGAGGTCGGGCAGGGCCGCAAGCTCCGCGGGTGGCTGGCCACCGCCCGCGCGCACGCTCTCGACGAGCAGGAGCAGGGCCAAAAGCTCAGCGGTGTACGTCTTCGTCGCGGCCACCGCCCGCTCATGCCCCGCCACCACGTCCACCGACAGCTCGGCGGCAGCGGCGAGCGGCGAGTCCGGGTTGTTGGTGATCGCGAGCGTGAGCGCGCCCGACTCGCGGGCCACCCGCACGACCTCGGTGAGGTCCGGCGACCCGCCGCTCTGGCTGACGCCGATGACCAGCGCGTGGGAGAGGTCGGGACGAGCGCCGTACACCGTTACCGCGCTGGGCGAGGCCAGCCCGGCGGGGAGCCCGAGGCGGATCTCCGCGAGGTAGGCCCCGTAGAGGGCGGCGTGGTCGGACGTGCCGCGCGCGGTGAGCACCACGTGGCGTGGGCGGCGCTCCGCGATGACCGCCGCGGCGTGCGCGATGGCCTCCGTGTGTGCCGGCTCCAGCAGGCGCGCGTAAACCTCCGGCTGCTCCGCGATGTCCGCGGCCATGCCCGCTCCCGGCGTCCCCACCATGTCCTCCCGGCCCACTCATGCGCGAAATCTGCTCACTGCGTGCTCATTCTTGCACTGAGTCGCCCACAAACACAACGCATCGCGCACGCTTCACACACTCACCTCGTTGCCGGATTCCCGGGTCGTGGTTGTGAAACCGCGGAGGGTGAGGCCGCGGGAGCAGCGGTCTGGACCACGACGGACGCCGCGGTAGCTCAAAATCTCTGTCTTTGCCGGCGCGAGACGGCGAAGGGCGCCCCTGCCGTGCGGCAAGGGGCGCCCTTTCTGTGCGTGATCGGCGCTACGGCACCGCGGGCGCGTCGGCCAAGGCGCGCTCGGCCTGCTCCTCGGGGGTCGCCGTGGGCGGGACCTCGGGGGCGCCGCGCAGCGGGATCTCCTTCACGAACCAGGCCAGCACCGGCACCAGCACCGAGAAGGCGACCGCCCACCAGAAGACGCCGGCGATCGAGTCGGCCAGGCTGGTCAGCAGGCCGTCGCGGGCCGCCGGCGGGAGGCCGGCCAGCACCGCCGGGTCGAAGGTGCCAGCGCCGCCACCGCCGCTGAACTGCTCGGCCGCCTGCGCGCCGAGCCTGTCCGTCAGCTGGTCCTGGAACCGGGTGGCGAAGATCGCGCCGAAGAGGGACACGCCGAACGAGCCACCGATCGAGCGGAAGAACGTCGCCGCGCCGCTCGCGGCACCCAGGTCACGCTGCTCGACGCTGTTCTGCGCGATCAGCATCGTCGTCTGCATCAGGAAGCCCATGCCGGCGCCGAGCACCACCAGGTACGCCCCGAGCTCGATGCGACTCGTGTGCGCGTCCAGCAGCGTCAGCAGCAGCATGCCGACCGTCATCAGCACGCCGCCGATGATCGGGAAGAGGCGGTAGCGACCGGTGCGGGTGATGGCGCGGCCACTCAGGATCGACACGATCAGCATGCCGAACATCAGCGGGAGCAGGAGCAGGCCACTGCCGGTGGCCGAGGCGCCCTGCACGTACTGCTGGAAGATCGGCAGGAAGTTCATCGCGCCGAACATCGCGAAGCCGAGCAGGAAGCCGACCGCCGAGATGAGCGCGAAGTTGCGGTTTTTGAACAGTCCCAGTGGCAGGATCGGCTCGGCCGCGCGCCGCTCGACGACGCCGAAGAGCGCGAGCGCCACCGCCCCGAGCCCGACCAGGCCGAAGATCTGAGGCGAGTCCCACTCGTACTCGTTACCGCCCCACGTGGTGATCAGCACCAGCGCGGTGATGCCCACGGAAAGCAGGCCAGCACCCAGCCAGTCGATCTTGTGCTCGGTACGGTACTTCGGCAGGTGCATCTGGGTAACCAGGACCAGCAGCGCGAGACCGCCCAGCGGCAGGTTGATGTAGAACGCCCACCGCCACGAGAGGTTGTCGGCGATAAAGCCACCCAGCAGCGGCCCGGCGACCATCGCGATCGCCATCACGCCGGCCATCATGCCCTGGTAGCGACCCCGCTGCCGGGGCGGCACGAGGTCACCGATGATCGCCATCACGCCGACGATCAGGCCGCCCGCGCCGAGGCCCTGAACGGCCCGGAAAGCGATCAGCTCGATCATGCCGTCCTCCGGCCCGCCCAGCATGCTGGAGCCGGCCATGCCGGAGAGCGCGGAGCCGATCAGGAAGATCACGATCGAGGTGAGGAAGACCGTCTTCCGCCCGTACAGGTCGCCGAGCTTTCCCCAGATCGGTGTCGAGACCGTGGTGCCCAGCACGTAGGCCGTTACCACCCACGTGAAGTGGTTCAGCCCGTCGAACTCGCGCACGATGATCGGCAGCGACGTGCTGACGATCATGTTGTCGAGCATCGCGAGCATCATCGCGATCATGAGACCGACCAGCACGACTCGGATCTTGGGACCGGCGGACGACTGAGTGGCCGTCGGCTGGTCTGTGACGCTCATGTCACGCCTCCCCCTGTAGAATCCTTACTTGCCGTACGGTAAGCTCGCCACTAACCGGTCGTCAAGTAAGTTTGCTGGGTAAGGTGATGAAGGTGAGCGAGAGCACAGGCGATACGCGGTCGCGCATCCAGGCCGTGGCACTGGAGCTGTTCACCGAGGAGGGGTACGAGAAGACGTCCCTGCGGGAGATCGCCGAGCGCCTCGGCGTGACCAAGGCGGCGCTCTACTACCACTTCAAGAGCAAAGACGAGATCGTCAACAGCTTCGTCGAGGACCGCATCGGGCTCATGGACGAGCTGATCGAGTGGGGCGAGGCCCAGCCGCCGACCGTCGAGTCCCGCCGCACGCTGGTGGTGCGCTACGCCGAGCAGTTCTTCGGCACCAACCGGCACACGGTCATGCGCTTCTTCGAGCAAAACCAGACGGCGCTGAAAAGCCTCTCCGCGGGCAAGGAAATGCGCGCGCGGATGATCCGCGTGGCCGACCTGCTGGCCCGCCCGGAGACCTCACACGAGGCGCAGGTGCGCGCCGCGCTGGCACTCTTCGCCGTGCACAGCAGCTGGTTCGCCATCCGCGACCCGAGCGTCACCGACGAGGACCGCCGCCAGATCAGCCTCAAGCTCGCCTACGAGCTGCTCGACAAGATCGGCGAGACGGCACAGGCTGCTTAGAGCGTGAGCCGAAGCCCCAGCAGCCGCACACCCGCCAGCGGCGACCAGTCCAGCTCCGGCACGCGCACGAAGCCCAGCCGGGCGTACAGCCGCTGTGCCGGTGCCGTGAAGTCACGCACGCAGATGACGACCGCCGCGCAGCCGAGCTCCCGCGCCCGGCGGACGCAGGTCATGGCCAGCGCCTCACCCGCGCCCCGGCCCTGCGCGACGGGGTCGACCGCCAGCATCCGAAACTCCGCCTCGCCCGGCCCGGACAGCTCCGCGTACGGCGAGCCGGGCAGCACGAACGTCACCGCGCCGAGCACCGTGTCGTCGGCGTCGACCGCCACGTAGATCTCGCCCGCGGCCGCCCGAGAGGCCACGTCGGCGAGCGTTGCCGCGTACGGGGTTTCGTCCTTGAGCTGCCCGTCCGCCTCGTACGCGGCCACGCTGATCCGCGAGATCGCCGGGTGGTCCGACGACTCCGCGGGCCGGATCCTTATCGTCATTCGATCACCGCGATGAGGTCGCCCTCCTGGACGACGTCGCCCTCGTTGACCGCGAGCTGCTGCACCGTGCCGTCGACCTCGGCGACCACGGGGATTTCCATCTTCATCGACTCCAGGATGACCAGCGTGTCGCCCTCGGCGACCGTGTCACCGGCGGACGCGACGACCTTCCAGACGTTCGCCACCATCTCGGCGCGGATCTCCTCGGCCATCGTCGGCCCTCCCTCGTGAGCGGAGTGTGCGTGCGTTCGGTATCAAATCATGCCGGGCTAGGATCCGTGATATCCGCCGACTCCGCGCACGCGGCGCCCGCCCACAATGGCGGTGCGGAGGCGGTAACCGCAAGGTCAGCAGACGTCCGGGAGGCCCGCATGGCTAAGAAGTCTCGTAAGAAGAAGGCACGCAAGAAGAGCGCGGCCAACCACGGCAAGCGCCCCAACTCCTGAAGAGGCGCGTAATCAGGGCGCCCCTGAGGTCGTCTGCACGACGACTTTGGGGGCGTTTTGCGCTGCCGATCTGGCCCGGTCGCGCCGGGCGACCAGCAGCGCGTCCACCACTGCCACCACCGCGATAAGCACGGCCAGCCGGAGGCCGATCGCCTCCTGGATGCCGAAGCGCCAGTACTCCCCCGCGCCGAACCAGATGCCGGCCAGCAGGCTCACGCCAGAGGCGACCGCCACGACGGCCCCGGTGAGCGCGAGGTCGGGCCGGCGCCGGACCACGAAGACGAGCGCCGCCGCCATGAGCAGCAACGCGCCGCCGAGCACCTTCAGCACGAGGCTCCGGGGCGGGAAGACAACCTTTTCCACCACCGCCGGCACCACGCGCTCGGTCTTGGCGTAGTCGGACCCGGCCACCGAGAGCCGCACCACCTCGCGCGTCTGCCGCGCGAACACGCCGGGCTCGGCCTGCGCGTACCGCTGCCACACGTCGGCCGCGTTTCGCTCGCCCCAGGACTTGAACTCAGGACACTGCTCGTACGCCGCCGCGAACTTGGCGGTCTCCCACGCCGGCCCGGCGGCGATCTCCTCCATGCCGGGGCAGGACGGCATGCCGAACTCCCGCTGGAAGATCGCCTTCACCTCGGCGTCGGGCAGCACGTGCAGCCGCAGCCGGAAGAGCATCAACCCTTCCTCGTGCCGCACCTCGGGCGTGGCACTCCAGCCGGTGTACGTGCGGTCGACGACCGGCGTGATCGCCGTACACCAGATTGTCGCGAGCACAAGCGTGCCGGCCGCCACGAGGGCGTGCCGGCGCCGCGCCGGGCGCCGCCAGGCAGCCACCGCGAGCGCGAGGACCAGGAAGACCACGAAGACCCGGATGTCGGTCCGGGTGAACGTCCACCAGACCGCCGCCGCGGTCGCCCCAGCGAGATACCAGACCGATGCGGTACGGGCCCAGAGCAGCATCAGCGCCAGCGTGAGTACGCCCAGCGAGATGGAGAGCGACTCGGAGAGAATCGCGAAGTCCCAGTTGGCCACCTGGGGCAGCAGCGCGACGACGAGCACCGCAGGGCCCGCCACGACGCGGGCCACGAGCGTGCGCAGGCAACTCCAGAGCGCCCAGGCCAGCAGCGCCCACGCCACCGTGCCCACCGCCCACTGCCCGACCGCGCGGGCCCCGTCGCTCGGGAAGATCGCGTAGAAGAGCGGCACGCCCCACAGCCGTGGGGCGTGTCCGGTCAGCGAAAGCAGCGCCCCACGGTCGAAGGCGGGGTCGCCGCGATGTGCGTACGAGAACGTGTCGAACGAGGTGAAGACGTTTCCCCGTACGCAGATGAACACCCGGGCGGCCACGAAGACGGCCAGCAGGCCGGTCAACACCACGTCGGGCAGTCGCACCCAACGGCGCAACCGGTCTGTGAGCACGCAGGACTCCAGCGGGCGATCCGAATCCGATCAGTCGGGCAGATACTCCCGGGAGTCGGCCTCGAACACAAGCTCACTGAGCCGGACGCGCAGCCGCTCACGCAGCTCGGTAGGCGCCCGCTCGTCGCCGCAGCACCGGGCGACCAGCGCCTTCACCTCCTGCTCGATGCCGTACTCCCGAAGGCACGGCGAGCACTCGTCGAGGTGGGTGCGGATCAGGTCGCGACGGTCGTCGGAGCACTCCAGGTCAAGGTAGAGGTACACCTCGGCGAGCACGTCCCGGCAGTCGGTCTCGTGTGGTTCACCGCAACTCACGGTCTGTCACACCTCCTGGCCAGCTGCTGCGGTGTCGGGCGCCGGACTCCGGTTGAACCCCCGCTCGGCAGCGTAGCGCTCCAGCAGCTTGCGCAGGTTACGCCGGCCACGGTGCAGCCGGGACATCACGGTGCCGATGGGAGTGCCCATGATGTCGGCGATCTCCTTGTAGGAGAAGCCCTCGACGTCCGCGAGGTAGACCGCGAGGCGGAACTCCTCCGGCAGCTGCTGGAGAGCGTCCTTGACGTCACTGTCCGGCAGGCGCTCGAGCGCCTCGGTCTCCGCCGACTTCAGGCCGCTCGACGTGTGGGACTCCGCCTCGGCGAGCTGCCAGTCGGTGATCTCCTCAGTCGGCGCCTGGATCGGCTGGCGCTGCCGCCGCCGGTACGAGTTGATGTACGTATTGGTGAGAATGCGGTACAGCCAGGCCTTGAGGTTGGTGCCCTCTTCGAACTGGTGGAAGGCCGCGAACGCCTTGAGGTAGGTCTCCTGGACCAGATCCTCGGCGTCGGCCGGGTTGCGCGTCATGCGCAGGCCCGCGGCGTACAGCTGATCGACGAACGGCAGTGCGTCGCGCTCGAAGCGCGTCCGCCGCTCGTCGGTCTTCTCCGGTTGGGTCAACCGAACGTCCCCCCTCGACTGTCCCGCCGAGGATACGCGGAACGCCTGGTCGGCGCCTGAGGAAGGCTCACCTGTCACCGGGTTTGCCGTGAGCCAGGCCGGCCCGTCCAGGAGCTGACGCACGCGCTCGACCTCGGGGTCCACTCGATAAGAGGGTCGCGTACTGGTTTGCACCGGTTCTGCCCCTTCCGCAGTTAGTGCTTCCGCGGGCTAGAACACGTACTCCACGGGGTCCATTCCCCCGCGACGCAGGTCAAACGTCACCGGGCGAGCCCGCGCTCGCGGAGCCAGTCGACCGCGATACGGGCGGTGCCCTTGGGATCGCGCCGCAAGTCGTGTCCCTCACCCGGGCGTACCTCGATCAGGATGTCCGGGCCGCCGACCGGAATGCCGAACGGATCACGGTCGCCGTTGAGCACGAGCGTAGGCACCTCGGCCGGCAGCTCCTCCTGGCGGGAGCGCTCCGGCCGGCCCGGCGGATGCAGCGGGAACGCCAGGCAGATGATCGCCGCGGCGCCGAGGTCAACGGCGGTACGGCAGGCGACCCGGGCCCCGCTGGAGCGACCGCCCATCACCAGCCGCGCCTTCGGGTGGTCGGCGACGAGCGCGCGCACGACCGCGGTCCACGCCTCGTCGAGCTGCGTGGCGGGTGCCGGCGCGCGGCGGCCGGCGACCCGGTAAGGCTGGGTCACCCGTGCCACGATCATGCCGGCGTCGTGCGCCGCGTCCCGGAGTGCCACCAAATCGGGCGCGTTGACCCCGCCGCCGGCGCCGTGCCCCAGGACGAGCAGGCTCTTCGGCCGGCCGGACGCGGGGGTCAGGTCGACCAGGGCAGGCCCACGGGGCGTGACGATCTCGCGGCTGGTGTCAGGCACCCGCCCATAGTGGCTCAGGCGGGATGGTTAGCGCGCGGTCAGCGGGACCAAGGTCAGGAGCTGGTCGCGGACCGGCGGGCCGGCCCCCACCCCCTCCATCGCCTCGCCGTCGCGCTGCACCTGGCCGCGCCAGGCGACGAGCATCGCCCGGCGCTCGCGCGGCGTGGTGGCGCCCCAGACGCCGTGACAGTCGCCCACCTCGAGCGCCCACGCCAGGCAGGCGCCCTGGACGTCGCACGTGCGACAGAGGGCCACCGCAGCGTCCGCCGGCTCGCTGGGAGCCGGAAAGAACGTCTCGGGATCCACGCTTTGGCACACGCCTCGCGTGCGCCACGCATCATCGAGCTGCCGCTCGGTCAGTGCCCGGAGCAGTCTCGGGTCGCGCCGTGCGGCGGCAACCTCATGCGGGCGTGGCATCCGCGCCCGTGTCATGCACCCACCTCCCCGTGGGACCGGCGAAGTAATGGTCATTGCCGTCCCGCCCACTGCGAATCGACACCTCTGCCGGCGCTGTGTTCTATCGCATTCGCGGCTCGCAATTCAAGGGGTTGCATAGATCCTGGCCGAAAGGCCATGCATCTATTAACCACGAATAGTGGTAATCGATACACAGCGTGATGGGAACGCTCCCGAGCGCTATCACTCGGTGCTTTTACTGATCACCGCGCGTCAGAAGACGGGGTAACCAATCAGAAACACAAACGATCAAAATAGCGTCAACTCGACGGGTTCTTCCGGCGGCCCGGCGAGTGTCACGCCGGGGACCGGCGCGACGAGATGCGGGCCGTCGTTGCGTACGTCGCCGACATCCGGACCCACCGCGCGGATCTCCAGCCCGGCGAGAAACTCGTCGCTCGGCGCGGTCAGCAACTCCTCGGGCTCGCCGCCGCCGGCCAGCCAGTCGGCCCACCGCTGCCAGGGCAGCAGCAGCGGCATCCGGTCGTGTACCAGCGCCAGGTCGCCGATCGCCGCGGTCGTCACCACGCTGAAAGTCAGCCCCTCGCCCCACGGCGACCACAGTCCAGCCATGGCGAGCACGCCGCCGTGCGCGGGCGTCATGAAGTAGGCCTGCTTGCGCCCGTCTGGACGGCGCAGCCACTCGTACCAGCCGTCGGCCGGCACGAGGCAGCGACGCTTGGCGAACGGCTTCGCGTACGCGCTCGAAGTGGCCACGGTCTCCGCCCGAGCGTTGATCATGCGGGCCGCACCCTTGGCGTCCTTGGCCCAGGTCGGGACAAGACCCCAGCGGGCCGCGGCCAACACCCGCTCGCCGCGCGAGGTGGACATCCGCACGATGGGTACCGGGTCGGTCGGCGCGACGTTGTAGTCCGGCACCAGGGACCCGGCGGTATCGTCGAACGACTCGAAGAGCGCGCTGAGGTCCGCCGCGCTGCGGGTGGTCGCGTACCGGCCGCACATGGCACCCACGCTACCCAACCCGTCTCGACACTCGGGAGAAGCCAGATCGGCGATCACCGGTCGTCCGCCGCGGACGGCAGACTGTACGGGTGACCGCGACCCGTGCCCCCGTCCCGTGGACCCCGCCGACGGCCAAGGAGCCGGTCGCGACCACGGTGCGCCTGCCCGGCTCCAAGTCGATGACCGCGCGGGCGCTCGTGCTCAGCGCGATCGCCGATGGCCCGTCCACGCTCCGCCGACCGCTGCGCGCCCGCGACACCGAGCTCATGGCCGCCGGGCTGCGCACCATGGGTGCACAGGTGTCCACACTGGACGACGACCGCTGGGTGGTCCGCCCCAACCCGCTGGCCGGCCCGGCGCACATCGACGTCGGCCTCGCCGGCACGATCATGCGCTTCGTGCCGCCGCTGGCCGGGCTGGCCGACGGCACGGTCACGTTCGACGGCGACCCCCGCGCCCGGCAGCGGCCGCTCGGCCCGCTCGTGGGCGCACTGCGCTCGCTGGGGGTCCAGATCGACTCCTCGGAGACCGGCGGGCTGCCGCTGGCCGTGCACGGCACCGGACGGGTGACCGGCGGCGAGGTGGAGATCGACGCATCCGCCTCAAGCCAGTTCGTCTCCGGGCTGATGCTGGCCGGCGCGGCGTTCGAGCGGGGCGTGGTCGTGCGCCACGCCGGCCCGCCCGTCCCCTCGGCCCCGCACCTGCGGATGACCGCGCTGATGCTGCGCGCGGCCGGCGGGGCGGTCGACGACACCACGCCGGACGTGTGGGCGGTGCAGCCCGGCCGGCTCTCCGGGCGCGCCTGGGTGATCGAGCCGGACCTTTCCGGCGCCGCCCCGTTCTTCGCCGCCGCACTGGTCACCGGCGGCGAGGTGACGCTGCTCGGCTGGCCGCGCACGAGTTCCCAGCCGGTCGACCGGCTCCGCGCCCTGCTCGACGAGATGGGCGGCGAGGTCTCGCTTGGCACCGAGGGGCTGACGGTTCGCGGCACCGGTGCCGTGCACGGGCTGGACGCCGACCTGTCCGACGTCAGCGAGCTGACGCCGGTGCTCGCCGCGCTGGCGGCGATCGCCAACTCGCCGTCCCGCCTGCGCGGGGTCGCGCACATCCGCGGTCACGAGACCGACCGGGTCGCCGCGCTGGCCCGGGAGATCAAGGCGCTCGGCGCCGACGTGACCGAGAGCCACGACGGGCTGGAGATCCGGCCCCGCCCGCTGCGTGGCGGACTCTTCCAGACGTACGACGACCACCGGATGGCGCACGCCGCCGCGGTCATCGGGCTGGCCGTCCCCGGCGTCGAAGTCGACGACGTAGCGTGCACGTCGAAGACCCTGCCCGAGTTTCCGGCGCTATGGTCGGCAATGGTGGCCGGGCACTAGGAAGCTTGCGGGAGGGGCTCTGACGGGGAAACGGCGGGAGTACGACGAGGACGACGTACGGGTACGCCCGTCCCGTTCTACGCGCCCGCGCACCCGCACCCGCCCCAAGCACACCGACGCGGTCGAGGGGTTCGTGGTCGCGGTCGACCGGGGGCGGTACACGTGCCACGTCGGCGACACGAGCGTCACCGCGATGCGGGCCCGCGAGCTGGGCCGCAAGTCGGTGGTGGTCGGTGACCGGGTGGCGCTGGTCGGCGACGTATCGGGGACGCCCGACACGCTCGCCCGGATCGTCCGGATCGCCGAGCGCACCTCGGTCCTGCGGCGTACCGCCGATGACGACGAGACCACGAACGAAGGGCGGCTGGAGCGGGTCGTGGTCGCCAATGCCGACCAGCTCGTGATCGTCAGCTCACTGGCCGACCCGCCGCCGCGTACCGGGTTCATCGACCGGTGCCTCGTTGCCGCGTACGACGCGGACATCGACCCGCTGCTCTGCCTCACCAAGGCCGACCTCGCCGGACCGGACGCCGTGCTCGGCTACTACGCCGAGCTCGACCTCCCGCACGTGCTCTGCCGCCCGGACGCCGACCTCGACGACCTGCGCGCCACGCTCACCGGGCGGATCTCGGTGCTCGTCGGCCACTCCGGAGTGGGCAAGTCCACGCTCGTCAACCGCCTCGTGCCGGACGCCGACCGGGCGGTCGGCGCGGTCAGCGCGGTGGGCAAGGGGCGGCACACGTCGACAAGTGCGGTCGCGCTCCAGCTTCCGGTCGACAAGCCCAGCTGGATCATCGACACCCCGGGGGTACGCAGCTTCGGCCTCGCCCACGTATCCGCGGAGAGCCTGCTGCACGGATTTCCCGACCTTGTCGAGGCGACCGTCGACTGCCCGCCCGGCTGCGAGCACACCGCCGGCGACCCGGAGTGCGCCCTGGACGCCTGGGTCGCCGCCGGGCACGCGGACGAGCGCCGCCTCCGCTCGTACCGCCGCCTGCTGGCCTCCCGGTCCGGCGACCCCGACCCTGAGGCCTCACCGGACGCCCCGTTGGACGCCCCGCCGCGTTGACCTGGGAAGCGCTAGAGCGTGACGTAGCCGCCGGTGCGCCAGTAGATGGCGTTCTCGCGGGACATCAGGCCCTCGTCGATCAGGTAGCGGCGGAGCGCGGCGTGGTCGTCGTACCACGCGCGGAGGATCGCGTCGACGGCTCGCTCGGGGTAGCGGATGCCCGGCTCGAACGAGGCGACGATGTGTTCCAGGATGATCCGCCGCTTGCCGCGCGCGGCGGGCATCCGCAAGATCCGGCCGTCGCGGACGAAGACCCGTAGCACCGCCGCCTTGGCTCGGTCCGGGTCCAGGTCCTCTTCGACGGCCGGCGGCGGGGCGTGCTCCCGTACGGCCTCCTTGAACGCGTTGGCCTCGGCCACGATGCGCCCGTCCACGCTGGTCACCAGGCCTCCCGCTTCGAGGCGGCGGAGCGCGGCGACGATCTGGCGAGCCGGCAGGCCGGTGCTCGCCGCGACCTCGGACGGGGTCGCCGCGCCCAGCACGAGGGCGGCGAAGGTGGTCAGCCTGTCCGGCTCGGCGAGCAACCCACACAGCGCATCCGGTCTCATAACGGGGACGCTATCGCGTACCGGGTGTCGCGATCAGCTACCTTTCCCGCCATGGCCCGGTACGCCGACGACCTCTCCCTCGCCCATGTGCTCGCGGACACCGCCGACTCCATATCCTCCGCGCGGTTCCGGGCGCTCGACCTACACGTCGAGTCGAAGCCCGACCTCACACCGGTCTCCGACGCCGACACCGCCGTGGAGCGCGCCCTGCGTGCCACGCTCGCCCGCACCCGACCGAGGGACGCGGTGCTCGGCGAGGAGTACGGCGCGACCGAGGCGGCCGCCGGTCCGGGCAGCCGGCAGTGGGTGATCGACCCGATCGACGGCACGAAGAACTACATCCGCGGGGTGCCCGTGTGGGCCACGCTGATCGCGTTGATGGAGGGCGACCAGCCGGTGGTGGGGCTGGTCTCCGCGCCGGCGCTGGGGCGCCGCTGGTGGGCGGCGGTCGGCCATGGGGCGTACGCGGGGCGGCACACCGCCGCGGCCACGCCGATCAAGGTGTCTGGCGTAAACCGGCTCGCCGACGCCAGCTTCTGCTACTCCGACCTCATGGGCTGGGAGGAGAACGGCCGGCTCGGCGCGATGCTCGG
This sequence comes from Phytohabitans flavus, assembly GCF_011764545.1. Lineage (GTDB taxonomy): Bacteria > Actinomycetota > Actinomycetes > Mycobacteriales > Micromonosporaceae > Phytohabitans > Phytohabitans flavus. The sequence goes on along the minus strand of NZ_AP022870.1, from coordinate 8,542,667 downwards.
CATCCTCCGGCAGACCTGGCGCAACCGCGCGTATGGCGACTTTTACGGATACATGCTGTTGGCCGAAGGTGCCCTCGACGCGATGGTCGAGCCCGAACTGTCCCTTTGGGACGTAGCGGCGCTGGTACCGATCGTGACCGAGGCGGGCGGCTCGTTCACCGATCTGGACGGTCGCCCCGGGCCGGGTGGCGGCAGCGCGGTGGCCACAAATGGCAAGCTTCACAGCGACGTGCTCGAACGCCTCTCCGCGCCGGGAATCGAAGTGCTCTGACAGCTGATCTGGCGCGAGCCGCGGAGGCGAGGGCCGGGCAATCCCGCTAGAGTCGCCGGGTGGCATCCACTGGCGGTTGGTGTTTCCTCACGGCGATGATCTTCGCGTACGGCGTCGCCAACCTCCTCCAGTCGATGGCCGCCACCCGCACCACGGTCCACCACACGTTCGACCCGGGACTGCTGCTCCGCCTGGTCAGCCACCGTACGTACGTCATCGGCATCTCCTGCCAGGCCCTCGGCTTCCTGCTCGCCTTCCTGGCCCGCCGTGACCTGCCGCTCTTCCTCGTGCAGTCGAGCATGGCCGCTGGTCTCGGCGTGACCGCCGTGCTCGGCGTGATGATCCTCAAGTGGCGGCTCCCCGCGGCCGAGGTGGCGCTGCTGGTGTTGCTCTTCGCCGGCATCGGCGCGCTCGTGCTGGCCGCTCAGCCCGCCCCTCCCGGCAGATCGGGCCGCTCGGCCTCGCCGCCCTGGCGATCGCGCTCGCGCTGATCGGCGTGGTGGGCTTCTTCGCGGTACGGCTGCATGGCGCGCCCGGGTCGGTCGCGCTCGGCTCGCTGGCCGGCCTCGCCTTCTCGGGGCGGCGGTGGCGGCCCGCCCGCTCGCGGCCGTGCACTCGTTCGAGGCGCTGCTGCTGCACCCCCTGCTGTACCTGCTGGTGGCCCACTCGGTGGTCGGCCAGCTGCTGCTCGGCCTCGCGATGCAGCGCGGCTCCACGACCGCCGCCGTCGCCGCCATGGACGCCGCCGGCGCGGTGCCGGCCGCCATCATCGGCCTGCTCTTCCTCGGCGACCAGATCTGGCCGGGCCGGGAGTGGCTCGCGATGGTCGGCTTCCTGGTCACGCTGGCGGCGGTGATCGGCCTGACCCGCTACGCCGAGCCACAGCACCACCACGAGGTCGCGGCCGTCCGCCAGCGCCGCACAGTACGCCTGCACCACCCCGTGCCAGCGGCCCGACGCTGACGGGCCCCGGCGAACGTCCGGGGCCCGAGGCGAGACAGCCAAGGTCGCAGTTACTCGAGCACGCGCTGCCAGCTTTGCCCGTCCGTCGAGGTGTAGAGCGCGTCCACGCCTTGGAAAACGTAGAACCGGTCGGTGACCGCTACCGGGGAGTTCCCCAGAGCGGGCAGGTCGCCGAGGTCGATCGGCTGGTAGGACCGGCCGTCCCGGCTCCCCAGGTACTGGAAGCCGGAGGCGTCGGTCGCCGGCACGACATGCGTACCGTCCGCGGTGACGATGGAGTGCGGCCCGGCGAGCGGCGCGGTCAACGCCCCCGCTGGGTGCGTCTTCTCCCAGGTCACCCCGCCGTCTGTGGTCCGGTAGACCGTGACCGTCCCCGCCCCGATGAACGTGGCGTAGGCCAGCTTTCCGTCGGTGGTCGCCAGCTCCGGCCCGAAGTTTCGGTACACCACGGACGAGTTGTCCCGCTGCTCCTCCGCGGGCGGCTCCCCTTCGAACACAAACCGCTTCCAGGTACGCCCACCGTCCTTGCTGACAGCGGTCGCCGGCTTTTCCGTCACTGGATCCGTACCGACCACCCACACGCCGGCCCCGGCCGGTAGGTCGGCCACGGCGGTCACGTCCAGCTCGGGCTGCTTGGCGAGCGGGCGGAACCCCCCGGACTCAGGATCGACCGCGTACACGGGACACTCGTCGGTCCTGACCTCGGCGGCGATGATGTGGCAGTCGACCGCCCGGGTACCCGGTGGGACGGCCGCCACCGCGGTCTCCGAGATGGTGGTTCCGCTCCAGGTACGGCCGCCGTCGATGGTGACCCGCATGCCGTTGTCGTTGCCGGGCGCCACCGGTACGGGGCTCGGTGTGCCGCTCATCCAGACGGCCGTGCTCTCCACCACGATCCGCGGTGCGAGGACCCTCAGTGCGAACGTGCCCCGGTCCGGCTCCGAGCGCGGGCGCTCCTCCCACGTCCGTCCGCCGTCGCCCGAGGCGAGCAGTTCCGTAGGGCACGCCGGGCAGTCCGCCACGGCCGCGTAGAGGTGCTCCGCGTCAGCGGCCCCGACGGCCACCATCCGCCGGTCCGGTGCCGCCGCGTCCAACGTGGCAGCCGAGGGGCGGAGCGCCGCCACCCCGGCGGCGCCGGAAGCCGCCACGACCGCCACGGCAAGGGCGCCACCGGCTCGCCGCCGGGTCTGGAAGCGGGTGGCGCGGCGGCGTACCGCCGCGAACTCGGGTGGCCGGGCCGCCTCCTCGGCTGCCCCGGCAAGATCGCGATAGCGCTGGTCAATCATGTGCCGACTCCTTCGCTGGTTCGACGCGCGGCTCGCCGAGCTCGCGCGCCAGCGCGGCCCGTCCCCGGGCCAGCCAGGACTTGACCGTGTTGGGCGATGCGCCGAGGGTCGCGGCCACCTCGTCGACCGGCAGATCCACGACGTGGTACAGCACGAGCGCGGTACGCACCCGGTAGGGCAGCGTGCGGAGGGCGGCGATCAGGTCCAGCCCGTCCGCCGCCAGCTCGGGCACAGTCTCCGGTGGCGTCCACACCCGACCGGTCCGCAGGAGGCGGTCGAAGACCCAACGACGGCGGTACCGGTTGCGAGCCACGTTGATCGCGACCGTACGCAGCCAGGCCTCGTGGTCGGCCAACTCCAGGAACACCCGTGGTCGGGCCACCGCCCGGGCGAACGCCTCCTGCACCGCGTCTTCCGCCTCGGCCAGGTCTCCGGTCACGCCGAAGAGCTGCCCGACAAGCCGGCGGTACGACGCCTCGTAAACCTCGCGTACCGCTTCGTCCGCGTCCATCCACGCTCCCTTCACGGCTACCAGAAGGACCAGTGCCGCGGCGGCGCGGTTGCACTCAGTCGGGAGAGTCGAGTCCCCGCTCGATGGCGTACCGGGTCAGCTCCACCCGGTTGTGCAGCTGGAGCTTGCCGAGCGTGTTCTGTACGTGGTTCTGCACTGTGCGGTGCGAGAGCGTGAGCCGGGCCGCGATCTGCTTGTACGACAGGCCTTTCGCCACAAGCCTCAGCACCTCGGTCTCCCGGTCGGTCAGCTGGGGCGTGGCGTCGTCCTCCGCCGGGTCGCCGCCCTTGGCCAGCCGCCGGTACTCGCCCAGCACCAGCCCGGCCAGCCCTGGTGTGAAGACCGCGTCCCCGGCGGCGGTACGGCGTACCGCCTCGAGGAACTCCTCCGGGCCCGCCGACTTGACCAGGTAGCCGGTCGCGCCCGCCTTCACCGCGTCGAGCACGCTCTGCTCCTCGCCGCTGGCCGAGAGCATCAGCACCCGTACGCCGGGGAGCGCGGCGAGCAGCCCACGGATCACCTCGACACCGGAGATGTCGGGCAGCTGGAGGTCGAGCACCACGACGTCGGGGCTGGCCGCCGGCGCGATCCGTACCGCCTGGGCGCCCTCGCCGGTCGTGGCGACCACGTCGTATCCCGCCTCGGCCAGGTCGCGGGCGACCCCCTGTCGCCACATTGGATGGTCGTCCACCACCATTACCTTCAACGGCCTGTCGGTCACTCGGTCACCCTAAGGCGAAGCTCCACCTCCGTGCCTTCCCCAGGTGCCGAGATGATCTCCACCGAGCCGCCCAGGTCGGCGATCCGGCCGCGAATCGACTGCGCGACGCCGAGCCGGCCCTCCTCCGCGGCCTGGGCGAGCCGCCCCGCCGGGATGCCTGGCCCGTCGTCGCGTACCGACACCGTCACCGTGCCGGCCTCCTCCTCCAGCAGCACCCACGCGCGTACGTCGCTGCCCCCGTGGCGGGCGACGTTGTCGAGGGCGGCGCCGACGGCCGCGCCGATCTCCCGCGCGACGGTGGCCGGCAGCTTTACCGGCGTGGCGGGCGCCGCGATCGACACCGACGCCGAGGCGTACCCGTCGAGGATCGCGCGAAGGTCGACCTCTGGCCCGGCCCGCTGCCGAGGGGCACGGCCGCCCACCAGCGCCCGCAGCGCCGCCTCCTGCTCGCCGGCGAGCCGGGCAAGCTCGGCGGCCTCGCCGTCCAGGTGCGCGCCGCGCCGCTGCACCATCGCGAGCACCTGGAGCACCGAGTCGTGGATGCCCCGGGCCAGCCGCTCCCGCTCGCGGGTGGCGGCCTCCAGCTCGACCGCCCGCTGGAGTCGCTGCTCGGACTCGGCCGCGAGCCGTGCCACGTGCCCCACGGCCACACCGGCGAGCAGCATGAGCATCAGCCCGGTGTTCGAGGCGGGGGTGAGGTTGGGCCGTACCGTCACGTCGGCCGCACCGACGACCACGGCCGCGATCGCGCCCCGGCGGCGGCCCCCGGAGACCGCCCAGGCCAGTACCGGGCACGCCTCCCAGGCCACGGCGAGCGAGGGTATGCCGTGGTCGATCGCGGTGCGGCCGACCACCCAGGGCGAGGCGAGCAGCAGTACGAGCGTGACGGCCAGGTCGGTACCGAGCAGCGGCCAGCCGCGCCAGGCCGGACGGGCGTAGAGGTACGTGGCCGCCACCGACCAACCGACGATCACGGTCAGCGCCGGGATCGCCCCGATCGGGTGGGCGTAGTCGGTGACGTTGATCGCGACCATCGCCACCACGTACGCCATCGAGGCGAACCGGAAGATCGCAATCGCCCGCCAGAGGGGGACCTGGAACGTGCCGTTGGGATGCTCAGCCATCGACGACCGCGCGCAGGGCGAGTACGCACGTGTCGTCGTCCGAGCTGGCCGGCTGGAGTCGGGCCAGCAGGGCGCCCAGCGGCAGCTCGGCCGCCCCGGTGACCGCGCGCAACACCGGGCCGAGCCAGTCGCTGTCGTACGTGCGCCGCTCGATCAGCCCATCCGTGTAGATCAGCATCGTGTCGCCGGGGGCGAGTTCGGTGGTCGCCGTGGCGTACTCGGAGGTGCGCAGGGCGCCGACAAGCATGCCGTCCGGCCGGTCGAGCGGTGCCGCGCCGGCCCGGGTGAGCAGCACCGGCGGCGGGTGGCCGGCCTGCGCCCAGGTGACCGAGGAGGTCTCCGGGTCGAAGCGGACCACCGCGGCGGTCGCGGTCGGGCCGGCCGGGTCGTCGCAGACCATCTGGTTCAGGTAGCGGAGCAGCTGGGCGGGGTCGTCGGTGGTGACGGCGAGCGCGGAGAGCGCGTGCCGCAGCCGAGCCATCGTGGCCGCTGCCGGCATACCGTGCCCGGCCACGTCACCGACCGCGAGCAGCGTACGGTCGCCGGGCAGGTGCACGAGGTCGAACCAGTCGCCGCCGACCCGGGCCACCTCCTCGGCGGGCTGGTAGCGCACGGCCGCGTGCAGTCCGGGGCGGTACACGGTACCGGCCGGCACCGGCAGGATCACCTGCTGGAGCGCCGCCACGACCCGGTGCTCGGTCCGGAGGCTGGCCTGGAGCTCGGCCGACTCGGCCTCGATGTCGGCGAGCCGGGCCCGGTCGCGCTCGGCCGCCTCGAAGACGCTGACGTCCTGGATGATCCCGTACACCAGGCGAGCCCGCCCGTCCCGTCCCCGCTCGGCCTCGAATATCGCCCGGATGTGGCGCAAGCCGGTGGGAATGTGGATCCGGAAGGTGACGTCGATCGGCTGCGCGTCGCCGATCAGGGCCTGGACCGCCTTGTCCACCCGACCGAGGTCCTCCCGAAAGATGTACTCCCGGGCGCGCGAGAGGGTGGCGGGACCGGCCGCCCGGTCCCGCTCGAAGATCTCGAAGAGATGGTCGGACCACTCGACCGTGTCGGTGGTGAGGTCCCACTCCGCCCAGCCCAGGTTGCCCAGTCTCTCGGTGCGCGCGAGCCGCTCGATGATCTCGGCCATACTCTTCGCGGTGCTTTTTGGCACCCCTTGACCATCCCATACACGGTCCGTGACCGGCGACAGTGAGCGAGCTTGCGCGCGAACAATCCGACTCAGGGATGACGCACGGCGATGACCGCACCACAAGACGGCAGCAGCCTCACCGTTTCGGTACGGTTGGCCCATCGACACGGTCCCGCTCCTCACCGAGACCTTCGAGCGCAGCCAGGTCACCCGGCTGCGCCATGCGGTCGCGTCGTGCGTGGGCAAGGCGGGCATGGTCGGCCAGCGGCTCGACGACTTCGTGCTGGCGGTAAACGAGCTGCTCACCAACGCGGTACGGCACGGGGGTGGCAAGGGCCGGTTGCGGCTGTGGCGCCGGGGTGACGAGGTCGTCTGCGAGGTTTCCGACCACGGTGGTGGTTTCGACGAGGCGCGGCTCGCGAGCGGTGCCCGTCCCGCCGCCGACACGCCCGGTGGATGGGGGCTGTGGCTGGCCGGCAAGCTCAGCGACCGCATGGAGGTGCACACCGGTCCCGGTGGCACGACCGTCCGGATCAGCGCCGCGCTTGCCGGCGAGAGCGCTCACTGACCCACCCTCCCAGGGTCCGCCGATGTTTTTGCGGCGGTAACGCAATCGTGGTCGGAAGCGTCCAGGTATCGCCACTAACGTGCTGGCAGAAAACGCTCTCTTGACATCACGTTCATCGATCTGACAGGTTTGTTAACTACGTCGAGGAAGGTGAAGCTATGCGGAGAGCCCTGTTGGTCCTGGCGCTCGTGGCGGCCGGCCTGTTCGTGCCGGTGACGAGCAGCCCGGCGATCGCCGCACCTGGGGCCATGACCTGGTCAGACGAGTTCAACGGTGCGGCCGGCAGCGCACCGGACCCGAGCAAGTGGCGCTACGACATCGGCGGCAGCGGCTGGGGCAACAACGAGCAGCAGTACTACACGAACAGCACGCGCAACGCGGCCATGGACGGTGCGGGCAACCTTGTCATCACCGCGCGCCGGGAAAACCCCTCCAACTTCCAGTGCCACTACGGCACCTGCCAGTACACGTCCGCGCGGCTGCTCACGTCCGGGACCTTCACCCAGACGTACGGGCGCTTCGAGGCACGCATGAAGCTGCCCTTCGGGCAGGGCATCTGGCCGGCGTTCTGGATGCTCGGGACCCCGGTCAACTGGCCCACCAGCGGCGAGATCGACATCATGGAGAACATCGGCCGTGAGCCAAACACCGTGCACGGCACGGTGCACGGGCCGGGTTACTCGGGCGCCGGCGGTATCGGCGGCGGCTACAGCGGACCCCGCTTCGCCGACGCGTTCCACACGTTCACCATCGACTGGGCGCCCGACTCGATCACCTGGTACGTGGACGGCAACCAGTACTTCCGGATCACGCCGGCCTCGCTCAACGGCAACCAGTGGGTCTTCAACCACCCGTTCTTCCTGATCCTCAACCTCGCGGTCGGCGGCTACTGGCCGGGCTACCCGGACGGCAGCACGACGTTCCCGCAGACGCTGACGGTCGACTACGTGCGGGCGTGGGCCTGGAACACCGGCGGCGGCAACCCACAGCCCGGCGGCAACACGATCGTCGGGCTTGGCAACAAGTGCGCCGACGTGGCCGGCGCGAGCAGCGCCAACGGCGCCGCCGTGCAGCTTTACACGTGCAACGGCACCGCCGCGCAGAGCTGGACCAACGGCGCCAACTCCTCGCTCCGCGCGCTCGGCAAGTGCATGGACGTCACCGCCGCCGGCACCGCGGACGGCACGCCCGTGCAGATGTATGACTGCAACGGCACCGGCGCCCAACAGTGGCGGGTCGAGGCCGCAGGCGACATCGTCAATGTCGCGTCCAACAAGTGTCTCGACGCCCGCGGGGCCAGTTCGGCCGATGGCACCCGGCTCCAGATCTGGACCTGCAACGGCACCGCCGCCCAAAAGTGGCGCCGCGCCTGAGAACTCTCGCTCAGGCGGCTCCCGCCCGCGCCGTTTCGGCCAGGGCGGGCCTCCTGGATCTCGGTGGAGCGAGGCGAGGTCCAGGCGGCGTCCGGGGGTGCCGGGCGGAAGGTCGCATACCGGTGTTGTATGTGGCCTTTCGTCCGGTGCCGCCGGTCGCCGTCTGGGCCCGCCGCAGCCCGCCGATGATCCAGGAGGCCCGCCCTGGGGCGGGAGCCTTCGGCGGCGTGCGGGGTGGCGGGGGAAGTAGCACGGTCGCCGCGGCTGCCACCAGGAGCAGGATCGACCCGATCAGGAACGCTCGGCCGTAACCGGCAGTGACGTCCGCGCCGGAGGTGCCGAGATCTTGGGTATGCGCGGCCGCGATGGTCGCCAGCGCCGCCAGCCCGACCGACCCGCCGATCTGGCGCGAGGAATTCAACAGCCCGGAGACGAGGCCGCTGTCGCCGCGCGCCGCGCCGGTCGTGGCCGCGGCCGCCAGCGGCGTAAAGGTCAACCCGATACCTGCCGTCATTACCATGCCGGGCAGCAGGATGCCGGTGACGAGTCCACTGTCCACGGTGAGCCGGGACTGCCAGAAGAAGCCGGCCGCGGCCACCAGGGAGCCGAGCACCACCGTCGAGCGGATCCCGAGCCGGGCCATCACCCGCGGCGCCGCCCGAGCCGCCGCGATGATCGCCAGCGTGTGCGGCAGGAACGCCAGCCCGGCCTCCAGCGCGCCGTAACCGCGCACGTTCTGGAGGTACAGCGAGACGAAGTACCACATCGCGAAGCCCGCGCCGCCGGTCAGCAGGATCACCACGTTGGCGCCGGAGACGGAGCGCGAGCGGAAGAGCCGCAGCGGCATCAGCGGCTCGCGGGCCACCCAGCGCTGTACGGCCACGAAGACCACCAGCAGAAGCACTCCTGCGGCCACCGGTACCAGCGTCGGCACCGAACCCCAGCCGTGCTCACGGGTCTGGGTCACGCCGTACGCGAGCGAGGTCAGGCCGGCGGTGGCGGTCACCGCGCCGAGCACGTCCAGGCGCCGCCCGCCGCCATCCCGGCCGGGGTCGAGCACGAGCAGCGCGGCGACGATCACGGCGGCGCCGATCGGCACGTTGATCAGCAGCGTCCAGCGCCAGGAGAGCAGGTCGGTCAGGAGCCCGCCGAAGACCGAGCCGGCGGCGCCACCGGCCGCGCCGACCGCGCTCCAGATCGCCACCGCGCGGGCGCGTGCGGGCCCCTCCGCGTACGTCGCCGTCAGGATCGCGAGCGTGGCCGGCATCAGCAGCGCGCCGCCGAGCCCCTGCACCGACCGCGCGGCCACCAGCGCCCAGGGCGCGGTCGCGAGGCCGCCGGCCAGGCTTGCGCCGGCGAAGAGCGCCAGGCCGGCGATCAGCGCGCGGCGGCGGCCGAAGAGGTCGGCCACCCGGCCGCCGAGCAGGAGGAAGCCGGCGAACGCCAGCGCGTACGCATTCACCACCCACTCCAGGCCGCTGGGACCGAAGCCCAGGTCGTCACGCATCGCCGGCAGGGCGACGTTGACGATCGAGACGTCGAGGACGACCAGGAACTGTGCCGCGCAGGTGACCAGAAGCTTCACGGTGGCAACCCCCAAGCGGAGCGGAGCGTTCTGTTCCGCTACGCTAACGGAGCGATCCGTTCCGGTCACGAGTAAGGTGTGTCACATGAGCCGCCGCGCGGAGGCCGACCGTAACGACGAAGCCGTCTTCCTCGCCGCCCGCGACGTCTTCGCCGACGTCGGGGCGGACGCGCCGATGTCCGCGATCGCGGCCCGGGCGGGCGTGGGCATGGGCTCGCTCTACCGGCGCTACCCGAGCAAGGTCGACCTGATGCGGGCTGTCTGCACGACCTCGATGGAACGGTCGATGGCCGAGGCCGACCGCGCGCTCGCCGAGGAGCCGGACGGCTGGTCGGCGCTGACCCGCTACATGCGGCGCTGCGTCGACCTACGGGTGGGCTCGCTGGCCCGGCTGGCCGGCATGTTCCCGGCGACGGCGGAGATGTTCGCGCTGGCCGAGCGGGGGCAGAAGGTGATCGACGAGATCACCGGCCGGGCCAAGGCCGAGGGCACCCTGCGCGCCGACGTGACGAGCGCCGACATCGTCCTCACCATCAGCGAGATGAGCGCACTGCCGGCTGGGCCGTACCGGCACCGCTGGCTGGCGCTCGTGCTGGACGGGCTGCGCGCACCCGGCGCCGGTATCCTCCCCGGCCCGGCGCCGGACTGGTCGAGCGTCCGGGACCGGTGGGTCTACCAGGAAAGCCCGGTCAGCCGCTCGTAGACCTCGATGTACCGGGCCCGGGTAGCCGCCACCACCTCGGCCGGCACCTCCGGGGCCGGGGGCCGCTTGTCCCAGCCGGTGCCGGCCGCCCAGTCACGGACGAACTGCTTGTCGAACGAAAACTGCGCCCGCCCCGGCTGCCACGAGTCGGCCGGCCAGAACCGGGACGAGTCCGGCGTAAGTACCTCGTCGCCGAGCACCAGCGTGCCGTCCGGCGCCCAGCCCAGCTCCAGCTTGGTATCCGCGATCACGATCCCCGGTCGGCCGCGATCTCGGCGCCCCGCTTGTACACCGCGAGGGTGATCCGGCGCAGCTCCTCGGCGGTCTCGGCGCCAACCTCGGCGGCCACGTCGTCGTACGTGATGAACTCGTCGTGTTCGCCCATCGGCGCCTTCGTGGTCGGCGTGAAGATCGGCTCCGGCAGCCGGTCGGCCTCGACAAGCCCGGCCGGCAGCGGTACGCCGGAGACCGCGCCGGACTTCTCGTACTCCTTTAGCCCCAGGCCGGTGAGGTAGCCCCGCGCGATGCACTCGACCTGCACCATCCGCAGCCGGCGGCACCGGATCGCCCGCCCGGCGAACTCCGGCGGCACGTCGGTCGCCGAGATCACGTGATGCGGCACAAGATCGGCGAGCTGCTCGAACCACCACAGCGACAAGCGGGTCAGTACCGCGCCCTTGTCGGGGATCGGAGTGGGCAGCACGACGTCGTAAACGGACACGCGATCTGAAGCGACGAGGATCAGATCGTCGCCGTCCGCGTACACGTCGCGGACCTTGCCGGAATGCAGGAGCTCCACCCGGTCACCGTAGCCGCGAGTACGGCCTGCATAGGCGGCGGGCACGTTCTGGCGGGCAGCGATACCCTTACGCGGTGACAAATCCTGTCGAGTTGCCCTCGCCCTGGCGGGAGGCCCGGTTGACCGTCGTCGTGCCGACGTATAACGAAGTGGACAACGTGGTGTCGCTCGTCGAGCGGCTCCTCGCGCTGCCCATGCCGAGTCTGCACGTGCTCATCGCCGACGACAACTCGCCCGACGGCACGGGCGAGGTCGCCGACAAGCTCGCGGCGGAGAACCCCGGGCGGGTCACGGTGGTGCACCGGGCGGGCAAGGAGGGCCTCGGACGGGCGTATGTGGACGGCATGAGCAGGGCACTCGACGCCGGCGCTGACTACGTGGCGCAGATGGACGCCGACCTGTCCCACCCGCCGGAGGCGCTGCCCGGCCTCTTGGGCACGCTGCTGTCCACCCGGGCCGGCGTGGTGATCGGCTCGCGGTACGTGCCGGGCGGCCAGCTCGACGAAAACTGGCCCTTCTACCGCCGCGCGCTCAGCGGCTGGGCCAACTTCTACGTGCACACCCTGCTCAACGTGCGGATCCGGGACCTCACGGCCGGCTTCAAGGTGTGGCAGGCCGACGTGCTGCGCGACATCGGCCTCGACCGGGTCCAGTCGAATGGGTACAGCTTCCAGGTGGAGATGCATTACCTGGCCACGCAGCTCGGACACACGATCATCGAGGTGCCGATCCGGTTCGAGGAGCGCACCAGCGGTGCCTCCAAGATGACCACGCGGACGAAGGTCGAAAGCGCGGTCATGCCGTTCCGACTGCGCTGGAAGCACCGCTCGAGGGGCGCGTGAGCCTCAGCGGCCCTTGTCGCGGCGTCCCGGGTCAGCACCAGCAGGCTGATCACCACGATCGCCACCACGATCAGGCAGCAGAGACCAGCGAAGAGGCCGAAGCCGCCCAAGCGGGGCCGGCGCCGGGCCACCTCCAGGACAACCTCGTTGTCGGCCGCCCACGCCGCTGCCGGTACGAGCACGGCGACCATAGTGCCGATGAGCACGGCCGTGGCGCGCGCCCACCATCGAGTCAATAACGACATAGCCCCATGGTCCCTTGTCGGGGCAAACGCTACGTGATCGGGGCGCCCTCATTGTGAGGACGCCCCGATTCACCTACTTGATGTGACTCAGCTGACCGAGCCGATCGCCACGCCGGCGCGGCCCACCACGGCACCTTCGTCGGTCGACAGGACCGCCTCGCCGAAGAGGCTGCGCCCGCCGGTCGGCACCGAGTTCGCGGTCACCGTGCCGCTGACCGTGATCGACGCGCCGCTCGCCAGCGGTCCGACCGTCGACGGCACCGCGATGGTGCCGAGCGACGCCGCGAAGAACACGTCGCGGTAGTCGTACGCCGTCGAGCCGGCCGGAACGGCGAACCCGTCGATCTCGATCGTGTACGTGCCGGGCGCCGGGTTGGCGATCGACACCGCCTCCTCGGAGTCACCGTCGGCGGCGAAGGCCACGATCGCCCCGTTGCGGATCACGAACAGGTCGAGGTCCGCACCCGGGTCGCTCGGGTTGCCGATCTTCGCCTCCAGCCGGGTCGCGCCCGCCGGCACCTCCACGTCGAACGTCTGGACCTCGCCGTCGGCGATGGTCGGACGCTGTACCGAGGCGCTGCCGAGCGAGCCGCCCTGGGCGGTCACGTTGATCGGGCCGAACTGGTTGGTCACCGTCCAGCTGACCGGGTTGGCCTGGCCAGCAACGACGCTCGGCAGCTCGATCACCTGCGGCTCGACCTTGACGCCCTGGACCCGCGCCGTGAGCGAGTACGGGTTGTTGAGCGTCGGCGAGGTACGCCGGGACTCGACCTCGATCTCCCACACGCCCGGGACCGGGTTCTCGTACGACCGCTCCTGCGGCTTGCAGACGGCCGGGTCGGAGAAGTTCGTGTAGCAGAACGGGCTGCTGTTGTCCTCCTGCCGCACACCGTGCGGGTTGAACGTGATGAACCGGGTCTGCGAGCCGGTCGCGATGCCGGAGAGGTTCACCTGCAACGCGGCGGCACCCGCCGGCACCGTGACGAAGTAGGACTTGGACGAGTTGCGGTCCACCTCGCCTGCGGCGCTGAACGAGTAGTTCGGCTGCTTCACGTCGTTCGACGCGACAACCGTGTTCAGCACCTCGTAGTCCACAACGGACGTCGCCGGGTCGTCGACCTGGAGGATCGCGCCGTGCGCGCCGATGGACGGCTTCGCCTTGACGGTGATGCTGACGGTCTGGTTCAGCGGCAGCACCACGTTCCGCGGTGCCGAGAACGTGCCGTCGTTGCCGAGCCAGTTCAGCTCGTGCCGGATGTTCTTGGCCGGGCCGCTCGTACGGGTCAGCTTGACCGTGTACGACTTGGACTGCCCCGCCTTGTGGCCGCCGCTCGCCGAGCCGCACCGGTTGTAGAGGCCGGTGCCCTGGTCGGGCGGGGTGAGGAAGTCCGACAGCTCGGTGCAGACCGGCGCCGACGAGGTGTACGTGCGGGTCTCGATGCCGCCACGGATCAGCTGCCAGGCGCCCGGCACGTTGACCATGCCGCTGCCCTGGCCGTACGCCGGCACGCCGTCGATCCACTTGGCCGAGCTGTAGAGCGCCCGGCGCAGGGCGGCCGGGCTGACGCCCCGGTCGGTCGCCTTGGCGGCCGACAGCAGCAGCGCGACCGCACCCGCCGTCTGCGGCGACGCCATCGAGGTGCCGTTGGTCATCAGGAGGCCCGGCGGCAGCGGGTAGCCCGCCTCGGCCACCGGCCCGCCCGGCTGCCACAGCGGCCCGGTCGAGATGGCCGCACCCGGCGCGGTGATGTTCGGCTTGAACCCGCCGTCCTCACGGGGACCGCGCGAGGAGAAGTTGAACAGCGCGTTCTTGACCCGCACGGCCGAACCGTAGTTGGCCAGCCAGGTGTCCTTGCTGACGCTGGCCGCCACGCTGATCACGTCGGTGGCCACCGAGGGGTCGCCGACCGAGTTGACGCCCGGGCCGTCGTTGCCGGCCGAGATGACCAGCTGGACGCCGTAGTCGTTGATCAGGCGGTTGTAGAGCTGGGCGCGGGCGTTGCCGCCGTCGTTGAACGCGGGCAGGCCGCCGATCGACATGTTGACCACGTCGACGCCGCGGTTGATGACCATGTCGGCCATGCCGTCCAGGAGCGCGGCGGCGGTGCAGCCACCGGTCCAGTTGCAGGCCCGGCCGGAGACGAGCTTCGCGCCCGGGGCAGCGCCGTCGAAGACCGAGTTGCCGAGCATGTCGTTGGCGGCGGTGATGCCGGCGACGTGCGAGCCGTGGTTGCTCTCGATGATGCCGATGTTGACGAAGTCGGCGACGCCCGGCAGGCCGGCCGGGGTGGTGTCGACATCCTCGCGGTACTCGACCACGAACGGCATCTGGTCGCGCACCGCGGTGGCCGGGTTGTCCGTACCGAAGTGGCCGACGTCGAACTTCTCCGCGTACGGCCGCATGACAGCGTCGTCGGTGAAGTTGAGGTTCTGGTTGGTGTCGACACGGATGTCGTGGCTCACCGGGTCGTACAGCACACCGAACAGGTCAGCGGTGTCGCCGTCGCGGTTGACGTCACCTGCGGGGTCGCCGCCAGCGGTGATCGCCTCGTTGAACCGGTTGATCTTGTAGGAACCAGCCGGCGCGGTCCAGGTGGCGCCAGCGAACGTGAAGCTCGGCCCGGTCACGGTGGTGAGCATGGCCCGCCAGGTGCCGTCCGGGTCGAAGATGGGGTCGGTCGCGGTGAACCAGTCGACGACCTTCCGCTCACCCGTGGTCGTGGTCTGGAGGGCGGGGTTGTCGAGGTCTACACCGGCGTCGAGGATGCCGATCGTCACGCCGCGCCCGTCCCAGGTCGGGTGCTGCTCCTTGAACTTGACGGCACCCGTCTCGTGCGTCGGCATGAAGGGGTTCGCGGCCGGCGTGTCCGCGCCAGGGCCGGCGACGGTCTGCGCCTTGCCGCCGTTACCGGCGGCCTTGTGGTCGGGGGTCGGGTCGGGCAGCGGGATCGACTCGTTCAGGTCGATGGCGGTGACACCCGGCAGCTTCGCGGCCTTCTCCACGGATCCGGTGGGGACGCGGGCGCGGACGTAGCCGATCGAGTCGTACTGCTTGGCGACGCTGCCGCCCAGCTTCGTGATCTCGGTCGCGACATCCTTGGCGTCGCCGTCGTCCGTCGCGACGATGAGCATGACGTGCTGCTCGCCCTTCGCCTTGGCCTGGGCGAGCAGGTCGGCGTCGTGGGCGTCGAGGGTGTCCGCTGGTGCGCTCTTGATGATTTCAGGCGAGTCCGTCGGGTCGGCGCTGGCGGGTGAGGGAAGACCCGCGAGCGTCATGCCTGCCGCTACGCCTGAGGCGAGCAGCAGGGCAGCGCTACGCCGCCCCCACTTGGGGAGTTTTCTCACGTACCGTTCCTCCGGAGTGCAGGTGCCCTGTTGTGCAGGGCGCGACAGGCGAGATCCTTCGCTTCCCGACAATGGGTGTCACTGCCCCATGAACGGTTGTGACCTTCTCGTGACGTTACTCAGTACAAATTAGACAATCACGTTAAGTTGCCTTCAGGCAGCTCGAAGCGGGCCCGCTGGTCGACCGGCACCAGATCCAGGTACTCGTGGTGCCGGGAGATGTAGCGCCGCACGAACGGGCAGAACGGCAGCACCGCCGCCCCCTCCGCACGGGCCGCGTCGAGCGCGCCGCGCACGAGCACCGAGCCGAACCCGCGCCCCTCGAACCGCTCGTCGACCTCTGTGTGCAGGAAGGAGATCGCGGACTTGTTTCGCCGGTACGACGCGAAACCCGCCGCCTCCCCGTCCACCAGCAACTCGAACCGGCTGGCTGGACGGTCCTCCACCACCACTACGGCGTCACCCATGCGTCGATTGTCCCCCAAGTCGACGGGGCGCCCCGCCGGGCGCCACCTGGCGAGGCATGCTGTAACCCATGGATCCGCGACCGGCGAGCTTGTCGCGCGCCGGTGTCGCGGCGCGCGTCCTGGCCACCGTCGTCGGGCTGGCGCTGCTGGTCGGGGGCACGTTCTGGGGTTCGGACGACGACTTCCCGTTCGCGCCGTTCCGGATGTACGCGGGGGTGAACCCGCCGGACGAGGACGCTCCCGACCCGCGCGTCGAGGGCACGCTCGCCACCGGCGCGGCGACGCCCCTCGGGCAGAACGAGACCGGCATCCGCCGGGCCGAGGTGGAGGCCAAGCAGGATCAGTACGTGGCCCAGCCGGCCCTGCTCGCCGAGATCGCCGACGCGTACGCGCGGCGCCACCCCGGCGCGCCCCGGGTTGTCGAGGTGCGGCTGGTCATGCGGTGGCACGAGATCCAGGACAGCCGCCCGACCGGCGAGCACCGGGACGAGGTCCTCGCGGTGTGGCGGGCGCGGTGATCCGCTGGGCCGGGTTCGCCGCCGCGGTCCTGCTCGCCGTGGGCTCGTACGCGGCGGGCGCGCTCCCCGGCGGTGACCCGGGTGCCGACCTGCGCCGGCTGGGTCTCGACGCCACCCCGGTGTCGTTCCAGATCGGGTTGGCCGCCTGTGTGCTGGGGCTGGTCGGGCTTGTCGTGGCCTGGTGGCGGCTCGGTGCGATGGTCCGGGCCGGCACTGTCGGCGCCCCCGCGCTGGCGGTCACCGGCGTCCTCTGGGCGCTTCCCCTGGTCGTAGCGGCGCCGCTGGGCAGCCGCGACGTCTACTCGTACGCCTGCCAGGGCTGGCTCTTCGCGAACGGCGCCGACCCGTACAGCCTGAGTCCCGCGGCCGGCGGATGCCCGTGGGTGGACGCGGTGGCGCCGGTCTGGCAGGACGCGACCGCGCCGTACGGTCCGGTGGCGATCGCCCTCGCCGCGGCCGCCGCCTGGCTGGGCGGCGGCCTGCTCGTGTCGGTCGGCGCGCTGCGGCTCGTCGCGGTCGCCGGGGTGGTGCTCGCCGCGGTCGCGCTGCCCCGCCTCGCCCGCGCCTGCGGCGTGGAGCCGACCCGCGCCACCTGGCTCGGGGTGTGCACGCCGCTCGTGGCCGTACACGCGATCGCCGGCGCGCACCACGACGCGCTCGTCGCCGGCCTCGTGGTTGCCGGGCTGGCCGCCGCGACCACCCGCAGACCCTTAGGGCCTGTCTCCTGGATACAGGCCCTAGGCGCCGGCCTCCTGCTCGGGCTGGCGGTCGCGGTCAAGGTGACCGCGGTGGTGGCGCTGCCGTTCGCGGTGCTGCTGGTGGCCGGCGCCGCCCGGCGCTGGCTGCTCGCTGGGGCGGCCGGTAGCGCCTTCGCCGCCACGTCGCTGGCGGCCGGGCTCGGCTTCGGCTGGGTCGCGGCGGTATCCGGCACCACCGACCAGACACAGTGGACGTCCCTGCCCACCGGGGTCGGGATGAGCGTGGGGTACGTGCTGCGCGGCTTCGGCGCCGGGGCGGGTGCGGACGACGCGGTGCTCGTCGCCCGCGTGGCCGGCCTCGCGCTCCTCGCACTCGTCCTGCTCGGGCTGGCTGCCAGCGCCTGGCGGCGACGCGTCGATACCCGCGCGGTCGTGCTTCGCTGCGGTGCCGCGCTCGCCGCACTCGCGCTGCTCTCCCCTGTCTTCTACCCCTGGTACGCACTGACCGCGCTGGCCGTGCTCGCCGCCGCGGCCGAGGCCCCGGCGCGGCGCTGGCTCGCGATCACCACTGGCGCGCTCACCTTTCTCATCCTGCCGAACGGGCTCGGCGTGGCCACGCTCACGAAGCTGCCCGGTGCGTTCCTGGACCTGGCGCTTGTCGTCGCGGTGGCCTGGATCTGGCTGCCCCGCACCCGTGAGCCGGCCGGGCGGCTGCTGCGGCGGCTCATTCCAGTGCGATAGCCGAGGTGCCCGGGAGCGTCACCGTCACCACAAGCCCGCCGCCATCCCGTGGCCGCGCGGTCGCCTCGCCGCCGTGCGCCCGGGCCACCGCGCGCACGATGGACAGGCCGAGGCCGGCGCCGGGTGCGGCCGCGCCGATCCGGTCGCCCTCCAGCCGGTGGAACGGCTCGAAGAGGCGGGGTACCTCGTACGGCGGCACGACCGGCCCGGTGTTGGTGACCACAAGCACGACCGAGCCGTCCGGCTGCGTGTCGCTGGTGACGCCGACCCAGCCGTCCGCCGGCACGTTGTAGCGCACACCGTTCTCGACGAGGTTCTGCACCAGCCGCTCCAGCAGCACCGGATTGCCGGTCGTGGGCGCCGTACCGGCCTCGGTGAGGATCGAGGCCGCCCCCTGTTTGGCCTGCTCCGCCACGTGCTCCACGATGTCCGCGAGATCCACGTAGGAGCGCTCGGTCACCTCGCGCTCGGAGCGGGCCAGTACCAGCAGGCCGTCCAGCAGCCGCTCGTGGCGCCCGTTGATCTCCAGCAGGGTCTCGCCGAGCTGCCGCACCTCCAGCGAGGCGGTCCGCCGGTGTACGGCCACCTCCAGCAGCGCCCGGTTGATCGTCAGCGGGGTACGCAGCTCGTGCGACGCGTTGGCCACGAACCGCCGCTGGCCGTCGAACGACCTGTCGAGCCGCTCCAGCATCACGTCGAACGTGTCCGCCAGCTTCTTCACCTCGTCGTGCGGCCCGTCCAAGGCGATCCGCTCGTGCAGCCCGCGGTCGGCGGCCGGGGCGTCGGCGATCCGGGCGGCCGTCTCGGTCATCCGCTGTAGTGGCTGGAGCAGCCGCCCGGCGATGATCCAGCCGAACGCGGTCGCCGCCGCGCCGGCCAGCACCAGCGCGATCCCACCCTGGGTGAGCAGCGCGTCGAGCGCGTCGTCCCAGGTGTTCTGTACGACCTTCGACTCGAACGTGCCACCAGTCCCCTGCGGCATCTCCTGCCCCGGAGGGAGCTGGGATGTTCCCTGGCGCGTGACGATCCGCTGGTCGGGGTCTGGCATCCGCTGGGCGATGAGCGCGTACGTCACGCCGAGCAGCAGCACGCCGGCGACCAGGAAGAGCCCGCCGTAGACGAGCGTCAGGCGGGCGCGGATGGTCAGGCGGGACCAGCCGGGAGCGGCGCGCTTCATGGGATCCGGTACCCCACTCCCGGGTCGGTGAGCACGACGGGCGGGTCGCCGAGCTTGCGGCGCAGCTTCAGGATCGTCATCCGCACCGCGTGGGTGAACGGGTCCGCGTGCTCGTCCCACGCCTTCTCCAGCAGCAGCTCGGCGGAGACCGCGGCGCCCTCGGCCCGGAGCAGCTCGGCCAGCACCGCGAACTCCTTGCGGGACAGCGGGACGTACCGCCCGTTCCGGTACACCTCGCGGCGGTGCAGGTCGAGCCGGATCCCGGCGCGCTGGAGCACCGGCGGCGCGGCCGGACGGGAGCGGCGGCCGAGCGCCACGACGCGGGCGGCGAGCTCCGGAAAGGCGAAGGGCTTGGGCAGGTAGTCGTCGGCGCCGAGGCTCAGCCCGGCCACCCGGTCGTCGATCCCGGCGGAGGCGGTGAGCATCAGTACCCGCACCGGGGAGTCGCCGGCCACGACCGCGCGGCACACGTCGTCGCCGTGTACGACCGGCAGGTCACGGTCGAGCACCACCACGTCGTAGTCGTTGACATCGATCCGTTCGAGCGCGGCGCCGCCGTCGTGCACGACGTCGACAGCGTGCGCGTCGCCGCGCAGCCACTCGGCGACCGCGCCGGCGAGCAGCGGCTCGTCCTCGACCACCAGGATCCGCATACCCCCAATGGTGACCCACGGTGACGTCAAGCGAGCGTCACCATTTTCGGAAACGCCCCCGTGATCCCCGCCCCGCTCTACTCGGCGATGGCGGCCGGATGAGCCGGCCGCCGCCAACCAACGACCGGGGAGAGGATCATGCGAATCAGAACAGGCCTCCTGCTCGGGCTGCTGCTGGCCCTGAGCGCGGCCGGCTGCGCCGGGGGCGGTGACAGCGGCGGCCAGGTGGCCACCGCTGGCGGCAAGAGCGCGGAGCCAACGGCGAGCGCCGAGCCGAGCGGCGGAAACGACAGGGAGGCGGCACTCGAGTTCTCGAAGTGCATGCGGCAGAACGGCGTCCCCAACTTCCCTGATCCCGAGGTGGGCGAGAGCGGCGAGTTCCGGCTGGCGCTGCCCGACGGAATCGATCGGGTGAAGCTCGAGGCGGCACAGGAGAAGTGCAAGCGGTTCATGCCGAACGGTGGCGAGCCGCCGAAGGTCGACCCTGAGCGGCTGGAGCAGATGCGCCAGTACGCCAAGTGCATGCGGGAGAACGGCGTCCCCAAGTTTCCGGACCCGCAGGAGGACGGCGGCATGCGGATCAACGGCGGCGAGGTCGACCCGGAGGGCCCGGCGTTCAAGGCGGCCGAGGAGAAGTGCCGCTCGGTCCGGCCGGACGGCCCTGGCGGCGGCACCCGTACCGAACGGAGGAACGCGTGACCGGGCGGCGCCGCCGCCGGACCGGCCGGGTGGTGGCCGCCGCGGGCGCGGTGGTGGTCGCCGGTGCGGTCGTCGCTACAGGGCTCGGCCTCGGACTGCCGGGTGGCGAGGCGTCGGGTGAGGCGGGCAGCGACCTGCCACCGGCAACGGCCGAGGTGACCCGGCAGACGCTGGTGGACACACAGGTGGAGAGTGGCGAGTTGGGGTACGGCGCCACGATCTCGGCGGCCGCCCGCGCTGCCGGTACGGTGACGGGTCTGCCGGCGACGGGGGCGTCGGTCAAACGGGGGCAGGCCCTCTACCGGCTGGACAACGCACCGGTCGTGCTGCTGTACGGGTCGCTGCCGGCGTACCGGGCGCTCGCCGTGGACACCGAAGGCGCCGACGTCACCCAGCTCGAAAAGAACCTGAACGCCCTCGGGTACGACGGGTTCACGGTCGACGACGAGTACACAAGCGCGACCGCCGAGGCCGTGAAGGAGTGGCAGGAGGACCTGGGCCTGCCGGAGACCGGGACGGTCGAGCTGGGCCGGGTGGTCTTCGCCTCCGGCGAGGTACGGGTCGACAGCCAAGGCGCCGAGGTGGGCGAGCCGGTCCAGCCGGGCACGGCGGTCCTCTCCTACACGGCTACCGCCCGCGTGGTCAGCGTCGAGCTGGAGGTCGCCGACCAGCGGCTGGCCCGCAAGGACGCGGCAGTCAGCGTGACGCTGCCGGACGGCAAGGAGGCCCCGGGCAAGATCACGAAGACCGAGCTGGTCATCAAGCCGGCCGAGGGTCAGGACCCGGCTTCGACCACGGTGGAGGTGACCATCGCGGTCGACGACCCGAAGGCGGTGGCCGGCCTCGACCAGGCGACGGTCGACGTCACGTTCACCGCCTCCGAGCGGGAGAACGTGCTCACCGTGCCGGTCGCCGCGCTGCTCGCCCTCGCCGAGGGCGGGTACGGGGTACAGGTGGTCGAAGGCACCGCCACCCGGATCGTGGCGGTGGAGACCGGCATGTTCGCCACCGGCCGGGTGGAGGTCTCTGGCGACGGCATCGCCGAGGGCATGACCGTGGGGATGCCCTCGTGAAGGCGGTTGTCGAATTGGAGGGGGTGACGAAGGAGTACCCGGGCGGGGTGGTCGCGGTACGCGGCGTCTCGCTGAGCGTCGAGTACGGCGAGGTGGCCGCGATCGTCGGCCCGTCCGGTTCGGGCAAGTCGACGATGCTGCACCTGATCGGCACGCTGGACCGCCCCTCGGCCGGCGTGGTCCGGATCGACGGGTACGACGTTGCCGCACTCTCCGACCGCCAGCTCTCCGCGCTGCGGGCACGCCGGATCGGCTTCGTGTTCCAGCAGTTCCATCTCGCGAATGGACAGTCGGCATTGGACAACGTCGCGGACGGGCTGCTCTACGCGGGCGTACCCCTAAAAGAGCGGAAGCGGCGGGCGGAGGCCGCGCTGGACCGGGTCGGGCTGGCGCACCGCCTGGATCACATGCCGCACGAGCTGTCCGGCGGGGAACGGCAGCGGGTGGCGATCGCCCGCGCAGTGGCCGGCGAGCCGGCGCTGCTGCTCGCGGACGAGCCGACCGGAAACCTCGACTCCGCCTCGGGCGGCGGGGTGATGGCGCTGCTGCGCGAGCTGCACGCGTCCGGTACCACGGTCCTCGTCATCACCCACGACCACGACATCGCGGCCAGCCTGCCCCGACAGGTGTCCATGTTGGACGGGAGGTGGTCTGAGTGGCGACGGTGCTCTCCCCTTCCCGGCTCCGCCCGCGCGACGTGCTGCGGGTCGGCGGTGCCGGGCTGAAGACCCGGCCGATGCGGGCGTTCCTGTCCGCGCTCGGCATCGCGATCGGCATCGCCGCGATGACCTCGGTGGTCGGCATCTCCTCGTCCAGCCGGGCCGAGCTCGACCGCGAGCTGGCCGCGCTCGGCACCAACCTGCTGACCGCGGGGCCGGGCAAGACGGTCTTCGGCGAGGACGCGACACTGCCCACCGAGTCGGTGGCGATGGTGGCACGGATCGGTCCCGTGAACGAGGTCGCCGCCATCGGGAAGGTGCCGGACACGAAGGTGTACCGTAGCGACCGGATCCCGGAGGCGGAGACCGGTGGTATGAGCGTGCAGGCCGCCCACCTCGACCTGCTCGGCACGGTCGGCGCCACGCTCGCCAGCGGTACGTGGCTGAACGCGGCCACGTCCCACTACCCCGCCACGGTGCTGGGCGCCTCGGCGGCGCGCCGGCTGGGCGTCGGCGCGGCCGGGCCGGACATCCAGGTGTACATCGGCGGCAAGTGGTTTACGGTCGTCGGGATCCTGGACGGGGTGCCGCTCGCACCGGAGCTGGACTCGGCGGCGCTCGTCGGCTGGCCGGCCGCGGAGTCCTACCTGGGCTTCGACGGCCACCCCACGACCGTCTACACGCGTTCCGACGAGGCGGCCGTGGAGGCGGTACGGGGCGTGCTGGCCGCGACCGCCAACCCCGAGGCACCGAGCGAGGTGGAGGTGTCCCGGCCGTCGGACGCGCTGGAGGCGCAGCGGGCGACCGACCGGGCGTTCACCGGGCTGCTGCTGGGGCTCGGCGCGGTAGCACTGCTCGTGGGCGGTGTGGGGGTGGCCAACACGATGGTCATCTCCGTGCTGGAACGGCGGTCCGAGATCGGACTGCGCCGCTCGCTGGGTGCCACGCGCGGCCAGATCCGGGTCCAGTTCCTGGCCGAGTCGCTGCTGCTGTCGGCGCTCGGCGGGGCGGGTGGGGTCGTACTCGGTATCGCGGTCACCACGGTGTACGCGGGCACCCGCTCGTGGCCGTCGGTGATGCCGGCTTGGGCGATGGCCGGCGGGGTGGGCGCGACGCTCCTGATCGGGGCGGTCGCCGGCCTGTACCCGGCGATCCGCGCCGCCCGGCTGGCCCCGACGGAGGCGCTGGCCACACCGTGAATCGGCGGTGGCGCCGGGCCTACCGGCGCGGCGCCACGCCGAGGACGGCCCAGACGACCTTCCCACCCTCGGCGGGCAGGCTCCCCCAGTGCTGGGAGACCGCGTCCACGAGCGCCAGCCCGCGGCCGGAGAGAGAGGTGAACGAGACCTCGCGGCGCAGGACCGGCTCGTCCGTGCTGCCGTCCCGTACCGCGATGTGCAGGTAGCGATCCCGCAGCGACAGGCGCAGCGTCATCATCGTGTTCGCGTGCGCGACGACGTTGTTGACCAGCTCGGTCACCACTGTGCACGCCGGCCCCACAAGCTCCGGCACGTCCCACTGGAAACACACCTCGGTGGCGAGTTCGCGGGCGCGCCGCCCGGCGCCGACCACGGGCAGCAGATCCTCGCTCACGGAGGGGGCCGCCGAGCCGAGCGGGAGCGACCGCACCGCGTCGGCCAGGCTGGGCAGCACGGGCAGCCGGCGGTCCATCGAGCGGAGCCGCAGGATCTCGGCCGCGTCGGCCTGCGGCGCGCAGAGCACGAGCGGTACGGCCGGCCACTGCTCCGCCTGCCGCGCCACCGCGACGAAGATCGACAGGGCGCTCGGGTCGGCGAGGCGCATACCGGACAGGTCGATAAGCACCGCCTCGGGCTGTGCGGCCAGACACTGGATGAGGGCCGAACGGACCGCGTTGGCGCCCTTGACGTCCAAGACTCCCACCACACGCGCCACCGCGTACGCCTGGCGATCGTCAATCAGACACTGGACGGCTGTCGGCATGGCACCTCGTTGTCCGCAGGGGGCCTCCACGCGAGGTTACCCGCCGTTCGCCCCGGAAAACCGTGATCACTGTGGGTTAGGAAGGAGGTTGGGCATGCTCCGCGACGACTGCGTCGATCACCAAAAGGTGATGATCCGAAGGCAGCGGTCGCCACGAGGCCCGGGGCACCATGATTCGTCCTTATCCAAGGGGGGTTACCGGTCCGCCCTCCTCGGGTACGGTCCGTTGCGGAGGGATGGTCGATGACATACGACTTCGACCTCCGGGTGGAGATGCCGAGCGGGGGCACCGCACGGGTAGTCGTCAGCGGCGAGATCGACATGGCAGTAACAGAGGCGCTTTCGGCGAGTGTGCTCGGCGTTCTCCGCGCCGACGGGGTCCGTTTTGTCGAGGTGGAGTTATCCGCGGTGGGATTCATCGATGCCTGCGGTGTGGGTGCCCTGCTCGCTGCGCGAAATGACGCGCACGGGCAGGGGAAAACTTTAGTGGTGCGTGGCGCGCGCGGTCTGCCCCGGCGGGTCCTGGAGATGACGGGTGTATTCGCTGTACTGGCTGGAAAGCCGGTCGGGGCAAGGTGATGCTCAGGCGTCTGCGGTGCACCCCCGCCCATGAGCCACCGCTGGCCATCCTGCACATCGACGGCCAGCTCACTCTGCGGAACGCGGCACAGCTTCGTACCGCGCTGCTCAAATGCCTTGCGGAGCAGCCGATCGCGATCCTCGTCGACGTCGCCGGACTCACCGTCGAGGAAGATCTGAGCCTCACAGCGTTCATGGCGGCGTCCCGGCACGCGGCCGCGTGGCCCGGGGTTCCGCTGCTCGTCTGCGCGCCATCGCGTGACCTGCGGGCGGCGCTGCGCAGGCTGGGCGCCGACCGGCAGCTGACTCTCTGCACCGACCTCGACCACGGACGCACCGTCGCCGCGCGGCGCGAGCTGCCGGCGCAGGTGCGCGACCGCTTTCCGCCCGCCGCCGCATCGGTACGCGCCGCGCGCACCCTCGTGTCAGGAGCGTGCCAGCGTTGGCGCCTGGCGGTTGTGGTCGAACCGGCTCGCCTTGTCACCACCGAGCTGGTCACAAACGCGGTACGCCATGCCGGTACGCCCATCGAGCTGACCGTCACACGTGGCCGCCGATACCTTCATCTCGCCGTGCGCGACTATCACCAACGACGGGCGCGGCGCATCGGTTCGGACGGCGCGACGGGGCCCCGTGGGCGTGGTCTTTTGCTCGTCGAGGCTGTCTCGGCAAGTTGGGGTTGCACTCTCTTGCCCGACGGTAAGGTCACGTGGGCAAGCCTTCATCTAATGGCACGTTCGCGTATCTGATCCATTGGGATATCGGCCAGCCGACTGGGTAGGAACCGCGAGTTCGCCCGCGCCCACTCGGGGCCCCGTGCCATCCAAGGGCTTTCTGTCATCAAGGAGGCGGTGATGCACTCGGAACAGGACACTGCCCAGCTGAACCTCGACGAGGAGGCGGCGCGGTACGGCGAACGCGTCGCGGATGAACCGTCCGCTCGGGCGGATTTCGTGGAGCTTTGCCTGCCCCTTGCCCATCGGCTCGCCCACCGCTACCGCGGGCGGGGTGAGCCGTTCGCGGACCTGGAGCAGGTGGCCCGCCTAGGCCTGGTCAAGGCGGTCGACAGGTATGACGCGGAACGCGGTTCCTTTACAGCGTTCGCGGTCATCACGATCCTCGGCGAGCTGCGCAAGCACTTCCGCGACCGCACCTGGGGCGTACGCGCGCCGCGGCGGCTCCAGGACCTGGTCGTGCAGATCCGCCACGCGGGTTCGGACCTGACCAACACGCTGTCCCGCGCGCCGAGCACCACCGAGCTCGCGGATCGCCTGCACACCACCACCGACGAGGTGGACAAGGCGATGCTCTCGGCCGCCGGCTACACACTGCTGTCCTTGAACGCGCCGGTCACCAGCCCTGGCTCCGGCGGGGGTACGGCCGAACGCGGTGACCTGATCGGCGAGGTCGACGGTGACCTGGCCGCGATCGACGACCGGCTCACCATCCAGTCCCTTCTGGACCGGCTGCCGGAGCGGGAGCGGCGGATCCTCATCCTCCGCTTCTACGGCAACCTCACCCAGGTGGAGATCGCGCAGCGGTGCGGCATCTCGCAGATGCACGTCTCGCGCCTGCTCTCCAAGACGCTGACCTGGCTGCGCCACGCCATGCTCAGCGACACGCCGCCGCACTGGGGCGAAGTGGACGACACCGGGCTCGGCGCACCTCGCCTGCGGGTGACGACAACACCGGCCGGCGGTGGCACGCTGACCGTCTCCGTCGGCGGCGAGGTCGACCGAGACAGCGCCGACGAGCTGCGGCAGGCAATCCTGAACGGGCTTGCCCGCCGGCCGAACCGCCTGCACCTCGACCTGTCCGCCGTACCGTTCCTGGACGCGGCCGGGATCGCGGCGCTGGTGTCCGGTTACCAGGAGGCCCGGCGGGCCGCGGTCGAGTTCCGCCTGCGCGGCACCCAGCCGCACGTCCGGCGGATTCTCGCGGTTGCTCGGCTGCCGTATATGTAGAGGAATGCAGCACTCCTCGCCCCGCCGGTGACCGCCGGCGCGGTGGTCGAGGAGGTGGGCCGCGACTTGGCGCGGTGGCTCCGCCCGGTGGCGGCGGCATTCGCGTCGCTCGCCGTCCTTGTCGCCGGCGCCGCCCTGTGGGAGTACGGCCGCCGGGCCGGCACTGCCACACCCGTCGATCCGCACGACGTGCTGTTTCTCGCCGGCATAGGGCATCTCGGCGTGCAGGCGGCGCTGCGCAGCCGCACCCGGCGTGGCCGCCTCCGCTGGCGTCCCGCCCTCGTCCTACCCGGCGGCACCCGACCGGGCCTGCTCGCGCGGCGTTCCAGGTGGGCATGGGCGATCGAGGTGGCCGCTGGGGGCGCCGTCGTCGGCAGCGGCCTGGTCTGGGGCGGCTCGACGATAGGTGCCTGGGAGGGGCGCATCAGCTCCGCGGTGGGCGTCGCGGCTCTGCTCGTGTCCGCGTTCGCGGTCTTCCGGAGCCTGCGCCGTCCCAGGTTCGTCGCTATCACCTCGACGGGCGTGACGACGGAGGACGAGGCGCTGCCGTGGGAGCGGATCGCCTCGGTGCTGCGCGACAAGAAGGGCGTCCACCTGCGCCTGCGGGACCAGGTGCGGTACGTCACCGTGGGTGGCCACGACTACTCGATCTCGAACGAGCACCTCGCGCACGTGATCGAGTACTACCTCGCCACCCCGGACCGCCGGATCGCACTGGACGTCAACGTGCCTGGACCTCTCGGAGCCGTTCGATGAGGAAGGCGCGCTCGACCTCGTTGTCGGTCAGGGCAAGCGCCTCCTCGTACGCGCCGGCCGCCTCCGCCCAGCGGTGCAGCCGCCGGAGCAAGTCCGCCCGTACGGCGCTGAGGTAGCCGTACGTAGCCAGCGCCGGATCGGCCAGCAGCGGCGCCAGCGCGTCGAGGCCGGCGGCTGGGCCGTCCCGGAAGCTGATCGCGACCGCGCGGTTGAGCTTCACCACCGGCGAGGGCCAGAGCTGGAGCAGCACGCCGTAGAGCGAGACGATCTCCGTCCAGTCCGTCTCCTCCCAGCTACGGGCCTCCGCGTGCACGGCGGCGATCGCGGCCTCCACCGCGTACCGGGTCGGCGCCCGCCGCCGCAGCGCGTCGGTGAGCAGGGCCGTGCCTTCGCTAATCAGCTGGCTGTCCCATCGACTTCTGTCCTGTTCGGACAGAAGCAGCAGCCGCCCGCTCTCGGACGTGCGGGTGTCCGCCCGCGCCTCGACGAGCAGCAGCAGGGCGAGCAGGCCGGTGATCTCCGCTTCGTTCGGCATCAGTAGGTGCAGCATGCGGGCCAGCCGGATGGCGCTCCCGGTCAGGTCCCGCCGGATCAGCTGCGCCCCGGTCGGCGCGGTATGCCCGGTCGTGAAGATCAGGTGTACGACCTCCAGGACCGCGCTCACCCGCTCGCCCAGCTGGTCGGGCGCCGGCACCCGGTACGGGATGCGGGCCGTGGCGATCTTCTTCTTGGCGCGCGTGATCCGCGCGGCCATGGTCGCCTCCTGCACCACGTACGCCCGCGCTACCTCAGCGGTGGACAGGCCGCACACGAGCCGCAGGGTCAACGCGACCTGCGCGTCCCGCCCGAGTGCGGGGTGGCAGCAGGTGAAGATCAACCGCAGCCGGTCGTCGTCCAAGCCGTCCTCCGGCCCGGGCACCCGCTCGTCGGCCGCCAGCAGCGGCATCGCCCGCCGGAAGTTCGACTCCCGCCGCAGCACGTCCCGCGCCCGGTTGCGGGCGATCGTGGTGAGCCAGGCGCCGGGCCGATCCGGGATGCCGGTCTCCGGCCAGGTGAGCAGCGCCTGAGCGTACGCCTCCTGCGCGCACTCCTCCGCCAGGTCGAGGTCCCGGGTGAGCTGCGCGGTGGTGGCGAAGACCCGCGCCCACTCGGTGCGGTGCGCCTCCGCCACCGCCTCGCCCACCGTGCGATTCGCGATCGCCTCGGTCACGTTGCTATCCGTGATCGATTATTGGCCGGATTTCGACGCCGCTGTGAGCGACGTGCACCTCGGGCAGCCGGGCGGCGAGCGCCAGCACCTCGTCGAGGTCCGCGGCCTCGACCAGGTAGTAGCCGCCAACCGCCTCCTTCGCCTCGAGGAACGGCCCGTCCGTCGTGGTCACCCCGTCAGCGCCGTCGGTGCGCAGCGTGGTCGCCATCGGCGCCAGCTCCAACTCGTGGCCGCCAAGGACCCGTGAACCGCCCGCATCGCGAAACGCCGCGTGCGCCGCCTCGTTCGCCTCTTGCTGCGCGGGGGTCATCGCCTCCCACTGCTTCGCGTCGCCGTAGATGAGAATGATGTACTTGGCCATGTCGATGTCCTATCGTGACCGGCCCCGGCGGGCCTCCTACCCTACGACGAGCCCGGACACCGTCAGATCGACAACGCGCGGCAGAAAATCTTGGACCGCCTACCTGACCGGCTCGACGCCGTACTCGCAATAGGCCGCCCGCCCCCGCGCTCTGGCACCGATCCCGGTGCGGATGCGCCGGACCAGCCTCGTGATCGTGTACTGGTCGAGGTCTTCCGCCGCGACAAACCGCCACTCGTCCAGCTCCCCGTCCACGAAGGCGATGCGCGCCCGGTCCTCCTCGCTCAGCTCGCCGCCGTCGAAGAGGAAGACCATCTTGTCGCCCTCACGCTCGGCAGGCGCCCAGTCCACGACCAGGAGCCCACCGATGGGGACCGTCAGCCCGATCTCCTCACTGACCTCCCGCGCACAAGCCGCCATCGGCGACTCGCCAGGCTCGACGATCCCGCCCGGGAGATCCCAGTAGTCCTTGTAGGTCGGGTGGACGAGCATGACGTGGCCGGCCTGATCGAAGAAGAGCGCGGCCGCCGCGACCCGCGGCGTGGCCATGGGCGGAGGAGCTGCTGGGACTGCCGTCACAAATGGCAGCGTAGGAGGCTTTCAGTCGAGGAAGTACAGAGCTTCGTAGAGTTCGCGGGCGGCGCGGGCGTGGCGGCGGGTCACCCGCTGGCGGGCGGTGTTCTCGATGACGCGCCAGCGGGCGGCGAGGCGGTCGGCCTCGCGGGCCTGGGTGGGGCGGTCGGTGCCGGCGGGAAGGCCCAGGCAGGCAGCCGGGCTGCCGCCGGTCGCCAGCGCCACGAGTTCCCGCCCGTCCGGCTCGGGCAGGGTGAGCGTGCCGGAGGCAAGGTCGGCGAGAGCAGTGCCGAGCTCGGCCTGGCGCATCAGCGGATGGGTGCGCACTTCGGCGAGCCCGGCCCGCAGCGCCACGAGTACCCGATCGTCGCCGCCGGCGCCCCCGGCCGCCTGATCGAGGGAGTGGATCGCGCGGGCGGCGCGCAGGCGGTCGGCGGAGGCGACGAAGCGGCCGCGGATCTCCGACTCCAGCTCGTCGATGCCGGAGGCGGCCCGCAGGTGGCTCAGCATCGCCGCGCTGCCGCGGGTGCCGCTGTGCCAGGCCGCGAACGCCTCCGCGATGCCGTGGCGGCCGAGCAGGCCGAGCAGGCGCCGGCGGTCCCCCGCCGGCAACGGGCCGGCGTCCCAGGCTAGGAAGGCATCGCCGGAGTAGAGCGCCTCGGTGAGGTCGGCCTCCGTCGTGGCGGCGAGGCGAGCGATCCGGGCGGTGTCGTCATCGGTGTACCCGTCGCCGGCCGCTGCCTGGGCCAGCAGTCCGACCACCGGCACGATCGTGCCGACCAGGCCGGTCAAGGAGCGGGAGTACCGGCCGGCTATGCGGCGGGCGTGCGGCCACGGGTCGCCGGTGCCGCTGCCAAGCTCGTCGATCCGGCTCAGCACGCCCAGCACGGTGGCGGCGGTGATCGAGCCGGACGCCTTGCGGCGCAACGCCTCCAGCGCCTCCTGCTCGCCCTGCCCGGGATGGGGCATCACGTAGAGCAGCGCGTCGGCTCGGGCGAGAGCCGCCATGGCCACGTCGTCGAGGCCGCTGAGCGAGTCGACGCCAGGAGTGTCCACGATGGTGTACTCGGCCAGCCGCCGGTTGGCCAGCTCGACCTCCAGCTCTTGGATCTCCTCCAGCGGCACGCCGAGGCCGGACAGTTCGTACGGGATCCCGCCTCCGGGGCGCGCGCCGGTCTCGACTCGCCGGCCGTCGGTGCTGTGCACGACGACCCTGTTCTGCGGCCCCGCCCGGAACCAGGCGACCAGCAGCGTGCACTCGGTGGCGGCGGTCGCCGCGACCTCCTGGCCGACGAGCGCGTTGATGAGCGTGGACTTGCCGGCTTTCATCCGACCGCCGACGGCGATCCGTAGTCCCGGCTCGGCCAGCCGGTCGAGTACGGAGTGGATCTCCGACAGCAGCGGCCCAGGCGGCAGCTCGGCGGCCGCGGCCCCGGCGATCGCCCGGACCCGCCGGCACAGCGGGCCCGGGACGCCGCCCGCCTCCGGGGCGGCGCCGGTGGGCGGGTGTCCCGCCACCACCGGGCCGCCAGCCGAGCGGGTCACGCTGGGCCGGAGAGGTAGCCGCGCAGCTCAGCCGCCCGACGTGCCACCGCCGTCACCGATGCCACGTCGGCTGCGGTCGAGGCGTGCTGGGTGGCGAGCTCCTCCTGCTGCTTGCCGACGTTGTCCCGGTGCTCGGCCAGCTCCCGCTCCACCGCCTGCCGCTGCTCGGCCAGCCGCTGGCTAATCGACTCGGACAGCTGTGCGCCCGCCTGGGCCAGCCCTTCGCGGATCTTCGGCGGTACCTCCGTGTTCAGCTCGTTGGTGATCCGGTTGAGGTAGCGCTGTGCGTCGGCGCGTCCCTCGTGGAGCTGCTGGAGCCGCTTGCGGCGGCCCATCAGACCGGCGGTCACCCCGATGCCGACGAAGAACGGGATCCAGATCCCGCCGGTCGCGACGGCGAGCACCGTGAACGCGAGGGAACCCGCACCGTACGCGGGCATCAGCCGCTCCACACCGGCGAAGAAGCCCACGTGGTCGCGAGGGCCGACGACCGGGGCGGGCATCCGCTGGAGCCGCTCGGGCAGCGCCATGTGGTTGGCCACCTCGACCGCGCCGGCGTTGTGCAGCTCGCCGCCGATCTCCCGGCTGATCCGGCTGAGACCCTCGCGGGTCGCGTTCTCAAGCTGCATCCACACACCGCGGATGCCGTCCTCGAGGTCACCGGCGAGCTCGGCGAAGTCTTCCGGGCCGGCGGTACTGATCTTCTCCTCGACGATCGCCCGGAGGTCGTTGACGCTGCGCCGGAAGCCCAGCTGGAGCACGCTCTCCAGCTCCTTCAGGCGGCTGGCGAGGGTCTTGCGCCATACCGCGTCGCGGTCGGCCAGGTCACGTACCGCCGCCTCGCGGGTGGCCAGCTCATCGGCAAGCCCGGGGTCGAGGGTTAGCGACCGCATGCGACGCTCGTACATCTCTAGGAGCGGGTCGACCGCCATCGTGACCACGTGCACGGCGTTGGCGAGGCGGACGGCGGCCGCTCGGCGGGCCACCTGCTCGACGATGGCCTCCTGGAGGGCCGGGAATCCGCTGAACTCCAGGCGCCGCGCCGCCACCTCCGCGTTGCCCCCGGCGAGCGCGAGGTCGGCGTCGGTCTTGGCGCGGCTGCTGACCGCGAACCACGACGCTGCCTGGTACCGCGGCGCGTGTTGGGCAATCAGAGCCTGGTTGCGCCCGAGGATCTCCCGCCAGGCGGGGTACTTGTCGATCTGGGTGAGCACGAAGATCACGGTGGCCACCCGCTGCGTGGCCTGCCCGAGGAACGCGAGCTCGGAGGCGGTTAGCTCGGTGCCGCCGTGTACGACGAACAGCAGCGCGTCGGCCATGCCGAGGGTCGCGAGGGTGATCTGTGTGTGCCCGGAGACGAGGCCGCCGACGCCGGGCGTGTCGACGAGCGCGACCCCCTCGGCGAGCATCGGGCTGGGCAGTCCGACCTCGACCGAGGTGACGTCGTCCCGGTACGGAGCGCCGGTGGCCGGGTCCATCGCCACGTACCGGTGGATGTCGGCCGGCTCGATGGGCATCGGCTCGTCAGCACCCGTGACGAGGGCCGCGGCCCGCAGGTGGGGCGCGTGGCGCACGAGTACATGCACGCTGGTGGCGATGTCGACCTCGACGGGCATCAGGTTGGCGGCGCCGACGAGCGCGTTGATGAGCGAGCTCTTGCCCCGCTTCTTCTCGCCGACGACCACCACCGTGGCCTCGTCCGCGGTCAGCCGCCCCGCCTCGGCCCGGATCAGCTGCGCCGCCTGGGTGTCGCGGTACGTCTCGCCGTACTGCTCGACCACGTCGGCCGCGTCGTTGCAGAGCCGGATGACCGGCTGGGTGAGCGGATGCCGGTCGGCCGGCTGTTCCTGCGTCATGGGAGCCTCCCTGTGCCGTCAGTCGTGGTCCGGAAACTGCATGCGGCGTTCGAAATCGCCCTGGCCCGTCCCTGCCTGGCGGCCGCGCGACGCCGAGGAGTCGAAGTCGTACGAAGGCCGCGCCTGCGGGCGCTCCGGCGTTGGGCGACCGTGCGGCGAGCGGGGCACGAACACGTGGAACAGCCAGTGGGCACTGCCCGCGGCCGCCCGTGAGGCCCGGTCGACCCAGCAGTCGCACAGCCCGTCGCCGCTGTTGTGCACCACCCGGGCCGGGCGCTGGAGCTGGCCCTGCGGCCGCACCTGCTCGCGCGCGATGGGCTGGGTGACCGGCTGCTTGTCCACATCGACCGGTCCGACCTGCGGCGGCTGCGGTGGCGCCGGTGCCGGCTCGGGCCGGGGCCGCTCCAGCCTCGGCGCGACGAGGCCCACAACACAGACGTGTGTGGCACCGCGCAGCCGGGTGCGTCCCTCGGCGCCCCAGCCGGTCACCAGCGTGGCCTCGCCGGACGCGGCGAGCGCCGCCTCCCACAGGCCGAACCGTTCGGTCGCCGGTGCCACGAGGACCGCGCCGTCCGGCCGGTCCGCGAAGAGCCGGTGGGCGCGGACCGGCCGCTGCCCCCGGTCCACGGCACATCGACCGGTCCGGATGGGCGTGGCCCGCGCAGCTTGGCCCGGTGCTCGTCCCAGTCGGGGCCGACCCACTTGGCGTAGAGCTCGCCGGCCCACTGGCGGTAGTGGGTTTCCAGGTCGGACAGTCTCGGCGCCACCGGCCCGCCCACCGCAGCGGCCGGCGCCAGCCAGCCGACGAAACAGTGCAGGGCCCGGCCCTTGTGCTGGTTCATCTCCGCGTGCAGGTCGGCGGCCCGGCAGGCCACGCCGACCAGCAGGCGCCCGTGCGACCGGCTGAGCAGGAAGCGCGGGCCGTCGGCCAGCGTGTTGCCGCCGTCCACCGCGGCGTTGACCGCGGTGTCGAGCCACCCGTCGGTGCCCGTGCCGGCTGGCACCGCCCGCCACCAGGAGTCCGCGTTGAGGGTGCGGCCGTAGACGACCGGCGCCCATCCCTTCGTCGTCGTATCGGTCACGACTGCCACTCCCCGTCCTTGATGATCGGCATCCCGGCGAGCGCGGACATCAGCGTCACGGCCCGCCGCCCTTCCTCGGACATCGTTTGCTTCAGCTCGGCGATGCGCTCGCGCAGTGCGGCCATCTCCTGTTCGTTCTGGCTGATCACGGTGCTGTGCCGCCAGCTGCCGAAGAGCTGGCCGCGGCGTTCGCTGACCACCTCGGCCGCCGCCGAGAGGCGGGCGTTGTCCCGCCGGAGCGCGAGCGCATGCTCGTCCTGCCCCTCGCTGAGGAAGTGCCACAGCGAGAAGATCATCGGGTGGTACACGTTTTCCGGGTTGAGCGCCGTGGGGTCGACCCGGTCCGAGTCGCCGGTGCCGAAGGCACCGATGCTGACCGGGCAGACCATCGCGGTCACCCCCTTGACGGTGGCGATCGACGCGAGCCGGTCGAGATTCTTCGCCACCACCGCCAGGGCCTCGGCGCGGCTGACGCCGCTGGTCTGGGCGAGCAGGTCGGTCTTGCTGATCAGCACGACAACCGACGGTGCCGCCTGTCCGCGACTGGTGCGGGCCTGAGTGGCGTCGCTGATGAATCGCATCAGTCGGGCCACCTGCGTGCTGTCCTGCCCCCGGTCGAGCACTGCCGGCCCGGTCTGGCCAGACGCGAGGATGCTGGCCACCGTCCGTCCGACGTTCGCACCGTCGAGTACCAGGTAGATGCTGTCGCTGCGGGCCAGTCGCTCGCGCAGGACGCGTACGTCGTCGGGGCCTTCGGCGACCCGGTCGAGCGCCGCGCCGCCGCGAAAGTCGACGAGGTCGATCTCGACGAGCGGGGTGAGCCCGTCCTTGAGGACGAAGTCGTACGGGACCGGCTCAGGGTCGTTCGGCGGCGGGGTCTCTCCCTTGTCGGAGAGCAGGTCCCACGCGTCCATCAGGTCGAGGTCCTGGTCGGGGTCGACGGTGTAGAGGAAGTAGCCCTCGAAGCCCGCGGACAGGATGGCGTACATCCCGTGCAGGAACATGGTCTTGCCGGAGCCCGGGGCACCCAGCATCGTGACCGTCATCTTGGGTGGTGTCGACATGGCACTCCTTTCATTTCTCGGCCACTTAGAACATCTCGGCCACTTAGAACATCGGGACGCCTTCGAGCAGGCTGCCCAGCTCGTTGGCGGGGGCGACCAGCGGCTCGAGCCGCTGGTACTGGGTGCGGGCGGTGTGCCTGTGCGACTCGGCGACCTGGTTCCAGGTCGGCTCCCCCTTGAACGGGCTGGAGATCCGGTCCCACAGGGTGTCCTTCGCGGCCGCGTTCTGGGCGGCGGCGACGCTCTGCTCGATGACCTTCTGTAGCCGGGCGGCCTCGCCGACGATGCCGTAGCGCAGCATCCACAGCACCGGCACGGTGACGTTGACCAGCTGCCTGCCGCAGGCGATCGGGATGATCGTGCCGAGGATGTGCCGGGTGTTTGCCACGGCGGCGATCAGCGGCTCGAACGGCCCGCGCAGCAGGTCGACGGTCTTGTCGTCGTCGAGGTCGACGAGGTCGGCCTTGGTCAGCACGATGACGAGCGGCGTGAGCTGCTCGCCACGCGCGTCCATGGCCCGCTGGACGTGGCTGACCAGGACGCGTACGTCGCGCTTGGCGCCGGCGTCGTGGACCAGCTGGTAGGAGTCGCAGAAGAGCACGATGCCGCCGGCGTCCCGCAGGTCGCTGTGCAGTTGGGCGGCCTGCGCACTGTTCGAGTGCTCGCGCAGGGTGCCGCCGCGGTAGTCGCGCCAGGTGAACGGGAAGATGTCGGTGTCGCGGTAGCGCAACACGAGTTCGAAGACGTCCCGGTGGTCGCTCGGGCGCGGGTAGAGCCCGTTGACCACGTCGGTCGCCGCCCGGACGAGGCTTGCGTGGTGGTCGTCGTCGACCGCCCGGAGGGCGAACTCCTCGACCCCCGCGTTCATGATCGCGTACATCAGTGAGACGTACGTGGTCTTGCCCGCCGCGCTGTGGCCCAGCATGACGATGTCCACGCCGATCACCCCTCTCCCAATCAGCTGTCGAAGGGATTGCGCACTGTGAAGAAGCGCGGTGCGTCGCGCGGCCGCCGGCGCTGCTCCGGTGCGGGCCTGGCGGTGTCCGCGGGGAGGGCGGCGCCCATGACCACCACACCCTTGGGGTCGTTGACCGCACTGGCGAGCAGCCCGGTGCGGTCATGGATCCGGTCGGAGACCGCCGGCATGCGGCTCGCCCCGCCGGCCAGGACGACCGACGCCAGGTCGCCCGGCGCCACGCCGGCCGCCGCCACCGTCTCCAGGAACCTGTCGACGGTCTCGTCGAGTAGGTCCAGGACGGACTCGGTGAACTCGTGGCGGCGAACCAGGAACTGGTGCTCGTAGCCGGGCACGTCCAGGTAGCCGAGTGTGACCTCGGTCAGTGACTCCTTGACCTCGCGGGCATTCCTTGTCAGGGCGGCCCGCGCGCGCATCGCCGCGTCGTCGTCGCCGTGCCAGAGCTGGTACCACGGCTCCGGGTCGGCGTCCACGGCCCGGCGGCCGACAAGGTCGAGCAGGGCCTGGTCGAAGTCCTCCCCGCCCAGCTCAGGGTCGCCGCCCGGCGGGCCTGCGACCGCGAAGCCGGTGGCCGTGTGCTGTACCACCGCCGCGTCGAACGTGCCGCCGCCCAGGTCGTAGACCCCGACGTGACCGTCGATGGCGACCGGGTGCCGGGACGCGTAGTAGCGTGCGGCGGCGACCGGCTCCGCCATCAGCTCGGGTTCCGGCAGCCCGGCCGCCGCGGCGGCCTTCCCGAGCAGCCCGCGCTCGCGCTCACCCCACCGGGCCGGATGGGTCAGGACCACCCGGCCGGGCGGCTGGCCGTCGTTCGCCGCGACCGCCTCGGACCGCACTCGGTCGAGGACGGCGGCGACGAGGTCCACCGCCGTGAACGTGCGGCTGCCGAGGCGCACCTGGGACTGTGTGGTCAGGGCGCGCTTGGGCACCCGCTCGGCCGCCTGCGGGCGCTGCGCCGCCAGCCGCAGGGCGAGCTGGCCGGTACGCAGCTCTCCCTCGTCGTCGAGGCAGACCGCCGACGGGAGGTAGCGCGAGTTTTCGACTTCGATCATCGACACCTGGTCCGCCGTGGCCGCTGCCGCGGTGGTGTACGAGGTGCCGAAATCGATCGCCAACGTCCAGACTGCTATTTCGGGCCCCCGATCGTCGTGCCGCCGGAAATTGACCTCCGTGTGTTGCCGAATGACACACGTTGGACGACCGGAAACCCGCGGATGTTTCACCCGGAGCGCCATTGTGGGCGGGCGATCCGGCGGGCCGCGCCGCCCGAATGGATGTACCAGCGGCAACGCCATCATCTGACGGAATCGTTGGAACCTCACGCTCCTATCCTGGGCGGGCCCTCTGCCGGCTGGAGTGCTGATGCCTGTATCCACATTGGACCGCTACGCCGCGCTGGACACGGTCGACGCCGGTCTCGTACATCGCAGTGCCGCGGGAGACGACGACGCGTTCGCCACGCTCATCGCCCGCTACCGGGGCGATCTGGAGGCGTTCGCGGGGAAGTACCACGACGACCCGTTCGACCGTGACGATCTCGTACAGGAAACCATGATCAAGGCCTGGCGCCGGATCGCCGCGTTCGACGGCCGTTCGACGGTGCGCACCTGGCTATACCGGATCACCGCGAACGCCGCGGTCGACGGCTACCGCCAGCGCGGGCGCCGGCCCGCACCGACCGATGATCCGTCCTGGTTGGACAGACACACCGCCTCGGCGGAGAGCGTCGTGGTCGAGGAGCACCAGCTGCGCTGGGCGCTGGCTCTGCTGCCCGAGCGGTACCGCGTGGTGAGCGTGCTGGCCGACCGCCTCGGCTGCCCGTACGCCGAGATCGCCGAGCTCTGCCACATTCCGGAGGCGACGGTACGCACTCTGGTACGCCGTTCTCGTAGTGCTTTACGTGCCGCGATCCTGCGTGCCGAGCGCGTTTGAACGGCATGTGCGGTGAAGGAAGGCCGCGGATTGTCCGTTCGGCGCGCGGGTCTCGCCGTGCATATGGATTTCCGTGCCTCCCGCGCCCCGTATTCTCGGCGCGAACGGCCCCGCGATGTGATGCCGGTACATTCTGGACAGCAGGAGCCCGCGCGATGCCAACGAGTCCGGACCGGAAGGCCGAGGTGCCTCCCGAGTCGTCGGCCCTGTGGCCGTACGGCACGCTCCTGGAGCGGCTGGCCGACGACGACCTGCGGGAGCTGCTGCGCATCGGCACCCGCCGGATGGTGCCGCGCGGGGTGACCCTTATCCACGAGGCCGCGACCGACCGGCAGGTCTACGTCATCCTCGACGGCTGCGTCAAGGTGCTTGGCGACACCCGCGAGGGGCGCACCACCCTGCTGGCCATCCGGGTAGCCGGCGACGTCGTCGGCGAGCTGGCCGCGCTAGACGGGCAGCCCCGCTCGGCCACCGTCGCCACCGCGATGCCGACCGAGGTCAGCGCGGTCCTGCCGCGGGCGTTCGAGGCCTTCCTGGCCGAGCGGCCGGCGGCCGCCAGGGCGGTCCACCGCAACATCACCGCCAAGCTGCGCCAGGCCACCAGGTTTCGGATCGATCTGACCGGCGCGCCTATCCCGGCCCGCCTGACGAGGGTCCTGTGCCAGCTGGCCGAGGGGTACGGCCGGCCGGGCCCGCGCGGGATCGCGATCGACGTGCCGCTCAGCCAGGCCGAGATCGCCTCGCTGGTCGGCGGCGCCGAGGCCAGCGTGCACCGGGTCTTCACCGACCTGCGCCAGCGCGGCCTGCTCTCGGTCGGCTACCGCCGCCTGGTCGTGCATGACCTGGAGGCGCTCCAGGCGATGGCCCTTGAGGAGGAGAAATGACCGGGCTGCCACCTGGTCCACATCGGATCTGCGCGGTCGTCGACGTGGAGGCCTACAGCGGCCGTACGCCGACCCAGCAGCTACGGATCCAGTCGCAGATCCGCGACATCGTGGACCACGCCTGCGCTCGGGCCAGCGTTACGGGCAGCGATCGGCAGGATCGGGGCGACGGTCAGCTCATCGTGCTGCCGACCGGCGTCGACCTGCCCCGTGTGCTGCCCGCGTTCATCCACGCGGTGGCCGACCGCCTCGCCACCCTCAACTGGTCCGCGCGGGGCGCCGAGCGGGTACGCATGCGCGGCGCCCTCGCCGGCGGTGCGGTCCAGGTCGGTGACGTGGGCTTCGTCGGCCCGGCGGTGGTCGAGGCCGCCCGCCTCGTCGACTCGGCGGCGCTACGCGCGGCGCTCACCGCTCGGCCCGACCGGGACTTCGCCGTCGGGGTCACCGACGCCCTCTTCCAGGACGTGGTCGGGCGCGACCATCCGGGGTTGGCCAGCGAGCAGTTCAGCCAGGTCACGGTCACTGTGAAGGAGTACGCGGGCAGCGCGTGGGTGGCGGTGCCGCAGTCGCGTGCCGAGGGGGCACCCGGCCGGCTCCGCCCAGGGTCCAGCCGCCGTACGGTCAACGCGCAGGACGTGATCGCCGCGACCTTCGCCGGCGGCGCGTTCCTGACCAGTGCGCTCGACCATCTCGGCCACCCGCCGGACAGCGGCGCTCACCAACACCATTACGGTCCGCCCGACCCGGTCACGTCGCACGATCCCATGGCTGACGACGCGGATAGTGGGCTCGTCGTCGCCGACGACGCGACCGAAACCACAGCCCCGCTCGAGGAGCCGGGCTGGCATCTACACATCCCGCCGATCTGGTACGACGGCCCGCACGACGACGGCGGCACCGTCGACCACCACCCTCGCCACTGAGAATTCTTGGGCCCGGACGGCAGCGTTTGACGGGGTTTCCGCGTGGCCGATGTGGTGTCCTCAATGGACCATCACCGGAAGGCCGCCATGGACACGATCCGTCCCTCCCCCGCCGCGCTTCGGCTCACGCCGGTCGAGGAGCTCCAGATCGCAAGCGCGATCGGCGTGTCGTTCCAGGCCTCGATCAGCCAGGCGGACAGCAAGATCAACGTGCTCCTGGTTATCTACCTGGCGAGCGTAACCACGGTGGTCAGCAAGCCACCTGCGACCATCGCCGCCGAGGCGACCCCGGTCGGGATCGCGCTGCTGGCGATCAACCTCGCCGGCTTCGCGGCGTGCGGGATAGCGGCGCTCGCGTATCTCGTACGCGCGCTGCGGCCGCGCATCCCGATACTCGGCGCCCCTAACCCGTTCGCGTTCCCGACGGTCGCCCAAACCGATCCGCCAGCGCCCGGCGCTGTTACAGCGGCGGAACTTGTCGCGGACGCCTGGCGACACAACCGCTTGCTGGCCGGCATCGCGACGGCAAAGAACCGCTTGATTATCAAGGCCATCTGGTGGATCTGCGGCATGGCGGTGGCCGCGGCCGCCTACCTCGTGCAGGGTTGCCTGTGAGGATGACGGGGTCGCCGCGAGTGTCGTCAGTGGACAGTCACGGAATCCGCGGCGGTTCGCATGATGGGAGCGCGGACAAACGGCCGGCGGAACTACCGCTACGGCTCCCTGTCGGCGACTCCCGCCCGTGCCCGGCTGCCGTACTCCGGTGCAACCTGACTGAACGGCAGACGCTCGACCCATCACGTTCCGCCATTATGTGGGTGCGCACAGTCTACGGAGCGCACACATCCCAAACGCAGGCTCGCTACTCGTGAGGCGTGGATGCCACGGTTCCTATCGCCCCTCCCTGAGGCCCCGCCGCGCTGGCCGCGGCACAGCCTTCTCGGGGCGCTGAGCCCCGCCGCCCGTGACGACCTGCTCGCGCTCGGCGCGCCCTGCCGGTACCCGGCGGGACGCCGGCTGATCGCGCAGGGCGCCACGACCCGCCACGTGGTCGTGCTGCTGCGCGGCTCGGTGAAGGTGGTTGCCACCACCGAGTCCGGCCGGGACGTCCTGCTGGGGCTGCGCCACTGCGGTGACCTGGTCGGCGAGCTGGCCTGCCTCGACGACCACCCGCGCTCGGCGACCGTGACGACCGCCGCGCCGGCCGAAGTCCGCGTGATCAAGCAGCTCGAGTTCCTGGCGTTCCTCGACCGTCACCGGGACGCCGCGATCGTGCTCAGCGGCAGCATCGCCCGGCGGCTGCGAGACAGCACCAAGCGCCGGGTCGAGCTGATCGGCGAGCCGGTACGTACCAAGCTGGCGCTGGTGCTCTCCGAGTTTCTCGACCAGACGCCCGACCCGATCGACGCGGACAAACCCCAGATCGAGCTGACCCAAGCCGAGCTGGCGTCGCTTGTCGACGCCTCCGAGGTGAGCGTGCAACGGGCACTGTCCGAGCTACGCCGGATGGGCGCGATCATGACCCGCTACCGCGGCATCCTCGTCCACGACGCGGCCGCCCTGCGACGCGCCGCCGTACGGGAGCCGGTCGCCGGACGTACCGCCTGAGTCGTCCACAGTGGATGTTGACCGCGTGGATGGGGCTGTAGCAGCCGCCACCCGCGCGGCCAACGGGCCCACGCCGCGCCCGACCAGCCACGCTCGGCGCTGCGCCGCGTACGCCGGCCCGGTGACCGAGTCCGGTGCCACCGGCGCGACGGCCGCCCCGTCCGGCAGAACGCCTAGCAGGTCGTCGCAGCGCCGGCCGATCGCTCGTGCCGTGCGGTGCAGCCGGCGAAGGGTCGCGGCCGCGAACGCCCCGCGCGGGTCGGTGCGGAACGGTCCGAGCAGCCGCTCGCGGAGCGCGCCGAGCCGTTCGTCGGCGTGGCGGGCCAGCGCCAGGCCGGTGTCGACCTCGACGATCGCGTCGACCGGGAGCACGGCCGGCATACCGAGCAGCCGCCGAGCCCGTTGCCGGCCCCAGTCCCGCCGGTTTTCCGGGGCGGTGCGCCGCTGGTGCCAGCCGTCGATGCACACCGCCACCCGGTCCGGGCCGACCACGTCGACGGCCAGCGGGAGCCAGGCCGCTACCGCCGCGTAGTCGCCGGCCGTCGTCGCGTCCGCCACGAGGTCGGTGTAGTCGACCGCCACCACAACGGCGTGCGCGTCGAGCAGGGCGCTCCGGACCAGCGACTCGTCCGGGTACCCCTGAGGGTCGGGCGGGCCGGGCGCCGGCACCGGGAAACCGGTGAGCACTGTCCGCGCGCCGTCCGGCGACCTGGTCGCCGCGCCGAACGCCACGTCGAGCCGGGCCAGACCGTCCGCCGGCAGGCCGCTCAGCCCGATGCGGGCGGCCAGTCCGCGCAGTGCCGGCCGGCGCGCCAACTGCTCGCGCGGCGCGGCCAGCGCTGGACCGGAACGGCCCGGGGAGTCGACGACGAGCAGCGGCAGCGCGGCCGTCACCGGCGAGAGCACTCGCCCACGGGGGAGCGGCACGATCTCCCGGCCGGCTAACGCCTCGGCGAGCCGGCCGACGCCGTGGCCGGCGGCATGAAGTAGTACGACCCGCAGGTCGACGGGTCGCGCGTCGGCCGGCTCGGCGGAGGCGAGTGATACGTCCGCGGCGAGGCTCGGCGGCACGGAGCCCTCCGCGACGGCGGGTGGCAGCGCGTCGAACAGCTCAGCCGCGCGCCGCCACCGCCGAAGCTCGCGCCCGAACTCGCCGGCCGATGTCACCGTAGGCCGCTCGGGATCTGGACAACGCGGCCCGGCTTTCCCTTGCTGGGCAGTCGCAGGATCCACACAACGTCACCCGGCTTGTCGGAAACCGGCTTCATGAGGTGGACCTGCTCCTTGCGGACGCGCATCAGCAGCTCACCGCTGCTCCAGTTCGTTCCGGTGAACGCCGGCCGGTAGGGGCGCGGCACGTCCGGCGGCCGGACCATCGTGCCGCCCGGGTGGTCGATCAGCAGCTGGAGGCTGTGGTCGAGCTGGTTCATCCACCAGCTCTCCTGGGCCGGGAGCGGAACGGGTACGACGCCGCGCAGCAGCTCGTCGATCCTCAGGAGCGCGTCGAACTCCTCGGCCGAGCCCGGCTCGGCCTTGGCCAGGTTTTCGAGGGCCCCCTCCAGGTAGGCGCGGTGGCTCCGCTGAACCAGCCCGTCCACCTCCTGTAGCTCACCGCTGGGCAGGTCGGCGAGACCGTGCCGGAGCGTCCGGTCGTTCTCCAGGAGCCAACTGACCTGGGCGGCGAAGTCGAGTAGCTGGCGCCGTGCCGGATCGATCGTTTCCGGCAGTAGCCCCACGAGCTTCTCGTCGGCAAGCGGCTCGGGCGCCAGGTCCAGCTGCCACGCCGCCTGTTCGCCCGCCACCTCCGCGTATTCC
The DNA here is from genome assembly GCF_011764545.1 of Phytohabitans flavus. Classification (GTDB taxonomy): domain Bacteria; phylum Actinomycetota; class Actinomycetes; order Mycobacteriales; family Micromonosporaceae; genus Phytohabitans; species Phytohabitans flavus. The sequence continues at coordinate 8,499,415 of NZ_AP022870.1, read as the reverse complement.
TCCTGCGCCGCCGCGAGCGCCGCCACCGCCCCGGCCCCGACCTGCCTGGTGCCGGGCACGCGGAGATCGGCCAGATGCAGCGCACGCCAGAGCTCGGCGTAGGTGGCGCCGTCCGGGTCGGGCAGGAGCGCCGCCGCGTACATCTCGTAGCTGCCGTCATCAGTCCAGACTGTGGCGAGCCGCTGCCGGAAGAGCTCCTCGGGTCGCGGTGGCGGCTCGACCGGCTTCGACTCGACGATCGGCTCCGCGGACCCGGACTCCGGCGGGGACTCGCTCTGGGACTCCAGCTCGAGTTCCGCCGCCGCCGCCTCCACTTCCTCGACGGCGAAGGGGTCGGCGGGCCACGGCACCGGCGGCGGGGCCCCGCCAGCTTGACGGACCTCGATGGCCAGCTCACGCAGCGCGCTGCGGGCCCGGTCCGCGGCGTTCAGCATCTGCCGCCAGGCCGCCAGCCGCTCGTCCGGCGGTGGCGGGCCGTCGGTCGAGAAGGCGTCTGTCAGCCACCTTTCCAGCGCCGCGAGCTGGCTGACGACCGGCGGCACGGTGAAATCGGCGTTGTCGACCGACATCTCTCTCCCTCAGTGCTTGCCGGTGTACGGGTCCCATGCGGCGATGGTCCCCCGCTCCCCGGGCTCCATCTCGGTGCGGTAGACGGCCCCAGGGCAGTCCTGAACGTCGCGCAGTGTGGTCGCTGTCAGGAAGGACGGGTAGCCGCGGTGCAGTTCGAGCCGCCCCCGTACGTCGAGCGTCACCACATGCCGGGAGGTGCGCCCGTCGCTCACGGTGGCCTGGATGTCGCCCAGCTCCCGCTCTCCGCCCCGGGCAGCCGCAGGAAGAACCGGTAGTCCCGGTTGGCCGGCGCCGGCGGCAGCTCCGCGGAGATCCGACCCGGCACCGGCTCGCTGTCCAGCCCCGGCTGCTCGTGGAAGAACTCCGGAAAGTAAGCGGCGGTGGGCTCGTCCGAGCCGCTCAACCAGGCCGGGAAGAGCTCGACCGCGCCGCTCGGGTTGCCCTTGCTCGCCCTTCCGACCACCCACACCGACGCCGGCAGGCCACGCAGCCGGCCCTCGGCCCTGTCCCACCACTGTGAGTCGAGGAAATCCCGGATCTCCAGGGCCCGCTGACCGGGTACGTAGTAGTGCGGCTTGCCGTTCGAGAGGTGCAGGCGCGGGGTGAGTCCCTGGTCGACCTCGAGCTGGAAGCAGATGCGGGCGCCGCCCCCGGTGCCGTCGGCGCTCGGCAGCCAGATCTCCGGGTCGTACTGGAACGACTGCGACTTGGCGACGTTCTCGAACCGGAACACACCCCACTGGAGTTGCCGGGTGGAGTCGCCGGGCCGGTGTATGTCGACGTACTGCGGCAGCGCCGGCCACGGCCGTTCGTCGCTCCACTCCACGCGGGCCGCCAACCGCCCCGAAGAGTCGACCTCGCGCAGCGGCATGCCCGCGTTGAGGAGCGCGTCGTGGTACGTGTCGACGCGCAGCAGGCTGAACGAGCTGGGCAACGAGTGGAAGAGGTTCTCCACGTCGATCGTGACCACCGTGCGGCCCAGGTTGAGCAGCTTGTCGTCGCCCTTGACGCCGGTCTCGCGCACGACGATCGAGTGCGCCCAGCAGGCGCCCATCGACGCCGCCTCCTTGGCGAACTCGGCCTCGACGGTGACCGACGCGGGGTTCCAGACAGCTTCGCCCTTCGGGTCAGCGGCCGCAGCGGACAGCTCCTCGGCGACCACCTGCCGCATCAGGGGCATGAGGCTCGTCTTGCCGGAGAGCATGACCCTGTCGAGGCGTTCGCCGCTTGCCGGATCGAGCGAATGCCGCACCACCGAGCCGGCCAGCCCGACAGCCTGTGACAGGACCGGCCGGATCAGGCCGACGAAGTCGGCGCGGCTCAGCCGCAGCCCTTCCTCCGGCAGCAGCTTGAGCCAGGTGCGCGACTGGTCGGGGTTGATCGCGCCGAACGCCGACTCGAGCGCCGCCGCGCCGACCGGCCAATGGTCGTCCTCGTCGGTCAGCCTGCCCAGCGCGATCTTCGCCTGCTCCGCCACCTCCCAGAGGTTGTAGAAGCCATTGCGCGCACTGGGTGGGGCGTTTTCGGCCCACTGGGTGTTGAGGATCTCCCGGAGCACCGGCTCGACGTCCGGCGGCACCGGGCGCTCGTGGTGGTCATGGTCCACCACCTGCGGCGCGAACGGGGCAAGCTCGCCCTCGCTCAGCCCCAGCGCCTGCCGGGCCTTGGTCATCAGAGCCGCGCGCTCCTGCGGATGTCCCGGGCCGAACAGCAGCGCGTCGACGATCGACGCCTTGAGCCAGTGGAAGACGCGCAGCGTGAGAAAGTCGCCGCCGAGCTGCGGATGCCCGGTGGAGTTGAGGACCTCGGGCAGCAGTACGTAGTACTTGCCCCGGACTGTCTCGTTGCCGCCCGCCACGGCCGGGGTGCGGTCGATCAGCGTCAGTCGCAGCAGAGCGATGTCCGTCGTGCCCGCGCCGATGTCCACGACCAGCATGTTCTGATGCCAGGTCGGCGGGTCCGTGGCGACCTGGCGGGAGCGGGCGCGGAGCCCTTCCGCGCCGAACTCGGCGCGGGCGCCGCCGAAGTCGCGCATCAGGAAGAACAACGCGGCCGCGACGCCCTCGTCGTAGTTCGTGACGACCTTGTCCAGGTCGAGGCAGTGCCCCACGATGCGGCGGAGCCGGGTGCGCGCCTCCGGTGGGGTGGTCGTGGGGTACGTGACCACGAGGTGGCTGAGCAGTTGCAGGTCGCGGTCCTCGTCGTCGCTGAGGAAGTGCTCGGCCGCCTCGGCGAGGCGCAGGTAGACGTGGGCGATGACGTCGTCGGTGGTCGCCTCCCGCCCGTCGCGGCCGAACCGGCCCTCGATCGGCTTCCGGTTGGTCAGCCTCGCCTTGAGCTGCCGCATCGCGCCGAGCTCCCGCGAGGGCAGCTCGATGTCGAGCTCTCGATCGTCCTTGATGGACACCGCGCTCGCGATCTCGGTGGCGCCGGTGTCCTTGTCGAACACGACCGGGCGCATCCTCAGCGTGTCGAGCGCTGGCACCCGGAAGGCGTCGTCGTACGCCTCGAGCACACGCGGCGCCAGCCATTTGCGCAGCGCGTCGTCGGCCTCGGCGAGGCGGCCCTCCACCGCGACGCACACGCTGTCGAGCAGCGCGTCGAGCCGCGCACCGCCGTCCCCGCGACTGCCGCCGTCCAGCCGGTCCGCGACTTCGGTCAGGGAGAGGTGTGCGACGTCGGGCTGGGCGATCGTGACCTGCTTGCGTATCTCGTCCAGCTGCTCCTGCCAGCGACCGGACAGCTCCGCCGGCGCATTCGCGCGCAGGATGGCGGCCATGTGACTGCGCAGCCGGCGGGCCTGCCCGAGGTCGACCGGCCGCATCACCGGGCGGCGGGTGTCGAGCGCGGTGATGGTAGACGCCGAGGTGCCGAAGTCGACGGCGACGAAGCCGCCGTAGGAGGGCCGGCCGGAACGGTGCCGCAGCGCGGCGGGCACGCCGAGGCGTACCGCGTCGGGGTCTGGGAATGGTCCCCTCGGCCGCGCCGGCGGCGCCTCATTTCGCGCCGCGAAGGTGAGGCGGACCTCCCTGGCCGGCGCGGCCTGCACCCCGGACTTGTCGGCGTATGCGTACCGCCATGTCACGACAAGCTCCAGCGGCGTCCCACCCGTGGTGGCGGCCATGGCGGCTACGAGCGCCGCGGTCAGCCCGCGGTCCTCGACCAGGACGTGCCGCTTCGTCGCGTCGCCGGCCATCCGGACCGCGGACTCCCACTGCGTGCGCACCTCGCCGCGCAACAGCTCCCGGTCGAGCGCATTGTGGGTGATGTCCGTGATCCGGACCTCCTGAAGCGTGACCGACGTGACGCCGGGCTCGGTGTAGAGAACCGCGTCGGGCAGCGGATACCGGTCTCCGTCGGCGTACAGGTGGAAGCGGTCTGCGTCGAGCGCCTCTACGTGCGGCTTCGACGACTCGAAGACCAGGTTGAGCATTATCGTGCCCTCCACTCGCGCAGCAGGTCTCGCAGCGGCGAGCCCTGGGTCTCACCATCGGCCGGTGTCTCGTCGTCCGGCGGGGGGTCACCGCCCGGCGGACGTGCCGGCGTGAACGCCTCGCGTACCTGGTCGGGCGTTGCCAGCACCGCGTCGAAGTCCCGCCAGACCTCCTGGAACTCCGCCGCGAACCGCCCGATGTCCTCGGCCACCCAGGCGCTGACGCCGTCGGCGACCGCGTTCGCCAGCTCACGGCGCACCCGGAACAGGTACATCTGGTGGCGGGCCAGCCGCTGCTGGACGTCGTCGGCGGGCACCGGTATGTCCTTGTGCCACGGCAGGGCGTGCTTGGCCTGCAATGGGAACGACGCGTCCGCCCTCGGCGAGGCGTCCACCGCGGGGTCCGGCAGGCTTCCCTCCAGCTGCTTGGGCAGCCAGCTCAGGTCAGACGCGTACGCCCGTACCTCCTGGTCGGTCTCCACGTCCAGCTCCCGCAGCCGCGGGTCGGCGAGCGCGAGCAGGCCGGTCACCTCGGGTTCGCCGAGCCGGTCGCGGATGGGCGACAGCTCCACGTTCTGCTCCGCCACCCAGCTGGCGAGCGCCTTCAGGAAGCTGACCCGCGCGGCCTTCGCGGCCTCGACGAACGCGGTGCGGTAGTCGGCCGCGAAGAGCGCGGTTGTGTCGCCGTCGTCGGACGCCTTGGCGTCGGCCTCGCGCTTCAGCGGGCTCCAGCCCACCTGCTTGCGCTCGGTGGACTGCTGGATGTAGCCGCCCTCGGCCCGCCGCACGATGGCCCGCCAGTGCGGCCAGCGGGACACGCGCACCAGCGCGTCCTCCCGGGCGGCGTCGATCACGCTGCGGTCGCCGACGGTCATCTGGTACGGGTCCTGGAACCTCTTCGCCGAGTCGGCCACGTGGGTGCGCCGAGCCCGGAAGTCGTCGAACAGGGCGGTCAGCAGCTGCACCGCGCGCGACGACTCGTCATCGGCCAGGGTCTCGGCACCGAGCAGGGCCTCGAGCTGTGGCAGGCGTTCGTCGATGAGGCGGCGGATGCGGCGCAGGTTGCGCAGCTTGTTCTCGACGCCGTGGGTACGCGCGTGCTCCTCGATCAGCCGCCGCAGCGAGGCGAACCCGCCGTCCACCGCGAAGTCGCCGACGATAGCCGCCCATGGTTCGGCGGGGTCGCCGAGGGCGAGCTGCCGGCCGATCTGGGCCCATCCCTCGGCCTTCTTCAACGCGTCGACCCGCGCCTCGTTGAGCCCCCGCGCCTCTTCCTCGTCGCCGAACACCGGCGCGTAGCCCTCGCGCTCGATCGCGACCACCGAGGAGACCACCCGGATGCGATCGTGGTTGCTCTGCACCAGGCCGGCGGCGCTGTGGACGAGTTGGGCCAGGTCCTGTGACGCGTCGAGCAGGCGGCCTCGGGTGAGGGCGGTGGTCTCGTCGATCGTCGGCGGGGCCAGCCGGTCGAAGGCGTTGCCCACGGCGAGGATCGTGTCGTAGAGCTCGGCGGCGTCCCGGTCGTGCACTTCGAGCATCGTGTAGAACTTGTGCGGTACGTCGTTCCCCGGCCGCCCGGAGTTGTAGACGGTCAGCACGGTGTGGATATCGCGCAGCTCGATGCGGCTCAGGTACTCGTCCCGGTGCGCGGAGCGGTTGGCGGTCAGGCCGGGAAAGTCCAGCAGCACCACGGCGTTGCGGTCGCGCAGGCCGGTGAGGGGCCAGACCGAGGGGTCCACCTTGACCGTGTACTCCACCCGCCGGATCAGTGGGAAGGCGACGCGGAGGGCGGCGGGGTCGTGCCGCATATCGTCCTCGGTAAGCCCCGGCAGCACCGCGCGGGGCGGCAGCGCCCGCGGCAGCTCCTCGGTGTCGCCGAGGTCGAGCGCCGACTTGGCGACGAGCTGGTGGGCGATGGTGACCGGCTTGCCGAGCACGCTGATCGCGCTGAGGTGGCCGTCGCGGAGCACCAGCAGCTCGTGTGCGATCTTGCGCTGCTCCAGGTTGCCGAGGTAGTTGCCCTTCTGTGGCCACAGATGCGCCAGGCACCAGTGCTCCAGGCGCTCCCACCCGTCGGTGACCGGGTTGTAGTCGCGCAACGGGCCGACGTCGACACCGGTCTTCGCGGCGTGCTCGGCCAGCGCCCCGACCATGTCGGCGACGCACTCGATCAGCTGTTGCCGGCTCAGGAAGTGCACCGTCGCGTGTTCGCTCCGCTCGGTGGGCTGCCCCTGCTCGCCGGGTTCGAGCCGCAGCGCGGTGACGTTGCCCGTGGCCGGTCTCTTGTGGACAGGGAGCAGGTCGGGCTTGCCGAGCAGGGTGCCGACCAGCATCGACTTGCCGACGCTGAACTCGCCGACCACACCGATCGTGATCGGATCCTTGGCCAGGCGGATCAGATCGCGGGCCAACTGGTCGACTTTGGACAGCACCTGGTCGACGATCGGATCGTCCGGAAACCGGTCGGCGCCGATCGCAGTCAACAGGTCTTCGGCATCACGCCGCAAGGCGGCGACCTCCTGCATCGTCACACCGTCTTTTCTACGGACAACCGCGCCGAGAGATGCCGTCTTTTGATTGATTCTCCGAACACTCCTCATGCTTCACTGGGTTCTGCCGCCGCCGGGTGAGGACAACCGCCACTCGCCCCGGCACCGAATCCCTAACGGAGCGCGCGTGACCACGCTGTCCACACCGGCCGCACCGTCTTCCTCCGCTCGACCGTCCGTTGTGGACGGCAGACCGGACGAGCGGGCGGGAGCGGTCGCCGCCGACCTCGACCGGCTCGCCCTCGATCTACCCGCGCTCGCGCCGATCGCCGACGACATGCGTTCGCTTGCCACGGTGCTACGCGCGGACGCCCGCACGGTCGACTGGGAGGGATGGACGGAGGTCGACCTCGTCGCCGCGTACGTGGACCGCTCCTCCTTGGCCCCGATGCCCCGACGCCTCGGCCGGCTGCGTGCGCTGCTCGACCTCGCGCCCGCCGTGCTGGTATTCGTGCCGGTGCTGGTGACCTGGTTCGGCCTCGCCGCGGCGACCTCCGCCTACGACCGGATGCGGCGCGACCCGGAGCTGGCCGCGATGGCCGTCGGCCGGACGTTCCTCGACCTGTGGCAGGACGGCTTCGGCGGCACGCTGCCGGGCGCGCTGGCATTCGGCCACGTCGCCGTATACACGCTGACGGCCATCCTGCTCCTGATCATCGCGACCGTCGGCGGCTGGACGCTCGACCGCCGCGACCGCGCGGCCGAGGCGGCCCGGGCTGAATATGCGCTGGGCCGGCTGCGCGGGGTCCTGGTACGGGCCCAGCGGGTGCTCGGCGGCCGGCGGCTGATGTCCCCGCAGCGGTTCGCCGGCGAGCTCACCAAGGCAGCACAGATCCTCGGCGACCTGGTCGAGCGCACCGACCGTACCCAGCGGACGATGGACACGCTCGCCGAGCGGAGCGCCGACACCGCGCGGCGGCTGGTCACGGCGATTACCGAGCTGCGCGGCGCCGCCGGCACGCTCGAGTCCGGCGGCAACGAGGTGCGGGCCGCTACGCAGACGCTCCAGACGGCGGCCGGTGCGCTGCGTACCGACGTCACGACGACGAGCGCGGCGGCTGCGGAGCGGCTGGACGCCGCCACCGCCACCTCCCTCGACCAGGTACGCGAGCTCCAGAACGCGGGCGCCGCCGCGCTGGCCGCCGCGACGAACCGCCTTGAGGCTTCACTGTCCGGATTGGACAGGAGCATCGAGGCGTCCCTTTCCGGGCTCGGCGAACGCATCGACGGTTCGCTGTCCGGCCTGCACACGCGGATCGAGGCGGCCACGTCCGGCCTGCGTGAGGCCGCCGGCACGTTCGCCACCGACATCCAGGCCGCGGGGGTACGGGCGGCGACCGACGTCACCGAGCTCTACCAGGAGGCGGTCGCGGCGGCGGCCGTGTCACTGGCCCGTGAGATGGCCCGTGCCGGTGACGTGCTGCGCGACGCCGTGGCGGCGGGCGCGGCCGAGCACACCGCGGCGCTGGAACACAACACCACCCGGACGGCCGGTGCCGCCGGCACTCTGGCCGAGGCGGTACGGCAGCTCTCCGCCGACGTCGACGCCGCCCGCGAAGCCAGCGAAGGCGCCCTCGCCGGCGCCGTGCGACAGCTCTCCGCCGACGTCACGGCCGCCCGCGAAGCCGGCACCACGACAGAGCAAGCGCTGGCCGGCGCCGTGCGACAGCTCTCCGCCGATGTCGCCGCCGCCCGCGAAGCCAGCGAAGGCGCCCTCGCCGGTGCGGTACGGCAGCTCTCCGCCGACGTCACGGCCGCCCGCGAAGCCGGCACCACGACGGAGCAAGCGCTGGCTGGCGCGGTGCGACAGCTCTCCGCCGACCTGGGCGCGGCGGCGAATGCGGCGGCCGCCGCCGGTGTACTCACCGAGGCGATGGAGAGGCTCAGCGCGGACGTCGCCGCGTTGCGCGGGGATCTGGCCCGGCGCCCGGACGTCCCGACGGCCCTGGAAGGCGCCGACCTGGTCGGCGCCGGCGATGGAGAGGCGAGCTGACATGGAGTACGCGGTGTTCGCGCTAGCTCTGACGACCCTTGGGTTCGGCGGTGCGGCGCTGTGGCTGTGGACGCACCCGCGCACGGTCCTGGTGCCCGGCCCTCCGTATCCGGTGCACGTGCCACCCGTGCCCCTGCCGCCGGTGCCCCAGCCCGACCCGATGCCCCGGCCCGACCTGGCCCCCGTACCCGTCCCGGCGCCCGCACCGGTAGCACCGCTGGTCGACGACAAGGCGCTGCCGGACGGTGGTGAGCACCACGGGGAGGTGCAGGCGCTGCCCGACGAGCCGGACACGATCCCGGACAGCGTGGTGGACGGCGCCCGGTTCGGCCGGCTGGTGGCCCGGGCCGGCGCCACCCGCGGCGCGGTCCCCCGCCGCGACCGCAGGCTCCGCCGCCAGCACGCGGCGCTCGCGGTGATCAACCGGTGCGATCCGCCGCTGCTGCTGTCGGCGGTCGCCGCCGGGCGGCCGGGCAGCGCGGTCCCCAGCTCTCCTCGGTGCAGGTGCTGCGCAGCATCCGGACCCGGATCAACGAGCGCGCGCCCGACCTCGATGGTGCCTGGACGGCGCTCGTCTCCGGCAACGGCGACAAGCGAGCGCTCGGCGAGGTACTGACGGCGGTGGTGGCCGCGCTGACTGACCCGCTGAGCGAGCTGGGCCGCCGCCGCAACCAGGCGCCGGATGCGCTGGCGGTGGAGCTGACCTGTGTACTCAGCCGGCTGGGCGACACCGACCGGCGGCAGCACCTGGCCTTCGGGGTGGGTGGCGGACCGGTGCTGCGGCTGAGCCCGGACCAGTCGTGGGCGCCGATCCTCGACCCGACCGGCAGTACGCCGTCGCTGCCCCACCATTCACCGGACGTCTCGTGGGACGCGTTCGAGACCAAGCCGGGCGATGTCGTCGCACTCTGTACGGCCAGCACCGCCGGCCTGACCCGCAACCCGGAGACGGGCGGCTTCCTGGCCGAGCAGTGGATCGACCCGGCGCCGCTACCCAGGTACCTGTGGCAGCTCAACATCCACTCCCAGACCAGCCGCGACGACCGCGCGGCGGTTTGCCTTTGGGACCTCGCGGACAATGGGCACTGATTCCGATACGCCCCGCGGCGGGGACCGGCGTTGGATCGGCCACCTGGCCGGCTGGCTCTTCGCAGACCTGCTGCTGGTGCTCTTCATCATCACGCTGGCCTCCGCACCGATCGCGCCCATGGCGGCGCTCGACCCGAGCCCGTCCCCCGAGACCGCGGCCGCCAGCCCATCGCTGTCTCCTTCGCCGACGGCGACTCCTGGCCCGCCGGCGCTGGAGCTCGACGCCGTGACGTTCGATTTCACCGTGAACGTCGACGCGCTGATGGGCGGCCGCAGCGCGGCGTCGAGCGCGCTGGTAGCAGAGTTCAAACGGAAGCTGCGGGCGGAACGGTTGGCCGGCCGCGAGGCGGGCTTCATGCTGACATTCGGCTACGCCGAACAGCCCGGATACCGGAACAGCCTCGGACGCAACCTTGCCCAAAAGGTCAACGAGGTCGTGGTGGGCAGCGTCCCAGGCTTCGAACGGGCACGGTTTAGGTCCTACTGGTCTCAAGGCCCCGTGGGCAAGGTCCAGATCCAGGTCTTCTTCTTCGAGGCAAGGTAGTCGGAAAGGCCGCCGCCCGTCTCTCTAAGGGTCGGATTGGAAGTCAGGCTTAGGGAGAACCGTTAGGACGGCGGCGCAGAGCGACGACCGCCGCCATGCCCGCGAATAGTGCACCGAGGCCGGTAGCCAGCGTGCCAAGTCGCGAGAACCAATCTGGCCCATTCTCGGGGCTTCGACTATCCACTGCCGGCGTTCCAGGAATGACGACTATTTCGACCCGCTGGACTGGCGGACCGGGTGTCGTAGAAGCGGGCGGCGTAGTCGTCGGCGCGGCGGTTGCTGCCGGTGGCGATGTAGGCACCGGCGTGCTCGTCCTTACAGGAGGTGTCGCATGAGGTTGTTGTCCTCCTGAACGAAATGACTGAGGGAAAAGCCACGCTACCAACGCGATTACAATACCGAGGAGGCTGACTATTATACTCAGGGTTCCAACGGTATCAATTGTCCATCTTCTCGGATGCCGTGGGCGACGGTATTGCGGCGAATCGGGCGACGTCACGCCCAACGATGGTAAATGGGTTTAGTGCCTGGCGGACAGAGTGACGGATGTGCGACACACCTCGAACCTGTGGCGTGTCACCCGCGCCCAGGTCGGCGTGTCTGTGATGCGTCACCGGCCATCGAGCACTGCGGTGGCAACGGCCGCCGGAACGTTCAGTGGCGTTCCTTGATCCTCGCCAAGCCCGTATCGCTGGAGGACGTACGCAGGATCCTGCCACGAGACCAGCGAACCAGGGTGGCCATCGTCCCGGACCATGACCCGCAGCGGCAAGTCAATGGCGATGTCCGGACTCGCCTGCATGAGCGCAGTGCCCGCACGGGGATTGCCGAAGATGATCACCTGCGTTTCGGGCATGGTAAGCCCGGCCTTCCGCGCCGAGGCGGCATGGTCGACTACGGCCACCACCGTGGCGCCTCGGCGTTCCGCCTCGGCATGGATTGCGGAGATCGTCTCGGCGACGTCGTGGGCGCTGCGCCTGGTCACCAGTCCCGTCACGGCCAACTCCACCTCGGTTGTCAACGGACCATCGCCTCATCTTGCCCGTCGCCAGACCCGGTCCGCAGCCGATTCGCAGTGGTCGCTGGTCGCCGCGCTGGACCGGCTGGAGCGGGTTCCGGACGGCGGTGACGCAGGCTCCCGGTCAGGCCGCCGCCGGTGGGGCGGCCGGCGGCAGGAATCGTCCGCGCGCCGCGGCCACGATCGACCATACGGCGATGCCGCCGATCAGCGCCGAGACGGCCGCCAGGACGAGGTATGTGTAGACGCGGTGACCCGGCGGTTCGTAGCCGGTAATCCAGCGCAGGGCGGTCGTCGCCACCGCTGCCCAAGGAAACGTGAGCGCCCACAAGCTCGGCGCGAAGGCCAGCCGCAGGTAAAGCGGCAGCAAGCGGATCTGCGCGAGGACCAACAACAGCCCGTACCCGGAGGCCAGCGTCACCCAGATGTCGATCCGGCCGCCGCTGCGGACGAAGAGCGCGAGCGCGGCCAAGGCGGGGGAGCCACCTCGATCGCGAGGGTCGGGACGAGTGCCGCCGGCAGTGGCGGCCGGGTGAAGAGACGGTTCAGGATCAGCGAGCCGAGCAGGAACCAGCAGATGAGTCCGAGCCCGAGCATGATGTTCGCCAGGGTGTGCTGCCCGACGGCGGAGGCGGCGGCCGAGGCGATAAGCCCGCCGGCAACGGTAGGCAGGAAGTATCCCGGGTGGATCTGATCGATGTCGATCCGGCCGTACATCCACTGCCCGGTTATCCAGCCACCAAAGACGAGCGTGAGGACCAGGAACACGTCGACAAGAACCCGCCCGACCCCAGGTTGTGCGGGGCGACGCCCAGCGCGGCGAGCAGCATCGGGGTGATTACGGCAAGCGAGACGAAGGCACCGGCGACCGGATCCACCAAGTCGCCGACGAGGGCTCTCGGTCTGGGCAGGGCGTACGCCGCGTACGCCACCACAACGGCGAGCCAGGTCAGCGCGGCGAGCGCCAGCAGGGCGTTGCCGATCCACGTCGGCACGTCGCCGTCACGCCCGGCCACGATCCAGGTGTTGCCCAGGCCGGCGAGGCCGAAGGGGATACCGAAGAAGTACGCCGGAATCCGGACGGCGGCCACCGGACACCTCCTTCGCGAGGCCATCCCCGCTCGACGTTCCGGACCTCATCATGCCCACAGCCAGATCCACCGCGCGGTGTTTCAGTCAATCGCCGCGACCTCTGGACGCCCGGCATCACGCGGTTCCGATCGCCGCTACGCCCGCCGCACCCACACCACCGGCAAACCCGGCCAGTAGCCCTGAGCCGGCCTACAAAGGCCGACCGCCGCCCGTCCTGAGCCAAACACTCCCTAAACCGGTACGGGCGGCGACAGACCCCATTCAGGCGACCGGCCGGGCGGCCACGATGCACGAGGCGATGGCGCGGCCTGCCGCCGAGTGCCATGGTCTGACGTTCAGTCCCACAGGCGGATGACGGACAAACGATCAGGGCCGGCTCTCGATTTCGAGAACCGGCCCTTGACCTGCAACTTCTTCGTAGCGGGGACAGGATTTGAACCTGCGACCTCTGGGTTATGAGCCCAGCGAGCTACCGAGCTGCTCCACCCCGCGTCGGCTCGTTAACACTAGCGCACCCGTCGTCGTACCTGCAAAACGGGGCGAACGTGTCGTGGCGCACGCGGGAAAAGTGCTGCTCAGCCGCCCCCTGGGGTGGGTGACGGGCTTGCGGGTGGCGGGGTTGCCGTGGCCGTCGGGGCCGGTGTGGCGTTGTTTCCGTTGCCGTTGCCGGGCCTTTGGGCGGCGTCCATGGCGCTCTGGAACTCGGACATCGCGTCGTCGAATGCCTTCAGCGCCCTGCCCTCGCGCTCGAAGTCGCCCGCGGCCCGTGCTGCCTTGACCTCGGCCCAGGCTGCCTCGACCTTGTCGGCCGCGGCCGCGAGCTCCGGCGTCAGCTGCTGGCCACTGAGGTTCGGTGGCTGCTGGGGTGGGTTGTTTCCACCACCCGTCTCCGGTGGTGGTGGCGCGCCCACTTTGCCTTGCGCCACAAGCTCCTTGATGCCGTCCTCCAGGTTGTTGGCCAGCACGACATACGAGCCGCCGTCGCCATACGACATCAGAATCTTTTGCAGCACCGGATACGCGTTTTCCTGGTTGCTCTTCACGTACACCGGCTCGACGTACAACATGCCGCCGCCGAAGGGCAGGGACAGCAGGTTGCCGTACAGCACCTGAGCCTGGTTCGACGAGAGCAGGTTGAGGTCCTGTCTAATTTGGGCGTTGGTGTTGGTCATCCGTTGATGGACCTGCACCGGGCCCTGTACCGCTGTTTGGTCAGGCAGCTCCCACACCTGTAGCTGTGGCTTCCCGTCCACATAGGAGCCCGAGATGAGCGCGGCAAGGTTCTGCCGGCCTAGTGGGGTGACCGCGGAAGTTATCTGGAAACGCGGCTCGTTCTGCTCGGGGAACTGAGTGAGCAGGTAGTACGGCGGCTGCTTCACGCCCGAGTCCGGCGCGTCCGGCGCGTTCGGCACCTCCCAGAAGTCCGAGCCGTTGAAGAACTCGCCCGGGTCGGTGACGTGGAAGCGGGCCAGCAGGTTGCGCTGCACCTTGAAGAGGTCGGCCGGGTACCGGAAGTGCGCGCTCAGCTCCGGCGGGATCTGCGACTTCGGGGTCACGAGGTCGCCGCCGAAGGCCTTGTTCCAGGCCTTGAGCACCGGGTCGGTCTCGTCGAACTCGTACAGCTTCACCGTGCCGTCGTACGCGTCGACAGTGGCCTTGACCGAGTTGCGGATGTAGTTGACGTTTTCCCGAGCGAGCTGGAACGTGCCCACGTTCGTCAGCTCGTCGGCCGTCTCCGTCTGGAGGTTGACCCGCTGGGAGTACGGGTAGGTGCCGGCGGTCGTGTAGCCGTCGAGGATCCAGACGATGCGGCCGTCCACCATGGCCGGGTAGGGGTCGCCGTCCATCGTGAGGAACGGTGCCACCTTTTCCACACGGTCGCGGGGGTTGCGGACGTACAGCAGCTTGCTATTTGAGTTGACCGCGTCGGAGAGCAGGAAGTTGGACTCCCGCTCCTTGATCCCGTAGAGCAGCCGCCGCGTGAACGAGCCGATCTCGACGCCGCCCTGCCCGGTGTACGTGTAGTTGATGCCCTGGTCGTCACCGCCGCCGGTCGGCCGGTCGTACTCGACGTTGCGCTCAGGGTCGGTCTGCCCCACGATCGCGTAGTCGGCCCCTTGCTGGCCGCCGCCGACCCGCTCGCCGTAGTAGATACGCGGCTGCTCGACGGCGATCCGCTCGGCCTGCGACGCGCAGTCCTCCGAGGTCTGGTCGTCGCCGAGGAAGCCGGAGACGAAGTACGGCTGACCACCGCAGACCACCTCGTTGGCCGGCGCGCCGACAAGCCCATACCCATGGGTGTAGACGGTGTGGCGGTTGAGCCAGTTGCCCTGCTGCGCGGTGAGGCGGCTGTAGTTGATCTCGCGGACGCCGACCACGTAGTCCTGGGTCTTGCCGTTGACCGTGTACCGGTCGATGTCGAGCTTCTGCCCGAAGTCGTAGAAGCCGCGGACCTGCTGAAGCTGCGTATACGACTGGGAGACGAGCTCGGGGTCGAGCAACCGGATGTTCGGCACCACCGACTGATCGGTGGCCAGCTCCGCCGGTGGTCTCAGGTTGCCGGCGGAGAACCCGGTCATCTTTGTATCGGTGATCCCGAAGGCATCTCTTGTGGCGTTGATACTTCGCTCGATGTAGTCCCGCTCTTTGTCCCGCACGCTGGGGTTGACCTCGAAGGTCTGCACCGCCCACGGGTAGATGCCGCCGATCGCCACCGCCGAGATGGCGAGCAGTGCGAGGGAGACACCGGGCCACACGAGGTTCCGCATGACCGCGTTGGAGAACACGATGATCGCAATGGCGACCACCACCGAGATGTACGCCAGGATCTCCTTGGCGGGCAGCAGCGCGTTGATGTCGGCGTAGCCCGCGCCGTAGAGGTTGGGCGGGTCCTGCTCAAGGAGGAGGGCGCGCCGGTCCAGCACGTACGCGATGGCCTTGAGCAGCACGAACACCGCTACCAGCGACGTCAGGTGGGCCCGCGCGGCGGCCGTCATGCGGTCACCGATGCCCTGAAGCCGCACGCCGCCGAAGATGTAGTGGACGGCCAGCGCGCCGAGCACCGAGAGCACGACCGCGGTGAAGCCGACACCGAGCAGATAGCGCCAGAACGGGTACTCGAAGACGTAGAAGCCGACATCGATCCCGAACTCCGGGTCTTTGGCACCAAACGGCACGGAGTTACGGAATAGCAGCCAGTCACGCCAACGGCTCTGCCCGGAGAGGCCGGCGAAGAGGCCGATGATCACGGAAAGCACCGCGATCCAGGTGCCGATGCGGGGGTGAGCACCATCCGGTACCGCTCGAGCGTCGCCTGCTCGGCCGAGTGGGGGCGCAGTAGCGGGCGCAACCGGTACGCCAGGTAAAGGTTGCCGCCGACCACCACCGCCATGGCCAGCCCTATGGCGAAGAAGAGCAGGATCCGGGTGGTGAGCACGCCGGTATAGACCTGCGTGTAGTCGACCTCGTCGAACCAAAGCCAGTCGGTCCAGACCTCGACTGCCCAGCCCATCAATGTGAAGAGCAGGAAGACCCCGATGAGGACGCCGACAGTGACGCGCCCCCGCCGGCTCATTCTCGGCAGAGGACTACTACGCATGACCACGGTATGCTCCGCACGCTTGATGTCTGATCCGCACCGATCAGGCACCTACAGTACGGGGTGTTTCTGAGGGTCGAGTCCCAGGGCGTGTCGCCAGGGACACGCCAGGTCAGCAGAGCGCGGGCTGACCGCCGTCACGGAGCGTTTTGAGGGCCCCGAGTGCCTCGTCGAGCGTTCCCACCTTGATCAACGGGAGCCCAGGACGCGCGTTGGCCTTTGCCTCGGTGCAGTTGTCGGCCGGGGTCAGGAAGAAAACCGCGCCCGCGTCCTTGGCGCCGACGAGCTTCTGGGCGATACCGCCGATCGGGCCGACGTTGCCTTCGTCGTCGATGGTGCCTGTACCAGCGATGACCTTGCCGCCGGTGAGGTCGTCGGGCTGGATCTTGTCGATGATGCCCAGCGCGAACATCAGGCCGGCGCTCGGCCCACCGATCTCGCCCAGGTCGATCTTCAGCTCGAACGGGTGTGGCTGCTTCGACTCGATCTCCACCCCGATCCGCGGCGGCTCGCCGTCGGCCGCGCGCGTGGTGATCTTGGTCGCGGCCGCCTTGCCACTCCGCGTGTATTCGATAGTCAGCGCCGTCCCGGCCGGCTTGGCCCGCACCAGCTCGGTGAGCTTCGGCGCGCTCGTCACCGCTTGGCCGTCGACCTTGGTGACCACGTCGCCGGGCTTGAGGACGCCGTCGGAGGGTCCGCCCGCCGTCACCTTCGTGATCGTCACCTGTACCGGATAGCCCAGCTCGCGCAGCGCGACGGTCTCCGCGCTGCTCTGCGACGCCTTGAAGTCCTCCGCGTTGCGCTCCTCGACCTGCTCCTCGGTCTGGTCCGGCGGGTAGATCAGCTCGCGCGGGACGACCGCCTCCTCGTCGCTGAACCACCCCACGACCGCGGCGAGCAGCTTGACGTCCGGCTGTACACCCACAGTGGTCAGCCGCAGCTGTCCCGCCGAGGTGGAGGTCTGTGTGCCATTGACCTGAATGACCTCTTTGCCGTCCTCTTTACCCAGCGTGTCGACGGTTGGGCCGGGACCGAGCACCACGTACGGGATCGGGGCGGCCAGCACCCCGACACTCAGCAGCGCGGTAATCAACGCACCGATGAGAACCGTGACACCGCGACGTCTCATGCGCGAAGCGTACATACCCCGGTTTCACCCTGAGCTGACAGCGCGGACAGGGCGCGGGCACAGTGCCGGGCGTACCGTGGGTTACGTGCCTGATATCCCGTTCGGCTTCGCCCTCCCGGGCGCACAGCCACCCGACCCCAACGACCCGCAGCAGATGCAGCAGTTCATGGCTCAGTTGCAGCAGCTGCTCGCGTCGCCGGGCAGCGGCCCGGTCAACTGGGACCTTGCCCGCCAGGTCGCGGTGAGTCAGCTCGGCGCGGCCGACCCGGCGGTCAACATCTACGAGCGCAACGAGGTCGACGAGGCGCTCCGCCTGGCCGACCTGTGGCTTGAGCCCGCCGCCGCGCTTCCCTCGGGCATCCGCACCTCGGTCGCCTGGACCCGCAACGAGTGGATCTACAACACGCTCGACGTGTGGCGCAAGCTGTGCGACCCGGTCGCCGGCCGCATGGTGGCCGCCATGGGTGACCTGGTGCCGCCGGAGGCGCGCGCCCAGCTCGGTCCGATGCAGTCGATGGTCACCACGCTCGGTGGCGCGCTCTTCGGCGGCCAGCTGGGGCAGGCGCTCGGCTCACTCGCCGCCGAAGTGCTCTCGGCCGGCGACATCGGACTCCCCCTGGGACCGGCCGGCACGGCCGCGCTCGTCCCGACCAATATCAAGGAGTACGGCGAGGGCCTCGAGCTCCCGCTCGACGAGGTGCGCCTCTACGTGGCCCTGCGCGAGGCGGCCCACCAGCGCCTCTTCCAGCACGTCCCGTGGCTGCGGGGGCATGTGCTGACCGCCGTGGAGACGTATGCGGCGGGCATCACCGTCAACCGCGAGGCCGTCGAGGAGGCGATGGGCCGCATCGACCCCACCAACCCGGAGTCGATGCAGGCGATGGCGCTCGAGGGCATCTTCACGCCCGAGGACAGCCCGGCGCAGAAGGCCGCGCTGGCTCGGCTGGAGACCGCGCTCGCGCTGGTCGAGGGCTGGGTGTGCCACGTCGTCGACCAGGCCGCCGGTGACCGCCTGCCCAATGTGGTCCGCCTCGGTGAGGCGTTCCGCCGCCGGCGCGCGGCGGGGGGCCCGGCGGAGCAGACGTTCGCCGCGCTTGTCGGTCTGGAGCTGCGCCCGCGCCGGCTCCGCGAGGCCGCGGCGCTGTGGGCGGCGCTCACCGAGCACCGGGGTACAGCGGGTCGCGACGCGCTGTGGGGCCACCCGGACCTGCTGCCGTCGGAGGAGGACTTCGCCGATCCGCAGACGTTCGCGAGGTCCCAGCTCGACCTCGGCGACCTGGGCGAGCTCGGCCTGTAGCTGCCTTACGCGGACAGTAGGGCCCGCGTCGTTTCCCAGCCTTCGACGGCGGGGTCGAGCGTGGCGAGGTCGGCGGGGCCGCGCAGGCGCCGCCACCCCGGGCTCGACCCCACGTCCGGCAGCTGGGGCGCCGCCGAACGCACCTGCGGGATCGATCCATCATCGAGGTCGAAGGCGGGCAGCCAGTCCGGCGCCGGCAGCCGCGACGCCACCCCCAGCAGCCCGGGGCCCGGGTCGGCCGGCGCCACCGCGAGCGGCCGGGTGGTGAGCGGCCGCAGCAGCTTGCCGACCAGCAGCCCGGGCAGGTCGGGCGCGTCGGCCACCACGGCGGCCGCCTGCTCGTACCCGTCCTTGGCCGCCGCCGCGAAGACCGCGCCCGCGGTGAGGTCCGGCACCTCGTACACCGGCATGGAAGGCCATGCCACCGACTCGGCCAGTGCCCGGTCGGCGGCGAGCGCGGCGATGGCCGGCTCCACCTCGTTGAGCGTGGCCAGCAGGTCCACGACGTCTTCGGCGAGCGCCGCGCGCCACGCCGCCAGGTCTACGCCCGGCGGGCTCCAGGCCACCGGCCCCAGCACCGCGATCACCGCTCGCCTCGTCACGACACCAGGCTAGCCCGGTCGCTGGCCTACTCTTCCGGGTGGCTGAGTGCTTGTTCTGTGACATCGTTTCGGGTTCGGTGCCCGGTTTCGTGGTGGCGGACGAGCCGGCGGGGTTCGCGTTCCTGGACATCCGGCCGGTATTCAAGGGGCACACGCTCGTGGTCCCCCGCGGGCACTCGGTGGTGCTCGCCGACCTCCCCGCCGACCAGCTCGCCCCCTACTTCGGGCTTGTGCAGCGCGTCTCCGTGGCGGTCGAGGAGGGTTTGGGCGCCGGCGGCACGTTCGTGGCGATGAACAACAAGGTGTCGCAGTCGGTCGCCCACCTCCATGTCCACGTCGTCCCCCGCACGAAGGGCGACGGCCTCCGCGGCTTCTTCTGGCCGCGCACCAAGTACGCGTCGGACGAAGAGGCCCGCGAGTACGCCGAAAAGATCTCAGCCGCCCTGTCCTGAGCGCGTGTCGGGGTCTGGCCCGCCCGCCGCGGGTTTGGCCCGGCCGCCCGCGGACACTGGGTAAGGGTTGGCGGGCACACGGTGTTGCAGACAGCGGAGAAAGGAGCGTGCAGTGTTTCTGCGGCGCATGAAGCTTGAGGTACCTACTCCGGACCAGGCCCTCCCCGGCCGGTCGATCGAGATGCCGACTGCCGACCGCCACACGGTGCTCGGCACTCCTCTGCGCGGGCCCTGGCCGGCCAACGCCGAGGTAGCGGTCTTCGGGATGGGCTGTTTCTGGGGCGCCGAGCGCTTGTTCTGGCGCCTGCCGGGTGTGATCACCACCTCGGTCGGCTACGCCGGTGGGTACACCCAGAACCCCACGTACGAGGAGGTCTGCTCCGGCATGACCGGCCACGCCGAGGTGGTTCAGGTCGTGTACGACCCCAGCATGATCGGGTACGAGGACCTGCTCAAGGTCTTCTGGGAGAACCACGACCCGACCCAGGGCATGCGGCAGGGCAACGACGTGGGCACCCAGTACCGCTCGACCATCTACACCACGAGTGACGAGCAGCGCGTGGTGGCCGAGGCGTCCCGCGACGCCTTCGCCCCGGTGGTGAAGCGCACCGGCCGAGGCGACATCACGACGGAGATCGCCCCGCTGGGCGAGTATTACTTCGCCGAGGACTACCACCAGCAGTACCTTTCGGACGCCAAGAACCCGAACGGCTACTGCAACCACGGCCCGACCGGCATGAGCTGCCCGATCGGCGTGGGCAGGGTCGAGTCCTAGGGCATCGCGTCGCGCGGCCATAGCGAGCTAGCCAGCGACGATGGCCGCGCGACACTTCTTGTATTACACTTTGTCTTATGTCCACGATTACATTCCGGGCGGACGAAGATGTCGACCGGGCCTTGGCCGACCTCACATCCGGCGATCGAGACCGCTCCCAGGTCATTCGCGAGGCGATCCTCGCCGCCTGGCGGGCCCGCCGCGACGAGCAGGTCCGCGCCGAAGCCGAGGCCATCGCCAACGACCCAGACGACATAGCCGAGGCCCGCGCGGTGCTCTCCGATATGGAGTCCCTCCGTGCGTGGTGACGTCTACGAGCTGAAGGCTCCACGCGACGCACGCGGACACGAGCAGCGCGGCAACCGATACGCTGTCGTCGTCCAGTCCGACCTCCTGCCGCTGTCAACCTGGCTTGTCGCGCCCACGTCGACGAGCGCGCGGCCGGCAAGCTTCCGCCCCGAAATCGAGATCGAAGGCAAGTCAACCTACGTCCTCGCCGAGCAGACCGCCGCGATACAGCCGGAACGCCTCGGCCGCCTCGTGGGCCACCTGTCCCTCCAGGAGATGTCGGCCGTGGACGACGCGCTCCGCACCGTTCTACAGCTCTGATCTCAGGCGCCCGCCTGCCGTGACATGTACCTTGAGGCGACCGCGCGCCTCCGCGGCGCGACCGAAGCCAGGCCCGAGCTCGCTGCCCTCGCCAAGGTCGTAGAGCAGCAGTCGACCTTTGGACCGATTACGCGTCCAAGCAGCGGTGACGAGCGAGCCTACGGCCGCCGGGAGCGGCCACGCCCGTGTGGCGAAATAGGCGTTGCCGATCAACGGGCCTGGTGGATAGCGTTGCGGTACACGGGAAGGGAGGTGGTCCGGCTTTGTGTAGCAATAGGACTCGTGAGGTGGCTGTCCGCTAGCCGCTGTCCTTGACACAGCACGTCGTCGAGACCGTGTGGCAGCGGTGCGGCGAATGCAAGTCAGCCACCCGACCCCCGGGGTGCCGGCCCAGTCCAGCCGGCCCGTGCGCGTCCGCGCTCGGAAACCCCGGGGGTCGCTATTTATTCCGGGGTTGAGCAAACGAAACACACGGGCCGGACGGAGGAGGGCGAGTGCGCGAGCTTGTCGTCCTCGGCACCGCCAGCCAGGTGCCCACCCGCCACCGCAACCACAACGGGTACCTCCTGCGTTGGGACGGCGAAGGCATCCTCTTCGACCCCGGCGAGGGGACCCAGCGCCAGATGCTCCGGGCTGGCGTCGCGGCCTCGGACGTCACGCGGATCTGCGTGACGCACTTTCACGGCGACCACAGTCTGGGGCTGCCGGGCGTGATCCAGCGCATCTCGCTCGACCGGGTGCCCCACCCGGTGACCGCCCACTTTCCCGCTGGCGGCGCGCACTTCTTCGCGCGCCTGCGGTACGCGACCAGCTTCTACGACAACGCCGACATCCGCGAGGCGCCGATCACCGGTGACGGCCCGATCGCGCCAAGCCTCGAAGCGCGCCGCCTCTACCACTCCGTCGAGACCTACGGGTACCGGCTGGTCGAGCCCGACGGGCGCCGCATGTTGCCGGAGCGGTTGGCGGCCCACCGGGTGGCCGGCGCAGACGTGGGGGTGCTCATCGAACAGGGCTACCTCGACGTCGACGGGCGGCGCGTGGAGCTCGCGGACGTGAGCGCGCCGCGACCCGGGCAGAAGTTCGCGTTCGTCATGGACACCGGGCTGTGCGACAACGTGTTCGCGCTGGCTGAGGGCGTCGACATGCTGGTCATCGAGGCCACCTTCCTGTCCGAGGACGCGGTGATGGCCGCGCAGGTCGGGCACCTCACCGCGGCGCAGGCCGCGCGCGTCGCCACCGAGTCGGGGGTACGGCAGCTCGTGCTCACCCACTTTTCGCAGCGGTACGACGATCCGGCCCGGTTCGTTGCCGAGGCGCGCGAGCAGTACGACGGTGACCTGGTGGTCGCGGAGGACCTGATGCGGGTGCCGGTGCCGCCGCGGCGACAGCTGCCGCCACCGCAGACGATAGCCTCGGAACAATGGCGTTCACGATCCGATCCGCGGGTGAGCGGGACCTGACCGCCGTCGGGACCTTGCACTACCGGTCGCGCGCCGCCGCGTACTCAAGCTTTATTCCCGCCCACGCGCTCGAGGCCGTTCCCGCCTCCAGCATGGTGGAGTACTGGACCGAGCGCTGGCGGTACGAACAGGACACGCACCAGCTGACCGTGGCCACCGAGCGCGACGAGGTGGTCGGTTTCACTTACCTGGGGCCGGACGAGGAGCCCGACACCGGAATCCTGCACGCGATCCACCTGGATCCGGACGTGGTGGGGCGAGGGCTGGGCGGCGCGCTGATGGCCGACGCGCTGGACAAGCTGGCCGCGGCTGGGTGGCGCCACGCCGTGCTGTGGGTGCTGGCGGAAAACGCACACGCGCGCGGCTTCTACGAGCACGGCGGCTGGGCGCCCGACGGCGTACAGCGCGAAGACTTCGTCGGCCCCGCGCCGGTCCGCCAGGTGCGGTACGCCAGGCCGCTCTAAAGCACCTCGTCGTCGGCGTGCGCGCCGAACTCCGCCACCCGTACCTCGGTGATCCGCTCGTACCGTGCGATCCGGTCGGTCCACTCCGCCTGAAGGCCGAACGCGGCGGCGGCGAAGTTGACGTCCCGTACCGCGGCGGTCAGCTCCTCCGGGCGATCTGAGCCGATCACCTGGACGGGATCGCCCACCGCGACCGACATCGGTGGCACGAAGAACTCGGCCGGCAGCACGGCGCGGGCGTGCACAAGCGCGCCGACCGCTACCACCGCGCCAGGCTCAAGCCGTGCGCCCTGGAGGACGGTGACGCCGGTGGCCAGGTACGCGCACCGGCCGACCTGGCAGCCCAGCAGCGTCGCGTGCGGTGAGACGAAGACGTGGTCGCCGAGGACCACGGGGTGGGCCGGGTCGGCGACGGCGGTGGCGCGGAGCACCGCGTTCTCGGCGATCACGCAGGCCTCGCCGACCTCGATGTGCGCGCCTTCGGCGTCGAGCGTCGCGCCGTACATGATGCGGGCCCTTGGCCCAACGCGGACGTCGCCCACGAGAGTCGCGTTCGGCGCGACGTAGGCGGTGGGGTCGACGGTGGGCTGGGCGCCGCGATGTCTGATCAGCATGCCCACAGAGCCTGCCATTCGTGTGCCCGAGAAATCGGCCGGGCGAGAGTACGTGACCGATGTATGCGGGGAACCGGTGATCACGTACCCTCGCCCGCCGTACCCCAACCCAAACCGGGGGAACGCCTGGCCGGAGGCGCGGACCGACGGAGGCTTGCCGGTCCCCAAGCTTGGGTGGGTTTGCGGGGCGCCGAGGTGCTGGCGGGGCACCGTCGGCGTCAACCGCGGGTGAGAAGTCTGAAGATGTCCGTGTGGTCAGTGCTGAACATTTCCGTCCGTCCCCCTTTCGGGAGCCACGCTTAGTCAACGTGGTGCGCAAGGACCTTGATCGGACAGCCTGTGCGACACGGCCAGATTGCCACTTTTGGGGCGTTCGCTCAGAGCGGATGCCGCCCGGGCATGGGCCGCCCAGGGCCGGCGTTACCAGCTTCATGAGTACCGAACGCGAAGCCGAGCGGACGGCGCTCGACGCGTACTCGCAGGTTGTCACCGGTGTGGCCGAGCGAGTGCTACCGAGCGTGGCCGCCCTGGCAGTACGTACCGCGCGTGGTGGTGGCGCCGGTTCGGCGGTCACCTTTACCGATGACGGATTCCTTCTCACGAGCGCACACGTCGTCGCCGGCGCGACCGGCGGCACGGCGACCTTCAGCGACGGCCTGGAGACGCGGTTCGACGTGGTCGGCGCCGACCCGCTCTCCGACCTCGCCGTCCTCCGCGCGCACGCGACCGGCGCACCGCCGGCCGAGCTTGGCGACGCCGACGGGCTACGGATCGGACAGCTCGTCGTCGCGGTGGGCAACCCGATGGGCCTGGCCGGCTCGGTCACCGCAGGTGTGGTGTCCGGCCTCGGCCGGTCGATCCCGGCCCGCGACGGCCGCAACATGCGGCTGATCGACGACGTGATCCAGACCGACGCCGCACTCAACCCCGGCAACTCGGGCGGCGCGCTCGCCGATTCCGCCGGCCGGGTGGTGGGCGTCAACACCGCGGTCGCCGGCTACGGCCTGGGTCTCGCCGTCCCGATCAACTCGACCACCCGCCAGATCATCGGCGAGCTCGTCGCCAACCGCCGGGTACGCCGGGCGTGGCTTGGCGTGGCCGGTGTGCCGATGCCACTCCAGCCCGGACTGGCTGAGCGGCTGGGCCAGAAGGTGGGCCTGCGCGTGGTCGAAGTCGTGCCCGGCAGCCCCGCCGGCGTGGCGGGGATCTACCTCGGCGACGTGATCCTCTCCGCCGGCGGCAGCCCGGTCTCCAACGTCCAGGCGCTCCAGCGGCTCATGCTCGGCCCGGCGATCGGCACCCGCCTACCGCTCACCGTGCTCCGCAAGGGCGCACTCGTCGACGTCGTGACCGTGCCAGCGGAGCTGGGGCACTAAGGGATCAATTCAAGAAAACAGTTCAGAGCTACCGCGATGTCCGCGGTGGTCCGGACCGCTGCTCCCGCAGCCTCACCCTCCGCGTTTCACAACCCGCCCACCAGCAGATCGCGATAAAAACCGCCCCTTCTAGAGCCCGTTGCAGAATCGCTAGATGCGCACGACATGAGGGGCGCGCGGTTGCGCGTCGATCGGATCGTGAAGACTAATTGCTGCCAGAACAGCAATTAGTCTTCACAAAACCGCCCGAGCCGCGCGGCACCGCAACAACAGGGATCACCTCGACCCCGAAAGATCTCTAGACCTGTCGAAGTTGAGGTGAGCTCGTCGCTCCGGCCGCTCCCCTCAAGCTTGCGCATTGCGCCTCTGCCACGGGTCGTTAGTGGCGGGCCCGTCGAAGGACAAGTCCTTGATCAATGGGCGCTCTAATCGTCCGTGGCGATTTACCGCCCCTGGAGAGCCTGTCGCAGAATCGCCAGATTCGCTTGAAATGAGGGTCTCGTTGACCCTCGCCGGCCGCCGTTCGGCGGCCAGCGGCGGACACAGCCGTGTTTTTCTCGACACACGCTGTAGTTGGGCAATTTTGCGACAGGCTCTGGAGAGGCAATTATTCGCCACGATCGCAGCGCGAGACGATGCCGCTTGCGCGCGATCAAGGGAAATCCGCAACCAAGCACCATGATCGGCGCCTTGGCGCTGCTAATGAAACGGATCGTTATATGCAGGTGCCCGAAGGGCCGACAAATACCGCGATCTGTTTCGTCCCGTCCGCGCGCCAGGCCCTCAGGCCCTCAGCGATTACCGCAAACCCTTTCCGGGCGCCCGGGGCAGGCCCCGCTCGGCAGCGGCAGCGGATCTTGGTGTGGGACCACCCGGTCCCACACCAAGATCTGATCGAATCTGATCCGGCCCCGACTGGTCGGGAGCATGCGGCGGCGGCCTCGCGGCGGGGTTGTGGACGGCGGCGGGTGAGGCCGCGGGAGCAGCGGTCCGGACCACCGCGGACGTCGCGGTAGCTCAAATCTTCTGTCTTGGGATTGGTCGCTAGCGGGCGCCCAGGTGGGCGAGCAGGTCCTGGCGGGTCAGGACGCCTTGGGGCTTGCCGTCCACGAGCACCAGCGCCGCGTCCGACTTTTCCAGCAGGCGCACCGCCTCGCTCACCGGCTGCCCGCCGCCGACCATCGGCAGCGCCGGGCCCATGTGGCGCTCAATCGTGTCGTGCAGGTGGGCCTGGCCGGTGAAGAGCGCGTCGAGCAGATCCTTTTCCGCGATCGAGCCGGCCACCTCGCCGGTCACCACCGGCGGCTCGGCCTTGAGCACGGGGAGCTGGGAGACCGCGTACTCGCGCATGTAGTCGATCGCGTCCCGGACCGTCTCGGTCGGATGTACGTGCACCAGCGACGGCATCCCGCCGGGCTTGGCGGTCAGGGCGTCCAGCACGGTCGGCTCCGCACCGCCGCTGTCGAGGAAGCCGTACCGTGCCATCCACTCGTCGTTGAAGATCTTGGAGAGGTAGCCGCGGCCGCCGTCCGGCAGCAGTACGACCACCACGTCGTCCGGCTTGGCTCGGCGGGCCACCTCCAGCGCCGCCTGGGCCGCCATCCCGCAGGAACCACCGACCAGCAGCCCCTCCTCGCGGGCCAGCCGCCGGGTAAGCTCGAACGACGCCTTGTCCGACACCTCGACGATCTCGTCGCAGATCCCGCGGTCGTACGTCTCCGGCCAGAAGTCCTCGCCGACGCCCTCCACCAGGTACGGCCGGCCGGTGCCGCCGGAGTACACCGAGCCCTCCGGGTCAGCGCCGACGACCCGCACCGCGCCGCCCGAGACCTCCTTGAGGTAGCGCCCCGCGCCCGAGATCGTGCCGCCGGTGCCCACGCCCGTGACGAAGTGCGTGATCCGCCCGTCGGTCTGCTCCCACAGCTCGGGGCCGGTGGTCTCGTAGTGCGAGCGGGGGTTGGCCGGGTTGGCGTACTGATTGGGCTTCCACGCGCCGGGGATCTCCCGGGCCAGCCGGTCGGAGACGTTGTAGTACGACCGGGGGTCCTCGGGGCGACCGCGGTGGGGCAGACCACCACCTCCGCGCCATACGCCCGGAGCACGTCCTGCTTGTCCTGGCTGACCTTGTCGGGGCAGACGAACACGCAGTGGTACCCGCGCAGCTGGGCGACGAGCGCTAGGCCCACGCCGGTGTTGCCGCTGGTCGGCTCGACGATCGTGCCGCCCGGCTTGAGCAGGCCGGCCTCCTCGGCCTCCTCGACCATCTTCAGCGCGATGCGGTCCTTAACGGAGCCGCCCGGGTTCACATACTCGATCTTGGCAAGGACCATCGCCTGGATGCCGGCGGTAACGTTTCGCAGCCTGACCAGCGGGGTGTTGCCGATCAACTCGACGACGTTGTCGTAGTAGCGCACCTGGTCAGACTACGTGCCCGGGGACGACGCTCCGTCGCCTGGCATCCCACTCGATGAACCGCTCGGTCTCCGCCAGGATCGCACCGGCCAACCAGGCGACCACCACCGCGTCGTCGATCAGACCGACCAGGAACAGGACCGCCTCGGGGACGAGGTCGATCGGGGATGCCACGTACGCCGTCGCGGCCGCCATCAGAGCCAGCCGCATCCCGCCGTCGTAGCGGCCGGTGAACGTCGCCCACATCATGCGCGGCAGGGCGGCCAGGCGCGCGCCCAGCGACGGCCCACCCCGCGCCCCCGCGGTCAGCGCCCGGCCCAGCGCGGTGAACGCCGCCGTGCGGTTCAAGGTCCTACCCATTGGCCCAGTGTGCCCCGCGCTGACAAACCCCAAGCGTGTCGTCACGCCGCGATAACCTCGTAAGCCTCAGGGGGTTATACGGCGGCGGGGGCGCTGATGAGTCCGAGACGGGACGATCCGTGGCTGCGCGGCGCGCGGCGCGCGGCGAAGGTGACGGCGGTCGGTGCCGGCATGACCGGTGCGGCCGTGGCGGTGGGCGCTGGCGTGCTCTTCGGCCAGGCCAAGGCGGCCCGCCGGGTGATCCCGCAGGCCGAGGCGCCGCCGCCGCGCGGTGACGGGGTCTACGGCCCGCGGCTGCGCGGGAAGCCGATCACGATGGTGGTGCTCGGCGACTCCTCCGCCGCGGGGTACGGGGTGCACCGGCCGCGCGAGACGCCCGGCGCCATGCTCGCCGCAGGTGTGTCCCGGCGGCTGCGCCGGCCGGTACGGCTGCACAGGTTCGCCGTGGTGGGCGCGACGTCCGTCGGGCTCGGCCGCCAGGTTGAGGCCGCGCTGGAGGTCCAGCCCGATCTCGCGATCATCCTGGTGGGCGGCAACGACGTCACCCACCGCGTGCCCACCAGCACTTCCGTGCGCTATCTCGTCAACGCGGTACGGGACCTGCGCGCGGCCGGCGCCGAGGTGGTCGTCGGCACCTGCCCCGACCTGGGCACGATCCGGCCGATCAAGCCGCCGCTGCGGTGGCTGACCCGGCACTGGAGCCGCCAGCTCGCGACCGCGCAGACGATGGCGGTGGTCGAGGCCGGTGGCTGGACTGTGTCACTCGGCGACCTGCTCGGCCCCGCTTCACGGCCGACCCCACCCGGCTCTTCTCGTGGGACCACTTCCATCCGTCCGCCGACGGGTACGCGGTGGCGGCGTCCGCCCTGTTTCCCACCGTGCTGGCGGCCCTGGGCACGGCCGAGGAGCGGCGCCAGGTGCTCGCGCCCGACGAGGGCGTACGGTCGCTGCCACAGGCCGCGCAGGAGGCTGCCCGCCAGCCTGGCACCGAGGTCAGTGGGGCACAGGTGGCCGGCCGTGACCGCGGTCCGGCGGGGCGGTGGGCGCGGCTTCGGCGGCGCTCGGCGTGGTTCGGCCACCCGCGCCCGGGAGATCCCGAGACCACGATCGATACCGCCGTACGCTTAGAACGGTCCGTCCCCGGCGGCCACGAGCGAGATTGAACGGGGCGGCGGTGGTACAACCCGCGGGCGGGCGGGTACCACCTCAACCAGAAGGAGGGGACCACGGCATGCCCACGGCGCGACAGCTGAGCCGCGCGACGGTGATCACGCTGGTCGCCGGTACGCTCGGCAGCGCGGCACTGCTGGCCGGCGAGGCGGTGATCGCACGCAACCGGCGGTACGCCCAGCCGGAGATGGGGCTGGCGCTGCGCACGACGATGGGTCCCGACAGCGCCCCGCCCCTGCGGCTGGTGCTGATGGGCGACTCCTCCTCCCTCGGCGTAGGTGTCGAGCAGCTCGCCGACACCGTCGGTGGCCAGCTCGCCACGCTGCTCGCCGACGGCACCCAGACCCTGCCCCCGCGGCACGTCCAGCTCTCCTCGGTGGGCGTGTCCGGCTCCCGTGCCACGGATCTGGCCACCCAGGTCGCGCGGGCGCTGCTCGGCGGCCGCCCCGACGTGGTGGTGATCCTGATCGGGGCCATCGACGCGACCACCCTGCGTCGACCCACCGAATCGGCCGCCTACCTCGGCGCGGCCGTGCGGCGGCTGCGCGACGCGGGTGTCGAGGTAGTGGTCGGCACGTGTCCCGACCTCGGTGCGGTCCGCGCGATCGCCCCGCCCCTGCGGCAGGTCACCGGGTGGCTGGGGCGGCGGATGGCTCGGGCACAGGCCAAGGCCGTACGCGCGGCGGGCGGCACGGTGGTCGACCTGGCGGACGAGACGGGCGCGGTGTTCCGGGCCGACGCGGGCACGCTCTGCTACGACGGCTTCCACCCCTCCGCCGACGGCTACCGGGTGTGGGCGCACGCGCTGCTCCCGGCCGTGATCCGGGCCGCGGTCCCTACGTCCCGCTGAAGTTACCGGCAAGTACGGTGTCGGTATGCCGAACGCCGTCATCGTCGCCACCGCCCGCTCCCCCATTGGTCGGGCACACAAGGGTTCGCTGCGGGAGGTACGCCCCGACGACCTGGCCGCCACGATCGTGCGCGCCGCGCTCGACAAGGTGCCCCAGCTCGACCCAGCCGAGATCGACGACCTCTACCTCGGCTGCGGCCTGCCCGGCGGCGAGCAGGGCTTCAACATGGCCCGCGTGGTGGCCACGCTGCTCGGGTACGACCGGCTGCCCGGCGCGACGCTGACCCGGTACTGCGCGTCGTCGCTTCAGACCACCCGGATGGCGTTCCACGCGATCGCCGCTGGCGAGGGCGACGTCTTCATCTCGGCGGGCGTGGAGTGCGTCTCCCGGTACGCGCGGGGCAGCTCCGACGGGCTGCCGTCCGAGGCGCAGGCACTCGTCGGCGGCGGCTGGGAAAACCCGCGCTACGACAAGGCGCGGGCCCGCTCGGCGGAGCGGACACAGGCCGGCGCGCCGGTGTGGGAGGACCCGCGAGACGGCGGCGACCTGCCCGACATCTACCTGGCGATGGGGCAGACCGCGGAAAACCTTGCCCAGATCAAGGGCGTGACCCGCGAGGACATGGACGAGTTCGGCGTACGCAGCCAGAATCTCGCGGAGAAGGCGATCTCGGACGGCTTCTGGGCCCGCGAGATCACGCCGGTGACCCTCCCGTCCGGCGAGGTGGTCAGCGCCGACGACGGGCCGCGCACGGGCGTGACGTTGGCGGGCGTCGCGGCGCTGAAGCCGGTCTTCCGCCCGGACGGCCGGATCACCGCCGGAAACTGCTGCCCCCTCAACGACGGCGCCGCCGCCGTGGTCGTGATGAGCGAGACGCGCGCCCGCGACCTCGGCATCACGCCGCTGGCCCGGATCGTCTCCACCGGGGTCACCGCGCTCTCCCCGAGATCATGGGGCTGGGCCCGGTCGAGGCGTCGAAGCAGGCGCTCAAACGGGCCGGCATGACCATCGACGACGTCGACCTGGTCGAGATCAACGAGGCGTTCGCGGCACAGGTGATCCCGTCCTACCGCGACTTGGAGATCCCGCTGGAGAAGCTGAACGTCATGGGCGGCGCGATCGCGGTCGGCCACCCGTTCGGCATGACCGGCGCACGGATCACCGGCACGCTGCTCAACGCGCTCGACTGGCACGACAAGACAATCGGCCTGGAGACCATGTGCGTCGGCGGCGGCCAGGGCATGGCCATGGTCCTGGAGCGGGTCAGCTAAAAGATCAATTTCAGGATTTGAGCTACCGCGATGTCCGCGGTGGTCCAGACCGCTGCTCCCGCGGCCTCACCCTTCGCGGTTTCACAACCCGGAGGCCTAGCTGAGCGCGGCCCGGACCGTCTCGACGTCGGCGACCGCCGCGGCGCTGACGTCCTCGGGCGGGGCGGCGGCGATCAGGTCGGCGGCCACCACCCGTAGCTGGTCGGTGAGCGCCGGGTCGGCGACCAGGCGCGGCACCGGGCGGCGCGGCTCGCCCTCGGCGTCAGCGGCGCGGTCGGCGATCCGCTGCACGAGCCCATGGGTCAGGTCACCCCGGGTCCCCGCCGGCCCGGCCGGCTGCACCCAGCGAGAAGCCGTCCAGTGCCCGGTCTGGCTGACGAAGAGGTCAACCGCTCGCCGCAGGTCCACGCCACGCTCCTTTTCACACACGCCTCGGACACGGC
This sequence comes from Phytohabitans flavus, assembly GCF_011764545.1. GTDB lineage: Bacteria > Actinomycetota > Actinomycetes > Mycobacteriales > Micromonosporaceae > Phytohabitans > Phytohabitans flavus. The sequence continues at coordinate 8,468,241 of NZ_AP022870.1, read as the reverse complement.
GAGGGCGTCCCCGGAAGCCCGGGGACGCCCTCGCAACCGCTAAACCCGTCAGTCGTCGCCCTGGAGGAAGCTGAGGAGGCGCAGGATCTCCAGGTAGAGCCAGATGAGGCTCACGAGGATGCCGAACGCGGCCACCCAGGAGTAGCGCTGCGGCAGGCCCATCCGCACGCCCTCTTCGACCTCGTGGAAGCTGAGCACGAAGCTCAGCGAGGCCACCACGATGCAGACGAGGCTGAAAACGATCGCCAGCGGGCTGCCGTCACGCAGTCCGGTGTTGATGTCGAACAGCGCGAGCACGAGGTTGATCAGCATCACGGCGAAGAGGCCGGCCATCGCGGCCACGACACCGCGGATGAACCGGGGGTCGCCCGGATCACGCGGAGCTTGTACAGCATTGCCATGAGGAAGAAGACGCCGAACGTCGCGGTGACCGCTTGGAGCACGATGCCGTCGTAGAACGACTCGTACGTCTTGCTCACCATGCCGACGAAGACGCCCTCGACGACGGCGTAGGCCACGACAAGCGCGGGGTTGGCCATCCGGGCGAAGGAGATGATCAGACCGAGAACGAGACCGACCACAGCCGCGCCGATCCAGGCCGCACCGGTCAGCGCGTCGGGCACCAGCGCCCAGGCGCCCGCCGCGGAGATGCCGACGATGCCGAGCAGAGTGACGGTCTTGACGACAACGTCGTCGACGGACATCGGCCGCACAGTGGGGGGAGCGGCCGGGTAATCGGTCGTCGGGTACGGTCCGCCGTAACCGGGCTGCCCGTACTGGCCGACCGGCGCGTACCCGGCGGCCCGCTCGCGCTCGGCCGCCTGGCCGAGCCGCGCCAGCACCGGGTTGGTTGTCTTCACGTCAAGCCTCCCTGACAGGGGTTGGTGCACAGCTTCGTGCCCTACCAAGGGTAAACGCCAATCACGACAAACAGGGAGCCCGGCGTCGGACCTGGGCACGCGATTGTATTTATGCCCTGGGCGGACGCCGCCGGGACTTGATCCAGCACCGCGGCGGCCATCGCGTATCGAATTGTGCCCGGGGCGGGACTCGAACCCGCATGCCTCGCGGCAGCCGCTTTTAAGGCGGCCGTGTCTGCCGTTCCACCACCCGGGCCGACGCAGGTGCAAATGTCGCGCAGAATGCCACGGTAGCCGGTCGACGCCCACCGGGGCGCACCCGGACACTACGGTGGGCACTAGGGTCGAGGCCGTGACCAGCACAGCCCGCGCCGCGCAATCCGCCAACGGCCAGGCACATGCCAGCACTCCGGCCAATTCCCGCACCGCCGAGGCGATCGGCTCGTTGCGGACCAGACTGGCGGCGCTGGCCAGGTCACACGGGCGGGACGTGGCGGTCTGCCTCGCCTTCGTCGCGCTCGCCGGCTGGGTCACGCACGGCCTCTGGCCCAACCCGAATGGGCGGGTGCTCGCCCTCAACCCCGAAGACCAGACCCTCTACGAGTGGTTTCTGGCCGCGGACACGAAGTTCGCCTTCGGCGACTGGGGGCTGCTGACCGACCGGCTCAACGCGCCGGACGGGGTCAACCTGCTCAACAACACCACGGTGATCGCGCTTGGCACGGTCTTCACGCCGGTCACGCTGGCGTTCGGCGTACCCGTGACGTTCGCGCTGATCGCCGGGACGAGCCTCGCCGGTACCGCGATCGCCTGGTATTTCTTCTTCTCCCGCGTCCTGGGCGGGAGTTGGCTGGCGGCGGCGCTCGGCGCCTGGCTGTGCGGCTTCGGGCCGGGCATCGTCTCGCAGAACAACAGCCACCTCCACATGACCGCCCAGTGGCTGGTCCCGGTGATGGTGTGGCTGGTGATCCGGCTGGCCCGGGCCGCCGACCCGGCCGCCCGGCCGGAGGGGGTCGACCGCCGCCGGGTGGTGACCTCCGCGCTCTGGCTGGCCGCCGTCGTGATCGTCCAGGTCTTCATCGGCGAGGAGGTCCTCTTCCTCACCGCCGTGACAATGGTGGTCCTGGCGATCGGGTACGCGCTGGCCCGGCGCGACTACGCCCGCCGGGTGCTACCGAAGTTCGTGGCCGGCATGATGATCGCGGTCTGCGTGTCCGGCGCGGCGCTGATCTACCCGCTCTGGTTCCAGTTCCGGGGCCCGGGAGCGTGCCCAACGGCGTCTTCAGCGCGCACTTCTTCTCCGCCGACCTGGCCAGCTTCACCGCGATCTCCCCGCTCTCGGTGCTCGGCTCGGAGGAGTCGGCCCGGCTCTCCACGGGGTCCGCGGAGTACAACACGTTCCTCGGCTGGCCCCTGGTCCTCGTCGCCGCCGGCTGCGTGATCTGGCTGGTCCGAGAGCCGCTGGTCCGCGCGATCACCGCCGCCGGGGTGGTCATGGCCTGGCTGGCGCTCGGGCCCAAGCTGGTGATCGACGGAGAGCGCACGACCATCCCCGGTCCGTACCTCGCGCTGGTCGGGCTGCCGGTCGTCGAGGGCGCGCTCCCGATGCGCTTCGCGCTGACGCTGCTGCCGCTGGTGGCGACGCTGCTGGTGGTGGCGTTCGACAGGGCGCGGGCGCACGTGTCCCGGCCGGTGCGCCTGCTCGTGCCGGCCGCGGTCGTCGTATCGCTGCTCGCCATCTTCCCCAAGCCACTGCCCACGGAGGACCGCCCGCCGCTGCCGCAGTTCATTAGCGGTGGGTACTGGCGGCAGTGCGTGGAGCCGGGTGGCGTGCTCGTGCCGGTACCCCTGCCGACGCCGCCGGAGCCGTGGCCGATGAGGTGGGCGGCGGCGGCCAACACGGACTTCGGCGTCCCCGAGGGTTTCTTCATCGCGCCGTACGGCCGGGAGGGTCGGGCGTCGATGGGCACGTACAAGCAGCCGACCTCGCAGCTGCTGGCGCTGGTCGCGAAGCAGGGCGGGCGCCCCGAGATCGGCGAGCCGCAGCGCCGGGAGGCGCGCGAGGACGTCGAGTTCTGGGGCGCCTCCTGCGTAGCCGTGGCCGCGGACCAGCCGCACCACGAGGACCTGGTGGCCACGCTGGAGGCGCTCTACGGTCCTAGCACCAAGATCGCCGACGCTTGGACCTGGAAGGTGGGCTAGCTAGCTAGCCCACCCGCGGCGTTACCTCGGTGAACTCCTCTCGCGGGTCGTGCAGCTGGCCGAGCGCCACCACCTCACGCTTGAGGAAGAAGGCGAGCGTCCAGTCGATCACCACGCGCACCTTGCGGTTGAACGACGGGATCCGGCTCACGTGGTACGTCCGGTGCATGAACCAGGCGATCGGGCCCTTGAGCTTGATGCCGTACACCTGGGCGACGCCCTTGTGCAGGCCCAGGCTGGCCACGCTGCCGGCGTGCTTGTGCTTGTACGGCACCGGCTCCTTGCCCCGGATCACCGCGCGGATGTTGTCGGCCATCCGCGCCGCCTGGCGCACCGCGTGCTGCGCGCTCGGCGAGCAGAAGGTGCCGGGCGGGCCGGTGAGGTCGGGGACCGCCGCGCAGTCGCCCGCGCTCCACGCGCCCTCGACAACCTTGTCGCCGTCGACCACCTGGAGCGTGGGCAGGCAGCTGATCCGGCGCTTGTCGTCGCGCGGCAGGTCGGTGTCGTCGAGCATCGGCGACGGCTTGACGCCGGCCGTCCACACGATCGTGTCCGAGGCGAAACTGTCCCCATCGGACAGCTTGACCACGCCGTCCACGCAGGACTCCAGCCGCGTGTCGAGGCGGATGTCCAGGCCGCGATTGAGGAGCTGCTGCACTGTGTACGCACCCATGTCCCGATCGACCTCGGGCAGCACCCGCTGAGTCGCCTCGACCAGCACCCAGCGCATGTCGCCGACGCTCAGCTCCGGGTAGTACTTGAGCGCGTCGCGGGCCATGTCCTCCATCTCGGCGAGCGCCTCGATGCCCGCGTAGCCGCCGCCCACGAAGGCGAACGTCAGCGCGCGCCGGCGGGTCTCCGGGTCGGTCGTGGCGGCCGCCACATCGAGCCGGTCGAGCACGTGGTTGCGCAGGTAGATGGCCTCGCCGATGGTTTTGAAGCCGATGCCGTTCTCACGCAGGCCGGGGATCGGCAGTGTACGGGAGACAGAGCCCGGCGCCACGATGATCTGGTCGTACTCGATCTCCAGCGGCGGGCCGATGATCGGCTGCACAGTGGCCGTCTTGCGGCTGTGCTCGATCCGGGTGACCGCACCGGAGACGATCTTGCAGCGCTTCAGCTCGCGACGCAGCGGCACCACGGAGTGCCGGGGAGAGATGTTTCCGGCCGCCGCTTCCGGCAGGAACGGCTGGTACGTCATGTGCGGCTGCGGGTCGACGACAGTGACCTCGGCCTGGCGCGCCCGAAGCTTCCGGGACAGCCGAAGGGCCGCGTACAGGCCGACGTGGCCGGCCCCCACCACAAGGATCCGTTGCGGACTCACGACCTCCATCATTCCCCTGTGTGCGCCGTTACACCTGGTCCATGCCGGCATCTGTGACCGCCGATACGACAGGTGTGACGGCGGCTACGCCCACATGATCAAGAGATCTTTCAGAGTCGGGTTCACGTTCGATTTCTCGAGACACGATATTTGCCCCGGTCCGCTCGGGTATGCGAGAGATCGTGGTACCCAACCGCCCCTCCCGGGGCAACTAAGTACCACGATCTACCAGACGGCGTCCGCCCTAGCGTCGATCAAGCAAACCGAGCGCCTTATTGGGCGCGTCTCTGTCTTGGATGGACCCCGGCCCAACCGCCGAGCCAGGTCAAGGTTGGGCTTGGACCGCGGACCTGGCAGCGAAGGTCACGGTCGGCCGACCACGACCCAGGGGTGAGCTTGCCAACCGCGAAGGGTGAGGCCGCGGGAGCGACGGTCTGGACCACCGCGGACATCGCGGTAGCTCGACTTCCTTGGTTTTGGATCTTTATCCGCGGCATAGGTCGACAACGCTGGGGCGTAAACCGGATTCAGGTGCGCGTTCTCTTCGCGCAATCTGCTCAGGACGCCGTCACCATCCGGGGTCTGGCGGCCAGCCAGAGGGCTAAGCAGTGTGGGGTGTGCGCGCCAGGGTCGGTCAGCGGCGGCGGAGGAGCGAGGCGAGCAGCGTCGCGGCCCCGATCGCCACCGCGAGCCCGGCCAGCGCGGCCACCAGCAGGTCGCGCTCACCGCCCAGGTTGGCCCCGCTCAGCAGCAGTACGGTGAGCACCGCCGAGCCGAGCACCACCGCGAGCGCCCGGGATAGCCACCGCACGGTGACCTCGGCCGGGATGCGCGCGTCGTACGGCAGGAGCGCGGCGAGCGCCGCCAGGCTGTGGGTCAGGTAGAGGAACGAGGCCAGCGCGACAAGCCGCCACAGCTCGACCGACTCCTCGTAGCCGATCGTGGCGATCATCCAGCCCGTGACCGCGACCAGGATCGTCACCGTGACCCAGCGGCTGCGCGGGAGTATCGCGGCGATGCCGGCCAGGATCACCAGCACACCGGTGATGTAGCTGGCCCGCAGCTCCGCCGGAAACGCGACCACGAGCGCGGCCAGCGCGACGGCGAACACGCCCACGCGGGCCAGCAGCGGCCCGGCCGTCGCCCGGGACAGTACCTGCGTCGCACGGCCGATCATCGCAACGCCCCTTTGGGTGCCGAAGCCATCCGCGCGACGTCCCGCAGCACCAGGTCGAGGCTGCCGGCGCCGGCCCAGCGCACCACCGGTACGCCGTGCTCGCGGAGCTGGCCGATCGTGTTGTCCCGCTCCAGCCGCCAGAGCCGGTGGGCCACATCGGTCCAATCGCTGCGCCGTGCCGGCGCGACGCCCTCCGGCAGCGTGTCGACGGCGAGCACGAAGCGGCCGGCGCGGGCCAGCCGGGCGAGCATTTCCGCCGAGCGCCCGTCGACGAGCGGGGTGAAGACCACCACCAGCGCGTCCGAGGAGAGCAGATGTGGGCCGAAGACCTGGTCGTACGGCTCGTACGGGGATGGCTGCGCCTCGACGTCGAGGAGCCACTCCAGCACGGTCAGGTACTGCCGGCGGCCGGTCGCGGGACGCAGGCGGCGGGCGGACCTGCCGTACTCCAGCATGGACACGCGGTCGCCGCGGTGCAGGTAGTGCTCGGCGATCGCCGCGGCGGCCCGCACGGTGGTGTCGAGCACCGAGGCGGCGCCGCCGACGCCGCCGGAGCCACCCGTCTCGGCGAGTACGTCGAGCAGCAGCACCACCTCGGCGTCACGGTCGGACAGGGTGGCGGCCACGTGCAGCTGCCGAGCCCGGAGTGAGACCCGCCAGTCGATGCGTCGCAGGCGGTCGCCGGGCTGGAAGATGCGTACCCCGGCCAGCTCGCCGCCCTCACCGGGGCGCCGCGACCGGTGGCCACCGACCAGTCCCGCGGCACGCGGCATTGCGTCGTCGGCGTCGAAGGGCTCGGTGACCGGGTACACCTTGACGTCCTTCGGGTAGGCGACGCCCGGCCGGCTGATGAGAAGCCCGTCGCAGGCGGCGGCCCGTGCGGCGGCCGGGCCGAGCGAGTGGCGGCCCCAGCGCAGCGCCGTCCCGCGCAGCTCCACCTGATCGACCGCGCCCGGCGCGAGGGTCAGCAGAACCGGCCGGTCCCCGTCCTTGATGCGCAGCCAGCGCGGGATCCGGGCGCGGACCACCACCAGGTCATACGCGGGCGGGTCCGGGTTGCCGACGGTCACCGCGGCCACCGCCTCGGCGCCCTCCACGAGGTACCCCTCGTCGACGTCCAGAGCGATCCTCGGCCGCTCGCGGGGCCGGCGGTACAGCGCCACGGCGGTGCCCAGCGCGAACGGGATGGCGAGCATCACCAGGTCGACCCGCCCGGCCAGCACCCCGGCGATCAGCAGCAGCCCGGTCACCAGCACGGCACGCCCAAGTGCCCGGGTGGGCGCCCACTCGGGCTGGGTGTCGAGGAAATCGCCGCTCGGCTCGACCTCCGGCACGGCTGGCCGGAGGACGGTCACCGCGTCTCGCTCACTGGCCGCGCTCGCGGCGGCCGGCCTCGAGCGAATCGCCGGCCCGTGCGGCTGACTCGGGCCCGCCGAAGCCAGCCGCATACGTGGGCAGGGCACCGCTGGCGGGTGCCGGCACCTTCTCCAGTACCTCACCGACCACAAAGGACGGATCGACGCGGCGCAGCCACATCTCCGGGCGGAGCGTGATGCGGTGCGCGAGGGCCGGCGCGGCTACTTCCTTCACGTCCTCCGGGATCACGAAGTCCCGACCGGCGAGCGCGGCCCGCGCCCGGGAAAGCAACAGCAGCGCCAGGGAGCCACGCGGGGATGCGCCGACAAGTACCGAGGGGTGCTCGCGGGTGGCGGCGGTGAGGTCCACAATGTACCGGCCGATCGAGTCCTCGACCGCGATGTCCTCCAGGGCGGCCTGCATCCCGCGCAGCGTCTGGGGGTTGACAACCGCCTGGAGCTCAGCCTCCTCGCGGCGGCGGGACATGCGGCGGCGCAGCACGTCCCACTCCTCGTCGCGGGCGGGGTAGCCGAACGAGACCCGCAGGAGGAAGCGGTCCAGCTGCGCCTCGGGCAGCGGGTACGTGCCCTCGTACTCGATCGGGTTGGCGGTGGCCAGCACGTGGAAGGGCTCGTCCAGCCGGTACGTGACACCCTCGACCGAGACCTGCTTCTCCTGCATCGCCTCCAGCAGGGCGGCCTGCGTCTTCGGCGGCGTGCGGTTGATCTCGTCGGCGAGCAGCAGGTTGGTGAAGACCGGCCCGGCCCGGAAGGTGAAGTCGGAGTTGCGCTGGTCGTACAGGAACGAGCCGGTGACGTCGGCGGGCAGCAGGTCGGGAGTGAACTGAAGCCGCCGGAAGTCGAGCCCGAGCGCCTGGGCGAACGAGCGCGCGGTCAGTGTCTTGCCCAGCCCCGGGAGGTCTTCGAGCAGCACGTTGCCGCCGGCGAGGATGCCGGAGAGGACGAGCTCCAACGCCCCGCGCTTGCCCACCACCACCGTGCCGACCGTGTCCAGCACGGCGTGCGCGAGCCGGCCCACTTCGTAGACGGGTACCGGTTGGACATCCTCACTCATAGCTTCTCCAGACGGGAGGCGGCCGCCGCCATGACGTGTACGGCCGGCGGGCGCTTGACCGGGGTGACCAAAAGCTTCCACAGCTCCTCGCCGAGCAGCACGCGGGCCTTTTCCGGGTCGCTGGCGATGGTAAGGCCGTGCCGCTGCCGCAGCCGCTCGTCGGCGAGCTCGCGGAGCATCTTCGGCACTGTACGCAGGTAACGGTCCAGGTCTTCGCGGCGGGACCAGCCCAGCGGCACCTCCCAGCGGTGCACGGCCAAGCGGAGCGCGTCCTGGCTGGCCGTCCAGTTGTAGGTGCCGTCCTCCTCGCCGACCACGCGGCGCAGCCCCAACTTGACCAGCGGCGGCGGCGCGACGAGCGCGACCACGCGGCGGAGCATGAGCAGGGCGAGGCAGCCCGCGAACGCGAGCGGGATCGACAGCGTCAGCCCGCCCATCCGCATGCCGAAGACCGCGACAGCGGCGAGCCCGCCGGCGATCAGCAGCGTGCGGATCCACCAGCCGGCACCACCGGACGCGGCCTGCTTCTGCCGCTGTGGCGCCTCCTCCTCGTGCCCCAGCAGGTCGTCAATGCTGGTAACCCCGTCGCTCACGGCTTAACCCCCGCGGTCAGCTCGGCGCGCAGGCGCTGGAGGGCGGTGCGGGCCTGCTCGCGCATCCGCTCGTCGACCGTGTGCGTGGCGTACCGCGCCTCGCGGTAGACGTCGGCGAACCCGGCCAGCACGTCGCGGCTCACGTTGTGCTCGCCGAGCAGCCGGCTGACCAGGTCGGTCGGCGTGTCGGTGGCCTGGCGCGGCGTGCCGGCCGCGGCCGCCGCCTGCTCCAGCCGCAGCCAACAGGCGATCACCGCGCGCCGCGGGTCGAGGTCGGCGTCGGAGAGGTCGATGAGGCCGGCGTCTAGCGCGGCGACGACCTCCTCGGCGCTCGCGGTACGGCTGAGCTGGCGCGGTGGCATCTTGCCGCCCGCGCGCCGCCGGGTGAACTCGCGGGCGAGGGTCCAGATCATCACCGCGAGGAGTACGGCGAGGACGATGGCGCCGAGGACCAACGCGGCCTTGCCGAGCCAGGCGGGCACCTCGGCCGGGTCGGTGTCGACGAAGTCCTCCGGCGTCTGCGGCGTCTGGACCTCGACCTCTTCGAGCTGGGGCCGGGGCCCATCGATGCCGGCGGCCGGCTCGTCGACCCGCCCGATCTGCGGCGAGGAGTGCGCGGCCGCGACCGTCGCGAGGGCGAGCAGCAGCACGACCGCGGCCAGGGGCCACAACCTGCGCAGCGAACCAAGAGTCATTTGGCGTTATGTCCGAAACGTTAATCGTCGGGCGTGCCTGTAACCGTACCGCCCCGCCTCAGGCCAACCCCGCCAGGCGCTTCGCGGCGGCGAACACATCGTCAAGCATCGCCGGTGTGAGCCGCCCGGTAAAGGTGTTCTGCTGGCTGACGTGGTAACAGCCGAGCAACGCCGGCACACCCGGACCGCTCCAACGGGCACCATGCGCGAAGGCCGGGCGGGGCACGGGCGGGCGTACGCCGTACACCATGGCCATGGTCGGCCACCACGCGGCCCAGGCGAACGCGCCGAGCGCGACCACGACCCGCAGCGTGGGTTTGACCAGGTCGACCTCGCGGTGCAGCCACGGCGCGCAGGTGTCCCGTTCGCCCGGCGTGGGCTTGTTGTCCGGGGGCGCACAGCGCACCGCGGCGAAGATGCGGGTGTCGCGCAGCTCCAGCCCGTCGTCGCGGGACACGCTTGTCGCCTGGTTGGCGAGGCCGGCCCGGTACAGCGCGGCGAAGAGCACGTCGCCGGACCGGTCGCCGGTGAAGATCCGCCCGGTGCGGTTGCCGCCGTGCGCGGCCGGCGCCAGGCCGAGGATCCCGAGCCGGGCGTCGCCAGGGCCGTAGCCGGGCACCGGCCGGCCCCAGTACTCCTGGTCGCGGAAGGACGCCCGCTTCGTCGCGGCGACCTCCTCGCGCCAGCTCACCAGCCGGGGGCAGGCGAAACAGCAGGAGACGGCGGAGTCGAGGTCGGCGAGGGTGGCCGACCGCCGCGCGCGGTCGGCCACCTCATCGGGGGTACGGGTCATCCGGGGTATGACGGTCAGCCCAGCCTCTTGCGGAAGAAGTCGAGCGTGCGGGCCCACGAGCTCGCGGCCGCCTCGTGGTCGAAGACCTCGGGCCGGTCGTCGTTGAAGAAGGCGTGCTTGGTGCCCGGGTAGTCGTACAGGACGCAGTCACCGCCGGCCGCCTCGATCGAGCGCCGGGCCAGCCCCACACCCTCCGCCGCCGAGGTGCCGTCCCCTCGGAGCAGTGGATGACGGCCGACTTGCCGGAGTAGCCGGACCAGTCGGGACGCATCCGCTCCCACGGCAGTACCGGGTAGAAGCCGACTGACGCGACGATCTCGTCGGAGATCGTGGCCGACCACAGCGCGAGGCTGCCGCCCGCGCAGAAGCCGACCGCGCCCACCTTGCCGCCGGTCTCCGGCCGCTGCGTCAGGTACGCCCCGGCACAGGCGATGTCCTTCGCGGCCTGGTCCATCGCGAGGCCCATGAGGAGCTTGCCTGCCTCGTCCGGCTCCGTGGCATGCTGGCCGTGGTACAGGTCGGGCGCCAGCGCCACGAACCCCGCCTCGGCGAACCGCTCGGTCAGCGAGATGATGTGCGGGACCAGCCCCCAGTACTCCTGGATCACCACGACGGCTGGGGCACTTAAGGCGGCTGGCAGAGCGAGATATCCCTCACTGGTCCCGCCATTGCTGGGAAAGCTAACCATTTCGCCCATAGGCCCGTCCTCCTGCCGGTCAGTCATCGTTGGCTGGTCGCACAGTGGCGTTCTTGCGTGCGCGTAGCCTGTCATGCCGTACCGGGGCGGGGAAAGGCGAAGGCGGCGTGGCGTACACCTCCTTGTCGCGCTGTGTACGCCTCGCCGTCGCGGGGAAGAGGGGAATCAGGCCGGCTTCAGGCAGAGCACGTAACCCTTGCCGCCGGCCGGTATCGCATAGAAGCGCATCGTCGTCTCCGCGTGCGCGGCGCACACCTCACCGACCGAGGCCTGCTCCGCCGTGACGTCGTCAACCCGGCCCACCACCGCGAACCTGGCGTCGGCCGAGTCGCAGGTCACCACCTTGACGTCCTCGACGTTGATCTCCTCGCCCTCCGGGGCCTGCGGCAGGTTGGAGAGGCAGTCGCCGGCCTTGGCGTCCTGGGTCGGGTCGCTCGCGGCGACCAGGGCGCGCACCACGAAGACGGCGACGACCGCGAGGACCACGACCGCGAGCACGCCCACGATGCCGATGATCAGCTTGCTCGCGCCGCCCTTTTTCTCCTGGGGTGGCGCGGTCTCCGGCGCCGCACCCTCTTCCTGGTCCGGCAGCGAGGGTGGCAGGTTGGTCACGGCGGGTCCTCTTCCAGCTGTATGTGAGTCGGCGGTGGCAACCTAGCGAGCCGGCCCGCCGGCCGCCACCCCGATCGCGCAATCTGCCTATCCGGCCGAGGACGGCGCGGTACCCGCGGTGCGGCGCGGCATTGCGGTGAGAAGCTAATGTGTCGCCGTGCAGGCCGAGGATGTGTTGGGGCGCTTGGCAAACGCCACCGGCGTCTACCGTGGGCGCGGCGACGGCCCCGAAAGCGGGCCGTTCTTGGGTCGGATGGCGGTGGCGTCGATCGTCCGCGGCCGCGCGGTCACGCTCGACTACGAGGCGACCAACGACCACAACGGCCTCCAACACGTGGAGCACACGGTGCTCGTGGCCGGCGAGGCGGGCCGGCTCGAGCTGCACGTGGCCTGCCTGGAGCTGCCCGGGGTGGTGCGCTTCACGCAGACCAAGCCGGGCGAGTTCACGGCGTACGAGGGGCCGCTGGTGGCCAGGATCATCCTGCGGCTGCCCCAGCCGGGGGCGATCAGCTACGCGTGGTGGTGGTCGCGCGACGAGTCCGAGCCCCGCGAGCAGTCCCGTGCCGAGCTCCGCCGCACCGGCTGACCGCGCCCTCGCTCGCTCCTCAGCCGATCCAGAAGCTCCGCGTCGCGGCGAGCGACCTCTGCGGCGAGCTCGCGGACGCGGGAACGATGGCTGGGCTCGCGTTCATCGGTGCTCCTCATCAGCTATTCACGCTCCAGGCGATGCCGTCGAGGATGTCGTGTTCGCTGGCGACGACCGCGGGCATGGCCGCGCGCTCCATGATGACGCGCAGCACCAGCGCGCCGGCGCCGATCACGTCCGCGCGGCCCGGGTGCATCACCGGGATCTCCAGGCGCCGGGCGGTGGGCATCGCGAGCAGGTCGCTGGTGACCTTGGCCACCTCGTCGTACGAGATGCGGGCGTGGTGGGTGCGCTCCGGTTGGTACTTGGGCAGGCCGAGCGCGATCGCGGCGACCGTCGTCACCGAGCCGGCCAGCCCCACGAGGGTATTCGCCTCGCGGCCTGGCACGGCGGACAGCGCCCGGTCGACCGTGGCCGTGATGTCCTCGGTGGCGGCGGCGATCTCGGCGGGGGTGGGCGGATCGCTGTGCAGGTAGCGCTCGGTCATCCGGACGCAGCCGATGTCGACCGAGATCGCACCCTCCACAGTGGACGTGCCGACCACGAACTCGGTCGAGCCGCCGCCCACGTCCACCACCAGGTACGGCGGCTCGGCGGTCAGGCCACGCACCGCGCCGGTGAACGAGAGCCGCGCCTCCTCGTCGCCGGTCACCACCTCCGGCTCGACGCCGAGCGTGTCCACGACCATCGCGCGGAAGTCGCCGGCGTTGGCGGCGTCCCGGGTCGCCGAGGTGGCGCACATGCGCACCCGCTCGGCGCCGAGTGAGCGGACCTCGGCCGCGTACGACCCGAGGGCCACCCGCGTGCGCTCGATAGCCTCGGGCGCGAGGCGGCCGGTACGGTCGACACCCTGGCCCAGGCGGACGATCTCCATACGGCGTACGACGTCGGTCAGCGCCCCGTCCGCACCCGCCGGGGAAGGTCGGCCACCAGGAGCCGGATCGAGTTCGTCCCGCAGTCGATCGCCGCCACCCTAGTCATGGCTCAGACCCTATCGGGCCGGACCGGCCAGGGTTTGACGCTTATGGAACGCGGAAGGTGAGGCCGCGGGAGCCAGACCTAGAGATGCAGCAGCATGCGGCTATTTCCGAGGGTGTTGGGCTTGACCCGTTCGAGGCCGAGGAACTCGGCGACGCCCTCGTCGTACGAGCGGAGCAGCTGCTCGTACACCTGTGGCGGCACAGGTGCGCCGTCGATCTCCACGAAGCCGAACGAGCCGAAGAAGCCGGTCTCGAACGTCAGCACGAACACCCGGGCGATCCCCAGCTCACGGGCCACCCCGAGCAGCTCGGCGACGAGCCCGTGGCCGATCTTCAGGCCGCGGGCGTCGGGGTGCACCGCGACGGTGCGGATCTCGGCCAGGTCTTCCCACATCACGTGCAGGGCGCCACACCCGACGACGGCACCGTCCGGGCCACGCGTGGCGACCCAGAACTCCTGCACGTCCTCGTAGAGCGTCACGGTCGCCTTGCTCAGCAGGCGGCGTTCCCCGCTGTACGTGTCGATCAGATCCCGGATGGCCCTGACGTCCGCAGTGCGGGCCCGGCGGATCACGATGTCACGCATGGTCCGTCCGCCCACCAGGCGCCGACCTCCTCGACGACCTCGTCGCCGAACGGGTTGACGCCCGGCCCCACGGCCAGCGCGTGCCCCATGTGTACGTGCAGGCACTTCACACGCCCGGGCATGCCGCCGGCCGAGGTGCCCTCGATCTCCGGCACGTGCTCGATCGCCTCCCGCCGGGTCAGGTAGTCCTCGTGCGCCGCCCGGTACCGCTTGGCCAGGTCGGGGTCGGTGGCGAGCCGCGCCTCCATGTCCTTCATGAGCCCGGCGGACTCGAGGCGGCTGCACGCCGAGGTGGCGCGCGGGCAGGTCAGGTAGTACAGCGTCGGGAACGGCGTGCCGTCCGCGAGCCGTGGCCGGGTCTCGACCACCGCGGGCAGGCCGCACGGGCAGCGGTGCGCGACAGCCCGGGTGCCCCGCGGCGGGCGGCCGAGCTGGGCAGCCACCGCATCGAGGTCAGCCGGCGTGGCGGGTTCGGTCAACGGTCGCTCTCCGCATCCGCGGCCTGGATCGAAGACCACAGCGTGTCGTACCAGGGGTCGGCGGGCTGGCTCTCGCCCGCTTCCGGCGGGACACCCGCGTCGCGCGCGGCGCCGTCGGGGTCGGTGAGCACCACCAGCGGTACCTCACCCGGCTTCACCATGTAGAACCGCTTCCGCGCCTGGATCTCGATGTATTTCGGGTCTTTCCAGAGCGCCGCCTGCTCGTTCAGCTCGCTGATCCGCTGGCGCTGGTCCGCCTGCGCCTGCTCCATCCGCGCGATGTCGGACTGCTGGCTCAGGTAGACCCGCACTGGATACGTGTAGCCGAGCGCGAGGGCGATCAGCACCACCACCAGCACGGTGGCCCGGCCGGTGAAGCGGCGCGGCTGCGGCGCGTTGGTGCGGCGGACCGGCGCGCGCCGGGCGGCCGGGCGATTGGCGGAGCGTCCGCTCTCGGCGCTCTCCTTGACCTCGGCGCCCCGAGCCACCGGGCGTCCGGTCCGAGGTGGCGCGGCCCGGCTTCGCCGTCCCGGGCGCCGGGCGGGACCCTGCCCGCCCGGCGTCAGCCTCTGCGTCATCACGTCCTCCCCGTGATCCGGGGCCGCGATCCAGCCGCAGCGCCGGGCCCGCGCGGCGGGCCCGGGCGGCGAAGCTCGCAGCCCTAGATCAACTAGGACAGATGGTACCGCGGGAAGGCCGCGGCCCCGGCGTACCGCGCCGCGTCGTCCAGCTCCTCTTCGATGCGGAGCAGCTGGTTGTACTTGGCGACCCGGTCGGACCGGGCCGGCGCGCCGGTCTTGATCTGGCCGGTGCCGGTGGCCACGGCGAGGTCGGCGATCGTGGTGTCCTCGGTCTCGCCGGAGCGGTGGCTCATCATGCACTTGAAGCCGGCGCGGTGGGCGAGGTCGACCGCGTCAAGCGTCTCGGTCAGCGTGCCGATCTGGTTGACCTTGACGAGCACGGCGTTGGCGGCCTTCTCCGCGATCCCCGCGCGATCCGCTCGGGGTTCGTCACGAAGAGGTCGTCGCCGACGACCTGGATCTTGTCGCCCAGCGCCGCCGTGAACGCCGACCAGCCAGCCCAGTCGTCCTCGGCCAGCGGGTCCTCGATGGACACGATCGGGTACGCGTCCACGAGCTTGCTGTAGTAATTGATCATCTCGTCGGTCGGCTTGGGCGAGCCCTCGAAGACGTACGCACCGTCCTTGTAGAACTCGGTCGCCGCCACGTCCAGCGCGAGCACGATGTCGGTGCCCAGCCGCAGCCCGGCGGCCTGCACGGCCTCGCCGATCAGGTCCAGCGCCGCCGCGTTGGTGGGCAGGTCGGGCGCGAAGCCACCCTCGTCGCCCAGCCCGGTCGCGAGGCCCTTCTTCTTCAGCACCGACTTGAGCGCGTGGTAGACCTCCGCACCCGTACGCAGCGCCTCGCGGAAGGTCGGCGCGCCGATCGGGGCGACCATGAACTCCTGCACGTCGACGTTGGAGTCGGCGTGCGCCCCACCGTTGAGGATGTTCATCATCGGCACCGGCAGCACATGCGCGTTCGGCCCGCCGACGTAGCGGAAGAGGCTCAGCTCAGAGCTGGCAGCCGCCGCCTTCGCCACCGCGAGCGAGACGCCCAGGATGGCGTTTGCCCCGAGATCCGACTTGTTGGGCGTACCGTCCAGATCGAGCATCTTCTGGTCGATGGCGCGCTGCTCGGTCGCGTCGAAGCCGATCAGCTCGGGGACGATGCGGTCCTCGATGTTCGCTACGGCCTTCTCGACGCCCTTGCCCTTGTACCGGTCGCTGTCGCCGTCGCGCAGCTCGACCGCCTCGAACGCCCCGGTGGAGGCGCCGGACGGTACGGCAGCGCGGGCGATCGTGCCGTCGTCGAGCCCGATCTCGACTTCGACGGTGGGGTTGCCGCGCGAGTCGAGGATCTCCCGCGCGACGATTCCCTCGATGGTGGCCACTTGTGACGCTCCTCGCCTAGATCTCTCACGGGCCGCCGCACTGCGGCCGAGGCTTCGCCGATGAGCCTAGCCAGCACGACAACTCGACTCGCCGTCGCGGTATCAGTTTCGTACCGATGCGGGCGATCTCGGGAGCGGCGCCTAACGGACCTCGACGATCTGCTGCCAGGACGTGCCCTCGTGGTCGTAGAAGTTCGGGTCGTCGCCCGACTTGACGATGGCGATGCGCAGCCGCGTGTCGTCCAGCCACGCCAGACCGGCCGGTCCGCCCCGCACGCCAGCCGCGCTCAGGACCTGGATCGGCTCGTCGGCCCGTAAGGCGCCGCTGGCGAGGTCGAGCACGGCGACGCGCTGAGTCCCGGAGGTCGGCTGGTACGTAACCGCGGCCAGCCGCCCGTCGGGCGAGATCCTGACCGAGCCCGTACCGTCGCACGTCTGCCGGGTCACCGGGTGGTCCGCGAAGCCCCCACCGCGCAGGTCGAACACCCGCACCTCGCAGGCGTCCGGGCCGACCCCGGTGATCGCCAGGTGGTCGCCGAGAAGATCAGCGTCGGAGGCCGGCCCGGAGGCCAGCTTGGCTCCCAGCTTGTCCGAGGGCACGAGCACGCGGTGCGCCCCGCTTGCCAGGGTGTAGGCGACGATCCCCTCCGGGCGCCACACGTAGGCGGTCTCGGTGGTCGCCGTGACGAGCCGTGCGCTGCCCGTGCCGAGCGGCAGGGTCAGCTCGACCGCCCCGGTGCGCGACAACACCCGCAGCGTGGTCAATACCGGCTCGGGCGTGGCCGGCTGGCTCCGCGACACGTTGTCGATACCGAGGACGGCGAGGCGGTCGTCGGGCAGGCCGGCGACCTGGTACATGCCGTTGGAGTCGGCCAGGGGCCAGCGCACGACCGTGCCGTCCGGCAGGAACTCGACGGCCGTCATCAAAACCCAAGCATTGGACATCAGGCGCTGAGCCGACTGACCCGCGGCCGCTGGAGGCGTCCGGTCCGTCCCGGCACGGCCGGCGATCACGGGTACCGCGGCGACGCCCATCAAGGCAAGCGCGGTGACACCCGCCACGGCCGCGACCGTCTGGCGACGCCGGCGCCGGTGCCATCGCCGCTCGATGCCAGCGAGGTCGACGGGGTACTCGGCAGTGCCGCCAGCGGCGCGGTGCACCACCTCGGCCAGCTCATCGGGGACAAGATTCATCGCTCACTCCTCTCCTTCGAGCGCCCGCCGCAGGGCGGTCAGCCCCCGGGAGAGGCGGCTCTTGACTGTGCCTTCTGATAGCCCGAGGGCGTCGGCGGTCTCCACCGTGGACAGGTCGAGCAGCACGCGGCAAACGATCACTGCGCGCTGGGCGAGCGGGAGCCGCGCCAGCGCCTCGCGGGCCGCGAGCGCGGCCGGGTCGGTCGCGGCCGTACGCGGCTGCCGCTCCTCGGTAAGCACACCCTGCTCGCGCCCGACCTTGCGCCGCCACGAGGTGGCCCAGTTGAGGCCGACCCGAAACACCCAACCGGCCGGGTAGTCGAGACCTCGAACCCGGCGCCAGTGTGCGTAGGCGCGCGTCATCGCCTCGTCGACGGACTCCCGGGCCAGGTCGTCATTGCCCAGCGTGACCGCGAGCGCCCGGTAGATCCGGTGAACGTGGGCAATGTAGAACTCGTCGAACGCCAGCCGGTCGGCGCTCGGCGTCACCTCTGTCGCCGTCGGGATGTTCACGCCGATACACGCCGGCGGCACCCACTCGGTTCCCTCAGATGTCGAGCAGTGCGCGCAGGTGCCGCGGCGGGGGCGAGCCGTGCGCCAGCATCGCGTCGTGCCACTCGCGCAGCGACGTGCCAGCCGGGCGGGCCGCCGCGATGTCGGCGACCTCGGTGTACCCGACGAAGTACGTGGAGAGCTGCGTCGAGGTGAGCAGGGCCCGGCGCCACTTGCCGGCCGCCTCGCCCTCCTCCTGGAAGCCGGGCCCGGTCATCAGCGCCATGCCGTCCGCCTCGGACAGCTCCTCGCAGTGCACCAGCTGGTCGAGGATCGCGTTGATGCTCATCCGCAGCTGCATCTTGAGCTGCTGGAGGCGGACCGGCAGGCCGCCGAAGCCGAGGCCGGCCATCAGCTCCTCCGTGTACACGGCCCAGCCCTCCACGAACGGGCCGGACATGCCGAGCGCCCGCACCCGGGTCGTGCCCCGGAAGCGCCGACCGTGGGCGAGCTGGAGGAAGTGGCCCGGCATGGCCTCGTGCACGGTCAAGTTGCGGATCATGTGGTCGTTGTACTCGCGGTAGAACGACTCGACCCGCTCCGCCGGCCAGTCGGCGGGCGCCGGCGCGATGCAGTAGAACGTCGGGATGTCGGCCGTCTCCAGCAAGCCTGGCGCGTCGCAGTACGCCACGGCGACGCCGCGCGCGAACTCGGGCATCGGCAGGATCTCGCACGGGTCGTCGACCAGCCCGACGAGGTCGTGCGCGCGGACGAAGTCGGTGGCCTCGCCCAGCGTCACCTTGGCGAGGTCCACGATGGACTCCTCGTCCGGCCGCTGTGCGGCGAGCTGGTCGAGGGCGCGCCGTACCGTCGCGTCGTCCGCCGGACCGCCCACCAACGCGGCCGCCGCCTCGCGGATTTCCTCGGTGACCCGCTCCAGGTTTGCCCGCGCCCGGGAGAGCACCTGCGCGGCGGGCAGCTCGGTGTCGAGCGTGTGCCACAGCCGCGCTTCCCACAGCCGCCGGCCCAGCCGCGGATCGCGGTCGGAGTCGTCCACTCTGGAGCGCAGCCACGCCGCGAACCCGTCCAGCTCGGCCACGGCGGTCGCCGCCGCAGGCTCCACTGTGGCCCGCATCCCGGGCGCCGCGTCGAGCATGCCCGGCACCTCGTCGCGTACCAGCGCGGCGGCCCCGGCGAACTGCCCAGCCGCGGTCTCCACGTGCACCCTCGGCATGTCGCGCAGCGTGGCGCGGGCGGTGGCCAGCGCGTCCGGCACAGCGGCGAGGCGGCCGGCGAGGCTGGCCAGCCGTGCCTCGACCGGCGCGAACGGGCGGGCGATCAGGTTGTAGATCAGCGCGGCAGGATTGTGCTCGAGCGGGTCCCACTCGTGCCCACGTACCTCCGTGGCCTCGAAAAGGCCGCGCTCGACGAGCGCGGACAGGACCGCGTGGTCGACCTGCTCGGACGGGTCGAGGGCATCGGCGTCGACCTCGGCGAGCGCGTTGCCGGCGTCGCGCAGCATCGCCACCCGGGCGGTCACGCCACTTGTCGACAGGTCGGGCAACCGGTCGTCGAACCGGTGATCGCCCACATAGGAGGCAAGGGCCGGGTTGCTTTCCAGGACTGCGTCGACGATGCGCTCAGCGAGCGGTACGAACTGCGCCATACACAGACGCTAGCTGCTTCACCCCGGTTTCGAGCTCCCCGGGTGAGTTGGCGGCGTAGCCGAGTACCAGACCGGGCGGCCCGAAACCGGCCAAACGCATGCGGGACAGCGGGAGTGGGCCCAGCCCGAGGGCCCGTGCCCGCTCGGCCAGCGCCTCGTCGTCCACGCCCTCCGGCAGCTCCAGGACAAGGTGCAGTCCGGCCGCGACGCCGGAGATCCGAAGGCCGGGCAGGTGCCGCCGCAGGGCCGCCACGAGCGCATCCCGCCGCCGCCGGTGCTCAAGCCGGGTCCGGCGCAGGTGCCGGTCGTACCCGCCGCTGGCCAGCAGCTCGGCGAATGCGAGCTGCTCCAGGACGGGTCCGCCGAGGTCGGCCCACGCCTTCCGCTCGGCCACCGCGTCCCGCCATTTCTCGGGTACGGCCAGCCAGCCGAGTCGCAGCGCGGGTGCGAGTGCCTTGCTGACCGAGCCGATGTACGCGACCGCGTCCGGCGCGAGGCCCTGCAAGCACCCGACCGGGTCGCGGTCGTACCGAAACTCGGCGTCGTAGTCGTCTTCGACGATCAGCCCGCCGGTGCGCCGCGCCCACTCGACGAGGGCCGCCCGCCGGGCCGGCGCGAGCACCACACCGGTCGGAAACTGGTGGGCCGGCGTGACGAAGACCGCGGGCGCGGCGGAGCGTTCGAGCGCGGCGACGTCGAGCCCGTCCGCGTCGACGGGTACGGGGACCAGCCGCAGCCCGTGGCTCTCCAGGTGCCCGCGTACGCCGTAGCTGCCCGGCTCCTCGAATCCGATCGCGGTCACGCCGCCCGCCCGTAGCGCGGCGGCCAGCACCGCGAACCCCTGCGCCGCCCCCGTCGTCACCACCACGTGGCCGGGCTCTACCCGAGCACCCCGTACCCGCCCCAGGTAACTCGCCAACTCGGACCGCAACCGCACCGCGCCAGACGGATCCCCGTAATCCAAAACCGCATCCGCCATCAGCGCCAGCGTCCGCTCGTAAACCCGCCGCCAAGCGGCTCGCGGAAACATCCCAAAATCCGGCACCCCCGGCCGCAGCAGCGTGCTCGGCTGATCAGGGACTTGGTCGGGCGGTTCGGCGGCGCGCCGCTCCACCGTCTCCCTGATCAACCCCGCGACCACCGTGCCGGCGCCTTGGCGGGACAGCAGGCGGCCTTCCGCTACCAGCTGTTCGTAGGCTTCCACCACCACCCCGCGCGAGAGGGTTAGGTCTCTTGCTAGGGCGCGGCTGGAAGGGAGGCGGGTGCCGGGGGCCAGGCGGCCGTCGGCGATGGCGTCACGGACCGCGTTGATCAGCTGGTCGGCCAGGCCGGGTCGGCTGCGGTCGAGCTGGACCAACGCCTCCCACAAAATGGTCCTCCATCGTCGCGCTCAAGTGGCCCTGTCTCGGGGTCCACTGCCACCATAGCGTCGCAGTCGTGAAGGTTGGTGCGCTGCTCTGCGTCATGGGCATGGCGATCGTCGGCAGCTCGGTGTCGCTGAGCCAGCTGATCCTCGACTACCCCACGCTCACCGGCCAGGCCCTGCGGTACGGGCTGGCCGCCCTGATCCTCGCCCTCCTCGTCCGTGGCCGGATCCGTCCGACCAGCCGTGAGCTGGGCATCCTCACGGTCCTGGCGGCCACCGGGCTGGCCGGGTTCAACGCCTGCATCCTCATCGCGCTGCCGCACGCGGACGCGGCCGTCGTCGGTACGGTGATCGGCGCCGCCCCGCTAGGCCTCGCCTTGCTCGCCCCGCTGCTGCGCGGTGCCCGCCCGGCCGCCCGGATCGTGGTGGCCGCGGCGGTGGTCGTGGGCGGTACAGCGCTGGTGCAGGGCTCCGGCAAGGCCGACGCGGTCGGGGTGCTCGCCGCGCTCGGCGCGCTGGTGGGCGAGGTGCTCTTCTCCCTGCTCGCCGCCGCGGTGCTGCCCCGGCTCGGCGGGATCCGGGTAGCCGCGTACAGCTGCGGGCTCGCCGTACCACTGCTCCTGGTCGGCGGCGTCGCGGCCGGCGAGATGGCGCGGTTGCGGGTGCCCACGGCGGTGGAGGCGACCACGCTCGGCTACCTGGCGCTGCTGATGACGGTGGTCGCGTTCCTGGCCTGGTTCAGCGGGCTGCGGCGGCTGGGCTTGGAGCGGGCCGGCATGTTCGTCGGCCTGATGCCGGTGGCGACGCTGGTCACCGCCGCGATCCAGGCCGGCCGGCTGCCCGACGCCGGCCAGACCGCGGGCGTGCTCGTGGTCGCGCTCGGGCTGGCGGTGGGGCTGACGGCTCAGCCCGCTTCGGCGGCCCGGACCGAGTCGGCGTACGACAACGCGGCCCGGCGCAGCGCCGCCTCGGCGTCCAGCCCACCCGTACGGGCGGCGGACACGGTCGCCAGCAGTGCCGCGCCGAGTGCTTCCTCTGTGTCGACAGTGGACGGCTGAGCGGGCGGCGGCACGGTCACCCCGGCGCGCTCCGCCCGCTGCATGATCTTCGCCGCCAGCGAGAGCGCCGGCTGGGCGAGCGCGATGCCGTCCATGGCCGAGTCGCGGGACTTTTCGGCCCGCTTGATCCGCTCCCAGTTCTTGATGATCTCTTCGACATCGGCGACCGCGGCGCCGGCGAAGACGTGCGGGTTGCGCCGGATCAGCTTCGCCACCAGGTCGCCAGCCACGTCGTCGACCGACCACCGCTCGTCCTCGGGCAGCTCCTCGGCGATCCGCGCGTGCAGCACCACCTGGAGCAGTACGTCACCAAGCTCCTCGCGGAGCGCGGGTAGGTCGCCTGCCTCGATCGCATCGTACGCCTCGTAGCACTCCTCCAGCAGAAACTGCGCGAGCGTCGCGTGCGTCTGCTGCCGCTTCCACGGGTCGCCGCCGGGCGACATGAGCCGGTCCATCACGGTGACCGCGTCGAGCAGGCGGGCGCCGGGCGGGTCCCACGAGCCGTACATCAGCTCCAGCTCGGCCCGCCCTGGCTCGCGGATCAGCCGCAGGCCCAGCTCCCGAGCGAAGTCCTCGTCGCCGGTCGGCCCAGCCAGCCACACCGCCGTACCGTCCGGGCCGGCGGCCGCCAGCAGCGCGTCGGTGCCGCTGGCGATCGTGACCGAGCCACCCGAGGCCCGCACGATCGCGGCCAGCTCGGTCTCCGCGGCGGCGAGCACCGGGTGCGCGCGGACCAGGTCCCAGGCCTCCGCCGTCAGCAGGCCGGCCGGCAGGCGTGGCGAGGTGACCAGCAGTACGAGCCGTGCTGTCACAGAGACCAGGCCGTCATAGGGAAACGTCGGTCACCAGGTCAGACGAGATGTACGGCAGGTCGTAGAAGATCGGACCCTGCTGCGTGCCGACCGCCATCGGGGCGCTGACCGGGTCGTACTTCGGGTTGACCTTGGTATCGGTCTTCTCCACCTCGGCGCCGAGCGACGTCGACACGAGGATCGCGGCCTCGGCAAAGACAGCCGCGCCGAACTGCTCCCGCACCTGCGCCACCGGGAGGCCCGGCTGGATCGCGCCGGCCTCGGCCAGCGCGCCGTACACCTTCATGATCCCCTCGTCTGTGAGGAAGGCGCGAGGGGTGTTTTCGGTGATGACCGTCTGGAGGTCGAGCCACTCGGCCCACAGCTTCGTGTACTCGCTGTCGCCGGCGACCTTCAGCGCATCGGCGATCTCGCCCGGCTCGGTGGTCTCCTTCGCCGGCGGCATGTTCTTCTCCTTGACGACCCGCCGAGCCAGCTCCACGCTCACCAGCAGGTCGACGACCTCCTGGCGGGTGACCGGCAGCTCGGCCTCGGGCGCCGGCGAGCCGGACACCGCCGGCTCGGGCTCCTGCGTGGGAGTCTTCGCCAGCACCTCGTCGAGCACCTCGGACACCCGGTCTTCGGAGATCGTCGTGTCGCCCACGAATGCGGCCTTACCGCTTTCGCTCTGGCAGCCGACAAGGCTGCCCAGGCCCAGCGAGGCGGCGAGGAGGAGGGATGCCAGCCGGCGACCACGCTTCATGGCCGACACTCTCTCACGTGCCGCTCACGCCGGCAGGTACGGGGTCACCCAGCACGTCCTTGAGCAACTGGGCGCACCACTCCAGCAACGCCTGGTCGCGCAGTGGCTCGCCGCCGACGCGGCGGGTGGCCGGCCGGGGCACGCTCACTTGCTCGACCGTGTGCTTGTACACCGAGTCCGGGTGGTAGCGCTTGAGCCGCAGCTGCTTCGAGTCGGGCAGCGCCAGCGGGGCGAAGCGCAGGTGCTTGCCCTGCACCGAGACGTCGGTGAGGCCGTACGAGCGGGCGACCAGCCGGAACCGGGCCACCGCGACGAGGTTGGCGACCGCCGCGGGTGGCTCGCCGTACCTGTCGCGCATCTCCACGACCGCCTCGTCCAGCTCGGCCGAGGTGCGGGCGGAGGCGAGCTTGCGGTACATCTCCAGGCGCAGCCGCTCGACCCCGATGTAGTCGTGTGGCAGGTGGGCGTCGACCGGCAGATCGATCTTGACGTCGACCTCCTCCTCGGCCGGCCGCTCGCCCTTGAACTGCTGTACCGCCTCGCCGACCATCCGCACGTACAGGTCGAATCCCACACCCTCGATGTGCCCGGACTGCTCGCCGCCGAGCAGGTTGCCGGCACCCCGGATCTCGAGGTCCTTCATCGCCACGTACATGCCCGCGCCGAGCTCGGTGTGCTGCGCGATCGTGGCCAGCCGCTCGTGCGCGTGCTCGGTGAGCGGCTTCTCCCGGGGTACAGGAAGTACGCGTACGCCCGCTCGCGGCCACGCCCCACCCGGCCCCGGATCTGGTGCAGCTGGGCGAGGCCGAGCAGGTCGGCCCGCTCCACGATGAGCGTGTTGGCGTTCGGGATGTCGATGCCCGACTCGACGATCGTGGTGCAGACGAGGACGTCGTACTCCTTCTCCCAGAAGCCGACCATCACCTTCTCCAGCGCGTCCTCGCCCATCTGCCCGTGCGCCACCGCGACCCGCGCCTCGGGTACCAGCTCGCGGATCCGGCGTGCCGCCCGGTCGATCGACTCGACCCGGTTGTGCAGGTAGAAGACCTGGCCGTCGCGGAGCAGCTCGCGGTGGATGGCGGCGGCGACCTGCTTGTCGTCGTACGCCCCGACGAACGTCAGCACCGGGTGCCGCTCCTCCGGCGGCGTGGCGATCGTCGACATCTCCCGGATGCCGGTGATCGCCATCTCCAGCGTGCGCGGGATCGGGGTGGCCGACATCGTGAGCACGTCGACGGCGGTACGGAGCTGCTTCAGGTACTCCTTGTGCTCCACGCCGAAGCGCTGCTCCTCGTCGACGATCACCATGCCGAGGTTCTTGAACCGGGTGGACGTCTGGAGCAGCCGGTGCGTACCGATCACGATGTCCGCGCTGCCGTCGGCGGCCTTGGTCAGCGTCTGCTCGGTCTCGCGCGGCGTCTGGAAGCGGGACAGCTGCCGGATCTCCAGCGGAAACTGACCCATCCGGTCGGTGAACGTGTTGTAGTGCTGCTGCGCGAGCAGCGTGGTGGGCACGAGCACGGCCACCTGCTTGCCGTCCTGCACCGCCTTGAACGCCGCGCGTACCGCGATCTCGGTCTTGCCGTAGCCCACGTCGCCGCAGATCAGCCGGTCCATCGGGGTCGGCTGCTCCATGTCGTGCTTGACCTCCTCGATGGCGGCAAGCTGGTCGGGCGTCTCGGTGTACGGGAACGCGTCCTCCAGCTCCCGCTGCCACGGCGTGTCCGCCCCGAACGCGTGCCCCTTGGACGCCTTGCGCGCGGCGTAGAGCTGGATGAGCTGGGCGGCGATCTCGCGTACCGCCTTGCGGGCCCGCGCCTTCGCCTTCTGCCACTCGGCGCCGCCCATCTTGTGCAGCGCCGGGTTCTCCCCGCCCACGTACCGGGAGAGCTGGTCGAGCTGGTCGGTCGGCACGAAGAGGCGGTCGCCGGGCTGGCCGCGCT
This sequence comes from Phytohabitans flavus, assembly GCF_011764545.1. GTDB lineage: Bacteria > Actinomycetota > Actinomycetes > Mycobacteriales > Micromonosporaceae > Phytohabitans > Phytohabitans flavus. The sequence goes on along the minus strand of NZ_AP022870.1, from coordinate 8,442,941 downwards.
TGCTCGCCGCGTACTCGATGACCAGGTACTCCGGGAGGCGCCGTTGACTGTGCGCTGCACAAGCTCGATGTACCGGCCGATGCCATGCTGCTCGTGCACCACGAAGTCGCCGGCCCGCAGCTCCAGCGGGTCGATCGTGTTACGCCGCCGGCTGGGCATTTTGCGCATGTCGCGGGTGGATGCGCCGCGGCCACCGGTGATGTCGTTGCCGGTGATCACGGCGAACCGCGCGATCTCGTCGAGGAAGCCGTGGTTGAGCGCGCCGCAGCTCACCAGCACCTGCCCGGGCTGCGGTGGCGCGTCGATCGACTCGACAGTCGTGGCGCCGACCCCGGCGTCGTGCAGCACCTCGACCGCCCGCGCGGCCGGCCCGTGCCCCTCGAAGACGAGCGCCACCGCCCAGCCGTCGCCGGACCACCGCTTGAGGTCGTCGACCACCCGCGCGGTCTCGCCGTGGTAGAGCGGCACCGCCTGGGCGGCCACCGTGATCGCGTCGCTGAGGTCCGGCGTCACCGTGACCTCGGGCAGCGGCTCCTCCCACGGCTGCGCCTCGGGCGCCGGCGCCTCCGCCTCGGCCAGCCCGAACGGCGACACCGTCCACCAGGGCAGGCCGACATCGCCGGCGACCGCGCGTACCTCGGCCAGGGTCCGGAAGGCGGCGGCGCCGAGGTCCACGGGGCCTGGCCCCCGACGGCGGCCGCGGCCCAGCTGGCCTCCAAAAACTCCGCCGAGGTACGGACCAGGTCGTGCGCCCGGGTGCGGATCCGCTCCGGGTCGCAGAGCAGCACGTGGGTATCCGCCGGCATCACGTTGACCAGCAGCTCCATGCTGTCGGTACCGTCCAGCAGCGCCGGTGCGAGGGACTCCATGCCCTCGACGGGAATGCCCTCGGCGAGCTTTTCGAGGATCTCCTCCAGCTCCGGGTGCTTCGCGGCCAGCTCGGCGGCCTTCTCCCGGACCTGCGGGGTGAGCAGCAGCTCCCGGCAGGGCGGGGCCCACAGGTGCTGGACCGCCTCGATCGTGCGCTGGTCGGCGACCGCGAACGTGCGGATCTCCTCGACCTCGTCGCCCCAGAACTCGACCCGCGACGGATGCTCGTCGGTCGGCGGGAAGATGTCGAGGATCCCGCCCCGGACGGCGAACTCGCCGCGCTTGGTCACCAGGTCCACGCGCGCGTACGCCATGTCGGTCAGCCGCCGCGCCACGTCCTCCAGCTCCGCCTCGGCGCCCGGCCGCAGCTCGACCGGCTCCAGGTCACCCAGCCCCTTGAGCATCGGCTGGAGCACGGACCGGACCGGCGCTACCACCACCCGCAGCGGGCTCCCCTCCGGATGCGCCAGCCGCCGCAGCACCGCCAGACGCCGCCCAACGGTGTCCGAACGCGGCGATAGGCGCTCGTGCGGCAGCGTCTCCCAGGAGTGGAAGACCGCGACCTCGTCGGCCGGGATCAGGCTGCCCAGCGCGAACGCCAGGTCGTCCGCCTCGCGGCTCGTCGCGGTGATGGCGAGGACCGGCTTGCGCGCCCCGCCCGTCGCGGTGTCGGCCGCGACCGCCGACACGATGAAGGGCCGCAGCGCCGCGGGCGCGGTGAGGTCGAGCCCGTCGCTGTCCGCCCGCGCGGCCCGAGCCCGATCGCGTACGCGCGCCAGCGCCGGATCGCCGAGGGCGGCGGGCAGCAGACCGGTGAGCATGAGATGCCTCCCCATTAGGGCACGCACGAAGACCCCGCGCCCGAACCGGACGGGGGGTGTCACCCAAGCCTAGCTCTCCGACAAGCCGCGGCGCGGCGCGGTTTGCGCTGCCGCAACGGCACCGGTCGCCGTCCCATGGGGTTGCTCTTTAAGTGACACACTCACTCGGCCATGTCACAGAACCGCCAGTTGTATGCAACGAAGTCCAGGGGTTTGCCGTTTACTGACATGCCAGGTCGTCTCGAATCAGAGCCGGCCCCTCATCAAGCGATACGTTAGCGATTCCACCCCTTTTGGGCGCATTCGCCCATTGGATGCGATGTCACACAAGCGGGGCTTGTCAAACAAGGGGGTTAGGCTGACATTCGTGGACCTGACGATCTTCACGCCCGACGCTCCCGGCAACCTCGTCGGGATCAACGGCACAGATCCTCTCCGCGGCGCCTGGGAACACGCCGCTTTCATCCCGCACCCGCTCCCTCTGGTCCCACCCGATCTGTCTGCGCGTACGTACAGAGCTGTCGCGGACTCACGCGCAGCACTCGCCGCACTTGACAGCACAGCCAGACGACTACCCGATCCACGGATCTTCAGAAGGCCGACGCTCCAAGCAGAGGCTCAGAGTACCTCCGCACTGGAGGGCACTTACGCACCACTAAGTGAAGTACTCACAGCGGACGAGGACCGTCCACCGAACGCCGATCTCCGCGAAGTCCTGAACTACGTACGAATGGCGGATGCCGCATTCAGCTGGATTGAAGAGGGCCGACCATTGAATGTCGGCATGCTGGAAGTGCTGCAGGCGGTACTCGTTCGCGGAACCCGGAGCGAAAGTGGAGAATCGGGCTCCCTACGAACTCAGCAGGTCGTAATCGGTCGCCGAAAAGCCGCACCGGCAGACGCCCATCCGGTACAAGCGGCACGCTTCGTTCCTTCGCCACCCGGTTTGGATCTACGGGCGAACCTGCAGGATCTCCTCGACTGGATGAGCGACAAGCGAGTCCTCGAAGAGATCGACCCTGTCGTAGCAGCTGCACTGGCCCACTACCAGTTCGAGACGTTGCATCCGTTCCACGATGGTAACGGCAGGATCGGCCGCCTTCTGATCGTGGCGCACCTACTGACCCAGGGAGTGCTCCTCGAGCCCACACTCGCCGTGTCTCCGTGGTTCGAGGCGCGACGATCCGAGTACTACGACCACCTGCTCGCAGTCAGTACCAAAGGCGCCTGGGACTCCTTCGTTAGGTTCTTTGCCACCGGCCTGGAATCCTCCGCGAACACGACCCACGAACGCATGAACGCTCTGGTCGATGTCCAAGACTCCATGAAGGAGCGAATCCGCCACTCCAACCTAAGAGCGGATACGGCACACGCATTAGTGGACTTTGCGATCTCTCGTTCAACATTTACGGTCCGGGCCGTCGAGAGTAACCTCGAAATATCATACGGCCGCGCCAACGTCCTCGTTGGCCAGCTGGTGCAACTTGGCGTCCTGGCCCCGGTCGACACGCCCACCAGCAGCGCCAGCCGCCGCTTTTACGCTCCCGACGCATACGCCGTTCTTGTCAACTGGCAGTAGCAGAGCCGGTCGATCCGGCACAGAGGGCCGAGCACATCTGGTACGGGTCATACATGGACAAATGGAGCAAGACGCGCGCACTTGGTCGTTGGGCTCGCCCAGTCAAGGTGCTGGGAAGGCTGGCACCCTTCCTCCGACCTGGCGGTGTGGGCCGCGGCAGGCTGGGAAGTGTTACTTACGGCGGCCGCCATACGTGGTCGCACTCTGAGACATGACTCACCAGTCTGACCGGGTGGCAACGTGGCGTCGGTAACATCCAGGTTGTCGGACAGCGCCGTCCTTTGTACTCACGTAAGGAGCGCATGGTGACCGAGCAGCCCGACGTCTCTCCGGGCCGTCGCCTGGACGCTGGCGACCCAAATCAGGCCCTGCGGGCGGACATCCGCCGCCTCGGCACCCTTCTCGGCCAGACGCTCGCCCGCCAGGAGGGGCCACCGCTGCTCGACCTGGTCGAGGAGATCCGGGCGCTGGTCCGCACCGACGCGGAGCGGGCGGCCACCCGACTCGGCGCGATGGATGTCACGACGGGCACCCAGCTGGCCCGCGCCTTCTCGACGTACTTCCACCTGGCCAACGTCACGGAGCAGGTGCACCGCGCCCGCGACCTGCGGCGCCAGCGGGCCACGCAGGGCGGGTGGCTAGACCAGGCGGCCAAGCTGATCGCCGAGCGGGGCGTGCCGACCGACGAGATCGCGGCCGCGGCGCGGCGGCTGGCCGTGCGGCCGGTGTTCACGGCGCACCCCACCGAGGCGGCCCGCCGCTCGATCCTCTCCAAGCTCCGCGCGGTCGCCGACGAGCTCGACGCGGAGTCGGCCGCCGCGATCCTGTACGGCGCGACCGAGTCCCCGCAGACCGAGCGCCGCCTCGCCGAGCTGATCGACCTGCTGTGGCAGACCGACGAGCTGCGCCTCGACCGCCCCGACCCCACGGACGAGGCCCGCAACGCCATCTACTACCTGCGCGACCTGTACTCGGACGCGGCGCCCCAGGTGCTCGACGACCTCACCGACACGCTTCGCACGCTGGGCGTGGAGACGGCGCCGACATCGCGGCCACTCACTTTCGGCACGTGGATCGGGGGCGATCGCGACGGCAACCCGTTCGTGACGCCGCGCGTCACCCGTGACGTGCTCATGATCCAGCACGAGCACGGCATCCAGGCCACCGAGGCGGCCATGGACGCGCTGATCAACGAGATTTCGGTATCGCGCCGGCTGCGCGGCGTCTCGCTCGACCTCTCCGCCAGCCTGGCCAAGGATCTCGACGCGCTGCCCGAGGTGCCGCAGCGCTTCCGGCGTACCAACGCTGAGGAGCCCTACCGCCTCAAGGCCCGCTGCATCAAGGCGAAGCTGGCCAACACGCGGCGCCGGTTGGGCCAGGGCACTGCGCACGTGCCGGGTCGCGACTACCGCGGCTCTGACGAGCTCCTCGCCGACCTCGAGCTGCTGCGCGCGTCGCTCGCCCGCAACTCCGGCCAGCTCACGGCCGTGGGGCGGCTCGCGTCCGTGATCCGCACGGTGGCCTCGTTCGGCCTCCATCTGGCCACAATGGACGTACGGGAGCACGCCGAGGCGCACCACACGGTGCTCGCCCAGATGTACGCGCGGATCGGCGAGGTCGCCGACTACAACACGCTCTCCCGCGCCGAGCGCACCAAACTCCTCTCCGACGAGCTGACCGGCCGCCGCCCACTGTCCAGCCTGGACACTCCGCTCACCGAGGCGGCGCGGCGCACGTTCGACGTCTTCACCACCATCCGCGAGGCGCAGCAGCGTTTCGGCACCGAGGTCATCGAGTCGTACATCATCTCGATGACCCTCGGCGTCGACGACGTGCTGGCCGCGGCGGTGCTGGCCCGCGAGGCCGGGCTGATCGACGTGCACAGCCACAAGGCCCACATCGGTCTCGTGCCGCTGCTCGAGACGCCGGCCGAGCTCGACGCGGGTGGCGAGCTGCTCGACGAGATGCTCTCCCTGCCCGCGTACCGGGCACTTGTCGCCGCCCGCGGCGACGTGCAGGAGGTCATGCTCGGCTACTCCGACTCCAACAAGGAAGCCGGCATCACCACCTCGCAGTGGTCCATCCACCGTGCCCAGCGCGCGCTCCGCGACGTCGCCGCCCGCCACGGTGTGCGGCTGCGCCTCTTCCACGGCCGAGGCGGCACCGTGGGCCGCGGCGGCGGCCCCACGCACGAGGCGATCCTGGCCCAGCCCTACAACACGCTGGACGGTTCCATCAAGGTCACCGAGCAGGGCGAGGTCATCTCCGACAAGTACACGATCCCGGCGCTGGCCCGCGAAAACCTGGAGCTGACGGTCGCCGCCGTCCTCCAGGCGACGCTGCTGCACACCACCTCGCGCGTATCCACGCAGGCCCTGACCCGCTGGGACGCCGCGATGGACACCACCTCGGCGGCGGCCTACACGGCATACCGCGAGCTTGTCGAGGACCCGGACCTGCCCGCGTACTTCTGGGCCTCCACCCCCACCGAGCTGCTCGGCGCCCTGAACATCGGCTCCCGCCCGGCCAAGCGTCCCAACACCGGTGCCGGCCTGAGTGGGCTGCGCGCGATCCCGTGGGTGTTCGGCTGGACCCAGTCCCGCCAGATCGTCCCCGGCTGGTACGGCGTCGGGACCGGCTTGGCCGCCGCCCGCGAGGCGGGGCTCGCCGGGATCTGGCCGAGATGCACGGGAGCTGGCAGTTCTTCCGGACGTTCCTGTCCAACGTGGAGATGATGCTCTACAAGACCGACCTGAAGATCGCCCGCCGGTACGTGGAGACCCTCGTGCCGGAAGAGCTGCGCCCCATCTTCGCGAAGATCGAGGACGAGTACGCCCGCACGGTCCGCGAGGTGCTCGCCATCACCGGGGAGTCCGCGCTACTCGACCGGCAGCCGGTGCTGGAGCGGACGCTCGCCGTCCGGGACACGTACCTGGAGCCGCTGCACCACCTACAGGTCGCACTGCTCCAGCAGTACCGAGACTCGGGCGCGGCCTCCCGCGCGGTGGCGACGGCACCGGGGGCGAGGCGCGCACCCGGCGACGGGACGGCTTTGGAGCGAGCACTGCTGACCACGGTCAACGGCATCGCCGCCGGCATGCGCAACACCGGCTGACCCGCACGGCCGAGAGCCGCTGTCCCGCGGATGGCGGGACAGCGGCGTTGGCTGGGTGGGCTGGCGTCGCTGGCTACGAGGTCTCGCCGGCGACGGAGAAGGAGCGGAGTCGGTCGATGGCGAGGAGCGTGAAGCCGACCGCGAAGATCGCGGACATGATGATCGCGACCGGCAGTGAGACCTTGGACTGGAGCAGGCCGGTCGGGGCGACCTTGTCGGCGATCGTCAGCACGTACTGCTGGACGGACAGCACGCGGGTGCCCGACACGAAGTTGCCCAGCAGGCCCTCCCACACCAGCACGTACACCAGACCGAGCAGCACCGGCCGCCGGGTGACCAGGCTCAGCGCCAGGAACAGCGCAGAGTACGCCAGCGAACCCACCAGGCCGCCCAGCGCCAAGCCGAGGCCGAGGCGTACGGAGTCGGCCAGCACCCCGGCCACGTACAGCGCGATCGAGACCGTGACCGTCGTGACCGCGGTGGCCACGACAAGCTTGGGGAGCACGATCTGCCAGCGGGGCAGCGGCTTGGTGAGGATGTGCACGATCGTGCCGTCGTCGATCTCCGAGCCGAGCACGCCCGTACCCACGATGAGGGCGATGACCGGAAGCACCACGGCGAGCCCCAGCCCCACGAGGACCGGCTGGGCCCAGTTTTCCGGGGCCACGCCGAAGGCGCGGCTGATGATGGCCAGGCCGACCACCAGCAGTGGCAGCGGGATGAGCAGGAGGAACCGACGGCGGCCGAAGAGGCCGCGGGTCGTGATCCACGCGATCGTCTGGGTTACCACTGCTATGCCTCCACCAGGTAGGAGAAGACGCTCTCCAGGGACTCGTCCGAGGGATGCAGCCGGCGAACGCGGATGCCCTCGGCGAGTGCGATCTTGGGTAGCGCGCGGGTGAAGCTGCCGTAGTCGCCGGCGCGTATGGTCAGGCCCGTGCGGTCGATCTCCACGCCGGTCACCGACGCCTGGCCCATCAGGGCGACCGCCAGCCGGCGGTCATCGGTCGAGTGGACGGCGAAGACGTGTGGACGGTTGGACATGAGGCGGCGGATCGCGCGGTAGTCGCCGGAGGCGGCGAGCCGGCCGGAGACGATCACCTGCACGGTGCCGGAGACCTGCTCGACCTCTTCCAGGATGTGCGAGCTGAAGAGGATCGTGCGGCCGGCCTCACCGAGCCGGTGCAGGAGCTCCATCATGTGCAGCCGCTGGCGCGGGTCCATGCCGTTGAACGGCTCGTCCAGCAGCAGCACCTGCGGGTCGTGCACAAGGGCGGCGGCGACCCGCGTGCGCTGGCGCATGCCCTTGGAGTACGTGCCGATGCGCCGGTCCTGCGCCGGGGTCATCTCGACAAGCTCCAGGGCCCGCTGGGCGGCCGCCTCCGCGTCGGGCAGCCGGTGCAGGCGGGCACTGACGGTCAGGAACTCGCGGGCGGTCAGGAAGTCGTGCGCCGCCTCGCGCTCGCTGACCAGGCCGAGTTGCTTGTAGACGGCCGGGTTGCGCCAGGTCGGTGCGCCGTCGATGGTGACCGTGCCGCGCGAGGGGGCGAGGAAGCCGGCCATCATGTGCAGCACGGTGGTCTTGCCGGCGCCGTTGGGCCCGAGCAGGCCGGTCACCCCGGGCCGAGCGTCATGGTGACGTCGTTGACGGCCACCACATTGCCGTACCAGCGGGAGACGCCCTCAAGCGTGACATCGCTCATGACGAAGCGACCTTCCGGTAGCGAGCCTGCAGGAGTGCGACGCAGCCGGCCACGACGCCGAGCGTCACCGCGAGGTAGAGCGGGCCGTACGGGCCGATGACCTCGGCCTCGTTTCCGGTGTCGAAGAGCCACACGCCGACCCCGAAGACGAGGCTGGACGGGCTGAAGAGCAACGCCAGGTCGTTCATGGTCTGGGACGGCAGGACCGACAGCACCCCGACGATCGGCGTGGTCATCAGGAACACCGCGACGATCCCGCCGGCCGCGAACGCCCGCTTGCCGGTCATCGACGCGACCAGCAGGCCGATCCCGGCGAAGACGGCCGCCCACAGCAGCGCGTAGAACAGCCCAGGTCCGACGTCGCCGACCTCGGTCCAGAACTGGCTCATGTTGTCCGCGGAGAACGCGGCGACCAGGAACATCAGCACCTGCGGCGCGCCGAGCAGCAGAAACACCGCCGTGGCGAGGGCGGCCAGCTTCGCGTACGCGTAGTCGGCACGGCGCAACGGCCGCGAGAAGTAGAGCGGCAGCACGCCCGACCGTAGGTCCCGCGAGACAAGCTCGGGCGCGACGACGGCCACGAAGAAGACCACCAACCACGCCATCATGTCGACGAACGCTGTGTACGTGACCCCGGCATCCGGCACCTGCGCGCGGACCGCCGCGAGGACCGTGCCGGTCAGGAAGACCACGCCCAGCACGAACCAGGGGAAGATCTTGGCCTTCGCGCTGCGGCCCAGCCCGAAGGCGGTGCGCAGCCCGTGCACGTACATCGACGTGAACACGTACGCCCGGCCGAAGCGCGGCCCGGTGTAGCGCTGGTATCCGATGTCGTGGATGACACCCGCGGCCTCAGACATGGGTCACCTCCCGGGCGGCGAAGAGCTCGGCGACGCGGTGGCGCCGCTGGTCGAGACGGTGCAGCGGCAGGTCGAGCTCGGCCACCGCGGTCAGGATGCGGTCGTACGTGGCGTCGTCTTCCAGGGGTACGAGCAGCAGCCGGCCGTCCCGCCGGACGTTGAGCCCGAGCAGGTCGAGCCGGGCGGCGAGCTGGTCGATGCCCTCGCTCACCTCGACCGCCAGCACGTCGGTGACGGTCGTCATCGCGGAGATGTTGTCCGAGCGCAGCAGCCGCCCGCCGTCGATCGCGATCAGCGAGTCGCAGATCCGCTCGACCTCACCGAGCAGGTGCGAGCAGACCACCACCGAGATGCCGAACTCGGTGCCGATCCGGTGGATCAGCGCGAGCATGGCGTCGCGGCCGGCCGGGTCGAGGCCGTTGGTCGGCTCGTCGAGCAGCAGCAGGTCGGGGTCGTGGACGAGCGCCTGGGCGAGCTTGACGCGCTGCTTCATGCCCGTCGAGTAGCCACCGATCTGCCGGTAGCGCTCCTCGTACAGGCCGACGTGGCGGAGCGCCTCGGAGGCGCGCTCGCGGGCCGCCGTGCGCGGCAGTCCGCTGATCCGCCCGAGATGGGTGACGAACTCGGCGGCGGACAAGTCCGGCGAGAGCGACTCGTGCTCCGGCATGTAGCCGACCCGGGCCCGCACCGCGGCCGCGTCGACGGTGGGATCGAGGTCGAGCACACGCACCCGACCACTGGTGGGGGCGAGCAAGCCCAAGAGGATCTTGATCAACGTGGACTTGCCCGCGCCGTTGGCTCCGACCAGCCCGACGATGCCGGGTTCGACGCTGACCGTCAGGTCAGACAGCGCCGTCACCCGACCCCGTAGGTCTTGGTGAGCGATTCGGTCGCTATGAGAGTCACGCGCTCAGCGTAGGTAACGGAGCGTGTCCGGAGGTATCAGGCGGAACCCTGGACCTACCCTCAGGGTCTCACCCGACGGGATTATGTCCCCGGTTGTAGCGTCCGAGTCTCAAGTCGTACCCCCGGCTCGTCGCGCCAGGCCACCGACCGAGCGGTAACAGTTTCATAAGGGTCGGCCGGCCGGGTTCGGCTGTGTACTGATGGGGTGTTTCGCAAACCGGTGATCTGGGTTGTCGTGGCCGTCCTCGCGGTGGGCGCGGTATTCGGCCTGTATTGGTTCCAGCCGTGGAAGCTCGTCACCGACCAGGAGGTGGACGAGGCACTTTCGAGCGTGCCGGCGGTAGCGCCGACGGAATCCCAAAGCACGGGATCCCAAAGTGCCGCGCCGGACGGTCCGACGGTGGTGCGGCAGGGCACGTTCATCACCCACGAGCACCAAACCACTGGCACGGCCCGGATCATCCGGAACGCGGACGGCTCGCACCGCCTCGAACTCGTCGCCCTCGACACCTCAAACGGTCCCGACCTGCGGGTATGGCTCAGCGACCAGCCGGTCAAGGAGGGCACGGCGGGCTGGCGGGTCTTCGACGACGGGCAGTGGGTGGAGCTCGGACGGCTCAAGGGCAACAAGGGCGACCAGGCGTACGCGATCCCCGCCGGCACCGATCTCGACAGGCTCGGCAGCGTCTCCATCTGGTGCAAGCGTTTCGCCGTCTCGTTCGGCGCCTCAACCCTCGTCCGGGTCTGAAATGGCGGGCGCAGGCGCGGGGCATACCCCCTTACCGGTATCTTCTCTGCGTCCGGTAGCAGACACCGGAGAGCCGTGGCACTCTCGACCGATGAGCGGACGGCTGAGAAACTGTGTGCCGGTTCGCCGTTGGGGGTGCGATGAGCAACGGGTGGGTGATGCCCGACGAGGTGCTGCGCGACGCGCCGGCGTATACGCCGCGCTCCTTTGAGCTGGCAGACCTCGAGCTGCTTCTCTCCGGGGCGTACACGCCACTATCCGGCTTCCTCAGCCGGGCGGATCTGGCGGGCCTGGCCCGGCGCGGGCGCTTGGCCGACGGCACCCCTTGGCCGGTGCCGGTGACGCTGGAGGTCCCCGGCGATCTGATCTCCGACTTGGACCTTGAAAACCCTCTCCAACGGGCGCTCGTGCTGACCGACTTCGAGGGCGCTCCGGCGGCCGCGGTCGACGTGACCGACGCGTGGCCCACACGGGACGGGCGATACGGCGTGGGTGGCGCCGTCCGGCGGCTGGGCGACGGCGGGCATGGCCCGTTCCAGCGGCTGCGGCGCACGCCCGAGGAGGTCAAGTCGCTGCTCCCGCCGGGCCGCGTGCTCGGCGTGATCGCCGACCGGCCGCTGCACCGTCCACAGTTGGCACAGATCGCGCACGCCGCCCGTACCCTCGCGTCCCACCTGCTGATCCTCATCCCGGTCGCCGAGCAGGGCCCTGACGGCATGCCGCCCGAGGTGCTGGTCCGGGCCGTGTTCGCCGCCCGTGACCGGATGCCCCGGCCACGCTCGTCGCGGTGCCGCTGGCCCGGCGCGGCGACGAGATCCGCGACGCGCTGCTGCGCGCCCGGGTCGCCGCGGCGTATGGGGTGACCCACCTGCTCTCCACCGGCGACATGCTCTCCGGCGGCGGCCCGCGCGTGCTGGTGCCGCGCGAGCTGGCCTACGACAACCGCGACGGCCAGTGGCGCTGGCGCGACGACATCCCCCCGCGCAACCGCCGGCTGGCGCTGCGCCCGGACGAGATCGAGGATCTGCTCGACCGCGGCTTCCCGCTGCCCGAGTGGCACACCCCGCCGGCGGTCGCCAAGGAGCTGTCCCGGGCCCGTCCGCCGCGCCGCCACCGCGGTGTGGTCGTCCTCTTCACCGGCCTCTCCGGCTCGGGCAAGTCGACCGTCGCCCGCGGCGTCGCCGACGCGCTGAGGGAGAGCGGCGACCGTACCATCACCCTCCTCGACGGCGATGTGGTGCGGCGCGAGCTGACGAAGGGCCTCGGCTTCAGCAAGGAAGACCGCGACATCAACGTGCGCCGCATCGGCTGGGTCGCCGCCGAGGTTGCCCGCCACCGCGGGATGGCGCTGTGCTGCCCGATCGCGCCGTACGCGAAGGCCAGGGCCACCGCGCGCGCGATGGCGCTGGAGGCGGGCGCCGGCTTCATCCTCGTGTACGTGTCGACCCCGCTCGAGGTCTGTGAGCAGCGCGACCGCAAGGGCCTGTACGCGAAGGCCCGCGCCGGCCAGATCACCGGGATGACCGGGATCGACGACCCGTACGAGGTGCCCACCGACGCCGACCTGGTCCTCGACACCAGCGAAATGTCGATCGAGGAGGCGGTGCAGGGGGTCCTCCAGCACCTCATGGAGACGGGGTGGGTCGAGCCGCGCCTCCAGCCGGCCTGACCCGTACCTGGAAGGTATTCGCCGCGACGGCCGAGACCGGCGCCGCGGTCGGGCACACCGCGGCGGCCCTTTCCTTCGCCGGCTACGGCGCCTGTTGGTGGCGAATGCGCCGCCGGCTGGGCCTGTCGATCACTTCCGCCTGGTAAATGATCCACAAGCATTCGCCGCGTTGTGGAGCTGAGTCACAATAGGTGGTTCAAGGTGAATTGAGTGTCTGATTAGGACAGTCAAAGAATGTCGCGCGACACCTGCCTCGGCCGGGCGGGCTACCTAACGTACGGCGTCCGAGGCCGCGGCGTTTGAGCGCAGCACCCTATGGGAGCTGACCCGGGCGGTCGACGATCGCTACCCGGAGCTGTGCGGACTCTCGAACCACCGTCTTGCCGCGGACCACGCGCTCGCCGAGGTACTTGTACGTGGTGCCGTCGAAGACGAGCTCCATCCGGACGCCGTTGCGCGATACGCCGACTGACACGCCGCGCCGCCCGGCGGCGTCCACCACGCCGTCCTGCGCGGTAACGCCTGCCTGCCGGCCCACGACCTGGTAGAGCGCGACCTGCGATTCGGGACGCAGGTAGCTGTCGCGGAGCAGGTCGCTGGCGGCCGCGAAGACGTCGCCGCCGTTGGCCTTTGCGGCGCGCTCGCGCAGGTACTGCTCCATCCCCGCGGCGTCCGCCGGCGCGCCGGAACGGTCCGCGCCGGAGTCCGGCGTCCGCTCGCAGGCGATCGGCGTGCCAGGCCGGGTGACCAGCCACACGCCGCGCGGGCAGGCTTCGAGCCTCGTCTCCCACCACCCGCTCCGCGAGCCGCGCGGCTGTACATGCAACCTTCCGGTCTGCTGGCCGTCGGCGGAGAGCCAGATCCGCCTGGTGATGGCGACCGGCTCGCCGCGTTCGGGCTCGCAGCGCCAGCCATCGTTCGCGCCGTCGCACGGGAACGACTCTGACGCATCCGTCTGGATCGACTCGATGAACACGAACTGGTCGGGCCGGACCACCGGGGCCTGCTGGGCGGCGAGCGCGGCGCTGGCCAGCACCTCGGAGGCGGAAAGCTCCCGTGCCATCGGCGGCTCATCGCCGGTCCCGGTCCACGGGCCGGCGGCCAGCAGCACGCCTGCGACGGCGGCGGCCAGGCCCGGTACTGCCGCGAACCGCCACACCCGGCGAGGCCGCACGGCCGGCTGGTGGGCCTCGCGGACCAGCGCCGTCCGGATCCGGTCGAGGGTGGCGTCGTCCGCAGGTGGGAGGTCGCCGCGCAGGTCGCGCACGTAGTCGAGGTCGTTCACGTCAATGCTCCTCAGGGGTGCTCGGGTCGAGGTCGGCGAGCGCGCGGCGCAGGCGCTGGCGCGCGCTGTGCAGGCGGGACCGCACCGTGCCGGCGGGAATGTCCAGAGCGCGGGCGACCTCGACGAGGCTGAGCTCTTCACGCGCGACGAGCAGCAGGACGTCCCGTTCCGTGGCGGGCAGCTTCGCCAGCACCGCGGCCAGCCGGCGGCTGGCCGCGGTGGCCGCCACCCGGTCCACCAGCTCCGCGTGCGGTTCAGCGACCGGATCGACGCCGGTACGCGCGAACGCCTGGTACTGGCGCACCTCCGTCCGCCGGTGCCGGTGCAGCAGGTTTGTGGCGATGCCGAAAAGCCACGGCCGCGCGTCCGGCTGGCTCGGGTCGTACCGCGCGCGGAGCCGGAAGGCGAGCAGGAACGTCTCGCTGGTCAGGTCGTCCGCCAGCGAGTGACCCACCCGCCGGGCCAGGTAGCGGTGCACCGCGAGCCCATGCCGGTCGAAGATGGCGGCGAAGCTTTCACCGGCGGCGAGCGACCGCTCGATCAGCTCACCGTCGCCCGGAGCCGGCACCGCCACCGGGTCGGCCGCCACCTCCGCCGTCGCGTCGCTCATACCCGATATTGCCCGGACGGCCGCCAAGCGTTCGAAAAATGCGCAGAGCTCGGCAGGTCTACGAACCGAACCTCGACAGCTTGCCCTTCAGTCGTGCGTAGCGGAGCGAGTAGAGCAGCAAGCCGAGCGCGCCCGCGATGTACACGAGGTCAAGCAGCGCGGCCACCGCCAGCCTGTCCCACGCCACGCCACCGCCGGCCAGCACCCCGCGCATCCCCTCGAACACATGGCTCGCCGGCACCAGCGCGGCGACCGCCTGTGCCGCGGGAGGCAGCACCGACAGCGGGTAGAAGACCGCCGCGAACGGCTGGAACACGAACACCATGATGAACGCGACAATCTGCGCGCTCTGTCCAAAGCGGATCACGCAGGCGATCGCCACGACGCCGAGCGCCCAGCCCATGACCATGAGCACCGCCATGAACGGCACGAGTCCCGGGCCGATCGTGAACACGCCGAAGCCGTAGAAGGTGAACGCGAGTGCCGCCATCACACCGATCGTCGCCGTCACCTTGACCACGCTGGCGAGCACCAGACCACCCACGTACTCCATAGTGGACAGGGGCGAGACGAAGACGTTGAGCAGGTTGCGGCTCCACACGTCGAAGAGGAAGCCGAAGGCGACCTCACCCTGGGAGCGGTGCATCACCTGCCACAGCAGCACCGCCCCGAGCAGCATCGCCACCGCGATGTGCACCTGATTCTGCTGCATGTACATCGAGACGAGGCCCCACAGCACAAGCTCGGCCGTGGGCCAAAAGGCCATGTCCACCATGCGCGGCGGGTCGCGGCGCAGCGCGAAGAAGTCGCGGCGGATAACGCTCGCGATCCGCCGGCGCCGCGCCGGCCACCCGTCCAGGACTATGTCACTCATCCCCGTGCCACCCTCAGGAAGACAGCTTCCAAGTCGTCGACCCCGTAGGCCCCGGCCAGCTCCGCCGCGCTGCCGGTCGCCACGATCCGGCCACCGGAGACGAAGTGGATGCGGCTGCACATCCGCTCGACCTCGGGCATGTTGTGCGACGTGATCAGCATCGCCCGCCCGGTGCGGTGGGCCTCGCGGAGCAGCAGCTCGCGCATCCGGTCGCCCACATCCGGGTCGAGGTTGGCCGTCGGCTCGTCGAGCACCAGCAGGCCCGGCTCGTTGAGCAGCGACTTGGCCAGCTGCACCCGGGTCTGCTGCCCCGACGACAGTTGCCCGTAGCGCCGGTCGCGCAGCTCGCCGAGATCAAGCAATTCCATCAGCTGTGTCACCTGCCGGCGCGGGTTACGCAGCCCGTACATGTGGGCGAAGACGTCGAGCAGCTCGTCGACGCGCAGCACCCACGGCAGGCTCGCGTAGCTGGCCGCGAAGTTGACCCGGGACAGCGCCCAGGTGCGGTGGGCGGCCAGGTCCCGCCCGAACATCCGGATGGTGCCGCTGTCCGGCGTAGTCAGGCCGAGGATCATGTGCAGTGTGGTGGTCTTGCCGGCGCCGTTTGGCCCCAGCAGGCCGACGATCTCGCCCTCGCCAACGCTGAAGCTCACCCCGTCGACGGCCGTGACGGGACCGAACCGCTTCGTCAGCGAAACAGCCTCAAGCACGGTCATGACATCGATGCTCGCCGTAACCGCATGGCCGGGCAACGCATTTACGGGAGGATGAGATTGACGTCGCCGAACTCGTGCCACAGGTAGCGCGACTCAAGCGCCTCGGTGTACATCCGGTCCAGCAGCGGGCGTCCGGCGACCGTCTCCAGTAGATCGAGGTGCGACGCGCGCGGCTCGTGAAAGCCGGTGAGCAGGCCATCCACCGCGCGCACGCCGCGGTCCGGCGTCACCACAAGCTCGGTCCAGCCGCTGGTCGCGGTCACCACACCCGCCGCGGTCGCCGCGGTCTCCAAGGCGCGCACCGCGGTCGTGCCGACCGCGATCACCCGACCACCGCCGGACCTGGCCTGGGTGACGAGCCGCGCGGTGGTCTCCGGCACGACAAACCGCTCCGGGTACGGGCGTTCGTGCGCTTCCGGCGATGCCACACCGGTGTGCAGGAGTACGGGTGCGAACTGCACGCCAGCGGCGACGAGCCGGGTCACCACCCGATCGCTGAACGGGCGGGCCGCGCTCGGCATCTCCGCACTGCCCGGCTCGGTGGCGAACACGGTCTGGTAGTGGGACAGCGGCCACGGCCGGGGCACGTACCCGTACCGGATCGGCTGCCCGTACGCCCGCAGGTATCCCACCACCGACCCGCCGATGTCCACAGTGGCTGTCCACAGTCGACCCCGCGAGTACTCCTCGCGCAGGCGCACCGACCCGCCGCCGGGCAACGGATACCGCTGCCCGGCGACGCCCCGTCGTACGGCCGGGTCGCCTTGCCCGCCGCCTGGCGCAGCTCGACGAGCCACTTCCCGCGGGCGAGCTCGGTACTGAAGTGGACAGTGAGCGAGGCGCCCACGACCGGGACCGCCGCGGGGAGCGTGCCCGATGTGTTCACCACGAGCACGTCCCCGGCCCGGAGCAGGCGCGGCAGGTCCGTGAAGCGGCGATGGGCCGTCGCGCCGGTGGACACCTCACCGACGAGCAGCCGTACACCGTCCCGGGCCAGGCCGCGCGCCTCCGGCGGCTCGTGCGCCTCCAGCTCGGCGGGCAACGTGAACGTCGACACGCTCACGCCGGCACCCCCGCCATCAGGTCGGCGAGGCGGATCCGCCCAGACGGTGGCCGCCTCTCGACAAGCCGCCGGAACGCTGGCACCACCGTCACCGGTTCCGGGCGGTCGCTGATGTCCTCACCCGGGAATGCCTCCTGGTGCATCCGGGTACGCAGGTCGCCCGGGTCCACCCACCACACGCGTACCGCCGGCTCCTCCGCGGCGAGGATGCGGCTGGCCTGCTCGACCGCGGCCTTGGCCGAGCCGTAGCCGCCCCAGCCCTCGTACGCCTCCACCGCCGCGTCCGAGGTCACGTTGACGATCGCCCCACCACGGGTGCGCAGTCCCGGCAGGGCGAGCTGCGCCAGCGCGAGCGGGGCGACGACGTTCACCTCGTACACGTCGCGGAGCACCTCCAGCGGGTAGTCGGCCAGCCGTGGCTGCGGGCTGGGGCCGAGGATGCCCGCGTTGTTGACGAGCAGGTCGGCACCGCCGAGCCGGTCCGCGGCGGCGACCAAGGCCATCCGGTGCGCCGGGTCGGTGACGTCGCCGGGCAGCGCGGTCACGTCCCGCGGTACTCCGGCAGCAGCTTGGGCCAGCGTGGCCGCGTCGCGGCCGTCGATTACGAGGTCCCAGCCGGCCTCGGCGAGTCCGGTTGCGAGCGCCAGCCCGAGCCCTCGGGAGGCGCCGGTGATGATTGCGACAGGCATGCCACTGACGCTAGGTAGCGGCGCACCGCCTGCCATCGGGCCGTGGCCGGTCCGGGCCTAGGCCTTTGGACCTAGGTCTGCGGCCCGATCCGGATCGGCGTCACCGTGGGTAGCCTGAGGGTGTGTGCGATCGCGGTGAGCTGCGCGAGGTGAGCGCGGCCGTGCTGGCCGTCACCGCGCACCTGTCCGTGCGCGAGGTGTTGCAGACGATCCTCACCTCGGCCCGCCGCCTGCTCGGCGCCCGGTACGCCGCACTCGGCGTGCCGGACAGCGACGGCGGCTTCGCCGAGTTTCTCGCCGACGGGGTCAGCGACGAGCAGTGGCGGGCGATCGGGCCGCTGCCGCGCCAGCACGGGGTACTCGGCGAGATGCTCCGCTCCCCGCACGCGGTGCGGATGGCCGACATCCAGCAGCATCCCCACTTCGGCTGGTGGCCGCGGGCGCACCCGGTGCTCACCGACTTCATCGGCATGCCGATCGTCGACGGCGACGAGATCCTCGGTGAACTCTTCCTGGCCAACAAGATCGAACCCGGCGGCTTCACCGCAGACGACGAGGAACTGCTCCGGCTGCTCGCCGCGCACGCCGCGATAGCGCTGGTCAACGCCAGGCTGTACGAGCGCAGCCGGGAGCTGTCCATCGTGGAGGAACGCAACCGGATCGCCCGCGAGCTGCACGATGCGGTCACCCAGAAGCTCTTCAGCCTGCGGCTGACCGCCGATGCCGCCGCGACGATCGTCGACCGCGATCCGGCTGCGGCCGCCGCGCAGCTGGAGACGGTACGCCGCCTGGCCGCCGACGCCGCCGGTGAGCTGCGTTCCATTGTGGACGGCCTGCGCCCGGTGGACCTGTCCGGTGACGGGCTCGACGTGGCGCTGCGCAAGCAGGCGGAGCTGCTCGACCGGGTGCACGCGGCCTCGGTGCGGTTCACCGGCTGTCCGGTACCCCGGCTCACCGCCGCGCGGGAAGAGGCGGTCTACCGCACCGCCCAGGAGGCGCTGCACAACGCGCTGCGGCACGGCGACCCGTCGGCGGTGACCGTGGAGCTGCGGGCCGAGGCGGGCAAGGTGGTACTGCGGGTGGATGACGACGGCCGCGGCTTCGATCAGGCACCTGCCCAGGCGGCTCGGCGGCTCGGCCTCGCGTCGATGCGCGAGCGGGCCGCGGCGGTGGGTGGCGCCCTCAAGATCACGTCGGCGCCGGGCGCCGGCACGAGCGTACGGCTGGAGGTGCCCACCGGTGGCTGAGCCGATTCGCGTGCTTGTCGTCGACGACCACCCGGTCGTCCGGCAAGGGCTGCGCACGTTCCTGGACGTGCAGGAGGGCATCAGCGTGGTGGGCGAGGCCGAGGACGGCGCCGGCTGCGTGACCGAGGCCGAGCGGCTCCGCCCCGACGTGATCCTGCTCGACCTGCGGATGCCCGGGACCGACGGCGTCGCCGCGCTGCAAGGACTGCGTGACCTGGACAAGCCGCCTCGGGTCCTGGTGGTCACCAGCTTCACCGAGCCGACGGCGGTCCTCCCGGCCGTCCGCGCTGGCGCCTCCGGCTACGTGTACAAGGATGTCGACCCACCCGCGCTGGCCGCCGCGATCCGCGCCGTGCACGCCGGCCACGTACTGCTCCACCCGGACGTGGCCCGGCTGCTCGCAGCCGGCGACGCGCCCTCGGCCGCCCCGACGCTGACCGCCCGCGAGCGCGAGGTGCTCATCGAGGTGGCGCGCGGCCGGTCCAACCGCGAGATCGCCAAGGCCCTTTCGGTGTCGGAGAAGACCGTGAAGACCCACGTGAGCGCGATCCTCGGCAAGCTGGACGTGCAGGACCGTACCCAAGCCGCGCTGTACGCCGTCCGCACCGGCCTGGTCTAGAGATCTTTCAGGGTCGGGGTCAAATTCGATTTCTTGAGACAAGGTATTTGCCCCGGTCCGCGTCACTTGCGGACCGTATGCTCCCGCGGGCACCGCGCAGGTCGGCGGCTCGCTAGCGCTCGCCGAGATCCCCGACCTGCGCTGCCAGGTCCGCGGCCCAAGCCCAACCCCCAACCCCGACCCGATCGCCATCGTGGGTGCGGGGGCGCATTTGCTCTGCTCTCCTACAGTGGCCGCGCTGGCGATCAGCGGCGACCTTGCCGCCAGGCGGCACCTCTGGTCCTGGATGGTGCTGGTCCCGCGGCGACCGCGCAGACCCGCCTCCTTGATCGGCGCGGTCGGGTTGGTGTACGCGAGAGGTCGTGGTCGGCCGACCACGACCTGGGGGTGAGCTTGCCCAACTGCGGAGGGTGAGGCCGCGGGAGCGACGGTCTGGACCACAACGGACATCGCGGTAGCCCAACGTCCTTGATTTTGGATCTCTATCCGCGACAACACACCGAGGCCCCCCAACACCAAGCTCTCTAGCAACACTGCCACGCTCTCCTAGCGGACGAATTACCATAATTCCATGCACTTCCGGCGGCCTCCCACATGATCACGTACGGGCGTCCGCACCTGCCGTCACTCGGCGGCGCGACCGAGTGGCTCAACTCAGGGCCACTGGGCCCCGCCGAGCTGGGCGGTCACGCCGTCCTCGTGAACTTCTGGACGCTGACCTGCATCAACTGGCTACGCCAGGAGGCATACGTCCGGGCGTGGTCCCGCGCCTACAAGGACGACGGCCTCGTCGTGGTCGGGGTGCACACACCGGAGTTTTCGTTCGAGCACGACGTCGGCGGCGTGCGGCAGGCGGCCAAGGAGCGCGGGATCGACTACCCCGTCGCGGTCGACAACGACTACGAGGTCTGGAACGCCTTCGACAACCACTACTGGCCGGCGCTCTACTTCGTTGACACCAGCGGCGTCGTCCGCGGTGACCACTTCGGCGAAGGGCACTACGAGCAGTCGGAGCGCGTCATCCAGCGGCTGCTCGGCGTCGAGCGCTCGCTCGTACCCGTCGAAGGGGTCGGCGTGGAGGCGGAGGCCGACTGGGCCAACCTGCGTACCCCCGAGACGTACCTCGGCTATGGGCGTGGCGAGCGCCTCGCGTCGCCGGACGGCGGCCCGTTCGACGAGCGCCGCGCCTATGAGATCCCCGAACCCCTGCCGGTGAACAGCTGGGCCTTGGCCGGCGAGTGGACGATGGGGGCGGAGAGGGTCGCGCTCGGCGATGGTGGCGGGCGCATCGCCATCAGGTTTCACGCGCGCGACGTGCATCTCGTGCTGTCGGCGGGGGCACGCGGACCGATTCCCTTCCGCCTGCTCCTCGACGGCGAGCCGCCGGGGCCGGCGCACGGCGTGGACGTCGACGAAGGCGGCAGCGGCCTGCTCCGCGAGGGTCGCCTGTACCAACTCGTGCGCCAATCCGGCGCGGTCCGCGAGCGGACCCTGGAGATCACCTTCCGGGAGCCCGGCGCCGAGGCCTACGCCTTCACCTTCGGTTAGGGCCTGTTTCAAAGGGATTGTCGAGGCGAGCCGGGATCCAGGCGGCGATCCGGCAAGTCGGGCGCAAGGTCGTATACCGGTGTTGTATGTGGCCTTACGCCCGGCGCCGCCGGTCGTCGTCTGGGCCCGGCGCAGCCCGGCAAGGATTTTGAAACAGGCCCTAGGGCTGGAGCGACCAGTCCGGGCCGGTCGGGGTGTCGCGGACCTCGATCCCCGCGGCGGACAAGCTGTCGCGGATCTTGTCGGAGGTGGCGAAGTCGCGGTCGGTGCGGGCCTTGGCGCGCAGGTCGAGCAGCAGCGACACATACGGCTCCAGCACGTCGCGCGGGTCGCGGGCGCCGGCCGCGGCAAGCTCGCCGAGCCGCACGACCATCGAGCGGAGCACCCCGCGCGCCTGCTCGCCCTCGTCGGAGATGTTTGTGTCGGCCGCCCAGTCGACCATGATTTGCTCCAGGTCGAGGATCGTGGCCACGCAGCCGTCCACGTCGCGCCGGGCGAGCGCCGCGGCGAAGCGGAGCTCCAGCGCGTCGGCGGCCGCCTTGAGCGACGACTCGGGCACCGGGTCGTCCGGCAGCACCTCATCCGCCGGTGCGACCGCGCTGGGGACCGCCGCCGAGCCGCCCGACGCCAGCGTCGCGATGCCGACCACCGACCCGCTCCGGTGCACGGTGCTCTCGCCGCGCCGGCGGATCGTGAAGTGCCCATTGCCAAGCACCGACGCCGTACCCGCGGCGAGGTCGAAGACCACCGCCGTGTGCTCGTCGACGCCGAGGATCAGCGTCTCGTCGGAAAGCTCGGCCTCCATCGCGGTCAGCCGCCCCTCACCGAGATAGCAGAAGCGGGTGTCGTGGTGGCCGCCCTCGGCGTTGTCGTAATGCGGGATGATCACGACCGGAACGCCGAACAGCGACGAGACCACGTCCAGCCCGGGCACCCAGTGCGGCTCGATGCCGGCCTTGTAGATCTCGTACACCGGGATGGCGTGGCTGCCCAGCGTCAACGCCGCTGCGCTGGCGAAGCAGACCACGCCGCCGTCGCGCAGCTTGCCCGCGATCAGGTCAGGCACGGCGGTGTCCCGCCACTGGCGCAGCGCATACGTCGGGCTGCCGGGACCGGCGAACACCCACCCGGCCTCGCGGAGCGTGGTCAGCGCCCGCTCCCGCTCCAGCGTGTCGGTGGGCGGACGGCGCCAGGAGAGCACCTCGATCTCGCGCCCCACACTGGCCGCGAAGTAGCCCACCGCGCGTGACGAGATGTCCTCGGCGTTGGACTGAAACCCATACGGCGTGTCGAGCAGCACGGCCCGCCGCGTGCCGACCCGCTCCAGGATCGCCCGGTGCGGCTTGACCATCGTGGGCGCGGTCTCCCCCGACCCCATGATGACCAGGAGCCCGCCCTGTGCCTTCCACGCTCCGTCGCTCGGCGCTCGTCCGCCGTCGTGGTGAAGGCCCGTAGCCTCACGACTCCCGCTCATACCAACCTCAGTAGGTCGGCGGCCAGCTCACGCGGATGCTGCGCGTGCAGGTCGTGGTCGCCGCCCGGGTACTCCCGGATGGTGGCGTCGGCCAGCGCCTGCGCCGCGGCCTCGACCCGCGCCCGACCGCGCGCCGCCCGCTCCAGGTCGGTGGGCACGGCCGGCACCAACAACACCGGCATCACGAGCGCCGGGTAGAACCGCTGCGGCGGGTCCTCCCACATGTCGCGGACGATCTCCATGTGGCGCGGGATCGGCAGCCGCCGGGCCAGCAAACCTTCAGGGCCGACCCGCAGGTTGGCCACGGTCGCCTCGATCGCGACATCGGACCAGTCGGGGTGCGTGCGCCGCAGGAAGCCCCGCATCTGGTCGACGCGCAGCCCGTCGAGGTCGGGCGGGCGCAGCGCGGTGGCGCACTCCTCCCAACTGCCGAACTGCGTAGACAGGTCGATCCACCCGCCATCGACCAGCGCGAGGGCCTTGACCAGCGCGGGGTGCTCGGCGGCCAGCCGGACCGCGACATTGCCACCCCACGACTGCCCGGCCACCACCAGGTCCTGGAGCTCAAGCGCGGTCGCGACGGCCGCGAGATCGGCAGCCGCGGTGCCCGCGTCAAAGCCGCTGTCGGGCAGGTCCGACTCGCCGTGGCCACGCAGGTCTACCGCGAACGACCCGTGGCCGGCCCGGGCCAGCTCGGCGGCCATCTCGTCCCAGAGGAGCGCATTGGACGCGAGGCCGTGCACGAGCAGGAAGGACGGCTCACGCGCCCCATCGCGCCGGCGCACCCGCAAATGAACGCCTTCACCAACCGCTACGCGCAGGTCCACGCTCTGAATCTAGGCCCCGGGTACGACAAGATTCCAGCAGTCGCCCGCCTACGTCGCCATCACGCCCATGAATGGCAAGCTGAGCCCCGCTCAGCGAGGCAAGCATTTCCTGGCGCATCTGAGCGCGCCGGCCGGCGCGCTCGGCGCTGTCCCACTCCGGGTCGTGCGCCCGCGCCTTGGCCTTGACGTCCCGCCAGTTTGCGCTCATTGCTCCTCCTTCAGAGAGGTCAGGTGGCGGCGCGGAGGAGTTGGGCGGCGTCCTCGGGGACGATGTCGTTGATGAAGACGCCCATGGCGGACTCGGAGCCGGCCAGGTACTTCAGCTTGGTCGCCGCGCGGCGGATGCTGAAGATCTGTAGGTGCAGGTGGCTCTCCTCGCGGCCGCTGCGTACGGGTGCCTGGTGCCACGCGGAGATGTACGGCATCGGCATGTCGAAGAGGCCGTCGAAGCGCCCGAGCACGTCCAGGTAGAGCGGGCCGAACGCCGCGCGTTCCGCGTCGTCGAGCGCGGGCAGGTCGGGCACCCGGCGGTGTGGGGCGATGTGCACCTCGAACGGCCACCGCGCGGCCACCGGCACGAAGGCGGTCCAGTGCTCGTTGGCCGCCACCACGCGTACGCCGGCGGCGCGCTCGCTGGCCAGCAGCTCCGAGTACACCGGGCGGCCGCGGGCGGCGGTGAGCATCGCGCGGGTGCGTGGGGTGACGAAGGGGTACGCGTAGATCTGGCCGTGCGGGTGGTGGAGCGTCACACCGATCTCGACGCCCCGGTTTTCGAAGCAGAACACCTGCTCCACACCGTCCAGCGTGGACAGTGCCAGCGTGCGGTCGATCTGTGCCTCCAGCACGGTGCGCACGCGGGACGGCGGCAGCGTGGCGAACGACGCGTTGTGGTCCGATGTGAAGCACACCACCTCGCACCGGCCCTGCGCCGGCCTCGCCACGATGTCCTCCGGCAGCGCCACCGGGCGGTCGCTGAAGGAGGGGAACCTGTTTTCGAAGACGACCACGTCGTAGTCGGAGGCGGGGATCTCGCTCTGCCGCCCGTCCCGCGACGGGCACAGCGGGCACTCGTCCGCCGGCGGCAGGAAGGTACGGCTCTGCCGATGGGCGGCGATCGCCACCCACTCGTCGACCAGCGCGTCATACCGCAACTGGGACGCGGGCGGCGGGGGTGGCAGGTCACGCTTGTCGACGGAGTCGCGGAAGGTGTCGTCGCGCTCCTCGAAGTAGATCAGCTCGCGGCCGTCGGCCAGCGTGGTCGGCACCTTCCTCACGGGACGATCACCAACTCCTCGACATGCTCGGTAAGGGTTGCCCGGGCGGGCGGGGGCAGGGCGGCGTCGCTCACCACGACGTGGGCCTCGGACAGCTCGGCGATGGAGGAGATGCCGACCGTGCCCCACTTGGTGTGGTCGGCCAGCACCACGAGGCGCTCGGCGGCGGCGATGAGCGCCCGGTTGGTGTCCGCCTCCATCAGATTGGGCGTGGTGAAACCGGCCCGCTCGCTCATCCCATGTACCCCCAAAAAGAGCACGTCCAGGTGAAGCGAACGGATCGCGGCGACCGCGACCGGGCCGACGAGCGCGTCGGACGGGGTACGCACACCGCCGGTCAGCACCACCGTCTGGTCCGGGCGACCGGCGCGGTAGAAGACGTCGGCGACCGGGATCGAGTTGGTCACCACGGTCAGCTCGGGCACGTCGACCAGGCGCTGGGCGAGCTCGGCGGTGGTGGTACCCGCGGAAAGCGCGACCGCCGTCCCGGGGGTGACGAGCTGCGCGGCCCGG
Source organism: Phytohabitans flavus (assembly GCF_011764545.1). GTDB lineage: Bacteria > Actinomycetota > Actinomycetes > Mycobacteriales > Micromonosporaceae > Phytohabitans > Phytohabitans flavus. Next base: position 8,417,931 of record NZ_AP022870.1, on the reverse strand, counting down.
ACCGCGATGGCGGCCTTCTCGGACCGCTGCCGGATGGACTTGGCCGCGAAGCCCGGCTCGTCGGTCGAGCCGGGCTGCACCGACGTCGCGCCGCCGTGCACCTTGGCGAGCAGGCCCCGGTCGGCGAGTGCCTCCAGATCGCGGCGGATCGTCATGTCGGACACGCCGAACTCGGCGGCCAGGTCGCTGACCCGAACCCCGCCGGCGGCCCTGACCCGGTCCAGGATCGCGGCCTGGCGCTGCGGTGCGAGCATCGGCCCCAACCCTCCTCGACATCCCTGACCGAGTGAACAGAACGCAAGTGAACAGATTTGAACACTACCGCACGCAGGCAGCCGTTGTGACATCCTGTGCCAGTGCTCTTCGAGACCCTCGACGAGGTCCGGGTCGACCCGGGGACGGCCCGGGTCTACGAGGAGGGATGGCAGTCCGCGTCGCCCACTTCGTGGTATCCCGTCGACGCTCCGCCTCCCCGCCCGGCGGCCGACTGGCGGCGGCGCGGCAACTACCGCCCGGAGAGCGCCGCACCGGCAGACGGCTTCCAGGGCGAAGGGCTGCTGGCCATCGATCCGGGTGACGGTGGGCCGCTGCGCCTGTACGCCGCGCCAGACCCGCTGACCGTCCCCTCGATCCGCGCCACGCTCACCGGCGACCGGCTCGTGGTCGCGGCGGACGGGCCGGTCACCGCGCACACCGGCGTACCGCTCGGCGACTGGGCATCCGGCTTCGCCCGTACCGCCGGCGGACCCCTACCGCGCGCGGCGCCGACCGCCTGGTGCTCGTGGTACCACTACTTCGAGCGGGTCACGGAAACGGACATCGACGAAAACGTCGCCGCCATCCGGGACCGCGAGCTGCCGGTCGAAGTGGTCCAGGTGGACGGCGGCTGGCAGGCGGCGGTGGGCGACTGGCTGCACCTGTCCGACCGGTTCACCTCGCTGGACGGCGTGGCCGCGCGGATCCGGGACGCGGGGCTGCGCGCCGGCATCTGGGTGGCGCCGTTCTGGGTCCAGGAGGGCAGCTGGCTCGCCCGCGAGCACCAGGAGTGGCTGATCGCCGGGCCGGACGGCCTTCCGGTCTCGGCCGGCCGGCACTGGGGCGCCCCGTCCTACGGCCTGGACACCACCAACCCGGCTGCCGCCGACTACGTCTGCGAGGTCTTCGCCTGGCTCGCCGGCCTCGGCTTCGACTACTTCAAAATCGACTTCGCGTACGCCGCCGCGCTCGCCGGCTCACGCCACACAGGCGTCGAGCCGCTGGCCGCGTACCGGCGGGCGGTGACCCTGGTCCGTGAGGTCATCGGACCGGACGCCTACCTGCTCGGCTGCGGCGCCCCGATCCTGCCCAGCGTGGGCCTCTACGACGCGATGCGCGTGTCGGCCGACATCAGCCCCGCGTACGAGCCGGTGGACGGCGACCTCTCCCAGCCATCCCAGCGCGGCGCCGCCCTTTCCACGCAAGCGCGGGCCTGGCAACACGGCCGCTTCTGGGTCAACGACCCCGACTGCCTGATCGCGCGGCCGGAAGTGGAGCGCCGAGCGGACTGGGCGAGGGTGGTCGAGCGGTTCGGCGGCCTGCGGGTCAGCTCCGACCGGATAGCGGACCTCGACGACTGGGGAGTGGAGACCACACGCCGCCTCCTGGCGAATACGCCACCGCCGACCCCGTTCGCATAGCGGAAACGGGCTGTGCCGTCACCAGGGATCGACGGGCTCGTTAGTACGAGTGGACGTGGTGCCAGTCACGTCCAGTGAGATCGCCGGTCATGGCCGCCCACCGTGCCGGCCGTCGGTCTTACGGCTATGGCGAATAGCCTGCCGTCCCTTCCCAGCGGGGGCCCTGTCCCGGGCCCCCGCGCCCCACATCTCGCTCCGGGCGCGATGCCCCTCCCCGGCCGTTTCAAACAGCCGAAGAGGGGCAGGCCGAAAAACTCAGGCGAGCTTCTTGGACAGGTTCTGGTCCAGCGCGTTCATGAACTCGTCCGTGGTGAGCCACGGGGCGTCGCGCGAGATCAGGAGGGCCAGGTCCTTGGTCATCTGGCCGCCCTCGACCGTATCGACGCAGACCTGCTCGAGCTTGTCGGCAAACTCGGTGACCGCCGGCGTGCCGTCCAGCTTGCCCCGGTGGGCCAGGCCGCGGGTCCAGGCGAAGATCGACGCGATCGGGTTGGTCGAGGTCTTCTCGCCCTTCTGCCACTGCCGGTAGTGCCGGGTGACCGTGCCGTGCGCCGCCTCGGCCTCGACGGTACGGCCGTCAGGCGTCATGAGCACCGAGGTCATCAGGCCCAGCGAGCCGAAGCCCTGCGCCACCGTGTCGGACTGCACGTCGCCGTCGTAGTTCTTGGCGGCCCACACGAAGCCGCCCTCCCACTTCAGCGCGGCCGCGACCATGTCGTCGATCAGGCGGTGCTCGTACGTGATGCCGGCCGCCACGAACCTGTCCTTGAACTCCGCCTCGAACACCTCGGCGAACAGGTCCTTGAAGCGACCGTCGTACGCCTTCAGGATCGTGTTCTTGGTGGACAGGTAGACCGGGAAGCCGCGGTCCAGGCCGTACCGGAACGAGGCGCGCGCGAAGTCGCGGATCGAGTCGTCGAAGTTGTACATGCCCATGGCGATGCCGCCGCCAGGGAACTTCGCCACCTCGAACTCCATCGGCTCGCCGCCGTCGTCAGGCGTGTAGGCGATGGTCACCGTGCCCGGGCCGGGCACCACGAAGTCAGTGGCCTTGTACTGGTCGCCGTGGGCGTGACGGCCGATGACGATCGGCTTGGTCCAGCCGGGCACGAGCCGCGGCACGTTGGCCATGATGATCGGCTCACGGAAGACGACGCCGCCGAGGATGTTACGGATCGTGCCGTTGGGCGAGCGCCACATCTTCTTGAGGCCGAACTCCGCCACCCGCGCCTCGTCCGGCGTGATGGTGGCGCACTTGACGCCTGCGCCGTGGCGCTTGATGGCGTTGGCCGCGTCGATGGTGACCTGGTCGTCGGTCTCGTCGCGGTACTGGATCGAGAGGTCGTAGTACTCGAGCTCGACATCGAGGTAGGGCAGGATCAGCTGCTCCCGAATCTGCTTCCAGATGATCCGGGTCATCTCGTCGCCGTCGAGCTCGACAACGGGGTTCTCTACTTTGATCTTCGCCATCGAGCCGGCGCTCCTCTCCGGGCAGTTATTAAGCAGTACGAGCGTACTGCACGGCCTAGACTGCCCTGCATGCCACTCACCCGGACCCTCGGCGGAGCGACGGTCGTCGCTCTGCACGACGGCGAAGGCACCTTCTTCCAGCCGCGCGGTGAGGCGTTTCCGCAGGTCAGCGCCGAGCTGTGGGCACAGGCCGACGCGCGCGACCCGGGCGCGGTGACGCCGGACGGCCAGTGGCTGCTGCGCTTCCGATGCTTCGCGGTCCGCCACGGCGACCACGTGACCCTTGTCGACGCCGGCATCGGGCCAGCGGACTCGCTTGCCGCGAGCTGGGCGCCGGTGCCCGGCCGCCTCCCGGAGGAGCTGGCCGCCGCCGGCATCGACCCCGCCGACGTGGACACCGTCGTGCTCACCCACCTCCACACCGACCATATCGGCTGGGCTGTGAACTTTTTTCAACCTGAACCGCGCGGAGCCGGCACCCCAACCCACGGAGGGCGAGGCGAGGTTGAAAAAGGTTCATTGGTCGGCACGCCGTACTTTCCGAACGCGACCTATCTGCTCCAGCGGGCCGACGCGGAGGCGTTCGACCGGCCGGAGATCAGGCGCCGCCTGCTGGGCCCGCTCACGGACGCCGGCCAGTTGCGGCTCGTCGAGGGCGACGTCCCGATCGCCGCCGGGGTCACCGCGATCGCGACGCCCGGCCATACGCCGGGACACCAATCAGTGCTCATCGGGTACGGCGAGCGGCAGCTCCTGATCACGGGCGATCTTTTGGTGCACGTGGTCCAGCTCGTGGCCCCCGACACGGCATACGCGCATGAGATGGACCCCGAGGCGGCGCGGAACTCCCGGACGAAGCTGTTGAAAGCGGGCATCACTCTCGCCACACCACACCTGAGCGAGCCGTTCTTACCGGCGTAAGGGACACCGGACATGCGAACGGCCGCCCAGCTTCTCATGGAAGCCGGGCGGCCGGTCATTTCGGTCGTTGCTAGAGAGCCGCTACGTCCGCCTGCTTGGCGCGGACCGCCTCGGCGGCCGCCGTCAGGCCGGCCAGCTCCGACTCGGTGAGCTCGGTCTCGACCACCTGGTTGACGCCGTTCGCACCGATCGAAGCCTCGACACCGAGGTAAACACCGGAGATGCCGTACTCGCCGTCGACCCAGGCACAGACGGGCAGCACGGCGCCGGAGTCCTCAGCCACGGCGCGGGCCATGCGGGCGGCGGCCGCAGACGGCGCGTAGTACGCCGAACCGGTCTTCAGCAGCGCCACGACCTCAGCGCCGCCGTTGCGAGTACGGACGACAAGCTCCTCGATCTTGTCGGCGGGCAGCAGCTCGGCGAGCGGCTTGCCGTTGACCGTGCACTTCGACGGCACCGGCACCATCGTGTCGCCGTGCGAGCCGAGCGTCAGCGTCTTCACCGAGGCGACCGGTACGGCCAGCGTCTCGGCGACGAAGTGGGTGAAGCGGGCGGTGTCGAGCATGCCGGCCTGGCCCAGCACCCGGTTCTTGGGGAAGCCGGTGGCGAGCTGGGCGAGCGCGGTCATCTCGTCGAGCGGGTTGGATACGACGATGACGACGGCGTTTGGCGCGTACTTCGCGACGTTTTCGGCGACCTGACGCACGATCTTGGCGTTGACGCCGAGCAGGTCCATCCGGCTCATGCCGGGCTTGCGGGGCAGGCCGGCAGTGATGACGACGACGTCCGAGCCCTCGATCGCCTCGTAACCCTCGCCGTTCGGACCGGTCGTCTGCCCGACCACCTTGGTCTCGAAGCCCTCGATCGCCCGGGACTGGCTCATGTCGAGCGCGAGACCCTCGGGCTTGCCCTCCACGATGTCGGTGAGCACGACCGTGTCGAAGATGTCGTACTCGGCCAGCCGCTGTGCCGTCGTGGAGCCGTAGAAGCCGGCGCCGACGACGGTGACCTTCTTGCCCATGGTCGTCTCACTCCTTGATACGAACGGCATTCTTTTCCGGACCGTATCAGCCGTGCTAACTGCTGTTTCCGTTGACCGGGGCGGCTGTGCCGGTCCACACGGTCCTTCGCCGTTGATCAGGGAGTTGATGGGGCGACGCGCCGTCCGACACGCCCGCGAAGTCCCTGATCAACTACAGGAGGCGCTCGGCGCGCTCGACCACGTTGGTTAGGAGCATGGCCCTGGTCATTGGGCCGATGCCGCCGGGCATCGGGGCCAGGGCGCCAGCCACCTCGGCTACCTCGGGCGCTACGTCGCCGGTGTAGACGCCCTTGCCGTCCTCGCCGACGACCCTGGTGATGCCCACGTCGACCACGACCGCGCCGGGGCGCACCATGTCCTTCGTGATCAGCCCCGGCACGCCGGCGGCGGCGATCACGATGTCGGCGGAGCGGGTGTGCGCGGCCAGGTCGCGGGTGCCGGTGTGACAGAGGGTCACGGTCGCATTCTCACTGCGGCGGGTGAGCAGCAGCCCGAGCGGGCGCCCCACCGTGGTACCGCGGCCGACCACGGTCACCTCCGCACCGCGCAGCTCCACGCCATACCGCCGGAGGAGCTCGACGATCCCGCGCGGCGTACACGGCAGCGGTGCGTCGTAGCCGAGCACAAGCCGCCCCAGGTTGATCGGGTGCAGCCCGTCGGCGTCCTTGTCCGGGTCGATCAGCTCCAGCACCCGCTCGGTGTCGATCTGCGGCGGCAGCGGCAGCTGGACGATGTAGCCGTGGCAGGCCGGGTCGGCGTTGAGCTCGGTGACGACGGCCTCGACCTGCTCCTGCGTGGCGTCGGCGGGCAGCTCGCGCTGGATCGAGGCGATGCCCACCTCGGCGCTGTCGCGGTGCTTTCCCCGCACATACGCGTGTGAGCCAGGGTCGTCACCCACCAGGACTGTGCCAAGTCCCGGAACGATTCCCCTTTCGGCCAAAGCCTTTACCCGCGTCTGGAGGTTGTCCTTCATGGCGGACGCGGTTGCCTTACCGTCCAGGAGTGTCGCGGTCACGCCGCAAATGGTCTCATAGGGAGCCCGAAGAGAAAGTGGTGAGGGGACGTCATGCAGGTACGCGCGATCGCCATCTGTGCGGTCCTACCGGTGGCCGGTGCGCTGGCCTTGACCGCGTGCGACCCACTCGGCGGCGACTCGGCGAGCGGCACCGGCCCGCGCTCGGTAAGCGTGCAGATCGCCCAGCCCCGGCACATGCTGCCGACGAATACGAACGACGCGGATGGCGCCCAGGTGCTCTCCGCCCTCTTCGCCCCCTTGGTCCAGTACGACGGTGAGCACCGGCCGCGCGAGCAAGCCGCCGAGTCGATCAAGTCGACCGACCACCGAGTGTGGACCGTGACACTCAAGGACGGCTACACGTTCCACAACGGCGAGAAGGTGACCGCCGACAGTTACATCAACGCGTGGAACTACGGCGCCTACGCGCCCAACAAGCAGAGCAACGGATACTTCTTCGCCAAGATCGGCGGGTACGCGGACACCCAGCCCACCGACCCCGACGGTCCCGGCCCCCAACCGACCGCCGAGCCCAAGGCCAAGACGCTTTCCGGCCTGAAGAAGGTGGACGACCGCACGTTCCGGGTCACGCTCTCGACGCCGTTCACCGAGTTCAAGGCGATGCTCGGGGACACCGCCTTCTACCCGCTCCCCAACGCAGCGTGGAAGGAGCCGGGCGTGCTCGCCGACGGCTTCGAGGACGCGATCGTGGGGCAGGGCCCGTTCAAACTCAAGGGCGGCTGGCGGGACAAGACCGCGATCGAGGTCGAGCGCTTCGACGCGTACCCGGGGGACAAGCCCAGCGTCGACAGTGCCGCATTCCGGATCTACGACAACCTCGCGAAGGCGTACGAGGACGTGCGCGACGGCGACCTCGACGTGATCCGTACGATCCCGGCGGAACGGGTGGCCGACGCGGCCAAGGATCTCGACGGCCGGGCCGGCAGCAGCCCCGACTCGACGATCCAGTTCCTCGCGTTCCCGACGTTCATGCCGGATTTCTTCAAGGGCAGCGTGCGGCGCGCGATTTCGATGGCGATCGACCGGGACGCGATAGCGGCATCGGTTTTCCACGGCGCGCAGAAGCCGGCGCGGTCATTCGTCGCGCCGGTCGTCACCGGCTACCGCGAAAACAGTTGCGGCGCCGCCTGCCAGTTCAACGCGGCCGAGGCCAAGCGCCTCTACTCGGAGGCGGGAGGGCCGGGCTCGATTCAGATCAGCTTCAACGACGACGGCGGCCACAAGGCCTGGGTCGAGGCGACGTGCGAGCAGCTTCGGGCCAACCTCGGGGTCCAGTGCACGGCGGTGGCCGAGCCGCGCTTCGGCGACGTGCTCGCGAAGGTGGAGCAGCGCAAGGCCGTAGGCATGTTCCGGATGGGATGGCCGATGGACTACCCGTCGATGGAGAGCTACCTCGCCCCGCTGTACTCCACGGCCGGCTCGTCGAACTACGCCGGATATCGCAACGCCCGCTTCGACACCCTCATCACCGACGCGATGCAGGCGGCCAACGAGGGCGAGACGATCAAGAAGTACCAGGAGGCGGAGGACATCCTGGCCCGGGACATGCCGGTGATTCCGCTCCGCTTCGGCCAGAACAACTTCGGCTTCTCGGCCCGCGTCAAGGGCGTCGAGCTGGACCTCTACAGCCGGGTCGACCTGACGAAGCTAACGGTCAACGCCGCCGCCTGACGATGGAGATCTGAGCTACCGCGACGCCCCGTCGTGGTAGCTCAGACCTTGTCGTGAACGGTCAGTGGAAGAAGTGGCGCGTCCCGGTGAAGTACATGGTCATGCCGGCCGCGTTCGCCGCGGCGATGACTTCTTCGTCGCGCACCGAGCCACCCGGCTGTACGACCGCGCGGACGTCCGCCTCGGCAAGCACCTCAAGCCCGTCCGCAAACGGGAAGAACGCGTCCGAGGCCGCCACCGCGCCGGCTGCCCGGCCGCCGGAACGGGTCACCGCGAGCCGCGCGGAGTCGACCCGGTTGACCTGGCCCATGCCCACGCCGACGGTGGCGCCGTCGATGGCGATGAGGATGGCGTTCGACTTCACCGAGCGCACGGCCCGCCAGGCGAACGCGAGGTCGCGCAGGTCCTCGACCGGCTCGCCGGCCACGAGCCGCCAGGTGGCCGGGTCGTCGCCGGGCGCGTCGATGCGGTCGCCGATCTGGACCAGTGCGCCGCCGCCGACCAGCCGCCACTCCGCCGGCAGCGGCTGCCACGGCGGGGCGACGAGGATGCGCAGGTTCTTCTTGGCGGAGAGCACCTCGACCGCACCGTCCTCATAGGACGGGGCCACGATGACCTCGGTGAAGATCTCGGCCACCTGCTTGGCCATCTCCAGCGAGACCGGGCGGTTGACCGCGATCACGCCGCCGAACGCCGACACCGGGTCGCAGGCGTGCGCCTTGCGGTGCGCGTCGGCGACGTCGGCCGCGATCGCGATGCCGCACGGGTTGGCGTGCTTGATGATCGCCACCGCCGGGTCACCGAAGTCGTTCGCCGCGCGCCAGGCCGACTCGGCGTCGACGTAGTTGTTGTACGACATCTCCTTGCCGTGCAACTGCTCCGCCTGCGCCAACCCAGGCGGCGAGTCCGGGTTGAGGTAGAGGGCGGCCTGCTGGTGCGGGTTCTCCCCGTACCGCAGCACGTCTGCCCGGCGCAGCGCCAGCCCGGCGAAGGCCGGCCACCCGTCCGGGTCCGGGTCGAGCACGGCCGCGGTCCACTGGGCCACCGCGATGTCGTACTCCGCGATGTCCGCGAACGCGCGGGCTGCGAGGGACTTGCGCTGGGCGAGCGTGAAGCCGCCGCCGTCGAGGGCGTCCAGGATCATCGGGTACAGCGAAACGGACGTCACCACCGCGACCGATCCGTGGTTCTTGGCGGCCCCGCGCACCATCGCCGGCCCGCCGATGTCGATCTGCTCGACGCACTCTTCCTCGGTGGCACCCGAGTCGACCGTCTCCCGAAACGGGTAGAGGCTGGAGACCAGCAGGTCGAACGGGCGCACGCCGACCTCGGCCAGCTGGGCCTCGTGGGCCGGCAGCCGCAGGTCGGCCAGCAGCCCCGCGTGGATCGCCGGGTGGAGCGTCTTCACCCGGCCGTCGAGGGTCTCCGGGAAGCCGGTCACATCCTCCACCCGGGTCACCGGCACGCCCGCCGCCTCGATCGCCGCGGCGGTGGAGCCGGTGGATACAAGCTCGACACCCGCCCCGTGCAGGGCCTTGGCCAGCTCGGGCAGGCCGGTCTTGTCGTACACGCTGACGAGCGCGCGCCGAATCGGCCGCCGCCCCGCCTCCGGGCTCATGGAATCGAGACCTTTCTTCCGTTGATGGTCCAGCCCTCGCGGACCAGGCGGCCGACCGACTCGACCAGCTGGCGCCGCTCGGCCTCCTTGATCCGCTCGGTGAGCGTCTCTTCCGTGTCATCGGGCAGCACCGGCACCGCGACCTGGGCGATGATCGGCCCGGTGTCGACGCCGGCGTCCACGAAGAACAGGGTCGCGCCGGTCACCCGCACCCCATAGGCGAGCGCGTCGCGCGGGCCGTGCATCCCGGGGAACGCGGGGAGTAGCGAGTTGTGCGTATTGATATAGCGGTCGGCGAACGCCTCCAAGAACGCGGCGCCGACAAGCTTGAGGAAGCCCGCAGAGATCACCAGGTCGGGCTTGTGCTCGGCGACGTGCCTGGTCAGCGCGGCATCCCACGCCTCACGCGTCTCGTACCCACGGACGGAGTCGACGAAGGTCGGCACCCCCGCCGCGGCCGCCCGGTCGAGGCCGGCGATGCCGTCGCGATCGGCGCCCACCGCGACCACCCGCGCCCCGTACTCGGGGTCAGCGCTGGCGTCGAGCAGAGCCTGCAGATTGCTACCCGAGCCGGATACCAGGACCACGAGGCGAGCGGGTTGTGGGGCGCCTTCACGCACGTCGAGACCTTACCGGGACCTCGTGGAGTGGTGTTGACCAGGTACGCTGCCGGTCGCCGTGGGTCACCCGACTGGCGGACCCAGCACTCGTCACCAAGGAGCTCCGATGCAGCCCGGCTACCCAGGCCAGGACCCGTACGGCCAGCAGCCCCAGGATCCCAATGCGCAGCCACCTTACGGCCAGCCCCAGTACGGCCAGCCGCCCGCCCCTGGACAGCCGTATGGACAGCCGACGTCGGGACAGCCCTACGGCCAGCCGACCTCTGGACAGCCCTACGGTCAGCCGACGTCGGGCCAGCCCTATGGGCAGCCGACCTCGGGACAGCCGTACGGCCAGCCGTACCAGGACCCCTACGCCACGCCGCAGCAGCCGTCGTACCAGGACCCGTACGGGCAGCAGCCGCCGGCCTACCCCCAGGCGCCGGCCTACCCGGCCGGCGGCTACGGCGCGCCGCCCGCGGGGCAGAGCAACACGCAGGGCCTGCTCGCCATGATCTTCGGCATCGCCGCGATCCCGCTTGGCATCTGCTGCGGGTTCATCGGCGTCATCCTGGGCGTCGTGGGCGCGATCCTCGGCTTCCTGGGCCGCAACAAGGCCGACCAGGGCCTCGCCAACAACCGCAAGCAGGCTCAGACCGGCTTCATCTGCGGCATCATCGGCGCCGCTTGCGGCATCGTGAGCACCGCCCTGACCCTGATCTTCAACGTCAGTTACTACTAGCGATTCGCGTACTACTAGCGATTTGCGCGATCGACGGGCTTGACGTGCAAGTGATCAAACGCGAGCATCGTCCAGCTACGTTCGAAACAAGTTGGAAGAAATTGGGGAGGGACAGAAAGTGACGACACCATATCCGCCGCCGCCCGCCGCGCAGCCGGCCAACGACCGCACCACGCTCTGGGGTGTCCTGGGCATCGTCATCGGCCTGATCTGCTGCTGGCCCGCGGGCATCGTCTTCGGTGTGCTCGCGCTTCAGGAGGCGAAGAAGGCCGGCAAGCCGCCGACGCTGGCCTACATCGCGTTCGCGGCCAGCGCGCTCAACCTGATCGGTTCGATTATCTACTGGACCTCTCGCTGAGGGGCCTGGTAGTCGGGGCGCTCCGGGTGACCGGGGCGCCCCGGAGTGTTTTCAGGGGCCGGTGAACGCCCTCGTGCCCGCCGCACCGATCACCGCGCCCACGGCCACCACCACTGCTGACATCGCCACCACCTGCCAGGCGACCGGCCCGATCTCCGCCATCCGGCCGCCCCCGAGCGGGCCGCTGGAAACCAGCGCCGCGGCACCGAGCACCAGGCCGGCGACCGGCCCGGACACCGCAGCCGCACCGAGCACCGCCCGCCACCGGGCCGACGGGTTGGCCCGCAGCATGCGACGGGCGAGCAACCATCCAGCCGCCATACCGGCCACGACGGGGACGGCGAGCAGCGCGGCGCCGGCTCCGCCCATCGGCCCTTCCGGCAGCCCGGCGAGCAGCGGTACCGCGGGCAACGCGCCGACCGACACCTCGGTGGTACGCACAATCGTGTCGGTCCCGACCGCGAAGCCGGGGCCGAGCAGGTAGGCGGCGGACCAGACCGCGGCGTTCGGCGCGTACGCGACGCTGACCAGTGTGATGCCCGCCTGTCCGGTGACCCCGGTCCGGTACGCGCCCAGCGTGTCGCTCGCGTTGCCCGCGCCCAGCGCCACCGCCAACCCGGCCGCGCCGGCCCCGGCGCCGAGCACCAAGAACGCGGCCACCACGCCCGTGCGCAGCCCGTCGCGGAGCACGCGGGGCATCCGGCGGGCCATCAAGCGCAGCGCGCCGGTCGTGCGGAGCGCCCCGACAAGCGCGGCGGCCGCCCCGAACGCGGCGAGCGTCAGGCCGGCCCGGGGCGGTGAGGCCGAGACGCTCCCGGTGTTGAGGATGATCGCGGCGATCAGGCCGATCATCCCGTACCCGAGGCCGACCGTGCCCGCGACGGAGAGTGCCTGAGCCGGGGTACCGCGGTGACGCGCGCCGATGGCCCGGCTGACGTGGACGCCCGCACGGGAGATCCGCCACGCCGCGAACGCGGAGAGCGCAAGTGGGGCGAGGCCGAGCTGACCGGTGGGGGTGTCGAGCGGTACGCCGTGCCCGAGCAGCCAGCCGGCGAGGCCGAGGCGGGCCGCACCGGCCACCGAGCCGGTGTCTTCGGCGAACTGGGCCATGCCCAGGACTACGGCCACCGGAAGGTACGAGACAAAGGCGGCCCAGAGGGTCGCCACGCCGACGGCCACCGGGAGCGGGGCGCGGCGCGGTCGCCGGGTGGGGCGGCCAGGGCGGGCGGCGCGGGCCGGGCCGGAGCGCTGGCTGGGCAGCCGGACGGTTTCCTGCTCCCGGACCGTGATGCGCACAGTCTCCCTGTTGGCCGGGTTTTCCGGCGCAGGCTGGTCAGGGGTGGTGTCTGGCATCAGGCCCTACTCTGACACGCGTTGGCCCCCGCTCGATGGCGACACCACCGTCGATCATGGTGTTCTCGGGGCAATATGCGGGCGTTTCAGGATAATTTAGCCCGGAGGGCCGCGATCATCGGGGGTCGCGGACGTGACCCGCGGAGATCAGCATGAGCGAGCCTTACCCGCCACCCGCGGCTGCCCCGTCCAACGACCGCACGACGCTCTGGGGCGTACTCGGCATCGTCATCGGCCTGATCTGCTGCTGGCCGCTCGGCCTCGTCTTCGCGTACCTGTCCTTCCGCGACGCGCGCAGGGCGGGCAGGCAGCCGACGCTGGCGTACATCGCGTTCGTCTGCTGTGCGATCGGCATCGTCTGGAACATCGTCTACGCCTTCCGACGCTGACAAAGACGAAAGGGCTCTCCTCGCGGAGAGCCCTTTTCGTACCGACTTGCTGGGCTAGCTCATCAGCTCGCGCATGAGGCGAGCGGTCTCGCTCGGGGTCTTGCCGACCTTGACGCCGGCGGCCTCCAGCGCCACCTTCTTGGCGTCGGCGGTACCGGCCGAGCCGGAGATGATCGCGCCCGCGTGGCCCATGGTCTTGCCGGGCGGCGCGGTGAAGCCGGCGATGTAGCCGACCACCGGCTTGGTCACGTTGGCCTTGATGAACTCGGCCGCCCGCTCCTCGGCGTCGCCGCCGATCTCACCGATCATCACGATCGCGTCGGTGTCGGGGTCCTCCTGGAACGCGGCGAGCGCGTCGATGTGCGTCGTGCCGATCACCGGGTCGCCACCGATACCGACGCAGGTGGAGAAGCCGATGTCGCGCAGCTCGTACATCAACTGGTAGGTGAGCGTGCCGCTCTTGCTCACCAGGCCGATGCGGCCGGCGCCGCTGATGTCGGCCGGGATGATGCCCGCGTTGGAGGCGCCCGGCGAGGCGATGCCGGGGCAGTTCGGCCCGACGATCCGCGTCTTCTGGCCCTTCGACACGTTGTACGCCCAGAACGCCGCCGTGTCGTGCACCGGGATGCCCTCGGTGATCACCACGGCGAGCGGGATCTCGGCGTCGATCGCCTCGATGACCGCGGCCTTGGCGAACGCCGGCGGCACGAAGATCACCGAGACGTCCGCGCCGGTCTCCTTCATGGCGTCGGCCACGGTCGCGAAGACGGGCAGCGCGGTGCCGCCGTTAAGGTCCTCGAAGACGACCTGCTGGCCGGCCTTGCGCGGGTTGACCCCACCCACGACGTGGGTACCCGCGACGAGCATCCGGCGGGTGTGCTTGGAGCCCTCGGAACCGGTGATTCCCTGGACGATGACCTTCGAGTCCTTGGTCAGCCAGATTGCCATGATCAGACTCCTGCCGCGGCGAGCTCGGCGGCGCGCTTGGCCGCCCCATCCATAGTGTCCACCCGTTCGACCAGGGGGTTGGCCGCTCCGTCGAGGATGGCCCGGCCGGCCTCAGCGTTGTTGCCGTCGAGCCGTACAACCAGCGGCTTCGTCACCTTCTCGCCGCGCTGATCGAGCAGGGCGAGCGCCTGCACGATGCCGTTGGCCACCTCGTCGCACGCGGTGATGCCGCCGAACACGTTGACGAACACGCTCTTCACGCTCGGGTCGGAGAGCACGATCTCCAGGCCGTTGGCCATGACCGCCGCGCTCGCGCCGCCGCCGATGTCGAGGAAGTTGGCCGGCTTGACACCGCCTACCGCCTCACCCGCGTACGCCACGACGTCGAGCGTGGACATGACGAGGCCCGCGCCGTTGCCGATGATGCCGACCTCGCCGTCGAGCTTGACGTAGTTGAGGTCCTTTTCCTTGGCGCGCTGCTCCAGCGGGTCGATCGAGGCCTGGTCGACAAGCTCCTCGTGCTCCGGGTGGCGGAAGTCGGCGTTGGCGTCGAACGTCACCTTCGCGTCGAGGCAGAGCACCTGGCCGCCCTTGACCTTGGCCAGCGGGTTGACCTCGACAAGCGTCGCGTCCTCGGAGACGAACGTCTTCCAGAGCTTCACCGCGATGTCGGCCACCTGGTCGGCCACGTCCGCAGGGAAGCCCGCCTGGGCCACGATCTCGCGGGCCTTGGCCTCGTCGACGCCCACATTCGCGTCGATCGCGACCTTGGCGACCTTGTCCGGCGCCTCCTCGGCGACCTGCTCGATCTCCATGCCGCCGGCCACGCTGGCGATGCAGAGGAAGGTGCGGTTCGCGCGGTCGAGCAGGTAGGAGAAGTAGTACTCCTCCTCGATGTCCGCGGTCACCGTAATCATGACCTTGTGGACCGTGTGACCCTTGATGTCCATGCCGAGGATGTCCGTGGCGCGGGCCACCGACTCCTCGGGGTTATCGGCGAGCTTGACCCCGCCGGCCTTGCCCCGGCCCCCGACCTTCACCTGGGCCTTGACGACCACGCGTCCGCCAAGGCGCTCGGCGATCGCGCGGGCCTCCTCCGGGGTCGTGGCGACGCCACCGGCCAACACGGGCAGCCCGTGCCGGTCGAACAAGTCGCGCCCCTGGTACTCGTACAGGTCCACGTAGCACCCTCAGCGTGAGAAAGCGGTTGACGCCTGTCATCGGAAATAAACAGGCCATTGGCCGCAGCCTAGCGACAGGCGTACGCCTAGCAACCGAACGGGTGACCGGTGTGCGGTACTACACACCGGTGGCTCAGGTGGCCGGTAGCCGGCCGCCGGAGCAGTGGGCGACCGCCGCGATGATCTCCGCTTCGGGGGCCCTGGACGCAGGTGGGTCGCGTCATGATCCAGAGCCCGACCGGGCCGATCGCGAGCACCGGGCCGCCGGAGGCGAGCAGCACCAATCTTTTTGCGACGGTTGCGTAACCCCCCGTGTAGGGGGTCGTTGATTCAAGTGTCTGAGCGATACAGCAACGACGAAGACGGCCGATGCCCTGTCGGTCGAGGGGTGGCGGCGGGGCATCGTGCATAGAGGGGCCGGACGTGTGAGGGGTGCGTCCGGCCTCTCCCTTTTGCTGTTCGTACATTATGGAGCACCAATAACAACGGTGCGTAGTGCGATCCCACTGATTGCGTAATGTTCGCCCAATGCTGGCGTCCGGAATGATGCCGCCACACCAGAGCGGACGGTAATCGCATCGACGCGGAGAGGAAGCGTCAGGGCCTGCCGCAGCTCCCCACGGGCGCCATGGACCGTCCTTTAAGGAGATCAAGCATTTACCGCTGTTGAACAGGTCACATGACTATCAGTACGATTCGATGTGACTGAACGCTACTAACGAGTGGGCACACAAATAGTAACGAATTCCGGCATTCCACAACGGACAGCTCAAGGTTCTGTAGGGAATTTGCCTGTTCGGCTTGTAACACGCCTATCGGCTTCGTTACCGTGTCCAACGGTTGTCATCCCGGCCCCCACGGGACGACAGCGCGGCGACCGAGCGTTCACCCCCTCATTTGAGACGCTCGTCAGCCGCCAGCCTGACGGATACCGGAGGATGTGCGTGCGCCAGCGCTTGTCGTCTGAGCCCGACCGCTATCGCGGTCGACGGCGCGTCCCCACACCCCCGCGCAGCCGCTACGCGGCAGTTGTCACCACCGCGTTCGTCGGCGCTGGGATTGTCGCGCTCGGTGCGGGCGCGATGCCGGACGCGAAGACGGTCGACCCGTCGGCGATCGCCGACCTGGACCAGGCCTCGACCCAGCAGGATCTCGCCGAGCGCGCGGAGGATGCCAATCGGGCGTCCCGCGACGGGCGGTCCGACACCGCGGCGGCCTCCGACGAGGTTTGGCTGCTCCCGCTGCACGGCTACGAGTTCACTTCGGCCTACGGGATGCGCTGGGGCCAGCTGCACGCTGGCGTCGACCTGGCCGCTCCCGAGGGCACGCCCTACCGCGCGGTGCACGCCGGCACGGTGAAGCTCGCCGGTTACTACGGCGGCTATGGCAACGCGGTGATCATCGACCACGGCAACGGCATCGAGACCATCTACGGCCACTCGTCGCAGGTCGCGGTCAAGGCGGGCCAGCAGGTGAAGGCCGGAGACACGCTCGGATACGTGGGCAGCACCGGCCATGCGTATGGCAACCACCTGCACCTTGAGGTGCATGTCAATGGCGAGCCTCGCGACCCGATCCCGTGGTTCCGCGACCGCGGAGCGGACATCAAGCTCGAAGTCGAGGCAATTGCCCCCGATGTAGCCGCTTCCTGACCCAGCGTATTGTCCTTCCGACCGCCCGTGCCTCCCGGCATGGGCGGTTTTTTCATGCCCCTGACCAGGCAAAGTTTCCCTGGTCACAGCAGCAGGTGTGACCGACGCCACACACGGGCCTAGTGGCGCTACCGGGTGGTAGTCGGCAAATACGGGCAAAGCAGCTCGCTCTCCAGCGAATCCCCGTCGATGGCTCCTCACACCCCTACCCGTGGTGAACGGCCGGCAAACAAACATTTGCGGGTCCGACGAACCACGGAGGTCCCCCGTGCAGAGCACGTCCCCCCACGCACCGGCCCACTCCCGCCGCCGCCGCGGTCGTGCGGTCATCCGGCACCGGGTACGCACTCGGCTCAGCGGTCGCGCCCGCTTCGTCGTACCCGCCGCGGTCCTGCTCATCGGCCTGCCTGTAGCCGCCATCTCCGCGGCGATGAACGGCGGCGAGCCGGACCCGGCGGCCACGCTCGCGGTCGCCGCCGGTCAGGAGGCACGGGCCGACACGGCCGACCGCGCGGACCGGGCCGAGCGCCCGCCGCCCCCGTCGCCCTCGGCCTCGGCGTCGAGCCAGGCGCCCGCCAAGGCCGCGGCCCCGGAGACAGCGAAGAAGCAGGAAGCGGCGCCGGCCCCGAAGCCCACGACCGCCAAGCCCGCGGCCGCCTGGGTCATCCCGATAGCGGGGGCCGCGATCACGTCATGCTTCGGGCAGCGGTGGGGCGTACTGCACGCGGGCATCGACCTCGCCGCCGACGAGGGCACCCCGATCCACGCCGCCGCCAGCGGTACCGTCCTGGACGCCGGCTGGGTCTACTCCGGATACGGCATCTCGGTGATGATCGACCACGGCGGCGGCGTACAGACCCACTACGCCCACCAGTCGCGTACCGTCGTGCAGCCCGGCCAGAAGGTCGAGGCCGGCGAGGTCATCGGCTACGAGGGCTCCACCGGCGACTCGACCGGCCCGCACCTGCACTTCGAGGTGCACATGGGCCTGTGGAACCAGATCAACCCGGCCCCGTTCATGCGCGAACGCGGCGTAGACCTCGGCTGCTGAGATGCGGTGCTGGGTTCGAGGGGCAGGGCTCGCCCTGCCCCTCGAACCCGAAGCGGGAGAGTCGCGGAGGGTGAAGCCGCGGGAGCAGCGGTCCGGACCACGACGGACGCCGCGGTAGCTCAGATCTCTTTCTAGAGCCTTTCGATCGGGGCGTGCCGGAGCACGATCCACATGACCTGGTCGCCGAAGTCGACCTTTGCCTGGGCTCGGGCGCCGTAGCCCTCGACCTCGACAACGCGCCCCATGCCATACCGCTGATGGTTGATGCGGTCGCCGGCACTGACGCTCGGGACCTGCGGTAGGTCGCTGGCCGTGGCGAGCTTGGCCCCGTCGACGCCGAGCCGCTCGGCCAGCCGGGCGGCCTTGGCGGTGCCGCCGGTGAAGGTGCCCCGGCTCGTCCCGGACGCGGACGACCGGCCGCCGATGCCCCCGCCGGTGCCGGACCACGACGTATAGGCCGCGTCGGTGCGCTCCCACCGCACAAGCTCGCCCGGAAGCTCGGCGAGGAAGCGGGAGGCCGGGTTGTACTGCGGCTGTCCCCACGCTCCCCGCGTCATCGCGCGGGAGATATATAGGCGCTGGCGGGCGCGGGTGATGCCCACATACGCCAAGCGGCGCTCCTCCTCCAGCTCGTGCGTGTCGCCCAGCGAGCGCAGGTGGGGGAAGACGCCATCCTCGAGGCCGGTCAGGAACACCACCGGAAACTCCAGGCCCTTGGCGGTGTGCAGCGTCATCAGCGTGACCACGCCCTGGTGGTCGGGGTCGTCGGAGGGCACCTGGTCGGCGTCGGCAACGAGCGCCACCTGCTCCAGGAAGCCGGCCATCGTGGCACCCTCGCCGCCCTCCTCCGCCTGGGCCTCGGCGCGCTCGGTGTACTCCCGGGCGACGCTCACCAGCTCCTGGAGGTTTTCCACCCGTCCGGCGTCCTGCGGGTCGAGGCTCTCCTCCAGCTCGGCCAAGTAGCCCGAGCGCTGTAGAACCGCCTCCAGCACCTCTTCGGGTGGGGCGGTCTCGGCGAGCTCGCGCACGGTGTCGAGCAGCGCGACGAAGTCGGCGATGCCGTTGGCCGCGCGGGTGGAGATGCCCGGTGCCTCCGAGGCGCGGCGCAGCGCGGCGCCGAACGAGATGCGCTCGCGGCTGGACAGCGCCTCGACACACGCCTCGGCCCGGTCGCCGATCCCGCGCCGCGGCGTGTTGAGGATCCGCCGGATGCTCACCGTGTCGTCGTCGTTGACAACCGCCCGCAGGTACGCCAGCGCGTCCCGGACCTCCTTGCGCTCATAGAAGCGCACGCCGCCGACCACCTTGTACGGCAGGCCGACCCGGATGAACACTTCCTCGAACACGCGGGACTGCGCGTTGGTGCGGTAGAACACCGCGACGTCGCCGGGGCGGGCCTCGCTGGCGTCGCAGAGGCGGTCGATCTCGCGGGCCACCCAGTCGGCCTCGGCGTGCTCGGTGTCCGCCACATACCCGACGATCTGCTCACCCTGCCCCTGCTCGCTCCAGAGGCGCTTGGGCTTGCGGGAGCTGTTTCGGTCGATGACCGCGTTGGCCGCATTGAGGATCGTCTGGGTGGAGCGGTAATTCTGCTCCAGGAGGATCGTGCGCGCGTCGGTGAAGTCCCGCTCGAACTCCAGGATGTTGCGGATCGTGGCGCCGCGGAACGCGTAGATCGACTGGTCGGCGTCACCGACCACGCAGAGCTCGGCCGGCTCCAGCCCGGGGGTACCGGAAACCAGCTCTTTGATCAGCACGTACTGCGCGTGGTTTGTGTCCTGGTACTCGTCGACGAGCACGTGCCGGAACCGCCGCCGATAGGTCTCCGCCACGTGCGGGTGCGACTGGAGCAAGTGGACGGTGGTCATGATGAGGTCGTCGAAGTCCAGCGCGTGGGCCTCCTTGAGGCGTCGCTGGTACAACGTGTACGCCTCGGAGATCGCCCGCTCGGCCGGCCCCTTGGCGCGCTCGGCGAAGCTATCCGGGTCGATCAGCTCGTTTTTCAGGTTGGAGACCTGGTGAGCGAGGCCGCGGGCCGGGTAGCGCTTCGGGTCGAGGTCGAGCTCGCGCGCCACCATCTGCATCAGCCGCCGCGAGTCGTCCGCGTCGTAGATGGAGAACGTCGACTTCAGCCCAGCGTGCTCGTGCTCCGCCCGCAGGATGCGCACGCAGGCGGAGTGGAATGTCGACACCCACATCAGCCGGGCCCGGCTCCCGACCAGCGCGGCCACCCGCTCCTTCATCTCGCCGGCGGCCTTGTTGGTGAACGTGATCGCGATGATCTGGCCGGGATGCACGTCACGCGCGGCCAGCAGATATGCGATCCGGTTGGTGAGCACGCGGGTCTTGCCCGAGCCCGCGCCCGCCACGATCAACAGCGGCGAGCCGGCGTGCACCACGGCATCGCGCTGCGGCCCGTTGAGCCCTTCCAGCAGCTTTTCCGGGTCGAGCCGGGGCCGCCGGGGCCGCTTGGGCTGCGCCTCTGGCTCCTGAGCGGCGGCATCGCCGCCCTCCGCCGGGGCGTCTGTCTGAGGGGTGTCGAAGAGAGCATGCATCGCGCACTGAGTCTATGCCGGGGGTCCGTCGTTTCCGGGGCACTCGGGACCGCGTCGCCACCCGCGAGAGCGCCCAATCCGGCCAAGTTGGGAGGTCAGGACCTGGTCGCGCGCCGTATGGCCACTTAACCGTCACCGGCCAGATCTGGTGTGATCATGCCCTGACGAGAAACATGACCTCTGTTGTTCTCGCACATGCGCATATGCACATTAGGGAGAGACACTATGACCCCACCGCGCTCGCGCGGCTGGGCGGTGCTGCGTAACCTCGCCGTACCCGCCCTCGCGCTGGCCGTTGTCGCAACCGTGCCGTTCAGTTCTCCCGACTCCGCCGAGTCCGACCAGGCGGCCGCCGCCTGGACCCCGATGTCTCCGGTCTCGGTGTCGTACGAGCTGGGCGCTCACGGCAAGGGCAACCGCACCGCCAAGGGCAACCTGCTGGGCTTCAACGACTTCCACGGCGCCATCGACCCGCCCACCGGCAGCGGTGGCCTGGTCAACGGCACCCCCGCCGGTGGCGTGGAGTACCTGACCACCTGGGTGAAGAAGCTCCGCTCCGAGGCCAAGTCCGAGCGGCGTGAGTCGATCACCGTGGGCGCTGGCGACCTGGTCGGCGCGACGCCGCTGGTCAGCGCGGCGTTCCACGACGAGCCCTCGATCGAGCTGCTCAACAACGCCGGCCTCCAGATCAGCTCGGTCGGTAACCACGAGTTCGACGAGGGTACGACCGAGCTACAGCGCCTCCTGCGCGGCGGCTGCCACCCGGTGGACGGCTGCCAGGACGGCGACGGCTTCAAGGGCGCCAAGTTCAACTACCTCGCCGCCAACGTGGTGAAGAAGAACACCGGCCTGCCGCTGCTGCTCCCGGTCGACATCCGGATCGTCGACGGCGTGCCGGTCGGCTTCGTCGGCATGACCCTCAAGGGCACGCCCTCGATCGTCAACCCGGCGGGCATCTCGACCGTCGACTTCCGCGACGAGGTCGAGACCGCGAACAAGTGGGCCACGCTGCTCCGCTTCGTCGGCGTGAAGTCGATGGTGCTGCTGATCCACGAGGGTGGCGCGCAGTCCGCTCCGCCCAACCCGCAGCCGGTCGACGGGTGCGCCAACTTCGCCGGCCCGATCACCAACATCGTGGCGGGGCTGCGTCCGGAGTTCGGCATCGTGGTCTCCGGCCACACCCACCGCTTCTACTCGTGTCAGCTGCCCAACTCCTCGGGCGCCCCGACGGTCGTGACCAGCGCCGGCAGCAACGGCGTGCTCGTCACCGACATCGACTTCACGCTGGACAAGCGCAGCGGCCGGTTCGCCGAGATTGCCGCGCGCAACGTCATCGTGGAGAACGGCGTCCGCAACCCGGACGGTAGCTGGCAGACCGACGCGGGCGGCGTGCCGGTGCGCAACCCGCAGCTCGTGGACAAGGGCGCCAAGAAGATCGCCGACAAGTACCGCACGGCGGTCGCCCCGATCGCCAACAAGGTGGTCGGCAAGATCACGGCGGATCTGACCAACGCCAACAACGCCGCTGGCGAGAGCTCGCTCGGTGACGTGATCGCCGACGCGCAGCTCGCCTACACGACCAGCGCCGGTGCCCAGATCGCCCTGATGAATCCGGGCGGCATCCGGGCTCCGATGACGTTCGCCAACTCGCCCGGTGGCGAGGCGCCCGGCGACGTCACGTACGGCGAGTGCTTCACGGTCCAGCCGTTCAACAACCTGGTGGTCACCCAGACGCTCACGGGTGCGCTGCTCAAGGAGGTGCTGGAGCAGCAGTTCGTCGGGTTCGGCGGGCAGACGGTCCAGCGCATCCTTCAGGTCTCGGCTGGCTTTACGTACTCGTACAACTCGACCGCGGCGGCCGGCTCCAAGGTGAGCAACCTGGCGCTCAACGGCACGCCGATCGACCCGGCCGCCACGTACCGCGTCACCACGAACGACTTCCTGGCCAACGGTGGTGACGGGTTCACCCGCCTCACCAGCGGCACGGACCGGGGCACCGCGCCCGGGTTCGACATCGACGCGCTCGTGTCGTACCTGGGCGCCGCTCCGGTGTCGCCCGGCCCGCAGAACCGCATCACGAAGACCGCCTGAAATCCGGTAGGAGGGGCCTCGCAAGCGCGGGGTCCCTCCTTGCACCCCACCCGGAGCCGCTGGCATACTTCACCGCGTGATCCAGCAGGTGCGGCGTTACTTTAGCTACGGCTCCGGGAGTCCGGCAGCCGTAGGTCGCGCCTGATCACTAGACCTACAAAAGCCCCGGGCTCCTGGAGCCCGGGGCTTTTGCGCTCTGGACTCCAGGTGACCGGACGAAAACCCAGGGAGTACCCGATGGCCACCGACGTGGCGGAACAGCCCGGCACCCCGGCGAGCAGCGACGATACGGGCACGAACGCCCCAGACGCGGCGGAAAGCATCCTCGCCATGCGCGAGCGCATCGACGAGATCGACAACGCGCTGATCGCGCTCTGGCAGGAGCGGGCCAGCCTCTCCCAGCAGGTGGGCGCCACCCGTCTCGCCTCCGGCGGCACGAGGCTCGTGCTGTCCCGCGAGCGGGAGATCGTCGAGCGCTTCCGCTCCGCTCTGGGCGCCGACGGCACCCAGCTGGCCCTCTTGATCCTCCGAGCCGGGCGCGGGCCGCTGTAGGGCAGGCGCCCTGGGGCAGACGCCGCTGCGCGCGGTCGCCTGCCCCCAGAGACCAAACCCCTAGAGCGTCCGGGTGGGCAGGTCGGTCAGGTCGCCCGCCTCGTGCGAGACCACGATCTCCCGCTTTTCCGCGAAGTGGCAGGCGCTCGGGTGGTCGGAACTGCTGCGGACCTCCAGCAGCGGCACCTCGCGGGAGCAGATCTCCTGGGCCTTCCAGCAGCGCGTACGGAAGCGGCAGCCGGACGGCGGGTTGGTCGGGCTCGGCACGTCGCCGGTCAGGCGGATGATCGCCTTGTTCTTCCGGCTATTCGGGTCGGGCACCGGCACGGCGGAGAGCAGCGCCTGCGTGTACGGGTGGGTGGGCCGCTCGTAGATCTCGTCCTCGGTGCCGATCTCGACGATCTTCCCGAGGTACATCACCGCGACGCGGTCGGAGAGGTGACGGACCACCGACAGGTCGTGCGCGATGAAGATATACGACAGGCCGAACTCGTCCTGGAGCTTCTCCAGCAGGTTCATCACCTGGGCCTGGATCGACACGTCCAGGGCGCTCACCGGCTCGTCACAGACGATGACCTCGGGCCGGAGCGCCAGCGCGCGGGCGATGCCGATGCGCTGCCGCTGGCCGCCGGAGAACTGGTGCGGGTAGCGGTTGATGTGCTCGGGGTTGAGACCGACCACCTCGAGCAGCTCCTGCACCTTCCGCCGCCGGCTGTCCTTGGGAGCCACATCCGGGTGGATCTCGAATGGCTCGCCGATCAGGTCACCCACGGTCATGCGGGGGTTGAGCGACGTGTACGGGTCCTGCATCACCAGCTGGATGTTGCGGCGCAGCTTGCGCAGGCCGCCCGCGCGTAGCTTGTAGATGTCCTGGCCCTTGTAGTGCACGCTGCCGCTCGTCGGGTGCTCCAGGTGCATCAGCACCTTGGCCAGCGTCGACTTGCCGCAGCCCGACTCGCCCACGACACCGAGCGTCTCGCCCTTGTGCAGGTCGAACGAGACGCCGTCGACCGCCTGGACGTGCCCGACCGTCTTCTTGAACACCACTCCGCGGTTGACCGGGTAGTACTTGACCAGGTCGCGGACCTCGAGGATTGACTCAGTCACGTTTCACAAGCTCCTCGGCGAAGTGGCAGGCGCTGGCCCGGGTCGGCCCGAGCTGGAGCAGCGGCGGCACCTTCTCGGGGCAGATGGGCTGCGCCATGGGGCAGCGCGGGTGGAACGGGCAGCCGGACGGGATCTTCAGCAGGCTCGGCGGGAGACCGCGGATGGTCCGGAGCTGCTGCCCCTTCTCGTCGATGCGCGGGATCGACTCCAGCAACCCGATGGTGTACGGGTGCGCTGGATTCGCGTACAGCTCGTGGACGTTCGCCTCTTCGACGATGCGGCCCGCGTACATGACCGCGATCCGGTCCGCCACGTCTGCCACGACGCCGAGGTCGTGGGTGATGAGGATCAGGCCCATCTGCCGCTCGCGCTGGAGATCGGCGAGCAGGTCCATGATCTGGGCCTGCACCGTCACATCGAGCGCGGTGGTGGGCTCGTCCGCGATAAGCACCTCGGGGTCGAGCGCCAGCGACATCGCGATCATCACGCGCTGCCGCATACCGCCGGAGAACTGGTGCGGGTACTCGTTGATCCGCTGCTTCGCATTCGGGATCTGGACCTGGTCGAGCATCTCGGCAGCGCGGATCTTGGAGTCACGCCGGCTCATGCCCCGGCGGACCCGGAACTGCTCGGCGATCTGGAATCCGACCGTGAAGACCGGGTTGAGCGCCGACAGCGCGTCCTGGAACACCATCGCGATGCCCTCGCCCCGGATGCGGCGCCGCTCCTCGCTGGACATCTGGAGCATGTCCTTGTCGTGGAAGCGGATCTGGCCGCCGGTGACGAACCCGGGCGGGGTGTCGAGGATACCCATGATGGTCTGGGCCGTCACGCTCTTGCCCGACCCGGACTCGCCGAGCACGGCGAGCGTCTCGCCGGCGTCGACGTGGTAGGTGACGCCGTTGATGACCTTGGCGACACCATCCCGGGTGCGGAACTCCACGCGGAGGTCCTCGACCTCGAGGAGGCGGCCGCTCGGCCGACCCTCGCGCGCCGTCTCAGGCTGGTCGGCTACGTAGACGTTTGACAACGATGTCTCCTACCGCAGCTTCGGGTCGAGTGCCTCGCGGACCGCCTCGCCGAGCATCACGAAGCTCAGCACGGCGACGACGAGGAACGCAGAGGGGAACAGCAGCCAGTTCGGCCTGACCCGGATGTACTGCTGAGAGTCACTGATCATGACGCCCCACGACACGACCGGCGACTGGAGACCCACGCCGAGGAAGGAGAGCGTGGCCTCCGCGCCGATGTACGCACCGATGAGGATCGTGGAGTAGACCAGCACCGGGGCGAGGCAGTTGGGGATCAGGTGCTTGAAGATGATCCGGGCATTGCTCGCGCCCAGCGCGCGGGCAGCCACCACGTAGTCCGCCTGTTTGGCCGCGAGCACGCTGGATCTCATAATCCGCATCGCCACCGGCCAGGTCAGCAGGCAGAGCGCCACGATGACCAGGCCCATGATCTTCCACTCGTTGGAGCCGGCGCCCTTCGGGTTGAACGTGAAGAGGATGACGATCGCGCCCAGCACGAACGGGATCCCGAAGAACACGTCGGCGAGCCGGGAAAGCAGCGCGTCGACCCAGCCGCCCCAGAAGCCGGCGAGCACACCCACCGTCGCCCCGAGCAGCACGGTGCCGATCGTGGCGCTCACCGCGACGATGATCGAGGCACGGGCGCCATAGATCACCCGCGCGAAGATGTCCCGCGCCTGGATGTCGGTGCCAAACCAGGCGTCGCCGCTCGGGCCCTCGAGGCTGCGACTCAGGCCGGTACCAACGGGGTCGGTGGGGCTGTGGCTGGTGAAGATGAACGGGAAAGCGGCCATCAGAACGAAGAGCATGATGAACGACGCCGAGATCCAGAACAGCGGCTTGCGGCGCAGGTCGTACCAGGCGTCACCGAGCAGGCCACGGGGCTTGTCCTTCTGGCCCGGGGAAAGGCCGGTGCTGGTGCCAAGGGGGGCGGCGCCGGCGACGACGTCAGGATGCTCCGGGGGCTGGGTGGTGACCAGGGAGCGAGATGTCGGGTCACTCATAGCGGATCCTCGGGTCGAGTGCGGCGTAGAGCAGGTCGACCAGGAGGTTCATCAACAGGTAGACCATCACCAGGACGACCACGATGCCGACAACGGTCGCGCTCTCCTTGGTAACGATAGCCCGGTAAACCTCCCGACCGATTCCATTGATACTGAAGATCCCCTCGGTCACGATCGCACCGCCCATCAGGGAGCCCAGGTCGGTACCGAGGAACGTGATCACCGGAATCAGCGAGTTGCGGAGCAGGTGGACCCCGACCACTCGGCGCTGCGGCAGGCCCTTGGCGACCGCTGTGCGCACGTAGTCGGAGCGTGAGTTTTCCGCGATGCTCGTACGGGTCAACCGGGCCACGTACGCCATCGAGATGCTGGCCAGCACGAACCCCGGGACGAGGTAGTCCCAGAACGGGGCGCCCTCGGCGACCGTTGGATCGATGATCCT
Organism: Phytohabitans flavus; assembly: GCF_011764545.1. Classification (GTDB taxonomy): domain Bacteria; phylum Actinomycetota; class Actinomycetes; order Mycobacteriales; family Micromonosporaceae; genus Phytohabitans; species Phytohabitans flavus. The sequence continues at coordinate 8,391,442 of NZ_AP022870.1, read as the reverse complement.
GAACTGGGTGCCGAGCACGAACTGCAGCAGGAAGCCACTGACGAAGGTCGGGATCGCCAGCAGGAAGAGCGTGGAGACCAGGACGAGGTTGTCCAGGAAGCCGTTGCGCCGCAGACCGGTGAGGATGCCCGCGGTGAGGCCGATGACGCCCTCGATCAGCAGACCCATCAGGGCCAGCTTCAGTGTGTTCGGGTACGCCTGGGCGATGATCTCGCTGATCTCGCGGCCGCCGAAGGTCTGGCCGAAGTCGCCCGTCAGCAGGTGACCCATGTAGTAGACGTACTGGACCGGCCAGGGGTCGTCCAGGTGGTACTTCTCGGTCATGAACTGGACGTACGAGTCCGGGCAAGCCCGCTCGCCGCACTTGCCGGCGAAGGGGTCTCCCGGGACGGCCCAAACCAGCGCGTAAATCAACAGCGTCGCCCCGAAGAAGACGGGGATGAGCTGGAGTAGCCGTCTCAAGACATAACGGCCCATGGGTCCTCCAGACGGGGCGTCCTGTTTGACGCCTGGACAGGGTGGGGGCGACGCACGAGGGGTGGCCGCACGTCACCTGGTGGAAAACCCCAGGGGGTCCGGCCTACCGGTGATGGTAGGCCGGACCCTGAGGTGTTGATAGCGGTGGATCAGACGAGTTCGACCGTGGAGAGGTCGATCGAGCCGACCCAGTTGGTCTTCACGCTGGGGGCGATCCGGTTCGAGATACCGGACTGCTGCGTGACCGAGACGATCGGGATCGACGGCACCTCGGCGTCGACGATCTTGATGGCCTCGGCGAACTTCGCCTCGGCGGCCTTCTCGTCAGCCAGCCGCGAGCCCTCCTGGTAGAGCGCGTCGACCTGCGGGTTGCTGTACGAACCGTCGTTCGAGCTGGCGCCCGTCACGTACAGCGGGCCGAGCCAGTTCTCGCCGTTCGGGTAGTCGGCCTGCCAGCCGGCGCGGTACGGGCCGGTCATCTTCTTGCCGTCGATGTTCTGCCGGAAGACCGCGAAGGTCGGCATACCCTCGGCGCGCACCTTGATGCCCAGCGTGGTCGCGACGCTGTTGGCCGCGGCCTCCACCCAGTCCTTGTGGCTGGCGTCGGCGTTGTAGTAGATCACCATCTCGCCCTCGAAGCCACCGGCGGCCTGAAGCGCAGCCTTGGCAGCCTCGGGGTCGTACTTGCAGGTCGTGCAGTCGAAGCCGGTGGCACCCGGGGTGCCCGGCGCGGCCCAGCTGGTGGCCGGCTTGCGGGTGTTGAAGAAGATCTTCGACGCGATCTCTTCCCGGTTGATCGACAGCGACACCGCACGACGCAGGTCCTTGTTCTGGTACCGCTTGTCGTAGATCGGGAACGCGATGATCTGCATAACCGGGATGTCCACGGTCAGGCCGCGGGCACCCAGGTCGGCCTTCCACTTCTCGCCGGCGAGCGAGGAGGACGGCACCTGCTGCTGGAAGTCGAGCTGGTTGGCCACCAGCTCGGCGTAGGCCGCGGTGTCCTCCTGGTACAGCTTGACCGTGACGTCCTTGATCTTGACCTTGTCGTCAAGGGTGTAGTCGTCGAAGCGGGTCAGCTTGATCTCGACGTTGTCCGTCCACGAGACGAACTTGACCGGGCCGTTGCCGACCGGCTTCTTGCCCCACTCGTTCTTGTCAGCCGCGGCGAAGAACGAGTCCGGCATCGGGAAGTACGCGCTGTAGCCGAGCTTGACCGGGAAGATCGAGTTGGGCGCGGCGAGCTTGACCGTGAAGGTGTAGTCGTCCACGACCGCCAGACCAGACATCTTGTCGGTCGTCGGCTTCGGGGCCTTCTGCGGGCCCTCCTCGCCGTCCGGGTCCTCGGTGTGGACGGCCTCGTAGCCATCGATGTCACTGAAGAAGCTGGCCTGCTGCTGGCCGTTCTCCGAGTAGGCGGTGAAGTTCCAGGCGTCGACGAAGTTCTTCGCCTTGACCTCGGTACCGTCGTGGAACTTGATGCCCTTCTTGATCTTGACCGTGTAGGTCTGGGCATCCGTCGTACCGATGTCCTCGGCCACCGCGTTGACCGGGTCGCCACCACCCGCCGGGTAGTTGATCAGACCGGTCCACATGAAGTCGAGGACGTCACCGCCACCGGTCTCGCTGGTTGCGCTCGGCAGCAGCGGGTTCGCCGGCTGCGTGCCGTCGATGGTGATAGCGCCATTCGCGGTCTTGTCCGCGTTGCCGCTGTTTTCCTCGGTGTCATCTCCGCCGCCGCAGCCTGCCGCGACGAGTGCGACAGCCGCGATTGCGGCTACCGCGCTCGCACGCTTCGAGACTCTCATTTCTCAGGGCCTCCCTTGAGTGGTTCGCTGTCGTTCCTCAGTTTTTTCGCACAGCTACGGGTCGGTGCCGCCCGACAGCTCCGCGGCGTCACTGCCATGGGGGCTATCGCCTGGCACTCGCGATGACCTGGCAGTTTGTTGATCCGCTGAGATCGGTCGTCACCACCGCCGACGCGCGGAACGCCAGGGAGGCTACTGAATCGCGGACAGCCTTGGGTGCGGCGTCTGCGTGCATGACCATGCCTCCTGGGCGCTGGTGCGGGGCGGGTGAGGTGCTGACACTGTGACACCGTGCGCCCGCCATCGTGAAGGAGCGTTATCAAGCCGATATTCTGCCGGGACGCGGTCGATACTGTGTAAAGATCATGTTTCGCCATGATCATTTGGCTCTGACCAGGAGCTTTTCGGACGAACGGCCGACGCCCGCTCCGTCGTACCATCGGTTGTTGTGACGTTCCCAGCCTCAGCTCCAGCACTCTCCGACGTCCAGCGTGTACTAGCCGTGTTCGCGCACCCAGACGATATCGACTTCGGCTCCGCAGGCACGGTAGCCGGTTGGGTGGACGCCGGCATCGATGTGGCGTACGTCATCGTGACGCGGGGCGATGCCGGTGGATTCGACGACACGCCACGGGAGCAAATCCCCATAATCCGGGAGCGCGAGCAGCGCGCGGCGGCCGCCGCCATCGGGGTCAAGCAGGTTGATTTCCTCGACGGGTACCGGGACGGTCAGCTCACGCCGAGCTTCGAGCTGCGCCGCGACATCACCGCCGCGATCCGCCGCTTCCGGCCGGACCGCATCCTCACCAGCAGCCCGCTGCGCCGGTGGGAGCGGCTGACCGGCCCGAGCCACCCGGACCACCTCGCGGTCGGCGAGGCCACCACGTGCGCGATCTACCCGGACGCGCGCAACCCGTTCGCCCACCCCGAGCTGCTGGAGGCGGGGCTGGAGCCGTGGGTGGTGCGAGAGGTCTGGTACGCCGGCGGTCCCAACCCGGATCACGCCGTGGACATCACGGAGGCGCACCCCCGCCAGCTGGCGGCACTGCGCGCGCACGTCTCCCAGACCGCGCACCTGGACCTGGAGGGTGGCTGGCTCCGCGACCGGCTGGTCGCGGTGGCCGAGGCGGCCGGGCTGCCTCCAGGGCGGCTGGCCGAGTCGTTCACGGTCCTACGGACTGAGTGACGCGGTCTATACGAGGCGGCGGTCGGCGGCCCAGCGGGACAGCTCGTAGCGGTTGGACATCTGGAGCTTGCGCAGCACGTTCGACACGTGGGTCTCCACCGTCTTGATGGAGATGAAGAGCTCCTTGGCGATCTCCTTGTACGCATACCCCCGGGCGAGCAGCCGCAGCACCTCGCGCTCACGGTTGGTGAGCTGGTCGAGCTCGGGGTCGGCCACCGGCGCGTCCGGGCGCGCGGCGAACGCGTCGAGCACGAACCCGGCCAGCCGCGGGCTGAACACCGCGTCGCCGTCGGCGACCCGGCGGATCGCCGCGGCCAACTCGTCCGGCGAGATGGTCTTGGTGACGTAGCCCCGGGCGCCGGCCCGGATCAGGCCGATCACATCCTCGGCCGCGTCGGAGACGGAGAGGGCGAGGAACCGGACCTGCGGGTGGCTGCGGCGCATCGCGTCGAGCACGGCCCGGCCGCCGCCGTCCGGCATGTGCACGTCGAGCAGCACCACGTCCGGCTCCATTGAGGCGATCCGCGAGATCGCCTCGGCCACCGTGCTCGCCTCACCGACCACGTCGACGTGCACGCCCAACTCGGCGCGGACGCCGGCCCGGAACATCGCGTGGTCGTCGACGAGGAACACCCTCAGCCGCCGCTGCTCGGCCTGCTCGGTCTGGTCGGTCATGGTGCGTCCTTCCCACTGGAGACGCTCTCCCGGCTTGTTGTCGGCAGGAACAAGCGCACCTCGGTGCCATCGCCGGGCTCGCTGATGATCTGCGCGCGCCCGCCGTGTCGCTGCATCCGCCCGATGATGGAGCCGCGGACGCCATGCCGATGATCCTCCACCGTGGAGGGGTCGAAGCCGGCGCCCCGGTCGCGTACGAAGACGCTCAGCTGGTCGGGCTCGACCTCCGCGTAGAGGGAGACGGTCTGCACCTTGGCGTGGCGGGCCGCGTTGACGAGCGCCTCGCGGGCCGCGGCCACCAACGCGCCGACCCGCTCGTCGGTGTCCCGGTCGCCCACCACGACCGTCTCCACGCTGATCGCATACGTATCCTCGACCTCGGCCGCCACCTGCTCCAGCGCGGCGGCGAACCGCTCGGTGGGCGAGGCGATCGGCTTGTACAGCCAGTTGCGCAGGCTCCGCTCCTGACCTCGGGCGAGCCGCTGCACTGCCTTGACGTCCGCGGCATTGCGCTGGATGAGCGCGAGCGTGTGCAGCACCTGGTCGTGCACCATCGCGGCCAGCTCGGCCCGCTCCGTCTCCCGGATGCGCCCCTCACGCTCGGCGCGCAGCTGGTTGTACGTACGCCACAGCACCGGGCCGGCCACCACCGCCACGCCGGCGAGACCCACGAGCGCGAAGATGATGCCGTTGATGACCGCGCCGAAGTTTTCTGCCGGGGAGTAGACGGCGACGACGCCGATGATGCCGACCGAGACGAGCACGCCGCCGCCGATGAAGCGGAGCAGGAACGCTCGCCGGTCGCTCTCGTCGACCACCGCGCCCAGCCACGGCACGCGGGGCAGCGTCTCGCTCCACTGGCGGCGCCGCTCCGGGTCGGACTCGTGCCAGATGATGCCGGCGCCGACCGCGATGATCGCGACAAGCCAGCCGGCCAGGCCGGTGACGCCGAGCGCGCCGAAGCCGAACGCGAGAGTCTGCACCAGGATGAGGCCCAGCCCGATCGCGATGAACGGGAGCAGGTGCATGAAGTTTCGCCGGGGTGGCTCCTGGGCCGAGCCGGCCTGGAGCGGCAGCACCGCCCAGAACGCCGCGTAGAGGAGCATCCCCAGGCCGCTGAGCGGGAGCAGGACCACGAACGCGATACGCACGCGCACCACGGGGATGCCCAGGTGGCGCGCGATGCCCGAAGCAACGCCCGCCACCACGCGCTGGTCGCGGGAACGGGTGAGGCGGGGCTGCTGGGTCCCGACGGTGACGATCGCTCTACTCCTTCGCGCTCGAATCCTGCTCACCGATCGTCACACGAGTTACGTCCCCTTGCCACGGGGACGCCCCGGACATTCGCCGCGGAGATCTCAGGGTGGGGTCAGGGTTGGTGCCTGAGGCTGTTCGGGTGCGGCAGCGGCGAGGATCGAAAGCATGACGGATGAAGGTGCCCAGGCCCGCCGACCGGAGGGCGAAGACACGACCCAGCCCTCGCCCGCGACGCCCGCGCCTTCGGATGCCGGAGCCTCAGCGGGTGCCGGCTCCGTGGCAGGCGACGAGCCTACCGCTGAGGTGCGGCACGACGAGCCCACCGCCGACGTGCGGGCCGACGAGCCCACCGCTGAGGTGCGGCACGACGAGCCGACCGCGGAGGTGCGGGCCGACGAGCCGACCGCCGAGGTGCGGGCCGACGAGCCGGCGGGGGACGCGCGGCCGGAGGAGCCGACGACCGAGATGCCGGCGTCCGACCGGTGGGCGGCCGATCCCACGCTTCAGGACACGCCCGTGGGCGGCGGGTCCGCGGCGGCCGAGAAGGAGCCGACGAAGCGCGAGGCGGGTGCGGCCGCACCACCACGGGGTGGTCACCGGCCGCCGCCTCCGCCACCCGGTGCCGGCGCACCGCCGCCACCGCCGCCGACCAGCGAAGACCCGAGCATGGCCTTCACCTCGCGGTACGGGCTGGTCCGCCCGCGCCAGGGCCGCTACGTCGCCGGCGTCTGTGCGGCGATCGGCCGGGCCACCAACACCGATCCGGTGCTGTGGCGGGTGCTCTTCGCCGTGCTGGGCTTCTTCGGCGGCATCGGCATCCTCGTCTACCTCGCCGGCTGGCTCGTCATCCCAGCCGAGGGCGACACCGCCTCGCCGGTGGAGTCGATGCTGGGCCGCGGCCGGTCGAGCATGTCACCGGTCATGGTGATCGTGCTCGGCGTCGTGGTCGTGCTGATGTTCGGTCTGATCGTTACGGACGGCTTCCGGGCAGTAGTGCTGGGCGCCGCGGTGCTCATCGGTGGGGCACTGCTGCTCAACCGGAAGCCCGGCCGCTCCGCCCCGGCGGCACCCAGCGGGGGTGAGGTGCCGTTCGGGGCGGGGCGGCCGTGGCAGCCAGCCGCGCCGCCATACCCGTACCCGTACCCGCCGGCAGCGGGTCCCGGCCGGCCGGCTCACTCCGGGCCATACCCGACAACGGCCACGTTCCCCGCAGCTCCGCCACCCCCACGCCCGTCATCGGCACCGCCGCCGGTGCCCCCGACCCCTCCGGTGCCGCCAATGCAGCCTCCCAGCCCACCTAGCCCACCGCCGATGTCTCCGCGTCCGCCGCACCGGTCGGGCCCGCCCTTCCCGCCGGCCCCACCAATGCCGCCGCGGGGACCTACCGCCCGCCGTTCGCACCGCACGGGCCGTACGCCGGGCACGGTCCCTATCCTCCCGGCTACGGCGCGCCGCCGGCCGTACCGCCCAGGCCGCCGAAGCCACCCAAGGAGCGCTCTCCGCTCGGCACCGCGACGTTCTCGCTGATCTTCGTGGCGCTCGGCCTGGTCGCGATGCTCGACCTGACCAACCTGATCCACATCAAGCCGTCCACGTACTTCTTCGGCGTGCTCGTCACGGTCGGGCTCGGCCTGCTGGTCGGGACCTGGTTCGGCCGGGGCCGGTGGCTGATCGCGCTCGGCTTCATCGCCGCGGCCGCACTCGGCATATCGACGATCGCCGAGAGCCAGGTCGGCCGGTACGAGTCCTCGGGCAGCGACGTCGTCTGGCAGCCGCGCGCCGCGCAGACCATGGCCGAGCGGTACGAGCACAACTTCGGCAGCGCGGTCCTCGACCTGTCCAAGGTGGACTTCACCGGTCAGGACGAGACGATCATGGTGCACGTGAGCTTCGGTGACCTCAAGGTGATCGTGCCGCCCAATGTGGACACCACAGTGCACGCCGAGGTGACCGCGGGCGACGCGCACATCTTCGAAAACAAGAGCGGCGGCATCCAGGCCTCGCCCGGTGAGATCACCGACCTCGGCCCCGACGGCGAGGGCGGCGGCAAGCTCAACATCACCATCAAGGTCAACGCTGGCTCCGCGGAGGTACACCGATGAAGCCGCACCGTACCGACAGCGTCTCCCTGACGTTCGCCCTCCTCTTCCTGGCCATCGCCGCCTGGTGGTTCATCGCCCAGCTCCTCGACCTGTCGCTGCCGGCCGTGGGTTGGTTTGTGGCCGGAGCGCTGATCTTCCTCGGCGTGCTGGGCCTGATGGGCGCGCTCCGCTCCGGCAAGAGCGAGCCACCGCCACCGGCCGAGCCAACGCCGGAGCCAGCGATCGCACCGGTCAGCGGCCTCCCCGCCGAGCTGCACGCCGACATCGTGCGGGAGCTGCTGGCCGGGCCGCAGACGCCGTACCTGCCGCCGGTCAGCGGGGTTCCGGAGACCACCAAGCGCGACAGCACCTCGGACTGACGGCAGCCACTCCCTTCAGGGCGTCCCGCGCGTGCGGGACGCCCTGATTGCGTCAGGAATGCCGCCTATGCTGAGCGCGTGACGCAGACCCGTATCGCCGCCCGCGCCGCGCGCGCCCTCGCCACCGAGCTGGCCCGGCACAACGGACCCAAGTCCGGCCTCGTCGTCGGCGCACACGGACGCTCCGCCACACTGGCCGCCGCCATCGAAGGCATGCTGCCCGGCGACACGCTCACTGTCGTGCCGGCGAGGCCCTCCGCGGCCGGCGCCCTCCGCGACCACGTCGAGGCGCAGAGCCGGTGGGTGGCCGAGCGGGTCCGTGTCGCGGACTCGCTCGCCGAGGCGGACCCGGCCGACGTGGTGATCGTCGCCGAGCCGATCGAGGGTTCCGCCGAGGAGGCCCGGACGACGGTCGAGGGCCTCACCAAGTACCTGGTCGAGGGCGGCGTGCTGTCGGTGGCCACCGGGATCACCGGGGGCGCGGCGGCCGAGCTCGACCGACAGGCGGCGCTCTTCGGTGTCGGATCCGACCTGGTCGTGCGCAACAACCCGCCGCTCCGGGTGCACCGGCTCCGCTTCACCGCGGCCGACTCGGCACTGGCCGGGCACGTCGCGCCCGCGTACCGGCCGTCGAGCGTGCCGCTGACCCGCACCATGCACATCGACTCCAATGGCGTGGCCGCCGCCGGCATCGCGCTCGGCCTCGCCGCGCTCACCCGGATCGCCCGCCCGAAGTCGCGGCTGTGGCTGGTGCCGGCGCTGGCCGCCGCGCCGGTGGCCGCATTCTTCCGCGACCCACAGCGCGACGTGCCGGAGGACCGGTCGGCGATCGTGGCGGCCAGCGACGGCAAGGTGCTCTCCGTCGAGCGGGTGCGCGACGACAGGTTCGGGCCGGACGAGTTCCTGCGGGTGGCGGTCTTCCTGTCGGTGCTCGACGTGCACGTAAACCGCGCGCCGGTCGCCGGCCGGGTGGTCGACTACTTCGTGACCGACGGCGGCTTCGCCCCGGCGATGCGGCCGGCGGCCGAGCACAACGTCGCGGCGTACACGGTGCTGGACACGGAGCACGGCACGGTGGTGGTGGCCCAGCGGACCGGCCTCGTGGCCCGCCGGATCGTACAGCGCGCCCCGGTAGGTGCCCTGCTAGCAAAAGGCGAACGCTTCGGCCTAATCAGGTTCGGCTCAAGAACAGACATCTACCTGCCAGCAGGTGCCGCCAACCCGCTGGTGGCCCCGGCGACAAAGTATTGGGCGGCACGTCAGTAATAGCCCGCTGGACCTGATTCACTCCCGCAGTTGATCAGGGACTTGGTGGGCGAGCCGCGCGGCGTGTCGCTCCACAAAGTCCCTGATCAACTTGGCTAAGACGCGGCGTGGCGGTGGCGGAGCCAGAGCACTGGGCCGCTGGCCAGATAGCCGGCCACGATCACGGCGAAGGTCAGCCGCGGGTCGACAAGCGCGCCCACGACCGGCAGCAGCCACAGCCACGGCGGCAGCTTGATCAGGCGGGCGATCTTGGCGTAGGGAAAGCTGGACACCATCGCGAACGCCAGCAGCGCCACGCCGGCGAGCTGGGCCACACCGGGCATGGGCAGCTCGATCAGCACACCCACGGCGAGCACGGCCGCGACCATCGTGGTGGGCACGCCGCAGAAGAAGCGGCCGTCCTTGGGCGAGACGTTGAAGCGGGCCAGCCGGATCGCCGCGCATCCAGCCACCAGCGTGCAGCCCGCAGCGGCGGCCGCCGTGGGCACGGTCCCGGCCAGCGACGCGTACACCACGACGGGCGCGGCGAGGCCGAACGAGCACATGTCGGCGAGCGAGTCCATCTGCGCGCCAAACGGGCTGACCACGCCGAAGCGGCGGGCAAGCGCGCCGTCGAGGCCGTCGAACGCCACACAGGCGATGAGGCACAAAGCGGCGGTGCGCACGTCGCCCTGCATGGCCAGGAAGATCGCGAGCAGGCCGAGCGTAAGGCTGCTGAGCGTGCAGGCGTTGACGATTACGAACTTCGCCCGCCGGGCGGGTGTGTGCTCACCCGGAAGCAGTGGGATCGCACCGCCGCTGACGGCCGCCCCGCGGGAGCCGGGCTCACCGGCAGAAGCGACTCGATCTCGCCGTCGACCACCGACTCGAAGGGGTCCGGCACGACAACGGCGGACCCGGCACTCGACTCCGACCGGCGACGGCCGACGCGGACCAGCAGCACCTGCCGGGCGAACGAGCCGCCGCGGCGCAAACGCCCTGCCCAGCGACGCCCTCCAGGGCGTGGACTGTCCGTCGCACGACGTCGGCGCCAAGGGGCTCTCGGCACGTATCCCTCCATGACCGGATCGGTTTGCCCGCCGCCTCGACGGCCGCCCGGTCGCATGCGGCCTACACCATCGCACAGTCGGGCTGGCTTGGCGATAGCCGTACGAAAGTCGCGAAGCGAACCCCAGGTAGGCCCGCCCGCAAAAATTTCGCAGCCTCACATTCTAGCCGCCGCCACCCAAACCGGTCGCCAACCGCGAGACTCCGGCCGCGGCCACATTGGTCATCGGGAGCGCTGCGGCCTCAACCGGCGAAAACCACTCAGCCCTCGCCGTGGAGCCGCCGGCCGCCTCGGTCACGCGCGCCTCGGTGGGTGCGCCGACCCGTACCCGGAAGATCGCCCACACGGCATGCCAGTCGATCGGGTAGCCCTCCGGCCCCAGCGCCTGTGGGTTGTGCACGTGGTTTACGTCGAGCAGGTCGGTGACCTCCCCGACCTGATCGGCCTCCTCGGCCAGCTCGCGCAAAAGGGCGGTGACCGGCTGCTCCCCGTGGTCGATGCCGCCGCCGGGCAGGTGCCACTTTCCGGCGCCCGGGTACCCCTCGGCGATCAGCGTGAGCAGCACGCGGCCCGCGGGGTCGGTCGCCAGGCCGTACGCCGCGAAGCGCTGGCCACGAGCCGGACGCGGCTCGGCCGGCAGCACCGGGCGTGCCGGCGCGGGAACGGTGACCGGCTCCGGGGGCAGCCCCAGCAGCTCGGCCGTGAACGGCATCAGCACCAGTCCGGGCAGATCCGCCAGCGGAATCCAGGCGGCCAGGTCGGTGCTGCCGTCCGGCTCGTTGCGCAGTGTCCCGCCGCGCACGGCCACGTCGTAGATCACGCGGTCCGTGTGGCTGCCCCACAGGACGTCGGAAACGGCCGCCCTGAGCCCGGTGACCACCACGGTCAGGCCGGTCTCCTCGGCGATCTCACGCACCACCGCGTCGGCCGGGTGCTCGCCGTGGTCCAGCCCGCCGCCCGGCATCTGCCAGAAGCCGGGCAGATCGGCGGCCGGCGACCCGCGAGCCATCAGGACCCGCCCGTCGGGGTCGCGGCACACCCCGTAAGCCGCGATCCGCCTCATCTGAGCGAGCTTAGAGCTGGGCCGCGCGCATCGCCTCGGCAGTCACCTCGGTGAGCTCGTGCGCCGCCAGCGAGTACAGCTCGTCGCGGCCGAACCAGCGGGCCTCGGACGTCGAGCCGCCCACGTCACCCACGGTGGGCGGGGCCGGCGCCTCGACCACCACCCGGTAGAACGCGCGCACGCCATGCCAGTCGATCGGGTAGCCCTCCGGGCCGAGTGAGGCGGCGTCGCGGTGACTCGCCACGCCCAGCAGCTCGACAAGGCGCCCGGCCTGCCCGGTCTCCTCCAGCAGCTCGCGGATCAGCGCCGCGCCGGGCTGCTCGCCGTAGTCGGTGCCGCCGCCGGGCAGGTGCCAGCAACCGGCCCCCGGGTAGCCGTCGGCGACCTTGGTCAGCAGCACGCGGCCCGCCGGGTCGGTCGCCACCGCGTACGCCGCGAAGCGCTGCGCCCGGTGCAGCCCGTCCGGGCCGGGCACCGCGTAGAACGACGGAAAGTCGGGCGCCTCGTCCGGCCGAGGCTCGACAGTTTCCGCGGGCAGGCCCAGCGCGCTCGCGGTGAACCGCCGCAGCGGCAGTCTCTCGGCCGCGTCGAGGCTGTGCCAGCGGGCCAGGTCGGTGGGCTGGCCGACGCGGTCGCAGAGGGTGCCGCCGCGCACGGTCACGTCGTAAATCAGCCGATCGGTGTGGATCGTGATGCCCCGATGCGGGAGCGCTCGCATGTCGGCGAACACGTCACGTAGCCCGGTCACGCTCACCGAGAGGCCGGTCTCCGCGGCGGTCTCGCGAACCACCGTGTGGTTGGGATCCTCACCGTGGTCGACAGCGCCGCCGGGCAGGGACCAGACCCCGGGTGTACCGGAGCGTGACGAGGCGCGCACGAGCAGCACCTGACCATCGGAATCGGACACCACGGCATAGGCCGCGATCCTGCGTAGCGGCTCAAGCGCGGGGGTCACAGAGGGGCATTCTTCCCGAATGAGGTGACAAGTCTGTGACCACAGTCAGATTGCTGACAGATGAGCACCTATCCGGGAGGTATCAGGGTGCGCATCCGGGCGCTCACCGAGGTCGCCGACCGGCCCGGCGCGGACCGTAGAAGCATGACCGAGAACCCTCCCTACAAGCAGCTCAGGCGGCCCACCACCGACCGCATCATCGCGGGCGTGGCGAGCGGCCTCGGCCGTTACTTCAACGTCGACCCGGTGCTCGTTCGCGTGATCTTCGCGGTCGCGGTGGTGCTCAGCGCTGGGCTGGCCGCAGTCGCGTACCCGGTGATGTGGTTTCTGATGCCAGAAGAGCCCGCGGACGCGCCCGCCTGGCCCGTGCATCCCCCGACCGGACCGAGCGCCTAGCTACTCCCACTCGATCGTGCCCGGGGCTTGCTGGTCACGTCCAGCACCACGCGGTTGACCTCGGGCACCTCGTTGGTGATGCGGGTGGAGATCCGGGCGATCACGTCGTACGGCAGGCGGGACCAGTCGGCCGTCATCGCGTCTTCGCTGGAGACCGGGCGCAGGACGACCGGGTGGCCGTACGTCCGGCCATCGCCCTGCACCCCTACCGACCGCACGTCGGCGAGCAGGACGACCGGAAGCTGCCAGACATCGCGATCGAGCCCCGCCGCGGTGAGCTCCTCGCGGGCGATCAGGTCCGCGGCGCGCAGCACGGCAAGCCGATCGGCCGAGACGGCGCCGATGATCCGAATCGCCAGCCCCGGCCCGGGAACGGGTGCCGCCACACCATCGCCTCGGGCAGCCCGAGCGAGAGTCCCAGCTGCCGAACCTCATCCTTGAAAAGCGTCCGCAGCGGCTCGACCAGCGAAAACTTAAGGTCGTCCGGCAGGCCACCCACGTTGTGATGCGACTTGATGTTGGCGGTACCGGTGCCGCCCCGGACTCCACGACGTCGGGGTAGAGCGTCCCCTGTACCAGGAACTCGACGTCGCCCGCCGCCGCGACCTCCCGCGCGGCGGCCTCGAACACCCGGATGAACTCGCGTCCGATGATCTTGCGCTTCGATTCCGGGTCGGTTACCCCGTCGAGCGCGGTGAGGAAGCGGTCGGCGGCGTCGACGACCTTGAGCTTGATGCCGGTCGCCGCCACGTAGTCCTGCTCCACCTGCTCGGCCTCGCCCGCGCGCAGCAGCCCGTGGTCGACGAAGACGCAGGTGAGCTGGTCGCCGACGGCCTTGTGAACGAGGGCGGCGGCCACAGCGCTGTCGACACCGCCGGAGAGCCCGCAGATGACCTCCTTGTCACCCACCGCCTCCCGGATCGCGGCCACCTGGTCGTCGATGATGTTGCCCATCGTCCAGGTCGGCTCGATGCCGGCGATGTCGTACAGGAAGCGGGCCAGCATTGCCTGACCGTGCGCGGTGTGCGCCACCTCCGGGTGGAACTGCACGCCCGCCCGCCGGCCAGCCAGGTCTTCGAAGGCGGCCACGGGCGCGCCCGGCGACCCGGCGGTCACCGCGAAGCCGGCCGGCGCCTCGGTCACGCAGTCACCGTGACTCATCCAGACCGACAGCTCGGCGGGCAGGTCGCGGAGCATTACGCCGGCGTCGGGGCGGGCGGCCAGCGTCGTACCGCCGAACTCGCGCTGGCCAGTGTGCGCCACCGTGCCGCCCAGCGCCTGCGCCATCGCCTGGAAGCCGTAGCAGATGCCGAAGACCGGCACGCCCGCGTCGAAGAGCTTGGCGTCGACCTGCGGCGCGCCCGGCTCGTACACGCTGGAGGGCCCGCCGGACAGGATGATTGCCGCCGGGTCCTTGGCCAGCATCTCGGCGACCGGCATCGAGTGCGGAACGATCTCCGAGTAGACCTTCGCCTCACGCACCCGTCGGGCGATCAGCTGGGCGTACTGGGCCCCGAAGTCGACAACCAGTACCGGACGCGGCGGTGTGCTCATGCGCCCAAAGCCTACCGGCGGAGTGCGGCTGGGGCGTGCGGCGGCACGGCGGGTGTCACCGGCGCCACTGGCGCGAGCCGCTCGTACGCCAAGCCGAGCGGCGGGCGCGGGTCCTCCTCGCCCTTGTTCGGCCAGAAGGACATCGCCCGCTCGGCCTGCGCGGTGATGGTCAGCGACGGGTTGACGCCCAGGTTGGCGGCCACCGCCGCGCCGTCGACCACGTGCAGGCCCGGGTGGCCAAAGATACGGTGATAGCCGTCCACGACCCCGTCCTCGGGCGTGGCCCCGATCGCCGCGCCGCCGAGGATGTGGGCGGTCATCGGCACGTTGAACGCATCGGTGATCGCCCCGCCGGGCAGGCCGCCGATCTCCTCGGCGAGCATCCGCACCGCCTCGTTTCCGGCCGGGATCCAGGTCGGGTTGGGCGCGCCGTGCCCCTGGGTCGTGCGGAGCTGGCCGCGCTTGTACCGCGTGGTCAGCGAGTTGTCGTGCGACTGCATGACCAGAGCGATCACGGTACGGCTGGACCAGTCGCGCACGGAGAGCAGCCGCAGGTACGTGAGCGGGTGCGCCACCATCGTGCCCAGCCACCGCAGCGGCCGGCGTGGCCCGCCGTCGACAAGCGCGGACTGGAGGAAACCCATCACGTTCGAGCCACGGCCGTAGCGCACCGGCTCGATGTGGGTGTGCTCGTCCGGGTGGAACGAGCTGGTGATCGCCACGCCCTCGGTGAAGTCGAGCCCGCGCCGCCGCGCCGCCGGCCGCTGCACGCCGGCGCCGAGGATGGCCTCGGAGTTGGTCCGGGTCAGCGCGCCCACGCGGTCCGACAGTCGGGGCAGCGTGCCGGCGGCCTTCATCGCGTGCAGCAGCCGCTGGGTGCCGAGCGCCCCGGCCGCGAAGATCACCTGGTCCGCCTCGAAGACCCGCCGCCCCCGGCTCGGCCAGGCACCGGTGCGTACCGTCTCGACCCGGTAGCCCGAGCCGGACGGCCGTACCGCGGCCGCGGTGGTCAGCGGGTGCACCTCGACGCCCAGCCGCTCGGCCAGCCAGAGGTAGTTCTTGACCAGCGTGTTCTTCGCGCCGTGGCGGCAGCCGGTCATGCACGAGCCGCAGTGCAGGCAGCCGGTGCGCTCCGGCCCGGCACCACCGAAGTACGGGTCGGCGACCTTCTCACCCGGCCGTCCGATGTGTACGCCGACCGGCGTGGAGTGGAACGTGTGCCCGGCTCCCATCCGCTCGGCCACCGCGCGCATCGCCCGGTCCGCCGCGGTGTCGTGGGGGTACGTGGTAACGCCGAGCATCCGCTTCGCCTGGTCGTAGTGCGGGGCCAGCTCGGCCCGCCAGTCGGTGATGCCGCGCCACTGAGGATCGTCGTAGAACGCGGGCAGCGGCTCGTAGAGGGTGTTGGCGTAGTTGAGCGAACCGCCACCGACCCCGGCGCCGGAGAGCACCAGTACGCCCGCGCCCGCCTGCCCGCCCGCCGAGCGGAGCAGCGTGATCCGCTGGATGCCGAAGCAGCCCAGCTTGGGCGCCCAGAGGAAGCGGCGGGCGCGCCACGAGGTCTGCGGAAACTCGTCGTCCGCGAAGCGCCGCCCCGCCTCCAGCACCGCGACCGAGTAACCCTTTTCAGCCAGTCGCAGCGCCGCGACGCTCCCGCCGAAGCCCGACCCGATCACGACGACGTCATACCGCATGGCGCTTATCCTTACTCGCCGGTAGCTGGCACACCAGAGCACTGACCGGGCACGATGGCCACTCTATGACTCGGCGACGTTGGATCATGCTTGGCGCGGCCGCGCTGGCCGCGGTTGTGGTGCTGGGCGGCGCCACGGTGGCCGTGATCTATGGGCTGCGCGACCGGTACCGGGTGCCGACCGCTGAACTCTTCGGCACGCCCACGCCGTTGATCTCTCTTTCGCCCACGCCAAGCCCCACCCCGCCGCCGCCCGGCACCGACATCACCGGGCCGCTCAACCTGCTGATCGTCGGCGTCGACACCCGCGAGGACGACCCGACCTGGGAGCCGCACGCGGATGCGGTGACGATCCTGCATGTACCGCGCGGGCTGAAGACGGCCTACATGTTCTCGCTCCCCCGGGACCTCGTCGTCGACATCCCGAAGTTCCCCAAGTCCGGCTACCGGGGCGGGCACACGAAGCTCACGCACGCGATGAGCGAAGGCGCCCGGCGGGGCGACGCGAAGCCCAGCGTCGCGCAGGGGTTCCAGCTGCTGGCGCAGACGGTCAGCGGGTACACCGGGATCAAGCGGTTCGACGCGGGTGCGGTGCTGACCTTCACCGGCTTCCGGAAGCTTGTGGACGCGCTCGGCGGCGTGGACATCTACGTCGACCAGCGCACCCCGTCACAGCACCTGCGGCCGGACGGGCGAGGCCGCGCGCCGGGCGGCGGGCCGGCCGGCTACGGCGGCCCCCAGATGGTGTACGAGGTGGGCATGCGCCACCTCGTCGGCTGGCAGGCGCTCGACTTCTCGCGGCAGCGCTACCTGCCCGGCGGCGACTACACCCGGCAGCGGCACCACCAGCAGCTGATCCGGGCCGTACTGGCCAAGGCGTTCAGCCTCGACGTCGGCCGCAACCCGCTGGAGGTCGACCGGGTGCTGCGCGCGCTCGGCCAGACGCTGACGTTCGACGGGCGGGGCCGGCCGGCGATCGACTACGCGTACGCGCTCAGCGGCCTGCGCCCCGAGGCGCTCAGGCTCGTCACGCTTCCCGGCGGCGGCGTGGGCCGCGGGTCCGGGTACCGGGGCGAACAGCTCTCCGCGGAGAGCCGCAAGTTCATCTCCGAGCTGGTGGCCGGCCGGGCGGACGCGTACCTGCGCGCCCACCCGGCACTGGTGGTCCGCCGGTAACTACCGAGGAATCGGCGGCGCGGTGTCGCCGACCAGCCAGTCGTCGAAGAGGCTGTCCAGGGACTCGCCCGAGACCCGCTCCGCGACCGCGATGAACTCGGCGGTGGTGGCGTTGCCGTTGCGCTTCTCCGCGGTCCAGGTCTTGAGGATGCGGAAGAAGTCGTCGTCGCCGACCTTCAGCCGCAGGGCCTGCACCGCGAGCGCGCCGCGCTTGTACACCGCCTGGCCGAACAGTCCGGCCTTGCCGGGGTCCGCGGTCGGCTTGCGCCAGTCCATCTTGTCGTACTCCTGCTGGAAGCTCTCCCGCACCGAGAGCCCACCGCTCTCCTCGGTCCACAGCCACTCGGCGTAGCTGGCGAAGCCCTCGTTGAGCCAGATGTCCCGCCACTGCGCGATCGAGACGCTGTCGCCGAACCACTGGTGGGCCAGCTCATGCGCGACAACCTCGGTGAACGGGCCCTGGCTGAAGAAGACGCCGCCGTAAACCGGCCGGGACTGGGTCTCCAGCGCGTACCGGATGCGCTCGTCGTCGACCACCACGCCGCCGTACGCCTCGAACGGGTACGGGCCGAACTGGGTCTCCAGGAAGTCGGCGATCCGGGTGGTCTGCGCCATCGCCTGCTCCGCCGAGCCGCCCCGGGCGAGCGTCGACTGGATCGCGGTCACGACCGGCTTGCCCTTGTGCTCGCCGGTCTCCACCCGAAACTTGCCGACCACCAGGAAGGCCAGGTAACTGGCCATCGGCACCTTCTCCGACCACTTCCACGTGGTCCAGCCGTCGGCGTCGGTGCTGCCGCCGGGTACGCCGTTGCTGAACGCGCTCAGCCCGTCCGGCACGGTCGCCTCGACCTCGTACGTGGCCTTGTCGATCGGGTGGTCGTTGACCGGAAACCAGCTGCTCGCCGACTCGGGCTGGCCGAGCGCGATCGCGCCGTCGTCGGTGTGCAGGAAGCCGCCCTCGCCGAAGTCCGGGCTCTGGATCGCCTGCGGCTTGCCCGAATACCCGATCTCGACAGTGAACTCGGCGTCCTTGATGATCCCGTCGGACGGCGTGATCACCAGCTCGGCGTCTTTCCGCTTGTCGCTCGCATTGGTGCCGTTGACCTTCACCGAGTCGACCGAGAGCCCGACGAAGTCGAGGTTGAAGCTGGACAGGTCTTCCGTGGCGGCCGCTGTGATCGTGGCGGTACCGGTGAGCGCGTCCGTGCGCGGGTCGTACTTCACCACGAGGCGGTAGTTGCGCACGTCGTAGCCGCCGTTGCCGTACGTCGGGAAGTACGGGTCGCCGACGCCGTCCTTCCCGGCCTGGAATTCGGGCTTGGTGGCCAGCGGCGACTCCGGACCGGGGGACGGAGACGGTGACGGGTCGGAGCCGGTGCAGCCGCCGGCGACCAGCGCCACGACGGCCGTGGCGGCGGCCAGGATCCTGCGTTTCACGTAGGGAGCGTCCTCTCTCGCGCCGAAAGCGACAAGAAAGTTGTTCCGGAGCTGGTCGTCGCGTCGCGGGCACGCGACGCGACGACCAGCGACAAAGATGGAGTATCGCTACCTATCAAGAACCAAGCCGACCCGCTGGAACTCCTTGACGTCGCGGTAGCCGCACTTGGCCATTGCCCGCTTGAGCCCGCCGAAGAGGTTGAGCTGCCCGTCCGGCTCGTCGGCCGGCCCGTACAGCACCTTTTCCATGCTGCCCAGAGGCTCGCCGGCCACACCGAACGCGCCCCGCGGCAGCTTCGGGTGGCTGGCGGCCGAGTGCCACCACGCGCCCATCCCCGGTGCCTCCTCGCAGAGCGAGAGCGGCTCGCCGAGCATCACCGCGTCGGCACCGCAGCCGAGCGCCTTGGCGATGTCGCCCGAGGTCTGGATGTCACCGTCGGCGATCAGGTGCACGTACCGCCCGCCGGTCTCGTCGAGGTAGTCGCGCCGGGCCGCGGCGGCGTCGGCGATCGCCGTGGCCATCGGGACCCGGATGCCGAGCACGGTGTCCGTAGTGGACCACTCGTCGGCGCCCACGCCCACGATCACGCCGGCCGCACCGGTGCGCATGAGGTGCAGCGCGGTCTTGTAGTCGGTGCAGCCACCCGCGATCACCGGCAGGTCGAGGTCGGCGATGAACTCCTTGAGGTTGAGCGGCTCGTCAGTCGTGGAGACGTGCTCCGCCGAGACAAGCGTGCCCTGGATGACCAGGATGTCGACGCCCGCGTCGAGGATCACCGGAGCGAGCGCGAGGGTGTGCTGCGGCGACACGCGCACGGCGACGGTCACGCCGCCCTCGCGGATCGCGCGCACCCGCTCGGCGATCAGGTCCGGGCGGATCGGCTCGGCGTACACCTCCTGAAGACGCCGCGTCGCGGGCGCCTCCTCGTCGAGCGTGGACAGCTCCTCGAGGATCTTCGTCGGGTTCTCGTAGCGGGTCCACAGGCCCTCGACGTTGAGCACGCCGAGGCCGCCTTGGCGGCCAAGGGCAACGGCCGTCGCCGGGCTCATGGTGGCATCCGACGGATGCGCCACGCATGGGATTTCAAAGGGGTACGCGTCGAGCTGCCAGGCCGTGGACACGTCGTCGACGTCCCGCGTACGGCGGCTCGGCACGATCGCAATGTCGTCGAGGTGGTATCCGCGCTGCGCGGTCTTTCCCAACCCGATCTCGACCACGTCACGCACGGGTCGCTCCTATCGCGTGTGGTAGTTGGGCGCCTCGACGGTCATCTGGATGTCGTGCGGGTGGCTCTCCTTGAGCCCGGCCGCGGTGATCCGGATGAGCTGGCCACGGCGGTGCAGCTCGGTGATGCTCTCCGCGCCGACATACCCCATGGCCAGCCGGAGGCCGCCGATGAGCTGGTGGGCGACCTGGGACAGCGGCCCGCGGTAGGGCACCTGGCCCTCGACGCCCTCGGGCACCAGCTTTTCCTCGCTGAGCACGTCGTCCTGGAAGTAGCGGTCCTTGGAGTAGGACCGGGCCTGCCCACGCGACTGCATCGCGCCGAGCGACCCCATCCCCCGGTATGCCTTGAACTGCTTGCCGTTGATGAAGAGCAACTCGCCCGGGCTCTCCTCGCAGCCGGCGAGCAGGCTGCCGAGCATCACCGTGTCCGCGCCGGCCACGAGGGCCTTCGCGATGTCGCCGGAGTACTGGATGCCGCCGTCCGCGATCACCGGAACGCCGGCCGGGCGGCAGGCCCGAGTAGCCTCCATCACGGCGGTGATCTGCGGCACGCCCACGCCGGCCACCACCCGCGTGGTGCAGATGGCGCCCGGCCCGACACCCACCTTGACCGCGTCGGCACCCGCCTCGACCAGCGCCTTCGCCCCCGCGTACGTCGCCACGTTGCCACCCACCACGTCGACCGTGGTGTCTTTCTTCAGCCGGGCGACCATCTCCAGCACGGCCCGCTGGTGACCGTGCGCGGTGTCGACGATGAGCACGTCGACGGCGGCGTCGACCAGCGCGCGGGCCCGCTTGTACGCGTCTTCGCCCACGCCGACCGCCGCGGCGACCCGCAGCCGGCCGGCCGGGTCCTTGGTGGCGTCCGGGTACTGCTCGCTCTTGGTGAAGTCCTTGACCGTGATCAGCCCGCGCAGCCGGCCAGCCTCGTCGACGATCGGCAGCTTCTCCACCTTGTGCTGGCGCAGCAGGGCGAGCGCCTCGTCCTTGGAGACCCCGACCCGCGCGGTGACCAGCGGCATCCGGGTCATGATCTCGCGCACCGGGGTGTTGCCGTCGGTCACGAACCGCATGTCGCGGTTGGTGACGATGCCGACCAGCGTGCCGTTGGCGTCGGTGACCGGCGCACCGGAGATCCGGTAACGCCCGCAGAGGGCGTCGACGTCTCGCAGCGTGTCGTCCGGGCTACAGGTGATCGGGTTGGTCACCATGCCCGCCTCGGAGCGCTTGACCTGGTCGACCTGGAGCGCCTGGTCTTCGATCGAGAGGTTGCGGTGCAGCACGCCCAGGCCGCCCTGGCGAGCCATCGCGATGGCCATCCGCGCCTCGGTCACCGTGTCCATCGGGCTCGACATCAGCGGAATCGCCACGCTGACGTTGCGGCTCACCTGGGTCGCGGTGTGCACCTGGCTCGGGATGATCTCAGACTCGGCGGGCTGGAGCAGCACATCGTCAAAGGTCAGCCCGATCGGCACAGTCTCAGCGGCGGGCAGGTTATCCACAATTGAGTCCTCTCGGTGACGCGATGGTTCATCGTACCCATCTGTGGGCTCGCCCTTCCGCGCCGACCGGCGGCTCGACGGATCACAACTGGGGTACGCCGGCAGACGCGCGGCACACGCGGAGAGCTGGGTTGCGACTACGGTGGAGGGGTGCAGCACGACGAGCCGATCGACCCGTTCAACGGCGATCCCGCTGACCCGTCCGCGGGGCTGGAGGACCTCGGTGAGGACCCCCAGCTCGACCCGCTGTCCGACGCTGAGCGGCAGGACGTGCTGGAGGACTTGGCTGACCTCGAAATCTATCAGGCTCTGCTGAGCCCCATCGGCATCCGTGGGCTCGTGATCGAGTGCGAAGACTGCCATGAGCCGCACTACTTCGACTGGGACCTGCTCCGGGGTAACCTGCGCCACCTGCTCAACTCGGGGCGTCCCCGGGTGCACGAGCCGGCGTATGACCCGGATCCCGACCACTACGTGACCTGGGAGTATGCGCGGGGCTACGCGGACGGTGTGCACGACACCCTGTCCGAGGGCTCCGACGACGACTCCTGATCCGCCCCGCCGCGGTCACGCGACGAGGCCGGCCCGAAAACCCGCGGCGACTGCGTGCGCCCGGTCGCGGGCGCCAAGCTTGCGAAACAGCCGCCGGGCGTGGGTCTTGACCGTGTCCTCGGAGACGAATAGCTCGCGCCCGATCTCCGCGTTGCTCTTGCCGTCGGCCATGCCGCGCAGGACCTGTAGCTCGCGCTCGGTCAGCGTCATGCGCCGGGCCACTACCTCGGGCCGGTCGCCGGTGCGCGGACCGACCCGCCAGCTCGGGCCGGTGTTCGGGCTCGCGCCGGGCGGCCGGCCGGGCCCACCTGGGCCCACGTCGAGCTGGTCGCCGCGCTGCACCGGCACCATCGAGGGCTGCGGGGTACGCGACAGCGGGCCGTTCGCCGGCAGGGCGACGGCGGCACCGCCCGCGTTGTCGGCGGGCAGCGCCGGGTCGGCGGCGGGCTCACCGGCCACCGCCACCGCCTCGCCGGACCGCGACACCGCAGGCCGGGCGGCGGCCGGGCGGGCGGCTTCGGGCAGGCAGAGCAGCAGCGCCTTGGCGACGATGCTCACCAGGTCGTGGTCACCGCCACCGCGCAGCACGCCACGGGCGCCGGCGGCGATGGTGGCAGCCGCCACGCGGGGTCTTCGGCGCCGAAGAGGATGATCACCGCCCCGGGCGCCCGCATCAAGGCCCGCCGGGTGAAGCCGACGCTGTCCCGCCTGGTCAGCGTGGTATCCGCGAGGATTATGTCGGCGGGGCGCTCGGCCAGCCGAAGTAAGGCTTCGGTCTCCGATACGGCGGTTCGCACGGCGCCGCTCATCCCGAGACGGGCAGCGGCGGACGCGACGGTTTGCGCCGCGAGCGGTGTCCGGACACACACGAGGACGGTACGCACTGTGATCCTCCTCTTCCTCTGAGGAGGAGACCACGGAACCAAGTGATCATTACGGGCTTTCGGACTAAAGAAGTTGAAAGTTCCCGACAGAAGACACGCCGGTTTCCCTACGGGCGCACGCGGGTAATTCGTGGTTCGCGTGGCCGGAGCGGCCCGTGGGAGGAGTGCCGATGTCCAACGTGAGCAGACTGCCCGGTCCCATCGCCGACATCTGGGACTGGCAGCGGCTGGGCGCCTGCCGGGGTAGAGACAGCGCGCAGTTCTTCCACCCCGACGGTGAGCGCGGCTCGTCGCGCAACCGTCGTGAGGCAAAGGCGAAGTCCTTCTGCCACTCGTGTCCGGTACGCGCGGAGTGTGCCGCGCACGCGCTGGCGGTCCGTGAGCCGTACGGCGTGTGGGGCGGCTTCAGCGAGTCCGAGCGGCTGCGGCTGCTCGCCGTCGGCTGGGAGGACCTGGCCGACCGGCACCAGGCCCGGGTCGACGTGGCCCGCCTTGAAGCGCGACTTGGCCGGCCGCACAAGGCCGTGCCGGCTATCCCACCTCAACGTCGACCGAGTGCCAGCCAGTAGCGCCGTCCGGGGCCGGTGGCCGCTCCTCCTCCGTCTGCACATAGCCGGTCGCGTCCGTGGCGCGTACCTGTAGCCGGTGCTTGCCTGACGTCGCCTCCCAACGCCAGGACCACTGCACCCACGTGTCGATCGACACCGAACGGGCCAGGGTCGCCTCCTGCCACGGCCCGCCGTCGACCCGTACCTCCACCTTGCGGATGCCGCGGTGCTGCGCCCAGGCCACCCCGGCGACGGTCACCGGGCCGGCGGAGAGGTTGTTGCGCGAGCGGGGCGTGTCGATCCGGGACTCGGTCTTGATCGGCCCTTGAGCGGACCAGCCGCGCGGCACCCAGTACGCGTCGAAGTCGGCGAAGCTGGTCAGCTCCAGCTCGGTGATCCACTTACAGGCGGACACGTAGCCGTACAGCCCAGGGACCACCATCCGCGCCGGGAAGCCGTGCTGGATCGGGAGCGGCTCGCCGTTCATCCCGACCGCCAGCAGGGCGTCCCGGCCGTCGAGGAGTACCGCGGTGGGCGTGCCACAGGTCCAGCCGTCGGCCGAGCGCCCTACGACCTGGTCGGCACCCTCCAGCGGCTGGGCCTCTTCGAGCAGCTCCTTCAGCGGTACGCCCAGCCAGCGCGCGTTGCCGATGAGGTCGCCGCCCACCTCGTTGGAGACGCAGGCGAGCGTCACGTACCGCTCGACCATCGGCCGGGCCAGCAGCTGGTCGAAGGTGAGCGTGACCGGGTTGCGTACCCGGCCGTGGATCCGCAGCGTCCAGGACGCCGGGTCGACCTGCGGCAGTACGAGCGCGGTGTCGATGCGGTAGAAGTCGCGGTTCGAGGTGACGTACGGCGCGAGCTGGGTGAGGCTGAGGTCCGATCCGCTGGGCACGGCCGGCGCGGGGCTGGCCGGGACCGGCAGCCGCACCGCCCTGCGCGCCTCCGTCACAGTCCGCCGGGTGGCCAGCCAGCGACCGCCCAGCCCGCTCACGGCCGCGACACCGGCCACCACGGCCACGTTCGTAAGGAAGCGGCGGCGGTCAGCGGAGTCGCCCGGCTCAGCCGGGCCGGCGAGAAGGCGCCAGAGCACCAGACCGGCCACCGCGGCGCCGAGCAACGACGGCACAGCGGCTCCCGCGCCGGCGTCCGGCCTCGTCACGGCCGCCGCGACGCCGACCAGGCCGAAGATGGCGATGCCGGCCACGCCGAACCAGATGTTGCGGACCGCCAGCCAGCCGATCAGCGCGGCGAACGCGGCGAGCAGCACCACCGTGCCGACCAGGAGAGCGGTCTTGTCGTGGGTGCCGAAGACATCGATGGCGAACTGCTTGAGCGGTTCAGGCACGTGATCTACGACGACCCCGCCGACCGCCACAAGCGGTGCCGAGCGGGCGCCCGTGAACACCGCCACGAACTCCGCCAGCCCAAGGGCCACCGCGGCGGCGACGACCCCCGCCAGGGCTCCGCGCACGCCGTTTCGCATGGGCCCAAGTCTGCCGCGCCGCTTGCGGTCGTGCGGAGCCTCGTAAGCCCTCCGTAACAAGCGGAGGGGGCCCGTAGGCCCCCTCCGTGGTGTCCCGGTGGATCAGAGATCAGAAACCAGGTCCGTGCTGGTGGCCGTGCCCGTGGCCGTGGCCACCGGCCGGCGCCGGCTCCGCCTTCTCCGGCTTCTCCACGATCAGGCTCTCGGTGGTGAGCAGGAGCCCGGCGATCGAGGAGGCGTTGGTGACGGCGTTGCGGGTCACCTTGACCGGGTCGATGATGCCGGACTTGACCAGGTCGACGTACTGACCAATGGCCGCGTCGAGGCCGAAGCCCCAGTCGTTGCTCCGCACCTTGTTGACCACGACGTAGCCATCGTGGCCGGCATTCTGAGCGATCCAGCGCAGCGGCTCGTCGAGCGCCTTGCGGACGATCGAGACACCGACGAGCTCGTCGGCGGTGACCGCGTTGCCGGCGAAGTCGAGCCCGCCGTCGAGCATCGGGGCCACCTGCGCCAGCGCGGCGCCGCCGCCCGGCACGGTACCTTCCTCGACCGCGGCCTTGGTCGCCGAGATGGCGTCCTCAATGCGGTGCTTGCGCTCCTTCAGCTCGACCTCGGTCGCGCCGCCGGCCTTGATCACCGCGATGCCGCCGGAGAGCTTGGCCAGCCGCTCGGCCAGCTTCTCCCGGTCCCAGTCGGAGTCCGTAGCCTCGATCTCCTTGCGGATCTGGGAGACCCGGTCGGTCACCTCGGCGTCGTTGCCGCCGCCCTCGATGACCGTGGTGTTGTCCTTGTCGACGACGATGCGCCGAGCGGTGCCCAGCACCTCCAGGCCGACCGAGTCGAGCTTGTACCCGAGCTCGGGCGCGACCACCTCACCGCCGGTGAGGATGGCCATGTCCTGGAGCATCGCCTTGCGGCGGTCGCCGAAGCCGGGGGCCTTGACCGCGCAGACCTTGAAGGTCTTGCGGATCGCGTTGACCACCAGCGTGGCCAGCGCCTGGCCCTCGACATCCTCCGCGATGATCAGGAGCGGCTTGCTGGCCTGGAGCACCTTCTCCAGGAGCGGCAGCAGCTCCTCCACCGAGGAGATCTTCTGCGTCGTGATCAGCACGTACGCGTCTTCGAGCACCGCTTCCTGCGCGTCCGGGTCGGTCACGAAGTGCGGCGAGATGAAGCCCTTGTCGAACTGGAGGCCCTCGGTGACCTCAAGCTCGGTGGCGAGGGTGGAGCCCTCCTCGACGGTGATGACACCGTCGCGGCCGACCTTCTCCATCGCCTCGGCGATCAGGTCGCCGATCGTGGCGTCCTGCGCCGAGATCGTGGCGACGTGGGCGATGGACTGCTTGTCGGCGACCTCGATCGCCTTGCCCAGCAGCGCCTTCGACACGGCCTCCGCGGCGGCGTCGATGCCGCGCTTGAGGCCGGCCGGGTTGGCGCCGGCGGCCACGTTGCGCAGGCCCTCACGCACCATGGCCTGGGCGAGCACGGTCGCGGTGGTGGTCCCGTCGCCGGCGACGTCGTTGGTCTTCGTCGCCACCTCCTTGACCAGCTGCGCGCCAAGATTCTGGTACGGGTTGGTGAGCTCGATCTCCTTGGCGATCGTCACACCGTCGTTCGTGATCGTCGGAGCGCCGAACCTCTTGTCCAGCACGACGTTGCGCCCGCGCGGGCCGAGAGTGACCTTGACCGCGTCCGCCAGCGCGTTGACACCGTGCTCAAGCTGATGCCGGGCGTTGTCCGAGAAACTCAGGATCTTCGCCATCTATGTCCCTTCAAAGCGCCAGCGCCCCGGACCGCGTGGTGCCGGCCCGGGGCGATGTCAGCGATCAGTCAGTCACTTCTCGATGACAGCGAGGACGTCGCGGGCGGAGAGCACCAGGTACTCCTCGCCGGCGTACTTGACCTCGGTGCCGCCGTACTTCGAGTAGATGACCGTGTCGCCGACCTTGACGTCAACCGGGATCCGGTTGCCCTTGTCGTCGACGCGGCCGGGGCCGACAGCGAGGACGGTGCCCTCCTGCGGCTTCTCCTTGGCGGTGTCGGGGATCACGATGCCCGACGCCGTGGTGGTCTCAGCCTCATTCGCCTGGACCAGAATCCGGTCCTCGAGCGGCTTGATCGCAACCTTGGTCGCGGTAGTCACGGGCATACCCTCCTGGGGTACTTGTCTGGTAGCTATCCGGATCGCTCCGGACGGCGGTAATACTGCTGCCTCATGCCACCGGGCGGTGCCGTCGTCGCGGGTGCCGGCGTGCCCGAGAGCTAGCACCCTCGGTTTGAGAGTGCTAACCCGCAGGTTATGCCGGTATCTAGCACTCCGTCAAGGAGAGTGCCAGCGTGCCCCGAACCGATGGCGTGTCGGCGTGTTTTACGGCATGGTCTTAAGGACACCCCGCAGCCCAAACCGCGCGGAGGCGATGACATGCAGGCCACAGTCGGTGACCGCTTGCACGTACACAGCAACACGGTCGGTGCCAGCGACCGGACCGCCGAGATCGTCGAGGTTCGTGGGGCCGACGGCAGCCCGCCGTACCTCGTCCGCTTTCCCGACGGCCGCGAGAGCCTGGTCTTCCCAGGCACAGACTGCGTAATCGAGTCCACAACCCGCTGACTCACAGCCCGCTGGCGGGCGCCCCACTCCCGGCCCCGACAATCGGGCGGTGAATTCCGAGCAGCTCGCCGCGCTGCGTACCCCGGAAGGGGTGAAGGCCCTCGCGACGGCGGCCGAGCTGGCCGGCGGAGATCCGCTGGCCGCGGCCGCCGCGCTCCGGGGCTCCGGCGTGCCCGCCGACCTCGCCGCCGCCGCGCTCACCCAGGCCGAGCTGCGGCGGCGGGCGGTCGGGAAGTTCGGTGCCGACGCCGACCGGATGTTCTTCACGCGCGCCGGGCTGGAGCAGGCGACGCGGTCCGCGGTGGCCAGCCGCCGCGCCGCCCGGTTGCGCGCCGCGGGGGCGCGCACGCTCGCCGACCTCGGTTGCGGCATCGGCGCGGACGCGATCGCCGCCGCACGTGCCGGCATCGAGGTGTACGCGGTGGAAGCCGACCCGGGCACCGCGATGGTTGCCGCCGCGAACGCGGAGGTGCTGGGGCTGGCCGGGATCACCGTAGTAACCGGTGACGCCACAGCCGCCGACCTGTCCGGCGTGGACGCGGTCTTCTGCGACCCGGCGCGGCGGCGGGAGGGGCGGCGGGTCTTCGATCCCGCGGCCTACTCACCGCCGTGGGACTTCGTCGCCGCCCTCCCCGAGCGGGTCCCGCGTACCGTGCTCAAGCTGGCGCCCGGCATCGACCACGGGCTCGTGCCACCCGGCGCGGAGGCGGAGTGGGTGAGCGTACGGGGTGAGGTGGTGGAGGCGGCGTTCTGGTGCGGGCCGCTCGCGGAGGTGCCACGCCGGTCCACGCTGCTCGGGGTGGCCGAGCTCACCGGCTCGGGCGAGGCGAAGGCGCCGGTGGGGGCGGTCGGGCCTTACCTGTACGACCCGGACGGGGCGGTGGTCCGCGCGCACCTGGTCGCCGAGTTCGCCGCGGCGGTGGGCGGGCACCTCGCCGACCCCGAGATCGCGTACGTGTACGCCGACACACCCGCGCCGACCCCGTACGCGCGCTGCCTCAAGATCGAAGAGGTACTGCCGTTTTCGCTGAAACGGTTGAGGGCGCTGCTCCGCGCGCGGGGTGTCGGGCGGCTGGAGATCCTCAAGCGCGGGTCCGCCCTGGAGCCCGAGCGGCTCCGCCGTGACCTGCGACTGGCAGGGCCGGCCGCGGCGTCGCTCGTGCTGACCCGGGTGGCCGGTGCGCCGACCGCCCTGGTCTGCGAGCCGGTATAGCCTCGTCCTCCGTGGCAGGTCAGGGCACCCCGGCGACGTCGCTCCTCACGAAGCAGAAGGTCGCGCACACCACCCACCCCTACTCGGTGTCGCCCGACTCGCCCAACTACGGCGCCGAGGTCGCTGCCGCGCTGGGCGTACCGGCCGAGCGGGTCTTCAAGACGCTGGTCACCGAGGTGGACGGCGCGCTGACCGTCGCGGTCGTACCGGTCACCGGCGACCTCGACCTCAAGGCGCTCGCCGTGGCGGCGGGCGGCAAGCGGGCGGTACTCGCCGACCGGGCGGTGGCCGAGCGAACCACCGGATACGTGCGGGGCGGAATCAGCCCGCTCGGGCAGCGCAAGCGCCTGCCCACCGTCGTCGACACGACCGCCGCCGACTACGAGACGATCTATGTTTCCGCAGGTCGCCGGGGCCTTCAGGTGGAGCTGTCGCCGCACGACCTGGTGCGGCTCACCGCCGCGACACTCGCCGTGATCCGCGCCTGATCGATTTCGTCCGTTTTGCCCCTTCGTGGGGCCAGAGTGACGGCTGATCAGTCGGGCGTGATCCACGAACGGCCACATGTCGATCACGTTGCCGAATTGTTATCGCTGCCAACAAACTCGTGGCGTCAGCGGTCTTGTGGGATCGCTCTCTGCCGGAATACGTTGCCGGACACAACAAAAGTACGTGCCCCACGACGCTCACCGCGCCACGACGCGCGAAACACCCACCAACACCCACATTTCGATGAAAGGGCCCATGCAATGCGCAAAGGGATCCTCTCCATCGCTGCCGCCAGCCTGTTGGCAGTAGGGTCGCTCGCCGCGTGTGGCGACGACTCCGGCAGTGACACCGGCTCTGGCACCAACGGCGGCGGCAAGACGCCGAAGATCGGCGTGATCCTCCCCGACAGCGCGTCCTCGGACCGCTGGGAGACCGCGGACCGCAAGTACCTCCAGGAAGCCTTCACGGCCGCCGGCGTGCAGTACGACATCCAGAACGCCCAGGGTGACAAGAACACCTTCCAGACCCTGGCCGACCAGATGATCACCAACGGCGCGACGGTCCTCATGATCGTCAACCTCGACTCCGGCACCGGCAAGGCCGTCCTCGACAAGGCCAAGTCGCAGGGTGTGGCCACGATCGACTACGACCGGCTGACGCTGGGCGGCTCCGCCGAGTACTACGTCAGCTTCGACAACGAGGCCGTCGGCAAGCTCCAGGGCGAGGGCCTGGTCAAGTGCCTGACCGCCGCCAACGCGCAGAAGCCGGTCGTGGCCGAGCTCAACGGCTCGCAGACCGACAACAACGCGACGCTGTTCAAGAACGGCTACGACTCGGTGCTCAAGCCGAAGTACGACGCCGGCGAGTACGTCCAGGGCCCGGACCAGTGGGTTCCGGACTGGGACAACGCCCGGGCCGGCACGATCTTCGAGCAGATGCTGACCCAGACCGGCGGCAAGATCAACGGCGTGCTGGCCGCGAACGACGGCCTCGGCAACGCGGTGATCTCCATCCTCAAGAAGAACAAGCTGAACGGTCGAGTCCCGGTTACCGGCCAGGACGCCACCGTTCAGGGCCTGCAGAACATCCTCGCGGGTGACCAGTGCATGACCGTCTACAAGGCGATCAAGAAGGAAGCCGACGCGGCCGCCGAGCTGGCCATCGGCCTGGCCAAGGGCGAGCGCAAGAGCACCTCGCAGACGGTCAAGGACCCCGAGGGCGGCCGGGACGTCCCGTCGGTGCTGCTGACTCCGGTGGCGATCACCAAGGAGAGCGTGAAGGACGTCATCGCTGACGGCTTCGTCACCAAGGAAGAGCTGTGCACGGGCAGCTACGCCGCCGCCTGCACCCAGGCCGGCATCAGCTGACCTGAGCTACGGTCGATCTAGGGCATATCGGCGTCGACCGATCGGTCGGCACGGTATGCCCTAGGGCCCTGCCCTGACGGTCTTTGCCAAGCCGAGACAGGACTCAGGCGGCGACCCGCGGTTCTCCAACGCCGCCGGTCGCCGTCTGAACCGTCCTCGGCCAGCGCATCGGTGGGACACCCGGCCCTGGATCAACGCCAAAAGGAGATGGCACCGTGACACCGCTGCTTGAAGCGCGCGGGATCGTAAAGCGGTTCGGCCCCGTACAGGTCCTGCAAGACGTGGATTTTTCCGTACCGCCCGGCGAGGTCACCGCGCTCGTCGGTGACAACGGCGCCGGCAAGTCGACGCTGGTCAAGTGCATCAGCGGGATCTATCCGAGCGACGAGGGCGAGTTCCTCTTCGAGGGCAACCCGGTCAGCATCCATAGCCCGCGGGACGCCGCCACGCTCGGCATCGAGGTCGTCTACCAGGACCTGGCGCTCTGCGACAACCTCGACATCGTCCAGAACATGTTCCTCGGCCGGGAGAAGCGTTCGGGCCTCGTGCTGGACGAGCCGACCATGGAGCAGATGGCCGCCAAGACCCTGGCCGGCCTCTCCGTCCGTACCGTGAAGTCGCTCCGCCAGCTCGTCGCGAGCCTCTCCGGTGGCCAGCGGCAGACGGTGGCGATCGCCAAGGCTGTGCTCTGGAACAGCAAGCTCGTCATCCTGGACGAGCCGACCGCCGCGCTCGGTGTGGCGCAGACCGCTCAGGTGCTGGAGCTGGTCCGGCGGCTGGCCGACAACGGCCTCGCCGTCGTCCTGATCTCGCACAACATGAACGATGTCTTCGCGGTCTCGGACAACATCGCGGCGCTGTTCCTCGGCCGCATGGTCGCCCAGGTCCGTACGACCGACGTCACCCACGCACAGGTGGTCGAGCTGATCACCGCCGGCCGTAGCGGAAACCTCGGCCTGCCCCCGGCGGAAAACGGCCACGAGCTCATGGAACCGACCATCCCGGGAGCCAAGGAATGACCATCACGGCGCAACAGATCGAACCGGCGGCCGTGACGCCGAAGCCGACGGTGGCCACCATCGCTCGGGACTACGTCGCCCGGATCCGCGGCGGGGATCTGGGCGCGTTGCCCGCCGTGCTCGGCCTGGTCGTGCTCTGTGTCTTCTTCGGCATCATGCGGCCGGCCTTCTTCTCGGCCGGCAACTTCGCCAACCTGTTCACCCAGGGCGCGGCGGTCGCCGTCATCGCGATGGGCCTTGTCTTCGTGCTGCTGCTCGGCGAGATCGACCTCTCGGCCGGCTTCGCGAGCGGCGTGTGCGCGGCGGTCCTGGCGCAGGTCGTGGCCGTGCAGGGCTTCCCCTGGTACGTCGCGATCCTGGCCGCCCTCGCGACCGGCATCGTGATCGGCCTGGTGCTCGGCTTCCTGGTCGCCAAGGTCGGCATCCCGTCGTTCGTGGTGACCCTCGCCGCGTTCCTCGCCTTCCAGGGCACGGTGCTGCTGCTCATCAAGGGCGGTACGAACATCTCCATCGGCGACGAGGTGATCGTCGCGATCGAAAACCGCAACCTTCCGCCCTGGCTGGGCTGGGTCCTGGTGATACTGATCGCGGGCGGCTACGCACTGGTCCAGCTGATGAGCCTGCGCCGGCGGCAGGCGCGAAACCTGGTCACCGAGCCGCTGGCAGTGGTGCTCGGCCGGATCGCCGGGTTGACGCTCATCCTCGCCCTCGCGGTGTACTTCCTCAACCTCGAGCGGAGCATCAACCCGATGATCAACTCGCTCAAGGGTGTACCGATCGTGGTGCCGATCATCGCGGTACTGCTGATCGTGTGGACGTTCGTCCTGCACCGCACGGCGTACGGGCGGCACATCTACGCGGTCGGCGGCAACCGGGAAGCAGCACGCCGGGCCGGTATCAATGTGGACAAGATCCGCATCTCGGTCTTCGTGATCTGCTCGTTCATGGCGGCGATCGGCGGCATCATCGCGGCCAGCCGGGCTCGCTCCGTCGACCCGAACACCGGTGGTAGCAGCGTGCTGCTCTACGCCGTCGGCGCGGCGGTCATCGGCGGTACGAGCCTCTTCGGCGGCAAGGGTCGCGTACTCGACGCGGTCCTCGGTGGCGCCGTGATCGCCGTGATCGACAATGGCATGGGCCTAATGAACCTCAGCTCCGGCCAGAAGTTCGTCTTCACCGGTTCGGTACTGCTGCTGGCCGCCGGCGTGGACGCCCTGTCCCGCAGGCGGGCGGCTGCCACGGGCAATAGGTAGCGCCCTTAAGTCGACTGGGGAGGCTGGGCAACGGATGCGCACGGGACCAAGCCAGGAGGAGGTGCGCCGGCAGAACCTCGGTGCGCTCCTTCGGTACGTGCACATCCACGGCCCGACCTCGCGCGCCGAGCTCACCTCTGAGCTGGGCCTCAACCGCAGCACGATCGGGGCGCTGACCGCCGACCTGGCCGCTGCCGGCCTGGTGACGGAGGCGGCGCCGCGGGAGACCGGCCGGGCCGGACGACCATCGCTGGTCGTCCGGCCGGAGTCGGAGCGGGTGTACGCCTACGCGTTCAGCATCGAGGTGGACCTGCTGCGTGCGGCCCGGGTGGGACTGGGTGGCGAGGTGCTCGACCACCGGGTGGACGACCGTCCCTCCGGCCTGCCTGCGGCCGAGGCGGTCCCGCTGCTGGCCGAGTTCGTCAAGGACCTACAGCAGTCGGTGCCGGACACGGCGTTGTACGTCGGCGGCGGCGTCTCGGTGTCTCGCATGATGCGGCGGGCCGATGGCAAGGCGGTGCTGAGCGGGGGCACCGACAGCGCCGCGGTGGCCGAGCCGCTGGGTGCGCTGCTCACCGGCGAGCTTGGCGCCGAGCGGCCCATCGTGGTCGGCAACGCGGCCGACGTGGCCGCGCTGGCCGAGCACGCCAGAGGCACGGCAGTTGGTTGCGACAACGTTATCTATCTCCATCGCGATGCCGGCGTCGACGCCGGCATCATCGTCGGCGGGCGGCGGCTGACCGGCCACGCCGGACAGAGTGGACAGGTCGGCCACATGGTGGTGCTGCCCGGCGGACGGCCCTGCAACTGCGGCTCGCGCGGCTGCTGGGAGACCGAGATCGGCGACCGCGCGCTGCTCCATGCCGCTGGGCGGGACGGCGACGGTGGCCGGGGCGCGGCGCTGGCCGTGGTCGACGCGGCCTCCCGAGGCGACGCGAACGCCCAGGCGGCGGTACGGCAGGTCGGCGACTGGCTCGGCTTCGGCCTGGCCAACCTGGTCAACATCTTCGACCCCGAGATGGTCATCTTCGGCGGTACCCTCCGCGACGTCTACCTCGCCGCCGCGGCCCAGGTGCGCAGCCGGCTCAACTCCATGGCCCTGCCCGCCGCCCGCGAGCACGTCCGCCTGCGTACCCCGCAGCTCGGCGAGGACGGCGCGCTCATCGGCGCCGCCGAGCTGGCGTTCGAGCGCCTACTGGCTGATCCCCTCTTGAGCTGAGCGCTGGTCCCTCGTCGAGCTGAGCCGGGGCTACCCTGTGGCCGTGAGCGAGCGGAGCGAGCGAACCATCAGGCACAGGGCGCTTGGAGCCGCACGGCCGCCCGCAGCGAAGCGAGGACGGCCGTGAGCGAGGATTTGCGGGCGTCCGATGAGGACAGGCACCGCGTCGTGGATGCCCTCCAGCGGCACACCGAGGCCGGGCGGCTGACGCTCGACGAGTTCACCGAGCGGGTGGACAGCGCCTACGCGGCGCGGACGCTCGCCGAGCTCTCCGCGGTGACCCGCGACCTACCCGCCGAGCCCGTCACCACCCCGGCCGCTCCGGACACCGGCCGCCGGGACCTGCTCGTCATCTTCGCCATCGCCGCTGCCGCGCTCGTCCTGCTGCTGGTCTTCATGGGGCTGACCCGCTGAGCGGTCCATCTCCCGCCACTCCGGAAGTGCCAACGGCGCCAGCGTCACCGCGAGGTAGAGCGCGCCGAAGAGCAGCAACGACACGGTCAGCCCGAGCCACTCCACCGACCAGCCGCCGAGCAGCGCGCCGAGCGGGATGCCACCCCAGGCGATGGCCAGCGTGATGCCCAGCACCCGGGCGCGCATCGCCTCGGGCACCCGCTCGTACTGCATCGCGCTGAGCACCGGGTTGACGCCGGCGATCGAGAAGCCGGCGAGGAGCACGACCGCGTAGACCACCCACGTGTCGCCGCCCAGCGCGAGCGCGACGAAGCGGGGCGCGCCGCCGATCAGCATGCCGATCACGAACGTGCCGTACCGCGGCAGGCGCGGCGCCACCACCGCGAAGACCAGGCTGCCGGCCACCGCGCCGACGCCGAAGAGGCCGAAGAGCAGCCCGAGCGCGGTAGCGGAGCCGGCCACGTCACGAGCCCAGACCGGCGCGAGCACCGCGGAGTACGACTGGTCGATCAGGTTGGTCACGAAGATCATGACGGCCAGGCCGAGGAGCAGCCGGTCTCGACCGATGAACTGCCAGCCGGCTCGCAGCGCCCGCAGGTACGGCTCGTGCCGCCGCTCCGCCTCGGCGCCCGGCACCAGGACGGCGATCAGGACCGCGGCGACTCCGAACGAGGCGGCGTCGATCAGCAGCACCACCGTCGCGTCGAAGGCGGTGACCAGCAGGCCGGCCGCCGGCGGGCCGAGGAGCGTGGAGAGGCGGAACAGGCCATCGTGGAGGCTCGTCGCGCGGGTCACGTTGATGCCGGCCGTGGCGATGGTCCGGGGCAGCAGCACGCGCTTGGCCGAGTCGCCGAAGCCGCGCAGCGTGCCGAGCAGCGTCACGATCGCGACAAGCCCGCCGTAGCTCAGCCCAGGGCCGTGGTGCAGGAGGGGGATCGCCGCCACCGCCACCGCGCTGCCGAGGTCGCCGAGCACGCTCACCCGCCGGTGGCCGAGGCGGTCGAGCAGCGGGCCGCCGAACGCGCAGACCAGCACGTACGGCAGCATCTCGGCGAATGCCACGATGCCGGTGCGGGCCGCGCTGCCCGACGTGACGAGCACGAACCAGGGCAGCGCCACGAACGACATCCGGGTGCCGATGAAGGAGACTCCCTCGGCGGCGAGCAGGCCGGCGAAACCCCGTTTCATCCGTTGTCCAGCGGCCTTACGAAGGGCATCAGCTGCACCTGGAACTGGACGATCTCGGTGCCCTCCGGCGGATCCGGCTCGGAGTGCTCGCGGTAGCGCTCGACCACGGCGAGCAGCTCCTCACGCAGCCGCCCCGCCTCGTCCGGCGTCAGCCGGAGCGTCGTGCTGCTGAGCGTGCTGCCGGGACGCCACTCCTCCGGCAGCACCTGCGTCTCACCGAGCCATCGCTCCATGGTGTCGGCGTAGGTGGCGGCCACCGCCCGCATGTAGGTCTCCGCGTCGCCCGGCGCCTGCTTGACCGTCTCCTGGTCGAGCACCGTGCCCTTGTGGGCGGCCCGCCACCAGCGCTCCCGACCCACCCCGCGGCCGGTCTCCTCGACCACGAACCCATACGCCGCGAGCTGCCGCAGGTGGTAGCTGGTCGCGCCGGTGGAAAGGCCCAGACGCTCGGCGAGCGTGGTGGAGGTGGCCGGCCCGTCCTGCCGCAGCAGCCCGAGGATGCGCACCCGCAGCGGATGCGCCACCCCGCGCAGCGACGTCGGATCGAGCCGGACCCGATCTTCCCTAGACATGTTTGCAAACCTAGTCTTGCAAAGACTCCTTTGCAAGACGGTCTTCTATGACCCGTGCCAGCTCCGCCACAGCGCCGCGTACGAGCCACCGGCCGCGACCAGCTCGGCGTGCGAGCCGAGCTCGGTGATCCGTCCGTCCTCGACCACGGCCACCCGGTCGGCGTCATGGGCGGAGAAGAGCCGGTGCGCGATCGCGATGACCGTGCGCCCCGCCAGCACCGCGGCGAGCGAGCGCTCCAGGTTGCGGGCCGCGCGCGGGTCGATGAGGGAGGTCGCCTCGTCGAGTACGAGCGTGTGCGGGTCGGCCAGGACGAGCCGCGCGAGCGCCAGCTGCTGCGCCTGCGCGGGCGAGAGCGGGTGCCCACCTGCCCCCACGACCGTCGCCAGTCCGTCGGGCAGGGTGCCGGCCCACTCCAGCGCGTCGACCGCGGCCAGCGCGGCGCGTACCTCCTCGTCGGTGGCCGACGGGCGGGCCAGCACCAGGTTCTCGCGGAGCGTACCGATGAAGACGTGGTGCTCCTGGGTGACCAGCGCGACGTGCGAACGCAACTCGTCCAGCGGCAGCTCGACAAGCGGCGCGCCGCCCACCGTCACCGAGCCGGTGCGCGGGCCGTGGATGCCAGCCAGCAGCCGACCGAGCGTCGACTTGCCCGCGCCGGACGGTCCCACCATGGCCAGCCGCTCCCCCGGCGCCACCGCGAGCGAGACACCGTGCAGCACGTCCCGTCCCACCACATAGGAGTATCGGACGTCGCGCGCTTCGACGTCCTCGCCCTCGGGCCGCACGCCCGACGC
Organism: Phytohabitans flavus; assembly: GCF_011764545.1. Lineage (GTDB taxonomy): Bacteria > Actinomycetota > Actinomycetes > Mycobacteriales > Micromonosporaceae > Phytohabitans > Phytohabitans flavus. Next base: position 8,354,647 of record NZ_AP022870.1, on the reverse strand, counting down.
TGTGCGGTCCTCCGGCACCTCGGAGACGCCCAGGATGCGGGCCAGCGAGGCGCCGCCGACCTGGAGCTCGTCCAGCCAGGAGAGGAAGCGGTCGAGCGGGTCGACGAGCAGCTGCACGTACAGCGTGGCGGCGGTCACCTCGCCGAGCGATACCCACCCCTCCAGGTAGAACCAGCCGCCCACGACGAGCGTGGCGACGACCGGCACCACGTACGACACCTCGGTCAACGGCCACCAGACCGTGCGCAGCCGAAGCGTGTACCGCTCGGCCGCGTACTGCCGGCGGATGTCCTCGTTCGTGCGCCGCCGCCGACGGTCCTGCCGGCGCAGCGCCTCGGTCGTGCGCGAGCCCTCCACGGTCTCGGTGATCCCGTCGGTGATGTCCGAGTACGCCGCGTTCTCCCGCAGGTAGCCGTCGGGCGCGTAGCGCAGGTACCACCGCGTACCCACCCACAGGGCCGGCACCGCGACCAGGCAAGGCAGGCCCAGCAGCGGGTCGACGAGCAACAGCGCGCCGATCGCGAACGCGCCGGTCGCCAGCGCGATCAGCGTCTCCGGTACCGCGAAGCGCACCGACTGGGACAGCGCCGCGACGTCACGCGAGGTGCGGGTCACCAGGTCACCGGTGCCCGCACGCTCCACCGTGGACAGTGGGATGGCGAGAATCCGGTCGACGAAGTCCTCCCGCAGCTCGGCCAGCACCCGCTCGCCCAGCCGCGCGGAGGCGATGTGCGCGAACCGCGTGATCACCGCCTGCACCACCACGAAACCAGCGATGACCAGCGCGATCCGGTCGACGGTGACGGTCGTGGTGCCGCGCTCGATCGCCTCGACAAGGTCGCCGATGAGGCGCGGCGCGGCCAGACCGGCGACCGCGGCGAGCACGTGCAGGCCGATCGCGCCGGCCAGCGCGGCGGGGTGCCGGCGCATCAGCGCGCGGGCGTACCGCCGCACCTGCCGCGCGTCCGCGATCGGCAACGCTGTACTCACGAGTCCTCCCTCGGGTCACCACCGCGGCGTACCGCGGCTCGGTCTCCAGCAGTTCGGCGTGGCTGCCCTCGGCGGCCACCTTCCCGTCCTCGACGAACACCACGTGGTCGGCGCGGTCGAGCATCAGCGGGCTCGTCGTGCAGACCACCGTGGCCCGCCCGGCCCGCGCCGCACCCAACCGCGCGGCGATCCGCGCCTCGGTGTGCGCGTCCACCGCGCTCGTCGGCTCGACGAGCACGAGCACCTGCGGGTCGGCCAGCAGCGCCCGGACCAGCCGCAGCCGCTGCTGCTGACCACCGGAGAACTCGCGGCCGCGCTCGGCCACCACCGTGTCCAGCCCGTCGGGCAGGGCGTCGACGACGTCGGTCGCGCTCGCGGCCGCCAGCGCTGCGGCGATCCGCGTGTCGTCGACCTCGCCGCCCAGGCCCGCGAGCTCCTCCCGCAGCGGGCCGGAGAAGAGACGGTCGTCGTTGTCGGCCACCAGGATCCGCTTCCGCACCGTCGCCAGCGACAGGTCCCGCAGGGGTACGCCGGAGAGCGTCGCCTCGCCGTCCACGTACCGCCCGAGGCGGTCAGCGATGGCGGCCGCGTCCTCGGGCGTGTGCGCGGCGATCGCGGTGAGCCGGCCGGGACGGATCACGACGCCGGACTCCGCGTCGACAAGGTCGCCCTGGCCGTCGGGCAGCGTCGCAGGCTGGGCCGGCTCGGCCAGGTCGCGCCGCAGCGCCAGCATCGCCACCACCCGCCGCGCGGCCACGTGCCCGCGAATCAGCTTGTCGATCGCCTCCGTGATCGTCCGAAGTGGAGCGATCAGGAACGACGCGTACCCGTAGAAGGCCACAAGCTGGCCAGGCGTGATCTCACCGCGCAGCGCGAACCGGGCGCCCAGCCACACGACCAGTACCACGAAGGCGCCCGGCACGAGCACCTGGGCCGCCTCCAGCATCGACTCGACCCGCGCCACCCGTACCCCGGCGGACCGCAGCGACTGGGACTCGGCGCGGTAGCGCGCCGCGAAGGTCGCCTCGCCGCCCACGCCGCGCAGCACCCGCAGCCCGGTGACGATGTCGCCGGCCCGGCTGGTGAGCTTGCCCTGCTGCTCGCGGTATGCCTGCTGGCGGCGGTGCAGCGGCCGGATCAGCCCGCCCACGAGCGCCATCAGCAGCGGCACGCCGAGGATGACCACGAGGCCGAGCGGCACCGACGCGCCGAAGAGGATCGCGGCGATCGTGATGATCGCGACCACCGCGCCGGAGCCGCGCGCCACCACGTCGAGCGCGCTGCCGATGTGGTTGATGTCCGCGGTACCGATGCTGACCACCTCGCCCGTGGCCAGTCGCTTCGGCAACGTGGCGCCGAGGCGGTTGGCCTGCGCGATGGTGATCTGGATGGTCCGGTACGCCGCCGTGAGCCAGTTGAACGTCGCGAACCGGTGCCGGATGATGCCGGATGCCGCCTGGACAAGGCCGAGTCCGAGTAGGACGGCGCCCCAGGTCAGCAGCGCGCCACGGTCGCGGTCGGCCAGGCCGGCGTCGACCGCCTTGCCGATCACCGCTGGCATCAGGGCCTGGCTGACCATCCACACGACGCCCCAGCAGATGCCGCCGAGCATTGACGGCCACGCACGCACGGCCAGCCACCACAGGAATCGGGTGGGTGACCGGTGATCGGGCGTGCCGGGATCGTCGACCGGTAAGGAACGCATAGTAACGGTGACGCTACGAGATCAACTCTCCACAACGCCACCGATTTTCGCTGCTCGCGGCCCCTCCTCAGCCCACGCAGCCCGCCGTGGGTACGCCCACGACCCGCCAGCGGTCGCTGGTCCAGTCGAGGCTCACCATGCAGTTCGCGACCGTCAGGCCGGGCAGGCTGTCCCGCTCCACGCCGGTACGGTCGAGCGTGGCGCGCGGGCTGCGGTCGAGCGTCGCCTCGAAGATCGGACTGTCGAGAGTGAAGAGTCCGTTGGTGGCGACGTTACGGACCACGTACACGCCACCACTCATCGAGCCACCGTCGCCGTATGCGCCGTCGACCGTCTCCACCATCCGGTCGCACTCCCGGCAGCCCGGGCCGGCGGCCGCCTTCATCGGCGAGGTGTCACCACTACCCTGCGCGTAGTTCAGCAGCGCGAACCAGTACCGGACGAACTCGACCCCGCCCTCCCGCGTATGCGCGCTGGCGGCAGCCGGCATCTGTGGCGGCTTGACCGTCCCGGCCGCCGAGGCGGCACCACCGGGTGAGCCGCTGGGCGTACTGGTGCCCTCGCCGTCCTGGTCGCTGGCCGGCTGCCACGGGCGGGTCACGGCGAACGCGCCGAGCACCAGCGCGAGCACCAGGCCGAACACGATCCCCATGCGGGCCGGACTCCCGAGAAGCCAGGCGGGTCCACGCCCTCCTCCCGGGCGGCGACGGGTCCGGACCGGGGTGGCATCGATGGCCAGCTGCCCCGCGGGTCCCACCGCGACCGGCGCCGACTCCAGCCGCGCGGCCAGCGCGCCAAGCTCGTGGCCAATCTCCGCGGCGGACGGGCGCGAGCCCGGGTCGGCGCGCACGCACTCCTCGGCGATCATCCGCAGCCGCGCCGGCGGGTCGCCGGGCAGCATCTCGGCGAGCATCGCGCCGAGCGCGTACACGTCGCTGGGCGGCACCGGGATCGCGCCTTCGGTCACCTCCGGCGCCCGGTACCGTCGCCGTTCGAAGGGCTCTGGGTAGCGGCGCCCAGCCCGTACCAGAAGCATCACCGAGAAGTCGGTGACGCGGGCCGGACCCTCCCCGCGCGGCGGAACCACCACATTGGACGGCTTTACGTCGCCGTGCACGACGCCCAGCTGGTGCGCGGCGCTCAGCGCGTCGGCCACCGCGGCCCCCACCGCGGACGCGCTGCCGGCGTCGAGCGGGCCCTCACGCGCGAGCCGGCGACCCAGGTCCACCCCCGGCGCCAGCTCCGTCACCAGGGCCAGCGTCCCCTCTTCCGCCACGATGTCGAGCAGCCGGGCAATGCTCGGATGCCACAGCATCTTGAGCTGACCTTGGGCACGCACGAACCTGTCGACCAGCCGCGGATCCGCGGCGAGGTCGGGATACAACAGTTTGACGGCAACGGTACGGTCAGTGCCGAGATCGAGCGCTTCCCATACCTCGCCGGTATCTCCACCGGCCAGAAACTCATACAGCCGGTAACGGCCTCCTACCGTTCGAGTCACCTACACGTCCCCCCAATATGACCATTGGCCTGCAGGATCGTGACCGTCATGGCCACTAACCCAACCCCCCGGGACCGTATGTTCGTATCACTGTGCAACCAACACGGCGATAAGTCATCTATCGGTACGCAGTGCGACGACCGCCTCGCTGGAGGTCATCGCGGAGTGGGGGGTGAACTGTCATGGCGGAATCCGTGCTCCGGCACCGGCGCGCAGGCCGCAGCGGCCGGATGGCAGTGACCGCGGGCGCTGTGGCGCTCGCCGTCGGCGGCGGCACAGTGGGCTACTTCCAGCTGGGCGGTGACGAGGAGGGCTGCACGGGCGCGCCGGTCGAGATCAGCGTGGTCGCCGCACCAGACCACTACCCCCTCGTCAACGAGCTCACCGACAAGTGGAGCGACGCCGGCCCAACCGTTGGCACCCACTGTGTTTCCGCCACGGTACGGGCGATGCCGTCCAGCGCGGTGGCCGCCTCGATCGGACCGGGCTGGGACGAGGCCCGCGACGGTCCCCGCCCCGACGTCTGGATGCCCGACTTCAGCGCCTGGCTGTCGCTCGCCGCGGGACGGCCGGACGCGGCGAGTGTGCTGCCGCAGGAGAAACCACCGAGCCTGGCGACCACGCCGACCGTCATCGCCATGCAGCGGCCGATGGCCGAGGCGCTCGGCTGGCCCGAGCGGGCGCTCGGGTGGACCGAGCTGGTCGGCGCGTTCCAGGGCGGCAAGACCTGGACCGACTACGGCCACCCTGAGTGGGGCGCGCTGCGGCTGGGCATGGCCGACCCGACCCGCTCCGGCGCGGGCCTGGCCGCCGCGATGACGATCATGGATCCGGACAACAACCAGCAGCAGACCAACGAGGAGCTGTACATCGCGCTCTCCGCCTCGCAGCTCACCACCATCAGCGCCGAGGATCCGGCGGCGCTGCTGCGCGAGTACGCCGGCGTGGGCAACGACGACATCCCCACGCTGCCGGCCGCGATCCCGGTATTGGAACGCGAGCTCGCCGAGTACGCGGAGGCGTCGCCGACGGTGCCGCTCGTGCCGATCTACCCGAAGGAGGGCGCGGCCTACGCGGACTACCCGTTCGCCGTGCTGCGTGCCCCCTGGGTCGACGACGTGCGCCGGCAGGCGGCCGCGGCCCTGCTCGCCCACCTACAGAATCCGGAGAGCCGCCAAGCGTACGCGGCGGCTGGCTTCCGGGACTCCGGCCACGCCACCCGCGACACCGGGCTGATCAATCCAGACCGCGGCTTCCGGGTTACGGTGACCGGGCGCGAGCGCACCGCCAGCGCACAGGCGCTCACCCAGATGCTCGGCGTGTGGGGCGTGCTCCAGCGCTCCAACAACGCGCTCCTGCTGCTCGACGTGTCCGGCTCGATGAACGACCCGGTGCCCGGCACGAACCAGACCCGCCTCCAGCTCATCCAAAAGGCCGCGATCGCCGGTGCCGGGCTGCTCAACAACGGCACGGTCATCGGCTTGTGGGCGTTCGCCACGGACCTGACTCCGACCACCGACTATGTGGAACTCGTCGCGCTCGGCCCGGCCGGCGGCAACCTCGGCGGCGTCCCCCGCCGGCAGGCGGTCGCGGGTGCGGTGCAGGGCCTGCGCGCCGCTGGCGACACCGGCCTCTACGACACGATCGGCGCGGCCTACGACCAGATGCAGAAGGCGTGGAAGCCGAACGCGCAGAACATGCTCGTGGTGATGACCGACGGCAAGAACGAGGACGAGTCCGGCCTGTCGCTCGAGCAGCTACTCGACAAGCTGAAGGCGTCAGCCCGCGCCGACCGCCCGCTGCCCATCCTGGCCATAGCGGTCGGGCCGAAGGCGGACGCGACGGCGCTTGAGCAGATCACGAAGGTCACCGGCGGCCGCACGTTCCTCGAACGCAACGACGTGAGCGCGATCCAGCAGATCATCCTCGCCTTCGCCGGCCGCGTCTCCTAGCGCCGCTAGCGGTCGACCTGGGTGAAGTCCCAGACGTGCGGTGCCCGGGCCACCAGCTCCTTCGGTGGGTCGGGCAGCGGGATCGGGGAGCTACGCCACTTCGATATGACCACGACGCGGTTATCGGTAGAGGAGAACACCTCGCTGGAGATGTGGAGCGGCTCCACCTCGATCCGCGGTACCGCCGTGTCGCACACCCACGAGATCAGGTCGGCCAACTTCGCGGCTTCGCCGCGTACCTCCCACATCCGGACGATCACGTCGCCGGACACTACACGCTCACCGCGCTCAGCGTGAGCGCCCAGCGGCCACCATCGCACCGTTGTCGGTCAGTCATCGTGCCTCATCATCACCAGGGCGTCGGTGTTGCTCGGTTGGTAGTACCCGCGGCGGAGACCGACCGCCTCGAATCCGTAGGCGCCGTAAAGCTTCTGCGCCGGTCCATTGTCGACAGCCACTTCGAGGAGCACCTTGCGTACGCCGCGCCGGGCCGCCTCCGCCAGCAGCGCCTCCAGCAACGTGCGCCCGATGCCCCGGCGCTGGGCGTCACGGCGCACCGCGATGTTCTGCACCCACGCCTCGTCGGGTGGCTGCACGGTGAGCCCCGCGTACCCGAGGATCTCCCCCTCGTCGCCGGTCGCCACGAGGTAGTGGTGGCCATTGGCCAGCTCGTTCCAGAACATGGCCGCCGACCACTGCTCGGCACCGAAGAGGTCGGCCTCGATGGCCAGTACCTCCTCGATGTGCCACCAGCGAAGCGGCTGAATCATAGGCGGGACCAGTCGATGGGGGCAGGCCGGCGTCGGCAAGGGCCTTGTTCGTGGCGCTGAACGGGCGGCTGCCCAGGAAGCCGCGCGGGTTCATCGGGCTTGGGTGGCCGGCTTCGAGCACCACGTGCGTCGAGTTTGTCACCAGGGCGCTCTTCTTGCGGGCATAGCCGCCCCACAGCAGAAACACCACGCGCTCCTCGCGGTCGTTCAGCGCGCGGATCGTGGCGTCGGTGAAGTCCTCCCAGCCCCGGTTGGCGTGCGACCCGGGCGTTCCGGCGCGGACCGTGAGCACCGCGTTCAGCATGAGGACGCCCTGTGCGGCCCAGCCGGTGAGGTCACCCGAGCGGGACGGCGGCACGTCCAGGTCGGCGGCGAGCTCCTTGTAGACGTTGCGCAGCGACGGCGGGACCGATACCCCCGGGCGGACGCTGAAGCTCAGCCCGTGCGCCTGGCCCGCCTTGTGGTACGGGTCCTGCCCCAGGATCAGCACGCGGCAGTCGTCCGGGGCGCAGAGCCGGTACGCCGAGAAGAGGTCCTCCAGCGGCGGAAAGCACGGGCCGGCCTGGTACTCGGCCTCGACGAAGGCGCTCAGCTCGGCAACCCGGTCCGAGTCGACGTATCCGGCGACCGCCGAGTGCCATGCCGCCGGAAGCAGCGCCATCAGGTCGAGTGTCACAGTTCCTCCACGCGTGCCATCCAGTCCCCATTGAGGGGTACGAGCTTAGCCAGGGACACAGTGGACAGGATCGTCACGCGGTCAGCTTCTCCAGGAACGAGATGAGCACCGCATTGACCTCGTCGGCGTGTTCCAGCATCACCACGTGACCGCTGTCCGGCACCTTCACGAACTCGGCGTCCGGCAGGTGTCGCAGGATCTCCTCGGAGTGGTTGACCGGCGTGATCATGTCCCGGTCGCCGACGATGACCAGCGAGTGCGCGGAGCGCAGCGCCTTGAGCGCGGGGTAGCGGGCGTGCGTGTAGAGCGTGCGCAGGTAGCGGGCGACAGTCTCGGTGGAGGTGCGGGAGTTCATCTCCTCCACGTAGGACACGAGCGCGGGGCTGGGCTTGGGGTCGCCGAAGCCATACCGCCGGGTGAGCAGCCAGGCAAGGTCGGACGAGGCGCTCCGGGCCCGGTCGATCACGCCGCCGCTGACCCGGGTAGCGCTGTTGACCAGCGGGAGCAGCGGTGTGCCGGCCTTGGAGATCAACGCGGGCAGCCCGAACTTGGTCTCCTCCAGCCGGCCGCCCGAAGTGGACATCAGCACGGTCGCCACGACCCGGCTGCCGAAGTACTCCGGGTGCTGCTCGGCGAAGGCCATGATGGTCATGCCGCCCATCGAGTGGCCGATCAGCACGATCGGGCCATCCGGCACGGTCTCGTCGAGCACGTGCTTGAGGGCCTCACCGAGCGCGGGCAGCTCGTACTCCCCGGACTCCAGCTTGCGGGAGCGGCCGTGCCCGGCTGGTCGTAGAAGACCATCCGGTAGTCGCCGCGGCGGGTCAGCTCCTTGCGCTGGAAGTGGAACGTACCCATGTCGAGGCCGAAGCCGTGTATGAAGACGAGCGTCGGCTCCAGCGAGGTCATCGCCCCGGTCACGTCGGCGACGAAGTCGGCGTCCAGCTCCACTCCGTCGGTGGGCTCGACGATCTCGACGTACAGGTCGGTGCCGTCCGCGGCGGTGACGGTCAGCGCCTCGTCGTACGCGAGTTGGCCGAAGTCCTCCTCCGCGTACGGGTCGTCCGGCGCCCGCTTCGAGCGGCGCACGAGGGCCCGCTCGGCGACAACGCCGGCCGCCACACCCACGGCGGCGACGCCCACGACCGCGCCCAGCAGGCCGGCCCGCCTGCGCATCGACCGGCTGGCCAGGCCATTCAAGACGCTCATCCCCATGTACCTCCGGCGTCAGCGGTGAAGGCGGCCGCTCCGTCGTAGTGGCGAGGTACCCGCACACCCCCGAAGCGGGTGACTATCTCGTAGTTAATTGTGCCGGCCGCCTCAGCCCAGTCGTCAGCGGTGGGCTCGCCGTTGGCGCCGCTGCCGAAGAGCGTCGCCACGTCGCCCGGTGCCACCTGGTCGTCGCCGCAGTCGAGCACCACCTGATCCATGCAGACCCGGCCGGCGATTCGCCGTATCTTGCCGCCCAGCTCGACGGGTCCGGAGTTGGACGCGTGGCGCGGGACGCCGTCCGCGTACCCGAGGGGGACGACCGCGAGCGTGGTTTCCCGCTCGGTGTGGTACGTGTGGCCGTAGGACACGCCCTGCCCGGCCGGCACCCGCTTGGTGAGCGCCACCCTCGCGCGGGCGGTCATCGCCGGGCGCAGCCCGTAGCGCTCCCCTTCACCGAGCCCGCCCGTGCCGGTCCGCGGCGACGGCGAGAGGCCGTAGATCGCGATGCCCGGCCGCACCAGGTCGAAGTGGGTGTCCGGGCGGGTGAGGGTGGCCGCCGAGTTGGCGATGTGCTTGTAGGGAGCGTCCACACCGAGGCGCTCGGCGGTCGCCACGCCCTCGCGGAAGACGTCGAGCTGGCGGTCGATCGTCTCGTGGCCGGGCGCGTCCGCGTACACGAAATGGCTCCAGACCCCGACGGCCTCGATCCATCCGTTGGCCTCGGCCTTCGCGGCGGCCTCGACCAGCGCCGGCCAGTCGGCCGGCGTCGCGCCGCCGCGCGAGAGGCCCGTGTCGATCTTCAGGTGTACCCGCGCGGGGCGGCCAGCCGTGCGGGCGGCGCCGATCATCTCGCCGAGCTGGTCCAGGCTCCCGACCCCGAGGTCGATGCCGGCCGCGATCCCCTCGTGCAACGGCAGCCCCGGCGCGAGCAGCCAGGCGAGCACCGGCGCGCTGATGCCGGCTCGCCGCAGTGTGAGGGCCTCGTCGAGGGTGCAGACGCCAAGCCAGCTCGCGCCAGACTCGAGGACCGCTCGAGCCACCGGTAACATGCCGTGCCCGTAGGCATCCGCCTTGACCACCGCCATGACCTCGGCGGTGGTGCCGTCGCGCAACACAGCCATGTTGTCCCGTATCGCGTCCAGGTCGACGCGGACTTCGGCCTGCCACATGCAGATCAGCCTACTGGCCCGCGAACCCGTAACATCCTGTACATGCTCCTGTCGGTCGTAGTGCCGTGCTTCAACGAGGAGGCATCCGTCGAGCGGCTCCACGCTGCTGTGACGGCAGCCACCGCGGCGCTGACTACGGAGATCGAAATCGTCTTCGTCGATGACGGCAGCGACGACGGCACGCTGGTGGCGCTCCGCGGGCTGGCTGCCCGGACGAATCGGTCAAGTACACATCGCTGAGCCGTAACTTCGGCAAGGAGGCGGCCATGCTGGCCGGCCTCGAGCGGGCCACCGGCGACGCCATCGTGATCATGGATGCCGACCTCCAGCACCCGCCACACCTGCTGCCGCGCATGGTCGAGCTCTTCGATCAGGGGTACGACCAGGTGATCGCCACCCGCGACCGGCGTGGCGACCACTTCTTCCGCACGATCGCCTCGCGGGCGTTCTACCGGATGATCAACCGCCTGGTCGACGTGCAGCTCACCGACGGCGCCGGCGACTTCCGGCTGCTCTCCCGGCGGGCCGTGGACGCGATCCTCTCGCTGCCTGAGTACAACCGCTTCTCCAAGGGCCTCTACTCCTGGATCGGCTTCAACACCGTCGCGTTCGCCTACAAGAACGAGGCGCGGCAGGGCGGCCAGAGCAAGTGGACCATCGGCAAGCTCTTCAACTACGCGCTCGACGGGCTGCTGTCGTTCAACAACCGGCCGCTGCGCCTGGCGATCTACGCCGGGCTGACGCTGACCGTGCTTGCCGTGGCGTACATGACGTGGGTCGTGGTCAGCGCGCTCGTGCGCGGCATCGACATGCCCGGTTACACCACGATCATCGTCAGCGTCATCGGGCTGGGCGGCATCCAGATGATGATCCTCGGCATCATCGGCGAGTACATCGGCCGCCTCTACTACGAGGCCAAGCGCCGGCCGCACTACCTGGCCAAGGAGACCGAGGCGTCGAGTGTGCGGCCGCCGAGCGCCCGCCAGCCGTCCTCGGAGTCCACGCACTCCTAGAAGATCAAATTCAAGATCAAAATTTGGGCTACCGCGATGCCCGCGGTGGTCCAGACCGCTGCTCCCGCAGCCTCACCCATATGGGCCGGCCGGCAACGACCCCCCACACATCGACCCCGGTCCACGATCTCGATCACCCGCCGACAGCCCACCGGCCGAGTTAGGCAGCAAAATCCCTGATTTTGTTGCCTCAGACCGCCTTGGAAGCAACAAAATCAGGGATTTTGTCTGGATCTTGACGCGCCCCGCAAGGCGGCGAAGGCCGCGAAGGCCCGGCCCCGCGGGTCGGGTGGGCTCGGCGACGGCGGTCGCCCTCGATCGAAGAACAGCCTCATCGTCCGTGCCCTGGCGCCGCGTCCTGATCATGGCCCGGCGGCCGGGCCGGATGCGGTCCGGGAGGCCGCCTACTTCGCCAAGCGGCTCGGGTTGGATTGTGAACCGCGGAGGGTGAGGCCGCGGGAGCGACGGTCCGGACCACGGCGGAGGTCGCGGTAGCTCAAATCTTTCAAATCTCTATGAAGATGGTCAGGACGAGGCGGGCACGACGTCGCTGAGCGCGGCGGCCACGTCGGGCGCGGTCACCGGACCGCGGCGGGCGGCGTCCCGTCCGGCCAGACCGTGCAGGTACGCGGCCGCGACCGCCGCCCGCTCCGGTGAGACCCCGGCGGCCAGCAGCGAGCCGAGCAGCCCGGCGAGCACGTCGCCGGTACCGCCGGTGGCCAGCGCGGGGGTGCCGGTCGGGTTGGCCCACGCCCGGCCGGCCGGCGTGGCGACAATCGTGCGGTCGCCCTTGAGCAGGACGACCGCGTTCATCGACGAGGCCAGCCGGAGCGCGGCGCCGACCCGGTCGGCACCGGGCTCGCCGCCCGCCAGCCGCGCGAACTCGCGATCGTGCGGGGTCACCACGGTCGGCGCGTCGCGGCCCCGCAGCTGGTCGGTCATCGAGCCGTTGACAAGCAGTGTCAGCGCGTCCGCGTCGAGCACGACCGGGACCGAGGTGGCCAGCACGGTACGCAGCTCGGTTGCGGCCGCCTCGCCGGTGCCGAGGCCGGAGCCGCACACCCAGGCCTGCACCCGTCCGGCCTCCGCCACCCGCTCGGTCGCGATCACGGACGGATAGCGGCGCAGCACGTGGCTGGCGGCGCCGCCCGCGTAGCGCACCATGCCGGTCGGCCCGGCCAGCGCGCCGCCCACCGAGAGCACGGCCGCGCCCGGGTACATCGCCGAGCCGGTCGCGATGCCGACGACCCCGCGGGTGTACTTCTCCGAGGCGGCTTCCAGGCGCGGCCACCACTCCTCGATGTCCGGCCACTCCGGTACGGCCAGCGCGGCGTCCGCCCGCAGCCACGGCCCGAGCCCGATGTCGACAAGCTCCACCTCGCCGGCGTACGGCGCGGCCGGCCCGACCACCAGCGCCGGCTTGAGGCAGCCGAACGTGACGGTCACGTCTGCCCGCACCACCGGCCCGCTCAGCGCGCCGGTGTCCACGTCCACCCCGCTAGGGACGTCGACGGCCACGATCGTGGTACCCCGCGCTTGGAGCAGCCGCACCGCGGCCTCGGCGGCGGGTCGTAGGCCACCCGAGCCGCCCAGCCCGACGATGCCGTCGACGGCGAGGTCGAGATCGCGGGGCACGGCGTCGACCACCCGGCCGCCCGCCTGTTGGAGCGCGGCCAGCCCGCCCTCGTGTACCCGCTCCGGCGCCAGCAGCAGCGCGGACACGGCGACACCCCGGCGGGCAAGGTGGGTACCGGCGTAGAGCGCGTCGCCGCCGTTGTTGCCGGGGCCGACGAGCAGCAGGACGCGGGCGCCGTACACACCGCCACGCTCGGCGAGCAGGAGCGCGCAGCGACGGGCCAGCCCGGCGGCGGCCCGGCGCATGAGCACGCCCTCGGGCAGGGTGCGCATGAGTGCCTCCTCGGCCGCACGCACGTCGCTGACCCGCCAGGCCCGCCTCATCGCCCCACCTTCGCCCGCTCGCACGCCGCCGTCGCGCGAAGGCACGGCCGCCCCCGCGTCACTGGGAAGCCACGTCTTCCGACAGGCGCTCCGCTACCACCATGGCGGACGCGATACCCCCGTCGTGTGACAACGACAGATGCCAGCGCGTGATCCCTCGCTCGGTGGCAACGGCCGCGACCGTGCCGGAGACGGTGAGCCAGGGGCGGCCGTCCGGGTCGGTGACGATCTCGCAGTCGTGCCAGCGCAGCCCGACCGGCGCACCGAGCGCCTTCGCCACCGCCTCCTTGGCCGCGAAGCGGGCGGCGAGCGACTCCGGCGAGCGGGGGTTGCCCGACGCCGTGTACCGCTCCGCCTCGGTGAACAGCCGGTCGGCCAGCAGCGGGGTCCGGACCAGCGCGCTGGTGAACCGCTCGACCAGGACGACGTCGATGCCGACAGCCACGATCACTGTGCCTCCGGGTTCGCTCGCTCGTGCGGCGCTGAAGGCGACGTCTTCCCTCGCAACCCCGAAACCCCGACTTCGTCGGCGGGGCCGCTCAGTCCAGACGCCGCCGCGCCAACTCGCTCGCTCACGCGGTCAACCCTAACGGCGGGCGACTATTCGACCGTGACGGACTTGGCCAGGTTTCGGGGCTGGTCGACATCGTGGCCGCGGGCGGCGGCGATCTCGCAGGCGAGCACCTGGAGCGGCACGGTGGTCACCAGCGGGGCGAGGAGCGTCGGCGTGCGGGGTACCCGGACCAGGTGATCCGCGTACGGCACGACGTCGTCGTCGCCCTCCTCGGCGATCACGATCGTCTGGGCGCCGCGGGCGCGCACCTCCTGGATATTGGAGACGATCTTGTCGTGCAGCACGCCCCGGCCGGCTGGCGAGGGGACCACGCACACCACCGGGCAGCCCTCGTCGATCAGCGCGATCGGGCCGTGCTTGAGCTCGCCGGCCGCGAAGCCCTCGGCGTGCATGTACGCCAGCTCCTTGAGCTTGAGCGCGCCCTCCAGCGCCACCGGGTAGCCGACGTGGCGGCCGATGAACAGCACGCTCTTCGCCTCGGCCAGCGACCGGGCCAGCTCGCGCACCGGCTCCATCGTGCCCAGGACCTCCTGAAGCTTGCCGGGCATCTCCTGAAGCTGGGCGACGACCGCGGCCACCTCGTCCGCGTACTTGATCCCGCGCACCTGGGCCAGGTGCAGCCCGACCAGGTAGCAGGCGACGAGCTGGGTGAGGAACGCCTTGGTCGAGGCGACCGCGATCTCCGGCCCCGCGTGCGTGTAGAGCACGGCGTCGGACTCGCGCGGGATCGTGGAGCCGTTGGTATTGCAGATCGCGAGCACGCGCGCCTTCTGCTCCTTGGCGTGGCGCAGCGCCATCAGCGTGTCCATCGTCTCGCCGGACTGGCTGATCGCCACCACCAGCGTGGACCGGTCCAGCACCGGGTCGCGGTAGCGGAACTCGCTGGCCAGCTCCACCTCGCAGGGGACGCGGGTCCAGTGCTCGATCGCGTACTTGGCGACGAGGCCGGCGTGATAGGCCGTACCGCAGGCGACGATGAAGACCTTGTCGACGTCGCGCAGGTCCTGGTCGGTGAGGCGCACCTCGTCGAGGGCGATCTCGCCGTTTTCCCCGAGCCGGCCGAGCAGCGTGTCGGCGACCGCCTGCGGCTGCTCGGCGATCTCCTTGAGCATGAAGTAGTCGTAGCCGCCCTTTTCCGCGGCAGAGGCATCCCAGTCGATGTGGAAGTCCTTGCCGGTCGCGGGCTGGCCCGAGAAGTCGGTGATCTCGATGCCCTTAGGGGTGATCAGCACCACCTGGTCCTGCCCCAGCTCGACCGCCTCGCGGGTGTGCTCGATGAAGGCGGACACGTCGCTGGCCAGGTAGTTTTCCCCCGAGCCACGGCCCACCACCAGCGGCGAGTTGCGCCGGGCGCCGACCACCGCGCCGGGCACGGCCGAGTCGACGGCGAGCAGGGTGAACGCGCCCTCCAGCCGCTGGCAGACCCGGCGCATCGCCGCGGCCAGGCCCTCCGCGCTGGGCTCGCCCTGCTTGGCAAGCTCGGCGGCGAGGAGGTGGGCGGCGCATTCGGTGTCGGTGTCGCTGGCGAACTCGACGCCCTCCGCCTCCAGTTCGGTGCGGAGCTTGGCGAAGTTTTCGATGATGCCGTTATGGATCACGGCCACGCGTCCGTCGCGGGACATGTGCGGGTGGGCATTGCGGTCGGTGGGGCCGCCGTGGGTGGCCCAGCGGGTGTGCCCGATCGCGGTGACGCCGTCGGCGATGCCGGCGGTGGGAGACTCGGCCAGGATCTTTTCCAGGTTGGCCAGCTTGCCGGCCCGCTTTTCGGTCAGCAGGCGACCCGCGGCCACCACCGCGACGCCCGCGGAGTCATACCCGCGGTATTCCAACCGGCGCAGCCCGTCCAGCACGATGCCCAGCGCCGGCCGGCTGCCGACGTAGCCCACGATTCCACACATGGCCCGGAGCGTAACCCACTATCGCTCACGACGCTTGCTCGAAAGAGCCTGTATCACTCATCCGACATGAGCGTTTGCGGCAATCCGGGGAAGAAACGGACACTGGACTTGCCCCGTGGGGCGATCGTGCAACACCGTGGCTCCCGCAGCCTCTATCCGGGGGAACCCGCTCGATGACGTACCCGCCGCCGTACGAACCGCAGCCGACCCAGCCGGGACCGCCCACACCCTCTTCGTCGCCACCTACGTCGCATTACCCGACACACCTCGGTCCACCCCTCCCGCCGCCCCCGCGCCCCGGTCGAACGGGCCGATCCTGGCGGTGGTGGTGGCGCTTGCCGTTCTGCTGGTCGGAGGGACCGTGGTCGCCGGCGTGCTGCTGGTCGGCGGAAACGACGACCCCGGTGGGGTCACCGCGGACAGTACGCGGGGCGCCGAGACGCCGCGCGCGGAGGAGACCAGGCCGGACCCCGACGACACGGACGATGACTACGGCCCCGGCGACAACTCCGGCAGCGGTAATGGCGGCGGCAAGGTGGTGTACGAGGTCACCGGCGACGGCCCGGTGAGCATCGTCTTCCTCAAGGCGGACGGGGTCACGCCGGAGCGGGCCAGCGACACCGACCTGCCGTGGCGCAAGGAGCTGACGCTAGCGGAGGACGCGGCGCTGGTCACGGTCACGGCCATCCGCAGCGGCGGCGGCCAGGGCAGCATCGAGTGCCGGATCACCATCGACGGCGAAGAGGTCTCGAAGAAGTCGGCCAGCGGAACGTTCGCGACCGCCACCTGCACCAAGTTGATCATCTGACTACGCTGACCCGATGACGACCATCGACAGCGATCCCGGCGTTCGCCGGATGCGGGCCTTCGGCACCACGATCTTCGCCGAGATGTCGGCGCTGGCCGTGCGCCACGGTGCGATCAACCTGGGCCAGGGCTTCCCGGACTCCGACGGGCCGCCAGAGATGCTGGCGGCGGCCGCCGAGGCGCTGCGCACCGGTCAAAACCAGTACCCGCCAGGCCCCGGCGTCCCCGCGCTCCGGACGGCCGTCGCGGAGCACCAGCGGCGGTTCTGGGGCCTGGAGTACGACCCGGATGGCGAGGTGCTTGTCACGGCCGGCGCGACCGAGGCCATCGCGGCGACGATCCTCGGGCTCTGTGAGGCGGGCGACGAGGTCGTGTGCTTCGAGCCCTACTACGACTCGTACGCGGCCTCCATCGCGCTCGCCGGAGCCGTGCGGCGGCCGGTCACGCTCCGCCCGGTGGCGGGCGACCGCCGGTACGGGTTCGACCCCGCCGAGCTGCGCGCCGCGTTCGGCCCACGGACGCGCCTGGTGCTGCTCAACTCCCCGCACAACCCGACGGGCAAGGTCTTCACCCGCGCCGAGCTCACCCAGATCGCCGAGCTGTGCCAGGAGCACGGGGCGTACGCGGTGACCGACGAGGTGTACGAGCACCTGGTCTTCTCCGACGCCGGCGACACGCACGTGCCGCTCGCCACCCTGCCTGGCATGCGCGAGCGTACGGTGCGCATCTCGTCGGCCGGCAAGACGTTCCGCTGCACCGGCTGGAAGATCGGCTGGGCGAGCGGGCCGGCCGCCCTCATCACCGCCGTGACGCGGGTCAAGCAGTTCCTCACGTACGTCAACGGTGGCCCGTTCCAGCCCGCGGTCGCGGTGGCGCTCGGCCTGCCGGACAGCTACTACGACGAGCTCCGTACGGACCTCGAAGCGCGGCGGGACCAGCTCGTGGCCGGGCTGACCGACGCCGGGTTCGGCGTGCTGCCGTCCGAGGGCACGTACTTCGTGACCACCGACATCACCCCGCTGGGCGGGACGGACGGCATGGCGTTCTGCCGCTCGCTGCCCGAACGGACAGGTGTGGTGGCCGTGCCGACCGAGGTCTTCTACGACGACCCGGAGGCGGGCAAGCGGCTCGTCCGGTTCGCCTTCTGCAAGCGCGCCGAGATTATCGACGAGGCCGTGCGCCGGCTGCGCGCCTAGACGGGGCTGGCCACGCGTACGACCGCGGCGATCCGCTCAGCCACCGACCGGGCGGTCTCCACCGTGGCCGCCTCGACCATGACCCGCACCAGCGGCTCGGTGCCGGAGGGGCGCAGCAGCACCCGCCCAGTCTCGCCCAGCTCGGCCTCCGCCTCGGCGGTCGCCTCCAGTACCGGCGCCGCGGTAGCACCCGCGGCACGGTCGCCGACCGGCACGTTGACGAGGACCTGGGGCAGCTTGGTGATCACCGACGCGAGGTCGGTGAGCGAGCGGCCGGTGGCGGCCATCCGGGACATGAGGTGCAGGCCGGTGAGGACGCCGTCGCCGGTCGTCGCGTAGGCCGGCATCACGATGTGCCCGCTCTGCTCGCCGCCGAGCGCGAGGGCGGAGGCCCGCAGCTCCTCCAGCACGTACCGGTCGCCGACCTTCGTCTCGATCAGCCGGATGCCCTCGTGCGCCATGGCCAGGCGCAGGCCGAGGTTGCTCATCACGGTCGCGACGAGCGTGTCGGCGGTCAGTGCGCCGCTCTCCCGCATGGCCAGGGCGAGGATCGCCATGATCTCGTCGCCGTCGACCTCGGCGCCGTCCGCGGTGACGGCCAGGCACCGGTCGGCGTCGCCGTCGTGCGCGATGCCCAGGTGTGCGTCGTGCTCCCGCACCGCAGCCTTGATCGGCTCCAGGTGGGTCGAGCCACAGCCGTCGTTGATGTTGAGGCCGTCCGGCTCGGCGTGGATGGCGATCACCTCGGCGCCGGCCTCGCGGTAGGCCAGGGGCGCGACGTCAGAGGCCGCGCCGTTGGCGCAGTCGACCACGACCCGCAGCCCGTCGAGCCGGTGCGGCACGGTGCCGACAAGGTGCTGCACGTAGTGCTCGGCGCCGTCGAGCAGGTCGTGCACGCGGCCGACCCCGCCACCGGTCGGGCGGGTCCACGACACGCCCGCCGCGATCGCCGCCTCGATCTTGTGCTCGACCTCGTCGGGGAGCTTGTGCCCGCCCGCCGCGAAGAGCTTGATGCCGTTGTCCGGCATCGGGTTGTGCGAGGCGGAAAGCATCACACCGAGGTCGGCCTTGGCCTCACCCACCAGGAAGGCCACGCCGGGCGTCGGCATCACCCCCACGCGTACCACGTTGGCGCCAGCGCTGGCCAGGCCGGCCACGACCGCCGCCTCCAGCATCTCGCCGCTGGCCCGCGGGTCGCGGCCGACGACCGCGAGCGGTGGGTGACTGCGATCGGACTCAGCGAGCGTGCGGGCCGCGGCCACCGCCACTGCCATCGCCAGCTCGGGCGTGAGGTCGGCGTTGGCCCGGCCACGTACGCCATCGGTACCGAAGAGACGCGCCATCTGCCCTACTTCCTCCGAGCAACAGAACGGCCGGTGCCGCCCCACAATGTCACAGGGCAGCCCGGCCGTCTTTCAGCAGTACAAAACGCGTCAGCGCTTGATTGCGATCCTCGCCATGCCAGGGCCGCGGGCGCGTTAACGCTTGGAGTACTGAGGAGCCTTGCGGGCCTTCTTGAGACCGTACTTCTTGCTCTCCTTGACGCGGGCGTCACGGGTGAGGAAGCCGGCCTTCTTGAGCGCCGGGCGGTCGTCGAGGTCGTTGACGCAGAGCGCGCGGGCGATGCCCAGCCGCAGCGCACCGGCCTGGCCCGTGATGCCGCCACCGCGCAGGTTGGCGATCACGTCGAAGGCTTCCAGCTTCTCGGCGGTCACCAGCGGCTCCTTGATGAGCTGCTGGTGCACCTTGCTCGGGAAGTACTCCTCGAGCTCGCGACCGTTGCAGGTGATCTTGCCGGTGCCGGGCACGATGCGCACCCGGACGATGGCCTCCTTGCGGCGGCCCACGGTCTGGATGGGACGGTCACCACGGGGCACGCGGGCAGCGGGCACCGGGGCGGTCTCGACGGCCGGCTGCGCCGGGGTCGGGACGATGGTGTCGGTCATGCTTGTTCCTTCGCCCGCGCTCACTGCGCGATCTGCTTGATCTCGAACGGCACCGGCTGCTGGGCGGCGTGCGGGTGCTCGGCGCCGGCGTAGACCTTCAGCTTCTTGATCAGCTGCCGGCCAAGACGGTTGTGCGGCAGCATGCCCTTGACGGCCAGCTCGATGGCGCGCTCGGGGCGCTTGGTGAGCAGCTCGTCGTAGCCCACCTGCTTGAGACCACCCGGGTAGCCGGAGTGGCGGTAGGCGATCTTGGTCTGCCGCTTGTTGCCGGTCAGCGCGACCTTGCCGGCGTTGACGATCACCACGAAGTCACCGGTGTCGACGTGCGGCGCGAAGGTCGGCTTGTGCTTGCCGCGCAGTAGCGTGGCGGCGTGGGTCGCCAGACGGCCCAGCACGACGTCAGAGGCGTCGATAACGTGCCACTGACGCTCGATCTCACCCGGCTTCGGGCTGTACGTACGCACAGGTTTACCTTGTCTCGTCGTCGGTCTGGGGGCGCACGCCGAGGACGCCGCTCTTCGGCAGCGCGTCCGGCATAAGCACAACAGCAGGCAACGATACCCGGTCGCCCGCAGGGGACGCAAAACGGGGCCCCGTCCTCACAACGACCGCCGCCGCTGTGGTGCGGCGCGCTTTACCGCCGGGGTACGGCAAGCGGAACCCTCCGGCAAAGTCGCCTCCGTAACTTGCCCGCCATGAGTACGACACTGACCCCCACCGTGGCCGCCGCCGCGGCTGCCCCGGCCGGGAAGGGCCGGTGGCTCACCCATTGGGAGCCGGAGAACGGGGAGTTCTGGGCCACCACCGGCCGCCGGGTCGCCCGGCGCAACCTGGTGTTCTCGATCTTCGCGGAGCACCTCGGCTTCTCCGTCTGGACCATCTGGAGCGTCGTGGTCGTAGCGCTCCCGCCGGCCCTCTTCCCCTACTCCGTGGACCAGCGCTTCTGGCTTGTCGCGCTCCCCAACCTCATCGGCGCACTGATGCGCATCCCGTACACGTTCGCGGTCACCCGCTTCGGCGGCCGCACCTGGACCGCGATCAGCGCGCTCCTGCTGCTCATCCCGCTCGCCGGCCTCACGTTCGCGGTGACCGCCCAGCCGCCGTACTGGGTGGTGCTCGCCTGCGCCGCCACGGCCGGCTTCGGCGGCGGCAACTTCGCCTCGTCCATGACCAACATCTCCTTCTTCTACCCCGAGCGACAGAAGGGCGCCGCGCTCGGCCTCAACGCGGCCGGCGGCAACATCGGCATCAGCACGATGCAGCTGTTCGTACCCGTGGTGATCGCCGCCGGCCTGGTCTACGGCGGCCTCATGTGGGTGCCACTCGTGCTCGCCGCGGCCGTCGGGGCGTACCTGTTCATGAACAACCTGGCCGTGGCGAGGACGCCGTTCCGGGCCCAGTTCGCCACCGTCAAGCGGCCGCACACCTGGGTCATGTCCTTCCTCTACATCGGCACGTTCGGTTCATTCCTCGGCTACTCAGCGGCGTTTCCGCTGGTACTGAAGCTCCAGTTTCCGAACGCACCGACGGCACACTGGGGCGCCGCGACGATCACACTGGCGTTCACCGGGCCGCTGATCGGCTCGCTGGCCCGGCCGTTCGGCGGCTGGCTCTCCGACCGCATCGGCGGGGCCCGGGTCACCGCCGCCTGCTTCACGCTCATGGCCCTGGGGTCGTACGGCGTGGTCACGGCCGCCGGCAACGGGAACATGGGGCTGTTCCTCGCCTCGTTCTGGCTGCTCTTCACGGCGGCCGGCGCGGGCAATGGCTCGACGTACCGGATGATCCCGGCGATCTTCGCGGCGAAGTCGTCCGACCTCGCGGTCGCCAAGCGGGAGTCGGCGGCGACGCTCGGCATCGCCGGCGCGATCGGCGCGCTGGGCGGTTTCTACCTGCCCCGCGCGATCAGCGACTCGTACACCGCGACCGGCGGCATCTCGACCGCGTTCACCTGGTTCGGCGTCATGTACGGCGTCTGTCTCGTCGTCACCTGGTGGTGCTACCTGCGCCGCCGCGTCCTGATCAGCCAGGTGCCGAGCCTGGCGCACGCGTCCGTCTGACCCGCCAAGGACCGGGGCGCCCCGCGCGGGGGCGCCCCGGTCGGCGTCACAGGTCCTGGAGGATGCGGAGTGCGCGGGACACCCTGTTCATCGTGTCGGTGTCGGCATAGTCAACGCACTCGGTGAACCACTTTTTCATCGGCGACGAGAGCCGGTCGGGCATCACCACGTACTGACCCATCGAGACGGCCAGTGGTGAGTCGCGGAGCAACTCCTCCTCCACCACCTCGGCGACGAGGACGATGGGCACGTCGGTGCTGTTGTAGACGTCCGAACTGATCACGAGGCCCAGCCGCTCGCGGGCCCCCTCGACACGCCAGATCTCACCCCTACGCAGCACGGAAGATCGCTGCGTCCACCATCGCTACTTCGTGCTCGTCGGCCAGCGCCGCGGCCTCCAGGTCGAAGCCGGCGCGCTGCACCGCGGCGGCGTGCGCGGCGAACACCTCGCGCAGCGCCTTTTCCCGGGCGGCCTGGTCCATCCAAGCGGACAGCGTCATGCCGTCACGCTCGGCGAACCGCCTCGCATCTTCGATCGTGTCGTCCGGGAACGACAGCGTCACCTTCTTGGTCATGCGGCTGAGCATACCTGCGGTATGACCAGCGGACATCCTGGGCGTACACCTCCTGCACACACCGCCTATGGGTACGCTCCCAGCGATTCCGACCATGCCGGACGTAGCATGACGCGCACCGCATAGCCCACTACAGCACCTCCAGCCATCACACAACCCATCGTGGTGGGCAAATTTTCGGTGCTCGGCCGAGCCTTGACTGACTCCTCAGTCAGTATTCGGCGCGGCTGGTGCATCGAAGCGATCATCATGCGAGATTCCCGTAAGGAACCGGCGTCAGGCCGACCGCCGCCCCTGGGCGCAACCCCCACGTGACTCTTCGTGCCGGGCCGCGGGTGACGCCTTCATTCAAAGAAGCATCGGAGGCACTGAACCATGGCTGCACTGGACACCGCCCTGAAGGACGCGATGAGCATCGAGGGGGCGCTCGGCGTCGCGCTCGTCGACTACTCCAGCGGCATGACCCTCGGTATCGCCGGGGGCTCCCCGGAACTCGACCTCGGCATGGCCGCCGCGGGCAACACGGACGTCGTCCGGGCGAAGATGCGCACGCTTGAGATGCTCAAGCTCCCGGACTCGATCGAGGACATCCTGATCACGCTGGACACCCAGTACCACCTGATCCGGCCGCTCAACTCGCGCGCCGGCAAGGGCCTCTTCCTGTACCTCGCGCTCAGCAAGTCGCGGGCCAACCTCGGTCTGGCGCGCCACCAGCTGCGCCTGATCGAGTCCGCGATCGAAATCTAAGCCGATGAGCGAGATGAGCATCAGCCAGGCCGTCACCAACGTGGTGAAGGACTTCCGGCAGACCGTACCCGACTGCGTCGCCGCCGGCATCGTGGACATGTCGACCGGCATGCTCCTCGCCGTCGACACCGTCGACTCCCACCCGTCCGAGGTGCTCGACCTCCTCGCCGCCGCCACGTTCGACATGTTCCAGGGCCGCAACGTGGTGATGATCGAGGAGATCTTCAACAAGCGGCGCGGGATCGAGCGGACCGGGCACTACTTCCGGGAGATCCTGGTCAACAGCGAGAACCTGGTACATCTCTTCATGCGCGGCACGGCGACCGACGACATGGTCGCGGTGGTCGTATGCCGGCGGTCAGTCAACATCGGCATGCTGTTCGCCCAGGCCCGGCTGGTAATGCGGAGCCTGGACACCAGCTTCGGTGGCTGATGCCTCGGCAGGGCGGCCGTAGGTCATGTCGATCGAGGACGTCATCTGGGGGATGCGCTAGGGATAACCGGGGCGCGCGCCGTGATCGTGACCGCCATCGACACCCGGAAGCCACTCTGGTCGGGGACCATCGACGCCCTGCCCGATCGGGAGAGCATCGCGGAGATGGCGGCCGCCATGGCCGAGACGGCGGTGGAGCTGATCCGGCTGACGGACCCGGACACGGCGATGGACGACCTGCTGGTGACCAGCCGCGGCTGGTTTCACGTCCTGCGGGTCGTCGAGGACACGGGCGCCGGTGGGTACGTCGCCCACCTGCTGCTCGACCGGCGGGAGGCCAACCTGGCGATGGCCCGCCGGGAGTTCCGGGAGCTGATCGGCAGGGTGATACCGGTGCCCTCCGAACCGATACCGGAAGCCACGGAACCGGAGACCGTGGGACCGGAGACCGTGGAGCTGCAACTGGCCGGGGCACTGCCGCGCCGGAAGCCCTCCACGACCGGCCCGTGGGACCGCGGCACGCCACAGGAGGATCCGGCGCCCTCCTGGTTCGCCAAGTACGCCGGGCATCCGTTCGAGTCTGACGGCCGGACGGTAGAGCGGGTGCGGGACGGCCTGCACCGGCTGGTGTGACACAGCTCTTCATTGAGGGGGACAGGCATGACGGACACCTCCGACAAGGAGGCGTACAGGGCGGCGTACGCCGAGATGGCGTCGCTGAAGCACGCGGTCAGCGGCGTCGTGGGATCGGTCATCGCCGGCGTGGACGGGTTACTGCTCCTCCACGACCTGAGCAACGGACCGGAGCCGCACGACCTCGCGGCGCTGGCCGCGGCGACCTTCGGGCTGGGCCGGCAGACCGGGCTGGCGCTACGGCAGGGCCCGTTCCGGGAGTCCACGGTGCGCAGCCACCGGGGCTACTTCTCCGTGTACGCGGTCGGCGACGCCGCGCTGCTCGCGGTGCTGGGAGGTGAAGGGCTCAACATCGCCCGCCTGCACATCGAGGCGCGCCAGGTGACCGCGCGTCTGATCACGATGCTGGATGTACACGTCGCCGCGCAGGCTCGCCTGTAGCTCGCGACCTGTCCCCCATCCGAAGGATGGAGTGAACGCCTCTTAGCAGGCCCGAAACAATCGGGACCCGGCCGCGAAACGGCCCATCGGCACGCTTTCCGGCATGGCAGGCGCAGCGGATGGTCCGGTGGCGGCACGGGAGGTCGTCACCCATGGATACCGCGCGCACGAGTGCGGCGTGACCCTCTGGACGGCGCCGGAGGGTCACGCCGGATTCGGCCGCCTGGATGGGTGGGTGCCGCGGCGCCGCGTGGACTCTCCTGCGGCGAAAGCGGAGGTGGCGGCGTGAAGAGTCTCGTCGTGGTCGGCAACGGCATGGTTGGCCAGCGCTTCGTCGAGGCGCTGCGCTCCCGCGACACGGCGGGTGAGTGGCGGGTGACGGTGCTGGCCGAGGAGGGGCGCGCGGCGTACGACCGGGTGCGGCTCTCCGCGTTCTTCGACGGCGTGTCGGCCGAGGAGCTGAGCCTGCACACCGAGGACAGCGGCGTCGACCTGCGGCTCGGCGAGCCGGTCATGCGGGTCGACCGGCAGCGGCGGGTCGCGGTCACCGGCGGCGGGGAGTACCCGTACGACGCGCTGGTCTTCGCCACCGGCTCGTACCCGTTCGTGCCGCCGGTCGACGGCACCGACCTGCCCGGGGTCTTCGTCTACCGCACCCTCGACGACCTGGAGGCGATCCGCGAGCACGCCAAGGGCCGGCGCACGGGCGCGGTGATCGGTGGCGGCCTGCTCGGGCTGGAGGCCGCCAACGCGCTGCGACTGCTGGGCTTGTCGACGCACGTGGTGGAGTTCGCGCCACGGCTGATGCCGGTGCAGGTCGACGAGGCCGGCGGCGCGATGCTCCGGCGCTACGTGGAAGAGCTCGACGTCAAGGTGCACACCGGCACCGGGACCACCGCGATCCGGCCGCGCACTGACGGCCAGGCCGTGCACGGCCTCACGCTCTCCGACGGCTCGTGGGTCCAGGCGGACATCGTGGTGGTCGCCGCCGGC
The DNA here is from genome assembly GCF_011764545.1 of Phytohabitans flavus. GTDB lineage: Bacteria > Actinomycetota > Actinomycetes > Mycobacteriales > Micromonosporaceae > Phytohabitans > Phytohabitans flavus. The sequence continues at coordinate 8,329,397 of NZ_AP022870.1, read as the reverse complement.
ATCCGCCCCCGCGACGACGTCGCCCGTGCGGCCGGGCTCGACACGGGCGAGCGCGGCGGCATCCTTGTCGACACCGCCTGCCGTACCGCCGACGAGCGGATCTGGGCGATCGGCGAGTGCGCGGCCGTCGAGGGCCGCTGCTACGGCCTTGTCGCGCCCGGGTACGCGATGGCGGAGGTGGTGGCCGACCGGCTGCTCGGCGGCCAGGCGACCTTCCCCGGTGCGGACATGTCGACAAAGCTCAAGCTGCTCGGCGTCGACGTGGCGTCGTTCGGCGACGCGCACGGCGCGACCGAGGGCTGCCTCGACGTCACGTTCACCGACCCGGCCACCCGCGTGTACGCGAAGCTGGTCCTCTCCGACGACGCCAAGACCCTGCTCGGCGGCGTGCTCGTGGGCGACGCCTCGGCGTACCCGACACTCCGCGCGAGCGTCGGCGGGCCGCTGCCCGGGCCGCCCCTCGCGCTGCTCGCCCCCGAGTCCGACGGTGCGGGCACCCGCTCGGGTATCGCCGCGCTGCCCGGCGGCGCGCAGGTCTGCTCATGCAACGCGGTGACGAAGGACCAGATCGTCGGTGCGATCCACGAGGGCTGCGCCGACGTGCCGGCCATCAAGGCGTGCACCCGTGCCGGGACCAGCTGCGGCTCGTGCGTGCCGATGCTCAAGCAGCTCCTGGCCGTCTCCGGCGTCCAGCTCTCCAAGGCGCTGTGCGAGCACTTCGAGCACAGCCGGCAGGAGCTCTTCGAAATCGTCCGCGTGCGCGGCATCCGGACGTTCTCACAGTTGGTGACCGAGCACGGGCGCGGCCGTGGCTGCGACATCTGCAAGCCGGCGGTCGCCTCGATCCTCGCCTCGCTGGGCAACGGCTACGTGCTCGACGGCGAGCAGGCCACGCTCCAGGACACCAACGACCACTTCCTGGCCAACATCCAGCGCGACGGTACGTACTCGGTGGTGCCACGCATCCCGGGCGGCGAGATCACGCCAGAAAAGCTCATCGTGATCGGCGAGGTGGCCCGCGACTTCGGCTTGTACACGAAGATCACGGGCGGCCAGCGGATCGACCTGTTCGGCGCGCGCGTGGAGCAGCTGCCGCGGATCTGGCGCCGGCTTGTCGACGCCGGGTTCGAGTCCGGCCACGCGTACGGCAAGGCACTGCGCACGGTCAAGTCCTGCGTCGGCTCCACCTGGTGCCGCTACGGGGTGCAGGACTCGGTCGGCTTGGCGGTGGCGCTGGAGCTGCGCTACCGCGGGCTGCGCGCGCCACACAAAATCAAGTCGGCGGTCTCGGGGTGCGCCCGCGAGTGCGCCGAGGCGCGGAGCAAAGACTTCGGCATCATCGCCACCGACAGCGGGTGGAACCTCTACGTCGGCGGCAACGGTGGCTTCCGCCCGCGCCACGCCGACCTCTTCGCCAGCGATCTGTCCACCGATGATCTCGTGCGGTACGTGGACAGGTTCCTCATGTTCTACATCCGCACCGCCGACCGGCTACAGCGCACGGCCGCCTGGATCGAGGCGATGGACGGCGGCCTCGACCACCTGCGCGCGGTGATCGTCGACGACTCGCTCGGCCTCTGCGCGGATCTCGACGCGGCCATCGCCCGCCACGTCGAGTCGTACGAGGACGAGTGGCGAGCCACCGTCGACGATCCGGAGCGCGTGCGCCGGTTCACCTCCTTCGTCAACGCACCGGACACCCCTGACCCGTCGATCACCTTCGCGGTGGAGCGGGGGCAGCCGGTCCCGGCACTGGGCGAGCGCCGACCCGTGGTGCTCGGTCTACCGACCATGGGAGTAAGCCAATGACGGACACGCTGACGGAGCGTTGGGAAGCGGTCTGCCCGCAGCAGCGGGTGGAGCCGGAGCGCGGGGTGGCGGCGCTCGTCGACGGCACCCAGGTGGCCATCTTCCGCACGTACGACGACCAGCTCTTCGCGATCGAAAACCGCGACCCCATCGCCGGGGCGAACGTGATGTCGCGCGGCATCGTCGGCAGCCGCGGTGAGGCGCCGACCGTCGCTTCCCCGCTGCACAAGGAGGTGTACGACCTGCGCACCGGCGAGTGCCTCGACGTGGCAGGCGTGGCGGTCCGCACGTTCGCCGTGCGGGTGCGGGACGGCATGGTCGAAGTGAGCGCCACCTGATGTCGGACGAGCTCTCCGGCTTTACGGTCGGAGTGACCGCGGACCGGCGCCGCGACGAGCTGGCCGCCCTGCTCGAGCGGCGTGGCGCGCGGGTCGTGCTGGCCCCGGCGTTGCGGATCGTCCCGCTCGCCGACGACACCGAGCTGCGCGCGGCCACCCGGGCGTGCCTGGAGCGCCCGCCGGACGTGGTGATGGCCAACACCGGCATCGGCATGCGGGGCTGGCTGGAGGCGGCCGAGGGTTGGGGGCTGGCCGAGCCGCTCCGCTCGGTGCTCGGTCAGGCGTACATCGTCGCCCGCGGCCCCAAGGCCCGCGGCGCCATCCGCGCGGCCGGGCTGCACGACGAGTGGTCGCCCGCCTCGGAGAGCTGCGACGAGGTCATCGAGCATCTCCAGCACCGCGGGGTCGACGGCCAGGTCGTGGCGATGCAGCTACATGGCGAACGCCAGCCCGAGTGCACCGCCGCGCTGGAGGCCGCTGGCGCGACGGTCATCGAGGTGCCCGTGTACCGCTGGGCGCCGCCCACCGACCCCGCCCCGCTACACCGCCTTGTCGACCTGATCACCGGGAGGCTTGTCGACGCGGTCACGTTCACCTCGGCTCCCGCCGCTGGCGCGCTGCTGCGAGCCGCCGGCGCGAGCGGGGACGCGGTGCTGGACGCTCTGCGCTCGGACGTACTGGCCGCCTGCGTCGGTCCGGTCACCGCCGCCCCGCTGCGCCGCCACGGCGTACCGGTGGTGGCGCCGACGCGCGCTCGGCTTGGCGCCCTGGTCCGCACGATCGTCGACGAGCTACCCCAACGCGCGGTCAACCTGAAGGTCGCCGGCCACGTCCTGACCCTCCGCGGCCACGCGGCCGTGGTGGACGGCGAGCTGCGCCCCCTCGCACCCGCACCGATGTCGGTTCTCCGCGCGCTGGCAGCGACGCCGGGCCGCGTGCTCTCCCGGGCCGCCCTGCTGCGCACACTGCCACGCGGCGCCGACGAGCACGCGGTGGAGATGGCCGTGGCCCGCCTACGCGCGGGTCTTGGCGCGCCCGGCGTGGTCCAGACCGTGGTAAAGCGCGGCTACCGCCTGCCCGTCGACTAAGTCACCCGGACAAAGTGTCCCAAGTAGACGATGGTTCCAAACCCTAAAGACGATTTGAGCTACCGCGACGTCCGCCGGGGTCCAGACCGCTGCTCCCGCGGCCTCACCCTCCGCGATTCACAACCCATCCCGGCGCCCGTCGAATCAAGGTCCCTGGAGCGGGAAACGCAGAAAGACGCCGCGTGCCGGAGTGGCACGCGGCGTGGGCGAACGGTCAGCCGACCGGGGTCGGGCGGCGGCCGCCGCCGCGTTCGGCGCGGAGCGTCATCATCGCGTGCTCGACGACGTTGACCAGCACCTGCTTGACCGACTCGCGGTGGCGCGCGTCGCACATCACGAGGGGCACGTGGGGTGCGATGGCCAGCGCTTCGCGGATCTCCTCGATCTCGTACTGCTGGGAGCCGTCGAAGACGTTCAGCGCCACCACGTACGGCAGGTTCCGGTTTTCGAAGTAGTCCAGCGGCGCGAAGGCATCCGCGATACGACGGGTGTCGACCAGGACGGCCGCGCCCACCGCGCCTCGGATGATTTCGTCCCACATGAACCAGAAGCGGGTCTGACCGGGTGTGCCGAAGAGGTACAGGATCAGGTCGTCGGCCATGGTGATACGGCCGAAGTCCATGGCGACCGTCGTGGTCTCCTTGCCCGGCACCTTCGAGGGGTCGTCGATACCCACGCCGGCCGCGGTCATGACCGCTTCCGTGGTCAGCGGGGTGATCTCGGAGACGGCGCCCACGAGCGTCGTCTTGCCTACCCCGAAGCCACCGGCGACCACGATCTTGGCGGACGTGATCCCTCGGTTTCGGCGCGCTCCCATGGCGTTATAGCCTGCGAAGTCCACTCAGCACCCTCTCAAGCAGTTCCATCCGCTCCTCATAGGCTTCAACAGGAGCGGCACTGTGCAGCGTCAGCAAGCCCTCCGCCACCATGTCGGCGACGAGCACCCGGGCGACGCCTAGTGGGAGCCGGGTGTAGGCCGCTATCTCGGCCAGCGACTGCGCACGGTTTTCACAGACGGTGGCGATGCGGTGCTTGTCGTGGCCCGCGAACCGCGACTCCTGCACAGCGGCCGGGTCTGCCACGAGCACCGCCTCAAGGGCGATGTCCTGGCGAGGTTCGGTGCGCCCACGGGTGACCGCGTACGGCCGAACCAGCGCACCTCTTGGATCCTCTCGTGGTTGGTCCACCATGACGCGGTCACCTCCTTCCGTAATCGTCGCGGCGTCGGCGCCATTATCTACTTAGGACTAGCGCGAGACGGCCTCTCGAGTCGCCGGCGACAAGGCCGCACCGACTCGCTCGACGAGCAACGCCATCTCGTATCCCACCTGACCCACGTCGCAGCTGCGAGCGGCAAGCACGGCCATCGAGGAACCGTCGCTGATGGACATGAGGAAAAGGTAGCCGCTGTCCATCTCGATGACCGTCTGGAGCACCCCGCCGGCGCTGAACATCCGGGAGGCGCCGTCGGTGAGGCTGACCACACCGGACGTGATCGCGGCCAGCTGGTCGGCCCGGTCGGCAGGCAGGTCACGCGACGACGCGAGGAGCAGGCCGTCGGCCGACACCGCGACGACGTGGGCGATCCCGGCCACGCTGTCGGCGAAGTTGCTGAGCAGCCAACTCATGTCCTGCATCGCTGCTGGCCTCGTCATCAACTGGTCTCCTTGGTAGAGGTGCTCCCGTTTTCCTGGCTGCCGGCCGAGCGGCCGCGCTGCACACCACGGTGGTACGCGGAGAGCAGGCCGCGCACCTCGTCGGGCGTACGCCTGGCGCGCTCGCGGGTGGTCGAGGTCTCGACCCCACCCGGCACAAGCTGAGCCTGGGGCACGCGCTTGGGCAGGCCAGAACGTGTCGTACCCGAGTTTGCCGGCTCGGCGGCCCGCTCGGCGCGGCGCCAGCCCTCGTCGGCGGCGGTGCGCCAGGTCTCCTCGGCGGAGCCGCGCGGGCGCGGCACGCCACCCATGCCCGGGTCGCCTGCACCTTGCGTGGTTGCGGGTGGCACCGCCGGTGGTGCGTACGCGGCCGGTGGTGGCGCCGCGGCGGGCGCGCGGTTCGGCAGCGAGCCGCCGAGCCCGCCATTGCCGAGGCCGGAGCCGCCGGCTGGGCCGCCGTTGCCGAGGCCGGAGCTGCCGTTGCCGAGGCCGCCGGAGAGCCCCGAAGACGCACCGGACATGCCGGAACCCCCGGAGGAGTAGCTCGCAGGGCTGGCGGCGGCCGGTGTGTAGCTGCTGGTCGCGCTGGCCGTGGCACTGCTGGCCGTAGCGCCGCTGGGGCTCACCGTCGAGAAGATCTGCGTCGACGCCTGGCCGTGCGACCGGAACCAGACCGCTTCCATCTCCCGGTAGATCGGCACCTCGCCGCCGTCGTCGGGGCGGGGCACGACACCGGGCGAACCAGCCACCGGCCCGGCCGGCAGGCCGGACGGAGGAAGTACGGCGGGCGTCATCGGGTGGGCGGTCGCCGGGATCGCCGCGTTCTGGCCGCGCTGCGGCAGTGCCGAGGGCTGCACGGTCGGGTACGCCACCGTGGGCGAACCCAACCCGCTCTGCGGCTGGGCAAGCGCGGCGCCGGCCGACTGGCCGATCGTCGGGAACGCGCTGGTCGCCGCCGTCGCGTTGACCGGTACCGCGGACGTGTCCCACGACGCCGGCGCCTGGCTCGGCCAGGGCTCGGAGAGGGTGGCGGCCGAGGAACGGGCCGGAATAGCTTGCTGCGACCACCCGCCAGACACGGGCGCGGCGGCTGCCGGGCTCGTCTCCACCGCGAGCGGCGAGCGCGGGCGGGTGAGGACCTGCTCGCGGGTACGCGGCTTGGGCAGCACCACGATGCCGCTCGGCAGCGTCACCTGCGCCACCGTGCCGCCCTCGACGTTGGGGCGCAGCTCGACGCGGATGCCGTACCGGGAGGCGAGGCGGCCCACGACCGCCAGACCCATCAGCCGGAACGCGGCCACGTCGACCGCCGGCGGCGCGCTGAGCCGCTGGTTGAGCGCCTCCAACTGGTCTTCGGTGAGCCCCAGACCGCGGTCTTCGATCTGGATCAGCACGTAGTCGCGGATGCGCCGGGCGTCCGCGACGACCACCGTGTTGGGCGGCGAGAAGCGGGTCGCGTTGTCGAGCAGCTCGGCGACGAGCCGTACGACGTCGTTGACCGCGTGCGCGGCGATCGAGATGTCGGTGTCGACCGTGCCGAACTCGATGCGGTTGTAGAGCTCCACCTCGGACTGTGCGGCGCGGAGCGCGTCGACCAGCAGCGCGTCGTCGCGCCGCGGTGCGGTCGAGTCGGCACCCGCGAGCACCAGCAGGTTTTCGTCGTTGCGGCGCATTCGGGTGGCCAGGTGGTCCAGCTGGAAGAGCTGGGCCAGCCGCTTCGGGTCTTCCTCACCGCGCTCGATCATGTCGAGCTCGCCGATCATCCGGTCGACCAGCGCCTGGCTTCGGCGGGCCAGGTTGAGGAACATCGCCGAAACGCTCGTCCGCAGCGCGGCCTGCTCGGCCGCGATCCGGACCGCCTCCCGGTGTACGACGTTGAACGCCTGGGCCACCTGCCCGACTTCGTCGCGGTTGGGCAATCGAATCGCGTCGCGCACTTGTCGGACGATCTCGTCCGGCCCACCCTCACCGATGCTGCGCACGTCGCGCAGCTGGGCAACGGCGTCCGGCAGGTCGCGGTTGGCCACGGAGAGCGCGCCCTCGCGGAGGCGGCGCAGCGAGCTGTTGAGCGACCGGGCGAGGACCACGGCGAGCGCGATGGCGATGATGAGCGTGATGAGCACGAGGATCGACTCGACGATCGCCTGGCGGACCACGGCCGCGCGGACGTCGTCGGCCTCGGCGAGCGCGCGCCTTTCGAGGTTTCCCTCGGCGTAACGCATCAGGTCGACCACCGAGCCGATCGCAACCTGCGCGTCTTTCGCCTGCCCAGGCGCCGGCCGCTGGCCGACCGTGCGGCTCACCAGCGCCTCGCTCGCCTGCGCCAGGTTGACGGCGTCGCCGGTAACCGTGGCGCCCGCGATTGCCTGCTGCTCGCTGCTCGCGACCAGCCTGAACGCGTCCTGCGCGGCCTCCTGGGCGGTCAGCGTGCTCAGGAACGAGTTGAGCTGCTCCTGGCCCAGCTCCTCGCCGCCGATCAGGGCGGCGTACACGACCGCTTCTTCCTCGGCCTTGGCCGCCTTGGCCTTGGCGAACGCGGCCAGCGCGCGCAACTCCTCGGCCAGGTCGCCCTCGCCGGCCAGCTGGCCGACCGCCTCCCCGTACGCCACGAGGTCGGTGAGGATGTTGCCGTAGCGGAGCACCGCCTCGGCGACCGAACGCTGCTCGAGGACGAGCATGTCCGTGCGGGTCTCGTTCAACGTCTCTAGGTCCTGGTCGATCCGGTCGAGCCGGGCACCGACCGAGTCGGGCACCTCACCGATCGACTGCCGCGCCGCCTTGTAGGCCGCGATCCGCTCGTCGGTGCGGCTCACCGACTGGTTGTACAGGTCCTTGTAGTTGACCTTCTGGCCCTGCTCCGGCGGCGGGTCGGCAAGGTAGACGGCCGCCGCCATCCGCTCCTTGTGCAGGTCCTGGCTCACGGCCGAGACGTTGGTGGAGAGGGCGGTGAGGTCGTGGATGAGGCTCGCGTCGAGGGCGCCGCGGCCGATGTCGACCAACCGGACCGTGGCCAGCGCGACGACCGCCGCGACCGGCACCACGAGGATGAGCGCGAGTTTGGACCTGATCCGCGCGTCGCGCAGGCGCGGAAACCAGCGGCGCGCAGCACGGCGGGCCTGCGCACCGTTTTCGGGCAGGGTCGTAGGTCCCGTGCTCACGACATCGCCTCCGTCGTCGTCTCCGCGTGCGACTCGCTCGACCGACGCCTGGGTGCATCGGTTGGCGCCGCACGCGGCACGGCCGCGATTTCACCAGAAACGGCACCCACTTGGGAAGCCTCAGTCAGGCAGGAAACGGTCGCACCGTCCCCATTACAACCTTCGCCCACTCCGCCCCTTCCCAGGAATGTGCCCTTGACCTGCGCAAACAGCAGTCTGTAAGGCATTGATGTCAATAAAGTTAACGGATACAAACTTCTTCACGAACCAGTATGTGGGATAGCCGTCTCGCGGAACCGGTACCCTCCGCTTGACCCCAGCGCCCGCCGTTGGCATGGTTTTGCAGGTTCGAATGACTGCGCGCTCACACCGTACGGCAGGCGGGTCCGCGTCGCTCCACAGGGGACGGACAGCGGTCGCAAGCCCTTAAAACACCAGCTCTGCTGGGCCGTCCACATGGAGGACCACATTGAGGCCCATACGCTCCGTGACGCTGTCTGCGCTCACCGCAGCCGCGCTGGTTCTATCGGCGTCCGCGTGCCAGTCAGGCGACGGCGCCGGCGACATCGAGGAAGTCGTCATCGGTGCCGACCTTGAGCTGTCCGGCCCAACGGCGGACATCGGACAGGCGTACCAGCGCGCGCTCGACCTGAAAATCAGCCAGGTCAACGACTCCGGTGTCCTCGGCAACCGGAGGCTCAAGCTGGACGCCAGGGACAACCGCTCCGACTCCAGCCTGTCGCTGACCAACGTCGGCACGTTCGCCAACAACCCCGATGTCGCGGCCGTCATCATGGGTACGTGCGCGCTGTGCGTCAATAACGTGGCGAAGACCGCCCAGGACCGGCGCGTGCCCACCATCGCCCTGGCGCCGGCCGGCCTGGGTGAGATCGAGCAACGCGACTGGATCTTCAAGGTCGGGCCGAACTCGATCGACAACGCCGCCGCGCTCACCTCCGAGATCACCGCTGACCGGAAGGTCAAGCGGGTCGGATTGCTCCGCACCGACGACCCGTACGGCAAAGAAGGCGAGGAGGCCCTTACCGACGCCTTGAGCAACGCCGGCGTCAAGGTGAAGAGTGTCGCTGTCCGCCCCACCGATACGGACGTGAAAGAGGCGATGGGGACACTCCTGGGAGGCTCCAGGATCGACGCGATCGTGGTGTGGACGCTCGCCGAGCAGGCCGCGCTGGCCGCGACCAGGGCCAAGGAGGTGGCCTTCAAGGGTCCGCTCTTCTTCGACGGGGGGCCGCTGGCGATCTCTTCCTCTCGGACGAGGGCGCCGCGAACGGCGCGACGATGGTGTTCACGCAGACGATGGTCATCGACGACGTCATCGCCACCACGCCGGCGACGGCCGCGCGCAAGCAGTGGTTCCGTGACTACACCGCGAAGTTCGGCAGTTACTACGGCTACTCGTCGTTCGCCGCCGACGCCGTCCAGATGGTCACGAACGCGTTGCTGCAAAGCACCACGCTGAGCCGCGAGAGCATCCGGTCCATTGTGGAGACTTCACAGTTCGACGGGCTGTCCGGGCCGATCCGGATCACCCCTGACAACCATTCCGGCCTGATGCCACAGGCACTCACCGTCCTGGTGGCCCGTAACGGCCGCTGGCGGCTGGCCACCAGCTGAAACCCATAAACCCGCTCCGGTACGGCGCCGCGCAGTCGGCGCCGTACCGGATATCCCTCGGGGTCAGCGGTCGGTGGTGGCGCGCACCCACGGGAGCAGCAGGCGCTCAAGGCCGACCAGCAGGTAGTAGTACACGATCGTCGTGGTCGCGATCAGCACAAACGCGGCGAAGGCCGTGCTAGACATGCCCTGGCCGAGCGTCTGCACGATGATCGACCCAAGCCCCGGCCGCTCCGTGTCACCGGCCTGGAATTCGCCGATGATCGCGCCCACGGCCGCCAGCGGCAGCGCCAGCTTGAGACCGACGAAGATCTGCGGGAGCGCGGCGGGCAGCCGCACCTTGAGGAACATCTTCGTGCGCGAGGCGTCGAGCGACCGCGCCATCTCGGCGAACTCGGAGGGCGTGCGGGTCAGACCCGTCACGGTGGAGAGCACGACCGGGAAGAAGCACATCACGAAAATCATGAACTGGATGGGCGGCTGGCCCCAGCCGAGCCAGGCCACCAGCATCGGACCGAAGGCGATCTTCGGTACCGCGTTCACGGCCACCAGGAGGGGCGAGAACATCCGCTCCAGCAGCACCGAGCTGGCCAGCACGAGTCCGATCAGGAAGCCGGCGAGCGAGGAGATGATGAAGCCCACCAACGTCTCCAGCGAGGTCACCAGCATGCCCTCGAGCACGAACTCGCGGTTTTCGTTGAAGCCGCGCACGACGTCCTGCGGTGGCGGCAGTACGACCGGGTGGGCCAGGCCGAGCACGCTGGTGGCGAGCCACCATGCGAAGACCGTGACGGCTAAGCCGCCGACGGGATAGACGAAGACAGGCACCCGTACTCGAGACCGGTCAACGACCGCGACGGGCGGCGCGGCGACGGACGTCTCGCTCATGGTCTTACTCCTTGCAAGCGTGTGTTTCGGGTGTGGCGGCCCGCCAGCCGCCACACCCGCGTCGCTCTGCTAGCGAATCAGACCTTCGGCAGCAGGTCCACGGAGATGATCTCCTCCGGCTTGATGGGCGCCGTAAGCTGACCCGCGCCCTGCAGGATCGCGATGCTCTTGGCCACACGCGCGGTGTCGATCGTGCCGATCTTCTCGCCGCTGCCCGCGGAGCGGACGAACGAGCCCATCAGCTCCAGCTCGGCCTGGGCCGCCTGCGGGTTCGCCGTGGGGTCCTTGGCCTTGAGGATCTGCGCGGCCTCCGCCGGGTTGGCCAGGGAGTACTCCAGGCCCTTGATCAGCGCCTGGGTGAACCGCTTGACCTCCTCCGGCTTCTCCTTGGCGTTCTTGGTGGAGGTGATCAGCACGTTGCCGTACAGGTCGGTCAGGTAGTCGCTGTACGGCAGGAAGGTCGGCTCCTTCTTGGTCACCGCGGCGATCGTGGGCCGGCCGACCACGAACTGCCCGATGCCGTCGACCTGGCCGTTGGCGAGCGTCTGGATCAGCGTCGCGGCCTCGCCGTTCTGCCACTTCACCTTGGTGTAGTCGATGTTCGCGAGCTTGGCGTACGTCGGGAACAGGTTGCGCACGACGGAACCGGGGGTGTCCGCGAGGGTCTTGCCCTCCAGGTCCTTCGGCGTCTTGATGTTCTTGTCCGACGTGGACGCGATGGCGGCCATCGTGCGCTGCTGGATCGCGGCGACCGCGGTGAAGTCCTTCGTGCCCTTACCGAACGTGAGCAGACCACCGGTCAGGTCGATCGGGGTGTAGTCGGCCTTCCCCGAAACGATCGACGTGATGTTTCCGCCCGTACCGGCACCCTTCTGAATCTCCACGTCAAAGCCGGCTTCACGGAAGAAACCCTTTTCGAGCGCGACCCAGCCGTACGCGTCGCGCCCGAAGTTGCCGAACGACGTGAGGTACGTCACCTTAACGGTCTCGCCATTCGAGGCCGCGTTGTTGGTCTCTTCCGGTTCGTCAGAGCTGCAACCGGCCACGACGGCCAGAGCCGTGGCCAGGGCGGCTACCGCGAACGTACGGGTAACCCTTCTCATGAACAGATTCCTTCCAACTGGAGGGGCGTTGGAGCGCGACGGCGTCGAGATCGAGGGGTGATCGCGAAGCCGTTCATGAATGTCGCGCCACAGCGTAGGCGAAAGGCGGGTTTGCGACGCAAGGCGTATCGGGTTACGAACCGATCCCAGGCGGGGTATCGCGCCGTAACCAGATGCCGCTAACCTGGCCGCGGCCCAAGTCCACTCATCCGATCGAGACAGGACGGTTACCGTGCGGGTTTGCGTCTTCACCGAACCACACAGGGGCGCTACGTACGATGACCAGCTGCGCCTGGCCCGCCTCGCCGAGGACGCGGGCTTCGAGGGCTACCTGCGCGCCGACCACTACCAGGCGATGGGGCTCGACGCCGCGCTGCCCGGGCCCACCGACGCCTGGATCACGCTGGCCGGCCTGGCTCGCGAGACGTCCCGCATCCGGCTCGGCACGCTTGTCACGTCGGTGACGTTCCGGCTGCCCGCGCCGCTCGCGATCGCCGTGGCGCAGGTCGACCAGATGAGCGGCGGCCGGGTCGAGCTGGGCATGGGCACCGGGTGGTACCAGCGGGAGCATGTGTCTTACGGCATACCGTTCCCGCCCACTGGCGAGCGCTTCGACATCCTGGCCGAGCAGCTCGCGGTCATCACCGGGCTGTGGAGCACACCTGTCGGCGAGCCGTTCAACTTCAAGGGCGAGCACTATCAGCTCGTCGACGCGCCCGCGCTGCCGAAGCCGGTGCAGGTGCCCGGTCCGCCGATCATCGTCGGTGGGCGTGGCGCCAAGCGCACACCCGAGATCGCCGCACGGTACGCGGACGAGTTCAACATGCCGTTCAAGACGGTCGCCGAGTCGAAGGCGGCGTTCGACCGGGTGCTCGCGGTCTCCGAGAAGGTGGGCCGGACGGAGTCCGGCAAGGCGCCCCTCGTGATGTCGGCGGGCATCGTGGTGGCCATCGGCCGCACCGACGCGGAAGCCCAGCGGCGCGCGGCACCCCTGCACGCGCCCAGCGCACTCCCGCCGGAGGACCCGGTGGTCGGCTCGCCCGCCCAGCTCGTCGACCGGATCGGCGAGTTCGCGGCGATCGGCGTCACCCGGGTGCACCTGCGGTTGATCGAAATCGCTGACGTCGACCACCTTGAGTTGGTGGCTTCCGAGGTACTTCCGCAGGTTGTCGCCCTGTGATCACGGAGCGCGAAAATGACCATGGCGACGTGGGCCGCATTCGGCCTTCCCGATAGCCTGGCTCCGGCGGACGCCTCGCTGGCGGAGCGAGCGCCGACCGACGCAGCCCGGGTAGGGAGCACACGATGATTCGACTGGCCGGCGTTTCCCAGACCTTCCAGGCGCGATCCGGCGCCGTGGAGGCACTGCGAAACATCAACCTGACCGCCGCCGAGGGTGAGTTCATCGCCATCATCGGCCGCTCTGGCTGCGGAAAGTCCACATTGCTCCGGCTGATCGCCGGCCTCATCGCGCCGACCGTCGGTGAGGTCTCCGTCGGCGGCACGCCGGTCACCAAGCCGCGCAAGGACATCGCGATGATGTTCCAGCGGCCGGCGCTGCTGCCGTGGCGCTCGGTGCTCGACAACGTGCTGCTCCCGGTGGAGATGTTCGGCTGGAAGCGGTCCGAGCACCGCAAGCGGGCCGAGGAGCTGCTCGACATGGTCGGGCTGGCCGGCTTCCACCGCAAGCAGCCACACGAGCTCTCCGGCGGTATGCAGCAGCGGGTAGCGCTGTGCCGGGCACTGATCCAGCGGCCCAAGGTGATGCTGATGGACGAGCCGTTCTCCGCATTGGACGCGCTCACCCGCGAGGAGCTCTCGACCGAGCTCCAGCGGGTGCACATGGATCTGGGCGCCACCACCGTCTTCGTCACACACTCGATCGACGAGGCCGTGCTGCTCGCCGACCGCGTCGTCGTGCTCAGCCCGCGCCCCGGCCGGCTCCGGCGGATCGTCGAAGTCAAGATCCCGCGGCCGCGCTCGCTGGGCCACAACGCGTACCTTGACGAGGTCGCCCGGTGCAGTGCTGAGCTGCACGAGCTGCTGCTCACGCCGGACGGCCCGCCAGAGGCGCCGGAGGCACACCCGGTGCCGTCGCAGGCGAAGCGTCCACGGCAGAAGGTCTGACCCCAGCGGCTCGATTCTTAAGGGACTTTCAGCGGGCTCTGGGAAGTGCGTCAAGCCACGAGCGGCCGGGTAGCGGGCCGGGTCAAGGGGCCGTAACGTGCCTGACATGGCCATCCGTACCTGGAGCAGGGTGCTCCTCGCCGCGCTCGGCGTTGCGATGCTCGCCGCTGCCAGCCAGCTCGGCGTGGCCTTCGGCCTCGGCATCGTCCGGCTGAGTCGCACCTTCCCAGTCGACCAGGAAAACCAGTGGACCGCCCAGATGGCCTGGGTCTGCTGGTTCGCCATGGTGGCGGCGGTAGCTGGTGCGGTCGCCGCCGACCGGATGGCCCGGCGCCACGGCTACGAGGGCGGCACCGGCTCCCGTATCGCGTATTCCTTGTTCGCCGGCATCGGCGCCGCGGTGCTCGTGCCGCTGTGCATGCAGCCGGCCCGCTTCGCGATCGTGCGCGACACCGACCCGGTGCTGGTCATCGGCCTCTCGGCCGCGCTGGGCGCGGTGGCGGGCGTGTTTGTCGCCTTGGCCGCGCTGAGCCACCAGCCTCTGTTGTGGAACGTCGGGGTGGTCAGCGCCGCCGCGTGGGCACTCGCGCTCGTCTCGGTGATCCCGTCGCTCGGCCCCGACGACCCGCTGCCCAACCTCCGCCTGGGCGTGCTCGACCTGGCCACGTTCAGCTCGGGTGCCGCGCAGAGCTCGGCGGTCGCGACGATGCCCCTGCTCGCACTGGCGGTCGGCGCCGCCTGCGCGGGCCTCGGCCGCTGGCTGGGCCGCCCACCGACCGCGACCGGGCCATCCGGCATCATCGGCCCGGCGATGCTGTGCCTGGCCTACCTGGTGGCCGGCCCTGGCACCGAGACCGACAAGTTCCAAGCCGCGCCGTACTGGGGCGCTCTGGTCGCGGTCGGCGCGGGCACGCTGGGCTCGGTGCTCGCGGCGGTCGCCCGCCGTCCCAGCCGCCGCCCCGCCGAGCCGGCCGAGGAGACCGCGGCAGCCGCCCCGCAAGAGCAGGATGCGGCCGCACACCCGTCCCGCGAGCCCGGCATCGAGCCGGTCTTCCGCGAGCCGCCAGCCGAGGGGTGGAGCGTCCCTCTCCCCGGCACAGCGCAGAGCCGTCGCCGGCTCCGTCCACATCGGCCGCGGGCTCGACCGCCGAGGAGACGACCGCATCGCTGCCCGTGGTCGAGCCGCCAAGTGGCCGAGGTGACAGCTTCTCCTCGGCGCCCGAGCCCAGCTCAGGCGGCGGCCCTCGCGGAGGCTCCAGAGGCGGATTTTTCGACGAGCCGACGGCCGACCTCCCGCCGCAGTCCCCGCCGCGACCCTCTCCCCGCCCAGCCCCGCCGCAGGCGCCTCCGTCTCCCGCACGCCCGGCCCGCCGGCCCAGCCCGCGTGACCCGGGAGCCGCCGAGGCAGCGACCGCCTTCTCCGCCGGGCGCCGGGCGGCCGGCTACTCCACCGGCGAGATCCCCGTCTACGCCGGCCCGGAAGACCAGCCCAACGACCGCGGCGGTCGCCGTGATCCCGCGCCCGACCGCGACCGCGACACCCGCGCCGACCAGCCCGCCGACGAGCCGTCCCCCGCCAGCGCCGCGGCCTCTTCGGGCGCCGTCGCGCGGCAGCCCCACCCCCGAGCCCGTCGAGCCGCCCAGCCAGATCGACGTCCCCACCCAGCGCGGCGGCCAGCCTCGGCCTGAGCCAGTGCTAAAGCCGCGCGACGAGGAGTATGTGGACTGGGTCAGCGGCCTCTCCAGCCGCGATCCGGACCGCCGCGACCCGTCCCGCTGACAGCTCCCGCTCAGCCGGTCGACCAAGCGAAGCGGGGCCGCCCCAACGGACGGCCCCGCATTGCGCGTCCCGCATAGGCGCGCGACACGCGTCACGGCTTGGTGGCAACCACCACGCCGTTGGCACCCGGCGCGTCGAAGTGGACGACGTGTGCGTCCACGAAGCCGGCGTCGGTGAGCCAGTCCGCGTACTCGGTCTCCGAGTAGTTGCGGCCGCCGACGGTCTCGACCAGCATGTTCATGCCCATCAGCGCGGCCGAGGCCGGGCCGGTACGGTCGGCGTTGAGCAGCAGCTCGGACACCACCACGGCGCCACCGGACGGGAGGGCGGCGTAGCTCTTGGCCAGCAGCTCGCGGTTTGTCGCCTCGTCCCAGTCGTGCAGGATCATGCTGAACAGCATCACGTCGTAGCCGCTCGGCAGGGCCTCGTCGTGCAGGAAGTTGCCGGCCGTGGTGTCGATGCGGTCGGCGAGGCCTGCGGCCCCGGCCTTCTCCGCGGCGATCGGGACGACGTGCGGCAGGTCGAACACGGTGGCGCGCAGCGACGGGTACCGGCGGCACAGCTCGATCGGGTACGCGCCGGAGCCGCCGCCCACGTCGAGCAGCCGCGAGTGCGCACCGAAGTCGTACGCCTCGCCGAGCGCGCGGGCGGTGAAGATGGACGTCGAGTACATCGCCTCCCAGAAGAGCGCGAGCAGCTGCGGGTCCTCGGTCTCGAACATCGACTCCTGCGTGTCCGGGTCCCAGGTCAGCGGCCGGTCGGTGCGCAGTGCCTCGCCGACGCGGTGCCAGGCCAGGTAGGTACGCCGGTCGCAGTAACGGACCTGCCCGCCGAAGTAGTAGGGCTTGCCGGCCACCAGGAACTCCTCGGCCAGCGCGGAGTTGCGGTAGCCGTCGCCGTCGCGCTCCAGCAGGCCGAGCGAGGCGCAGGCGGCGAAGAGGAGGTCGGCGGGGCGTTCGGCGAGGCCTAGTTCAGCGGCAGCCTTCTCGACGGTGATGCTCTTGCCGCCGGCCAACCTCGTGAACAGGTCAAGCTCGACTGCGGCAGCGAACGTCTTGAAGCTCCAGAATCCGGACACCAGGCGCATGAGGGGTGTTGGCGTCAGCATCCGGACATGCTACAGAGTTCAACTACCGCAGTCAGCCATTTAAATATGAACTTTTATGACAATTAAGCCAAAGGTAGGTACACCCGGCTGCCCGCCTCGACGAACTCCTCGGACTTCTCTTTCATGCCCTTCTCCGCGTACGCCTTGAGCTCCTGCGTGATCTTCATCGAGCAGAACTTGGGGCCGCACATCGAGCAGAAGTGCGCGGTCTTGGCGGGCTCGGCCGGGAGCGTCTGGTCGTGGTAAGCCCGGGCGGTCTCCGGGTCGAGGGCCAGGTTGAACTGGTCTTCCCAGCGAAACTCGAAGCGCGCCTTGGAAAGCGCGTCGTCCCACGCCTGCGCGCCCGGGTGCCCCTTGGCGAGGTCGGCGGCGTGTGCGGCGATCTTGTACGCGATCACGCCCGCCTTCACGTCGTCCCGGTCCGGCAGGCCGAGGTGCTCCTTCGGCGTGACGTAGCAAAGCATCGCGGTGCCGTACATGCCGATGATCGCGGCACCGATCGCCGAGGTGATGTGGTCGTACGCGGGCGCGATGTCCGTGGTCAGCGGCCCGAGCGTGTAGAACGGCGCTTCGTGGCACACCTCCTGCTGGAGGTCCACGTTTTCCTTGATCTTGTGCATGGGCACGTGGCCGGGGCCCTCGATCATGACCTGCACGTCGTGCTCCCACGCCACCGTGGTCAGCTCGCCCAGCGTACGAAGCTCGGCGAACTGCGCCTCGTCATTGGCGTCCGCGATCGAGCCGGGGCGCAGGCCGTCGCCGAGCGAGAACGTGACGTCGTACCGGGACAGGATCGCGCAGAGCTCGGCGAAGTTGGTGTAGAGGAAGTTTTCCTCGTGGTGCGCGAGGCACCAGGCCGCCATGATCGAGCCGCCGCGGGAGACGATGCCGGTGACTCGCTCGACGGCCAGCGGCACGTACCGCATCAGCACGCCCGCGTGCACCGTCATGTAGTCGACGCCCTGCTCGCACTGCTCGATCACGGTGTCCCGGAAGACCTCCCAGGAGAGCTTCACCGGGTCGCCGCCGACCTTCTCCAGCGCCTGGTAGATCGGGACGGTACCGATCGGCACGGCCGAGTTGCGGATGATCGCCTCGCGGGTCTCGTGGATCCGCTTGCCGGTGGACAGGTCCATCACGGTGTCCGCGCCCCAGCGGGTGGCCCAGGTCAGCTTCTCCACCTCTT
Organism: Phytohabitans flavus; assembly: GCF_011764545.1. Taxonomy (GTDB): domain Bacteria; phylum Actinomycetota; class Actinomycetes; order Mycobacteriales; family Micromonosporaceae; genus Phytohabitans; species Phytohabitans flavus. The sequence goes on along the minus strand of NZ_AP022870.1, from coordinate 8,311,522 downwards.
CCGCGATCGAGGAGGTGACCGCAGAGGTACCGATGTTGGCGTTGACCTTCACCAGGAAGCGCCGTCCGATGATCATCGGCTCGGACTCGGGGTGGTTGACGTTGGCCGGCAGTACTGCCCGGCCGGCCGCGATCTCGTCCCGCACGAGCTCAGCGGGGACCCCTTCGCGGAGCGCCACGAACTCCATCTCCGGCGTGACCGTGCCGGCGCGTGCGTAGGCCAACTGTGTCGGACGAGAACCGCCCAGCGGGGTACCCGCACCCCGCACCGGCGCCACGTCCCCCCGCTCGGCGATCCACGGCCCGCGCAGCGGCGGCAGCCCGACCGAGGGGTCCGAGCCGGGGCCGGACGTGTCGTACAGCCGGACCGGCGGCTCGCCCCCGGTCAGGTCCACCTCGGCGAACGGCACCCGGATGTCCGGGCGAGACCCCTCCACGTACACCTTCCGACGCGCTGACATCCTGCCTCCCTAGTCCACAACGGCTAGATCGCTTTCCAATCGAGGTGATCGAGCGGGCCCGTGCCGGCGCCCAGCTTCCAGTCCCGGGCGCCGGCCAGCGCCCGCGCGACGTACTCCTTCGCGAACTCCAGCGCGTCGAGCACCTGGTCGCCCAGCGCCAGCCGCGCGGCGATCGCCGCGGAGAACGTGCAGCCCGTGCCATGCGTGTTGCGGGTGTGGATGCGCGGGTACCGCAGGAAACGCGTGCCCGCCTCCGTCCACACCGCGTCGACGGCCTCGTCGCCGGCCACCAGGTCGCCGCCGGTGACCACCACGAACTTCGGCCCGCCCGCCGCGAGCTGCCCGGCCGCGCCCGCCATCTCGGCCGGCGTCGTGACCGGCCAGCCGACCAGCGCCGACGCCTCCTCGCAGTTGGGGGTGGCGACAAGCGCGTACGGCAGCAGCCGCTCGATCGCGCCGACGACGCCGAGCCGCCGCCCGCTCGACGAGGAGAGCACCGGATCGACGACGAGGTTGGGGAGCAGCCCCGCACGGGCCTTGGCCAGCACCGCCGCGCCGACCTCGGCGGTGGCGAGCATGCCGGTCTTGGTCGCGGCCGGTGGTAGGTCGTCGAGGAGCGAGTTGAGCTGGGCGCTCACGACGTTGCCCGGCATCGGGTACACGTCCTGCACGCCCCAGGTGTTCTGCGCGGTCGCCGCGGTGACGACCGACGTGCCGTACACCCGAAGCGCCGCGAAGACCTTGAGGTCGGCCTGGATGCCGGCGCCCCCACCCGAGTCGGAGCCGGCGATGCTGAGCGCGATCTGAGGTGTCATCACCACACCCCGCCGCGGCCGGCTGCGGTCTTGACGGACAGCGCCGCACCGCGAAGCTGACGAAACACCCCCGCGGGGTCGTCCGCCCGCATGACCGCGCCCATGACGGCCACCCCGGCGGCACCGGCGGCGAGGCAGCCGCCCGCGTTCTCCGGGGTGACGCCGCCCAGCGCGAGCACCGGTACCGGCGAGCGGGCAGCCAGCCGCGCGAGGCCGTCGAGCCGGAGCGGCGGGCCGTACCCCGGCTTGGATGGCGTGGGGAAGACCGGCGAGACCATCGCGTAGTGCTCGCGCGAGAGCCGCGACAGCTCCGCCTCGTCGTGGCAGGAGCGCCCGACAAGCGGGAGGTCCGGCGGCGGGTACGGCCCGGCCGCGGCGAGGTGCACGGCGCTCCCCCGAGAGGGTCCGGGCCAGCGACGATCAGCTGCCCGTCGACGTCCGCGAGCACCGCGCGCAGGGCCGCCGCCAGCGTCGCGCGCTCGTCGGGGCCATGTCCTTCTCCCTGAGTACGACACATCGGGCCCCGCCCTCGACGGCCGCAGAGACGGTCTCCACGAGCGGCCGGCGCGACATCCGCCGGTCGGTGAGGACCACCACCCGGTCGGGGATCACAGGGCTGGCCTGCCCTCGTCCGGGGTGGACGCGAGCGCGTGGAAGCGCCGCGGTATCCGCCCCGCCCCGCCGCGAGCCACCCCGCCTCGATCGCGTGCCGGATCGCCGCGGCCATGCGCACCGGGTCGGCGGAACGGGTGATCGCGCTGGCCACCATCACCGCGTCGCAGCCGAGCTCCATCGCGAGCGCGGCGTCGGAGGCGGTACCGATGCCCGCGTCGAGGATCACCGGCAGGTTGACCGACTGGCGGATCAGCTGGATGTGGTGCGGGTTGGAGACGCCCAGGCCGGAGCCGATCGGCGAGCCGGCCGGCATCACGCCCGCGCAGCCCACGTCGATGAGGCGGCGGGCCAGGATGGGGTCGTCGGTCGTGTACGGCAGCACCTGAAACCCGTCCGCCACCAGCTCCTCGGCCGCCCGCAGCAGCTCCACCCCGTCGGGCAGCAGCGTGCGCTCGTCGCCGATCACCTCGAGCTTCACCCACGGCGTCTCGAACGCGTCGCGGGCCAGGTGCGCCACCTTCACCGCCTCCCGCGCGGTGTAGCAGCCGGCGGTGTTGGGCAGCACCCGTACGCCGCAGCGGTCGAGCATGTCGAGCAGGCCGCCGCTCATCGTCGCGGCGCTGTCGACCCGGCGCAGCGAGATGGTGACAAGCTCCGTGCCGCTCTCCTTGACCGCCCGCTCCAGGATGTCCAGGTTGGACACGCCCCCGGTGCCGAGGATCAGCCGCGACCGCAGCTCGACGCCAGCGATCTGCGGCGCCGACCACGCTCCGTCGCTCGGCGCTCGTCCGCCGTCGTGGTCGAGGCCCGTAGCCTCGCGACTCCCGCTCACGCTAGCCCCCTGCGCGGCGGTCAGCACCTCGACCTGGTCGCCGTCGCGCAGCGCCGCGCCCGGCCAGCCGGCCCGCGGCACCACTTCGCCGTTGACCGCGACCGCGACGCCGCGCGCGACCTGTGTCACGACCCGCACGACGTCCGCGACGGTCGCCCCGTCGGGCAGGGCCTGCGGGTTTCCGTTGACGACGACCTTCATGCGAACCTCCCGGGCGCGAACGGCCCCAGAATCGGATCCAGCTGCCCCGTCTCCACCAGGTCGGCGACGAGGTCCGCGGTGAGCGGGGTGAGCACGATGCCGTGGCGGTAGTGGCCGGTCGCCACGATCACGCCGTCGCTGTGGGGGCCGATCAGCGGGGCGTTGTCGGGCGTGCCGGGGCGGTGGCCGGCGATCGCCTCGGCCAGCTCGTACTCGTAGATCTCTGGCACTAGATCGGCGGCCGCGCGGAGCAGCTCCACCACCCCGCCGGCGGTGACGTGCGCGTCAGCGCGTTCCTCCACGGTCGCCCCCACGACGACCTCGCCGTCGAGTCGCGGTACGAGATAGACGTGGCGGCCATCCGCGTACCCGCGAATGACGTGGGAGAAGCCCGGCGGCTGGTGGCCAGGCGCGCGGAGGCGGAGGATCTGGCCCTTGACCGGGCGGACCGGAAGGCCGGTCAGCGCGGCCGACCCGGTGCCGGCCGCGATGACGGTGACCCCCGCGGGCCCGGACTCGCGGACGATGGCCACGCCCGCGGCGGTCGCGGCCTTGCGCAGCGCCGGCACCAGCCGGCGCGGGTTGACCTGGTGATCGTCGGGCGCGTGCGCCCCGCCGCGCACGCGCGGCGACAGAAGCTGCTCGCGGTCGCGCAGCTCCGTGGGTCGCAGCGGCGTGATCGGGAGTCCGAGACCCGCCTGGTACGCGCGCAGGCGCTCCGCCTCGGCCAGGTCGTCCCCGGTCAGCGCGACGACGAGCGTGCCCTCCGCGCGGTAGCCGATCTCCTCGGCGCCCAGCTCGGCCGCGAACCCGGGCCATCGCTTCGCCGACTCGACCAGCAGGGCGGTGAGCTGGGCCTCGCCGAAGTACGCCTCGGCGACCGGCCCGAGCATGCCGGCCGACGCGTGCCAGGCACCCGGCAGCCCGTCGTCCACCACCTCCACCGCCATGCCGCGCGCGGCGCACCGCCAGGCGATCGCCAGCCCGATGGGGCCGGCTCCGACGACGGTGACGTCCTTCATCGGAGGGCGTCCCAGAGCTGCTTGGCGGCCGTAGCTGGATCTGGTGCTCGGGAGAGCGCGCCAATCACCGCCACCCCGTACGCGCCGGCCGCCCGCAGCTCGGGTATCCGCTCGGCCGTCACCCCCGCGATCGCGATCACGGGTACGCCCACCGCGCCGGCCACCGCCGCTATCCCCTCGACCCCGATCGGCGGCGGGAGGCCGTCCTTGGACGTGGTCGCGTACGCCGGCCCGACGCCCAGGTAGCTCGCCCCGGCGTCGACGGCGGCCTTGGCGGTCGCCGGCTCCCGCGCGGTCGCGCCGAGGATCGCGTGCGGCCCGAGGACCCGCCGTGCCGCCTCGACCGGCAGGTCGAGCGCGCCAACATGCCCGCCGTCCGCGCCGACCGCCAGCGCGATGTGCAGGCGGTCGTTGACCAAACAGGTCGCCCGGGCTTCAGCACAGAGCGCCCTTACCCGCGTGGCCAGCTCGTATGCCTCACGATCGGTGGCGTCATCCTCCACTCGCACCTGCACGGCGAGCCCTTCGCCCGCCACGCCGAGAGCGGCCTCGACGACCGCGAGCGGCTCACGTCCGGGACGGGTGTCGGTGATGAGATGAAGCCGAGGAAACGACGACATGCAGCTCTCCTCCCTGCGCCGGCATTACCCGGATCAGGTTCGACGGTCGAGGGCTGCATGCCCCCTCTCAGCCCGGTGCACCGGGCTCCCGTGGGTCACTCCTTGCCGAGAGTACGACGCCGTTTACGGCCCCGTAAAGAGGAAGACGTGTGAGACACGCCTTTAACTAGGGCCTGTTTCAAAAGAATTGTCGAGGCGAGCCGGGATCCAGGCGGCGATCCGGCAAGTCGGGCGCAAGGTCGCATACCGGTGTTGTATGCGGCCTTACGCCCGACGCCGCCGGTCGTCGTCTGGACCCGGCGCAGCCCGGCAAGGATTTTGAAACAGGCCCTAGCTGGCGGGTACGTCCACCGTGGTCTTTACCGTTGCCTGGTTCAGGTCGTCCAGGCGGATCGTCAGGGACAGTTCCCACTTGCCGGGGTAGGGGAAGGTGATCGCGCCGATGCCCTGGTTGTCGCGGATGGACACCACGTCGTTGGGGATCGGCGGGATGCCCTTCTCCGGCAGGGCGGCCGTCACCCGCCACTCGGCGACCGCGACCGGCTTGCCGGCGGGCGTGTAGACGAACGCGTGCAGCGTGTTGTTCTCGCCGATCTGCACCGGGAAGATCTCGAACTGCACGGAGAAGATCGGGCTGTTCAGCGTCGTCGAGAAGCCCACCGCGTCGGCGGCGGCCTGTGCCTCGATGTCCGCCGAGCGGCCGGGCGTGGTCTGTACGAGCACCGAACTGGCCGCGAGCACGATCGCCGCCAGGCCCAGCTCCGCGGCGACAAGCCGTCCCAGCCGGGCCGGCGAGCGGCGCAGCACCAGGCGCCGGGAGAAGAACGCGACCGCCAGTACCACGCCCAGCAGGCCGACCTTGACAAGGATGAGCTGGCCGTACCGGGTGTCGAAGAGCGCGCCCAGCCCACCGATCTCGACGACCGCCTGCACCACGCCGCCGAGCACCAGCCAGCACACCGCGACGGCCGCCCAGCGGGACCAGACCGGCAGGATCACGCCGAGCACGCGGCTATCCGCCCAGCCCCGCCGCAGTACGAAGCCGACCAGCACGACCAGGCCGCCCAGCCATACCGCCATGCTGGCCAGGTGCACGGTGTCCGCGACCGCCGACACGGGCGGCACCGGTGAGGCGGCCGCGTGTCCGGCGAGCGGCCAGGTGAGCAGCCCGAGCGCGCCGAGCAGAACGAGCGGGAGTGGCGACCGCCGCACCGCGGACCGGCCCGGGGAAAGCGGCGGCTCGGAAAGCACCGGCGGCCCGCCGGCACCGACGAGCACGCGGGCGGGCGCGCGGACCGGCAGCGACGCCCGCACTGGTGAACGCATCCGGAGCAGCGCCACGATCGCGGCGAGCACGACAAGCCGTACCGCGGACCAGAGGCCGAACGAGCTGAGCGCCACGTCCCGCAGCTCGGCCACCGACACGTCGAGCGGGCCGGCACCCGAGGTGTACGGCGCCTGTAGCCAGAACGAGCCCGCCGTGCTCACGCCCACGAGTCCCAGCCCGACCCACACAAGGCGCATCGGGCCACGGGTCGAGGCGCGGCGCGGCCAGAGTACGGACATGAAGAGCAGCGGCCCGACCACGAGGGTGAGCCCGACATAGCCGGCGTACTTGGCCACTCCCAGCAGCGCACCCACCGCCGGATCGTCGTCCAGCGCGGATGGCGCGGTCTGCGAAGGCGCGCCCACGGAGAACATGAAGCCGCCTGACAGCGGGTGCCCGTCGGCCGAGATGATGCGGTAGCTGACCAGGTACGTGCCGAGCGGGCGGTCGGCGACCCGCACGTCCAGCGACAGCGTGCCGTCCGACGCGACCGGGTCGCCGGTGTTGACCCGCTTGCCGTCCGGGGCGATGACCTGCGTCTTGCCGGGGATCACGCGCACCGGCTCGTTGAACGTGAGCGTCACCTTGGTCGGCGACGAGCCGATCACCGAACCCTGCTCGGGCGTGGTGGAAACCAGCGCGGCGTGCGCGCTCGCCGGGGCGGCGGGCACGAGAAGGACCAGGCACAGCCCGGCCAGCAGGGCCCCCACCCATCTCATACCGAGTAGTTCGTAGCTGCGGTCGTAAAGGTTCAATCCCAGACCGGCTCGGGCTTCTCCGTCACCTCGCCGTCGTCGCCGAAGACCACGAACCGGTCGAACGACCGCGTGAACCACCGGTCGTGGGTCACCGCGACCACCGTGCCCTCGAACGCGCCGAGCCCTTCCTCCAGCGCTTCGGCGGAGGCCAGGTCGAGGTTGTCCGTCGGCTCGTCGAGCAGCAGCAGCGTCGCCCCGGACAGCTCCAGCAGGAGCACGAGGAAGCGCGCCTGCTGCCCGCCGGACAGCGTGCCGAACCGCTGGTCTCCCTGCCCGGCCAGGTCGTACCGGTGGAGCGCCTTCATCGCGGCGTGCCGGTCCATGCCGTTCCGGTGGTCGTCGCCGCGCCAAAGGATCTCGACGAGCGTCTTGTCCAGCAGCTCGGGATGGTCGTGCGTCTGCGAGAAGTGACCGGCGCGTACCCGGGCGCCGAGCCGGACCACCCCGGCGTGCGCGACAGCGGACGGCGTGTCGAGCAGCCGCAGGAAGTGCGACTTGCCCGTGCCGTTGGCGCCGAGCACGGCCACCCGGTCCCCGTACCAGATCTCCAGGTCGAAGGGGTAGGTGAGGCCGTCCAGCTCGAGCTGCTCGCACATCACGGCCCGCTTGCCGGTGCGCCCACCGGTCAGCCGGATGCGGATGTCCTGGTCACGCGGCGGCAGCGGCGGCGGCCCCGCCTCCTCGAACTTGCGCAGCCGGGTCTGCGCGGCCTGGTAGCGCGAGGACATGCCGTCGTTGTACGCGGCCTTCTGCTTGTACATCAGCATCAGCTCGCGCAGCTTCTGATGCTCCTCGTCCCAGCGCCGGCGCTGCTCCTCCAGCCGGTCGTGCCGGGCCGCGCGCGCCTCGTGCCAGGACGCGAAGCTGCCCGGGTGCACCCACGCGCTGCCACCCTCGACCGCGACAACCCGGTCGGCGGTACGGGCCAGCAGCTCGCGGTCGTGCGACACGTACAGCACGGACTTGGCCGACTCGCGCAGCCGGTCCTCCAGCCACCGCTTGCCGGGCACGTCGAGGAAGTTGTCCGGCTCGTCGAGCAACAGCACCTCGTCGGTGCCGCGGAGCAGCAACTCCAGGGCGAAGCGCTTCTGCTGGCCGCCGGAGAGCGTCCGCACCGGGCGGTCACGCACCTCGTCCCAGGGCTTGTCGAGCACGAGCACCACCACGGTGTCGAAGAGCACCTCGGCGTCGTACCCACCCGCCTCGCCCCAGGCGGCCAGCGCGTTCGCGTACGCGATCTGCTTGCGCTCGGTCGGGTCGTCGTGGACCGCCGCCTCGGCGGCGGCGAGCCGCTCGCCCGCGGCCCGCAGCGGCGGCGACGCTAGCGACAGGGCCAGGTCGCGCAGTGAGGTCTGGTCCCGCGGCACGCCGCTTGCGGCGGGCCCAATTTGGCCCAGCATGCCGATGAACTGGCGCATCACGCCCAGCCCGCCGGCCCGGGCGACCGCGCCGGTCACCACCGGCAGGTCGCCGGCCACCATCCGCAGCAGGGTGGTCTTGCCGGCGCCGTTGGGACCGACGAGCGCCACCTTCGCACCCTCGCCGACCCGGAACGAGACGTCGTGGAACAGCTCCCGCCCATCCGGGAGAGTGTGCCCAACACCGGCGACGTCCACGTAACCCACGCCGGCATTTTTCCTGATGGCACCGGCGCCGGTCATCCGACTTTCAGGGACGCGACTTTCAGGACGCGGTACCCCTTTTGGCTCGCGTGCCGCTCGACCCGGTGCCCGCGCTCCTCCAACCACCGCTGTAGGGAGTCGCCGCCCAGGTGGCGGGCGACCACGAGCCACGCCACGCCGTCCGGCGCCAGCCGGGGCAGCCACGTGTCGAGCATCGTGTGCAGCTCCGCCTTGCCGACGCGGATCGGCGGGTTCGACCAGATCTCCGCGAACCGCACGTCCGCCGGCACCTCCTCCGGCGCGGCCACCCGCACGTTGCCGGCGTCGAGCCGGGCCGCGTTTTCGGCGGCGAGCGCACGGGCCCGCTCGTTGACGTCGACCGCGTACACGGTCGCGCTCGGTGCGGACGCCGCGAGCACGCAGGCGATCGGGCCGTAGCCACATCCCAGGTCGAGGAAGGGACCGGCGGCCCCGGCCGCGGGCAGCGGGGCCTTCCGCAGGAGTACAGCGGTGCCAGGGTCGAGCCGGTTTCCGGAGAAGACGCCACCGGCGGTGACCAGCGTGTACTCCCTACGGCCGGCGGTGAACTCCACGTCGCGGCGGCGCTCGCCCACGCTGGGCTGAGCGCTGAAGTAGTGCTCTCCGGTCACGCCGAGCATTCTCACACGCGGCCTTGCGCGGGACAGTGCATGGAGAAATGGGCGGCGGTCTCAGCCCCGCAGCCGCCGGGTCAGCTCCGCGCGGCTCGCGTACTCCTCGGGGTCCTCGGGATAGCCGACCGCCACCAGCGTCAGACCACACGCCGGCGCGACCGTCACCTCGCTGGATCGCTCGCGGTGGCTGAGCAGGCTGGCCGGCCAGTCGACCGGGCGGCGCCCATCCCCGGCGGTGAGCAGTGCCCCCACCAGGCTGCGCACCATCGCCTGGCAGAACGCGTCCGCCTGTACGGTCGCCACAAGCGTGCCGTCCGGATCGCGCCGCCAGTCGAGCCGGCTGATCGCCCGGATCGTGGTGGCGTTCTCCTTGCGCTTGCAGTACGCCGCGAAGTCGTGCTCGCCCAGGAAACCCTTGGCCGCGGCGTTGAGCGTGTCCACGTCGAGCGGTCGGGGCCAGGCGAGCGTGGCGTGGCGGCGCAGCGGCTCGGCCCCGTACGGCGCGTCGGTGACCCGGTACTCGTACCGCCGGAAGGTCGCGGAGAAGCGCGCGTCGAAGTCACCGGACACCTCGCGGGCCGCCCGTACCCGTGCGTCCGGCGGCATCAGCCCGGCCAGCCGCCGTACGAGCGTGGGTGCCAGCCGGGCCCAATCCTCGTCAGGCAGGTCGACGTGGCACACCTGGCCGGTCGCGTGTACGCCGGCGTCGGTGCGCCCGGCGACGGTGAGGCCGGTGGCCGCGTCCGGGCCGAGGAGCCGCTCCAGCGCCTCGGTGAGGACCCCGGCCACGGTGCGGCGCTCCGGCTGGGCGGCCCAGCCGGAAAAGCTCGTGCCGTCGTACGACACGTCCAGCCGTACCCGGGTCATCCCACCTCCCAAGATGCGGCAGGGCGCCCCTCACCAGCGTGAGGGGCGCCCTGCCACGGTGCTTTAGCCGTCAGTCCTTGGCCTTGTCGTCGGCGCCCGGCGCGTTCGTGCCGGAAGCCTCGGGCGTGGTGTCGGTCCCGGCCTCGTCCGCCTGGGACACCGGGGTCGGCTCCTCGTCCGGGGCCAGCGCCTCGACCTTGTCCTGCTGGGCCGTGGCCTTTTGGGCGGTCCGCTTCGCGGCCTTGGCGGCCTTGGCCGGCGCCTCGGCGACCACCAGCTCCTCGACCAGCTCGATGATCGCCATCGGCGCGGCGTCACCCTTGCGCGGCCCGGTCTTCACGATCCGGGTGTAGCCGCCGGGGCGGTTCGCGTACCGCGGGGCGATCTGGTCGAACAGCTCGAAGACCACGTCCTTGTCCTTGACCACGGTCAGGACGCGCCGCCGGGAGTGCAGGTCACCGCGCTTGGCCTTGGTGATCAGCTGCTCGGCGAGCGGCCGCAGCCGCCGGGCCTTGGTCTCGGTGGTGGTGATCTTTCCGTGCCGGAACAGCGACGTGGCCAGGTTGGCCAGCATCAGCCGCTCGTGCGCGGGGCTACCGCCGAGGCGGGGGCCCTTCGTGGGCGTGGGCATCGTCTGGTGCTCCTCGTTCGTGCCGGCAGCCGCTTAGAGCTGCTCAGTCTCGCGGTAGTCGTCGGAGTCGTAGTCCACCTCGCCGAAGGAGTCCACGACGTGCGCCGGGTCGAAGTTCGGAGCCGAGTCCTTCAGCCCCAGACCCATCCCGGCGAGCTTCATCTTGACTTCGTCGATGGACTTCTGACCGAAGTTCCTTATATCGAGAAGGTCCGCCTCCGTACGGCCGATGAGCTCGCCGACGGTGTTGATGCCCTCGCGCTTGAGGCAGTTGTACGACCGGACGGTCAGGTCGAGCTCTTCGATCGGCAGCGCCAGGTCGGCAGCGAGCTGCGCGTCCTGGGGCGACGGGCCGATGTCGATGCCCTCGGCGGTCTCGTCCAGCTCACGGGCCAGGCCGAAGAGCTCGACCAGGGTGGAGCCGGCGGAGGCCAGCGCAGTGCGCGGGCCGATCGAGGCCTTGGTCTCGACATCGATGATCAGCCGGTCGAAGTCGGTGCGCTGCTCGACTCGGGTCGCCTCGACGCGGTACGTCACCTTGAGCACCGGCGAGTAGATCGAGTCGACCGGAATGCGGCCGATCTCGGCGCCGGCCTGCTTGTTCTGCGCGGCGGTGACGTAGCCGCGACCCCGCTCGACGGTCAGCTCCATGTCGAGCCGGCCCTTGCCATTCAGCGTGGCGAGCTTGAGGTCCGGGTTGTGCACGGACACGCCGGCCGGGGGCTGGATGTCACCGGCCGTGACATCGCCCGGGCCCTGCTTGCGCAGGTACATGCTGACCGGCTCGTCGTGCTCGGAGCTGACGCACAGCTCCTTGATGTTCATGACCAGCTCGACCACGTCCTCCTTGACACCGGGGATCGTGGTGAACTCGTGCAGCACGCCGTCGACCTTGATGGACGTCACGGCCGCGCCCGGGATGGACGACAGCAGCGTACGGCGCAGGGAGTTACCGAGCGTGTAGCCGAAGCCGGGCTCGAGCGGCTCGATGGTGAACCGCGAACGGGTCTCGCTGATCGACTCCTCGGAGAGAGTCGGCCGCTGGGTGATGAGCACTGTGTTTCTTCCTTCGGTCGGGGCTGCCCGCTATTTGACAGCCGCCCACGTGACGGCCGGCGCGCCAGGACGACGCGCCGGCCACAAGCCTTACTTCGAGTAAAGCTCGACGATCAGCTGTTCCTGGACCTGCGTGTCGATGACCTGCCGGGCCGGGAGGGTGTGCACGAGGATCTTCATCTGGCTGGGGATCGCCTCCAGCCAGGCCGGAACGCCCTTGGAGCCAGCCTCGGCCTGGGCGACGATGAAGGGGGTCATCTCCTTCGACTTGCCCCGGACCTCGACGATGTCGTGCTCCTTGACGCGGTACGACGGGACGTCGACCTTCTTGCCGTTGACCAGGAAGTGGCCGTGCTTGACGAGCTGGCGGGCCATGTCGCGAGACTTGGCGTAGCCGGCTCGGTACACGACGTTGTCCAGCCGGGACTCCAGGATCTGGAGCAGCACCTCACCGGTCTTGCCCGGCTTGTGCACGGCCTCGTCGTAGTAGCCACGGAACTGCTTCTCCAGCACGCCGTAGACGCGGCGGGCCTTCTGCTTCTCGCGGAGCTGGAGCAGGTACTCCCCTCCTTGGTACGGCCGCGGCCGTGCTGCCCGGGCGGGAACGGCCGGGACTCGAACGGGCACTTCGGACCGTCGCACTTGCTGCCCTTGAGGAACAGCTTCATCTTCTCCCGCCGGCAACGGCGGCAGTCAGCACCGGTGTAACGAGCCATCTCTCTTAGTTCTCCCTCAGACCCGGCGACGCTTCGGCGGACGGCACCCGTTGTGCGGCTGCGGCGTGACGTCGGCGATCTGGCCGACCTCGAGGCCGACGGCCTGCAGCGAACGGATGGCGGTCTCCCGGCCGGAGCCCGGACCCTTCACGAACACATCGACCTTGCGCATGCCGTGCTCCATGGCCCGGCGGGCGGCCGCCTCGGCGGCCAGCTGCGCGGCGAACGGGGTCGACTTGCGGGAACCCTTGAAGCCCACCTGACCGGCGGATGCCCAGGAGATCACCGCACCGGTCGGGTCCGTGATCGAGACGATGGTGTTGTTGAAGGTGCTCTTGATGTGCGCCTGCCCGTGGGCGACGTTTTTGCGTTCCTTACGCCGGACCTTCTTGACTGCGGCCCCGGCGCGAGCCTTCGGTGGCATATGTGTGTGCGCTCCTAATTACTTCTTGCCGGGCTTCTTCTTGCCGGCGACGGTCCGCTTCGGACCCTTGCGAGTGCGTGCGTTGGTACGGGTCCGCTGCCCGCGGACCGGCAGGCCGCGGCGGTGGCGGATGCCGGCGTAGCAGCCGATCTCGACCTTGCGGCGGATGTCTGCGGCAACCTCGCGGCGCAGGTCACCTTCGACCTTGAAATTGGCCTCGATGTAGTCACGGAGCTGAACGAGCTCTTCGTCCGTGAGGTCCTTGGCGCGCTTGTCCGGGCTGATGCCGGTCGCCGTGAGCGCCTCGACGGCGCGGGTCCGACCGACCCCGAAGATGTAGGTGAGCGCGATCTCCATCCGCTTTTCGCGGGGGAGGTCAACGCCGACTAGACGTGCCATGTGCGGGCGTACTCCTCGTGTGTCTCACGGAGGTCTGTGCCCGTCCCACCCCGCCTGCCCGGGCGGGCCCCGGCCTCCGACCGGGGGTCAGCCGCGAGTCGCGCCGATGATCGGCGAACTTCCGCGGCTGGGACGAGCTTCTTCTGTTTGGGTGCGTCAGCCTTGGCGCTGCTTGTGGCGCGGGTCACTGCAGATGACCATGACCCGGCCGTGCCGGCGGATCACCCGGCACTTGTTGCAGATCCTCTTGACGCTCGGCTTGACCTTCACGGTTGGCAATCACTTTCAGCCGGTCGAGACCTCGTGGTCGACTCGACGGTCACTTGTAGCGGTAGACAATGCGCCCGCGGGTGAGGTCGTACGGCGAGAGCTCGACGACGACCCGGTCCTCCGGCAGGATGCGGATGTAGTGCTGCCGCATCTTGCCACTGATGTGAGCCAACACCTTGTGGCCGTTGGCAAGCTCAACCCGAAACATCGCATTCGGGAGTGGCTCTATGACCCGGCCCTCGATCTCGATGGCCCCGTCCTTCTTGGGCATGTCCTCCGCTGTCCTGACGTCGGGTTCTCGGACAGGCTCGCACCGTCTTATCGCGAGTGATAGAGATCACCCGCGCCAGCCGCGGCTCCGGTGACCCACAGAAGCGCGGGTGGGCATGCCGGAGTGGACGCTGCGCGCCAGCTAGTCAGTGTACGCCGCTTCACGTATTGACAGCAAACCGAGCCGACACCGTTCAGTAGCCACCCCGGCGGCGCCTGCGCTCCTGCCTACGGGCCTGCCTACTGGCCTGCTTTTCGGCCCAGCGCTGGGGCTCGCCCCGGCTCAGTCCGCCGATCGTGGCGATCACCAGCAGCACGCCCCACGGGCCGGCCACCCACATCGGCCAGAAGTACACAAGGTCGGCCTTGGAGAGGCACACCAGGATCCAGATCATCAGGTTGATGCCGACCGCGGCGGCCCAGGTGCCCCAGAGCGTGGCCAGCCAGCGGGGACGGTGCCGGGCGGCGGAGCGGGCGGGGGCGGCGGTGGGGCCGGGGCGAGGTGCGAACGGCTCGCCGGCGCGACGCCGGGCAGGTCGAGGAGCAAGCGATCGAGGTCGGCGTAGGTCTTCGCCCGGTAGGCCTCGGCCGCCCGCTCGTCGAACTCGTGCAGCTCCAGCCGCCCCTCGTTGAGCGCGGTGCGCAGCCGCTCGATGACAGCCTCGCGATCGGTGTCGGCGGCGCGCATCCGGTCCCGCTGGTCCATACGTACGAGGATCCCACCCGGCGCCCTGGTGCGGCTACGCCGATCGCCCCTGGCTCAACCCTGAGCCGCGCGCACGCCACCCTAGGCGGGGGCGGGCTCGCGGGCGGTGACGAGGCTACCGAGGCGCTCGCGGCCGCCGTCGGGAGCGGTGAGGACCCAGACGCCGTCGTCCAGCAGTGCCATGGAGTGCTCCACGTGCGCGGCGATCGAACCGTCCCGGGTCACCACGGTCCAGCCGTCGTCGAGCTCCTCCGTCTTGGGCGAGCCGATCGTGATCATTGGCTCGATGGCGAGCGCCAGGCCGGGTACCAGCCTCGGCCCCCGTCCCGGCCGGCCGTGGTTGAGCACGTGCGGGTCCTGGTGCATCTCGGTACCGATGCCGTGGCCGCCGTAGCCGTCGACGATCCCGAACCGCCCGCCGGAGCGTTTGATCGCGACCTCGATGGCGAACGAGATGTCGGTGAGCCGTCCCCGTCCCGAGGCGGCACCCCGCGCGGCGGCGGCTATGCCGGCCCACATCGCGTCCTCGGCGACCTCGGCCATCCGCAGCAGCTCGGGCCGAACCTGCCCGACCGGTACCGTGATCGCCGCGTCCCCGTGCCAGCCGTCGAGCACCGCGCCGCAGTCGATCGAGATCAGGTCGCCCTCGCGCAGCACCTGCTTGGGCGAGGGGATGGCGTGCACGATCTGCTCGTTGACCGACGAGCAGATCGAGGCCGGGTAGCCGTGGTAGCCCTTGAACGAGGGCACCGCGTCAGCGCCCCGGATCACAGCCTCGGCCAGCGCGTCGAGGTCTGCGGTGGAGACCCCGGGCGCGACCGCCTCGCGCATGCGGGCCAGCGCGGCGGCCACGACCAGGCCTGCGGCCCGCATCTTCTCGATCTGCGCTGGCGTCTTGATTTGGATCAGCTGGTGGCGCGGCATCATTCGAGGCTAGCTGTAATCCTGGCCCGCGGGCGCAACCTGGGGGGTCAGCCCCCGTACGACCGGAGGGCGTCGATCGCGCGGACGGTCACGTCTTCGACCGGGCCGGTGGCGTCGATACCCACCAGCTTGTTCTGCGCGCCGTAGTAGTCGACCAGCGGGGAGGTCTTCTCCGCGTACTCCTCCAGCCGCTTGGCGATCGTCTCGGCCTTGTCGTCGTCGCGCTGGAAGAGCTGCCCACCGCACCGGTCGCAGATGCCCTCGCGCGAGGTCGGGTCGAACTCGACGTGCCAGATCTTGCCGCAGCCCCGGCAGGTGCGCCGGCCGGAGAGCCGCCGGATCACCTCGTCGTCGTCGACCACGAGCTCCATGACGAGGTCGAGCGCCGTACCGAAGTCGGCCAGCAGCTTGTCGAGCGCGTTGGCCTGGGGCACGGTGCGCGGGAAGCCGTCGAGCAGGAAGCCGTCTGTCGCATCCGGCTCGGCTAGCCGCTCGCGCACCATGTTGATGGTCACCTCGTCGGGCACGAGCTGACCAGCGTCCATGTATCGCCGAGCCTCCACCCCCAGGGGCGTGCCCTGGGAGACGTTGGCACGGAAGATGTCCCCAGTCGAGATCTTGGGCACGGCCAGGTGGGCGGCGATGAACTCGGCCTGGGTCCCCTTACCCGCCCCTGGAGGACCGACCAGTACGAGGCGCATCTACCGCAGGAACCCTTCGTAGTTCCGCTGCATCAGTTGGCTCTCGATCTGCTTCACGGTCTCCAGGCCAACGCCGACCATGATGAGCACGGCGGTGCCACCGAACGGGAAGTTCTGGTACTGGCTGCTGTCCAGCCAGATGAAGAAGAAGTTCGGCAGGATCGAGATCAGGCCAAGGTACATGGCGCCGGGAAGGGTGATCCGGCTGAGGATGAAGTCCAGGTACTCGGCAGTGGGCTTGCCCGGACGGATACCCGGGACGAAGCCGCCGTACTTCTTCATGTTCTCCGCGACCTCAGTCGGGTTGAACGTGATCGACACGTAGAAGTACGTGAAGAAGATGATCAGGAAGAAGTAGACGACGATGTACACCCAGTCGGCTGGGTTGGCCAAGTGGTTCTGCACCCACGCCTCAAACGAGTTGAGGTTGTTGGGGTCGCCGAACTGGAGAGCCAGCTGCGGCAGGTAGAGCAGCGACGACGCGAAGATGACCGGGATGACACCCGCCTGGTTGACCTTGAGCGGGATGTAGGTGGACGTGCCGCCATACATCCGGCGACCGATCATGCGCTTCGCGTACTGCACCGGGATGCGGCGCTGTGCCTGCTCGATGAAGACGACCGCGGTGATGACCACGAGGACGAGCGCGAGCACGAGGAAGAACTTGCCCCAGCCCTGGCTCTCCTTGATCGTCCAACCCTCGGAGGGGAGACGGGCGGCGATCGAGGTGAAGATCAGGACGGACATGCCGTTGCCGACGCCGCGGTCGGTGATCAGCTCACCGAGCCACATCACCACGCCGGTGCCGGCGGTCATCGTGATGACCAGCGTGACCAAGGTGATCCACATGGGCATCCCCGTGCCCTCGGGATCAGCGGCCACTGGTCACACTGGTTGTTGAAGAGCTGCCCGGACCGGGCGAGCGCGACGAACGCCGAGGCTTGCAGCACCGCCAGCCCCAGGGTCAGGTACCGGGTGTACTGCGTGATCTTCGCCTGGCCGGCCTGGCCCTCCTTGCGCAGCTGCTCCAGACGTGGGATCACCACGGTGAGCAGCTGGAGGATGATCGATGCTGTGATGTACGGCATGATGCCGAGAGCAAATACGGACAACGAGAGCAATGCGCCGCCCGAGAAGAGGTTCAGCAGGGTGAAGACCCCCGGCGTGCCCTCTTCCATCGCCTCGATACACCGCTGGGCGTTGCCATACGACACGCCGGGGCTGGGGAGTGTCGCACCCAGCCGGTAGATCGCCACGATGCCTATCGTGAACAGCAGCTTCTTGCGCAGATCAGGCGTGCGGAACGCACTGAGAAACGCGGACAGCAACGTCTTCCTCCTGCGCGAGGCGGCCGCCGGGTCGTGGCGGACGGTTCGGGCGTCGGGCGGTCACCCGACATCCATACTGGCAACGGACTCTAACAGTACGGTGTGAGTTCGGGCAGATGCGCCCGGGGACATACACGCTTCACTATGTTACCGGGACGAAACGTCAGATAGTAGACGTGGCGCCCGCCAGTCGCGAGGAAGCAACTGACGGACGCCACGTTTTCGTTCCTAGAGCTCGGTTGCCGTGCCACCGGCGGCGGTGATCTTCTCCTTCGCCGACGCGCTGAACGCGTGCGCCGACACCTGGAGTTTGACGCCACCAAGTTCGCCCGTGCCGAGCACCTTCACCAGCTGGCCCTTGCGGACCGCGCCGGCGTTGGCCAGCTCGATGGGACCGACCTCGCCCCGTCGGGGAAGAGCTCGGCCAGCCGCTCCAGGTTGACCACCTGGAAGACGACCTTGAAGCGGTTCTTGAAGCCCTTGAGCTTCGGCAGGCGCATGTGGATGGGCATCTGGCCACCCTCGAACGCCGGCGAGATGTTCTTGCGAGCCTTCGAGCCCTTCGTACCGCGACCGGCGGTCTTGCCCTTGGAGCCCTCACCGCGACCCACCCGGGTCTTTGCGGTCTTGGCGCCGGGAGCCGGCCGGAGGTGGTGGACCTTGATCGTCATTACTCGACCTCCTCGACCTTCACCAGGTGGTTGACGGTGAAGATCATGCCCCGAATCTCGGGGCGGTCCTCCTTGACCACCACGTCGTTGATCCGCTTCAGCCCGAGCGAGCGCAGCGAGTTCCGCTGGTTGCTCTTCGCGCCGATCTCGGACCGGACCTGGGTGACCTTCAGGCGTGCCATTACGCCGTCACCCCCGCCCGGGTCGCCAGCATGGCGGCGGGCGCGACATCCTCGACCGGCAGGCCACGGCGGGCCGCGACAGCCTCGGGAGACTCCAGGCTCTTCAGGGCCGCGACGGTGGCGTGCACGATGTTGATCGGGTTGGAGGACCCGAGGCTCTTGGAGAGCACGTCGTGGATGCCGGCGCACTCCAGCACCGCGCGCACCGGGCCGCCGGCGATAACGCCGGTACCGGCCGAGGCCGGCTTGAGCAGCACGACGCCCGCCGCGTCCTCACCCTGAACGGGGTGCGGGATCGAGGCGGCGATACGCGGCACCTTGAAGAAGTGCTTCTTGGCCTCCTCGACGCCCTTGGCGATGGCCGCGGGCACCTCCTTGGCCTTGCCGTAGCCGACGCCGACGGTGCCGTCGCCGTCGCCCACCACGACAAGCGCGGTGAAGCTGAAGCGACGGCCGCCCTTGACGACCTTGGCGACACGGTTGATCGTGACTACCCGCTCGAGGTGGGGGGTCTTCTCGACAGGCGCGTTGCCTTCGCCGCGGCCGCGACCGCGACCTTCACGACGGCCGCCGCCACCCTCGGAGTTGCCGGACCCGCCGCCCCGGCGCTGCTGACCAGGCATGTGGTCTTCCTTCCTAGAACTCGAGTCCGGCTTCGCGGGCGGCCGTCGCCAGAGCGGCGATGCGCCCGGCGTACTTGCTGCCACCGCGGTCGAAGACGACCTTGGAGATACCCGCGGCCTTGGCGCGGTCGGCGAGCAGGGCGCCCACCTTGCCGGCGAGAGCGCTCTTGTCGCCCTCGCCACCCCGGATCGAGGCGTCCAGGGTCGACGCCGACGCCAGGGTGTGGCCCTTGTTGTCGTCGACGATCTGGGCGGTGATGTGCCGCAGCGAGCGGGTGACCACCAGGCGCGGACGCTCGGCGGAGCCGAAGACGTTCTTCCGGACCCGGAAGTGCCGGCGCGCCCGCCCGACGGCGCGCTTCGCGGCCACGCCGCGGCGACGCTTGAGCAGAGTCGCGCTCACTTCTTACCTGCCTTTCCAGCCTTGCGGCGGATGACCTCACCCTGGTACTTGATGCCCTTGCCCTTGTACGGCTCCGGCGGGCGGATCTTCCGGATGTTGGCGGCGAGCTCGCCGACCTGCTGCTTGTCGATCCCGGCGATGTGGAAGAGCGTCGGCCGCTCCACCGAGAAGGTGATGCCCTCCGGCGCCGGCACCAGCACCGGGTGCGAGTACCCGACCGCGAACTCCAGGTCCTTGCCCTTGGCGGTGACGCGGTAACCGGTGCCGTTGATCTCCAGGCTCTTCCGGTACCCCTCGGTGACGCCGACGATCATGTTGGCGACCAGGGTACGGGAGAGGCCGTGCAGCTCCTTGGCGCGGCGCTCGTCATTGGGCCGGTTGACGTGCAGCTGGCCGTCGTCACCGCGCTCCACGGTGATCGGCTCGGCAACAGTGTGCGACAGCTCGCCCTTCGGGCCCTTGACCCGCACGGTTTGGCCGTCGATGGTGACGTCGACGCCCGTGGGAACGGGGATCGACTTACGTCCGATTCGCGACATGTCTACTTATCTCCCGTCACCAGACGTAGGCGAGGACTTCCCCGCCCACCCCTCGCTTGCGGGCCTGCCGGTCGGTCAACAGGCCCTGAGACGTTGAGATGATCGCCACGCCCAGGCCGCCGAGCACGCGCGGCAGTTCGGGCGACTTGGCGTACACCCGGAGGCCGGGCTTCGACACGCGCCGGATGCCGGCGAGGCTGCGCTCGCGGCTGTTGCCGTACTTCAGCTCGACGATCAGTCGCTTGCCGACGGCGCCCTCCTCGGGCTCCTCGACCATCCAGGACGAGATGTAGCCCTCGGCCTTGAGGACCTCGGCGATGTTCGCCTTGATCTTCGAGTAGGGCATCGTCACCCGGTCGTGGTACGCCTGGTTGGCGTTGCGCAGACGCGTCAGCATGTCTGCGATCGGGTCGGTCATCGTCATCGGTTCAGATCTGCCTTTCTCGCCGCGGTTCCCGGGGCGCTGCCCACGGGCCTACGGCGAAGAGAGTTGGTTACCAAGAAGCCTTGGACACGCCGGGGAGCTCACCGCGGTGGGCCATCTCCCGGATGCAGACACGGCAGAGACCAAACTTGCGGTACACCGCCTTCGGCCGCCCGCACCGCTGGCAGCGGGTGTACGCGCGCACCGAGAACTTTGGCTTCTTGGCGGCCTTGAGGATCAGGGCCTTCTTCGCCATGTTGTCAGTTCTCCTTGAACGGGAAGCCCAGGAGCTTCAGCAGCGCCCGGCCCTCGTCATCGGTCTTCGCGGTGGTGACCACCGTGATGTCCATGCCCCGGACCCGGTCGATGCGGTCCTGGTCGATCTCGTGGAACACCGACTGCTCGGTGAGACCGAACGTGTAGTTGCCGTTGCCGTCGAGCTTGCGCGCGTCGAGGCCGCGGAAGTCACGGATACGCGGCAGCGCGATCGACAGCAGCCGGTCCAGGAACTCCCACATCCGGTCGCCGCGAAGCGTGACCTTGGCGCCGATCGGCATGCCCTCGCGGAGCTTGAACTGCGCGATCGACTTGGTCGCCCGGCGCACCTGCGGCTTCTGCCCGGTGATCGTGGCGAGGTCGCGGACCGCGCCGTCGATCAGCTTGGCGTCGCGGGCGGCGTCGCCGACACCCATGTTGACCACGATCTTCACGAGGCCCGGCACCTGCATCGGGTTGGCGTAGCTGAACTGGTCCTTCAGCTTCGCCACGGTCTCGCTGCGGTACCGCTCCTTGAGGCGCGGCCGGATCTTGGTTTCGGTCGGGGCAGTCATCACAGGTCCTTACCGGAACGGCGCGAGATGCGAATCTTCTGGCCGTTCTCGTCGAAGCGGTAACCGACGCGGGTCGGCTTGCCGTCGGAGTCGACGACCGCCACGTTCGAGACGTGGATCGCCGCTTCCTGGGTGACGATGCCGCCGGTCTTGGCACCACGCTGGGTCGTGCGGATGCGGGTGTGCTTCTTGACGCGGTTGACGCCCTCGACGATGACCTTGTTGTCCCGCGGCATGGCCTGAATGACCTTGCCCCGGGCGCCCTTGTCCTTACCGGCGATGACCTCGACCGTGTCGCCCTTCTTAACCTTCACGGTTAGAGCACCTCCGGTGCGAGCGAAATGATCTTCATGAACCGCTTGTCCCGCAGCTCGCGGCCGACCGGGCCGAAGATACGGGTGCCACGCGGGTCACCGCCGTCCTTGATGATCACAGCGGCATTCTCGTCGAAGCGGATGTACGACCCGTCGGGCCGCCGCTTCTCCTTCGCGGTGCGGACGACGACCGCCTTGACGACGTCGCCCTTCTTGACACCCGCGCCCGGGATCGCGTCCTTGACCGTGGCCACGATGACGTCGCCGATGCCGGCGTAGCGCCGACCCGAGCCGCCGAGCACACGGATGCACAGGATCTCCCGGGCACCCGTGTTGTCGGCGACGCGCAGTCGCGACTCTTGCTGAATCACGTCTATCTCCTATGTCTGCCAGTTCTCCGGTGGCCCGGAGCTTGGCGGAACGGTCGGCTGACTACTTGGCCTTCTCGATGATCTCCACGACGCGCCAGCGCTTCGTGGCGGAGAGCGGGCGGGTCTCCATCAGCAGCACCCGGTCGCCGACGCCGCACGAGTTCTGCTCGTCGTGCACCTTCAGCTTCCTGGTACGCCGCAGCACCTTGCCGTACAGCGCGTGCTTGACCCGGTCCTCGACCTCGACCACGACGGTCTTGTCCATCTTGTCGCTGACGACCAGGCCCTCGCGGACCTTGCGCCGGGCCCGAGGCGTGGCTGTGGTCTCCGCCGCAGCAGCAGTGTTATCACTCATGACGCAATCACCTCAGTCGGCGCGGCCGAGAGCCCCAGCTCGCGCTCGCGCATGATCGTGTAAATCCGGGCGATCTCCTTGCGGATGACCTGCAGGCGCTTGTTGTTGTCCAGCTGCCCGGTCGCGCTCTGCACGCGGAGGTTGAACAGCTCCGCCTTGGCCTCTCGCAGCTGCGCGATCAGCTCCTCGTCGGAGTGCTCGCGCAGCTCGGCGGCCTTAGTGCCCGCTGCCATCAGACCTCACCCACTTCGCGACTCACGATGCGGCACTTCATCGGGAGCTTGTGGATCGCGCGGCGCATGGCCTCGCGCGCGATCGTCTCGTTCGGGAACGACATCTCGAACAGGACCCGACCCGGCTTGATGTTGGCGACCCACCACTCGGGCGAACCCTTACCGGAACCCATTCGGGTTTCCGCCGGCTTCTTCGTCAGGGCCTGGTCCGGGAAGACCGTGATCCAGACCTTGCCGCCACGCTTGATGTGGCGGGTCATGGCGATACGCGCGGCCTCGATCTGCCGGTTGGTCACGTAGGCGGGCTCCAGTGCCTGGATACCGAACTCGCCGAAGACGACCCGGTTGCCGCCCTTGCTCGCCCCGGAGCGGGACGGGTGGTGCGGCTTGCGGAAGCCCTTCGGGGGCTTACGCGGCATCAGCATGTGTCAGCCCTCCTGCTGCTCAGTCGGGGCGGGCGTAGCGGCGGCCGGCGCGGCCTCCGCGGGAGCGGCCGACGCCGCAGCGGACTGCTCGGCAGCCGCAGCGGCCGCGGCACGGCCCGCCTCGGTGCCGCCGGCGGTCGTACCGGACGAGCCGGAACGGCCACGGCGCGGACGCTCGGGACGGTCGCCCCGCTCGCGACGCGGACGCGCGGGACCGGGCTCGGCCGGGGCCTCGCGACCCGGGACGGCGTCACCCTTGTAGATCCACACCTTCACGCCGATCCGGCCGAAGGTGGTACGCGCCTCGAAGAAGCCGTACTCGATGTTGGCCCGCAGCGTGTGCAGCGGCACCCGACCCTCGCGGTAGAACTCCGTACGGCTCATCTCGGCGCCGCCCAGGCGACCGGAGACCTGCACCCGGATGCCCCGCACGATCGGGTTCTTCATCGCGGACTGCATCGCCTTACGCATCGCCCGCCGGAAGCTGACCCGGCTGGACAGCTGCTCGGCCACGCCCTGCGCGACGAGCTGCGCGTCCGACTCGGGGCTCTTCACCTCGAGGATGTTGAGCTGTACCTGCTTGCCGGTGAGCTTCTCGAGCTCGCCGCGGATGCGGTCGGCCTCAGCGCCCTTGCGGCCGATGACGATGCCCGGCCGGGCGGTGTGGATGTCGACCCGCACCCGGTCGCGCGTGCGCTCGATGTCGACCTTGGAGATGCCGGCGCGCTCCAGGCCCTTGGACATCATCCGCCGGATCTTCACGTCCTCGGCGATGTAGTCCTTGTAGAGCTTGTCCGCGTACCAGCGGGACTTCCAGTCGGTGGAGATGCCGAGCCGGAACCCGTGCGGGTGAACCTTCTGACCCATTACTCGGTCCCTTCCTCGGCGGTGTTCTCCGCCTTCGTCTCGGCCGGCGAGCTCGTCGCCTCGGCCGGGGCCGCCTTCTTCGCCGGCGCCGCCTTCTTCGCCGCGGCCTTGCGTGGCGCCGCAGCCGCGACAGCCTCCACCACGACGGTGATGTGGCAGGTGCGCTTGCGGATCCGGAACGCCCGGCCCTGCGCCCGCGGCTGGAACCGCTTGAGCGTCGGTCCCTCGTCGACGTACGCCTCGCTGACGAGCAGCGCGTCGGGGTCCAGCCGCTCGTTGTTCTCGGCGTTCGCGATGGCGCTGGCCAGCACCTTGTACACCTGCTCGCTAGCCGCCTGCGGCGCGAACTTCAGCACCGTGAGCGCCTCCTGCGCGGGCAGACCGCGGACGAGGTTGACCACCCGGCGCGCCTTCGTCGGCGAGATGCGCACGTGCCGCGCAACCGCCCGCGCGCCCGGAAGCGCCGGAGCGTCGCCTTTAACTGGCATCGCTGTAACCCCTTGATCCTTTATCCGTAGTCCTGCCGCTTACCGGCGCCGGCTCTTGCGGTCGTCCTTCTCGTGACCCTTGAACGTGCGGGTCAGCGCGAACTCGCCGAGCTTGTGCCCGACCATGGCCTCGGTGATGAACACCGGGACGTGCTTGCGCCCGTCGTGCACCGCGATCGTGTGCCCGAGCATCTCGGGGATGATCGTCGAACGCCGCGACCAGGTC
This sequence comes from Phytohabitans flavus, assembly GCF_011764545.1. GTDB lineage: Bacteria > Actinomycetota > Actinomycetes > Mycobacteriales > Micromonosporaceae > Phytohabitans > Phytohabitans flavus. The sequence goes on along the minus strand of NZ_AP022870.1, from coordinate 8,287,354 downwards.
TTGATGACGTTCTTGGAGCCCTTGTCGTTTTGCGTCTCCACCTTCTTCACCAGGTGGTCGTCGACGAACGGGCCCTTCTTGAGACTGCGTGGCATGTGGGATTAACCCCGCTTCCGGTTGGCGTAACGACGGCGAACGATCAGCCGGTCGCTCGGCAGACCCTTGCGGCGGGTGCGACCCTCCGGCTTGCCCTGGGGGTTGACCGGGTGACGACCACCGGAGGTCTTACCCTCACCACCACCGTGCGGGTGGTCGACCGGGTTCATCGCGACACCACGGACGGTCGGGCGCTTGCCCTTCCACCGCATCCGGCCGGCCTTACCCCAGTTGATGTTGGACTGGTCGGCGTTGCCGATCTCGCCGACGGTCGCACGGCAGCGCACGTCGACGCGACGGATCTCGCCCGACGGCATACGCAGCGTGGCGTACGCGCCCTCGCGGCCGAGCAGCTGGATGCCGACGCCGGCCGAGCGGGCCAGCTTGGCGCCGCCGCCCGGGCGCAGCTCCACGCAGTGGACCTGGGTACCCACCGGGATGTTGCGCAGCGGGAGGTTGTTGCCGGGCTTGATGTCGGCACCCGGGCCGGACTCGACCCGGTCGCCCTGCTTCAGGTCCTTCGGCGCGACGATGTAGCGCTTCTCGCCGTCGGCGTAGTGCAGCAGCGCGATGCGCGCGGTGCGGTTGGGGTCGTACTCGATGTGCGCGACCTTCGCCGGAATGCCGTCCTTGTCGACCCGCTTGAAGTCGATCAGCCGGTACTGGCGCTTGTGCCCGCCACCCTGGTGACGCGTGGTGATCTTTCCAGTCGCGTTGCGGCCGCCCTTCTTGGGCAGCGGCACGAGCAGCGACTTCTCCGGCGTCGACCGGGTGATCTCAGCGAAGTCGGCGACGCTGGAGCCGCGGCGGCCCGGCGACGTCGGCTTGTACTTACGAATCGGCATGATTTACAACCCCTCAGCTGACCGGGCCGCCGAAGGCCTCGATGCGGTCACCGTCAGCCAGCTTCACCAGCGCCCGCTTGGTGGCCTTGCGCTGCCCCACCCGGTGCGGGTGCGCTTGCGCTTGCCCTCGCGGTTGGCGGTGTTGACCGTCAGCACGCGGACGTTGAAGATCTGCTGGATAGCGATCTTGATCTGGGTCTTGTTGGCGTCCGGCCGGACCAGGAACGTGTACCAGTTCTGGTCCAGAACGCTGTAGCTCTTCTCGGACACGACCGGCGCGACGATGATGTCGCGCGGATCCGGGATGGTGGTCACTTGTCGGCCTCCGTCTCGTCCGCCGCCGGCTTCTCGCCCAGGAACTCGGCGAGCGCGTCCTTGGTGAACACGACGTCGTCGGCGACCAGCACGTCGTACGTGTTGAGCTGGCCGGCCTCGATCAGGTGCACACCCTCGCCAGCGAGGTTGCGCAGCGACAGCCAGTTGAGCTCGTCCTCGGCGCCGAGCACGACAAGCACGCGCTTGCGCTCGCTCGCGGCGCGCAGCGTCTTGAGCGCGGCCTTGGTCGACGGCGTCTCGCCGGTGACGAACGCCTCGACGACGTGCAGACGACCCTCGCGAGCCCGGTCGGAGAGCGCGCCACGCAGGGCGGCGACCTTCATCTTCTTCGGGGTCCGCTGGCTGTAGTCACGCGGCACCGGGCCGTGCACCACGCCACCGCCGGTGAACTGCGGCGCGCGGATCGAGCCCTGGCGGGCGCGGCCCGTGCCCTTCTGCTTGTACGGCTTCTTGCCGCCACCGGCGACCTCGCCGCGGGTCTTGGCCTTGTGCGTACCCTGGCGGGCCGCCGCGAGCTGGGCCACCACGACCTGGTGCATCAGCGGGATGTTCGCCTGTACGTCGAACACCTCGGCGGGCAGCTCGACGGTGCCTGCCGTCGTGCCCTCGGGGGTCAGAACGCCAACAGTGCTCACTTCGCGGCACCACCCTTCGGCTTCGCCTTGGCCGCGGTGCGGACCAGCACGAGCGCGCCGGCCGGGCCGGGGATCGCGCCCCTGACGAGCAGCAGGTTGTTTTCCGGGTCGATCGCCTGGACGGTGAGGTTTTGCACGGTGTAGCGCACGCTGCCCATGCGACCGGCCATCCGGACACCCTTGAAGACGCGACCCGGGGTCGCGCAGGCGCCGATCGAGCCGGGCGAGCGGTGCTTGCGCTCGACACCGTGGCTGGCGCGCAGACCGTGGAAGCCGTGCCGCTTCATAACGCCGGCGAAGCCCTTGCCCTTGGTCTTACCGGTGACGTCGATGACGGTGCCCGCCCGAACGCCTCGACGGTGACCTCCTGGCCGAGCTCGTACTCACCCGCGTCGGTCGTGCGCAGCTCCACGATGTGGCGCCGCGGCGCGGTGCCGGCCTTCTCGAAGTGGCCGGTGCGCGGCTTGTTGACCTTGCGCGGGTCGACGGCGCCGAATGCCAGCTGTACCGCGGGGTACCCGTCCTTGTCGGCGGTCCGCACCTGGGTCACGACGCACGGGCCGGCCTGCACCACGGTGACCGGGACAACCTTGTTGTTGTCCCAGACCTGGGTCATGCCGAGCTTGGCGCCCAGGATGCCCTTAACTTGCCTGTCCATGAGTTCGCAGTCCCTACAGCTTGATCTCGATGTCGACGCCAGCCGGCAGGTCGAGGCGCATCAGCGAGTCGACCGTCTTGGGGGTCGGGTCGATGATGTCGATCAGACGCTTGTGCGTGCGCATCTCGAAGTGCTCGCGAGAGTCCTTGTACTTGTGCGGCGACCGGATCACGCAGTAGCGGTTGATCTCGGTCGGCAGCGGCACCGGGCCCGCGACCTGAGCACCGGTACGGGTCACCGTCTCCACGATCTTGCGAGCCGAGGAGTCGACGACCTCGTGGTCATAGGCCTTGAGCCGGATGCGGATCTTCTGTCCCGCCATGGTGGCTTCGTTTCCTTCTCTCGATGCCGCTGTGTTGCGGATGGCTGTCCATCCCTTGACCGACCCCCGCGGTCGGGCGTGTCGCGTGCCTGGGCCAGACTCCGCCCCAAAAGCTGGAGCCGATCCTGGTTGGTTGCGGGGATCAAGGCACCGGGCGTGTCAACACCCCCGGCCACCCGCGAGGATGGCCGGCTGCTGGGCAGCCGGCCACCCCACGAAGTACGCAACCTGACTAGTATGCCGTACTACCGCACGGCAGGTCTAATCGGGGTTACTCAGCTTACTTGATGATCTTGGTGACCTGACCCGCACCAACGGTGCGGCCACCCTCGCGGATGGCGAAGCGCAGGCCCTGGTCCATGGCGATGGGCTGGATCAGCTTCACCGACATGGAGGTGTTGTCGCCGGGCATGACCATCTCGGTGCCCTCGGGCAGCGTGACGACGCCGGTGACGTCCGTGGTGCGGAAGTAGAACTGCGGCCGGTAGTTCTGGAAGAACGGGGTGTGCCGGCCACCCTCCTCCTTGGAGAGGATGTAGACCTGACCCTCGAACTCCGTGTGCGGAGTCGTGGTGCCCGGCTTCACGACCACCATGCCGCGCTCGACGTCCTCGCGCTTGATGCCACGCAGCAGCAGACCGACGTTCTCGCCCGCGCGGGCCTCGTCGAGCAGCTTGCGGAACATCTCGATACCGGTGCAGACCGTCTTGGTCGACTTCTCGCGGATGCCGACGATCTCGACTTCCTCGTTCGGCTTGAGCACGCCACGCTCGGCGCGACCGGTCACCACGGTGCCACGACCGGTGATCGTGAAGACGTCCTCGATCGGCATGAGGAACGGCTTCTCGATCTCACGCTCGGGCTGCGGGATCGCGGTGTCGACCGCGTTCATCAGCTCCATGAGCCGGTCGGTCCACTCCGGGTCGCCCTCGAGCGCCTTGAGCGCCGAGACGCGCACGACCGGCAGGTCGTCGCCCGGGTACTCCTGGTTCGAGAGCAGCTCGCGGACCTCGAGCTCGACGAGCTCGAGCAGCTCCTCGTCATCGACCATGTCGCTCTTGTTCAGCGCCACGACGATGTACGGCACGCCGACCTGGCGGGCCAGGAGCACGTGCTCGCGAGTCTGCGGCATCGGGCCGTCGGTCGCCGCCACCACCAGGATCGCGCCGTCCATCTGCGCGGCACCGGTGATCATGTTCTTGATGTAGTCGGCGTGACCAGGGCAGTCGACGTGGGCGTAGTGCCGCGCCTCGGTCTGGTACTCGACGTGCGCGATGGAGATGGTGATACCGCGGGCCTTCTCCTCCGGCGCCTTGTCGATCTCGTCGAACGGCGTGTAGGGGTTCAGGTCGGGCATCTTGTCGTGCAGGACCTTGGTGATGGCCGCGGTCAGCGTCGTCTTACCGTGGTCGATGTGACCAATGGTGCCGATGTTGACGTGCGGCTTAGTCCGCTCGAACTTCGCCTTCGCCACTGGTGTCCTCCTGTGGACTTCTTGGTTCGTACGCTTGGTCTTGCAACTGTGCGGCCATCAGGCCCGGTCTGGTGCGGGTCCGACTACTTACCCGTCGCCATGGCTGAGCCGAGCTGGGCTCGGCTCAGACTCACTCGCCCGTCGCCTTGGCGATGATCTCCTTGGCGACGTTCGCGGGCACCTCGGCGTAAGAGTCGAACTGCATGCTGTAGCTCGCCCGGCCCTGGGTCTTCGACCGCAGGTCGCCGACATAGCCGAACATCTCCGACAGGGGGACCAGGGCGCGGACGACGCGGGCACCCCCGCGCTCCTCCATCGCCTGGATGATGCCCCGGCGGGAGTTGAGGTCGCCGATGACGTCACCCATGTTCTCCTCGGGAGTGGTGACCTCAACGGCCATCATCGGCTCGAGGAGCGCCGGGTCGGCCCTGCGCGCGGCCTCCTTGAGCACCATCGAGCCAGCGATCTTGAACGCCATCTCGGACGAGTCGACCTCGTGGTACTTCCCGTCCACCAGCGTCAGCTTGAGGCCCACCAGCGGGTAACCCGCCAGCACGCCGTACTGCATGGCGTCCTGGGCACCGGCATCCACCGAGGGATGAACTCCTTCGGGATGCGGCCACCGGTCACCGCGTTGGTGAACTCGTACGTCGGGGCCTCGTTGTCCAGCGGCAGCGGCTCAAGGCTGACGAGGACGCTGGCGTACTGGCCGGAACCACCGGTCTGCTTCTTGTGCGTGTACTCGACCTTCTCCACCTTGCGGCGGATGGTCTCGCGGTACGCCACCTGCGGCTTGCCGATGTTGGCCTCGACGTTGAACTCCCGGCGCATGCGGTCGACCAGGATGTCCAGGTGCAGCTCGCCCATACCGGAGATGACCGTCTGACCGGTCTCCTCGTCGTTGGCGACGCGGAAGGTCGGGTCCTCCTCGGCCAGGCGCTGGATCGCGGTGCCCAGCTTCTCCTGGTCGGCCTTGGTCTTCGGCTCGATGGCGACCTGGATGACCGGCTCCGGGAACGTCATCGACTCCAGGATCACCGGGTTGGCCGGGTCGCACAGCGTGTCACCGGTGGTGGTCTGCTTGAGACCCTGCACAGCGATGATGTCGCCGGCCTGCGCCGTCGAACGCTCTTCCCGCTTGTTGGCGTGCATCTGGTAGATCTTGCCGATGCGCTCCTTGCGGTCCTTGGTGGAGTTGATCACCTGGGAACCGGACTCGAGCTTGCCGGAGTAGACCCGCACGTAGGTCAGCTTGCCGAGGTGCTTGTCCGTCTGGATCTTGAAGGCCAGCCCGGAGAAGGGCTCGGACACAGACGGCTTACGCACGAGCGGGGTCTCGCCGTCGGTCGCCGTGCCCTCGATCGCCGGGATGTCCAGCGGCGACGGCAGGTACTCGACGACGGCGTCCAGCATCGGCTGGATGCCCTTGTTCTTGAACGCCGAGCCGCACAGCACCGGGTTGGCCTTGGAGCCGATGGTGGCGCGGCGGATGGCGGCCTTGATCTCGTCGACCGAGATCTCCTCGCCCTCCAGGTACTTCTCCATCACGGAGTCGTCGACCTCGGCGAGCGTCTCGAGGAGCTTCTCGCGCCACTCGGCGGCCTGGTCGGCGAGGTCGGCCGGGATGTCCTCGACCGCGTAGTCCTCACCCTTCTGGGTCTCGCCGCGCCAGGTCAGCGCACGCATGTTGATCAGGTCAACGACGCCGATGTGGTCGCCCTCGGTACCGATCGGGACCTGGAGGACGAGCGGCGTGGCGTTGAGCCGGTCGATCATCATCTGCACGCAGCGGAAGAAGTCCGCGCCGGTGCGGTCGAGCTTGTTGACGAAGCACATCCGCGGCACGTGGTACTTGTCCGCCTGGCGCCAGACGTTTTCGGTCTGCGGCTCGACGCCGGCGACACCGTCGTAAACGGCGACCGCACCGTCCAGCACGCGCAGCGACCGCTCGACCTCGACCGTGAAGTCGACGTGGCCGGGCGTGTCGATGATCTGGATGGTGTGGCCCTTCCACTCGCACTTGGTGGCGGCGGAAGTGATGGTGATACCGCGCTCCTGCTCCTGCTCCATCCAGTCCATGACGGCGGCGCCCTCGTGGACCTCGCCGATCTTGTACGTGATGCCGGTGTAGAACAGGATCCGTTCGGTCGTGGTCGTCTTACCGGCATCGATGTGCGCCATGATGCCGATGTTGCGGACTTTGGCGAGCGCGTTGTCGGCGGCAGCCACGATAATCCCTACTTCATCGTCTCGTCGGGGGCTGGCGGTTACCAGCGGTAGTGGGCGAAGGCCTTGTTGGACTCCGCCATCTTGTGCATGTCCTCGCGCCGCTTCACCGAGGCGCCGAGGCCGTTGCTCGCGTCGAGCAGCTCGTTTTGCAGCCGCTCGATCATGGTCTTCTCACGCCGGGCCTTGGAGAACTGCACGAGCCAGCGGAGACCCAGGGTGGTCGCCCGGGTGGGGCGCACCTCGACCGGCACCTGGTAGGTCGCGCCACCGACACGGCGGCTGCGGACCTCGAGGGTCGGCTTCACGTTGTCCATCGCGCGCTTGAGGGTCACGACCGGGTCGGTGCCGGTCTTCTCCCGGCAGCCCTCGAGGGCGCCGTAAACGACGCGCTCGGCGAGCTGGCGCTTACCGCGCATCAGGATCTTGTTGACCAGCTGCGTGACGAGCGGGGAGTTGTACACCGGGTCAGCAATCAGCGGTCGGCGCGGCGCGGGGCCCTTACGCGGCATGTCAGCTCTTCTCCTTCTTCGCGCCGTAGCGGCTGCGCGCCTGCTTGCGGTTGCGGACGCCCTGGGTGTCCAGCGAACCGCGGACGATCTTGTACCGGACGCCGGGGAGGTCCTTCACACGGCCGCCACGCACGAGCACGATCGAGTGCTCCTGGAGGTTGTGGCCGACACCGGGGATGTACGCGGTGACCTCGATCTGGCTGCTCAGCTTCACACGAGCGACCTTGCGCAGCGCCGAGTTCGGCTTCTTGGGGTGGTGGTGTACACACGCGTGCACACTCCGCGCCGCTGGGGGCTCCCCTTCAGCGCCGGGGTCTTGGTCTTGCTCGTCTTGGCCTGCCGGCCCTTGCGGACCAACTGCTGGATCGTGGGCACCGGGTTTCTCCGCTCCCTTGCTTCCTCTGTGCGTGCCTGTGTCTGTGTGCCGTACTTTTTCGCCGGCCGGCACGCGGCTGACCTGGCCGTTTTCGCCGGGTGGCCCTCGTCCCTCCGGCACCCGCGGTCGGGCGTGTCGTCCGGCACACGGTTGCGATGCGCGCTCACACGTGCACCACGCTTGTCTCGTTGCCCGTGTCGCAGCCCACTTGAGGGCGCACGCACGGATTGCCCGGGCACGCCCGGGCACGAGGGGAAAGAGTACCCACCGAGGGTGCACAGGTCAAAACGGGGACCCCGTCTTTGCCGTCTCACCCGCGGAGGAGAACTCCAGTAGTCCAGTGTACCCGCTCTCCCGCGGGGCTACTCGTGCCTAGGCACTCACCTGTATCAGCAGGGAGGTACCGAGGCCGAGCAGCGTCAGTCCTAGCCCGACCGCGCCGCACACAAGCCCGGAGATGGCCACACCACGGCCGGTGAACCGGATCGCGGCGGCCGCCTGCCGGATCTGCCGCAGGGCGAACAGCCCCAGCACGACGGCGGCGGCGCCGGCGAGGCCAGCGATCATGGCGAACGCGCCCGCCACCCACGCGCCCCAGCCGGCCGAAGCACCGGCCACGCCGAAGCACACCACTACCAACGACACGAGGATCGAAGCGATTCCCGCCACCAGCGAACCGATGGCCAGCCCGGACGTCGTCGGCGGGACATTCAGGTGCACGACCGCGAACTGCGTGCCCGGTATCGCCTCCACCTTTTGCGGTGCCAGCCACGCCTCGCGCGGCGGCGGCGGAACCGCCGCCGGCTGCCCCCACTGTGCGGGCCGCCCCCACTGCGCCGGCACCGCCCCGACCGGCTGCGGCATCGGCGCGGGTCGCATCACGGCCGGCCAGCCTGGCGGCGGTGGCGGCGGTGCAAAGGACGGCCCAGGATGCCGAGGGGGTATGAAGGGCGGCCCCGGGTGCGGTGCCCACGCCGGGGGTGGCTGGGGGTCACCCCGGCAGGTCCGGCGATCTCGGGCGAGCTCGGCACCGAGGGGCGAAGCGCCTCCCCAGCGGGCCGCCAGCCCGGAGTGTCCTTCGGCTCCTCGCCCCGCTCCGGACGGCCATCCCCCGGCGCGCTCTCCGATGGGCTCGTCGGGCCGTCGGACGGTCCGCTGTCCGCCTCACCGATCGGGCGCCCAGCCTCTCCGATCGGCCGCCCGGCGGCACCTAGGGTGCGGCCGGCCTCCCCGAAAGGCGAATCCACGGGCTCGCCCGCTTGGGAGGGCGGATCCTCGGGCCGCGCCGACCGCGACGCGTCGTCCGTCACTCCGCCCCTCGTCATCGACCCTGCCGGCCGGAAACACCGTCACGCTAGTCGACTCCGGGCGCGAAGTCGTGCCCCGCCGGCTGACCGGCGAAGTCGACCACGGCGATCACGACGGCGACAACCAGCGACGTCGCGGCCAGCGCGACGCCGATCCAGGCCAGCTTTTCGCCGCGCCGCAGCCACGCGGAGCCGGTCAGGTAACCGCCCGAGCGGAACGCCTCGCGGCGCCCCTGCGCGGCCAGCACGATCGCGATGCTGGCCGGCACCAGCCCACCCACGAACGGGCCGGTGAGCAGCGCGACAAGCCCGAGGGCGAAGACCGCGCCGGCCTTGGTGGAGCGCATCGGCTCGGGATCGAGTGGGTGCCGCAGTGCCGCCGGCGTTGTGGTCACGCACCAAGACTACTAACGGCCGCCTGAAGGTTCGCTCAGAAGCTCGCTCACATAGCGAAGCGCCCCGCACGTAACGTGCGGGGCGCTTCGCGACTAACAGGACTTACCGGTACGACCCAAAGTCGAAGTCGTCCAGCGGCACGGCCTGTCCGCTTGCCGGCCCGAAGCCGTAGTCGGTCTCGGGGTAGCCGGTCATCGAGTACACCTTGGCCTTTGCCTCCTCGGTGGGCTCGACCCGGATGTTGCGGTACTTGCTGATGCCGGTACCGGCCGGGATGAGCTTTCCGATGATGACGTTCTCCTTGAGACCGATCAGCGAGTCGCTGCGCGCGTTGATCGCCGCGTCGGTCAGCACCCGGGTGGTCTCCTGGAAGGAGGCCGCCGAGAGCCAGGAGTCGGTTGCCAGCGAGGCCTTGGTGATACCCATGAGCACCGGACGACCGGCGGCGGGCTCGCCACCCTCCGCCACGAGCCGGCGGTTTTCCGACTCGAAGACGGCCCGGTCGACCAGCACACCCGGCAGGAACTCGGTGGAACCCGAGTCGATCACCGTGACCCGCTTCAGCATCTGCCGAATGATGATCTCGATGTGCTTGTCGTGGATGAGCACACCCTGCGAGCGGTAGACCTCCTGGACCTCCTGCGTCAGGTGGACCTGCACCGCGCGCGGGCCGAGGATCCGCAGGAGCTCGTGCGGGTCGATCGTGCCCTCGGTGAGCTTCTCGCCGACCTCGACGTGGTCTCCGTCGTGCGCCCGGAGCCGCACGCGCTTGGAGATCTTGTCGTGGACGATCTCTTCGCTCCCGTCGTCGGGGACGATGATGATCTTCCGCGAACGCTCGCCATCCTCGATCCGGATCCGGCCAGGCGTGTCGGCGATCGGCGCCTTGCCCTTGGGCACGCGCGCCTCGAAGATCTCCTGAACACGCGGCAGACCCTGCGTGATGTCCTCACCGGCGACACCACCGGTGTGGAACGTACGCATCGTCAGCTGGGTACCGGGCTCACCGATCGACTGGGCGGCGATGATGCCGACCGCCTCGCCGACGTCCACCGTCTTGCCGGTCGGCAGCGAACGGCCGTAGCAGGCCGCGCAGACGCCCAGCTTGGACTCGCAGGTGAGCACGCTGCGGACACGCACCGTCTCGACGCTCGCCGCGACCAGCTTGTCGACCACGATCGAGTTGAGGTCGGTGCCCCGCTCGGCGACAAGAGTGCCGTCGGCGCCCTTGACGTCGTCGGCCAGGGTGCGCGCGTGCACGCCGGTCTCGGCGAACTCGTGCACCACCAGCTGACCGTCGATGGTCATGCCGACCGTCATCGGGATGGCCCGGTCGGTGCCGCAGTCCTCCTCGCGGATGATCACGTCCTGCGACACGTCGACGAGACGCCGGGTCAGGTAACCCGAGTCCGCCGTACGCAGCGCGGTGTCGGCCAGACCCTTGCGGGCACCGTGGGTGGAGATGAAGTACTCCACTACGGAGAGGCCCTCGCGGTAGCTGGACTTGATCGGCCGCGGGATGATCTCGCCCTTGGGGTTGGCCACCAGGCCACGGATCGCCGCGATCTGGCGGAGCTGGAGCAGGTTACCGCGGGCACCCGAGTTGATCATCTTCCACAGCGGGTTTTCCTGCGGCAGCGAGGTCTCCATGTCCTTGGCCACCTCGTTGGTCGCCTTGGTCCAGATCTCGATGAGCTCGCCGCGGCGCTCCTCGGCCGTCATCAGACCGCGCTGGTACTGCTTGTCGATCCGGTCGGCTTCCTTCTCGTACCGCTCCATGATCTCGGGCTTGCGCGGCGGCGCGATGACGTCTTCCATGCCGATCGTCACGCCGGACCAGGTGGCCCAGTGGAAACCGGCCTCCTTGAGCGCGTCCAGCGTGGCGGCGAGGGCGACCTTCGGGAACCGCTCGGCGAGGTCGTTGACGATCGCCGAGAGCTGACCCTTGCGGATCTCGTAGTTCACGTACCGGTAGCCCTTGGGCAGGGTCTCGTTGAAGAGCGCCCGGCCCAGCGTGGTGTCCACGATCAGCGGCTCGCCCGGCGTCCACTCCTCCGGAGCATTCCACCGGGGCTGGCCAGGACCGTTGTCGACCTCGACGACGTCCCGCAGCCGCACCCGGATCGGCGCCTGGAGGTTGAGCTCGCCGTTGTCGAACGCCATCCGCGCCTCGGCGTCCGAGCTGAACTCCCGGCCAACACCCATCGCGTCCGGCGTGAGGTGGGTCAGGTGGTACAGCCCGATGATCATGTCCTGGGTGGGCATGGTCACCGGCTTGCCGTCGGCCGGCTTGAGGATGTTGTTCGACGAGAGCATCAGGATCCGCGCCTCGGCCTGGGCCTCGGCGGACAGCGGCACGTGCACCGCCATCTGGTCACCGTCGAAGTCCGCGTTGAACGCGGTGCAGACGAGCGGGTGGATCTGGATCGCCTTGCCCTCGACAAGCTGCGGCTCGAAGGCCTGGATGCCCAGGCGGTGCAGCGTCGGCGCCCGGTTGAGCAGCACCGGGTGCTCGCCGATGACCTCTTCGAGGACGTCCCACACGACCGGCCGCTGCCGCTCGACCATCCGCTTGGCGGACTTGATGTTCTGCGCGTGGTTGAGATCGACCAGGCGCTTCATCACGAACGGCTTGAAGAGCTCCAGCGCCATCTGCTTGGGCAGGCCGCACTGGTGCAGCTTCAGCTGCGGGCCGACGACGATCACGGAACGGCCGGAGTAGTCGACGCGCTTACCCAGCAGGTTCTGCCGGAAGCGGCCCTGCTTGCCCTTGAGCATGTCGGACAGCGACTTCAGCGGCCGGTTACCCGGGCCGGTGACCGGACGGCCGCGGCGGCCATTGTCGAACAGCGCGTCGACGGCCTCCTGGAGCATCCGCTTCTCGTTGTTGACGATGATCTCGGGCGCGCCCAGGTCGATCAGGCGCTTGAGCCGGTTGTTCCGGTTGATCACGCGGCGGTACAGGTCGTTGAGGTCGGAGGTCGCGAAGCGGCCACCGTCGAGCTGCACCATCGGACGCAGGTCCGGCGGGATCACCGGCACGCAGTCGAGCACCATGCCGAGCGGCGAGTTGCGGGTGTTGAGGAACGCCGCCACGACCTTGAGCCGCTTGAGCGCCCGGATCTTCCGCTGCCCCTTGCCGGACCGGATGACCTCGCGGAGGTGATCCGCCTCGGCGTCCAGGTCCATGTTTTCCAGCAGCGCCTTGATCGCCTCGGCGCCCATGCCGCCCTTGAAGTACTCGCCGAACCTGTCGCGCAGCTCCCGGTAGAGCAGCTCGTCGGTGACCAGCTGCTTGGGCTCCAGCTTGCGGAACGTGTCGAGCACCTCGTCGAGCCGGTCGATCTCGCGCTGCGCCCGGTCGCGGATCTGGCGCATCTCGCGCTCGCCAGACTCCTTGACCTTGCGCCGCACGTCGGCCTTGGCGCCCTCCGCCTCGAGCTCGGCCAGGTCGGCCTCGAGCTTGGCGGCGCGCTTCTCGATCTCCGAGTCGCGGCTGTTCTCCGCCTGCCGCTTCTCGGCCAGGAGCTCGTTCTCGATGGTCGACATGTCGCGGTGGCGAGCCTCGGTGTCCACCCCGGTCACCACGTACGACGCGAAGTAGATGATCTTCTCGAGGTCCTTGGGCGCCAGGTCGAGCAGGTAGCCGAGACGGCTGGGCACACCCTTGAAGTACCAGATGTGCGTGACCGAAGCGGCCAGCTCGATGTGGCCCATCCGCTCACGGCGAACCTTCGAGCGGGTCACCTCGACGCCGCAGCGCTCGCAGATGATGCCCTTGAAGCGCACCCGCTTGTACTTACCGCAGTAGCACTCCCAGTCCCGCTGCGGACCGAAGATCTTCTCGCAGAAGAGCCCGTCCTTTTCCGGCTTGAGCGTGCGGTAGTTGATCGTCTCTGGCTTCTTCACCTCGCCGTGCGACCACTGGCGGATGTCGTCAGCTGTCGCCAGGCCGATGCGCAACTCATCGAAGAAGTTGACGTCGAGCAATTTATGTCCCTCGAGTCGTGTCGTATCTCTTGCCAGCTCATAGGTGAGTCAGGGGCGCTGGGCCCCCGACTCACACCTCAGACTTCCTCGACGCTGCTTGGCTCCCGCCGAGACAGGTCGATGCCCAGCTCCTCTGCCGCCCGGAAGACCTCGTCGTCGGTCTCCCGCATTTCCAGCGCCACACCGTCGCTACTCAACACCTCGACGTTGAGGCACAGCGACTGGAGCTCCTTGAGGAGCACCTTGAACGACTCCGGGATGCCGGGCTCTGGGATGTTTTCGCCCTTGACGATGGCCTCGTACACCTTCACGCGGCCGAGCACGTCGTCGGACTTGATCGTGAGCAGCTCCTGGAGGGCGTATGCAGCGCCGTACGCCTGCATCGCCCAGCACTCCATCTCACCGAAGCGCTGACCACCGAACTGCGCCTTACCACCCAGCGGCTGCTGCGTGATCATCGAGTACGGACCGGTCGAGCGAGCGTGGATCTTGTCGTCGACCAGGTGGTTGAGCTTCAGGATGTAGATGTAGCCGACCGCGATCGGGTCCGGCAGCGGCTCACCCGAGCGGCCGTCGAACAGCTGGGCCTTGCCCGAGCCGCCGACGAGCTGAACGCCGTCACGGTTGGGCAGGGAGCTGGCCAGCAGGCCGCTGATCTCCGCTTCCTTGGCGCCGTCGAAGACCGGCGTCGCCACGTTGGTGTCCGGCTCCGACGAGTCGGCGCCGATCGACGTGAGCGCGCGCTTCCAGTCGGTGTCCTCGCCCTCGATCTTCCAGCCGGTCTTGGCCACCCACCCGAGGTGGGTCTCCAGGACCTGGCCGATGTTCATCCGGCTCGGCACACCCAGCGGGTTGAGCACGATGTCGACCGGCGTGCCGTCCTGGAGGAACGGCATGTCCTCCACCGGCAGGATCTTGGAGATGACGCCCTTGTTGCCGTGGCGGCCCGCGAGCTTGTCACCGTCCTGGATCTTGCGCTTCTGGGCCACGTAGACGCGGACCAGCTCGTTGACGCCCGGGGGCAGCTCGTCGCCGTCCTCGCGGGAGAAGGTGCGGACGCCGATGACCGTGCCGGTCTCGCCGTGCGGCACCTTCAGCGAGGTGTCCCGGACCTCACGCGCCTTCTCACCGAAGATCGCGCGGAGCAGCCGCTCCTCGGGGGTCAGCTCGGTCTCACCCTTGGGCGTGACCTTGCCGACCAGGATGTCGCCGGGCACGACCTCCGCGCCGATCCGGATGATGCCGCGCTCGTCGAGGTCGGCGAGCATTTCCTCGCTGACGTTCGGGATGTCGCGGGTGATCTCCTCCGGACCCAGCTTGGTGTCGCGGGCGTCGACCTCGTGCTCCTCGATGTGGATCGAGGTGAGCACGTCCTGCTGCACGAGGCGCTGCGACAGGATGATCGCGTCCTCGTAGTTGTGGCCTTCCCACGGCATGAACGCGACGAGCAGGTTGCGCCCGAGCGCCATCTCGCCCTCGTCGGTGCACGGACCGTCGGCGATGACCTGGCCGGCCTCGACGCGGTCGCCCTCGAAGACGACCGGCTTCTGGTTGACGCAGGAGCCGGCGTTGGAGCGGCGGAACTTGTGCAGCAGGTAGGTGCGGCGGTGACCGTCGTCCTGGTGCACCGTCACGTAGTCGGCGCACAGGTCCTCGACCACGCCACCGACCTCGGCGACGACAACGTCACCGGCGTCGACGGCGGCCCGGTACTCCATGCCGGTACCCACCAGCGGCGACTCGGCCTTGACCAGCGGCACCGCCTGGCGCTGCATGTTGGCGCCCATGAGCGCCCGGTTGGCGTCGTCGTGCTCGAGGAACGGGATCATGGCGGTCGCGACCGACGTCATCTGGCGCGGCGAGACGTCCATGTAGTCGACCGAGGACGGCGGGACGAAGTCGACCTCACCGCCCTTTCGGCGGACCAGCACCCGATCCTCGGCGAAGCTGCCGTCGGACTTCAGCGGCGAGTTGGCCTGGGCCTTGACGTACCGGTCTTCCTCGTCGGCCGTCAGGTAGGCGATCTGGTCGGTGACCCGGCCATCCTCCACCTTCCGATACGGCGTCTCGATGAAGCCGAACGGGTTGACCCGGCCGAACGTGGCCAGCGCGCCGATCAGACCGATGTTCGGACCTTCGGGGTCTCGATCGGGCACATCCGGCCGTAGTGGGACGGGTGCACGTCGCGAACCTCGAAGCCGGCCCGCTCGCGGGACAGACCACCGGGGCCCAGCGCGGAGAGGCGCCGGCGGTGGGTCAGGCCCGCCAGAGGGTTGGTCTGGTCCATGAACTGCGACAGCTGCGAGGTGCCGAAGAACTCCTTGATCGCCGCCACGACCGGGCGGATGTTGATCAGGGTCTGCGGCGTGATCGCCTCGACGTCCTGCGTGGTCATCCGCTCGCGGACGACCCGCTCCATCCGGGACAGGCCGACCCGAACCTGGTTCTGGATCAGCTCGCCCACGGTGCGGAGGCGCCGGTTGCCGAAGTGGTCGATGTCGTCGGCCTCGTAGCCCTCCTCGCCCGAGTGCAGGCGGCAGAGGTACTCAACCGTGGCGACGATGTCCTCGACGGTCAGCGTGCCCTTGTTGATCGGGATGTCGATCTCGAGCTTCTTGTTGAACTTGTAACGACCGACCTTGGCGACGTCGTACCGCTTCGAGTTGAAGAAGAGGTTGTCGAGCAGGGTCTGGGCGTTCTCCCGCGTCGGCGGCTCACCAGGCCGCAGCTTGCGGTAGATATCCAACAACGCCTCGTCCTGGCCGGCGATGTGGTCCTTTTCCAAGGTGGTCATCATCAGCTCGGACCAGCCGAACCGCTCGCGGATCTGCTCGTTGGTCCAGCCAATGGCCTTGAGCAGGACCGTGACGGCCTGGCGGCGCTTGCGGTCGATACGGACGCCGACAGTGTCGCGCTTGTCGATGTCGAACTCCAGCCAGGCACCCCGGCTCGGGATGACCTTGACGCTGGAGAGGTCGCGGTCGGACGTCTTGTCCGGCTGCTTGTCGAAGTAGACGCCCGGCGAGCGGACGAGCTGGCTGACGACCACGCGCTCGGTGCCGTTGATGATGAAGGTCCCCTTGGGGGTCATCATCGGGAAGTCACCCATGAACACCGTCTGGCTCTTGATCTCGCCAGTGGTGTTGTTGGTGAACTCCGCGGTCACGAAGAGCGGAGCGCAGTACGTCAGGTCCTTCTCCTTGCACTCCTCGATCGAGGCCTTGACCTCGTCGAAGCGGGGGCGGAGAAGGAAAGGGACATGGTGCCCGAGAAGTCCTCAATCGGACTAATCTCGTCGAGGATTTCCGCGAGACCGGAGCGGGCGTGCGGGTCATCAGCCGACCGGCCCTGCCATGCCTCGTTGCCGACCAGCCAGTCGAAGGACTCGGTCTGGATGGCGAGGAGGTTGGGGACCTCAAGATGTTCGGTGATCCTGCCGAATGAAATCCGGCGGGGAGCAAATGCGCTCGACGTACGACTGGTCTTCGCAGGGCGGGAAGCTGCCAAGATGCGTCCTTCCGAGGACCGGTGCTGCAAAACGGCCGTTGCGCGCGCACCCCGACTGACCCCGATCCGAACGGCCAGATTTGGACAATCCGGGCAGGGCTAAAGTCGGAAGGCAGCGCAAACTAGCAGTGTAGCCGAACGGCTAACCGCTGTCCAGCCCACCATGGCAGCGCGACGCGGAACGCACCTCGTGGCACCTCACGGTGCCTCCAGGCCGCTCAGAACGCGGCACGCGAGCCCGGTGCCGGCCGGTCGGCTGCGTTGCGATCTCACCAATGGTGGACCTACGCCGCCTTACCCAGCCGGTGGCCGTTGCAAGCGCGGAAGGACTTGCTGATGTCAGCGTGCCTGCCAGCAAACGCTGCGTCAAGGGTTCTGCCGCGGGTCGGACCACCGTGATCGCCGCCACGCCCGACTTTCCACTCTGTATGCATGAAGTGGGCTCCCCGTCACCACCTTTTCGGGTAACGGGGAGCCCACTGGAGAGCTTGCGCGAGATTTCTTGCTGGCCAACGACCACTTACTTCAGCGTGAGCGTCGGGTCGCTAAGCGCATCCTCGGCCTCGCGCCCAACATTCACTTACGTCAGGGTGAACATTCGATGGCTCAGCGCGTGCCTGTGGCCTCGCGCCGACCACCCACTTACTTGAGGGAGACCTTCGCGCCCTCGGCCTCGAGCTTGGTCTTGGCCTTCTCGGCGGTCTCCTTGTTGACCTTCTCCAGGATCGCCTTCGGGGCGGCCTCGACCGCGTCCTTGGCCTCCTTGAGGCCCAGGCCGGTCAGCTCACGCACGACCTTGATGACCTGAATCTTCTTGCCACCGTCGGCCTCGAGGATGACGTCGAACTCGTCCTTCTCCTCCTCGACCGGCGCGGCGGCAGCGCCACCGGCCGGGCCGGCAGCGACGGCGACAGGCGCGGCGGCCTGGACGTCGAACGTGTCCTCGAACTGCTTAACGAAGTCCGACAGCTCGATCAGCGTCATCTCTTTGAACGCGTCGAGCAGCTCGTCGGTGCTGAGCTTCGCCATGGTGTCTGGCGTCCTTCCTTGGTTGTTTCGATTTCCCGGGATTGGCCGTCACCTCGTACGCCCGCACCCAAGGAGCTGACTCGCCGCCTTACTGAGCGGCCTCTTCCTTCTCGCGCTTGTCCTGAAGTGCGGCCGCCAGACGAGCGGTCTTCGTCAGCGGGGCCTGGAGCACGGCCGCGGCCTTGCTCAGGTTCGCCTTCATGGCGCCGGCCAGCTTGGCCAGCAGCACCTCGCGGGACTCGAGGTCGGCGAGCTTGTTGACCTCGTCAGCCGAGATCGCCTTGCCCTCGAACACGCCGCCCTTGATGATCAGAGCCGGGTTGGCCTTCGCGAACTCGCGCAGGCCCTTCGCCGCCTCCACCACATCGCCGGAAACGAAAGTGAGCGCGGTAGGACCGGTGAACAGCTTGTCGAGGCCGCTGATGCCAGCTTCCGTCGCAGCGCGCTTGGCCAGGGTGTTCTTCGCGACCGAGTACGTCGTGGTCTGACCCAGCGAGCGCCGCAGGTTGGTGAGCTGCGCGACCGTGAGGCCGCGGTACTCCGTCAGCACGGTCGCCTGTGCCTTGCGGAAGTGCTCGGTGAGCTCGGCGACGGCCGTGGCCTTGTCGGCCCGAACCGGCTTGTCCGCCATGTCCCTCCTCTCGTTGCGCCTGGCTGGTGCTCCCGGGCCTGAACAACGAAAACGCCCCGGCGCAGAGGGCGCACGGGGCGGGACATGATGTCACGCTTGCTCGCACATCGCCCTGCGCGGGTCGCCCGTCGAACGGGACCTTCGACCGCGCCGGAGCGCGGTGACCAGCGGTCTTCGGGTGGTACTTCGCCGCAAGGGTACGCGGTACAGCCGCTACCCGCCAAATCGAGAGCGGCGCGCTCCCCGACCGGGGGAACGCGCCGCTTCCGCGAAGAAGGATCAGGCCTCCGCCGCCGCTGCCTCACTGACGAGGCCGCGGGTCACGTTGGGGTCGATCGGCACGCCGGGGCCCATCGTGGTGGTGACGGTGACCTTCTTCAGGTACTTGCCCTTGGCCGCCGACGGCTTGGCGCGGAGCACCTCGTCGAGCACAGCCGCGTAGTTTTCGACCAGCTTGTCCTCGGTGAAGGACGCCTTGCCGATGATCAGGTGCAGGTTGGAGTGCTTGTCCACCCGGAAGGTGATCTTCCCGCCCTTGATGTCGGCGACAGCCTTGGTGACATCCATGGTCACGGTGCCCGTCTTGGGGTTGGGCATCAGACCGCGCGGGCCCAGGATCCGCGCGATCCGACCGATCTTGGCCATCTGGTCCGGCGTGGCGATCGCCGCGTCGAACTCCAGCCATCCGCCCTGGATGCGGGCGACCAGCTCATCGGTGCCCACCTCGTCGGCGCCAGCGGCCGCAGCCTCTTCGGCCTTGGCGCCGGCCGCGAAGACGATCACGCGGACCGTCTTGCCGGTGCCGTGCGGCAGGTTGACCGTGCCGCGGACCATCTGGTCGGCCTTACGAGGGTCGACGCCGAGGCGCATCGCGACCTCGACCGTGGCGTCGAACTTGACCGTGGTGGTCTCCTTGGCGAGCTTGATCGCCTCGGAAGGGGTGTACAGCTTCGACCGGTCGATCAGGTCGAGAGACTTGCGGTAATTCTTGCTGTGCGGCATATCTGCTGATTTCTCCTGTGGTCTCGGCGGGCCCCGGTCGGGCCCTCCCACGAGTGCTGTTGCTTATTCCTTGACAGTGATGCCCATGGAACGGGCGGTGCCGGCGATGATCCGCTCGGCGTGGTCGAGGTCGTTGGCGTTCAGGTCCGCCATCTTCTTCTCGGCGATCTCACGCAGCTGGGCGCGGGTGACCGAGCCGACCTTCTCGGTGTGCGGCGTGCCGGACCCCTTCGGCACACCGGCCGCCTTGATCAGCAGGCGGGCGGCGGGCGGGGTCTTCAGCACGAACGTGAAGCTGCGGTCCTCGTACACGCTGATCTCGGCCGGGACGATGTCGCCCCGCTGCGACTCGGTCTGCGAGTTGTAGGACTTGCAGAACTCCATGATGTTGACGCCGTGCTGGCCCAGCGCCGGACCGACCGGCGGCGCCGGCGTGGCCTGGCCCGCCGGCAACTGCAGCGTGAACGTCTTGACAAGCTTTTTCTTGGGAGGCATGGCTCTTTCCTGGGCGTGGTGGTGATGTGGATGACGACCGGTTGGCGCGCACGGTCAAGCGCAGCCGACAGGCCGACGTTAAAGAATAGCGCGACGGTCCGGAGCGGTGCCCAGTGGGCAGGGCCGGCCCGATAGGCCGGCCCTGACGACGACCGCTTTAGATCTTCGAGACCTGGTTGAAGTTGAGCTCGACCGGCGTCTCTCGCCCGAAGATCGACACCAGCACCTTGAGCTTCTGCTGGTCGGCGTTGATCTCACTGATCGTGGCCGGCAGCGAGGCGAAGGCGCCGTCGGTGACGGTGACGGAGTCGCCGACCTCGAAGTCGAGGACCTTGACCTCCGGCTTGGCCTTCTTCTGCTCGGTCTCGACCGCAGGTGCCAGCCACTTGAGCACCTCGTCCAGCGAGAGCGGCGCGGGGCGGTCGGCCCGGTCGGTCGCACCGACGAAGCCGGTCACGCCCGGGGTGTTGCGCACGCAGGAGTAGGACTCCGGGGTCAACTCCATCCGCACCAGGATGTAGCCCGGGAAGACCTTGTTTTGCACCTGGAGGCGCTTGCCGTTCTTGACCTCGACCTCTTCGCGGGTCGGCACCTCGACCTGGAAGATGAAGTCCTCCATGTCGAGGCTCGTGATCCGGGTCTCGAGGTTGGTCTTGACCTTGTTTTCGTAGCCGGCGTAGGAGTGCACAACGAACCAGTCGCCGGGTGCGTAGCGCAGCTTCTGCCGCAGCTCCGCCACCGGGTCGTAGTCACCGTCCGGCTCTGCGACCGGCGCGTACTCCGGCTCGCTGTCGGCCTCGACCGCCTCCGGCTCGGCGGCGGTAGCCACCGCGGACTGCTCGTCGGCCGCCGCAGCGGTCTCGTCGTACTCAGGCACGCTCGCTCACTTCCGTCTTATGTCTATTCCTGGTTGCCGAAGACGAACAACACGCCCTTGGCGAACCCGTAGTCGAGGCCAGCCACGATCGCCAGCATGAAGGCGACGAACACCACCACGACGGCGGTGTAGGTCAGCAGCTCCTTGCGGGTCGGCCAGATGACCTTACGAAGCTCGGCCACCACCTCGCGGAAGAACCGCATAAGCCGGCCGAACATCCCCACTCGGGTGACGTCCTTCTTCGCCTTCGGCTTATCGGCGGGCTCGGTCTTGCGACGCTCACGGGTGGCCGTACCGCCGCGCGAGACCGGCTGGTCCTCGTCGTCGTCAGCATCGTCGTCGACAGCGTCGTCGAACGACTCGTCGAGGTCGTCGAAGTCGTCGTCCGCTGGCTCTTCGCCGCGCCGCTTGCTCTCGGCCACTTCGCCCTCCGTGGGGGGTGGTTTGACACTTTGCCCCACCGGTCCCGGCGACGAGCCTCGGCCAGCGAAGCCGGCGGGACCCGTCCCGGGGCCGGTCAGGCCTTAGGCGCAGGGGCGACAGGACTCGAACCTGCAACCTGCGGTTTTGGAGACCGCTGCGCTGCCAATTGCGCCACACCCCTGTGTAGGCAGCGATCCCACCCCAGGCACGCCCGGGCAGGGGTAGCTACCCCACGGCGCACCAGTGTACGGGTACGCCCCTGAGATTCCCAACCTGGCACCCGTCTACGCACGCTGACGGCGGACGATCGCCCGCGCCTGCGAGAGCACCTTCTCCCCGTGGCACGTCGCGGTGATGTCGATTTGGGTGAGCCCGTCCTCGGTCTCGCCCTTGGCCACGCCCCGGAACTCGACCTCCGTGCCCTCGTCGTCGTCCGGCACCGGTACCGGCCGGCTAAACCGCACGCTGAAGTCGACCACCGCGTCGGGCGCGCCGGCCCAGGTGGTGACCGCCCGGCCGGCCAGCGCCATCGTGAGCATGCCGTGGGCGATAACGTTCGGCAGGCCCACCTTGGTGGCGAGCCGCTCGCTCCAGTGGATGACGTTGAAGTCGCCGGAGGCGCCCGCGTAACGCACCAGGTCGGCCCGGGTCACCCGGTAGGTCTGCGTGGGCAGCTCTTCCCTCTCAGCCTTCCCCGCGTCCATCTCAGCCTTCCCCGCGCACGACGAGCTTGGACCACACGCTCACCACAGGCTCGCCGGCCGAGGTGCTCACGTCCGTACGGGTGGTCAGGAAGTCGTGGCCACCGCGCGACAAGATCTCTTCGACGCTGTTGACGCAGACGAGCTCGTCGCCGGCCACGACCGGCCGCTGGTACGCGAAGCGCTGGTCGCCGTGGACCACACGGCTGTAGTCGACGCCCAGCGCCGGGTCGTCGACGATCTGCCGGCTGGCCGCCATGCTAATGATCACAGGGAACGTGGGTGGCGCGATGACGTCGGTGTACCCGGCGGCGCGGGCAGCCTCCGGATCGAGGTACAGCGGGTCGGTCGCGCCGATAGCCTTCGCGAACTCGCGGATCTTCTCCCGGCCAACCTGGTAGGGAGCGGTCGGCGGGTACGTCCGGCCGATGAAGGACTTGTCCAGAGGCATGGAGCGAACCTACCGTCCCACCGGTCCGCCAAAGCCTGCACCGTCTTGCGAAAGGTGGGCGCCAACGAGAACGCGCGGGGGGCGAATGCCCACCCGCGCGACCTAAGGTCTATCCGGCGTCAGCGCGTCTCGCGGTGCGCCGTGTGCTTGCCGCAACGCGGGCAGAACTTCTTCAGCTCGATGCGGTCCGGGTCGTTGCGGCGGTTCTTACGCGTGATGTAGTTGCGCTCCTTGCACTCCACACACGCCATAGTGATCTTTGGACGGACGTCGGTCGCCTTGGCCACGGCGGAGTGCCTTCCTCGTCAACTGGGTCTTCGCGTTACCGGCCCACTAGGATACCCGTACAAGCGAAGCGGACGCCAGTGGCGTCCGTTACGTGCGTAGCGGTGGCCGGACTTGAACCGGCGACACAGCGATTATGAGCCGCTTGCTCTGCCATCTGAGCTACACCGCCGAGGTGGGTCCAGGTGACCCGCTGAGCCCCCTTACGGAATCGAACCGTAGACCTTCTCCTTACCATGGAGACGCTCTGCCGACTGAGCTAAGGGGGCGCGTGCGCCTGGGTAAGAGTACACGTAGCCCTTCCCCAGACGAAATCGGGATAGCCGTGTCGCCTGCGGGTCCGCTGGGCCGCCGCGCCCCGAAAGGCTTCAAGATAGATCGGAGCTACCGCGACGTCCGCGGTGGTCCGGACCGCTGCTCCCGCGGCCTCACCCGCCGCCTCACAAGCCCACGCAGCCGCCGGCAGGCGGCGGCAGGCGGGATCGGTTGTGAACCGCGGCGGGTGAGGCCGCGGGAGCGACGGTCTGGACCACGACGGACGTCGCGGTAGCCCTCTGATTGGGTCTCTAGGTCACAGCGCGGAGGCGGCGGACCTCGCCGAGGGGAGTCGGCTCCGCCTCCGTGCGGGCGCCGAACCACGCCTCCAGCCGCTCGTACGGCAGCGGGCGACTGAAGAGGAAGCCCTGGCCGATCTCGCAGCCCATCTCCTTGAGCAGGTCGAGCGTCAGCTCGCTCTCCACGCCCTCGGCCACCACCGTGAGGCCGAACTGGAGCGACAGCGCCACCACAGCGCGCACGATCGCCAGGTCGCCGGCGTCGGTCGCCATGCCCTGCACGAACGAGCGGTCGATCTTCACCTCGTGGACCGGCAGGCGACGCAGGTACGAGAGTGAGGAGTAGCCGGTGCCGAAGTCGTCGACCGACAGCCGCACCCCGATCTCGCGCAGCCGCCGCAGCGTGGGCAGCGGGCGGTCGGTGGGCCCCCCGGTGACGCCGTCTTCCTTGATCTCGAAGGTGACCTGCTCGGCCGCCACGCCATACTCCCGCAGGAGCGCGTCGACGCGGGCGGGGAAACCGGGGTCCACGAGCGTACGCGGGGAGAGGTTGACCGCGACGGCGAGCGGGCGCTCCGCGTCGGCCCACTCCCGGCAGCGCCGCAGCCCTTCCTTCAGCACCGCCTCGGTGAGCCGGCCGAGCTGGCCGGTGTGCTCGGCCACCGCCACGAAGTCTTCCGGCGAGACCGCGCCATGCGCCGGGTGCTCCCAGCGGGCCAGGCACTCCACGCCCACCAGCCGCCGGTCGGACAGCGTGACCTTGGGCTGGAAGTAGACCTCAAGCTCGTCGTTGTCGAGCGCGCGGCGCAGGTCGCCGGCGAGCTCTAAGCGGCGCACCGACCGCGACTCCAGACCCGCGCTGAAGAGCTGGACACCACCCGGCACCGACTTCGCGACGGTCGCGGCCACGTCGGCCCGCTGAAGCAGCGTCGCGGGATCGGTGCCGTGATCCGGGTGTACGACAACGCCGACGGCCGTGTCGACGTCGAGCGTGAGCGTGCCGAACTCGATCGGGTCGCGCACCTGCTCCCGCAGGTCGACGGCGAGCTGGGCGGCCGCCTCGATGCTCTCGGAGCGGAGCGTCACCACGAACTCGTCTCCGCCGACCCGCCCCACCAGCGCCGCGGGCGGTGCGGTCGCGCGCAGCCGGCGGGCGACCTCGGCGAGCAGCTTGTCGCCGGCCGCGTGGCCGAGCGACTCGTTGACGTCGCGCAGCCGGTCGACGTCGAAGAGGAGCAGCGCCACCACCTCGCCGGGCGCCCGCACGACGACCGACTCCTCCAGCGCCTCGGTGATCCGCCGCCGGTTGGCGAGGGCGGTGAGCCCGTCGTGGTACGCGTCGTAGCGCAGCCGGTCGACAAGCCGCGAGTTTTCCACCGCCACGCCAGCGTGCGCCGCGATCGTCTCCAGCACCCGGACGTCACCGGTTGTGAAGTGGCCGGTGTCGCTCAGCCGGTTGACCACCTCGAGCGTGCCGATCACCGCCTGGCCGGAGCGGAGAGGCGTGACGATCACGTCTTTGACGCCGCTCTCGCGCAGGGCCCGCCGCAGCCCCTCGTCCGTCTCGAACTGCGGGGTGACCGCGACGGTGCTGCCGCTCTCCTGCGCCTTGCTGCGGGCCAGCGGCAGGGTCGGCGCGATGTCGAGCAGGCCGGAGTCGTCGATCCGGGCGGAGAGCAGCACCTCCGGGTGCCGGCCCTGCGCAGGCAGCCACAGGGTGGCGTACTCGGCCTGCATGAGAGCACGCACCCGGAAGAGGAGATCGTCAGCGAGGCCACTCTCCTGGCCACCGTTGCCGATCGCCCGGCTCAGGTCATAGAGCTGGGAAAGCGTGCGGTGCTGGCCCAGGAACTGCGCGTACGACCGGTAGAAGACCGCCAGCACGATTGCCAGCCCGAGCACCAGCAGCGCGGACCACGGGGTCACCCTGAGCACGATGAGGATGATCAGGCCGACCGCGACGTTGACCCCGACGGTGATGACCAGCGTCCGTATGCCGGTGCGGAGCACCTCCCGGGCGGCCGCCAGCCCCTGCACGATCGCGAAGACGCCGATCACGGCGATGAACGTGACAAGCGTGTAGGTGGCGACAGCGGCGAACAGGATGCCCCAGGTGCCCGGGCCTACGCCCTGTATCGGCGGGAGGGCCAGCAGCACCGCACCGGCGAGCGCCGTGGCCGCGGCGGACTTGGCCACGTTGAACCAGAGCTTTACCGGTGCGAGCCGGCGCCGGAGCAGGCGGTGGTACTGATTGATTACCGCACCGACGAAGAAGATCAGCACCACGATCGGCGGCGACAAGTAGAAGAACGCCAGGACCAGCGGAATCTCGTTGATCGCGACGATCACACCGTGCCGTCGGACGATAAACGGCAAGATCGCGACCTCGGCGCCCACCGAGATCGCCAGAAGTAGGGCCGCGATGCTGGCGTCGCCGACGCTCACCGAGTCGTCGACCATGGCGAGCCCGGTCGTAACTACGACAGCCAGGATCGCCAGGGGGCCTGTGATCAACCAGGCGTTTTCCGCCGACCGCCGCTTCGCTGCCTGCCGCGAGGTCATGCGGCTCAGGGGAGGGGGAAGCTGGACCAGTCGTACTCAAGGAGCGGCCCGCTCCAGTCGTACTCCATGGTGCTGAAGCCGCCTCCGCTGCCGCCAAGCCAATGGGCTGCGCCGAAGGTCACGGCCAGCGCCAGGACCAAGCCAGCTAGACGGCTCAGTCTACGTGCACGCATTGAACGCTCCCGTCGGGTTAACCGCATGTGACTCGCGAACTTTTGGGGTGACCTGATCGTGCCACACCCCGGGCCGCAGACACATCCTGATCGACGGCTTAGAACCACACTGCGCGAAAAACATGGCTGAACGGCTGACCGAAAACTTAGCTGAACTTTAGGAACGGCGCTTCGTGCAAGATTTCACGGCACCCAGCCAGTGTCCAGAACCAGTTGAGAAAGGACGGATTTTCCCAGCTTGCTGTAAGGGCGTCGCTCGCTTTGTGTGGGATTTGTGGGCTATGACACTCCATCACCTTTGTCCGCACTTGCCCGCCCTTCACCTTCGACCTACCTCGCCCCACCTTGCGCTGGCCTTCCCCGCAGCTAGCGCCACCTGGAGCAAGTGGATCTTGAACCCAGCGGGACCCTCATCATCCGAACTTCCCGGACCGCCGGTTGCATCTGCTCAATCGTTGACGTTTATCAAACCCTATTCGGCAACCGGCGCGTAAGCAACGACATTCATCTACCCGTTTTGTAGCGGCACAGTTCTGGCACGACGACATTCGGCGTTGGAACGCGAATCCACTTCCCGATTCAGCAGTAAAGCTGCGACGGGCCGCGCATATGCAAACCCAAACGAGAAACCACTCGGATGCGGCTTTGCCCTGTCGTCGCTCACGGAATTCCCCGGGTCTGGGCTCACGTAATTCCCCAGGGTGTGGCCCTCGGTTGATGTTCTACTTGGTGCCGGTCGGTGTTGTCGAGCCGGCTCGGCCGGGTCGTTTGTTGGGGCGGTAGCTGGGTCCGTTCATGAAGACCTGGTGGCTGGTGTTGATGAGCCGGTCCAGCAGCGATTCGGCGACGACGGGGTTGGGGAACAGCGGATACCAGTCGGCCGGTGACCGGTTCGAGGTGGCGATCAAGGACCGGCCGGCCTGGGCGCGTTCGGAGATGAGTTCGTAGAGGTCGTCGGCCTGTTGGGCAGTCAGTTCGCGCATGGCGAAGTCGTCCAGGATCAGCAACGCGGGACGGGCGAGCTCGGCGAGGCGGCGGGGCCAGGTGCGGTCGGCGTGGCCGCCGGCGAGGTCGGCTAGGGCGCGGCTGGTTTTGGTGAAGCGGACGTCGGCGCCGCGGCGGATGGCGAGGTGCCCGAGGGCTTGCGCTATATGGGTTTTGCCGACGCCGACCGGGCCGTGCAGGATGACCGACTCGCCGGCCTGCAGCCAGCGCAGCGCGGCCAGGTCGCGGATCTGCGCGGCGGGCAGTTTCGGGCTGGTGTGAAAGTCGAACTCCTCCAGGGTGGTGGTCTGGTCGAAGCGGGCGCGGCGCAGCCGGCGTTGCATGCCCATGGTTTCCCGGCGGGTGATCTCGTCGTGGCAGAGCACCTGCAGGAACTCCAGGTGGCCGAGCTCGCCGGCTTGGGCTTGGGCCAGGCGGGCGTTGAGGGTGTGCAGCATGCCGGAGAGCTTCAACGCGCGCAGGCTGTCGTGCAGCGCGGTGTCGACGATGGTCACGAGGTCTCCTTGGGCTGGTAGAGGAAGTGGTGCAGGGCGGCCATCAGGTCGGCCCAGTCGGTGCCGGCCGGGCGGGGAAAACCGTTGCGCTGCAACACTTCGGCGACGTCGTGCAGCAGGCCGTAGGTGAACCGGGGATCTGCTCCGCCGGGCTGGGGCAGCGGGTAGGCCGGCTGCGGCGCCGTCGCCGTGGTGGTCTGGTCGGTCATGCCAGCACTCCCGCTGCGGCGCTGGGCTGCTCGTCGTCACCAGCGTCGCCGCGGTCGTCGTCCGCGATGACCGTGTCCATGTCGAGCGTGACGTTCGGGGTGGGCAGGGGGATGACGTTCGCGAACAGCTGCGAAGGGCCGTGCAGGTGCGCTGCGGCGCCGCCGTCACCAGCGGACGGTGGTGGCGGGTCGGTCTCGGCGCCGGCGACCAGGATGCCTTTGACCGTGCGGTAGGACGGGTCGCCAGCCGCGATCGCCTTGGTGCAGGCGGCCTCGAGACGGGCGGTGCCGTGCTTGTCGGCCAGTCCGAGCACGCCCTGCGCGGCGCGGAGCCGGAACAGAGCGTTGACCTCCAGAAGCCCGGCGATGACCTGAGCGCAGGCGGGGCCGATCTCGGCGGAGCGGGTGCGGCACCAGGTCGGCGTCCGCATCCGGAACGCGATCTTCTCGGGCGGATAGTGCCCGAAGTCGGTCTGCTTGCCTTGTGGCTTGCGGCCGTGCGTGGCGATCAGTTGTCCCTTGTGGAAGATCTGGACCACCAGCGGTGTCTCGCGGGCGTCGACACGCTGGCCGATGAACCGCCACGGCACCGAGTAGATCGTCTTACCGACCTTGGCGTGGATGTCCGGTCCCACCACCGCCGTCGACCACGTCGCCAACGCGAACGCCTTGCCAGGCAACGGTTGCAGCACTTCTGCTTCGACAGCCGCGAACACGGACGCCGGCGCCGCACCGCCCAGCGGCCGGCAGGACCTGCGGCCGGCGACCTCGGCGCACCACTGGGTCGCAGCGGCCTGCATCGCCTCCAGCGACGCGAACTGGCGACCGCGCCAGAAACTGTCCCGGATATACGGCATCGGCCGCTCGATGCGGGCCTTGTCCCGCGGCTTGCCGCGTCGGGCCGGGTCGACTAGCACCCCGTAGTGGGCGGCCAGTTCAGCATAGGAGCGGTTGATCTTCGGGTCGTAGAGGTCAGGCTTGTCCACCCCGGTGCGCAGGTTGTCCGGCACCAGCCGCCGCGGCGTGCCACCGAAGAACGCGAACGCCTCGATGTGTGCCTCGGTCCAGGCCCGCTGATCCATGGTCAGGACCGGCCGCACGAACATGTGCCGCGAACACGCAAGGACCATGGCGAACGCCCACACTCGACGCCGCTTGCCGGTCGCCGAATCTACCCAATGGCCCAGATGCCCGTAGTCGATCTGGGCCTCCTCACCCGGCGGGAAGTCCGTCTCATCGCGCAGCACCACGACCCGGTCCCGGCGCACCTGTTCCGGCAGGTTCGCCGCCACATACCGCTTCAACGACGCCACCGACGCGGTCAGGCCGTGCTCGTCCCGCAGCCGCTGGTGGATCGTCGCCTGCGTCACCCCCAACTTCAGCTGGGCAGTGATGTACTCGTGATGCTTAGCGATCTGCGGCCAGGTCACCTGCCGCAACCGGGTATCGGCCAACTGAGGGAACCACCGCGTCACCAGCGCCGCCCAGTCCTGCTGACTCATCGCCGGCCCACCCGGCACGAACCCAGCCGCGACCGCCGGGGCCAGGTACTTGCGGATCGTCTTACGATCCACACCCAGCGACGTGCCCACCTCGCTGATCGACCGGCCCGCGTACCAGTGGATGAAGATCTCGGTCACATCGACCACGTCGAACGTTCTCCTCGCCATCAGCTCCCTCACCCGTCACCCGGACAAGGGAGAACTCTTCAAGATCGCGAGGACCACCCCACTGGGAGCCCTAGGCGCCCAGGCGCCTCACCTGGGGAATTAGGTGAGCGAGCGGGTGGGGAATTACGTGAGCGTCAGACCGCTACAGGTGGGGAATTACGTGAGCGCCGACACTTTGCCCCAATCAAGCCGAATGGCTGATGAGCACATCAGCCTAAAGCATGACCACGCCGCGAGGCCCCACAGCGCGCCCTTCGCGTCAGGTCGAGACAGCCCAGACGGTCCGCGCATCCCTGAGCACCGGACCAACTACGTAGAGATCATCGGCCGCAGGGGCCGGTACGCGAGAGACCTAGGAGGCACGCCGGACGGACCCGCGCGGCGGCGGATACAACAAGATCGGCCCCGGCCAGCGTTCAGGCTGGTCCGGGGCCGTTATTCCCTAGGTGTGGCGGGTAGAGGATTCGAACCTCTGAAGCTTTCGCGACGGATTTACAGAGGGCCCGGGTTCGAACTAGCTACAGGGCCGGTGAGCTGGTGTTTCTCCACCAGGCCGTAGGGCAGATCAAGCCCACGCCCACGATCCGCCCACACCCACCCGGGAGCCTCAGTGCCAGGAGCGGTGGAGCACATGGCGGTACTCCGTGCCGGCGAGTCGCGTCTCCCAGTCGGGCTGAAGCGGAGTCGCCCCAGACGCGATGGCGGCCCGGACGACGCTCTCCACAGTGATCCGCCCGCTTGGCAGGTGGTCCTTGTTGCTCAGGACAGAATCAGGACGGAGCTGAGCGGCACCGATGTGCAGGTGTGGGTCCTTCTCGTGGGACTGACCCAACGGATGCCAGTGGTAGTCGACCACGGCCAAGCCGTCAGACGTACGGAGGGAGTAGTCGTAGCCCCTCGTTGTGATCCTAAACGGACCGTAGCCGGGGCGGGGATCCCTGATGATCTCGTAGAACATCCGTGCACGCATCTCGATCCGTCGATCGCCACGTAGCCGCACGTAACCATCACCCGCGATACCGGTGAGGTGGAGTTCGTGAACCTTGTTCAGATCGTTCTTGCCGCCGGCAGAGGCTGTGATCTTCCCACGCACAACACAGCTCAACGCCTCACCGAGGGGCCCGACGAAGGCGCCGAACGCCTCATATGGGCTGCTACCAGGCATCGGGGAGCAGCATAGCCACCTGGGTAACCTTCGGGTCCTCGTTGCCTTGGAACTCACCAGCACGCCACTTCGCTGCGAACTCGTCGGCACTCATGTTGAGGTTCCGCCGCGCCTCTCGTTCAAGGAGGGCACGCTGCTCCTCGGGGGTCATCTCATCCACGGTGGCGGCCGGGTCCGTCTGGGTGTCCGTAGCCATGGTCGCCTCCTTCTAGGTTGGGGCTACCGTAGCGGTAGCCTCCGACAAGTTTCGCCGCTACGAGCGAGATTGCCTAGTCAGGTGACTAGGCCGCAAGTTGCGGCCGCGTCTCAAACAACAGAGACGGAAGTAGTGGGCGCCGGATCATCCCAGCGCGCCGCCGATCCGGTCGTTGGCGCCGTCCTCTCCCCCATCGATGCAGTTGGCGTACACGCGGAGCAGGACTGCCACGCCGTGACCGAGTCGCCGGGCGACCTCCGTTGGTGGCACACCGGCGTTGAGCCAAAGCGAGGCTGCCGCGTGTCGCAGGTCGTACGGCCGCCGAGCCAGGGGCGACGCGACCTGGGCCGGAGTCAGCGCCTTCTCCCGAGCGAGCTTCCACCACCGGTCGTAGATCGAGCTGGCCAGCGGCCCACCGTGCAGCCCGCCGAAGTACCGGCCGTCCGGCATGGTCCCGTGCTTCTTCACGTGCTCGCAGAGCAGCTGCACCAGCCGCGGAGGGATTGGGACCGATCGAGTCTCCTTGCGCGCCCGGTGTTTGAGCCCGCGCCGCTCGTACGGCCGCCCGTCATCGGTCCAGTGCGAGCCCGCAAGCGGCGCAGTCTCCGCCAGCGTCACCTTGCCCCACTGATGCTCGATCTTGTCGTGAGCGCACGCCGGGGTCAGCGCGTTATCCGTCGTCGCCCCACAGTCGAGGCACTTGCCGGGCAGCACGCAGTCGCCGAGCCGCAGATCGGCCGCCTCTGATGGGCGCATGCCGGCGTAGTAGAGGCAGCCGAAGAACGCCACGACCCGCTCGGCGCGTTTGCCGAGAGAACGCACCCCGTCGAGCAGCGCCGCCACCTGCACCGGGTTGGCGACCACCCGCCGGTCGATGGCCTGCGCGACCTCTGGCGCCGTCCACTGCACGCGGTCGATCGGGTTGGCGCCGAGCAGCTCCAGTTCGACCGCGTAACCCACGGCGTTGTAGAAGACCGCGCGCTTGCGGGCGACGGTCGCAGCCGCCGCCGGCTTGCCGTCCTGCCTGAGGCACAGCCCGTCGAGCACGCGCCGCACCGTCGCCGCCGAATCCAGGTCGACCACGGGCAGGGACGCGCCATCCAGCCAGGCGAGCGCCGCCGCGTACTCCGCCGGCACCTCCTCGGACCAGCGGCGCGGGTTCAGGCCGTATATATACAGCGCCCTCCGCAGCACCTCGTCCTCCGGACGCCCACGCTTACCTGCCCTGCTCAGGGTCATGGACACCTGGGTCAACGCCTCAACGATCCCGCGGCGCGACTTCGCCGCAGCCCGGGGCCACTTCATCTGTACGTATGTGCGGCTGTGCGCGTACCAGGTCGTGGTGTTCCTGGCCCGGGCCTCGGAGGCAGGCCGCCCGGTCGTCGTGTCGAACGGCTCGCCAGCGTTGGCCGCCTTGACCAGCTCGGAGCGGAACGAGTCGGCGAGAGCCTTGGTTCGGAACAGCTCCTCGAACCGCTCGCCGGCCACCGCCCAGCGCACGCGCCATGGACGCGACTTGCGATCCTTCCGCGCCGTGATCTCCCAGATCTTGATCTCGTAGCTCTTCATGCCCGGTCGCCCTCCAGGTCGCCGAGCCATCGGGAAAGAGCCGACCGGCGTACGCGCAGCTCACCGTTGGGGAGCTTGATCACGCGCGGCCCCTTGCCGGTCTGGCGCCAGTAGAACCAGGTGGACCGCGAGACCCGCAGCTCCGCGATCACCTCACGCACGGTCAACAGCTCCTCCGGCATGCGCTCTCCTCCTCCCCGTCGCGGTTGCCGAAACAGTGGGCGAGTCCTGCTCGGCCCGATCGCGGGCGGCGAGGAGTGCGGATCTCCATTGCATGCGCCGGGAGAGTGCGCGGAGGAGTCGGTGTTGCAGCGGTGAGACGTCCGGGTCGTCGGGGCGGGCGTACTCCCAGCCGTAAGGCTTCGGCCCGTCTTGGTCGACAGTGGACGCCGGGTCGGCTTCCTCCGCCGTGACGCTGACGCCCAGGAGGTGGCGGACCCAGGCGCGAGCGTCGGCGCGATGGTCGGCGAGGGTCTTGCCGGACCAGTCGCGGGAGATGAGGATGCGCCGGCCGCCGATGCCGAGCGTGTCCCGCTGGTGGACGCGTCCCTTGCAGCGACCCGGGCGGAGCTTGCCGTGTGCTTTCTTGGGTTGGATGCCGTAGAGCAGCCAGTTGGCGCACCGGTCCGAGCACGGGATGGTGCGCAGCTCGGCCCAGAGCCGGTCGAGGTGGTCGCGTTGCCGGTCGGTGGTTGGCTTGTGGCAGTCGGAGACAGTCTTGGTGATGTACTTCGTGATGTAGCCGATCGTCCGGTCAGCGTGGGTGGTCCCGGCAGTGACGCCCTCGGCATGGACCTGGGCACCGAACCGGACCACGTGGGCCGGCTCATCGACGGTGTCGAGCGCTTCGCTCCAGGTGGCCAGCGGCTCGCGGGTGTCCGGGTCGACCCATGCATTTGAGTCCCAGACCGGTAGCCGGTCGAGGGTGTAGGCGAGCTGGTCGACGGGTGGCCACCACACTTGGTGGTAGGTCGCGGCGGCGACCTTGCGCAGCACCGCGCGCGGGATGGTGCCGCGGATCGCGAAGTGGGCGTGTGGGGCGAGTCGGCGCTGTGGCTCGACACATCCGGCGTACTGCACGTTCCAGCCGACGCAGCGCCGTAGGTTCTGCCAGAACCGGTCGAGCAGCCGAGGGAAGTTCACGGCGTCCCAGGCGGCGCGCCGGTAGTCGTAGGTGTCCGGGTCGACCGGGGTGCCGTCGTTGCGGACCCGGCCGTACGAGTCGAGGGTCAGCGACAGCCACATGGACGGCCGGTACTCGCTGCCGTCCGGCGCCGTGTAAATCCGACCGACTGTCCGCCGCTCTACCCGTTGGCGCGGCAGGTCGGGCGCATCCTGCCGCCGCTTGGTGGAGCGGACGCGCCGGCGCGGTTCGTCGTGGGCCGGTGCGACCCGGCCGCGCAGGCCCTCGGCGGCGATGCACTCCTCTACCTCACGAATGGCCTCGTCCAGGTCGGCGACCTGGTCCCACTGGGCCGCCCGGGTCGCCTCGTCGCGGGCGAGCTCGAAGTGTGCCCGTACCGCGATCAGCTCACGCTGCGCCGGCGTGGCCGGCTCAGGTGCGGGGGTTGGCTCGGCGGTCCGATGCCAGCCCTCCCGGATCTGGACGCGACGCAGACGCCGAGCCCGCTTGGCGCAGGGTGCGCACTTGTCCTCCCGAGTCGCGCCGCACGGCAGGTCGATGACCTCGGTCTGGCCGGTCTCCAGGTCCGTGCGGCGGAGGCTGACCGGGCCCAGGCACACGCCGTACTCGGCGCACATGTCCTTGAGGACGCTGACGCTCATAGGCAGCGCGAGCCTTGCGGCGCGCGAGCCTGGTCGTGGTGAGTCGTCTTGTGCGATGCCGGGCAGGGTGGGTGCCGTCATGGGCGTACCTCCCGCGCCTGCCTCGGCATCGGAACCGTGCGGCCCGGTTGTCCGGCAAGGACCGCGCGGATCACGAGGTCGATCGCGGGCACGAGCACGTGTGAGGTGTCCGTGGCGTACCGGGTATCCAGCTCGACTGAGGCGCCCAGCTCGACGCGCCGGTGGCCGATCGCGTCCTGCACCGCGATGACCGAGAGCCTGCCGTACGGGGTTCGCCAGAGGATGGTCTTGCTGCGGTGCTCGCCGGCAGGGCTGCCCGCAAGGACCGCGCAACGGTGGTCACCAGCGCACCAGGTCGGGCAATGACCAACGACCCGCCAATCGGCAGGAACAGTCACGTTGCCGCGGCGGGCGCGAATCTCGGAGACGAGGATACGGGCAGCGGACCAGGCCCTACCTAGACCGTTCATCGGATCACCTCGGCGGCGAGGATCTGCCCGTTCCCACGGACGACCACCGGAGCCGGCTCTTCCACGGGCGCGGCGACCGGTGCGGCTACAGGTGCGCTGGCAGGCGCGGTCAGGACGAGCTTGGACAGGCCGAGGAACGCCAGCGCCGGCACCGCCGAGAGCAGCCAGCCGGACAAGCCCGGCTTGGCGACCGCGAGCTGCGCCGACAGGGACAATGCGACGGCAGCGACGATGAGGAACATGGGGTACCCGACTGAACCGCCAGTGCGACGGCGACGACGGATCTCCAGGAGCGCGGCGGCCGGGATCAGTTCGGAGATGACAGCGTTGGCCCAGCCGAACCACTCCGGGGTACCTGCCGGGGAGTTGGCCATCGTCCACTCCTTGACATGGGTGAACGAGGCCGCCCCAGCGAACACGGCGACGATGAGCAAGATCAGGACGAGCAGGGCAACCTCCACCCGCTCGCGGCGAACGAGCTTCACGATGAGCCTCCCCAGCCTCAGCGTTTGGTGGCTGCGATGTGTACGCGGATCCAGGACGGCGGTTCGCCTGTGGAGGCGACCGCTTCGGACAGGCAGCGCCACAGCGCCCACGCCTCGTCCGGGGTGAGGTACATGCGCCGCCGGCCGGAGCCGACCGCCAGGTACAGGTCTGCGCCCTCGGTGACGCGGACCGTCGTCGGGCCGCCCGCTGGTGTCCGCAACCGGTAGTAGCGCCTCGTCATGCCGCCTCCCCGTCCTGTGTGGACTCCAGCGCGGCGCGGAGCTTGCTGGGCAGCAGCGGCCCGGACGCCGGTCGAGGCGACGGCCGGTAGGTGTGGACCGTGACGCTCTGCGGCTCGGCCGGTGCAGGGAAGGTCGCTGCCATGTCGCGGATTAGGTCGTCGCTGATGTAGGAGAACCGGACCCGCGCCGGCTCAGGCTGGCCATCGAGCAGCACGTAGCCGACGCCCTTGGACGTGAGCGGGATCTGATCGGCGAGCGCGCCTCGGTCGCGGGCACCGTCGCCGAGTACCAGGTCAACCTGTGCTCGGTCGGTAAGCCCGAGCGCGATCCGCGTGGGAAACAGATCCCGGAGCGAGAGCACCTCCTTGCGCGGGTCCTGCACCGCGGCGACGACCAGGACGCCGAGGCCCGCACCCTGAGAAAGCAGCAGAGCCAACGATGCGTTGATCCGGCCGCGAAGCTCGGAGTCGGGCAGGTAGGCGACCAGCGCCGCGATCTCGTCAATGACGATCACGATCAGCGGGTCGTCGACGGTGGGCGTGTGCACGCGGACCTTGCCCCGCAGCCGCGCCTGACGCTCGCGCATCTTCGCCACGGCCCGGTCGAGCAGGTCGGCCATGGCCGGCCAGTCGTCGTCGCAGTACCGGGCGAACAGCGGCCGGCCGATAGACAGCTCCATGCCGCCCTTCGGGTCGAGCGCCCACACCCGGACGAGACCCGACGTGATCGCGGTTGCGAGCGACCGCACCAGCGACCAGATCACCGAGCCCTTGCCCATCCGGGTCGCGCCCGCGATGAGCAGATGCGTGGCGAGCAGCCGCAGCGTGTACACCTCCAGGTCTTCGCGGAGGCCCAGCGGTAGAGCGGTGAAGTCCGGCCGAGCCTGCACCGGCAGCGGCGACACGACCTGCGTCAGCGGGTCACGGCGGATGAACACAAGCCACACATGCCGAGGCCGGTCACGGAACCGCACCCGGTCGACCAACCGCAGCAGCCACGCCCAGCGACCATCGCGGATCGGCGGTGAGGTGCGCCGGCCAGAGAAGACGCGGCAGTGCCGGGAGCCGAAGGAGTACGCCAGGTTCGAGCCGGCCTTGTGGTAGATCTCTGGGTTCTGGCCGCGTGGCATCCGTAGCCGCACCTCGTCAGTCGCGTACGTGCAGCGCACCGACAGGAGCGTGGGCACCTTGCGCCCACCGTCGTAGGTCTTGACCAGGCCGCAGAGGGTCATTGCCTCGTCCCACTGCCGCCAGTACGCCCACAGCCGCCGCCAGCGGGACAGCATCGGCAGGACCAGCCAGCGCCGGCACGACTCCGGCCACCGCCACAACCACAGACCGACCAGGCCGGCAGCCAGGGATGCGCCCAGGAGCAACGGCGCCCAGCCGTACTCCGCCCACGCCCACACCAGCACGACGACCGCGGCCACCTCGGGCAGCAGCCGGCGGTTGCGCACGACCAGGCGGCAAAGCCGGAACAGCAGTAGCGGCACGGCCAGGGTCAGCACCACCCACCACGGGGTGGGCACGGACATCCGCCGGAAGTTGACCAGCGGGGTCTTCATCACCACGATGAACTCGCCTTCCTTCGCGGGAGGGCGGCGGGGCGGTCCGGCTTCCTACGGCATCAAGACCGCCCCGCGCCACACTCGATCAGGCCGCCGTCCTGATGACAGGCGCCTGTAGGGACTGCCGTGCCTCAGCGAGCACGGCGCTCATCCGGTCGATGTCGGCCGGGTCGAGGAACAGCACGATGTCGTTGCTGCTCGGTCCGATGTGGAACGTGACCCGCCGCTCGGCTGGGTAGCTGCGGAACCACACCTCGGTCTCCGGGAACACGTGCGCACAGGTCTGCACGCATGCGCCACCCATCACGCCGCCTTCCGGCGCGACTCGGCCGCCGTGACCGGAGCCCGCAGCCCGGTCGCGCGGTACGAGTAGCTCAGGCGACCGGTGTTGCTGACGTACGGCGTGACCGTCATGCCCTCGAACTCGACCGCCTGGAACGGGCCGACCGGCGGCACCGGCTGGACGTCGGCCAGGATCTTGACCGAGACCTCCCGCGACCGGCCACGCAGCTCCTCGTCCATGTCCATGACGCGGCACTGCCAGACCCGCTGGCCGGTCAGCTTGTCGATGCTCGGCGTACGCGCCCGAGTCCGCTCGTCGAAGTCCTGCGCTTCAGCGATCGAGTCCGGCACGAGGACACAGCCGTGCGGGAACACGTCCTCGAACCGCACCGAGAACCGGACCCCACCCTTCAGAGCCATCCGCTCCGCTCCCATCTTGTAGACATGTCTGCCAAGTTGCATGACCAAGGTAGCCACTTGGCAGACGTATCTACAAGTTGCTCCTCTCCAGATACCAGGGATCCGCACTAAACGGGCTTAGCGCGTATTCCACCATCCACCCAGCGGCACAACCGGTCGCCGAGCAAGCATCCGATCGGTTGGTGTGGTTCCCTCCACGTCTCAGCGACACTCTGTCTACGCCGTTGCGCAGCCGGAGAAAGGAAGAAGGGATTCCCGCTTGATCGCGGCAGACTGTTGGGAGTCGGGCGGGCCGGAGTACCTGTTTCCTTTGATGATCGCTACCGGGTTGGCTGCGATCATGGCCGGCGCCGTTTGGGTGACTACGTGGTCGATGGCCGGCAGACCGATGGAGACGAATCGTTCCGCTCACACGCCGATCGCTCTCCGGATCGTTCCGGCGATCCTTGCGGGGCTGTTTCTCGTACGTAGCATCGACGATCCTGAGGCGCTGTTGATGAGCGTTCCCTATGTGCCGATCCTGGTGAGCCTCGCGTTCACGCTGATCCTTGCGCGACGCCGCGCGGTCGGCGGAGTCTGGCCATCGGTACGCGCGCTGCCAGTGCCGCTCAGGTGGAGCGCCCCCATCCTGACGGTGCTCTATCTAGTGGTTGCGATCACGGCTCTCGCCGCTCAGGTTGCCCTCGGTCACGCCTGCTGACCTCCTGATCGAGGCAACAACGAGTCGAGCGCGTTGGCGCGTGCGTCGATGAGTTGCATGCGCGCGGCGTACTCGGCAGGCTCGCGGTGTGCCGCCTGGTTCGTGACCTGGCCGGGCCATTTGCGGTAGAGCAACCCGGCTTCGGCGGTGAAGTAGCCGTCGCTGACAACGTTCGCGGCGATGAGAAGGCCAGTGTCCTCGGAGGCTGGCAACGCCATCCAGCCCCCGAGAGCTAGAACCAGGTCGCGACGCAGGCACAGGGCCGCCGGGTGGACGGACGCCCGGTAGTCATGGGTGCGCCAGAAGTCGAGCACCTCACCGCGGGCAATCGGGCCGTCCGGCGGGTCGTGCTCGAACCCCACAGTGGACCCGTCCGGCAGCAGGTCAAGTACGCGGGACGTCGTCCAGCCGATGTGTGGGTATCGCGTGAGGGTGTCGATGTCGCGGGCGAGCACGCCCGGCAGGAGCTGGTCGTCAGCATCGAGCACCTTGACCAGCTCGCCAGCGGCCCGCGCCAGGGCGAGTGTCCGGGCTACGCCAGGGCCGCCAGCGCGGCCGGCGCCGGGACTGATCCGGGGATCGTCCGGGAGCACGCCATGGAGGAGGCCGGTCTGTCCGTCCTCTTGGACAAGCCACTCCCAGGCCCAGCCGTCCGGCATCACCTGCCCGGCCAGCGACCGGTATGCCTCGGCGAGGTAGCCGACGCTCGGTGCGTGTACGGGGGTAATGACCGAGACGAGTTGGGTCAAGCGGCCCACCGGGTGAGCTTGGTGGCATACACAAGCTCGGTGCGATCTCCAGGGAACACCGCGTCAGCCACCTCCACGACACGATCTTCTGTGTCGTACGAGGTCTTGCGCAAGGTGATGA
Organism: Phytohabitans flavus; assembly: GCF_011764545.1. GTDB lineage: Bacteria > Actinomycetota > Actinomycetes > Mycobacteriales > Micromonosporaceae > Phytohabitans > Phytohabitans flavus. The sequence continues at coordinate 8,248,340 of NZ_AP022870.1, read as the reverse complement.
CTGAGACTCCGGGTTCGATGTCGAGGAGTTCGGCCTCGTCCGGGTATGGCGGCCGGGCGCGGATGACGTCCTCGATGCGGTCGAGTTCGATGCCGACCGTGTGGAGCTGGTGCTGCGTGCCACCCGGCCACGGCTCGTTGTCAGCGGTCAGCAGGTCAGGGTTGCCCTTGACCATGTCGTAGACGAGGTACGAGTACGAGATGGACAGCGGCGCAGACTCGTGCCGCGAGCTTGTCCAGTACACGCGGCGCAGCAACGGCGTGCCGGGCTCGACCTGGAGCGCCGCAGCCATCTCCTCGTCGGCGTCGACCCGCACGTACTCCGCGTGGAACTTCAGATCATCGACGGTCAGCCCGGTGTCGTGCTCCGTGCCGCCGGTGCTGCGACGTTCGGCCTCGTCGGCTAGGACGCGGTTCTTCTCCCACTGGTACCGCTCGGTGTTGCGCCGGCGGATCCGCTGGCGCGGCGCGCGTACGTAGGTGCCGCGGCCTTGCTCGGCCCGGACCAAGCCCCATTCGCGGAGCTGGCGTATGGCGTTGCGGACACTGGTCCGCGACAGAGAGTAGGTATCGGCTAGTTCGGTCTCACTGGGTAGGGCGGTGCCGGGAGCCAGCTCGCCACGGTTGATCTGTCCGCGTAGTTCCTCGGCGAGCTGGAGGTACCGGGGGCGCCAATCGCGGGGCATCACGGAGATCACATTACCCCCTAGACGTAGATACGTCTGCCGTGTCGTCTCGCCGGGCAGCTTCGCGGCGAGGATCTCAGCCGCTCGGTCGAGCTGCATGCGGATCAAACAGGGGTACAGGCCGCAGCCGGACCGGCAGTACCCGCTCCCGTCATCGGCGTGCGCTTGCCGGGTCGCTTCCAAGCCGTCCTCAACGACGGCGCGTGCGGCGCTGTTACCCCAGATCTGCGCGGCGGTCAGCGGCGCGGAACGGCGCCCCATCAGGACACCTGCACCGCATCATCGATGTCAGCGGCGAGTGCCTCAATGCGCGAGGTCGAGGCGGACGGGCTACCCGCGATCTCCTGGAGACGCTCGTAGGCCGAGACATACCGCGCGGCCCGCTCCTTCTCCAGGAGCATCCGTCCGCCGAGGTGCTCCAGGTACACCACCGGCGGGTACTCCCCACGCATGTGCAGGACGGTGAACGGGCCATCAAGCGCGGGGTGTTCGCCGACCGTGGGCGGCAGGATTTGCACCTGGACGTTGGCGCGCTGACCCAGCTTGACGAGGTGTTCGAGCTGGTCGCGCAGCATGTCGACCCCTCCCACCGGTCGGCGAAGGGCTGCCTCCTCGATGAGCGCGTGTACCTGGACGGGCGGCCGCGTGGTGAGGACTTTCTGCAGGTCCATACGAGCCCGGACCAGGTTGACGAACTTGAACCCCGGCAGCGCGTCGCCTTCCTTGGCGCGTGTCAACGTCTCCAGGTATGGGCGGGTCTGCAGGAGCGCGGGAACGTACGTGGCCCCGTAGACCCAGATCTCCCTTGCCCGCGCCTGCACCCACGAGTAGTCGATGAACGGCACGTCGACCTCGCTCGGCCCGGTGTCCGCGTCCCACCTGTTGATCCGCCAAGAGTGCCTGGCGGCCTCGGTGAGCAGATCGCGCTCGCGCTCGTCCACGATGCCGTACACGTCGAGCAGCATCGTCAACACCGGCAGCGGGAACGGCCACAGCGCCCGCTCGTACCGGGCGATCGTCGAGAACTCGTGCTCGACGATCGGAGCTACATCCTGGAGCGTCAGCTTGTGACGCTCGCGGTGTTCCCGCATCCGTACACCGAGCCACTGCGCCCGGAGGCTCTGCGCGAAGTTCTCCCGCTTCGTTGGCATCGCTTCCCTCTCCCCCTGACAGTCCGACAAGGAAGGGGCGACGGCCGACGTCGTGCCGATGACGCCGGCCGCCGCCCCGGTGGCGAGAGCTGCGTGCGTGCCGCGTGCGCCGCTCTCGGGCGGGCCGGAGTGCGGTCGCCCTCTCTCCTCCAGAGGGGTCGCACCGAAGGGATCGATCCCGGCCCATGACGGGTGCGGTCGGGACGGGTGACAAACGAGCCAACCCTTGGCTGCCGTCCCGACCGCACGACGTAAAGGTACCCACGTCCAGATGACTTGTCTAGACGTGTCGACGTGTAGAGCTGTCGTCGGTCGAAAACACGGCTGACAGGTACGGTGAACCTCGTGCCAACCCCGCACCAAGGAACACCCCGTTACCGCATGGTCGCCGAGGAGCTACGCCGCCGCATCGAGGCCGGCGCCATCCCGGCCGGCGCACTGCTGCCGCCTGAGAGCGCCCTGGTCCAGGAGTTCGGCATCAGCCGCGGCACAGCCCGTGAGGCCATCGCGACACTCCGTGCCGAGGGCCTAGTCGTCACCGAACACGGCCGCGGCACTTACGCCCGCCCACAGCACCCGGTCCGCCGACTCAGCGCCGACCGCTATCGCCCAAACGCCGTCCACGCTAGCGACCTACCTGAAACCTCCCTCCGGGCCGACGTCAGGCTCGACGAGGTCTCTGCCACACCTACCCTCGCCAGACTCTTTGGAGTTGCAGCGGGAACTCCGCTTTTACAGCGCCGAGTATTGTTTTGGGCTCACGGCGTACCAGAGCAACTCGCAATCTCCAATTACCTGCTCAGCGTGGTTGCCGGAACGCCGCTCACTGACCCGACACCAGAACCGTGGCTAAGCAGTATCACGACACAATTGAGTAGCATCGGGATCAACGTGACCAAAATCCGTGAACTCGTACGTGCCCGCATGCCCACCGCCGAAGAAGCTAGCGCGCTAAGACTACTTTCTGGCGTACCGGTGCTAGCACTTACTCGCCGCACCTACTCACGAGAACAGATCATTGAGGTCGCCAACGAAATCGTGTTACCTGCTGATCGAGCAGAGATTGAATACGAGATATTGCCTACGTAACACCAGAAGGGCGTCCGATTCCAAGCTTCCGCCGCTCGCCAGAGCCCGCCGACAAACTACGCCATCGCGTTAGTTCGCCGAGGCGGAGGCTCCCGCAGCAGTATCGGTATCAATCGCAGATTGCATAGCAGTCCACAGGTGCGTAAGGCGAAAACTGAGTTCAGGAAAGGATCGCTCGAACTCGTGATCAAGGATGTAAGGATCATACGATGCCGGCTGACACAACTGCAATTCCGCCAGCGGGAGCTTCGTAACGTGTGAGTTGACTCCTTCCAGTGCGACCTCATACGCCAAGCTCTGCAAATACCCCACCATCGCTCCGCTGCGTGTCCGGAGCCCGTACTTGTGCTGCGGGTCGATGTATCGCTTAACGCCTTGAGAAACGTACTGCTCTACGAAGTCCCTTCCCCTTCACGGGGATGCAGTCTCTTACATTCCACGGTGTAATGGCGAACCCAGTTAGAAGAGTCGTGACTCAAGTGATCACAAAGCGATACTTGAAAGTCTGGTCGCTTATACTCATGCGGAGCGAGCTTTGGATCGTCAACGTGCGGCGGTATACCTGCGTCGTACTGCGGGGAGTGATCGAGAGAGCGTTCCCCGCGGAGCGCTCTTTCTCGATTTACCACTACGAAAAGCTGGTAAAGCCTACGATTTATGTCCAGCTCTCCGGCACCATACCAACCCGTCTCTACCGATAAGCGACTCAGCGCCTCTCGCAAGATAGCTAGGACGAGTTCTTCGTGTGCGCGCCACGGGTCCAAGTCCATGATCGAGAAGGCCGGCACTACCGGCCCGCCACTGCTACACGGAACATCGTAGCTTCTGCGTCCTCGCGAGCAGCGCTAGCCGACCAGAGCCGACGCTCATTCCGCTTAAGTACCAAAATCTCAGTGTCTGTAACGGCACGAACAACGCCCTCAGTTAGGACGCGTCCGCCCCGGTCTTCGCCCGCAGCCGCAGCAAACCTCCTCATAAGCGAACGCCAACTGGCATCGACGGCAACACTGTCCGGCAGTTCGCCCCTGCGCGTAGGGACCAAGGCGACCATGATAGCGGGAATATCGAGGCCGGCGGTGACTACCCAGGCGAACTCGCCGCCCTGCGGAAGTACGGCTGACCACTTGCCAAGGAAAACGCGAAGATATGTCGCCAGCGGGTGCTCGCCCAATCTGTCTAGGTCTTCATAGAGGCCGACCTCAAGTTTGGCAGGACCTACGGGGCCAAGTGCCGACGAATTGGCTCTTAATTGATTAAGCGGAAGAGTATAAGCGAAGAAGTCGCGAACCAGATCCCGCTCTCCATCTGTTAGCTCGAAGACGTCGAAAAGCGCATCGTCGATCCGCGACAAAACCTCCTGAGCAGACGGACGCAGCCCTCCAGCGCCTCGCTCAAGGCTAATTAATGAGAAAAGCCCGTCCTCCATCGGCTCGTCGGTTGCTTCCGCAAGCTGGTCAACCGCTGTGACCAGACGCTGAACTCGCTCGTCCCCTCTTTCGGAAGCCGAATTGGAAGCCGCAACACGTCTTCGATGTAAACACAATCATGCCAAACGCCCCATGACCCAGATAGCATAAACAATCGATAACGGCCGAGAGAGGAAAGCAGGGTGGCAAGCACAACCTTAGCTACCCACGGCGGCACACCCCGGAGCGGCAGGGCATAAATGATATGCCGGAAGGAGAAGTCTTCTGTCGCTAGACGAGCGAGAGGGCCGAAGCCCGCCTTCACTCCTTGTGTGACAACAATACGTTGTCCGCGATAGATCTCATCGGAAGGATCCCGCTTGACGCCGCTTGGCTTACTCTCAAACCAGCTATCTTCGAGCACACCCCAAGGCTTGAAAGTCCTTAAGGACCTAAGGCCACGTAGAGCGGCAGACGGAGCCTTCAAACCTCGTTGGTACCCATAGCCCGGCTTGTGCGACAGAGGTACCAAGTCCGCAAGTGTCTGCTCCGAATCAAGGCGTGTCATGAGCGCGGCGTCATTGTGGTTGCCCCAGCCGTAGACCTTCCAGATATAGGGCTTCTCTCGCAACGATCGCTGAATAACAAGACGGCGGTCGAGTCGAGCAAACGCCATTGAGTGAGTCCGGTCTAGGACACTTGAAGGCCGAGCTGAGTAGTACTCAACCGGAGACTCATCCGTGTCTTTACTGTTAATCGCCTTACCCGGCGTAAACGACACCAAATAGAACGGCGCAACGGCGCGTGAGAAGAACACGCCTCTCACGTCGGTAAAATTTACGAGAATTCGTAAACGCACATGATCAAGCCAAGATCCGAGAAAAATCCGCGAAGGTCCTCGGGAGTTAAGGAAGGCCGTCGCACCGACGAGCAGGGTTCCTACGCCATCAGGCTTTAGCAACGCCAGGGAACGCCACATGAATGCTTGCGAAGGATTGCGTTCGCCGACGGAGAACCCGCCGTCGCTTAGCCATCTTTCTAGGACCGGGTTTCGCTTACTCGGCGGCTCGGTCCAAGGAGGATTCCCAATTACGACATCAAAGTGGCCGTCCGGCCAAGGTAGTGCGTCGCGCTCAAACGATACGAGCGTGCCCTGCCCGTCACCACCTTTGGCTCTGCTCCGAGTGAAGGCGTCCACTATCACGAGCGAACCAGGCGAATCGGAGGCCCCAGACCAGACTAACCTCGGCAGAGGTCCTGCGAGACGAATATCTTGGGGTGTTTGATAGTTCAGGAACGCCACGTAGAGACTAAAGGCAGCCAGGCGAATGGCCTCAGGATTTGTGTCAATGCCCGCAACTTGTTCGACAAGTATCCGCCGCAATTCGGCTGGCGTAAGTGACCTGGCTGCCACAGATGCGCTGAAGCGAACCAAGTAACGATAAGCCTCCACCAAGAAGGCACCGGACCCACACGCTGGATCAATTACCCTCGGCGTCCGACGGAGAGTCTCCGGAGTAAGTGTCTGTGCCAACGCAAATTGCACAAGCTCGGCTGGCGTGTAGTGTGTGCCTGTTGCCTTGTCTGGATTGATTTCGTCATGATAGAACTGCTCATACATGTTGCTGATCAAGCTAGTAGGGACGACACTGAAATCGTAGGCCCAGAGGAAAAGGACGTCCTCGGTGTCGGTGCCCCCGCTTAACAGGCGTTGCGCAACATCCAAATGTCGCTGTTGAATTACAACTTGTTCATGATCAGTCAAGGCGAACAGGTCGCCATTGAAATCGCGTTCAAGGCGAGCGAATACCGCGTTAGTAAGTCGAATATCGGACAGCACACGAAGAAAGACGCTTGGGGTGCCAAGGTTTGGGCGCTCGACATCGCGATCAAGGAGGCGGTTCCATCGCTTACGACCTCCTGCTACTTCCTTAAGATACTCTGAGGTGATCACTCCACGGTCCTCAAGATATCTAACCAGAATTAGGCGCTCTATCAGACCGTGGGCTGTGCGAAGGTCCAAGCCAGTTTCCACGAGTCGCTGCGATGCTGCGGAGATATCTCGTAGTAGTGTCGCATCCGCACGCCCACGACCAGCACCTTCGGCGTTGAGGAAGATTTGACCACTCTCTATTTGGTCACGCTGGAATTCCCGCAGGACCTCTACGATCTGCACGGAAGATGTCACGATTCGAAGGGGCTCGAACCGAACCCACGCGCTGAGATCTTTCGGTGGTGGCTGAGACAGGCTGTAGACGCGGACCTCGTCACCTGTAGCGAGAAACAGATACCGTGGTCCTGTGAGACACCATGCTTGCTTGTAAGCCTCCACAATTTGGTGCAACGACGCATTGTCCGGCAGCGCGGTGAATACGAGGACGGGATCTTCCTCTACGAAGAAGAGGCGGTCTGCACCCATGCGGCTTGCTAGCAAGAGCCAGTCACCGACGTCAACCCAGTCCTCGACTGAGACGGCGGCGCCAGGCGAGGGCGTCGCCTGAAGTAGACGTCCACGCTGGTAGTCAAGGCCCTCGTAGACCGCGTCGAGGAGACGGCTACCGGAGGTCGTGTTCACCAACAGCCTGCCACAACTCGTCCCTCCACGCGTCTCGCTCCGCCGTTGCTCCCCTCCAGCTGGCGCTACCCTAGGAGGCCGGTCCGACAATACTGGGACCGGTACCTCAGCTGCTCATAGCAGCGATCTTAGACGACGCCGCTCGGGAAGCTGCACCCCACGCCGCAAGGGCGATGCGGCTGGCCAAGCAGCGCCTCAGCCACCACGCCAGCGACCTCTCGGCGTGGGGATTCGACTGCCGATCTCTTCGACGACTAGGCCGCGTTCTGCGTGCTGCGGTGTCGTTGCTTGCCCGATACGCGCCTATACATCGACGCGCGGAGGACTCAGCCAGCGCGCGAGGGCTAGCCGCCAAACGCTGCCGAATTGGTCTCTTTGGGATCAAGGCGCCGCCCTGCGGGCGGCGCGAGCGCGGCAGCCCGCGCCGGCGGGAAGCCGCCCCGGACCGCTCCGCGGCCGGGGCGGGAAACCACCCCAGCGGCCCGGAGAGCCGCGCTCACGCCGCCCGCTACCAGAACCACACCCCAGGCGCTTCCGGCCCCGGGAGGTGGCGACGCCATCCCGCCCACCGTCGACCCAGGCAGAGCCGAGCAGACCAGCCCCAGGGCGACAAGGTCGTTCGTCCGGTGGGGCGCTCCACCTTGTCGCCCTGGGGCTGGCCCGCTCCCCGCAGGGTGGGTCGACGGCGGACGGGATGGCTGGGAAGGCGCAGGTCAGGGACAAGATCAACCCGCCCACTATCTGCCCACAACACGCCGTAGACGGCCGGACGGAGCTGGACACGCCCGGACCTAACAAGATCGGCCCCGGCCAGCGTTCGGGCTGGTCCGGGGCCGTTATTCCCTAGGTGTGGCGGGTAGAGGATTCGAACCTCTGAAGCTTTCGCGACGGATTTACAGTCCGCTCCCATTGGCCGCTCGGGCAACCCGCCTAGGGCGTGCCGCTGCGGTGATCGCAGCAGCGCAAGCAAGGATAGCGGTTGCGGTGGGCGGTCTCGCAACCGGGTACGGTCAGGGGGTCACTGGCCCCGGAACACCTTCATATCGCCACAAAGCAGGAGCATGACCTATGGCAGCCAACCCGTCGTTCGACGTCGTCAGCAAGGTCGACCGGCAGGAGGTCGACAACGCCCTCCGACAGGCGGAGAAGGAGCTCACCACGCGCTTCGACTTCCGCGGCACGGGCGCGGAGATCTCCTGGTCGGGCGAGGAGGCGGTCAGCCTCCAGGCGGAGACCGAGGACCGGGTCCGGGCGGCGCTCGAGGTGTTCAAGGACAAGCTGGTCAAGCGCAACATTTCGCTCAAGGCACTGGACGCGGGCGAGCCGCGGACGTCGGGTAAGACGTCGAAGATCGACTGCAAGATCATCCAGGGCATCGACCAGGAGAAGGCCAAGGCGATCAGCAAGGCGATCCGCGACGAGGGGCCGAAGGGCGTCCAGGCGCAGATCCAGGGCGACATGCTGCGCGTCACCGGCAAGAAGAAGGACGACCTTCAGGCCGTGATCAGCCTGCTCAAGTCGTCCGACTTCGGGATCGCCCTCCAGTTCACGAACTACCGGTAGCCGTCGCCGCCACCGCCTGGTCGATCCGGGCCGTCGCTTGGGCGTCGGCCCGGGCTATCGAGCCGGCCGGGAGTCCGGCCACCACCGCCGCGACGCCCACCGCGGCGCCGGCGAAAAGGAACGCCCACGGGACGCCTCCGGGCTGGTCGACGATCAGCCCGGACACCGAGCCACCTACCGCGGCAGAGGCGACCGCGACGGTGATGACCCAGGTGTACGCCTCGTTCAGCATGGTGACCGGCGCGATGCGGCCCACCATGTTGTTTTCGAGCGTGAGAGCCGGCGCGATCGTGGCGCCGCCCGCGACCAGGGCGATGCCGAGCGCGAGTGGGTGCGGCATGACGGCGTACAGCGCGAACGTCGTCGCCAGCGCCGCGAGCAGCAGCGAAAACTGCCTCGCCTGGTTGCGTACCGGTGGGCGGGTGCCAAACCAGAAGCCGCCGGCGGCGCTGCCCACCGCCCAGACCGCGAGCAGCAGGCCGCCGAGGCTGTCGCCGTCGCTGTGCCGGCTCGCGTACGCGGGAACGATCACCCCGGCGGCGCCGAACGCCACGCCGAGGCCGGACACGCACACGAGGAGCGCGGGAAAGCCGCTGATCCGCAGCGGGCCGAGGCCGCGGGTGTGCTCCCCGGCCGGGTGTGGGCGCCAGTCGCGCATGATCCTGCCGCGGGCGACGACCACCGTGCCGACCAGCGTGAGGACGGCTGCGCCCACGATGGCGGCCGCCGGAGTGGCGAAGAGCACGAAGCCGGCGACGAGCAGCGGGCCGATCACGAAGACGAGTTCGAAGAGCGTGGTCTCCGCGGCAAGCGCCGCGCCGCGGATGTGATGGCGGCCACGGCCGGGCTCGGTGAGGTCGTTCCAGGCACCGCGGATGGCGGCCGTCAGCGGCGGGTACGTGGCGCCCGCCACACCTGACGCCGCGAAGACGGCCGGCAGCGCGTCCATGCGGCTCGCCACCAGCAGCACACCGAGCGCGACGGGGTGGGCGATGCCGGTCAGCAGGAGTACGGGCGACGGGCCGATCCGGTCGGCGACGCGCCCGGCCACCGGGCTGAGGGCGGCGCCGGCCACCGCGTAGATGCCGCCCGCGATCGCAGCCGCCGTGTACCGGTCGGTGGTCCCCTCCACGAGGAGCAGCAGCGCCAGCGGGGTCATGCCGATGCCCAGCCGGGCGACGATGCCGACCACCAGCAGGAGCGGTGCCCCGGGGATCCGCCACACCGCCGAGTACTGGCGCAGCGCCGCCACAGCGCACCTCCCTGGTAATGACCGACAGCCCCACAGACCCTAACCAAGATCCCTTGCAAGGGGCCATACGTTTACGGGCCCGGGGTATGTGACCCCCGGGCCCGTAAAGAGAGGTACGGACTACCGCTGGAACTGCACCGGGCCGGAGTTGGCGGCCATCTCCTCCAGGCGACGCACCCGCTCACCCATCGGCGGGTGGGTCGAGAACAGCGACGCGATGCCACCGCCCCGGAACGGGTTGTCGATCATCAGGTGCGCGGTGCTGGTGAGCTGGCCCTCCGGCGGGAGGGGCAGCTTCTGCGCGCCGTAGTGGATCTTGCGGAGCGCCGAAGCGAGCGCCAGCGGGTCGTTGGTCAGCCGCGCACCGGAGGCGTCGGCCTGGTACTCACGGCTCCGGCTGATCGCCAGCTGGATGACCGAGGCCGCGATCGGGCCCAGGATCACCATCAGCAGCAGCACCGCCGGGTTGACGCCCTCGTCGTCGTCCCCACCGCCCAGCGGGAGGAACAGCGCGATGTTCGCGACGAAGGTGATGATGGTCGCGAGCGCGCCGGCGACGCTGGAGATCAAGATGTCGCGGTTGTACACGTGCGACAGCTCGTGGCCGATGACGCCACGCAGCTCACGGTAGTCAAGAATCTGGGTGATGCCTTGCGTCACCGCGACCGCCGCGTGACGCGGGTTACGCCCGGTGGCGAAGGCGTTGGGCTGCATCGTGGGGCTCACGTACAGCCGGGGCATCGGCTGGCCCGCCTGCGTCGAGAGCTCCCGCACCATCTGGTACAGGGCGGGGAACTCAGCCTCGCTGACCGGCTTGGCCCGCATCGACCGCAGCGCGATCTTGTCGGACCAGAAGTAGCTGACGGCGTTGATGCCCAACGCGATGATCACCGCGATGACAAGTCCACCGCTGCCGCCGAACCAGTAACCAAGAGCCAGGACGATACCGGAGAGCAGGCCGAGCAGAGCGGCCGTCTTGAGACCGTTCCAGTGCCTGTGCACGATCACTCACTCCTTTAGGACCCGGGACCGCTCCTGGGCCCCGGCACCAGGCGTAACAACCTGATGCCCCTCCAATCATCCGCACATTCCTGTGACCTTGCTGAAAAGTGCCGAGGTCAGGCGAGGTCGAGCACGAGCTGGGGAGCGAAGCCCATCACTATTACCGCCAGCGTGGCCGCGCCCAGAGCCGCCGCCACCGCCCACGGGATCCGGGTCCGGGTGCCCTCGGTAGGGGTCGGCCCGTACAGCACGGCGGCGACGCGTACGTAGTAGGCGAGGCCGATCACCGCGTTGAGCGCGACGACCACGGCCAGCCAGCCGGCGCCGCCGTCGAGCAGCGAGCGCACCACCACGACCTTGGCGAAGAGCCCGGCCAGGCCCGGGGGCAGGCCGGCGAGGCCGATCAGCGCCAGCACCAGTGCGGCACCCACCCACGGATGGGTACGCGCGGCGCCTCGGTAGTCGGCGATCTGTCCGCCGTCGTCGCCGGAGCGCAGCGCCACCACCGCGCCGAAGGCGGCGATCTCAAGGAGCACATAGAAGACGGTGTACGCCACGGTGGCGGCGACGGCCACGGACAGCGCCTCGCCCGTGCGCCCCTCCGCGAGCATGAACGCCCCGAGCGGCGCCAGGATGTACCCCGCCTGGGCCACGGACGACCAGGCGAGCAGCCGCACCATGCGGGTCTGCCGGAGGGCGACAAGGTTGCCGACCGTCATCGTGAGCACGGCTAGTACCGCGAGGGCCGGCCCGGCGAGGTCGAGCGCGGGGCGGAGGCCGTCGACCACCGCGTACAGGATCGCGACGACCCCGCCCAGCTTCGAGGCGGTGGACAGGTACGCGGCGATCGGGACCGGGGCGCCGTCGTAGGCGGCCGGGGCCCAGGCGTGAAACGGTACGGCGGCCACCTTGAACGCCAGCCCCGACAGCACCAGCACCACCGCGGCGCCGGTGAGCGGGAGGTCGGGCAGGCCGGTTGCGAGGGTGGCAAGGTGCACGCGGCCGCTCACCGCGTACAAGAGGGCGGCGCCGAGCAGCGTCACGGCGGTCGCCACCACGCTGACCACGAAGAACGTGACCGCGCCCTCGGCGCTCTCCACGGTGCGGCGGCGCAGGCCCACCAGCACGTACAGCGGCAGGGTGAGCGTCTCCAGCGCCACGATCAGCGTGATCAGGTCACCGGCCGAGCCGAGCACCACGCCGCCGGTCATCGAGCAGGCGAGCAGGAAGGCGTACTCCCCCGGCGGCACGTCCCTAGCGGTCGCGCCAGCGGAGCCACCAGCAACAGCCGCGGCGGAGAGGCCGATCACACCGAGCGTGAGCAGCGCGAAGAGAGCGGCGATCAGGGCGGAACGGTCATTCGCCACGAACGAGCAGGCATCCGGCACGCAGAACGTCTGGCGGTCGTCCCCGACCCCCACCGCTATCGCGCCCGCGGCGGTGGCGAGCGCGCCGAGCGCGGCCATCGCGAGCACCGCGGCGCGGCGGGCCACGATGAGGTCGGTGAGCAGCACGAGTACGGCGGTGCCGGCGGCCAGGTAAGCGGGCAACAGCGCGACGTGGTCAACGGACTGCGTCACGACCCCACCGCCTCGACCAAAGCGCCTACCGGATCACCGGCCATGCCGAGCACGAGCGCGGGCAGCAGGCCGACGACCAGCGCGAGCAGGACCAGGGGCGCCCAGGCGGCCACCTCGGCTCGGGCCAGGCCGGGCGGGTCCAGCACGCCGACGGCCGGGCCGTGGGTGACGCGGCGGAGGAGGCGCAGGAAGTACGCGGCGGTGAGCGCGCCGCCCACGGCCGCCACCGCCGCCAGCGTCGTCCAGAGTGGACCGCCCTTGTCCAGCGAGGCGACGACCGCGAACGCCTCGCCCCAGAAGCCGGCCAGACCGGGCAGCCCCAGCGAGGCGATCGCGGCGAAGGCAAGGAGGCCGGCCAGCCACGGCGACTGCTCGCGCAGCCCGCCGAGCTGGGCGAGCTCGCCGGTGTGTGCCCGTTCCTTGATCGCCCCAGCGAGGAAGAAGAGCAGACCGGTGATCACACCGTGCGCCACATTGCCGATCAGCGCGGCCTGGATGCCGGTGGTGGTGAGCGTGGCGATGCCGAGCAGCACGAAGCCCATGTGGCCCACGCTGGAGTACGCGATCAGCCGCTTGATCTCGGTCTGCGCCAGGCACACCAGCGAGCCCGCCACGATCGCGGCGACAGCCAGGATCCCCAGCACCGGGGCGGCCCACCGCGCGCCCTCGGGTGCCACGCCGACCCCGACCCGGATGAGGCCGTACGTCCCCATCTTCAGCAGGACACCGGCCAGGATCACGCTGCCGACCGTGGGCGCCTGGGTGTGCGCGTCCGGCAGCCAGGTGTGCAGCGGCCACAGTGGACTCTTCACCGCGAACGCGATCGCCAGCAGGACGAACGCCGCGATCTGGGTGCCCCGCGACAGCTCGCCCCCGCCGGTCAGCGCGACGATGTCCGCGGTGCCGGCCGAGACCACGACAGTGAAGACGCCCACGAGCAGCAGCACCGAGCCGAAGAGCGTGTACAGCACGAACTTGCGCGCCGCGTGCGCCCGGTCGTCGCCACCCCAGACCGCGATCACCGCGTACATGGGCAGGAGTACGACCTCGAAGAAGACGAAGAAGAGCACGAGGTCGAGCGCGAGGAAGGTACCGAGGATGCCCACCTCGATCACCAGCAGCAGCGCCACAAGCGTGTGACCCCGCCCCAGGGCTGGCAAGATCCGGTCCAAGGAGCGCAGCGACGAGGCCGGATCGCGCCGGCCGCCCGGGGCGGCCAGCGAGCGAAGCGAGCGCGACCGGCTCAGCCCCGGGGCTGGCGCCCGCCACAGCGTGTACGCGCAGCAGAGCAGCGTGAGGAGGCCGGTGAGCACGACGAGGGGGTACGAGACGCCGTCGACGCCGAGGTGGAAGCGCAGGTCGAGGCCGGGCACCCAGGTGAGGTCGACCTCGTGCCAGGGGCGGACGGCGGCCGGGCCGTACGAGAACCAGGAGTCCCGGTAGAGCGGAACGCTCAGGGCCAGCGTGACCGCGGCCGCCACGGTGCCGGCGACCTGCCCGGCGCGGCTGGGCAGGAAGGCCGCGAGCAGCGCGCCCGCCGCGGGGACCGCGAGCACCGCGACCAAAAGCCACCTCACAGGATCACCCCCAGGGCGGCCAGGAGTACGGCGGCGGCGAGCACCGCGGTAGCGGCGCGTGGCAGGCCGGTGCGGTGTGCGGAGGCGACCTGCTGGCCGAGGCGCACGGCGGCACGTCCGGTGCCCTCGACCGCCCCGTCGACGCCCGCCTCGTCGGCGAGTCGCAGTCCGCGGGCGGCGAACCGCACCGGTCGTACCAGAAGGAAATGCTGGACCTCGTCGAGCCAGAAGGCGCGGGCGAAGGCCGGGACGGTCGGCACGCCGCGCCAACCCAGGACGGCGCCGGCGGCCAGCAGCGCCACCGGGAGCAGCACCCAGGCATCGATGTGGGCCTCTTCGAGGCCGATGGCCTCGCGGAACGCGGGCCAGAAGATCGCGAGTCCGAGGAGCGCGCTGGGGATGGTGAGGAGGGCGACCGGCCAGCGCATGAGCGGCGGGGCTTCGTGGCCGTGCGTCTTCGCCTCGCCGAGGAACGTGCCTTTGAGCAGGCGGGTGGCGTAGAGCGCGGTGATCGCGACGCCGGCCAGCGCGGCCAGCCATACAAGCCAGCCCACCCACTCCGGCGCGGCGCCGTGTGGGTGGTGGGCGGCGTTGATGATGCCTTCCTTGCTCCAGAAGCCGGCGAGGGGCGGGAGGCCGGCGAGCGCCCCAAGCCCGATCGCGAACGACCAGAACGTCACCGGCATGTCCCGCCGCAGCCCGCCCATCCGCGACATCAGGTTGCTGTCCACCGCGTGGATCACGCAGCCGGCGGCGAGGAAGAGCAGTGCCTTGAACGCCGCGTGCGTCAGCAGGTGGAAGAGCGCGGCGGCCGTGGAACCGACCGCGAGCGCGCCGGCCATGTAGCCGATCTGGGAGACGGTGGACCAGGCGAGTACGCGCTTGATGTCGTCCTGGGCGGTGGCGGCGAGCGCGCCGAGCAGGATCGTGATCGCCGCCATCACGCCCAGGACCGCCAGGGCGGTACCGGTGAAGAGCGGGTAGAGCCGCGTCACCACGTAGATGCCGGCGGCCACCATCGTCGCGGCGTGGATGAGCGCGGAAACCGGCGTGGGGCCGGCCATCGCGTCGGGCAGCCAGGTGTGCAGCGGGAACTGCGCGCTCTTGCCCGCCACCCCGGCGAGCAGCAGCAGGCCGGCGACGGTGAGCGTGGTGGCGCTGTAGTCGTGGGCCAGCACGTCGGCGATGCGAAACGTGCCCGCGCCGATCCCGAGCACGGCGATACCGAGCAAGAAGCCGACATCGCCCACGCGCGTGAGGATGAACGCCTTCACGGCGGCGCCGGGAGCTTCGGGGAGGTGGCGGTTGTGGGCGATGAGGAGGTACGAGCAGATGCCCATCACCTCCCACCCGACCAGCAGCATGATCAGGTCGCCGGCCACGACCACCAGCAGCATGGCGGCGGTGAAGAGGCTCACCTGGGCCGCGTACGGCGGGTAGCGCTCGTCGTCGGCCAGGTAAGTGATCGAGTAGACCTGCACGGCGAGCGCGACAACGCCGACCGCGATAGCGACGAGCGCGGCGGGCTGGTCGATCCGCACACCGAACGTGACGGTGAGGTCGCCGATCCTGACCCACTCGCGGCTACTCTCCGTCTTGTCGAGGAGCACCGCGATGACCAGCGCGGCCGCGGCTCCCGTGACACCCACCGTCGCCGCGGCCTTGCGGGCTCCGAGCGGCAGCAGCAGGCCGACGAGCGCGGCGGCGAAGGGGACGGCCGGGAGGAGCACCCCCGGAATCATGCGTCCACCCGCTCGAGGGGCACCTCGTCGACGGACACTGTCGCGCGCAGGCGGTACAGCTGGAGCACGATCGCCAGCCCCACCCCCACCTCGGCGGCGGCGATCACGATGACGAAGAGCGCGAAGACCTGCCCGGTGTGCGGCAGCGCGGCGCGCACGGTGGTGTCGGCGGTGACCAGGATCAGGTTGACCGCGTTGAGCATGAGCTCGACTGACATCAGCAGGAGTATGGCGTTGCGCCGGCGCAGCACACCGTAGACGCCGATGCCGAAGAGTAGGGCCGCGGTGACGTACGGGATGACCGGCCTCATCGGTCTGATCCGATGTCTGGTCTCGACACCACGATCGCTCCCACCAGCGCAGCCAGGAGCAGCACGGACAGGACCTCGAAGGGCAGCACCCAGGACCCGAAGATGGCGCTGCCGAGCCGCTCGGCGGTGCCTGCCTCAGGCAGGTCCACTGTGGTCCACCGGAACGCGTCGATCAGCAACGCGGACAGCCCCAGGCCCGCCCCACCACCGACGAGCAACGCCGGCCAGCCGGGGCGGTCGAGGTCGTCGGAGGCACCGATCGGGGCGCGGGTCAGCATCACCGCGAAGAGCAGCAGCACCACGACCGCGCCCACGTAGATGAGCACCTGCACCCACGCCACCAGCTCCGCGGTGAGCACCAGGTAGAGGCCGGCTATCGCGCCGAGGCAGACCACCAGGTACAGGCCGGCGCGCACGAGGTGCTTGGTGGTGACCACGAGCAGGGCCGCGCCCACCGCCACGGCGCCGAGCCCCAGCAGCAGTACGTCGGCGGCCGTCACGTTCGCCCCTTTTTGGCCGCGGCCGACTCTTCCTTGCTCGGCTCGCCGTTGGGGTCATGGACGGGCGGCGGCGGCACGGTGGCCATCCACTCCCCGAGCCGCTCCTTGTCGTGCAGAAGGTCACGGATGTCGTACTCGGCGTACTCGAACTCAGGCGTCCAGTAGAGCGCGTCGAAGGGACAGGCTTCGATGCAGATCCCGCAGTACATGCACAGCGAGAAGTCAATGTCGAATCGGTCGAGGACGTTGCGCTGGCGGGCCCGGGCCGCGCCGGGCACGACCACCTCTTCCTTGTGCGAATCGATGTAGATGCACCAGTCGGGGCACTCGCGGGCGCACAGCATGCAGACCGTGCAGTTTTCCTCCAGCAGCGCGATCACCCCGCGCGACCGCGGCGGGAGGTCGGGCTCCACATCCGGGTACTGCTGCGTGTGCGACCGGCGGGTCATCGTCTTGAGGGTGACGGCCAGCCCCTTCGCCAGCCCTTCGCCAGGCACGCCCATGCCGCATATCCTGCCCCGTCTGTCGCTGGGGCGCGAGCACCACGATTGATCGGCCTACAGTGCGCCCATGGCAGGTGGCTGGACCACTGATGACCTGGACGCCTTCCCGGAGGACGGCTACCGGCGCGAACTACTCGACGGAGTGCTCATGACGTCGCCCTCCCCGACCAACATTCACCAGATCATCGCTGGGCGACTGATGGTCGCGCTAGAGGAGAGCTGTCCAGACGACCTCCAGGTCACTCAGGGTGTCGAGATCCGGGTAAGCAAGCGTCGGTCGTTCATCCCAGACGTTCTCGTGACAACTGGTACCCAACGACGGACGTCCAAGTACGAGCCGCACGAGGTGATGCTGGCCGTCGAGATCGTCTCCGACGGCTCCCAGACAATGGACCGGATCACCAAGCCAGCCCTCTACGCTCAGGCGGGCATCCCGTACTACTGGCGGATCGAGACCGACAAGGTCATCGTGGTACACACCCAGAAGATCGACCTCACCGACGAGATCTACCAGCCGACAGGCCAGTTCGCCGACGTTGTGAAGATCGACGAACCTTGGCCCATCAGTTCGTTGGTGAGTCGGCTGACTCCTCGGCACTACCGGGCGGGATGAACTCGACGCCGAGCTGCTGGAGCACCTGGAAGAGCTCGTTGACGCTCCACACGTCGCTGATTTTGCCGTCGCCGTCGAAGCGCAGGAACGTGGCGCCCGAGTAGCTGACCACCTCGCCCGTGGCTGGCACCGGACCGAACTGGCCGGTCTGGGTGCCGGCCGCCCGCCAGTGGATGGCGGCGCGCTCGCCGTCCACCAGCAAATCGATGATCTTGTAGCGCAGATCCGGGAACGCCGCGCGGCGCTCGCCGTGCCAGGCCAGCACGCCTCGGGGGCCGCTCTCGCCGAGTCCCGGGCAGTCGGAGGCGATCAGGTCGTACGCCGTTTCCTCTTGGTTGCCGTTCCAGACGTCGGCAACAAACTGTCGTACCGCGGTGTCCACATTGACCACGGTGGCGCAGCTTACATGACCACCCTTACCGCCGCGGTAAGCACCAGCTGCCCCAGCGCCAACGGCACCAGGACCAGCCAACACAGCCGCTGGAGCTGGTCTTCGCGCAGTCGGGGGTACGAGACGCGGAGCCAAATGATCACAAAGGACACCGCGAAGACCTTGATCAACGTCCACAGCCAGCCGAGGTACTCGTCGCCGAACGGGCCCTGCCACCCGCCCAGAAAGAGCACCGTCGTGAGCGCGGCGATGACCACGATGCCCACGTACTCGGCGAGGAGGAAGAACGCGAAGCGAAGCCCTGTGTACTCCGTCATATACCCGAAGACCAGCTCGGAGTCGGCGATCGGCATGTCGAACGGCGGCCGCCGGATCTCCGCCACCCCGGCCACGAAGAAGACCACCATCGCGGGCGCCTGCCACAGCAGCCACCACGGCTCCCACGCCGAGACGATGCCGGGCAGCGAGAGCGTGCCGGCCGCCATGGCCACGCTGGCGGCGGCGAGCACCAGCGGCAGCTCGTACCCCAGCAGCTGAGCCGCCGCGCGGAGGCCGCCGAGCAGGCTGTACTTGTTGGCCGACGCCCACCCGGACATCAGCACCGCCACCACGCCCACACCGACCACCGCGAGCACGAAGAAGAGCCCGATGTCGAGCGGCTCGCCGACCAGGTCACCGGGGCCGAGCGGGATGACGAGGAGCGCGAGGAGGTACGGCATGAGCGCGACAACCGGCGCCAGCCGGAAGACCGGCCGGTCGGCGGCGCTCGGTGTGACGTCCTCCTTCTGCACGAACTTGACGCCGTCCGCGATCAGCTGGGCCCAGCCGTGGAAGCCACCGGCGTACATCGGGCCGAGCCGCCCCTGCATGTGAGCCATGACTTTGTGCTCGGCCTGGCCGACGAGCAGCGGCAGCGTGAGGAAGGCGATCACCACGCCGGCGACCCGGATGGTCAGCTCCAGCCAGAGCGGCATCAGGCCGGCCCCCATTCGCCCGGTGCCGGCACCCCCGGCGGCCGCATCGGGGCGCGCTTGCCGCCGCCGTGCCCGGACTCGCCCGGCTCCTTCGCGCCCGGCCACGGCTTGGCCACCCGCGACGCCAGCACGAACTCCTTGCGCAGCGGGTGCCCCTCGAACTCCGGCGCCAGCAGCAGCGGCCGCAGCTCGCCGTGCCCCGGAAAGTCGATGCCGAACATCTCGTGCGTCTCGCGCTCATGCCACGCCGCACCCGGGAACACCGCCACGACCGACTCGACGGCGGGCGCGTCGCGCGGCACACGGGTACGGACGAGCACGCCGTGCCGCTGCGTGGTGGACCAGAGGTGGGCCACGACCGAGAAGCCCTCGTCGAGCTCGTCGACCGCGGAGAGCCAGTCGAAGAAGTCGAAGACCAGCTCCGCGTCGTCGCGCGCCGCGAGCAGTGCCGCGGCCCAGGAGCGCGGCGGCACATCGACGGTCGCCCGCGCGTAAGACTGACCGCCGGAGACGGACGCCACGACGTCCGGGGCGGGCCCGAGCACCTCGACCAGCCGCGCACCGACCTCGTCCGGCGTCATGCGGGGCATTTTAGTCGTCTGACAGTCCTAAGCGGTGGTCGTGGAGGTGACCGCGGCGGGGAGCAACGATTCGACCTCGGCCTGCGGCGGCGGTAGCGCGCCAGGGCGGGAGCAGACGGCGGCGGCTGTCGCGCTGGCGTACCGCAAGGCCCGGGTCACCGACTCCGGCCCCAGGTCGTCGCCGAGGTGGGAGAGCAGGCCGGTGGTGAACGCGTCCCCCGCGCCGACCGTGTCGGCCACCGTGACGGGCGGCGCGGCACAGACTGTCACGAGCCCATCGTGTACGGCCACCGCGCCATCGCCGCCCCGGGTCACCACGAGCAGCCTCGGGCCCAGCGCCGCCCACCGCCGCGCCACCACCACATCCGGCTCCCCGGGGCAGAGCCAGCGCAGGTCCTCGTCGCTCACCTTGACCACGTCGGCCGCCCGCACGATCTCCTCGACCCGGGCGAGCGCGGTGGCCCGCTCCCCGACCAGCGCGGGGCGGATGTTCGGGTCGTACGACACCAGCGCACCGGCCCGCGTGGCGGCCTCGACCACCGCCAGCACCGCCGCGTCGCCGGGACCGACCGCCGTGGCGAGGGAGCCGACGTGCACGCACTGGATGCCGGCGAGGTCGGGCTTGCCCGCGTACGCCCAGGTGAAGCGGAAGTCGTAGGTGGCCGCGCCGGCCTTGTCGACCCGCGCGAACGCCACGCTCGTGGTCGGGGTCTCGACAAGCTCGTCGGGCACCACCCCGAACGACTCCAGGTGCGCCCGGAGCAGCCCGCCGAACAGGTCGCTGCCCACCTCGCTGGCGAACCGGACCTCATGCCCCTCGGCAGCAAGCCCGACCGCCACGTTGAGCGGGCTCCCGCCCGGCGTGGCGGCGAAGCTCCACGAGCCGCCACGGCTGATCAGGTCGACCAGACTCTCGCCCACCACCAGGTACGCCACGAGCGTAAGGATAGGCACATGACCGCCATACCATCGCTGCCCGTTATCGACATCTCCCTACCCGGTGACGGCCCGGCTCACGCGATCGAGGCGGCCTGCCGCGACACAGGGTTCTTCTACGTCACCGGGCATGGCGTGCCGCCACGGCTGCTGGCCGACCTGGACGCGGCGAGCCGAGCGTTCTTCGCGCTGCCCGAAGCGGACAAGATGCGGATCTCCATGGACCTCGGTGGGCGGGCGTGGCGGGGGTACTTTCCGGTGGGCGGCGAGCTGACCTCGGGGCGGCCGGACCTCAAGGAGGGCGTCTACTTCGGCGGCGAGCTGCCCGACGACCACCCACGGGTCCGCGCCGGGCTGCCGCTGCACGGCCGCAACCTCTTCCCGGAGCGGGTACCGGAGCTGCGCCCGGCCGTGCTGTCCTACCTGGACGCCCTCACCGGCGTGGCCCAGGCGGTGCTGCGGCTGGTGGCCCGCAGCCTCGACCTGCCCGCCGACTACTTCGCGTCCAGCTACACCGCCGAGCCGACGATCCTCTTTCGGATCTTCCACTACCCGCCGTCGCCGCCTGGGAGCGACGAGTGGGGCGTGGGCCAGCACACCGACTACGGCCTGCTCACGCTCCTCGCCCAGGACGACAACGGCGGCCTACAGGTGCGCACGCCGGATGGGTGGATCGACGCGCCGCCGCTACCCGGCACCTTCGTGTGCAACATCGGCGACATGCTCGAACGGCTCACCGGCGGCTGGTACCGCTCGACGCTGCACCGGGTGCGCAACGTGAGCGGCCGCGACCGCCTCTCGTACCCCTTCTTCTTCGATCCCGACTTCACCGCCGAGGTGCCGGCGCTCCCGGCGCGGGCCCGGACCACCGCGGCAGGCGCGCCCCGCTGGGACGGCGCGGATCCCCGGGCATTTTCGGGTACCTACGGCGACTACCTGCTGGGGAAGGTGTCGAAGGTCTTTCCGCAGCTGTCCGACGAGGTGCTCTGATCCGTGGCTACAGATCCCGGGACCAGATCTCGTCGACCATGTCGTGGCCGAAAGCCCGCGCCTTCTTCTCCTCGTCGAGGGTGAAGCCCAGGCGCTTGTAGATGCGGTGTGCGTCGACGGTCCTGTCGTAGGTCCACAGCATGATCCGCTCGTAACCGGCGCGGCGAGCGAAGCGCAGGCACTCCTCCACCAGCCGGCTGCCGACGCCGAGCCCGCGGGCGGTCGGCTCGACCAGGAGCAGGCGGAGCTGGGCCGTGGTGTCGTCCCGGCGCACGCACAGCACGCAGCCGACCGGCTCGCCGTCGACCTCGGCGATCCAGGCCGCCTCGCGCCGCGGGTCGTGGGCCGCCGCGTAGTCGGCGATCACGCGGGCCACGAGCGCCTCGAAGGACTCGTCCCAGCCGAACTCCCGCGCGTAGATCGCGCCGTGCCGCTGCACCACCCAGCCCAGGTCGCCGGGGGCGGGCGGGCGAAGCACCACGAGATCGGCCCGCGGGCGCTCGCCGAGCAGCTCGCGGATCGTGCCCATCGCGCCCAGCAGCCGCCGCTGGTCGACCTCGCCCAGGCTGCCGATCAGCTCGGCGATCTGCGCGTCGCTGCGCTGCTCCAGGTCGGCGGCGACCGCATGCCCGGCCTCGGTCAGCTCGATCACCTGGCGGCGGGCGTCGACGGTGGAGCGGGACCGCCGCACCAAGCCGTCCGCCTCGAAGCGGGCCAGGATGCGGCTCAGGTAGCCGGCGTCGAGGCCGAGCCGGCGGCGCAGGTCGACCACCTCGACGGCCTCGCCATGCGCGAGCTCGAAGAGCAGGCGGCCCTCGGTCAACGTGTACGGCGTGCTCAACATCCCTTCCTGAAGCACCCCGATCAGGCGCGTATAGAAGCGGTTGAACGCCCGTACGTCACTCACCGGATCACTCATTGCCCACCTCAACAATTCCTTTGACTCCGTCAACTATCTCGTGATCCTGAGCGAGAAGCAAGACGCGAGAAGCAGAAAGGGCCGAGAATGAGCGCATGCGGGCAATCGCCATCACACCAGGCACGAAGGGCTCACTCCGGCTCATCGAGGACGCACCCGAGCCACCGATCACGGAAGGCGCGGTGCTGGTCGAGGCCCTGGCCGTGGGCGTCTGCGGCACCGACCGGGAGATCATCGCGGCCGACTACGGCGAGGCACCTCCCGGCGAGGACTACCTGATCCTCGGCCACGAGTCACTGGGCCGGGTGCTGGAGGACCCGACCCGCACCTACCAGCCGGGCGATCTCGTCGCCGGCATCGTGCGCCACCCCGACCCGGTGCCCTGCCCCAACTGCGCGGTCGGCGAGTGGGACATGTGCCGCAACGGGCTGTACACCGAGTGCGGGATCAAGGCGCGGCACGGCTTCGCCCGCGAGCGGTGGCGGGTGGAGCCCGCGTTCACGGTGCCGCTCGACCCGGCGCTCGAGGACGTCGGCATGCTCCTCGAGCCGACCAGCATCGTGGCCAAGGCCTGGGAGCACATCGCCGCGGTGGGTACCCGGGCGCACTGGGAGCCGCAGACGGTACTTGTCACCGGCGCCGGGCCGATCGGGCTGCTCGCCGCCATGCTCGGCGTCGAGCGCGGCCTGACCGTGCACATGCTGGACCGGGCGAAGGACGGGCCCAAGCCGGAGCTCGCCGGCCGGCTCGGTGCGACGTACCACACTGGGGAGGTCGGCGACCTCGACTTCGAGCCGGACATCATCGTGGAGTGCACCGGGGCGGCGCCGGTGGTGGTCCAGGTGATCGACAAGGTCGGGCGGGACGGCGTGGTGTGCCTGACCGGGGTGTCGCGGATCGGCGAGCGGGTGGGCGTCGACGCCGGCGCGCTGAGCCGAGCGGTCGTGCTGGAGAACAACGTGGTCTTCGGCTCGGTCAACGCCAACCGCCGGCACTGGAAGGCGGCCGCCGACGCGCTGGACAAGGCCGACCGGGCCTGGCTGTCCGCCCTGATCACGCGCCGCGTCCCGGTGGACGGATACGCCGAGGCGTACGCCCCCCGGGACGGGGACATCAAGGTGGTTTTAGGGTTTTAGAACGATCTTGCCGACCACCGCGCGGTCGTCGAGCATCCGCAGCGCCTCGGGTGCCTCGGCGAGTGGCATCCGCGCCGCCACCCGCGGCTTGAGCTCGCCGGTACGGAGCAGGTCGAGCACCGCGGCGAGATCCTCGTCGAAGTTGACGCGGTGGCTGATCCCGTAAAACTGGGCGCGGCGACCGTTGGGCAACAGCTTCCACCACAGCAGGCGGCCCAGCGTGCTCACGTACGGCGCCAGCCGCCATCCCTTGTCGTCGAGGGTGGACGCGCTGCCGTACGCGATCAGGATGCCGCCGCGGCCGACCATCGCCCACGACCGCTTGAGGCCGGGGCCGCCTGCGTGGTCGAAGACCGCGGCCACCCCGCTGGGCGCGAGCTGGCGCACCCGCTCGACCAGCAGCGGGTCGCGGTAGTCGAGCGGGGTCGCGCCCATCTCCCGCAGCTTGTCGTGCTTGCCCGGCGAGGCGGTGCCGATCACCCGCGCGCCGGCCCGTAGGGCGAGCCGCACCAGCAGCGTGCCGACGCCGCCGGCCGCGCCGTGCACCAGCACCGTCTGGCCCGCGGCCACCTTGGCCACGCGATGGACCATCTGGTACGCCGTCACTCCGTTCGTGATCAGGGCGACCACCTCGCCGGCGTCCAGCTCCTCGGGCACGGGCACGAGGTGCGCGGCCGGCAGCACCACCCGCTCGGACCAGGCACCGGTGCGGGTCATCGCGGCGACGCGGCCGCCGAGCGCGACACCAGGCCCGGCCGCCTCGACCTCGCCGACCAGGTCATATCCGGGCACAAACGGAAACTTCGGCTGGGCGTAGTAGCGCCCGCGCAGCATCTGCACCTCGGCGAACGCGACACCTGCCGCTTCCACCTTGATCCGCACCTGACCCGGGCCCGGCTCGGGCAGGTCGCGCTGCGCGAACTCGAGCACGTCCGGACCGCCGGCGTGGGGCATGACCACCTGAGTCGTCTTCATGGTTAGATCCTCTCTGCTTGGTTACATGCTCTTGGATTAGTTAGAAGCTCTAACTCAGGTTAGACTCTGACGCATGGAGACCGCAACCCGCCGGGAGAGACTTCGGGCGCAGACCCGCGAGGAGGCCAAGGCGGCGGCCCTCCGGCAGATCGCCGCGGCCGGGCCCCAGTCGCTGTCGCTGAACGCGATCGGCAAGGAGCTCGGGATGAGCGGGCCGGCCCTCTACCGGTACTTCGCTGGGCGGGACGATCTGCTCACCGAGCTGATCAGCGACGGGTACAACGACCTGGCGAACGCGGTGGAGGCGGCGGGCGCGGCGGCAGCGGGGCGGAGCCGGCGGACCGGATCCGGGCGCTCACGCGGGCATTCCGGGAGTGGGCGCTCGCCCAGCCGCACCGGTACCTGCTGTTGTTCGGTACGCCTGTCCCGGGATACGAGGCACCGGCGCACACGACCCAGGCGGCCACTCGGACGCTGGGCGCGTTCCTGGAGCCGATCGCGGCGCTCCACCCGGGCTCGCGGGCGGCGGTGCTGGAAGGGCAGTTCGAGGCGGGCCTGGCCGACCGCGACCCGGATCACCCCTGGTCGGGGCCGGTGCTACGGCTCGGCGTGACCGGCTGGACCCGCATGCACGGCGTGGTCAGCCTGGAGGTGGAAGGTCACTTCACGCAGATGGGGTTCGACCCCGGCCTCCTTTTCGAGGCCGAGGTCGAGTCGTTGATCGCGGAAGCTACGGGGTCAGAGGCCGGGTAGCTTCCCGTTCCGGAAGAGGTCCACGAAGATCTGGTGGTCTTCGCGGGCACGGAGGCCGTACTCGTGGGCGAAGTCGACCAGGTGCGCGACGAACCCCTCCGGGTCGCGGTCGACCGCCGCCACGATCGTTTCCTCGGTGGAGAAGTCGACAAGGTCGTGGCTGGACTCGTCGTCGGCGACCGAGTGCATGCGGGCCACCGCCCGCCCGAGGTCGCTCACCACGCCGGCCAGCTCGTCCGGCTCGTTGACGTCGGACCAGTCCAGGTCCGCGGCGTACGGCGACACCTCCGCGACGAGCTGGCCCACGCCCTGAAGCTCGGTGAAGCCCAGCCACGGGTCGGCGTGCGCCTGGAGCGCCCGCTGTGACTCGGCCGTACGGTGCCCCTGGTGCCTGAAGTAGCCCCGCACCTTCTCGTCCGTGATGTGGCGCGCGACGGCGGGCACCTGGGCCTGCTTCATGTAGATGACGACGTCGTTCTCCAACGCCTGCGTGTGCCCCTCGAGCAGCAGGTTGTACGACGGCAGCCCGGCCGACCCGATGCCCACGCCCTTGCGCAGCACCACGTCCTTGATGTGCGTGGAGACCGGTCGCAGCGAGGCGGTGGCCTCGGGCAGCGTGGTGAGGTACTGCTCGAACGCGGCCACCACGGTCGCCCGCGTCTTGGCGTCGATCTCGTACACGCCGTCGCCGAGCGAGAAGCGCCGCTCGTAGTTGTCGATCGTCGTCTGCTCCTTGAGCAGGTCGACCCGGGTGTTGAGCCGCGCCTGCTGGAGCACGGTACGCAGTACACCGTCCGCGTTCTCCAGCGTGATCGAGCCGATCGCGTCGTCACCACCGGCGGCGATCGCCCCCAGCTCGGTCAGGTACGCGCTGGCGAACCGCGTCACCAGGTCACTGATCACCGCGTCGGAGAGCGCCTTGGCGTACCCGATGAGCGCCACGCTGGCCGAGAAGCGCTTGAGGTCCCAGGTGAACGGCCCGACGTACGCCTCGTCGAAGTCGTTGACGTTGAAGACCAGCTGGCCGGACGAGTTCATGTACGTGCCGAAGTTTTCCGCGTGCAGGTCACCGTGGATCCACACCCGGCTCGTCCACTCGTCGAGAAACCGCCGATCGGCGAAGTCGCCGGTCATGTCCGCGTAGAAGAGGGCAGCGCTCCCCCGGTAGAACGCGAACGGGGAGGCGGCCATCTTCCGGAACTTGCGCCGGAAGGCCGCCGGGTCCAGCGCCATCAGCTCGCCGAACTCCGCCAGCAGCACGTCGACGATCTTGGCCGGACGCTGATCATTGTTCATAAGTCCGCAGGCTAGACCTCCGCCGCCAACACCTCGCACGTGCGGGCTACACGCCCTTAGGCCGGCCAATCTCCTGGTACTGCGGCTGGCCGAGCACAATGAGGATTGCGTGGACACCGACGGAGATTTTTCTTGAGACGGATATCTTCCCCGGTCCGCGTCAGTCGCAGACCGCATGCTCCCGCGGGCACCGCGCAGGTCGGCGGCTCGCTGACGCTCGCCGAAACCCCCGACCTCCGCTGCCAGGTCCGCGGTCCAAGCCCAACCCCCGAGGTTCCTCTCTCCGCGGCCTGTCGAGCTGGGCGCGTGGCCGCGCCCAACAACAGACCCGCCACCACCCTTGGCTTCGGACGTGGACCCCTGCCGCCAGGGTGCTGGGCGCATCGATGCGCCCAGCTCGAGAGCCACTGGGCCGCGACTCCCGCAGGAACCCGGACCCCGGTGGCGGCGGGCTCGCCCGCCCTGGGGGTGGGCTCGCCAACCGCGAAGGGTGAGGCTGCGGGAGCGACGGTCCGGACCACGACGGACGCCGCGGCAGCCCAAATTTCCTTGGTCTGAATGCCCTAGGTGCGCAGGTGGGCGTCACCCGTCACGACGTACTTCGTGGAGGTCAGCTCGGGCAGGCCCATCGGTCCGCGCGCGTGCAGCTTCTGCGTCGAGATGCCGATCTCGGCGCCGAAGCCGAACTCGCCGCCGTCCGTGAAGCGGGTCGAGGCGTTGACCATCACCGCTGCCGCGTCCACGTGCGCCACGAACTCGCGGGAGGCCGCCACCGACTCGGTCACGATCGCCTCGGTGTGCTGGGTGCCGTACCGGCGGATGTGCCGCACCGCCTCCTGGAGTGAGTCCACGACGGCGGCCGAGATGTCCGCGGACAGGTACTCGGCGGCGAAGTCCTCCTCGGTCGCCGGCACGACGGAGTCCGAGTAGGTGGCCACGCGGGGATCGCCGTGGACCGTCACGCCGGCCTCGGCGAACGCCGCCAGCACGCGGGGCAGGAAGGCGTCCGCGACCGCCGCGTGCACCAGCAGCGATTCGGCAGTGTTGCATGTGGACAGTCGCTGGGTCTTGCTGTTCATGACGATGGCGACTGCCTTGTCGAGGTCGGCGGCGGCGTCCACGTACACGTGGCAGTTGCCCACACCGGTCTCGATGACCGGGACGGTCGACTCCTCGACCACCGCCTTGATCAGGGATGCCCCGCCGCGGGGGATGAGGACGTCGACAAGGCCCCGCGCACGCATCAGCTCCTTGACCGAGTCGCGGGTGCTGGCGTCCAGCAGCTGCACGGCGTCGGCGGGGAGGCCGGCGGCCTCGATGGCGTCGCGGAGGACGGCGGTCAGCGCGGCGTTGGAGCGGGCGGCCGACGACGAGCCGCGGAGCAGCGCGGCGTTGCCGGACTTGAGGCAGATGCCGGCGGCGTCGACGGTGACGTTGGGGCGGCCCTCGTAGACGATGCCGACCACGCCGAACGGCACGCGGATCTGCCGCAGCTCCAGGCCGTTGGGGAGGGTCGAGCCGCGCACGACCTCGCCGACCGGGTCGGGCAGCGCGGCCATCTGGCGCAGCGCCTCGGCCATGGCGGCGACCCGTCCCTCGGTGAGGGAGAGACGATCGATCATGGCGGCGGTCAGGCCGCCTTCGCGCGCCGCTGCCACGTCCGCCGCGTTCCCGACCAGGATCTCCGGGGTACGGGCGAGCAGCGCGTCGGCCATCGCCAGCAACGCCGTGTCCTTCGTGGCCCGGGTGGCGGTGCCCAGTGCGGTGGCCGCCTCGCGGGCCCGCTGGGCCTGCTCGTGGACGCTCATCTGACTCTCCCTTTCACCGTCTAAAGCAGGACCAGGTCGTCGCGGTGGACCACTTCACGTTCGTATCCCGGGCCGAGCGCAGCGGCGAGCTCCACAGTGGACCGCCCGAGCAGCGTGGGGAGCTCGACGGCGTCGTAGTTGACCAGGCCGCGGGCGACCGGTGCGCCCGACGAGTCGACAAGGTCGACCGGGTCGCCGGCCGTGAAGGCACCGTCTACCGCGGTGATACCCGCGGCGAGCAGCGACTTGCGCCGGGTCACCACGGCCTGCACCGCGCCCGGGTCGAGGTGCAGCCGGCCGCGCGGCGAGGTGGCGTGGGCCAGCCAGAAGAGACGGGCGGTCGGCCGCTGCGCTACCGGATGGAAGAGCGTGCCCACCTCCTCGCCGGCCAGCGCGGCAGGGGCGAGCGGGGTGGCGGTCAGCACCACCGGGATGCCGAACCCCGTGGCGATGCGCGCGGCCTCGACCTTGGTGATCATGCCGCCGGTGCCCACGCCGGCCTTGCCGGGCCGGCCGAGCGTGATGCCTTCCAGGTCGGCCTCGCCGTGCACGTCGGTGACCTTGCGGGTGTCCGGCCGCGCCGGGTCGCCGGTGTAGAGCGCGTCGACATCGGTGAGGAGCACGAGCAGGTCGGCGTGCACCAGCGCGGCGACGAGGGCGGCCAGCCTGTCGTTGTCGCCGAAGCGAATCTCCTCGGTGGCGACCGTGTCGTTTTCGTTGACGATCGGGACGGCCCGCATGTCGAGGAGCTTGCGCAGCGTGCGGTACGCGTTGCGGTAGTGCACGCGCCGCGTCACGTCGTCCACCGTCAGCAGGACCTGGCCGACGACGAGGCCATGGCGGTCGAAGCTCGCCGTGTACCGCCCGATGAGCAGCCCCTGCCCCACGCTTGCCGCCGCCTGCTGGGTGGCCAGATCCCGCGGTCGGCGCGGGATGGCCAGCGGCGCGAGGCCGGCGGCGATCGCGCCCGAGGAGACGAGCACAACCTCGCGGCCTTCGGCGCAGAGCCCGGCGAGCACGTCGGCGAGGGCGTCGACCCGCGCGGTGTCCAGGCCGCCCGTAGCCGTGGTCAGCGAGGATGAGCCGATCTTGACGACGACCCGCCGCGCTGAGGTGACTGCTTCGCGCACCCAACCATTCTGCATAGGCTGTCTTGCCATGACTCCGGAGGAGTACGTCGAGGAGGTGCTGGCCCTCGTCGAGCGCATACCGAGCGGGCGCGTGATGTCGTACGGGGCGATCGCCGACTACCTGGCCGACCGCTCCGGCCGCTCCTCCGCCCGCCTGGTCGGCTCGATCATGGCCAAGTACGGCGGCCCGGTCCCCTGGCACCGCGTCGTCAACAACGCCGGCCGCGTGGTGCCCGGCCACGAACTAGAAGCCATGGCAAGGCTGATAGCCGAAGCCACCCCCATGCGCAACGGCCGCGTAGACATGCGGCACGCGGCCTGGTCCCCCGACCTGGCCGGCTGATCAGGGAGTTGGTGGAGCGACACGCCGCCCGCCACGCCCACGAAGTCCCTGATCAACTGCGAGGGAGGGGCTAGGCGGCTGCGCCGACCCCGCCGCGTCTTGGGTCGCCGGCGGCGCCGGCGATCCCGACGGCGCTTACGCCGCCGAAGTAGTGGTTCATGTCGGGCCAGCGGTTGACCTCGTAGCCGGCGGCCTCCAGCGCCGTTAGCTCGTCCTCTGGGTAACCGAGTTCGGCGTGGACTGTGTTGTCGACTACGTGGAATCTTGGGCGCGCGATCGCCGAGAGCATGTCTAGGCCGTCGACTAGCACGCCGAGCAGCGTGTCGACGAGTGCGGTACGGATGCGCGAGGCGCCCGCGGAGCCGGCGGCGACCACCAGCTCGCCGCGGTCGTCGACCACCACGAGCGGGCACATCATCGACTTCACGCGGCCACCCGGCTCCAGGTCGGGCGTGATCAGCTCGCCCTCGCCGAGCATCGAGTTGAGGTTGATGCCCTGGCCGGGCAGCCACAGGCCGGCGCCGATGCCGAGGGTGGTGGTGATCACGCAGGCGTCGCCCTCGTGGTCGACCACCGAGATGTTCGTGGTGTCCCCGAGCCGCTGGCGGCCCCAGGTGCGCAGCGCGTCGGCCACGGCCACGGCCCGCGCCGGGCGGGACATCGCGTCCAGGTCGGCGGGGAGCGCGGCGAGCGTGTCGATGGTGCCGTTGAGGTCGTGCCGGGCGTACACGTGGCGGCCGCCCACCAGCGCGTGCCCCACCTCCAGCTCCAGCACCCGGTACGCGGCCAGGTCGGCCGGGCCGAGCGCACCGCCGGCCGCCCGCACCGTGTCGACCATCAGCTGCCCCAGCCGGCCGGTGTAGAAGATGCCCGGCCCCTCCTCGGCGAGGAGGCTGAGCGCCCGGTCGAGGCCGGGGTGGTGCAGCAGGTCACCGCCCTGGAGCAGCGCGCCGGTGGGTGCGTAGATCGCCGCGCCCTCGCCGGGCAGCAGGGCGGGCGAGACCGATATAAGCGTGCGCGCCTGCGCGGCGGGCAGTACGACCCCGCTGCTGGCCAGGGTGATCGCCGGCTCCACAACCCGCTGCCAGGGCAGCCGGCCCCAGCGCCGGTGCACCTCGCCGCAGCCGGCCGGCACGCCGGGCACGCCGACGCTGGCGCCGCCGATGGAGTACGTCTGCGGTACGCCGCCGAAGAACACCTCGATCGGCAGCATCGGCCCTGGGACGGTGTCCACGTCGAGTCCCGGTACCGAACAGAAGAAGTCCAGACACGTCACGGTCTGTGTCGAAGCGTCGTAGTACGTGGCGAAGCCGCCCCCGCCGATCCCGGTCAGGATGCTCTCGCTGGTCGTAGTGGCGAGCACGGCCGCCACCGCGGCATCGGCCGCCGATCCACCTGCCGCGAGGATGCGCAGCCCGACCTCGGCTGTGGCCGGGTGACCTGCGGCTACGCCGGCAGGCACGCGCATCGCCTCCTCTCGGGGCGGCGCGGCTCGGCGAGCCGCCGTCGGGACACCAATAGTCACGCGCCGCAGCGTAGAACCAACTTCCGCCTTGTGCGTGCAGATGGATAACATCCGCGCCTATGAGTGCCGCGTTGCCACGCAGGGTGCACGCCGGGTACGCGTTGGGCTCGTTGGCGACCGGAACCTTCAGCACCGTGCCGGGGCTGCTGTTACTCCCGTATCTCACCGACACGATGGGGGTCGCGGCGGGCGTCGCGGGGGTTGCTGGTGCTCGTACCCAAGGCGTGGGAGGTGCTCATCAACCCCGTAGCCGGACGGATATCCGACAGGTAGGGCGGGCGGCGCCCGTACCTCCTGGGGGTGGTTTGCCCTAGCCCGCAGCATGCTCTGAGCTGCCGGCAAACGCGCCGGCTGTGGTTGACTTGGGGTCGTGCAGTTGCCAGGAGTGCTCGGCGAGCCGATCCGGTTCGTGCTCAACTGGGGCCGGCGCTACTCGCTGTGGGTCTTCAACTTCGGCCTGGCCTGCTGCGCCATCGAGTTCATCGCCACGAGCATGGGCCGGCACGACTTCATCCGGCTCGGCGTGATCCCGTTCGCGCACGGCCCCCGCCAGGCTGACCTCATGGTTGTCTCCGGCACCGTGACGGACAAGATGGCGCCCGCGATCAAGCGCCTCTACGACCAGATGCCCGAGCCCAAGTACGTCATCTCGTTCGGCGCCTGCTCCAACTGCGGCGGCCCGTACTGGGACTCGTACTCGGTGACCAAGGGCGTCGACCAGATCATCCCCGTCGACGTATACGTGCCTGGCTGCCCACCCCGACCCGAGGCGCTGCTGCACGGCATCCTCCGCCTCCAGGAGAAGATCGCCGGCGAGCAGTCAGGCATCGGCGGCGTGGCCCGGCCGGATCCGCTCGCGGCCCCGGACGCCGCGACGCTGACCGCGCCCCTGGTGGCCGCCCCGAAAGACCGCGACTAGCGCGTCGCGCGGATGGCGGCGAGGGTCGTGTGTACGTCGAACGCCGAGCCGTCGTCGCTGGTCCAGCCGCCGTCGCTGCGTTGGGTCTCGGCGAGCCGCCGCCGGGCCGCGGTAAGTAGCCACTCGTCCACCGCGACCCCCACGCGGCGCAGCGTGGATGCCATCGAGGCCACGTCGGCCGGGCTCATCTGGCCGAGGCGGTCGCCGAGCGTGATCTGGATACGGGCCGACTCGTAGAACATCTCCTGCCGGTGCAGCACCGCGACGCTCAGCCAGGCGCTCGCCAGGAAGGACTTCCACGAACCGTCTTCGCCGATGTGCGCGGTGATCGCCTGGGCGGCGGTACGGAGTTGGGCACCGTACCGGCCGCCGCCCCAGCCGGCGTCCAGATCGGAGACGGTGAGCCAGAAAGCGGCGTTCGCGGTCAGGTAGAGCCTGGCCTCGGGGTCGCCGGGCTGGGCCCACGGTGGTGCCTCGCGGGCCAGCGACTCGTCTTCCTCCCACATGCTGTCGTGCTGGCGGCTTGCCAGCCAGTCAAGTGCGCGGCACGCCGCCGGGCGGCCGAGCGCGCCAAGGTCGTCGAGCTCGGCCAGCCGGAAGCAGGTCGCGTCGATCGAGCCGACTTCGGCCCCCCACCTGGCCGGCCAGCCGCCGGCAGGCGCCTGGCCGATCTCCGCGGTGGTGAGGATGTCTTCGCCGGGGACGGCGCCCGTCCGTAGGTACGACAGGCGGGCACGATCCACCGCGTCCCCGCGGGCCACCACGAACCCGATCGCGCCGTCGATGTCGACCACGGGCGAAACGCTACCGGCGCGGTCGGGGTCGCGCCTCCGCAGGTCAGGCTAAAGACCAGGTCAGTAGGCCGGTAGCGAAGGGTCCACCTGCTTGATCCAAGAGAGCACGCCACCCTGTACGTGCACCGCGTCCTTGAAGCCCGCCGCCTTGATCGCGGCCAGCGCCTCGGCCGAGCGGACGCCCGACTTGCAGTGCAGCACGATCTGGCGGTCCTGCGGGAATCGGGCCAGCGCCTCGCCGGACAGGATTTCGCCCTTGGGGATCAGCGTGGCGCCGGGGATGCGCACGATCTCGTACTCAGCGGGCTCGCGCACGTCGACCAGGAAGACGTCCTTGCCGGAGTCCTGCCAGTCCTTGAGCTCGCGAGCGGTGATCGTGGCGTCGACCGTCGCCTCCTGGGCCTCGACCGACACCGCGCCGCAGAAGTCCTCGTAGTCTTCCAGCAGGTCGGTGACCGTCGGGTTTTCCCCGCAGAGCGCGCAGTTGGGGTCCTTGCGGACCTTGATCTTCCGGTACGACATCTCCAGCGCGTCGTAGACCATCAGGCGGCCCACGAGCGTGTCGCCGACCCCGGTCAGCACCTTGATCGCCTCGGTGACCTGGATGGAG
This sequence comes from Phytohabitans flavus, assembly GCF_011764545.1. Classification (GTDB taxonomy): domain Bacteria; phylum Actinomycetota; class Actinomycetes; order Mycobacteriales; family Micromonosporaceae; genus Phytohabitans; species Phytohabitans flavus. The sequence goes on along the minus strand of NZ_AP022870.1, from coordinate 8,214,711 downwards.
CCGATCGACGCGCAGAGCACGCCGAGCACGCCACCCTCGGCGCAGGAGGGGACCATGCCGGGCGGCGGGGGCTCCGGGTAGAGGCAGCGGTAGCACGGGCCGTGCTCGGCCCAGAAGACCGAGGCCTGCCCGTCGAAGCGGTAGATCGAGCCCCACACGTACGGCTTGCCGAGCAGCACGGCCGCGTCGTTGACCATGTAGCGGGTGGCGAAGTTGTCGGTGCCGTCGACGATCAGGTCGTACTGCGAGAAGATCTCCCGCACGTTGTCACGGTCGAGCGACGTGTTGTGGATGACCACGTTGACGTACGGGTTGATCTCGCGGACCGACTCGGCCGCCGACTCCGCCTTCGGGCGGCCGATGTCCGACTGGCCGTGGATGATCTGCCGCTGAAGGTTGGACTCGTCGACGGTGTCGAAGTCGATGATGCCGAGCGTGCCAACACCGGCCGCCGCCAGGTACATCAGCGCGGGCGACCCGAGACCACCGGCGCCCACACAGAGCACCTTCGCGTTCTTCAGCCGCTTTTGCCCGTCCATCGCGACGTCCGGGATGATCAGGTGGCGTGAGTAGCGGCGGATCTCGTCGACGGACAGCTCGGCAGCGGGCTCGACGAGCGGGGGCAGCGACACGGTGGACTCCCCGAAAGGCTGAGAGAGAGCACTAACCGCACCATTGTTGCTCGCTGGTGACGGTACGGGGCAATGACGTGGCCCACGGCCCAGAAGGCGGGATCGGGGAATATCCGAGCCGTCAGGGGATCGCCGGACCCGAATACCTGCGACCGGCCAGGTACGGCCACGCGTACGCCTGGCAGCCTCCGGGCAGGCGGCCGGGCTACTTCAGCGGACCCGCGTAGCGGCGGCCGTTCAAGAACGGCCAGGCGTTTGCCTTGCACCCCTTCAGGTCGAGCGTCTGCTGCATCATCACCGGCGCGGGCCGCCCCCGGCCCGGGCACAGCTCGTGCCGGTGCCCAAGCTGGTGCCCGACCTCGTGGTTGAGCACGTAGTCGCGGTACACCGACAGCGGCACCTTGGCCGCCACGAAGTGGTCCACCGAGTGCTGCCACCGGTCCAGGTTGATGACGACGCCGCCGCCGATCCGGCAGGAGGTGTACGGCCGGCCGCGCACCGTGATGTTGACTCCGCCGGCCCCACACATCCGGCCGGCGGTCTCCCGGGTGGCCAGGTGCACGGTGAAGTCGTACGGCGTGCCGCGCGCCACCCACTGCATGCGCAGCCCGCCGCCGATCCAGCTCTGCGGGCGACCGAGCGCCCCGTCGACCGCCGCGCCGAACTCCTGGACGTCTATGCCCGAGCCCAGCTCCACCGCCACGCGGTACCGCATGAGCTTGCCGGAGCGACCGCGGATCGGGCCGCCCTTTGTCGCGTACTCGAATCCGCCGGTCCCCTTGGTCGGCGCCGGCACGTCGAGCCGCAGCACCGGCGGCGCCGGGCTTGGTGAGGCGGAAGGAGAAGGCGACGCCAGCGGCGGCGCCGAGGATGACGGCGACACGGCGAGCGTCTCGCGAACGGACGGCGGCACCGGCGCGGCGGGCGAGAGGTGGATGGGAAACACCCCCAGGCCCAGGAGCGCGAGACCCGCCAGCAGGGCGATCCCGGCGCTTACGGCGAGGGTGCGACTCACGCCGGCGCGACCCGGGCGGGGCCGTGTTGGTTGCCGCGGCGGTCCTCGGATCGGACGCTCGCCACCCCTGCGCGCACCGCGCGGCTCAGCCGCTTCGGGCGGGCCGCAGCGGGCTCGCGCACCTCGTCGAGCATCGCGACAACCGCACGGGCGACCACCCGCGGCACCTCCATCTGCGCCACGTGCCCCACCTGGTCAAGGATCAGCAACCGGCTGTCCGGGATGGCCCGGGCCACGGTCGGCGCCACCCGGATGTCGACGATCTGGTCCTGGCGGCCGCCGATCACGAGGGTGGGTGCGGTGATCTTGGACGCGATGCGCCACAGCGAGCCAGCCCCGGGCAGGTACGCCCGCAGGAAGCTGGAGATCAGCCCGCGCATCGAGCCGAGGTACGCCGGGATGTAGTGGGCCAGCTCGTACCGGATGCGGATCTCCTCGACCGCCTCCAGGCGGCGCTGCTCGCTCACCCGGGTGGGATCGGCGAAGCAGGTGGCGATGACCTGGTTGGCCATGTCCTCCGGCTTGATCCGGGACAGGACGCGCATCGCGATCCGGTCGCCGCGCGGGATGGCGAGCAGCGGCAGCATCCGGCTCTGGGTCGAGCGGCGTGGATCGAGGAACGGCATCGCCGGCGAGACGAGCGTCAGCGAGCGCACGAGGTCGGGCCGGGTGCCGGCCACGCGGACCGAGATCGCCCCACCCAGCGAGTTGCCGAACAGGTGCACCGGACCCCGGCCGGAGTACTCGATCCAGCGGATCACACGATCGGCGAAGGCGGCGATGGTGTAGCTGCTGGCCGGATCGCTGTGCCCGAAGCCCGGCAGGTCTATCGCGTGCCCTTCGAGCCGGGGGCGAGCAGCCCCGCGAGGTCCGTCCAGTTTGTCGCGGACCCGCCGAGGCCGTGCACGTAGAGTGCCGGCTCGGCGCCGGGCATGAGGGCCGGCGTCTCGCGTACGAACACATTGGCTCCGTCGACCATCTCCGACCGGCCCGGCCAGGGCGGCGCCTCCCGGTCGGCCGGGAACAACTCATCCGCTCCGAGCAGCGCGCGCTTCATCGACCAATGATGCCCCGAGCACGGCGGATGATGCCGTTTCTTTAGGCGAGTAATGCCTCCAAGCGGCGGTTTACGGCGTTGAGTGTCGCACGCACGACAGCTTGGCGCGGATCGCCGGCCACGAGTGCGGAGCCGGCTAGCTGCTCGACCCAGCCCCCACAGACCAGCAGCACCACGGCGACCGCGACCTCGCAGCTGCCGAACGGCACCACGGCCGCGTGCTCGACGAAGCACTTGCCCCGGTCGCCCACCTGCTCGGCGGTGCTCAGCAGATCGTCCACCGCGGCCGCGCTCGCCTCGGCGCAGAGGCGCAGCACATACGCATCCACGGCGGGGCCATTGGCCCGACCGGTGGCCCGCCGCTCGTCGGCCGCGAGCTTGACCTCGACGGTGGCGTCCAGCCCGAACGTGCTGACCTGCACCTCGTCAATCACGATGCGCGGACCCGGCTTGCCCGGCGGCAACGGTCGCGGCGACACGGCCTCGACGGGGGCGCTCTGACCCAACGGGCTCTCCTCCCGCGCCCGGCGGGCCCGGCGGCGCGGCGTCTCAGGGGCCGGCCGTCGCTGCTCAGCGACCGGGCCGCCCGGCTGGGCTGGGAGGTACGAACCGGCGGGTGCCGGGTAGGAACCGGTGGCCGTGGGCTCGGTGCGGGTGCGAGCGGGCGCGACGGCCTCGCTCGTGCCGGACGGCTCCTTCGGGGCGGCGGCCAGCCCCATCCGATCTTGGAGCAGGCGCGCGACGATGCGGCTGACCTCGGCCGGATCGGCGCCGTCGGCGAGGTCGAGGCGGAGGCTGTGTGCCCCCGCCGCAGTGGTACGGAGCGAGGCGTCCCGCACGCCTTCCACCCCCCGCACGGCGCCCAGGATCGCCTGCACGTCGAAGCCCTCGGGGCGCTCCCGAAGTGGCGTGTCGTCGCGCTGCAAGTGGCTCCAGATCCGGGTTAGGTCAGGTCCGTCAGCAGGGGGCTCGGCGGGCGGCTCCGGTGCTGTGGGTACGTCCGGCTGGGCCGGCACCCGCTGCGGGAGCGCGTCCAGCTCCGGTGTTCGCGCGGGTGGCGGCGGTGTGACCTGGCTTGTGGCCGGCTGGCTCGGTGTGGCCGGCGGAGCGGGCGCGACGCGCGGCGGAGCGCTCACCGGCTCGCTGGCCAGATCGGTGGGGCGACCCGGCGCGCGGGGCTCGGCGGGCACCGGATCCGGCTGCGGCCACTCCTGTGCCCAGCTCGCGGCCGCACGGGTCGGCGCCGCGGGCCCGCTCCGAGGCAGTGGTGGCGGCGGCGCCGGGCGGGCAGGTGCGGGCGGCGAGACCGGGCGCTCGTAGAGCGCGGTGTCGTAGGTGGGCCGCTCGAACGGCGGCTGGGGCCGAAACCCGGGCGGCATGTCCGCGGCGCCCGCCGCCTTGCCTGCGTCGCGCGCCTCCCGCCACTGCTGGGGCGTCATCGAGGCGGCCTGGGAGCGAGGCGCGGCCGGGCCGAACGACGGCCGGGGCGGCGCGACCGGCGGCACGCTCGGGGGCTGGGCGGGAGCGGCGCTTTCCCGGGCGGCGGCAGCCGGGCGGCGGGTGGGCAGTTCCTCGCCAGCGCCGTGCCGGGCCACGTCGGCGCCGCGCCGGGGCGCCTCGGCCTGCGGCGGGGGTGCGGCCTGGACCGGCGGCACGGTGCGGTCGACCGCGATCGGCGGCACCGGCGAGATCTCGGGCAGGCTCGCGGCCCCTCGGGCGGCGTCCTCGAGATCTCCCTCGTACGGGTACGGTGGGGCGCTCGCCGGCACGCGCATGGCGAGCGAGGCGGAGTCGGAGCCGTTGACAGCGGCCGGGGGCTGGGGCTGCTGGCGCGGGGCGGGGCTCATCGGGGCGAGGAGGTCGGCGTAGCGTGGGGCGTCGGCCCAGCCGTCGGCCGGCCCGGTGCGCCAGGTCGGCTGGACCGGCTCGGGGCGGGCTCCAGCGCGGCACCAGCGTTTGACCAGACCGCGTCGGCCGCCGCCCAGCCGTTGAGCCGGGGCTGGCCAGCGCCGTCAGCCTTACCGCCGTGGTCCGCACGATCGCCGTGCGGACCTGCGCCGTTGCCGTTACCTCCCGGCGTGACGCCACCGGGTTGCCCTGTTTCGTCCACCGTGCGCTCCTCGGTTGCCCTCGCTGAGGCTACCGTGTGCTGACAGCAGCGATAAGCCGCAACGTGCGGCTAGTTCGACGGTAGGTCGATGTTTACCGATCCGTCGGATTGGCCGAAAGTCTTAGTTTCATGCGTGAAAGTCGAGGTGACGGCATGGCCGTTGGGTCGGGCAGCACGGCGGCGACGGGCCGGCCCACGCGCCTGCCGCGTTCCGCGCGCCGTAAGCAGCTCCTGGAGGCGGCGCAGGAGGTCTTCGTGGCGCAGGGGTACCACGCGGCCGCGATGGACGACATCGCGGAGCGCGCGGGTGTCTCGAAGCCGGTCCTCTACCAGCACTTCCCCGGGAAGCTGGAGCTCTACCTGGCGCTGCTCGACACGCACTGCGACGCCATCGTGGCGAAGGTACAGAGTGCGATGACCGCCACCAGCGACAACAAGGAGCGGGTCCGGGGCGCCGTCCAGGCGTACTTCGACTTCGTCGACCACGAGAGCGAGGCGTTCCGGCTCGTCTTCGAGTCCGACCTGCGCAACGAGCCCGCCGTCCGGGAGCGGGTCGAGCGGGTGGAGAGCGGCTGCATCGCGGCCATCACCGACACGATCATCTCGGACACCGGCGTGAGCCGGGACCGGGCCGAGCTGCTCGCGTCCGGCCTGGTCGGCGCCGCGGAGACGGCCGCGCAGTTCTGGCTGGCCGCCGGCCGCAAGGTGCCGAAGGCCGAGGCCGAAGCGCTCGTCGCGGCACTGAACTGGCGGGGCATCGCGAGCTTCCCGCTCCAGGACGAGCCCACCTGAGTGCCGCGCTCCGCGCAGGGCGTAATGCGGCGCGCGAGCCGAGCGGGGGTACTCATGGGGTGGTCGGATACCGTTGCACCGGCGGAGCATCCGCCGCGATAGAGGAGGGTCACGTGGAGGTCAAGATCGGCGTGCAGTACGCACCGCGCGAGCTTGTGATCGAGAGCGCGCAGACGCCGACCGAGGTAGAGAAGATCGTGACCGACGCGATCGCGTCCGACAGCGGCGTCCTCGCGCTTCAGGACGAAAAGGGCCGGCGGGTCATCGTGCCGGTCTCCAAGGTGGCGTACGTCGAGATCGCCGAGGCGGCGCCGCGCGCGGTCGGTTTCACCGCCCGCTAGCAAGCACCGCGCTCCCGCGGCCGCCGAGCGCGGCCGCGAGAGCGGTCCGGTCAGTTGTTGAGACCCACAGCGGCCATCCGAGCGGTGTGCGCCGCGGTGAGCCGCTTCAGAAGCGCCTGTACGCCCGCCTGATCCTCCGAACCCTCCACGATCAGGACGGTAAGCGCGATCCGGTCGCCGGCCATGCGCTGCGCCTGGGAGAGCCCCTCCCCGACCAGGCGGCGGGCCCACATCGAGAGCCTGTTGGCCACCTTCGGGTCGGCGGCGATCGCGGCCCTGATCTCCTTGGCGGCGAAGTCCTCGTACTGCGAGTCGTGTAGCACGTCGAGCACCAGGTCACGGTCTTCCGGCAGGAGGAAGGCGGCCACCTCGCGGAAGAAGTCGTCGGCGATGCCGTCCCACACGTACGCCTTGGCGAGCGCCTCCAGCCAGTCCTTCGGCTCGGTGAGCTCGTGGTACTCCTGTAGCGCCGCCACGTACGGCATCATGGCGCGGTCCGGATCGGCGCCGTGCTCGGTGAGACGGGTCTCGAGGCGGCGGTAGTTGACGATCTCCACGGCGGCCATCTCGCTGAGCACCGCCCGGCGCCGTAGGTCGGGGGCGAGCCGGGCGTCGGCTGCCATCCGGTCGAAGGCGAGCAGCTCGGCGTACGCCACCATGCCGAGCAGCTCGACGACGGCAGGGCTCGGCTGGAAGACCTCGGACACAGTTTTGGAGACTTCTGTCACGCCCGCAGGTTACTAGCCCTGATCGTTTCTCGCCGGGCTCGACGTCCCCTTCTACGGGGCCGAGCGCAGGTTCGGCGGACACAATCTGAGCACAGTTCGCCCACGTCAGGTAGCATTGCGCACGTTGCCGCTGGCCAGAGATCGTTCCTACCCCAGCCAGCAGCGCGTGCGGCCCGCGATCGCATCGACCACCGCGATCGCGCGTGGCCCGCGCCAGACCGAAATGAGCGCCCTAGGACGAAACGGGGCGCACCACGAGAGGGCACCCCTAAAACTCCATGAGCGAGATCGAAGAAGAGACCATCACCCGAGCCCCGGTCCGCCCCGACAGCCCTTCCTTCGCCGATCTGGGCGTCCGCCCGGAGACCGTCGAGGCGCTGTCGAACGTCGGCATCACCAGGGCTTTCGCGATCCAGGAGTACGCGCTGCCGATCGCGCTGCGCGGCTCGGACCTGATCGGACAGGCGCCCACCGGCACCGGCAAGACGCTGGGCTTCGGCGTGCCGCTGCTGGAGCGGGTCTTCGCGCCCGCCGAGGGCAGCGACGGCGTGCCGCAGGCGCTTGTCGTCGTCCCTACCCGTGAGCTGGGCCTCCAGGTGGCCAAGGACCTCGCCGCCGCCGGGCGCACCCGTGGCGTGCGGGTGCTGCCGATCTACGGCGGCGTGGCGTACGAGCCGCAGATCGACGCGCTCCGCTCGGGCGTGGAGATCCTGGTCGGCACGCCCGGCCGCCTGCTGGACCTGACCAAGCAGAAGCGCCTCCGCCTCGACCGCGTGCACGCGCTGGTCCTCGACGAGGCCGACCGCATGCTCGACCTGGGCTTCCTCGACGACGTCGAGAAGATCCTGGCGATGCTGCCCGAAGACCGGCAGACAATGCTCTTCTCGGCCACGATGCCCGATCCGATCGTGGCGCTGGCCCGCCGCTTCCTGCGCCACCCGGTGACGATCCACGCCGGGCACAGCGCCGAGACCGGGGCGTCGCCGCTGACCAAGCAGGTCGCCTACCGCACCCACCCGATGAACAAGATCGAGGTGCTCTCCCGCGTGCTCCAGGCCGACGGGCGGAGCCTCACCATGATCTTCACCCGCACCAAGCGGTCCGCCGACCGCGTCGCCGAAGACCTCGACTTCCGCGGCTTCGCGGCCGCGGCCGTCCACGGTGACCTGGGGCAGGGCGCGCGCGAGCGGGCGCTGCGGGCGTTCCGGGCCGGCAAGATCGACGTGCTCGTCGCCACCGACGTCGCCGCCCGCGGGCTCGACGTCTCCGGCGTCACCCACGTGGTCAACTACGACTGCCCGGAAGATCCGGACACCTACACCCACCGCATCGGGCGCACCGGCCGGGCCGGGGCCAGCGGCGTGGCCGTGACGTTCGTCGACTGGGAAGACATGCCCCGGTGGCGGCTGATCGACAAGTCGCTGGGCCTGGAGATGGCCGAGCCGCCGGAGACGTACCACACCTCGTCGTGGCTCTACACCGACCTCGACATCCCCACCGACATCTCGGGCACCCTGCCCACCGCCGAGCGCACCCGGGCCGGCCTCGCGGCCGAGGCCGAGGAAGACCTGGGTGGCCGGGGTCGTGGGCGCCGCCGCGGCCAGCCAGCGGTCCGCGGTCGATCCCGCTCCCGCTCTGGTACGGGTGACGGGCGCGAGCCCGCCGGAGATCCGTCTGAGTCCGGGGAGCCCACCGGCCCGCGCCGCCAGCGCCGGCGCCGCCGGGCCGGCGAGGTCGTCTCGGGCGCGGAGCAGGAGGCCACGGCCGTCGAGCCCGGCGCTACCACCGTCGAGGCACCCACCGCCGCCGCCAAGCCCCGCCGCCGCCGTCGCCGCCGCAGTGGCGGCTCAGGCGGCGCCGCTGAGGCCGCCACCGACTAACACGCCAACCGAGGTGGGGCGCCCGACGCGCTCACGGTGTGACCTCAGCACGCCGACGCGCCCCAGCCCGGCAAGTACCGCGACCACCCGCAGCTGACCGCCACCTCGTGCGAGGCGGTCAGCTGCGACACGCCTTCGCCGCGTTGGCCCGATCGTCGTGTTCTCAGCGCCAATACTTGGGTGGGTTCCGGTTCGGGTCCGTAATCGTGTACCGACGGTGCCTCGCGTCGATCTGCGTGATCTCTACTAGCCGCTGCCCTTCGGTCTTCTCCAACTCCACGATGATGTCCGGCATCGCCGCGATGATGCTCGCCGTCGCTAACGCCAAACCCGGCAGCCCCTTGCCTCGGTGCTTGTACGACACCCGGTGTAGCCCGGACTTACGGACGTCTCGGCACTCGTCCGGGTCGGACATCTGGTGGTCGTCGTTAGTCACGATCACGTCGTAGCCGGCCTGCTTCGCATCCTTGTAGACGAAGTGATCCTTCTTCTTCGACCAGCCGATCCCATGAATGTGATCAACCTGATGCTGGCGCAGCACATGCTGGAGGACGTCGATTACCTGATGGGGAACGTCCTCGTCGAGCAGGATGAGCATCAGGCCGCTCGCTGGGATATGCCGTCTACGTGGTCAGCGAACGCTAGCGCGTCCCGAGCCGCCTCGGCGGTGACACTCGGGTAGTAGTCGGCTACCTCCTCCGCCGGCACCCCATCCCGTAGTAGTCCGGCGACAAGGTCGTAGGAGACACGGGTGCCAGCGACGACCGGTGTGCCCCGCCGCACGCTGGGATCCACGCTGATCCTCGGCTGGGGCCGGCGCAGGCTCGGCACCTCGATGTCGCGGAACGGGAACGACTCAAGCACGTCGCCGATCGCGAGCACTGTGACGTGGTGGCCTGGCCGGTCGACGAGGTCGACACCGTGGTCGCCGTCCGGGGCGACCAGCACGACACTGCTCACGCCGTGGGCCACCAGCTTGTACTGCGAGAGGTGATCGAGTCCGCCGAGCTCCCGCAGGTTGCCGAGCGCCTTGCGGATCTTCTGCAGGGACACCTTCTCACGCAGGTAGGTGAAGCTGCGCAACGCGACAAGATCCCGGAACGAGTACAAGATCGGATCGGTAGAGACCTCGGGAACGAGAAGCGGCTTGTCGCCTTTGCGCCAGCGCGCGAGCTGACCGACGCTTGCGCCGGAAAGCGCGGCTGCCATTTTCGCGCGGTAGGCCATGCCCGGATGGTAGGCGGTCGCGCAGCCGTTGCGCAGCCGCGACGGTGAGCGTTTCGCGCCCGAAGCCACCGGAGTGTGGTGACAGATGCCCGACCACTCGACGAACGGGTTCTGAGCAGCATCCGGGTCAGGGACGGGTCGGCGGACCCCGATGCCCGCCGTGCGGGCTGGGGTTGTGAGGCGCGGAGGGTGAGGCCGCGGGAGCAGCGGTCCGGACCACGACGGACATCGCGGTAGCTCAATATCTAAGGAAAGGGCCCCTCCGGTGGAGGGGCCCTTCAACCCTGGCGCGCTGCGGGTCGCGCCAGGGAGCCGTGGGTCAGCTGACCGTGCAGGGTGCCAGCGCGTCGAGACCCACGGGACGCGCGTCGATGCGGCCGATGGCGGTGGCGATCCGGTTGATCGTCGCGAACCGCTTGTCCTCCAGCGGACCGAGGATCGCGTTCTGCACGAAGTTCGGGCCGCCCTGGCCCACCGTGCTCACCAGCCGCGCGTTCGCCTCGGCGATCTGGGTGTCCAGCAGCGCGAGGTTGCGGTCGACCTCGGCCCGCGCGCCGGCTGGTACGGCCGGAAGCTGGCTGGCCACGTCCGGGCAGCTGATGGTGCCGGAGGCCGGTGCTTGGTCGTCCGGCTGCTCGGCGGCGGGCGGCTGCTGCTCGGCTGGGGGCTCGCCCGCCGGCGCCTCCGGGTCCTCGGCCGCCCCGCCCCCGCCAGCCGTGCCCAGCGTGCACGTGGCCAGCGACTCCAGACCCTGGGGCCGCGTACCCTGCCGGCCGATCGCGATCGAGATGCGGTCGATCGTGGCGGCGCGCTTGTCCTTCAGCGGGCCGAGGATCGCGTTCTGCACGAAGTTCGGGCCGCCCTCGCCCTGGCTGGTGGCCAGCCGGCGGTTCGCCTCCTCGATCTGGGTGTTCAGCAGGGCGAGGTTTCGCGACACCTCGGCCTGCGCGGACGCCGGAACGGCGGGCAGCTTGTCGCCCACTACCGGGCAGTCGACAGTCGGCGCGGCGGACTCGCCCCCAGCGGCGGCGACACCGATGCCCGTGCCGAAGAGCGCGAGCGCCACACCGGCGGTGATGGCGATCTTCGAGCGGCGGCTGATCTCTCTGCTCCTGGACATGCGCGTGCACTCTCCTGCTGTGTGGAGAAGCGCCGTCCGACGGCTGAGTGCCGTCCGCTTCGCACGTCATTACGTGGGAGGGCTCCCAAGGGTTCAACCCCAGGTCGGTAGATAGGCTTCGTTACATGGTGCGCCCGCTCGACGACGCGCTCGCCGAAGTGCGGGCGCTACTGCTGGACCCGGGGCTCACCCGGGCCGTCGCCGCTGGCCGGCGGCGGGGACAGGTCCCCTCGGTCGTCCGCGCGGAGGTACGCCCGGTCACGCTCAAGGGCGGCACCCGGCTACAGATCGTCACCAACGACGGCGCCCGCCCGCACACCCGCAACGTGGTGCCCGGTCCCGAGGCTGGCGCGGCGGTGGACGCACTGCTGGCCGAGCCGTTCGGCAACTGGCACGTGGAGACCGCCGACGCGACGGTCCAGCTGCGGGTGACCAAGAAGGGCGAGGCCCAGGTGCACCGGGCCGCCGCCGACCGCCCTGCTGAGCCGGAGGCGCACGACCGGGCGAAGGAGTACCTGCTCGAACCGGGCGACCCGCTCTTCGACGCGATCGGCGGCAACGCGGCCAAGCGGCGGCAGGTGGACGCGTTCCTGCGCGCGCTCGCCGCCTCGGTGTCCCCCCTGCCCGAGCGGCTGCGGGTGGTCGACCTGGGCTGCGGCAACGCGTACCTGACGTTCGCCGCGTACCGGTACCTCGCTGGGCAGGGCGTCGACGTGGACGTGGTCGGGGTGGACGTGCGCGAGGACCAGCGCCGCCGCAACACCGAGCTGGCGGAGCGGCTGGGCTGCGCCGACCGGGTGCGGTTCGTGGCGGGAACGATCGCCGACGCCGAGGTCGACTTCCAGCCCGACCTGGTGCTGGCACTGCACGCGTGCGACACCGCGACCGACGAGGCGCTCGCCCGGGCGGTCCGGTGGGAGGCCCAGTGGGTGCTCGCCGCGCCGTGCTGCCACCACGACATCGCGGCGCAGCTGCGCGGCACGGGGCTCCCGAGCCGTACCCGCTGCTCACCCGGCAGGGCATCCTCCGCGAGCGCTTCGCGGACGTCCTCACCGACGCGCTGCGTGCGGGTCTGCTCCGCCTGCGCGGTTACAAGGTCGAGGTGGTGGAGTTCGTCGACTCCCGCCACACGCCGCGCAACCTGCTGCTCCGCGCCCGCCGCACGGACGCGCCGCCGACTGAGGCGCAGCGCGAGGAGTACGCGCGGATGGTGGCCGAGTGGGGCGTGACGCCGGCGCTGGAGCGGCTCCTCACACCCGCAGCGTGAACTCGGCCGTGTGCACCTTCCCGGCGACCTGGAAGTCGAAGTACATCCGGTAGCGCCCCGGGCTCGGCGCGGCCAGCCAGAACTTCACCGCGCCACCCACGAGCTCCGGCTCGGGATGGACGTGCACGTAGCCGAGGTCGCCCTCACGCAGCACCACAAGGTGGCCGTACGCGCCGAGGTAGCGCTCCAGCTCCACGCCCGGCGTCTCCGGCGCGGCGGTCTTCGTGCCCGGTGCGGCAGGTTGCGCGACGGTGAAGAGCAGCGGCTGGATCGCAGCGGTCTGCGGCGTGCCCTGGTAACTGACGGTGAAGCCGTCGACGGTCGCCTGGGTCGCGGCGTCGGGCAGGGCGCGCGGCACGTAGTCGCCGCGCGCGGTGAGGTCGGTGCCGAGCGTGACGGCGGTCTGCCCGGTGGCGGCGTTGGCGGTGAAGTCCGCGTACGCCCGCCAGACCCCCGGCTCGGGCAGCGTGAGGGGCACGGTCCAGCGGCCATCCGGCGCCATGGTCGGGTGCAGGTGCTGGTAGCCGGTCAGGTCGCGGCGCACCACGATCATGTGCAGCGGCTTGTCGTGCACGCTCGCGAAGTCGGTGACCGGCCGCTGCCCGCTGTCCACGATCCGGAAGGCGAGCTCGCCGGCCAGGCCAGCGGTGAACGCGGTGGCCTCGGGCACCAGCGTGTACCCACTCGCGCTGATCTCCAGGCCGCCCGCGGCGGCCCCGCTCCCGCCACCGGCCGAGTGGGTGTGCGGGCCGGCGCCAGGCGAGTGGGTCTGGTCGGCGGCGGCGGTCGGCGCTGCGACGGCCGCGGTCGGTCTGGCCACGTCTCCGCTGGTCAGCCGGCCGAGCCCGAAGCCGCCGAGGATGGCGACCACCAACCCGGCGACGATGAAGGCGACGCGGCTGTTGTTCACGCGTACAAGTATCGCGGTTCGATGTAATTCAATGCCTCTGCCACATTACGCGGCTTTTGTCGGCAGCACGGCTAGCCGCTCACGCCCAGCGCCAGCGGGAGGACCAGCGGTGCGCCGGCCAGGCGGAGCTGGCGGGCGGCCATCGTCATGGTCCAGCCCGAGTCGACCAGGTCGTCGACGAGCAGCACCGGACCGTCCAGTGCGGCCAGTCGCGTGGCGAGATCGTCCGGCGGCACGAACCCGCCGTGCAGCGTGCGCACCCGCTGGGCGCTGTTGCCCCGCGCGCCGCCGCCCTCGCCAGCGGGCGGCAGCACCCCGAGCAGCGGCAGGCGCCCGACGGTCGCGATGTGCTCGGCGAGGCTCTGGACGAGTCGCGGGTGCCGGCGCGAACCGACGGCCACGATGCCGACCGGGCGCGCCAGCCACGGGTCATCACCGCGGGCCCAGGTCTTGAGCACCTCCACCACCGCGCCGGCCACGTCCGCGGGCAGCGGAGCGTCGGGCGAGTCGGGGCCGGCGACAGTACGCAACCGGGAGCCCCAGCCGAGGTCGGAGAGGCGGCCCACGGCACGGCCGCTCGCCGCCTGCTCGCCGGGCAGGATCTTGCCGCGCAAGGGGACGCCGACCTGCTCAAGGCCGGTGGGCCACAGCTTCTTCGGCGGGACCTCGACCCCTGCCCGCCCCAGGAACGCCTGTGCCGCCGCGAGCGCGGGCGCCGACACCTCGGCGCCGAACCGGGGCCCGGTGCAGTTGTCACAGCGTCCACAGGGGACCGCGCCGGGGTCGTCGAGGCACCGCCGCAGGAACTCCATCCGGCACCCCGCGGTCGCCGTGTACTCGCGCATCGACTGCTGCTCCGCGGTGCGCGCCTCGGCGACACGGTGCAGCCGTGCGGCGTCGTACGTCCACGGGTCGCCGGTCGCGAGCCAGCCGCCGCGCACCCGGTGGACCGCACCGTCGACGTCGAGCACCTTGAGCATCAGCTCCAGCCGCGTACGCCGCAGGTCGACGATCGGCTCCAGCGCGGGGGTCGAGAGTGGACGGTCGGTGGAGAGCGCCGCCAGCACGGTGCGCACCTGGTCTTCCGGCGGGAACGCGAGCGAGGCGAAGTAGCGCCAGATCGCGGCGTCCTCGGCGCCGGGCAGCAGCAGCACCTCCGCCTGCTCGACCGCCCGGCCGGCACGCCCCACCTGCTGGTAGTACGCGATCGGCGACGGCGGCGCACCCAGGTGGACCACGAAGCCCAGGTCCGGCTTGTCGAAGCCCATCCCCAGCGCGGACGTGGCCACCAGCGCCTTGACCTTGTTGTCCAGCAGGTCCTGCTCGGCGGCACGGCGCTCGGCGTCGTCGGACTGGCCGGTATACGACGCGACCGGGTACCCCGCGAGCGGAGGAACTCGGCCGCCTCCCCCGCCGCCGCGACCGTGAGGGTGTAGATGATCCCCGAGCCGGGGAGCCGGTCGAGGTGGTCGGCCAGCCAGGCGAGGCGGTGCGCCGGCGTGGCGAGGTCGACCACAGCCAGGCGCAGCGAGTCGCGGTCGAGCGCCCCGCGCAGCACCAGCGCGTCACCGAGCTGGTCAGCCACGTCGGCGGTGACCCGGGCATTGGCGGTCGCGGTGGTGGCCAGCACCGGCGTGCGCTCCGGCAGGCCGGCGAGGAACGTGCGCAGCCGCCGGTAGTCGGGCCGGAAGTCGTGCCCCCAGTCGGAGACGCAGTGCGCCTCGTCGACCACGAGCAGCCCGGTGGTGGCGGCCAGCCGGGGCAGCACGGTGTCGCGGAAGTCAGGGTTGTTGAGCCGCTCCGGGCTGATCAGCAGCACGTCGACCGCGCCGGCCCGGATCTCGTCGGTGATCTGGTCCCACTCGTCCAGGTTGGCCGAGTTGATCGTGCGGGCCCGGATGCCGGCGCGGCCCGCCGCCTCGACCTGGTTGCGCATGAGCGCCAGCAGCGGCGAGACGATGACGGTCGGCCCGGTCGTGCCCTGCTGCCGCAGGAGCGCGGTGGCCACGAAGTAGACCGCTGACTTGCCCCACCCGGTGCGCTGCACGCAGAGCACCCGCCGACGCCCCGCGACCAGGGCCTCGATCGCCCGCCACTGGTCTTCGCGGAGCTTGGCGTGGTCGCCAGCGAGGCGCTGGAGGATGGCTTCGGCTCGTTCCCGCATCGCCCCTTCCTATCAGCCGCGCCCGGATACGGCCGCCCCACGCACGCCGATCAAGGCCACCCCAGACCACCGCTCGGGTGTATAAGCCTCGCGAACCCTGAACTGATTATGCGACGGTCTGAAACATTCCCGGGAGAGCCCGGTATAGCGCGGTAGCCTGTGGCCGGGACGAGAGGAGGCGGTCGACGTGCAGGATGTCCGCTTCACCGAGGGCCTGCTCAACCTGTCGCAGGCTGGCCGCTATCTAAGAGTGCCAAAGCAGACTTTCCACCGCTGGGCGCGCGGCTACGGGCTCGGCCAGCCGTTGCTGCATGTTCTTGACCGTGGGCGGACACCGCTACCGGTGACGTTCATCGCACTCGCCGAGGGCCACGTCCTCGATGCCCTGCGAGACGCTGGCGTCCGCCCCAGCGGATCCGACCGGCCCTCAAGGAGCTCCAGAGGGAATTCGGTCGCGAATACGTGCTGGTCGCGCCCGAGCTGGCAACTGACGGCATCGACGTTCTCTGGGATTTTTCTCGAAGCCGGGCCGGCCACGGCCTTATCGCTGGCGACACCGGTCAGCACGTATTTCGAGAGATCGTTCAGGACCACCTTCAGTACGTGGCGTGGGACGATGAGCGCCTCCCGATCGAGCTCACGCTCCGCCACTGGCAGCCATCAAAGGTTGTAGTCGATGTACGACGTTCGTTCGGACAGCCGATCTTCGCCGGCACTGGAGTCCGCGTAGCGGACGTCGCCGGCATGATGAGGGCGGGTGAGAGCGCTGAAATCGTCGCGGAGGAGTTCGGCCTCCCAATCGGCGACGTCCGCACCGCCGCACGCATCCTCTTGGGCCGCGCCGCCTGAGTTCTACATCGACGAAAACATGGCCGGGCGCACGGTACGGCGATTTATCAGCGATCTCGGATACACCGTTCATACACCGGCCTCCGTATTCGGCCGGGAAAGGTTGGACCGAGGCCTCGACGACGAGGAATGGCTAACGCTTGTGGGCGCGACCGGCTGGGTTGTTTTCTGCCGAGACCAACACATCCTGGTACGCGAACTTGAGTTGCAGGCCTACCTCGATGCGAAGATCCATATGTTCCTCTTCCCAGGTGAGGCGACCCGCCAGCAGATCGTCGACCTGCTTGCGACCAACCTTGCCGAAATCGGAGCGCGCGCCGTCGCTCGCCGACCGGACGTGTACTGGCTTACCCAGATGGGCGTTGTCGACTACCGAACGCGCGCAGGTCAGGCAGCCCGGCGCAGAGAGCGGCGTTGACGCGGCTCGGATACCGGGGATTCACGGCGGTGGCTGGAGGCACAGGTCCGAGGGTTCCCGACAGGGAGTTGCGGGTTCAGCACTCTGGGCTGAAACTCCTTACTTTGATCGACAGAAGACGCTAATAGTCGTCCTTTCCGGACACGTCGGTTAGCGCCTAGCCTGGGCGTCGTGACGGGCGGACGACGCGTCGTGGTGCGGGCTGCCGTGGTGGGCCTCGGGCTTGCCGGGTTGGCGCTGACCGTGCCCACGTTCGCGGCCACAAAAGACAAGCCAGCCACCAAGGACAAGCCGGCCGCCGCCGGCAAAGCAGCCAAGGGCGAGCGGGGCAAGGAGAAGTGCTGTGCCGTCGAGCTGGACGGTCCGGCCCGGACCGTTACCGTCGGCGGCGCGCCTGCGCGGTTCGACCTCGTGGTGAGCCGCTCGGACAATGGCTGCACGCAGACCCGGCGGACGATCACCGTACGGTTGGACGGCCTCGCCGCCGAGCACGTCCGCATGGAGCGGGTGGTGTCCGGGCAGGCGCTCGCGCTGCGCGACACGTCATCCGCGGACGGCACGGTCGAGGCGGTCGACCCGCTCGTCGACTCCAAGCTGATCTGCGGCGCGGACACCACAGTGGCGGCAAGCTACCGGATCGCGTTCCTGGACGGCACGCCGTCCGGTCCGGCCGAGCTCGAAGTCTCGGCGCACGCGGTCAACGGGAAGCTGCTCGACAGCGCCCGTGCGACGACAGTCGTGGTCGACGCCGTCGCCACGACGGCCCCGCCGCCCGAAACGACACCGCCGGCGCTGCCCGTCACGGAACCCCCGGCCGACGAGACGACCGCGCCGCCTGTTCAGCAGGCTCCCGTACCGCCGGTGACGCCCACGAAACGCGTCGCGGCCCGGCCGCCGCTCAATCCCACCGGCCAGTCCGATTCGCTCTCCTCGACCCTGCTCACCGCGAGCATCGTCTTCGCGTTCTCGGCGATGTTGCTGCTCGGCGTGCTGTGGCGGCTGCGCCGCCCGCAGGCCGCAGTGCCCACGGCCGACGAGGCGCCCACCGCCACGCTCCCGCCGGGCGTGGGTGCGGAGCTGGCCAGGCTCCAGGAAAGCAGCGGTGCCGCCGGCCCCACGAGGCCGGCGGCACCTTAGAGCTGCTGAACTGCTTACTTGGCGAAGCCGACGCGAGCGGCCACGGCGGTGTCCGGGTGGTCGCTGAAGACGCCGTCGATGCCCAGACGGTAGTAGAGGGCGAACTCGGCGTAGATGTCACCGCGCGCGTTCGGGTCGGTGCCGATCCGGAAGTCGGTCGCCATGAACTGGTTTTCCGCCCGGAACGTCCACCCGTGGACGATCAGGTCGTTGCGGTGGGCGTCACGGATCAGCGTGGTCGGCGCCATCAGCTTGCCGGACGCGTCCCGCGGCACGATGAGGCTCTTCTCCACGCCCACGCCGTCGGCGTAGCGGCTGATCCACTTCAGACCCTCGGGCTTGACCAGGTCGGCGTAGGTCCGGGGGTCGTTCGCCACCACGAAGTCGTACGGCTTGCCGGAGGCGTTGATCAGCTGGGCCAGCTTCACGTCGATCATCTTGTCGAGCTTGCGGAGGTTGGCCGTCTCGAAGGACTGCACGATAACGGCGTCCTTCTTCTCGGTCAGCCCGTTGCGCTTGAGGACCCGAACCAGCGGCTCCTCCAGCGGCAGCCCGATCTCCTGGAAGTACGTCGGGTGCTTGGTCTCCGGGTAGATACCGATGGTCCGGCCGTGGCGGCGGCTCTCGGCCTTGGCCAGGTCGATGACCTCCTGGAGCGTCGGGATCTCAAGCAGACCGTCGAACGCGGTGTTCGTCGGGCGCACCTGCGGCAGCCGCTCCTTGGCGCGGAGCGTCTTCAGCTCGGCGAGCGTGAAGTCCTCGGTGAACCACCCGGTGACGGCCACGCCGTCGATCGTCTTGGTCACCCGGCGGCCGGCGAACTCCGGCTTGGTGGAGACGTCCGTGGTACCGGAGATCTCGTTCTCGTGGCGGGCCACCAGGACACCGTCCTTGGTGGAGACCAGGTCGGGCTCGATGTAGTCGGCTCCGACCGCGATCGCCAGCCGGTACGCCTCGAGCGTGTGCTCGGGACGGAGGCCACTGGCTCCACGGTGTCCGATGACAGTCGGCTCCTCGTCGCGGTGCGCGACGGCGCCGGTAGGTACGGCAATGATGGTCGCCAGCATAGCGCCGGCCAGGACCACTACTGGAAGTTTGGTACGCACGGCCAGAGTCAAGCCGCCCCGGACGAAGCCAGACTGTCCAATGATCAGCCGTGATATGAACATGCCTGATGCGCCGTACCCTGCAACACCCAGCCCGGATCGTGCCCCTCGCGTTCCTGGGCGTGATCGCCGTCGGCACCGTTCTGCTGATGCTGCCCATCTCCCGCCGAGGGCCGGGCACGCCGTCGTTCATGACCGCGCTCTTCACTTCGACCTCGGCGATCTGCACGACCGGACTGTCCCCGGTGGACGCCGCGACCTACTGGTCGGACTTCGGGCACGCGATGATCGCGCTGCTCACCCAGGTCGGCGGGTACGGCATTGCGACGATGGCGACGCTGCTCGGCCTGCTCGTCTCCCAGCGGCTGGGGCTGCGCAGCCGGCTGATGGCGCGGGCCGAGACGAGCGCCGGGCTTGCCCTCGGTGAGGTACGCGCGGTGCTCGTGCTCGCCGCGGTCGTGATGTTCGCCAGCGAGGCGGTGATCGCGGCGATCGTCGCCGGGCGGCTCTGGCTCACGTACGACGTCCCGCTGGGGCGGGCCCTGTGGGAGGGCGCGTTCAACGCGATCCAGGCGTTCAACAACTCCGGCTTCTCGCTGCGTAGCGACGGCCTCTTCGGGTTCGTCGGCGACTGGTGGATCTGCGTGCCACTGACGCTGGGCGTGATCGTCGGCGGCCTGGGCGTGCCGGTGCTGTACGAGATCGGCCGTGAGCTGCGCCGGCCATCCGCCTGGTCGACGCACACCCGGCTGACCGTGTGGGGCTCGGTGGTGCTGCTGGTGGTGGGCTTCGCCACCGTGCTGGGCTTCGAGTGGGCCAACCCGGGCACGCTCGGGCCGCTCGGGGTCGCCGAGAAGATCCTCGCCTCCTTCGTACAGGGCACGATCCCCCGCTCCGGCGGCTACAACACGGTCGACTACGGCGCGATGCACGCCGACACGACCGCGATGATCATCGGCCTGATGTTCGTCGGCGGCGGCAGCGCGAGCACCGCCGGCGGCATCAAGGTCACCACGTTCTTCCTGCTCGCGTACGTGATCTGGTCTGAGGTCCGGGGCGAGCGCGACGTCGTGGTCGGGCGCCGCCGCATCGCCGAGTCGACGCAGCGGCAGGCGACGACGGTCGCCCTTCTCGGCCTCGCCACAGCCGCCGGCGGTACCTTGGCACTGCTCGCCCTCACCACGGGCGTGCCGCTCGACCGGGCGCTCTTCGAGGCCATGTCGGCGTTCAGCACCGCTGGCATCACCGTCGGCCTGACCGCCGAGCTGACCGGCCCGGGACAGCTCGCACTGATCGTGTTGATGTACGTCGGCCGGGTGGGCCCGATCGCCGTCGCCGCGGCGCTCGCGCTCAACACCCGCGGCCGGCTGTACCGGTACCCGGAGGAGCGACCCATCGTTGGCTGAGAAGACCAAGGCGCCGACCTCGGACGAAAACGTGGCGGTGATCGGGCTGGGCCGCTTCGGCGGCCAGGTGGCCGACTCGCTGACCCGGCTGGGTCACGAGGTGCTCGGCGTCGACGAGGACCCGAAGCTGGTACAGCAGTGGTCCGACCGGCTCACCCACGTTGTGCAGGCCGACGCCACCGACGAGGAGGTGCTGCGGCAGATCGGGATGACCGAGTTCGGCCGGGCGGTCGTGGGCATCGGTACCGACATCGAGGCGAGCGTGCTGACCGTTCTCGCGCTTACCGAGGTCGGCGTACGCGAGATCTGGGCCAAGGCGATCTCGACCAAGCACGGCAAGATCCTGCGGTCGGTCGGCGCGCACCACGTGATCTATCCCGAGGCGACGATGGGCGAGCGGGTGGCCCACCTGATCACCAGCCGCATGCTCGACTTCATCGAGCTCGACGACGATTTCGCGATCGCCAAGACCCGTGCGCCCCGCGACGCCGCCGGCCGCACGCTGGCCGAGATCGGGCTACGCACGAGGTACGGCGTGACAGTGGTCGGGGTCAAGAAGCCCGGCACCGACTTCGTGTACGCGGCACCGGACACCGTCCTGCCCGGCAACTGCGTACTCATCGTGGCCGGTACGACCGAGCAGGTTCAACGCTTCGCCGCCGCTACCTAGCGGCTAGTCGTCCTCCTCGTCGTCGTCACCGTGCCCGGACCTGCCCTTGCCTTTGCCCGAGCTGTCGTCGTCGGAAGAGGCACCCGGGCCGGACCTGTCGTCGGACCCGCCCGAACCGGAGCGGGCGGTCGGTCCGGGCGTGGCTGGCGGCGCGCCTGAGACAAGCGCCTCGCACTCGGTACCGTCCACGGCGAACGCGGTCGGCAGCGGGTTCGCCTTCTGGTACCGGCCGGTCACGCCCACCGAGAACGACTCACCCGCGTCGATCGGCTGCTCGTGGTCCGGCTCGAGCACAACATCGCGGCCGGACTGCGCGAAGTCGACCCGCCGCGCGTCGGTGAGCCGCTGGTCGCCCGGGAAGGCGAACGTCAGCCGCCACCCTTCGACCGGCTGGCCGCCGGCGTTCGTCAAGGTCAGGTCCGCGCGGAACTCGCGGCCGGAGTCGCGCCTCAACGAGTACGTCACCGAGCAGGCCTTGGCGGGCTTCCCGATGGGCTCCTCGGGAGCACCACCGACGCGGCGGCCGCACCCGTGCCGGAGGTACCCGAAGAGCTCCGGTTTCCGTTGACCCACAGCCCTCCGGTGACCGCGAGCAGCGCGGCGGCGGCCAGCACGGCGCCCGCCCACTGGCGGCTGCGCGACGGTGCGGCCGGGGTGGCGACGGGTATCCAGGACGGCGTGGAGAACGACGCCAGCACACCCGCCGCCTCCGCGCTGCTCGGCCGTGTCTCCGGCCGCTTGGCGAGGCACCGCCGGCAGAGCAGGGCTACCGCTTCGGGCAGCCCTTCCACCGGCGGCAGCGGCCCGGGATCGGTGTACCGGTGAGCGCGCAGCATCTGCGTGGTGGTGGTCGCCTCCCACGGAAGGTGCCCGGTCAGCGCGCGGTAGAGGAGCAGGCCCAGGGCGTACACGTCGGTGGCCGGCGAGACCTGCCCGCCCTCCATCCGCTCCGGCGCGAGGTACGCGGGCGTACCGAGCAGGCCGCCCTCGGGCGTCACGTCGCTCGCGCCGATCAACGCGGAGATACCGAAGTCGACGACTTTGGCCCCGCCCGCGGTGAGCATCACGTTGGAGGGCTTCACGTCCCGATGTACCACGCCGTGTGCGTGTGCGACGGCAAGCGCGGACGCCACCTCGGCGCACGCCTTGACCGCCTCGGGCCAAGGCAGGGGCCCGTCGAGGTCGAGCGACGCGGCCATCGACTGTCCGTCGATGAGCTCCATGACGACGTACGGAGCGCCGTCCTGCTCGCCGTAGTCGTAGACGCCCGTGATGTGCGGGTGACAGAGCTTGCCGGCCGCCTGCGCCTCGGCACGCAGCCGCCAGCGGAAGCTGGGGTCCGCGGCGACCCGTGGCGCGAGCACCTTCACGGCTACCGGCCGGTCGAGGACTTCGTCGTACGCCCGCCAGACCACCGCCATACCGCCCGCGCCGAGTCGCGTGGTGAGGCGGTACCGACCACCCAGCACCGTCATGTCATGGCAATTGCCCCGCCGGGCGGCGCCTACACCTGCGGAAAGGTCACGGTCCGGCCAGGAGTTGGTCGACCGGTGCGAAGTCGTCGGTGAGCACCCGGGCATCCCGTACAAACGCATCCAGATCTGCACCGGCGAGCAGAGTGACCGGCTCCGTGACGCTACCGGTCAAGTGGGCGCGAATCGCCTCGATCGGCAGCGGCGCGGCGGAGGCGACGATCACAAAGTTGGCCCCCTCCTCACCGGCCAGCGCCTCCGGCGGCCCGATCAATGCAACGTGCGGGAAGACGTCGGCCACGGTCGCCATCTCGGCCCGGATGAAGCGGAGCGGCGGGTAGTCGATGACGTTCTGCGCGTACACACCGGTGGGCCGCATCGTGCGGTGGATCTGCTCGGCCATCTCCCGGGTGGCGAGGTGCCACGGCACCACAAGGTGGCCGAACGCGTCGCCCACCACGAAGTCCACGGTCGCCGCCGGGCGGGCCGTGACCAGCACGCGGGCGTCGCCGACGACCGGCATGAGGTCGGGGCCGGTGCGCAGCTCCAGCTCGTCGCGGGCCAGGTCGACAAGCCCGCCGTCGATCTCGTACACCTCGTTGGTGCCGCCCGGCCGGGTGGCGTTGAGGTAGCGCGGCATGGTGAAGCCGCCGCCGCCCAGGTGCAGCGCGTCGAGCGGCTGGCCCTCCGGCGCGATCGAGTCGGCGACCGCCCCGATCCACTGCGTGTACGCGAACTCGAGGTGCTCCGGGTTGCCCAGGTCGACGTACGAGTGGCGGGCCGAGTTGAGCATCAGCAGGCGGCCGAACGGGTTGGCCGGATCCTCGACGACGGACGCGCAGTGGTACGCCGTCTCGATGTCGCACGGGTTGGGCGCCACAGTGGACAGTCCCGCGCCGGCCAGCCCGACGATGGCGAGCACCGCGCGGGCCCGAGGCGGCGCCGGTACCGGGTCGCGGCGCTGGAGGTACACGCCGAGTCCGATGCCGAACGCCGCGAGCAGCACGGCCAGGCTCAGGATGATCACGGTGGTGGGCAGGGCGGCGACCAGCACGAAGCCGGTGACAAGCGTGGCCGTGATACCGCCCAGCGTGCCGATGCTGGAGAGCTTGCCGACGACCTGGCCCGTGCGCTTGAGGTCGCCGAGCTGGAGCTTGACCACGAGCGGCGTGATGCCGGACAGCAGCGCGGCGGGCACGAAGACGGCCAGCGCCGTGAGCAGGATGATGCCGGTGTCGGCGCTGCCCCGCAGCCCTTCGCCGGCCCACCGCACGATCGGCAGCGTCACGGCGGTGGCGATGGCGGCGAGCACCAGCGCCGGGGCGAGGAGGCGGCGCGGGTCCTGCCGGTCGGCGAGGAAGCCGCCCAGCCAGGCGCCGTACGCGATCGCGCCAAGCGCGACGCCGATCACCGCGCTGGTCACCTGGAGTGTCACGCCGACGTACGGCCCCACGAGCCGTAGTGCGACCGTCTCCAGCACCAGGACGGCGCCGCTGGCGAGGAATACAAGCGTGGCCGCGAGCTTGGGGGGCAGCGGGGCGGCGGTCTGCGGGATCGGCTCCATCACGCAGAAAGGGTAGTCAGATCATCGAGAGGTGCACGTGATTGGTGTGCTCCGCCGCGGCACCGCCGCTGCCGCTGTACGACTTCCAGCCGGAGCCGGGCGACCAGATCTGCCGATACCAGATCACGTAGAGCACGCCTAGCCGGTCGGCGTTCTTCACGAGGTACGCCGCCAGGTTGTTGCCATACGTCCGGTCGTCGCCGACCGCGTCGCTATTCAGGAACGTCGTCTCCGCCGAGGAGAAGTCGCAGGCCCGGCCCTTCGGGTGCTCGCCACCGCCACCGCTGCGTTTGCACGACGTGTACCGCTTGAACCCGGCCGCCCGCGCCTGGTTGTACGCATGCAGCGTGCGGGCCGTGATGCAGCCGCTCGTGGTCGGGTCGTTGACGATGCAGCGCTCGCTTGGCCAGGAGCCGTCCGAGTTGCGCGGGGCGGGCTGGGCCAGTGGCGAGTCGGCGTTGACGAATCCGCCGGCCTGGCCGATGCCGAGCGCCTTCTCCAGGTCCTTCTTCTTCGCCGCCATCACGGCGACCTGCTTGGCCTGCTCGCGAACCTCGTTGTCGATCGCCGCCTTGGTGCGCGTGACCTCTTCGCGCGCCTCGGTGAGCCGGCGCATCGCGCTGCCGTCGCGCTGGGCGAGCAGCTCGAGCCCGGACGCCCGCTGCAAGAACTCATTCGGCGAGGCGCTGTTGAGCATCAGGTTGATCGGCGTCAGCCGGCCGACCCGATACGACTCAGCGGCCAGCGCGGCCACCTCGCCGCCGGTCACCGCCAGGTCCTCTTCGACCTTCTGGAGCTGGAGGTTGAGCTCGAGCTGGCGCTTCTTCGAGTTGGCGAGCTTGGCCTTGGCCTCGATGTGCCCCTTGTTGGCCGCCTCCAGCTGGACCCGCAGGGTCTTGGAGGCACCCTCGTCGTCAGTATTTGGCGCGGCGGCGGCCGGCCCGGTGGCGACCCACGCCAGAAGGAGACCGAGCACCACAGCCAGGGGACGATGAAGCACGGTGCCTGAGCGTACCGGACTCACGGGCCACTTAAGTCACACGAGCCTCAGAATTAAGGCTCACCTGTGCTATGCGGGCCACCCTGTCACGCTACGGAGAACCCGCCATCCACGAAGAGCATCTGCCCGGTCACGTACGCGCTCGACTCGCTCGCGACGAAGACCGCCACGCCTGCGAAGTCGTCCAGCTCCCCGTTGCGCCCCACCATCGTGCGGCCGGCCGCCGTGGCCACCCGGGCCGGGTCGGCGAAGAGCTCGGCGGTCAGCGGCGTACGCACGATGCCCGGCGCGATCGCGTTCGACGTGACGCCGTGCCGCGACCACGCCTCGGCCTGCGAGCGGGTCAGCCCGGCCAGGCCCGCCTTCGCGGCACCGTACGCGCCGCTGTTGCCGTACGCCCGCACCGACTGCTGGGAGGCGATGTTGATGATCCGGCCCCAGCCCCGCTCCGCCATCGCCGGGCCGAAGCGCTGGCCGAGCAGGAAGGGTGCGTCGAGGTTGGCGGTGATCGTCGCGTCCCAGTCGTCCTCGGTCAGCTCGGACAGGTGCGGTCGCCGGTTGATCGCCGCCGAGTTGACCAGGATGTCCGGCTCGCCGTACCACTTGACCGCCGCCTCCGCCGCCTCCCGCAGCGCGGCGCGGTCGCTGAGATCCGCGGCAACCGCCGCTGCCTCCACGCCGACCGTGCCGAGCTCGGCGACGGCCGCCGCCAGCGGCGCCTCCCGCCGCGCGACAAGCACCACGTTGGCGCCCGCGCGGCCTAAGGCCTCCGCGATGGCACGGCCGATCCCCGAGCTGCCACCCGTCACGAGCGCCACGCGCCCGGCCAGCGAGAAGAGACTCTCCAGGTACGTGGACACTCGCCGATCTTAGTAGTGCCGATCTACCAAGGGACCGTGCCCTCGTCGTCGAAGAAGCCGGCCGTCGGGCCGTCCGCCGGGAGCGTGGCCAGCCGTACGGCGGCGACCGCGCCCTGCGTCGGCGTACGCGGTCCCGAGTGCCCGTTGAGGTCGGTCGCGCAGTAGCCCGGGTCGGCCGCGTTCACCTTGATCGGCGTGTCCCGCAGCTCGTTCGCGTACGTGACCGTGATCGAGTTGAGCGCGCTCTTCGACGAGTTGTACGCCAGCAGCCACGCCCCGGGTACGGCCCCTCCGGGTCGCCGGTCAGCGCCATCGAGCCGAGCCCGCTGGAGAGATTGACGATGCGCCCGGCCGGCGCCTCGCGCAGCAGCGGCAGCATGGCGTTGGTCACCGCGACGACGCCGTACACGTTCGTGGCGTACGTACGCGCCAGCATCTCCAGCGGCGTCCGGCTCGGCGCCTGCCCCCGTTCGATGAGGACGGCGGCGTTGTTGACCAGGATGTCCAGCCGCCCGTACATCCGCTCGACCAGCGCTGCCGCGGCCGTGACCGAGAGCGGGTCGGTGACGTCGAGTTGCAGCGCGACCGCTGCCGCCCCGTCGGCGGAGAGCTTCTCCGCGGCGGCCGCACCGCGCTCCGCGTCCCGCGCACCGACCAGGACGGTGGCGCCGGTCTCGCCGAGGGCGCGCGCGATCTCGTACCCGATGCCCTTGTTGGCCCCCGTCACGAGGGCGACCTTGCTTTCACTCATGGCGACAAACCTGCGGCGCCCTTCCCTCGGTGAGGAGAGCACGCCTTAACCACGGACTGCTGGTCCCTGGTTCCGGCCACAGCCGGCGGACATGATGGTCGGCATGGACCGCCGACAGCTCGCCGACTACCTGCGCAGCCGTCGCGCCTGCGTAAGCCCCGAGGATGTCGGCCTCCCCGCCGGCCCGCGCCGCCGCACGCCGGGACTGCGGCGCGAGGAGGTGGCGCGGCTGGCCGGCATCTCGGTCGACTACTACGCGCGGCTGGAGCAGGCCCGCGGCCCGCGCCCGTCGCGGCAGGTGCTCTCCGCGCTGGCTCGCGCCCTGCGGCTGTACGACGCCGAGCGCGCCCACCTCTACCACCTGGTCGGCGAGATCCCGGCACACCCGTCCGGCCCCAGCCCCGACGTGCCGGCCGGCGTGATCCACCTGATCAACCGCCTCGACGACACTCCGGCGTATGTCATCGACGCCAAGTACGAGATCCTCGCTTGGAACTCGACAGCCGCCGCTCTGCTCGGCGATCCCGACACCTGGCCACCGGGCCGGCGCAACATGATTTGGAACGTGTTCGGCGGCGAGATCTCCGCCATCGCGCTGGCCGACCCCGATACCTCCGCCTTCGCCGACGAGTGCGTGGCCGAGCTGCGTGCGGCCGCCGGCCAGTACCCGGACGATCCCGGCATCCACGGCCTGATCGCCCGCCTGCGCGCGGCCAGCCCGGAGTTCGTGCGCCGGTGGGAGCAGCAACGGGTCTGCGTGCGCCACGGGACGACGGTGAAACGGGTACGCCATCCGGTGGTGGGCGAGCTGGAGCTGGAGTGCGAGACCCTCAACATCGCCGGCCACGGACAGCGCCTCATCATCTACAGCGCCGCGCCCGGCAGCCGTACCGCCGAGGCGCTTAAGCTGCTCGCGGTCGTCGGCACCCAGTGGCCGGCCGACTCCGTCAGCTGAGCAGAGCGGTGTGCACCCGGCGCCAGGTGGGCGCGTTGGCTGCGGCCAGCAGGCCATAACCGTCCGCGGCCAGGTGGTACGGGCCGCCGTCCAGCCGCCGCACTACGCCGCCGGCCTCCTCGACAAGCAGCGCGCCCGGCACGTGATCCCACGGGAGCGTGCGCCAGAAGAGGACGAAGTCCTGCGCACCGGTGACGATGTCGACGTACTCGCGGCCGGCGCAGTGCAGGCCCGGCATCACCTCGTCGATGGCCGGGAGCCCGCTCTGGATGCGGGCTTTCAGGTCGGCCGGGAGGAATCGGCTCATCGCGGCCCCGCGCAGCGGCTGGGAGGTCTCGGCGGAGAGGGTGACGCGGACCCCGTCGACGTACGCGCCGGAGCCGGCCTCGGCCACCGCCAGCGTGCCGGCGAGCGGGTCGAGGATCCAGGCGCCGACGGGCGCGCCGCCGCGGACAAGGGCGGCCATGATGGCGAACGGGCCGTGGCCGGCCGCGAAGTTTCCGGTGCCGTCGATCGGGTCGACTATCCACACCAGGCCGGGCTCGCGAAGCAGATCCAGCACCGAAGGGTCGGCGGCGACGCCCTCCTCGCCGACCACGACGGAGTCGGGCAGGAGCGCCCGGAGGCCGTCAGCGATCAGCCTCTCGGCGCGCCGGTCGGCGACGGTGACAACCTCGCCGGGCGCTTTCTCCTCGACGTCACCCTCGGCGAGGTGCTGAAACGACGGCAGCACCACAGTGGCGGCCGCCTCGCGCAGCAGCAGCCCGACCGAGTCGATCAGGTCAGCCACGAGGCGGCAGCTTCACCACGCTGACGAAGAACTCGTCGATCTGGCGGACCACCGCGATGAAGCGGTCGAAGTCGACGGGCTTGGTGACATACGCATTCGCGTGCAGCTCATAGCTGCGCATGATGTCCTCGTCGGCCTGCGAGGTGGTGAGCACGACGACTGGGATGCGCCCGAGCTTCTCGTCCTTCTTGATCTCGGCGAGCACCTCGCGCCCGTCGCGGCGAGGGAGGTTGAGGTCGAGCAGGATGAGGTCCGGCGGTACCGCGTCCTTGTACTCACCCTCGCGGCGCAGGTATGCGAGAGCGGCGTCGCCGTCGGTGACCACGGTGAGCTTGTTGCGGAGCTTGTGCTCCTCGAAGGCCTCCTGCGTCATCAGGACGTCGCCGGGGTCGTCCTCGACCAGCAGGACCTCGATCGGGCTCCTCCCGTCGGCGGGCACCGTCACGCGTTCACCTCGCTGTCTCGCACCGGCTCATTCTCGCCCGCCGGCTCCTCCTCACTCCCGGCAAGCACCGGCAGCGTGAACCTGATCACCGTACCCTCGGTGACATCGGGGGCGACCCAGATCCGGCCGGCATGGTATTCGACGATCTTCTTTGCGATCGCGAGCCCGATGCCGGTGCCCGGGTACGAGTCCTTGGCGTGCAGCCGCTGGAAGATCACGAAGATCTTGTCGGCGAACTCCTGCTCGACGCCGATCCCGTTGTCCCGGCAGCTGATCTCCCACTCCGCGCCGACCCGCTCCGCCGAGACGTGCACCTTGGGCGGGCGGTCGGGGTGGCGGAACTTGATCGAGTTGCTCACCAGGTTGGCCAGCAGGGTGGTGAGCAGCGCCTGCTCGCCCATGACAGTGGGGAGATCGTCCCAGGTCAGCTCACCCTTGGCGTAGTTGCGGGCGGACTCGGTCTGGCTGGCCACGTCGGCCATCAGCGCGTTGAGGTCGACGTCGGTGAAGCCTGAGGTCATCCGCCCGATCCGGGAGAAGGCGAGCAGGTCGTTGATCAGCCGCTGCATCCGCTGCGCACCGTCCACCGCGAAGGCGATGTACTGGTCGGCGCGCTCGTCGAGCTGGCCCGCGTACCGCCGCTGGAGCAGCTGGCAGAAGCTGGCCACCTTGCGCAGCGGCTCCTGGAGATCGTGCGAAGCCACGTACGCGAACTGCTCCAGGTCGCGGTTGGAGCGCATCAGCTCCTCGGCCTGGCTCTGGAGCTGGCCGTTGACCCACTCGATCCGCTCCCGCGCCTCCCGCACCTCGGCGAGGTCGGACGCGATTTTGCGACGCATGCCGTCGACGTCGGCGGCGAGCGTGGCGAGCTCGGGCGGGCCGTTGGTCTCGATCGCCTGGTCGTACTGCCCACCGGCCACCGCGCGGACCTGCTCGGCGAGGCTGGTCAACGGCTCGATCACCAGCCGGCGCAGCGAGACGAGCAGCGCGATGCCGGCGAGCAGCACGATCACCGTGGCCGCGATCAGCAGTACCACGAGGATGGTGCTGCTTGTCTTCGCTTGGTCGGCCGTTTCGTTGCGGAACGTGCGAATTTCGCCCTGTAGGTCCTCCACCGTGGCCCGCACGTTGTCGAAACGCTGCCGCGACGCGTCGTTGATGAGCGCCTGGGCGGTCGCGGTGCCCTCGTCGCGCACCGCCGCGACCACCGGCTCGGCGACCTCGCGACGCCACTCCGCCGCCGCCGTGGTCACCCGCGCCAAGCGCTCCCGGATGCCCTGCTCGTCGCCGATCAGGGCCGTCATGGCATCCGTCAGCCGGCGCTCCTCGGCAATACCGTTGGTGTACGGCTGGAGGTCCATGTCGTTTCCGCTGAGCGCGAAGCCACGTACCGCGGTCTCCTGGTCGACGAGCGCGGTGAGCAGCGCCTCCGACGCGCTGCGGAGCGGGGTGGCACGGTTGGCCAGCGTGTCGACCTGCGAGCGGGACGCGGCCGCGGTACCCGACGCGACGATGGCGACCAGCGCGAGCAGCCCCCCGACCACGGCACAGAGCGCGGTAACCCTGCGCCGCAGGCTCCAGGATCCCTTCACCGACCCGAACCCCTCGTCACCAGCAGCATCGCGACGTCATCGACGAGCGGACCGTCATTGGCGTCCTCGGCCCGTCCGATCAGCCACTGTGGCAGCGCGGGCAGCGCCACGTCGCGGGCCTCCGGCTCGGCGAGCAGGGCGCACAGGCCGCCGACGTCGAGACGCTCGTTGCCTCGGCCGACCCGACCCTCGATGAGGCCGTCCGTATACATCAGCAGAGACCAGTCCTCACCGTCGAACTCCAGGTCGTATGGACGGGGCGGCCGGGGCTGCACGCCGAGCAGCAGCCCGTGCGGCGCGGGCACGGGCTCCACCTTGCCACTGGAGAGCAGCAGCGGCGGCGGGTGCCCGGCGAGCCGAACAGTAGCGCGGTTGGCCGGCAGATCGAGCGTCACCGTGGCGACGGTCGCGAATATCTCGCGGGCCCTGCGCTCGCTCATCAGCACCTGCTCCAGCGCCGGCAGCACGGCGTCGTCCGGGACACCGGCGAGGATCAGGGCCCGCCAGGCCACCCGCAGCTCGACGCCGAGCGCCGCCTCGTCGGCACCGTGGCCGCAGACGTCGCCCACGATCAGGTGCAGGCGGTCGCCGGCCTGCACCACGTCGTAGAAGTCGCCGCCGATCACGGCCGCGTGCCGCCCCGGCTGGTAGAAGGGGTGCGTCTGGACAAGCTCGGTGGTCATCAACGGCTGCGGCAGCAGGCCCCGCTCAAGTCGGGCCGACTCCTCCGCGCGCAGCTCCACCTCGCGCAGCCGCCGCGCATTGTCGTCGGCCCGCTTGCGCTCCACCGCGTAGCGCAGCGCGCGGGTCAGCAGAACCCCGTCGACCTGGCCCTTGAGCAGGTAGTCCTGGGCGCCCTCGGCCACCGCGCCGACGCCGAGGTGCTCGTCCTGGCGGCCGGTCAACACCACGACCGCGGCCTGGTCGGTCAGCGCCAGCACCTCGCGCAGCCCGTCGAGCCCCTGCGCGTCGGGCAGGCCGAGGTCGAGCACGATGCAGTCGATGCCGCCGATCCGGTCGCGCGCCTCGGTGAGGCTCGTGGCCACGGCGAGGTCCACCTTGGCGTCAGCCTCCGCGAGCAGCTCGCCGACGAGAAACGCGTCGGCCTCGTCGTCTTCCACCAGGAGGACGCGCAGGCGCTCACCATTCGGCACGCTCGCGCCCGGATCGCCCCCTCCGTAGGGATACGCCCGCGGCGGCACAACGGTCATCGCCGCACCCCTGGGGAGCGCGATATGTGCACGCGGGCGAGAGCCATGCCAACACGCTAGGCCACGTATGGCGGTACCGGCGACCCGCCGTGCTTGGAGGGTGCCGGGATGGCGTTCGGGACGCATGATGTCAGCCATGGCCGTGGATCTAGTGCCCCGCGCGGACCGCGCACTCATCCGCCCCACCGCCGTGGGCTGGCCGCACTGGCGGCCGTTGCCGCGCTGGTCGCCGTGGGTGCGATCACCCTGCTCGACATCCGGCCACCGGGTCCACGGGACGCGGACGCGCCAGCCGAGGAGTTCAGCGCCGGCCGCGCGTACACGCATGTCGAGGCGCTCGGTGCGCGTACGCATGTGGCCGGCAGCGCCGCGAACGACGCCAATCGCGAGCGCATCGTGGCCACGCTCCGCGACCTCGGCCTGTCACCGGCAGTGCAGGACACGGTGGGTACCGAGGCGGGGCAACTCTCCGGCGGTGCGGGTGGCGCGACGTTCGCCCACGTGCGGAACGTGGTGGCCACGCTGCGCGGTACCGCGTCCACCGGTCGGGTCTTCCTCGTCGCGCACTACGACTCGGTACAAATAGGACCGGGCGGCAACGACGACGGCGCCGGCGTGGCCACGATCCTGGAGGTGGCGCGGGCCCTGACCAGCGGCCCACGGCCGCGCAACGACGTGGTGTTCGTGCTGACCGACGCCGAGGAGGCATGCCTCTGCGGCGCCTCCGCGTTCGTCTCGTCGCACCCGCTGGCCGCCAACGGCGGGGTGGTGCTCAACCTCGAAGCGCGCGGCAGCAGCGGGCCGGTCATCACGTTCGAGACGTCCCGCCGCAACGCCGCGCTGGTGAGCGTCTTCGGCCGGGCCGCGCCCCACCCCGTGGGCACGTCGTTCGCGGTCGAGGTGTACCGGCTGCTGCCGAACGACACCGACTTCACCGCGTTCCTCGACAAGGGGTTCGCCGGCCTCAACTCCGCGTACATCGACGGCGCGGCGGTCTACCACACGCCGCAGGACACGCCCGCCACGATGAACCGGGCGAGCCTCCAGCAGCACGGTGACAACGCGCTCGCGCTGGCCCGCGAGTTCGGGCGACTCGACCTGTCCACTGTGGAGGCCGACGGCGACGCCACGTACTTCCCGGTCCCCGGTGGCCTGGTCCGCTACCCGGGCTGGCTGACCTGGCCGCTGGCGCTCGCCGCGCTTGTCGCGACCGCGGCGCTCGCCTGGCTCGCCCGCCGCCGCGGGCGCACCACGTGGCCGAGGGTGCTGGGCGGATTCGCCCTGGGCCTCATCCCGGTACTGCTCGCACCGGTGTTGGCCCAGGTGCTGTGGGTGATCGTCGCGGCGGTGCGGCCCGGATACACCGAAATGACCGATCCG
The DNA here is from genome assembly GCF_011764545.1 of Phytohabitans flavus. Taxonomy (GTDB): domain Bacteria; phylum Actinomycetota; class Actinomycetes; order Mycobacteriales; family Micromonosporaceae; genus Phytohabitans; species Phytohabitans flavus. Next base: position 8,181,862 of record NZ_AP022870.1, on the reverse strand, counting down.
TACCGTCCGCTGTGGTTCCGGCTCGCGATGATCTCGCTCTCCGCCGCGGTCATTTTCACCTGGTACGCGTTGCTGCGTCGCCGCGTCGGTCCCGCGTCCCTGGCGATCGGCGGCCTCGGCTGGCTGGTGGTGTTCGGCCTCCTGCTGGCGTTCGTGGCGCCCGGTGGCGCGTACCTGGCCACACTCCCCGCCCTCGCCACCGCGGCAGGTGGCCTGCTCGCGCTCGCGGTTCCCCGGATCGGTGTCGTGGCGCTCGCCGCCGGCGCGGCCGTGGCCACCGTGATCCTGGTACCCACCGTCGTCCTGCTCTTCCCCGCCCTGGGGCTGGCGATGGGCGGCGTGGGCGCGCTCTTCGCGGTGCTGCTCGGGCTGGCCGCGCTGCCGGTGGTCGACCTGCTCTTCGCCGAGGCCAGCGGGCAGCTCGGAATGCCCGCGATGCTGGCCCGGCGGCGCGCGATGTACCCGGGAGTGGCCGGCGGGCTGGCCGTGGTGGTGTTCACGGTCGTGGGCCTGTCGGTGGACGGCTTCGACGCGCGGCACCCGTCGCCGACCCAGCTCATGTACGCGCTGGACACCGGTACCGGCAAGGCGGTGTGGCTCAGCGAGGAAAGCACGAAGCAGGAGTGGACGTCGCAGTACGTCTCCGGTGATCCCGCGCCCCTGCCCGACTTCCCCGGGCTCGGCGACGACGACTTCCGCACCGGACCTGCGGAGGTGGCCCCGCTGCAACCGCCCACAGTGGACGTCGAGCCGCTGCCCGGCGCCTCGGGCGAGCGGCACCTACGCCTCCGCGTGCGGCCGCAGCGCCCCGTACGGCTGCTCTCGCTGCACGTGGACGCCGCGACCGCCACGGTCGTCTCGGCCCGGGTCGCCGGCCAGCCGGCACCGGTCGGCCGTGAGGGCGAACGCTGGTCGTTCGGAATGGTCTTCCACGCCCCGCCGCCCGAGGGCGTGGAGGTGGAGTTGGTGCTGCGCCCGTCCAGCGGCCCGGCGGGCCGGGTGAGCCTGCGGGTGATGGACGGCAGCGACGGGCTCACCGGACTGCCGGGCTACCGCCCCCGTCCGCCGGATGTGGGAATCGCGGGATTCCACACCAGCGAGCTGGTGGCGGTAGCCACGACCGTGCCTGTCTAGCCCCGGTCCTGGTCCGCGATGAACGCGGAGATCCAGGCGAGCGGGGCGTTCCAGTTGATGGTCAGCTCGTTCGTCGACCATGACTCGATGTCGTCGATGTAGCAGAACTGCGGGGCACACCCCTGGAGCTTCTGCTGCGCGACCGGGTCCTGGATCGACGAGTTCGGGCCGCCGGAGAGCGTGCCGACCGGCGGGTTGGGCAGGTCGGGGTTGAGCTGCCGGGCGTACCAGCGGCTGTGCTGGTTCTTCGACGCCACCTCGCCGTACCCGGTCACGTAGGACTGGTTGAGCGCGTTGCGGCCGAAGATGTAGTCCATCCCCTGGAGCACGCCGTCGAGGTAGCGCTCCTTGCCCGTCAGGTCGTACGCGGTCGCGAGAACCGCCAGGTTGTTGATGACGAGGTTGTTGGAGCCCCAGTCGTACACGTTGTCGCTCGGCGCGTACGGGATGCCGTACGGGTGCGCCTTCTGGGTCGCCAGGTACTTCTCGGCGCCCTGCACCACCGACGCCCGTACGCGGTGCCGGTCGGGCAGGTGGTTGGGGCGGGTGGCCAGGTCGATCCGGCCGAGCTGGGCGGTGTTGCCCCAGTCGAAGCCGCGCTCCCGCCAGATGTCCGCGGTGTGGTGCGGCGAGGCGAGCACGAAGTCCTTGAACTCGCGGTCGCCGGTCGTGATGTACAGCTCGGCGGCCGCCCAGTAGAACTCGTCGCTCACGTCCGGGTCGCTGTACGTACCACCGCCGTTGCCGTCGGCCGGGTCGGCGATGACGCCCGGGTGTGCCTTGGCGGCGGCCCACGCGGTCTTCGCGGCCGCGAGGTTGCGCTGGGCGAACGCCCGGTCGTACGGCTTGAAGACCCGCGCGGCCTGTGCCGAGGTGGCCGCCAGGTTGAGCGTCGCCGCGGTCGACGGCGGGTGCAGCTCGCGCAGGCGGTCGTCGACGTGCGGCAGCAGCGGCAGCCCGGTCCAGGTCTGGTCATGGATCTTGTGGTGGGCCATGCCCGCGAGCGGCTTGCCGGCCGGCACCTGCATGCTCAGCAGGAACTCCTGCTCCCACCGCGCCTCGTCGAGGATGTCCGGCACGCGGTTGCGGCTCTCCGGGATGTCGAGCGTGCCGTCGCGCAGGGTCCACGGCTCGCGGGAGCGCTCGTACTCGCTCATCAGCTGGTGCACGGAGATGCCGCCGTTGACGACGTACTTGCCGTGGTCGCCAGCGTCGTACCAGCCACCGGAGACGTCCAGCGTGTAGTCGCAGACGCCGGGCTGGCACGGCACGTTGGTGTCACCCTGGTTGGGCGCGACGCCGGCGTGGCCCGCCGGGCGGCCGTACCCAGGGCGCAGGCTGTCGAGGATCTCGATGCCGCTGCGCTGGGTGTAGTAGAACTTCAGCGCGTCGGTGCGCAGCTTCTGCCAGAAACCCTCACCGATGTCGAACGGGTGGCTTGTCTCCCCGTCCGCCACGATGGTGTAGCCGGTGCCCGCCTTGGTGTAGCGACCGAAGTCGAGGCTGTGCACATTCTGCCCCGACGAGACGTCCACACCGCGCGGCGCAGTGCGCCCGGACGCGACCACCTTGCCGGCCGAGTTCTTCAGCTGCCAGGGCAGGGCCGCGGTCGCCTCGGTGACGAGGGTGGCGTTCTTGGGCCCCTTGGGGAGGTAGCCGACCTGGTTGACGCGCACCCGAGGTCCGGTGTCCGGCTCGTACGGCTCCTGCACGGCGCCGCCGGTCAGCGAGACGTTGTCGAGGCAGAACCGCCACGGATCCGCACTCCCGCCGATCTGGAAGGCGACCTGCGCGTTCGGCAGATCCACGGGAGAGGTGAAGGTGTACGTGTACTGGTTACCGGAGACGCTCAGCTCCGGGTTCGCGCTCAGGTACTGCGACCACGGGTCGACGGGCAGCTGGATGAGCGCTTTGGCCACCTTGGCAGGGGTGGCGGTGGCGAAGAAGGTGTAGGCGTACGTCTCCCCGCTGACCAGGGGCACGTTGTCCTGCCCGATGATCACGTCCCACGGGTTCGTGGTACCGCCCGGCACGCCGGCGCAGAGCTGGCCACTGCTCGAGTCGAGGGTGATGTTGGCAGTCCCCCACCAGGGGGCATGCCCATTGTCGAAGGTGCCGTTGACAATCTGTTCGGGCCCCTCAGCCTGCGCGGCGGAGGCCGTGAGGCCGGTGGCGAGCAAGGCGCCCGCAACGGCTATGGCGAGCCGTCCAATGGGTCTGGTCACGTTGATCCTTCCGATGGGTGGGGCATCGGCAGATGGGAGCGCTCCCAACCATCGCTCCATGTTGTCAACGTGTTTCAGACGTGTCAATGGACCGATCTCCTCCTTGCGGACACATCCGCCACCTCGGGCTGGTGAATTGACCAGCGTCACCCCAACCATCACGATCTGCCCACACTTGCACCAGATCGCCGCGCACCCAACCACGCCCGACAAACCGATCTAGAGATCTTTTCGGAGTCGCGGTCATCGGTTCCGTCCACAATGGTGGCTTCACATTCATTGCCCAATAAGATGTGAGCTACCGCGACGCGTGCCGTCAATGCCACTCAGCCTAGTTTGGTCGAGGCGATGACTTGGGCGTTGTGCGGGGGCTGCGCGGAGTGCCGGGTTGGGTCGGGTCGTTGAGGGCCGGTCGGGCTTTGGGGAAATCTGTTGCTGCCATAGCGACCACAACTTTCCCCGGAATGGTTTCCGGCGCCGAGTCTGCGCACTCCCGACGGAAACTCTGGATCTAGTCGACTTTCTGCCGCCAGGACGACAGGAAGTCGACTAGATCTCGCGGGCTTGGCCACAGCGGCACCTTGGGCATGGCGCTTGGCTAGTTTGTCCGCATGTCGCAGGCTTCAAAAGCGTTGATCGGCACGTCGGGGTCGGAGCACGCCAGCGATTGCGACATTTAACTGCGACTAAGCCACAGCTAAGGACCACGATCGCCGCGTGCTCTGATCCCATCGCCCCGACCAGGGCGATGGTCGCGAATGGCCGGCGCTGTCGGGGAAAGGGCGTGGCCTTGATCGGCGGGTACTCTGGCCGTCCGTGGCGATTCTTTGCCCCTGGAGGGGAAACTTTTCGCCACGCTCGCAGCGCGACACGACACTATGTACGCCGATCAAGGAATTCCGCAGTCATCGACCAAGATCGACGTCCTTGCGTGAAGGGTCGGATCACGCCGGCGATCGTGGTACGTGACTGCCCCACCGAGCCTGTCGCAAAATTGCCCGACTACAGCGTGTGTCGAGAAAAACACGGCTGTGTCCGCCGCTGGCCGCCGAACGGCGGCCGGCGAGGGTCAACAAGACCCTCATTTCAAGCGAATCTGGCGATTCTGCGACAGGCTCCACCGGGGCCGGTAAGTACCAAGATCTGCTAGATAGCGTCCGGCCGGAGGCGGCCGGGGTTGGGTCTTGAAGCGCGGAGGGTGAGGCCGCGGGAGCAGCGGTCTGGACCACGACGAGCGTCGCGGTAGCTCAAATCTTGGTTATTTCCAGCGAAAGTGGACGAAAAGGCGGCCAAAGTTCTTTGAGTCCTTTTCGACCCGGTGGTACAGCTCCTTGATCTCTTTCTGATCCAGGAACCGCAGGACGCGCTTCTTGAGCTGGCCGGAGCCCTTCCCCGGGATGATCTCGACCAGGGTGGCCTTCTTCGCCACGGCCTCGTCGATGATGCCGCGCAGCGCGCGGTCGATGTCCTGGCCGCGGTTGAAGATCTCGTGCAAGTCCAGCTTCAGCTTCATCGCGTCACGATCCTAGTCGGCGCAGCTTAGGTCAGGTCGGCGGCCGATAGCCCCAGCAAGTCGCGCAGGCCGACCTCGCCATCGGGGTCACCCGCACTGCGCGTTGGGTGCCGATACGCACCAGCCAGCCGCGCTCGTGGAGGCGCTGGCACAGTGCCGCGCCGGCGGCGCCTGCCAGGTGGGGGCGGCGTTCGGTCCAGTCGAGGCAGGCGCGCACGAGTGGGCGACGGCCGCCGCCCAGCGTGGCTCCCACCTCGGACTCCAGCCACTCACGGCCGCTGTCGGTCAGCGCGAAACCCGCCTCCACGCTCAGGAGGCCGCGGGCGGCCATCGCCTCCGTCACCCGCACGCCCAGCCGCCCGGCCAGGTGGTCGTAGCAGGTGCGGGCCCTGGCCATCGCCTCGCTCGCGACCGCGCCGCGCAGGGACTTCGGGGGTGCGGGCGAGCCCGCGTCCGCGTACACGGACATCTCCTCGATCAGCTCAGCCACCCTGGGCGTGGCCAGGCGGACGTAGCGGTGGCGGCCCTGGTGTTCCTCGGCCAGGAGGCCGCCAGCGACGAGGAGGGTGATGTGTTCGCTGGCGGTGGATGCGGCGACGCCCGCGTAGCGGGCAAGCTCGCCCGCCGTCCAGGCCCGGCCGTCGAGCAGAGCCGTGCAGAACGTGGCCCGCGTGCCGTCGGCGAGCAGCCCTGCGAGCCTGGCCAGGGGTGGTGTCACGCACCCCATCATGCGCGCCGGAAGTTTCGGCGGGCGCCGAAGTACGCGCGGGCCAAGCATGGAAGTGGCGTCGAGCGGTAATTACAGCAGGATCATGATCGAGCAAAGTGAGCCCGGCGGCATCGCGGGCTGGGCCGTCGGGCTGATGGAGACCCTTGGCGCGCCCGGCGCGGGCCTCGCCGTGGCGGTGGAAAACCTCTTCCCGCCGCTGCCCAGCGAGCTGATCCTGCCGCTCGCCGGGTTCACCGCGAGCCAGGGCGAGATCAACCTGGTCGCCGCGATCGTGTGGACCACCATCGGCTCGCTCACCGGCGCGCTGGCGCTCTACGGGCTGGGCGCGCTGCTCGGCCGCGAGCGCATGCGGGCGATCGCCGCTCGCATTCCGCTGATCGACGTATCGGACGTCGATCGCAGCGAAGCGTGGTTTGGACGGCATGGCACCAAGGCGGTGTTCTTCGGGCGGATGCTCCCGCTGTTTCGGAGCTTCATCTCCATCCCGGCCGGGGTCTCGCGCATGCCGCTGCCCTCGTTTGTCGTGCTCACCGCGCTGGGCAGCGCGATCTGGAACTCGGTCTTCATCCTCTCCGGCTACCTGCTCGGCGAAAACTGGCAGCGGGTCGAGACCTACGCGAGCTGGTTGCAGTGGGTGGTGGTCGCCGCCGTCGTTGTCGCGGTGGCGTGGTTCGTCACGGGCCGCGTCCGGAAGATCAGGAGCCGAGGTACCTGAGTACCGCGAGCACGCGCCGGCTGTACCCGGTGATGTGCGACAGATCCAGCTTGTCGAAGATCGCATTGACATGCTTCTCGACGGCGCTCTGCGACACGTGCAGCTGTTCGGCGATCGTGGCGTTGGTGTGGCCCTGCGCCATGTGGTCGAGCACCGTGCGCTCACGCTCGGTGAGGCGGCTGATCGGGTCGGTGTGGGTGGTACGGGCCAGCAGCTGCCGCACCACCTCCGGGTCGAACGCGGCACCGCCGCCGCCCACCCGTACCAGCGCGTCGAGAAACTCCCCCACCTGGGCCACGCGGTCTTTGAGCAGGTAGCCGACTCCCTCGGGCTGGCCGGTGAGCAGGTCGACGGCGTAGCGCTTCTCCACGTACTGGGACAGCACCAGCACACCCACGCCCGGCCACCGCCCCGGATCTCGAGCGCGGCGCGGAGGCCCTCGTCGGTGTGGGTGGGCGGCATGCGTACGTCGACCACCACCACATCCGGCTGGTCGGCGGCGACGGCGGCGAGGAGCGCGTCACCGTCGCCCACCGCGGCCACCACCTCGTGCCCCTCCTCGGCGAGCAGCCGCACCAGGCCCTCGCGGAGCAGCGTGGAGTCTTCGGCAAGCGTCACCCGCATGGCAGCTCCGCCATAATCACGGTCGGCCCGCCGGCCGGACTGTCCACAGTGAACTCCCCATCCAGTGCGGCCACCCGCCGGGCAAGACCGGACAGGCCGCTCCCGCTCGGATCGGCGCCGCCCACGCCGTCGTCCCGTACCCGGACGGTGAGCTTGTCAGTGCGTGCGATGTCGACGACGACCTCCTGGGCGTAGGCGTGCTTGGCCGCGTTGGTGACGGCTTCGGAGACCACGAAGTACGCGGCGGTCTCGACTGCGGTGGGCGGGCGCTCACCCAGCTCGTAGTGGAGCCGCACAGGGATGCCGGCGCGCTCGGCCACCCGCAGCAGTGCCTCGTGGAGGCCGAGGTTGTCCAGCGCCGCCGGGTACGCCCGCCACGCCACGTCCCGCAACTCGTCCAGGATGTGCTGGGTCTCCTCGTGCGCCTGGGCCAGCAGCTCGGTGCTGTCCGGCGCGCGACGGGCCCGTCCCAGCAGCATGCCGAGCGCGACGAGACGCTGCTGTACGCCGTCGTGGAGGTCGCGTTCGATCCGCCGGCGCTCGGTGTCGACGGCCGCAACCACGCCGGCACGGCTGGTGGACAGCTCGGTGATCCGCCGCTCCAGCACCTCACGCGCGCTCGGGCCGAGGAGGCGCCGGGCCAGGCGCCGCTCGATCGCGGCGATCCCGAGGAACCCCTGCACGCTGAGGAACAGCCCCACCACGCCCAGCACCACCTGGGCCCCGACCAGCAGCAGCGTGCTGCGGCCGACGAACACGTCGCGGGCCCAGATGATGCACACCGCGACGCCGTAGAGGAAGAGCAGCAGGAGTACGCCGCCGAGCAGGCCGGCCGCCCACCGCAGCGCGAGGTACTCGACGGCGCGGGCGCCGGTGTAGTCGCTGGCGTTCTCCGCGCGCAGGAACGCGGCAAGCCGCCACCGCTCCACCTCGGCCAGGTTGCGGGCGCCGGCCTGGATGCGCTGCACGGCAGCCCGGCGGGTACGCGGCTGCGGCCACGCGGGGATGAGGATGATGCCGGCCCAGATCAGGTAGACGAGCTCGACGAGCCCAGTGACGGCGCCGAGCAGTACGCCGATGCCCACCCGCACCCACGTCCAGACCACATGGCGAGGCTAGCGTTGCGGTTTTCCACAGGGCTTTCTATGGGGTTTCCCTGCTCCTGAGTCTTCGCAGCATGCGGGCGTCCTGGAAGCCCACCGCGCGGGCCGCGGACTCCACCGTCGAGCCGTGGCCGATGAGGTGTTCGGCCCGCTCGACCCGCAGCAGCTGCTGGTAGCGCAGCGGGGTGGTGCCGGTCGCCTGCCCGAAGACGCGGGTGAGCGTGCGCTCGCTGACGCCCGACGCGGCGGCCAGGTCGGCCAGCGAGAGCCGGTCCGCGAAGCGGGCGTCGATCAGGTCCTGCACCCGGTGCACAACCTCGCTGAGGTGCGCCCGGTGCCGGAGCATGGCGCTGGACTGCTGCTCGTGGCCGTTGCGCCGGGCGTACACGACCATCTCCCGGGCCACCCGCGCGGCGACCCCCGGCCCGTGCCGCATCGCGATGAGGTGCAGCGCGAGGTCGATGCCGCTGGCGATACCGGCGGAGGTGACCACGCGGTCGTCCACCACGTACAGGACGTCCCGCACCACAGCCGCCCGCGGGTAGCGGCGGGCCAGCTCGTCCTGGAGGTGGTGGTGGGTGGTGCAGCGGCGGCCGTCGAGCAGCCCCACCCGCCCCAGCGCGTCGGCACCCGCGCACACGCTCGCGACCGTGCCGCCCGCGCGGTGATGGGCGACCAGGCGGTCCAGCGTCGCCGCCGCCAGTCGCCCGGTGCCTTCGAGGGCCATCGCGCGCCACCCCGGTACCACGATCAGGTCGTCCGGCCCCAGCTCGGGCCACTCCACGCTCGCCCGCAGCGGTACGCCCTGCGCGGTCGGCACATCCTCCTGCTCGGCCAGGTAGGTCAGGCGGTAGTCGTACCCGACGTCCTCTGCCGCGGTGTGGAAGACCTGCGCCGGACCGGCGAGGTCGAGCAGGTGCACGTCCGGGACGAGCAGGAAGACGACGTGGGTCACGATGTGGTCAGCTCGTCCACCGTCTTGATCGTGGCAAAGCGGCCGGCGAGCGCGTACTCCGTACGCTCCACGATCTCCTCGACGCCCAGCGTCAACGGGTCGGCCAGGATCTCTACTAGCGAACGCCCGGCCGGCGCGTCCCAGTGCTCGATCGGGGTGGTCGCGGTCGCGTCGATCACGAACATCACCTCGTACCCGAAGTCGGACGCCACCCGCGCGGTGGTCTCGCAGCACTGCTCGGTGCGGATGCCGCAGATGGTGAGCGTACCGATCCCGCGGGTGGTGAGCAGCTGCTGGAGGTTTGTCGTGGTGAACGCGTTGTGCGAGGTCTTGGTCAGCGTCGGCTCGCCCTCGTCGGGCTTGAGCCCGTCCATCAGCCGCACGAAGCCGAGCGCCGGGTCGAACACGTCGCCCGTGCCAGGCTCGCTGTGCAGCACCCAGACCACCAGCTCGCCGCGGCCGCGGGCGGCCGAGACGAGGCGGTCGACCTGGTCGGCGATGTCCGGGCGGTTGGTGGCCGCCCAGTTGGGCCGCTGCCGGAACGACTCCTGGACGTCGATCACGATGAGTGCGCTCTTCATACTCCGATCCTGACCTCGCGGGAGGGCCAGCCAGAAGGCACCATCATGCCCGGATGCGGAACGATCCGGTCAAGGCGGCGGCGAAATCGGCAGCCGCTCCGGCGAGGTGCCCGTGGACAAGCTCGGTGCGATAGACAAGCCGGGGACTGGTGAGCGGCACCGGGGCTACTTGTGCTGCCTGGCGCTCTGGTATCTGCTCTGTCGGGCGCTCAGGCGTCCGCGCTGGTGGCCGCTCTGGGGCCTGCGCTGCCGGCTGCTCTGTCGGGTGCGCTGGCGCTTGGGCTGCTGGCTGCTTTGTCGGGCGCGCTGGCGCTTGGGCTGCTGGCTGCTTTGTCGGGCGCGCTGGCAAGATCGCAAGCCCATGATCGGCGGCGACCAGCGCGACCAGCGTTTCGACGTCAGCCCCCTCGTAACGCACGCCGCCGCGTAGGCCGTCGCTCCCCACCGCCGCGCGCAGGTCGGCGAGCGGCGCGCCCACGTCCGGCGCGTCGATCCACCGCGCGTCGACCAGGTCGTCGAGCCGCAGCCCAGCCCGCCTCGCCAGCGGATGACCGGCCGGCAGCAGCACCGCGCACGGCTCCTCGGCGACCGCCACGGTCGTCAGCACCCCCACGTCTCCCAGCCGCAGCGGATCGCTCGGCGCCGCCACCCCGTCAACAAGGCCGGCGTCGAGGTCACCCGCCGCGACACCCGCCACCACCGCGTCCCGCCCGGCCACGCGGAGCACCAGGTCGAGACCGGGCCGCGCCCTCCGCACCTCGTCAAGAGCGGACCCCACGTGGTACGCCGCGAGCGCGGAAACCCCGACCCGCAGCACCCCGGCCGGCTCCTCAGCGGTACGGCGCACGTCCGCCCGCGCCGCCTCGAGGCGCAACAGGATCGGGGCGGCGTGCTCCAGCAGGCGCGCACCCGCCTCGGTCGGCGTGACGGGCCGGCGGTGCAGCAGGGTCGCGCCGAGGTCGTCCTCAAGCGCGGCGATGTGCTGCGACACGGCCGACTGGGTGTAGCCGAGGTGCCGCGCCGCCGCCGAGAACGACGCACGCTCCGCCACCACCACGAACGTGCGGAGAAGGTGCGGGTCCACGACATCAGTATCGCTTATCGAGAGTGCGCAAATCATCGTTGGCGCTTAACGCCGTACCCGATGAAAGATGCTGGCATGACCACCCGCCTCGCGCTGGTCGGCGACCGCTCGCCGCACGTTCGCTCGCATGTCCGCATCCCCAAGCTGCTCGCGGCGCTGCGCGCCCGCGACCACATCGACCTCGACGCGTACTGGATTCCCACCGACGAGGTGGACGAGGAGACGATCGCCGGCTTCGACGGCGTTTGGCTGCTGCCCGGCAGCCCGTACCGGAGTGAGGAAGGCGCGCTGACCGCGGTACGCACGGCCCGCGAGCGAGGCATCCCGTTTCTGGGCACATGCGGCGGCTTCCAGCACGCACTGCTGGAATTCGCGCGGGACGTTTGCGGCATGACCACCGCCCAACACGGCGAGACCAACCCCACGTCGGACGACGTGTTGATCGTGCCGCTCGCCTGCTCGCTGGCCGGCCACGAGGCATCGGTGCGCGTGGAGCCCAACTCTCTGGCCGGCCGCCTACTCGGCACGACAAGGACGGTGGAGCGATACTTCTGCGGGTACGGCCTGGCCCCGTCAAGGCTGGAGGCGCTACGCGCCGGCGGAATGCATTTCACCGGCTGGGACGAGGAAGGCGATGTGAGGGTGGCCGAGCTACCGGAGCACCCGTTCTTCCTGATCACACTGTTTCAGCCCGAGCTAGCCGACGCCCACCCGATGGTGCGCGCATTCGCGCTCGCAGCCTCGTCCTCACGTGCTGGCCGGTCCTGAGGCAGGTCCGCGCCCGAGGCGAAGGCCACTCGCCAGCGCGGGCGCCTGCTGAGGTGGAGGCCGCTCTCGCTTCCCGCCCTGCAACGAAAGCCGCTCGCCGCCGTGAGGCCGATCCGGCCGTGGAGGCCCCTCCCTAAGACGGCGTTGGCAGTGACACCGCGACCAGCTCGACCGGGCTCTCCTCCCCGGCGTTGGCCAGGACCTCGGCGACGTCGACCCACTTCAACCCGCCCAGCCCCGCACCGATCCGGGGAACGCCAAGCCGCGGCAACCCCCGGCTGGCAGCGTCGGACAGCGCCGCCCGGATGCTGGTGTCGATCGCGTCGAGGGTGGCCGAGGGCCGCGGGATCGGCTGGGTAGCGAGGTTGTAGACCACGACGTCGGGCGCCTCCCAGACGAAGATGTCGCCAAGCTGGAAGTCACCGTTCTGGCAAAGCTCCCGGTACTCCTCGTACATGTCCGGAAACCGCCGCCGAAACTCAACCGCGATGCCCGCCCCCATCGCCCCCGCACAGTTACAACCGTGCCCGACGGCGGGAAGGCCGAGCTGGAAGAGATCGCCGGTCACCATGGTGAACGTCATGCCGCAGAGTGTGCCATCCCACGTCAGCGAGTCCCCGTGTTCGCGTTCGCCCACCAAGAGCTGACTATGAACGCTGAAGAGGTGGTGCCCCCGGCAAGATTCGAACTTGCGACACACGGTTTAGGAAACCGATGCTCTATCCCCTGAGCTACGAGGGCGCGGCAACCCAGGGTACCCGCCAGCGGTTACCGACGGGCGCCGGGGAGCCCCGACGGCCACCGACCGTCCCAACCCCGACCGGCGGAGCACAACCCGATCGCACAGCCAGACATGATCTTGTGCCGTGCCGATCGCTGCTGATCGTCACCGACAGCCGCCGACCGGCGCTGAACTCCATTGCTGCCACATCCGAGCGCACATGTAAAATCGTTGCTTTCGATGGGAGAGCGCGCCGCGTGACGCTCCCGGGCCAGCTCAGCCGGCGAACGAGGGGCACGTTTCGCTGGCGAGGCCAGCGCGGCCAGCCTTCGTAGACGCCAGCGGCTGGCTGGGGTCACCACCCTGAACGACGGCCCCAGGGCCTGGAAGACTTCGTCCTACGGGCCAGCCGGGTGGTGACCGCACCTATCGACGCCCCACCTTTCCCCGCAAGGTCAAGTTGCCCGCTGCGCTCGATCCGTCCGGGCGCGCTCGGCGGCTCTGGCGGACAACGGCAGCTGTCACCTATTGACAGCAGCAGTCGTCACCAAGATCGTCGGCAGTGCCAGGCCGACTGCTCGCGCAACCATCGAAGGCTCGCTTGGCGCCTACTCCGTGTTACCTGAGCAAGAGTCAGCCGCCAGAATCAGGTACGCATATAGTCGATGAGCGGGCATTCGGGGCCTTCCTGGAGCCAGGTGCCGACCTGATCCATGAGGTAGCGCCGATGTCTGCGTCGGTCAGCCGCCACCACTGCACCGGATGGAGCGGATGAACATCGATCACACTGGAACGCTGCTCACCCGCTCCATTCATCGTGCCCGCACCGGGCACCCATGCCCACCACCGCACGCGACCAGGCCCGGTACGTGCGGACGGGGCGGATCCTCGTCAGTTGGGCTTGAGGCCTACTCGGCGATGCCGGTCGTCGCCTCGGATCCAGTCGGCTCCGTAGACGTCGTGCCGACGATTTCGCCCTTACTGCCCGCCCCGATGGCAGCGTGGCTCCGCCGTTGAAGCTCTTCGCGTTCGATGTCCGGGATAGTCATCGACTCGGCGAGCACGGCGGCAAGCGTGTCCACCTGAGTGTTTTCGATGTCGACCTGGAAGTGCCATCGGATGTTCTCGTCGCGGGTGATGAGGTCGATCGCCGAGCGTGAGCTTTTGTCCCGGCTGGTCGCTGCTCGGACGTATCGCACCCGTTCGATCGGGATTTCCTGACGGATCTCGCCCTGCTCGAGGAATGTGTTCGTCTTGGCCGTGATGATCCGGCGATCGGTGACGGCGACAAGTGTCTTTGCCGGCGCCTTGTCCCTCGCGGCTGCCAGCTTCCCCATCGCTCCATTCAGGATCGATGAAAGGGGATCGGAAGCTTCGGGCTGATCGGGGAAGCCGAGGACGCGGAGGGTCTCACCGTCATCGAGGAACCACCGCAGAACGCGGAGATACGGTTCGAGATCCAGCGATTCGGGTGCGCAGACGGCGTCCAGTACCTCCAGCGGAGGGGCCGGCGGACGGAGGGCATTGGCGAGCGGCTGGATCGCCTCCAGCAGACCGGCGGAGGTTTGGCGGACCGCGGTCGAGTCCTTCCGCTTGCCCGACAGCGGCAGTGTGCCGCGTCCGGGAAGCTCAACGATGATGCGTAGTTCCCGGGTCAGCGCCTCGACGAGGCTGGTCACCTCGGACAGAGCGGAGTCGAGCGCCGTGCGGGTGTCGCGCGCGATGACCTCGACGAGGCATGCCTCGTCGAGGTCATCGGCTCCAGCGGCCCTAGCCCGCGCGGCGTGGAGCGCCTGATATCCGGTCCATGCCTTAAGTGAAGACAGCAGGGCGTGTGCGTCGAAGAGGATCGCCTCGGCGTTCGTCCCGAGATAAACACGGCGGCCCTGTGTGTTGTGACGGATCTGCCGGATGTGATCGCTGACATTCAGCCGGTACAGGTCACGCTGCTTACGCAGAGCCGGTTCAGTGCCCGCAACGCTGTTCCACAAAGAGGTGGGGACCGATTTGATCTCTCGCGCCCGGTCGACCGCGCGATCGATGCTAGCGACAAGCGCCGTCAGTTCGGCCCACTGCTCGTGGCGGATGGTCGTGAGTACCTGGTTTGTCAGCGCGATGTTGGTCCTGGCAAGACCGGCGACCTCACTCAGCTGCATCTGCAAGGCGATCATGGCCAGTGCCGGCCCGATCGTAGCCGCGAGCTGCGCCGCGCCCACCGCAGACACGGGGATGAGCCGGGCCTAACCGACGATCTTGCCGTTGGCGAAAATCGCGCCGAGGTTCGCGCCGTCCTTGACCGCGAGCGTTCCGCCAGCCTTCAGTAGGGCCTGTGTCGTGCTGCTGAGCCGGTAGAGTCCCTGTGCGCTGGCGAATGCGTTCCCCAGGTTGCCGGCCACGGTAGCCGTGTTGCCGATCGAGGCGAGAAACGTGGAGATCTGCGTGCGGTCGGCGGCCGACACGAGCCCGAAGTCAATCAATTCGAGTTTGAGCACCGCCGGGACCTCACCGAAGACGACAGCAACTCCTGGGAGCACCTCCGCTAGGACCGTCGATGCCGTCGTTGAGTCGATGTCCGAGTCGGGTGCCGGTTTGTCCACAACAGGCGAGTCGACGGCTTTGCGCTGACCGTTCTCCTCAGGCACGGCGCGCTCCATCGAGTCCGAAGGGTCTTGCACGCGATCTCCTCCCCGGCGCGGGCGCGCAACGGCCAGACCGTCGTTGGCGCTCGATGCCGGAGAGTGTACGGCTCGACGCCCCAAGTTCAGACGCGCCGAGAATAGACTGCGTTTCACTCGCGAACAATCGTGCCGCGCGCCATCCCTGACCTCACCCGCGTACCAGATGAGGTGTGCGCATCTGCCGGCAGCGTGTGCCCGGTCGTGATGGAAGGTGCCCAATTCCCGCTACGCTGTGGCCGTGGTCGACCTGCCGGGCACGTGGTGCGTTCCTGTCGTACGTGCGGACTTCTCCGACGACGAAGGCTGGGAGCAGCTCAAGGAAGAGATCGTCAGCCACGGAAGAGGGTTTCCTGGCCAACGTCGAGTTCGTCGAGGACTCCAGCGCTCACCAGCCTGAACGAGAGGGCGATCACAGCGCGTTACCCTCGCGCCTACCCGCACCAGTACAGGCATCCGGTCCTGTTCGTCGTCGATGCCGTTACCTTCTCGCTGCCAGAGCGTCCCCTGCTGGCCGTCAATCTGAACGCGAGGGACCAGTCAGGACCATTCAGAACACCGCCCCGGCAGGTCCAGTCAATCGAAACAACCTGTCGATCGCAAACATGGACTTCTTCGAGTTCGCGCGTTCGGTTGGTCAGGACGGCGTCTTCCGAGGCTTCTGAGCACACTGCCGGCTGCGGAGTTATCGTCAGTCGCGGCGGCGTCCTCATCTGCCGCCGGTCGTGCGCTGCGAGAGCCATGCGCTCTTGATCAGGGTTGGACGCTCAGGCCTCGTTCGGGCCGGTCTGGTCAGCGGGTGCTTGAAGGAACATGGGGTCGTATAGGCCGATGTCGCGCATCTTCTCGTCGGAGAAGACGACCATGATCTCGTCGCCGGGGATGAAGACGGTTCGGAGGTCGGGCAGCTGCGGGATGCCTGCAACGAACCAGACCGCTGCGGCGGCAAAGTCCAGACGCAGGGCGACGGGCACGTCGACCGCGTATGACGGCGCCGCGATGCTGCCGTCCGCCCGACGGCTCGACCCGATCTGGATCCGCTCCCAGTGGACGGCAGCGCCGCAAATCGGTGATCCGAGCAGCGGAGCCCAGGGGCCCATGGCGCCGGCGTCGGGGCCGACCCGCTGCGGGCAAGGTGTGCCCAGAACAAGGTGGTTTTCGATTGGCTCGAGGAAGACCTCCACCCCGTAAGGATGGAACGTGCTGGTCCAGGTCACCGTGATGAATCCGAGACTGGTGCCGAGTTCAACGCCCATGACGGCGTGGTGCCAGTCGCCGTAGTCCCATGGCGCGGGCTCCGGACCGAAGTTGTGGACGTCCCAGTAGTCGACCGCCGTCAGACGCCGGCCGCGCAGGTCATGCAATCTGTCCTCGAACCGCCTGCGCGGGCCGTCCGCTTCGAACTCCGATCCCACGCCATGATGATCGCCAGGTTTGTACCCACCTCGCATCCTGTTTGCGGCCGATCGTGCACATGATCGGATGCGCGTTCATGCCGCGGCTGGCGCGCTTTGAGGGCGTCGCCGTTGGAGCTGGGTGGAGGCGCGGGTGCTGGTGGTGGCGAGGCCTGTCGGGCATGATCGGGTCGGGATGCGACGGTGTTGTACAGCCCGTGCGGGTCGATCTCTGCTATGACAGCATGCAGGGCTTGTCGGTCGGTGATGCGCTCGGCGCTCAGTTCTTCGTGGTCGGCCGGTCGTTGCCGGAGTTGGTCGCCGATCGCTCGCCGGCCGGTCGGTGGGAATGGACCGACGACACCGAGATGGCCTGCACGATCGTCGCCAAGCTGCGTGAACACGGCGACATCGAGCAGGATCGGCTGGCCGCGCAGTTCGCCGATCGGCGCGAGCCGTGTCGCGACTACGGCGCCGGGGCGGTGGTGATCCTGCACGAGGTCCGCGCCGGTCTGCCCTGGCGGCAGGCAGCCGGGTCAGCCTTCGGCGGGCAGGGGTCGTGCGGCAACGGGGCCATGTGGGTCGCCCCGCTCGGGGCCTACCACGCTGATCAGCCGCGCCGGGCGGCCCGGCAGGCGTTGGCCTCGGCAGAGGTCACCCACGCCCACTCGGAAGGCATCGTCGGCGCGGTCGCGGAGCGCGCCGCCAATGCCGCTGCGGCGCGCCTGTCCGGCACCCGCCCACCGGCGGTCGAGATGCTCGATCAGCTCAGCCCGTATCTGATCGACGGCCAGGTTCAGCGCGGGATCGGTTGGGCACGTCGACTGCTGCGTGCGGGTGTCGGCGTGGCCGAGGCCGCCTACGAGCTGGGCAACGGGTCGCGCGTTCGGGCGGCGAAGAGTCGGGCGTTCTCGACTCAAGGGAGGTGCAGGAGTCTGAGGCGCCACGCAGGCCACGGAGGCGTAGGGGTGCGATCATGGAGTGGTGGTGTTTGGCTGCCGGACTTGCGGAGCGATCGTGACCGGCGACGTCATGGAGACAGCGCTGTTGGACGATCCGCCGGTGCCGGTCGACAAGGAGGACGGCGAGCCCGTGCCGCAGATCCCTCCGGGTCAGTTCGCTATTGATCTGGAACGGTTCGGGCCGCAGTACGTGCCGACACCAAACGATCCGCAGGTGCTGGTGTCCGACGGGCCGACGGGCCGACGGGCCGACGGGCCGACGGGCCGACGGGCCGACGGGCCGACGGGCCGACGGGCACGATCCTGGTCAACCCTGGCGATGTCCGTGGCCTCGTGCTCCATCCAGACCGCAGCCGCCGCAACGGCTGTTGCAGGCTCGATGGCCTCGATGGTCCGAATCTCGTGTGCGGCAACTGCGGCAGCGAGATCGCGACCGAGCAGTCGGACTGCTGGGTGAGCTGGCATGACGTGCGACTGGAGCCGGCCGCTGTAGTGCGATCGGACGGCTCTGCCTGATGCGAGAGGCGCACCGGGTGGGTAGGGTCCAGTTCCTGATTCGGGTCCGCGATGACCTGAACGTCCATGAGGTCGTTCCGGCGGTTGACGGGGCGTTGCTGACCGACCTTGTGGACGTGTTCGAGCTTGCGGCCGGGATGCAGCCGGCGGGCGCTGCCTACGGCGGATTGATCCCTGCGTTCTTCCGGTTCGGTCCGCTCGACAAGCACTTCCACGGCCGGTCCACCAGCACGATGGGACCGAAGACTCCACTGCTCGGCTGTGAGTGTGGCGAGTGGGGATGCTGGCCGCTCACGGCCAGGATCGCGGTCACCGAACGGTCGGTGACCTGGGACGCGTTCGAGCAGCCACACCGGCCGACCCGCGACTACGCGGGCTTTGGGCCCTTCCGATTTGAGCGCCGGCGGTACGACGCGGCGCTGGAAGGACTGTGCCTCGAAATAGCCGCGCTGGAGGTGTAACACCCGGCAGTGCAGCTCGATGAGGTTTCAGCCGGGTAGCCGTCAACCGAGCCCACTGCTGCACCTGTCCAAGGACCGATCATCTCCGCTCCCGCGGCTCGACCTCGGCACGGCCATGCAGGAGCGAACGGGCTGCCGCGCACGACCGTCATCGCTTCTTCCGCCGAGCCTTTCGTAGAGCCGCCTCGGCCTCCTTGCGTCGACGGATCGCGGCCTCGTCGCGAGGCGCAGCAGGGGTCGTGCCGGGAAGGCGCGGGCGCCGACCTGTGACGTCTCGGACTCGGCGTGCGCCGTCGGTTCGCCATTGTTGCAGGACGACAGGCAGGCTCTCGCGTGTGCGGAACCAGGACGTGGCCGCTGCGGTCGAGGGATCCTCCCCGTCTTCAAACTTGGCCATCATGTCGGGCTGGAAAAGGAAGTTCGCTGCGAGCTGGAAGTAGAAGTCGTCTCGGGCCTGCGTGAACTTCTTCATCGCCTGAACCCGGCGGATCTGCGGGCAGAACGCTGCCCCGATGAACAACGCGGCACCGGCCATGACGGCGCCGGAGTCCTCACCCTCCGGAGTTGGTGCGCACAGGATGTCGACGATGCGCCGCTCGGAATCGTCGAGTTCGATTCGGGTCTCATCGCGCAACGCGGCCTCGTACGCGTCGCGGGCATCACCGGCGCCGGTCAAGTGGTACGTGCGGTGCAGCCCGGCCATCTCGAACATGAGAATGGCTTTGCCCACCTGGAGTTCGCTGTCGCGGCCGAACACCGCCGCGGTGCGGTCGAAGCCGGTCAGCACGAGTGTTTCGGGGCGTCGCTGGCCCTTGCGGAATGCGTCGCCTAGCCTAGCGTGGGGCGAGGAGACGAACGGGCACACCTGGGCCGCGTAGAGCGCGCACACTTCGTGCACCGGCGCTTCGTTGAACGTGGGGGTCTCGCCCATGTGCTGCAACTGGTCGTCGAAGGTGACTTGCCAACGCAGCTCGTCGCGAAACGGCATAGTGCATATCGCACATAGGTCGAAGGTCGCAACGACAAGCTTACGCTGCTCGGATAGTGCCCCGTAGTCCTCTTTGCTCGGTTCCTGCGGGATGGCTGCGATGATCGGATATCCACGGGGATCGCGCCGAAGATGGGTGCAGCGGGCGGGGGCGGGGACCTCGGTCGGTCTGGGTCCTCTGCCTGCTTGGATGACATTCTCCTGTGGCACGCACAAAACCTACAACCTCCCCGCGCAGGTTCCGAGACTGCAGAGTCCGACACAGGCGCGCGCCTGCCGCTCCAAGCAGGCGCGGTAGGCGCCACGGCAGCCCCGTCAGCTCACCACATAGCGTTACCACTGCGGCCGCTCCTCCCGACCTGGCGTAGGTTCTGGAAAGTGGCGCCATACCGATCCCGCTACCGCCGCGTACCCGACCCTTCACGACCCATTGCCGTCGACACAGCACGCAGTTGGACGGCAGGTCCGGCCTGGTCGAGGAGATCGGCCTGCATGTGGCAACTCGCTAAGATCATGAGCAGCAGCTGCGCACCTCGCCGACCGGGTAACTGCTCTTCGTCAAGAAGGCGCTCAAGGCGCCCACATTCACGGGCCGCCGCATGGCAAACTGCTACGCCCAAGGCCTAAGTCGCCAGTCCTGATGCTCCACCAAGAGATCGCTCAGGGTGATTGCCTAATGTCGATGTGTACATCTAGGGTGGTCGAGTGGCGCCATCCCCGGCAAGCCCGATGATCTTTTCTACGACGCCCGCAACACCGCCCGCCCAACCCGTGCGCGCTTCCGCTACCAGGACGAATGCGTCGCCCTCCGGTGCATCCACAACCTACTGTCGGAAGAAGTGCACGCGGTCGTCGTGGAGTGGTCGACCGACTACGTCGCAGTTCCGCGCGATGGCGTGCCCGAGCTGGTGTCGATCAAGCACCGCGATCCCGGCCAGGGCGAGTGGCAGATGAGCCAGCTCAGGGAGGTCGTGCGGGATCTGCACATGGTGTGGCGCGAGGAGGGCGAACGGTGCCGTTGTGCCTTCGCTTCCAACGCTGCGATCAGCTCGGATGCGGCCACCAAACTGGCACACAAGCTCGGTGACTACATCGACGCGGATGTGGACGAGGTAGCGCGGTTTCAGCGGGTGCTGGCGATGCCCGATCCGCCGCTGCCCAGACGAGCTGAGATCACTGCGGTCGGGGTCAGGGACATGGAGGGCGCCCTGTCGTTATTGGACCGGGATCCTCGGTACGCCGAGGAGTGCTATCGCACACTCGTAAACCGCATCGGAGCGGTCGCCACTGAGGAGCCGCCGACACCCGAGGAGCGGATCGGCCGGTTGACCGGCACCCTTCGCATGGTCACCGAGAGGTCGGCGCCGCGACTCGAAGAACAGACGCTATTGATTGGCGATCTCCGCGATCTGGTGCTGCGCACGCACGCGGAGTACGCCGGTCGGATGCCGCGGCTGCTGCATGCGAGAGCACCATCGGTCAGAGAGCCCATTAGGGAGGACGAGAGATGGCAGGGGGAGACGAGGTTCGGCTCGGCACCGATCGGTACCTCGTCCACGAACCGGTGCAGGTGAGTGAGCCGGCGGACCGTTCGTACCGGGAGCAACGGGCGATCGGGCGACAGCTCGGGTCACCGGGGCAAGGAGTCCGGCTGGTCCGCCTCGACGTACTGCGGCCTGGCCAGGTTGCGGAGACGCGAAGGGAACAACTGGTACGGGAGGAGCACCTGCAGTCCGCTCTACCGGGCCTGCCTCGCTGCCTCAGCCAGCACACCGACGCGCACCAGTTGACGTTCATCTTCGAGCAGCCGCAGGGGGCGCCACTGCATGCCGCGTACGGGCTTGCGCCGTTCCCTGGATTTGCGCTGGACGCGCTGCTGGGTGCGTTGCCAGGAGTGGTCCGCACGCTCGGCGGTCTGCACCGCCTCGGCCTCGCGCACCGGGCGCTGCACCCTGACGTGCTGATCACTGTGGACGGGCAGTTGCGGCTGCGCGATGTCGGCTTGGCTGCGGTGCCACCAGCCGCGGGCGAGGGCTGGCCCGACTACCGGGCACCCGAGCAGGAGCGGCCGGTGCTGCAGCCGCCGGGGCCGGCGACCGACGTGTACCAGCTGGCGGCGATTGTCTACCACCTGGCGGTCGGCCAGCCGGCGGTGCCGGATCCGGCACCGCCGAGCCTGTTGCGGCCCGAGCTGTCGCCCACCCTCGACGAGCCGTTGTTGGCCGGCCTCGCGCCCATACCCGCCCAGCGGCTCACGGCAAAGGAGCTGGTTGGTGGATTCGGTGTCGTGCTGCGGTCAGGTGGGGCGGTCGTGTGCTGAGCGGCGAGCCGGTGGTCCTCGTTCCACCCGCGCCTATCGCGCTGACCCCGGGCCGGACGTTCGCCACCAAGTACGCGGAGACCCGGCAACGGTTCCCGTTCCTGCCCGATGTGGTGCCGCTGGTCGCGGAGCTGAACCAGCTGGTACCGGCTGGCGGCGTCCCGGTCAGCGTCGACCAGCCGCGGGGCGGAAAAGGCGGCTGGATCAGGTTCTACGCCCGGCGCTGCTGCATCGCCGTGCGGCCGTCGCAGCACGGGGACGTGTTCTTCCTCGAGTTCATCGAGCCGATGAACCTCCAAAACCATGGCCGTCTGGCCCGCAGCGCGCTGCGCATCGCGCCGCGCGGGTGGATTTACAGCCCAATGTTGAACGGCGTGCCGCCTGGCTGTCTGGCGCCCGACCGACAGATCCGAGACGCCTGGCAGCAGCTGCGCGGCCAGCCGGGACAGCCCACGACCGAGCGGCGGCCGTCGACGCACGACGCGTTCTGCGACGCGCTGGAGACCGTCGTGGAAGGCGGCCGCCAGATCGACGTGGCCAAGGACCAGGCGCGGCCGCTGATGGCGTACTACGAGGTCAAGAGTGCCGCCGAGTCCCGCCGCTCGGGCGCCGGCATATACGTGTTCCTGACTTCTCTACCGGCTCAGGTCGAGCGCGGTGCCATGGTGGAGCTGCGCCAGGCGCCCGACTTGCGCGGCAGGGTGCAGACGGTTGACGGCGAACGTCTGACTGTTCGCTTCGACATGGCTGTGGACCGGCGTCGCATCCCGGCCCAGGGAGAGCTGGTGGTCAGCGGCAGTGATCTCATCCCCCGCATCCAGCGCGACGCCATCGCCAAGCTGCGGGCCGGGCAAACGCCCAATCCACGCTTGCTTGCGCTGATGGCGGATCTGGCCTTCGTGCCGTACCCGGGGCCGCGAGGTGAGACCGCCGCAGCGCAGCCGGTCGAAGACCTGAACGACGGCCAGTTGGAGGCGTTCAGACGGGCCCTGTCCGTGCCGGACATGCTGCTCGTGCTAGGCCCGCCGGGCACAGGCAAGACCCGCACCATCGTGGAAATCGCCCGAGCCGCGGCTGCGCGCGGTGAGCGGGTGCTGGTCGCCTCGCAGGGAAACACGGCGGTGGACAACGTAGTCGAGAAGCTGCCTGCCGTGCTCACCGTCATCCGAGTCGGCAACGAGGAACGCATCGGCAATGCCGTCATGCACAAGACGCTGGCCTCCGCCGCAGTTGCCCTGCAGAAGCGGGTGCTGTCCAAATCCGACGCCATGGCACAGCGGCTTGCGCCCTGGTCGTCCGAGCCTTCACCCGCGACGGGCTGGCTCCGCCGGCTGGATGATGCGCTGACCGCCGCAGCGAATGCGCGGTCCGCACATGCCGCTGCGGTCGAGAGCCACCAGGCCGCGGTAACCGGCGTAGAGAACCGATTTGCGCCACTCGTGGAGCAGAGTCGACTGGCGTGGGACGTGGCCAGGAAGGAGGAGGCGACGCTTTCGGCGCAGGTGCAAAAGCTCACGACGCAGCTTCAGCGCGACCAGGATCGAGTGACAGGGCTGCTTGGCTTCGTGTACAGGTGGCGGGCCGGCCGGCGTCAGAAACGGCTCGCGGAGTTGACGCCGCGGGCCGACCAGGCACGCGCTGTGCTCGCTCAGGCTCATCAGACGTTCACCAGCCGGACCGCCGAGCTGCGGCGGGCCGTCACCGAGGATCCGGCGGTGCGGCACGCTGCCGGGCAGGTCACCGCCGCGACGGACATTCTAAGCCGTGCCCAGGACGGTGCGTCCGAGCCGGCACGGCGGTACGCCAGGCTGCTCGCCGGCGTGGTGCCCGTTCCTCCGGTGCCCGAGGGCATCGACGAGCTGTTGGCCTTCGCTGATTGGTGCCGGCGGCTACACCCGATGCTGCAGAACCGGGCAAGGCTGCTGCAGGACTGGCGGCAGAAGCTCACCGAGCCGTCCGAACAGCTACACGCGGAGTTGATCCGCTACGCCGACGTGATCGGCGCGACCTGCATCGGCGTCGGCGTCCAGAAAAACTTGATCAGCGACCTGGAGTTCGACCTGGTGATCATCGATGAGGCGGGACAGATACCGCTCGCCTCGACCCTCGTGCCGCTGGTGCATGCGCGGCGTGCAGTGCTGGTGGGAGATCACCGCCAGCTGCCGCCGTTCGTAGACGACGAGGTCCGCCAGTGGCTCCAGCGCCGCGATCCAGCCACCTCCGGCGGGGATCCCGCGCAGCTCACCGACCTGCTGACTCGCAGCGCGTTCGAACGGCTCATCACCCGCGCCCCGGCGGCCCACCAGGTGCTGCTCGACCGGCAGCGTCGGATGCCGCAGGTGCTTGCCGACTTCGTCTCGGCGCAGTTCTACGAGGGCAAGCTCGGCACGGATACGAAGCCCGGCCCGCCGTCGCCGGTCTTCCGTAGCCCACTCGCCCTGATCGACACCGCGGACCTTCCGCCCAGGGAACGGACCGAGCGTCGCCGAAGCAGGTCAGAGACGTGGCAGGTGGCCGGGTGCGACAACGTGGCCGAAGCGAACCTCGTTCTGGACCTGGTGCAGTGGTACGCGCGGCACGGCCGAGAGTGGGCGGTCATCGCACCGTACAAGGCCCAGGTCGCGCTGCTTGCCCAGCGGCTGCGAGCGATGCTGGGCGAGACGGCGATCGTCGACCGAATCGGCACCGTCGACACCTTCCAGGGCAGGGAGTGCGACATCGTTCTCTACAGCTTCACCCGCAGCAACGACGCTGGCCGGGTTGGCTTCCTGAGCGAGCTGCGCCGGCTCAACGTCGCTGTCACCCGCGCCCGCGAACAGCTGATCCTGATCGGCGACTTCAGCACGCTCGTTCGGGCCCAGGATCCCGGCTTCCGAGTGTTGGCCAGCAACCTGCTCGCCTACGTGCAACGCCACGGCGACGTCGTCCCCTCCCGCCAGCTCAGGGACCGGTTGCCGTGAGTCAGCCGCCTCGCCGGGCGCCCACGCCGGACGCGCACGTGCCCCAGAATCGCGTCGTCGAACGGGTCAATGCCTTGCCCGGCGTACAGCCGCTCAGAATCTTCCCACTGCTGTTGCCGGTATGGGGCGTGGAGATCAAGACAACCATCCGGGAGGCGCAGCCATACGAGGTGTTCGACCAGTACCTGTCCCGCGCGATCGCGGAGGCGGGCCTGAACGACCTACCCTCCCTGGCCGGCTTCTTCGGTGTTGAGCCCGCACTGGTCGAGCGGGGCGTCGCGTTCCTGACCACGATCGGCCACGCGCAGCGCGCCGGAGAGCAGCTGACGCTGACCGACCTAGGCCACCGGTCCGTCGCCGACGGTTGCCGCTACGTCCTCAAGGAGGACCGGCAGCGGCTCTACTTCGACGGATTCACCGGTGCGCCCATGCCCCGTACCCACTACACCGGCACCGTTTGGCTCGACTCCCCGGAGCTAAAGCTCAACGGGCGCACCGAATTTCACGTCATCAACAGCCCGGCGCCATTCCGGCCGGACTCTCTCGACCAGCTCCTGCGGCGGCCGGACCGCGAGGACTTCAACGTCCCGCTCACACTGACCGACGCCGCGCCACTGGAGGTGACGAAGGAGTGGCTGCCGGTGTACGTCGTGGAATGCGTGCAGTCGCCGCTGGTGTTCATCAAGGCGCTAGACGGACCGGACCCGCTACTGTCGCGCGTTCTGGCCCCGATCCTACAAGACGTGCTGGCCGCCGAGGTACCGGCTGACGCCGAGCGGGTATGGCGTGAGTGGCTCGATGGGACGGGCTTCCACGATGTTTCAACACACCGGCTGCCGAACGGCACACTGCGGGCCACACTGCCTGCGCGCTTGTTCGGGGACCAGTTCGGGTGGGCGAAACTCGGCTCGTTCGAGACTCGTAAACATACGTTCCTGCAGCTCTGGTGTGACGACGCCGCAGTCCGGCGGCGGGCCGTCCTGGTGCGGGCCGGAGCGATCGTACGGGCCGGCGGCATCCGCCGCCGCGACGAGTTGACCGCACGGTTGAACGAACTTGCCGCGCAGCTGGAAGTAACCACGCCCCACCCTCACGAGCTTCTGGTCCACGCCCGCGCCGAGAAAGACGACCTGCTCGTCGCGGCCCTGGAGATCATGGCCTAAGCCTCATGCCTCCTACGGGCCCCGCGTCCGGCGGACGTCTGCTAGGCGTCTCAAGTGGGCTTGGCGAACACGAAATGGGCCCGTCCAGGTGTGTCCTGGACGGGCCCGTTGTGTTCGTTGCGCGTTCGCGTGGCGCCATGCTCCGGACGCAACGCGTCTCAGGCGGTCTTGTCACGCCGTTGTTTGATTTTGTTGGCGACGGCGTTGGCGGCTTCGTGGTGGAGGCGTTTGACGACGCTGGTGTAGGTGTCGAGGGTGAGCGTGGTGGTGCTATGGCCGAGTTGTTCGGAGACGACCTTGATGTCGATGCCGGCGTCGAGGGCCATGGTGGCGGCGCCGTGGCGCAGGTCGTGCGGCCGGATGGGTGGTAGCCCAGCTTTGCGGAGCAGTCGGCGGAAGCGTTGGGTGACCAGGTTGGGATGCCATGCCCGGCCGTCGGGGCGGACGAAGAACAGTCCGGTGTCGGGCCAGTCGGCGCCGGCGGCGAGTTTCCAGGCGGCGCGGCGGGCCTTGTAGGCGGTGAGGACTTTGACGGTGTCGTCGTCGAGGACGAGGTCCCGGTTCCCGGCGTCGCTTTTCGGGGTTTCTGTTTCGTGGTCCGGCCGTGGGTGGCGATCTGGTTGTTGATCGTCACCTCTTTCTTGGCCAGGCGGACCTCGGCGTCGAGCAGGCCGCAGGCTTCGCCACGGCGTGGTCCGCGGTAGGCCATGACGTGGTACATCGGGTGCAGATCCGGGTCGTGTTCGGCGGCGTAGTCCAAGAACTGGACAAGCAGCTCGTCGGTCCACACCATGACCGGGCCGGGAACCTGACCGGTCTGTTGCCAGCGGGCGACGCGTTCGGGCTCCCACACGATCGGCCTAGTCCGCTCGGCCGGGGTTTTGACAAGGGTGGCCGGGTTCGTGATCCCGGCGATGAGCTCCTCCGCGAGGGCGTCGTTGATGGCCTTGCGCAGGGTGGCGCGAATGCCGTGGCGGGTGGCCGGCCCGGTCGGTCGCACACCGCGCACGCTGTTCCGGATCTGCGGGTCGTCGCTGGTCTTGGCGGCGCGGATCTCGTTGTTGCGGGCTTCGATCGCGGTGAACATAGCCTTGATGTGGCGGGCCTTGAGCTTGTCCAGGCGGATGTCGCCGAGGTGCGGGATGAGGTGGACGCGCACGTGTGACGCGTACCCGCGCAGGGTGTTGTCGTCGATGGTCAGGCCGGTGAGCCATTCGGTGAGGTAGGTGGCCACGGTCGGCGCTTCGGTCAGGGCGGCGTTGGCGCGTAGCCGTATCCGGATGCTGTCCAGGTCGGGCAGCGGCTGCCTGGCTTTGGCGGCGGCTTGCATCAGGTCGGCGACCTCAAGACGTCGGTCGCGGTCGCGGCCGGCGAGGGCGAGTAGCTGCCGGGCGTGGTCGAGTTCGTCGGCGGCGGCGCGGTAGCTGTCGAAGCTGCCGCGGCGTAGCTGCCGCCGCCCGCCGGTAGCAGTAACGGGAAGCTCAAGCTGGTACTGCCACAGCCCGTGGTCAGGGCTCCACGTCCCGTTGGGGCGGCGCAGTTTCGGGCAGGTGTTGCCCAGCAGCTTGCCGCTGCCGGGGTCGCGGCAGCCGCAGCGCTTGGAGATGGATCCTTCCGACATCGGGCTTTCTCCTGCTCAACATGGGGTTGGCGCTACCCACGGGGGGCAGCGGATTTGTCGATTGACATCCACGCGTGCCTCGCCGAGACGATCAAGTCGCGGCGCACCACGCGTGCGGGTGTGCAGGTCGCCGCGGCGGTAGGTCGGCGCGCCGGCACGCAACCGGGGCGATCACGGAGGATGGTCGGGTCCGGGTTCGAGGCGTAGGGCGGCGAGGATGGGCTGGACCGGTACCCGGTACTGGGTGCCGGCGCGAATGACTGGAACGGGGAACTGGCCGCGTTTGGCCAGTAGGTAGGCGGTGCTCATCGCGAGGCCGAAGATCTGTGCAGCGGTGTGCAGGTTGGTGGACGCGCCGAGGGCGCGGATCGCCTCCGGCGTCCAGGTCACCTCGCCGCCCGGTTCGGGACGAGCGCGGCGGCTGGTCCGGCTTCGTCGGTTGTTACTCAACGTGGCTCCTTGTGCTTTGGGCGATGTTGGTGTCGTCTCAGCAGCATTGGCCGTCGAAGGCGTGGCCGTCGGGCTCCGATCCCGCAGCTCCGGCCCGTCGTACATGCGAGGTGCTGCCTGCGGGGCACAGCGGCCGATAGGGTCGACGAGCGCCTCTGGCCGTCTCGTCCACTTTTGCTGCCGGCCGGCAGGGCGGGAATCCGGTATGGCACAGCGAGCTGTGTCCACGCGGTCGGGCCTGTGCGCGTTTGATGGCGGACAGGCCCGAGCGGTGGGTGTTACGGCTGCCGGGTGTAGCTGTATCCGCCGTCGACGATGGACTCGTCACCGGGTCGGTTCGGGTCGTGGATGGGGTGTTCGGCGAGGTTCGCCGCGTCGAGGAACAGCGCCTCGTCGTTGGGGTGCTCCAGCTGCTCTGTGTGCGGTAACTGGTGCAACGCCACCCGCTGCCCTGCCCCGACTGGCTGCCACACCGTGTCGGCGGGGTGGCCGGCGTCGGGGTGGGTGGTGGCGACGGTCAGCTGGTGCAGGTTGAGCCGGGCCAGCTGCCTGTGCAGGGCGGCTTCCCGGTCCGGGTCGGCTGCCCGGTACAGCAGGGTGGCCAGGCCGGTGCGTTCGGCGATGGGCGGGTAGCGGTGGACCCGGTTCGCCAGGGTAGGGATGGGGGTGTCGCCGGGGTCGGGTTCGAGCCAGAACCCGTGCCGTTGCTGGTGGTGGATGTACTCGCCGTGCCAGGCGGGGTGGCGGCTGGGGGTGAGTACGCCGTGGCAGGTGCGTGGTGACCACCAGGCCCGCAGATCAGTCTCGGCGTTCCTGCGGGCGTGGGTGGCGAGGTTGACGAAGAACTGGTTGACGTCCCACAGCTCGGCCAGGTGCGGATGCGCCCACAGGCGCTGCTGCTGCCGGTAGGTGCGGGCCGGGCTGGGGATCGGGTCGGCCGGTGGTGTGGCCAGGACGGCGCCGAGCGGTCCGAGGCACCACACCGTCTCGATGGTGTTGGTGCGAGTGGGGCCGATCGAGAAGCGGGCCAGCCAGCCGCGGCGGGAAAGGATACGCAGCCGGCGTTCGGTGCCGGCCGGGTCGGGGTGGAAGCCGAGCGCGGTGAGTTGGGCGGTGGTCAGGATGCGGTGCTCGGCGATCATCAAGGTCGCCCAGCGGTCCCGGCCGGTGGTCCGCCCGACCTCCTCGAGGAACAGGTCGGCGGGGACGGGTTTGGGCGAGGGGACGGTGAACGGGTTGGGGTGGGTGGTCGTCACGACCGGTACCTCCAGGTAGCTACCGCACTCATGCAGCGCGGCGGATGGGGTGCCGCCCGGCGGCGTCGGTGCCGCCAGACGGGGTGGCGCTGGACAGGGACTGCCGCCGCCCGACGATGCGGTCGGCGGCAGCAGGTGTGGTGCGCTGGGGCTTTAGGGCGCGGGCTAGCGGGTTTCGGCGTCTTCGCCTTCGTCCTCCAGGTGGGCGATGGCGGTGGCGAGGTCGGCCAGGGTGAGCAGGCCGGGGTGGCCGTGCAGCCACCACACCCGGCCGGCCGGGCCCAACCCAGCCGCGGTGGCGTGGTCGCGGGTGCCGGTGGCCACCGGCAGGTCGGGCAGGTCCAGTTCGGCGATTTCCTGGTGCAGGTGCAGGGCGCGGTCGGTGGCGTGCAGCCAGAACAGCACCGGCCAAGCCGGCCCGCCCCGCACCATCAGGGTGCAGTAGCTGACGAGCTTGCGGCCGAGCTCGGTGATCGGCTCGGTGCCGGTGTCGAACTCCAGAAAGAACGGCACCTGCCGGTCGCCGATCTGCCAGATGCCGTGCCCGTCGGGGTGCACCGGTGTCGGCCGGGCCTTGAGGTCGGTCGGGTCGTCGCGGCGGGTGAACGCGCCCGGCCGGGCGCATCGCGACTCCGGCCACCACCGCACCAGCGCATGGCCGGGATGGGTGCGGGCATAGCCGGCCAGGTCGGTGAAGAACCCGTTGACCCCGAGCCGGTGCGCCATGGTCCGGGCGGACGTCCACCGCCGGCGGCGGGCCCGGCCGTAGCCGGGCCGCGGTGGTGGTTCGTCGCGTTGCGCGGCGACGACTTCCGCGCCCAACTGGTCGATCACATAGTGGTACGGGAAGGAGCCGCCGTCAGGTTTGAACGGCCGGAACCGGTCCACCACACTAAGGCCAGTCAGGCGGGTGAGGCGGCGTTGGGCGAAGTCCAGGGACGGGAACAGGGCGTGGGTGATCTGGAACGTGGTCAGCACGCCGTGGTCGTACAACCATTCCAGCAGCAGATGGTCGCGGGCGGTCAGCAGGGACTGCGCGCGCAGAACATGGTCAGGCACAGCAGGACTCTCAATTCTGTCGATACGAAACAGGGGGTGGACATGGAAATGTGGCCCCCTGTGGGAGAAGACCCGAGAGGTCTTTCTGAGCAGGACGGGAATCTGTCGCAGCCGCCTTGCCTGCATTGACAGAAGGCGACGGGTCCGTGTCGGGGTCAGTCTGAAGACTGACCCGGAAAGGGACCGCAGCACTGACGGCCGCACCGACCCCAACCCGACCCGACCTGCCACCATCCGGCACCAGCGAAATCGGGGGATGCTCGGGCACCGCACCGGCCGGGTAGCTGCGGCGCAGCGCCGACAACGGGCGCGGCGCCGCGGCGTTCCCTTGGCCAGCGGCACTGCCGCCCGATGTGACGCTGGCGCAATGTGCTGGCACTGCAGCGGCCTAACGCCGTCCGACGGGCACGGGGGATACGTGCCGGCAATGCCGGCACAGCGACCGCCGCTGGCCACTCACGTCCAGGGCCGGCGCGCCGGCCTCAACGCCCCCGACGCCGACGGACATCGCACCCAGCACCACCGGTCCGGACCAGTCGCCGTCAGCGGCCCGGGAGTACGCCGCCGTCCGCCCGTGGCGCCATCGGACGCCCACCCGTGCCGGCCGAGCCTCACCCCCGGCCGGCGAGCGCCGCCGGTCATCGATCGACGGCCGATGACGCCTGCACCTACCAACCGGGGTTTGTCAGACGTGGCGAACACTTCCCAATCTCACAGCGATCTGACAAACACAACCCCTGCGCAAACAAATCCCGCTGTCAGACACGTTGCGTGTCTGACAGCGCGGCGGTCCCCTCCTGTCAGAGCAGGTCACGGGCTGAACCCCATTCAGGCGGCAGCAGAGCGTGACATCACTGTCGGCTGGCGCGCCGGATGCGCCGGTTCCCGGCTGCGCAGCGCCGGCCCTCCGTGGCGTCGGCATCCTCGCCCGGCGCCGCCGCGCAGGTGCGCCAGCGCGCCGTCATCAGGCTCCGCCAGTCCACCGCGGGGCACCGATCGACGGTCACGCTACGTGTCCGGCACTCAAGCGCTGACACATGCCGCAGCGTGCCGGCACAGCCGCGCCGGCCGGCCGCCGCGCGCCGGTACAACCGCGGCATGCCGGCCCGACACTCGCCGAGCCGGGCCTCGGATAGCCCTACCGGCACTGCGGCAGCAGGGCAACGACAGGACGGGTGGCGGCTGTGCCACGGTGCCGGCATCACGGCATCGCCGTACGCCGGGGCGGTGTGCCGGCAGTGCCGAGCCGGTCGGCGGTGCAGCATAACGGGTGCCGCGGTGGCCAGTGCCGCCGGTGTCAACGGACGCGTGGCAGCTGGGCCGATCGGTATGGCCACGAGCTGCTCACGGCGGCCAATGGATCCGACAACGGCGTCGTTGTCAGACACCTCCCAGATCTGCGATCACCCCGCCCGGGTGGCCAAGCGGTCCGGTTAGGTCCGACGACGGTGACCCGAAGCCCGAGCGGTCGCGGGTGCGTTCCTAGCCTCCCGGCGACCTGACAGTGCAGGTCAATGCTGGTTTGTCAGATCCAGAACATTTCTGGCAGTCGATGGCTTGTCAGATTTTCAGTGCTGACAGTCGATGTCTTGTCAGACCGGGCCGGCGGCGGCAAAGGGGGTGCGAAAACCGGCACTGACCTGCACTGTCAGACCCTTGTCAGACGGCTGTGGCGCACTGGGCGCACCTCGCCGCCGCGTCCACGGCACCCTGCCCTGCGCCCTTCCGTGTTTGGAGTCTTCGACATGAGCGCGTCCGACCGCCTCGACGATTGGCCGGCCTCACCGCGGCAGGCCGCCGACCGCGCCTTCGCGGCGTTGACCGTCGACCCGGGCACGACTGACCCTGACCCTCGACTGTGCCGCCATCCTCGCCGGCGCCGGCGCATCCGGCACATTCCCCGCCGGCACTGCCGGCACAATGCCGCGCGCACCGGCTGGCAGTGCCGGCACACCGAAGGATGCCGGCCCTGATCTTGAAGTGCCGGCGGGTGCCGTGCCGTTGCCGGCACTTCGGGACCGGCTGATAGCACACCCGTCGGCCTACACGGTGCGTGACACCATGTGGCGGGAGCTGATCCGCCGCGCCCGCCACGGCAGGCCCGAGTGGGTGATCGCGGCGGTCAGCATGGCCATGCCGGCACTGCTCGCGATGGCCGGACAAACTGGCCACCGGCTACCGCGGCGACCCGGTCGACGCCGACGCCGAAATCCTCACCGGCTTCCTCGAAGGACTACGAGCGACGGTGGACCCGGCCAAGAACGCCCCCACGCCAGCCTGTGTCGCTGCGCGTGGCGGTCCACCGCCGCCGAGCCCTCGAAGATCCGCGTGTCAGACGTCTGTCAGATTGGGAAGTGTTCGCCACGTCTGACGAACCCCGGTTGGTAGATGAAGTCGGAGGCCTTGCGAACAAATCAGTGCGGGCGATCAGGCTCGCGTCGTTGGGCTGCCGCCTGGCCCTATGCGACCTCACCACCTGAGTCCTGCGTCAAGGCCCGCACCTGCCGGTTATCGCCACGCCCGATCGAATGTGACAACCCCGCGGTGCTAGAGATGGGTGGCTGCGGCCAGGAACGCCAGTTCGTCGGCATAGAGCGCGATGGTGCGGGAGACGGATCTGGCGGAATGCCCGACGTCGCGCTCGCGGCGCAGCAGGATCGCGCCGCTGCCGGTGCTGGTGTGTTGCAGGGCCGCGGCGGACTTACGGGCATGCAGCGGATCCACCCGGGTGTCACCGTCGAACACGGTGAACAGGACCGCCGGATACGGGGCACCCTCGCGGACGTGGTGATAGGGCGAATAGCCCAGCAGCCACCCGAGTTGCTCGGGGTCCTCGACGGTGCCGTACTCGCCGGCCCAGGTAGGACCGAGGCCGAACCGCTCGTAACGCACCATGTCCAGCAGCGGCGCCGAGCACACCACCGCCGCGTACGCCTCGGGCCGCTGCGTCAGCGCCGCCCCGACGAGCAGGCCACCGTTGGAGCCACCCATGATTGAGAGCAGCTCCGGCGAGGTGACTGCGTTGTCGACAAGCCAGTCGGCGGCCGCGTGGAAGTCGTCGAACACGTTCTGCTTGTTGGCCAGCATCCCGGCGCGGTGCCACTGCTCGCCCTCCTCGCCGCCGCCGCGCAAGTTCGCCACCGCCCACACGCCCCCGGTCTCCACCCACGCGACGGCGGTCGCGGAGAAGTACGGCGTCTGGGAGACGTTGAAGCCGCCGTAGCCGTACAGCACCGTGGGGTGTGGGCCGGCGGGCAGGTCGGCGCGAGAGAGAAGAAACATCCGGACTGTCGTGCCGTCCTTCGACACGTACTCGACCTGGCGCGTGGCAAGCGCCGGCATGGTGACCGCGCCCGGCGGCCGGGCCCACGCTGTGACGCCGCCATCGCGGCCGTCGAAGCGGTACACCGTGGCCGGTGAGGTGAAGTCGGTGTAGGTGAACCACACCTCGCAGCCGCCGTCGCGACGATCCCGCAGTTCGACCACGCTG
The DNA here is from genome assembly GCF_011764545.1 of Phytohabitans flavus. GTDB lineage: Bacteria > Actinomycetota > Actinomycetes > Mycobacteriales > Micromonosporaceae > Phytohabitans > Phytohabitans flavus. The sequence goes on along the minus strand of NZ_AP022870.1, from coordinate 8,148,394 downwards.
CCCATACCGGGCAGCGCCACCGGGCCGCGACGTTCACCGCTGCCCAGATCGTGCAGAGCCAGCTCGCTAACCGCGTGCCGGGTGTGCGCGACCAGTAGCGTCGGCGGGTCCAGTTCGACGCCGTCCAGGAACGCGAAGCCACTCAGGACGATCTCCGGGTCCTCGGGGATCAGATCCTGCCAGGACGAGTACGAGAAGTCGTCGGTTGGGACGACGCACAGCCGGCCACGTGGCGCATCCCGGTTTGTCCACACGTACAGCCGTCCGTTCCGGAACACCGGGGCGGTGGCGGCGTCTACGCCCTCCTGCAGCACCCGCAGGTCCGGCGCGTCGGCCGGCGAGGCGGCCAGGTCGGCGATCCAGACGTCGTTACGCGGGTCGGTGCCCTGTGACGCGGTCACCACCAGCCACCGCCCGTCGGCCGACACGTCTGCGTAGAAGTACCGACCACGCAGCGCACCTCCCCCGCGATCAGCACATCCTCAGCCGGGTCGCTGCCTACCTGGTGCAGGTACACCCGCCGGTGCAGCCGCGGGTCGTCGCCGTCCACCGAGCCCGGGCCGAGGTAGCGGGTGTAATAGAAGGACTCTCCGTCGGGCAGCCACGCCACCGTGGAGAAGCGGACCCGGTCGATCGGCCCCTCGATCAGCGCATTGGACGCGACGTCGACCACCCACAGCTCGGAGTCCTCGTTGCCGCCGGTCGAGCACGTGTACGCCAGCCGGGTGCCGTCCGGCGACGGGCACCAGTAGTCGAGCGTGGTCATGCCGGACGGGTCCACCTCCATCGGATCCACCAGCACCCGCTCGGCGCCGTCCGGCTCTACGGCGAGCAGCACCGCGTGCTCCTGGTCCCCGCGGCGGCGTAGGAAGAACCCGCGACCGCCCCGCCACACCGCCGCGGACACCATGCCCACCGACAGCAGCTCCGCCAGCCTGCCACGCAGATTCTCCCGCGCCGGCCAGGCCGCCCGGTGAGCCTCGAACAAACTCGTCCTGCGCGGCCGACCAAGTGGCCGTTCGCGGATGATCCATGTCCTCCAGCCACCGATACGGATCGGCCACCGGATGCCCGTGCAGCTCCTCGACCAGGTCCAGGCGCTCCGCGAACGGGTAGCAGACCGCAGTACGCTCGACCGCATCAACCATGCGCCCAAGGATGACCGACCCCACGCCGGATCGAACCGCACCTGGCCTGGCTCGACCACTCGCACGGCGCACGGCATGGCCACAGCAGGCAGGTTCGTGGACACCACGATCTACGCTGGGCGGTCACCGGATGCCACGGCGAGGAACTGCTGATCAGAAGGTGCAAAGCCAGCATGTACCGCCGCAGCGAGCCCCACGGCTCCGGGTGAGGGCGGCTACAACCGTCTGAGCAGTTTCTGCCTCACCATTGTTCCGACTTAATTGATCATGACGGACGGGCGGGCAGGTTAGCTGCGGCTTCATCGCGCAGTGACGCGAGGAAGCGCTGGGCTTCTCCACCCTGGAGCGCATCGGCTTGGAGTGCGGTACACGTGTTCGTATGAGCTGACCTCCTCTTGGTCTGTCAGTGTCAGCTCGCGCGTGTACGTCTCGATCGTGACGGCGGCCGTGTCGTCGGGGAGTTTGTAGATGACGAACGGGTGGCGTAGAGCGTCGAGGACGACGTCCCGATTGGGAGGATTGCAAGGTCGATTGCGGGAGTGTGCAGGTCGAGAGGATCTTGTCGTACTGGACGACGAGCATGCTCGGATCGCCGGGACGGAAGCGCAGGGCGGCCTCGGCGACGACGAACATGTCGAGCAGCTCGGGACGCTGGCCAGTGGGAGCGTCGACCGCGGCGAGCCAGGCGTTGACGTCGGCGACCTGGCTTGGTACGCCCATTCTCGATCTTGGAGACTTTGGACTGTGACCAACCGAGCTGGGCTGCAAGCTGCGTGGCGGACAGGCCGGCGGCCTTGCGCGCAGTCGGGTTGCTAGCTCGCGCGGTCGGGGGCAGTCACCAGGAGGATCTAAGCAGCTCGTCGCGGGCGGTTGGCAGGTAGTCGGCGAGCGGAATGGAGTGGGCCAGGGCCAGGTCTCGCTGCTTGCGGAAGGCGTCGGCGTTTGTTGTTGCGGGTTCGATGTCGACGAGTCGGTTGTCCTGGTCGTAGTGCATGACGAAGACGGTGCCGTCGTCGAGCATCCAGAAGTCGAGGTTGAGCTCGTCGAGCGGTCCGGGCTGGTCGTCGCGGCTGGCGATCCGGATGTCCTCGCCGGCGAGCTGGTTGCCCAGGTATCCGATCAGCTCGAACTGTAAGTAGCGCGACAGGGGCCGCTGCACGACGTGTACACGGCGCCAGATTCGTCCCGCGTTGACGCTGTCGGCTGTCATCCGTAGCCAGGGATCGGTTTCCGGGTTTCGCGGAGGCAGTGCCTTCCCTTCGAAGAAGGCGCGAAACAGTGCGGCCTCGCCGGGCGCGTTGTACTCACTGCGTGTCTCCAGCCGGAACGCGGACCGCTCGATCTGTCGCAGGAGCTGAGTCAGCTCGTCCATGGTCATTCGCATCGCCGTCCTAGACGAAGCCCCAAGAGTGTGTTGCGCGCCCAACTGACCCAGCCCACAACCTTGGCGGGGCTCAATGCGGCAGGGGTATGACTAGCGCGGCTAGCCATGGGGCGTCGTCGGCGGGTTGTACGGCGGCGACTTGTTGCCAGCCCCAACGTTGGTACATGGTGCGGGCAGGTGCGTCTGGTTCGGCCAGCAGCATGGCGTAGGGTTCCGGGCGACCGTCAAGCAGCGCGTTCATGAGGAAATGGCCCAGGCCGTGGCCGCGTCGCGTCTTGCGTACTACGAGTTCGATGACGGCGAACTTGGGAACGTGGAGGATCTCCGTTGGCGGCTGTGGTGTTGTGGCGCCCCGCCACCAGCCGCCGGCTGGGAAAGGGAATCCGAAAGCGAAGCCGTCCAGTTCGCTGCCGGTATGGGCGGTCACCAAGGTGAACCCGTCGTTGTCCTTCTGACGGTTGGTGCGATCGAGGAAGCGTTCGCGGCTGAACAGTGGCCCGCCGTTGTACGGCGGCTCGGCGTATACCTCGCTGTAGAGTTCGACGATCGGGTCTAGGAGGCGGTCGACCTCGGCCGGGTCGTGCCGTCGCAGCTGGCTGCCTTCGCGGCTGGTCATGGGTGGATCCTCGGTTGGCCCACCGGCCTCAGCAGTTCGTCGAGTTCTTTGACGGCTGGTCGTGATCGCTCCTTGCCAGGTACAGCGTCGAGCACCTGACGAGCCACCCCCGTGACCAGGGCGGTGCGTTGAGGTGTCGGGAGCGCGGTGAGGATGGCCTGGGCGTGCCGCGTGCCGTCGGTGATGTGGCCGGCCTGAATGAGGCGACGGGCGGCGTGGAGCTGGATCTGTGCCCGTGACCGCGGTGCCGTGCCTGGGATGAGAGCTAGCGCCTGTTCCTGGGCTGTCGCGGCCTCGTTGACGTCGCCGAGGTGAGTATGGACGTAGCTGGTGGTGTGCCAGAGCCGGCGTTGCGGCCAGCCGGACAGGATGGTGGCCGTGCTGGTCACGGCCGTTGGTAGACGATTGAACGCCTGGTTGAGATGTTCGATGGCGTCCCGTGCCTCGCCGGCCCGGCCCAGCAGTGCCAGCATTTGGGCCCGTGCGCCCAGGGCTTCGGCAGTGCCGGGGTGGACGGATCTGCCGCTGATGGCGATCGCTTCGTCGGCTCGATGCAGGGCAAGTCTGAGGGGGCGTTGCTCATAGATGGCGTGCGTTGCGTCATGGCTTCGCACCAAGACCCGGATCGCAGTGTCGGTGGAGGAGTCCGCGGCGTGTCGCGCTGTGCGCCACCAGCGACGGGCCGATCGGAACTGGCCCAGATTGACCAGCGACATGGCCATCAAGGTAGTCAGCAGGGCCGCGATACGCGACAACTCCGGTCGGACCGGTTCGGCGGCTGCGCCGAGGTCGCGTTGTAGATCGGCAAGGTCGGCAGCCAGGTCGAGGACCAAGGCGCGCGGGCTTTGGTTGTAGTAGGCGTGCTCGTAGTCCTGCGCAACCGAAGCCCACTCGGCGACGTCCAACTCGCCGGCGGGACGCTCCGGCAGCGAAGCGGCAAGGCCCTCGCGGACCGCGTCGACAGCATGCCCAGGACCAACGGCGAGCGTGGCCAGCACCTGCTGAAGCAAGATCCGCCGCTGCACGCTGCTCTCCAGCCCGTCACCCTCCGCTAGTCCATCGAGACTAGCCGACACCGACCGGCCGGTGACCAAAGCGTTGGCGTCGAGCCCCCAAACGCCGACTGTGCGGCGGATGGGCTCCGGCGTCCGCTGCCATCCGACAACGTGGCCGGGCCGCTCTGCCGCCTCCCACGTCGTGCCATAGCCGCGGTCGGGATCGCTGCCCGCAGCTTGCCCGAGCGCCACAGCGGCGGTCGGGGCGTCATGGCCTAGGGGTTCGATAGCGTCGGTTCGCCCGGGGTATTTGAGGGCCGGCCAGCTGCGAGATCCGCGGTGTCAGGTGGACCCAGTAGCACGGCGAAGTCGTGTCCCCAGAACTCTTCTGCGACCCGCTGCATCACTGGCCGGGGGCGGTCGACCTGGCCGCCCATCCAGCGGGCCAGCTGACGGGGTGACAGGCTCGCCTGCTCGCCAAGGTCGTAAGCCTTCTTCTCGAAGGCGTGACACGTTTCGTCGATCGTCCAGCGGTTTTCCCGGACGAGCTTCTCCAAAAGAGTTCGGTGGGGCAGCACAGCCACGTTTCGACATTAGGCCAGCCAGCGAACGAACGCGACACGGCAACGGCGTGACGCGAACAAATGGCAGGCAGATGTCATGCCAAAGGCAGCTGACCCCTCTTCGGTGCTGCCGTCGCAGCGGGATCGTAAACGCCGGGGCCATGTTCGTGCCTTGGGGCGCATATCGAGCCGCCGTTATGGAAGGCGATTCGGTGACCGGCACCGTAGCCAGTCGAAGTTGGCTGTCGGGCCCAGATGGCTGGGCCGATGATGCACGCCGCAGGCCGGGCGACGGTCCTGGGGCTCAGCCATTTGAAGCGCCGGTGGTCGCGGTGTGTCGCATCAATGGCACTGGATCGGCGGATGTCTGGCATGGAGGGGGCGCTTTGTTCGCCGGCACGCTGTTGCCCAGCGGTTGCCACGGATGTCCAACCGATGATCTCCTGAATGGAGGTGGCCATGCTGGCGCGGGACGTTATCACCGCCGCCGCGATGACGACAGACGATGCGCGCCCCGATCCGCGGCGCCGCAGTCGGCTCTGTTGTGGAAACGCCAAGTCGGGCTGGCATGCAGTGGCGGTCTGGTGTGGAGGTCGGCATGCCGTCGCGTCGTGATCGTGATGTGTCGTCGCTGCGGTCGCGGTGGCTGGGTGGTCGGTTGCGTGAGCTTCGTGAGGATCGTGGTCTGACGCTGAAGTACGCCGCCTCGTATCTGGGCGTTGATTACGCGGAGCTTGCGCATCTTGAGCATGGGCGGCGGGTGTTCCAGTTCGACAAGGTGGCCGCGCTCCTGGACCTGTACGGGGTTCTCGACCGGGTCGAGCGGGATCATCTGTTGGGGTTGGCGCGGTTCGTGTTTCGGTTGCCACAGTGGCAGGACGACTTCGCTGGCCCTGACCTTGACGTGTCCATGTTGGACTTCCTGTGGCTGGAGTCGATCGCGCAGCAGATCAGCTGCTACGGCCCGGTGTTGGTGCCGCCTCTGCTGCGGACTGCGGAGTATGCGGAGGCGGTCGTCCGCCGCGAGTGCGAGCCGGTCTCGGACACGCAGTTGGGTTGGTGGGTGCGCACCCACCGGGAGCGGCAGCAGGCCTTGGACGGTGGGGTGACGAGGGTCCGAACCGTGCTGGCCGAGTCAGTGTTCCGGCGACCGGTCGGCGGCCCGGCTGGCACATTGCCGGGCCAGCTCGAACACCTGGCCAAGCTGGACGGTGGTGACCGCGTCCAGATGCGGGTGCTGCCGGCAGAGGCCGCCTATGTGCCATGGGCAGACGGCTGGTTCACCGTGTTCGGGCTGCCCGAGCCCTATCCGCGGCAGGTGGCCTGCACCGGACAGCAGCGCAGCGTGGCCATCCACGAAGGCCCAGTAGCCGAGCAGTACGCAGCCTTGTTCGACCAGCTTTGGGGTGCCGCGTTGGGGCCGGCTGAGTCGGCGGCGGTGATCGGCCGCCGCGCCTATGACGTTGCTATCGATTCGACCAGTTGAGATGAAGGAGGAGCACGGTCGTGCCGACGAAACGGGAACAGTTCGTGCAGACCATCCGCGCCCAGTATCTGGGTGAGCGGATGCGGGGCTTGCGGGAAAACCGTGGACTGACACTGAAATACATCGCCGCCCATCTCGGCGTCGAATTCTCCACCCTCGCCCGCTATGAGCGGGCGGAGTGGCCGTTCCGCCGAGACCACGTCATCGCCCTGCTGGACGTGTACGGCGTCTACGACGAGGTGCAGCGGTCGCAGCTGATCGAGTTGGCGCAGTCGGCGTGGCAGATCAACCAGTGGGAGCCCACCGGCGGCCGCTACGACAGCCTGCTGCCGGACGAGGGCAGGGGGTTCTTGCCGATCGATCCGTGGTGGCTGCAGGCCAAGGCCGAAGAGCTGTGTATCTACGCCCCGCTGTTGGTGCCGGATGTGGTGCAGACGAGGGACTACGCCGAGACGATCGTCCGGCAAACGGTGCCGGACGGGCGCCGCGTCGACCAGATCGTCGCCCGACTGGTAGGCCGGCAGCAGCAGCTGGAGGACCAGCCGCGTACCCGGTTGAGCGTCCTGCTGGAAGAGCAGGTCCTGCACCGGACGGTCGGCGGTCGGTTGGTGTTGCAGCAGCAGTTGGAGTTCCTGACCCAGACGGTGGAACGGCCGCACGTCGACATACGGGTCCTGCCTGCAAATTGGGGCTGGCATCCCGGCCTGGACGGCCCCTTCACCGTCTGCAAAATGCTGCGCCCCTATCCACCGGTCGCGATCGTGGAGCACTTCACCGGCCGGCTGGTGATCGAGGCCGACGACGCCGACCGCTACCTCGACACCTTCGACAAGCTCAAGCAGACCACCCTGGAACCGACCCGCTCCATCGAACTTATGCAGGAGACCGCCGACGACCTCGCCGGCGGCCGCCGGTCGACCAACCCAGAGGGGCAGGGGGCTGCAGCGTGATGCTCCCGATCAACTCCGACGCCGCGAAGACGGTCGTCGCTGTCGCGGCGCAGCGGATCGCCGCCTACGCCGACCGTAACCAGATCCAGATCGACCAGGCTCAGTGCGAGGAACTCGCTGACAACCTCGTACACGTCTACCAGGTGTTCTTCGCCGGCCTGAGCCATAGCTCCGCACCGACCGACGCCAGGCCCACCGACTGACTGCTACCGAAGGCACCTCGGCGTAGGCGGCTCCGGCTACCTCCGCCAACGCGTACAAGGATCTCCTCGGTCGCACGCGACCTGGGTCTCCGTGCCGCCGGGTGATCCGGCAGGCGCGCCGCAGGATGTGGGATCCCTGCCCCCGCTCAACCTGGCTCGCGGCGCGCCTGGCCGGCCCAACATCCCTTCAACCTGACGATTCGAGCTGTCTGACGCACGTCCCGGATGCGCCACGAAAGCGACCACCGGGCAGAACGCAGCCCATTCCACCAACCGGCACTTGGGGGACCGTCCAATGTGTTTACACCAGCCCGCCTGCCCATCGGTTGATGCGACCGACCGGGAAGCGGCCCGGATCATCGCCTCGTTTCCCGAGCAGGGCTGGAGTCTGCTGTGCAACGGCTTGGTCGTGTTCGAGGACACCGGCGAGATCCTGCCCAACGGCCGCATCATCGCCCCACACCGCGGTCCCGCCCGGCACGTCAAGACCGAGGAGCTGAGCAGCAGGTGACTGCTGCCTTGATGAGAGACAGGCTCGCGATCACCTTCATCACCTACAAACGTGCGCCACTACCAGCTCGACGACAGCTCAGAGGAGCAGCCGCGGTACCGGCTGGTGGAGCAGGTGATCCGGGACGCCGCCCCCGTCGTCGTCCAGGGACTGTCCGGTCGGACGCCGAAGTTGACGTTGAAGCGGCTGGCCGCCGCGACCGGCATGGTCTGCACCCTCGGCAAAGACCGCACGGGCCACATCGCGGCGGTCCGAGGCAGCCATGGCGACCTCGCTGTCGGGCTGATGTGGCGGCCCCGCTGTTGGCCACACCAGCGAGCCTGCACGTCCATGAAGGGCCGGACTGGTGGCACGCGCTGATCAGCGTCGAACTGAACGTCGGCGACGGCCACCGGATCCGGCACGCAGCTACCACGCCCCGCCCCGCGATGGCGGGCTGGAACGCCCCGACGAAGCCGCACGGCTGGTCAAGGCGGTGACCGGGTCGATGGGGCTGGTCGGAGCCGACTGGAACAACCCCCACCACTACACCGACCGGTGCGGCAGCGAACTGGTCCGGCCCGAACCCCACTGGGACCACGACGAACCAACAGAGCTGGTCCTAGCCAACCGCGATACCGCCGACATCCTCACCCAAGGCGGCCTGCACGACCCATCGACCGTGCTCGACCAGCCACGACCGGTCAGCACCGAACACTGGCCCGACCAACTCCACAACGGCTAGCCCATCGAGCCATCCTGGCCACCCCACGCATGCTCGACGCCATCCACGACTACTACGCCATCAACACCCCAGCAGCGCGCCGGGCATCCGACCACCTACCCATCGGCGTGCGCTACGACCCCGCCGCGCCCTAACTCGGGACGGGAGCTACACAAGGCAAGATAGGAGCGGCCATATGTCCTATGTGGATTCGATGGTTAGCGAGGGCTTGAGGTTGGTACCCCACCCCAGAAACGGTGCGGCCAACCCGGTGGGGGCGGGCAGATCACCGTTCTTCGTCGCGGTGGAAGGACCGACCGGTGTCGGCAAGACCACGTTGGTCAGCCGACTCTCCGAGCTGGTCTCCGCAAAGCCGTTCTTCGATCCGTTTGAGGCCAACCCGTTCCTGCCACGCTTGTACGCCGCTGCGACTTCAGAGGAGGCGAGCAGGCATGGTCTGCTGACCGAGTTGACTTTCGTCGCGTTGCGGGTGGTCCAGCTCCGCGAGATCCGCTCACACCTCGCGGCCGGAGGCTCGATACTTGCCGACTGGTCGATGGTGAAGACCACCGCGTTTGCCGCGGCCACGCTTGAGCCGGCCGATCAAGAACGGGTGGCGCGCACGTGCGCGTTGTGGGCCAGCGACCTCCCCACACCCGACTTGCTGATCCATCTGCGCGCCGACCCCGTGACGTTGGCATCCCGCGTTGCGGGGCGGGGACGGCAGATGGAACGCGACCTGACCGAGGAGTACTTCGCGGCGCTTTCGGCAGCGTTCGACGCGGTGTTGCCCGGCTGCGGCACGCCGGTCCTGGCCGTGGACGCTGCGGGTCTCGACGTCTTCGACGACGCCGTGGTCGCGCAACTGGCAGATCACGTATTTGAGGCATTGGACAGCAGAGGAGAACGGCTGTGGTCAGCGCAGAACCAGTGACTCAGGCACCGTCCCTGGACCGCGGCGCCGCCTGCCGGCGGCTGCTATTCGCCGGGCCTGGCCGGGTGGAGGTCATCGAAGAACGGCTGCCAGCGCTGGGCGCGGATGAGGTGTACGCGCGCACGGTGCTGTCCGGTGTCAGCCACGGCACCGAGATGGCCTGGCTGCGGGGCGAGGCAGCAGCGCAGCACCGTACCTGGGATGCCGATCGGCGGGTGTACCTGGACGGCGCGGGGCGGGACTATCCGGTCGCGCCCGGATACGAGACGGTCGCCAAGGTGGCCGAGATCGGCTCGAACGTTACCGACGTGAAGGTCGGGGACGCGGTGTATCTGGACCGGCCACACGCGGACGGGCACATCGTCGCCAGCAACGTTGCCCGTGCCGGGCTGGTGCCGGCAGATGTGCCGGTCGAATGGGCGGTGTTCTGGCCACTGGCCCGGGTGGCCCTCGGCGGCGTGCACGACGCGGCGATCCAACTCGGCGACACAGTCGTCGCCACCGGCCTCGGCACGGTCGGCCTGTTGACCGTCCAGTTCGTACAGCGAGCAGGGGCGGCAAAGGTCATCGGGGTTGACCAGCATCCGCTGCGCTTGCAGACCGCCCTGTCCCTGGGCGCGTACGCGGTCGACGCGAGAACTACCGATGTCGCGGCCGAGGTTCGGCGTATCGCTGGGCCTGCCGGCGCGGACGCGGCGATCGAGGCGTCCGGCTCCTACCGCGGCCTGCACGAGGCGATCCGCTCCCTCGCCCCCGGCGGGCGCGTGGCCACCGTGGCGTCATACCACGGCGAGCAGCCCGGGCTCCGGCTCGGCGAGGAGTACCACCGCAACCGGATCACCCTGATCTCGTCCATGACGGTCAACGGCTGCGCCCACCGCCAGCACCCCCTGTGGGACCTGGACCGGCTCAACCGGACCGCCCGCGACCTGGTCAGCTCCGGCGCGCTCCACGTGGATGGCCTGATCACGCACCGGGTGCCGTTCAGCTCGGCAGGTGACGCCTACGCACTCATCCGCGACAACCCACAGGACACGATCAAGGTGGTGCTGACCTATGACAACTGACCTGCACGAGCCGGCCGCCTTCGACGCCACGCACCCGGTCAATGACCGGTACACGCCGGTCGAGTCAGCCGAACTGGCCGCGCTCGCCGAGCTATTCGACGGCGGAACGCTCTCCGGCGGCGCGCCAGAGGTCGAAGCCTACGAGAACGCGCTGCGTGACTTCTTCGATGTCGGCTACGCCGTCGCGGTCAACTCGGGCAGCTCCGCCCTGCCTACCGCGCTGGTCGCGCTCGGAATAGGTCCGGGAACGGAGGTGATCGTGCCGGCCGTGGCGCCGATCCCCACCGCGATGCCGATCCTGACCTGCGGAGCCACCCCGGTCATCGTGGACGTGCTCCCTGGGTCACTGGCACTCGACCCCGACGATGTAAGCGGGATACTCACCGCACGCACCAAAGCGGCCATCACGGTTCCGCTATGGGGCTACCCGACCGACGACACCGACGCCCGAGCACTGCTCACCGACGCGGGCGTGCCGGTGGTCGAGGACGCCGCCCAGGCCCACGGCACTATCACCGGCGGCCGGTACGCCGGCACCACTGGCACGATCGGCTGCTTTTCCACCCACGACCGGAAGCTGCTGTCCACAGGCGAGGGCGGATTCGTGCTCACCGATCGGGCCGATCTATACGAACGGATCGAGCACTACACCCGGCTCGGGCACCTGCGCGGCAATACCCACGGCGTGAACTACAAGCTCGCCGGCCCGCTCGCCGCGATCGGTCTACTCCGCCTCGCCCGCCTACCCGAACAGCTCGCCACCCGCCACGCCAACGCCCACCAGATCCTGGACCAGCTACCCGAAGGCGGACGGCTTACCGAGCTGACCTACCCGAACGGAGACCAGCCGAACTACTACAACCTGGTGCTGACCACCGACGGGCCCGGCACGCAGGTCGCACACCGGTTCGCCGACGCCGGCCTCCCGCCAGACTCGATCCGCTACGGCTACCGGCCGCTCTACCAGCAGCCCTTATTCGCCCCGTACGCCAGGCCGTGCCCCAACGCCGAACACCTCGCCACGACCACGATCCAGCTCCCGGTACACCCAGGACTGCACGCTGCCGCACTAAGGTGGATCGCCGAATGCGTCGCCGCCATCGCCCAGCGCGAAAGCGAGTCACCGTGACCGAGATCCGGCACTTCACGGCCTCCGCCGTCGTCTTCGACTACGCCGACCGGGTACTCCTGGTACACCACAATAAGATCGGCCTCTGGCTGTACCCCGGCGGGCACGTCGACCCCAACGAAGACCCAGCCCAAGCCGCAGTCCGAGAGGTCCGCGAGGAAGCCGGCATCGACGTAGAAATCATCACGGAGGAACCGTTCCGGCACCCGGCAGTGGGGTCCGTCGCGTCACCGTTCACGATCATCACGATGCCCGTGACTGATCGGAAGGTCGGCGCACACGAGCACATCGACATGGTCTACGTCTGCCGGGCGCTGACGACCGAGGTCACCCATCAAGCCGAGGAGGTCGGCGGCTGCACCTGGGTCGCCGTCGCCGACATCGCCGCGCTCGCCACACCACCGGAACTGCCCTCGCTGATCGCCGAGGCAGCCGTGTTCGCCCGCACACACGCCTAGCTCCTCAAGCCGTCCGCAACCGCGCCGACTACGCGAGCCCGATGGTGTGCTCTCATCCGATGCGGATGGCTGCACGGCAGCACTCACTTCGCCGGCGACCTACTGTGCTCAGACTGCATCCGCGACAGGTACGGCTGTCGACCGCACGTCACGAAGCATCGCGACGATCGCGTCCACATCCTCCTCGGGGAACAGGTCTTCCGGCCCGCCGCTGACCACGCGCTGAAGGGGGCTTCGTAGAGCTGGCTGGCGTTGACGAGGCCGTTCCGGGCGAGGAAGTCGGTGAGCAGGTTGAGGAAGTGTAGCTGGCTGGCGTTCAGGTTTGCGCCCCGCTGGAACCGGTCGAGGGCGGCGCTGGCTGCCTCGCGGTCAATACCGGTGATCGACCGGAGGTAGAGGCCGAGGCCCTCGTATTCGTTGGGAACCAGCTCGACATCTAGGCACGTCCGGACGATATGGCCTCGGTCGTTCGCAGTGGACAATGAGCCATGTGACGGAATCACCGTCTTTGGGTTGCTTCTTGAGCATCGTCACCATCGATAGCCTCATGAGCTACTAGTCGATGCAAAATAGGACTGCTGGAAATGCTGGGCGATTGTGGCGCAGGACTACGATGAAACCTTCAGACACTTCTCTTGCAGCGGTCCTCTCGGCCCGGGAGAGTGGCAATGAGTGAGGACCGGAGATGGGGACAGTCCGATCCCGCTCTTGTGCATTGGATCGAGGACCATCGGCGGCGGGTTCTTGAGGCATACCGGGCCAACCCCCTGCTGGTCGCAGAGCACGCCAACCAGGAAGACAGCTATCGAACCGGCGGGTATGCGGAGCGGCAGCTGCTGGAACTGGTCCAGAACGCCGCAGATGCGCTGCATCGCAGCGGCGTACGGGGACGCGTCGAACTGCGTTTGACGGACGACACGCTGTACTGCGCCAACGAAGGCGAGCCTTTCACGCAGGCCGGTCTCGAGGCCGTTAGCCACGCCTTCCTGAGTCCGAAGCGCGGCGAAGAGATCGGCCGGTTCGGTCTAGGTTTCAAGTCCGTCCTCGGGGTAAGCCACCACCCCGCCGTCTTCAGTAGGTCGGTCTGCTTCCACTTCGACGCCGAAAGGTCACGGCTTGACCTCCTTGCCGTCGCGCCGGACGCCCGGCGGTTCCCCGTCCTGCGCCTTCCATCGCTCGTCGACATCGACTACGAGATGAAGACGGACGAGATCCTGCGGGAGCTTGCCTCCTGGGCGCAGACGGTGGTCCGCCTTCCGCTGTCGAACGACCGCCCGCGTCTCGAGCAGGAGCTGCGCGACTTCCCGCGCGAGTTTCTACTGTTCGTGCCGAACGTGTCCGCCCTACGCCTGACGATCGACGGAGACACCGACTCACGGTTCGAGATCGAGCACAGATGCGTGGAGCAGCCGTCCGGCGATCTGCGTCTCGAGGGTGAGGCCGATCAGCAAGCCGACTGGCGGGTGTGGCACCGTACCTACCGTCCCTCGGACGAGGCATTGGCCGAGGTCAGCGAGGCGATTCGACGCGAGGAGATTCGAGTTTCGTACGCCGTTCCGTTGGCCGACTCGCAGCAACTCGGCCGCTTCTGGGCCTACTTCCCGCTGGCGGATGAGACGTCTGCACGCGGCATCCTGAACGCGCCATGGAGGGTCAACGACGACCGCACGAACCTGCTCACCGGAGTCTTCAACAAGGAGCTTTGCGAGGTCGCCGCAGAGTTGATCGTTGCCGGAGTGACCACGCTTGCGACGCGCGATGACCCTGCCAGACACTTCGACTACCTCCCTGCGCGGGGGCGGGAGGCCCACAATCACGCCGATCGGTACCTGACCGATCGAGTCCCGCGCATAGCCGCACAGACGCGGTGCGTTCCGGACGCCGAAGGGCAGCTACAACCCCCGACAAGCCTGCGTGTGCCTCACTTCGATCTGCGTCTCGAGCCGGCCACGCATCGCGCATGGCACGCGGCTCCCGGCCGACCGACGCATGTGCCGCATTGGTCGTGCTACCAAACACCGACACGCCGAGCACGCCTGCGCTCGCTCGTACGGGTCGAGGACAACAGAGCCTCAGAGTCTGAGGTTGGCGCCGCCGGATGGCTCGAAATGGTGGTGCCGAACGGCACCGACGAGCAGTGCTGGTCAGCACTGCAGATCGTGGCGACCGTTCGGGACGACCTGACCCGGCAGGACATGCTGGCCGCCCGCGTCCTGCCGGACAGCTCAGGCGATCTGCAGCGACTCGACCGCACAGACGACGTCTTCCTGCGAGGCGATGTCCTGAGTTCCACCGCTGGCCTCAGCTTGGTCCGCGCGTCGTTCTTGGACGGCCACGATACAGAGGACGCCTTGCGGAGCCTCGGGTTCCGGAATGTGGAGCCAGCACTGCAGCTCAGGAAGCTCCTGCAGAAGGTGGACCGGGGCTGGGGTGACCACGCATGGACCGCATTCTGGAAGCTCGTCGACGACGTTTCCGTGGGGGAAGCACAGAGCTTGCTCGAGAACCACGTCACCCTCGGCCGTCGCCTCTGTGTTCGTTGCATGGACAAGTCCTGGCACACCGTAGGGAACGTCGTCATCCCTGAGGTCGTCGAGCCCCGCAGCGCCTCGCTTACGGTGGACACCGAGTTTCACAAATTGCATACGGCACTTCTTCGTGCGGTAGGCGTGGTCGCTCGACCGGCTGTTGCCCACGCCACGCTGCACGACCCCACATACTTGGAGTACCTGCGTATCGTGCGAGACCTGTATCTGCGCGATATGCCGCCTCGCGGCCGTCCCGACCTCGAGCTGCTTCACTTCGACGCTGCTGAGGCCGTTGGACCGCTGCATCTGCTTCGACGCTTTGCGGATACCCAGGACCCTGCGTCGAGGCAGGCATGGACGCATGCGCTTCTCGAGGCGGAGGCACCGGAGCGGGTTCGGCTGGGACATTCCAACCGTCGCCTTTTCCCGTTCGTCCGAGAGGTACGGGCGCCTCACCTCTGGGCCGCGAGCACGTACGGTCTGTTGGCCACGGATTGGGGGTCGCGCCCAGCGAAGGAGGCCCTTGGTAGAGCACTCATCGAGTACTCCCCCCTGCTCCCGGTCGCACAGTGCGCAGCGGCCGAGAAGCTTGCCCTGCCGAAGACGCTCGATGCTGTGCCGACCAGCGTCTGGCGCGAGTTCATGACCCGTGTACCTGTCCAAGCCGACGCGTGGCGGCTCGGACAACTGCTGACCGCTGCCGCACGCTCCCTTCTCGAGGAGACCCCCGCGCAGATACCAGCATTGTCCGGAACGTCAGGAGTGCTGGCGGCGCCAGAAGAAGTTCTCCTTGTGCATGCGGAGGAGGAACTTCGAGCCTTGTCGGGACGGCGCTTGCCGTACGTCGCCGTGGACAACCCCGAGGCTGCACAACTGCTCATCGACAATTGGGGTTGCCGGGAAGCTTCCGCGCAACTCAGGGTCGAGATCGTTCCGGAGACGCCGGGAGGGCCGGTGATCCTCCTCGACCGGTTCCGAGGGCTCCGCCCCCTTGCTAGCGGGCGCCTAGACGGGCTCGAGCTCGTGGAGTGTCAAGGCTTGGCGAGGGAGGTGACGGCCACAGGCGGCATCGACCGGGAACCCGTCGACCTCGCGCAAGACGGGAATACTGTCTACTACCTGGCGAGCCTCGAGGACGAGGACCTCTTGGTTCGACTCGCCGAGGAGTTCCAACTCCAGCTCTCCAACCCCAGCATCACACGCATTCTCAGCGACGCGCAGGATGAGCAGATCAAGTCACGCATCGCGACATGCCGCGTCGAGCGTGATCCTGCCAAGAAACTCCTGAGGCTTGTCGACACGCGCACCATCGAGTCGAAGTTGCCCGCCGGCCTGCTCCAGGCCGTTCGACGCATCGGAGAGGACGGAGGCGACCACCAACTGGCGGAGCTCTTGCTCCATGTACATGGGTATGACGTGCTGCGCGAGCTCCGCCACGAACTGGAGGAAGCCGGGTTCCCTGTACCGACCCAATGGGCAGGTTCTCCACCGGCGGTCAGCTTCGTCCGGCAACTCGGCTTTCCCGCCGAGTACGCAGGGGAGCGAGGGCAGCAGTTGGAAGCCGACCTCACCGTTCCCGGGCCCCCGACTTGAATCGCTTGCACCCCTACCAGGAGAAACTGGCTCAAGACATTCGGGAGCTCATCAAGCATCCGAACCGTGCGCTGCTGTTCCTGCCGACGGGCGCTGGGAAGACCCGCGTCACCGTTCAAGCCTTGGTGCACGCCTTCGTCGAGGACGGCCTGACCGGACCGCTGTTGTGGATCGCGCAGCGGGAGGAGCTCTGTGAACAGGCGGTCCAGACGTGGAGCGCGGTCTGGAGGCAATTCGGAGATCGCAGGCCGCTCCGGCTGTGCCGGCTCTGGAGCCGGAACGAGGTCGCATCCAGCGACGACGAGGTTATGGTGGTGATCGCGACGAACGCCAAGCTCGACGTCTGCCGGGACAAGGACGACTACGAATGGCTGAGCGATCCGTCCGTGGTCGTCATCGACGAGGCCCATGAGGCGACCGGCAAGGATTACACGGCCACCTTGAGATGGCTCGGCCTCGACTCGCGCAAGACCACTCGTCCGCTCCTCGGCCTGACGGCCACCCCGTTCAAGGGCACAGGCGAAGAAGCGAACAAACGACTCGCGGCGCGCTTCAACAACCGCTTGCTGGACGCCCTGGGAGATGACCCGTACGGCATCTTGCAAGCTCAAGGCGTCCTGTCGCGGGTCGAGCACCGTGTCCTTGACGGTGCGAACGTGGAACTCGACGCGACCGAAACCGAGTATGCGCGCAAGACCGGCCAGCTGCCACAGGGTGCGTTGGACCGGCTGGGCAGAGACGAAGCCCGGACACTGCGGCTGCTGGACGACATCGCCTCGTTGCGCGACGACTGGCCCGTGCTTGTCTTCACCTCATCCGTGCTGTCGGCACAGGTGCTCGCCGCACTGCTGCGGGTGCGCGGCATCGACACGGCAGCCGTGAGCGGCGCGACCCGGATCCAGGAGCGACGTCGCAGCATCGAGGCCTTCCGCGCAGGCAGCATCAGGGTCTTGACCAACTGCAACGTGCTCACCCAGGGCTTCGACGCGCCAAGCGTTCGGGCCCTGTACATCGCCCGGCCGACGTTCAGCCCGAACGCTTATCTGCAGATGGTCGGTCGAGGCTTGCGTGGGCCGGCGAACGGCGGCAAAAAGGAGTGCTTGATCGTCAACGTCGAAGACACCTTCGGGCAGTTCGGCGAACGCCTGGCATACCAGAAGTTCGACTATCTTTGGGAGCGGCAGGGGAGTCGACTCAGGTGAGGTTGATTCCCAACCTCGACCGGCTCGCCGGTATCGGAAGCACCGCCGAGCTCCGCGTCGGCAAGCTGCTCGCACAGGCCGAGCTGCCGGAGCCGGCAACGTGTCTCTACTCGGTGCATCTACCTGTACATGAGTACAAGCGGATGTCGGAGGTAGACTTCCTGGTCGTATGGGACGACGCGGTCCTGGTCGTCGAGGTCAAGGGCGGTCGGCTGGGCCGACACGGCGGAATGTGGACCGTGACTGACCGCTACGGCGAGATGACCGAGAAACGCGAGGGCCCGTTCGAGCAGGCACGCTCCGCGATGTTCGCACTCGAATCGCGGCTGCAGGGCCGGCTTCCCGCCCTGGACGTCGCATTCGGGTACCTCGTCGTGACGCCCGACCAGGAACTCGGTGACGATTTCGAGTGGGAACCCCAGCAGCACGCCGGTGTCCGTTCGATGAGCGTGACGGGCATTGAGAAAGCCCTCGAGGAAACGCGCCGATTCTGGAAGAAGAAGGTTGGTCGACCCGTCCGCGGAGGAGCGTACCGCGACCTGCTGAGAGTGCTCCGGCCCGATTTCGACCGCGTCCCGACCCTCCGAACCAGCGTCGTCGGCCTCGAGAACGAGTACGTCCGGCTGGCCGATCGCCAGTACGACTTGTTGCTGGGCGCCGAGCGCAACCCACGGATCCTTTGCATCGGCGGAGCCGGTTCGGGCAAGACCCTGTTGGCCGCCGAAACGGCCCGGCGTGCCGCGCGGCAAGGCCATCGCGTCATGCTCACCTGTCGCTCCGAACCGCTTGTAACGGCGCTCAGGGACCAGCTCCGCGGTACGGACGTCATGTTCGTCCCGTTCGACGCAGCACTCGACAGCGACCCTGTGGACGTACTCGTCGTCGACGAGGCGCAGGACATCCTGAACGTCGAGTCCCTGCTGCAACTGGACGCCCTGATTGTCGGCGGCTGGTCATCAGGACGATGGCGCGCGTTCTGCGACCCCAACAATCAGGCGAACGTGGACGGGACGTTCGACCGTGGGTGCTTCGACGAGTTGGCGGCGCTCTCATCGGTGGTCGAACTGCCGTTCAACTGCCGGAACACCGCGACCGTCGTTCACCAGACGCAGACAGTCACAGCCGCGGACCTCGGGGTCGCCCGCGCCGGCGAAGGACCGCCGGTGGAGTACAAGCGCTGTCCAGACAGGAGCGCAGCCGCACTCGCGCTCGACGCCCAACTAAAGCGGTTGCGGAGAGAAGACGTCGACATGGCCGACGTCGCCGTCGTGACCATGTGCGACCAGGCATCCGACAGTACGGCGACGGCTACCAAGGCCTACAGGGACGGACGACTCGTTGCAGCCGCCGGAGGCATCGGCCCGGCAGTGAGCGCCGCACGGCTCGTCACCGCCGCGGAAATCAAGGGACTGGAAGCCGCTCACGTCTGCGTGGTGGACGTGGACGACACTCACGATCCCCTGTCCAAAGCACGACTGTACGTGGCAATGACCCGACCACGGATCAGCCTCTGGCTGGCGGTTTCGGATCGAGCTTGGCGACAGATTGCAGAGGGGCCGGCCCCAGGAGGACCGAACTGATGCAGGACCACGAGCTGGTTGCGACCAGAGACGACCTGGTGCACTACCTACGACAGCAGTACCTCGGGCCCGCGGGCGGTGAGGAGGAGGTCGTCCAGGGCTGGCCCGATCGCATCTACCTCGTCGGCACCCTCTATCCCCGGGGCGGTTCGGCAGAAGCGCTCGACGGCAGCGTTCTGGGCGACGCCCCACACGACGACGAATTGGACGAGCCCGTCGAGCTCGCCAACGCCTGGCACCCCGCCTCAGCAGGAGTCTCGTTCCTGTGCGATGCCGTCGCCTTAGAGTGCACGGTCACAGCAGCGGTCTACGAAGCGGAAAGATCTACGGGCGGGATCGACACGGATCGCTGGCGGCGGCGACAGCTAGTGCAGGCGCCGGTCACCTTCTCGGCCAGCGATGGTCAACAGCAGGTTCAGAGACACGACGTCCTGGAGAACCGTGCCCGACTCGTGGCGGTATGGAGACCTGCCGGCGACCGGTGGCTCGTGACCGTCGCGTTGGAGAATCTCGCGATACAGGACGAGGCGGACTCCCCGCCTGCCACCGATCGTTGCCTCTTCCAGGTCGGCGTCCGGTGTGAGGCCATCGGAGGAAGCATCCTGCCCTACCCCACCAGCGAGGAGCTCAGCGCCGAGGAGGAAGACGAGGAACTCCGCCTGCTCTATCGCGAGCGCCGCGCGTACGGCGTCGGCCACGGGTGCTCGGTGACCTGGGAGTCGGGCTCCGACAGCTCCGTCACCGCCGTATCGACGGACATGCTCCCGGCTACCATCGTCCCCGCTGTCAGGGCCAAAGGGCTGAATCTGCCGATCCTCAGCCTGGCGCGTCTGGCCGACGAGACCTTGCCGGTCGAACTGCTCTGCGCCGAACTGGACGAATTCGTCCTCGCCTATGAGGAGTGGATCGGCGAACGTGGGACGGAGGCGAAAAGCCTCGAGGAACGACACCAGCCGGCCGCCGATCGCTTGCTAAGACGGATGCAGCGCGCGGCCGACCGAATGAGGGAGGGCATCGACCTGCTGGGCGACGACAACGACGGACGCCCGTTGCTCGCCTTCAGGCTCGCAAACTTCGCCATGCGCGAGCAGATGCTGCAGAGCAGCCACGCGAGGAGGTTGCCGGGCAGTCGGGGTGCTCCGCTGGCGGCACGACAGCTTCCCGTCGAAGAACCTGCCTGGCACCCGTTCCAGCTCGGGTTTCAGCTGTTGTCGCTTGCGTCGACGGCCCTGGACACGCACCACGACCGCGAGACGGTCGACTTGATCTGGTTCCCCACCGGTGGGGGTAAAACCGAGGCGTACCTCGGCCTCGCCGCATTCGAGATGATCCGACGCCGCCTGTACGGCGGCATCCGCGGCGGCGGAACCGCGGTCCTCACGCGGTACACCCTGCGGCTGCTGACCGCCCAGCAGTTCCAACGCGCCGCGACGCTGATGTGTGCCTTGGAGCAGCTGCGCGAGAGGAGGTCGGAACTTCGGGACACACCGCCGTTCAGCATCGGCCTCTGGGTCGGGGGCGAAACCACGCCCAACAGCTTTCAGGACGCCCACCAGGCCACGACGGAACTCAGGAAGGCACAAGAACCGGAGAGCCCTTTCCAGATCCAGTCCTGTCCCTGGTGTGGCACCCCACTTTTCCCGCGCAATCGACAGCACGACGCCGGCGCATACGGTGTGCGGTCGAACAAGCACAGCTTCGAACTGTTCTGCCCGCACGACGAGTGCCCTTTCCACGACCTGCTCCCCGTGAGTGTCGTCGACGAGCAGATGTTTCAGGATCCCCCGACACTGCTCGTCGCGACGGTGGACAAGCTGGCACGGCTTCCCTGGGTGAAGGACGCGGGGTCGCTGTTCGGCCTCGACAGCGTGCCCTACGACCCGCCCAGTCTGGTGATTCAAGACGAGTTGCATCTGCTGTCCGGACCGTTGGGCACCACGGTCGCGCTCTATGAATCCGCCGTCCAGAGCTTGATCGGATGGCAGGGATCGCGACCCAAGATCGTGGCGTCCACCGCGACGATCCGGGCGGCGAATGATCAGGTGCGTGGCCTCTTCGGTTCCGACGTGGCGCTCTTCCCGCCGAGCGGCCTCACCGCCGACAACAGCTTCTTTGCAGAGACGGATCACGACGCTCCGGGCAGGCTCTACGTCGGTCTCATGCCCCAGGCACACACACAGGCCTTCGCCACCGTCCTCACCTGCGTCGGACTGCTGCAGGGGCCCCGCTATCTCGGTCTGGAGGGTGATGCGCTGGACGCGTACTGGACCGTCGTGGCCTACCACAACAGCCTGCGTGAACTCGGCCGCACCGTCACCATCGCCCGGGACGACGTCGAGAGCATGCTTCGCGCCCGGGACAGCGAGGACCGCCCGTCGCGCAGCCTGCGTCGGGGCGGGATCGTGGAGCTGACGAGCAACGTGCACGCCAATCAGCTCCCCAAGCTCCTGGCGCGGCTCGAACGACCGGTCCAGCACCCCGAGGCCGTCGACCTCATCGCGACGACCAACATGCTGTCGGTCGGTATCGACATCAGCCGGCTCGGGATGATGTTGATGAACGGACAACCCAAGACCACATCCGAGTACATCCAGGCGACAAGCCGTGTCGGACGGGCAAACGTGCCCGGACTAGTGGTGACGTTGCTGCGAGCGAGCAAGCCTCGTGACCGTTCTCACTACGAGGCGTTCCGCGCATACCACCAGGCGCTCTATCGCCACGTAGAGCCGACGAGCGTCACCCCTTGGTCACTCGCCTCGCGCAACAGGTCCCTTCGGGCGGCGCTCGTTCTCCTCGTCAGGCACGGCGTGGGTCTACGCGGCAATGACGAAGCCGGTGATTTCCGGGCCGATGACCCACTCGCGAAGGCAGCCATGGCAAAGCTCTGCGCGGTCGCACGCAAGGCCGATCCCGATGAGGCCGAGCAGGCCGAGGCCGAGGTGCATCGACTCGTCGGCGAATGGGAACACCGCAGCCGGCAAGCCGAGTCACTTGGCGAGCGGCTGAAGTACGAGTCGAAGGACGGCCCGGCGCTGCTCAAAGACTTTGGGGAGCAGCGGGACGGATGGGAGCTGATGCACTCGATGCGATCGGTCGACCGGCAGGTCCGCGTGGTGGCCGTGGGGGAGTCGCTGTGAACAAGGGGGCGGGTCCAACATGAGGACCGTCAGACTCAGCCAAGTGGTCTCCCCGTTCGGGGTGGGCTCCGTCTTCGACGTCTTGGGAGAGTCCCTGATGGGCGTCGACATCAGCGAATGGCCCTACGCCAAGACCAGAAGGGTCGAGTCACGGCGGCTGGAAGAGGCTCTCGGCGTCAAGGAGCTGCGCTCGCCACCCAGCGTCCCCTCCTACCCGTCCAAGCACACGCCCGGGATTCCCTACCAACGATTTCCACGTTGGATCTTCTGCCAGGAGTGTCGACGCATGCGCTTCGCCCGTGGCCATGAGGAGATCGGCGAGGCGCCGAAATGCGCACATTGCGGTGGGCACATGGTGCCCATGCGGTTCATCGCGGTCTGTGCACGACGCGGACATGCCATGGACGTTCCCTGGGACCGGTGGGCGCATTCGCAGGCGGACACCGAGGATCAGCGGCGGTGCCGCCGACCTGAGCTACGCTTCGACACAAGAAGCGGCGGGTCCGAAGGACTGTCCAGCCTGGTGGTCCATTGCATGACCTGCCGGGCGTCCCGGCACCTCGGCGAATTGCCGAGCCGGGACTCCCTGAAGCGAATCGGCGTGCGATGCTCCGGATCCCAACCATGGCAACAGGGCAGCTTCTCGTGCGACGAACGGCTCGAGGTACTCCAGCGCGGAGCCACCAACGTCACACTTCCGGAAACGACCACCGCGCTGGACATCCCTGAGCCATCCGTTTCCACCCGCAACGTCGAGGCCGAGATCCGGCAGCACCGCAACTTCGACGACGTTCGTACTGCTCCCGATGGGCCGCGCGCTTCGATACTGATCGGCCTGATCGCGGAGGACCTCGGCGTGACCGAGGACCTCGTGTTGCGGGTCGCTCGTGGCGTCGCCGATGGTGGTGGCGACGCCGGGGCGGACGCCCGCCGAATCGGAGCAGGGCTGCTGAACGACGAGTGGCAGGCCTTCATGCAGGCCACAGCCGCACGCGGAGAACCGACCGGAAGCCCGAACTTCGTCGTGTCCTCCACCCAGCTCGTAGTCGGTGGTGGCGATCGCGTGCACAGCTTGCTCGCCGACACGGTCCGGGATGTCGTGTTGGTCCACCGCCTACGGGAGGTCCGGGTCCTGCACGGGTACCGCCGATACGATCTTGCTGCGGACGTGGTTCCTGTCCACCTCGGACGTCGCGGTCGCGCGCGTTGGCTGCCGGCGGTCGAGTCGTTCGGCGAGGGGATCTTCCTCTCCCTCGCCGAGCAGCGGTTGAGCTCATGGGAGCAGAATGACACCGTTGTGGCCCGTGCGAAGATCCTGGAGCGGCGCCGGCGCGACAGCCACATCGGATCACGGTTCGTCGAGGTGTCACCCAGGTCCGTGCTTCTGCACACCCTCGCGCACCTGTTGATCCGGCGGTTGGCCTTCTCCTGCGGCTATTCGGCGGCGTCCCTCCGTGAACGCGTCTACTCCGCCGTCGGCCCGGATCCGGAAGCCGGGTTTCTGATCTATACGGCCGCTGGCGATGCTGAAGGTACCCTCGGTGGACTTGTGCGACAGGGCGAGCCGCCCCGCCTTGCGCAGACGCTGCTGTCAGCACTCGAAGAAGCGTCCTGGTGCTCCGCAGACCCTGTGTGCCGAGAGAGCCGAGGGCAGGGATTGGGCAGCTTGAACCTCGCTGGCTGCCACGGCTGCTGCTTGGTCGCCGAAACGTCCTGCGAGCGTTCGAACGTACTGCTCGACCGCGTGCTGGTGGTCGGCGACGACACGACTCCGGGACTTTTCGGCGATGTCGTCGACGCGCTTCGTACCGCGTCGGCGGAGCGGATATGAGCACGCCGGAAAACCCTTCGAAGGGCGACTGCCGAGACGGCGAGCCGGACGGGTCGGTGTACCGCCTGGCCGATCCACGACGCGTGGAGCTGGCACCCTGGCAGATCGAGGCCGTAGACACATGGGCTGGCGCGCACCGGCAGGCGTCCGCCTACCGCGGAACGTTGGAGATCTTTACAGGCGGAGGCAAATCCCTCATCGCCCTGGAGTGCATCCGCCGGGCAGCCCTGGTCGAACCGGAACTTCGTGTGGCCATCGTGGTGCCGACGGTCGCTCTCGCCCGCCAATGGCGCGACGTGGTGCTGCGCCACACGAGGTTGGAACCGCAGGATGTGGGTCGCCTCGACGGCGATCACAAGGACGAACTGCAATCAAAAAGGATCTTGATCAGCGTTCTAAACACAGCAGCAGAACGGCTCCCCGACCTGGCGACCGCTGCTGTGGCCCCGATCATGCTCGTCGTCGACGAGTGTCACCGCGCAGGCGCGCCTCGATTCAGCCGTGTGTTGGGCACGAAAGGGCGTTTCCGGCTGGGCCTCAGCGCAACTGCTGAGCGTGACGATGTCGACGACGACGGGCGGCCGATCGAGTACGACGATCACGTCCTCGGTGAGAAACTCGGTCCGTTGGTCTACCGCTTCGACCTCCGGGCGGCCCGGGAGGTCGGATGGCTCCCGGACTACACGGTGCACCACCACGCGGTGGAGCTGACGTCGGAGGAGCGCCGCCGTTACGAACATCTGACCAGACGTATCGACGACCTGGTGGACCGGCTGAACGACCTGGGCGTCCCGGGCGCTCTGGCACGTCAGGCGACCGGACGGCCAGGCGACATAGGCGCGCTGGCACGCACCTACGTGGGCATGGTGGCCCAGCGGAAGGACCTGCTGTATCGCGCGAGCGAACGCGCGCGTGTCGTGACGAAGATATTGAGCGGTCTCGCCCGGCGGGCCGACACGCCCCGCGCATTGTTGTTCCACGAACGCATCGACGAGGCGGTCGAGTTGCATCACCGCTTGACCCAGGTCGGTCTGGGGTTCCCTGTCGGCCTCGAGCACTCGCGGCTGCCCGAGGCCGACCGCCGGGAGGCTCTCGCACGCTTCGCCGGAGGCTCGACGCCCGTCCTAGTCAGTGTCAAGTCGCTGATCGAGGGCATCGACGTGCCCGACGCCGACGTCGGCATCTCTGTGGCCTCCTCTTCCAGCGTCAGGCAGCGAGTCCAGGCCCTTGGTCGAGTTTTGCGACGGCGATTCGACGGAGTCAGCAAGAACGCCGAGATGCACATCGTCTACCTCCACGACACCGTCGACGAGGCCATCTACGCCAAGGAGGACTGGTCCGACCTGACAGGCGAGGCCGTCAACCGGTACCGGCTATGGCGGGCCGGTGCCACGGAGCCGGAGGACCGCGAAGGACCACCCAGGACGCCGAGACCGACGGAGGACCAGTTCTGGCAGAGCCTCGGCCGGACCTTGCCCTCGGAGCCCGTGCCATGGACACCCGATCTGCCGGCTTCGGAATGGCGCCTTGATTCCCGCGGCTCCGTCACGACGGTCACCGGCGAGCTAGTGGCCAACCCGCAGGACGTCGCTCGGCTGGTCGCCGCAGTCAAAGGCGGCGGCGGACGGTTCCGCGTTTCGAGTCGCCACCGACTCGTCGTGGTTCCTGATTTCGACGGCGGTGCGATGCGAGCCTGGCTGGTCGGACAGCTCGTCGAGCCGTTCAAGCCCGTACCGGCGGCGGACGTCGATACGCCAAGTGTTGCACCGGCTGATGCGCCCGAACCTGGCGTTCTGTACAGCGGTCCCAACGACCGGGGGGCGGCAGTTACCACCTCAGACAGAAGTCGGGAGGTGTCATCGAGCGACGAGTCGCCGGCGGCCGCGAGTGGGCGGTGGTCGACCCGTCTGATGGTCCGGCAGATCTGGTCGACAACGCCGTTCGTGTGCTGAACGCGTGGCGCCACACGGGCGAAAGCGGTCTGCAATTCCACGTCAACGAGGCTGGGGACGCCTACTACACGAGCGGGGGCCAGATCCGCTTCCTCGCCCGCGTGCCCGGCGGCTTCGCATGGCCGAGTCAGCCCTGATTCCTTGTCCGAACCAGAACTGAGGGTGGCAATAGTGGTGTCACACCAGCGGCAGGCATACCCCTGGATTGAGCCGAGCTCCACGAAGACCGACGCCAAGTACCGGGTGACCGCCGACGGGCAGATCCGACTCGTCTACGTCGTCGACAGACGGGAACGGGCACTGCTGACGACGGATCAGCATCCGCGACTCGTCAAGCTGGTCGCCCAAGCCAAGAGCGAGCGTAGTGAGCCGCCCTCCGGCGTCTTCTACATCAACGAGTGGCGACATGTACTTGTCAAGGCGGGAGGTGGGACCTGGTACGCGGGCCGCTACGACCCGTTCCTGGAGTTCGATCTCGACGGGACGAGGATTTCCCCCATCGCGTCCGGTCATCTTTCACCGGGCGACCGTTGGACCGGCCCTCGCGTCGGCGTCAAGTACACGTTGAATGCCACCGGCGACGATGTTTACTGCCGCCGACAGATCCGTCCCGGGCGAGTGCGCGACGAGTACCTGTCCGACTATCTGGCGTCCGCCAGCGAGGTCGTGCGTGGGTGGTCCAGGTACAAGAGGGCAGGAGGCAGCATCTACATCAACGAGGCTCGCGAGCTCTTCGCGCCGGTCGGCACGGACGTCGTCAGCTACACCTATCTTGGGCGCGTCCCGATCGACAGCTGGTTCCCACGGCCGGACGTCGGCGACGAGTACTGAGCCCGACATCTTAGCGCCTGCCTGGTGTGTCGAGTCGACCAGTGCGGTGATCCGTACCGTGGGCCGGTCGCCTGGCATTTCGTGTCGGCGGGCTGGAACCCTGTCGTGACGGCGAACGGCTGCGGCACGCGCCCCTGATCAGTATGGACGGATACCGAACGGCGTGGCACAGCCTCTGGTTCGCCATGTGCACCGCTGCGGGCTATCCGAGCAGAATCTCGTTGGGTCGTCGGTACGTGATAGCAATGTCGTAGTCCGCCGTGACCGATGTGAGGAGCGCGTCGAGGTCACCGTTGTGGTCCGCAGCCGCCATCCGTAGTACTTGTTCAGCGAGCGTCTTCCCGTCGACCAGAACGAGAGGGTACTGGTCGTCGATCACTTCGATCTGTGCCTGCTTCGTGAAAACCCCGGTCGTGACGAACACACCGATCCACCCGCGTCGTAGGCGTGCGACGACCCGCGCGACCTGGTCAGGACTGATTGATGAGGTAGGGGTTATGCACTTCGCTTGCCCGAGGACGACGAGAGGCGTGTTGTTCGCAGGTGTGCCGACGTCGAGCCGCCCCACGAAGTCCACGCCGCCGTCACCGCCAGGCCGGGTGAGCCATCCGTCGTGGTAGCGGGCGCCGGATCCACTAAGGATCTGGGCACTGACCCGAGCCGCGAGCATTTCGAAGGCGTGCTTGCGTCCATCGAAGTAGGTGTAGAGGCGCTGCAAGAGTTCTGCCTCGGTGGAACCGGGAGTTGGAAGCTGGTCCTCCGCCGGTCGGACACGGGATGACACGACACGCCGTCGCACGCGAGGGATCGCGGCTTTGCCGTCTCTGATCCAGCGCCGCCACGATGCGGGCGCGTGCCGAGCGGCCCGCTCCGCGTCGAGTTCTGGATTACGTCGGTCGTCGATCCAGCGCATGTCGAGAGCGTCACCTGTGTCGACAAGGTCTATGACTGCCAGGTCCAGTACGAGGTTGGGGAAGCTGCGCCCTGACTCCGGGTCACGTTGCACGACGTGTTCGAGCCTTTCGATGATCGCGGCACCACAGAACTCAATATGGCCCTTGACAAGACTGCGACCGTCCCGGTTGACCGTGATGGACCGATAGATCAGCAGCGGTGGTGCTTGGAGACGCCCACGCGGGTCGGTAGCGGCGTGCAGCGTCCATGCGTCAAGCAGAGCCCGGTTGCCCGCTGTCGCGCCAGGAAGTCCCATGGTGGACGGTTTATGGTCGCCGTAGTAGCGAACGTGACCGTGGTCGAGGTCGAACTCGTCATGCCAGGGATTGGTGGCATGGCCCGCTTTCCATGGACTTGACCGCAGGCTGATCACAGGTCGACGAGGCCCGTCAGCAGTTTCGACTATGGCCGCCGCATTGATACCAGCCTCAAGCATCAGCTTCCGACCGTGCGCGGCGGCGGGTGAGGTGGTGACGAAGTGATAGTTGAGATGGCCGTCCAGCTCGACATCGACCCTGCTCGCGCCTTGGGCGTAGCGCATGGTCTTGAGCATCGGAACGAGGCGCGCGTGATTCACCGGCACATGGTGTTCGGTCGCATCGGTTGGCGGTACCACCCTTCGACCGAGATCTTCTCCCCTGTTGAGCGATGAGCGTGGTCGACAGGCCGCCGCTGAAGCAACGGCGAACGCTTCTACGAGTGGTGCCTGAGCATGCCGGTGAGACCCTCGCGTCGAGCCAGGAGTTCGGGCTGGCCGACCCGGGTCGGCCAGCGCTGCCAGACCCACGAACCGCTCAAGCGTTGTGCGTATCGGACTGTCCACGCCTCGATGCCTGCGATCTCAGCTTGTTCTTTAACCTGTGCGCTGCTTGTGGGCGGTGATGGTCAGGTCGCGTTTGACCGTTTTCCCGACGTCGTGGCGGGGTGCGGGTCGTCGGTTTCGTGAGCCGGACGGGCGGCCCGGGCCGGGGCGGGTGGGTTTCGGTGCGCTGGCTGGTAGGGCTGTGTTCGGGCGGATGTTCCGAAACCCGCGGCGGACGCGGGCTGGGGTGAGTCGGTCGGGTGCGGCTGGTCGTTCCCAGGGGCGGCGTAGATCTGCGGCTAGTGGTCGGGCCAGGCGTAGTTGGGTGTGTGCGGCGATGATCAGCCAGATCCAGCGGTCTGCCGCTTGTGGGGTGCGTAGTTTCGGGCGGGTCCAGCCGAGGGTTTGTTTGAACAGGCGGAAGGTGTGTTCCAGGTCGAATCTGCGTAGGAACGACTGCCACCAGCGGTCGAGGTCGGCGGCGGTGGCGTTGACGGCGGAGCACCACAACCAGAGTGGTTTGGGGTCGCGGTCGCCGGGCAGATGTTCGACCTGGAGCCGGATGAGGGTGCCCTCGATGACTGGTAAGTCCTGCTCGTGGTCGATCCAGCAGGTGCGGCGGGTCAGGCGTGGGTGTAGCCGGTTCCAGCTGGCCGCTACGGCGGTGCCGTAGCGGGTGGTGGCGGTGGTCGTCTGGTGCTGCGCTGCCGGCCAGGTGTGCGGGGTGTCCAGCCGGAACTCTGGCCCGTGTTTGCGTGGACGACCGACGCTGCCCGGCCGCGAGGGCGGCTTGGGCAGCCGGAGTACCCGGTCGGCGCGGAGCCGGCCGAGCAACTGCACGGGCAGGTCGGCCAGCACGAACGCGAGCCGGGCGGTGTCGTAGCCGGTGTCCGCGACGATCAGAATCTGCGGGTCACCTTGGCGCCAGTGCCCGGCCTCGATGAGCCGGTTTACGACGTCGCGGAGCTGGGCGGCGGTGACCGCGGTGGCGTCGTCGACCGGGCCGAGCCGCTGCGCGTCCAGCACCGCGGTCCACGAGGTGCGGCCGGACTCCAACGCGGCCACGAACGAGTACGGCCAGCCCGGGATCATCTGCGCCTGGCCCTTGGCCCGGCCGTAGACGTGGCAGAACAGCCGGTCCGGCGAGGTGACCGCCTCCGGGCGCAGCCAGTTGCTGACATCGACCGCCAGCACGATCCGGCCGTCGTTGGTGCGTGGCAGCGGCAGCCCGGCCAGCGTTCTACGGAGCCGGGCGATGTCGATGTCACCCCAGTTCAGGCCGTCATACAGAGCGCCGTGACCGCGTCGGTGCTCGGCCGTCAGCGACAGCTCGACCAGACTGGTGACCGGCCCGTCCGCGCACAACACGGCGTCAGTCAGCTCGAACAACGCATCCGTCCGCGCCCTCAGGCACTGGGAGAAACCCCGGCGGAACGCTGCCAGCCGCGCTGCCGGCGCCAACGCTGCCGGCAGCGGCGTTGCGGGCGTGTCGGGTAACACCAGCCCACCGAGGTAGTCCACAATCGTGGCCACGGCCACCATCCGCTCTTTCGTGTCCTGCCAGGGAACCGAAAGATCATCGGACGGTGGCCGTTCCACGTCGAGCACCGACACGCCGAAGTCCACAAAGGACACGATCAACCATCGACGGCGTCGGAGGTTAAAGAACAAGCTCAGAGCCCGGGAATGAGCCATGAGGCAATGCCGTTCAGATAGGGCTTCAGTCGAGGTGAGGGTGCTGAGCTGGGGTCGATTGTGGAGGCCGGTACGGTGGCTGGCCGTGACGTCATCGGTGGGGCAAACGCAGGCGTGGGGTCGGTTGACCGATCATGTCGGACTGGGTGTGGTGTCGGCCCGGTTCAGCCGTGACCTGCTTGAGGAGGTTCTCAATCGCACGTCTCGGCGGGAGCAGCGGTCGCGGCGGCTGCCGGCGCACGTGATGATCCGCTACGTGATCGCGATGGGGTTGTTTTTCGCGGAGTCGTATGACGAGGTGATGCGTCGGCTGGTCGGTAATCTGCGCAAACTCGGTTCCTGGGACGACGGCTGGCAGGTCCCGACGAAGTCGGCGATCACGCAGGCCCGGCAGCGACTCGGGCCAGAGCCGGTGAAAGCGTTGTTCGAGCGGGCCGCGGTGCCGCTGGCCATGGCCGGCACGAAAGGCGCCTGGCTTGGCCGGCGCCGGTTGATGGCGATCGACGCGACCAGCTTCGACGTGGCCGACACCGCGGAGAATGTGGAACGGTTCGGTCGGATGGGGTCCGGGCCGAAAGCGTCGGCGTATCCGAAGCTGCACGTCGCCGCGCTCGCGGAGTGCGGCAGTCACGCCATCGTCGGCGCGGTGTTGGGCGGCTGCCGGACAGGGGAACGCACCCTGGCCGCCGACCTTGCCGCAGCGGTCGGTCCTGGCATGCTGGTCATGGCCGACGCCGGCCTGTACTCCTACGAACTGTTCCAGGCGTTCGCCGCTACTGGTGCCGATCTGGCCTGGCGGATCGGCGCGTCGGTGTCCGTCGGGCACCTGCGCTGGCTGGCCGACGGCTCCTACCAGGCGCTGATCTACGCTCCCGGTCTGAGCGCCGCCCGGCGGGCCCGGCTGGTCGAGCAGGCCAGAGCCGGCCACGATGTTCCCGGCGACCTGGCCCGGCTGGTCCGGGTGGTCGAGTACACCGTCCCGGACCGCAACCCCGACGGCGACCTGATCGTCGTGGTCACCACCATCACCGACCCGCACGAGGTGCCCGCCGTGGAACTGGCCGAGGCGTATCACCAGCGCTGGGAGGAAGAATCCGCGCTGGACGAACTGAAGACCGACCTACGCGGTCGCGGTGAGGTCCTCCGCTCGAAGACCCCGGACCTGGCCGAACAACAAATGTGGGGCCTGCTGCTGGCGCACTACGCCATCCGCGCGCTGCTCCTGGATGCCGCCGACCCCGCCGGCTACGACCCGGACCGGATGTCATTCGTCAAAGGTCTACGCGTTGTGCGCCGCCAGGTCACCGACCAGGCGGCCATCACCCCTGAACACCTTTCCGACGCCCTGACCGACGCGCTCACCGAAATCCGCAGCCAGCCCAACCCGCCCCGCCGCAACCGGACCTGCCCCCGCGTCATCAAACGCGCCCGACACAACTCCTACCGAGTCAAACGTCCCACCGACCGAATCACTCGTCACCCCGGCCCACCGACACCGTTACTGGCCTGCCCAGACGGCCTTATCTGAACGGCATTGCTCCTAGAGGCGGCCTCCTACTTGGCATCAAGCAGACTCATCCAGGGATTCCGAGATGTGATCCGCGAGTGCGCGTGCAAGTTGAACCGGAACTGCGTTACCGATCTGGCAAGCGATCTCGATCTTCGACCCGCACCATACGAAATCGTCGTCAAATCCCTGTAAGCGCGCCGCCTCGTGATGGCTCAACGCACGATTCTCCGTCGGATGCAGATAGCGCCCCTTCTCGGGCTTGAAAAACTCCGTTCGGATCGTCACCGAGGGCCGTTCCCATCGCAGCCTGCCGAAGACGTCGTGTGAACCGCGGGCATGGCCGATCCAGCACGGCGCTTTGAGCCGGTCGGGAAGGTTGAACCGGTTGCCGCCCTCTGGGATGTGTTTCATGCGATCCTGTGAGAGCTTTGTGTAGTTGCGAGCGAAGTCCAGGTCCGTCGCCTTGTAAATCCCGCTCACGCTACGACCGAAGAACGTCTCGGCCGTGCCGGGCAGAGAGGTTTGTTCTGGGTCGACGCTCCCGACGAGGTCGCCGATCGCATGACGAACGGTCTTCCAGTCCTTCTCGGCGACGCGTGGCGATGGGACCTCGATCGGGGCCAGGTCCGTACGGGTGCCGATGACGATTAGACGCCGGCGTAGTTGTGGTGCGCCGAAGTCCGTCGCCTTGACCACGGCACGGTGCAGCACGTAGTTCCGCAGCCGCCCGCGCGATCGGGTCTCCTTGCAAAACGAGTTGAACTGGGCTGACTGCTCGAACTGAGGAACGTTTTCCAGGACGAATGCTTTTGGTTGCACCTGGACGAGCGTGTCGACGTAATGCCGCCAAAGTTCATTACGCGGGTCGTCCATGCGTCGCGATCCCAGGCTGGAGAATCCTTGGCATGGAGGGCCACCGACGACAACATCCGCCGCCGGCAGATCGCCCCGAACCCATTCGGCGATGTCGCCCCAATGTATGTTTTCCTCGCCGAAGTTTGCGGCGTACGTGCACGCGGCTGCGAAGTCGTTCTCGACGGCCGCCACGGATTTGTAGTGGCCAGTCGCGTGGAAACCGGCGGTGAGTCCGCCACAACCTGCGAATAAGTCTATTAGCCGGAGGGCATCAGCTGGAGAGAGGTCGGTGGTCTTGCCGCTGTCCCAGCCGGCCACGTTTCCTCCTGCGAGATCGATCGGTGCCAGGGGGTCTGGTCGCGATCATCGTACGGGTCACGCAAGTGGGCGTTGTTCAGGCGCGCCGCTGCCTTCGGACACACGTTCGGCCGAGGCGGCTACCGATCTCATACGCGCAACGATTCGCTCCACCGCCTCGACTGCACTCTCGTGCTCCCACACCCGTACCACCGTCCAGCCGAGGTCCGCCAGGTGGGCAGCGGTGACCGCGTCACGAGCAGTGTTGGTCGCGAGCTTGCGCGACCACCACTCCGTATTGGAGGCGGGCAGGGTCCTGTGCTGAGGGCACCCATGCCAGAAGCAGCCGTCGATGAAGACGGCGACACGAGCCCGTGTGAACGCGATGTCGATCGTGCGGCGACGCATGTCCGGTATGGGCCACGCGACTCGGTAGCGGAAACCTCTGGCGTGCAGAAGCTTACGAATGGCAAGCTCCGGTCCGGTGTCGCGCCGACGCTGTCGGCTCATCCGGGATGAGACACCGGTCGAACTCGGGACCATGGTCGGGGTCGACACATCCGCCAACCTACCCGGTCGGTCGAGCGGATCGGGTAGAGGATGTGCCCCGAGTGCCTCGGTCACGGCATGTATCTCCGGTAACCTCCCGAGGGAGTGGCGGGAGAGGGCCCATGAGCTTCTATGACGTGTTCGCCGGATGGGCGAAGAAGTACGACCTCGACGCGGCCGTCAAGCGGTTCTCCGAGCAGTTGCCGACGGAGCTCGTCGAGGAATACAGACAGCAGTTCGTGAACGACATGGAAAAGATCACAAACGGCGGCCCGCCCATCATCGCCGCTGGCCGCGATGAATGGTACTCCGGCCCGGGGATCGACGACTGGTACTGGCCAGCGTTGCGCCAGGAGCTGGTACGCGAAGCCCGGATGAGCGATGACGTCGTCCGATCGCTGAACAACGCGTCGAGCATCGTCGTCGCACACACGCCGAGACCCTCGAGGAAGAAATGGTCCTCTCGTGGGCTCGTGGTCGGCTACGTCCAGAGCGGCAAGACGACGAACTTCACCTCCGTCGCCGCGAAGCTCGCCGACGAGGACTACCGTTTGATCATTATCCTGTCCGGGATCCACAACGGCCTGCGCAAGCAGACGCAGATCAGACTGAATCAGCAGCTGAAGAACCTGAACCCGGACCGGTGGTGGGCCCTGACCGACGAGTCAGAGGACTTCAGGATACCTTCGCACGAACCGTCGGCATCGTTGACCTCCGACAAAGCGGTGCTCGCGGTCGTCAAGAAGAACGCGACGGTCCTGACCCGCCTGATCAAATGGTTGGAACGGGACAACGGTCGCCGGGAGCTGCAGAACGCTCGGGTCCTGGTGATCGACGACGAGGCGGACCAGGCATCGGTCGCCACGGGCCGTATCAACCCGCTGATCAACAGACTGCTCCGGTTGATGCCACGATGCACCTACATCGGGTACACAGCTACACCGTTTGCCAACGTGTTCATCGACCCGTCCGACGAACAGGATCTTTATCCGAAGGATTTCATCCTCAACCTGCCGATACCGGACGGATACTTCGGGCCGGAGAAGCTGTTCGGCCGCAACCTGGTCGAGGGAGAGGACCCGGAAACCGCACCGGACGGCTACGACATGATCCGGACGGTCCCCGAGGCGGATCTCTCCCTGTTCAGGCCCGCAGGAAAGGCCGCGGCAGCCGGGTTCGTCCCCACGTTGACGGACGAGCTCGAAGACTCGATCCTCTGGTTCTGGTTAGCCACCGCCGCCCGCCGCGCCCGCGGCGACCTCGGCCACAGCACGATGCTCATCCACACCTCCGTCAAGACCGAGGTGCACGAGGCGTTCAAACCCGTTCTCGACGGACTCCGACGCAGGTCGCTCGACGAGCTCGACGGCGAGGAGCCGGCGTCGAGCAGGTGGGCCGAGTTGTGGGAGCGCGAGTCGGGAGCGGTTCCGTCCGAGGACTGGGGGCGCAAGCAGAACGAATTCCACGAACTTCTTCCCCACCTCAAGGACGTGGTCGAAGGTACGCAGGTCATCCTCGACAACTACAAAAGCACGGACCGGTTGGACTACACCAAGGGAACCGTGACGGCGATCGCAGTCGGCGGGAACACTCTGTCCCGTGGCCTGACCCTCGAAGGACTCATTTCGAGTTTCTTCGTGCGTGGCGCAACGGCATACGACACACTGCTGCAGATGGGGCGGTGGTTCGGCTTCCGGACCGGATTCGAGGATTTGCCCAGGATTTGGACGACACCGTCGCTGGAGTCGGCATTCCGCCATCTCGCCACGGTGGAATACGAGATGCGGGACGACATCGACAGGTACCAGCGCGAAAATTTGACCCCGACCGACATCGCGGTCCGTATCCGAACCCATCCAGTCCTGCGGATTACCGCGAAGATGGGTGCCGCGCAACCTTCGTACATCTCGTTCGCGGGTCGTCGTCTGCAGACGCGGTACTTTTTGGTCGGGAATGCAGACTGGCTGGCCGGGAACCTGCAGGCCGCCGCCAACCTCGTCCAGGACGCACAGCGGAACGGATCCTTCGGACAGGAAGGTGATGTGCGGCTGTTCCGCGACGTGCCGGTCGCGAGCATCCAGTCGTTCTTGTCGCGATACGAGATGCACAAGGACTCGCCGGACCTCGACCGCAAGTTGATGCTGAAGTACATCCAGGAACGGCTGGACAGCGATACGCCGTCACTTCGATACTGGTCGGTGGCCATCGTCGGCGGCGGCGAAGTACCTGTCGATCTCGGAGGTCTCTCTGTCGGGACCGTGATTCGATCCCGACTCGCGCGTGCCGGCATCAACCCTGCGGACATCAAGACCCTCATGAGCCGGCGGGACCGAGGGTTGGACCTACGGCTCGCGCCGGACGAACTAGCCAGCGCGACCGAGGCGACGCTCGTGCGCAAGCGGAACGAGGACAAGGTCCACCGGGACCGGGGTCTTCTCGTGCTGTATCCGATCAACGCCAAGAGCGAGCCGGTCCAGCGCTCCAGGGACGCCAAGCCAGACCCTGCACGCGTTCCGCTCAACGCCGAGGACGTGGTCATCGGCATGGGCATCGTCTTCCCCGGCGCCGCCGAGACCAAGAACCGTGTCCGGGCGACGTACGTGTCCGTCGATCTCACCGACGTCGAACGGACCGACATCGATGACGCGCTGGACAACGACACCGAGCAGGCAGCCGAATGACGGCTGACGAGATGCCGGGCGAGCTTCAGCGCGCTTGGGCGGTCCTGCGTCCGCCCAAGGACTCGGAGCTGGCGTCGTACCCGTTGGAACTCATCCTGCATGGGGCCGACTGCAGGGTCGCGGTGGACACCAACGCCCTGCGCCATCTGCTCGTTCCGGTTCAGGACGAGCAACTGGCCGGCGACACACGGCCCTCGAACCTACGGGCCGCCGTACGTTGGTTGGTGTTCGGGGGACAGAGACACTGCTACATCGACGTCTGGTGCGCCGAACCAGAGCTCAATGCAGAGTTCGACGGCCTGATCGCGGACGTGTTGCAGGAGATCGAGAGATCTGAGCAACCCGGGATCGCTGCGCTCGGGGTGATCGACCGATGGCGACGACTGTTCCGCACACAGTCCCTACGGGGCATGGGTACCGAAGCGCGGCGGGCGCTCTTCGCCGAGCTGACCGTGCTCCGCTCCCTGCTAAAGGTCGACCCTCGGACGGTGGGCACATGGACCGGACCGCTCCGCGCGCCGCACGACTTCGAGGCATTTCGACGTTGTATCGAGGTCAAAGCGGTCGGCAGGGCAAGCGACCACGTCGTCGTGCACGGTATCGAACAAATGGCCCACCATGATGGCCGACCGCTCGATCTCGTCGTCCTTGAGGTCGTGGAGGATCCTGACGGCACCACGCTCA
This sequence comes from Phytohabitans flavus, assembly GCF_011764545.1. Classification (GTDB taxonomy): domain Bacteria; phylum Actinomycetota; class Actinomycetes; order Mycobacteriales; family Micromonosporaceae; genus Phytohabitans; species Phytohabitans flavus. The sequence continues at coordinate 8,111,566 of NZ_AP022870.1, read as the reverse complement.
CGGAGCTGACACGGCAGGTCCGAGAACTTGCAGCAGATCCTGCCGGTTTCGACGAACTACTCGACACCACCGGCTGGGCGCCGCTCCCCGGACAACCGGATGTCGAGGCGTTGACTGTGACCGAGGCCGTCCGAGTGGCGGTCGACACGTCCTTCCCAAAGCTCGTCCGCGGCTCGCTGGTCCTCGGCTCGCTCCCACAAGGGCTGTCCCACCTGTCCTACCGGATCTCACGAGACCTCGTCCTGGAACACGGCAGGACCGTGTCCATGGAACGGCTGGCAGGCGATGCCGCGTGAGGCCGGAACCTCGATGGTGGTCACAAAAGTTTGCGCCAGAGGGTTCGGCGGCTGCCGAGGGCATCGCCAGGCAGCTGGGTGCACCGACGCTCGACCCGCTGACCGTGCTCGTCCGCGAAGCGGCACAAAACAGCTGGGATGCCCGTAGTCGAGACGACGACGTGCCGCTGCAGTTTCAGGTCAGCATCCGCCGTATCGGTGAGGACCTTCATGCCTGGCGGCGTCTCCTTCTCCCTCCCCGCACCCGAACTCTGCGATCGATCTGAGCCCGAGCCTGAATCCGGACACCACCCTGCTGGTCGTGTCCGACCGTGGAACGGTGGGGCTGGGCGGACCGCTGCGCGCAGGTCAGCGTCCGTCCGACTCCGAACGGCCAGATTTCGTCCAGTTCATCCGCAACGTCGGCGAGCCCAGCGACCACGAGTTCGGCGGGGCACCTACGGTTTCGGAAAAGGAATCTTCTTCCGGCTCAGCCGCGTGACCACGATCCTCATGGATACCCAGACCGTCGGTGATGGACCGACTTCACGTCGCTTGATGGGTGCCGCCCTAGGACAGAGCTGGTACGACGAGTCGGACCGACGGTACACGGGCCGCCACTGGTGGGGAACCGTGGCGGACGACGACATCCCCGACCCGCTCACCGGCGCCGCCGCAGCGCAAATGTCTGCAGAGCTCGGGCTGCCGGGGTTCGACGACGGCCGCAAAGGCACGGACATCGTCGTCGTAGCCGCCGATCTGGGCACTACGTGGGCGGATGAGGCCGGCGACGAACGGACCCGGGAAGCCGCGGGCGAGTTCGTCGCATCCTCGATGCTCTGGCATCTCTGGCCGAAGATGCTGATGCACGAGGGCCGTCGCCCCATGACGCTGACCGTCACGGTCGACGGGGTGCACATCCCCGTGCCGGCACCGGAGTCGACCAGAGATTTGCGCCCCTTCGCGGACGCCCTCAATCGCCTACGATCCGGTTGCGGCAACCAGTTCACGCGTGCAACCCGACCCCGGACGGTCGGGTCGTTTGCATACGAGCTCGTACCGGCACGGGACGTCCAGCAACCAGACCCGCTGGTCGCCGCAGCCAAGCCATTCGCGCAGCCAATGCGTCATGTCGCCCGTATGCGCATGGCCGAACTCGTCGTCGACTACCTGGAATGCACACCACACCCCGACCCACTATTCGGCTACGCCGGTGTGTTCAAGGCCTCACGGGAGGCGGACCATTACTTCGCCGGAGCAGAACCGCCGACGCATGACGACTGGGTCGAAAAAGGCTTGACCGGAACCGCCCGCGGCGTCGTTTGGGGCGCGCGCCGCTCCATCACGAAACAGATCCAAGAGATCGTCACACCCCGGCCGATCGCCGGCGGCGCTGGCACGGCAGGTCTGGGGGAAATCGCCCGGCGGCTGTCGGGACTGATCCCAGGTGGTGTGCTGGCGCAACCGACCGCTGGCCAAGGCAACGGATCCGAGGCAGCCCCGGACCAGCAACGGTCATCACCCGGCTCCACCAGCCACGGCTCCACCGATGAGTCGGCTGGAGGGGGCAGCCCTGGTCGCCGTCCCGGGTCGGCGCCGCGAATCATCGGCGCCCCTCAGCTGGAAGTGCACGAAGAACGGCCATACTTGGTCGCACGCGTGGCGATTCCCTCGTCACCATACCTGCGAACGATCGAGGTGCGGACACACATCGTCGTGGACGGCGGAGGGCTGGAGACCGAGACGTCGCCCAGCGGCAGAACGCCCACAGTGCTGCGATGGCGCAACATCGCAAACGGTGCCGTCGTGCAGGGTCGAGCCCTGGTGGTGCCGGCAGGCGCCGACAGCGAGTGGTGGGTCTACACCGAGGCGTTGCCCGACGCCGTCGTCCGCATGGGCGTGACCGTGGTCAGGGAGCCAGCGTGAAAGGAGACGTTTTCCCGTACTTCAGGCCGAGTCACGACACCGTTCGCTTCGGACCGTGGATGTGGGCGGCTGACAGCGAGTCGGAGCAGCTACCGTCGCACCTTCCGGACTGGGACAGCAACACCGACCTGATCATCGAAAGAGATGTTCAACTCGACCTGGATCGCCTGGCACGCGAGACCGGCATCACATCCGATGCGTCCCTGGCGCTCACGACGTCATGGACCAGCTCCAGCTCAGACATGAGCAGCTATGTCCCGCCGGTCGTTGTGTCGGCGAGTGGAACGATAACGCTACGGGCGGTGCTGAAAGGCGAGCGCCTCGGTGGCGTCGTCACGTTGCGGACGACCCTCACACTCGCACGGCCGTCAGCGGTTCGAGCGCCAGGTGTCGCATGGTTCCCCGGCTCGGTACTTGCCGAACACCGCTACTCCGTAGGCCTGGAGCCCAGCGATCCACCCTTCCCGACGCACGAGATCGACTTCTCGCGCACCAGGCTCAACCCCGACGCCAGCTGGCACCTGGAGACGACGACCGACCTGACTGCACCCTTCCTCGGATCGTTCCTCCTTCTGCTGAACACCCGCGACCAGGAACTCATCTCGGCGGTGGCGAAAGGCCGGAAAGACAAGCGACAGCAGCTGTTGATCGAAGATCTCGAACACGGCGTCGGTGCCCTCCTCATTGAGCTCGCCTTGCACCACCGCGACGAACTTTGCGACTCTGACAGGTGGCCACCCGGTACCGTCGGTGACGTCTTGAAGAGGATTCTTGACGCGGCGTCGAAGCGAGCAGACCTGAGGATCGCGGACGGCCCTCATGATCTTGCCGAGGTACGGACATTGATCACAGGTGCAGCTCGTGCAACCGGGCGAGGAAGGCAGTTTGAATGAGCGTCCTCTGGCCACGTCTGATCAGGCCGGTGGCCACGAGGCTCTGGTCTTCCATTTCTGCCGGCGTCCCTGAACCTGCGACACGCCATCCTGAGCAACTGTATGGCCCGGTTGGAGGGCGTCGGGTCCGTGACGACGAAGTCGCATCCTTGATCGATGAGATCACCAAACTCGCGGCTACCGCCGGATTCCCGGACCGGTCCACGGACGAGCAGAGGATCCGCTTCGATCGCGACGTAGCATCCGCCATCCGTGGTGCCATGGACCTCAGTTGGGCAGAGGCAGGCAGCCGGGACGTCTGGACATTCGTGGCCATGGTGGCTCTCCCGCACCTCACTTTCTGGCGCTTCGGCATCGGAAATCAAGAGCGTTGGATCGCTTCAGACCTCACCCGACATACCTGGGCACGGTTGTGGTGGCAAGGCGTTATCTTTAATGGAAATCCGGATTTGCTGAACGCCCTCCACGAGAGCGATCTCAACCAGCTGCTCGAGCGGCGCTCCATCGGTGGTGACCCTCGACTGGTATGCGCGATCGCCCGGGTCATCCTGGAGCAGGTCGATGCAGGTGGCGACCGGAGGATTCTGTTCCGTAACGCAACATTGCGTCTGCGTAGATTCCTTGCTTTCGTCGATCCGCGCTCCCTATCAGATGATCAGCAGCTTCAGATGTGCCGGGACATCGTTGCCGAGATTGCAGGACGAACGGAACCAGGCGCTCAGGCGGCGGCACCAGCACTACCTCAGCGCCGAGGGCCCGTACCTGATCGACCAACTTCAGTTGCCCGCGCCGATACCTTCGATTGAGTCGGTCAACCCAGAGCGGGCTCGGCCCGTTGGGCGGCCATGACAGACACGGCGACGATGGGCGCCTCTAGGAGCAATGCCGTTCAGATAAGGCCGTCTGGGCAGGCCAGTAACGGTGTCGGTGGGCCGGGGTGACGAGTGATTCGGTCGGTGGGACGTTTGACTCGGTAGGAGTTGTGTCGGGCGCGTTTGATGACGCGGGGGCAGGTCCGGTTGCGGCGGGGCGGGTTGGGCTGGCTGCGGATTTCGGTGAGCGCGTCGGTCAGGGCGTCGGAAAGGTGTTCAGGGGGTGATGGCCGCCTGGTCGGTGACCTGGCGGCGCACAACGCGTAGACCTTTGACGAATGACATCCGGTCCGGGTCGTAGCCGGCGGGGTCGGCGGCATCCAGGAGCAGCGCGCGGATGGCGTAGTGCGCCAGCAGCAGGCCCCACATTTGTTGTTCGGCCAGGTCCGGGGTCTTCGAGCGGAGGACCTCACCGCGACCGCGTAGGTCGGTCTTCAGTTCGTCCAGCGCGGATTCTTCCTCCCAGCGCTGGTGATACGCCTCGGCCAGTTCCACGGCGGGCACCTCGTGCGGGTCGGTGATGGTGGTGACCACGACGATCAGGTCGCCGTCGGGGTTGCGGTCCGGGACGGTGTACTCGACCACCCGGACCAGCCGGGCCAGGTCGCCGGGAACATCGTGGCCGGCTCTGGCCTGCTCGACCAGCCGGGCCCGCCGGGCGGCGCTCAGACCGGGAGCGTAGATCAGCGCCTGGTAGGAGCCGTCGGCCAGCCAGCGCAGGTGCCCGACGGACACCGACGCGCCGATCCGCCAGGCCAGATCGGCACCAGTAGCGGCGAACGCCTGGAACAGTTCGTAGGAGTACAGGCCGGCGTCGGCCATGACCAGCATGCCAGGACCGACCGCTGCGGCAAGGTCGGCGGCCAGGGTGCGTTCCCCTGTCCGGCAGCCGCCCAACACCGCGCCGACGATGGCGTGACTGCCGCACTCCGCGAGCGCGGCGACGTGCAGCTTCGGATACGCCGACGCTTTCGGCCCGGACCCCATCCGACCGAACCGTTCCACATTCTCCGCGGTGTCGGCCACGTCGAAGCTGGTCGCGTCGATCGCCATCAACCGGCGCCGGCCAAGCCAGGCGCCTTTCGTGCCGGCCATGGCCAGCGGCACCGCGGCCCGCTCGAACAACGCTTTCACCGGCTCTGGCCCGAGTCGCTGCCGGGCCTGCGTGATCGCCGACTTCGTCGGGACCTGCCAGCCGTCGTCCCAGGAACCGAGTTTGCGCAGATTACCGACCAGCCGACGCATCACCTCGTCATACGACTCCGCGAAAAACAACCCCATCGCGATCACGTAGCGGATCATCACGTGCGCCGGCAGCCGCCGCGACCGCTGCTCCCGCCGAGACGTGCGATTGAGAACCTCCTCAAGCAGGTCACGGCTGAACCGGGCCGACACCACACCCAGTCCGACATGATCGGTCAACCGACCCCACGCCTGCGTTTGCCCCACCGATGACGTCACGGCCAGCCACCGTACCGGCCTCCACAATCGACCCCAGCTCAGCACCCTCACCTCGACTGAAGCCCTATCTGAACGGCATTGCCTCTAGGAGTCTCCAGAACGGGGAAGACAAACTCGTAGTCCAGCCATACGCTGTGACCCAACTGCCGCACAGACGGCCACTGGTTGATCTTCACGGCGTCTGTGAACCGCGCAGGCGATGGAACTACTCAGCTCATCGGCGACCCTCCTCGGCAACGGACATATTGAGGAGCTTCACCGTGTGGACGAACACCTGGTACGCCTCGGTGTCCGAGTTCGGTGCGAACTTGGGCGGAGGGTCAGCCAACGCGTCCGGGAGAAGAAGCGACGTCGCGAACGAAGACGCATCCGATCACCGGGTCCTCGTCGGGTTGGATCGGCACCCGCCGGTACTGGCCGACCCGAGCGCGCATCCGTTCAGGGCTGTTCACGCCGTTTGCTTCGGCGAACAGTTCCCACGCCGTCGAGATCGGCAATTGCGCGAAGCCACTGTAGAAGCCACCGCCGACTACCCGGTTGTCCGGGTAGTGGGTCTTGAAGAAGAACGGCTCACCAAGTGTCAAGACCCGGGAACTCGCGTCCGCCTCCCGGCCGCCAGAAGTTGACCTCGGCGAGGGACGGACGAGCGGACAGGAACCGGTACCAGTCCGTGACCCCGACATAGGCCTTCACGCGGGCAGTCTGCACCACACAACGTCAGTACGCCAGTACGTCGCTACGAGAGTCCCGTCGCGCCAGGCAAATGACCGGAAGCGGCAAGAACGCTGGCCAGGCATGCGTCCGCATCCGGCGGATGTCTACAGTCTTCGCCTGCTCTGGATGGTTCGCCCGGGATTCGAGCCCGGACAAATGGACTCCCGTGCCAAGGCGCTGCTATTCGACGGCGATGGGCGCACGGGCTTGACCGATGTCAATTGCGGGGGATGATCGCGGCGACCGCTTCAGCCGCGACCTGGGCAAGTTGCGGCAGCACGCTGATGTACGTGTTCGCGGTCAGGGCGAGCGTGGAGTGGCCGAGGGTGGCCTGGATGACCTTGAGATCGACGCCAGCGGCCAGGGCGAGGGTCGCCGCGCCATGCCGCAAGTCGTGGAGCCGTACCGGCGGCAGCCCACCGTCGGCGACCAGCTGGCGGAAGCGGCGGCTGACGCTGTCCGGGTGCCAGGCCTGCCCGTCCTCGCGGGCGAAGAACAGGCCACCGTCGCGGTTGGGCGGTCGGCGGGTCCGGCAGCTGCCCAGCACCGCGACCGTGGCCGGATCGAGCGCGACGACGCGGTTGCCGGTCTCGCTCTTCGGCGGTTTCCGTTGGACTACGCGACCAGAGACGGTGATCTGCTGGGTGATGGCGAGCTCGGCCAGGTCGAGGTGGGTGTCGGCGTCGCACAGGCCGACGGCCTCGCCGCGGCGCAGGCCGCGGTAGGCAATCAGGTGGAGCAGCGGATACAGGTCCGGTTCGTGCGCCGCGGCGTGGTCCAGGAAGGCGCCGGTCTGCTCGGGTGTCCAGACCATCACCGGGCCGGGGATCTCGCCGGTGTCCCGCCACCGGTCCACTCGCGGTCCGTCCAGACCAACGGCCGGGCCAGCCGGAGCTTCACCAGGGCGGCGGGATTGGTGCAGGTGAGGCCGTCGGCGACCGCGTCGTTGAGCGCCACCCTGAGCACCGCCCGGATCCGCTGGCAGGTGGCCGGGCCGGTGCCCCCGCCGGCCGCGCACCGACGCCCGCGTCGCCGGGCTGGTCGACCGGCGGGCGGCACGGACGAAGTCGTTGGTGGCCTCGATGATGGCGAACATGGTCCGGATGTGCTCCGGGCGCAGCCGGTCCAGCTTGAGGTGGCCCAGGTGCGGGACCAGGTGCGCGCGGAGGTGGCTGGCATAGGTGCGGCGGGTGTTCTCGTCCACCGGTCGGACGGCCAACCACCGCTGCAGATACACGTCAAGCGTGGTCGACCCATCCAGGGCCCGGCCAGCGTCCAGGCTGCGGCGGACCGCGTCCACCGGCGGCAGCCGCCGGCGATAGCGGGTGGCCTGGAGCAGCCGGAGACCTCCGTCGCCGCGGCGGGGTCGCTGGCGGCTAGACGCAGCTGCGCCAGCGCATCATCCCGGACGGCGAGCGCGTCGTGGTGGGTGCGGTAGCCGCCGCGGCGTTGCTGCCGCCGCCGGCGGCCCGGGTCGGGTGGGAGTTCGAGCCGGTAGTGCCAGGCGCCGTGGCTGGCGCTCCAGGTCCCGTTCGGGCGGCGCAGCCGTGGGCACGGCCCGCCGCCGGTGAGGCAGCCACACCGCTTGAAACGTGCCGCGATCGCGGCCTGCGCATCGCCCACCCCCGCATGGACGCCGGCCCAGCGGCATGATCGCCGGGCCCGGTTCGCCACGATCATCGCACCGGCGACGGGGCCGCCGCGGCCACATCCGGGGAATCCGACCCGACCGCCGACCGGCGAGCACACACCGCGCACATATCGCCCGATCGGCGGGGCAAGCCGGAGAGAAACCGCAGGTCACGGGCACAAGCCGCCACCGGCAGCAACGGTTTAGGAAACCGATGCTCTATCCCCTGAGCTACGAGGGCGCGGCTCCCCAGGGTACCCGTCAACGGACTACGTTGGCCGTTGGGGAGCGCCGACAGCAACCAACCGTCCCGACGGCGACCGGCGCAGCACGAACCGATCGCACGGCACGCCATGATCTTGCGCGGCGCTGATCGTCACCGACGGCCACCGGCCGGCACCGATCTCCCTTGCGGCCACATCCGAGCACACCTGCAAACTCATCGCTCTTCGATGAACCTCACGCAGGCCGCTTGGCGTGTCGAACTCCGACTGGGCGGCTCCAACTAGCCGTCGTGTGCTGGGCCCGGCTCAGCCGACGAACGACTCACACATTCCGTCGGCGAGGCCAGCACAGCTGGCCACGTAGCCGCTGGCGTCAGGATTGGGGGTCACCACCCAGCAGAGCGACGGCCCCGGGGCCTGGAAGACTTCGTCCTCCAGGCCCAGCCGGGTGGTGACCGTGCCTATCGACGCCCGGCTTTCCCGCACGATCCAGTCGTCGCCCGCTGCACCACCGCCGCACGGGAAGCGCCTGCGCGTCCGCGACCAGGCTCACTGGAGATCCCGGCCGTTCCAACCATCTCGGTCATGCGTTGCGTACCAGCGTCTGTCTTTGCCACGAGGCGTTCCAGCAAGGCGAACATGACTTGCGCTGAGGCGCGGGCGGCGAACTGCCTATAGCGGTCGTCTCTCCTGGTGTCAGCGTGGTCCATCACACCCTTGGCAACAAACCAGGCAAGTCCCCGATCATGGGCGACGGTCGCGATGGTAGCGGCCTCCATCTCGACGGCGGTGATGTTCCGCGTGCCCATCGCCTTCAGCCGGCCCCAGACGTCGGGGTCGGCGATGACAGCGCTGCCGCTGGCCATGGGGGCGGCGAGCACGCGAAATGGAAGCTGCTGCGGCCCCTCGACGTCGTCGTAGAGCCGTCGCTGCACGAGGCCGGACCCCTCGCTGGTCAAAGCGGCCTCACCGGTCGGCTCGCGCCGGATCAGACCTTGCTCCTCAAGCTGCGCTAGGCGCCGCTGCCAGGTTCCGCTTGGGAAGTAGGCGTCGCGCGCAGGGTGACTGCGTGGTTGCTGCCCACGGTGTAGCTGTTCGAGAAACCAGAGCAAGGCTTCGTCCTCGCTGGCGTCGCCGTAGCTGGCCAAACTGCTCGGGTCGAGGTCCTGCGTGGCGCGCAGCCAGCGGGACTCCAGCCGGAATTGCCGGTGATCGCCCTCGAACCCGGTGGCCGACTGCCTGCCCTCGTCCCATTCATAGACGGGTTCACCGACCACGACGTCACCCAGCGCCGTGTCTGCGGGGTTACCGGCGCAGACGCCGCACATGGCCAGCAACGCCGGGCGCAGCCGATCGACCAGCGACGCAGCGAATGGTCCTGTAGCCCGACCACCCATCTGCGTCGGTCGGGCCAACGCCATGGTGAATCGAGCCTGCCCATCGACGCGGTACTCGCCCCAAAGGAACGGTGGGACGCCGTCCAGGTCGCGCTCCTCCCACCGAGTCACTCCCGGACCCGCCGGAGCAGTCGCCAGGCCAGCCGCCTTGGCCGCGTCGAACTCCTCTGGCAATGCCGCAACCACCAGCACATCGACGCGGTCCAGGCTTCCGCCGTAGTGATTCACTACGCTGTCGCGGGCGGAGTGTAGAGCGGCAGCCTCCTGCTGAGTCGCCGACTCATATTCGGTGCCAGGAACGCGCCGGAACGGGCGAACCCCCCGCCCAATCCGCAGTTCCCATAAATTTGTGCCCATGCCGCCGAAGCTGCTCCAACCCCACCGTTCCGTGTCGAATGTACGCATGATTGTGAGCCAGTTGCCCATTGGGACCCCTGAGGTTTCGCGGACCTTTTCGCGGATAGGACCCATGTGAGCAGCGCAAACGTGATTCGGTCGAGGTTGTGGAACGATCCCGCACGACCTCGAAGGGGTCCGTTCGGGTGATCCTGGCGCTCAACTCTATGGATGGCTTTCCGGATAGGCCGTTCGTAGGCTGTTCCCGAATCTTCGATGTCATCCGTCGAACGGCATCGAGGCGTGCGCAAGGGGGTTGAGCTACCTGACAATCGTCAGTGCTGCCGATCTTGCGGATGCCCAGGACTGGGCGGCGTTCGGAAAGCTCCTCAATCGACTGAAAGTTGATCGAGGCATTTCGCTCACCAAGATTCAGCAGCAGGCCAGACGTCTCAACCTTCCCCGCGACCTCCCGCCGGCGACGGTGAGCCCGGTGATGAACGGCAGGCGCCCGGCGAAGGAGGTGCTTTCGTGCCTGCTCAAGGTCCTCGACGTGCCTCAGGCCGACCGGGCGACTTGGCAGGATGCCTGGAATCGGCTCGCCGAGACACAGCCGCCCAGCCCGATACCGCGCTTTGACGAGGTTTCGCCCCGCCAGTTGGGGATCCACGCGGCGATCACCGCCGAGGAAAGCATCGGAGACCTGCCCGAGTACGTGGGTCGTGACTTCGACGACGACCTGCGGAAACGCATCTCAGCCGGGATCGTGCGGGGTTGCTTCGTCCTCCTGGTCGGCCGATCATCCTCGGGGAAGACAAGATCGCTGTATGAAGCCGTTCGTATGGTCGCTCCGAACTGGCCAGTTGTTCAACCGGCCGGCACCGGTGAAATCGTCGAACTGCTAGATGCCCCACGGCAAAAGATCATCGTCTGGCTCGACGAGATGCACCGCTTCTTCGGTGCCGACCCTCGGCTGACCAAAGAGCACGTCATACGGCTGCTCCAGTTTCCCGCGATTGTGGTCGCGACCCTGTGGCCCGATGACTACCTGAAGAGGAAGACGCCACGCGGCCTCGGCGCACCCGCGGAAGTCGAGAACGATCGCCGCCTCCTTGAACTCGCCGAGGTCGTGAGCGTTCCGGACGTACTGTCGGGGCCGGAGCAGGCGGAGGCCGAGCGCGTCGCGGAGACCGACACGCGGATCCGGCTCGCGCTCGATGTCAAAGATGCCGGGCTCACTCAGGTGCTGGCCGCTGGACCCGACCTGCTGCACCGATGGGAACAGGCGCCGGATCCCTACGCCAAAGCCGTCATCAGCTTTGCCGCCGACGCGCGGCGGCTCGGGGTCCTGTCGCCGATCGCCCAGGACGCGTTCGACTCGGCGATCGGGGGCTATTTGACTTCGTCGCAGCGCGTCAACCGGCCGCGGCATTGGCTGGCGGATGCCTTGGCGTTCGGCGGGCAGGAGCTCCACGGTGCGGTGTCCGCTCTGACACCGGTCGACGACGGCGAGGCCGGGTTGCTGGCCGGCTACGTCGTCGCCGACTACGTGGCCCAGCACATCCGGCGTACCGAGTGCCCTCCGCGCAGTGCGTGGGAGACGCTGATCTCCACCGCTGAGGATGCTGAGGACCTCCGTCGTCTCGCCGCCGCGGCAAACGCACGGATGCGCTATTGCCACGAGGAAGAGGCGTTGCGCCGGCTCCTCGACCTGCATGGCGGAGGAGCTGTCGAGCTCGCCGGTGTGCTTTTCCGGAGTGGGCGCGAGCGGGAGGCAGTCGACTTGCTGCGACGCCACCTGCGGCAGATTCCGGATGATCGATCAGCCGCCGACCGGCTTGACCACATCGTCATGCTTGCCCAGCGTATCGACGAAATGCGCGCCGCCTCTGCGGATGACGATCCCGAGGCGGGCCGGCGCCTAGCCGAGATGTTTGTCGACGGCGGCGAAGCCGACGCCTTGCGGGCGAGAGCCGACGCTGGCAGCCTGCTCGCCGAGGAGGACCTCGCCGCGCTGCTGGCAGACCGTGGAGCGGTCGATGAACTGCGTGAGCGGGCCGATCGGGGCAAGCAACCGGCCGCCAATTCCCTGGCCGAACTGCTGGCGACGCACAGCCGGGTAGATGCGCTTCAGCAGCGAGCCGATGCCGGTGACGAGGCTGCCTCTCGCCAACTGGCCAAGCTCCTCGCCTCGGACACGACCGTTGACGGCGCCGCCATCCAGGCACAGCTTGCCTACTTGCGACGCCGGATCGGCAGCGGAGACGACGCGGCGGCCCGGCAGCTCACCACGCTGCTGTTCGATCTACGAAGCGAGGCCGAGCTCAGGCGCGAAGTCGATGCGGGCACCTTCCAGGCCGCCGAGCGGTTCGTGGCATTGCTCAACGCCACCGAGGACGTCGATCGCACGCTCATCAACCATCTCCGTGCGCACGGTCTCGACGCGGACGGCTTTCCCCATAGGCCGCTTGAGGCGTGATGGGAGACGCGATCACGGTACAGCGCGATGGCGAGGCCGCCTGGCACCACCAACTGGCCAGGATTCCGTTCGATCGAGTGGTCCACATCTCGGGCGTCTCGGCCGGAGGTGTCGCCGCGGCTGTCGCTCGATTCGGCGATCTCCCAGCGGCCATCGTGGTGGCGCCGTCGGCGGATGGCTCGGTGGCTGCTTTTGTGGGCGAGGTGCTCGATGCCCTTGACGTGGTCGCCCGGCAGCTTCTCCCCGGATGGCTTCCCGAGGTGGATGAGCTCGACGGTTCGCAAGGCGCCGCGCTGACCGCGATCCGAGCCGTCGCGACCGAACGGGCGCGCGCTGCGGGTTATGCCAGCGTGTTCCTGGCTGACCTGGCGGAACGCGCGCTGACCGGCCGACCTTCGCGCGCGCGGCTGCGGCCCGAGGTACGGATCGCGGGGCTTGCCCGCATCGTCGCGACGGGATTCCAGCGCGACCGGTTGGTGCTGGCTATATCTACCGAGACGAAGCCCGGACAGACGCCGGCCAACAACATCGTGGTAGCAGCCTCGGAGTGGCTAGCCGATCGTGGGCACCTGGGCGTGTGGCTCACCGGCGCCGAATCACCCGACCCCGAGCGCCTTGGCACCGTGTGCATGACGCCGGTCCCGCATGAGGCCGATCTGGCGTCGACGCGGGCAAACCCGGGCAGGGTCGCGACCATTCCTGGGCGGCCGCATCCGCGCAGCGGCGTCGAGGCCGCGCTCGAGGCGGTACTGGCGCGACAGAAGTGGGCGTACGGCCGGATCTGGAACGGGACGTATCAGCCGACGTTACTGCGGAGCCCGATTCGGCCCGACCTGCTATGGCCCGCCGAGCGTGTGGTGGTGGAGTTGGACGGGCTGGAGCATTGCCGGCCCGCGCAGTACGACTCCGATCGGGTCCGCGACGTGCAGTTGCAGCTGGACGGCTACGCCGTTCTCAGGTTCACCAACGCGCGAGTGATGCACGACGTTCAGGCGATAGCGGCGCAGATCGAACACCTCATTCGGGCACGAAGGCACGACATGGCGAAGGGACCGCATAGTGGCTAACGAGCTCACCCCCTTGGAAAGCGCGCTGCTAATCGTCTTGATGGCAGAGGCGCGGGAGATTTCCAACCCGGAGTTGAAAGAGCGCTACGGGATATCGTTGACCGGTGCAAGCCGCATAAAGCTCAACAACGCCGGCTACGTCAAGAGCGAGAAGGTAGGCCGACCCTTCGTGCACGTGCTGGACGACAAGGGCTGGAAGCGGGTGCACCAGGAACTGAACTTCGACAGTCCAAAGGCCAAGACCTTGGGCGCGGCGCTGAGGGCGTTGCACGACAACCTCAGGGAACGGGTGCTTAAGGCCGACGCTTATCAGACATTTGGGGAGATGTTCTCCCGCGCCGCCTCGGTACCCGATGACGACCTTGAGGTCGCGGCCCCGATACCCGATGACGACGACCTCGACATGCGGATTCGCAAGGTCTACGACTCGCTGGCACCACATCCCGGTGCCTGGCTCAAGCACGCAGACGTTCGCGGAAAACTTGGCGACGTGCCCGGCGAAGCGCTCGACGAGGCATTCCGGTTGCTGAGCCAGGCGGAAGACGTGGAAATGATGCCCGAATCCAACCAGAAGACGCTCACCGACGAGGACCGCCGCATCGCCGTGCGGGTCGGCGGGCAGGACACGCACCTGATTGCCATCGGAACGCGATGAACGAAGACGAACGCAAAGCACTGGCGGCACTCAGGTTCGACTGGGCACCGGTACCCGATGACGTCTGGCGCCCGTCGCCGTTCCATGTCGAAGGGCTGCACCAAGGCGTGGTCAACGACGTCCTCGCGGGCATGGCCGACGCGAAAGCGAGTAAGGACGCCAGCCCGCTCGGCCTGATATTGAAGGGTCGACGCGGTTCGGGTAAGACCCACCTGCTCGGATGGGTTCGTCAACAGATTCAGGACCAGGGCGGCTACTTCTTCCTGGTTAGCCTGCTCGACGCCAAGGGATTCTGGGACAGCGTCCTGGCCTCAATGCTGGAAGGCCTCTTTCGTGCCGTACCGGGTAGCGATACCCAGCTGCGATTGTTCCTACGGCGGCTTTCGTCGGTCGTCGGCGCGCCTCGATCTGCGCGGCGGGCTGTAATGGGCGAAACCGAGCTGACCCCAGCCGCGCTGGACGCCTTCCTCCTCGGCCTAGGCGACTACGACCGGCTGGTCGCGCGCGAGTGCGACGACACCGCCCGCGCGCTCGCACTTTCCGCCTCGGATAACGTCGCGCATCGCGACCTCGCCGAGAACTACTTCAGCTCGGAGCCGGAGGCCGAGCCCGGGGAGCGTGCCCAGTGGCGCATGCGGCGAAAGCCGCGCACCGCGCAGGAGATTGTGCGCGAGCTGTCCAAGCTGCTCGCACTGACCGGCCCCACCGTGATTGCGGTCGACCAGATCGACACGTTGATCTCACAGTCGTCAGTGGCGTCGCAGGACGGCCAGCAGCCCGAACCGGCCAACACCGACGACTGGGCGCAGATGTTGGTCCTCGAACAGATCGCGCATGGCTTGATGGCACTGCGCCAGGACACCCGCAGGACACTCACCCTCGTGGCTTGCATTCCGCCATCGTGGATGCTCATCAAGAACAGAGCGACCGACACCGTACGCGACCGCTTCCGAGAACCTGAGGAGTTGCTGACGATCCGGGACCCGGCCATCGCCCGGAGCCTTATCGAGAAGCGGTTCGCCCACAGCTTCCGGCTGGTCCGGTTCTCACCGCCTTACCCGTCGTGGCCGATCCGTCCCGAGGCGTTCGACACCGCCGCCAAGTTCACCCCCGGCAGTTGCTCATCGAGATCGACGCACACGTCCGCGACTGCCTGCTGAACAACCAGGTCCGAGAACTCAAGCACCTGGGCGAACCACCAAGCAGCGAGCCGAGCGCGGCAGCACTCGTCCCCACAAGCATCACGGACGACGTAACCAAGCAGTTTGACGAACGCTTCAGCGAACTGAAGGACGAAGCGGACGTCGTGACACCGCTCGACCCGGACCGCGAAGACTCCGTCGTTCCGGGCCTGCTCTCGGCTGGGCTCACGGCGTGGATCATCGAACAAGGAGGGACCGACGAGACTTTTAACCAGGATGGTCCGCCGAGCGCCAAACCCGCACTCCACGCAAGGCTTCGGCGCACGCTCAACGAGGGCACCGAGGACCAGGCGCACTGGTCCTTCCGGGCGATCAGCGCGAGGCATCATGGTGTGGCCGCGCTGCACCGCATCAAGCGAGCGGTCACGGCGGCGGGTGTCGAGTATCAGGTACCGAAGCGCAGGCTCTACTTCCTGCGCAATGGCGCGTGGACCGGCGCCAAGACATCAAGCCTCATCGAGGAGCTCAAGTCCAAGAACACGACGACGCTGGCTTTCGAAGAGTCTGATCTCCGCGCTTTGGCCGCGCTCAAGGTCATGCTCGACGAGGCGGCCGTCGACCTCCCCGCGTGGCTGATGCAGCGGCAACCAGCCAGCGAAATCCAGATCTTCCGCCAGGCCATGGCGGTTCAGTCGGGAGCGTCGACGCCATCGAAGGCGGCCGAGCCGACGAGTGCGCCGTACGAGCAGCGGACAGAAGCGTCGTCGAAAGAGCCGACCCCCTTGCGGCAGACGACGGGCGAGTCACAGCAAACGGTGCCGACGCTGACGGTTGGCCACGACTACACAACCGGCGTGCCGGTCCGCTTGGCCCTCGAGTCATTGCGCAAGCACGTCGCGATCTTCGCCGGCTCGGGCTCGGGCAAGACGGTGCTGATACGGCGCCTGGTCGAGGAATGCGCGCTCCAAGGCGTGTCCGCCATCGTGCTGGACCCGAACAACGACCTGGCCCGGCTCGGCGACCCCTGGCCGTCGCCGCCGAAGGCATGGAGCGGCGGCGACGCGGAGAAAGCCGCCGGCTACATCGCCGGCACCGAGGTCGTGGTGTGGACGCCGAGGCGGGAAACTGGACGACCGCTGAGTTTCCAGCCGTTGCCAGACTTCAAGAGCGTGCTCGACGACCCGGACGAGTTCAACGAGGCCGTCGACTCGGCGGTCGCCGCGCTGACCCCGCGGGCGCGGCTGGACAGTCGGGCCGCAAAGGCGCACCTCGGCCTCGCCGTCCTGCGACGCGCGGTGGACCACTACGGTCGGCGCGGCGGTAGCACGTTGCGGGGTCTGATCGAGACGCTTGCCGATCTGCCGGACGGGGTCAGCGGGCTCGAGGAAGCCGACAAGATTGCCAGCGGCTTGGCCCAGACGCTCACGGCGTCAATTGACAACGACCCGATGTTCGGCGGCGACGGCACACCGTTGGACCCGGCCATCCTGCTGACACCGTCCGCTGGAAAGCGGGCGCGTATCTCCGTGATCAGCCTGGTCGGCCTGCCCTCCGACGACATGCGCCAGAGCTTCGTCAACCAACTGGAGATGGCCCTCTTCGCGTACATCAAAAAGAACCCCGCCGGGGATCGGCCGCTGCTCGGCCTGTTCGTGATGGACGAGGCCCAGACACTCGCTCCGTCGGGAACAATGACGGCCTGCACACAGAGCACCCTTGCCCTGGCCTCGCAGGCACGCAAGTACGGTCTCGGGCTGGTTTTCGCCACCCAGGCGCCGAAAGGACTGCACAACCGCATCCCGGGCAACGCGGCCACGCAGTTCTACGGCCTGCTGAACAGCCCGATCCAGATCGAAGCCGCGCGGGAGATGGCGAAGGCGAAGGGCGGTGACGTCCCCGACGTCTCGCGGCTGAGCACCGGCGAGTTCTACGTCGCGGCCGAGGGTGAGGCACCGCAAAAGGTGCGAACGCCGCTGTGCCTCAGCCACCACCCGAAGAGCCCGCTGACGACCGAGGAGGTCCTCGATCGCGCCCGCGCTCGCTAGGTGACAACTATCGCTGTCCGTCACAGCAACACCAACGTTCCAGCGCTAGGTTCGGCTCGGCACCGATCGGTACCTCGTCCACGAACCGGTGCAGGCGGGCCCAATCTGTTCGAGGTGGGCCGGCGCGGGCGGTGCCGTGCCGGCCCACCCGGGCATCAGCCCTGGACGTGCAGTTGCCTGAACAGGCGCTGCATGTCGGAGTTCAGCCAGTACTCGACGACCCGCCCATCCCGTACGCGCAGGATGTCGATACCGGTGAAGTCGATCTGGGTGCCGGCCGGGGCGTTCGCGCCGGGGAAGCCGCCGGCGTACGTGCCGGTGGCTCGCCACCGCAGTGCGATCAGGTTGTCCTGGGCGATCGGGCCGACCTCGATCTCGAAGGTCAGGTCGGGCGACGGGCCGCGGATCTGCCCGATCCAGCCGACCATGCCCTCGACGCCCTTGATCTCGCTGCCGTCGCTGCCGTCGGCCATCGACGCGTGGACCTGGATGCCCGGGTCGATCAGCGAAGCGGCGACGCTGTAGTCGCCGTCCCAGAGCGCCTTCCAGGTGCGGACCACGTCCGTGCTCACTTGGCCAGCCCGGCCTGGTTCAGCAGGTCAGAGAGGTTGTAGAAGTCCTCGACCGACGCGATCCGGTTGTGCTTGGTGCGGAAGACCGACGTGGCCGGCACCGAGAACTTCTTCCCGGTGGCCTTGTACGTGCCGCTGAACGTCCACGTCACGCAGATGTTGTCGCCGTCCCGGAAGGCGCGGGTGATGGTCACGCGCGCGGCGGCGATCTGCTCCAGCGTCCCGTGCACCCACTCGGCGGCGCCGGCCGGGCCGGTGAAGCTCTGGTTGAGGGCGTGGTCGGTGTAGACGCCGTCGCGGGTGAACAGCGAGCCCATCTTCGCCGCGTTGCCGGTGTTCCAGGCGTCGGCCCATTGCTGGGCGAGCCGCGGCACCGAGGTGTGCTTGGACGTGTGCGCCGACACATGCGTCACGGGACTGGTCGAGGCCGTCGCCGCGACCGCTGGCACGGCCGCTGCGGCCAGCGCGAGACCGGCGACGGCCGTGACTACCAGACGGCGGTGGGTCAGGAACTGTCGGCTCAAGGTGGGGTCCTTTGTATGAGTTCGTACCAGCAAGGTCCCCGAAAGCGTGCCGGGCGGGCGAACCACCTCGCGTCGGTGGAAATTACCTAGGCGGCCTAGCCTCATCGGCATGCGGCTGTTCGGCAGGCAGGACGAGATCCGGCGCCTCCGCGACCTGATCGGGGCCGCTGGCGCTGGTCAGGGCGGCGCCCTGGTGCTGCGCGGCGAGGTCGGCATCGGCAAGAGCACCCTGCTCGGCCACGCCCGCGAGGCGGCGGGATTCAGGATCATCCAAACATCCGGGTCGGAGTTCGAGACCCATCTCCCGTACGCCTCGCTGCACCAGCTGGCCGCTCCGGTCCTGGACCGCCTCGCCGATGTGCTTCCCCCACAGCGCAGCGCCATGGAGGTGGCGTTCGGGCTGGCCACCGGCACCCCGGACCCGTTCCGGATCGGTCTGGCGACCCTCAGCCTGCTGGCCGCCGCCGCCCAGGAACAGCCGCTGATCTGCCTGGTCGACGACGCGCAGTGGCTGGACCCGGCGTCGGCCGGCGCGCTGGCGTTCGTGGCCCGGCGGATCGCCGCCGAACCGGTGGCCATGTTCTTCGCCGTACGCACACCCAGCGACCCGACCGACCTGGACGACCTGCCTGGCTTGACCGTCGAGGGGCTCAGCGACGCCGACGCCCGGAACCTGCTGGCCGTCAAGAGCCACGTCGCCCTCGACGACCGGGTCCGGGACCGGATCGTGGCCGAGGCCCATGGAAACCCCTCGCGCTGCGGGAACTGCCCGGCGGCGGGGGTTTCGCGCCACCGGATCCGGCGCCGGTGCCGACCCGCATCGAGCGCGGCTACCGGTCCAGGTTGGACGACCTTTCGGCGGATGCGCGGACACTGCTGACCATCGCGAGCGCCGACCCCATCGGCGACCCGCGCTGCTGTGGGCTGCCGCGGAGCGGAGGAGCCTCGACGTGCCGGCGGCCGCCGCTGCGGCGGCCGCGACCGGGCTCATCGAGTTCTCCGCCCGCACCCGGTTCTGTCACCCGCTGGCGCGCTCCGCGGTCTACCGCCACGCGGACGCGGCGGAGCGCCGAGCCGCCCACCGTACGCTCGCCGAGGTCACCGACCCGAAGACCGATCCGGACCGCCGCGCCTGGCACCGCGCCCAGGCCGTCACCGGCCCCGACGAGGAAGTGGCCACCGAGCTGGAACGGGCCGCGTCACTGGCCCGCTCGCGGGGCGGCATGGCGGCCGCGGCAGCATTCCTGGAACGGGCTGCCGCGCTGTCGCTGAATCACGCAAGCCGGATCGGACGGACCCTCGATGCGGCGCAGGCCCACCTCGACTCCGGCGGCACCGACACCGCCGAGGCACTGCTCACCGCCATCGAGAACGCCACCATGGACACGCCTCAGCACGCCCGGCTCGATCTCCTACGCGGCCGGATCTCCTTTCTCAAGAGCCACGACGGCAGCGGCCCGAAATTCATGCTGCGCGCGGCACGGCGACTCGACGAAACTGACCCGCGGCGGGCGCGCGACTACCTCGTGGACGCCTTCGAGATGGGGCTGGCCGTCGGCCGGGCCAGCGGCGTGCTCGACATGATCCTGGCCACCGCGCCGGCCACCTCCGCGGAACCGGACGTCCTCGATGGACTACTCGTCTTCGCCGCGAAGGGACCCCGAGCGGCGGTTCCGCTGCTACGGAAGCTGCTCGACGACACCGGCGATCCTCTGTGGACGCGACGGCCCGCGCTCGCCGTCATCCTCGCCGCCGAGCTGTGGGATCCGGACGGCCACGCCGCAATCGTCCGGCGGCTGGTGCAGACCGGGCGCGAGTCGGGGTCGCCGATCGTGCTGCGCCTGGGTCTGGCCCAGACCGCATTCCACGCGGTCCTCGACGGCGACATCGAGCGGGCCATGACATCGATCGCCGAGGAGGAGGCCATCGCCGACGCGACCCGTGGGCCGGCGGTCACGTACCACCGGCTGCAACTGGCCGCCATGCGTGGCCGGCGGGATGAGGCGCTGGATCTGATGCGGCGGCCCAACCAGTTGACGACCAGCGTGCACTGGGCGTCCGCGCTACTGCACAACGGGCTGGGCGACTACCCCGCTGCGCTGGCCGCCGCCCAGCGGGCCATCGCGCAGAGCGACCTCTTCCTCGCCGGGCTGGCCCTGCCCGAGCTGGTGGAGGCCGCGGTCCGGTCCGGGGAGCAGGCTGCCGCCGCGGCGGCCCTGGACGCGCTCGTCGAACGCACCGAGCCCACCGGCACCGCGATGGGCATGGGCATCACGGCGTACGCCCGAGGGCTGGTCACAGGTACCGAGGACGACTACCGCGAGGCCATCGAGCTGCTCGACAAGACTTCCCTGCTCCCGTACCGCGGCCGGGCCCACCTGCTGTACGGCGAGTGGCTACGGCGCGAAGGCCGGCGGCGGGACTGCCGCCGGCACCTGCGTATCGCCCACGAACTGCTCGCCGGCCACGGCATCGACGCGTTCGCCAAACGTGCCGCCGACGAGCTACGCGCCACCGGCGAGAAGGCCCGCGGCCGTTCGGAGAGCGGCCACGACGAGCTGACCATGCAAGAGCTGTACATCGCTCGGGAGGTCGCGACCGGGGCGACCTCGCAGGAGATCGCCACCCGGCTCTTTCTTAGCCCGCGCACGATCGAGGCCCACCTGCGCAACATCTTCCGCAAGCTGGGCATCACCTCGCGCCGCCAGCTGCGCGACCACCCGAGCCTGACCAGCGAGTCATGAGTTCGGGGCCGCCTAGCGCCGGATCGGCGTAGGCGGCCCCAAATCCCGGATCGCGGGAGCGTTACCTACAGAACGCCGCCACCTGGGCGAGCGCGGCCGTATGCACGGCCTTGGCCGTCGCCAGCGTGGTCTTGGTTTCCTCAAGCTGGGCCTTGGCCTCCGCGAACTTCGCCTCGTCCTGCTTGATGGCCTGGGCCGGTTTCCCGCTCGCCAAGCTCTTCTCGAGCTTGGCCTCGGCGTCCTCGACCTTCTTCTGGGCCTTCTGCACGGCCTTGTCAGCCTTGTCCACGTCCTTCGCTGCCGCCTCAGCCTGCTCTTGAGCCACGAGGCAGGCCGCCGGGTCTCCCGGTGCTTGGACGACGAAGGACTTGACGATGCCGTGGCGGCTTCCGTGGGTCAGCGCGGCCCAGACTGTGCCTCCTTGAGGAAGGGCGATCGGCTCGGTGTATGCCACGGCGCCCTGGAAATCGCCCGGTGCCGGGGCGCCGGGCTCGGTCACGACGTAGGCGATCGTGTACGCCGGGTCGGTCACCGCGGGCCCGGTGCCGGCCTTGGTGAGCGTGACGGCGTTGTCCGCCACGTTTCCGGCGACCTCGCTGCCGCGGAAGTCGTGGATCACCGCACCGCCGCCGGTGCTGCCGGTGATCACCGTGGTGCCGTTCAGCACGTACTCACTGCGGTAGAGCGCGGTATTGGTGTTGGTGATCGTGCTGTCGGTGATCGTGAAGAGCGGTCCGGCGTTGTAGGCGTAGATGGTGCGTGCGCCCTTGCCGCTGACGGTCGACCGGTCGATCGTGACGGTCGGGCCGGAGTCCTCGGTGACGATGACGCCCTGCGAGCCGGACATTGTGGCGTCCGACCGGATCGTGGTGTCTTCGACCGTGAGGCGGCCCTCGTCGCGCACCATGAAGAACGCCGCCAGCGCGGTGCTGTCGGCGCTCTGCACGATCGTCAGGTTTCGACCGACCGTCAGCTCGGCACTGTCCACGTTGAAGTAGACGTTGCCGGTCGCGGTGAGCGTGGTCGGCTGGTCCGCGGTGAGGCGGATCTTGCCGGCGTCGACCTGGATCGCGCCGCCCTGGTCGTCGGCGACGAAGTCTTCGGTGATCCAGATCGTATCCGCACCGCTGCCGATCTCGGCGATGCGGAAGCGGAGCTCGTCGATGCTCGCGGCCCGGAACTGCTTCTCCGCCACGAGCGGGTTGAGGAACCGGATGGCGGTGGCCAGGCCGGTGACGGCGGCGTCGACCTTGGTCTGCGACGTGTACGGGTCGTTCATCACGGCGGTGGCGCTGTCGATGGCCTTCGCGAGGAACTGGTAGCTGTACGGCGTGTAGCCAGCCGGGTTCGGGGCGTTCCCGCCCGTCACCGTGGCCAGCAGGTCCGCAAGCGCCGCCTTGTTGGTGAAAGGCAGCGTGTTGACCTGGCCGGACAGACCAGCCAGGTACGGGTACGCGACGGCGGTGCTGGTCGCCGGCTGCCATGCCCAACGCGTGTCGAAGTCCCAGCCACGACCCTCGTACGTGGCCTGGGCGGTGAGGTCGGCCTGGGTGAGCTCGCTGATGCCGCGCTGCTCGACCTTCGTACCCGTCAGCGGCACGTCGGCCCACACGGCGTTGTCGGCCACACGCGCCTGCGCGACCGCGGCGGCGAAGAGCTTGCCGGCATTCGACCCAGTCACGGCGCGATTCGCGGCGACGATGCCGCTGAGCACGGCGTCCGCCGACTGTACGTGGCCGACCGCACCACCGGCGTCCGCGGTGGTGACCACCGCGCCAGCCGCGAGACTGCGCTCGACGGTGGACGCGCCGGTGATCTCACCGACCAGGCCGGCGGCGGTCGCTTCGCCGTCGATGTTCACCGTCGCGTACGAGTCCTTCACGGAGCCACCGTCGAGCGCACCGATCAGGCCGCCCGCGGTGTCCTTGGCGCCGTCGACACCGCCGGCGACGAACACCCTGTCCAGGGTGCCGCCCTTGACGACACCGGCGACGCCGCCGACCGGGCCCTCGGTGTCGCGGTAGTCCACGTCGACGAGTCCCAGGTTGCGGACCACACCGCCGGCGCCGAGCCGGCCGACGAACCCGGTGGGCGAGGGCGCGCCGTCGAGCTCCCAGCCCTGGTCGTACCCGAGGTTGAGACCGGTGATGGAGTGGCCCGCGCCGTCGAAGGTTCCGGTGAAGCCGGGGCCGGCGTCCTCGGCGTTCAGGGCCGGCAGACCCAGCGGACGGAACCCCCGCAGGTGCTTCAGGTCGATGTCCTTGGTCAACACGTAGTGACCGTCCAGCGGCAGCTGCCCGAACCCGCCACCGAAGTTGTTGCTCACATACATCAGGTGCTGGGGCGTGCTGATCTGGTAGGTGCCCTCGACCAAGGGCGGGAAGTCCTTGTCGAGCACGGGCTCAGGAGAGGCCGGCGGCACCCAGTCCTCCAGTGAGGAGGGCAGCGAGTGGGTGATCTCGAAGGTGTCGTTGACGCTGTAGACGCCGGTCTTGGGATCGCGGCTGGTGGACTTGATCGCGATCCGCTCCGGCGAGACCGAGACGGTCTGGTAGCTGGCCTCCTGGTTGTCCTTGTAGACCGCGGTGTACTCGCCCGCGATCTCCGGGTTCCAGGTGTAGCCCTGCCCATCGCCCGCCGCGGCACCGGTGATGTACGTCGTGCCCGCGCCATCCCCGACGACGAGGTCGTCCTTCAACGGGTGGGTGCGCAGGTACATGCCGTCGTGCCCGGAGATGGACAGATCGATGCCGGCCTGGTCGAACGCCTTGGTGATCTCGAGGTAGTTCGACGGGTGGTCACGCCGGCCCAGGTAGGGGCCGTGGTGGTAGGCCGCGACCTTCCACTTCGCGTCCGACGACTGCACGACCGTCTTCAACCAGTCCAGCTGCGGCCGCAGCTCGGACAGCTTCAGCTGGTCGAAGTGGTTGAGCACCACGAACAACGCATCGCCGTACTCGAAGTAGTAGGCGGTGTTCCGCAGCGTCTTGGCCTCCTCGCCGACCGCGGTCGGCCGGCCACCAGCGGCGCCGGCGTAGGCCGGACCGTTCGCCGGGATGTTGGTACGAGCGGCGAAGTTGGTGAAGTACGGGTCGGGCGACTCCCAGTCGAGGTAGCCATCGCTGGGATTGCCCTCGTACTCGTGGTTGCCGATCGTGAAGTACGTCGGGACGGTCGCGGTACGAGACTCCATCGCCTTGAAGAAGCCGTCCCACTCCTGGGACTTGTAGCTGTGGTTGACCAGGTCACCGGTAAACAGCATGAACGCCGGGTCGGGCACCTCGCCGAAGGCCCGCTCCATCGCGGGACCATCGTCTCCACGTAGCCCTCGTAGTCGTTCATCTGCGGGTCGGTGTACCAGTGGAAGGAGAAGTCCTCGACCTTCGCCTCGCGCGTGGTGAAGGACCCGACCTGGCTGACCAGCGAGCCGCCGTCACCGACCCGGTAGACGTACTCCGTAGCCGGGGCAAGCCCGTCGACCTCGACCTTGTGGCCGTTGACCGGCTGGCTGGTGGCCACGTTGATGTCGGCACGCTCCCAGCGGCCGTCGACGCGCTTGTCGAGCTTGCCGGTCGCGTCGTACGAGGCCTTGGTCGCGTACTCCAGCACCGACTCGGTGACGTCCGGGTCGGTCACCCAGGCGAACCGCATGGACACCGGGCCGGATCCCTCCGGGCCGTACAGCATCGATATCTGCGACGGAACGGCGGTCGCGGGGAACGGGCTTTCGGCCGCGGCGGCAAGGCTTTCGGCGGCGGCGGTATGGGGCTGGACGACGAGCGCTGCCGCGGAGAGGGCAACTGCCACCGAAATGGCTGCCCTCCATCCTGCGAACTGGCGCCTCGTCAGAGGGGCAGGCACGGTTGAACTCTCCCTTGCGATGTAGACGAGCGCGCCACTTGCGCCCGTCAGCGCGTACGACCGCCAAAAGGCCAGGTCAGGCGGGCACGCCGCGCACACCATCGCGCCCCTACCGCACAGTAGGTGGCACTGGGAGATGAACAGTCGTCGTCCAAACCGGCAACGCGATGTCGGGTTCCCGACAACCAGCAGACAACCTCCCGCAGCAGCGGAAACCCCCTCTGACCAGCACGTACATGATCCGCCCATGATCAACAGGACCTGTTGCGCGAAGCGGACCCGGTCACTGTCCACGCGGGCGAGTGTCGTATTGGCGAGAGTGCGGCCTAGGCTGCTGGCGCCTAGCGTTGTCGATGGCGCTTTCGCGCCGTTCCCGCGGGCCACGCCCAACCCATCCGCGCGACCGGCGCCCACCTGCGCGAGATCCGCGACTTCCTGCACCGCCACTGCGGACCTCAGTTCGGCGGGCTTGAGCGGGTACCCGCCCCGACCGGCGAATACCTCTGGATCTGCCCGGACCACTTCGCCAACTACGATCCGGGCCTGCCGATCATCCGCTGAGACCGCGGCTGCCCTTGGTCACTGGCCCGGGTCGGACCGGCGGACGTGCGCACCGCTGCGCGCGGCCAGCGTCACGCCTACGAGCGTCATCACGACAAAGCCGCCGAGTTGACCAGCGAAGCCACCCGGCAGCCATTGCAGGACGCCGGCGTTGTCGTGGTCGGCGAGCAGGCGGATGCCGCCCTGCGCCCCTACGACCAGCAGAACCATGCCCAGAACCAGCAGTACGACGTGCTTCATGGCAGCCTTCCCCGTTCATCGGCCGGGTGCGCTATGTGGTGCGATCGCACCATAACACGTTTCGATACGATCGAACCACATCAGCCCGAGTGCCCACGAAGTCCCGGAAGAGCTGCATGCCGCGAAAGGTCGATCACGAGGAACGCCGGCATCGCATCGCCGAGGCCGTCTGGCGGTTGGCCGCCCGGCGCGGCCTGGAAGACGTGACGTTGCGCCAGGTAGCCGCCGAAGCCGGGGTCCCGGCGCGGCAGTTGCAGTACTACTTCGGCACTCGTGATCACCTGCTGCTGGGCGCCCTGGAGATCCTGAACGCGGACGCCGAGCGACGCGCAGCCGAACGGATGGCCGACCTCGGCGAGGAGCCGTCGCCCCGGGCGTTGGTACGGGCGGTTCTCTTCGAACTCCTGCCCCTGGACGACGAGCGGCGCGAGACACAGATCGTCCACGCCGCCTACTTCATTCGCTTCCTGACCGATCCCGCTATGGCCACGCCGGTACGCGACAGCCCGCACGCCCTCGAAGAACTCGTCGCGTCACTGCTTCGCCATGGCCAAGCACTGGGCCAGGTGCACGCGGATCTGGATGCGCGGGCCGAAGCCGCCTTCCTCGTAGCCGGCGCGCAAGGGCTCCAGCCGCCCGTCCTACTGGGGCAGTACACAGCGCAACACGCCACCGACCTGATCGACCGACAGATCGACCGTGTGTTCCCGGGCACCTAGGACACCAACTGCTAAGCCTTGATCAGAAGCTACGCGTTTGGCGGGGTCTATAGTGGACGCGTGCTGGGGTCATCGCGGCCGCGCTGGGCGGGCCTGAAGTGCTGCAAGTGACTGAGCTGCCGGATCCTGAGGCGCAGCCTGGACAGGTAGTCGTGCGGATCCGCGCGGTTTGTGTGCATCCAGCCGACGTCGCCGTCACCACCGGAAACGTTCCACGCGGGCCTATACCGCCACCGTTTTTGCCTGGGTGGGACATCGCCGGCGAGGTGGCCTCGGTCGGCCCCGACACGACGGATTTCCAGGTGGGTGACCGCGTCGTCGGGATGATCCCGTTTTACCTCACGCGGGGCGCGCCCGGCGGCTATGCCGAGTTCGTGGCGGCCGACGTCGACTGGCTGGCGCCGTTGCCCGACGAGCTCGACTTCGCGCACGCCGCCACGGTGCCGCTCAACGCGCAGACCGCACACCAGGGGATGGCCCTGCTGTCCGCGAGCCTGCTGTCCGCCGGCAGCCGCATCCTGGTCACCGGCGCCAGCGGTGGTGTCGGCGGCTTCGCCGCCCAGTTCGCCGCGCAGGAGGGCTACCGTGTCCTGGCGCAAGCCAGCGACGGGGATGAGGAGTGGGTGCGCGGTCTCGGCGCCCAAGAGGTGATCTCTCGCTCCGCCGACCTGGCCAAGGTGGGCCCAGTGGCCGCGGCGTTTGACGCGGTGCCGGTCGGCGAGGCGGCGGCCGCCGCAGTCGAAAACAGGGCGTCGTGGTCACCACCCGGCCCACGCCAGCCATCGACCCGGCCCGCGCTGTGCGCCAGGATCTACAGCTCATCCAGCTCGACCACAAGCTCCTAGCCGACCTGGTGGTGCAGGTGGCGGCGGGCACGCTGCGCACACGGGTGGCGGCCACCATGCCGCTGACCGAAGCGGCCGAGGCGCACCGGCGAGTGCTGGCCGGCGGCCTACGCGGAAAGATCGTGCTGACGCTGGGCTAAGCGGCGATCAAAGCATGTCGGCCACGACGTTGGCGATTGCCGCGCGCATGGGGTCGGGGTCGGCCCAGGTCCAGTTGGGGTGGGCGCGGTTCGTCAGTAGCGCCAGCACCAGCCTTCGCTTCGGCTCGACAAGCAACGACGTACCCGTAAAGCCCGTATGCCCGAACGTCGCCGGCGTCGATAGCCGGCCCATAAACCAGGGTTGCCGCAGCACCACGCCCAACCCGTGGTCCGACGGCCGACCCGGACGCTCGGGGTCGATCGCGGGCAGCCCGCGGTTGGCGTTGGTCAGCATCGCCTCGACGGTCGCGGGCTTGAGGACCGAGCCGCCGCCCTCGAGCAAAAGCTGACCGACCGCCGCGACGTCCCGAGCCGTCGCGAAGATGCCGGCGCTGCCCGCCACCCCGCCCATCTGGTTGGCCACGTCGTCGTGCACCACGCCGCGCAGCAGGCCCCGCGACGACCGGGCGTCGGTCGCCACCAGTCGCTCCTTTGTGGACAGCCAGCCCAGCGGCTTGAACCCCGTGTCGCGCAAGCCCAGCGGGCCGGTCAGCTCGGCCTTCAGCGCACGGTCCAGGCTCATCCCGGTGACCTTTTCCACCAGCTGCGCGGCGACCATCAGGCCGGTGCTGGAGTAGCGGAAGGCCTTGCCGGGGACGGCGCCCTTCACCAGCGGCGTCGCGAGCACCGCCTTGCGCTTGGCGGCCAGGTCCGGCAGGCCGGCCACCGTGGCGCCGACCGGTAGGCCGCTCGTGTGGGTCAACAGCATGCGGACGGTGACCTGGTCTTTGCCGGCGAAGTCGGGCAGATACTCGACCACGGGCGCGGAGAGGTCCAGCTTTCCCTTGTCCACCTGCCGCAGCACGAGGATGGCCGTATAGACCTTGGTCAGCGAGGCCAGATCGAAGACGGAGTCGGGGCGCATGGGGACGCGCCTGGCGGCCGGTAACTCCACCGGGCCGGCGTTGTACCTCAGCGCGTGGCCCACCGCCACCTGGGCTTTGACCTTGCCGTCGACCATCACCAGGGCCACCGCGCCGGCGTAGGTCGGGTGCTTCGGGTTTTCCTTGGTCGGCTTCAGGAAGCGCTCGAGAGCCGCCGTCAACTTGCTGTCCTGGGCCCCGCTGGATGCCGACGGCGAGGAAGACGGCGACGGCGAAGCAAGAGGCGGCGAGGAGGATGTGGGCGGCAGTGGCGAGCTAGAAGGCGCTTCCGCGGGAACAGCCCACTGCGCGGAAGGCTGCGGCCCGCAGCCAGCCATCCCCGCGGTGGCGGCTGCTAGGCCGGCACCCAGGACGGTTCGGCGAGTCACAGACACGGCCTGGATCGTGCCATGCCCGCTGACCTCGACAAAACCGGCCGAACGGCGGTCCGCTACGAACGGTATGCGCGGATCACCGTCTGGTCGAAGGCGCTCCCGCCGCTCGCCGCGACCGACACCCGCAGCGAGACGGCGGGACCCGACGGGAGCACGGCCCGGTAGCGGTCGCCGCCCGCGGCCCGCACCTGTACCGCCCGCCACGTCGCGCCGTCGTCCAGAGAGGCCCACAGCCGGAACGACGTCACGCGCTGCCGCGGCACGCCATGGGCTTGGCGGACGGAGAACTCCGCGGCCCCGCCAGCCGGGTGGTTGGTGACGCCGAGCGGCAGCGCGTAGTCCACCGACAGCAGCGCCAGCGGCGCGCTCCCCGTGCCGGGCGGGGCGGCTGACCGGAAGGTCCACGCCGTGTTCACCCGCGTCGAGACGGGCAGCACAGCGCTCACGTCCAGGTCGTAGGTCAGGCGGTACGACGACGGCGACGCGGGCACGGCGAAGTCGCCAGCCGGGCTGGCGTAGGACCCCAACAGGCGGCCGTTCCGGTACAGGGACAGCTGCCGGACCGCGTCGCCACCCCAGTCGAAGCAGGCGAAGCGCTGGTGCTGGTCGGTCAGCTCGACGAGCTCGACGTGCAGGTTGCCACGCGTACGGCTCGGCGGCGCGGGCACGCATGCGCTCGGCGACGGATCGACGGAGTCGTAGAAGTCGGGGCGCAGCGGCTGCCGTACCCACACCTTCTGATGGCGGCTGCCCGGCGGGTACGTGCGGGCCGCCTCCTGGGTCACCACACCGCCGGCGTAGAAGGCTTCGTCGATCCAGGCATACCCCGGTGACACGTAGTCGACCCGATCGCCGGCGACGTCCGAGGTGAAGTTTTCCAGGACGAAGAGTCCTGAGGGTGCGAGGCCGTAGCGCTTGTGGTCGGTCGCGGAGTCCGGCGCGTCGAGCCGGTGGAAGCGCTGGTCGATGCGGATCAGCGAGTGCCGCTCGGCAGGGCCGACGAGGTGGAAGAGGTCCGATACCCCGGAAGCGTGCGCGTGGATAAGGTCGTAGAGGCGCGAGCCTGGGGCGTGCAGTCCGGCCGCCGTGTACGCCTGGAACTCGCCCACCTCCGGCTGCTCCATCGGCACCGCGAACACGCTGCCGAGGCGGGCGTCCTCGCCCCAGGCGTACGCGAAGTCGTCCCATCCGGCACCACGGCGGCCGCGCTGCTCGTAGAGGATGCCCACCGCGCTGGCCTCGGTCTTCTCCTCCTCGATCGCCATGCCGACCGGACTGGCCGAGGCGGCGTCGAGCACCACAGCGGTGTCCCGGTCGACGGTGACGTCGGGGTCGCCGGCGAGGGCCACGCGCTGCCGTTCGGCAAACTCCCACACCGAACCGACCACGCTGTACCGCCCGGCCGGCACCCGTACCCGGATGGTGTCTTGGGGTGTGAGGTGGAAGCTGACCGCGTAGGCCGCGGGGTCGTCGAGGTTGACGATGTTGCCGAAGGCCGAAATATCCGATGGGTCCGGCGCCCCGGGCAGCGTCGTCATCGTGAGCGTGAGCTCGTGGCTGGGCGGCTCGACCGCGAAGGTGACAAGCGTGCCGCTGACGGTGGCCGCGTAGAAGCCGGGTGCCAGCCTCGACCGGTCGATCCGCAGCGTGGCGGTGGCGGTGGCGCCGGGCGGTAGGACGAGCACCTGGGGCGACACCGTCGCGGCCGGGAAGGTGCTGCCGTGGCGGTCGACCACGCGCGCGCCGAGCGGGACCGCGAGCATCCCGTCGCTTGTGTTCGTCCAGGTCAGGGTCGTGGACGGGGATGACGGGCCGAGGTTGACCACGCCCTGGCCGGAGACCACGCCGCTGAGGGCCGCGGCCGCGTCGAGGCGGCCGGCGCCCACCTGGTACGGGTCGGCGCCGGGCAGCGGGTCTGCCGCTCCCACCAGTGCCGCCTTGAGCCGGCCGGCGTCCCAGTCGGGGTGGCGCTGCACGAGCAAAGCGGCCGCCCCCGCGACGTGTGGGGCGGCCATCGAGGTACCCGAGGCGGCGGTGTACCGGTCGTCGACCACCCGCCCCATCGCGGTGCCGGCGGCGCGGGCGGCGACGATGTCGACGCCGGGCGCGACGATCTCGGGCTTCGCGGCGTTCGTGTTGATCACAGGGCCGCGGCTGGAGAAGTCGGCGAGGCGGTCACCGGCGTCGACGGCGCCAACGGTGAGCGCGCTCGCGGCCGCGGCGGGCGCGGTGATGAAGCGCTCGGCGTACCCGTCGTTGCCCGCGGCCACCACGAAGAGCGTCCCGTGCTCCTTGGTCAGCGCGTCCACCGCCATCGACATCGGGTCGGTACCGTCGCTCGGCTCGAAGCCGCCGAGGCTCAGATTGACCACGTCAGCGCGGCTGGCGGCCCACTCCATACCGGCGATGACCTGCGAGTCCGTGCCGTTGCCGTCATCGTCGAGCACCTTGCCGACGAGCAGGCTGGCGCCGGGCGCGACGCCACTCCGCTCGCCGGACGCGCCCGCGCCGGAGCCGGCGGCGATGGCGGCCACGTGGGTGCCGTGGCCGTACCGGTCGACCGCGTCGCCGCCCTCGACCGTGAAGTCCGCCTTCTCCGCGATCCGCCCGGCCAGGTCGGGGTGGGTCGGATCGACGCCGGTGTCGAGCACCGCGATCTTCGCGCCCGTACCCGTGTATCCGCTGGCCCAGGCCCGCGGCGCGGAAACCTGCGCGAGGTTTCGATCGAGGATCGCGGTGGCCCGCACGCGACGGTCCAGCCACACCCGCGCGCCCTCCGCCGGCAGCGCCCGCACAAACGCGGCGCCGGCCTCCTTGGGCTGCCGGCCGGCCACCGCTGCCAGTGTGGGCAGGTCGCGCTTGGCGCGCAGGTCCGCCGCGAGCGGCGCCCGCGACGCGGCGGCAGGCGTGCCGGGTCGCACGATCAAGGGCAATTCCTTGGTACGGGCGTCGTCGTACCCCTCCATGATGAGAGTTGTCACATCGAAGAGGTCCTCGTCGAGCACCTCGCCGATCAGCGAGGCGACCCGCCCGGGATGACCCGCACGTGCCCGTCGGCGCCGCAGGAGCGCTGGAGCACGCCGTCCGGCGTCGCCGGCCGCACGCTCACGGTCGGGCACCCGGTCTCGCGTGTGTGTACGGTCACGACGTCGCCGCTCACCAGCGTCACCGTGTAGGTCTGCCCAGCCGGCAGTGGCCCAGGCTCCACAGTGGACGTCGCAGTCGCCGGGGCGGGCCGAAGGAGCGCGCACAGCAGCACGAGCACCGTCGCGATCGCGGTGCGTGATTTGTACCCGAACACGCCGGGCCTCCTTCGCCGCGAGGGTCATCCGGTAGACGTATGGACATCCGTTTCTGGTTGCATCGCTATCGCTCACGGCCCTCAAGCGCACAGAGCTGACTCGCCCACCCCGCTCGCGCAAGGCATAGTGGTGCGATGGCCCAACGCGTCCGCGTCCAGCTGGCGGTGCTGCTGACGGCCGTCATGCTCGTCACCGTCGGTATCGCCCGCTGGCAGACCCGGCGGCCAGCTGCCCCCAGCCCACGGCCGTGACCAGCACCTGCGCCGGCCACCCGCTCACCGCCACCCGCCAGCTGCGCGGCATGTGGCTGACCACGGTCAGCAATGTGGACTGGCCCAGCCGCCCCGGCCTACCGCAGGATCAGGTCAAGGCGGAGTACCGGCAGTGGCTCGACCTGGCCCAGCGGCGCGGCCACAACGCGGTGTTCGTCCACGTACGGCCGGCCGGGGACGCGTTCTGGCAGTCCGACTACGCTCCGTGGTCGTATTACCTGACCGGGCGGCGGGACGGGCAGGGGCCGGGGTGGGACCCGATGGCCTTCATGATCGAGGAGGCGCACGCGCGCAACCTTGAATTCCACGCCTGGTTCAACCCGTACAAGGCGAGCCAGTCCGGCGTGTTCGCGGAGCTGCCGGGCAACCACCCGCTCCGCGCGCACCCCGACTGGGCCGTGGCCTATCCGGCGAAGGGCAAGAGCAGCCGGCTGTACTACAACCCCGGCATCCCCGAGGCGCGGAAGTTCGTCGAGGACTCGATCCTCGACGCGGTCAACCGGTACGACATCGACGGCGTGCACTTCGACGACTTCTTCTACCCGTACCCGGAGGGGGACGAGGACTTCAACGACACTGCCACGTTCCAGTCGCAGCGGCGGGGCATCGCCAACAAGGCCGACTGGCGCCGCGACAACGTCAACCTGTTCGTCCGCGAGACGAACGAGCGGATCAAGGCAGCCAAGCCGTGGGTGAAGTTCGGCATCAGCCCGTTCGGCATCTGGCGCAACGCGTCGACCGACCCGCTCGGCTCGCCGACCCGCGGGCTACAGAGCTATGACGCGATCTACGCCGACACCCGGCTGTGGGTGCGTGAGCGGTGGGTCGACTACATCGTGCCGCAGCTCTACTGGCACATCGGGTTCGCGATCGCCGACTATGCCAAGCTGCTCCCCTGGTGGTCCGAGCTTGTGGCGAACAGTCCGGTACAGCTCTACGTGGGCCAAGCCGACTACCGCATCGGGCAGAAGGGTGCCTGGCGCGACCCGGCCGAGCTCGACCGGCAGCTCGCGCTCAACCGCAAGTACCGGGTCACCGGCAGCGTGCACTTCAGCGCCCGCCAGGTGAAGGCCGACCGGCTCGGCGCGGTATCTAGGTACGCGGAGGCCCACTACGCCGAGCCCGCGCTGGTGCCAGCGATGTCACAGCTGCCGGCAAAGCGGCCGGCCGCGCCAAAGGTGACGGCCGACCGCGTCGACGACGGCGTTCGGCTGCGCTGGGAAGGCGACGCGACAAGCTACGCGATCTACCGGGTCGACGGTGACGCGGCCCGGATGGTGGCCACGACACGCGGTACGACCTGGGTGGACACCACGAAGAGCGACGCCCCGCACACCTACTGTGTCGCCGGCCTCGACCGACTGTGGAACGAGGGAAACGCGAGCGAACCACGCGTCGTTGCGTAGACACGCATCGCTGTCCATTACCGAACGTCGTTGCCCGCTAACACTTTTACGTTGCTTTTACCTGGTCAGAGCGGTCCTGGAGTCCACAGTCGATCCGGTAAGCTTTCCGGCGGTCTGCCGCGCAGACGGTGCCCCCACGGTGCCGGCGGCAAACCGCCGCCTAATCGCCCGCGCGGGCGAGTCGGGGAACCAGGTAACTGGGGTGAATCCGCGGTAGCGGTAGGGATCCTTCCGTCCCGAACCCGTCAGCTAACCCGGCCGGCGGCCTATGGGAGGACTGTGGATGACGTCATGCGTGCGTCGCCGGCGATGGTCGCTGGTCGTAGCCCTGGTCGCCGCGACGGCCGCGTTGCTTTCCGGGGTGGCCTTCGGGCCGGTCGGAGCGGCCGCGGCACCGAAGCCCGACACTGGCGACGAGGGGAGCACACCGCTCCTGCGGGACGTGCTTTCGGAGACGAGCAAGGGCTACATCGATGCCCGCAACGCCGCCACCAAGTCGCGCAACCGGCAGCTACAGCTCCAGCTAGAGCTACAGAGGGCCGAAGAGAAGGTCCAGGAGATGGCGCCCGAGATCCAGCTCGTGGCCACCACCTCCTACCAAAACGGCCGCATCGGGCCGATGAGCCTGCTGCTCAACAGCGCCTCGCCGGATGAGTTCATGGAGCGTGCGGTCGCCCTCGACCTGCTCGCCGCCCGTGACAACGCGCGGCTGGCCACGCTCAACGCCGCTCTTGAACAGGCCAGCCGGGCCAAGTTGGCGATCGACGCCGAGGTCAAGGAAGAGCAGAAGCAGCTCACCATCATGGCCAGGCAGAAGTCGGAGGCGGAGAAGGCACTGAAGCTGGTCGGCGGCAAGGCGACCGGCGGCTTCGTGAGCGCGACCTCGCCGGTGGCCCGTCCCGCGCCGCGCAACAGCGACGGCGGGTTCTCCGGGCAGGGCTGCACCGCGGACGACCCCACGACCGGCCGCTGCATCACGCCACGCACGCGGCACATGCTCGATGAGACCCAGCGGCTCGGCTTCAAGCGCTTCGTCAACTGCTTCCGCCCCGGCGGGCCGTACGAACACCCGAAGGGCCGGGCCTGCGACTTCTCGTCCGAGCCGAACAGCTTCGGTGGCGACGCGACCGGGGGCGACAAGCTCTACGGCAACAACCTAGCCGCGTTCTTCGTGCGCAACGCCGACCGGCTCGGCATCATGTACATCATCTGGTACCGGCAGTTCTGGTCACCCGCGACCGGCTGGAAGTCATACAGCGGAGCCGGCGGCGACCCGTCCAGCGACCACACCAACCACGTACACATATCGATGCTCTAGAGAAATTTCCCAGAGCAGATATGCCCCGGTCCGCGCCAGCTGCGGACCGTATGCTCCCGCGGGCACCGCTGCGGTCGGCGGCTCGCTGCGCGAGCCGAACCCCCCGACCTCCGCTGCCACGTCCGCGAGACAAGCCCACCTGGCAGATCGCGGTACTTGGCTGTGCCTACAGCGACAGCTGAGTACCACGATCGCTGGCGTGCTCCGACCTCATCGCGCCGATCAAGGTCTATGCCGTGGACTTCCCTTGATCGACGCAGCAGCGCCGTACCAGGCCGCGTCCGTGGCGAAAAATTACCCCTCCAGGGGCCATGAATCGCCACGGACGACCAGAGCACCCACCGATCAAGGCCACGCCCCCTTCGACTGTGCCGGCCGTCCATGACGATCGCCCTGATCGACGCGATGGGATCGAAGCACGCCATGATCAAGGGAACAAACGATCAAGATTCGCCAGCTCTGGTCCCTGCGCGGGCCAAGTCGGCCGCGGCCTCACCGCCGCCATGCCGCCCCAGGGGTCGTGGACCGGCTGCGGCGGGTTGCGAATCGCGGAGGGTGAGTTTCCCTTTGGAGATCAAGAGGGGTGACCGCGACCCAAAGAATAGGGTGAGGCTGCGGGAGCGACGGTCTGGACCACGGCGGACATCGCGGCAGCTCAAGTCTTAATGATCAAAGGCTCCTCTCAAGCAGTAGAACCATGGAACCGCTTGAGAGGAGCCTTTGATCGCGAACCGCTGCTTACTACAGGTCGGGCATACGGCGGGCCGGGGCCCGGCCGAAGGGCTGGCGCGGCGGCGGGCCGACCGGTGCCAGCGCGGGGATGGGCAGCGTCAGCGGGGTGTCGCTGGTGACCGTTACGTGCTCCCCGTGGTGCAGGAAGTCGAGCTTGGCGCCCTCGCCCCCATTGCGCAGGGAGTACGTGACCTCGTGCGCCTGCACGTCGACACGCACCCGCAGGCCCCGCCACAGCATGGAGAACGCCATGTTGTTGATGCGGCTGGGCAGCCGGGGCGCGAACGACAGGTTGCCGTCGTGGTCGCGCATGCCGCCGAGACCGGCCACCACGGCGAGCCAGGCGCCGGCTAGCGCGGCGATGTGCAGGCCCTCACGGGTGTTGTTGTGGATGTCGTGCAGGTCCATGAGCGCGGCTTCGCCGAGGTAGTCATGAGCCAGCTCGAGGTGGCCCACCTCCGCGGCGATGACCGCCTGGGTGCAGGTCGAGAGCGACGAGTCGCGCACAGTGCGCTGCTCGTAGTAGGCGAAGTTGCGCGCCTTCTGCTCGGGCGTGAACGCGTCGCCCCGCCAGTGCATGGCCAGCACCAGGTCGGCCTGCTTGAGGACCTGCTTGCGGTACAGGTCGAAGTACGGGTAATTCAGCAGGAGCGGGTAGCCACTGGGCGGAGTGGCCGCGAAGTCCCACTCCTGGAGCCGGGTGAACTCCTCGCACTGCTGGTGTACGCCGAGCTCCTTGTCGTACGGGACGTGCATGGCGGCGGCCGCGTCGCGCCAGGACGCCGCCTCCTCCTCGTCGACGCCGAGCCGGCGGGCCTGCTCCGGGTGGCGCAGGGCGGCGTCGGCCGCACCGATCATGTTCTTCTGCGCCATCAGGTTGGTGTAGATGTTGTCGTTGACCACCGCGGTGTACTCGTCGGGGCCGGTGACGCCATCGATGTGGAAGACGCCGTGCCGGTCGTGGTGACCCAGCGAGCGCCACAGCCGCGCGGTGTCGACGAGCAGCTCCAGCCCGACCTCACGCTCGAAGTCGAGGTCTCCGGTGGCCACCACGTACCGCTGCACCGCGTCGGCGATGTCCGCGCCGATGTGGAAGGCGGCTGTGCCGGCCGGCCAGTAACCGGAGCACTCGTGGCCCCGGACGGTGCGCCACGGGAACGCGGCGCCCTTGAGGCCGAGCGTCTGCGCCCGCTCCCGGGCCAGGTCGAGCGTCGCGTGCCGCCACCGCAGGCCGTGGGTGACCGCCTCCGGCTGCGTATACGTGAGTACCGGCAGCACGAACGTCTCGGTGTCCCAGAAGACGTGACCGTCGTAACCAGGGCCGGTGAGGCCCTTGGCCGCGATCGGCCGCATCTCCGCGCGGGCGCCAGCCTGAAGCACGTGGAAGAGCGCGAAGCGCACCGCCTGCTGCACCTCGGGGTCGCCCTCCAGCTGCACGTCGGCGGCGTCCCAGAAGCCGTCGAGGTACTTGCGCTGCTCCCGGACCAGCCCGTCCCAGCCGGAGAACTTGGCCGAGGCGATCGCCGCGCCGACCTGGTCACGCAGGGCCGGGAACGAGCGGCGGCTGGACCAGCCGTACGCGAGGATCTTGACGACACGCAGCTTTTCGCCCGGCTTCAGCACCGTCGCGACGGTGGTGCGCGCGAAGTCCGGGTACGCCTCCGTGCTGATCGACGTGCGCTCCGGCCCGTCGATCTCGTGCTCCATCGCGGCGGCCATGCGCAGGCCGCTCTTCTTGGTGCGGTGGATCAGCAGGCCGCCCGCGGCCGTCGCCAGGTGCTCCTCAGGCTTGAGCGGGGCTTTGAGCACCGCGGCGACCCGGGGTCCTTGCGGGTGGGCGGCAGCTCCTCGTTGGCGACGAGCTCGGACTGCACGATCAGGCGCAGCGGGCGGTCGTCGGCCACCTCCACCTCGTAGCAGATCGCGGCGACCGCGCGCTGCGTGAAGGAGACCAGACGGGTGCTGTGCACACGCACCGCCCGTCCGGCCGGCGAAACCCACTCGACGGTGCGATCGAGCGTGCCTGCCTGGAGATCGAGGGTGCGCTGATGCGTGCGCACCTCGCCGTATCGGACATCAAAGGGCTCGTCGTCCACCAGCAGGCGGATGAGCTTGCCGTTTGTGACGTTGACGACCGTCTGCCCGGATTCGGGGAAGCCGTAGCCGGCCTCCGCGTAGGGTAGCGGTCGTAGCTCGTAGAACGAGTTGAGATAGGTGCCCGGCAACCCGTGTGGTTCACCCTCGTCAAGGTTACCGCGGAGTCCAATGTGGCCATTGGACAGCGCGAAGACCGACTCAGACTGAGCCAGCACATCGAGGTCGAGCCGGGTCTCCCGGACGTGCCAGGGCTCCACCGGGTAAGCCCGCTCACGGATCATGGATTCTCCAGCAACTCACTGAGGTCGCGCACGACGACGTGGGCGCCGTGCTTGTATAGCGCGTCGGATTGCCCGACCCGGTCGACTCCGACGACATAGCCGAAATCGCCGGCGCGGCCGGCCTCCACACCGGCCAGGGCGTCTTCGAAAACGGCCGCAGCCGACGGCGCGACGCCGAGCAGCTTAGCTGCGTCAAGGAACGTATCAGGATGCGGCTTGCCGCGCAGATTGTCGCGTCGGGCGACGGTGCCGTCGACGACCACTTCGACCTCGTCGATGAGGCCCGTAACGGTCAGGATATCGCGACAATTGGCGCTTGCGGAGACCACAGCGCGACGCAATCCTGACTCTCGGACAGCCTGAAGATAGGCGACCGATCCCTGGAAGACCTCCACCCCGTCCTGGCGGATGTGGCGGAGCAGCAGCTCATTCTTACGATTGCCGATGCCATTGATCGTTTCGGCGCTAGGCGGGTCCTCCGGGGTGCCCTCTGGGAGCGTGATCCCTCGCGAACCGAGGAAGGTGCGCACGCCATCCGCGCGCGGCCGGCCGTCGACGTACCTGTTGTAGTCGTCGCCGGGATCGAACGGCCGGAACGGCTCGCCCGTGTGCTCGGCACGGTCACGCAGGTAGGCGTCGAAGGTCTCCTTCCATGCGGCGTTGTGCACCTTTGCGGTCTGCGTAAGCACACCGTCGAGATCGAACAAACAGGCGGTAACGCCATCGGGGAGTCCCAACACCCGGACAGAGTAACCGCTGTGGGACTGATGAAACTGCCGGCTCACCCGTGGCTTTTGTGGTCACTGTGAGTGCCCGGACGGCCCTCTTTCTGTCCCTGCTCGACACCCCGAACTGGCCCATCATCCCGGCGTCCTCGCGTTTCAGGACACGGCTGCGGTACGTGCAGGGG
Organism: Phytohabitans flavus; assembly: GCF_011764545.1. GTDB lineage: Bacteria > Actinomycetota > Actinomycetes > Mycobacteriales > Micromonosporaceae > Phytohabitans > Phytohabitans flavus. The sequence continues at coordinate 8,072,608 of NZ_AP022870.1, read as the reverse complement.
ACACCCGGATGGGCGTAATCCACGAATCCCGCGACGAGCCACCAACTCGGGCGGCAAACTACGCAGGGTGACCCATTGGATCACACAGATTGGGGGTCCCTTTAGGGGTTACCTACCGGTAACATCGGGCGCATGTCCATCGACGCAGATGCCGTCGGCGCCGGAATGCTCCAGGCGGTGCCGTTCGCCCGCACCCTCGGCTTCGAGTTCGTCGAGGCCGCACCCGACGGCGACGGCGGCGTCCGCACGGTCGTCCGCCTGCCCGACTCGCCCGCGACGCACAACCACGTCGGCGGCCCGCACGCTGGCGCGATCTTCACGCTGGGCGAGACGGCGTCCGGCGCGGTGGTGCTGGCGGCCTTCGCCCACCTGCTCGACCGCGCGGTGCCGCTGGCGGTGCGCGCCGACATCGCGTACAAGCGGCTGGCGCTCGGCACGATCCACGCCACGGCCCGGCTCGGCCGCCCAGTCGCGGAGATCGCCGCCGAGCTCGACGCCGGGACTCGCCCGGAGTTTCCGGTGCTGGTCGAGATCAGCACGGAGGACGGCGAGACCACGGCCGAGATGACGGTGATCTGGACCCTGCGCCCCCAGCGCTGAGTCGCGCGGCCTCCCCCGGCGGGGGTGCGTGGCCCCCGGCGAGGACGACCACGCACCAACGGCGTCGGAAGGTCAGAACAGGTCCGCGATCGTCCTTATGATCTCGGCGTAGAAGTTGCCCTCGATGCTGCGGAACAGCGCGAACTCCTGCCCCGGGCTGCCGAAGAACGGCCGCAGCGTCCACGCGAGCTGGGTGCCCACGAAGCCGAACAGCAGGATCCAGATGTACAGCAGCGTCATGCTCGCCGGGCGCTGGCCTTCGCGGACCGGTGGGCGCTGCGGGCGAGGGCCCGCGTAGATGCCCCGCGCGCCGGGGTCCCAGCCGTACCCGGGCACATGCGCGGGCGGCGGGGGCAGCGTGGGCAGCGGTGCGACCACAGTGGAGGTCATACCGCCGTTGACGGCGGCCGGTACGGCGGCCGGCACGGCGGAGATCGGCGTGACCGGCACCGCTTCCACCGGAGCCGCTTCGGCTGGCGCGACGACCGCGGGCGCAGCGGGGATGGCGGCCGGCACGGTGGCGGGGACCGCGGCCGGTGCGGCGGGAGAAAGCAGGCCGTGCTCGTTGAGCACCTGCATGCCACCCGTCAGGAACCGAAGTCCGACTAGCGCCGACAACGTCAGAATCGCCACGTTGAGCAGCTTGAAGAAGGCGTAGTCGGGTGCGGTGATCAAGAAGAAGAGGCTGATCGGGGCGAATGCCACGGCCAGCATCGCGGTGACCGTAATGGCCACCATGACCATCGCGAGCGCCTGTCGCACGGACAGGCGCGCGCCGAAGACCAGGTTGAACAGGTACAGCGTGGGCAGGCAGATCGCCAGCGTGACGAGGAAGAGCAGCGGCAGCTTCACCGCTGACGTCATCGCCATCAGCACACTGTGGAACGCCCCGAGCACTGCCCCGTACAGCGCGAGCGCGATGGCGGAGCTGGCCAGCATGTGCGTGGTCAGCTTGCCTAGCTCCCGCTCGTCAACAATCTGCTGCCAGATGCTCTGCCGGTCGCGCAGGATCCGCTCGATCACGAGCAATCCAGAACCGTTAGCGGTAGTCACGTCCGCAGACGGTAGGGCAGCGGTGTGACTACCGCCACCCCACGTCGATCCGATCGCCACGCTCGTCGAAAAAGTGCAACGCGTCCATGCGTACCGAAATTGCCAGCGGATGCCCCGCGGACACCGCCGGGTACGGCGCCAGCCGCACCGCCAGCTCCGCCGGTCGCCGGTGGTGGCGGCCGGGGTCGCTCAGCACGCTCGTGCGGTTGCCCTGGCCGGTGGTGGGCTCGGTCCGCGGCGCCTCGCCGCCGCCCGAACGTCCGGTGAGCCGCTGCATCACGTGGCCGAAGCGGCGCAGGCGGCTCGTGCCACCGGTCTCCTCGCCGTCGGTAACCGGCCCGCCCAGGTCGTCGACGAGGATCGCCGTGGCGCCGATGTCGAGGAACGCCAGCGACTCGTGCCCGTGGTGCTCCAGGTAGCGGATCCGCCCCTGAAGCACGTCGCCCGGGGTGCCCGGCGCCACCGGCGTGAGGGCCTCGGCCCGCATGCCGACCACGATGCGCTCACCGTGGTAGTGCGCGACCGCCCGTGCCCGGATGTCGTCCCACGGCAGGTAGAGGGCCTGCTCGCCGAGGTTGAGCGCGACGTACCGGTCGAGGTGCACATAGACCGACGCCTCAAGCAGGTTCATGCGGGGGCTGCCGAGGAAGGCGGCGACGTAGAGGGTGGCCGGCCGTCCGTACACCTGGGTGGGTGTGCCCACGTCCTGGAGCACGCCCTTGCGCATGATGGCGACGCGGTCGGCCATGGTCAGCGCCTCGGCCTGATCGTGCGTCACGTAGATGGTGCTGACGCCCAGCTCGCGCACCAGCCCGGAGATCTCCGCGCGCAGCTCGGCGCGCAGGCCGCTGTCCAGGTTGGACAGCGGCTCGTCCATCAGGAAGAGGCCCGGTCGCCGCACGATCGCCCGGCCCATCGCCACCCGCTGCCGCTGGCCGCCGGAGAGCTGGCTGGGCTTGCGGGCGAGCACGTCGCCGATGCCGAGGGCGCTCGCCACGTCAGCCACCCGCTCGCCACGCGGCTGCTGGTCGACGCCGGAGAGACGTAGAGGAAAACCAATATTCTCCCCAACAGTCATGTGGGGATATAGTGCGAAATCCTGGAAAACCATCGCGATCCGCCGGTCGCGCGGCGGAAGGTCGTTGGCAAGCTCGCCGTCGAGCAGGATCGCTCCCGTGGTGGGGTCCTCTAGCCCTGCGACCATGCGTAACACGGTCGACTTGCCGCAACCCGACGGGCCCAGGAGCACCATGAACTCGCCGTCGTTGACGTCAAGACTGACGTTGTCGACAGCGACCGTGCCATCTGGAAAAACCTTGGTGACGTCCTTGAGCGCGACGGTGGTCACCGTCACCTCCCCGCAGCTTCGTTGCCGGCCCCCGAATAGGTAACTGTGACGAGCGTTACGACTTCAGCCCATCGGGTAAACGTGCCATGTTCGTGGTGTGACAGGGTGATTACTGCCCAGTTCAGCCGAGTTCTTCCGTAGCAGCGACTATGGGCTATCAAAGTGGTAGGAATGCGGCGTCAGCGTCCGACCGCGCCGTAACTCCACGTTCGCCAGGCGTCAACCACCACAAGCGCCACAAGGTACAAGCCGAGCATCGCGAACGCGGGGGCGGCCGCGCCGGCGAACGCGCCGACGACGAGCAGCACCGCTCGGCCGTCCCAGCCCAGCCCCAGCCGGTGCAGCGGCGGCCCCTCCACCCGCTTTTCCAGCCGGGTGGTGAAGTCGCAGTGGTGCAGCGCGAGTGAGGCCAGCAGCAGGTACACGATCGGGAGCGGCACGTCGTACACCACACCGACGGCGACCACGAAGAGCAGCTCGGCCGCGCGTAACGCCGCCGGCACGAGCCAGTCGAGCGGGCCGTCGTGCGGGTGCCACGCGCCGAGCGCGGCGGCGAGCACAAGCGCGAGGAGCGCCAGGGCGGCCGCCTCGCTCCCACCCGACCGGGCCACAAGCAGCGCCGCGGCGGCCCCGGCTCCCGCGAGCACGGCCGTGGCCAGCGGCGGCACGGTCCAGCGGCGCACGAGGTGGGCGGCGGCGCCGTCGTCGCGGTACAGCGTCGGGTCGGCCAAGGCCAAAACGGGCACCCGCATCGAGAACGCGCGGACGGTGCGCAGGACCAGCGTGTACGCGGCGGAGAGCGCGGCGCACACGAGCATCGCCACGAGAGCCACCCGCTGGTCGAAGAGCGCGGCGGACACCGCGACCACGGCCCACCGGGCACCGATCGGGAAGAGCGCGGTCTGCTTCAGCCAGTACGCCGGTGAGCCCTGGTCGGACTGCACGCGATGGGAGAGCCGGCCGAGCCGCCCGGTGGACGGGGTGGCGCGGGCGGCGGCCTCGTCGTGCAGGGCCAGGTACCACGTGTCGCTCTGCTGCCGCACCGTGATCAGCAGCAGCAGCCCGACGGCGAGCACCCACCCGTCACCCTGCGCGCCGGCCGCCAGCCCGGCGTAGACCGCGGCCTCCTTCACCCGGTCCGCCATCGTGTCCAGCCACCCGCCGAACGGGCTGAACCGCCGCGTGTACCGGGCCAGCTGGCCGTCCACCCGGTCGAGCACGAAACCGAGGTAGACAAGCACCGCACCGAGCAGCAGCGCCGGCCGGCCGCCGGCCCAGAAGAGCAGTGCCGCGGCGGCCACCAGCGCGACCGAGGCGGCGGTGACCGTGTTGGGGCCGATACCGGCCCGGGCCGCCCAGCCGGTGAGGCGCGGCGACCAGGAGCTGACCAGGTACGTCGCGACGAGGTCGTCCCGCTCGCGCACTGCCAGCCGCAGCTCCACCTCGTCCGGGTGGATCTCGGCGATCGTCGCCTGGGCGGCCGCACGCGCCACACCGTCCCTGGCGCGGGCGGCGACGAGCTGCCGCACCCGCTGACTGAAGACCGTGACGCCGACCCCGCGCAGGGCTGCTGGCAGCGAGTCGAGCCCGACGCCGACCCCGCCGCGCGCGGCGGCCATCAGGTCCGGCAGGTCGGGCGGATCGACCCGCAGTGCGCCGCCGAAGGCCGAGTTGGGCTCGCCGGGCACCAGCCGGCCGCGCTCCTCCCGGATCCGCTCACCCCGGGAGCCGGCGGCCACCTCGACCACCAGGGCCACCGTCGAACCCGCCGGGTTGGTGGCCAGGTGACGGAGCACGGCGGTGTGCGCGACAAGGTCATCGGAACAGATCAGCAGCGGCTCCTCGGCCGTGCTCGCCATCCCGGCCAAGCCGGCCAGGTCCGGGACGGCCACGACCCGGTCCACCCCGGCGGCGCGAAGCTGCCCCGAGATGGGCCCGGCGGTCAGCTCAAGCCCGGATGTGACGATGACACCCAACATCGATGAGCCGCCCTACCCCAGGAATTGACGGGCGCCAGGTTAGCAGCCATCAGCCCAGGTCAGGGAAAGCCCTCGGGTCGGTGTCAGGGGTTGGGTCGGTGGCGTTACCGAGGCGGGCGGCGCCACTCGCCCATACCGTGGAATTCATGAGAGCGAAACTCGTACGTCCCCGGGACAACAGGATGATCGCCGGCGTCTGCGCCGGCCTCGGCCGCCGCTTCGGCATCTCGCCGAACGCGATGCGCCTGATCTTCCTGATCTCCTGCCTGCTCCCCGGCCCTCAGTTCGTGATCTACATCGCGCTGTGGATCATCATGCCGAACGAGGACCGCTACGCCACGACGTACTAAACCGAGGAGCTGAGCTACGGCGGCGTCCGCTGCGCGGTAGGCCCGGTGGGCCGCCAGGCCCGGTGGGCCGCTGATGAAAGAGATCGTGGTACGCAGGCGCCCCCAGAGGGGCCGTTAGGTACCACGATCTACTCAGATGGGACAACCGGGCCGCGCCAAAGCGGCGGGCAAAGATGGTCGTCCTGCCGCGCTGCGGGCTGGCACCAATCCGCGCAAGCTGGGGTGAGCTTGTGAAGCGCGGAGGGTGAGGCCGCGGGAGCAGCGGTCCGGACCACCGCGGACATCGCGGTAGCCCATGTCTGTCTCTTGGAATGGATCGTCCAGGTCGCGCGGCCGCGCGCCACGCCGGGAGATCGTTAGGCGTTGGTGGAGGCGAACTCGCTGGCCGGGCTGGCCACCGGGGTGTTGACGCGCCGCAGGCTCAGCAGGCTGGAGAAGAGGCCGGCGAAGATCACGGTCACGCCGACGCCGATACAGGTCGACGAGGGCAGCACCACGCGGAGCGCCTCGCCGAGGTCTTGGGCGCCGAAGCCGCGCGCGCCCCAGGCGGAGAAGGCCAGGATGCTGCCGGCGAGGCCGACGAGCACGAGCAGCACGCCGAGCGCGGTGCAGGTCTCCAGCCGAACCAGCCGGATCCACCGGTCGGACTGCCGCTCGCTTGTGATGCCCTCGTTGTGCCCGTAGATCAGGGCGAACGCGCCGAACATCAGCACCTGGGTGCCGACGAGCATCGCCAGGCAGGTGTAGACGAGCGTGTTGATGTCGAAGCCGACGCCGGCCACCCGCAGCGGGCCGACGGTCAGGATCGTCGTGCCGATCAGGCCGAGGACGAACATGATCGCGCCGGGCCAGATCAGCGTCTTGCGCGGCGCGAAGACCAGCAGGAACCGCAGGTGGCGCCAGCCGTCCCGCCAGGTGCGCAGGTGCGGCGGGCGGCTGCGGCCGTCGGGCTGGAGGGTGGTCGGCACCTCGACGATGTCGTAGTCGTTGAGCGCGGCGCGCACGACGAGCTCGGAGGCGAACTCCATGCCCGGCATGCAGAGGCCGAGCTGGCGGATGCGGTCACGGTTGAAGCCGCGCATGCCGCAGTGGAAGTCGCCCACGTGGCTGAGGCTCTTGCCGAAGAGGCGGCGGCCGAGGAAGGAGAGCACCGGGTTGCCCAGGTAGCGGTGGAGCGGGGGCATCGCACCGGGTGCGATACCGCCCCGGAACCGGTTGCCCATCACCAGGTCGTGGCCGGCGCGCAGCTCCTGGATGAACGGCTCAAGGTTGGCCAAGTCGTACGAATCGTCCGCATCGCCCATGATGATGTACTTACCGCGCGCCTCGGCGATGCCGTTGAGCAGCGCCCCGCCGTAGCCGCGGATCGGCGCATTCGTGACGCGGGCGCCCGCCCTGATCGCGATGTCCTGCGACCCGTCGGTACTGCCGTTGTCGCTGACCAGTACCTCACCGACCACGCCTAGCTCGTCGAGCGCGCGACGCGCCTTGGTCACGCAGACCTCGAGCGTCTCCGCTTCATTGAGGCAGGGCAGCAGGACGGTGACCTCGATGTCGACGTCGTCCCTTGCCACGGTGCTGGCCACAGGCATACTCCCGGTCACAGTGCTGATTGTCCTCGCCGGCGGACTCTATGCGCGATGGAACGCCGGTGGATCAGGCCTGTCAGGTGTATACCCACGGCCCGCGCCACCCGCACGAGGATAGCGGGTGGCGCATCGACCGCACCCGCCGCTATGCGGCGGTATAAGTGACCTTGACCTGTGTGTAACCGAGCGACCGCAACAAGCCCATCAACATGTTGCGGGTGTTTTCCTCGGCCCGCTTGACCAGCCCACTGTCCCGCGCGGCCCCGGTGATCCGCTCCTGGGCCAGCCGGTAAACCTCCTGCTGGCGGTTGGGATCGCCGCCGAACACCTCACCGAGCCGGTTGATCAGCCCGCGCTCCTCGGCGAAGACGTAGCTCTGCCCCAAGTCGAGCGACGCCTCGGTGAGCTGCGGCGCGGGCAGGGTGACCTCGGCGGAGGTACGGTCGGCGGACTCGACGATCGCCCCGTCACCGATCTTGGAAAAGTCGACGTACGCCTCGACCGAGCCGGCACCGACGAAGAGAGTGCGCTGGTTGAGCAGGAAGTCCGGCACGTACTTGCGGTCGCGCTCCAGGTCGATGACCACCTGGAAGTTGCCCTCGGCGGCCACATACCTGCTCAGATCCTGGATCGACTGGAGCAGCGGCGGCTGGCTGCGGTCCTTGGTCTCCTCGGCGAACGGGTTTCGCCAGCTCGGCCACAGCCCGACCGCCTGGACGCTGAGCACCAGGACAACGATCAGGCCGATGGCTCCGGCCATCCAGAACAAGACGCGCCCACGCCGCGCGCGGGGCGTCTCGGGCACGATCTCGTCGTCGTCGTGAAACCGCGGGTCCGGCTTGGGCTCCTCTGCCGTGGCCTGGCCCTTTTGGTACTCGGGAAACTCGCTGGTCGGGTGGGTCATATCCCGATCACCGTCCTCTTCAGACTTGCGCCCTTAAGAGAACGGTAGATGGCCGGTACGACACTCGCATCTTGATCATTTACGGGCGCCGCATCCGCCGCTCACGCGAACGCTGACAAGCCAGTCAGCTTCTGCCCCACGACAAGCTGGTGGATCTCGGAGGTGCCCTCGTAGGTGAGCACGCTCTCCAGGTTGTTTGCGTGCCGGAGCACCGGGTACTCGCCACTGATGCCATTGGCCCCGAGGATCGTGCGGCACTGGCGGGCGATCGAGAGCGCCTCCCGCACGTTGTTGAGCTTGGCGACACTGACCTGCTCCGGTCGGACCTTGCCCTGGTCGGCGAGGCGGCCGAGGTGCAGCGCGAGCAGGTACCCCTTCTGGAGCTCGAGAGCCATGTCGGCGAGCTTGGCCTGAGTCAGCTGGAACGCGCCGATCGGCCGCCCGAACTGCTCCCGCGACACCGCGTAGTCGAGCGCCGTGTGCAGGCACTCCCGCGCCGCGCCGAGCGCGCCCCAGGAGATGCCCTGGCGGGCCTCGGTCAGGCAGGACAGCGGACCCTTCAGGCCCAGGACCTCGGGCAGCACCGCGTCCGCGGGCAGCCGGACCTCGTCGAGCACGATCTCGCCGGTCGACGAGGCGCGCAGCGACATCTTGTGCTGGATCTCACGCGCCGTCACACCGGGCGAATCCATGGGTACGACGAAGCCGCGCACCCCCTCCTCGGCCCGCGCCCACACCACCGACACGTCGGCCACCGGCGCGTTGGTGATCCACATCTTGGTACCGCTGAGCAGCCAGTCGTCGCCGGAGCGGACGGCCCGGGTGGTCATCGACGCCGGATCGGAGCCATGGTCTGGCTCGGTCAGCCCGAAGCAGCCCAGCGCCGCGCCGGCGGCCATCGACGGCAGCCACTGCCCCTTCTGCTCGGCGCTGCCGAAGCGCCAGATCGCGTACATGGCGAGGGAGCCCTGCACTGAGACAAGCGAGCGCACACCCGAGTCGCCCGCCTCGAGCTCCAGGCAGGCCATCCCGTACGCCACGGCGGTGGCGCCGGCACACCCGTACCCCGTCAAGTGCATACCGAGCAGGCCGAGCTTGCCGAACTCGACGGCGAGGTCGCGGGCCGGCACATGCCCCCGCTCGTACCACTCCGCGACGTGCGGCCGCACCAGGTCGTCGACAACCTTGCGCACCACCTCGCGGATCTGCCGCTCCTCGTCGGTGTGGAGTGAGTCGACGTCGATCAATTCGAGCGGGAGGGCGCGCATCAGCTCAGCACCAGCACCCGGGCGTGGATCTGGTTGCGCTGCTGGAGGGCCGCGCGGAGCGCCCGGTGCAACCCGTCCTCCAGATAGAGCGCGCCATTCCACTGCACGACATGCGGAAAGAGGTCGCCGTAGAAGGTCGAGTCTTCGGCGAGGAGCTTGTCGAGGGCGAGCTCGCGCTTGGTCGTGATGAGCTGGTCGATCCGGATCGGCCGCGGCGGAATCTCCGACCACTGCTTCAGCGTGAGGCCGTGGTCGGGATACGGACGCCCGTCCCGAACCGCTTTGAAGATCACGACGGCACGCTCCCCTCCCATGTCGCCGTACCTGTCGACCGCATGTCAGCCTAGCGACCGGCGCCGACACCTCGGTTTGTTCCCTAGTGACCCCTTTTCACCGCCCCTTGCGGTTCGTCGCGCCGCGGGCGCCGCGCCATCCTGGTGAAAAGGGCCAAATGTCCAGCTATATTGCAGGCCGTCCTGTCCAGTGGCCGTAGTGGATGACCTGGTCAGGCGGCCGATGTCCCCGCTTGAGCGACGGCGAGCGGTGGTCCGGAGCCGGATATCCCACCGTGATCGCCCCGATCGGGGAGAAGTCCGACGGCACCCCGAACGCTTCCCGGTACCCCTCCACCTGCTGCGGCGGGAAACCGAAGAAGCACGCGCCCAGCCCCTCGTCGACGGCCGTGAGCAGCATCAACATGCTGGCGAAGCCGGCGTCGATGTCCCAGTACGGCGCCGGCCAGCGGGCCGGGTCGCGGTCGGTCCAGCCCTTGTCCGGCTCCGCGTACCGCTCGAGGTAGGCGGCGCGGTTGGAGTGCGCGACCACCAGCAGCGGGGCTCGGCGCATGCCGGTCAGCCAGCCGGTCATCCCCTGCCCCTCGGGCGTGGTGGTCGCCCAGAACCGCTCCCGGTCGGCCTCCTCCACCAGCACCAGGAAGCCCCAGCCCTGGGCGAAGCCCGCGGACGGCGCCCGGGTGGCGTGCGCGAGCAGGCGCTCCACCACCTCGGGCGGTACCGGGCGGTCGGGGTCGTAGTTGCGCACCATCCGCCGCCGCCGCACGACGTCCCTAAACTCCACGGGTCACACCGCGTCGGCGGACGGGGTGATCCCCCAGCTGCCGGTCCAGGTCTGGCCGGGCTGGAGCACGATCAGCCCACGCCCGAGCGGAACGCGTCGGGCGCGCAGGTCATCGGCTCGATCGCCACCGCCCGGCGGAACCGGTCGCCGGTGAGCGTGTCGCTGCTGAACACCTGCCACCAGCCGAACTGCTCGTCGCCCCAGATCGCCACCCGGCCACCATCCGGAGTGGACAGCTCCACTGTGGAACCACCGTCGTCGGCCCGCTCGATGTCGGCGAACGCGGTGTCCAGCACGGTAGTGCCGATGCGCCGGGACTCGGTGAAGTCGAACTCGGTGCCGGCCAGCTTCTGCGCGCCGATCGGCAGCAACCGGCCGTCGACAAGCAGGCGGCTGCGGGCCGGTACCCGCAGCAGCATGTCGTCGGCACGGGCGCCGGGCAGCCGCAGGTACGGGTGGACGGAGAAGCCGAACGGGCAGGGCTCGTGGCCGGCATTGGTGACCGCGTGGGTGACCCGCAGCCCGTCGGCGCCGACCTGCCACATCGCCCGCAGGCGCAGCGGCCACGGGTAGCCCGGCTGGGCTGGCATCGCGCACTCAATCGTCACCGCGTCGGGCGCCTGCTCGGCCAGGGTCCAGGGCTGCCAGTTGACCAGGCCGTGGATCGCGGTGTTGCGAGGGGGCTCGGTGATCGAGAGCTGGTGCTCGCGGTCGCCGAAGCTGTACTTACCGTCGCGGATCCGGTTCGGCCAGGGCGCCAGGATCTGGCCGGCGCAGCCCGGGGGCAGCTCGTCGTCCCCGTACCCGTCCACGTAGTCGACCCCGCGCCACCGGTAGTGCCGCAGCCCTCCGCCGACCTCGACCACGACTGCCTCGTGGCCCTGCGCCGCGATCGTCCACTGTGCCCCGGAGAGCGGGGTCGTGCCGTTATCCATCGGCTGACGATAGCTTGTAGCGGAGCAGCGCGGGGAAGACCAGCACCAGCGCCAACGCGAGCACCGCGGCGGCAAACCCGCCACCCGCCCAGGCGAGGGTCACGCCCCACGGCCCGGCCATCGCGCCGGCTCGCAGATCACCCAGGCGCGGGCCGCCGGCGACGACCGTGATGAAGACGCCCTGGAGGCGCCCCTGGTAGCGGTCCGGCGCGTACGTCTGGAGGATCGACTGGCGGTAGACCGCGCTCACCAGGTCGGCCGCGCCGGCGAAGGCGAGCAGCAGCACCACGAGCCAGAGTTGGTGGGCGAAACCGGACACACCGATCGCGATACCCCAGGCGACCACCGCGGCGGTGAGCGCCACGCCTTGGCGACGCACCCGTCCGATCCAGCCTGAGGTCAGGCCGCCGACCACCGAGCCGATCGCGATCGCGCTGAAGAGCCAGCCGACCGCGGCGCCACCGCCGAACCGCTCCTCGGCCACCTGCGGGAAGAGCGCGCGGGGCATGGCAAACACCATCGCGATCAGGTCGATGGCGAACGAGAGCAGCAGCACCGGCGTGGTCGCCAGGTACCGGATGCCGTCGACGACGCTGCGCAGCCCCATCGTGGCCCGTTCGTCGCCGGGCGGGATGGGCGGCAGGCGCAGCGTGGCCCAGAAGGAGATGGCGAAGAAGAGGGCGTCGGCGGCGTACGCGATGGGCAGCCCGTCCTCGGTGCCGAAGGTCGCGAAGATCAACCCCGCGGCCAGCGGGCCGGCCACCGCGCTACCGCTGGTGGTGGTGAAGCTGAGCGTGTTGGCGGCCGGTACGAGCTCCGGGCCGACAAGCCTCGGAATGATCGCCTGCCGGGTCGGCGAGCTGATCGCGAAGGCGACGGTCTGTATCGCCACGAGTCCCAGCAGCAGCGTCGGGCTGCCGACCCGGAGCAGCGCTTGTAGTAGGAGGCCGCCGGTCGAGGCCCACATCAGCGTGGAGCTGGCCAGCAGCAGGCGGCGGCGATCCACGGCGTCGGCGACCGCGCCGCCCCAAAGGCCGAAGACCATCAGCGGTACGAGGCCGGCGATGCCGAGCAGACCCACCCAGAACGAGTCCTCGGTGATCGCGAACATCTCGACCGGTACCGCGACGGCGGTGAGCTGGAAGCCGAAGAAGGAGAAGGCGTTGCCGACCCACATACGGCGGTACGCCGGGACGCTCAGCGGTCGGACGTCAATCGCCCACCGCCGGGTGAGGCTCTGGGTCAAGGGGCCAGCCGCTCGATGATCCACACTCCCTCGTCGGTGCGGCGGTAGCGCAATCGATCATGCAACCGACCAGTGCGTCCTTGCCAGAACTCAACGGTGTGGGGCGCGACACGCAGGCCACCCCAGTGCTCCGGTGCCGGCACCTGGTCCGGGAACCGCCGCTCGGCCTCTGCGTACACCCGGTCCAGCGCGGCGCGGTCCGGTACGACCTGCGACTGCGGGCTGGCCCAGGCGCCCAGTTGGGACTCGCGGGGGCGGGCGGCGAAGTACTCCTCGGTCTCGGCGCGGGTCACCTGGGTCACCGCGCCGACGACCACGACCTGGCGGCGCATCGGAAACCAGGGGAAGACAAGGCTCGCGTACGGGTTGGCGGCCAGCTCGGTGCCCTTGCGCGAGGCGTAGTTGGTGTAGAAGACGAGGCCGCGCTCGTCGTACCCCTTGAGCAGCACGGTACGGGCACTGGGGACACCGGCCGGGTCGGCGGTGGCCACGATCATCGCGTTCGGCTCGGGCAGGCTGGCGTCCACGGCGTCCGCGAACCAGCGATCGAACTGGGTCCACCAGTCCTCGGCGAGGTCGTCGGCGGAAAGCGAATTCCCGCTGCCGTAGTCGCGGCGCATGCGAGCGGGCTCAGGTGTGTCAGCGATCACTGCCTCATCCTCTTGGCGCGACGGGTAACCAGCCGTTAACTCGGCGGAAAAGGGATGATGTCGCATGTACCACAAGACCGAGCGCTCGCAAACTTAGTTACTCACCAGGCAAGATGGCACGCAACCCCCTGCCTTGGTCACCACGTGGCTTGGCGCCGTCAGTGCGGACAAGAGATCCAGGAGAGCGAAATGTCCGACTTCAAGCCGGGTCTCGAAGGCGTGATCGCCTTTGAAACCGAAATCGCCGAGCCCGACAAAGAGGGCGGCGCACTTCGTTACCGCGGCGTTGACATCGAAGACCTGATCGGCCAGGTCTCGTTCGGCAACGTCTGGGCCTTGCTCGTGGACGGCCGGTTCGGGCCCGGGCTGCCGCCGGCCGAGCCGTTCCCGGTCCCGGTGCACTCCGGCGACATCCGCGTCGACGTGCAGTCCGCCGTGGCGATGCTCGCGCCGTACTGGGGGCTCTCCCAGCTGCTGGACATCTCCGACGTGCAGGCCCGCGAAGACCTCGCCCGGGTATCGGTCACCGCGCTCTCGTTCGTCGCGCAGTCGGCTCGCGGGCTGGGCCTGCCGGCCGTGCCGCAGAAGGAGATCGACAAGGCCACCACGATCGTCGAGCGGTTCATGAAGCGGTGGCGGGGCGAGCCCGACCCGCGGCACGTCAAGGCCGTCGACGCGTACTTCATCTCCGCCGCCGAGCACGGCATGAACGCCTCGACGTTCACCGCCCGGGTCGTCGCCTCCACCGGCGCGGACGCGGCGGCCTGCATCTCCTCTGGCATCGGCGCACTCTCCGGGCCGCTGCACGGCGGCGCGCCCTCCCGGGTGCTGCACATGATCGAGGCCGTGGAGCGCAGCGGCGACGCCGAGGGGTATGTCAAGGGCGTCCTCGACCGCGGCGAGCGACTGATGGGCTTCGGCCACCGCGTCTACCGGGCCGAGGACCCGCGGGCCCGGGTGCTCCGCCGCACCGCCAAGGAGCTCGGCGCGCCCCGCTTCGAGGTGGCCGAGGCGCTGGAAAAGGCCGCGCTGGAGGAGCTGCACAACCGCAAGCCCGACCGGGTACTGGCGACGAACGTGGAGTTCTGGTCGGCGGTGGTGCTCGACTTCGCCGAGGTGCCGTCACACATGTTCACGTCGATGTTCACCTGCGCCCGGATGGGCGGCTGGAGCGCGCACATCCTGGAGCAGAAGGGGCTCAACCGCCTCGTTCGCCCCTCCGCCACGTACATGGGCCCGGCGCCCCGCAAGCCCACCGACGTGGAGGGCTGGGACACCGTCCCGCACGGGCTCTGATCGCCTCTGATCATTACAGCGTGCCCTTGCTTACACTCCGGCGGGCGATGCCCCGGTCCGCCGGAGTGAGTGCAAAGATTGCCGCCGTGGCTGACACACCGAGCATCCGGATCCCCGACGACCTCAAGCCCGCCGACGGCCGTTTCGGCTGCGGGCCCTCCAAGGTGCGCCCCGAGTCCGTGACCGCGCTGTCCGGCGTGGCGACCACCTACCTCGGCACCTCCCACCGGCAGAAGACGGTCCGCGACCAGGTCGCGCGGCTGCGCCGCGGCATCGCGGAGTTCTTCTCCCTGCCTGAGGGCTACGAGGTCATCCTGGGCAACGGCGGCACCACCGCCTTCTGGGAGGTGGCGACGTTCGGGCTGATCCGCGACCGGGCGCAGTTCGCGAGCTTCGGTGAGTTCGGCGCCAAGTTCGCCTCGTCGGTCAAGGCCGCGCCGTTCCTCGGCGACCCGACCGTGCACAAGGCCGACCCGGGCTCGGCGCCCTCGCTCGCGACCGAGGCGGGCGTCGACGCGTACTGCACGCCCCACAACGAGACCTCCACCGGCGTGGCCGTGCCGATCAAGCGGGTGGCCGGCGCCGACGACGACGCGCTGCTGCTCGTGGACGCCACCTCCGGCGCCGGCGGCCTCGACGTCGACCTGCGCGAGACCGACGTCTACTACTTCGCCCCGCAGAAGTGCTTCGGGTCGGACGGCGGGATCTGGATCGCCCTGATGTCGCCGGCCGCGCTGGCCCGCGCCGCCGAGATCAAGGAGTCGGGCCGCTACATCCCCGGCTTCCTCGACCTGGTCACCGCGATCGACAACTCGCGGCTCGAGCAGACGTACAACACGCCGGCACTGGCCACGATCTTCCTGGCCGCGGAGCAGACCGACTGGATGCTGTCGCAGGGCGGCCTGTCCTGGGCGACCAAGCGCACGGCCGAGAGCGCCGGAATCGTGTACGGGTGGGCCGAGCGCTCCTCCGTCGCGACGCCGTTCGTCAGCGACCTGGCGCTCCGCTCCAACGTGGTGGCCACCGTGGACTTCGCCGACGGCGTCGACGCCTCGGCCGTGGCGAAGGTGCTGCGCGCCAACGGCATAGTCGACACCGAGCCGTACCGCAAGCTGGGCCGCAACCAGCTGCGCATCGCGCTCTTCCCGGCCGTCGAGCCGAGCGACGTCGACGCGCTGACGACCTGCATCGACTACGTGCTCGACCGACTCTGACGGGTAGTGTGCTACGCGACATGCCGCGTAGCTTCCCCCCGCAGGGTGTAGTTTGCGCGTACCGTGTGCCCCAGACGTCCTTGGCGTAGCTGGCCAGGGACGGCGGAGGCCAGCGAAGCGGGACGGAGGCAACGCGATGCGGCCAGTACGCTTCGTCGCCCTCTCCGAGGACGGCCAGGCCTTGGTGCTCGCCGATGAGGTGGGCCGACTCCTCGCGCTCCCACTCGACGAGCGGATCTCCGGAGCGCTCCACGCCGAGCCGGGCTCGGGCCCTGTCGCGCTGACCGTGGCGGGCACCGGCGGCGAGCCGACGCCCTCCCTGTCCCCCGCGACATCCAAGCGCGCATCCGCGCTGGTGAGTCGGCTGACGACGTCGCGCGCATCGCCGGTGTGCCGGTCGACCGCGTCCTGCGGTACGCCGGGCCGGTCCTCCAGGAGCGGGCGATGCTCGCTCAGCACGCCCGGCGTACGCGCCTGAAGAATTCCGACAAGGGCGCACCCCTCGCCGAGGTGGTCGACAGCCGCCTCGCGCAGCACGGCATCGACTCAGAAAAGATCTCCTGGGACGCCTACCGGCGCGAGGACGGCACCTGGCGGATCGTGGCCACCTGGCCCTCCGGCAAGGCCACGGCTCAGGCGATCTGGGAGCTCGACAAGACCCGCCAGATGGTTGCCCCGCACGACGACATGGCGCAGTACCTCTGCGCCGAGCGCCCGACCCAGATCCTCGGGCAGGAGCCGGCCCCCGAGCGCGGTGGCCACGGTTTGCCCGGTCCGGCCCGCACCGAGCCCGGCCGCGGCGGCCACGGCCTGCCCACCCCGGCCGACAAGGCGCGCACCCGCGACCCGATCCGCGCCGGCCGGGACGCGCTGCTCGCGTCGCTCGACCGTCCGGTCAGCTCTCCCGGCCGCGGTCTCGACCCGACCGTCGTCCCCACCGAGCCGGCCCGGCAGCGCCCGGCGGTCTCCGGTGGCGCGGCCGCGCTGATCGGTGGCGGGCAGGGCTCGGCCTTCGACGACGACAGCGACCTCCCCAAGGAGGTGCCGGCCGTCCCGTCGCTGGCCGTGCTGCGCCCCCGCCGCAACACCGGCAGCGGCACTCCTGCGGCGAGCGAGCCCACCGAGACCGCCGGCAAGCCGCGCAAGCGCCTGCCCAGCTGGGACGACGTGCTCTTCGGCACCGGCCCGGCCGCGCGCGAGACTTCCTGATCGCTGCGCTGCCGCCGCGCGTGGCAGGGTTTGCGGTATGGAGTACACCAACCTGGGCCGCACCGGCCTGTCGGTCAGCCGCTTTTGCCTCGGCACCATGAACTTCGGCCCGCAGACCAGCGAGCCGGACAGCTTCACGGTCATGGACCGGGCGCTGGAGCACGGCATCAACTTCTTCGACACCGCCAACGTGTACGGCTGGAAGCTCGGCGAAGGGGTCACCGAGCAGATCATCGGCCGCTGGATCGCCCAAGGTGGCGGGCGGCGGGAGAAGGTGGTCCTGGCGACGAAGGTGTACAGCCGGATGGGCGACTGGCCCAACGAGCGTGGCCTCTCCGCCCGGCACATCATCCGCTCCGCCGAGGACTCGCTGCGCCGCCTGCAAACCGACTGGATCGACCTCTTCCAGATGCATCACGTCTCCCGCGAGACGCCGTGGGAGGAGATCTGGCAGGCGATGGAGACGCTGGTCGAGCAGGGCAAGGTCCTCTACGTCGGCTCGTCCAACTTCGCCGGCTGGCACCTCGCCCAGGCGCAGGAGACCGCGTCGGCGCGGCACTTCCTCGGGCTGGTCTCCGAGCAGTGCATCTACAACCTGCTCACGCGGCACGTCGAGCTGGAGGTGGTGCCGGCCGCCCAGCGGTACGGGATCGGCATCATCCCCTGGTCACCGCTGCACGGCGGGCTGCTCAGCGGGGCCATCCGCAAGCTCGCCGAGGGCGGCGCGGCGCGGGCCAAGAGCGGGCGGGCGGCCGAGTCGCTGATCAAGCACCGCGCGACGATCGAGGCGTACGAGAAGCTGGCCGCCGACCTCGGGTACGACCCGGCGAACCTGGCGCTGGCCTGGCTGCTCGCCCGCCCCGGCGTGACCGCCCCGATCATCGGCCCCCGTACGCCCGAGCAGCTCGACGCCTCGCTCGACGCACTCGACGTGGTGCTCACCGACGACGTGCTGGCCCAGCTCGACGAACTCTTCCCACCGATCGGCAACGGCGGCCCAGCCCCGGAAGCCTGGGCCTGGTAACTGGGCTCTAGAGGGGCCAGGCGCCTAGGCGGTCGTAGGTGGGGTGGGGGCCGGGGTGGCTGCGCATCAGCACCACCTCGGCCACCGTCCACGGTGGACTCTCGTACTCGTCCAGGGTCGCCCGGTCGGCGTCGACCTCCACACGGTCGAGCCGGTCGCCGGGGCGGGCGACGGTCAGGTGTGGCCGGAGCGGCTTCGGGTCGTACGCGAGGCGGGCCCGTTTCAGCTCCCGCCGCACCTCACGGCTCAGCCCGCCCAGCGCGGCGACCTCGCCACCCACCCCGACCCACAGGATCGTGAACCGCCCGCGTCCGAAGCGGCCGCCGCCGGTGAGACGTACCTCGAACGGCTCGGCGAGGACGGCCGCGCGCTCGATGGCCTTGGCCGCGTCGTCTCCTCGGTCGTCCGGCACGTCGCCGAGGAACGCCAGCGTCACGTGCCAGTTGTCCCGCGAGGCGACGCGGGTGTTGATGCCGTCGCGCATCGCCTGGCTGACCCGCAGCCGCTCGACGCAGGTGGCGAAGTCGTGGACCACGGGCTCCGGCGGGTACACCGCGACGAAGAGCCGCAAGGGTCGGGGCCTCAGTGATCCTGGTGACGGGGTGCCGCGGGCCGGAGGGTCAGGCCGGCCGCCTCCAGCTCGCCCTCGACCCGCACCCGCTCGATCTCCAGGTCGACGCCCTCAAGCGTTTCCAGATGCTCGCAGACGCCGAGGCAGCGGCTGGCGAGGCGGAGGCGGTCGTCGTAGGCCAGCAGCACGGCCGCGTGCCACACCTTGGAACGGGTGGCGACGCCGAACCGCTGGCGGTCGAGGCGGCGCAGGTCGGCCGCGATCTGCTGGATGCTCGGCTGGTGCTCGTCCAGCTCGGCGAGCGAGATGCTCTGCTCGCTGAACGTACGGTCGAGGCGGTGCAGGGCGCGGCTGTCCCGGTGCTCCCGCACGCGACGACGGATGCGAGCGGCCACACCGTCGGCGCAGATGAAGAGCGCCACCGCGCACGGCAGGAACACCAGCGCGACAAGCGCTAGTGCCAGCACAACCGCGTGCACGATGGCCACGATCCTTCACGCTAAGCCGATTCTTCGACTATTGCTACCAGTTTCAGTTGACAGAAGGCGGACTCAGTGTGTGCTGTCCCCGCCGAGGCCGCCAGCCAACCACAGGACTACGACACTCCGGCGTGGACCACGTACAGCCGGGGCAGCGGACGGAGCCGCAGCCGCAGCCGACCGCCCGTGCGGCGCAGCTGCCAGGCGAGCGCGAGGCTAGCCGTGGCGATCGAGATGAGGCCGCCCATCCAGATGCTCGTGCCGGCGCCGAACTTCTCCGCGACCATGCCGATGAGCGGCGCGCCGATCGGGTTGGTGCCGAGGAAGACGAGCACCCACAGCGCCACCACGCGGCCGCGGTAGGCCGGGTCGACGCCGAGCTGGATGCGCTGGTTTGTCGCCTGCGCGAAGTAGACCATGAAGAACCCCGTGGGCACGAGCAGCAGCGACACCAGCCAGTACGCCGGGGCGAAGCCGACCAGCGTGCCGAAGACGCCGAAGCCGAGGGCGGCGCCGATCACCACGTACGCCGAGGGGCGCTCGCGCCGCCCGCTGCTGACAAGTGCCCCACCAAGCGCGCCCACCGCGAGCGCCGTGGTGAAGAGGCCGAACGAGGCGGCGCCGGTGTTGAAGACGGTCTTGGCCAGCGCGGCGAGCGTGAGCTGGAAGTTGAAGAGCACCATGCCGATCACCATGATCAGCGCCATCGGCATGACCAGATCGGGGCGGCGGGCGACGTACCGGAGGCCGTCCGTGACCTTCGCCGCGTCCCGCTCGTCGATCGGTGGCAGCTCCTGGCGGTGCAGCTCGCTGGCGTGCATCTTGACCAGCATGAGCAGCGGGGCGATCGAGCTGACCGCACTGATCACGAAGACCGGGCCCACGTCGAACACGGCGATCGCCACGCCGGCCACCGCCGGCCCCAGGATCCGCGCCACGTTGAACGTGGCCGCCGAGAGTGAGAGCGCGTTGGGCAGCAGCGGTGTGCCGACGAGTTCGGAGACGAACGCCTGCCGCACCGGCGTCTCCAGCGCATTCGCGGTGCCGAGCAGGGCGGCGAAGACGAAGACGTGCCAAAGCTCCACGGCGCCGCTCAGCACGAGGATGCCCATCGCGATCGAGAGGACGCTCCACGCGCCGTTGCCGATCAGCAGGAGGAGACGCTTGTCGTACCGGTCGGCGAGGCGGCCGGAGAAGAGCGTGAGCAGCAGTACGGGCGTGAACTGGAGCGCCGTCACCACGCCGAGGGCCGTGGCGGAGTCGTCCGACAGCTCGAGGACTAACCAGTCCTGGGCGATGAACATCATCCAGACGCCGATCAGCTTGATCAG
This sequence comes from Phytohabitans flavus, assembly GCF_011764545.1. Taxonomy (GTDB): domain Bacteria; phylum Actinomycetota; class Actinomycetes; order Mycobacteriales; family Micromonosporaceae; genus Phytohabitans; species Phytohabitans flavus. Next base: position 8,052,485 of record NZ_AP022870.1, on the reverse strand, counting down.
CTGACCGGTCGCGAAGAGCCGGTAGTTACGAACCTTCAATGACTGGAACGTGGTGTTCAGCTTTGCCCGCACTGAGCGTGCGCCTCCCTTACCGATGATGCGCGTCATCCACAGTGGACGAAGCGACACCGGTGGGGCGCGGTCAGGCGCGGGCGAGCTTTCGAAGGATCTCGGCGGCTCGCTGCAGTGTGTCGCGTTCCTCCGGGCGCAGCTCAGCCAGGCGGCTGGCCAACCACTCGTCGCGGGCCCGCTCGAACTGCGCGAGCACCGCACGACCGGCCTCGGTCGCCGCCAGGATGACCTGCCGCCCGTCAGTCGGGTGAGGCGAACGCTGCACAAGGCCGCGCTCCTCCAGCTTCGCGACGATCTTTGTCATCGTCGGTGGCTGGACCCGCTCGACGTCGGCGAGCTCCCGGGGTGTCAGCGCGCCGGCCAGCTCGAGGCTGGTCAACGCGTTGATCTGAGTCGCCGTGAGGTCACCGACAGGCCGGGCTTGCCGGACCCGTCGATTGAGCCTGGTGATCGCATCGCGCACCATTGGCGCGAGCTGCACAGCGGTCACTGGCACCGCCATCACCGTCCGCTCCGTCACGATCGTTAGCCTAACTAATAAGCTAGGCTAACGACCAGCCAATATGACAGCGGTCACCCCGTCACGCCCCGGGCGCCCAGAGCGGGCAGCCTCAGAAAATCAGCGTTTCGATCGGACCGCGCATGAAGTACAGCACGAAGAGCGCGGCGACGGCATACAACAGAGGGTGGACCTCGCGTGCCTTCCCCTTCACCAGCTTGACGAGCACGTAGGTGATCACGCCGGCCCCGATCCCGTTCGAGATCGAGTAGGTGAACGGCATCAGCACGATCGTCAGGAAGGCCGGGATCGCGATCTCGTAGTCGGTCCAGTCGATCGTGCGTACCGCGGTGAGCATCAGGAACCCGACGATCACCAGCGCGGCCGACGCGGCCTCGAACGGCACGATCTCCACCAGCGGCGCGAGGAAGACCGCGACCAGGAAGAGCGCGCCCGTGACCAGGTTGGCCGCGCCGGTGCGGGCACCCTCCGCGACACCGGCGGCACTTTCGATGTACGAGGTGTTGCTCGACACGCTCGCCGCGCCACCCGCGGCGGCGGCCACCGAGTCGACAAACAGGATCTCGCGGGTACGCGGAGGCGTGCCCTTGTCGTCCAGCAGGCCGCCCTCCTGGCCGACCGCCACCATCGTGCCCATCGTGTCGAAGAAGTCGGTGAGCAGCAGCGTGAAGACGAACATCAGCGCCACCAGCACGCCGGCCCGGTCCCACGCCCCAAGCACGTTGAAATGGCCGAGCAGCGAGAGGTCCGGCGTGGCGTCCCAACTGGACGGCCACTCGGGCACGTTCAGCGACCAGCCGTGCGGGTTGCCCTGCGGGCCGCCGGCCGGTCCGACGTCGGCGATCGCCTCGACGACGAAGGCGAGGACCGTGGTGCCGAGGATGCCGATCAGGATCGCGCCCTTGACCTTGCGTACGACGAGCAGCAGCGTCCCTAGCAACCCGATCACGAAGACGAACATCGGCCAGGTGACGATCACGCCGCCGATGCCGAGGCCGACCGGCGGCGTGCCTGCGTTGCCCTTGACGAAGCCGGCGTCCACGAAGCCAATCAGCGCCAGGAAGAGGCCGATACCGACGCCGATGGCCGTCTTGAGCTGGGTGGGCACCGAGCGGAAGACGGCGGTACGCAGGCCGGTGAGCACCAGGATCGCGATGATCACCCCCTCGATCACCACGAGCCCCATCGCGTCGGCCCAGGTCATCTCCGGTGCGATCTCGTACGCGACGAGCGCGTTGACGCCCAGCCCGGCGGCGAGGGCCAGCGGGAAGCGGGCCACGACGCCCATCAGGATCGTCATAACGCCGGCCACGAGCGCGGTGGCGGCGGCAACTGCGGGAATTGCCAGCTTCGCCCCGGTGCCGTCGGTCGCACCAAAGAGGATCAGCGGGTTGAGGACGACGATGTACGCCATCGTGAAGAAGGTGGCGAACCCGCCTCGGATCTCGCGTCCCAATGTGGAACCACGGGCGGATATCTCAAAGAACCGGTCGAAACGGTCCACGGAAACCTACCTATGATCATGGATATGGTTCCGCGCATCGTCGCAGATCATTAGGTACCGAGAAAGCACCGGCGAGTTACAAACGCCGTACCCTTGCCTTCGTGTCTGATCAACACGAGCCACCACCCCGGGTGGAGCCGCTCGATCCGCCGATGGTGCCCTTCGCCGTCGCGGGGACCGCGGGCTGGGCGGTGGCCGGTTTGGTGCTGCTGGTCTTCTTCCGCGGTTGGCTGGAAGACAACGGGCACACCGACTGGCTCTGGACCTGCCTAGCCGGATTCCTGCTCGGCTTCGTCGGACTGGTGGTCATGGTGCGCCACGACCGCCACCGCGCCCGCCGGCGAGCGCGTGCTCCGGGCTCCTAGCCGTGTCCGTACGGCTCGGCCGGCTCGCCCGCCTCGACTGAGCCGGGCGCGTGGCTCACCGCCACCGCCTCGACCTCGCTGTCGTCGTACACCGTCGTCAGCTCGTCGACCGGTGGCTCGGCCTCGCGCGCGGCCTCGGAGTGGGCGCCGCACCCGTGGTCGGCGCTGACCGCGCGGCCGTCGTCGGGCGCGTACAGGTTGCCGCACACGCCGAACGCCTGCCGCAGCGAACCCGCCAGCGGCAGGTAGAAGCCGCACGAGCCACACCGCGCGTTTCGGGGTGCGGCGGTCGAGATGGGCGCGTCCGGCCCGTGGTCGCCGTCGTACCACCGCTGGGCGGTCTCGCCACGTCCCTCGCGCGACATCACCCGCGGGCGGCCGAGGCCGAGCTCCCAGGTGACCTCCTCGACCCCGGGGTCGTCGGAGAGCAGGTAGCCGGGCACGAGCCGGTCGTCGTCGGGCGGGGTGGGCAGCAGGTCGCCGACGCCCAGGTCACCGGGCTGGAGTCGCTCCTGCCACGGCACCCAGCCGGGCGCGAGCATCGCGTCGGGGCCGGGGAGCAGGACGGTCTCGCAGACGGTGACGTGCTTGCTGCGTGAGACGCGGGTGACGGTGACCGCCCAGCGCCAGCCGCGGTAGCCCGCGAGGTGGCACTCGAAGAAGTGGGTGACCACACGATCGCCCTCGGCCACCACGTCGAGGTGCTCGCCCACGTCAGCGGCGTCGACCTCGGTGATGGCGGAACGGGCCAGGTCTACCGCGTCGGCGCAGACCTGGTCGAGACGAGCGGCGCGAACGGCGGCGGTCCTGGTCACGCCGGCTATTGTGCCATGCGCCAAAATGGGAGGATGCCGCTGTTGCCGTCGCTCGGTCGAGCCCTCGGCTCGATGATCCGGTGGACGCGGCTGCTCGGCCGCTCCTCCGTCCGCAGCGGCCGCTGGGCGGGGCGCAGGGTCGGCGCGATCCGCGCCAAGGGGGCCGGCGGCGAGGTCGGCATGACCCGCCTGCTCGACCTGCACGCCGCGTCGTACGCGGGTGACATCCTCATCGCGATCGGCCTTGCCGGCACCATCTTCTTCGGTGCGCCGGTGGGCGAGGCGCGCAGCGGGGTCGCCATCTACCTGCTGGTGACGATGATCCCGTTCGCGGTGCTCGCTCCGGTGGCCGGCCCGCTGCTCGACCACTTCCGCCACGGCCGGCGGTACGCGCTGGCCGCCACCATGCTCGGCCGCGCGTTCCTCGCCTGGATGATGTCCGACTACATCCACGGCTTCGGGCTCTACCCGGCCGCGTTCGGCGTGCTGGCGCTCTCCCGGGCGTACGGGGTGGCCCGCTCGGCCGCCGTGCCACGACTGCTGCCCGAGGGCATGGGGCTGTCCCAGGCGGCCGCCCGGGCCGGCGTGTTCGGCATGATCGCTGGCGCCGCGGTGACGCCGATCGGCCTGCTCGCCTTCCGGTTCGGCCCGCAGTGGCCACTCCGGGTCGCGTCGATCATCTTCCTGGTCGGCATGGTCGTCGCGCTGCGGCTGCCGCCCAAGGCCGACTCCGACCCGCCCGAGTCGCTTCCCCGACCGTTCGCCGCGATGGGCCTGCGCCGTGGCGACCGCGCGCTCACCGGCCGCCTGGTCATCGCCACTCTGATCAGCAGCGCCGCGCTCCGTGGCCTGTACGGCTTCCTGCTGCTCTTCCTCGCGTTCGCGATCAAGGCCGGCAACCTGCCCACCGCGTTCCTCGGCCGCACCCTCGGCGACGAGCTGGCGCTCGGCCTCGCGGGCGGTGGTCTGGCCATTGGCGGCTTCCTCGCCACGGCCCTCGGCACCCGTATGCGCATCCGCCGCCCGGCCACCCTCCAGTCCGTCGGCCTCGTCATCGTGGCCGGCGTGGCGGTGCTCACCACACTGAAGTTCTCGCTCGCGATGGTGGCGCTGCTGTGCCTGGCGACGTCGTTCATGAGCGGCATCTCCAAGCTCGCCGTGGACGCGTCCATCCAGGAGCGGATCGGCGACCGGCTGCGGGCCAGCGCGTTCGCCCACTCCGAGACCGTGCTCATGGTCGCCTGGGTGCTGGGCGGCGCGCTGGGACTCATCCCGTTCCAGGGCCGCCTGGGCATCGCGGTCGCCGCGGTGGTCGCGGTGGTCGCCGCCGTCCGGGCCGTGGTCGTCGCGGGCTCACTGCGCAAGGACAAGCTGAACGGCCGGGCCGACCCCGACGCCGACCCCCGCCCTCGTCCGCATCGGAGCCACCAAAGCCAGCACCGCCGAAGCCACCGCCACCTCCACCGCCGCCGAAGAGGTCGCAGTCCCGCTGGCGCCGCAAGGAGCCCGAGGCCGCTCCGCCGCCCGAGCCAGAGCCGCTCGTGGAAAAGGAAAAGGACACGGCCGCGCCGCCCGGCTTCCACGTGTACCGCCCGACATCCGGCCCACCCACATGACCCTGCTCGTAGTGACGGCCGTCGAGCCGGAGGCCGAGGCGGTCCGCGCCGGCCTGCCAGCGGGACGGGTGCGGGTGGCCGCCGTCGGTGTGGGCGCCGCCGCGGCCGCCGCCGGCACGGCACGGCTGCTCGCACTGGCCGAGGCCGCCGGAAGCCCGTACCAGGCGGTGATCCTCGCCGGCATCGCTGGCGGCTTCGCCGACCGCGCCCCGCTGGGCGCCACCGTCGTGGCCACCCGCAGCATCGCCGCCGACCTGGGCGCCGACTCACCGGACGGCTTCATCTCCTTGGACGAGCTGGGCTTCGGGACCGCGGTCGCACCGGCCGCCCCGACCCTGCTGGCGAGCCTGCGCGAGTCCCTCCCCGACGCGATCACCGGCGACATACTCACCGTCAACACCGCGACCGGCACGGCCGAGACCGCCGAGACGCTCGCCCGCCGCTTCCCCGCCGCGGTGGCAGAGGGCATGGAGGGGTACGGCGCAGCCCGTGCCGCCGCCGACGCCACCCTCCCCTTCGCCGAACTCCGCACCATCTCGAACACCATCGGCCCCCGCGACCGCGCCGCCTGGCGCATCCCAGACGCCCTGGCCGCCCTGACCAAAGCCGCCCGCTCCCTGGGTCTCTAACGATTCGCGGCCGGCGGTCGCAGCGTCAGCGCGACCACCCGCGACGAGTCGTCACGGAAGCCGCATCGGCGCAGAAAGGCTGCCGCCACTCCCGTCATCACGACCGCCCGTGCCACGGCCACACCGGACCGATCCACCTCCGCCGCGAACTCGCCGACCAACCGCCGCCCGATCCCAAGCCCACGCAGGCCAACCGCCACCACCACGCCGTCCAGGAACACCTCACGCCCAGGCGGGTCCTCGGGATGCGCGGCCCGCACCACGGCCCGCAACTCCCCAACCAGCTCACCGTCGGGTGCCTCCGCGACCCAACGCCATGCCTCACCGACGCTCGTGCCGCCACCACCCGCGCGCCGCAGGCGAAGGCCGCGCCGCACCCACTCCCGGCGCCGGCGGTACGCCCGCCGCGTCCGGCTCAGGTCATACGTGTACGGCGGCGGCTCCAGCGGCCAGGCTCCAGGCGGCAACCGGTGCCAGTGCGCCCACCAGGCACCCGCCCAATCCGTAAGTTCCTCGACAGGCCGCACATCCAGGTGCGGCGGGTAGTTACGGTCCGCCCGGTCGCGCCACCCTTCGCTCGGCGCAGGCTCGACATCGCCGCTCACCGCGATGCGTTCGCCTGCCGCCCGCACCAGGCGCTCCACCGTCCGGAGCCGCGGATCCGTGACCTCTCCCGACTCGATGCGCGTGACGGTGCTCTTCGGCACGCCAGCGAGCTCAGCAAGCTGGCGCTGGCTCAGGTCGGCCCGCCGGCGCAGCGCGCGGAGAGTCACGCCCAGCTCGATCCCACCTGTGTCACTCATGCCCGGCAGGGTGCCAATCCGTTAGAGCCATCTCAAGGCCGCCCGATTTCCTGTGGATAACCCAGGCGTCGCCCGGTCCGGGATATCGGTTGGGGCACCTCTCGAGCTGGGCGCGCGAATGCGCCCAGCGGTGGCCTCAAGAGATCTTTCAGGGTCGAGGTCACATTCAGTTTCGGCTGTGTCGGCCGTGGGCCGCCAAACGGCGGCCAGCGAGGGTCAACGCGACCTCGTTTCGGTCGAATCAGACGATTCTGCGACAGGCTCCTTGAGATCAGTATTTGCCCCGGTCCGCGACAGTTGCAGACCGTATGCTCCCGCGGGCACCGCGCAGGTCGGCGGCTCGCTGACGCTCGCCGAAATCCCCGACCTCCGCTGCCGGGCCCGCAGTCCAAGCCCAACTCCGGGTCCCGCGACCGATCCAACGGGGGCGCGTCGACCCGGGATCGCTGTCGGACGCGGGGAAGAGGTGGGCGCGCAGGCGCATTTGCTCTGCTTCCCTAGGGTGGCCGCGCTGGTGATGACTGGCGACTTTGCCGCCGGAGTGGGCACTCTGGTCGGCTGGAGCGCGGACCCGGCAGCGAGGTCGCGGTCGGCCAACCGCGACCCGGGGTGAGGTTGCCAACCGCGAAGGGTGAGGCCGCGGGAGCGACGGTCTGGACCACGGCGGACATCGCGGTAGCTCAATGTCATTGGTTTTGGATCTTTATCCGCGACATGACGCCTAGGCCACCCTGACTCCAATGCTCTCTTGAGCGCCCCCGCAGGCGGACGCGCTGGTGCGCCCAGCTCGAGAGCCCTTCGCAAGCACACCCCGCCTCGGCCGCGACGCGCCCTTCTCATGACGGCCCAAGGTGATCACCGCAACGGCGGACGGCGAAGTGGCGGGGATAGCGTTAGGGGCGTGGCGCTCTCACTTGCCTTCTCGCCGTGCCCCAACGACACCTTCGTGTTTCATGCGCTCGTGCACGGGTTGGTGCCCGGAGCCCCCGCGTTCGACGTGACGTACGCCGATGTGGACGTGACCAACACGGCGGCCGAGAACGGGGCGTTTGACCTGGTCAAGGTGAGTTATGCGGCGCTGCCCTGGCTCTTGGACGACTACCACCTGCTGCCGTGCGGCGGGGCGCTCGGGCGCGGGTGCGGGCCGCTCGTGCTCACCAAGGACGCGCGTGACGACCTGACCGGCGCGACGATCGCGGTGCCGGGCGAGCGCACCACGGCGTACATGTTGATGCGCCAGTGGGCGGCCGCGCGGCCGCCGGCCAAGGTGGAGGTCGTGCCGTTCGACCAGATCATGCCGGGCGTGGCCGCGGGTCGCTTCGACGCCGGGCTGGTCATCCACGAGGCGCGCTTCACGTACCAGCGCTACGGCCTCACCGCCCTCGCCGACCTCGGCGAGTGGTGGGAAGGGGAAACGGGGCTGCCGATCCCGCTCGGCGCGATCCTCGCCCGCCGCGGCTCGGTGGACCCGGATGCGGCGGCCGAGTGGGTACGGGCGTCGGTGCGGTACGCGTGGGCACACCCCGAAGCGAGCCGCGACTATGTGCTGGCGCACGCCCAGGAAATGGAGCCGGACGTGGTGGACCAGCACATAGCGCTTTACGTCAACGAGTTCACCGAGGATCTCGGCAATGAGGGATACAAGGCGGTCGAGGCCCTGCTCAGGTCTCCAGCTCTCTAGCCACCGCGTGCACGACCTGCGCGACCGTCTGGACCGCCTTCTTGTCTGGGAAGCGGCCGCGGCGGAGGTCGGGCATGACCTTCGCCTCAAGTACCTTGATCATATCCTCGATGAGGCCGTGCAGCTCCTCGGCGGGCGCCGGCGCAGCTCGGCCACTGACGGAGGCGCCTCGAGCAGGGTCACGCCCATCGCCTGCGCGCCCTTGCGGCTGTCGACCACGCCGAACTCAATCCGCTGCCCGCTCTTGAGGTCGGTGACGCCCTCCGGTAGCGCGTTCTTGGGCAGGAAGACGTCGCCACCCTCGTCGCTGGTGACGAACCCGTAGCCCTTCTGCGCGTCGTACCACTTCACTCGACCCGTAGGCACCGCTGACCTCAACTCCGTTTGCGGGATTGCTGATTTGTCACAAGGCTAACCGGAGCAACCCCGTCAGCGCGCCTCGGAATCCATTCAGGTCACCCAGCACCTCGGTGGCGCCGGCCGCCCACAGCTCGTCTGGCGAACAGGGGCCGGTGGTGACGCCAAGGCCAGGAATGTCAGCCGTGCGCGCGGCGACCATGTCGGCCACGTGATCACCTACGTAGAGCCGCACGTCATGCTCGGTTAACGCGGTGGCCTTGCCCTCAGCGAACAAATCGCCGGCCAGCTCGTCGACCGCCAGACCGAGATGGTCGAGGTGCAGGCGGGCCAGCCGGCCGAGCTTGGACGTGACAACAACCACTCTCCCGCCGAGTCCGTGTACGGTCTCGACCGCCTCCGCGGCGCCCGGCAACAGGACCGACGGAGTGATCGCGTACGTGGGGTAGAGCGCCCGGTACGCGTCCACGGCCTCCTCGACCTGCTCGGGCGGAAACCAGAGCCGCAGCTCGTGGCGGAGCGGCGGGCCGAGGCGGGTGACGGCGGCATCGGCGTCCACGTACACACCGGTGCGCGCGGACAGCTCCCGGTACGTGGCGGCGATGCCGGGCCGGGAGTCGATGAGGGTCATGTCCAGGTCGAACCCAACTACCAGCGGTTCAGCCACGCCGGTGCTCCTCCTCCAGACCGTTTCCGCGATCATCGTCGCACGTGCGCGAGCTTGCGAGCGAACCGATTGGGCTCAGGGACTGACCCACAACGCTGGCCGCACCAGCAGGCGGCCTCAGCTAGCTTTGGATGACGATGGCCACCACACTCGCCGAACACCTGCGGTCGCTACCCGACCGCTCCTTGGCCGTGCTGCTCCAGCACCGGCCAGACTTGGTCATGCCCGTGCCAGCCGACCTGTCGGCGCTGGCGGTGCGGGCCCAGTCGCGGGTATCGGTGGCGCGCGCGCTCGACGGTCTCGACCAGTTCACGCTCCAGGTGCTCGACGCGGTGCGCCTGGCCCGCGACCCCCGCGACGGCACCACCTCGGTCGGCGCCGTGCTCGCGATGGCGAAGGGCGAGACCGCAGCCGCGCGGGAGGCGCTCGGGCGGCTGCGGGAGCTGCTGCTGGTTCCCGGTCCGGATGACGCTCTGCACGTGGTCGGGGGCGTCGACGAGGTCTCTTCGCCGTACCCCGCCGGCCTGGGTCGACCCGCCGCGGAGCTGGACCCGGTCGCGGCGGCCCTCTGCGCGGACCCGGCCCGGCTCCGGCGGACGCTGCTGGCCGCGCCGCCGCAGGCCCGCGCGGTGCTCGACCGCCTCGCCGCCGGGCCGCCGGTGGGCACGCTGACAAACGGCGCAGCGGCCGCCGACTCACCGGTCCGGTGGCTGCTCGACAACGGGCTGCTCTTGCGGATCTCGGGCGAGGCCATGGAGCTGCCCCGCGAGATCGGCCTGCTGCTGCGCCGTGACTTCGGCCCGCTCGGGCCGTTGCAGGTGCGGCCGCCGGAGGTCACCAGCGCGGCCCGCGAGCTCAAGAGCGTCGACTCCGCCGGGGCCGGGCAGGCGATGGAGGCGGTACGGCAGGCCGAGGCGCTGCTGGCCGCGATCGACGCCGAGCCGGTGACCATGCTCCGCTCGGGCGGGTTGGGCGTCCGCGACCTGCGCCGCCTGGCCAAGGCGACCGCACTGGACGAGCCGGTGGCCGCGCTGCTGCTGGAGGTGGCGCACGCGGCCGGACTGGTCAACGAGGCTGAAGCGCCCGGCGCCCGGGTCGGCGCCGACCTTGTCTTCCTGCCCACAGCCGCGTACGACACCTGGCGCGCCCTCCCGCTCGCGCGACGCTGGGAGCGGCTGGCCACGGCGTGGCTGGTCATGACCCGGCAGGCCGGCCTGATCGGGCAGCGCGACGAGCGGGACCGGCCGATCAACGTGCTGTCCACCGAGGCGGAACGGGCCGGTGCGCCGGCCGCCCGCCGGGCCGTGCTGGAGGTGCTCGCCGACCTGGAGCCGGGCACCGCCCCGACCGCCGACGAGGTGCTCGCGCTGCTCGCCTGGCGGACGCCGCGCCGGGCTAAGGGGCGCGAGGCGATCCACCGCGAGGTGCTCACCGACGCGGCCGCGCTCGGCGTGACCGGGCTCGGCGCGCTCACCTCGTACGGCCGGGTGCTCGCCAGCCAGGAAGAGGCCCCCGACGACGATCCGCTGGGCGTACGGGCGGAGGAGGAGGCCGACCTCGCCGGCGCGCTCGACGGTCTCCTGCCAGCACCGGTCGACCACGTGCTGGTGCAGGCCGACCTGACCGTGGTCGTACCCGGGCCGCCCGAGCCGGCGCTCGCGGCCGAGCTGGAGCTGATCGCCGAGCAGGAGTCTGCGGGCGGCGCCAGCGTGCACCGGGTCACCGAGGCGAGCGTGCGGCGGGCCCTGGACGCCGGCTACACGGCCGACGACCTGCATGCGCTCCTGCGCCGCCGATCCCGCACGCCGGTGCCACAGGGGCTGACGTACCTTGTCGACGACGTGGCCCGCAAGCACGGCGGGCTGCGCGCGGGCGGCGCCGGGGCGTACGTGCGCAGCGACGACGAAGCGCTCCTCGTGCAACTGCTCGCCGACAAGCGGCTCGGTGCGCTGACGTTGCGCCGGCTGGCCCCGACGGTGCTCGTCACGCCGTACCAGATCGGGCGGCTGCTCACCGCGCTGCGCGAGGCCGGGTACCCGCCGGTGCACGAGGACGCCACCGGCGCTGCCGTGCTAAGCCGCACCAGGTCCCGCCGAGCCCCGGTGCGCACGACGGCTGGGCTGCGCACCGACCCGCTCGGGCCGCCGCCGCTCACCCCGCCGCGCCTGGCCGGCATCGTCGAGCAGATCCGGCGGGGCGACGCCGCCGCCCGGGTCGCCCGCCGCGCGCCGGTCACCGTCCGCGCCGCGCACGGGCAGGGCATCGAAGGGCTGACCGCGGTACAGGCACACAGCCAGGCACTCGCCGTGCTGCAACAGGCGGTACGGGACAAGGCGCTGGTCTGGGTCGGGTACGTCGACGCACACGGCGCCACCGCGTCCCGGCTGGTCCGACCGGTTTCGATCGGCGGCGGCTACCTGCGCGCGGAGGACGAGCGCACCGAGATGCTGCACACCTTCGCGCTGCACCGGATCACGGCCGCGGTCCTGGACGACTGACGTACACCAGTCGCCTTACGGCCATATCGCCGGATACATCCCCACACATTAGTTCTTGTGAATTCTTAGATGTGATGGAAGTGTTCTTCACATCTCGGCATCAAAACGGTCGAGATCCCCCATCACGTCCCCGACGTGTGCCCAAAACACCCCCTGGAGGCTCACGTGAAACTCAGCCGCCCAGCCGCCATCCTCGCGGCTCCGGTCCTCCTGCTCGGCGCGGTGCTCTGGCCGTCCGCCGCGCAGGCCGCCCCGCCCTCCTGTACGCCGCCGACGCGAGCGCGGCCACCAGCCTCAGCGACACCCTCGGCGCCCAGTCGGCCGGTGCGTACGTCGACGCCAGCGGCCGCATGGTCGTCACGGTGACCGACGCCAACGCCGCGAAGGCGGTCCGGCAGGCCGGTGCCGTCGCCAAGACGGTCAAGTACAGCACCGCCCAGCTCGACGCCGTGCAGACCACGATGTCGAAGTCCGTCGACACCCCCGGCATCGCCCGCCACACCGACGTGACCACCAACCAGGTCGTCGTCACCGTGGACAGCACGGTCACCGGTGCCCGCCTCGACTCGGTCAAGGCCACCGTGGCCGCCGCCGGCGACGCGGCCCGCCTGGAGACCACGGCCGGCAAGTTCCAGCTCTTCATCGCCGGCGGCCAGGCCATCTACACCGGCGGCTCGCGCTGCTCGCTCGGCTTCAACGTGCGTTCGGGCAGCACGCTCTACTTCGTGACCGCCGGCCACTGCACCAACGCCGGCGCGAGCTGGAACAACGGCTCGGTCACGCTCGGCACCCGCGCCGGCTCGAGCTTCCCGGGCAACGACTACGGGATCGTCCGGTACACGAACACGACCATCGCCCGGCCGAGCGCGGTGTACCTGTACTCGGGCAGCAGCACGCAGTCGATCACCTCGGTCGGCAACGCGGTCACCGGCCAGTCGGTCCGCCGCAGCGGCAGCACCACCGGCGTCCGCAGCGGCTCGGTGACGGCCACCAACGCCACCGTCACCTACCCGCAGGGCACCGTCAGCGGCCTGATCCGCACCAACGTGTGCGCCCAGCCCGGTGACAGCGGCGGCTCGCTCTTCGCCGGCAGCTCCGGCCTCGGCCTGACCTCCGGCGGCAGCGGCAACTGCACCAGCGGCGGCACGACCTTCTTCCAGCCGCTCAACGAGGTGATGTCGGTCTACGGCCTGAGCCTCGGCTGACCCACCCGCAAAACCAACCGGCCGCCGGTCGGGTGCCTCAGGTGCCTGGCCGGCGGCCGAACACGTACACCCTGTTGCCGACCTTGCCCAGGTCGTAGAAGGCGCGGGCGTCGGAGGGCAGCAGGTTGACGCAGCCGTGCGAGCCGATCGACTTCGTATGGATGTATGTCGTGGTCTCATGGAAGCCGATGCCCCCGTTGAAGCGCTGCCAGTAGGGCAGCCACACCTCGTACGGGTTGGACCACTCCTTGAGCGCCTTGTTCTGCACGGAGTACGCACCGGTGGGGGTCGCGTAGCCGGGCATCCCGGTGCGCGTGATCGTCGGCTTGAGCACCACTTTGCCGCCCCGCATCGCCCAGGTGGTCTGGTGCGTGAGGTCGACGCAGAACGTGGTACCCGATCCGGTCTTGCATTTGCTCGTGTCGGTCGCGGCCAGGCGCAGCGCGACGTCGGCCGTGGTGGGGCCGGCGCGACCGGCGGCCGGGCTGATGCCGTACCGCTGCTGGAACTTCTTGATCGCCGCGCAGTCGGCGTCGGACTGCTTGCCGTCCACCGTGACCTCGCCGAAGGAGCCCAGCTTGGCCAGCGCGGTCTCCACCTCGCGCTGGCTCTCACCCTGCGGGCAGCCCGGCTTGGTGGTCTTCTTCGGCTTCGGGGGCTTTGTCGTGGTCGCTGGCGTCGGACTCGACTCGGCCTTGGGCGGCGAGGAGGACGGGGTCGGCGCGGCCGTGGACGGCGCTGCCGGGTCGGGCGAGGCGCTCGCCCCCGTAGCGCCCTGCCCCGCACTCACCGGCTGGACGTCTGCCCCAGCCTGGTCAGGTTGCGACTCGAGCGCGCACGCACCGACGCCGAACAGCGCGACGACTGCAACGGCGACCAAGCGCGAGCACTTGCCTACCATGGCGCCCTCCCCAGAGCAGTTGTCGTCACGTAGACGCACGACAGTGCCAGTCCGGTTGCGTCTGATGAAGACTTTCTTCGCGACAGTTTGGTGTACGCGGGCAAACCCGACCCGCGCGGGACAGACGCGCGGGCGTGCAACACTGGAGGGTCTCGTGGAGGAGGGCGATCTTGAGCGGCGGACCATTGATCGTGCAGTCGGACAAAACCCTGCTGCTGGAGGTCGACCACCCGGACGCGCTGGCCTGCCGGATGGCCATCGCGCCATTCGCTGAGCTGGAGCGCTCGCCGGAGCACGTGCACACGTACCGGCTGACCCCGCTCGGGCTGTGGAACGCGCGGGCCGCGGGGCACGACGCCGAGGGCGTGGTGGACGCGCTGCTGCGCTTCTCTCGGTACCCGGTACCGCACGCGCTGCTGGTCGACGTGGCCGAGACCATGGACCGGTACGGGCGGCTCCAGCTGGTCAAGCATCCGACACACGGGCTGTTGCTGCGCGGGCTCGATCGGGTGGTGCTGGTCGAGGTCGCCAAGTCGAAGAAGCTCGCCGGCATGCTCGGCAACAAGATCGATGACGACACGATCGCGGTGCACCCATCCGAGCGCGGGCGGCTCAAGCAGGCGCTGCTCAAGCTCGGCTGGCCCGCCGAAGACCTGGCCGGCTACGTCGACGGCGAGGCGCACGAGATCGCGCTGGCGCAGGACGGCTGGCAGCTCCGGTCGTACCAGCAGGAGGCGGTCGACCACTTCTGGGCCGGCGGCTCGGGCGTGGTCGTACTCCCCTGTGGCGCCGGCAAGACGCTCGTCGGTGCCGCCGCGATGGCCCAGGCGTCGGCGACCACGTTGATCCTGGTCACCAACACGGTCGCCGGTCGGCAGTGGAAGCGCGAGCTGCTCGCCCGTACGTCGCTGACCGACGAGGAGATCGGCGAGTACTCGGGCGAGCGCAAGGAGATCCGCCCGGTGACCATCGCCACGTACCAGGTGCTCACCACCCGGCGCGGGGGCGCGTTCACCCACCTCGACCTCTTCAACGCGCGCGACTGGGGCCTTGTCATCTACGACGAGGTACACCTGCTGCCCGCGCCGATCTTCCGGTTCACCGCGGACCTCCAGGCCCGCCGCCGGCTCGGCCTCACCGCGACGCTGGTACGCGAGGACGGCCGCGAGGGCGACGTCTTCTCGCTGATCGGCCCGAAGCGGTACGACGCGCCGTGGAAGGACATCGAGGCGCAGGGCTGGATCGCGCCGGCCGACTGCACCGAGGTGCGGGTGACGCTCTCCGACGAGGAGCGGATGGCGTATGCCACGTCCGAGTCGGAGGAGCGCTACCGCTTCGCGGCCACCGCCCGTTCCAAGCTCCCGGTGGTGAAGGCGCTCGTCGAGCGGCACTCCGACGACCAGGTGCTGGTGATCGGGGCGTACATCGACCAGCTGCACCAGCTCGGCGAGGCACTCGACGCGCCGATCGTGCAGGGCGCCACGACCACGAAGGAGCGGGAGCGGCTATTCGACGCCTTCCGTTCGGGTGAGGTCCGGACGCTCGTGATCTCCCGGGTCGGCAACTTCTCGATCGACCTGCCCGAGGCGGCGGTGGCGATCCAGGTGTCCGGCACGTTCGGCTCCCGGCAGGAGGAGGCGCAGCGCCTGGGTCGGGTGCTGCGCCCCAAGTCCGACCGGCGGCAGGCGCACTTCTACACGGTGGTCTCGCGGGACACGATCGACACCGAGTACGCGGCGCACCGCCAGCGGTTCCTGGCCGAGCAGGGGTACGCCTACACGATCGTCGACGCGGACGACGTGCTCGCCTGAGCCTCCGGCGCGAGCACCATGGTGTCCGGCGCGGTACGGCGGCTCTCCGGGATCGCGAGGGCGAGCAGCGCCGCGCCGGCGAGCACCACCGCACCGACCCCTTCGGCGACGCGCATGCCGTCGACGAAGTCCTGCCCGCTGGCGTAGCCGCCGACGGCCGAGAAGACCGCGCCCAGCACCGCGATGCCCAGCACCGTACCGAGCTGGCGCGTCGCGTTGGACGCGCCCGAAGCGACACCCTCCATGCCGCGCGGCGCGAAGTCGATCGCGGCCCGGGCCATCGGTGCGAAGAACAGACCCATGCCGATACCGGCCAGCACGAACGGCGGCACCAGCTCGGCGTACGGCACGTCCGGCCGGCTCACCGCGGCGAGCGATGCGACGCCCGCGGCCTGGAAGGCGAGCGCGAGGGCCAGCACCCGCCGCACGCCGATGCGGTCAGCGAGCGCACCGGAGAAGGGCGCGACAAGGGCCGGCGCCGCGGTCCACGGCAGCGTGCGCACGCCGGCTTCGAGCGGCGAGTACCCCTGGACGGTCTGTAGGAACTGCGCGCCGAGGAAGACCGCGCCGAACATGCCGAACGCCATCACGAAGCCCACCGCGTTCGACACGCTGAAGCCGCGGCTGCGGAAGAGCGGGAGGGGCAGCATCGGGTACCGCGCGCGGGCCTGCCAGGCGACGAACGCGATCACGAGCACGCCGCCGCCGATGAGCCCGAGGAGCACCGGGCCGCTGGTCCAGCCCTGGCTGCCGCCGCGGACCAGCCCGAAGACGACGCCGAAGAGGCCGGCGGTGGCGAGGACCACGCCGACCGGGTCGAGCCGGCCGGCACCGCCGCGACTCTCCCGTACGGCGGCGACGAGCGGGAGCAGGATCAGCCCGATCGGCACGTTGATCCAGAAGATCCACTGCCAGGAGGCGGAGTCCACGACCGCGCCGCCGATCACCGGGCCGAGCGCGACGCCGAGCCCGCTCATCGCACCCCAGATGCCGAACGCCGCACCCCGCCGCTTCGGCGGCACAGCGTCGGCGAGCAGCGTGAGGCTGAGCGGCGTGATGATCGCGCCACCCAGGCCCTGCACCGCGCGGGCTGCGATCAGCGTGTCAATGTCCGGCGAGAGCGCGGCCAACGCAGAGGCCGCCGTGAAGATGACAAGGCCGGCCGCGAAGATCTTCCGCCGGCCGAAGCGGTCGCCGAGGGCCGCTCCAGTGAGCAGGAGTACGGCGAACGTGAGCGTGTACGCGTTGACCGTCCACTCCAGACCCTCGAGGCCGGTGCCGAGGTCGACCCGGATGACTGGCAGGGCGTTCGTGACGATCAGGTTGTCCATCGCGACCATGAACGTCGCCACGCCAGTGACGACGAACGTCCATAGCAGCTTACGTAGTGATTGGTCACTAACTTGACGTGCCATGGTGCGATCCCTCGCTCGCTGTCTTGTCACTCAGTCAGAAAAGTTGATAAGGCCGGTGAGCGCGAGTTGTAGGACCGGCCCATCTCCTTGAGCTATCACTCACTAACTTGGCAGGGAGGGACCGGGTGTCAGGAGGTCTTCGAGCAGGTCGCCGTACTCCTCGACCCGCTCCAGCACCTCCTCCGGTGCGAACGCCCGCGCCCCTCCTTGCTCCACCTCCTCCCAGGTCAGCGGTGTGGAGACGGTCGGCGTGGGCTGGGCGCGCAGCGAGTACGGCGCGACGGTGGTCTTGGCGGCGCTGTTCTGGCTCCAGTCGATGAAGACCTTGCCCGGCCGCAGTCGCTTCATCATCTTCGACGTGACCGACTTCGGGGTGCTCCGCTCCAGCTCCTCCGCGATCCGCTTGGCGTACGCGGAGACCTCCTCGGCCGACTGCGTACCCGCGATCGGGCAGCTGAGCTGCATACCCTTCTTGCCGGACGTCTTCGGGTACGCGGTCAGCCCGTCCTCGGCGAGCCGGTCGCGCATCAGCACCGCGACCGTGCAGCACTCACGCAGCCCGGCCGGCGCACCCGGGTCGAGGTCGACCACCATCAGGTCCGGCTGCTCGCCGATCCGCCACTGCGGGGTGTGCAGCTCCAGCGCGGCGAGGTTGGCCAGCCACACGAGCGTCGGCAGGTCGTCCGCGACGACGTAGTCGATCGTCTCCCGATCCTTGGACGACCCGGGGACCGGCATCGTCTCCACCCGCACCCAGTCGGGTGTACCGCCCGGCTTGTTCTTCTCGAAGAACGACTGCCCGTTCACGCCGTTCGGGAAGCGGATCCGGGTCAGCGCCCGGCCGCGCAGGTGCGGAAGCAGTGCCGGCGCGATCCGCGTGTAGTAGTTGATGATCTCGCCCTTGGTGAACCCGGCCGCCGGATAGAGCACTTTGTCCAGGTTGGACAGCTCCAGCGACTGGCCGTCAACCTCAACCCGAATCCGCTGCTCCTTAGGCATCTCCCACATCCTCCGGTCGCATGTCGGGCCGCAGCCGGAGGAAGCGCGGGAAGCGGAGTCTCCCGTCCGGCGTGCGCTGGCCGTACTTCACCTCCACCACGATCTCCGGTCTGACCCAGATCGCGCCACGGGCGTCTTCGCGCGGGATGTCGTCGGCGAACGGCGGCTGCGGGTCCCGCCGCGGCTCCAGCTGCTTCAGCAGTGCCCGCTCGGCGGCCGCGCCGATCCCGCCGCCGACCCGCCCGCGAAACGCCAGCCGCCCGTCCGGCCCCGGCACGCCCACCAGCAGCCCGCCGATCTTCCGCGCGCCGGGCCGCCACCCGCCGATCACGAACTCGGCCGTGAACTCCGCCTTGACCTTCACCCAGTCGCCGCTGCGGGCACCTGGCCGGTAGATCGAGTCGAGCCGCTTGGCGACCAGGCCCTCAAGCTGGTTCTCCTGCGCGGCGGCGTACGTGGCGGGGCCGTCGGAGAAGGTCGGCGGGACCGTCCAGCGCGGACCGGCGAGCGCCAGCGACTCAAGTGCCGCCCGCCGCTCGTGGTACGGCCAGCCGGTCAGGTCGGCGCCGCGCAGCCGGAGCAGGTCGAAGATCATGTACGTCACCGGGATGCTCGCCGCCAGCCGGGCCGCCCGTGCCTTCTCGCGTACGTGCATCCGCTCGGCCAGCATCGTGAAGCTCGGGCGCCCGGCCTCGTCGAGCAGCACGACCTCGCCGTCCAGCACCGCGTCCTCGACCGTGCCGCCGAGGCGGGCGAGCTCGGGGTACGCGATGGTGATCTCGGTTCCGGACCGCGCCCACATGCGTGATGCACCTTGGGCGATTTGAGTAATTGCGCGTACTCCATCCCATTTGAACTCATACGCCCACTCGGAACCGGCCGGAAGCCGCTCCCCTGTGGTCGCGAGCATAGGTTTGAGCGGCGTACCAGCCACGATCTCACCTTAGATCCACTCCGAAGCCCTCGCGTCCTGTTCATTGCGGTGCCATCCTTGTTTGGACCGGGCTGTGCCACAGGATGCGCGGCGGGGGTTCCGGGCAGGTCAGCACGGGTAGGGAGCCAGGATGCGGGCAATCTGGAAAGGCGCGGTATCGTTCGGCCTTGTATCGATCGCCGTAAAGTTGTATTCGGCGACCGAAGAGAAGGATATCCGTTTTCACCAGGTTCACCGGGAAGACGGCGGCCGTATCCGGTACAAGCGCACTTGCTCGATCTGTGGCGAAGAGGTCACGTATGACGACATCGCCAAGGGCTACGACATCGGCGGCGGCGAGATGGTCATCCTGACCGACGAAGACTTCGCCGACCTCCCGCTGAGCACCTCGCACGCGATCGACGTGCTGGAGTTCGTGCCGGCCGAGCAGGTCGACCCGATCCTGTACAACAAGGCGTACTTCATGGAGCCTGAGGGCGCGGCGACCAAGCCGTACGTGCTGCTCCGCGACGCCCTCTCCGACGCCGACCGGGTGGCGATCGTGAAGGTGGCGCTGCGCCAGCGCGAGCAGCTCGCCACGCTGCGGGTGCGCGAGGGCGTGCTGCTGCTCAACACGATGCTGTGGCCAGACGAGATCCGGAAGCCCGACTTCAACTTCCTCGACGAGAGCATCGAGGTCCGCCCGCCGGAGCTGGCCATGGCCGGTTCGCTGATCGACTCGATGGCCGGCGAGTTCGACCCGGACGACTACACCGACAACTACCGCGAGGCGCTCCAGGAGGTCATCGACGCCAAGGTCGAGGGCCGCGAGGTGGTACAGCCGGAGGAGGTCGAGGAGGCCCCGGCAGCCGCGGTCGACCTGATGGCCGCGCTGAGGGCGTCGGTCGAGCGGGCCCGCGCAGCACGCGGCGAGGAGGGCGGCGAGCCGACGCCGATCTCGTCCGCGCGGTCGGCCAAGAAGGCGGAGCCCGAGAAGAAGGCAGCCCCCAAGAAGGCCGAGCCGGAGAAGAAGGCGGCCGCGAAGAAGGCCGAGCCCGCCAAGAAGACCGCCGCGAAGAAGGCGGCCCCGGCCAAGAAGGCACCCGCCAAGAAAGCCACAGCCCGCAAGTCCGCCTAGATCTTGGTGACGTCGAGGGTGCCGTTGGCGTAGTTGGCGCGGACCTGCTTCTTGTCGAACTTGCCCACGCTCGTCTTCGGTACCGACTCGATGAAGGCCCACCGCTCGGGGAGCTGCCACTTGGCGACCCGCTCGCCGAGGAAGTCGCGCAGCTCCTCTGGGCTCGCCGTCGCGCCCTCGCGTAGCACGACGGCGGCCAGCGGGCGTTCGTCCCAGCGCTCGTCGGGCACGCCGACCACGCATGCCTCGAGTACGGCCGGGTGGGCCATCAGGGCGTTTTCCAGCTCCACCGACGAGATCCACTCGCCGCCGGACTTGATGACGTCCTTGGCGCGGTCGGTGAGCGTGATGAAGCCGTCCGCCGACAGGGTGCCGACGTCGCCGGTACGCAGCCAGCCGTCGTGGAACTTGTCCGGGTCCGGGGCGTCCTCCCCGACGTACCGCGAGGTCGTCCAAGGCCCCCGGACCTCCAGCTCACCCACGGACTTGCCGTCGGCGGGCATCTGCTCGCCCAGCGGGCCGACGATGCGCGCCGCGACGCCGGCGGGCACGCGGCCCTGCGTGATCCGGTACGCCCACGCGTCGTCGCCGGTCGCACCGGCGGGTGAGCGGGACACCGAGCCGAGCGGGGACATCTCGGTCATGCCCCAGGCATGGATGATCTCGATGCCGTACCGCTCCCGGAACGCCTCCATTAGCGCCGGCGGGCAGGCCGAACCACCGACGATGACCTCCTTGAGCGAGGAGACGTCCACCTCGTGACTGTCCAGGTAGGACAGCACATCGGTCCAGATGGTCGGCACCGCGCCGGCCTTGGTCGGGCGTTCCGCCTCGATCATCTGAGCGATCGGCTCGCCTTTGAGGAAGCGGTCGGGCATCACCAGCGAGGCACCTGACATCAGCGCGGCGAACGGGATCCCCCACGACATCGCGTGAAACATCGGCACGATCGCGAGCTCGCGGTCGGCCGGGCTGAGCCCGAAGCCCTCCGGCGCGCATACCTGCATCGAGTGCAGCCAGATCGAGCGGTGCGAGTACGCCACACCCTTGGGGTTGCCGGTGGTACCTGAGGTGTAGCAGAGGGCGGCGGCGTCGCGCTCGTCGAGCGTGGGCCAGTCGAACCGCTCCGGCTTGTCGCGCAGCAGGTCTTCCCACCGGTGTACGGCGACCCGGTCGCCCAGCGGTGCGGCGTCGCCCCGCCGACCACCACCACGTGCTCCACAGTGGACATCGCGGGCAGCACCTTGGCCAGCAGCGGGATCAGCGTGCTGTCGACGAGGACGACGTGGTCCTCGGCGTGGTTGGCGATGTACGTGATCTGGTCCGGAAAGAGCCGCAGGTTGAGCGTGTGCAGCACGGCGCCCATGCTGGGCACGGCGAGGTAGGCCACGAGGTGCTCAGCGTTGTTCCACATGAAGGTGGCCACCCGCTGGTCGCCGGTCACCCCCAGGTCGTCGCGGAGAGCGTGGGCCAGCTGAGCCGCCTTGGCGCCAACCTCGGCGTACGTCATACGGCTGCTGCCGGCGCCGGTCCAGGTCCGCACGTCCGCGGCGCCGTGCACGGTGCTGCCGTGCTCGAGGATCCGGGAGACGAGGAGTGGGGCGTCCATCATCGTGCTACGCATGGTTCCGAATGTAGTGGCCTGGATCACATCAATGGAAGACATCGTCTGGGCATCTAGGATCGGGGCCGTGGCGAGCATTCCATGGGCGGAGTCGTACCTCGGCCAACTGCGCGCACTAGCCGGCGACCGCACTCTGCTGTTCGTCGGCGCACGCGCGACCGTGTTCGACGACCAGGGCCGCCTGCTCCTCATCAGGCGGCGCGACAACGGCTATTGGGATATCCCGGCGGGCGCCATGGAGCTGGGCGAGTCGATCGCCGACTGCGCCGTGCGGGAGGTGTACGAGGAGACCGGCATACGCGCGGCCGAGGTGACGCCGTTCGCGTTGTACACCGGCCCGGCGTACACGTACACGAACATGTACTCCGACACCTACCAGCTCTTCGTGACCGCCTTCCGCGTCGAGAGGTGGGCCGGCCAGCTGGAGCGGGTGACGGACGAGACCATCGACGCTGGTTTCTACCACCCGGACGAGATGCCTTCGCTGATGTCCCGCAGCGTGCACGAGACGCTCGCCGACCTCGCCGCGTTCGAACGTACCGGCCAAATGGTTTTGAAATAGGTCCTCAGAGCAGCGTCTGGGCGCGTGCCTCGGCGCTGGTGGCGCTGTCCTCCTCGGAGATGGGCTCGGGGCCGTGCAGCTTGTGGTCGGGCAGCGCGAGCGTGACAAGGACCGCCACGATCGCGACGATCCCGGAGATCAGGAAGACCCGGTGGAGCGCGTCCACGAACGCGAACTGGATCGCCTCGCGCAGCGGCGCGGGCAGCGCCCGGATCACCGACGGCTGGTTGATCGAGAAGTTCGACGCGCCGCCTGACGCCTCGAAGCGGGCGGCCTGGTCGGGCGTGAGGCGGCTGACCGCTCCGGGCAGGCGCTCGGCCAGTTCGACGCTGAGCCGCGCGGAGAGCACCGCGCCGAGGATCGCCACGCCGAACGAGCCGCCCAGCGAGCGGAAGAACGTGGCGGCCGATGTGCCGGCGCCGAGGTCGCGCAGGTCGACCGAGTTCTGGACGGCGAGCACCAGCGACTGCATGCACAGGCCGAGGCCGACGCCGATCACCACCATGTAGAAGAAGGCCAGCCACAGCGTGGTGCTTACGTGCAGCTGGGTGAAGAGCAGCATGCCGGCGGTCAGCACCCCCGAGCCGGCGACGGGAAACCACTTGTACCTGCCGATCCGGCTCATCGCCTGCCCGGAGAGCACCGAGGTGACGATCACGCCGGCCATCATCGGCAGCATCAGGAGGCCGCTCTCGGTCGGCGTCGCGCCCTTGACGATCTGGAGGTACAGCGGGATGAAGATGATCGACCCGAACATGACCAGGCCGAGGACGAAGCTGGCGGTGTTGGCCAGCGCGAACGTCCGGCGGCGGAATAGCTTGAGCGGCAGGATCGGCTCACCGGCCCGGGACTCTTGGAGGACGAAGAGGAGCGCCAGTACGCCGCCCGCGGCGAAGAGCCCGATGATTGTGGGCGAGCCCCAGGCGTACTGGTTGCCGCCCCAGCTCAGCGCCAGCAGCAGGCAGCTCACGGCGACCACCATGAGCGACGCGCCGATCCAGTCGATCGAGTGCGGGCGGCGGTGGAACGGGATCAGCCGCATCACGTGGTAGCAGACCACGATCGCGACGATGGCGATCGGCACGTTGATGTAGAAGATCCACCGCCAGTCGTGCTCGGCGAAGTAGCCGCCGACAAGCGGGCCGGCGACCGAGGCGATACCGAAGACCGCGCCGAAGAGGCCCTGGTACCGGCCACGCTCGCGAGGCGAGACCACATCCGAGATGATCGTGAACGCGAGCGTCAGCAGGCCGCCCGCGCCCAGGCCCTGGATGCCGCGCGTAATGATCAGCTGGGTCATGTTCTGCGACAGGCCGGCGAGCAGCGAGCCGACGAGGAACGTCCCGATCGAGAAGAGGAAGACCGGGCGGCGGCCGTACAGGTCGGAGATCTTGCCGTAGAGCGGCGTCGACGCGGTGGACGCCAGCAGGTACGCGGTTACCACCCACGAGTAGTGGTTGATGCCCCCGAGTTCGCCGACGATCGTGGGCAGCGCGGTACCGACGATCGTCTGGTCCAGCGCGGCGAGCAGCATGCCGGTCATCAAGCCGGCCATGAGGAGGAGGATCTGCTGCCGGCTTAAGCGGGGCCTGCTGACGTCGGCGGTGGTCATGATCCCAGTCTCGGCCTGTTTGCCGCTGCTGGGACCTGATTCGGCCCTAAACGTGAGGCATGAGGCTTCACACCCACCGCTGGCGATAAAAGAACTTCAATCGGCAGACGAATTTCATTCGTTGCCGGGTTCTACGCAATTGAATGGGCAGGCGCGGTCGAGCATCGACCAGATTAGATAGCAACCAGCAGTTATCGGTGTAGAGCTGGCATTCAGCCGCGCGGCGTGGGGCTGCCCGGGGCAGGAGCGGGTGCCGGACGCCTGGCCTCCGGCGGGCGGGGCCGGCGTGCGTCCGCGGGGAAGATCACGTCGGTCGGCAGGTCGTCGACGGGCTCGGCGCCGATCCGAAACTCGCGGACCATCGACGCGCCCAGCCAGGCGCCGTAGCCGCCGGTCGCCAAAGCCAGCAGCTCGACCAGGAAGATGCCCCGGTGGGCGCGCTGGCCTGGTCCTCGACGCGTACCAGGCAGACGATCGCGAACATGGCGACCATCGCGAGGTTGACCAGCTCATACGCCACCAGGCGGCGCTTGCCCGCGCCGGCCGGCAGATCCCAGAGGTCGACCATCCCGGCACCCACGGCCAGGATGGCGGCGAACAGCCCCGCCACAAGCGTCCAGTAGCCGACCTGGCTGAGGAAGTGAAGCCCGACCAGCGCACCAAAATCGAAGAGGATCGCGCACACGATCAACGCCAGGGGCAGGGTCATCATGAACGGGTGGACCGGATGACCGGAGATGTTGAGCCGTGTCTGCATGATGGCCGCGCTTCCGAGGGGTAGGCACTCTCAAAGACGTCGATGCGGTACCCGGACTGCTGTCCACCAAACATACGCGCTGCGAGGATCGACTAGCGGATCACGATGGGTTCTTCCGCCAGGTGTACCCGCAAGGGTTTATTGGGCTCGACCCACGGCGTGCCGGCGGCGCCGCCGGGTTGGCCGCCCAGCCGTGGCAGACGCGGTCGATCGCGACCGGGTAGATCGTGAGGCTGCCGTCGGCGGCGATGTGTATCCGCAGGAAACTCTTCGCGTCTTCGATGCCCTGACCCGCGAAGAGCTCGTTGACGTTGACGCCCAACGAGCCGGCCACCAGCAGGTACGCCGCGACGAGCAGGCTGGCGACGTAGCCGACGATCGGGCCGTAGACCACCGCGGCGGCGACCACGGGCAGCGGCCACGGCCAGTCGACGAAGGGGAGCTGGAGCCACACCCACGTACCGAGGACGGCCAGCCCCACGTGGCCAAAGCCGTGGGCCAGGCCGAGCAGCCAATGCCGCGCGTGGCGCTTGCCGCTCGCGCTGGGTGGTCTGGCGAAGAGCACGGCGCCGACGATCGTGACGAGCACCATGATGGCGAGCGGGATGCTGAAGATGCGGGTCTCGCTCTCGCCATTGCGGTGCACCACGCCGACCATCGGCAGCATCAGCAGCGTGTGCAGCAGGCCGATCAGGACCGCGAAGCCCGGGTTGCGCAGCGGCAGCCGGGCGAAGATGCCCCAGCCGAAGCGGCGGGAGCGCTCACGCTTGGGGTACGTGCCGGCCAAGTCGTACGGCAGGCTGCGGCTGGCCCGGCGGGCGAGCGTGTCCGGCGGGGGCACCTGGATCTGCTCGGGCAGCTTGTGGGTTGGGTAGAGGTACGCGCCGCCTCCGCCGCAGGTGACGAGCTGCCGCTCGCCGTTGGCGTAGCGGGCGTAGTGATGCAGGTCACCCGCGATGATCAGCGGGACGCGGGCGCCGGTCGGGTCGATCACCGTGCGGATGAAGTAGTCGACCGCGTCGTACGCATCCGGGTTGTCCACGGCTTTCACCCAGGTCGGCGCCGGCACCACCAGCACGACGCGGTCGTCGGGCCCGAGGTGGCGGGCGGCCTCCTCGAAGTAGATCAGCTGGGGGTCGTCCAGATACGCCCCGAACTGCTCGTCGATGCCGAAAAGCCACCAGCCGGCGGGAAGCTCGGTGGCGAAGTACGACCTATTCTGCTCGGTGCGCCACCCACCGATCTCGCCGTCCTTGCGCCGTGCGAAGAGCCGAAGAAACGCGGTCAGCCCGTCGTACCAGTCGTGGTTGCCCGCGATCGCGAAGAGCGTGGGGCGCGGCCCGGTGGCCGGCGCGCCGGGCAACGCGGCCTGGTAGGGGCCCTTGCACCGATCCTCATACGCCGAGGCGCTCGCGGTGGGATAGACCTGGTCGCCTCCCATGACCAGGACCTGGCCGCGGGGCAGTCGCTCTCCGCCGAGGTCGAGGTCCGGCTGGGCCAGCAGGTACGCCACCGAGTACGTCGCGTCGAACCCGTCGCCGAGGTCGGCCACGTAGTCCATCCACAGCTCGCCGCCCACGCCCGGCTGGTGGTAGATCCGGCCGGGCAGGGCGTTCTGGAGCTCGCGCTTGTCGAGGTAGGCGCCGAAGAGGATGGCCAGCAGCGTGCGGAGGCCGGTGCTGAGCAGCAGCAGCGGCGCGAGCCAGGGCACCGGCTTGCGCGGCGTGAAGCCGAGCTCGAGGGGGTCGAGGGTGCGCGGGCGCGGTGGCGGTGGCGGTGCCGGTGGCGGCGCAGCTTGCTGGACTTCGCTGGTCGTCGCCTCGTCGCTGGGCTCCGAGCCGTCGCCTGCGCAAGCTGCTGAGTCCATTGGTTCGCTCGCAAGCTCGCTCACGTCAAGCACCCTAGTCGCGCCATGTGTCGATGCGCTGCCCCTAAGTAGCCGAAGGTGGGGAACCGTTGCGAGCCCGCCGCTGGCGTGCCGTACACTTGACCACCGTTGCCGCCTTAGCTCAGTCGGCAGAGCGATTCACTCGTAATGAATAGGTCGACGGTTCGATTCCGTCAGGCGGCTCCACACGATGAGGCCCGGGTCAGGTGACCCGGGCCTCCGTGCGTTTCGGCCTCAGCCGCCGTACGCCTCGTCGTGCGCCTTCCGCGGGCCGCACACCGACGCGCGGCTGCACATGCACCGCGAGCCGTCCGCGTCCATGCGCACCACCACCGCGTCGCGCGGCACGCTGTGCGACACGACCCGGCCGTCGCCCTCCGGTGTGGACACTCGACTGCCCACCGCGGGCGCCGACGCCTGGAACTTCTGGTACAGCGGGTGCTCGTACTTCAGGCAGCACATCAACCGTCCACATGCGCCGGAGATGCGCAGCGGGTTGAGCGGCAGGTCCTGGTCCTTCGCCATGCGGATGGTGACCGGCTCGAAGTCGGTCAGGAAGGTGGCGCAGCACAGGTCACGCCCGCACGAGCCGATGCCGCCCTGCACGCGCGCGGAGTCGCGGGCGGAGAGCTGGCGCAGCTCGACGCGGCACCGGAGCGTGGCACCCAGGTCGCGGACCAGCGAGCGGAAGTCGACGCGGTGCGGGGCGGTGAAGTAGATCGTCGTACGCGCGCCGTTGCCGCCGGCACCGGACTCCTGCACGTGGTCGACCGCGACCACCTTCATCGGCAGGTCGTGCTCGCGGATGAGCCGCTTGGCGGCCACCTTGGCCTCGGCCTTGCGCTTGCGCTGGGCCTCGTCGCGCCGCAGGTCACGCTCGGCGGCCATGCCGGCCAGCTTGGGGAAGCCGTCGGTGTCTTCGCTGACCCACTGCGGCGCCCACACGCACTCGGCCACCTCGGTGCCGTCGTCGGTGGGCACCAGCACCCGGTCGCCGACCTGGGGGCGGTGCTCGCCGGGGTCGAGGTAGTAGAGCCGGCCGTACCGGTTGAAGCTCACCGCGCAGAGCATCCCCATGGCCCCACATTACGGCGCGATCCGCCTTCGGCTGAAGGGCCGGCCATTCAGACGATCTGGTTTGTCGGTACGAACGGGACCTTTCGCCACAGCGCATCGAGGGTCGCGCCTCCATGACGCTGTGGACCTGCGGCGCTACCCGTCGACAACGCTGGCGGACTGCCGGTGACCGGCCCAGACGTCGCCTGGATCGCGACCGGAGGTGCACTATTGATCATGGCTGGTTCGGTAGCCGTGCTGGCCAGTCGGCGCCGCCGTGCCACGGTTCGTCCCATTGCCGTTCGCACTTACGGATGATTCCTGGGCGGCGCCCACGACAAAAGTCGGGCAGCGGCGTTGAGTGGGGTGTCCACAGACCTGCGGGGGTGCAGGAAAGGGCCACGGCGTCGCAGCCGGAGCGGTGGGAGAGCATCTACCGCTCCAGAGCGCGACGCCGTTGCCATTGACGGAGATAGATGGCGCCCTCAGGCTCGGGTGGTGGAGCCGAACGCCGCCGGGCCGGTATCCGGCGGCTGGTAGGGCAGCTCCAACAGGTCGACCTCCCAGCGGTGCAGGAGTGCCTCGGCCCGCTCGTATGCCGTGTCGACCGCGCCCAGCACCCGCGCCCCGATCTCGGCGGCCGCGACGGCGCCGGGCACCCCGTACGGCTCGACGGTGACGGTTACCGCCTCGCGCGAGCCCAGCACCGCGGCAAGCTCCCGGGCCAGCCCCGCGCGACTCTCCTCGATCCACTCAGCCACGGCGGCCGAATAGCCGTCGGTCGCGCCCAGCTTGCCGGCCATCTGACCGAGGTGAGCGGAGAGCGCCGCCCGGTGTGCCCCGAAGACCTCCGCACTCGCCCCCTCCCAGGAGCCGGAGTCCGCGATCGTCTCGCCCCGCTCCTCGTACACCTGGATGAGGCCACGCAACGACGGCCCGGCGGCAGCCAGCGGCGCGGGCCGGAGCCCGGCGATGGTGCTTGTGGCGGCGCCCGGAAGGGCACCGAGGCGGCGCATGAGCGGCCAAATCGGGTGACCACCGGGGGCGCCGCTGGTGGCGAGCGCACTGTCGACGCGCTCAAGCAGCAGGGTGGCGGTGCCGGCGAGGTGGTCGAGCGCGTCCATCACACCTCCCCGGGCCAGCCGCGGGCGGTCTTGTCCACATCGGAGTAATCAGCGGCGGTGGCCCGCAGCGCGCCGGCCACGTCGGCGAGCCGGGCACTGGCGGCGGCCGCCTCGCGACCGCGCGCGCCGAACGCGTCGAGCCACTGGCGATGCAGTGCGCGACCCACCTCGCCGAGGCGGCCGGGCCCGCCCGCGCCGAACGAGGACGGCGGCGGCTCGAGGTGGGACAGCCGCCGACCGGCGTCCGTGAGCGCGGTGGCCGCCTCGTCGAAGCCGGCCGCGAGGTCGCGCAGGGAGTCCATCTCAGACCTCCCGCAGCGGCCGATAGCTAGCGAACATCTCGATGTGCAGCTTTTCGCGGGCCCACTTCGCGGCGTCGGCGGCCGCGGTGACGGCGGCCTGGATCGACTGGGACAGCTCGGCGCTGGTCCGCCCGCCGAACGCGCCGGTGATACGGACGTCGGTGATCGCGCCGGTGGCCGTCACGACAAGCTCGACAAGACCGTCCGGCGAATGGACGGTCACCGTCAAGTCGCGAGCCGCTTCCTCGAACTCCGCTTGAAGCGCTTCAATTCGGCGATAGCGCTCAACAGCGTCCTCGATCCAGCTCTCGTCGATCTCCCGCCCCATAATTTGCAGGCCCTTTCACCGGACGTGGCAACCCGAGTTCAGACCGTACCGGCCAGGGTCGTCAGTCCGCTGCCCCGCGAACGCGCTATTTATTGGCTTCGACGATCCCTTGATCGGCGAAATCAGCCGCGCCAATCGTTGAAATCGAGGACGCAAATCGGCGTGCGGCCGGTCGCCCTCGGAAAGGCGACCCGTGCCATTGCTTTGGGTCAGCCGCGCCAGAGGGCAAGCATCATCGCCTCGACGGCGATCCGCGGCTTCACGTTGGCCTCGATCGCGTCGCGGCAGGCGAGTATCGCCTCCAGCCGCCGCAGCGTGCTCTCCGCGGTCCACCGATCGGCGGCGGCCGACGCGAGCGGCGCGGTGTCGGTGTGTACCGGTGACACCGGCGCGCCGAACTTGACCGTGAGTACGTCACGGTAGAAGCCGGCCAGGTCGACAAGCGCGCGGTCGAGCGAGTCGCGCTGGGCTCGGGTGGCCCGCGACTTCTGGCGGCGTTCGAGGTCTTTGAGCTGGCCCGCCGCACCCCGGATCGCCCCGGCCGCACCCCGCCCGGTGCCGCCCGCGCCGAGCGCCGTCTCCAGCGCGGTCCGCTCGGCCGCGTCGGTCTCCGCGACCGCAGCCTCCGCCTCCTGCTCGGCCGCCTCGATCAGCGCCGAAGCCGCGTCGAAGCAGGCGCCGACGCCCGTCAGCCGCCGTGGCACGGCGAGCACCGCCTCCCGCCGCTTGCGCGCCTCCGGGTCGCGGGCCAGACGCTTGGCCCGCCCCACGTGTCCCTGGGCGGCCGCCGCGGCCCACTGGGCCACGTCGTCGGCGACACCGTCGCGCGCGGCCAACACTGTCGCGACCGCGCTGGCCGGGGGCTGCCGCAGTGGTACGACGCGGCAGCGCGACCGGATCGTCACCGAGATGTCGTCGGGGTGGGTCGAGGGCGTGCAGAGCAGGAAGACCGTGCGCGGTGGCGGCTCCTCGATGGCCTTGAGCAGCGCGTTTCCGGCGGCCTCGGTAAGCCGGTCGGCGTCTTCGATCACCAGCACCTGCCACCGGCCGCCGGACGGGGTGCTCGCCGCACGCAGCACCAGCGCACGCATCTCGCTGACCCCGATCGAGAGCCCTTCCGGCACCACCAACCGCACGTCGGCATGGGTACCGGCGAGCGTCGTGTGGCAGCCGGGGCATTGGCCGCAGCCCGTCCCGTACTCACACTGGAGGGCCGCCGCGAAGGCCCGCGCGGCCACCGAGCGGCCCGAGCCGGGCGGCCCGGTGAAGATCCAGGCGTGCGTCATGCCACCGCCGGAACCCCCGCGCAGGACCGCAGCGCCGGCCGCCGCCGCCCGGCGCAGCGTCTCGACCGCCTCGTCCTGCCCCACCAGGTCGGCGAACACGTCACTCATGGCCGGGCCTGCTTCGCGCTCACGACGGTCTCCGCTCCAGGTCGACCTCCACGATCGTCTTGAACGCCTCGGAAGGCTCGTGGTGGTGTGGCGGCGCCTCCGGCAGGATCTCGCCGACCCGCTCCAGCACCGCGGCGGTGATCTCCTCGGGCGGCCGGGTGGCGTCCAGCACCAGGTAGCGCTTGGGATCGCTGGCGGCCAGGTCGAGAAACGCGTACCGCACGCGCTCGTGGAACGATACCGACTCGCTCTCCAGCCGGTCTGCGGCGCCCCGCCGGGCCGCCCGCGCCAGGCCCACCTCGGGTGGCACGTCGAGCAGCACCACGAGGTCGGGCCGGAGCCCACCGGTGGCCCAGGAGGAGAGCCAGGAGACCTCGTCGACCGGGAGCGTGCGGCCGGCGCCCTGGTACGCGAGCGACGAGTCGACATACCGGTCGCTGACCACCACCGCGCCCCGGGTGAGCGCCGGGCGCACGACGGTCGCCACGTGGTCGGCCCGGTCCGCGGCGTACAGCAGCGCCTCGGCGCGCGGCGACAGCTCGGAGTGCTTGCCGAGCACGAGGGCGCGGATGCGCTGCCCGACCTCGGTCCCGCCCGGCTCGCGGGTCACCACGACCTCGCGGCGCTCCGCCCGCAGCGCCTCGGCGAGCGCGTTGACCTGCGTGGACTTGCCGGCACCCTCGCCGCCCTCGAAGACGACGAACGTACCCGCTCCGACCACTTCCTCGCCTGCGGAGAGCGGGCGGCCGCGGATCGAGCCCCAGAGGTCGGCCAGCACCGGCACGCCGGGCTTGTCGTCCATCTGCCGGAACGCGCTGATGCCGGTGAGGATGCTGGCGACGCCCGCGATCAGCAGCAACACCCGGGTGGAGGAGATCGAGACCGTGCTGACCTCCCAGGAACCGCCGAGGCCGACGAGGCTCGACGACACCGCGATGGCGAGCATCAGCACGACCCGGACGGCGGTCTGCACGAACGCGAAGACCCGCCCGCGCACCTGGTCGCCCACCTCGCCGCCGAGCAGCGTCACGCCGGAGAGGAACGCCATGCCGGCCCCCGCGCCCACCAGCAGGGCGCCGAACACCGCCATGGCGAGGTGGATCGCGACCGAGAGGAGCAGTACCGAGCCACCGGCCAGCACGATGCTCATGCCGAACCAGCGCCGCCGGGACAGGTCGCGCACCACCGCCGGGCCAAGCCCGATGCCGGCCCCCAGCCCTACGAAGAGGGTGCCGAAGAGCAGGTAGAAGGCGGCGTCGCCAGCGCTGAGCGAGCGGGCGAAGAACTGCGCGGTACCGATGACGACACCGCCGCCCGCGAACGCGCCGAGGATGCCGAAGACGAGCCCGCGCACCAGCGGGGTGCTGCCCACGTACTTCCAGCCCTCGACGAACTGCCGCAGCATGCTCTGCCCGTGCTCTTTGGCCCCGTGGATGCGGCCGCTGATCTCCTTGATGCCGAAGTACACGACAAGGGCCATGGCGAGGCGGCTGAGCGAGTTGAAATAGAGCGCCAGGTTTGACGCCTCGGCCCACTCCGGGGGCGTGGTGTTACCCGAGCGCAGGATCCGGTCGAGCGCGGCGATGCTGAGGCCGGCGAAGACGGGCGTAAGGCCATACGTGGTGATGAGCGTGAGCTGGTTGGCGGTCTCGAGCCGGGAGCGCGGGATCAGGTTGGGGACCGCGGCCTCCTTGGCCGGGATCCACAGCAGCGTGATCGTCTCGATCAGGAAGGTGGCGGTGGCCGCCCAGCCGACGGTGAGGCCGGCGCTTTCCGAGAAGAGGGCCACGATCGGGATCGACGCGAACAACACGAAGCGCAGCAGGTCACAGATGACCATCGTGTATCGCCGGTCGAAGCGGTCGGCGAGGACGCCGGCGACCGGGCCGAGCACGAGGGCCGGCAGCAGGCGCACGGCGATGACCGAGCCGAAGGCGAGGCCCTTGGCCGCGTCGCCGCTGACCTGCGCGGAGGCGAAGGTGGCGGTGGCCAGCAGGCCCAGCCAGTCGCCGAGCGCGGCTACTCCGGTGACCACCCAGAGCCGGCGGAACGGCCGGATCCGCAGCACCGACCGGAGCGCCTGGAAGCCGGACAGCTCGACCTGGGCCGTCGACGAGCTCCTCGTCGACGCGCCGGCGCGGCCGCTGTCGCTACCGCTTTCGTCGCGAGCATTCGCGTCGATGGCCGTCGTCCCTCCGCCTGCGGGCATCCGCTGACACTCTAGACGCGCAGCCTGATGGCCCTGGTAGCACGGCTCGCGGGAGTGATTGATACACGAAGGAGTTTCGCTTTACTGTATCGACCCGTTAGCGTGCTCGTGTGACGACGACCACCCGCGACGCGCTCCGCGAACGCCTCGAAAAGGCCACCGCGGACCTCGACCCGCCGTTCGCAGTCGTCGATCTCGCCGCCTTCGACGCGAACGCGCGCGCCCTGTCCCGCCTAGCCGCCGGCAAGCCCCTGCGCGTGGCCAGCAAGTCCGTGCGCAGCCGCGCCATCCTCGAGCGCGCCCTCGCCACTCCCGGCTGGCGGGGTGTCATGGCGTACACGCTGGCCGAGGCCATCTGGCTGGTGCGATCCGGGATGACGCACGACGCACTGGTGGCGTACCCGACCGCCAACCGCTCCGCGCTGCGTGAGCTCGCCGCCGACCCCGGCCTGGCCGGGGCGATCACCCTCATGGTCGACGGTCCCGCGCAGCTCGACCTGCTCGACTCGGTCGCGACGCCCGCACACCGCGCCGAGATCCGGGTCTGCCTCGACCTCGACGGCTCCTGGCGTCTGCTGGGCCTGCACATCGGCGTGCGCCGCTCGCCCGTACACACCGCCGCCGCCGCGGGCGATGTCGCGCGCGAGATCACGGCCCGTCGCGGGTTCCGGCTGGTGGGCCTGATGGCGTACGACGCGCAGATCGCCGGCCTCGGCGACGCCCCGCCGCACGAGAAGCTTCGCGGCTTCGCGATCCGGCAGATGCAGCGCCGTTCATACCGTGACCTGCTGGACCGCCGCAGCGCCGCGCTCGCCGCCGTGCGCGAGCACGCGGACGTGGAGTTCTTCAACAGCGGCGGCACGGGCAGCGTGGCCGCCACCGCCGCCGACCCGGCCGTGACCGAGGTGACCGCCGGATCCGGGTTGTTCGGACCGGCGCTCTTCGACGGGTACCGGGCGTGGCGCCCCGAGCCGGCGGCCTACTTCGCGCTGGCGGTGGTACGCCGCCCCGCGCGCGGCTTCGTGACCGTCTCCGGCGGCGGGTGGATCGCCTCCGGCCAGACCCACGCCAGCCGCCAGCCGCTGCCGTGGCTCCCGGCGGGCCTGCGACTCGTAGACATGGAAGGGGCCGGTGAGGTACAGACCCCGTTGCGCGGCCCGGCGGCCGACGGGCTGCGGGAGGGCGACCGGGTGTGGTTTCGCCATGCCAAGGCCGGTGAGCTGTGCGAGCACGTCAACGAGCTGCACCTCGTGGACGGCGCGGAAGTCGTGGAGACGGTGCCCACGTACCGCGGCGAAGGACGGGCGTTCCTGTAGGGCTCGTCTCAGGCGTCGACGTGGCGGTGCAGGTACTCGCGGATCAGCGCCTTGGCCTCGCCCAGCACCGTGTCGTCGCCGTCCGGGTGGCGGCGGAAGGCCAGCTTGATCAGGGCGTCGGCGGCCTCGACCGCGATCTCCAGCGCAAACCGCAGCCGCGCCGTCTCGGCCACCCCGAACTGCTCGACGAGCACGTGGGCGACCCGCCCCGCGATCACCGCGTTGTTGTCGCTCTCCTCGTCGAGCAGGTGCACGTCGACGACGTCACCGAAGTGCAGCGTGCGGAAGCCGGGTACGGAACGGTGCATCGCGATGTACTCGTCGATCGCCGCGTCGACGCCGTCCCACCAGTCGGTGAACGAGCCGTCGGCCCAGCTGCCGGCCAGCCGCTGAAGGTAGGCCTCCATGTTGCGGAGCGTGAGTGCCTGGACGATGGCCCGCTTGTCCGGGAAGAACTGGTAGACCGAGCCGATCGCGACCTCGGCCCGCTCGGCGAGCAGGGTCGTGGTGAGCCCCTCGTAGCCCACCTCGTCGACGAGCTCGGCACAGGCGTCGAGCATCCGCTGAACACGCGCCACGCTGCGCCCTTGGACCGGGACGCGGCGCAGCGGCCCGGTCGCGACGGTCGCGGTAGATGTCGACACTCGTCGCCACTCCCTTCGAGGCTTTCGACGGTGAGAACCTTACTCAGATTAACGAGCGAGCCCGGCCTACGGATCGCAGATGTTTACGCGGAGTGGCCGCGCTGATAAGAATGTTACTCACATTTAGCTGGAGGTTCGGATGGCCTCGACGGCAGTCAAGTGGCAAAACTGGGCCGGCAACCAGAGCGCTACACCGGCCGCCGTTGCCCGCCCCACCAGCATCGATGAGGTGAGCGCGGCGGTACAAGACGCGGCGGCCAACAGGCGCCGGGTCAAAGTGGTCGGGAGCGGACACTCCTTTAGCGATATCGCCCTTGCGGAGGACATCAAGCTTGACCTATCGGGCATCGGAACCACCCTTTCGGTCGACCTCGAATCGAGGGTTGTCAGCGCCCCGCCGGCCATGCCACTCCGCGCGCTAAACGCGGCACTCGCCACGCACGGCCTCGCCCTACCCAACCTCGGCGACATCGACGCGCAGACCATCGCGGGCGCCATCTCGACCGGCACCCACGGCACCGGGGCGGCCTACGGGTGCCTCTCCACCTTCGTGGTGGGCCTGACGCTGGTCACCGGTACCGGCGCGGTGATCAGATGCGGCCCGGACGAGCACCCCGACGTCTTCGTGGCGGCCCGGGTGGGGCTCGGCGCGCTCGGCGTGATCACCGAGGTCAGGCTGCGGTGCGTCGACGCGTTCGTGCTGCACGCCGACGAGCGACCCCTGCCGCTCGACGCCGTGCTGTCCGGGCTGACCGACCACATCGGAGACAACGACCACTTCGAGTTCTACTGGCTGCCGTACACCGAGCAGACACTCACCAAGCGCAACAACCGGGCACCCGCCGACGACCGTCCACTGTCGAAGCTGCGCGCCTGGTGGGACGACGACTTCCTACAGAACACCGTGCTCGGCGGCCTCTGCCGGGTCGGTCGCCGCGTGCCCGCGCTGGTGCCGGCCATTTCACGCACCGAGGCCCGGGTGCTGACGCCGCGCGTCTACACGGCCCGCTCCGACGCGTGCTTCGTCAGCCCGCGCCGGGTGCGCTTCACCGAGATGGAGTACGCGCTGCCCCGCGCCGCGCTGCCCGAGGCCTTCGCCGGGCTGCGGCGGGTGGTGGAGTCGCTGCCCTTCAAGGTGCTGATCCCGGTCGAGGTACGGTTTTCCGCCCCGGACGACATCTGGCTCTCGCACGGGTACGGGCGGGAGTCCGCGTACATCGCGATCCACCAGTACGTGGGGGTGGAGTACGAGCCGTACTTCCGCGCATTCGAACGGGTGGCCCAGGATCTCGGCGGCCGTCCACATTGGGGCAAGCTCCACTACCGGGACGCCGGGACGCTACGGCCCGCGTACCCACACTTCGACGACTTCCTGGCCGCCCGCGACCGGCTGGACCCGTCCCGCGTCTTCGCCAACGCATACACCGAGCGGGTCCTCGGCCCCTGAGGCCCGTCGTGTGCGCCTCAGGTGGCCAGGCTCGGGTGGCGGCGCTCCCAATCGCGGCGGACCGACAGGGGCAGGGACAGGCTGTGCCACTCCCGGCGGAGAGTCGGCACGTCCAGCCAGGTGCGAAGCTCGTCATAGGACAGTGCCTCGCGGAGCACGATCTCGTACATCCGGCGGAGCGCGGCTGGCTGGTCCAGATCGAACACTCGGTCGGCGTGCCAGAACATCCGGTGTGGCAACCTCACCCGGCCACTGACTGGCCCGTGGAAGCCGGACAGGCGGTGGGTGACGACGGCACGCTTGTCGGGGACGTCGTGGTCATACACGCGCCTCATCGTACACCTGTTCGAACTACTCGGAAGACTTGCGCGCTGCCGCCTTCTTCGGCGCGGCCTTCTTCGCCGCCGTCGTGGTCTTCTTCGCGGTCGTCTTCTTCGCAGCCGCGGTCTTCTTGGCTGCGGTCTTCTTCGCCGGCGCCGCGCCGTCCGCCGCCGCTGTGGTCTTCTTCGCGGCGGCCGCCTTCTTGCGCGGCTTCGCCGGACCCCGCGCCCGCCGCTCGGCCAGCATCTCCGAAGCCTGCTCGACGGTGAGCGACTCCGGCGTCTGGTCACGGCGCAGCGACGCGTTCGTCTCGCCGTCCGTCACGTACGGCCCGAAGCGCCCGTTCTTGATGGTCATCTGCTTTTCGGTGAGCGGGTCGACACCCAGCTCGCGCAGCGGCTCGGCGGCAGCCCGGCGCTGGCGGGTCTTCGGTGCGGCCAGCAGCGCCAGCGCCTCGTCGAGCGTGACCGTGAAGATCTTGTCTTCGGAGTCGAGCGAGCGGTAGTCGTCGTCGCGCTTGACGTACGGCCCGTAGCGGCCCGCTGCCGCCAGGATCTCCTTGCCCTCCGGGTCGGTGCCGACCAGGCGGGGCAGCGTGAGCAGCTTCAACGCCTCTTCGAGCGTCACCGTCTCCGGGGACTGCGAGCGCAGCAGCGATGCGTTGCGGTCGCCGGTGGAGACGTACGGGCCGTAGCGGCCGGACTTGAGCACCACCGGCTCGCCGGTCTCCGGGTGCTCGCCCAGCTTTCGCTCCCCGCTGCCGCCGAGGTAGAGCTCCTCGACCTTCTCCGGGGTCAGCTCGTCGGGCGCCAGCCCTTCGGGGATGGAGACACGGTCGTCGCCCCCGTCCGCAGCCGGCTCGGCGTCGGGCAGGGTGCGCTGGAGGTACGGCCCGTAGCGGCCGACCCGGACGACGACGTCACGCCCCTCGTCGTCGCGGAAGAGCGGGATGGAGTTGACGCTGCGCGCGTCGATGTCGCCGAGGTTTTCGGTGACCATCTTTTTCAGGCCACCGGAGCGGGCGATCGAACCGTCGTCGCCGACCGGCGAGCCGAAGTAGAACGAGGTCAGGAAGTCGGTCGAGTGGGCGTCACCGGCCGCGATCTCGTCCAGCTCGTTTTCCATCGCGGCCGTGAAGTTGTAGTCGACGAGCCGCGGGTAGTGCTGCTCCAGCAGCCCCACCACCGCGAACGCGAGGAAGGACGGGATCAGCGCCTGTCCGCGCTTGAAGACGTACCCCCGGTCCTGGATCGTCGCCATGATCGACGCGTACGTCGACGGGCGCCCGATGCCCAGCTCCTCAAGCTGCTTGACCAGCGAAGCCTCGGTGTAGCGCGCCGGCGGCTGGGTCGTGTGCCCGACCGCGGCCAGCTCCTCGGCGGTGAGCGGCTGGTCCTTGACCAGGTTGGGCAGCCGCCGCTCCTGGTCCTCGGCCTCGGCATTCTCGTCGTCGGAGGACTCGACGTACGCGCGCAGGAAGCCCGGGTCGGTGATCGTCTTACCGGTCGCCCCGAAGTCAGCCTCCTCGCCCGAGGTCGAGATGGCGCGGATGCGCACCGAGACGGACGAGCCGACCGCGTCGGTCATCTGGGACGCGATCGTGCGCCGCCAGATCAGCTCGTAGAGCTTGAACTCCTCGGTCGACAGCTCCTTGGCCACCTCGCCCGGCGTGCGGAAGTTGTCACCCGCGGGGCGGATCGCCTCGTGCGCCTCCTGCGCGTTCTTGACCTTGCCGGTGTAGCGGCGGGGCTCCGGTGGCACGTTGCGCTCGCCGTAGAGCTCGGCGATCTGCCGGCGAGCAGCCGCGAGGGCGGTCTCCGAGAGGTTGACCGAGTCGGTACGCATATAGGTGATGTAGCCATTTTCGTACAGCCGCTGCGCGACCCGCATCGTCTGCTGCGAGGAGAGGCGCAGCTTGCGTGCGGCCTCCTGCTGGAGGGTGGAGGTGATGAACGGCGCGTACGGCCTCCGCCGGTACGGCTTTTCCTCCACACGGGTGACAGTGAATGGCCGCCCGTCGAGGCGAGCGGCCAGGCCACGGGCGCCGTCGGCATCGAGGTGCACGACCCCGGCGCCGGGCTTCACCTGCCCCGTCGTCGGCTCGAAGTCCTTGCCGGTCGCGATGCGGTCGCCGTCGAGCGCGATCAGTGTCGCCCCGAACGTGCGAGGGCCCTCAACCTTGCCCTGTACGGCAAGCGTGGCGGCCACGTCCCAGTACTCGGCGGTGCGGAACGCCATCCGATGCCGCTCGCGCTCCACCACGATGCGGGTGGCGACCGACTGCACCCGGCCGGCCGAGAGCCGGGGCATGACCTTCTTCCACAGGACGGGCGACACCTCGTACCCGTAGAGGCGATCCAGGATGCGGCGGGCCTCCTGCGCGTCGACAAGATCGCGGTCGATGTCGCGCGGGCTCGCGATCGCGGCCTGGATGGCCGACCTGGTGATCTCGTGGAAGACCATCCGGCGGACCGGCACCTTGGGCTTCAGCGTCTCCACCAGGTGCCAGGCGATGGCCTCGCCCTCGCGGTCCTCATCGGTGGCGAGGAAGACCTCGTCGACCTCCTTGACCAGCGAGCGAAGCTTGCGGATCTGTTCCTTCCGGTCGGGAGATACGACGTACAGGGCGGCGAACCCGTTGTCGACGTCGACGCCGAGCCGGGCCCAGGGCTCCTTCTTGTGCGAAGCCGGCACGTCGGCGGCGTTACGCGGAAGGTCACGCACGTGGCCCAGGCTCGCCTCCACGACGTATCCCGGGCCGAGGTAACCCGAGATCGTCTTGGCCTTCGCCGGTGACTCGACGATGACCAGACGGCTGCTGGCGTTGCTCGGCACTTCTCTCCTGACCTTTACTGCTGCCTCTGGCTACAAACTTGGCCCCTTGCGTCCGGTATCAGAACCGGACGCCGGATGTCCAACGTAACGCGCCGCCGGTCTGGCGGTTGCGCGGACCGGTCGGCGACACCGTACACCGAACTGCGACACGGACGTCGGCCACCGCCGCGCCGGAAAGGTCTTTTCCCCCTATCAACCAGGCCATTCAGCGGGCGGGGCGGCGGCTGGGCGGTCGCCCACAAGCTCCGCCAGACGGCCCAGACGGCGCCGTCCTGTGATCCGGTACGCAGGCCCACCCGCGCGCGGTCCGAGCAGCACGGCGGGCAGTCCCAGGGCGGCCAGCGCGGCCCCCACAGACTCCCACCAGGGCTCGTCCGCCGCGCCCAGGCGCAGGACGTATCCGTGCTGGTCAGGACCGCCCGCGGCGGCTGCCCAGAGGCGCAGGCGGGGCCCGTTGAGGTGGAAGTTGGGCGGCGGGCGCTTGGCCGTGGTACGCAGCCATGCCGCGCCGAGTGCGGCGAGGGTGGTGGCGTACGCCGTTCGGACGACAAGCTGTCCCTCGACGGTGGCTAGCTCCCAGGTGGCCTGGAGGCCGCGAAGGGCCAGCTCAGCGATCAGCACGTGTACCCGCCAGGCCCGGTCGACCTCGACCGAGACGCGGGCCGTGCCACCCATCCGGACTACCTCCCCCGGCCCGGCGAGCAGCCCGGCCAGGTCAGCCGGGCGGGGGTCGTGGGCCTCCACCCCGAAGAGCGAAAGCTGTCGCCGGGTCGGCTCGTGGGCGCCCGGGGTCAGCGACACTCCGGGACCTCGTCGAAGGCCGCCCGCAGCTCCTCCGAGTCGAGTGAGCTGGTGTCCAGGGCGCTCTGGTTGTACTCCGTCGTCAGCTTGTTCATGACCGACTCGACGCCGTCGTAGAAGGGGTCGGCGCGCCCCGCGTCCAGTCCTTCGATGCTCTGCTTCGCCCGCCCGTACGCGTCGCGCATGGCGGTCAGCGAGCGGACGAAGCCCGTGGCGACATCTGCGCCGCCGTCGACGTCCGGCACACCTGCCTCCTCGACCTTGGACCGGGCCGTCTCGCTGGCCGACTCGGCGCCGCCCAGCAGGCGTACAAGATTCTCTTTCGCCTGCGCGGGGGTGGTCTTCGCGGTCATCTGCTGCTGGGTCTGGCTGGTCAGCGTGCTGATCTCGGTGCGCCAGGGACTCAGCGCG
The DNA here is from genome assembly GCF_011764545.1 of Phytohabitans flavus. Classification (GTDB taxonomy): domain Bacteria; phylum Actinomycetota; class Actinomycetes; order Mycobacteriales; family Micromonosporaceae; genus Phytohabitans; species Phytohabitans flavus. The sequence goes on along the minus strand of NZ_AP022870.1, from coordinate 8,011,945 downwards.
GTGCACACGTTGGCCGCCCACGCCCGGGGCGCCGGCCCGCCCCCGCAGCCTCCCACCAGGAGCGCGAACGCCGTCGTGAGTGCGACGAGAACTGCGCGGGGCGTACGCATGCGTTGCAGCGTAGCGGTTTGCGAGAGATGGCTCATCAAAGATCAGGGCGCCCCGCACACGTACGGGACGCCCTGATCGTGCTTGACCGAGGTGTCAGGCATTCACCCGCTCGTGCTCCTGGTCGGGCGTGCCGTCACCTGCTTTTCCCGGTGCCGCACCAGACCCTGCCTCGTTCATGGCGATCGGCTTGCGCTTGCTGAACGCCACCGCCGCCACGACGACGAGGACCGCCACGACCGCGATCGAGATACGCAGCGCGTCGTTCTGGTCGTCGCCGATGCTGTACGTCACGACGGCCGGCGCGATCAGCAGCGAGACAAGGTTCATCACCTTGATCAGCGGGTTGATCGCCGGACCGGCGGTGTCCTTGAACGGGTCACCCACCGTGTCACCGATGACCGTCGCGGCGTGCGCCTCCGAGCCCTTGCCGCCGTGCGCGCCGTCCTCGACGAGCTTCTTGGCGTTGTCCCAGGCACCGCCCGAGTTGGCCAGGAAGACCGCCATGAGCACGCCGGTGCCGATGGCGCCGGCCAGGTAGGCCGCGAGCGCGCCGGGGCCGAGGCCGAAGCCCACAGCGATCGGCGCGAGGATCGCCAGCAGACCGGGGGTCATCAGCTCGCGCTGCGCGTCCCGGGTGCAGATGTCGACCACCTTGCCGTACTCCGGGCGCTGGGTGCCGTCCATGATCCCCGGGAACTCGCGGAACTGGCGACGCACCTCCATCACGACCGCGCCCGCCGAGCGGGACACCGCGTTGATGGCCAGGCCGGAGAAGAGGAACACCACCGCGGCACCGATGATCAGACCCACCAGGTTGCGCGGGTTGGCCACGTTGAGCAGCTGGTCGATCGACAGGTCGGAGCCGGCGTCGGCGAGCGAGCTAACGACGGTGTCCTGGTACGACCCGAAGAGCGCGGTCGCCGCGAGGACGGCCGTCGCGATCGCGATGCCCTTGGTGATCGCCTTGGTGGTGTTGCCGACCGCGTCGAGCTCGGTCAGCGTTCGCGCGCCCTTCTCGTCGATGTCGCCGGACATCTCGGCGATGCCCTGCGCGTTATCCGAGATCGGGCCGAAGGTGTCCATCGCGACGATCACGCCGACGGTGGTGAGCAGGCCGGTGCCGGCCAGCGCGACCGCGAAGAGCGAGAGCGTGATCGAGCCGCCGCCCAGCAGGAACGCGCCGAACACGCCGGCGCCGATCAGCAGCGCCGAGTACACGGCCGACTCGAGCCCGATGCTGATGCCGGCGAGGATGACAGTCGCCGCTCCGGTCTCCGAGGTCTTGCCGATGTCGCGCACCGGGCGCCGGTTGGTCTCGGTGAAGTAGCCGGTCAGCGCCTGGATGGCGGCGGCCAGCACGATGCCGATCACGACCGCGCCGATCGCGATGAGCCGCGGGTTGCCGTCGACGTCCGCGACGTCGCCACCGAAGTCCGCGAAGTCGGACGGCAGGTACGCGAACGAGGCGGCCGCCACGAGCACGGCGGCGAGTCCCGCGGAGATGTAGAAGGCGCGGTTGATCGCGCTCAGGCCGCTGCGGTCCGAGGCGCGCAGGCGGGTGATGAACACGCCGATGATCGCGATGATCGCCCCGATGCCGGAGACGATCAGCGGGAAGACCAGGCCCTCCTCGCCGAACGCGGCCCGGCCGAGGATGAGGGCCGCGACAAGCGTCACCGCATACGACTCGAAGAGGTCGGCCGCCATACCCGCGCAGTCACCGACGTTGTCGCCCACGTTGTCGGCGATGGTGGCGGCATTGCGCGGATCGTCCTCCGGAATGCCCTGCTCCACCTTGCCGACCAGGTCGGCGCCGACGTCCGCGGCCTTGGTGAAGATGCCACCGCCGACCCGCATGAACATCGCGAGCAGCGCGGCGCCGAAGCCGAAGCCCTCCAGCACCGTGGGTGCGTCGCCCTTGTAGAGCAGCACCACGAGCGACGCACCGAAGAGGCCGAGGCCGACCGTGAGGAAGCCGACCACGCCGCCGGTGCGGAAGGCGATCTTCATCGCTTCCTCGCGACCGCCCTCGCTGGCCCGCGCCGCCGCCGCCACGCGGAGGTTGGCCCGCGTCGCCAGCGCCATGCCGGCACCGCCGATGAACGCGCTGAACAGCGCACCCACGACGAAGAACGCCGAACGGCCGATCTTGACGAGCGTCTCGTTGTCACTGTCGCCGTGCACCGGGAGTATGAACAGCAGCACCACGGCCAGCACGACGAAGATGCCGAGGGTCCTGAACTGGCGGATCAGGTACGCCGACGCGCCTTCCTGCACGGCGCCGGCGATCTCCTGCATTTTGGTAGTGCCCCTACCGGTCGCCAGCACGGCCCTGACCAGGGCTGCCGCGAATCCGAGCGCCACCAGCGCGATCACGGCCGCGATGATGACGTACGTAAGGTTCATGCCGGTGATGGACAGCCCGCCGCCGTCGGCGGCCAAGGGTCCGGACATCTATGTCCTCCTGTGCCGTTGCGATGCCCGCCCAGCCGGCGGACGAACCGGCGGAGCGCCTGCACGCGGTTGCGCAATCGAACCCCGGCGCCCGCGCACCCGGGTTCTTGCAGATAACCCGCGTACTGTAGCGGCACACCGTGTTCATGGTCACACCGCCCACCGGGCGTGTGACGGTGATATTCGCCGCTGTGTTAGCCGGTTTAGGTCCCGGCGAGTCAGACCTTACTTTGCGACGGGCCAGACCATCCGCACTTCTGTGCCAATGCCGACCTCCACCGGACGCACTTGGAGGTCATCGACGAAGCCGGCAAGCAGTGCAAATCCGACACCGACGGTGAGTGCCTCATCGGTCAGCGACTCGTTGGCCAGCTCGTCCGGAGGGAGTGCGGTGAGGCCCAGCCCTGCCTCGATCGGCGCGCGGTCGATCACCCGAACCGTGTAGCTCTGGTCGTCGCTCATCTCCATCTGCACGAGGTCGGGCAGCCCGTACTGCCGGTGCAGCGCCACCGCCCGCGTGCATGCCTCGCCGATCGCCAGCCGCACCTCGTCGAGCAGCTCCTCGGCCACACCGGCCCGGCGGGCCACCGCCACGCCGACCAGCCGCGCCGTCCGGACATGCACCGGGGCCGGCGAGAACGCGAGTCGGACGGTCGACATCACGCGGCGGGGCCGGATGGGTCCGTCGCCGCCTCCACCGACGGGTACAGGGGAAAGACCTGGTCCAGCGCGGTGATGCGGAAGATCTTCAGCAGCGGCTCTTTGTCGCAGGCCAGCGCGCAACGGCCACCCAGCGGGCGCAGCCGCCGGTGTGCGCCCACGAGCACCCCGAGGCCGGTGGAGTCGAGGAAGTCAACCCGGTTGAGGTCGACCACGATGCTTCGCGCGCCACCGTCGATCAGCTCGTTGAGCCGCTCGCGCAGCCGAGGCGCCGTATATACGTCCACCTCACCGCCGACCTCCAGCACCTGGTGCTCGGCGACAGCGCGGGTCGCAAGCGAGAGCTCCATCGGGGTGCCTCCAGTACTGCCGCCACTTCCTGCCCGAGTCGCCCGTGCCGGCGCGTGTCGACACGTCTTCTCGGTCCTCCCGGAATCTAACCATCGACACGACCCGCGCGGTGAGCCGCCCGGCCAGCACGTTCGGGTTTAGGCATACTCGCCTGTTTGGGTTTTCCGCACACCAGTGCGAGAGTGCTTGCGTGACGACCGTCGCCGAGCCGGCAGAGCTGCTACGCCGGCTGCGTCCCGACTCCGTCACGCACATCGAGCGGGTGCCCACCCGGGCCGGCGAGACAGTGCCTTGGCCGAACTGGGTGCCCGACCCGCTGCGGGAGGCGTTCGCCGCGCGGGGGGTCACCGCGCCGTGGCGGCACCAGGCCGAGGCGGCCAACCACGCGCACGCCGGCCGCCACGTCGTGGTCGCCACTGGCACCGCGTCCGGCAAGTCGATGGCGTACCAGCTGCCCGCGCTCGCCACGATGCTGGAGGACCCGCGCGCCACGGCTATTTATCTAGCACCGACCAAGGCGCTCGCCGCCGACCAGTTGCGCGCCGTCTCGTCGCTCGATATCGATGGTGTACGGCCAGCCTGCTACGACGGCGACACCCCGCGTGAGGAGCGCGAGTGGATCCGGCAGCACTCACGCTTCGTGCTGACCAACCCCGACATGCTCCACCACGGCATCCTCCCGGGTCACGCAGCGTGGCAGACCTTTCTGCGGCGCCTGCGGTACGTGGTCGTCGACGAGTGCCACACGTACCGCGGCGTCTTCGGCTCGCACGTCGCGCACGTGCTGCGCCGCCTTCGGCGAGCGGCCGCCCGCTACGGCCGTACGCCCATCTTCGTGCTGGCCTCGGCGACGTCGGGCGACCCGGCGACGTCCGCTAAGCGGCTCACCGGCCTGGTGGTCGAGGCCGTCACCGAGGACGCGTCGCCGCGCGGCGGGGTGACCTTCGCGCTGTGCGAGCCGCCGCACGTCGAGTCTGTAGCGGCTGGCAGCGATGCGGCCCCGGTCCGCCGCTCGGCGCTGCGGGAGAGTGCCGACCTCTTGGCGGACGCGGTCGTCAACGGGGTACGCACGCTGGCGTTCGTCCGCTCCCGCCGCGGCGCCGAGGCCGTCGCGACGATGGCCCGGCGGTCGCTCGACGAGGCGGTGCCCGGGCTGGGCGCGCGGGTCGCCGCGTACCGGGGCGGCTACCTGCGCGAGGAGCGGCGCGAGCTGGAGGCAGCCCTCCACTCCGGCGAGCTGCTCGGCCTTGCGTCCACAAACGCGCTGGAGCTCGGCGTCGACCTGGTGGGCCTGGACGCGGTCGTGATCTGCGGCTGGCCGGGCACCCGCGCGTCGATGTGGCAGCAGGCCGGCCGGGCCGGGCGCAACGGGCACGAGGCGCTCGCCGTGCTCGTCGCCCGCGACGACCCGCTCGACACGTATTTGGTGCACCACCCCGAGGCGCTCTTCGGCCGGCCGGTCGAGGCGACGGTGCTCGACCCCGCCAATCCGTACGTGCTGGGACCCCAGCTGTGCAGCGCCGCGTACGAGGCGCCACTCACCCGCGCCGACCTCCCCCTCTTCGGCCCGGACGCGCCCGCGGTGCTCGACGAGCTTGTGGCCGAGGGCATCCTGCGCCGCCGCCCCAGCGGCTGGTACTGGACCGGCGAGGGCCGCCCGAGCGTCGACCTGCGCGGCACCGGCGGGCTGCCCGTCTGCGTGGTCGAGGCCGCCACCGGCCGCCTGCTGGGCACGGTCGACCCCGGCTCGTCGCACTTCATGGTCCATACCGGAGCCGTCTACCTGCATCAGGGCGAGTCGTACGTCGTGGACACCCTCGACCTCGACGACGCGGTCGCGCTTGTGCACCGCGAGGAGCCGGAGTGGTCCACCCACGCTCGCGACGTCACCTCGCTGTCCGTGGTGTCGGTGCGCTCGTATGTGGATGCCGGCCCGGTCGGCCTCTTCTTCGGCGACGTCGACGTGACCAGCCAGGTCGTCTCGTACCAGCGCCGCCGCATCGGCTCGGGCGAGGTGCTCGGCACCTGGCCACTGGACCTGCCCACACGCGAGCTGCGTACGACGGCGGTCTGGTTCACGCTGTCACCGCAGTCGCTGGAGGCCGCCGGCGTGGACGACGTGCCGGGCGGCCTACACGCGGCCGAGCACGCCGCCATCGGCCTGCTCCCGCTGGTCGCGACCTGCGACCGCTGGGACATCGGCGGCCTATCGACGGCAGCCCACCCGGACACTGAGACACCCACCGTGTTCGTGTACGACGGACACCCGGGCGGCGCGGGATTCGCCGAGCGCGCGTACAAAATCGCCAGGTCGTGGCTCCAGGCCACGAGAGACGCGATCGACGGCTGCACCTGCGAGACCGGCTGCCCATCGTGCGTGCAGTCACCCAAGTGCGGCAACGGCAACAACCCCCTCTCCAAACCCGACGCGGTCCGCGTCCTGGACGTAGTCCTGGCGTCGCTACCCCACTGACCCTTTCTCACGCCCGCACCAGCGACGGCGCTGCTCTGCGCTGGCTGGTCCGTCGTGGGCGCTGGCGTCGCTACCCGCCGAATCGCACTCACACCCGGCCCAGCGGCGCTAATCCGCGAGGGTCGGCGCCGGCGGCGGCGGCGCTATTCGGTCCGGATGGGGCCGGCGCGGGCGGCGGCGCGGGCTGTGCGGGTGAGGCCGACCAGCGGCGTCACGTCGACTTCGACGGCGACGATCAGGTCCAGGCCGTCCACTGTGCACGCCGCGAGCCGGCCGCCGTTGCGCGACACCAGCTCGCCCGCGCGGGCGCAGGCTGTGTCCGGGCCTTCGAGTATCCGCATCGCGCCGGCGAGAGCACCCAGGTCTGCTGCCGCCCGCGCCTCGTGCCGGGCCACGCGTGCCGCGCCCACAGCGGCGCCGGCCGCCGAAAGGGCGAGCAGCACCAGCCCGACCGCCAGCACCATGATGGTCGCCGCGCCGCGATCCGCCTGCCTGCGCCGCATGGACGCCCGCTCCCACCGGACTTTGCGCTGCTCGTGGCCCTGCTCTGGTCCGCGATCCTCGCGTCGTCGGCGGATCACGGCGTCATTCCCGGCGTCCCGGGCTCCGGTGCTCACGGCGTCATTCCCCGGTGCTCGGGCTTCACTGCCGCGACCGCCGTCGCGTGGCCGTCGTGCTGTCGTTCGGTGGTCATGGCGCCAGCCCCGGCGTCCCAGGCTCTACCGCGGCGACCGCCGTGGCCGTGATCGTGGTACCGGGTAGGCCTCGGCCGATCGCCCGCACCGGGGCTGCCACCGTCGCCGTCACCGTGTCGCCCGACGTCGCGATCGAGACCGTGGCGCCTGGTGGTGCCACTCGCTGTCCTGCCTCTGCCCCGCCCTCGCCACGTGCGGCGGCCAGCGCGGCCTCGCGGGCGGCATCCACGCACTGGGCTTTCGTGGTCACCGCATTCACCGCCGTCAGCCCGGCGAACAGCAACAGCATCAGGGCCGGCAGCCCGGCCGCCAACTCGGCGGTGAACGACCCCCGGTCGCGGCGTGCTCTCCGATCGCGGCCAGTTTGCCGGTCGCGGCCGGGCCGCCGGCCCCGGCTCACTTCAGCGCTCCCTCGATGATGCCGGTGAGCGCTCGTTGGACGCTTGCGCTGGTGACCACCTTCAACAGGACGCCGGCGAACGCGACAGCAGCCATGGTCCCGACCGCGTACTCAGCCGTGTTCATCCCGGCGTCGCCCGCGAGGCGGCGCCTCCTCCAGGCCACGATCCTCCCCGACCCGGCTTCCCACAGCCGAGCGATCAGCTTGCGCACACAAATCCCCTCTCTCTCCGTCGGATCCCCCACACCCGCCGGCCTGGCGGGCGAAGCTTTTTCCTGCCGCCCCGGGGTTTTCTCTCTTCGCCCCGGGTTTTCTCTCTTCGCCCCGGGGCCGTCTCCTTCCGCGTTGCGCTCGCCTCCGCGTTGGCTTTCGCGTCGCGCTTCGCTCGGCGTTGGCTTTCGCGCTTCCCTCCGCGTTGGCTTTTGCGTTGCGCTCCCCGTCGCGTTGGCTTTCGGGTTCGCTTTCCTCGGCGTTGGCTTTCGCTGGCTCAGAGCACGTCGCGTAGGACGGCGATTAGCACTGGCACCAGACCGGCGAGGATGAACGCCGGCAGGAAGCACAGGCCCAGTGGCAGCACGATGAGCACACCCGCGCGGCGGGCGGCGGCCTCGCTGGCCACCGCGCGGTCGGCGCGCAGGTCGTCGGCGAGCCGGGTCAACGCGCCGGCCAAAGCGGCACCGCTGGCGCTCGATCTGACCGCTGCCCGTGCCATCCGCCCGGCGCCGGCCACCATCGCCACGTGGCCCCACGCCTCCGCGGGCTCGGCGCCCAGGCGGAGAGAGCGGGCCACGCGCGCGAGCCGCTCGCCCAAAGGGCCGTCGATCGCCTCGGCTACGGCCGCCGCCGCGTGGTCCACCGGTGCGCCCGCCCGCAGGCCAGCGGCGATCAGGTCGGCGGCGAGCGGCAAGTCGGCAACCTCGCGCAGCCGCCGCGCCCGCGCCTCGGCCGGCTCCAAGCGCCGCAGGAACCGATCGAGAGCAACCGCCACCCCTGCCCCGACCGCCAGCCCCAGCAGGCCGCCCACGAAGAGCGCGACCGCGAAGCCGCCGAGGGCCGCCGCTAGCCGGACCGGATTGGGCCGCCACTGGCGCCGCGTGGTGAGGGTGGCGAGCCCGCGACGGGCTGGCCAGCCGCGTACACCGGCCACGATCGCCGCCGCCGCCGCCAGGCTTACCGCGAGCAACGCTTCCGCCAGCGTCATGCTTCGCTCCCCACACTGGTGCGGCCGGCGACGACCGCCGTCATGCGTGGCCGGGGGCGTGGCCTCGGTCGAATCGTGGCGCCTCGCGGCGATGCCGGCTCGGCCGCCGTCGCCGGCTTCGACGGTGTGGGCTCCGGCCGCACCGTGCCGGCGGAGGCAATGCGATCGGCCCAGACAAGCCCGGCCACCTGGAGCGTCACCGCACCCACGGCGCAGGCGGCGCCGACTGGCGTACGCAGCAGCACCGCCAACGGGTCGACCCCGATGCTGTACCCGAGCGCGATCCCACCCAGCGGCAGGGCGGCGAGCAGCCAGGCCGTCGCCCGCGCACCGGCCGCCTGCGCCGCCGCGGACGCACTTGCGCGGTCCATGGCCCGGGCGTCCGCCTCGATGCGCTCGACCAGGTCGGCGATCGGGGCGCCGGTGCGCTCCGCCAGGCGCCAGGCCGCATCGGTGAGCTGAGCCATCCGGCGGTCTTCGATCGTGGCCGGACCAGCCTGCGGATGGGCGGTACCGGCAGTCGGCGCGGCGCTGGTGGCGGACAGGCCCGCCCGCAGGTCCGCCGCCAACCCGCACAGTGCGTCGAGCGAGCGCGTCCGCATGGCTGCGGCGGCGCGGGAGGACCGCCGCCGCAGCACCGTGCGCACCGCGATGGCCCCGTATCCGCCGGCTACCAACCCGGCGACCGGGCCGGCGAGCAGCGTGCCGGCAAGAGCCGCGAGGACGACCGCCAAGACCATCGCCCGCCGGCTGGAGAGCGCCGCGACCCGCTCCCGCAGGCTGCGTGGCGCTGGCCGCGGCGGGGTCAGCAACCGGGCTGGGCGGCTGCGCTGGGGCCAGGCCAGCACGACGGCCGCAGCGACCAGGCAAGCGGCCGTGACCATCCAGTGCGCGGTCACGGCCGGCCTCCCTCGGCCGAGAGCACCGGCGGCACCAGCACCGAGCGGTCGAGGAACATCCTGGCCAGCGCTCGCGCCGCCGGCCCTGGCCCGTGCCCCCGCCGCCACGCCGGGAGCACGGTCACGAGCCGCTCGCTGCCAGATGGCATCAGCACGCAGATCGAGTCGAGGATCCGCCCGCTACGGGTGCGCCGCACGTGCAGGACGACCTGTAGCGCCGCCGCGGCCTGGGCGTGAAGGGCGGCGCGGGGCAGGCCACCAAGCAGCCCGAGTGCCTCCAGTCGGGCGGGCACGTCGGCTGGCGAGTTGGCGTGCATGGTGCCGGCGCCGCCCTCGTGCCCCGTGTTGAGCGCCGCCAGCAGATCCACCACTTCGGCGCCCCGGCACTCGCCGACCACCAGCCGGTCGGGACGCATGCGCAGTGCCTGACGCACGAGGTTGCTCAGCGTCACCGTGCCCGCGCCCTCCACATTGGAGGTACGTGCCTGGAGACCCACCACGTGCGGGTGCACCGGGCGCAGCTCCGCCGCGTCTTCCACCAGCACGATCCGCTCGCTATGTGGCACCAGGCCGAGCAGGGTGTTCAACAATGTGGTCTTTCCGGAGCCCGTGCCGCCCGTCACCAGGTACGCCAGGCGGGCACCCACGATCGCCGCCAGCAGCGTCGCGATCGGCTCCGGCACGGTGCCCTGCTCGATCAGCTCGTGCAGCGTGAAGGGTCGCTGGCGAAACGTGCGCAGCGACAGGTACGGCCCTCGGTGGCCACCGGTGGCAGCACGGCGTGCAGCCGAGTGCCGTCGGCCAGGCTCGCGTCGACGCACGGGCTGGCGTCGTCGAGGCGCCGCCCACACCCAGCCGCCAGCCGCTGGGCGAGCCGCCGCACCTCGTCGACGCCGCCGAGCACAGTGGACACGCGCTGCAACCCGCTACCGCGGTCGACCCAGACGTCCCGCCCGTTGACGAGCACGTCGGTGACCGTCGGATCGGTCAGGTACGGCGTCAGCGGCCCCGCGCCGACCAGGTCACTGTGCACCTGGTTGGCGAGGCGGAGCACGGCGCTGTCACCGAGGACCGCGCCAGCCGGCTCGCTGCGCACCGCCGATACCACCGCTGACGGGGTCGCCTCCACACCCTCGACGGCGAAGCGGCGGCGCACCCGGCTCGCCAGATCGATCTGCCCGTTCATGCCGCGGCCTCCATCGACGTGCCGGTCAGCTCGGCCACAAGGCGCTGGCACAGCGTGGCGAGCGGACCGCGGCCCTTCGACGTAGGCGCCACGCCGTGCTCCAGGCTGCGGGACAGCGCCGGCTCAGGACGCAGGGTGCCGGCCAGCGGCATGCTGAGCGAGTCGGCGATGTCGCGGGCGCGGAGCCGGCCGGGAGTGGGGCCGCGCACGATCAGCCCCACGTCGGCGCAGTGCAGGCGGGTGAGCGCGGCGATCCGGGCGGCGGCAGCGGCGGCCCGGATCTCGGCCGGCACCACCAGGTAGACCCGGTCGGCCGCCTGCAACGCCACCACCGCCGCGTCGTCGAACTGTCGCGGCAGATCCACGACCACCAGGTCGCAGGCGCGCCGGCCGGCGTCCATCGTCGCCGCCATCGCCTCGGGCGGCAGGCCGACAAGCTCGCCGCGATCCCACGAGAGCACCACCAGCCCACCACGGTGCGGCAGCGCCCCCACCAGCGCATTCGCGTCGATCCGGCCGTCGGCCTCGCTGAGCGCGGGCCAACGCAGACCTTCGAGGTCTTCCCAACCCAGCACCAGGTCGAGCCCGCCGCCAAGCGGGTCGGCGTCGACAAGGAGCGAGCGGAGGCCGGCCCGCTTCGCCGTCACGGCCAGGCCGCTGGCCAGCACGCTCGCTCCGGCGCCGCCCCGCCCGCCGACCACGCCGATCACCCGCCCGTGCCCCGGGCTCGGCAACCGCTCGGCGAACCGCTCCACCAGCCACCCCTCGGCCGCCGGCAGCATCGCCACGTGCTCGGCGCCCAGCGCTTCGGCAAGCTGCCACGGGTCGTCCGGGTACCCAGATGATCTGCCGACCAGGACGACGCGAGGGCGGCGAGGCAGGGCCGCGCGCAGTGCGGCCTTGGCCTGGTCCATGCCGATCAGGACGAGCGGAGCGCCCGCGTATTTCGATCGGGCGGCCGCCGGATCCGGTGCGATCTCAAGCTCGCAGCCACCGGCGGCGGCCAAGCGGAGGAGGTCTTCGAGGAGGTCGCTCTCGGCGGTGACCAGCAGCGGCAGGCGGTGAGCGGCGGGCAAGGACTGCAGTGGCATTCGCTGCTCCTAGGGGCGGTTGCGGCAATGCCAATACCGTTCCGCCGGGAGCGCGCCGAGCCAACGCCACCAAGATCAATCTGTGGATAACCAGAGGGCCTGTGGAAAACGCCCGAAAACCGGGTCGATCTGCTAGACGGGACTCAACCGCCCCAGCTGATGTCCCGCACGATCCGCTCGTAATGCCTGGTCAGCTCGCTGTCGATCCGCTCGAGCCGGGCCTCCGTGAGCGTCACAGCCGCCGCGTGCGACTGCCGTTCCCGAATCATCCTGGAACGCAGGCCCTGCGGCGGATGCGACGCGAAGAGCGATGCCCGGTCCCGCACTGACAGCTGGCGCATCGCCGGCAGGCTCGCGGCGGCCGACGCCCGCGCCTCGTCCGCCGCGATCCGCCACCGATCCGGCCCGTGCCCCGCGCGGGCCTCCCGACGCACGACCATTTCGATCGCGTCACTCAGGAGAAACGCGTCCAACATGCTGGCGGCGGCGGCCGAACCACCCGCCTTCGCGGCCAGCTCGTCAGCCAGGTACTCGGCACGCTGCGAATCGCGCTGCCCCAGCCACACGAGCAGCACGTGAGCCCCGAAGAGCAGCCGCGCCAGCAGCCGCTGCACCCCCTCCACCAGCATCTCGCCCAACCGCTCCACGCCGGTAGCCGCGGTCTCCACCGGACGCACCAAGTCCGCGGCCGTGCCCAGCATCGTGAAGGCCGGCTGGGTGAGCAGCGTCCGCCGAACGTCGCCGTTCACGAAATGGCCCATCTCGTGCCCGAGAAGCGCCACCCGCTCCTGCGGCGGCAGCGCACCCCACGCCGGAAGGCCGATGCAGAGCACGCGGACTCGGCGCAAACCCACCGAGCCGGCGTACGCGTTGAAGCCGTCATCCAGCGCCACCACATCCGGCGCCGGCGCGGCTACGGCGGCCGCCACCTCGTCCACGAGCTCGAACAACGCTGGCGCCCGCTCCCGGTCGAGCACCTCGGCCGACGCGTCCAGGTGGCCGAAGCGGGGTCGCAGCGTGGCGGCCAGGCCCAACGCAGCCAACCCGAACGGGATCGTCAGCGATGGGAAATCGTGCACCACCAGCCACACACCAAACACCGCGAGAAGTGCCACGAGCACAAGCAGCAGGACCGAAATCCCAATGGTCACCACCCGCGCGAGGCCAGGTCCGCGCCGGTCGAGGCGGTCGGCAACCAGGGTGTCGAACTGGCTACGCGACAGCCGGTACGCCAGTCGGTGGGTGCGCCTATCGATCCACCGCCACCCGAACTCCGGCCGGCGGCGGGCCGGCTCGTAAAGGTCGAGCTGCCATTCGCAGCTTGGGCACCATGGCGTGGCATCACTGACGGAGACGGTGGCGGCGGAGCATTCGACGCAGGTGGCACCGCCGAGAGGGCTCACGATCACACGGGTACATGTTTCCATGGCGGCCGGTGACTTGTGTTCGGCCGAAGGTATCGACAAGCGCCGGCATCGGTACCGTGGGCGGGTGTTGGGCGGTTTGGCTCCGGTCCGGCCGTTTGAGCCGCGGGTGCCGTCGCCGGTGTCTGAGCTGCGCGATGAGCGGCTGGCGCCGTTCGGGGTGCGGCTCCACCTCAAGCGCGACGACCTGATCCACCCGGAGATCCCGGGCAACAAGTGGCGCAAGCTGAAATACAACCTCGCCGCCGCGCGCGAGCAGGGCCACCGCACGTTGCTGACCTTCGGCGGCGCCTACTCCAACCACATCCGCGCCGTCGCCGCCGCTGGCCGCTACTTCGGCTTTGCCACGATCGGCGTCATCCGCGGCGAGGAGCGCCTTCCGCTCAACCCCACGCTGGCGTACGCGACGGAATGCGGCATGCGCCTCGTCTACCTCGACCGCACGGCCTACCGCACCAAGGCCGACCCGCAGGTCATCGCCGGCCTGAGGCGTAGCTTCGGAGACTTCTACCTGGTGCCGGAGGGCGGCAGCAACGCCCTGGCCGTACGCGGCTGCGCCGAACTTCCGGCGGAGATCCCGTTCGCGTTCGACCACATCTGCTGCCCGATCGGCACGGGCGGCACCCTTGCCGGCATCGCACTCGGCCTCACGGACGGGCAGCACGCGACGGGGTTCTCGGCGTTGAAGGGCGGCGACTTCCTGGCCAACGAGGTCCGGCGGCTCCAGGCGGAATATGGCCAGGTCACCGCCAACTGGTCGGTCGAAACGGGCCACCACTTCGGCGGCTACGCACGCCGCACGGCCGAGCTGGACGATTTTATCAAAGACTTCGAGGAACGACACGCGATCGCGCTGGAGTGGGTCTACGTCGCGAAGATGCTGTACGGCGTGTTTGCGCTGGTCCGCGCAGGGCACTTCAAGCCCGGCAGCGTCATCGTCGCGGTGGTCACCGGCTAGAAGATCCACATTGGCCGGCGCAACCCCTCTGAGCAGGGGGATAAACGCTTTCACAACGAGGACGACCCCCGCCGGGGGAGGCGGGGGTCGTCTGGGGTCCGGCTCCGGGGGGTCGAGCCGAAACCCACTCAGCGGTCACGGGGGGTGCAACCGCCGAGAGCTTTCACGGACACGTCGCGTAGGGACGTGAAACCGTGTCGTAAACAAGCATGCCTGAGTGGACCGGCGCGCGTCGAGTGGCGTTTGCCGCAACTATCACGACACGCCGACTCAATACGGTGATCCGGGTCGCCGTGTCGCTGATCGGCGGCTCAGAACCGCAGGTCGGCGGCGCGACGGCCGGGACCCCGGGCACCCGCTGACCTTACGCCATCCAGCTACACTGGCGCGTCGTGGGCCGGAGTGCCGCCTTTTTTGACCTGGACAAGACGGTGATCGCTAAGTCGAGCGCGTTGGCGTTCGGCCGGCCATTCTACCGGGATGGGCTGATCACGCGCCGCGACGTGGTGAAGTCGGCCTATGCGCAGCTGATGTTTCGGCTGGGTGGCACCGACGAGCAGAGCATGGCGCGCACCCGTGACTACCTCGCCGAGCTGTGCAAGGGCTGGCAGGTCGACCAGGTTCGCCAGATCGTTACAGAGACGCTGCACGAGCTGATCAACCCGTACGTGTACGCCGAGGCCGCGGCCCTGATCGAGGAGCACCAGGCGGCCGGGCGGGACATCGTGCTGGTCTCCGCGTCGGGCGAGGAGATCGTGCGGCCGATCGGCGAGTTGCTGGGGATCACCGACGTGATCGCCACGCGGATGACGATCGAGGACGGGCGGTACAACGGCCAGGTCGAGTTCTACGCCGCGGGCCCGAGCAAGGCCACAGCCGTCACCGAAATGGCCGAGGAGCGCGGCTACGACCTGGCCGAGTCGTATGCCTACTCCGACTCGATCAGCGACGCCCCGCTGCTGGAGACGGTCGGCCACCCCACCGCGGTCAACCCAGACCGCATGCTGCGCCGCCTCGCCACCGAGAACGCCTGGCCCGTGCTGGAATTTCGTCACCCGATCCCGCTGGGCCGGCGGCTGCGGGAGCGCCCGGCCGTGCCGGTGGCCGCGGCCGCGATCGGCGTGGGCGTGGGGGTCGCGATCGGCATCGCGTGGTACGGGCGGCACCGCCGCTCGCGCACAATCAGCAAAACAGACCAGTAGTCACCCATCGTCACCCAATCTCGCCGAAAGCTAGCGATCATGACCAGACCGGCGTAGAACGAGGAGTGCGGACCCCGCTGAGCGGGCTCCGTGCACGGCCACCGGGCGCCCACGCGCGACCAGCCGCGGCAGGCGCGTTGCGGCGGGACCGTCGAGGACCGCTGACAACGATTTTGTAGGTGCACGCTTGGTAACCCGGATGGACGTGGGGTGACGGCGCCTCGGGTCCTGAGGCGCCGTCCACGTGTCCGCCGGGAAAACCCAGGCAGGCTCAGGCGGGCGACAGGCGCAGCGCGGCCGCGTGCCGCTCGCGCAGGTCGTGGTACACCGCGCGGAAGACCCCCGGCTGGTTGTGGAAGTCGACGCCCTGTGCCCACAGCGACGTCGGCACATCGCCTCCGTCGGCCCGCTCGATCAGCACCGTCGTCCCGCTCGGGATCTCCAGCCGCCCGATGCGGTGTGCGGCCTGGTGGAGGCGGACGTGCTCGACCTGGCGCCACGCGATCGTGCGGGACCGGACCAGCCCGCGCACCCGCACGCCGTACTCACTGACGTAGACACCCATGCGCGCGATCCGCCAGCAGCCCACCACCCACAGGACGGCGAGACCGAGGCCGAGCGCGAGGACCCGGAAGCCGCCCAGCTCGAATAGCTCGACGGTGGTCCAGCCGAAGATCGCAAGCGCGGCGAGCTCCCACACCATGATCAAACGACGGCCCCTGCCTGGGGCATAGGGTCGATGCCATCGAAGGCTCACCCGCCAAGGGTAGCCACGAGACCCACCGAAGAGGCCCTACCCTCCGCTCATGGCAATCGGGATCGTGAGTCCGGGCTTCATGGGAGCGGCGCTGGGCGGCGCGTTGCGGAGTGGTGGCGCGCGGGTGGTGACCACACTTCAGGGCCGGTCTGCGCGGAGCGGAAGACTTGCCGAGGCGGCCGGCCTAGAGGTGCTGGGCAGCATCGACGACGTGACCAGCGCCGCCGAGGTAATCCTGGTGGTGACGCCGCCGGGCGCGGCAAGCGACGCGGCCGAGCGGATAGCGGATTCCGCCCGGCGCACCGGGGGACGGCCGCTGGTCGCCGACCTCAACGCCATCGCGCCCACCACCGTCGCGGCGATCGAGGCCACGCTGGCCGCAGCCGGCCTCGACCTCGTCGACGGCTCGATATCCGGCCCACCGCCGACCACCCGACCCGGTGCCCGCATCTACCTTTCCGGTCCGCGGGCGGACGAGATCGCCGCCCTACCCTGGCGCGACGTCCGGCCCGTCGTCGTGCCCGGAAGGACCGGCCGGGCGAGCGCGGTCAAGATGTGCACCGGAAGCGTCTACAAAGGAGTGACGGCGATCCTGGCCCAGGCCATGCGGACCGCTGACCACTACGACGTACTCGATGAGGTCCTTGAGGATCTTGGTGACGAGGCCGATCCGGGCGCGGTGGCCGTGGCCGCGACGAAGGCCGCCAGGTTTGCCGAGGAGATGCGGGAGATCGCGTCCGCGCAGCGCGCGGCCGGGCTGACACCCGCGCTCTTCGAGGCATTTTCCGAGGTGTACGAGGACATCGCCGCGACCGACCTGGCGAACGGTGATCCAGAGACCACCTCCCGGGATGTACCACCTGGCGAGGTGGCCCGGCGGCTCAGGCGACCGTAGTCGAGGCGGCGTCCTCCAGCTCCTCCGCAGCGACCACCACGGCCTGGGTGTAGTGGCGGACCCAGGCGCGCAGGCCGTCCGGCGTACCCGTGGCGAAGGCGTTGGCGGCGCCCACGTACTCGGGCTCGCGGGCCAGGTGCCCGACGTCGACGGCGAGCAGCCCGCGCGGGTCGAAGCCCGTCGCGATCAGCGTGAGGCGCGCGGCCGCCCGAGCCACGATGCCGGACGGGCCGGCGAAGGGGCGCAGGGCGAGCAGCTCACCGTGTACGACGGCGGCGAGCACCAGCGGCGACACGCTCGTGCCACCCGCGACAAGGTCCATCAGCGCGTCCAGGCGGGGACCCGGCGCGGCGGGGCGGCCGAGCGCGTCCTCGTCCACGACGTCACGGGCGGCGAGCACGTGCACCCGGGCGAGCACCTGTCGCGGGGCGGCGGACCACCGCTCGGCGAGGCCGCCCAGCGCGCCGGCGACGCGCAGCGCACCCTGTACCACCGGATCGGTCACCGTGCCCGCGCGGACGGCCTCGCGCTCATACGCGTACCCCTCGAGGGCGGCGCTGGCCACCGCGGACCGCAAACTGACCTCGGCCGCGACCTGCCCGCCCTGGCGGCGCAAGGCGCGGTGCCGCATGGCGGCGTCGGCCCGGTCGCGCGCGGACGCCACCGCCTCGCGCACGCCGGCGAGATCGACAAGGGGAACGAGCGGATCAGCCACGGTTTCTTACCGTAACCGGCGTGACCAGGGGTGCGCGAAACCTGCTCGGGACTGTTCGTAACAGGCTCGAAACGGCAAGATATGCGCAGGCGCACCCGGCCGCCGCAACGATCGCCACGCTCGGCGATCGATTCATCCCGCGCTGCGGTGGTCGGATGGTGCCCGCACTAACCTCACAAACGGAAGACCGAGACTGACACCACACCCGCAGGAGGAGCCGACCCATGAGCGAGACCCTGGAGAACCTGCTGCAGGAGAACCGCCAATTCCCGCCGCCGGACGCGCTCGCCGCCAGCGCCAACGTCACCGCGGCCGCATACGACGAGGCGGCCGCCGATCGGCTCGGCTTCTGGGAGACGCAGGCGCGCAGGCTGACCTGGGCCACTCCGTGGGAGAGCGTGCTGGACTGGTCCAACCCTCCCTTCGCCAAGTGGTTCGTGGGCGGCAAGCTCAACGTGGCGTACAACTGCCTTGACCGGCACATCGAGGCGGGGCGGGGCAGCAAGGTCGCCATCCACTGGGAGGGCGAGCCGGGCGACACCCGCACTATCACGTACGGCGACCTGCACCGCGCGGTCTGCCAGGCGGCCAACGCCCTCACCGACCTCGGCGTCGCCGCAGGTGACCGGGTGGCCATCTACATGCCGATGATCCCGGAGGCGGCCGTCGCGATGCTCGCCTGCGCGCGGATCGGTGCCACCCACAGCGTGGTCTTCGGCGGCTTCTCCGTCGACGCACTCGCCGGCCGCATCCAGGACGCCAGCGCCAAGGTCGTGATCACGGCTGACGGCGGCTACCGGCGCGGCAAGCCCTCCGGGCTCAAGCCGATCGTGGACGAGGCCGTCGCCCAGTGCCCGACGATCGAGCGCGTGCTTGTCGTCCGCCGTACCGGCCAGGACGTCGCCTGGAGCGACAAGGACCTGTGGTGGCACGAGACGGTCGAGCAGGCCAGCCCCGAGCACGTGGCGCAGCCGTTCGACGCGGAGCACCCGCTCTTCATCCTCTACACCTCGGGCACCACCGCGAAGCCCAAGGGCATCCTGCACACCACCGGCGGCTACCTCACCCAGGTCAGCTACACCTACCACGCGGTCTTCGACCTCAAGCCGGACACCGACGTGTACTGGTGCACGGCCGACATCGGCTGGGTGACCGGCCACTCGTACATCGTGTACGGGCCGCTCTCCAACGGCGCGACCCAGATCATGTACGAGGGCACCCCGGACACCCCGCACCGCGGCCGCTTCTGGGAGATCGTGGAGAAGTACCGCGCCACGATCGTCTACACCGCGCCCACGCTCATCCGCACGATGATGAAGTGGGGCGAGGACATCCCGGCCAAGTTCGACCTCTCGTCGCTGCGGCTGCTGGGCAGCGTGGGTGAGCCGATCAACCCCGAGGCCTGGATGTGGTACCGCAAGCACATCGGCCGCGACGCCTGCCCCATCGTCGACACGTGGTGGCAGACCGAGACCGGCGGCATCATGATCTCGCCGCTGCCCGGCGTGACCGCCACCAAGCCCGGGTCGGCGATGACCCCGCTACCGGGCATCAGCGCGGATGTGGTCGACGACCAGGGACAGTCGGTGCCTAACGGCGGCGGCGGGTACCTCGTGCTGCGCGAGCCCTGGCCGTCGATGCTGCGCACGATCTGGGGTGACGACCAGCGCTTCATCGAGACGTACTGGTCCCGTTTCGAGGGCATGTACTTCGCCGGTGACGGCGCCAAGCGCGACAACGACGGCCACCTGTGGCTGCTTGGCCGGGTCGACGACGTGATGCTCGTGTCCGGCCACAACATCTCGACCACCGAGGTGGAGTCGGCGCTGGTCAGCCACCCGAGCGTGGCCGAGGCAGCGGTCGTCGGCGCGACCGACCCGACCACTGGGCAGGCGATCGTGGCGTTCACGATCCCGCGCGGCCACGTCGACAGCGAGGGCGAGGCCGGCGAGGCGCTCATCGCCGAGCTTCGCAACCACGTCGCGAAGACGCTCGGCCCGATCGCCAAGCCGCGGCAGATCATGCTGGTAGCGGAGCTGCCGAAGACCCGTTCCGGCAAGATTATGCGGCGGCTGCTGCGCGACGTGGCCGAGAACCGGTCACTCGGCGACGTCACCACGCTTCAGGACTCGACGGTCATGGACCTGATCGCGTCCGGCATGAAGACCGGCAAAGACGAGGACTGACGGTAGTACCGGCGGTGCTGGTCACGTCGCGGTTCCGCGACACGGCGAGCACAGCCTCGCAGAGAAGTAGGACCTAAGAAATATGGGCGGGCCCCCTGTGGGCCCGCCCTTCTTTTCATGACATAACGGGCGCGCTATCGAAATGGGTTCATGCGAAAGGCTTCCCACCGTGCACGTAACTGTTTAGGTTTCACTCTGGCCCCAAACGTTCGGGCCACCCCCATACGGACGTCACCTGCCATCAACCCCTGGCCGGATGGCGTCTTATACCCCGGAGGTACCACTAGTGCGTAAAGTCATGGTGGGCCTGCTCACCGTGTCGCTCGCCTCGGGCATGGGCGTTTCGCTCGGCCCGTCGGCGCTCGCGGCACCGCCGGCAGATACACCCGCCGCGGCCCCGTCCAAGGGCGATGCCCCTCGGCGTGACGAACTCCCCAACCCCTCGAAGACAAGCGGCGCGAGCTGCGCGAGCAGGGCCTGACGGACGTCCTCAGCGGACGAGCCACGCCCGAGTCGCGCAACGGCAGCACTGTCGTCAAGGTCGGCCAGTCGGACGGCACCGGCCCGCTGGCCAAGAAGAGCGGCAAGAACGGCAAGAAGGACCAGTACGTCGAGCTCGCCCGCGAAAAGACCGACCGGATCTTCGTGATCCTGGCCGAGTTCGGCAACGAGCGGCACGCGGACTACCCGGACATCGACAGCGACCCGGACGTGCCCGGCCCGCAGCGGTTCGACGGCCCGCTCCGCAACGAGATCCCCGAGCCCGACCGGGCGGCCGACAACTCGACGGTCTGGCAGGCGGACTACACCCAGGAGCACTACCAGGATCTGTACTTCGGTAAGGGCAAGGGCGTCGAGTCCGTCAAGACCTACTACGAGGCGCAGTCCTCGGGTCGGTACAGCGTCGACGGCGCCGTCACCGACTGGGTGAAGGTCCGCTACAACGAGGCACGGTACGGCCGCGACCTCTGCGACGTGTGCGACGGCCGCAACCCGTGGAACCTCGTCCAGGACGCCGCCAACCAGTGGGTTGCCGACCAGAAGGCCGCGGGCCGCACCGACGCCCAGATCGCGGCGGACGTGAAGTCCTTCGACCAGTGGGACCGCTACGACCACGACGGCGACGGCAACTTCAACGAGTCCGACGGGTACATCGACCACTTCCAGATCGTCCACTCGGGTGGCGACGAGGCCGACGGCGACCCGTGGCAGGGCGAGGACGCCATCTGGAGCCACCGCTGGTACGCGTTCGTCGACCAGGCCGGCATCACCGGTCCCGCGACGAACCCGCTCGGCGGTACCCAGATCGGCAACACCGGCATCTGGATCGGTGACTACACCGTGCAGCCGGAAAACGGTGGCCTGAGCGTGTTCGTGCACGAGTACGGGCACGACCTGGGCCTACCGGACGACTACAACGTGCTCAACGGTGGCGACAACAACAGCGAGCACTGGACGCTGATGGCGCAGAGCCGGCTCAACGCCGCCGGTGAGCCGCTCGGTACCCGTCCCGGCGACCTCGGGGCGTGGAACAAGCTTCAGCTCGGCTGGCTCGACTACGAGACCGTCGTGGCCGGGCAGAAGCGGACCATCAACCTGGGTCCACAGGAGTACAACAGCGCCAAGCCGCAGGCCGCGGTGGTGGTCCTGCCCAAGCGGGCCCGGACCATCAACAACGGCGCGCCGTTCGAGGGCGCGAAGCAGTGGTTCTCCGGCAACGCCGACGACATGCGCAACTCGCTGACCGCACCGGTCAACCTCTCCGGCAAGTCGGCGGCGACGCTGACCGCCAAGGTTCGGTACGGCATCGAGGCCGGCTACGACTACCTCTACATCGAGGCGTCGGAGGACGGAAGTGCCTGGACCCCGGTCGGTGGCACGGTCGACGGCCACGGCTTCAGCAAGGACAGCGCGGGCCGGCCGGCGATCGACGGCCGCAGCACCGGCTTCGCCAACCAGCAGTGGGTGGACCTGTCGGTGCCGCTCGACGCGTACGCGGGCAAGGCCATCCAGCTCCGGTTCCGGTACGTGACGGACGGCGGTACGGCGTGGGGCGGCTTCTACGCCGACGCGATCACGGTGACCGCCGATGGCGCCACCGTGCTTAGCGACGGCGCGGAGGGCACCGGCCCGTTCGTGGCGGCCGGCTTCATCGCGCTGCCCGGCTCGGAGGTCCGCTACTTCGACAACTACTACATCGCGGGTCACCGGTCGTACGTGCAGTACGACAAGTACCTCAAGACCGGTCCGTACTTCTTCGGGTACTCGTCGAAGCCGGACTACGTCGACCACTACGCGTACCAGCAGGGCCTGCTCGTCTCCTACTGGGACACGTTCTACAACGACAACGACACGTTCGAGCACCCCGGCGAGGGGCGCAACATGATCGTCGATGCGCACCCGCGCCCGTTCTACCGGATCGACGGCCAGCCGTGGCGGGCCCGGGTCCAGGTGTACGACGCGCCGTTCAGCCTCACCAAGGCTGACTCGTTCACGCTCCACGTGGCTGACAAGCCGTCGTACATCCGCGGTCAGGACGCGCAGCCGCTGTTCGACGACACCAAGCCGTACTGGTACCCGGAGCTGCCGAACCACGGGGTCAAGCTCCCCGCGATCGGTGTGAAGATCCGGGTGGTCGACGTCGAGGGCACCTCGATGAAGATCCGCATCTCCTAGTTTGTTCGCCGAAGGGGCCCGGCTCGGTTGAGCCGGGCCCCGTTCTGTACAGGGGAACCCCGCCGCCCCGCCCACCGTCTGAATAGAGTGGCTTTGCGCAAACTTGTAGTACTGACGGCGGCGACGCTGCTGCTTGCCGCATGTGCGGATTCGCCGGTTCCGGCAGGGGATGGAGGAGCCGTGAGCGAGCCTCCGCCGAGTTCGTCGACTCCCTCGACGGCCTCGCCACCCACCGCGCCGCCACAGTCGCCCAGCGACCCGCGCCCACCCAAGGACTTGCTGGTGGGGCGGGTCACCCGCGGCGGCAGCGGGCCCTGCTTCGGCTTGGAGACCGACGAGGGCAAGGTGTACGCGCTCTACAGCACCGAGACGTTGACGCTCAAGGTCGGCGAGACGATCCGGGTCAAGTACGCTCCCCTGCGCCTGAAGATCGACTGTGGACCCGGCGAGCACGTCAGCGCGATCACGATTGACCGAGTCGGGTAAACCCGTACTTGTTGCCGCACGGCGGCCCTTCCGCCAGCCCAAAGCGCCGCTCGTCCAGGTCCAACAGCACCGAGTAGACCGTCTCGGCCCGCTCCAGCGGCTCGTCGCGCTCGTCCACGTGCCGGCAGATCGCCATCGGGTAGCCGCCGTGGTCGCGGAAGACCGCCTTGAGGTCGTTTTCGTGCACGCGACGCTCGGCGCGGGCGTCCATCATGGTGCCGAGCAGGCGCCGGGCTCGCGCGCCGCGGAAGAGCGAGGCGCCGCCGAATTCGCGCGCCCGATCGCGTACCGGCAGCGCGGTCTCGATGTGGTTGGCGTGCGAGATGTACCCGTCGACGGGGTGCAGCCAGCCGATGTCGCCGGGCACCACCTCGACATCGATGATCTCTCCGCCGTACTCGCCGGGCTTGCCCGCCTGGCCCAGTAGCAGGTTCAGCGAGGCGCCCCGGGGAGTGCGAGCGGCCACCCGGAGGGCGGCGCCGAGGTGGTCGGACTCCAGCACCGCGCGGAGCAGCACGTGGTACGGCACGACGCCGTCGCGCGGCCCGTCGCGGTCCGAGCCGAGCATGTTGAGACACACGCCGAGGCCGGCCGAGTTGAGCCCCGCCTTGGCCAGCATCCCCGCCTCGGCGAGCGTGATGACCTCGAAGCCCTCCTCGTCGCGCGTCTGGAGCACGACCATGGCCTCGCGCTGGGCCGGATGCCAGTCCCAGTTTTGCCCGAGCAGAGTGTGCCGGCTCGTGGTGTGCGTATCGAGGACGCCGACCGAGGTACAGCCGCCGTCGCCGTCGCGTTGCGTGCCGTAGATCAACTCGGTGCGGCCGTTGAGTGCGTACAGCTCCTCGGCGTTCGCCCCGGCCCCCTCCGCCACACCGTCGAGCATCGCGGCCACCCGCGGTAGCAAGGTGGTGGCGGCGCGGCGGAAGGCGGCCCCGGCGGCCCGCACAGCGGCGGCGTCCAGCCCGGCCTGGTCCTGGAAACGTTGCAGGTAGAGGCGCACGTTCGCGGCGATGAGCGGGGCGGCGGCGACACCGTACGCCGCGCCACACTCGGCCGGCGTGCCGGACACGGAAATCACTGAAATCGGGAGGGTCACCCCTCGACGGTAGTGGCGAATCCCGGCCCGGTGACTCCCCTGACCGTACGCTGGGCTGCATGGATGACTCTTGCGTCCTGGTCGACGGGCCTTGGACGCACCGTTTTGTGGGGGCCAATGGCACCCGCTTCCACGCCGTCGAGGCCGGCACCGGACCGCTGGTGCTCCTCCTGCACGGCTTTCCCGAGTTCTGGTGGGCCTGGCACGATCTGCTTCCGGGCATCGCCGACGCCGGCTTCCGCGCGGTCGCGGTCGACATGCGCGGGTACGGGGCGAGCGACAAGCCCCCGCGTGGCTACGACGGTTACACGATGGCGGCCGACATCACCGGCCTGATCCGGGCGCTCGGCGAGCGTTCCGCGATCATCGTGGGTACCGGCTTCGGCGGTATGCTCGGCTGGACCGCCGCCGCCTTCCACCCCAAGATGGTGCGGCGCCTCGTCGTGCTCGGCGCCGCACACCCGCTGCGGTTGCGGGCCGCGCTTTTCGCCGACCCCCGAGGGCAGTTCTCCGCGTCGGCGCCAACGCTGAAATTCCAGATCCCGCGGTACGAGCACGCGCTCACGAAGGACGACGCCGCGCTCGTCGGGCTGTTCCTGCGCCGGTACGCCGGACCGTCCTGGTTGGCCAATCCAGCGTTCCCCGACTACGAGCGGCGCTGCCGCGAGGCGATGCAGATCCCGCAGGCGGCGTTCTGCGCGCTGGAGGCGTACCGGTGGGCGTTCCGCTCGGTGCTGCGCCTGCACGGATACCGCTTCGTCAAGGCCATCCAGAAGCCACTCGTCACGCCGACGCTTCAGCTGCACGGGGCGCTGGACACTTCGATCCTGCCCCGTACGGCGCAGGGCTCAGGCCGCTACGTGATCGCGCAGTACGAGTGGCGCCTACTCGAAGGCGTCGGCCACTTTCCGCACGTCGAGGCGCCGGAGACGGTACTCGGCGAGGTGCTGCGCTGGGCCAAGTCGTGACGCCGGCCGCTGACTAAAGATCTTCAGGCTCGGAATCACATTCGATTTCTTGAGACAAGGTATTTGCCCCGGTCCGCGCCAGTCGCTGACCGTATGCTCCCGCGGGCACCGCGCAGGTCGGCGGCTCGCGAGCGCTCCCCGAAACCCCCGACCTCCGCTGCCAGGTCCGCGGTCCAAGCTCAACCCCAACCCAACCTGGGATCGCCGTCGGACAAGAAGTAAGAGGTGGGTGCGCAGGCGCATTGCTCTGCTTTCCTACAGTGGCCGCGCCGGCGATCAAGTAGCACAGCGGTCGCGCGGACCCGCTTCCTTGATCGGCGGGGTCGGTTGGTGTGCGCGAGAGATCGTGGTATCCAGCCGCCCTTCCAGAGCCTGTCGCAAAATCGGGTCGGTGTGGCTGACCTGGTGTTGATTTGCTGTGATCGATAATTGGTGGGTGGCGAAGGGGTTTATGCCGGTATGGCGGGATCAGCCGATGTTGTTGCCGCCGGATTTGCGGGATTGGCTGCCGGTTGATCATCAGGTGTGGTTCGTGTTGGACGCGGTGGCCCGGTTGGACACGGCGGGGTTCGCGGCCCGGGCCAGGTTGGGTGGTGCGGGCCGGGCCGGCTACGACCCGGACATGTTGTTGGCGTTGTTGATCTGGGCGTATGCCGGTGGGGTCACCTCCTCGCGGCAGGTCGAGCGGCGCTGTCGGGAGGATGTGGCGTTCATGGTGATCTCCGGTTTGGCCCGGCCGGACCATGCCACGATCGCCCGGTTCCGGCAGCAGCATGACGAGGCGTTCGTGGACTTGTTCACGAAGGTGTTGGCGTTGTGCGGGCGGGCCGGGATGGGCGGGCTCGGGCATGTCGCGGTGGACGGGACGAAGATCGCGGCGAACGCGTCGATGCAGGCGATGACCGACGAGGACGGACTGCGCCGGATCGCCTGTCGGCTGGTCGAGCAGGCCGCCGCCGACGATGCCGTCGAGGACGAGCTGTTCGGTGACGCGCGCGGGGATGAGCTACCCGAAGCGTTGCAGGACCCGGCCCGACGGCGGGCGCTGCTGGACGAGTTGATCGAACGGGCCGAAACGGATCCGAACCGCGATCGCGGCGGCAAGCGGCGGCGGGCGGTGGACAAGGCCGACCGGGCTCTGGCCCTTGCCGACGAACTGGCCGCGGTCCGCGACACGACGCGGCGCGCAGCCCGGCAACGGCTCCAGGATGAACTGGACGCGGCGCGTCACTCAGCGGCGCACATCCGCGCGGCCGTGCAGCAAAAAGCTGACGAACGCGCCACCCAGCACGCCGCGGCGGCAGCCGAAGGGCGGCGGTTGCCCGGGGCCAAGCCCGTCCCGGTCGACGAACACAGCCACGTACGCCGCGCACAAACCCGCGTCGAGGCCGTCGAGGCCGAACTCGCCGCGTTCGAGGCCACACCCCACACCGGCAAAACCAACAGCGGCAAGAAGAACAACAACCCGGTCCGCTGCCTCACCGACCCCGACTGCCGGCTGATGCCCACCCGAACCGGGTTCATCGCCGGCCTGAACACCCAACTCGCCGTCGCCGCCGACTACCTCATCCTCGCCGTCGAGGTGGTCCAGGACACCGGCGACGTCAACCAGCTAGAACCCATGCACGACAAGATCGACGACGCCGTCCAAACACTCCGCGACGCTACCGCCAACCCCGACCTGGCCGTCGGCACCACCCTGTTCGACGCCGGCTACAACAGTCACGACAACCTCACCGCACCCGGCCCCGACCGGCTCATCGCCCAAGGCAAAACCCACCAACCCACCGGCCCCACCCCACCCACACAACCACCCCACCCGAACGCCACCGCCCGCGAACACATGGCCTGGCGCCTATCCACCCCAGAAGGCAAAACCCTCTACCGCAAACGCGGCGCCACCGTCGAACCCGTCAACGCCCACCTCAAAGACCGCCGCGGACTACGCCGCTTCTCCCGCCGCGGCCTCACCGCCGCCAAAGCCGAAGCCCACCTCGCCGCCGCCGTCACCAACCTGCTCCGCCTCGCCACCACCCACGGACCAACCGCCCTCACCACGGCATAACCGCAGACCAGCACCACCAACCCCGCCCAACCCCAACACCCACAGCCCCACCCACACACAAAACAATCTGCGACAGGCTCTCCAGGGGCAACTAGGTACCACGATCTGCCAGACGGCCGCCCGTCGTGGCGTCAATCAAGGAAACCGAGCGCCCTCGGGCGCGTGTCTGGCTTTGGACGGAGCCCCCGCCCAACCGCCGAGTCAGGTCAAAGGTTGGGCCGGAGCGCGGACCCGGCAGCGAAGGTCGCGGTCGGCCGACCACGACCCAGGGGTGAGCTTGCCCAACCGCGAAGGGCGAGGCCGCGGGAGCGACGGTCCGGACCACAACGGACATCGCGGTAGCCCGGCTTCCTTGATTTTGGACCTTTATCCACGACAAGACGCCGAGGCCACCCCAACTCCAAAAGCTGGCTAGACCCGGTGCTCCCGTAGGTCGGTCACCTCGCTGGCCGGGGCCCAACCCTGGTAGACGCCGAAGTCGAACTCCTCCAGGCCGAGCGCCTGCGCCACCGGCCAGCGGCCGCCCGTGTACTCCACGCGCAGCCAGGTGTCGTGCTCGGCCAGCACGATGAACGGCTCGCCCTTCCAGGTACAGGTGGTCCGCACGTACGCCACGTCTTCGAACTCCGCGAGCGGCAGCACGCGGACGAAGCGGCCGGGGCGCACGGGCTCGAAGTCGTCGCCGGGGCCGGGCTGGTAGATGCGCACGTTGTCGCCGTCGGGGCTGGCCTCGTACTCCCGCCCCCGCCAGCGGGCCACGTAGCCGTCGCGCATCATTCGTCGCCCACCTTCCGCCAGGTGGGCGCGTCCGCGTCGAGGAGTGCGATCAGCTTCTCGGCGCCACCCGCCGTGACCCGCCACAGCTGGGCGCCGTGCGGGAGGCGGGCACTATCCACTTTGAACTCGGCGATCACGCCGCCACTCTCGCTCGGCGCGAACCCGTTGCCCCGGAACGGTGCCCGCTCGATGACCCAGCCCTCCATGGCGCGCATGGCCGGCTCGTTCTGGCCGCCATACGGAATCCGGTAGAGGCTTGGGCGGTAGGCCGGCCACCGCAGCATGTAGATCTCATCGGCGTCGCGCCTGAACGCCGAGCCCGCGTAGCTCAAGCCCAGCGCCGCGTATAGCTTCGCGGGCGTGTCG
Organism: Phytohabitans flavus; assembly: GCF_011764545.1. Lineage (GTDB taxonomy): Bacteria > Actinomycetota > Actinomycetes > Mycobacteriales > Micromonosporaceae > Phytohabitans > Phytohabitans flavus. The sequence continues at coordinate 7,983,853 of NZ_AP022870.1, read as the reverse complement.
AGGTGGGCGACCTCGTTGGCCCGCTGGACGAAGCCGGAGACCCGGTCGTAGCCGCGCTCAAGGTAGTAGTCGACCTGGCTGGGCGCGACCGCCTTCTGCATGATGGTGGGCTGGCTCGGGTCCCCCGCCGCGCCCTTCTTGGTCGGACGGGAGGCTGGCTCGAGCTCCTCGGCGTCGCCCAGCCCGACATCGGCCGCCCAGTTGGCGAGCGCGAGGATCTGCGCGCCGGGCAGCTTGGCACCGACGGGCGTGCTGGGGTTGACCGCGAACGACCACGCCGGATCCGGCCACGCCTTGATGAGCTGCATGAACTTCACGTCGATCGTCTCGATCAACTCGCCGAGGTGATCTTTGAGCCGATCCATCGAGGTGAAGACCACCACGTACGGCTCGCCGTCGATCGTCTCGGTCAGCCAGGCGAAGCCCGGCTCACCCGGCCGCGTGCCGTCGGCCGATACCGGTGACACCGGCAGGAGCACCTTGGCCAGCAGCAGTGTGGAGAGGAACGTGTCGGTGCTTCCCTCGGACGCGGCCGAGATCAGGGTCTTTTCGACATCGTTGGCCGGCTTGAAGTCGGGCGGCGGCGGCTGCGGCCTGTGCGCCGGCGGTGCCGGCTCTCGCCTCGGCGATACGCTCGCGGCCGGCAGGTCCCAGGGCTGAGTCGGCGTGCCAGCGGCCAGCTCCCGAGACTGCGACGGCGGCGCACTCGCAGCCGCCAAATCCCACGGCTGAGTCGGCGCACCAGCAGCCAGATCGCGCGACTGCGACGGCGGTCCGCTCGCGGCGGCGAGCTCCCACGGCTCAGTCGGCGCACCAGCAGCCAGCTCCCGAGACTGGGCCGGCGACCCGCTCGCGGCCGCGAACTCCCACGGCTCAGTCGGCGTGCTAGCAGCCAGATCCCGAGACTGCGACGGCGACGCGCTCGCAGCCGCCAAATCCCACGGCTGAGTCGGCGCACCAGCGGCCAGATCCCGAGACTGGGCCGGCGATCCGGTCGCGGCCGCAAGCTCCCACGGCTCAGTCGGCGTGCCACCGGCGAGATCCCGAGACTGCGACGGCAGCGCACTCGCGGCCGGCAAATCCCACGGCTGGGTCGGCGTGCCTGCGGTGTGATCCTGGGGCTGGGTTGGGGTGCCGGTCGCGGTGGCATCCCATGCCTGCGTCGGCGTGCCCGTGGTGCCGGGGTCCCATGCCTGGGTCGGCGGCTGGGTGTCCCAAGGGCGGGAGGCCGTCGCGCCTGTGCTCGTGCCGTTGCTCGGCGACGGCGCGCTGGTCGGCTGGGCGCCGGAGGGTGCCGCGCTGTTGGGTGCCGCGATGGATGCCTGCGCCGGTCCGGGGCTGATCGGGGAAGGTTGGCGCCGATCGGTCCGATCGGGATCGCTGGCCCGCTGCCCGCCACCCGCCGTGGAAGTGCTCTACCGCCGCTGGCGCCGGTGCCACCACGGCTGTCAGTCAGGCCGGCGCCGCCACCGCTCAGACCGGCATTGCCGCTCAGCCCGTCATTGCCGCTCGGGCCGGCGCCACGGCCTGCCCCGCTCAGGCCGGCGGGCAGGTCCGGCACCGCCGGTGGCGGCACCGCCGCGAGGGGTGAGACAGCGCTGGTGGGTGGCCCGCCGGAAGGGCCGCCAACTCCGGGTGGCCCGCCGAACGCCGGGCTGGTGGGCGCCGGCCCGCGGCTGGCCAAGTGCTCTTCCGGTGCCGGACCGTGGCCCGGTCGTGGCGGGCTGCCGGCGCCACTGAGGCGGGTGGGCAGCCTTGTGGCGCTGCTCGCGGACGCCGTAGTGAAGCCGGGTGCCGCGCCGCTCTCGCTGGTGGTGTCGAACCCGCGCTGGCCGGCACTGGCGGGACCTGGGTCGCCGGGGCCGGCTTGGTCACGGCCACCGAACCTGCCCTGGTCCGCACCGCTCAGTCCCGCACCGCTCAGTCCTGCGCCAGTCTGGCCGAAGCCGCCCTGGCCGCCCTGACCCGAGCTACTCGGGCCCGCGCCGCCCTGATCCGGGCCGCCCTGTCCGAAGCCACCCGAGACGCCGCCGTGACCACCCGCGCTGCCGCCACCGGGACCACCCGCGCCACCAAAGCCACCTGCACCGCCGCCACCGGGACGGCTCGCACCGCCGAAGCCACTCGAACCGCCGCCACCGGGACCGCTCGCGCCGCCGAAGCCACCTGCACCGCCGCCACCGGCACCGCTCGCACCGCCGAAGCCACTCCCGCTGTCGAAGGCGCTTGGGCTTGTCGCGCCGGCGCCACTGTGACGTGCGCCGCCGAAGCCGCCCGCCTCGCTAAGGCCGCTGTGGCGCGGCGCCTCGCTCAGGCCGCTCTGGCGCGCGCCGCTTAGGCCGCTCGGCCCAGAGGCGCCGAAGCCGCCCTGCCGGTCTCCAGCGGGGCCTGCCTTCTCTGGCCCCCGCTGGGCGCTGGGGAAGGCCGCGCTGAGGCCACTCCGCTTTGGAAGGCCGGTGTCGGCCGGGGTCGCCAGGCCACCATGCCCGGCTGCGGTCAAGCTGCTCGCCCCGGCAGCGGCCAGGCCGCCGGCACCGAAGCCGGCTCCGGCCGGGCTCGTCGACACTGGTCCGGACGCGGGGCTGGTGGGCTCGTCGGCCGGCGGGGCAATGCGCCCCGGCACGACGGCGGTGGCCCGAGCACGGGCCGCGGACTCTGCCTTTTCCAGCCGCGAGCGGGCGGCCATGGAGCGTCCGGGCAGCCGCACATCGCCACGCGCCAACTGGGTCACGAACCAGGCCGGCAGATAGCCCTCGATCGGCAGGCCGGGGTTGACGGCCAGCCACCACTCAAGGTTGGGCCAGGCCGCGGCCAGCTCCTGATATGTCATCCGGCGCGCGGAGCCCGCGTTTTCCGCCAGACATGCCTGGAGCGCTATGCCGGACGTGAAGGCGAGCACGTGCGTGCGCCCGCTGGTGGTCCAGGTGCCCCAACCCACCGGCGTCTGCCCGGTGATGGAGTCAGAGGAGACCGGGAGCAGCAGCTCAGCGCGTGCGAGGACCCGGAAATACTCCTCCTGATCGCCACCACGCAGCGCCTCCCGCATGGCAGCCTCGGCCTCGGTGGCCGGCTCCCATTCGGTCACGGCCACCTCCCCTCCGCCGAACAGGCCAGATGCATCGCGTACAACCTACAAGGAAAGAGCAAGATCACAATGGCCGGCTTGTATCGGGAACCGCCTCCTGGACGCCGACACCGCCGACTCTCACCCTCGCATGTGACACGACCGACCAACAGGCCCGTCCCAGCAACCGTGTCAAGCGCCGCATTAAGGACCTGTCTCCTGGATCACCGACGGGCTGGGCGTGCTTGCGCCAGACAGGCTAGAAGCGGCCAGCCGCGCGGCGCTCGGTGTCGTGATAGTCGGCGGCACTCTCGTCGACCGCCATCTTGATCTCGCGCAGGATCGTCTGCAGATCGCGGGACGCGCGGCGCCAAGTGGCCTGGCGGCCGTCATATGCCTCGCGTGCGGCACCCTCCCATGTGGCGACAAGCGGCGCCGCGTCGCGCTCAAGCTGGTCCAGATGGGAGTCGAGCAGGCCGAGGGCCCGCTGGATGTCGGCGCTGGCCTGATGCAGGGCGGCGAAGTTGACCACCAGCCGGCTGTCGCTCATCGGACACTCTCCCGGGCTTAGAGCGGCAGCTCGATGCCGCGATGGGTGGTAGCCAACCGGGCGGCAGCCTGGTCGTCGGCCGCGTCGTAGCCACGGCCGGCCGCCCTGAGAGCGACCGCGGTCTCGGCCAGCGTGCGCTGGATGGCCGCCTGGTCGTCCGACCACTGGATCTTGACCTGCTCGAACGAGCGCCCGCCCGCACCCTGCCAGGCGTCGCGCAGCACCTCCAGCTGGCTCATCAGCGCTTTGAGCATCGCCTCCAGATCGCGATTGACCTGGTCGAACCTCGCGGCGGTGCGCTCCAGCACCCCGGCCTCGGCTTCGGTGCGATCCATCAGCCACCTCCATCGATGCGCCAACAACGCCACTGACCGTAGCGACCCAACCACTCGATCGACAGACCCTGTGGATAACTCAGGGCCGCCAAAGGCGTCAGTTGGTCAGCGGGGCACGGGCGATCGCGGGGTCGAGGCGTACACCCTCGGGCACGAGGTCGACCACAGCCGGCGGCAGGCGGAGGGGCGCACATCCCCGTACCCAAGGAGGGCTGGCACCTCGCGGTCGGACATGGCGTGCCGCCGGCCGCGGTCGGTGACCAGATAGACCTTGTCGGCGGCCTCGACCAGGGCCCCGCCGCCGGAAGGGACGACGATGCCGGTGCGAGGTACGGCCGCGCCAACCCGGACCTCCGCCGATCCCGTCGCGTCCGGCACTGCCGCGCACACCGCCGTAGCCGTACCCGCCTTGGGTGTGGCCAGCGGTGGTGTGGTCGGTGGCAGGCCGGCCGGGTCGGGCGCGGCCGCGCGTGGGAGGTCCGCGTACTCACCCTGCGACAGCTCCACCGGCTCGTGCTGGTCCAAGTCGGTCAGCAGCAGGTCGGCCTGGAGCTGGGTGATTGGGGCGAGACCGTCGGCGAGGGCGACCGCGTACTGCCGGCCGCCATCCTGCGACTCGATCACGAACACCTCGCCGACCTCGGCGCCCGGCACGGCTGGCGCGTCCACCCCCGCGCCGGCGATCGGGATGCGGGCAAGGTCGGGGCCCTCCGTCAGCGCCGCCAACAGGGCCGGCGCCACCGTGGTGGGGCGCTCGGCGGTCCAGCCGAGGGCGGAGAGCACCAGCTCGCGGTCGCGTAGCAGGTAGCTGCGCTGGTGCCAGACCAGATGGAGGTCACGGCCCGCGCGAACCAGCAGGCCACGCTCGGCAAGCGGCACACCGCCGTCGGCGGCCGTGCCGACCAGGACCGCCGGGCCGTCCGGTGTGGAGCACACGGTCCAGGGGCCGGTGGCCAGCCGGCGCGGATCGGGCACCGCGTCGGGAGCGCTTTCGATCCCAAGGGGTACGCCACGCGGCAGGCCGTCAATCGACTCCCGCGACACCAATACGGTCTCGACGCCCGGCCCGAGGATCAGCAGTGCCGAGACCTGATTGGGCACCGGGTGCAGCGTGCCGTCGCGGTAGACGAACCGGGCGCCGGTCTCCTGCTCCACAAGCACCGCCGGGCCATCGCCCCAGCGCGGGGTGCCAGGGCCCACCAGCGTCCCGTACAGCGCGACGGCGCCCAACGCGATGGCCGCGACAAGCACGCTCGCCAGCGTCGCGCCGGCCGCCCGGGGAAGGCTGAGTGGCCCGGATCGGGGTCACGCAGCACCAGGGCAGCCACTACGCGCTGCAACAGGAACTGGTGCGAGTGGAGCTGATCCTGACGGGACGACAAGGCGCGCACCCCCAAAGACCGTGGGCGTTCTCACGCTAGCGTCCCCCACGCGTTGATCGTTGTCCCTTAACATCGCCGGCCATGGGCATCCTCATCCGGCTCGCGATCAGCGCCGTCGCGCTGTGGATCACGACGGTCATCGTTCCCGGGATCACGCTCTCCACCGACTCGATCGGTGAGGCGGTCCTCACGCTCGTGGTCGTCGCCGTGATCTTCGGCGTGATCAACGCCGTCCTCCGGCCAATCATCAAGACCGTGGGCTGCGCGTTCTACGTGCTGACGCTCGGTCTCGTGGCAATCGTCGTCAACGGCGCACTCTTTCTCCTGACCAGCTGGATCGCGGGCGAGCTGGACCTGCCCTTCCACGTCGACGACTTCTGGCCGAGCGCCGTCGTGGGCGCCCTGCTCGTCGGCATCGTGAGCTGGGTCCTCAACGCGCTGGTGGGCGACAAGGACTGACCACGGGCTGGGAATTGGCCGCAGACCAGGACGGATCATCGCGGTAGCGTCGGAGGCGTGCCGATGATCATGCACGCCGACGGGTACGTCTTCTCGACCGATCGGGCCCTTGTCGATGCCGACCTGGTGTACACCTGGCTCTCCACGGACGCGTACTGGGCGATCGGCCGCCCACGCGAGATGGTCGACAAGTCGTTCGCGGGCTCGCTTTTGTTCGGCGTCTACCGGCCGGAGAGCGACGGTGGCGGACAGGTCGCGTTCGCGCGGGTGGTGACGGACGGTGCCACGTTCGCGTGGCTCTGCGACGTCTACGTCGACCGGGCCGTCCGCGGCCGCGGGCTGGGCACCTGGATGGTCGAGCAGGTGCGCGAGGAGCTGGGGCACTGCGGGGTACGCCGCATCATGCTCGCGACCCTCGACGCCCACGCGGTGTACGCGAAGATCGGCTTCACCCCGCTGGCCGAGCCGGACCGCTGGATGGAGTACCGGCGCCCGCAGGCCTCCCAGTGAGCGAGCTGAGGCGCGGCTTCCTGTTCGGCATCGCGGCGTACGTCTTCTGGGGCTTCTTCCCGCTCTACATCCGCCTGCTCCGCTCCGCGGGCGCGTTGGAGATCCTGGCCCACCGGGTGGTGTGGTCGATGGTGTTCGTGGCGCTGCTGCTCACGGTCGTGCGCCGCTGGCCGTTCCTGAAGGAGCTGGCCCGCCGCCCCGGCAAGCTCGCCGGCATCACCTTGGCCTCCGGCCTCATCGCGGTCAACTGGGGGATGTACATCTTCGGCGTCAATACCGAACGCGTGGTGGAAACCGCCCTCGGGTATTTCATCGGCCCGCTGGTCATGGTGCTGCTCGGGGTCGTCGCGCTCCACGAGCGGCTCAACGCGGCACAGTGGACCGCGGTCGGCATCGGTACGGTCGCGGTGGCCGTGCTGACCGTCGACTACGGGCGACTGCCGTACATCGCGCTCACGCTCGCCGCGAGCTTCGGCGGGTACAGCCTGGTCAAGAAGCGCCTCGGGCTGCCCGCCGCGGAAGGGCTCTTCGTAGAGTCGGCGATGCTCGCCCTGCCCGCACTGGCCTATCTGACGTGGCTTACCGCGCAGGGCGACTCCACGTTCGGCCAAGGCGCCGGGCACACCACGCTGCTTGTCGTGGCCGGCGCCGCCACGGCCATCCCGCTGCTGCTCTTCGCCAGTGCGGCAAACCGGATTCCGATGACCGGCATCGGGATCTTGCAGTACATCGCGCCCATCCTCCAGCTCGGCTGCGGCGTGCTGATCTTCCACGAGCCGATGCCGCCGGCCCGACTTGCCGGTTTCGCGCTGGTGTGGCTCGCCCTGATCGTGTTCACCATCGACGGGCTGCGTACGGGCCGCCGCCGGGCCGCCGCCCGCGAGCCGGCTATGGCCGCTTAGGGACGCCGCTCAGGGGACCTTGTACTCCAGCAGCGGCGTGCCGTCCTTCTTGGTGATCGCCAGCCGTGCGAGCTGTCCGGAGCCGAAGCTCGTGATGGCGTTGAAGTCGACGTCGGCCCCGGGCGCCACCGCCCACGAGCCGATCTCCTCCTTCTCGCCTTCCGAGTCCCAGGCCATCAACCGGTACGTGTACGTCTTGTTCGCTCCACTGTGCATCGGGTACGCGCAGTGCATCGTGACGTGTGTGCCCCACTTCGTCACGGTGAGGCCGATTTCGGCGGTGACCGGGATGTCACCGACGACCGACTTCATGGCGACCATGCGCGGGCCGGCCGGCGTGGTGGCCTGCGCCACGGGTGGCTGTGTGCTCGCCGAGCTGCCGTCGCGCAGGATGCCCGCGCCGAAGCCGGCGAAGAGCGCGAGGCAGGCGGCGGTGAGCAGCGAGCCGGCCGTACGCCACCGGCGCGTTGCCCGCTCCTTGCGACGCGCGTCCCCGACGGCCGCGAGCAGGTCTGGCATGCGTGTCTCGGCGGAGGGTGCCGAGGCGATCTGCTCCAGACCGGCCGGGTCGAGCCTCCCCAGGAGACCCGGCAATACGGCCACCTCACCGACCGCCTCGCGGCAGGTCGGGCACTCGGCGAGATGACGCTCGTACGAAGCTCGCTCGCTCGGGGACAGGGCGCCGAGGACGTAGGCACCGCTGTCGTACGCGTGATCGCACCTCATCTCGTCACCCCCATCTCCTCCAGAACCAGGCGCAGCGAACGCAGCGCATAGTGCGTACGGGACTTCACCGTGCCCGGCGGTACGCCGAGCCGGGTGGACGCTTCGGCGACCGACCGACCCTCGTAGAAGCACTCCACGAGCACCTCGCGGTGCGACGCGGAGAGCCGCCCGAGTGCCTCGGCCACGGTCCACGCCTCGACCGCCCGGTCTGCCTCGTCTACCGCGGGCGGCGGCTCGGGCAGCTCGTCCGTGACGATCTCCCCGACCCGGGCGGCACGCCGTCGCCACGCGTCGATTGCCAGGTTGCGCGCGGTGGTGAACAGCCATGCCCGCACCGAGCCGCGTTGCGGATCCAGTGCCTCGGGATGCCGCCACGCACGCAGCAGCGTCTCTTGTACGAGATCCTCGGCTCGTTGCCGGTCGCCCCCGGCCAGCCGGAGTGCGTGAGCGAAAAGTGCGTCGCCGTGCTCGTCCTGCAACGCGCGCAGCAACTGGGCATCCTGGTCGGTCAAGCCACCCCGGCCTCCTTTCGCTCTGTCTTACGCAGGGATCGGCCGGACGGTTCAGTCTTGGCCCTCACTTGGCGGTGTTCACCTGCCGTTCATACCGGAGCTGAGCAGCGCTCATGGGCTGCTCTTAGCGTCCGGCAGGCGTGCTCTCGACCGCGGCCAGAGGTCGGCGCGGCCCTCCCGAGCACGCAACAACCAGCGAGGAGGCTCTTCTTCATGAGCGAGCGACCGCGTCTGCTTCCGATTCTTGGTCAAAACCATTCCGGACGTAGCGCGATGACCTGTATGTACCGCTGTGGCAACGCGTGTGACCACCCGGTGCCGAACGAGTCGGAGAACCCGTACTTCGGCGATGTCGTGCAGGCCGAGGTCACCCGCCGCGGTGTCGTGCGCGCCGGTGCCGTCGGCGCCATCGTGCTCGGCTTCGCCGGTGCGGGTGCGGCCACCGCGGTCCCGGCGCTGGCCGCGCCGGGTGGCAGCGGTGCGGCACCGGACCTGGGCGCCACCGCGGCCCGCGGTGGGAGCGCAGCCCGCGCGCTCACGTTCAGCACCATCCCGCCGAACAAGCTCGACAACTTCGTGGTGCCGAATGGGTACGACCACTCGGTCGTCATCAAGTGGGGCGACCCGGTGGAGCCCGACGCGCCCGCGTTCCGGCTGGACCGTCAGTCGGCGTACGCGCAGTCGAAGCAGTTCGGTTACAACAACGACTTCGTCGCGGTGCTGCCGCTCGACAAGCACGGCGAGCGCGCCCTGCTGGTGGTCAACCACGAGTACACGAACGAAAACCTGATGTTCCCCGGCTTCACGAGCCTGGACGCGCTCTCGGTGGAGCAGCTCCGGATCGCGATCGCCGCGCACGGCCTCTCGGTCGTGGAGCTTGAGCGGGTTGGCGAGTCCGGCCAGTGGAAGCCGGTCAGCCGCGGCGCCCGCAAGTACAACCGGCGGATCACGGCGCTGGCCACCCGGTTCGACTTCACCGGCCCGGTCGCCGGCTCGGCGTTCCTGAAGACCGCCGCCGACCCGCGCGGCAAGACCGTCATCGGCACGCTCAACAACTGCGCCGGTGGCGTCACCCCGTGGGGCACGATCCTCAGCGGCGAGGAAAACTTCAACCAGTACTTCGTCGGCGGCGACGGTGTGCCGGAGGCGGACAAGCCGAAGCTGGCCCGTTACGGCATCAGCACCACCGCCCGCTACGCGGCTGACAGCCGCAAGTGGGACCGTGCCGACGAGCGCTTCGACCTCGCCAAGAACCCCAACGAGGCCAACCGCTTCGGCTGGATCGTCGAGCTCGACCCGTTCGACCCGGACGCCAAGCCGCGCAAGCACACTGCGATGGGCCGCTTCAAGCACGAGGGCGCCAACGTCATCGTGGGCAAGAGCGGTTACGTCACGGCGTACATGGGCGACGACGAGCGCTTCGACTACCTGTACAAGTTCGTGACGGACAAGAAGTTCAAGCCGGGTAGCTCGTGGCAGGCCCGCGAGCACAACCTGACGCTGCTGGAGTCCGGCACGCTGTACGTGGCGAAGCTCGACTACACGAGCGCCAGCGAGATCGACGGCTCGGGCAAGCTCCCCACCGACGGCGCCTTCAACGGCACCGGCCGGTGGATCCCGCTGGTGCGCGGCGACAAGTCGTTCGTGCCGGGGATGACCGCGGCCGAGGTGCTCACGTTCACCCGCCTCGCCGGCGACGCCGTGGGTGCGACCAAGATGGACCGCCCCGAGGACGTCGAGCCGAACCCGGTCAACGGCAAGATCTACGTGGCGCTGACCAACAACACCAACCGGGGCACTGGCACCAACCCCAAGGCGGACGAGGCCAACCCGCGTACGGCCAACCGGCACGGGCACATCCTCGAGCTGACCGAGGACGGCGGCGACCACGCGGGTGAGACCTTCACCTGGTCGGTGCCGATCGTCTGCGGCGACCCGGCCGACCCGGCCACGTACTTCGCCGGGTACGACAAGACCAAGGTCTCGCCGATCTCCTGCCCGGACAACGTGGCCTTCGACGGCGCCGGCAACCTGTGGATCTCCACGGACGGCAACGCGCTGGGCACGAACGACGGCCTCTTCGCCACGGCGATCGAGGGCCCGGAGCGCGGTCACCTCAAGCAGTTCCTCACCGTGCCGTTCGGCGCCGAGACCTGCGGCCCGTTCATCACCGGGGACAACAAGTCCGTCTTCGTCGCGGTGCAGCACCCCGGCGAGATCAGCGGCGCCTCGGTCGAAGCCCCGGCCTCGACGTGGCCTGACGGTGACTACGCCAAGCCGGGCGTGGTCGTGACCTGGCGGCTCGACGGCAAGCCCGTCGGCAGCTGACAGGCTCTTCGTAAAAGGGGCGCCCCCGCGTGTCGGCGGGGGCGCCCCTTCCCGTCTGTACAGGCCCTTCTGCCCGGCCTGGGTGAGGAGAGCTAGGCGTCGGCTGCCATCGCCTCGGCGAGCTCCTTGGCCACCGTCACGAGGCGGTTGCGCACCACCCGGGCCGTCGTCATCAGCTCAGCCGCCGGCATCGCGCAGGCCAGCACCACGCGCCGTTCCATGTCCTTGTCCGTGCTGACGAGCACGGCCGCACAGCCGACGCCCTGCCGGTACTGCCCCATCTCCAGCTGCATCCCGCGCCGGTCTCCCGCCGCCAGGTCGGCCTCGAACGCCTCCGGCGCGGTGAGGGTCTGCGCGGTGAACGAACGCATGCCCCACTCCTTGAGGTACCGGAAGCGCTGATCGGGCGTCAGCGTGGACAACAGGGCCTTTCCCAGCGCCGTCGCGTGGGCGCCGTCGTCGAAGCCGGGGACGAGATCCTCCAGGTACGGCGAGCGGGGCCCGTCCGCCGCTGCGGTGATCGCCACCCGGCCGCCCACGAACCGGCCCACGTAGTGGCTGTAGCCGGTCTCCATCGCGGCCCGCCGCAGCGACTCGCCAACCGACGCCGGCCCGCGGAACGCGGCCACGAGCTCGCGGTAGCGGTCGGCCACCTCAAGACCCACGATGTACGTACCGTCCTCGCGTCGGATCACGTAGCCCTCGTAGGCCAGCGTGCGGACGAGGTGGTACGTCGTGGCCACAGTCAGCTCGCAGCGCCGCGCGATCTGTTTGACCGTCAGGCCTCGGGGCGCCCTGCCGACTGCCTCCAGGACACGCAGCGCACGCGAGACGCTACGGATCAGATCCGAAGGTTCCGCCAAGGGGTCGCGCACAACCACCTCCGCCGGCCGGGGACTTACACCATATGAAAATCCGCCCGATAACGAAATGCCCGTTCGGATCGAAGCCATCGGATGTACGGCGACCGACGGTGGGCAGGGCGCCACGTTGCGTTGGTTTACCCCGTTTTTCGGAGGCTTATGTCCACATTCGATCTTCATGTTTTGCAGATGGAATTTTCCGCTCGCCAACGTTCGACACATGCCCGTTCGGGCGTATGTCATTCTCCAGCCAGGAGCCGGCCAGACCTGTGATCACGCCCGTACCACTTCAGTGATCGGGCGCGAACGGGCGGCTGGATACTCCGCCCCACGACCCGCCGGACACCGGTTACGGGGACGACACAAACCCCATCGAAGACAGCAGATGCGTCGTTGTGTGACAGCGAAGAGTGATCTGCACCATATGAATGTCTTACGCCTTGATGCGTCGCCGCGCGACGGCGTGCGCCCGCGGAGGCCGCCAGGCGGTATGACGAGCCGGCGTCAGGCTAGTTGGTGCGGTCGGCGATGAAGTCGCACAAGGACTCCAGCGCCTGCTTCGGCGCACCGTCCGGCAGCGGGGCCAGCCGCGAACGCGCGTCCTCCGCGTACATCCGCACGGTCTCCCGGGCCCGCTTCAGAGCCGGCGACTCGCGCAGCAGGCCCAGCGCCTCGGCGTGCAGCGCGTCGTCGGTGACCGGGCCAGCCGAGAGGATCTCGTGGAGGCGGGTCGACGCGGCATCGGCGTCGTCGGAGGACAGGGCATACAGCACCGGGAGCGTGGGCACGCCCTCGCGCAGGTCGGTGCCGGGCGTCTTGCCGGACTGGGCCGAGTCGGACGCGATGTCGAGCAAATCGTCGGAGAGCTGGAAGGCCACGCCGATCGTCTCGCCATACCCGCCAAGGGCCTCGATGTGCTCAGGCGTCGCGCCGCCGAACATGCCGCCGAAGCGGACGGACGTCGAGATCAGCGAACCGGTCTTCTCCGCGATGACCCCGAGGTAGTGGGCGACCGGGTCCTGGTCGCGCGGGCCGACCGTCTCGGCGATCTGGCCGTGCACCAGTCGGGCGAACGTACGCGCCTGGAGCCGGACGGCCTCGGTGCCCAGCCCGGCGGCGATGTCCGCGGCCCGGGCGAAGAGGTAGTCACCGACCAGGATGGCGACCGAGTTGGTCCACCGGGAGTTGGCACTGGGGCGCCGCGCCGCACGGGCGCCTCGTCCATCACGTCGTCGTGGTAGAGCGTCGCCAGGTGGGTGAGCTCCATAACCACCGCGGCCGGCACCACGAGAGGAGAACGCGGGTCACCGAAGTGGGCACTCAACGCCACGAGCAGCGGGCGGAACCGCTTGCCGCCGGCATCGACGAGATGGCGCGCCGCCTCGGTTACGAAGGGGTCCGCGCTTTTGATGCCGACCCTCAGCTCCTGCTCGACCTCGGCAAGCGTCTGCCGCACCCCAGCCTCAAGAGCGGGATCGAAAAAATCGAGCCCGATCGAGGTTAATCCGCCCGTACCCTGCGCCCCGCCCACGCCACCCACGATGCCACACCGCCCAAACGGGCGGTGTGGCAGGGAGCGCTACAGGACCTACCTCACACCGTGCTAGCGGCCGAATTGGTCCGCTAGCGCACGAATTCGGCCGCGCTCGTCGTCAGGTCGAGCAGTGGCGCCGGGGCAACGCCGAGCACCAGCGTGGCCACCACGCCGATCATGAGGGCGGCGGCGGTGAGGCCACCGGGCACCGAAACCGCAGGGGTGCTCTCGCCGGGCTCGGAGAGCCACATCATGACCACAACGCGCAGGTACGGGAACGCGAGCAGCATGCTCGTGATCACGCCGAAGATGACCAGCCAAGCCTCGCCGGATTCGAGGGCCGCCCCGAAGACCGCGAACTTCGCGATGAAGCCGCTGGTCAGCGGGATGCCCGCGAACGCCAGGAGGATGAACGTGAAGAGGCCGGCGAAGAGCGGCGAGCGGCGGCCCAGCCCGGCCCAGCGGGACAGGTGGGTGGCCTCCCCGTCGGCGTCCCGCACCAGCGTGACCACCGCGAAGGCGGCGATCACGGTGAAGCCGTACGCGACGAGGTAGAACATCGAGCTCGACAGGCCGTCCTTCGACAGTGCCAGCACGCCCACCAGCACGTAGCCGGCGTTGGCGATTGAGGAGTAGGCGAGCAGCCGCTTGATGTCGGTCTGCGTCACGGCCAGGACCGCGCCGACAAGCATCGTGAGTACCGCGATGACGCCGAGCACCGGCGTGTAGTCCCAGGCGGCCCCGTCGAAGGCGACGTACAGCACGCGGAGCAGCGCGCCGAACGCGGCGACCTTGGTGCAGGCCGCCATCAGACCGGTGATCGGCGTCGGGGCACCCTGGTACACGTCCGGCGTCCACACGTGGAACGGCGCCGCGGCCGCCTTGAAGAGCAGGCCGATCGCGACCAGCGCGATACCGCCGTACAGCAGGACCGTGCTCTGCGTGGACTCGCGCACAGCGTCGTGGATCGAGCCGAACTGCACGCTGCCGGCAAAGCCATACACCAGCGCGACGCCGAAGAGGAAGAACGCCGAGGCGTAGGCGCCGAGCAGGAAGTACTTCAGCGCGGCCTCCTGGCTGAGCAGGCGCCGCCGGCGGGCGAGCGCGCACAGCAGGTACAGCGGCAGCGAGAAGACCTCCAGCGCCACGAACATGGTCAGCAAGTCGTTCGCGGCGACGAAGAGCAGCATGCCGGCGATCGCGAAGATGGCCAGCGGGTAGATCTCGGTGGCGCCCTGCGAACGCGTGGCCTGGCGGCGGTCGGCGTCCGAGCCGACCGTAATCGCCGCCTGGGCCACGAACGCACCGCCCTGCTCCAGCGAGCGATCGCCGACCAGCAGCAGCGCCATCAGCCCAAGCAGGATGATCGAGCCCTGGAGGAAGAGCGTCGGGCCGTCGATGGCCACGGCGCCGCCAGCGGTGAGGATGCGGGTGTCCGACTCCAGGACCACGACGACGAACGCGGCCACGAGGCCGAGCAGCGCCAGCACGAGCTGGGTCGATCGGCGGGCCGCCCGGGGCAGTACAGCCTCGAAGAACACGCCCAGGCAGGCGACGCCGAACAGGATCAGCATCGGCGCGACGGCGCCGTAGTCGATCGGCGGAAGCTGGAGATCTTGCATCAGCGCGATGCCTCCTGAACGGCGGGCGCGGGATCAGTCTTGTCGACGTCCTGCATCGTCGCCTGGACGGCGGGATTGATGACGTCGGTGACCGGCTTGGGGTAGAAGCCGAGCAGCAGGATGAGCAGGATCAACGGGGCGACCACGACCTTCTCCCGGATGGTCAGGTCGCGCCGCATGCCTTCCACTGCGGTAAGGGCCGGGTTGAGCGTGCCCTGCGTGGTGCGCTGCACCATCCACAGCACGTACGCGGCGGCCAGGATGATGCCGGCGGTGGCGATCACCGCGACCGTCTTGTTGACCGTGAACGTGCCCAGCAGCACCAGGAACTCGGAGACGAACGGCGCCGTGCCGGGCAGCGCGAGCGAGGCGAGACCGGCGAAGAAGAGCACGCCGGCCAGCAGCGGCACGAGCTTGCCGGCGCCGCCGAAGTCGCTCACCAGCGCGGAGCCGCGGCGGGCCACGAACATGCCCACCACGAGGAAGAGCAGCCCGGTGGCGAGGCCGTGGTTGACCATGTAGAGGACCGCACCGGTACCAGCCTGCGTGGTGAACGCGAAGATGCCGATACCGATGAAGCCGAAGTGGGCGATCGACGTGTACGACACGAGCCGCTTGAGGTCGTTCTGACCGACCGCCAAGAGGGCCGCGTAGATGATGCCGATCAGTCCGAGCGCCAGCGCGTACGGCGCGAACCAGCGGGACGCCTCCGGGAAGAGCGGCAGGCAGTACCGCAGGATGCCGAAGGTGCCCACCTTGTCGAGCACGCCGACGAGCAGCGCGGCCGATCCGGCGGGCGCGGCACCACCGGCGTCCGGCAGCCACGTGTGGAACGGGAAGAACGGTGCCTTGATCGCGAACGCCACGAAGAAGCCGAGGAACAGCCACCGCTCGGTGTTCGTGGTGAAGTCGGCCGACAGCAGGTTCTGCCAGTCGAAGGTCTTGCCGCCCAGCGCCCACAGCCCGATCACCGCGGCCAGCATGAAGAGGCCGCCGACGAGGGAGTAGAGGAAGAACTTCACCGCGGCGTACTGGCGCTGGTGCCCGCCGTACGAACCGATGAGGAAGTACATCGGGACCAGCATGATCTCGAAGAACACGTAGAACAGGAACACGTCGGCGGCCGCGAAGACGCCGATCATCGTGCTTTCCAGAGCGAGCAGCAGCGCGAAGTAGACCGGCACGCTCCGGCGGGTGTTGTCCGCGTCGTGCCACGAGGCCAGGATCACCAGCGGTACGAGCACCGCGATCAGCAGCAACATCACCAGCGCGATGCCGTCGACCGCGAAGGTGAAGCGCGCATCCCAGGCCGGGATCCAGGTGTAGGACTCGCGGAACTGGAAGCGCGCGCCATTGGCGTCGTAGGCGATCCACATCACGACGGCGAGCGCCGCGACCGCGATCGACCAGATCAGCGCGACCCGCTTGGCGAGCTCTGGCTTGGCGCGCGGTAGGAACGCCACCACCAGCGCACCGACCAGCGGCGCTCCGGTCAGGATGGACAGGAACGGAAAGTCACTCACGCCAACCATCCCAGCTGGAGAGCAAGGAACGCGGCCACGACCAGCAGCGCACCGGTGAGCATGGACATCGCGTAGGACCGCACGAAACCGGTCTGTAGCCGGCGGAGCCGACTCGACCCGCCCCCGACCGCCGCGGCGAGCCCGTTGACGAGCCCGTCGATGCCGCGGTTGTCGAGGAAGACAAGTGCCCGGGTGAGGAAGATGCCGGGCTTTTCGAAGACCGCCTCGTTGAACGCGTCCGCGTAGAGGTTGCGCCGCGCCGCCGTCACGATCGGGCCGGCCGGCTGCTCCTGCATGGCCGTACCGCCGCGGTACAGGGCGTATCCCAGGCCTGCGCCGAGCACGGTGACCACGATGGACAGTGCGGTGATCAGACCGTGTGAGATCACGCCGTGCGCCTCTTCGCCGGAGTGGTCGCCGAGCACCGGGGTCAGCCAGTCGACAACGCTCGTCGACATCAGCCAGCCCGCCGCGACCGAGCCGACCGCCAGCAGCACCAGCGGCGCCGTCATGATGGCCGGCGACTCGTGCGGATGCTCGATGTCCTCGGTCCACCGCTTTGGCCCGTGGAACGTCAGCACGAACAGGCGGGTCATGTAGAACGCGGTGATCGCCGCGCCGAGCAGCGCGGCCATGCCGAAGAGCCAGGCGGTCCAGCCGTCCCGCTCGAAGGCCGCCGCGATGATCGGCTCCTTGGTGAAGTACCCGGACAGCGGTGGGATACCGATGATGGCGAGCCACGCGAGGCCGAACGTGGCCCAGGTGACCCGCATGTACCGCCACAGCCCGCCGAAGCGCCGGATGTCGGTCTGGTCGTTCATCCCGTGCATGACCGAGCCGGCGCCGAGGAAGAGGCCGGCCTTGAAGAAGCCGTGGGCCAGCAGGTGGATGATCGCCAGGGCGTACGCGCCGCCGCCGAGGCCGACGCCGAGGAACATGTACCCGATCTGGGAGACCGTCGACCAGGCCAGCACCCGCTTGATGTCGTCCTTGGCGCAGCCGATGATGGCGCCGATCAGCAGCGTGAGCGCGCCGACGCTGACCACGACCGTCTGGAGCGTGAGGTTCGCCGAGAAGATCGGGTTGGACCGGGCGATCAGGTAGACGCCGGCGGTGACCATCGTCGCGGCGTGGATGAGCGCGGAGACCGGGGTCGGGCCCTCCATCGCGTCCGGCAACCATGCCTGGAGTGGGAACTGGCCGGACTTACCTGTCGCGCCGAGCAGGAGCAGCAGCCCCATCACCAGCACCACGCCGGAGGAGAGGGAGCCGACGCCGTTGAAGACGTCCGCGTAGTTGACGCTGCCGAGCTGCTGGAACATCAGGAAGATGGCGATCGCGAAGCCGGCGTCGCCGACCCGGTTCATCAGGAACGCCTTCTTGCCCGCCGTAGCCGCCGCCGGTCGCTCGTACCAGAACGCGATGAGCAGGTACGACGCGAGACCCACGCCCTCCCAGCCGAAGTACAGCATCACGAAGTTGTTGCCGAGTACCAGCAGCAACATCGCGGCGGCGAAGAGGTTGAAGTACGCGAAGAACTTGCGCCGCCCCGGGTCGTGGTCCATGTACCCCACCGCGTACAGGTGGATCAGGGAGCCGACGCCGGTGATCAGGAGCACGAACACCGCGGACAGCGGGTCGAAGAGCAGCCCGAAGTCCACGTGCAGCGAGCCGACCTGGATGTAGTCGAAGAGCGTCAGCTCGACGGACTTGTTGTCCAGGCCACGTAGCTGGAAGAAGTAGGCCAGGCCCAGCACGAAGGAGACGGCGATGCTGCCGACGCCTAGCCAGTGCCCCCATTTGTCGGCCCGCTTGCCCAGCAGCAGGAGGATCGCCGCACTCGCGAGCGGGATGGCCACCAACAGCCAGACGGTGGACAGGAAACCATCCGCGGCCGCGTATTCCACGGTCTCGTGCATATCCGCCTCAGTACTTCAACAGGTTGGCTTCGTCGACGCTTGCCGACCGCCGGGTCCGGAAGATCGACATGATGATCGCGAGCCCGACCACGACCTCGGCCGCGGCCACCACCATGACGAAGAACGCCATGATCTGGCCGTCGAGGTTGCCGTTGATCCGGCTGAAGGTCACCAGCGCGAGGTTGGCCGCGTTGAGCATCAGCTCGATGCACATGAACAGCACGATCGCGTTGCGCCGGATCAGCACCCCGACCGCGCCGATGGTGAAAAGCACCGCGGCGAGGATCAGGTACCACTCGGGGTTGGTTGCATTCATTTCTCGGTACCCTTCGGCGCCGACTCGGCGGGAGTCAGCTCGCGGGCGGGCAGGATCTGGGAGATGCTCCGCTCGGTCAGCGTGCCATCCGGCAGGCGGCCAGGGGTGGCGACCGAGTCGGACGTGGCGTACACGCCAGGTCCGGGCTTCGGGCCGGGTAGTTGCCCGGGGCGAAGCGCGCCCGCATCATCTCCGGCTGGGTGCGCTTTTCGCCGCGGCGCCGCTCGATATGCGCCAGGACCATCGCGCCCAACGCCGCCGTGATCAGCAGCGCGGATGTGACCTCGAACGCGAAGACGTACTTGGTGAACAGCAGCGCCGCGATGCCCTGCACGTTTCCGCCCGCGTTCGCCTGGTCGAGGCCGGCCGCCGGAGTCTCCCGCAGCGCCCGGTAGAGGCCGGTGCCCACCAGCGCGGCGAAGCCGATGCCGAGCGCGACCGCCGCGAGCCGCTGGCCGCGCAACGTCTCTATCAGCGAGTCGGACGCGTCCCGGCCGACAAGCATCAGCACGAAGAGGAAGAGCATCATGATCGCGCCGGTGTACACGATGATCTGCGCCAAGCCGATGAACGGCGCCGACTGCAGCACGTAGAACACACCGAGGCAGAGCATTGTCAGCACCAGCCACAGCGCGGAGTGGATCGCGTTGCGGGACAGGACCATGCCCAGCGCGCCGAACAGGGCGAACACCGCAAGGATCCAGAAGGTGACGGCCTCGCCGCTGGACATGGCGCCGGCCGCCGCGATGCTGGTCACGCTTCACCCCCCGCGGTGCCCGAGCCGTCCGAAGTGCGCTGCTCCGACCATGGCGCCCGCTCGGCACCCGCCGAGGTGCCCGGGTTGGTCAGGGCCCCGATGTAGTAGTCCTTCTCGGTGTCGCCGAGGTACATCGGGTGCGGTGGCTGATCCATGCCCGGCAGCAGCGGCGCGAGCAACTGCTCCTTCGTGAAGATCAGATCCTTGCGGCTGTCCCGGGCCAGCTCGTACTCGTTGCTCATGGTCAGCGAACGGGTCGGGCAGGCCTCGATGCACAGTCCACAGAAGATGCAGCGGGCGTAGTTGATCTGGTACACGCTCGCGTACCGCTCGCCCGGCGAGTACCGCTGCTCCTCGGTGTTGTCGCCGCCCTCGACGTAGATCGCGTCGGCGGGACACGCCCAGGCGCACAGCTCGCAGCCGATGCACTTCTCCAGGCCGTCCGGGTGCCGGTTGAGGATGTGCCGCCCGTGGTAGCGCGGGGCGGAAACCGGCGTCTCGAACGGGTACGCCGTGGTCACCGTCTTGCGGAACATGTGCGCGAAGGTGACCCCGAACCCCTTGAACGCTCCAATGGCGCTCATCTAACTCTCCTTATCCACAAGGTCTCCGCCGGAGCCCGCGCCGACGTTCGCTGGCTCGCGCTCGGCCACCGCGCGGCGGGCGCGAGGGCTCGGCGGTACCTGGAGGTCCATCGGCGGGATCGGGAAGCTCCCCGCTGGACGGGACTTGATCTGATCCTCGAGTGACTTGTCCGGCGCCCGCTTGCCGCTCGGCCAGAGCAGCGCGAGCAGAACGATGCCGACCAGGAACCCGCCGAGGATCACGTACTTGCCGTCGCCCGTCTCCGGGTCCTGGGACACCTTGAGGGCGGCCAGCGACAGGATCCAGACCAGGTTGATCGGCAGCAGCACCCGCCAGCCGAGCCGCATGAACTGGTCGTACCGGAGCCGGGGCAGCGTCGCCCGCAGCCACACGAAGACGAAGACCAGCAGCACGACCTTGATGAAGAACCACAGCAAGGGCCACCAGCCGGAGTTGGCCCCGGCCCAGAACGTGGTGATCGGCGCCGGCGCTCGCCAGCCGCCGAGGAAGAGCGTCGCCGTCGCCGCCGACATCGCCACCATCGCGACGTACTCGGAGAGCATGAAGAGCAGGAACTTCAGCGACGAGTACTCCGTCATGTAGCCGGCGACAAGCTCCGACTCGGCCTCGGGGAGGTCGAACGGCGCTCGGTTCGTCTCACCGACGATCGCGATGAAGAAGATGATGAAGCTCGGCGCGAGCAGGATCGCGTACCAGCCCGGGGCGCTGATGGTGGCCCCGAGGATGTGGAAATCCCGGCCGCTGGCCTGCGACGCCACGATCTGGCTCGTCGACATCGTGCCGGCGAGCATGAAGACCGCGACCACCGATAGGCCCATCGAGACCTCGTACGAGATCATCTGGGCGCTCGACCGCAGACCGCCGAGCAGCGGGTACGTCGAGCCGGAGGCCCAGCCGCCGAGCACGATGCCGTACACCGCCATGCCGGAGCAGGCGAGGATCAGCAGGACCGCCACCGGTACGTCGGTCACCTGCAACGGCGTGTGGTGGCCGAAGATGCTCACCATCGGCCCGAACGGGATGACCGAGAGGGAGGTCATCGCGCAGATCACCGCGACCGTGGGCGCGAAGAAGAAGACCACCTTGTCCGCGGTACGCGGCATGATGTCTTCCTTGAACGCGCCCTTGAGGCCGTCGGCGAGCGTCTGGAGCAGACCGAGGGGCCCGGCCTGGTTGAGGCCCGGCCGCACCGCCATGCGCGCCACCACTCGCCGCTCGAACCACACGCCGAGCACCGTGCAGAGCATGCCGAAGGCGAAGACGGCGACAACCTTGATGAGGATCAGCCACCACGGGTCGTGGCCGAAATCCTGGAGTGTCGGATCCTGGGCGACAAACATTAGTGTGTCCCCTTCGAAAGCCGTACCACCGCACCGGACGTGACGCCGAGCGCCCGCCGGACGGTCGAACCGGGTGAGTTCGTCGGCAGCCAGACGACGCCGTCCGGCATGTCGGTGATCGCCGCCGCCAGCGTGATCGCGCCACGGTCGGTGCCCACCGTGACCGGGTCACCGTCGACGACGCCGAGCGCCTCAGCCGCGCCCTTGGCCAGCCGCACGACCGGCGGGCGGGAGGTACCGCCGAGGTACTCGTCGCCGTCGGTCAGGCTGCCCAGGTCGATCAGGTGGTGCCAGGTCGCCAGCACCGCCTCGCCCGCGCCGAGCGTGGGCTGCGGCTGCGGCGCGGTCACCGGGGCGTCCACCCGCGCCGACCGGGTCGCCGGCAGCGAGCCGAGCTCGCGGCGGATCAGGTTGACCTGGCCGGTGTTGAGCGTCACGCCGAGCTGGGCGGCGAGCGCGTCGAGCACGCGCGCGTCGTTCATCGCGGGGGTGGAGAGCACCGCCTCGAACGTGCGCAGGCGCCCCTCCCAGTCGACGAAGCTGCCGGCCTTTTCGACCACCGGCGCGACCGGGAAGACCACGTCGGCACGGCGGCTGACCGCGCTGCGCCGCACCTCCAGGCTGACCAGGAACGGCACCGTGTCGAGGGCCTGCTCCGCCAGCCTCGGGTCGGCCATGTCGGCCGGGTCGACGCCGGCCACGACAAGCGCGCCCATCCGGCTCCCGGCGGCGGCCGCCAGGATCGCGTTGGTGTCCTTGCCGACCTGGCTGGGGATGACCCCGGCCTCCAGCTCCCAGGCGCCGGCCAGCTCCGCGCGGGCCGCCGCGTCGGTCACCGACCGCCCACCGGGCAGCAGGTTGGGCAGGCAGCCCGCGTCGACCGCGCCCCGGTCGCCCGCGCGCCGCGGCACCCAGGCCAGCTTGGCGCCGGTACGGTCGGCGAGCGCGGCGGCCGCGGACAGTCCACCTGGGACGGTCGCGAGCCGCTCGCCGATGATGAGGATCGCGCCCTCGACCCGCAGCGCCTTCTCGATCGACTCGTCCTCGGCCAGCGCCTGAGCCTCCTCGCCCGGCGCGACGAGCGCGACCGAGGCGCCGAGCTTCTCGAAGCCGCGGGTCGCGAACGGGGCGAGCGCCAGCACGCGGGTGCGGCTCTTCTGGTACGCCTTGCGCAGCCGCAGGAAGAGGATCGGGCACTCCTCCTCCGGCTCCAGCCCGACGATGACGACCACCGGCGCCTTGTCCACGTCGGCGTAGGTCACGTCGGTGCCGCCGACCACCGTGGAGGCCAGGAAGGCCGTCTCCTCGGTGGAGATCGGGCGGGCCCGGAAGTCGATGTCGTTGCTACGGAGGGCAACCCGGGCGAACTTCGCGTACGCGTACGCGTCCTCGACCGTCAGCCGGCCACCGGTCAGCACGCCGATGCCGTGCGCGCCGTCCCGGGCCTTGCGCAGCCCTTCCGCCGCGACCGCGAGCGCCTCCGACCACGGCGCCTCACGCAGCTCGCCGGTCTTCGCGTCGCGGACCATCGGGTTGGTGATGCGGTCGAACGCGGTGGCGTACTGGAAGCCCCAGCGCCCCTTGTCGCAGTTCCACTCCTCGTTCACCTGCGGGTCGTCGCCGGCCAGCCGCCGCATGACCTTGCCGCGGCGGTGGTCGGTGCGCTGGGCGCAGCCGGCCGAGCAGTGCTCGCAGACGCTCGGCGTGGAGACCAGGTCGAACGGGCGGGCCCGGAAGCGGTACTGGGCGCCGGTGAGCGCGCCCACCGGGCAGATCTGCACGGTGTTGCCGGAGAAGTAGGAGTTGAACGGGGTGTCGCCCTCGCCGTCGCCGACCGCGCCGTCGCCCGTGCCCTCGCCACCGAAGAAGTCGTCCCGGTAGACGTTGATCTGCTCACCGGACGAGCGGTCCATCAGGTCGATGAACTTGTCGCCGGCGATCTCCTCCGAGAAGCGGGTGCAGCGCTGGCACAGCACGCACCGCTCGCGGTCGAGGAGCACCTGGCTGGAGATGTTGATCGGCTTCTGGTACTCGCGCTTGTGCTCGTGGAAGCGGGACTCCGAGCGGCCGGTCGACATCGCCTGGTTTTGCAGCGGGCACTCGCCGCCCTTGTCGCACATCGGGCAGTCGAGCGGGTGGTTGATCAGGAGCAGCTCCATGATCCCGGCCTGTGCCTTCTTGGCGACCGGGGAGCTGAGCTGCGTCTTGACCACCATCCCGTCGGCGACGGTCTGGGTACAGGAGGCGACCGGCTTACGCTGCCCCTCGACCTCGACCAGGCACTGCCGGCAGGCGCCCGCGGGCGCGAGCAGCGGGTGGTCGCAGAACCGCGGGATCTCGATACCCATCTGCTCGGCGACCCGGATGAGCAGCGCACCCTTGGGCGCGGTCACCTCGACGCCGTCGATGGTGAGCGTTACCGTGTCCGCCTTCTTGGCCACGTCGGTCATATCTAGTGCGCTCCCACCAGCTGCTTCGCCGAGAGCCTCGGCGCTTTCCGGCCCTCGATGTAGTCCAGGTAGTCCTGCTTGAAGTACTGCACCGAGGAGGTCACCGGGCTGGTCGCGCCGTCACCGAGGCCGCAGAACGAGCGGCCGAGGATGTTGTCGCAGGTGTCCAGCAGGGTGTCCAGGTCCTGGTGGGTGCCGGCGCCGGAGAGGATCCGGCGGTAGATGCCCACCATCCAGTAGTTGCCCTCGCGGCACGGAGTGCACTTGCCGCACGACTCGTGGTGGTAGAACTCCAGCCACTTGTACGTCGCGTACACCGGGCAGTCCTGGTCAGAGAAGATCTGCGTGGCCGTGGTGCCGAGGATCGAGCCGGCCGCCGCCACGCCTTCGAAGTCGAGCGGCACGTCGATGTGGTCCGCGGTCAGCAGCGGCGTGGACGAGCCACCCGGCGTCCAGAAGCGCAGGTTGTGCCCGGGCAGCATGCCGCCGGCCAGCTCGATCAGCTCGCGCAGCGTGACGCCCAGCCCACACTCGTACTGGCCCGGGTTGGCGATCCGGCCGGAGAGCGAGTAGATCATCGGGCCGGACGACTTCTCCGTGCCCATGCTCTTCCACCAGTCGGGGCCGCCGAGCACGATGTACGGCACGCTCGCGATCGTGCCGACGTTGTTGACCACCGTGGGGCTGGCGTAGAGGCCGTGCGTCGCCGGGAACGGCGGGCGCAGCCGAGGCTGGCCGCGGAAGCCCTCCAGCGAGTCCAGCAGCGCGGTTTCCTCGCCGCAGATGTACGCGCCCGCACCACTGTGGACGACGACGTCCAGGTCGTGGCCGGAGCCAAGGATGTTGGTACCGAGGTACCCCTTGGCGTACGCCTCCTGAACCGCGTTGCGCAGCCGGCGGGCCGCGTGCACCGCCTCACCGCGGATGTAGATGAACGCGCGGTTGGCCCGGATCGCGTACGACGCGATGATCACGCCCTCGATCAGCGAGTGCGGGTCGTGCGTCATCAGCGGGAGGTCCTTGCAGGTCCCCGGCTCGCCCTCGTCGGCGTTGACCACGAGGTAGTGCGGCTTCCCGTCGTTCTGCGGGATGAAGCCCCACTTCAGCCCGGTCGGGAAGCCGGCGCCGCCGCGACCGCGGAGGCCGGAGTCCTTGATGAGCTGGATCAGGTCGTCGGGGTGGGCGGCGATCGCCTTACGCAGCGCCGCGTACCCGTCGAGCTGCTCGTAGACGTCGATCCGCCAGGCCTCAGGCGAGAGCCAGCGCTTGGTGAGGACCGGGGTCAGCTTCTCCAGCGTCTCCCGCCGAGGGGTGGTCATTTTGCCTCCTTGAGCGCCCGGTCCTGCGGCTTCGCCGTGTCGCCGGCGGGCTTCAGGTCGCTCGCCGGCTTGTTCGCCGCAACGCCGGCCGCCTGGGCCGCCGGTGCGCCGTCGCCCCGGGAGGACTTGATGGGCGTCTCCGGGTCGAAGCCGGGGACGCTGATGCCGTGCTCCTGGGCGAGCCGGACCCCGCGAAGCGTGGGGGCGCCGGCGGGGCCGTCTGCCATCGCCTCCTCGCGCGGCTCGGCAAACCCGGCGAGCTGGACCGACAGCTCCTTGAGCGTGCAGAGCCGGGCGCCGCGCGTGGGCTGCGGCCGCTGCCCGGCGCGGAGCTGGTCGACGACGTGCACGGCCGTGTCCGGGTCGACCTTGTCGAAGAACTCGTAGTTGACCGTCATCACCGGGCCGTAGTCGCACGCGGCCAGGCACTCGGCGTGCTCGAAGGTGATGCTGCCGTCGGCGGTGGTCTCGTCGTGCCCGACGCCGAGGTACTCGCTCAGCCGGTCGTAGATCTCCTGACCGCCGAGCACGTTGCACATCGTGTTGGTGCAGACGCTGACCAGCCAGTCACCGGTCGGGCGGCGCTTGTACATCGTGTAGAACGTGGCCACCGCGCCGACCTGGGCCTTCGTGATGCCCAGCATCTCGGCGCAGAACTCCACGCCGGCCGGGGACACGTTGCCCTCCTCCGACTGCACGAGGTGCAGCAGCGGCAGCAGCGCGGACCGCGACCGGTCGGCCGGGTAACGCGCGATGATCTCCAGCGCCTTTTCGCGCGTGGCGTCACTGAATCCCACTAGCGGTCACACCCACCCATCACAGGGTCGAGAGAAGCGCCTCCGGCGATCACGTCGGCGATCAGGCCGCCCTCGGCCATGGCCGGGATCGCTTGGAGGTTGATGAAGCTGGGCTCGCGGTAGTGCACGCGGTAGGGGCGGGTACCACCGTCGGAGACCGCGTGCACGCCGAGCTCGCCGCGGGGCGACTCGATGCCCACGTACACCTGGCCGGGCGGGACCCGGAAGCCCTCGGTCACCAGCTTGAAGTGGTGGATCAGCGACTCCATGGACTGACCCATGATCTTGGCGACGTGCTCCAGCGAGTTGCCCATGCCGTCGACGCCGATGGCGAGCTGCGCCGGCCAGGCGATCTTCTTGTCGGCCACCATGATCGGGCCGGGCCTGAGCCGGTCGAGCGCCTGCTCGACGATCTTCAGCGACTCGCGCATCTCGGCCATGCGGACCAGGTAGCGGCCCCACACGTCACCCGTTGGCGTGGTCGGCACGTCGAACTCGTACGTCTCGTAGCCGCAGTAGGGCATTGTCTTGCGCAGGTCCCACGGCAGGCCCGCGGAGCGGAGCACCGGGCCGGTCACGCCAAGCGCCAGGCAGCCGGTGACGTCGAGCACGGCGACGTCCTTGGTGCGCTGGTGCCAGATCGGCTGGCCGGACAGGAGCGCCTCGTACTCCTTGAGCTTCTTCGGCATCATCGTCAGGAACTCGCGGATCTTGACGATCGCCTCGTCCGGCACATCCTGCGCGACGCCGCCCGGCCGGACGTACGCCATGTTCATCCGCAGGCCGCTGACCATCTCGAAGATCTCGAGGATGTACTCCCGCTCGCGGAAGCCGTAGAGCATCATCGAGATCGCGCCGAGCTCCATGCCCGTGGTGGCGAGCCAGACCAGGTGCGAGGAGATCCGGTTGAGCTCCATCATGAGCACCCGGATCGTGTTGGCCCGCTCGGTGATCTGGTCCTCGATACCGAGGAGCTTCTCCACCGCCAGCGCGTACGCCGTCTCGTTGAAGATCGGCGACAGGTAGTCCATCCGGGTCACGAACGTCGAACCCTGCACCCAGTTGCGGAATTCGAGGTTCTTCTCGATGCCGGTGTGCAGGTACCCGACGACCACCCGGGCCTCGCGGACGGTCTCGCCCTCAAGCTCCAGGATCAGCCGGAGCACACCGTGCGTCGACGGGTGCTGCGGACCCATGTTGACCACGATCCGCTCGTCCTGGATCGGGTCGGTACCGCCGACGACGGTGTCCCAGTCGCCGCCGGTGACGTTGAAGACCTTGCCCTCGGTGGTCTCGCGCTCGGTCGCGTACCCAGGCGTGGTGGTCATTGGTAGCTCCTCCGCTTGTCCGGCGGCGGTATCTCGGCGCCCTTGTACTCCACGGGCACCCCGCCGAGCGGGTAGTCCTTACGCTGCGGGAAGCCCTCCCAGTCGTCCGGCATCAGGATCCGGGTGAGGTTGGGGTGGCCTTCGAAGATGACGCCGAAGAAGTCGTACGTCTCCCGCTCCTGCCAGTCGGCCGTCGGGTAGATCTGGGTGACGCTCGGCACTCGCGGGTGCTCCGCACTGACCGCCACCTCCAGCCGCACCCGGCGCCGGTAGGTCATCGAGGTGAGCAGGTAGACCACGTGCAGGCGGCGGTCGTCGGCGCCCAGGTAGTCCACAGCGGACACCGAGGAGCAGAGCTCGAAGCGGAGCCCCTCGCTGTCGCGCATCACCTGGCAGACCTCGGCGATCTGCTCCGGCTTGATGTGCAGGGTCAGCTCGCCGCGGTCGACCACGACCTTCTCGATCGCGTCCTCGATACCCGGGTACGCCACGGTCAGCGCGTCGTACACCTCGTCGAAGTAGCTCCCGTACGGCTGGGGGGTGCCGGCCGGCTGCACGCGGCGGCGCACAAGGCCGCCGAAGCCGGAGGTGTCGCCGGAGCCGTGGATGCCGAACATGCCACGCCCGGCGGGGCTGGCCGTCGGGTACTCGGCGGGCGCGCCGGCGGTGGCACCGACCGGCGGCGCCTGAACGGGCACGCCGCCGCCCGGCTCCTCGCTCGGCTTGTTCGGCTCGACGCCGTTTCTAGTCACCAGCGGCCTCCACCCTGAAGGTGCCTCTGCTCCTGCATCCACTTCTCGATGCGGAGCTGCTCCTCGCGTCCCTCGCGCACGGCCTGCGTCCACTCGGCCCGCTTGGCCTTGTCCGAGCGGTACGACGAAGGCATCGAGCCCGGCGCCACGACCGGCACCTCGCCACGGGCCTTGCGGGCCTCGAGCATCTTGCGGCCGTTGGCACCGAGCGGCTCGTGCATGATCTTCTCGCGCAGCTTGAGGATCGCGTCGATCAGCATCTCCGGCCGCGGCGGGCAGCCCGGCAGGTACATGTCGACCGGCACGACGTGGTCGACTCCCTGCACGATCGCGTAGTTGTTGAACATTCCGCCGCTGCTCGCGCAGACGCCCATCGACAGCACCCAGCGGGGCTCGGCCATCTGGTCGTAGATCTGGCGGAGCACCGGAGCCATCTTCTGGCTCACCCGGCCCGCGACGATCATCAGGTCGGCCTGGCGGGGCGAGGCACGGAAGACCTCCATGCCCCAGCGGCCCAGGTCATAGTGGGGGGCGCCGGCGGCCATCATCTCGATCGCGCAGCACGCCAGCCCGAAGGTGGCGCCCCACGTCGAGGTCTTGCGGGTCCAGTTGACCAGCTTTTCGACGCTGGTCAGCAGGATGCCGCTCGGCAGCTTCTCTTCGATTCCCATGGCGCGTTGACCTCAGTCCCAGTCCAGCCCCCCGCGCCGCCAAACATAGGCGTACGCGATGAAGACCGTCCCAATGAAGAGCAGCATCTCCACGAACCCGAACATGCCAAGCGCGTCGAAGGACACGGCCCACGGGAACAGGAAGATGATCTCGATGTCGAACACGATGAAGAGCATCGCGGTCAGATAGAACTTGATCGGAATCCGCCCGCCACCGACCGGCTCCGGCGAGGGCTCGATGCCGCACTCGTAGGCGGCGAGCTTGGCCTTGTTGAACCGGCGGGGGCCGATGAGCGGCGCGATCGCGACGGAGAAGACCGCGAACGCCGCTGCGAGGGCGAAGACCCCGATGATGGGTACGTACGACGAGAGCGACATCCTCTTTCCCCTGCTCGTCCTTCCCGGCCTGCGTCTACTTCGATCGATTCACACTATTCACCCGCGTGTGGGGTCACACCGCGGGGGCCACCCTGGTCATGGCGTTGATGACCCGGTCCATCGCGTCTCCACCGCGCGGATCGGTCAGGTTTGCCAAGAGTTTGAGCACGAAGCGCATCAACGTCGGATGCGGCATGCCGTGCCGGGTGGCGATCTTCATGATCTGAGGGTTGCCGATCAGCTTCACGAAGATGTTGCCGAGCCGGTAGTAGCCGCCGTACCGCGCCTTGAGCTCGGCCGGATACGCCGCGAGCGCACGCTCCCGGGCCGGTCCGGCCGGCCGGGCCAGCGCCTGCACCGCGACCTCCGCGGCGAGCTCGCCCGACTCCATCGCGTACGCGATCCCTTCGCCGTTGAAGGGGTTGACCATGCCGCCGGAGTCGCCGACGAGGAGCACGCCCCGGGTGTAGTGCGGTACCCGGTTGAAGCCCATCGGCAGCGCGGCACCGAGGATCGGGCCGTCGGCGTTGGCCTCGTCGGTCATGCCCCAGTCCGGCGGGGTGCTGCCGAGCCAGTCGGTCAGCAGTCGCCGGTAGTTGGTCTTGCCGAACGCGGCCGACGAGTTGAGCACGCCCAAGCCCACGTTGACCCGGCCGTCGCCCATCCCGAAGATCCAGCCGTAGCCGGGCAGGAGATTGTCGCCCGCCTCCCGGCTGCGCAGCTCCAGCCAGGACTCGAGGTAGTCATCCTCGTGCCGCAGCGGGGAGCGGTAGTAGCGCCGCACCGCGACACCGATCGGCCGGTCCTCGCGCTTGGCCAGGCCCATGGCGAGTGGGAAGCGGCCAGAGACGCCGTCCGCGGCGATCGTCAGCGGCGCGCGGAACTCCTTCGCCTCGCCGTCGATCTCGGCGACCACGCCCACCGCGCGGCCGGTGCCGTCGAGCACCGGGGCGGTCACGTTGGCCTTGGTGTGCAGCACCGCACCGGCCTTGACCGCCTGCTTGGCGAGCATGTCGTCGAAGTCGAGCCGGGTCCGGACAAGGCCGTAGTCGGGGAAGCTGGCCAGCTCCGGCCAGTCCAGCTCCAGGCGCACGCCCCCGCCGATGACCCGCAGGCCCTTGTTGCGCAACCAGCCCGCTTCGGGACTGGTGTCGATGCCGAGCTTGACGATCTGCTTGACGGCACGGGGGGTCAACCCGTCGCCGCAGACCTTCTCCCGAGGGAACTCGGTCTTTTCCAGCAGCAGCACGCGCAAGCCGTGTTGGGCCAGGTGGTAAGCCGTTGTGGAACCACCCGGACCGGCGCCCACGACAATCACGTCGGCTTCGTCGGTCACGGTTCCACCTCCGTCCGGGGCGCTCGTGAAATGCTTCACAAGCGTTTCCGTGTGGAGTCTAGAACCGTCCACGGGGGGCCGACTGGTTAGGCAACCCTAATTTCCCTGCTCGGCCGAGAGATCGAGGGGTACGCCGGCATCGATACCCTCCGCGCCGGTCTCATCGGCCGCCGTGGCCGCCACGCGCTCCCGTACCTACTCGCCGTCGAAGATCATTCCGGCACGCCCCAAGGCCGCCGTCAGATCGGCCGCGAGGCGCTCCGCGGCCTCTGGATGCCCCTCAGCCAATTGCCGCATTTGCGAGAGCATGTCCTCAATCGCGTCACTGTCCCCCGCCACGCCCGTACAGTAGCGGGGGTATGCCCCATTTATGGGCTTTCTAATCGCGCGTCGCGCGATGCAACGCGACGATTCCGCCGGTCAGATTGCGCCAGGCCACGTCCTGCCAGCCCGACTCGCCAATCAGCGTCGAGAGCCCGGATTGGTCCGGCCACGCCCGGATCGACTCGGCGAGATAGACATACGCCTCTGGGTTGCTGGAGACCCGGCGGGCCACGACGGGCAGCGAACGCATCAGATAAGACATGTAAACCTGCCGGAACGGCACCACCGTCGGGTGGCTGAACTCACACACGACAAGCCGCCCGCCGGGCCGGGTGACCCGGGCCAGCTCGCGCAGCGCGGCGGCCGGCTCGACCACGTTGCGCAGCGCGAAGGAGATGGTGACCGCGTCGAAGGCGGCGTCCGGGAACGGCAGCCGCAGCGCGTCGCCGGCGAGCAGGGGCACGCCCGGCCGCGCCCGGCGCCCGGCCTGAAGCATGCCGATCGACAGGTCCAGGCCCACCGCGTACGCCCCAGAGGCGGCGAGCTCCTGCGTGGAGGTCCCGGTGCCGGCGCCGACATCGAGCACCCGCTGCCCGGGCGCCAGGTCGAGCGCCTCGCGGGTCGCCCTCCGCCAGCCCCGGTCACGGCCGAAGGAGAGCACCGTGTTGGTCAGGTCGTACCGCCGGGCCACACCGTCGAACATCGCGGCGATCTCGTGCGGCTGCTTGTCCAGGTCTGCGCGGGTCACCGACCCATCATCCGGTACCGAAAACGCCGCGGGCGGGGCGGTCTCCCACCCCGCCCGCGGCGGACCTGCTCTATGTATACGACCGGCGCACGGTCGAGACGCCCAAATGGATGCCGTCCGGGGGCCACCGGGACGGCATCGGGGGACGCGAGGAAACTAACGGCCGGTCGCGATCTCGCGCGAGCCCTCGTTTGTTATCGGAGGGTGATGCAAACGTAACCTGAGCACCAATTCATCCACCTTGACGGCGATTTATCCCGTGGGAATGGCACTCGGGGCGTGGAAGATCCGTCCGTTCGGCTGACTATTTGCTGTCCACCAGCGGTAGCTCGATCCGCGTACCGGCGCCGCCGCCCGGCAGGGCGATGGAGGAGAAGTGTGAGACCACGCGGTCGTCGCGTGGATCGTCGTCCGGCGTGCGGTGGACGGCCAGATGGCGGTACAGGGTGTCGCGCTGGGCGG
Organism: Phytohabitans flavus; assembly: GCF_011764545.1. GTDB lineage: Bacteria > Actinomycetota > Actinomycetes > Mycobacteriales > Micromonosporaceae > Phytohabitans > Phytohabitans flavus. The sequence continues at coordinate 7,952,040 of NZ_AP022870.1, read as the reverse complement.
GAATCCGCCCCGCCGACCGGATCATCCAGATCAGGTCGTGCAGGTTGGAGCGGTGGCGGGCGCCGGCCGACGAGATCACGTTTTCCTCGAGCATGATCGAGCCGAGGTCGTCGACCCCCATGTGCAGCGATAGCTGCCCAGCCTCCTTGCCGGTCGTGAGCCACGAGGCCTGAAGGTGCGCCACGTTGTGGAAGAAGATTCGCGCGACCGCGATCAGCCGCAGGTACTCCACCGTCGTGGCCTGCGTGCGCCCTTTGAGGTGGTTGTTCTCTGGCTGGTACGTCCACGGGATGAACGCCCGGAATCCGCCGGTGCGGTCCTGCACGTCCCGGATCATCGCCAGATGCTCGATCCGCTCGGCGTTTGTCTCGCCGGTGCCCAGCATCATCGTCGCCGTCGACTGGACACCGAGGCGGTGCGCGGCCTCCATGACCTCCAGCCAACGGGCGCCCGACTCCTTCAGCGGCGCGATCGCCTTGCGCGGGCGGTCCGGGAGCATCTCCGCGCCGGCGCCAGCGATCGAGTCGAGGCCGGCGGCCTTTATCCGCACGATCGCGTCCTCGATGGAGACCCCGGAGACCTTGGCCATGTGCAGGATCTCGCTGGGGCCGATCGAGTGGATGGCGAGCTGCGGGTACGCCCGCTTGACTCCGGAGAACAGCTCCTCGTAGTACTCCACCCCGTACTCGGGGTGATGGCCGCCCTGGAGCATGACCTGCGTGGCGCCGAGCTCGACCGCCTCGCCGCACCGCCGCAGGATCTCCTCCATCGGGTGCGTCCAGCCCTCGGCGTGCTTGGGCGCGCGGTAGAAGGCGCAGAACTTGCACGCCGTCACGCAGACATTCGTGTAGTTGATGTTGCGGTCGATCAGATAGGTCACGATGCCGTCGGGGTACCGCCGCCGGCGCACCGCGTCCGCCGCCTCGCCCAACGCGTGGAACGGCGCATCGGTGTAGAGCAGGAGTGCCTCTTCGGGCGTGATCCGCCCGCCGCCGGCTCCACGCTGCAAGATGTCATCGATCTCGGCGCTCGCGTTCACGAAGCCGAGACTACGGGAAGGTGAGCACCTCGATATGCTGGCGCCGCGTTCTGTGAAGGGCGCCGCATTGCTGGTCATTGTCCTGTCTGTAAGGCGTGCCAACACGGGCTTGCCCAAATCGCCTCAAGTGCGAGCAAAGGGCTCCTAGTCTGGCGGCTGACCGCCATGGAAGTGAGGCGATCCGTGACCGCCACCCTCAGTCCTGACGTGGAGGCGCAGACGGTAGACGCTGACAAACCCCGCCGACGGCGGCTGGAGCTGCTAGGCCAGTTCCTTCGCCGCCATAGCGCGTTTCTCGCGCTCATCCTGCTCGGCGGCGTACTTCGTGCCCTGTTCATGCTCTCGTACAAGCCAGCGTTCTGGTATTTCGGCGACAGCGGCGTATACGTCCAGATGTCCGAGAAGGCGCTCGCCCCCAGCTCGACCCGGGCCCTCGGCTACGTGGTGGCGCTGAAGATCCTTGAGCCCACCCACACGTTCATGTCGCTGATCTTTCTTCAGCACCTGGCCGGGCTCGTGCTCGCCACCGCGATGTACGCCTTCCTGCTGCACCGCGGCGCACCCCGCTGGCTGGGCTGCCTGGCGATCGTCCCGGTGCTCTTCGACTCCCTCTACCTCACCGTCGAGCACTACCTGCTGCCCGACCAGATCCTCACGGTCTTTATCGCCCTGGCCGTCATCATCGTGCTGTGGGACAGGAAGCCGCGCTGGTGGGCGACCGGGTCGGCCGGGCTGCTCCTGGCCGCCGCGTGGTACACCAAACCGACCGCGCTGCCCGTGGTGATCCTGGTCGGGATCGTGCTGCTCGTGCGCTGGGTGGGCTGGCGCTCGCTCGTCGCGTACTCGGTCGCGTTCGCGATCCCGTACCTGCTGGTGATGAACTGGATCGGCGACCGGCAGAGCGTCTACGGCTCGCAGACCGGCATCGCCCTCTACGGGCGAGCCGCGATGATCGCCGACTGCTCCCGGATCGAGCTCACCTACGAGCAGCAGGCGCTCTGCCCGACCAGGCATTTCGACCGAGCCGACGCGTACTTCTGGACGGCCCCGCCGAAGCGCCGCTACATGGCGTACACGCCGGAGGGCGAAAAGCTCTACACCAGCTTCTCGTTGTCGGTGATCCGCCAGCAGCCCGGCGACTACCTGCGTTCGGTGGGCAAGGAAAGCCTCGCGCACTTCATCCCCGGCTTCCGGCTCGGGCCTGACAACGACTGCCTGCGGCTGCGCTGGACGCCACCGGACGGGTTCCGCGACACGCTCACCGTTCCCAACCGCTGCTATCCGTCGCAGGCGCGCGCTGACTTCCAGAGAGAGGCGGCCGACCCGAAGAACGGGCCAGAGCCGACGGCGTTGACCGGGGCCCTGCATCAGTGGGGCCTGTACGGGCGGCTCATCCCGAGCACGCTCTCGATCAGCCTGCTGCTCGCGCTCGCGGCACTCATCTCCGGCCTGCGGTTCTTCCGCTGGCGCGTGCAGGGCCCCAGCACGCCCGGCCGGATCAAGCTCGACGTGGTCCTCCTGTTCTTCGCCGGTACCGGCCTGACTCTCCTCACGGTGGCGATCGGCATGTATGAGTCGAGGTATGCGATGCCGGCCCTGCCGCTCGCGTCCCTGGGTGCCGCACTCGCCATATACGGCCTAACGACCGGACGGGTGCGTCCGTCACCGCCAGAAGACGACGAAAAGCCGGACGAGAAGGGCGCCGAGCCTCAGGCGTCGTAGTCGATCCGCTCCGCCGGCACCAGCGTCTACAGCAGCTCGGCCAGCCTTGCCGCGTCGATCCGGCCGGATAGCAGCCGCGCCTCCTGCGGCTCCCGGGAGAGCACGTGCACCACGTGCAGCCGCTCCGGGTGGACATCCTTCAGGTCGGCCAGTTCCTCGGCGAACATGACGCTGCGCGCGTACCGGTTGTCGTACACGATGGTGAACCGGCTCGACGGCCAGGGCAGTGACGCGGAAAGTAACTGGACAATTACTTTAGGTATCCAATGCGGAGTGAGCCACGTCACGGACTCTTCGGCAATACCGGAATCTATTGGTCCATAAGCACTGAAAACAGTGCCAGCCAGGGAGAATCCGCAGCTCCGGGCCCTGACGCGCCAGGTTTGGAGCCGTAGACTCCTCACGGTTACTCCCCGGCACTGACCCAAATGGAAAAGTCCCCCATGCGTTTTCGCGCAATGGTGCTCGCGGTCGCCACTCTCTTAATCGGCGCCGTAGCCCTATTCGCCGCCCCCGCCGTGTTCGCGCGCCGGGGCGACGACCCCGCGACGCCGGCCGCCAATGGCGCCGGCGCGGGTGGCGCTGTGCCGTCCCCATCCGCGACACTGCCGCGGTCCGCTTCGCCGTCTGCGTCGCCGGAGGCTCCCGTGCCCACGCTCGCCGCCGGCCCGGTCGAGGTCTCCGTCGACGGGTTTGCCGCTTGGGCCCTGCTCGACCGCCAGACCGGGGCCATCGCCGGCTCGGACAACATGACCGCGACGAGCTCGACCGAGTCGATGATCAAAATTTGGCTCGTCGCGGACTACCTCCGCCGCACCCCCGAGCCCTCGACCGAGCGACTGGCGCAGGCGAGCGCGGCGATCCGCGACAGCGACAACGACGCGGCCCAGTCGCTGTACCTGGCCGGCGGCGGCGACGAGGTCGTCCAGCGAATGATCTCTATGTGCGGGATGACCGAGACGAGCATCGGCCGGTCGGGCTGGTGGAGCTACACCCAGATGTCCCCGCGCGACGCGGTGCGGCTGGGCGAGTGCGTCAAGAACGGCACCGCCGCCGGGCCGAAGTGGACGGCGTGGGTGCTCAACGAGATGACGCTCGTCCGCGGCACGACCGCGACGAAGGACCAGCACGAGAAGTCGGCCGGCGGCCGGTGGGGCATCATCGACGGCCTCCCCGACGAGATCGTCCAGCAGGGCGTCGCGATCAAAAACGGCTGGACGTCGATCTGGGCCGACGGCAACTGGCACGTCAACTGCCTGGCCGTGGCCGACGACTGGGTGCTCGCGATAATGCTCCGCTACCCCGCCGAGCACGGTCTCGACTACGGCGCCAACGTCTGCCGCACCATCACCGAACAGCTCGTCCGGAGGTAGTCGAAATGACGGCAAGGCGGCAAGGCGGCCGGTGGATGTGGTGGCTGCTCGGTGCGATGGCGCTGATGGGCGTGGCGCTCGCCGGTGTCGGCCTGCGTACGCTGCCCGGCTCCCCGCTCGCCGCGGAGGCTGCCTCGCGATGGGAGAGCGCCACCCCGCCGGCCCCATCGGCATCCGGGTCAGGGCCCGCCTCGGCCGAGCCGACTCCATCGCTGTCGGCATCGCCCACGCCGTCGCCGACGCTCAAGCCGCTGGCCGTACACGCCGGCAAGGTCACGATCAAGGCCAGCGGCTGGTGGTCGTGGGCGATGATCGACCGTCGCACCGGCAAGATCTACGGCTCGTCCAACATGAGCGAGACCAATACGACCGCCTCACTGATCAAGTCGTGGATCGGGGCGGACTACCTGCGCCGGGCCGCGGAGAGCGGACAGACGCCAAGCGCGGCCCGCATGCAGCAGCTCACGATCATGATCCGGGACAGCGACAACGAGGCGGCGCAGTCGCTCTGGGAGGCGGTCGGTGGCTCCGCCTCGATCGGGCGGCTCATCAAGACGTGCAAGCTGACCGACAGCAGCGGGTACAAGAACATGTGGAGCAACACCCGGCTCTCCCCCGCGACACCGCCCGGCTGGGCGTCTGCATCGCGGACGGCCGCGCCGCCGGTCCGAAGTGGACGAAGTGGCTGCTCAGCGAGATGCGCGCGGTGCGCGGGGTCGGTGACTTCGGGATCCGGAAGGCGTTCCCGGCGAGCACCCAGAAGAGCATCGCGATCAAGAACGGCTGGGTGACCCGCGACGCGCTCGGTGAGTGGCACGTCAACTGCCTCGCGATCGGCGACGGCTGGACGATGGGCGTGATGACCCGGTACCCGGTCAGCCTCGGCTACGAGTACGGCGCCAAGATCTGCCGGGACGTGGCCAGCCAGCTCAAGAGCTGAAGAACGCCGGACCTTCGGCGGGCAGTGGCGGCACGTCGCCCCGCTCGGCCGCCCGCCGGGCGAACTCGCGCAGCCCGCCGACCTGGCGGTCGCCGAGCGAAAAGTCCAGCACCCGGAAGTACGAGGCCAGTGTGGCCGCGTCGAAGGGCTCCCAGCGCGCGGCGCTCGCCGCCACCTCGTCGAGCTCAGAGAGGCAGAGGTCGCGCGAGTGCAGGAACGACTCGTGTACCTCCTTGACCACGCCCGGGTGGTCGGCGGCGAAGTCGCGGCGCACCGCCCACACCGCGAAGACCATCGGCAGGCCGGTCCACTCCCGCCACGCCTGGCCGAGGTCGGTGACGGAAAGGCCGCGGCGGGGCGCCTCGTACAGCGCGCGCAGCGCCACGTCGCCGATCAGCACGCCGGCGTCCGCCTCCAGCAGCATCTGGGTGAGGTCGGGCGGGCAGCTGAAGTACTCAGGCTCGGCGCCGTACCGGTCGGCGAGCAGCATCTGGGCGAGCAGCACGCCCGTGCGCGAGGTCGAGCCGAGCGCCACCTTGGCACCGTCGAGGTCGGGCAGCGGGCGGGTGGAGACCACGTTGACCGAGAGCACCGGCCCGTCGCTGCCGACCGCGAGGTCGGGCAGGAGCAGCAGGTCGTCGGCGTTGCGCAGGTACTCGACCAGCGAGATCGGCCCGATGTCCAGATCACCTGCGACGAGCGCGGCGCTGAGCCGGTCGGGCGAGTCCTTATGCAGGTCGACGTCGATGAGAGCACCGGACCGCATGAGGCCCCAGTAGATCGGCAGGCAGTTGAGGAACTGGATGTGGCCGACTCGTGGGCGCCTCATGATCCCCACCGTATCGGCCGGTAGGCGTCAGGAATCAGGCGGATGTCGCAGAAGTGGTCCACGCCGCATCGTCCCGGCGCGGCGCCTGCTCCCCGTTCTGCCCCCGTTGCCCGTTTCGTTCCCTCCGTACCGCACGCGCGACCGGCACCGCCACCAGAGCGACGACGACAAGGCCGGCGAGCCCGCACGCGGCGACCAGCGGGCGCGGCGCGAAGCTCCCCAGCAGCAGCCCGCCGGCCAGGTACCCGAGCATGCCGGCACCCTGGACCGCCGCCCCCAGCACCGCGAACGCCCGCCCGCGCGCCTCCGCCGGCACCCGGCGAGCCATCACCATCGCGAGGAAGACACTGAGGCCGCCGTTGAGCACGCCGCCGGCCAGCCAGAGCGGAACGAGCCACCCGACAGCGGGCACGGCCGCGCCGGCCAGCACCGCCAGGCAGCACAGCCCGAGCATCAGCACCAGCCCGTTGACCAGCGCCCCGTCGTCGGCGGCCCGCTTGGCGGATCGGGCCAGCAGCCAGGCGCCGCCCAGCATGCCGGCCGTCCACGCAGCCTGGACCAGCCCGAACGCGGTCGTCGAGGCGCCCAGCGTCTCCCGGACGAAGAAGATCTCCACGACGTTCACCGCGCCAACCCCGGCCACCGTCGCGGCGACGGCCGCGATCACCGCCACCACCATCGGATCCCGGCGCAGCCGCCACGCGTCGCGAGCACCGCCGGCTGCTGCCGGCTTCGCGCCAGTTCCAGCGTTTCTTCTGGTACGCACGAGAAGTCCCGCCGCGATGAGGGCGAGATAGCTCGCACCGTCGACGAGCAGCGGGATCCTCGTGCCGAACTCCCCGACGAGCAGGCCGGCGAGCGCGGGCCCGACCAGCGCGCCGACCGACCCGGCGGTCTGGTTGACGGCCGTGGCCCGGGGCAGGTCGTCCCGCCGCACCATCTCCGGCAGCAGCGCGGCGATCGTCGGCTGGGTCACCGCGAGCCCGCAGGCCAGCAGCGCCACCAGCGCGATGATCAGTGCGGTGCCATCGGCGTACGCCAGCGCGACACAGATCGCCGCCTGGCCGGCACCCGCCCCGACCAGCAGGGTGCGGCTGTCCACACGGTCGGCGAGTCGCCCGGCGAGCGGCGCCAGAACGACGAGCGGCAGGACCGCCGCCAGCATCAGCCCGGAGACGGCCAGCCCGCCCGCGCCCGCCGAGTGGAGAGCGAGCGCGAGGGCCGTCGCGGCGAGGAAGTCACCGCAGGTCGAGATCCCACGTGCGCCGGCCGCGAGGTAGACGTCCCGCCAACCCCCAGCTGAACGCGACGGGTCCGCAGATGCGAAAGACATACTTCGAAAGTAATGCTTCACATCTGCTCGGGCAAGCCTTTGGGTTCAGTCGAGCGGCACCGCCTTGTACGTGACGACCACGGTCCGCGCCCCCTCCGGTGGAGCGGCGATGCGGTGCCGCCGCTTGTACGGCTCGATCAGCCGCAACACCTCGTCGTTGAACGACTTCAGCTCGTCGGCGCTAAGCAGCAGCACCGACTCGCTCATCAGCGCGGCCGACGACCACTCCGCCGGCTCGTCCCCCGCCCGGGCACGCCAGTCGCGGATCCGCTCGACCTCCCGTGCGAGGTACGCGTCGACCAGCGCCCCCTCGGCCGCCTGCGTCTCCGGGTCGTCTGACGCCCCGGAGTCCACCTGCCAGGAGTGGACCGTGCTGCGCCAGACCCGCTCCCGTGCGTCCCCACGGCTCGGCGCCTCCTCGACAAGCCCGTACCGCGCCAGCGCACGCAGGTGGTAGCTGGTCGCGCTGGGCGACAGGCCAGCCACCTCCGCCGCCTCGGTAGCGGTCAACCCCCCACCACCGGTCCCCAGCTCTTCCATGATCGCCAGCCGCGCCGGGTGCGCGAGGGCCCGCATCACCTGCGGGTCCGTGATCGTTATCCGCTGCTGCTCCTGCTGCTCCGCCACTTCGTGCAGCGCCCTACGCGACCTTGAGCTGCTCGTCACCGAAGTCCGCGATCAGCTTCAGCGTGCCGCCGAGGGCAGCGATGTAGCGGCCGAGGACGTCCTGCGTGGAGACGGCACCCGCTTCTATCTGGGAGACACGCGCGACCGACACACCCATGCGGGAGGCCACCTGGTCCTGGGTCATGCCACGCCGCTTGCGCAGCTCGGCGAGGCGCCAGCCGCGAGCCTCGTCGAGCATCTCGCCGACAGAGGCATCAAACGTCTCCTGGCCACCCGCCGTCTCCACCGCGCGCGCCAGGTGGTCGGTGTCGCGCCACCGCTTAACGCCGCTCATCGCCAATCTCCCCCTGCCGTTCCTTCAGCTTCCACCTGATCGGTCATCAGGATCTCCCACTCCGTGCGGTCACCTCCCCATGTTAAGGATATTATTAAGTCACGAGCGCGAGCGCCACCGTGTCGCCTGTCTAATTGGGTGGAATGGCTGGTGGGAGGCGGGTAGCGTCGAACCTTCGCTTGACGGCCGTGGTGAGAATGCACCGCATCGGGCGTCCCTACGCGCCGGGGTCAAACGAGCGCCCCTGGATACGCGAGCGGTCTCAAAATCCGACTGCTGAAGGATGACCGTGCCCGCACAGGATCTGGACACCGAGCTCACTGCCGAACAACAACATTTGGCCGCCTCCCGGGTGGCGCTCCGGCGGATGCGGGAGCGGGCCGAGTCCCTATTCGCGACCGGCGACCAGGTTGCCGGCGACTCGTACGCGGCCGAGACGCTTGGGCGGGAGCTCTCCCGCCGGGTGGCCGAGCTGGCCGACAACCCCGACACGCCGCTCTTCTTCGGGCGGCTGCACTTCACCGAGAGCGACCACCACATCGGACGGCGGCACGTCGTGGACGCGACCGGCGAGCCGATGGTGCTCGACTGGCGGGCGCCGATCTCGCGGGCCTTCTACCGGGCCAGCGTCCGCGACCCGCAGGACGTGCACGTGCGGCGCCGCTTCGGGTACAGCGGTGGTGTCCTGACCAGCTTCGAGGACGAGCATCTCGACCGGGGCGAGGAGCTCGGCACCGCCAGCCGCATCCTGACCGCGGAGATCGAGCGGCCACGTGTGGGGCCGATGCGGGACATCGTCGCCACCATCCAGCCGGAGCAGGACGAACTCGTTCGCGCGGACCTGGCCGACTCGATCTGCGTGCAGGGGGCGCCGGGCACGGGCAAGACCGCGGTCGGGCTGCACCGGGCCGCCTACCTGCTGTACCTGCACCGCGAGCGGCTGCGCCGCAACGGCGTGCTCATCGTGGGACCCAACCGGGCGTTCCTGTCGTACATCTCCGCTGTCCTGCCCGCGCTCGGCGAGGTCGAGGTGGCGCAGACCACGCTGGAGAACCTGATCACGCGCGTGCCGGTACGCGCGAGCGATCTGCCCGAGGTGGCCGCGCTCAAGCACGACGAGCGGATGGCCGGCGTACTGCACCGCGCGCTGTGGGGCAACATCCGCAAGCCCGATGCGCCGATCGTGGTCTCCGACGGCTCGTACCGCTGGCGCATCGCCGAGGAGCCACTGCGCCGTGTCGTCGACGAGGCGCGCCGGGAAGGGCTGCCGTACGAGACGGGCCGCGAGCGGGTGCGCGCCCGTGTCGTCGGTCTCCTCCAGCGGCAGAGCGAGGCCCGCCGCGGCGACTCGCCGGGCGACGCGTGGCTGCGGCGGATGGCGCGGGTCAAGCCGGTGACGGAGTTTCTGGACGCGGTGTGGCCGGCCGCTACGCCAGAAGGACTTGTGTACGGCCTCCTCGCCGACCCCGAGAGGCTCGCCCGCGCGGCCGGCGACGCGCTCACGCCAGACGAGCAGGCGGCTCTACTGTGGACGAAGCCGGCGCGTACCCCCAAGGCGGCGCGGTGGAGCGCGGCCGACGCGGTACTGCTGGACGAGGCGGCCGGGCTGATCGAGCGCCCCACCGGCTTCGGCCACGTGGTGCTCGACGAGGCGCAGGACCTTTCCGCCATGCAGTGCCGCGCGATCGCCCGCCGCAGCGAGCACGGCTCGATCACCCTCCTCGGCGACCTCGCGCAGGGCACCGCACCGTGGGCCGCCACGGACTGGCGTGAGTCGCTGCGTCACCTCGGCAAGCCGGACGCGCCGGTGGTACCGCTGACGATCGGCTTCCGGGTACCCGAGGCGGTCGTCGCCCTCGCCAACCGGCTGCTGCCCGCGCTCGCGGTGGACGTACCAGAGGCGCGGTCTTTGCGGCATGACGGCGAGCTCACCGTTCGCGCGGCGGATGACCTGGATGCCGCGACGGTGGGTGAGGTGCGGGCGGCGCTCGCGCACGAGGGGTCGGTGGCGGTGATCGCGGCCGACGCGGCGGCCGACCGGCTGCGCGCGGCGCTGGTCGCGGCTGGTGTGGCGGCCGCGGGCCTCGACGACCAGGCGGCGCGGGTCACGGTGGTGCCGGCGAGCCTGGTCAAGGGTCTGGAGTACGACCACGTGGTGGTCGCCGAGCCGGCGGAGATCGTGGCGGCTGAGCCGCGCGGACTCCACCGCCTGTACGTGGTGCTCACCCGGGCCGTATCCCGCCTCTCGGTGGTCCACACACAGCCGCTGCCGGCCGCCCTTGTGTAAGGCGCGTTGCAGTGTAATTGTGTAATCATGCGCGATAGGACGTGGGCGGGATCCCGCCAGGAGCCGCCGCCGGCAGATGACGCGGCGGCGTGGGTCACGGGTGCGGTGCCGGAGGGGTGGTTCGCCGAGCCACCCGAGATCGTCATCGACCGGGACGAGATTGTGATCGTCGGGCGGCTGCCCGAGCCCCAGCTCGCCGAGGGCGCGAGCGACGCGGACAAGGCCGCCGCCGAGGCCGGCCGCATCAACCAGCATCGCGAGGACACCCGCGACCGGCGGATCAAGATCGCACAGCAGCTGGAGCGCCGCTACCAGCGCAAGGTGGCCTGGGGCGCCGAGTGCGGCGGCACCAGCACCCTCTTTACCAACTTCTCCGCGCCGGTCATGACCCGGCTCCGCCAGCCCGAGCGCCAGGTGCTCGACACGCTAGTCGAGGCGGGCGTGGCCCGCTCCCGCTCGGACGCGCTCGCCTGGTGCGTCCGGCTCGTCGGCGAGCACACCAACACCTGGCTCGACGAGCTGCGCGACGCGATGGGCGCGGTCGCCGAGCTTCGCAAGCGGGGGCCGGAGGTCTCCTAGCGCGAAGGCCATCGACGGGGCAGCATGCTGGCATGCGTACCCAGGTTGCGATCGTCGGCGCCGGACCCGCCGGCCTGATGCTGGCCCACCTGCTGTGGCTAGGCGGCATCGACTCGGTGGTGCTGGAGCTACGCGGTCGCGAGCACGTCGAGCGGCGGGTGCGCGCCGGCGTGCTCGAGCACCCCACCGTCGAGCTGCTGCGAGAGGCCGGCGTCGCCGACCGCCTCGACCGGGAGGGCATGCCACACCACGGCATATCGCTGCGTTTCGACGGGGCCGACCACCGCGTCGCGCTCACCGAGCTGACCGGCAAGACCATCACGGTGTACGGGCAACAGGAGGTCGTCAAGGACCTCATCGCGGCCCGGGTCGCGGCCGGCGAGCCGCTGCACTTCGAGGTGTCCGGCGTGACGGTCGACCCCGCCACGCCGCTCATCACCTTCACGGATGCCGAGGGCGCCGAGCAGCGCCTGGAGTGCGACTTCATCGCCGGCTGCGACGGCTCGCACGGCGTCTGCGCGCCACGCGTGGACGCGACCGTCCACAAGCACGAGTACCCGTTCGCGTGGCTGGGCGTCCTGGCCATGGCGCCGCCGTCACACAGCGAGCTGATCTATGCGTACCACGAGCGGGGGTTCGCGCTGCACAGCATGCGTACGCCCGAGATCACCCGCCTGTACCTCCAGGTCGCGCCGGACCAACGCGTCGAGGACTGGTCCGACGCCCGCATCTGGGACGAGCTGGGCCACCGGCTGTCCGCGGACGGCTTCACGCTGGCGACCGGCCCGATCCTGGAGAAGGGCATCACGACAATGCGCAGCGTGGTCACCGAGCCGATGCGCCAAGACAAGCTTTTCCTGGCCGGCGACGCCGCGCACATCGTGCCGCCCACGGGCGCCAAGGGCATGAACCTGGCGATCGCGGACGTGTGGGTGCTGGCGGAGGCGCTTGGTGCGTACTTTCGCGAGGGCCGGAGGGACCTGCTGGACGCGTACAGCGACACGTGCCTGCGCCGCGTGTGGCGGGCCGAGCACTTCTCCTGGTGGATGACGAGCATGCTGCATCAGGCCCCGGACGCCGACGCATTCGCGCGGAAGCTACAGCTGGCCCAGCTGCGGTACGTGACCACGTCGGAGCCCGCCGCCACCAGCCTCGCCGAAAACTACGTGGGCCTACCCCTCCAACTGTGAGAGGAAACTACTGTCCACCCTGGAGGATCCCGTACACCCGGCCTGGGTAATCTCTCGGCTTGTGTCTCTTGACCATGGCGCGCCCTTCGGCGAGATCGAACGGCGTTTGGGGTCGACCCCACGTGAGCGTGGCAGCGTCGACAACGGCACGTGTCCTGACATCTTCCAGCTGAGCGACGGACGGTTCGCCATCATCGGCACGGACGCCACTGCCGAGCTCGAGGGGCACCTGCCCGCCGACGCGGGCAGGGCGAGCTACGAACGCATCGTCGTCATCAGCCGGGATACGCTGCTGCACGCGAAGGGCGACATCCCTGATCGCTAGCTAGACGGATTCGTCACGGTCGCACATCCGCATCCAAGCGCTCCCAGCGCTTGGACTCTGCTTCGTGTTCATGCCCGAGATCAGCTGACCGCGCGGCGGCAAGAAGATCCTCGTACTCTCCGCAGATGCGATTCGCAGCCTCGGCGAAGGCGTACTCTGCCGTACCCGGGACCAGCGAGGTGCGTGCCCTTGCGGCGGCGCGCCAGTACTCCCGCATCAGGGAGCTGGTGAAGATGTAGCGCAGGTGGTTCTGCATCTGCTCCTCGGTGTAGTCGCTTATGCGCAAGCCCAGCCAGATATGCTGATAGATCAGATTGGCGTACAGGTACTGGCGCTCCTTCTCGTGCGGCACACCAGGTTCGAGTGGCGGCCACACCGCAGCCAGTGAAGGATCATCGATGCTCATTCGAATGAGATCGACATGCAGCATTCTCAGACTTGCCTCGGCGCTGACGAAGACCACCAGAGTCGACGCCGCTATCCACTTGGTGGTTCGCACCGCCACTTCGGCACGGATCGCCGGGTCGTCAGCGCGCGTACTCATGGTCGTTCCGCGACGAGCATGCGCCTTGCATCAGAGAACAGGAACGATCGGCCTTGTCCTGCAATTGCATCCCGGAATGCAATTCCCGCCCACCGATCCGCCTGACCAAGGTTTCCGCTTCCATTTCGGCGCGGATATCTTCGCACCGGATGCCACCAATCCCACCCATGGATCCATAGTGTGCTAGCGTGCCCCGCGGTGGCCAGTATGCAGCGGTGACTGATTGATGAAAGCCGCCATCACGACATTTCGAGTGGCAATGTTCATCAATGCCAAAAGAGATGCACCCATTCGCCACATGGCGATTCGGCCCTTCGCTGATCTTGGCATAGCCAGGCGCGCTGCCTGACTGCTAGCGTCGGGGCGGGAGGAGGAGGCGATGTCTCTCACCGACCTGCGCGACGAGCTCACCGCCCGCCTCGGGCGGGATGGACTCGTCACCGACCCGGCGCACCTGCGGACGTACGAGTGTGACGCCCTCACCGGCTACCGGGTGGTGCCGGCCCTCGTTGCCCTGCCGCGCGATGCCGCCGAGGTCGCGGCCGCCGTCGCCGCCTGTGCGAAGCACCGCGTGCCCTTCGTCGCCAGGGGCGCGGGCACCGGGCTCTCCGGTGGAGCGTTGCCCGTCGCCGACGGGGTCGTGATCTCGCTACAGCGGCTCCGCCGCGTCGTGGAGGTCGACCCGGTCGATCGGCGGGCGACCGTGGAGCCGGGGGTCACCAACCTCGACATCAGCCGCGCCGCCGCGAAGTACGGGCTCTACTACTCGCCCGACCCGTCCAGCCAGCAGGTTTGCACGATCGGTGGCAACGTGGCGGAAAACTCGGGCGGCGCGCACTGCCTCAAGTACGGCTTCACCGTCAACCACATCCTCGCGGTCGACGTGGTCCTCCCGGACGGCACCGCCACGCGGCTCGGCGGGGACGCGCCGCACCAGGCGGGATTCGACCTGCTCGGCGCGTTCGTGGGTACCGAGGGCACGCTCGGCATCGTGACAAGTGTTGTCGTGCGGCTGCTGCACACGCCGGCGACCGTGCGCACGCTGGTGGCCAACTTCGACTCGACGAAGGAGGCCGGCGACGCCGTGACCGCGGTGATCGCCGCCGGGATCGTGCCGGCGGCGATCGAGATGATGGACAACCTCGCGATCCAGGCGGTCAACGCGGCCGTCGACGCGGGCTTCGACCCGGACACCGCGGCCGCGCTCATCGTGGAGCTGGACGGGCCGGCCGACGAGGTGGAGGCGCGCTTCGCCGACCTCACCCGGCTCTGCGCCAAGGCCACCGGGGTGACGATCGCGCGGGACGCCGAGCACCGCGCGAAGATCTGGCAGGGGCGGAAGGCGGCGTTCGCGGCGGTGGGGCGGCTCAGCCCCAACTACTTCGTGCAGGACGGGGTCGTGCCGCGTACCCGGCTGGGCGAGGCGCTCACCCGGATCGCCGAGATGGGCGACGAGGCGGGCATCCAGGTGGCCAACGTCTTCCACGCCGGCGACGGCAACCTGCACCCCCTCGTGCTTTACAGCGAGGAGCGTGGCGAGCACGAGCGGGCCGAGGCGCTCTCCACAGCGATCGCGGAGCTCTGCGTCGAGCTGGGTGGTTCGCTCTCCGGCGAGCACGGCATCGGTACCGACAAGGCGTGCTCCATGCCGCGGATGTTCTCGGCGGACGACCTGGACACGATGCGGCGGCTGCGCGCGGCGTTCGACCCGGAAGGGCTGTGCAACCCGGGCAAGGTCTTCCCGACCCCGCGGCTGTGCGGCGAGCGGCCAGGGCCGTACCGGCCGCACCCGCTGGAGGCGGCCGGCGTCATCGAGCGGCTATGAGGCCGGTCTCGCTCGCCGAGCTGCGTGACGCGGTACGCGACACGGACGGCACGCTGCTGGTCATGGGTGCGGGTACGGCCGAGGGCTGGGCCGGTGCGCCCGACCCGACCGACCATGTGCTGGAGACGACCGGGCTCACCGGCGTGATCGCGTACAACCCGGCGGACATGACTGTCGCGGTGCGGGCCGGCACGCCCCTGACCACCCTTCAGCAGGAGCTGGCGGACGCCGGCCAGCGGATCTGTCTGGACCCCGCCCGCACAGAGGCCACCATCGGTGGGCTTGTCGCCACCGCTGACTCGGGGCCGCTGCGACACGCGTACGGCGGGCCGCGCGACCTGCTCATCGGCGTCACCGTCGTGCTCGCCGACGGCACGGTCGCCCGCTCCGGCGGCCACGTGATCAAAAACGTCGCCGGCTACGACCTCGGCAAGCTGCTCTGCGGCTCGTTCGGCACGCTCGGGGTGATCGCCGAGGTCGTGCTCCGGGCACACCCGCTGCCGCCCGCCTCCCGTACCGTCTCGATCCTCTGCGACGCGGCGGAGGCGGTAACCCACACGGGCCTGGTGCTGGAGGCGCGGCTGGAGCCGGCCGCGCTGGAGTGGTGCGACGGCGAGCTGCTCGCCTTGTACGAGGGTGTCGAGTCCAGTGTGGAGCGTCGGGCGACCGCGACGCCCGGCGGTACCACACTGTCCGTCGCGGACGCCGAGGCGGCCTGGCGGCGGGTGACCGCGGTGAGCGACCGCGACCTGGTGGTGCGCTGCGGCACGCGTCCCAGCCAACTGGCCGTCGTCGCCAAGCACGCGACGAGCATGACGAGCAGCGCGGCGGTGGGCGTACACACGCTGGGGGTGACCGACGTTGACGGGCTGCGCGCGGAGTTCCCCCAGGTGACGGTGCTGCGCAGTCCTCCGGGCATACAGGCGTGGGGTGAGCCACACGCGGCGGTGCCGCTGATGCGGGCGGTCAAGCAGCGGTTCGACCCGGATGGGCGGCTGGGCCCGGGGCGCTACAGGCCGTGGTTCTAGGAGGTAGGCGTGGCTTTCGACCTGGACCGGGCGCTGCTCGACGAGTGTGTCCACTGTGGCTTCTGCCTGCCCACCTGCCCCACGTACGTGATCAGTGGCGACGAGGCCGAGTCGCCGCGCGGCCGCATCTACCTCATGGACCTCGCCACTCGCGGCGATGCGCCGGTCGCCGGGGCGGTCACCCAGCACCTCGACTCCTGCCTCGGCTGCCTGGCCTGCGTGCCGGCCTGCCCTCGGGCGTGAAGTACAACGCGCTGATCGAGTCGGCCCGCCCGCAGCTCGACCGCGAGGTGCCCCGCGACAGGTTCTTCCGCTCGGCGGTGTTCGCGCTCTTCCCGTACCCCGGAGGCTGCGCGCGGCCGCACTGGCCGGGGTGCTCTACCAGCGGCTGGGCCTCCGCTGGCTGACCCGCCGCTCAGGGCTGCTCGGCCGCCTGCCGGCCCGGGCACGCGCGCTCGAAGGGCTGCTGCCACCGGTGCGCGTTCGGGACCTCGTCAGCCGTACCCAAGAAAAGACGCCGACAAGGCCGCGCCGCACCGTGGCGCTGCTCACCGGCTGCGCCCAGCGGGTCTTCTTCAAGCCGGTGAACGACGCGACCGCGCGCGTCCTCGCGGCCGAGGGCTGCCGCGTCGCGGTGCCGAAGGGTCAGGGGTGCTGCGGCGCGCTGAGCCTGCACACCGGGCGGGACGAGGAGGCGCGGGCCTTCGCGCGGCGCACGATCGACGCGTTCGAGGGGTACGACACGGTCGTGGTCAACGTGGCGGGCTGCGGTTCGGTGCTCAAGGAGTACGGCGAGCTGCTGCACGACGACCCCGGGTACGCCGAGCGGGCGGCCGCCTTGGCCGCGCGGGTGCGGGACGTGAGCGAGGTGCTCGCCGAGCTGGAGCCGGTGGCCGAGCGGCACCCGCTGCCGCTGCGCGTGGTGTACCACGACGCCTGCCACCTCGCGAACGCCCAGGGGATCACCCGCGAGCCCCGCGACGCACTGCGCACGATCCCCGGCGTGGAGCTTGTGGACGTACCGGAGGAGAAGATCTGCTGCGGCTCAGCCGGCGTCTACAACCTGCTCCAAGCCGGCACGGCCGAGCAGCTCGGACGGCGCAAGGCGGAAAACCTGATGTCCGCGCGCCCCGACGTGATCGCGACCGGCAACGCCGGGTGCCTGCTACAGATCCGCCGGTACGCCGGGGACGGCCCGCTGATCATGCACCCGGTGGAGCTGCTCGACCGCTCAATTCGTGGCTTGGCAGAGTGACCTCGGCAGTCGCACTGCTCAGCAGCTTGAGCGCACGCTCGGAGGGGCTGGCCGGCTCGGGGTGGTAGACGATCAGGAACTGTCCCGGGTGTCCGTTGACCGCGAACGTCTCGAACGCCAGCGTCAGCTCCCCGACCATCGGGTGCACGAAGCGCTTGGTGCCGGCGGTCTTGGCGCCCACGTCGTGGCGCGCCCACAGCCGGCGGAAGTCTTCGCTCTTCAGTGACAGCTCGCCGACAAGCTCGGTCAGCCGCGGGTCGTCGAGGTCGGTGCCAGCCGTCGTACGGAGCGTGGCCACCGTCTCGGCCGCCACCTTGTCCCAGTCGGCGTAGATCTGCCGCGTCTCTGGGTCGAGGAAGATCACCCGGAGCTGGTTTTGCCCCTTGACCGAGCAGCGGTTGAGCGCGGCGGCGAGCCGGTTGTTGCCGAGCACGTCCAGGTAGCGCCCCACGACCAGGGCCGGCGTGTCGGTCCAGACATCCAGCAGGCGCTCCAGCCGAGGGCTGATCCGCTCCGGCTGGCTGGGCCGGCGCCGGCGGCGGGTCGCCGGACTGGCCAGCGCGCGCAGGTGCGCCACGCCCTCGTCGTCCAGCGTGAAGACCCGGGCGAGCGCCTCGATCACCTGCTCGGATGGGTGCTTGTCGCGGCCCTGCTCCAGCCGGATGTAGTAGTCGGCGCTCATGCCGGCGAGCAGCGCCACCTCTTCGCGGCGCAGACCGGGCACCCGCCGGCGGCCCGGGTCCGGCAGGCCGAAGTCTTCCGGTCGGGTCAGCTCGCGCCGCGCCCGCAGAAACTCGCCGAGCTGGTTGCTGCTGTCCACGCATCGAGCCTAGGCCGGCCGGCGGCGGCCTGCCTGGTCCCCGCACTACCAGGCTCGACATCCCCAGGAAAAGCCCATCCTGGATGCTTTCCGGCGGCACCGCGAAGGTGGACGCATGACTGACAACAACACACTCTCCGGCCGCGTCGCGGTCGTCACCGGCGCCACCAGCGGCATCGGCGCCGCCACCGCCCGCCGCCTCGCCTCGGCCGGCGCGTCGGTCGCCCTCCTCGGGCGGCGCGAGGACCGTCTCAAGGGACTGGCCGACGAGATCGGGACGGCCGCAGTGCCGGTCGCGGTCGACATCACGGACCAGGACGCCGTGTACGCGGCCGCGGCCACGATCCGCTCCGCGCTGGGCCCGGTCGACCTGGTCGTGGCGAACGCGGGCGTCATGCTCGCCGCGCCCTTCGAGTCGGCGCAGACCATCGAGTGGGACCAGATGATCGGTACCAACCTCAACGGCCTGCTCTACACGGCCCGCGCGTTCGTCGACGACCTGCTCGCGACCGCCGCAGACGGCAAGGCGGCAGACCTCGTGCTTGTCGGCTCGGTCGGCGGCCACCAGGTCTTCCCGAACTACGCCGTCTACACAGCCACCAAGGCCGCAGTCGCGCACCTCACCCGGGGCTGCGGGCAGACTTCGGCCCGCGCGGCGTACGGGTCAAGAACATCCAGCCGGGCTTCGTCGGCACCGAGCTCGGCTCCGGGATGCTCGACAGCACCCAGCGCGAGGTGCTCGCCGGGATGCTTCAGGCCGTGCCGCCGCTGCCCCCGGAGGACATCGCGGACGCGATCGCCTACGCCACCGCCGCCCCCGCGCGCGTGAACGTGGCCGAGCTGATCGTCGTCCCCACGGTCCAGGGCTGACCGCCCTCAGGGCATGTCTCCTTGGGGCCCGTCGCACGTCGACGACCAGGGAGACATGCCCGGAGGAGCGATCCCAAGAAAGAGATTTTGAGCTACCGCGATGTCCGTGGTGGTCCGGACCGCTGCTCCCGCAGCCTCACCCTCCGCGATTCACAACCCCGCCGCCGACCTACGGCCTGGCGGCACGGGCAGACCCGGAAAGGCCTTTGGGTTGCGTTTCCCGTCGCGCTGACAGCAACACGCGCCCAGGGTCCGTCTTCCCTTAATCAGCGCTACAGCCGGATGCACCTGACAGATCGTGCTATTTCGCTTGAGTACCACGATCATTGTCGCGGGGGCCAGTCGAGGGCCGAAGGCCCCAGACCCCGCGTTAACGGCGGCAAACCTTCGCGCAAAGACGCCGATCATGGCGTATGGCGCGGATTTCCTTGATCGACGCGAGTAGCGTCCTGCCATGCTGCGATCGTGGCGAATAATTACCCCTCCAGGGGCAATGAATCGCCACGGACGGCCAGAGCACGCGGCGATCAAGGCCACGCCCACCGTTTTCGACCGTGCCGGCCACGATCGTGCGTGCTGGCCTCACCGCCGGCCGTGCCGGTCCAAGGTTTGGATTGTGGACCGCGAAGGGTGGGGCCGCGGTTCCACAACCCAACCCCTCGATCAACGATTTGAAGCCTGCGACATGCGGACAAACCAGCCAAGCGCCATGCCAAAGGTGCCGCTGTGGCCAAGCCCGCGAGATCTAGTCGACTTACTGTCGTCCTGACGGCAGAAAGTCGACTAGATCCAGAGTTTCCGTCGGGAGTGCGCAGACTCGGCGCCGCAAACCATTCGGGAAAAGTTATGGCCGCTATGGCAGCAACAGATTTCCCCAAACCCGACCGGCCCTCAATGAGCCGACCCAACCGTCCTGGATGGATCTGTAGGTCTGGTCTATTTCGGATTACGGCGGGATGACGCCTGTCGCTGGGTCGGTCTGGTGGATGCGGGAGCGGTCGTCGAAGATGATCGGGTCGTGGTCGCGGGTCTGGTTGAGTGCCCACAGGCCGATCAGGTCGGCCAGCGCGAAGACGATCGCGATCAGCACCGCCAGCACGAGCCGGCGCCGGCGCTCCCGCCGCCGCCATTCCGCGCGCGCCTTCTTGTACGCGGGTGGCGCCGCCTCGATACCTGCGGCGAGCGCGTCCAGCGTCTCCCGCAGCCGCTCCTCTGTGCTCCTGGTCATCGGCGTTCCTCCAGCACCCGCGTGAGGGCGGCCATCCCGCGCGAGGTGTGTGACTTCACCGCGCCGGCGGAGATGCCCATCGCCTCGGCGATTTCCGCCTCGCGCAGGCCCAGCCAGTGTCGCAGGACGAGTGCTTCCCGCTGCCGGGCGGGCAGTTCCTTGAGCGCCGCCACCAGCGCCCGCTGGTCGTCGTGGAGCAGCGCCTCCGCCTCGGCCGAGATGCCTGGCGGCTGGGCCGTCTCTGGGGTGGAGTGCTTGCGGACCACCTGTAGGTGTCGCAGCCGCATCCGGGTGAGGTTGCAGACCACGGACCGCAGGTACGGTACCGCCGCGTCCGCGCCGCGCAGCTTCTTCCAGCGCCGGTAGAGCTGGTAGAACGCCTCAGCCACGATGTCCTCCGCGTCGTCCGCGCCGAGCAGGACGGCGAGGCGGAGCATTCCCGCGTACTGCGTCTGGAAGAGCGTGGCCAGCGCTTCGTCGGGTTCGGCGGCGGCCTGCTGGGCGCGGATCAACGGGGATGTCATGTGGCCCGCACCGCCTCCCGCGACCTGGAGAAGAACGGCGTGAGGACGACCGCGACGACAAGGTTGAGCGCGAAGGCGACCACGGCCGCGTACATCGGCACCCGCGCGCCGCCGAACCCCACCCAGACCACCGACGAAAAGCCACCCCAGACCACGAGCAGCGTGCCGGCGACCATGCCCACGGCCCAGCCGGCGAGCAGCGCCCACTTGTGCAGCCAGGTCGTGAAGAGGCCGATCGCCACCGCCGGGAACGTCTGCAGGATCCACACCCCGCCGAGCAGCTGTAGATTGATCGCGGCCTGGTTACGCAGCCCGAGTACGAAGGCCACCGCGCCCACCTTCGCGGTCAGCGAGACAGCCTGGGCGATGCGGGTCTGGTGCTTGGGTGTGGCGGTCGGGTGGAAGTACTCGACGTAGATGTTCCGGACGAATGCTGTGGCCGCCGCGATCGACATCACCGCCGCCGGTACCAGCGCGCCCACCACGAACGCGCCGAAGAGCACGCCGGTCAGCGCCGCCGGCATCAGCTGATCCACCAGCAGGGGTACCGCCGACTCGGCGTTGCCCGGTGGTGCCTCCACTCCGGCGGCGAGCGCGGCGATCCCGAGCACGCCGAAGAGGCCGAGCACCGCCGTCCACGCCGGCAGGGCAACGGTCACCTTGCGCAGGGTGTCCGGGCCCGAGGCGGCGAACGCGGCGGTCAGCACGTGCGGGTACATCAGCAGGGCCATCGCCGAGCCGAGCGCGAGCGTGGCGAAGGCCGGGAAGAGCTCGGGCTCCAGCGCGAGCGCGGTGTGCTGGGTCGCGGCCGTCTCGAACATCCGGCCCGGGCCGCCCAGCTCGTCGAGCACCACCGCGACCACCGCCAGCGTGGCCCCGAAGATCGCCGCGCCCTTGACGATCGAGATGACCGCGGGCGCGCGCAGCCCGTGCCGGTACGTGGCCAGCGCCAGCACGCCGAACACCGCGATCATCGCGAGGTCGCCAGCGAGCCCGCGGGGGTACAGGCCGCCGGCGGTGAGCACCGCCCGGATGCCGAGGAGCTGGAGCGCGATGTACGGCATCGTGGCGAGGATCCCGGTCAGCGCGACCGCGAGCGCGAGCGGCGGCGAGTCGTACCGCCCCTTCACGTAGTCGGCCACCGTGATGTAGCCGTTGTCGCGGGCGGCCTTCCACAGGCGCGGGAGCAGCACGAAGGCGAGCGGATAGACGATCACCGTGTACGGGAGCGCGAAGAAGCCGAGCGCGCCGGCGCCGTACACGAGACCGGGTACGGCCGCGAACGTGTACGCCGTGTAGATCGTGCCGCCGAGCAGCAGCCAGGTCGTGGGCGCGCCGAACCGCCGGCCGGCAAGCGCCCAGCCCTCCAGCGTGGGCAGGGAGTCGTCCCGGTGGAACCAGCGCGCACCCACCGCCACCAGCGAAGTCCCGCCGACGACGGCGAGGAACGCGGCCACGGTGGCGAGCACGACATCTCCCTGAAACATCGGGTAAACCGAATGCCTTGGTTGCGCAACTCTGCCATGTGACGTCGAACACCGCACGGGTACTCGCGGTCGGCTGCCTGGCCGCCCCGTTCGTCGCCTTGCTATGGGTGCCGTTCTACGCCAGTGGACCCACGCTCGCCGGCGTGCCGTTTTTCTACTGGTACCAGATGGCTTGGGTGCCTGTGAGTGTTTTGCTCATGTTCGTTGCCTACCTGCTGCTGCGTCGCTAGCTCTTGGAGGCCCCCGTGACGACCACAACCCCGGCGAGCCCGCCCACACCCCCACCCACGACCACGGCCCCCGCCGGGCGTGGCCGGCTGAACCCCCGGTCGATCGCCATCTGGACGGCTGTCGCGGTCGCCGGCGCGATCGCGTGGGGGGTGCTCGCGCTCTCCCGCGGCGAGGAGATCAACGCCATCTGGCTCGTGGTGGCGGCGCTCGCCTCGTACGCGATCGCGTACCGCTTCTACGCCCGCTTCATCGCCCGCAAGGTGCTCAAGGTCGACGACACTCGCGCCACCCCGGCGGAGCGCCTGGACAACGGCATCGACTACCAGCCGACCGACCGCCGCATCCTGGTCGGGCACCACTTTGCCGCGATCGCCGGCGCGGGCCCGCTTGTCGGCCCGGTGCTCGCCGCGCAGATGGGCTACCTGCCGGGCACCATGTGGATCATCTTCGGCGTCATCTTCGCCGGCGCCGTACAGGACATGGTGATCCTGTTCTTCTCGATGCGGCGCAACGGCAAGAGCCTCGGCCAGATGGCCCGCGACGAGATCGGCACCGTTGGCGGCATCGCCGCGCTGATCGCGGTCTTCTCCATCATGATCATCCTGCTGGCCGTGCTCGCGCTTGTCGTGGTCAACGCGCTGGCCAGGTCGCCGTGGGGCACGTTCTCCATCGCGATGACCATCCCGATCGCCCTTCTCATGGGCTTCTACCTGCGCGTACTCCGCCCGGGCCGGGTCATCGAGACCACCGCGATCGGCGTCGGCCTGCTGCTGCTCGCGATCGTCGCGGGCGGCTGGGTACAGGAGTCGAGCCTCGCCGACACGTTCACGCTCAGCCCGGAGGCGCTCACGATCTGCCTCATCGTGTACGGCTTCTTCGCCTCGGTGCTCCCGGTCTGGATGCTGCTCGCGCCGCGCGACTACCTGTCCACGTTCATGAAGGTCGGCGTGATCGGCCTGCTCGCGGTCGGCGTGATCATCGCCGCGCCGGCGCTACAGACCGAGGCGATCACGGACTTCGCCAGGGAGGGCAACGGCCCGGTCTTCTCCGGAGCACTGTTCCCGTTCGTCTTCATCACGATCGCGTGCGGCGCACTCTCCGGGTTCCATTCGCTGATCTCCTCCGGTACCACGCCGAAGATGATCCAGAAGGAATCGCAGGTGCGGCTCGTCGGGTACGGCGCGATGCTGATGGAGTCGTTCGTCGCCGTGATGGCGCTGATCGCCGCCTGCATCCTCGAGCCCGGCCTCTACTACGCGATGAACGCGCCGGCCGGCGTGCTCGGCTCCACAGTGGAGAGCGCCTCCGCGGCGGTGGCCAACCTGGGCTTCACGATCTCACCGCAAGATCTCAGCGCCGCGGCCGCCGAGGTCGAGGAGCAGACGCTCGTCGCCCGTACCGGTGGCGCACCCACACTGGCCATCGGCATGTCGGAGATCTTCTCCAGCGTGATCGGCGGGGCGAGCCTGAAGGCGTTCTGGTACCACTTCGCCATCATGTTCGAGGCCCTGTTCATCCTGACCACGGTGGACGCCGGCACGCGGGTCGGCCGGTTCATGCTCCAGGACACGCTCGGCAACATCTGGAAGCCGATCGGCCGGGTCAGCTGGAAGCCGGGTCTCTGGGCCACCAGCGCCGTCGTGGTCCTCGCGTGGGGCTACTTCCTCTACACCGGCGTGACAAACCCGCTCGGCGGTATCAATCAGCTCTTCCCACTCTTCGGCATCGCCAACCAGCTGCTGGCAGCCGTCGCCCTGGCGGTGGCGACCACGATCCTGGTCAAGAGCGGGCGGCTGAAGTGGGCGTGGGTCACCGGCGTACCGCTGGTCTGGGACGCCACCGTGACGCTGACCGCAAGCTGGCAGAAGGTCTTCTCGGACAACCCGGCGATCGGCTTCTTCGCCCAGCGGGAGCGCTTCGCCGATGCGCTGGACCGCGGCGAGGTACTCGCACCCGCCAAGAACCTCGACGACATGCGCGCGGTGGTCACCAACTCCACGGTGGACGGTGTGCTGGCCGCGTTCTTCGCGATCCTGGTCATCATCGTCATCGCCAACGCGGCCTGGGTCTGCTACAAGGCGATCCGCGCCCGCGAGCCGCTGCCCACGACCGAGGCGCCGTACGTGAAGTCGCAGATCGTCGCCCCCGCCGGCCTCTTCCCGACGGCAGAGGAGAAGCGCGAGCTGGCCGCGGCGGGTGACCGGACATGAGACGCGCGCTGGCGGCGGTCCGCTGGTACTTCCGGGAGCTGAGCGGCGAGGCCGAGTACGACCACTACGTCGACCGCCACCGCCGCCTCCACCCGGACCAACCATTGATGACCCGCCGCCAGTTCGAACACTGCCGCACCGACCGCCGCGACGAACACCCGACGGCAAGCTGCTGCTAGCGATTGACCGCCCTGGCCCACCTCGATGGGCCGGGGCGTTCTGTCCCTGACTTGACAGCTCCGTACCCGTCCGGGCGGTGTGGTCCGGGTCGCCTGACGAAACACTGAGGCAGCTATACCACGTCTCCGTGGCTTAGTCGGTGCTTAAAGCGACAGCACCAAAGGGGGTACCTCTAGCATTGGCGTTACAGCGTCACCGCCAGCGAGAGGATCTAACATGTCCACCGCGATCGTTAAAACGTCTGAGGAGCTGCGGGAGTGGCGTGACCGGCTGCTCAACCAGGTCGGCATGTCGAAGGAGCGGCTGTACGATCTCGGTCGGGAGTTTGAGCTCCTGCCCGAGCAGCGCGGTGTTTACGAGCTCATCCGGAGCATCGACTACCTGCTCGGCGATGACTAGCCCCGAGGTCACCGCTCACCCGCCCCTCACCGATACGGCTGCCGCGTTTGCCGCGGAAATCAACCTACGGCTGCACCGGATCATCAAGACAAGCAAGGATTTGACGCCGCTTGTGCGCGAAAATCCCAGTGATTCGCGCATCACCGTCGGAGTCCTCGATGGAGACAGCTTCGGCACGCTGCCGCTGAGTGTCGATGGCAGGCATCTGCTGGATCTGCTCCCCAAGTTCAACTGCTGCTTCGACTCCAGCGGTAGGTTCCTGGCCGTCGAAGAATCGTGGATGCACGTTTTGCCGAAGGGTGACAGGGTTCCCCTGTTCCGCTATGAGTACCTACGCGACGCCACCAACTCGGTGCCGGTCGCCCACTTACAGGTGCACGCCCATCGAGACGAATTCGCGTACGCATTGATCGCGGCGGAAAAGGGCAAGGCGCGGCAGCGATGGCGGAAGGGGAAGCCGCCCCGCTTACAAGAGTTCCATTTTCCGCTCGGCGGCCACCGTTTCCGACCCTGCCTCGAAGACGTATTACACGCGTTGGTGGTCGAGTTCTGCGTCGACCCGGTCGACGGCTGGGAGAGTGCGGTGAAGGAGGGCCGTGAGCAGTGGCGGCGCCTCCAGCTGAGAGCGGCAGTCCGGGATGCCCCAGAGGAGGCGGCGGAGGTGCTGCGGCTGCTCGACTACGACGTCGCACCCGGGACCGTGGTCCCGAAGGACAACGTCGCGCGTCTTCGTGCGTACTAAGGCCCCGCAAGCCCGCCGCCGCCTCCCAAAGGCGGCTGCGGTCAGGCGGGTTGGATTGTCAGGGCGGTCCAGGCGCCCAGGTATACGACGTCGCCGTCCTTAAGGGCGACCGGCACGTTGGGTTCGAGGGGCTCGGAGTTCGGGTCGTTCAGGTACGTGCCGTTCGCCGACTCCATGTCTACCACCGCCCAGCCGCCCTCCTGCGGGACCAGCAGCGCGTGCACGTGCGAGACGCCCGGGTCCTCGGGCGGGCCGACCAGGTCGATGTCCGGGTTGACGCCGCGGGAGCGGCTTCGCCGGCCGATGACCATCTGCTGGCCGGTCAGCGCGAACCGGCGTTCGGCCACGAAGCGGGGCATGGCCAGCGAGCCGGCGTCCTCGCCGCCCATCGCCTTGACCACCTCGAAGTACGCCGCGTCCGCGCGCACCACGACCTCCCACGAGACCGCGGCGGAAGCGGAAGGAGTGGCCGGCGGCGGCGGCGAAACCGGGGCCGGAGAAACCTGGGGGCGGGAGTGGACATCGCGGAGACCGGCGGGGCGAGCAGAAAGTCGTACCCGTCCTCCTCGCAGAAGCGGCCGGTCTTGGGCGTCCCACACACCGGGCAGACTTCACCGGACGGCGGCGGTGACGAGGTGGCAGCAGCGGTAGGTGTAGGGGTGGGTGCCGGCGAGGAGGCCGGCGTGGGTGCGGCGCCCATCCTGGCTCCGCAGACCTCGCAGTAGTCGAGCGTCGCCGATTCGTGGCCCTTGGGGCAGGTTGCCATCAGCCCTCCTCCGGCTGCTTCTTCTTCACGCGGACCGTCTTGGTGCTGCGTACGTTGGTCAGCTCGGCGTCGACGCCAGCGACCTGCTTCTTCAGGCGCACGGTGCCGGTCGGCGCGTCCACCACGTCCACGACGCGGGCCAGCAGCTTGGCCGTACCCTCGTGGCCGGACTCGTTGGCGAGCTGGACCGCGCGCCCCAGCTTGGCCGTCGCCGTCTCCGCGTCACCCTCGTCGCGGGCCTTGAGCCCCTCCTGGATGACCGAGGCCAGCTCGGCCTGGCCGGTGTAGTGGGCGACCTGCGGGTTGATCTTCGTGGAGAGCGCGGTGTCGTCGGTCCAGCGGGCGAGCACAAGCTTCTCGGTCAGCACCGAGCCGCCGCTGACCAGGCTGAACCGGGCGGCGAGCACCTCCTCGCCGATCGTGTCCGGCTCGACCTCCACCGAGATGTGGTAGTCGCGGCTCTCCGCGCCCCACGCGCCGGTCGGGTAGTCGCCGATCCGGGCGCTGACCTCGACCTTGCGGCCGGTGAGCTCTTCGACCTGCGGGAACACCTGCTTGACGAAGCGGATCTTCGAGCCGGCCGGGGTCCACACGCGCAGCGAGACGTCCGCGACCGACTTGCCCATCGCCGCCTCGGTCATCGAGCGGAACGCGGCGGGCAGCTCGGACGGGTCCTCCAGGCCGTCGGCCGTGCCGAGCAGGGTCGAGGCGACCTTACGCAGCTCGGTCGCCACCCAGTCGGTACCGACGCCACGGCTGTCGCAGATGAACTTCCCCTCGCACGCGTCCAGCACCCGCTGGAGCTCGGCCGGCGTCTCGTGCTGGTTCTGCCCGTCGGTCAGCAGGATCGCGTGCTTCACCTCGGCCTGCTGACCGGCGAAGAGGTAGTTGGCGAGGTCGAGCCAGCGGCCGATGGCGGTACCCCCGTCGGCTCGCAGGCGGGAGACGGCGGCCTTGGCCTCGGCGCGGGTCTGCGGGTTGGCCGGGACCATGCGGGTGTCGCCCGGGTAGATCATGTGGGCGCCCGCGGTACCGGCCACCACGGCGAAGGCCACGCCGTCGCGGAGCGTGTCGATCGCGACGGCGGTCGCCTTCTTGGCTTCCGCGATCTTCGTGCCGGGCATCGCCATCGAGCCCGACGTGTCGACCAGGATGACCTGCGCGGCAGTCAGCGCCGTGGAGGCGTCGCGCAGGTCGCCGCCCTGCGCGGTCACCGTGACGATCGCGTCGACGACGCGGCCGCCCTCGGGCAGGTACTCGTTCTGGTCGACCTCGGCCGTGAACTGCGCGGTCATGCGGCGGATCCTCCTAAGGCAGGGAAGGAGAGGACGGCGACGGCGATGTTGTCGTGCCCGCCGCCTTCGAGGGCCACGGTGGTCAGGTGGCGGGCCACCTCGATGGGGCTGCCGGTGGCGGCGGCAGTGAGCTCGGCGGGGTCGGACAGGTAGTGGTGCAGGCCGTCGGAGCAGAGCAGCAGCCGCCCCTCACCGCTCGGCCGCAGCGTGACCACCTGCGGCTCGGCGTCGTCGGAGTCGGCGCCCAGCCACCGGATCAGCGCCCGCGACGTGGGGTCGGCGTCCACTGTGGCCGGTGCGGGACGGCCGGCCGCGAGCTGCCCGGCGATCGAGTCGTCGACGGTGAGGCAGGCGGGCTCGGCGCCGAGCCAGTACGCCCGGCTGTCGCCGATCCAGCCCACGGTCACCGCGTCGGGCGTGACGACCCCCGACACGTATGTGCAGCTGGGCGGGGTGTCGCTCTCGTCCGGACCGGCGGCGGCCCGAGCAGCCTTCGCAGCGGCATGCGCGGCCAGCGCGGTCGCCTCGGCGGGATCGGCGCCGGCGGTGAGCGCGTCGAGCAGCGCGGCGACTCCGGCCTCGGCCGCGCTAAGTGAGGCAGCGTCGGAACGGGTCGAGGTGGACACCCCGTCGCAGACCACCGACACCAGGCCGCCGTCGTACCGGCCGATCACCACCGCGTCCTCGTTGCGTGGCCGGCGCCGGCCCCGGTCGGTGACCGCCGCCACCGCGCTCAGGTCCAGCTCCGCATGGTCCCGCCCGACCGAGCGGCGCCGGCCGCAGTTGTCGCAGTAGGGCTCGGTGCCAGAATCGCCACAGCCGGTGCAGGCCAGGCCCGCGCGGGAGGAAAGCGAGACTGTCGGTACCGGCATGACGGGCGCGGCCTCGCCGGTGACCAGGTTGCGCCCGCACACCTCGCAGAACCTGTGCTCCGGCTCGCTCGGCGGGCCGTGCTCCGGACAGACCCTCATACGAGCGTCCGAGGGCGTACGGCGTTGGCCCGGTCGACGAGCGCGATCTTCGTGTCGGGGTCGCGGGCGATCTGGGCCATCGTGCGGTACGCCCGCTCCAGCCCGAACCGCAGCCCGCGCTCGGACAGGTCGTGGCCCAGCACCCGCGCGCCGGCCGGCAGGCGGTGTGGCGGCAGGTTGGTGGCGGTCAGCCAGGCGAGGACGGCCTCCAGCATCTCCACGGTCAGCCGGGCCTGCCGCTCCACGTCGAGCCCCAGCCGCTCAAGTCGCCCGGAGGCGCGCAGGAGGTCGTCGGCGTGGGCGATCGGGCCACCCTTGTGCAGGCTGGCCCGCACGGCTGCCACCTGCGCGGTCACGTGGTGGCTGGAGCTGTCCGGCACCTGGTCGAGCACGGCCAGCGCGCCGCTGCGGTCGTCGCTGCCGAGCAGGATGCGGGCCATCCCGAACGCGGCGCTGATGAAGCCCCGGTCGACCCGCCACACCCGGTCGTACAGCCGGAGCGCCGCCTCCTTGTCGCCGGTGCACTCCATCGAGGCGGCGAGCGCGAGGCGGGCGGCGGGCTCGCCGGGCAGCTCGCCGTAAACGGCGTCGAACGCGACCCGCGCGTCACCCGCGCTGTCGCCGGCCATCGCGGCGATGCCCCGGTACCAGTCGACCCGCCAGTCGAACGGGTCCGTGGCGGCCAGCTCCTCCAGCCCGGCCGCGGCGCCGGCGAGGTCACCCGCCTCGATCCGGGCGCGGACCAGGCGGAGCGAGACCTCGGTGCTGCGTACCGGCGGCGACTCCAGCTGCCGTACCAGCTCGGCCGGGTCGGTGCTGCTGAGCGTGGCGAGGAAGCCGGCGCCCGGGTCGAGCACGTCCACCTGCGGCAGCGGCAGCGCGGCGGCCACCCCGGCGGGCTGGAGCTCGACCGGTATCGCCTCGCCGCTCACCTCGCCCGCCCCGGTGCCGAACGCCCGCCGCTCCGGCGTGAACTGCCGGGACACCACCGGGCGCGGCACGCCGTCGTTCGCCGAGAGCACCTCGCGGAGTACGCCGAGCAGCTGGTCGCTCATGTCGGCGGCGGTCTGGAAGCGCCGGTCCGGGTCGCGGTGCGTGGAGCGGACCAGGAGCCGGTAGTACGACTCCTCCTGCGCGAGGAGTGGCACGCCGGCGCGGTCCGGCAGCTTGCCCGCGTACGTGGTGGAGAAGCCGCGGAACTCGAAGCTCAGTACCGCCAGCGACCGCCCCACCGTGTAGATGTCGGCGGCCACCGAGGGCCCCACGTCGGCCACCTCGGGCGCCTGGTAGCCGGGCGTGCCGTAGACCGCGCTCACATCGTCGTCGACCCGGCGTACGGCACCGAGGTCGATGAGCTTCAACTGCTCCTCGGCGTGGATCACGTTGTCCGGCTTGAAGTCGCAGTACAGCAGGTCACGGCCGTGCAGGTAGCCGAGCGCGGGGAGTACCTCCGCGCCATACGCGAGGACCTCGGCGAGGGGCAGCACCCGCTGGCCCTCGGCGCGGCGGGCCATCAGCATGTCGCGCAGTGACTGGCCGCCCACGTACTCCATGACGATGTAGCCCACCGGCACACCGGTCTTCGGGTCCGGGTGCTGCACGAAGTCGTGGATCTTCACGATGCTGGGGTGGTCGATCTCGACCAGATACCGCCGCTCGGTCACCGCCGCCGCCATCGCGTCCGCGTCAGCCGTGTTGATCAGTCCTTTGAGGACGACCCAGCGGTCGCTGACCGAGTCGCTGACGTTGCGGTCGCGGGCCAGGTAGATCCAGCCGAGGCCGCCGTACGCGAGCGCGCCGAGCACCTCGTACCGGTCGTTGATCAGGTCGCCCTGGGACAGCCGGGGCAGGAACGAGAAGGGCGTACCGCAGTTTTGGCAGAAACCCTCGCTCCGGCCGGGCTTGCCGTCCCGACCGCGGCCGACCGGCTCCTCGCACTTGCTGCAGTAGCGGCGCGACTCGGAGACCTTGGGGTCGCGCATGACCGCGGTGGCCGGGTCGCGCAACGGCACGCGGGGCAGCTCGATGAGGCCGGCGCCCAGCCCGCCCCGCGAGGCGCCACGGCTGCGGCCGGAGCCGCGGGTCGAGCCCCGCCCGCTGATCGTCGGCACCGAGCCGGGCGTCGTGGCCACGCTCACCGGTGTCGCGGTGGACGCCGGCGTCGCCGAGGACGCTGGCGTGGCCTGCGCCGGCACCGCACCGGCCGGCGCCCGACGCCCGCACTCGTCGCAGTAGCCCTCGGCGCCATACGTGCCGGAGCAGCCGGGCCGGACACACCTCATGGGTTGCCCCTTTCCGTGAGCTGGTTGAGGTAACGCTGATAGGCGACCACCGCGCGGGTGGCCGCGGGCAGGTCGCACGGACTCGTGTAGAGCAGGTCCTGGGCGGCGCGATGCTTGGCGGCGAGCTCCTGGTGCTCGACGAGCCCCATCCGGCCGGCCCGCGCGCGGTACGCGTCGAGCCGCCCACGCAGCTCGGTGCGGCGCTGGAGCAGCCCGTCCGCCGCCTCGTACAGGTGGGCCGCCTGCTCCATCGCCTGCGACACCGAACGTTCCACGATGGACAGCTCGTCGGCCAGGCGCAGCCAACGCCCCTCGCGCTGGAGCTGCCCGAGCTGGGCGAGGTGCGCGCGCAGCCCACCCACCGCGTCCGGCACCGGCGGCAGGCCGGCATTGGCAATCTTGGTCAGCGCAAGATCGCAGACCTTGCGCGCCCCCGCCTCCGCCTCGGCGACCTCACCCACCGCGATGGTCAGGATCCGGAGCTTTTCCGGGTACGCGGTGCGCAGCTCCGCCAAGCCGGCGATCCGTCCGGCAAGCGCGTCGATCTCGGACACCAGCGCGGGTGGCGGGCCGCTCGCGCCGATCGGGTCGCCGAGCGCCTCGGCCTGCGCGTCGCCGAGCTTGCGCGCGAGTCCGTCCACATCGGACCCCCGGAGCGCGTCACCGCCCAGGTTCGCCGCGTCGGCGCTCGCCTTCGCCAGCGTGGCGCTCGGCTGGGCGTACAGCGCGGCGATCCGGCCGCTGGCCGCCTCGACCTCGCTGAGCGCGTGCACCACCTCGGCGGCCACGGTCTCCAGGTCGTCGGCGAGCCCCGGCACGGTCTGCCACGAGGCCGGCGTACCGGCGGCGAGGGTGTCGAGCACCATGCCGGAGGCACTCAGTCCCACGATCGGGTGCCGCAGCACCGAGGTCAGCACGCGCAGCTCGCTCTCGCCGGGCCGCGAGCGCTCGGCGCGCACCGCCTTGGCCCGGTCGAGCTGGGCGCCCAGCGCGGCGAACTGGGACCAGAGCACCTCGACCGCCGCCAGCACCTCTTTCGCCACCTCGGCGGTACGGCCCCGCAGGCCACCGCCGCGCAGCAGCACAAGGGCCGGGTGCGCGTCCATCACGAACATCGCGGCGGAGATCCGGTCGTACACCGCGACGAGCCCGACGATGGCCCGATCGACCTCGTCGCGGCTCATCGGCGGCGGCGTCGTCGACACGGTCAGTCCCGATATTGCGGCGCGGGCGGCTGCGGGGTGGAGCCGAGCGAGGAGAGCCACGCGTTGTAGAGGCGGGTCCAGGTGCCGTCCGCGCGCATCCGCTCCAGCACCCCGTTGACAAACCGCACCAGGTCGACGGACTCCTTCTTCACCGCCATGCCGTACGGCTCCTCGGTGAACCGGTCCGGCAGGATCTTCGTGCCTCTGTCCTGCTCGGCGAAGCCGGCCAGGATCGCGTCGTCAGTGGAGACCGCATCCACCTGGAGCTGCTGGAGCAGCACGAGACAGTCGAGCGCGTCGGGCGCCGACACGGGCACTGCGTCGGGCGCCTTGGCCGCGATGTTGCGGATCGAGGTGCTGCCGGTGGCCGCGCAGACCTTTTTGCCGGCGAGGTCCTTGATCCCCTTGATCGGCGAGTCGCGGGTGACCATGATGGCCTGCCCAGCGGAGAAGTACTCGGTGGAGAAGTTGATCCGCTCCCACCTGTCGCAGTTCATCGTCATGCTGCGGATGACGACGTCGACCCGCCCCTCCTGGATCGCCTTCTCCCGGTCGGCCGTCGTGATGGCGCGGAAGAGCACCTTGTCCGGGCTGCCGAAGATCGCCTTGGCCAGCTCGCGGGCCAGGTCGATCTCGAAGCCGACCAGGTTGCCGGTCTTGGGGTCGCGGTACCCGAACCGGAAGTTGTTTTGGTCGACGCCGACCACGAGCCGGCCGGCCTGCTGGATGCGCGCCATCGCGGAGCCGGATGGCATCCGTCCGGCCGCGGGCAGCGCGCCGGTCGGGCGGTAGCTGGCCCGAGGGTTGCACGCACCGGCCGCGGCCGCGCTGCTCGTGGGCAGCACCGCGGGATCCTGAACGCCCACCGGGCGGGCGGGCTCGGCCGGGTTGGCGCCGGGCGGCGGGGTGTCCGAGCCGCCGCATCCGGCGAGTACCAGCGCGGACAGCAGGGCCACTGCCACTGCGAGCCGCGCCCTCATCGGTACTCCGCAAGGCGGCGCTGGATGCCGATCGCCGCGCCGAGCACGAGCAGCGTGGCGAGCAAACCGATACCGATGTCGGCGCCGGCGAGCGAGCCACCCGCGCCGCGCACCTCCTGCCGGAACACCTCGCTGTTGTGCTCGATCGCGGCGCCGAGCCGCTCGTCCAACCGGCCGGCGATGCTCGCTGTACTTGTCGGCTCGCCGCCGACCGAGGCCGTGACCGCCTGCGCGTACTGCCCGTCGTTGTCCAGCTGCCGCACTTGCTTGTGCGCCGAGTCCCAGTTGCGCGCCTCGGTCAGCGCAGCCGCGAGGGCATCCCGGGTCGACGCGTCGGCGTCGCCCGCGACAAGCAGGCCGCCGGACCTGTCGTCGCCGGCCAGCCGGTCCATCATCTTGTCGTAGTCGGTCTCGAAGGCCTGGCCGTTGCCCCGCGCGACAAGCGTCAGCGACTCGTCGGCCCGGGCCTGGAGGGCGGCGATCCGGGCGTCGGCGAGCCGGGCCACCTCCTCCGAACCCCGGTCGTGGCTTGCCTCCAGCCGCCCGGCGGCCACCAGCGCGGAGAGGCCGAGCCACAGCACCACGGCCACGGCGGCGACGGTCGCGACGACCAAACCCACGTTGAACACGCGGTTGGTGCGCCGGGTCAGGAAACGCTGGACCACCACGAGCGCGGCGATCGTGAGCACGCCGAGCGCCACCGCGAACCACGGGAACGCGCCCGCGTCGTCGCGCGCCTCGTCCAGCTCGGCCGAGACCGCGTCGTACAGCTCCTGCGCCGCCGGCAGCAGCCGCTCGCGCATCACGCCGGACGCCTCGCGCAGGTACGCGCCGCCCACCGGCACGCCCTGGCGGTTGTAGACCCGGGCGGTCTCCACGAGGCCGGTGTAGACCGGCAGCTGCGCGGCGATCCGGGCGACCGCGTTGGCACCCCGGCCATCGCCCGCGCCACCGCCGGACACGACCGCGAGCGCGGCGGCCGCGTCGGCGATGTCGGCCTGGTAGCGCTCGCGCAGTGCCACCGGCTCCACGCCACCGGTCAGGAACGCGCTCGCGGCGGTCGCGTCGGCGTCGGAGAGAGCGCGGTAGAGCTGCTGGGCGGCCACGGTCAGCTCGCCACTGCGCGCCACGGCACCGTCGACGAGGTCGGCCCGCTGCCGAACCCCAACGGCGCCCGCGACGCCGGTCGCCAGGCCGAGCACGACAAGGGCCGCCGTGGCGAGCACGAGCCGGCCCGGGGTCCCCCGGAATCGTCCCGCGGCCCGCCTGCGTAGTCGGGCCACGGGTGCGACGGCAGGTGCCCGGGTCGCCGGTTCACGTACGAGAGTCGTCACCGTCACACCACCTCGGGGATCAAGGTAGCCAACCGCGGCAAGGCTTAGGGGTCAGGCGCCGCTCGCGGTCGAGCGTACCGGTACGACGAGCGGGCCGTGATCGCCCTCGATGACCCGGACCCGGGCGCCGTAGTGGGTCGCCAGCAGTTCCTCGGTCAGTACCTCCCGCGGAGTGCCGCTCGCCGCCACCCGGCCGCCCGCGAGCAGGACCATGCGGTCCGCGTACTCGCCGGCGATCGACAGGTCGTGCATGGTGGCCAGCACCGTCAGCCCTCGGTCCCGGCGCAGCCCGTCGACCAGGTCCAGCACCTCCTGCTGGTGGCCGATGTCGAGCGCGGTAGTCGGCTCGTCGAGCAGCAGCAGCGGGGCGCCCTGGGCGAGCGCGCGGGCCAGGAAGACGCGCTGCCGCTCGCCACCGGAAAGCGTGGCGAGTTCGCGGCGGGCGAAGCGGTGCAGGTCGAGCCGGGTCAGCACTTCGCGAGCGGCGGCCAGATCGGCGGTGGATTCCCGGCCCAGCGGCGGGACGTAGGGAGTGCGGCCGAGGAGCACGTAGTCCAAGACGGCCATGCCGGCCGGCACCACCGGTGACTGTGCCACTGTCGCCACGAGCCTGGCCCGCTGTCGACGGGAGAGGCGCCCGGTGGACGTACCGAAGATGGAGATGGCACCAGCTGCGGGGAGCAGGCCGCCGACGGCGCGCAACATGGTCGATTTGCCGGCGCCATTGGGTCCGATGACCGCGACCCACTCACCGGCGGCGACCGTGAGGTCGACGCCGTCCAGGATCGTGGCGCCGCCCAGGGTGACCCGGACGCCGCGCGCTTCCAGCGCGTTCACAGGCTGACCCGCTTCGTGGTGCGCAGCACGAGCACGAAGAACGGCGCTCCGAAGAACGCGGTGACCACACCGATGGGGATCTCCGCCGGGCTGGCCACAGTGCGCGCGACAAGGTCGGTGAAGGCGAGGAACGCGGCCCCGAAGAGCACCGACAGCGGCAGGATCATGCGGTAGCTGGCGCCGGCGAGCAGCCGCACCGTGTGCGGCACAATGATCCCGACAAACCCGATCAGGCCGGACACCGAAACGGCCGCGGCGGTGCCGAGGCTGGCGGCGGCGAGCAGGATGTACCGGGAGCGCTGCGGGTGCAGGCCCAGGCTGGCGGCCTCGTCGTCGCCGACCGACAGCACGTCGAGCTCGCGGCGGAAGAGCAGGAGGACCGCGCCGGTCACCAGCGCGTACGGCAGGATGACCAGCACGTCGTGCCACCCCGCCGTGGCCAGCCGCCCGAGCAGCCAGGAGTACACCTCGCGGATGGCGTCGACGTTGCGCTGCATGACATAGGTCTGGCCGGCGGCGAGAAACGCGGAGACCGCCACGCCGGCGAGGATCAGCGTGGCCGGGGAGCGGTCGCGGCCACCGGCGACGCCGAGCAGGTACGTGAGCGCGACCGCCCCGACCGCACCGGCGAACGCGGCCACCGGCGTGGTGAGCGGCAGGCCCGAGGTCACGTCACCGCCGGAGGTGCCGGAGCCGATCCGGAACGCGATGACGGCGGTCACCGCCAGGCCGGCGCCGGCCGCCACGCCGAGCAGGTGGGGATCGGCCAGCGGGTTGCGGAAGACGCCCTGGTAGCACCCGCCGGCGAGGGCGAGCATCGCGCCCACCAGCAGTGCGAGCACGACACGAGGCAGGCGGATCTGGGTGACGATCGCGATCTCCCGCTCGTCCAGCCCGCTATGCATGTGTACGCCCGGGATCAGGTTGAGCACCTCGGCCGCGACGCTGCCCGGTGGCAGGCTGACCGGGCCGAACGCCAGGCCGGCGATGGCCGCGACGACGACGGATACGACGCCCGCGACGATCCAGCCGGCCTGGCGCTCCCGCGCTGCCCGTAGGGCCTTGCTCACACGGGTGCCTTGGCCACCGCGTCCGTGATCGCCTTCACGAGGTCGACGACCCTCGGCCCCCACCGGGAGGCGATGTCGTCGTCGAGCTGGATCACGTTGCCGTTCTTGACCGCGGTGATGCTCGCCCAACCAGTGCGCGCCTTCACCGTCTCCAGCGACTGCTGGCAGCACTTGGTGTCGGCCAGGAAGATCAGGTCCGGGTCCACCTTGACCAGCCCTTCGGCCGAGAGCTGCGGGTAGCCGCCCTTCTTGCCATCCGCATCCGAGGGGTCGGCCACATTCTCCAAACCGGCGAGGGAGAAGAGCGCACCGATAAACGTCTTGCTGGTGACCGAGTAGAGCGTGGGGTCCAGCTCGTAGTAGTACGTGAGCTTCTCCGCCCGCTGCGGCACGTCCTTGACCAGCTTGGCGATGTCGTCCTTCATCCGCTGCACGGTGTCGGCCGCTTCCGTGGGGTGCCCGGTGAGCGCGCCGAGGTCGTTGATCTGCTTGTACGAGTCGTCAAGCGTGACCGCGCTGGCCGCCAGGTACACCGGGATCTTCAGCGTGGTGAGCTGGTCGACCACCTTGTTGGTGTCGTTGGAGATCACCACCAGGTCGGGCGACTTGGCCGCGATCGCCTCGGCATTGGGCTGGAAGCCGGACAAGTCCGACTTGGGCGCGTCGGGCGGATAGTTTGAGTTGTCGTCTACCGCCGTCACCTGTGCCCCCGCCCCGATGGCGAAGAGCATCTCGGTCGCGCTGGGCGAGAGCGACACGATCTTCTCGGGCCGCTTGTCGAGCGTGAGGCTGCCGACGGTCACGGGGTAGGTCGCGGCGTTTGCGGTCGCCTCGCCGCCCCCGCTCGGCTCGCCGGTGCTGTCGTTGCTGGCGCACGCGCTCATCGCGATCGCCGCGGCGGCCGCGATCACGGCCGCTGTGATGCGTCTCTTCATGGTCCTCCTGTCGGTCGAGGATCTGGTGCTTCGCCGACAAGAGAGGGGTCGCCGCTCCGCCCGCGAGGCGCCCTTCCTCGAGAGCGCTTGTTCGCGACCGTCCGCAGGCGACCTGGCTAGTCCGTCCGGTTTGCACCGGTACGGCATCACAGTTGCGGGACAGCTCCGGTTTGGGCACCGGATTCGCTGCGGCCGATCGCCTGCGACGGTACCCCAGGTCAGATGGGCCCGGACCGTACGGCCCGGGCCCATCCTGTGAGAACTCCGCTTACGCGGAGGTGATCGTCACGTTGTCGACCGCGGCCTCGACCAGGCTGGCGCCGGAGGCGTCAGTTGCCTCGATCAGGATGCGGATCGACTGCCCGGCGTACGGGGTCAGGTTCGCCGTCGCCGTCGCCCACGAGGCGTTGCGGTTGCTCGCCGCGCCCGCTTGGGTGAGGACCGCCGTCGTGCCGCCGGCGTGGACCACGCTGACGCGCAGGAAGTCGGCGGACGAGGCGTTCGTGCCGTGCGCCAGGTACCAGGCGAACGACATGGACAGCGTGCCGCTCGACGGGAGCGTCACCGCGGGCGAACGGACGCTGGTCAGCCCACCGTCGATGTCATGGTCGCCAGCGCTCGCACCGGCCAGCGGGCCGGTCACCAGGTCATTGCTGCCGGCGAACGGGACGAGCTGCTTCGCGCCGCTGGAGTTGGTGGCCTGGGCGGTGCCCCGCTGCCACTGGCCCAGCGTCGCCGTGTCGGTGCCAGACGGGTTGACCGTCCACCCGGTGTTGGTCTCGAACGTGTCCGACCACACCGTCGTGCCGCCGCCGGTGCCGCAGTACTGGGCCTGCTGGCCGGTCGCGCGGTACGGGCAGTCGGCGTACTCACTGAGGATCAGCACCGCCTCGCGGTTGCGCGAGGTCTGCGCGGGGATGACCTCGTCGGGCGGGTAGAAGCCGCCGCCACCGGACGAGCCGGGGTACATCTCGAAGGTGTACGCCCAAATGCCGTGCTGCCCCACATCCAGTCGATGCTGTCGCCGTCGGTGATGTAGAGGTCAGAGGACTGCTCCGGCGTGTACCCGTTGGTGGCCGCCATCTGCTGCCCGATCGTGCGGAAGACCGCTTCCTGGTCGGCGTTGAGCCCGGGCGCGGTGTTCGCCGTCGTGTAGCCGAAGGGCCAGAGCACGAGCTGCGAGTACGTGTGGAAGTCGATGTTGGCCTTGATCTGCTGCACGCCGCCGACCACCCGGCTGTTGACGAAGTCGCGCAGCCGCTGGGTCTCCGGCGCGGAGAAGGCAGACGGGCCGCGGTACGTCTCGGAGCTGGTCGTGCCGGACGAGCCGCCGCAGCAGCCCCAGTTGTAGGACCAGTTGCGGTTGAGGTCGGTGCCCACGTTGGACGAGCCGGAGTTCGGCTGGCGGTTCTTGCGCCAGGAGCGGTACGCGCCGGTGGCGACGTCGTACTCGCTGCCATCCGGGTTGACCGTCGGCACGATCCAGATCTCGCGGCCGTTGACGATGTTGGTGATCCGCGAGTCCGAGCCGTAGCTGTCCGTGAAGAGGTTGAGCAGGTAGATCGCCATCTCCACGGTCAGGTGCTCGCGGGCGTGCTGCTGCGAGTTGAAGAGGATCTCCGGCTCCGACTCGTCGGTGGCGACGTTGTCGGAGATCTTGACGGCCATGATGTCGCGGCCCTCGTACGAGTTGCCGAGCGAGATCCGGCGGGCGATCGACGGGTGATCGGCCACCACCTGGTTGACCACCGCGTTGAGCTCGGCGTAGTTGTGGTACGCCGAGTCGGCCGGCGGGAAGTCGAACGTGGTCACGCCGCCGGGTGCGGGGACCGGTACCGGCACCACCTGGAAGCCGAGCTTGCGGATGGCGAGCACCTCGGACTGGATCGCCGAGACGTAGATCTTTCCGTGCTCGATGTAGTCGATGGCCGCGCCGGTACGGGCGATGGCGTCACGGTCCGCGAACGTGCGCGGCCCGATCACCGTGTACTGCGCGGCGACCTCGGCCGTCTTCGGGCCGGGATCTGGCTTGGCGCTGCCAGGGCTGCTGGTGACCAGCAACAGCCCGGCCGCGAGGGCGGCGACGAGGATGACCGCGCGGCGCGGCCTCAGACGAATGGACAAAACGACCTCCTGGGGCTGGGGAGATCCGATGTGTACTGATGAAAACTGCACCACATCCGGGTCCTCGGACCCTCATTCCAATGTGGTCGTCACGTTGACAAAGATTTTCCTCGTGCCACACTCTGGCGAAACTTCCCTTCAAACGGGATAGTGGCGACATGGTCAGAACCACCGCCGTAGCCGTCACGGCCCTCGCCCTGCTTGGCGCCGCGACACCGGCCGTCGCCGCCCCCGCGGCAGCCGCCCCGGCCGGAGGAGCCATCAGCCACGACGAGCAGATCACCTTCCAGCGCTGGTCCACGTACCAGGACTGGCGCGGCGGCACGCACCAGGGCACGGTGGCCCTGCCGGGTGTGCGTACGGGCATCACGATCGGACGGCCCGCCGGCACCGTCGACTACACCGACCCGCACACCGGCGGGGCGAAGACGTGGGCGTACGCGACGTGGACGTCGCCGGTCCGCACGGCTGGCTTCGACGCGAGCGAGCTTGTCGCCTCGTGGAACGCGGAGACGCCGGCCGGCACCTGGATCCAGATCGAGATGCAGGGCACCTACAACACCGGCGACCACACACCCTGGTACGTCATGGGCCGGTGGGCCTCCGGCGACCAGGACATTCGCCGTACGAGCGTCAACCGGCAAGGCGACCCGTGGTCCACGATCTGGACCGACACGTTCTCCATCGACGACGTGGCGGCCGGCGTGCTGCTGCGCGACTACCAGCTGCGCGTCACCCTGTACCGCGCGCCTGACCAGTGGCGCTCGCCCCGCGTGTGGATGGTCGGCGCGATGAGCTCCTTCGTGCCGGACCGCTTCACGGTGCCGCCGAGCAGGGGCCGTATCGCGTGGGGCCGCGAGCTGCCGGTGCCGCGCTACTCGCAGAACGTCCACGAGGGGCACTACCCCGAGTACGACGGCGGCGGAGAGGCCTGGTGCTCGCCCACATCCACGGAGATGGTGGTGGAGTACTGGGGCCGGCGCCCGTCCGACGAGGACACGTCCTGGGTGGACCCGACCTACCCCGACCCGACCGTCAACCACGCCGCCCGGATGGTCTACGACTACGCGTACGACGGCGCGGGCAACTGGCCGTTCAACACCGCGTACGCGGCATCCTTCCCCGGGCTCGACGCGTTCGTCACCCGGCTGCACTCGCTGGACGACGTGGAGCGGCTCATCCGCGCCGGCATCCCAGTGATCACGAGCCAGTCGTTCCTGGCCAGCGAGCTGGACGGGGCCAACTACGGCACCTCGGGCCACCTCTTCGTCGTGGTGGGATTCACGGCCGAGGGTGACGTGATCGTCAACGACCCGGCCTCGTCATCCAACGAGGCGGTGCGCAACGTGTACCCGCGCGAGCAGTTCGAGACCGTGTGGCTGCGCACCAAGCGGATCAACGCGTCCGGGGGTGTCTCCGGCGGCTCGGGCGGCATCGCGTACCTGATCAAGCCCTGGTGGAAGGCCTGGCCGCAGGTGGCGGGCCTGCCGAGGTAGGGGTGCGGGACTCGCCGCCTGTTGGCGGCGGGCCCGTCCGCGGTGTATTCCGTTGACCATGACTGACGTGTTCCCGCCGGAAACTCACGCCGACCTCCTCGAACGCCCCCTCTTCGCCCACCTCGCCACCGTCCGCCCCGACGGCTCGCCGCAGAGCAGCGTGATGTGGTTCGAGTGGGACGGCAAGCGGATCCGGATGACACACACGAAGACCCGCCAGAAGTTCCAGAACCTCAACCGCGAGCCGCGGATCGCGCTCTCCATCACGGACCCGGAGGACGGGTACCGCTTCCTCGAGGTGCGCGGCGTAGTCGAGGCGATCGAGGACGACGACGCCGAGGCAGGCTTCTACAAGTCGCTCCAGTACCGGTACGGCATGGACTACCCGATCAAGGACGCGGCGGTACGGGTGATCATGACGATCCGGCCGACCTCGTTCGTCGCGGTGGTCGGCGGCGGTGTGGTCGCGCGGGTGCCCTAGTCCTCGCGCTTCGGCTCGTCGTCTCCTGCCAGGGCGGCGCGCAGGCGGTCCTTCTCCGCCTGCCGCCGCTCGGCCGACGCGGCCATCTGGTTGGCCACCTGGTCACGCAGGCCGCGTAGCAGGATGAACGAGAAACCGGCCGACGCGATCAGCGCGATCGCCAGCTTGATGAAGATGTCGAGGTCGATCGGAAACAGCGCGGCGAAGACAGCCGCGAAGAGTCCGACGCGAGCCAGGGTGTACTTGATTACCGGGCTCATGCCCATCCCCTACCCGGTCCGGTGGTCCAGCCACCGGATGCCGTAGAACCAGATCAGCGAGTACGCCAGCGCGAACGCCGCCGCGGCGGCCGAGCCGGACCAGAGCGGCGCCGCCTCGTTGAGCAGGCCGGCGACCAGCAGCCCCAGGGTGATCGAGACGGCAGCGCCGACCAGCGCGACCACCACCCGTGCGGCGCCGTACGACCAGGCCCGGAACTCCTCGACGAACACCCAGGCCGGCAGGATCACGGCCAGCCAGCCGGAGGCCCGGCCGAAGTCGCCGAAGCCGAGCAGGGAGAAGACGCCGTCGAAGACGAGCAGCGCGAGCACGCCGATGACCAGGCCGGCCAGGACCAGGCCCAGCAGGTCGGTCACGGCGAGGATCCGCCCGTCGGCGTCGCGCTTCGGAAAGCCACTCTGCGCCTCAGTCATGACCCATTGAGGGTACTGCCGGGCGCGGTGGGGTCCGTCCTCAGGCCCAGACCTGCTGTGGGGTGGCTCGGCGCTCGGCCAGTGGCACCGGCGGGTCGTACTCCCGGACGACGTTGTCCTCCGCGTCCCGCTCGACCGGACGGAAGCCGGCGTCCCAGATCAGGTGGAGGATCTCGTCGCGGTCGGCGTCGGGCGGGGCGATGATGTCGTCGACGCCGAAGTTGAGGGCGAGCTGGGCCAGCGCGGTGGTGTGGTCGGCCGTCGAGCAGCTCACGTGGCGGGGGCCGATGATCGCCAGGCGGGCGACCGCGAATCGGCGGAGCACCTCGGCCGGCGCGGGCGCCGGGTCCGTCGACGCGGTCACGCTGTCGGAAACCTGACCATCGCCGATCAGGAACGTGACCCGGTCGCCGTGGTGGGCGGCGCGGCGGTCGTCGGCCAGCCGCCCGAGCCATGCGAGGTCGTTGGCGGCTGCCAATTCCTCGCTGTCCGGGCCGGTGAGCCGGTCACCTGCGTAAACACGCTCTTCGATCTCTTGCCTGCGGGCCGCGTCCATGGCTTTGAGCCTAGTCACCCCTTACGTAAACGAGCTCTCAGGTACCTGTTACCTGCTCTCCAATCGACATCGTTGCTCCAGTGCGGTAGGACAGAATGGGTACGCGAGCGGCGGGGAGATGTGCATATGGCGAAGCGCAAGGGCAGGCATCAGGCGCGCCCGGACGGGTACATCAGTCCCGTCCTCCGGCCACTGGCCTGGTCCGCCATGCTCGGCGCCGCTGCGGCTGCCGCGCTAGCGGCCCCGGCCTATGCCGAGCCCACGCCCAGCACGGTCCCCGACGCGGGTGCTCGGCCCCTGCCTGCCGGCTCGTTCCAGCTGCCCGGCGCCAACGTGCCGCCCCCTGGCAGTACGTATACGCCGCCCCCTCGGCCACCGGCCCGCTGGCCGCCCAGATCTACAACGCCGAGACCGAGATCGGCCTGCTCAGCGAAGACCTGCTGAAAAAGCGGGAAGAGCAAGCGCAGGCGCGCACCGACCTGGCGATCGCCCACCGGCAGCTCGACGAGGCGCGGGTCGCGGTGGCCGAGGCCGAGGCAGACGCGGAGAGCGCTGCCGCCCAGGCGATCAAGGAGGCGGCCGAGCTGCCGCCGGGCGCGTTCGGCTCCGACCTCCACGGGCTGAGCGAGCTGGGCCGGATCCAGCGCGGCGAGTCCTCCACGGCCAAGAGCGACGCCGCCGAGCACGAGGTGGCCCGGGCCAAGGACGCCGAGCGGGTCGCCCAGGAGGCGTACAACACGGCGCTTGGCAAGGAGCAGTCGCTCGTCGGGCAGTTCAACACGATCGAGGCGACGCTCAAGACCAAGGAAGCCGCTCTCGCGGAGGTCAAGGAGCGCAACTCGGCCCAGCTCGCGGTTATCGAGCGGGAGCGCGAGGCGCAGGAGGCCAAGCTCAGCGAGGGCTTCCTCAACGCCGACAACATCGCCGGGATGGCCGCCGACCCGCGCGCGATCAAGGCGGTCAACTTCGCGCTCGGCGAGCTCGGCAAGCCGTACGTGTGGGGGACCGAGGGGCCGAATACGTACGACTGCTCCGGCCTGATGTGGGCCGCGTACCGGTACGCCGGCTACCAGCTGCCCCGGGTCTCCCGCGACCAGTACGCGGCGACCCGCTCGCGGAGCGTGTCGACCAGCGCGATGCTCCCCGGCGACCTCGTCTTCTTCAGCTCCAATGGCACCGCGAGCGGCATCCACCACGTGGGGATGTACCTCGGCGAGGGCCGGATGGTCCACGCGCCTAACAGCCGGGAGAAGGTCAAGGTCTCCACGGTCTGGTATTCGCGGCTCTTCGCGGCCACCCGGATCT
This sequence comes from Phytohabitans flavus, assembly GCF_011764545.1. Taxonomy (GTDB): domain Bacteria; phylum Actinomycetota; class Actinomycetes; order Mycobacteriales; family Micromonosporaceae; genus Phytohabitans; species Phytohabitans flavus. The sequence continues at coordinate 7,907,790 of NZ_AP022870.1, read as the reverse complement.
ACGGCGCGGTCCCCGCTCCCCCGGACCTGCCGCCCACCGCGCCGCCGACGAACCCCCCGTCCACGACGCCGCCGCCCACCACCAACCCGCCCGCGACGACGCCGCCCACCACCACGCCGCCGACGACGCCGCCGCCCACCACGCCGGGCGAGCCGACCACGCCGCCGGAGACCCCGCCTCCGACCACGCCAGGGGAGCCGACCACCCCACCGGAGAGCCCGCCCCCACCACGCCGGAGGAACCGCCCCCGACGACGCCGACGCCGACGCCCGACCCGCCGAGTCCCCCGGCCGAGGAGCCGTCGTCCGAGCCCCCGGCGACCAGCACCAGCGAAGCCGCCCCGGCCACTACCGAGGCCCAGCCCGATGTGCCCGCTTCGTCCGACTCTTCCGCCGGAGCGAGCACGGCTGGCTGACGGGTCTGTCCGCATAGTGGACGGCTTGGGCCGTAGGAAGTGGGTTGTGGGCCAGGTAGCGGCCCACAACCCGACTCCGGGTGTCCGGGCGCCGGGCGATGTGGCACGGTAAAAGCTGAAGGACGCTCCGGTCCGGACGGCACCGGTCCGGTGCGGCGGGGGAGCGGGAGGCGATGATGGACGAGCGACAGGATCCGCCGGCCGCCGGAAAGGCCGGCGAGCCGACAGGGCTCGCGGCTGAGCTGCCACCACTACCTCCGCCACCGCCCGTGGGCACGACACTGCCCGAGCCGCCGTCGGAGCAGCTGCCCGAGGCGTATGAGATGCCACCGCCCCCACCCGAGGGCGCGCTGTGGCCTGGCTTCGCCTCTCCGGCCGCGCCTTCTTCCGCCCCGCCAGCGCCCTCGTCTGCGCCACCCGCGGCTCCGGCTCGCGCATCCGCCTCCGTGAGCGGTCCGCCGGCGGCCTCGTCCGCCCCGGTCAGCCCGCCGGCCACGCCCCCGGCGGTGTGGCCCGGCCCGGCGCAGGTGAGCTCTCCACCCGCCCCCGCATCCGCATCCCCGCCAGCCGCACCCCCGGCGGTGTGGGCCGGCGCGGCGCAGGTGAGCGCGCCGCCAGCGGCAGCCGCGCCGGCGCCCCTGCGGATCGTGCCCGCCTGGAGCACCCCGACCCCGAACGAACCGCCCCAGCCGGTCCCACCACCCCAGCCGGTGCCATCGCCCCGGCCGGGTGTCGTCGGGCGTGCCTCGGTCTCGGGCTCCGCCCCGCTCGCTCCAGCCGACCTCGCCGCCCTGCCGACACCGCCCGCCGCCGGCCGCACGTACCGGGCCGGCGAGTCGAGCGCCTCCCCGGCCGCACCGAGCGTCCCGCCGGTCATGCCGCCACCCAGCCCACTCGCACCGGCCTCCGCTCCGCCGGCACCCGTCTCCGCGGCACCGGCCTCGTCTCCGCCCGCACCCGTCTTTGGCACGCCGGCCTCTCTTTCGCCCGCGCCGACCTCCGCCCCGCCGGCCGCCTCCATGCCGTCCGGGCTGCCGGCCTCCGCCTTCACACCGCCATCGCCCACGGCGGCCGCCGCCTCCGCTCCGCCGGCGGCCGGGCTGCCCGCGCCGGTGAAGTCGGCGGTCCCCGGCCCGCCGCTGGAGCGGCGCCAGCCGAAGAGGCCGCAGACCGACTCGCCGTGGTCGGCGTTCGAGGTGCCGTGGCGCGACTCCGCCCCCGCCGCCCCCGGGACGCGCAGCCCGAAGAGCGGGAGGCCCAGCCGCCGGAGCCGCCGCCGGTGCGGGAGACTCCCGCCTACTCGGTGCCGTCCGCCACCCCCACACCGCCGGGCGGGGCGCTGACGCCACCGGTTCCTCCCGCCGCCGTGCAGGCAGAGGCGGCCGAGCCGGAGTACCTCGTGCCACCTCAGCGATCCGCGCCGCGCGGTGACTCGCTCATCTCCGCCCTGGGTGCCCGCGCCCGGGCGAGCGTGCCGGGTGCGGGCCAGGTCTCGGCCGCAGAGGCGGCAGTGGCCGCGCAGCCCTCGGCCGGCCGTGCCCGCGTCTACCGTGCCGGTACCCCCGATCCCGAGCAGCCGGAGCCGGGCGAGCCGCCGCCCGGCCCGCCCGCGCCGGAGCCGCCGGGTCCGGGGCCGGCGCCCAACCCGTTCCCGACGCCGGAGCCGGCGCCGCCGGTGCCGATCCCGCCCGTGCCGGGGCCGCCCAACCCTGCGCCGACGCCGGGGCCGCAGCCGCCGGAGCCATTGCCGCCGTTTCCGCCGCCACCGCCGGTGATGACGGTCCCCCAAGTGGTGCCAGCCCCGCCGGGCACACCGGTCCGCGGTGCGACGACGCCGTTCACGCCTCGCGGGGCGGCTGCGCTGCCAGCCGTCCCGCCCTCGCCAGGGCCGCCCGGGGTCCCGCCGCACCTCGCGCCGCCGGCCGCCGCCGCGCCGCCGCTGGGGCCGCCCGCTGTGACGCCACCGCCGTACCTCGCACCGCCGCCGCAGGGCGCACGGCCGCCGCTGGAGGCCATGCCGCCCCACCCGGCGCAGGCGTCACACAGCCCCCTGCCGCCATATGCGGCCGCGCCGCCGCCACTCACCTCGGCGCCATCGCCGGCCGCGCCACCGCCATCTGCCGCACCGGTCGTCCCGGCGCCCGCGCTGCCGACCTGGCCGCCGGCTGGCAACCCGACCGCGCCCGGGCGCTGGAGCGCCGTCGACGCGCCGCCCCCGGTGAGCGAGGCGGCCACGAGCGCGCCGCCGCCCCCGCCTGCTCCCTCGCTCTTCTCCCCGCCGCCCGCGCCTCCGCCGGCACCCGTGGAGCCGCCGCCCGCGCCCACCAGCGCGCCGCCCACCTCGGCGCCACCGGTCTCCACCTCAGCGGAATATGGGGAATGGGCCCGCGGCCAGCGCGGCAGGGGCGATCAGCCGCCACCTGGGACGGTCTACGGTGCCTCGGGCTCCGGGCCAGGTCAGATGACCATGGCCATCGCTGGGGCCAGCCCGCTGGAAAACTCCGGCTCGCTGACCGGCCACATCCTCTCCCAGGGGCGCTCCGACGGGCCCACCTCGGCTGGAAACACGGCCAAGGTCTTCCTCGTCATGGCTCTTGTGTTGGGAATCCTCGTGGCGGTCGGGGCGTTGGTCGTACTCGTAAGCGGAGATACCTTCTCCAGCCTGTTCGACAGCTTCCTCAAAAGCTGACCCCGGGTGAGCCTCCCCACGACCGGGCATATCCGTGTGCCGATACGCCTGGCTGCCCGTACACTTGTCGAGTTCTACCGACCCGGCGCGCTTGATTTGCGCGTCCTTGGGCGTTCTTTGGGGCGATACACGGCGGCTGCCCATTAGCCGCGGCGGGGCCACGCGAAGAAGCGCCCCCCGCTGAGAGGTTTACTTGACCACGTTCGCTGATCCAAGCACGTTCCCATCCGCCTTCGAGCCCTCCTCCGAGCAGACCTTCGCCGACCTCGGCCTGCCAATGCCCCTGGTGCGCGAGCTGGACCGGGAGGGCATCTTCACCCCGTTCGAGATCCAGGCCGCGACCGTCCCCGACGCGCTGGCCGGCCGTGATGTCCTCGGCCGTGGCCAGACCGGCTCGGGCAAGACTCTCGCCTTCGGGCTGCCGCTGCTGGCGCGGGTCGCGGAGGGCGAGCGAGCCCGCTCGCGGCGTCCGCGTGCGCTGATCCTGGTGCCGACCCGTGAGCTGGCCATGCAGGTCGCTGACGCGCTGCGACCGCTCGGCAAGGCGCTGAGTGTGTTCCTGGCCACAGCCGTCGGCGGTGTGCCGTACGACCGGCAGATCGACTCGCTGCGCCGCGGCACCGAGGTCCTGGTGGCCACGCCCGGCCGGCTCAAGGACCTGATCGAGCGCGGCGCCTGCTCGCTCGACGACGTCGCCATCACGGTGCTCGACGAGGCCGACCAGATGGCCGACATGGGCTTCCTGCCCGATGTCACCGAGCTGCTCGACAAGACGCCGGAGGGTGGCCAGCGGCTGCTCTTCTCGGCCACGCTCGACGGCGACGTCGACACGCTGGTGCAGCGCTTCATGAGCGACCCGGTGACCCACTCGACCGCTCCGCCGGTCGCGACCGTCACCACGATGGACCACCACCTGCTGCTGATCCCGCCGCACGACAAGTTCGGTGTGACCGCCTCGATCGCCGCCCGCGAGGGCCGCACGATCATGTTCGCGCGCACCCAGATGGGCGTCGACCGGCTGGTCGGGCAGCTCGCCGCGGTGGGCGTGCGGGCCGGGGCGCTGCACGGCGGCAAGACGCAGCGGGCACGCACCCGCACGCTCGCCGAGTTCCGCGAGGGACGGATGAACGTGCTGGTCGCCACCGATGTCGCCGCCCGCGGCATCCACGTCGACGGCATCTCGCTCGTCGTTCACATCGACCCGCCCAAGGACGAGAAGGACTACCTGCACCGCGCCGGCCGTACCGCGCGGGCTGGTGAGTCGGGCGCGGTGGTCACGCTGGTCCTGCCCAAGCAGCGCAAGTCGACGCTGGCGATGCTCAAGCGGGCCGGTGTCGAGGAGCCCGGACAGATTCGGGTACGCGCCGGTGACGCCGCGTTGGCCGAGGTGACCGGTGCCCGGGAGCCCAGCGGTGTTCCCGTGGTGGACGAGCCCACGCCGCCGCCGGCACGCCGCACCGACCGCCCGCGCGGTTTCCGCCACGACGGCCGTCCCCGCGGGGATCGCCCGCAGGGCTTTCGCCGCTCCGGTGGCGACCGCCGGCCAGCCGCACGTACTCACTGAGTGACGGTCATGGGTTCCACCCCTGCGGTGGAACCCATGATCAGCGGTGCACGGGCGGCGCCGAGCGCGTTGTGCCGGTAGCGTTTCGGGCATGGCGACGTTACCCAAGGCACTGCTGTGGCAACGCACCGACACCACCGGCACCGACCTGGCGCTCTTCGACGACCGGCGCGGTCTGATCGCGCGCGGCGTCGCGACTGCCATCGACCCGATTCCCTATCTGTGCCGCTATGAGCTGGTCACCGACGAGACCTGGGCCACCGCTCACCTCGACGTGACCGTCGAGGGCGCCGGCTGGCTGCGCTCGTTGCGGCTGGAGCGGGCGGCCGGCCGCTGGCGGGCGACCACCGCCGAGCAGGGTGACCTCGACCGAGTGCTGATCAGCGAGGGCCACGCCCCAGCCGGCCTGCCCGGCACCGACGAGCCCGACCGGCTGCACGACGCGATCGACATCGACCTCGCCGGCGCCCCTCTTCCCAACACACTGCCCATCCGGCGGCTTGGCCTGCTCGACGCGCCGCCCGGCACCACGCACGCCCTCACGATGGCGTGGGTGCTGGTGCCCAGCCTCGAGGTGCTGCCCAGCGCCCAGACCTACCGGGTGGTCGACGAGAGCACGATCCGCTTCGACCTCGAGGGCTTCGGCGCCGACCTGGCCGTCGACAAGGAGGGGTATGTGCTCACGTACCCAGGGCTGGCAGAGCGGCAGGCATGATCCCGGTCGCCAGAAAGCCGTCGAGCATCCCCAGGTAAGGGGCCATGTCGAGACCCTGCGCTGCGACCCATTCGTCGGAGTAGTACGTGTTGGCGTACCGCTCGCCGGCGTCGCAGAGCAGGGTCACCACCGAGCCACGTGTGCCGGCCGCGCGCATCTCGGCGATCAGGCCGAAGGCGCCCCACAGGTTCGTACCGGTGGATCCGCCGACGCGGCGCCCGAGCAGCGCGGAGGCCGCGCGCATCGCGGCGAGTGAGGCGGCGTCCGGCACCCGGACCATGCGGTCCACAAGCGTGGGCTGAAACGACGGCTCCACCCTCGGCCGCCCGATCCCCTCGATGCGCGAGCCCAGCCCGGTCTCGTGGCTCCAGTCGGCCGCCTGCCAGGCTGGGTAAAACGCCGAGTTCTCCGGGTCGACCACACACAGCTTGGTGGGATAGCGGCAGTAGCGGGCGTACCGGCCGATGGTCGCGCTGGTGCCCCCGGTGCCGGCGCCGACGACGACCCAGGCTGGGATGGCGTGCCGTTCCAGCGCCATCTGCGCGTAGATCGACTCGGCGATGTTGTTGTTGCCCCGCCAGTCGGTGGCCCGCTCCGCGTACGTGAACTGGTCCATGAAGTGCCCGCCGGTGTCCTCGGCCAGCCAGCGGGCCTCGACCACGACGGAGGCGGGGTCCTCGACGAGGTGGCACCTGCCGCCCTGAAACTCGATCAGCGCCACCTTCTCCTGCGACGTGGAGGCCGGCATCACCGCGATGAAGGGGAGGCCGAGCATGCGGGCGAAGTACGCCTCGGAGACGGCCGTAGAGCCGGACGACGCCTCCACGATCGTCGTCTTCGGCCCGATCCAGCCGTTGCAGAGGCCGTAGAGGAAGAGCGAGCGGGCGAGCCGGTGCTTGAGCGAGCCCGTGGGGTGCACGGACTCGTCCTTGAGGTACAGGTCGATGCCCCAGTCGACAGGCAGCGGAAACGCCAGCAGGTGGGTGTCGGCGGAGCGGTTGGCGTCGGCCTCGACCTTGGCGATCGCGTCGGTGACCCAGGCGCGATCGGAGTCATTACACCGATCGAGGAGTTCCATCCTCGGACCGTAACAGGGGCTGCGGCCGCTCCTCCCATTTGGTGGAGAGGGCGATGGTGGTACGCGTCGATGCCACCCCGCGGTCCGGTTGAGCCGGAGGATCACGGTCTCCAGCTCCTGGATCGTGGGCACCCGCACCTTGAGGAGGAACGACTCCACCCCGGCCATGAAGTAGCACGACTCGATCTCGGGCATCCCACGCAGCGCCTCGAGCACGTCGTCGGTGTCACCGCCGGAGTCCTGCACCAGCCCGATCAGCGCCGTCACGCCAAGCCCGATCGCCCCCGGCTCAGCATCCGCGCGGTAGCCGCGGATCACCCCGCTGCTCTCCAGCTTGCCCACGCGATCGTGCACTGCGGGTGCGGAGAGGCCGACCTGCCGGGCCAGCTCCGCATACGAGAGCCGGGCATTCCCCCGCAATAGCTCCACAAGCCTCAGATCTATGTCGTCCACTGGTGGTAGACATTAACAGTCGGGGAGGTGAGCAAGGCTCGCAAATCCTACTGCCTAACTTCCCAGACAGTGCGTTTTCCCTGTTTCCCGGACACGGCACGCTCGCGGTGCTGTAATGACCGTACGTCCCTATCGAGGCTGTCGGGCATCCAACCTACGGCCATCGTGCGACGCGAGGGAGGGGCTGTGGACACTGGAGATCGTCTGCTGACGCCGGGCGAGGTGGCTGCGCTGTTCCGCGTCGATCCAAAGACCGTGACCAGGTGGGCGGCCGCGGGGCGGATCGGCAGTATCCGCACCCCCGGTGGCCATCGCCGCTTCCGCGAGTCGGAGGTGCGCGCGCTGCTTGAGGGCGAGGGCGAGCTGGACGAGCTGCGCGATGAGCAGCAGCCGCCGTCGACCGCCAACCGGCCGCGCAACGACGGCCCGGGCGCGAATCCTGGTCCGCCGCGGAGCGCCGGTCACCATACGCCCAGCCCGGGCAACGTCAACATGCGCTGAGCCAAGGCCGGCTCACGCGCCACCGGCACCTGCGGCCAGGCCGGATCCTTAGGACCCGAGCTGGCCCTGCCAGCGGCGGAAGAGTGAGTGCGGCACACCGAGCGCGTCCAGCGCCTTGCCAGCGACGAAGTCCACCAACTGCTGCGCCGTCGCGGACGCGCCGGCACCGTAGAAGCCCGGACTGGCCGGCAGCACGACGGCCCCGGCGTCGTGCAGTGCGATGAGGTGGCTCAGGTGGCTACGGGTCACCGGCGTCTCGCGCGGCACCACCACCACCCGCCGGCGCTCCTTGAGGTTTACCTCGGCGGCCCGCTGGAGCAGGTCCTTCGAGAGGCCGATCGCGATCCCGGCGCACGCGGCGGTGCTCGCCGGAACGACCACCATGCCGCGCGCCAGGTACGAGCCGCTGCTCGGCCCGGCCGCCAGGTCACCGGCCGGCCAGTAGCTCACGTCGGCACCGTCGAGGTCACGCCCGAGCCACCCGGCCAGGTCGTCCTTCCAGTGGGCGTCGCGGAAGGGTGCGCGGGTCTCGTCGAGGATCGTCAGCCGGGCGGCGCGGGATACCACGAGATCAACCGATTCACCCGCGTCGAACAGTCCACGCAGGAGCGCCGCAGCGTACGGCGTCCCTGAAGCACCTGAAACACCGACGATCCATGGATTCCGCATAGATCCAGACTAGAGCTACCGTCAGGCCAAGCTGATGTTGGCGGGACTGCAGGAGGCTGCGATGTTGCGGACGATCTCCCTTGATCTCCAGTGCCCGATTAATCCGGTTATCTCGGCTTATGCCGAAGAGGCCCACGGCTGGCTCGACGGATGGACCCGTAGCCATGGGCTGCCCGGCGTGTACGCCGACCGGCTCGCCGAAGGCCGAATCGCCCGGTACGCGGCCCGCCTCTACCCCCACGCGAGCCCAGGCGACCTCCACGTGCTCTCCGCCCTCTTCACCTGGTTCTTCCTCATCGACGACGAGTGCGACCGGGCAAGCGTGCCGGAGCCGGAGCGGGTACGCGCTCTGGTCGGCGGCGCGCTGTCCCTGCTGCGCGGCGAGCCCGGATCCCCCGATGACGCACTGCCCGGGCCGCTGGGCAGCATGCTCGCCGACGCCTGGCGCGAGCCCCAGCGCCGGATGCCGGCGAGGTGGCGGACCCGCTTCGTCGCCACCGTCGAGCATCACCTCAACGGGGTGGTGGTCGAGGCGCGCAACAAGGCGGGCGGACACCGACCTGCCGTGCAGGAGTACGTCGAGCTGCGACGGGCCACCTCCGCGGCGTACGTGGCGCACGCGCTCGTCGACTTCGCGGGCAACGGTGACCTTGTAAATGAATCGTTCTATTACCACCCAGCCGTGCGGGCGTTCAGCCGTACCGGCAACGACCTGCTTTCCTGGTTCAACGACCTGCTCTCACTCGAGCGGGACGCGGCCACCGCCGGCGGGCACAACCTCGTGCTGGCCATCGCCACCGAGCGCGGCGTATCGCTGGAGGAGGCCGCCGAGGTGGCTCGGGCGCGCTGGCAGCGGACGATGCGCCACTTCCCGGTCCTGCGGGCGGCGGTGCCACCGCACGGTGCCGCCGGCCGCAGGTACCTCGACGGCGTGGAGTACGCCATCCGGGGCACGATGGACTGGTCCTACGAGAGCGCGCGCTACCAGTGACGGCTCAGGCCGCGTAGTCCAGTAGCGCGAATGCGAACAGGGCGATGCCCACGAACCCGTTGGCGGTGAAGAAGGCGCGGTTGACCCGGGAGAGGTCCGTGGGCGTGACCACCACGTGCTGGTAGCCGAACGCGACAGCGGTCAGCGCCAGCCCGACCCACCACAGCCAGCCGAGTTCGACGAGCTCGCCGTAGTAGACGAACAACGCGAACGTCACCAGGTGCACCACCGTGGACAGGCCAAGCGCGAACGGCAACCCGTAGCGAGCCGGGACGCTGCGCACGCCGATCTCCCGGTCCACGATGGCGTCCTGGCACGCGTAGATCAGATCGAACCCGCCGATCCACAGCCCCACGGCGGCGCCGAGCACCCACGCCGGCCACGAGCCCTCGAACGTGCCCGTGACCGCCAGCCACGCGCCGACCGGACCCACCGCCTGCGCCACCGCGAGGATCCCGTGCGGCCAGTCGGTGAACCGCTTGCCGTACGGGTACACGACCAGCGGCGCTACCGCGAGCGGCGAGAGCACGAGGCAGAGCGGGTTGAGCAGGGCGGCGGCACCGACAAACACCACGAGCGCGGCTGCCGCACCGGTCCAGGCCGTCTTGACCCGCACGGCCCCGGTGACAAGCTCTCTCTTCGAGGTACGGGGATTCTGCGCGTCGATGTGCCGGTCGATGATCCGGTTGGCGGCCATCGCGAACGTGCGGGCGCCCACCATCGCGATCGTGATCAGCGCCAGATCGCCCCAGCGCACGCCGCCGCCGAGGTGGCGCATCGCGGCGAGCGCGGAGAGGAAGGCGAACGGGAGCGCGAAGACCGAGTGCTCGATCGTGACAAGACGGAGGAACGCCCTCATGAGATCCCGTACTCTCTCCAGCGCTTGTCGACCAGCGCCTTGACCTCCGGCGACATGACCGCTTCGTCCGGCCAGCCACGCGTGTACCCCTCGGTCGGCAGCTTGCGAGTCGCGTCGACGCCCGCCTTGCCACCCCAGAACTGCTGGTAAGACGCGTGGTCCAGGTGGTCGACCGGCCCCTGGGTGAGCAGCAGGTCGTGGTCGTAGTCGACGTTGCTGAACGCCCGGAACGCCACCTCGTTGTAGTCGTGCACGTCGCAGTCGTCGTCTACCACCACGATCAGCTTGGCCAGCGAGAGCAGGTGGGCGCCCCAGATCGAGGACATCACCTTCTGCGCGTGCTTCGGGTACCGCTTGCGGATCGAGACGATCACGCAGTTGTGGAAGACGCCGGCCTCCGGCATCGAGTAGTCCACGATGTCCGGAATGAGGAGCCTGAGCAGCGGCAGGAAGATCCGCTCGGTGGCGTGCCCGATCGGCCCGTCCTCCTGCGGCGGCTTCGAGGTCACGATCGAGTGGTACACCGGGTCGCGCTGGGTGGTCATGCACTCGACGTGGAACACCGGAAACGGCTCGACCGGCGTGTAGAAGCCGGTGTGGTCGCCGAACGGCCCCTCGGGAAGGCGCTCGCCCGGCTCGACATACCCCTCCAGCACCACCTGGGCGTGCGCCGGCACCTGGAGCGGCACGGTCAGGCAGTCGACCATCTCCACCCGCTCGCCGCGCAGGAACCCTGCGAACAGGTACTCGTCGATGTCGCCTGGCAGGGGCGCGGACGCACTGTACGACACCACGGGGTCACAGCCGAACGCGATCGCCACCGGCAGCCGCTCGCCCCGCCGCTCGGCCACCGCGTGGTGCGCCGTGGAGTCCTTGTGGATCTGCCAGTGCATGCCCAGCGTGGTGGGCGAGTGCTGCTGGAGCCGGTACAGCCCGAGGTTGCGCTTGCCGGTCTCCGGGTGCTTCGTATGCGTCAGCCCGTAGTTGTGGAAGATCCCACCGTCGTCCGGCCACGTCTGCAAGCCGGGCAGGCGGCCCAGGTCGACGTGGCCGTCGCGGTAGATCACCTGCTGGCAGGGCGCGGTCTTGACCTTCTTCGGCGGTACCGACTTGAGCTGCATCACCTTGCCGAGCCCCTCGCGGATGCCCGACCAGCCCACCGGCAGCTCTGGCTTGACGAGGTCGCCGATCCGGTCGCCGATCTCGTCGACGCTCTCCACACCGAGCGCCATGGCCATGCGGCGCTGGGTGCCGAAGAGGTTGATCGCCAGCGGCATCTCGCCGCGGGTGGGGCGCTCGAAGAGCAGCGCTGGGCCTCGGGCCGCGACGGTCCGCGTGACCACCTCGCTGATCTCCAGCGTCGGGTCTACCGGCACGGACACCCGGCGCAGCTCACCGGCCTGCTCAAGCGCCGCGAGAAAGTCCTTCAGTCCCGTGTACGGGAATCCGCGTACCGCCATGACTGCAAGTCTCGCCTACCGGGACGCAACCCCAACGACGCGGGTGGCCGCCGAGTCAGGTGCGACACCTGGCCGACGGCCACCCCGAGGCTGATCCAGCCGTGCTCAGAGGAGGAAGAATGCCTCTGAGGCGGCGGGCGAAGTGCGGTTGGCGATGAGCGGCTTCGTGCCCCTGGACTCGGCGCTCACCCACCGGCTGTTGGCGGCCGCCTTGAAGGCCACCGGACCGCCCAGATTCAGGACCTGGAAGGTCTCCCAGGGGCCGACCGCCGTGCGGTTGGCGATCAGGGGCTGGGCGCCGGCGCGCTCGGCGGCGACAAACCTGCCGTTGGCGTGGGCGCGCAGAGCGACATTGCCGTTGCCTCGATCGATGATGTCGAACTGCTCCCAGACGCCGATGCCGGCGCGGTTGGCGATCAAAGGCTTGGTGCCCCGGGTCTCCGCCGACACGATCTTTTCGTTGACGTAGGCCAGGAGGCTGATCACCGGCACCGGAGAGGTCCAGGTGAACTTCTCCCACGGGCCGACGGCGGTCCGGTTGGCGATCAGCGGCTGGGCGCCGGCGCGCTCGGCCGTGACGTACTTGCCGTTTGCCAGCGCCTTGACGCTGACCGTCCCGTCAGCGTTGGTGCTGAGGTCGAACTTCTCCCACGGGCCGACGGCGGTCCGGTTGGCGATCAGCGGCTGGGCGCCGGCGCGCTCGGCGGTGACGTACCTGCCGTTGGACCTGGCCCTGAAAGATGTGGTGCCGTCGCTGTTCTTGACGAGGTCGAACTGCTCCCCCTGGAGCGCCAGGGAGCCGCTGGCGATCAGGGCCGAAGCGCCCGCGCCGGGAGTAGTGACGAGCTTGCCATTGGCTGCCGCGCGAAGGGCAGTCGTCGACGGCAGGCCCGAGCCGATCCGGAGCAGGCGGTCGGGCGAGCCCGTACCCAGGTTCTTCACGGCCCCCCGGGTCGCGGTGCCCACCAACCTGTCGCGCACCTGCTGCGGCGTCATGCCTTCGTTGTCCGCGAGGAGCAGCGCGGCCGCGCCCGCGACGTGCGGGCTGGCCATCGAGGTGCCGCTGATCTGGGCGATCGTTGGCTTGCCCGTGACCGCGTCGTGGTATGTCGACACGATGTCGTTGCCCGGCGCGAAGATGTCGACGCACGTACCAAGGCCCGCCCACGACACCCGGAAGTCGGCCACGTCGGTAGCGCTCACGGTGATGGCCGCCGGCACCCTCGCCGGCGAGACATTGCACGCGGGGACGGGCTCTGGCAATCCGGTGGCCTTGTTTTCCGTGCCGTTACCCGCCGCCACTACGTACGTGACGCCGGAGGCGATCGACTTCTCTACCGCCTTGTCGATGGCGGCGCTTGCCGAGCCCCCAAGGCTCATGTTGGCCACCGCCGGCTTTTCAGCGTTGGCGGTCACCCAGTCGATGCCGGCGATAACCTCCTCGACGCTGCCGACACCGGCGCAGTCGAGGACCTGCACGGCGACGAGCTGCACACCCTTGGCCACGCCGTAACTCTTGCTGCCGATCGTGCCCGCCACGTGCGTGCCATGGCCGTCACAGTCGGCTGGGACGGTGTCGTCGGCGCGCCCAGGACTTGTTGGGGTGGGGGCCGCCGACTCGTCCACGACGTCGATGCCGTACCGGGCCCGCCCGCCAAACTCCGGATGACTGATGTCGATGCCACTGTCGATGACGTAGACGGTCACATCACTCGCCGTATTCGGCGCGGTGTACGACCCGTCGAGCGGCACCCACTGCTGGTCGATCCTGTCGATCCCCCACGACCCAGCGGTCGCCGACTTGCTCAGCAGGCGGTTTTGCTCGACGAAGGCCACGTCGGGGTCCTTCGCCAGCTCCTTGGCCTGCGCCGCTGTCATCTTGGCCGAGTAGCCCCGCAGGCTCTTGGTGAACGTCCTGCGCGCCGAGCCGCCGTACGTATTGGTCAGGGACTTGACATGGGTGGCGACGTCGGCTGCCTTCGCTTTGCCGTCCTTGAAGACGACGATGTAGCTGTCCTTGATCACCTGGCCGGTGCCGCGGGAGACCTCGATGTGTTCGGCGCGCGGCTTGATGGGCGTCGGCTTGACGGGGGTCGGCTCGGCGACCGCCGTGCCACCGCCGATGAAAAGAGCGGTGGCCGAGCCTGCCACCGCGACAAGGACGACTCCGGCCACAGCCGAGCGACGCGCTCGGCGAAGTTGGAACACGACGGACTCCCCGTGGGGTCGGCGTCCACTGTAGAGGGGTGGACGGACGCTGCCTTACGGCAAAAGACGTCGCCATCGTTGTCTAAAGGTGTGGATCAACGGTTCAGCCGTTCGGACGGAACAGGTTGAACGAAAACAGCTCAGGCATCTGCTGAGCCGGTTTAAAGGCCGCCGTACGAGTGGAGGCCGGTGAAGAAAATGTTAACGCCGAACAGATTCATCAGCATCGTCAGCCACCCGATCACCGCGATCCAGGTCGCGGTCGTGCGCTTTACGCTCGGCGTCGCGCGGGCGTGCAGGTAGCCGGCGTAGACGATCCACGAAATGAACGCCCACACCTCCTTGGGATCCCAACCCCAGTAGCGGCCCCACGCGGCCTCGGCCCAGATGGGGCCGGCGATCAGCGCGCCGAAAGTCCAGATCGGAAACGCGAACGCGTGCAGCCGGAACGTCAGCCGGTCGAGCGCCGCCGCCTCGGGCACGCGCCGGCCCAGGGAGTACGGGAAACTGCGCTTGCCCCGGTCGTACCCGCTGCGGATGAGGAACATCGCGGCCGGCACGAAGCCGAGCAAGAATATGCCGGACGAGAGCACCGCGGCCGACACGTGCACGACGAACCAGGTCGACTTGAGGGCGGGCACCAGCGGCGCCACCTCTGTATAGAGCACCATGCCGGCGATGCCGAGCAGGACCACCATGGCGGTCGCGACGAAGAGGCCCAGGTGGCGGATCGCCGGCCGCTGGGAGAGCACCACAAGCCAGGCCGCGCTGCCCACGAACGTCACCGAGAGCACGAACTCGTACATGTTGCCCCACGGCATGCGCTCGGCCGCGATGCCGCGGGTGACGAGCGTGCCGAGGTGGACGAGCGCGGCGAGGGCGGTGACCACGACAGCGGCCCTGCCGGCCAGGGCAGCCCGGTCGCGCCCGGACGGAGCCGCCGGCATATCGTCCGCGGGCGGCTCGTCCACCTTGACGGCAGAGGAGCCGAAGCCGACCGCGACGAGCTCCCGCGCGGGGCGCGAGGCCGCGCGGCCGATGTGGCTGCGGTTGCCGAACGCGTACTCGGCGGCGTGGCAGACCATCGCCGCGAGGTACGACAGGATCGCGACGACCAGGAGCTGATCGGACAGTGCGGACATCAGCGCTTCACGCTGCCTTCCTCGTTCGCTCGCTCCACAGCCTCTACGGTCTGCTTGAACTCCTCCGCGAAGCCGGAGTAGTCGGTGCGTGGCAGGCCACCGGCCTCCACCAAACTACTACCTCCCGTAGTGACACGGAAGAAGACCCTCCGGCGCTTGCCGGTCAGCGAGAGCATCAGCCCCAGCAGGCCGATCGCCGCACCGCCGAGCGCGATCTTCTCGCCCGGGTCGTAGCGGATGGAGAGCGTCGCGTACTCCCGGGTGCCGAGGAACTCCACCGAACTGCCGTCGTCGAGCGTCATCCGCTCGCCGACCCGCAGCAGCGTCGCCTCGCCTACACGCTTGAGCCGCCCGTTGTCGACCTGCCGCTGGTCCAGGCGGTAGACCGAGCCAGGGATGCCCGCGTCCAGCCCGAGGTTGCCCCGGTAGGCCCACAGCATCAGCGCGGGCGAGCGCTCCTCGGGGTAGACCGAGCGGGTGTACGGCGGCTGGTCCGGCGCGGTGGGCAGGTAGAGCCCCTCGAACGCCACCTGCGCGTTCGGGTCGCGGGCGCTGCCGGCCTTCGGGTCGATGTTCGCGTCGGGGAACGCGGCCACGCCCTCACTTGTCAGCATCCCGTCGACGGTCAGGAACGGGGCGATCGCGGTCTGCGCCTGCCCGTACCTGTCCGTGTAGCGGATCATCGGCGCGTACCCGTGGCCGAGCAGGTAGACGTTGGCGCCGTCGAGCCGCAACGGTGAGTTGACCGAAAAGCCGCGGGGCGCTCCGTTGTCGACCCGGACGGTCGCGCGGAACGACGACGGCTGCCCGGTCGGCAGGAACTCCGCGTTGAAGTCGGTCAACTCCAGGCAGAAGCGGGGCAGGTCGGCCGCGTCCACCCTCGGCCCGAGCCCGTACTCGTCGAACTGCTGGAGCGTGTTGCAGAACGCCGTTTCGGTACCGGCGACGAGCAGCCGGTTGCCGTGCCAGCCGTACGAGGACCCGTAGCCCACGCCGACGATCACCGCGAGCAGCGCGAAGTGGAAGAGCAGGTTGCCGGTCTCCTTCAGGTACCCCTTCTCGGCGGAGACCGTGTCGCCGCGGACCGCGACCCGCCAGCGGCGCTTGCGCAGCGCGGCGCCGATCTCCTCGGCACCACCGATCGCCTGCGCGATGGTCGCGTGCTGCGGCAGGCGGTCGAGCCGGGACGGCGCCTTCGGCGGGGCGCTGCGGATCGCCCGCCAGTGCTCGGCCAGGCGCGGCACGACGCAGCCGACCAGCGAGGTGAAGAGCAGCAGGTAGATCGCGGAGAACCAGACCGAGGCGAACACCTCGAACATGCCCAACCGGTCGAGCACCGGGGCGAGATCGGGGTGCTCGACGAAGTACCGGTCGACGTCGTCGATGTTGACGCCGCGCTGGGGCAGCACCGAACCGGGGATCGCCGCGACCGCGAGCAGGAAGAGCAGGATCAGCGCGGTACGCATGCTGGTCAGCTGCCGCCAGGAGTTGCGCAGCAGCGCGAGTACCGGGTTGGCCCGCCTCGGTCGCGGCGAGGTGACGGGAGGGTCCTGGACCGAGACCATGCCTACCCCGCTCCGTCGCTCGGCGCTCGTCCGCCGTCGTGCTCGATGTCCGTAGCCTCGCGACTCCCGCTCATCAAATGCTCACCTCGCCGACGCCGACCGTCGTCTGGAGCCAGATGAGGAAGGTCTGCCACCCCCCGGTGACGAGCGCGAGCCCGACCACGATCAGCAGCGCGCCGCCGGCCCGGGTGACCCAGCGGCTGTTGCGCCGGATCGCCTTGAACACGCCGAGCAGCCGGCGGAAACCCAGCCCGAAGGCGATGAACGGCAGGCCGAGCCCGAGGCAGTACGCGACCGCGAGCACCACGGCCCGGTCGGTCTTGCCGCTGACCGACGCCATCGTCAGCACCGCGCCCAGGGTCGGGCCCACGCACGGCACCCAGGAGAGCGCGAAGACCGCACCGAAGACAGGCGCGCCGATCAGGCCGGCATTCGGCAGCTTGTGGATGCGGAACTCGCGCTGCATCCCCGGCACCAGACCGAGGAACGCCAGACCCAGCACGATGATCAGCGCCCCACCGATGATCTCCAGCAGCCGCCGGTTGCCCATCAACGCACCTGTGGCACTGGTGAAGAGCACGGCGGTCAGCGTGAAGACGACCGTGAAGCCGGCGATGAAGAGCGTGGTGCCGGCGAGCACGCGCCGGATCCGCTCGGTGCCCGCGTCGAGCTCGGCGCCGGAGAGCCCCGTGACGTACGACAAATAGCCCGGCACCAGCGGGAGCACGCAGGGCGAGAGGAAGCTGACCAGCCCGGCGAGGGCAGCGGCACCGATCGCGAGCGCGAGCGGTCCCCCGTTGGCCAGCTCGCGGAACGTCTCGCCCATCTCAGCTGGCCTCGGCCGCCACGCGCGCCACGATCGGCTCGAACTCGGCCGCCTGGACCGCCTTCCGGATCACCACCGCGATCCGGCCCTCGCGGTCGAGCACGATCGTGGCCGGAATGGTGTTGGGCGGGATGTCGAAGTCGAGCGCCAGCTTGCTGGACGGGTCGAGGACGCTCGGGTACGTCACGGCGCCGCTGTGGAACGCCTTGGCCTTGTCCCGGTCGTCGCGGACGTTGATGCCCAGGAAGCGGACACCCTGGTCCTTGGTGGCCTGGTACACCTGCTCCAGGTCGTCGATCTCGGCCCGGCAGGGCGCGCACCAGGAACCCCAGAAGTTGACTACCACGACCTGGCCGCGGTCCTGGCTCAGCTCGTAGCGGCCGCCCTCCAGAAGCTCACCCGAGAGCTGTGGGGCGGCTGGACGCTTGTCGACCGGGCACTCGACCATCCCCGAGGGTGAGGTGTCGCAGCCGTCGTCTTTTCCAGTGCACGCTGCCAGCGTGGTGGTGAGCAGCAGGACGGCGAGCAGGGCGCGAGCACGCATCAGGCGCCCTTGGCCGTCCGGGCGCCGGGGATATCGCGACAAGGTGCGCGGCCGGCTCGGAGTAGGCGATGCCGACGATCTTCGTGTCTTCGAAGTGGAACGAGGTGAGGCTGGCCAGGCTGCACTGCCGGCGCCGCGGGTCGTGCCAGAGCCGCTTGCGCTCGACGTACCGGCGCAGAATCCACACCGGCAGCTGATGCGACACGCAAACCGCCTCGCGCCCCTCCGCCGCCACCCGCGCGGCGTGCAGCGCGGCGAACATCCGCTCGGCGATCTGCTTGTACGGCTCGCCCCACGACGGGGTCACCGGGTCGCGCAGCACCCACCAGTTGCGCGGGTCGCGGAACGAGCCGTCGCCCGGCCCCACCCGCTTGCCCTCGAACCAGTTGGCGCTCTCGATCAGCCGCTCGTCGGTCGCCACCGGCAGCTTGAACTGGGCCGCGAACGGCTCGGCCGTCTCCTGGGCGCGCTCCAGCGGGCTCGCCACCACATACGTCACGTCACGGTCGGCGAGGGCCTGCGCCGCCGCCTTGGCCATCTGCCCGCCCACCTCCGAGAGGTGGAACCCGGGCAGCCGCCCGTACAGGACCTTGTCTGGATTGTGTACTTCCCCGTGCCGTAACACGTGCACGATGGTCT
This sequence comes from Phytohabitans flavus, assembly GCF_011764545.1. GTDB lineage: Bacteria > Actinomycetota > Actinomycetes > Mycobacteriales > Micromonosporaceae > Phytohabitans > Phytohabitans flavus. The sequence goes on along the minus strand of NZ_AP022870.1, from coordinate 7,889,472 downwards.
TGCTCGTCATGACCCGCTCCCCGCTGCCCCCGCGGCCGCCGCTGCGGAGGGCAGGGCCGCCGATATCACTTCCAGCGCGTCGTCGCCGATCGCGGTGGATACGAACCATGCTTCGAACGCGCTGGGCGGCAGGTAGACACCGCCGTCCAGCATCGCGTGGAAGAACGCCTTGAACGCGGCCACGTCCTGGGTCTTGGCGCTGTCGTAGTCGAACACGGAGTCACCGGTAAAGAAGATCGAGAACATGTTGCCCGCGTACTCGAGCCGATGCGGGACACCGGCGACGGTGAGCGCCTCGCTCGCGAGCGCGCCCACGGCGGTGGCCGTCTCGTCCAGCCGGCGGTAGGTCTCCGCGTCGGCGAGACGCAGGCTGGCCAGCCCGGCGGCGCAGGCGAGCGGGTTTCCGGAAAGGGTGCCGGCCTGGTAGACCGGGCCGGCCGGGGCAAGGCGGGCCATGATCTCCGCACGCCCGCCGAAGGCCGCGGCCGGCAGGCCACCACCCATGACCTTGCCGAACGTGTACAGGTCGGCGTCGGCGGGATCCAACTCGGCCCAGCCGCCGCGCGCCACCCGGAACCCGGTCATCACCTCGTCGACGACCAGCAGCGCGCCGTGCCGGTGGGCGATCTGGGCGAGCGCCCTGTTGAAGCCGTCGCGGGGCGCGACAACGCCCATGTTGCCCGCCGCCGCCTCGGTGATCACGGCCGCGATGTGCTCGCCGTCAGCGGCGAAGGCGGCCTCCACGGCGGCCACGTCGTTGTACGGCAGCACGATCGTCTCGCTCGCCGCCGCGCCGGTTACGCCAGGCGAGTCGGGCAACCCGAGCGTCGCCACACCCGAGCCAGCCGAGGCGAGCAGCGCGTCGACGTGCCCGTGGTAGCAGCCGGCGAACTTCACCACCTTCGAACGGCCGGTGAAGCCACGCGCCAGCCGGATCGCGGACATGGTCGCCTCGGTGCCGGAGTTGACAAGGCGCACCTGGTCGATCGGAGTACGCCCGACGATCTCCTCGGCGAGGTCGACCTCACCCGGCGTGGGCGTACCGAAGCTGGTGCCGAGGGCGGCGGCGGCCTGCACGGCGGCCACCACCTCGGGGTGCGCGTGGCCGTGGATCAGCGGGCCCCACGAGCAGACAAGGTCGACGTAGCGCCGGTCGTCCGCGTCGTACAACCACGGACCGTCACCGCGGACCATGAAGCGGGGCGTACCGCCGACAGCGCGGAAGGCACGCACGGGTGAATTGACCCCGCCTGGCACGATGGCGCGGGCGCGGTCGAAGAGGGCATCGGATGCTGGCGTGTCGCTCACGGTGCAGCCATTCTGACAGTGGTACCTGGAGTGAAGGCAGGGCACCCCGTCCGCAACCGCTCCACCGGGCGACCTTCACTAGATCACGATAGGCTGTTGGGGTGGAACGTCCGGAGTTGTCCATCGCGGTGTTACGTGATCCCGACGAGACTGTGCTAAAGCTCGCCGGCGAGATCGACATGCTCACCGCAGGTCGGCTCTCCAACGTCGTCAACGACATCCTGGCCGACCCGCCCGTTCGCATCGTCCTCGACATGGCCGGCGTCACGTTCTGTGACTCCCAAGGCCTCGGCACGATCGTGGTCCTGACCAAGAAGGCCAGCCACACGCGAAGCGTGTTGATGCTCACCAATGTGGGCGAGTTCCTGCTTCGCGTGCTGGACATCACCGGCCTACGCTCGGCCCTCACCGTCCGCTGACGGTCACCGTTAACCCCAACGGGCCTGTTCGAGAAGGGTGACGGCACGCTCGCGGGCGTCCGGATCGGACGAGCGGAGCAGGGCGGTGGCCTCGTCCACGGCCTCGGTCAGCGCCCGCCACTGCGCCTCCCGCTCGCGTACCACCTCGGACTGCGCCTGGAGCTGTTGCGTCTTGATCCAGAGATCGACGAAGACCGACACCTTGGCGCGCAGTACCCACGGGTCGAACGGCTTGGTCAGGTAGTCGACCGCGCCGACCGAGTACCCCCGCAGGGCGAGCTGCGCGTCGCGGTCGGCGGCGGTGAGGAAGATGATCGGGACGTGGCGGGTACGCTCCCGCCGCTTGATGTGGCTGGCCGTCTCGAAACCGTCCATGTCGGGCATTTGCGCGTCGAGCAGGATCACCGCGAAGTCATCGACGAGGAGCTGCTTGAGCGCGGCCTCGCCACTCTCCACGGCGACCGTATGCACCGGCAGGCCTTGGAGGATGGCTTCGAGCGCGACCAGGTTGTCACGCCGGTCGTCGACCAGGAGCGCCTTGGCGACAGCCATCAGTTGCTTACCTCCCGGCCGCCCCCGTTGACCCAGGCAGCCATCATCTCGATCAGCTCGTCGAGGTCGACGGGCTTGGTGATGTAGTCGCTCGCACCCGCGCCGATCGCCGACTCCTGGTCGCCAGGCATCGCCTTCGCGGTGAGGAAGACGACCGGCAGCTCGGCGAACCGGTGGTTGCGGCGGATGGCGCGCGTCGTCTCGTAGCCGTCCTGGTCCGGCATCATCGCGTCCATCAGCACGATGTCCACCTCCGGGTGCTCCGCCAGCAACCGTACGCCATCGACTCCGTTGTCCGAGTAGAGAACCGTCATGCCGTGCAGCTCCAACGCGCTGGTCAGGGCGAAGACGTTGCGGACATCGTCATCGATAATCAGGACTGTGGCGCCGTCGAGCTGGCGAGCCGCGGGCGACGCCGGCCGCTCGCTCTCCATCGGCGGCCGCAGCATCGGCAGGTCGGCCAGGGCCGGCAGGTCAGGCAGGTTGGCCCTGGTCACCGGCAGTGCGATCGGCAGCGGCGTCTGAATCGCCTCCGGCATCAGCACGTCCGGCAGGAGCAGCGTGAACGTGGAGCCGACGCCGGGCACCGAGGACACCACGATCGTGCCGCCAAGCAGGCGGGCCAGGTCGCGACTGATCGACAGGCCGAGGCCGGTACCGCCGTACCGCCGGCTCGTCGTGCCGTCGGCCTGCTGGAACGCCTCGAAGATGAGGTCGAACTTGTCTTCCGAGATCCCGATCCCGCTGTCGGCGACCGTGAACGCCACGAGCGGACGGGCCGAGGCCGCCTGATCCTCCGGTGCCGCCGGTCCGATGGTCAGCGTGACCGAGCCGGTGTCGGTGAACTTCACCGCGTTCGACAGCAGGTTGCGCAGGATCTGCTGGAGCCGCTGGGCGTCGGTGACCACCGCCGCGGGCAGGCCGGACTCGACAGTAACCGCGAAGTCGAGGCCCTTCTCCTCGGCCTGCGGCGTGAACGCCTGCTCGACGTACGCCCGGATGTCCTGGAGGTTGACCTCGGTGGGCTCGACGTCCATCCGGCCCGCCTCGATCTTCGCCACGTCGAGGATGTCGTCGATCAGCGAGAGCAGGTCGGAGCCGGCGCTGTGGATGGTCCGGGCGAACTCGATCTGCTTGTCGGTGAGGTTGTGCTCGGGGTTGTCGGCGAGCAGCCGGGCCAGCAGGAGCAGTGAGTTGAGCGGCGTACGCAGCTCGTGGCTCATGTTCGCGAGGAACTCCGACTTGTACGCCGAGGCCCGGGTCAGCTGCTGCGCCTTCTCCTCCAGGCCGATCCGGGCCAGCTCGATCTCCCGGTTCTTCGTCTCGATGTTGGCCTTCTGCTCGGACAGCAGCTGCGCCTTGTCCTCAAGCTCGGCGTTCGTGCGCTGTAGCTCCGCCGACTGCTCCTGAAGCTCGTGCGCCAGCCGCTGCGACTGGGAGAGCAGCTCCTCGGTACGCCGGTTGGCCTGGATCGTGTTCAGCGCGATGCCGATCGTGGAGACGAGTCGCTCAAGGAAGGAGATATGCAGGTCGGAGTAGGCGTTGACCGAGGCGAACTCGATCACGCCGAGCATCTCGCCCTCGAAGAGGATCGGCAGCACCACGACGTCGCGGGGCTTCGTGGTGAGCAGCCCGGACCGCAGCGTCAGCGCGCCGGTGGCGTCGGTGCTCACCCGGATCATCCGCCGGGAGACCGCCGCCTGGCCGATCAACCCCTCGCCGGGGCCGAAAACAACCTCATTGGTACGCGTGACATAGCCATACGAGGCGGCCAGGCGCAGCCGCGTCGTGGCCTCGTTGTTGTCGACCAGGAAGCATGCGCCCAGCTGAGCCTCGACCAGCGGGGTCACTTCACCCATCAGCATCCGGCAGACCTCGCCGAGGTCGCGCTGCCCTTGGAGGAGGCCGCCGATGCGGGCCAGGTTGGAGTCGAGCCAGCTCTGCTCGGCGTTCTTCCGGGTGGTCTCCCGCAAGGCCACGATCATCTGGTTGATGTTGTCCTTCAGCTCGGCGACCTCGCCCTGCGCCTCGACCGTGATCCGCTGGGTCAGGTCGCCCTTGGTCACCGATGTGGACACCTGCGCGATCGCCCGCAGCTGCGTGGTGAGCGTCGCGGCGAGCTGGTTGACGTTTTCGGTGAGGTCGCGCCAGGTACCCGACACGCCCTTCACCCGCGCGAGGCCGCCCAGCTTGCCCTCGATACCCACCTCGCGGCCGACCCGCGTGACCTCCTCGGCGAAGGAGGAGAGCTGGTCGACCATTGTGTTGACGGTCTGCTTGAGCTCCAGGATCTCGCCCTCGGCGTCGACCGTGATCTTCTGCGACAGGTCGCCCTTCGCCACGGCGGTGGTGACGCTCGCGATGTTGCGGACCTGGGCGGTGAGGTTGGAGGCCATGAAGTTGACGTTGTCCGTCAGGTCGCGCCAGGTACCCGCCACACCCCGCACCTGCGCCTGACCGCCGAGCTTCCCTTCGGTACCCACCTCGCGGGCAACCCGGGTCACCTCCTCGGCGAACGAGGAGAGCTGGTCCACCATCGTGTTCATCGTGTTCTTCAGCTCCCAGATCTCACCCTGCGCATCGACGGTGATCTTCTGGGAGAGGTCGCCGCGGGCGACCGCGGTGGAGACCTGCGCGATGTTTCGCACCTGGGCGGTCAGGTTGGAGGCCATGAAGTTGACGTTGTCCGTCAGGTCGCGCCAGGTACCCGCCACACCCCGCACCTGCGCCTGACCGCCGAGCTTGCCCTCGGTACCCACCTCGCGGGCCACCCGCGTCACCTCGTCGGCGAACGACGACAGCTGATCCACCATCGTGTTCACAGTGCTCTTCAGCTCAAGAATCTCACCACGAGCGTCCACTGTGATCTTCTGCGACAGGTCACCCTTCGCGACCGCCGTGGTGACGCTCGCGATGTTGCGGACCTGGGAGGTGAGGTTGGAGGCCATCGAGTTGACGTTGTCGGTGAGGTCGCGCCAGGTACCGAGGACGCCCTTCACCTGGGCCTGACCGCCGAGCTTCCCTTCGGTACCCACCTCGCGGGCCACCCGGGTCACCTCGTCGGCGAACGACGACAGCTGATCCACCATCGTGTTCACAGTGCTCTTCAGCTCAAGAATCTCACCACGAGCGTCCACTGTGATCTTCTGCGACAGGTCACCCTTCGCCACGGCCGTGGAGACCTGGGCGATGTTTCGCACCTGGGCGGTGAGGTTGCCGGCGAGCTGGTTGACGCTCTCGGTCAGGTCGCGCCACGTACCGGCGACGCCACGCACCTGCGCCTGGCCTCCGAGCTTGCCCTCGGTACCCACCTCGCGGGCAACCCGGGTCACCTCCTCGGCGAACGAGGAGAGCTGGTCCACCATCGTGTTCATGGTGTTCTTCAGCTCCAGGATCTCGCCCTGGGCGGCCACCGTGATGGTCTGCGAGAGGTCGCCCTTGGCGACCGCCGTGGAGACCTGGGCGATATTTCGCACCTGGGCGGTCAGGTTGGACGCCATCGAGTTCACGTTGTCGGTGAGGTCCTTCCAGATGCCCGCCACGTTGGGCACCTGGGCCTGACCACCGAGCTTGCCTTCGGTACCCACCTCGCGGGCCACCCGCGTCACCTGCTCGGCGAAGGTCCGCAGCGTGTCGGTGAGCGAGTTGATCGTGTGGGCCAGCTCGGCGACCTCGCCCTTGGCTGAGACGGTGATCTTCTGGGAGAGGTCGCCGCGGGCGATCGCGGTGGTCACCTGCGAGATCGACCGCACCTGACTGGTGAGGTTGGACGCCATCGTGTTGACGGAGTCGGTCAGGTCACGCCAGGTACCCGCGACGCCGCGGACGTCGGCCTGGCCGCCCAGCGCGCCGTCGGTGCCCACCTCGCGGGCCACGCGTGTCACCTCGTCGGCGAACGACGAGAGCTGGTCGACCATCGTGTTCACCGTGCGGCCGATGCGGAGGAACTCGCCGCGCAGCGGCCGGCCGTCGATCTCCAGCGCCATGTGCTGGGAAAGGTCGCCGTCCGCGACCGCCACGATGACCCGGGAGATCTCGGTGGTCGGGCGGCCCAGGTCGTCGATGAGCGAGTTGATGGCGCGGGCGTGGTCGGCCCAGGCACCGTCGACGTCTTCCTCGTCAAGGCGCTCGGTGAGCCGACCGTCCCGTCCGACGATCCGGCTGATCTTGCGAACCTCGAGGTTTTTTCGCTCCTGGAGAGCCACCACGTCGTTGAAGGCGTCGGCCACCTCGCCGGCCACACCGGCCCGCCGGGGAAGGCGCACTTTCAAGTCGCCGCGGCGCACCCGCCGCAACGCGTCGGCCAGCTCATTGAGAACAGCGGCCTCGTCCGAGGCCGGCCTGGTACTCACCTGCTTTGCCGTGGTCATGCAGTCCTCGCTCACCTTGGGTGGTTCCCCACATCATGGCTCGTGCTGTCCGGCAGATGCGAGTGCCCGAGCCGGAGTCGTGAGGCTACGGGCCTTAACCACGACGGCGGACGAGCGCCGAGCGACGTAGCGTGACAAGCAGAGCTTGGATGAACCCGGCTGGGCGGTAGAGGATGCAAGCGTGTCAGCGGAGGTCAGTCGAGCGGACGCCGCCCCGGCGGCGGAGCACGTCCGTCGCGTCCGACTGCCGGCCGACCGGCGTACACCGGCCGCGGCCCGGGCGGTCGTGCGGTCGGTGCTGGCCGAGGCCCACCTGGACGAGCTGCTCAACGAGGCACTCCTACTGACGACCGAGCTTTCCACGAATGCGGTGGTGCACGCCGGTACTGAGTTGGACATCGAGGTCATCGCGGGCCCCTCGGGGCTGATGGTCACGGTGACGGACTACAAAGCCAGCCCGTCGGAGACCCTGACGGCGGGCCCGCGCAACGACGAGATAGACATCTCGGACGTATCGGAACGCGGACGCGGCCTGCTACTCGTCGACCACTTCGCCAGCCGGTGGGGCACCACACATATGGCGACCGGCAAGGGCGTGTGGTTCCGGCTCGACCGCAAGACCGTGCCGCCCGCGGGTGCACTTCCAGAGGCGCCCGCGCCCACGGCCGGGGCACTCACCACGCTGCTCCAGATCGCACCCGAGCCGCACGCCGACGACGCGCTCGCCGACTTCGCCGGCCACCTGCTCTCCCGGGTCGCCGAGCTGGTGGGTGCCGCCGGCGGCGCGGTCCGCCTCGACCGGGGCGAAGGCAGCGGGGCGCAGCTCCTGGCCCGGTACGGGCGCCAGCCCCGCGCCGGCGCCGAGCTGCTGCGGGTGCCGCTCAACGTCAACCGGCCGTACTCAGGGGAGCTGGAGCTCGACGTCGCGCCCTCCGGGTACGCCGGGCCGCTCGCCGCGCTGGCCGCCGAGCGCCTCGCCCTCCACCTGGAAAACGACCGCCTGCGCCGCGCCGACCTGCGCCGGCAGACCTGGCTGACATTCCTCGCCGAGGCGAGCGAGCTGCTGGCCCAGTCGCTCGACGTCAACCTGACGCTCGCGCTCATCCCCCAGCTTGTGGTCCCCCGGCTCGGCCAGTGGTGTGCCGTGCACACCACCGACGAGTGGGGCCGGCTCCAGCTCGCCGCCGCCACGCACGCCGACGAGATGGCGCTGCCGCAGGTGCACGCGATGTTCCAGGAGAGCGGTCCGGACTCGCCGATCGCGCGGCTCCGGGAGGCGTCCCGCAGTGGCTCGCAAGTGCCACTGGGGCCGCCGCTGGAGGGCTTCGCCGTGCCGCTCGCCGCGCGCGGGCAGCGCCTCGGCACGCTCTCCGTCGGGCGACACCCGCGACACCGGCACGACGCCGAAGAGATCGCGATCCTCGAAGACGTCGCCCGGCGCGCCGCGCTCGCGGTCGACAACGCCCGCATCCACGAGGAGCGCCGCCGGGTCGCGCACACCCTCCAGCAGTCGCTGCTGCCGCCCGTGCTGCCGGTGGTCAGGGGCATCGGCTTCGCCGCCGAGTACGTGCCGACCGGCGACGCCGCCGAGGTGGGCGGCGACTTCTACGACGTTGTCCCGCTGCCCGACGAGCGGTGGCTCGTGGTCGTCGGCGACGTGTCCGGCAAGGGCGTGCAGGCGGCGGCGGTCACCGGCCTCGTCCGCGACGTGATCCGGGTGCTCGTCGGCGACGGCAAGCCGCTGCCCGAGGCGCTCGGCCGGCTCAACGACACGCTCGTCGAGCGGGGTGGTGGGCGGTACTGCACGCTGGCGCTCGCCGCGGTCGGCCGGGGCGACGGCGACCAGCTCGACGTCTCGCTGCACCTCGCCGGCCACGACCGGCCGGTGCTGGTCCGCGCGGACGGGCGGGCGTCGTTCGTGGGTACCGGCGGCACCGCGCTCGGCCTGCTCGACTCGATCGCGACGCCGGTCGCCACCGTGCTGCTCGACCCGGGCGACGCGCTGGTCTTCTACACCGACGGCGTCACCGAGCGGCGGCGCGGCCGCGAGCTCTTCGGCCCGGAGCGGCTGCGCGACACGGCTGCGCCGCTGGCCGGCTACTCGGCGGACATCGTGGCGGCCAGGCTCCGCGCCGCCACCATGGGCTTCTCGGCGGAAGGCCCCCGCGACGACATCGCGATCTTGGTCCTCCGCAACGACCCGGAGACCTGACGCGGGCGCCCGCTCGACAAGGCGCACCACGCCTGCCAGGCGCTTTCCACCATCTCGGCCAGCTCGCTTTCGGGCTTCCAGACCAGTCGGTCCATCGCGTTCTGTGGATCGGCGACGACGGCGGCTGGGTCACCCGGGCGATTCGGCATCTCGCGGCGCGGCACCACGCGGCCGATCACCCGCTCGACTTCCGCGATGACCTCCCGCACCGATGTCCCGGTCCCGCGACCGACGTTGAGGATCTCGCCACCGGGCCATCTCGACGGCTGCTTGGAGAAGAGATCCACCGCCTTCGCGTACGCGCTCGCGACATCGTCCACATGGACGTAGTCCCGGATCGCCGTGCCGTCGGGGGTGGGATATTGGGTGCCCAGCACGGCCAGCACCGGACCACCCGTCGCCGCCCGGAAGATGTTCGTCAGCAGGCTCGTACGGCTGCGGTCGGCGAAGCGGGGGCCGACCGAGCCCGCCACGTTGAAATGGCGGAGCACAAGCCAGGAAAGGCCGTGGCGGTCACCGGCGGCCCGGATCAGACTCTCGCCGACGAGCTTCGTCTTGCCGTACGGGTTTATCGGCATCGTCTTCATCAGCTCGTTTACCGGGCTCGATGCCGGATCGCCATAAACCGCTGCCGAAGACGCGAAAAGCAGATGACGTACGCCCGACTGGTTCATGACGTTCAGGAGTATCGAGAGACCATCGACGTTCTCCCGCCAGTACCACTGTGGACGGAGCACGGACTCGCCCACCGACTTTCGTGCCGCAAGATGCACGACGCCCCGGATCGGGTACTGGCGGAACAGCGCCTGGACCGCTCGATAGTCGGTCAGGGCTCCATAGGCGAACGACACGCCCGGCGGTATGCGCTCCCGGAGCCCGGTCGAGAGGTCGTCGAAGACGACCACCTCATACCCGGCGCGGTGAAGGTGCTCCACGACGCGGCCTCCGATGTACCCGGCGCCGCCGGTCACGAGCCAGGTCATGTAGCCCCTCATGTTTTGCGGTGCGCAACAAGATCCTTGACGTAGATCAGGCAAAGCTCGGGAGTCCTACTTCGACTACCGTCCGGATGGAAATTTTCCCTCACGGTGACCACTGGCCGAGAACGCCACACCATGTATCCCAACCGGTTGTACAGACGCGCGGCGTCATGATTATGCAGATCTACCCCGAGCGCCACCCTCGGGTGACCCAGTTTTCTCAGACGATCCTCCGCGTCCAGGACGAGGGCCGTGCCGAACCCGTGGTTACGGAGGTCTTCTCGCACCTCAAGGTGCTGGAGCAGAGGCACGCGAGGCAGCCCCAACCGAAGTTCCGGCTCCTCGGCGGGCTCTAACCACAAGTAGACGCCGCCAATGAGATCACCGCGCCAGAACGCGACGCGCAGCTCGCCCTTGCCCTCCCGTTGACGCCGGAGGCGGTCGGCGAAAAACAGCCTCTGGCCGAACACCTCAGCGAGCGCCGATAGATCACCCTCCGTAACCAAGCGAATAGATATGTCGGTCACCATGACGTTGCTCCCACTCGCGCCACTACCCGTCCTCCCGCAGCAGGGTTGAAATCCCAGCCTGACCGCAACCGGCGCACGGCTCCACCGCTTGTGGGGCCGTGCGCCGGCACGGTCAGGCGGACAGCACGACGGACGCGACCAAAAGGATGAAGGCGACGACGATGAGAGCTGCGGCGAGTGCGGCCGCGCCGAGCGACCGGAGGACCGACTCGAGCGGTGCGACCGAGCGACGGATCTGGCCGAGCGCGAAAAGGAGCGCGAAGGCTGCGGCGACGAGGACGAGAAAACGCCCCTCAGCACCAGCCCCAGACCCGTCCGCCTGATTGGCAAACAGGGCATACGGAGTTAAAGTCTCCACGGTGGTCCCTTCCTGATCATGGGGGAAGATCTACCGACCTCAGATGCGGACACCCCTGGATTGCGGCCGGGGGTGTCTCGCTTTTGGCGTGCGGATGCGCCCAACGGGCCGGCGGCGACCGGGTCCGGCAAGAGAGAAGAAGCCCTCGCATCGCGCCACCTCCTCCTGAATCTTCAGGGCAGTGACTGAAGTTCAGATCAGATTAGGTACATTCAGCGTAGGGTCCACAGGGGACGCCACACAATCGCCCAGGCATGATCGCAACGTGACAGATCTTAGTCACGACGTTTACGTGCTGTTCCTGGTCTTGAACCTTGGGCGAAGGGCTGGCGTTGCCCCCAGCCGTTGCGGTATACCAGGTTCAGTCACTACACTGAAGACTTCTGAAGGGCACATCGTGCAACCTGCCGACGGAGCGGCCCGCACGCTCGCCCTGCGCCTTCGCGCATTGCGGGAAAACCACTGGCCTGACCTGAGAGTGACCCAGGCCCAGCTGGCCACTGCGCTGCACGTAAGCGTTCCGCTCATTTCTTCGTGGGAGCGCCAGCACAAGCCGATCACCCCGCCAGCCGAGCGACTGGCCAGCTACGCAAGCTTCTTCTGCACCCGTCGATCCGTCGCGGACCGCTCCTACCAGCTCGTGAGCGACACCGAGCTCACCGATGTCGAGCTTGCGGCCAAGGACGCGCTCAGCCGCGAGCTGCTGATGCTCCGCAATGCCGCCGTCGCCGGTCCCATCGGCGCGGACAGTGTCCACTTTGACATCGTCGGGCAGGGCCCGTGGCACTTCAGCGACGGCGCGCCCGTCACCATCGTCTGCGCCGAGCTGCCCGCGCGACTTCGCGAAGCCATGCCGCACGCCCGACTCGACGACCCGGACTACACGGAGCTATACACCCTCACCGACCTTGACGCGCTCTTCGAGCTGCACGGACACATCCGGGCGACCAACCCGACCCTGCACGTCGTGTACCGGAGCGCGGCGAGCCTCACGCCGGATGACTACACGACGCACCTGGTCGTGCTCGGCGGGGTGGACTGGAATGAGACCACGCGCAACCTCCTCCGCCTGGTCGACGTGCCGGTCGTACAGAGCTCGGACGACGACGACCCGAATCGAGGCGGCTTCAAGGTGACAGACGGCGATCGATCCGTATTGTTCACCCCGCGGCTGGAGGAAACCGAGGCCGGACGGATCCTGGTCGAGGACGTCGCGCATATCTTCCGTACCCGCAATCCCCTGAATCGCGAGCGAACGGTCACTATCTGCAACGGCATGTTTAGCCGGGTGTCCTCGGGGCCGTCCGGAGTCTCACCGACGAGCGTTTCCGAGATCGCAATGCGGAGCATCTACAGGACCGATTCCGCAACGGGGACACCTTCAGTATCCTCGCGCGGGTGCAGATCGTTAGCGGTGTGGTAATGACGCCAGACTGGACCCTCCCGGACACGGTCCTTCACGAATGGCCGGAGGGCAACTCATGACCTTGCCGCGCCGCTGGCAAGACACAGCGTTGACGGACTTACCTCATGATCCGTCCTTCCACCATGGCTCACACAGGCACCTGTTGGACCGGGTCCCGGCTCGTGGTGCGGGAAGCCTCGACGCGATCGTCGTGCCGACGGCGCGCGGGGCGGTGACCCTGCGCGAGGCGATCCTGCTGGGTCTCAAGGTCGGTTGCCCGGTGGTCGCGCTCTGTAGCCAGGCGGCCCGGGCATCGGAAGCCACCGAGCTGGGCCAGAGTCTGGGCGCCACCGTCCTGGCGATCGACTGCGACGACGTGCGGGCGATTCCGGGCTTCGCGACCGAGGCCCTGCTCGAAGAGGCGGGCATGGGCAGCGTCGTAGACCTCAGTCTCAAGCGAAACCTCGGTCTTCTCCTGGCGCGCATCGCTGGGTGGGAGCGCATCCTCTTCCTCGACGACGACATCTTCGGCGTCAATCCGGACGACCTTGGCGGGGCGGCCAGCCTGCTCGACAACTACCGCGCGGTCGGCCTGGAAAATTTCGGCTACGAAGACAACTCCGTCGTTTGCCATGCCTATCGCGCCGTGGACGGGGAGCAGGATACGTTCATCGGTGGCGGCGCGATGCTGGTGGCGCCGAAAAACACCCGGTCCTTCTTCCCCAATATCTATAACGAAGACTGGTTCTTCCTTCTCGGCGACGGCGTTCCGTTCAAGGTCGCGGTCACCGGCCGGGCGGTGCAGAAGGAGTACGATCCGTTCGCCACGCCGGAGCGAGCTGCCAGGGAAGAGTTGGGCGACTCACTCGCCGAAGGGATTTACTGGCTGCTCGACAATGGGCTGGGCCCCGAGCATGCCGACTCCGTTTTCTGGGCCGATTTTCTCTATCGCAGGCGGCGCCTGCTCGACGACGTACTGGCCCGCTCGGAAAGCCGGATCGCGGATCCCGTCAAACGCGAAAAGGTCCAGGCGTCGCTCCGGGCGGCGAAGGGCGCGAGCTCGTTCATCACGCCGAAGATCTGCCGGGAGTACGTCGCCGCCTGGCGGAAGGATCTCGACCTCTGGGGCGAGCACCTGGATACGTTCCGGGACCAGCCCAGCGTCGACAAGGCGCTGTCGGAGCTGGGGCTTTTCCACCGTGCCCATCGGTCCGAGTACGCCGACGCCCTCTTCGCGATCCGCTGAGCGAGGTCCTGGTCGTTCGCCGTGAGGGGTGAACGACCAGGATCTTCGCCTGTACGACGCGTCAGAAGCCCGCGATCTGCTCCCTGAGCTGGCGGTCCTGCTCCAGCTGCTCATCGGTGATGTTTTCCATCTCGGCGGTCTCGCCTACCCGACGCACCTCGACCACGCCTTCCATGCCCGGCGGCACGGCAGCCTCCATCGGGCAGCGGGAGGCCCACTCGATGGCCTCCTCCTTGGACCGCACCTGGATCAGGTAGAAGCCGGCGATCAGCTCCTTCGCCTCGGCGAACGGCCCGTCGACAACCGTGCGCTTGCCGTCCCGGTAGACCACGCGCGCCCCGGTCGAGCTGGGGTACAGCCCCTCAGCGGCCAGGAGGACGCCGGCCTTGGCCATCTCCTCGTTGTACTTCCCCATCGCGCTGATCAGCTCCGCGGGCGGCTGCGAGATCGCGTCGCTGTCGCCACCCTCCGGCAGTGGCGGGTCGCCCTTGAGCAGCAGCATGAATCGCATGGTCCGCACTCCTTCGTCCTCGTTCGTCGCCACCAATGGCTCTACCAGGGCGTCGAACGAACCGCACGCGAATCGACAGCGCGCGGAAAAAACTTCAGGCGCCGTAGAACCGGCCTGGGGCGAGGCGTCCGGCCGGGTCGAAGCGCTCCTTGACCCGGCGCACGAGATCGGGGCTGGCGACCGGGCCCCACAGGTCGACCGCGTCACGGATCGCGGGCGGGGCGGAGACCACCACGCACGAGCCCGCCCGGCCGAGCAGCACCCCGCGCACCGCCTCCAGCACGGCGGCGACCCGGTCGGGGTGTGCGTTGCCGGGTAGCGACGCGTGGACGACGCCGGTGCCGGCCGAGCCGCGCACGGGCACGGTCGCGCCCGCCGCGTCGCGGATCGCGTAGATGGCGGCGTGCAGGTCGGCCGAGGGCACCGTGACGCGCAGCGCGACGTCGTCGGGGCCGAACGGATAGCGCCCCCACCATGCCGGCGGCTCGGAGCGGATCGCTGCGTCCTCGCCGAGCAGGTCAGCCATCCGGGTGGAGCGCTCCAGGACCTCGCCGGGCTCTCCCTCCAGCAACACCGCGAGCGTGCCGGGGCCGCGCGGAGCCCGCTGCCGGGGCACGAGCACGGGCCGGCTGGCCGGGAGGTCGAACTCGACGGCCGCCGCCTGGACCCGACTGCGGAGCAGGCCGCGCACCACGTCATACAGCTCCAGCGGGGTCCAGATCGACCGGCGCACCCAGGCCCGGGAGGCAGGCTGGGGGAGCACCCTGACGGTGGCCGAGACGATCACGCCGAGCGCACCGGCCGACCCGCTCAGCAGACGGCCGACGCCCCGATCAGGCGTACCGTCGGCGGCCCGGCCACCGGAGTGGGTGAGGATGCCGGTGGCGCTCACGTAGCTCACGCCGGCGAGCTGGTCGGCGACCGAGCCGTGGCGATGGGCCAGCGGGCCGGCCTCGTCGGCGGCGATGACACCGCCGATCGTGGCTCCGACGGAGGGAGTGTCGAGCGCCAACCTGTAGCCGCCGCGGGCGAGCGCCGCCTGCGCGGCTCGCAGCGGTGTACCCGCGCCGATCTCGGCCACGCCCTCGGTGGGCGCGTGGTGCCAGACGCCAGCCAGGCGGCCGGTGTCGAGCAGCATGTCCGCACGGGTGGGTCGGGCACCCCAGTCGAGCTTGGTGGCGGCGCCCCGGGCCACGACGGCGAGGTCGTGCTCGACGGCGAGGCGCACGATGGCCGCGACGCCGTCGATCGTGGGCGGCGCCGCGACCCAGCTCGCCTGCGCGCCGGCGACTGTGTCGGCCCGACCGGCGAGCCTGGCGAAGCGCATGCCACAGATGTCGACGAGGCTCCGGAAGAGGGCTCCGCGCGTCGTCATCGAACAAGTGTACGAAGAACCGGCGTCCCCGCGCCAGACCATGACGCCCGGTAACGTGGTCGTACGTGACGACCGAAACCGCCGCGACCCCACCGGTCGCCAAGCGCGTGCCCGCCGAACGCACGCACCACGGCGACACCGTCGTGGACGAGTACGCCTGGCTCGCCGGCAAGGACGACCCGGACACGATCGCGTACCTCAAGGCGGAGAACGCCTTTACCGAGGCGGCCACGGCGCACCTCGCCAGCCTGCGCGACACGCTCTTCGACGAGACCAAGCGGCGCACCAAGGAG
Organism: Phytohabitans flavus; assembly: GCF_011764545.1. Lineage (GTDB taxonomy): Bacteria > Actinomycetota > Actinomycetes > Mycobacteriales > Micromonosporaceae > Phytohabitans > Phytohabitans flavus. The sequence continues at coordinate 7,873,913 of NZ_AP022870.1, read as the reverse complement.
ACCGACCTCTCGGTGCCCACGCGCAAGGGCGACCACTGGTACTACACGCGTACGGTCGAGGGCCAGCAGTACGGCATCTACTGCCGCCGGGCGGTACGCGACGGCGAGACCGAGCCACCCTCCACCGAGGACGGTGCGCCGCTCGACGGCGAGGCGGTGCTGCTCGACGGCAACACGCTCGCCGAGGGGCACGACTTCTTCGCGCTCGGCACTTTCGACGTCAGTCCGGATGGGCGGTGGCTGGCCTACTCCACCGACTTCGCCGGCGACGAGCGCTTCACCCTCCGGGTCAAGGACCTGCGCACCGGCGAGGTGCTGGCCGACGAGGTGCCCGACACGTTCTACGGCAGCGCCTGGTCCGCCGACGGCTCGACGCTCTTCTACCTGACCGTGGACGAGGCGTGGCGGCCGTACCGGGTGTGGCGGCACACCGTCGGCAGCGCGGCCACCGACGACGCGGTGGTGTACGAGGAGGCCGACGAGCGCTTCTGGGTGGGTGTCGAGCTGACCCGCTCCGAGAAGTTCATCGTGGTCGATGTGCACAGCAAGGTCACGAGCGAGGCGTGGGTGATCCCGGCCAGCAACCCGACCGGCGCGCCGGCGATCATCGCACCGCGCCGGCAGGGTGTGGAGTACACGGTCGAGCACCACGGCCACCGCTTCCTGATCCTGCACAACGACGGCGCGGAGGACTTCGAGCTCGCGTACACCTCGGCCGACGCGCCCGGCGACTGGGCCCCGCTGATCCCGCACACCCCCGGCACGCGGCTGGAGGGGGTCGACGCGTTCGCCAACCACCTGGTCGTGTCGCTGCGCAAAGACGGGCTCACCGGGCTGCGCGTGCTGCCGGTCGGCTCCACCGAGACGTACGACATCGACTTCCCGGAGCCGATCTACAGCGTGGGCCTGGAGTCCAACCCGGAGTACGCGACGTCGACCGTGCGGATCCACTACGCCTCGTTCGTGACGCCCGACTCGGTCTACGACTACGACCTCGTCACCCACACGATGGTGCTGCGCAAGCAGAAGCCGGTGCTCGGCGACTTCGACCCGGCGGCGTACGAGCAGCACCGCGACTGGGCACTCGCCGACGACGGCACTCGCGTGCCGATCTCGCTGATCTGCCGCGCCGGCACGCTCAAGGACGGCACGGCACCCGCGGTCATCTACGGGTACGGCTCGTACGAGGCGAGCATGGACCCCTGGTTCTCGATCCCGCGCCTCTCCCTGCTGGACCGTGGCGTGATTTTCGCGGTCGCGCACATCCGGGGCGGTGGCGAGCTCGGCCGCCGGTGGTACGAAGAGGGCAAGCTGCTGGCCAAGAAGAACACGTTCACCGACTTCGTGGCCTGCGCGCGGCACCTGGTCAAGGCGGGCTGGACGGCCACCGACCGGCTTGTGGCCCGGGGCGGCTCGGCCGGCGGCCTGCTGATGGGCGCGGTGGCCAACCTCGCGCCGGACGCGTTCGCCGGCGTGGTGGCGCAGGTGCCATTCGTCGACGCGCTCAACTCGATCCTCGACCCGTCGCTGCCGCTCACGGTCACGGAGTGGGAGGAGTGGGGCAACCCGCTCGACAACCAGGACGTGTACGCGTACATGAAGTCGTACACGCCGTACGAGAACGTCACGGCCGTGAAGTACCCGGCGATCCTGGCCGTGACAAGCCTCCACGACACGCGCGTGCTCTACCACGAGCCGGCGAAGTGGATCGCACGGCTGCGGGCGACCTCGCCCAGCGGCGAGTACCTGCTGAAGATCGAGATGGGCGCCGGCCACGGCGGCCCCAGCGGCCGGTACGACGCCTGGAAGGAAGAGGCGTTCGTCGCCGCGTGGATCCTCGACCGCCTCGGCCGCGCCTAGGGCCTAGGTTTGGTCAGATGCGGGCCGGGCCGCCTGGGAGGGCGGCCAGCTCGGACCAGACGTCGTCGTCCATCGGGATGCCGTCACGCACCCGGGACGCACGGGTGGCCGCCTCCGCCTCACCGGGGACGGCCACCGGGGTGGCAGCCGCCGTCAGCAGCGCGCAGAAGCGCTCGGCGTGCTGCCGAAACTCGTCCACCGGCCGGAACGCCGCCACGTCGATCGCCACGATGACCGTGCCGCCGGTCGCCTCGCGAGTCGCCTGACCCGGCTCGGTGAGCAGGCCGCCGACGAGCTCGATCATGAAGGTGAGGCCCGCGTCGGCATCGACCTCGGCGACCAGCGGCGGTCGCCCGGCGGCGCGGGGAGCGGCCCAGGCCAGCGGGCGCCCACGGCACAGCGCGACCCCCATCGCGCCTTCGGCCGCCAGCGTCCGCACGTACCCGCCGAGCCGGCCCACGTCGCCGCAGTTGCCGACCGTGGCACTGGCCACGCCGTACTGCCGGGCCAGGCGCCGCACGTGCTCGACCGCCGCCCGCGCGGCAAGCTCACCGAACCCGCGGCGCCCGTCCACCACGGCCGCCGCGGCGCGCACACCGCCGAGTCGCGGGACCGCCTTGGGGTCGATCGCGCCCGCAGTGATCATTTCGACGTACGGCGTCAGGCGGCGCACACCGTACGCCTCCTGGCCGGCCAGATCGGCCTCCACAAGCGCGGCAGCGACGGCCTCGGCACCTGAACGCGGAGTGCCCGCGGCGAGCAGCACCTTCGTCGCTATCGCGACCAGGTCGTGGGCGTGGATCACCGTCATGTATCCCTCCGGGCAGCCGCGTTCCACCGGACGGAACACACATCCATTGAGCTGTGTCACATTATGGACGTCGGGACCGAAGCCCGTAAACCCGGACAGGTCACGATATGGTCAGGAAAGGGCGGCGATCAGCAGTCGAGGATCGACGTTGCCGCCCGAGACCACGGCGACGGTACGCCCCGGCGGCAGTTCGCCAGCGTGGAAGAGGCGCGCGGCCGCCGTCACCGCCCCGGTCGGCTCGACCACGAGGCGGCTCTCCCGCACGATCCGGGTCATCGCGGCGAGGATCTCGTCCTCGGTCACTGTCACGATCCGGTCGAGCCGCTCGCGCAGGTGGGCGAAGGTCAGCTCGGAGAGGTTGACCCGCACGCCGTCCGCCGCCGTGCGGTAGTTCAGCTCGGTCGGCCAGGCCACCAGCTCCCCCTTGGCCAGCGACTCCTGGGCGTCGGCGGCCAGCTCGGGCTCCACGCCGATCACCTTCGCCCGCGGCAGCAGGGCCGTGATCGCGGTCGACACCCCGGAGGCGAGTCCGCCGCCGCCCACCGGCACAAGTACCACGTCGACGTCCGGCATGTCCTCGGCGATCTCCAGCCCGATCGTGCCCTGGCCGGCGATGACGTCCCGGTGGTCGTACGGCGGGATCAGCGCCAGCCCGTCCTTCTCGGCCCGCTCCTGCGCCACGTCCAGCCGCTCCGGCGGCGGCACCAGCACCACCTCGGCGCCGAGGGCGCGCACCTGCTCGACCTTGACCGCCGGCGCGACGTCCGGGATAACGACCACGCAGGGCGCACCGGCGCGCCGGGCCGCGTACGCGAGGGCTTGCCCGTGGTTGCCTGACGAGTGGGTGATCACCCGCGGACCCGCTGCTCGGCGCTGAGCTGGGCCACCGCGTTGGTGGCACCGCGGAGCTTGAACGAGCCGACCGGCTGGAGGCTCTCGGGCTTGAGCCACAGCTCCTCGTCCCAGCGGGCGGAAAGGAGCGGCGTGCGGAGCGTGATACCGGCGACATTTCCGGCGGCGGCGCGGACGTCGTCGAGGGAGATCAGCTGCATGGCCTCAAGGGTGCCTTATCACCAAGCCACCTTCGCCACATCGGACAAAAGCCTAGAATCACCCAATGCAAGAACCATCGGACGGCGGGTCTGATCGCGGGGCACGCGTGGCCCTGCTCATCGGCGCCGGCATCGTGCTCGCCTCGCTGTTCGCCTGCGCAGGCGCGGTAGCCACGGTGGTGACCTGGGGCGATGACATCTACCGCCGGATCACCCACGACCGGGGTGACACGGTGGCGGTCGGCCAGGCCGGGCGGGACGGCGCGTTCGAGTTCATGGTGAGCCGGATCGACTGCGGGGTCGCCCAGATCGGCGACTCATTCGTCAACCAGACCGCGGTCGGGCAGTACTGCCTGGCCGAGCTCTCCATCAGCAACGTCGGCAAGCGCCCCGCCACCTTTGCCGACGCGCTCCAGCGGGCGTACGGGCCAGGCGGTGTTCGCTACGCCGCAGACAGCGCGGCCGGGATCCTGGCCAACTCCGAGCAGCAGCTCTTCCAGAACCAGATAAACCCCGGCAACCGGGTGGCTGGTGTCGTCGTCTATGACATACCGCGCGATAGCCGCATCACCGCGCTGGAGCTGCACGAGTCGGAGCACACCGCCGGCCTCCGGGTGACGGCATGACCGGCCGGTGGGCGCCCCTCTCCTGCGCGAGGACCGCTTGTGGAGTACCTTCGTCCCCGTACGGGAGGTAGCGAATGTCCTTGACGGTGAGCACGGTCCAGCACGGCGACACGGTCGTCGTGACGGTTGCGGGTGAGCTAGACATGGGGACGGCGCCGCAGCTCCAGGACCAGATCACGGACCTGCTCGACAAGGGGCGCAGCCGGCTGGTCTTCGACCTGGCCGACCTCTCCTTCTGTGACTCGACCGGACTGTCGGTCTTCGTTCGCGCGAAAAACAACTGCGACGAGGCCGGTGGCATCTTCCGGCTCGCCGCGCCGCAGCGCGGGGTGCTGCGGATTCTCGAGGTCAGCGGCTTGGTCGAGGTGCTGGAGACCTACCCGACTGTCGAGGAGGCGCGGTCGGCCGGCGCCGCCGCACCCGCCGCCGACTGACCCGTCCAGTTGACCTTGAGTCGGCGGGCTCGCCCGGGTCCGAGCCCGCAGTGCGAGATCGCTCATACATCCACCCAGCCCAGGGTCCGTTGCACCGCCTTCTTCCAGTTGGCGTACCCGTCCTCGCGCCGCTCCTGTGACCAGGTCGGCGACCAGCGCTCGCTCTCGTTCCAGTTGTGGCGCAGCTCGTCGGTCGACTTCCAGAAGCCGGTCGCGAGCCCTGCCGCGTACGCGGCGCCGAGGGCGGTCGTCTCGGCCACTACCGGGCGGCTCACCGGCACGCCGAGGATGTCGGCTTGCAGCTGCATGCAAAGCCGGTTCGCGGTAACGCCACCGTCCACTTTGAGCACGTCGAGGTGTACGCCGGAGTCCTGCTCCATCGCCACCGCGACGTCGCGGCTCTGGTAGCAGATCGCTTCCAGGGTCGCGCGGGCCAGGTGGGCGTTCGTGTTGTACCGGGACAGGCCGACGATCGCGCCGCGTGCGTCGGAGCGCCAGTACGGGGCGAACAGGCCGGAGAAGGCGGGTACGAAGTAGACACCCCGTTGTCCTCCACCTGGGCGGCCAGGGACTCGCTCTGCGCCGCGCCGCTGATGATGCCGAGCTGGTCGCGCAGCCACTGCACGGCCGAGCCGGTCACCGCGATCGAGCCTTCCAGCGCGTACACGGCAGGGGCGTCGCCGAGCTTGTAGCACACGGTCGTGAGCAGGCCGGACTTCGAGCGCACGATCGACGTACCGGTGTTGAGGAGCATGAAGTTGCCGGTGCCATAGGTGTTCTTCGCCTCGCCTTCGGCGAAGCAGACCTGGCCCACGGTCGCCGCCTGCTGGTCACCGAGGTCCGCGGTGAGCGGTACCTCGCCGCCGAGCGGGCCGCCCGGGAGCGTGACCCCGTACCCGCTCGGGTAGGACGAGGGCCGAATCTGCGGGAGCATCGCCCGCGGGATATCGAAGAAGGAGAGCAGCTCGTCGTCCCAGTCGAGCGTCTCCAGGTTCATCAGCATCGTGCGGCTGGCGTTGGTGACGTCGGTGACGTGCACGCCGCCGTTTACCCCGCCGGTGAGGTGCCATAGCAGCCAGGTGTCGGTGTTGCCGAAGATGGCGTCGCCGCTCTCCGCCGCGGCGCGTACCCCATCGACGTTCTCCAGGATCCATTGGACCTTGCCGCCGGAGAAGTAGGTCGCCGGCGGCAGGCCGGCCTTCTGCCGGATCACGTCGCCCCGCCCGTCGCGGTCGAGCGCCGCGGCGATCTGGTCGGTACGGGTGTCCTGCCAGACGATCGCGTTGTAGTACGGCCTGCCGGTACGCCGATCCCACACGATGGACGTCTCGCGCTGGTTGGTGATGCCGAGGGCGGACAGGTCGGAGGCGTGCAGCCCGAGGTTGTTCATCGCGGTGCGGATGACCGCGTTGGTGCGCTCCCAGATCTCCAGCGGGTTGTGCTCGACCCAGCCCGCCCGCGGCAGGATCTGCTCGTGCTCCAACTGGTGGCGCCCCACCTCGTTGCCGCCGTGGTCGAAGACCATGAATCTCGTACTTGTCGTGCCCTGATCCACCGCGCCGACGAAGTCAGCCATTTCGTTCTCCTTACTGTCCGGCCCGCACGGTCTCCTGGGTGGGAATCGGCACCCGGCCCGGCTCGGGCGGCTCCTCGCGCGGCAGGAACCTGCCGATGAGCATCTGGTACAGGCCCGCACCGCCGAGGCCACCGAGGATCGGCCCGACGATCGGCACCCAGAAGTAGAGATCGTTGTTCTGGTCGCGGAAAGCTGTGCTGTACCCCGTGAAGAAAGGATGCCAGCCGCGGCCCGAAGTCAGGTGCGGGGTTGATGGCGTACCCGGCATTGGTGCCCCACGCCATGCCGATCTTGAACCATGGACACCTGTGTACTCCTTCAAAGAAGATCTTGTACACGACCATCTGACACGCCCCGTCTTCATGGTGTGACCGGGGTCGACGGCGCTCAACACTTCCGTGTAGTTCCACCGCACCAGGAGCGCGGCAACGAACGCGCCGGCGGTCTGCGCCTTTGCTCTGCTTCCCTACAGTGGCCGCGCCGGCGATCAAAGGCGACCTTGCCGTCAAGTGGGCGGCCCTCTGGTCCTGGATGATGCTGGTCCCGCAGCGACCCGCAGACCCGCTTCCTTGATCGGCGCGGTCGGGTTGGCGTACGCGAGAGATCGTGGTATCCAACTGCCTCTCCAGGGGCAACTAGGTACCACGATCTGCCAGACAGCGCCCGTCGTAGCGCCGATCAAGGCAAACCGGGCGCTCCTCTGGGCGCGTGTCTATCTTGGACGGCCCCGCCCAACCGCCGAACCAGGTCAAAGGTTGGGCTGGACGGCGGACCCGGCAGCGAAGGTCGCGGTCGGCCGACCACGACCCAGGGGTGAGCTTGCCCAACCGCGAAGGGCGAGGCCGCGGGAGCGACGGTCCGGACCACAACGGACATCGCGGTAGCCCAACGCCCTTGAATTTGGACCTTCATCCACGACAAGACGCCGACGCCACCCCGGCTCCGAAAGCTCTATATAGTCTCGCGCCCATGGATCTTCGGGACGTGGAGCTGCGGGATCGGGTGGAGGCGGAGCGGCTGCCGCAGCTGATGGAGCTCTTCGCGTCGGGGTGGTGGACGGCCGACCGGGTGGCCGATGACGTGGCCGCGATGCTCGGGGCGTCGGATCTGGTCTTCGCGCTCCTACATCGCCCCGACGACCGGCTTGTGGGGTTTGCCCGCGTGCTGACCGACGGCGTGTACCTCGCGCTCGTGCTGGACGTGCTCGTGGCGCCTGACGTACGGGGCTCGGGCGTCGGGGCGATGCTGATGGACGCCGTCGTACGGCACCCGCGGCTGGCGCAGGTGCGCAGCGTCGAGCTGGTCTGCCAGCCGGAACTCTTCCCTTCTACCGGCGGTGGGGCTTCACCGAGCAGGTCGGCCGCTCGACGCTGATGCGGCTCACTCGGTCTTCGTAACCGAGGACGCGGTAACCGACCCCTCGGCGTCGGTGCCGCCCTCCACGCTGACCTTGTCGCCGGCCTTGAGGTCCTTGAGCTTGCCCGGAACGCTCACGGAAGTGTCACCGTCGGTCCGGACCGTGACCACCTCGCCGGACTCCGTCTCGACGTAGACCGTGGTGCCGTCGATGAGCTTCACCGTGCCGGTGGTCGCCTCGGCGCTCCGGCCGCCCTGGGCGCCCCCACCGGGCCCACCCGGGAAGCCGCCGCCGGGGAAGGCCGTCGGGATGCCGCCTCCCGGGTTACCGCCCTGGCCACGGAAGCCGCCCCCGGGTCCGGTGGCCGCAGGCGTCTCGCCATACGCCTTCTGCACCTCGATCCCCGCCACGAAGCCGCCGACGAGCAGCAGCGCCAGGCCGAGGACGATGGTCCACCTATTCCACCAGCGGCGGCCAGCGGCCGCGGCCAGCTCGGTGTCCAATGTGGATGCGGTCAACGGAGGCTCCCGGGTCACTCGTAGCGGAGGGCGTCGATGGGGCGCAGGCCGGCGGCACGGTTGGCCGGCACGCTGCCGAAGAACAGACCAATCGCGACCGAAACGCACAGGGCGAGCGCGATCGAGCTGGGCACGATCACCGGCTTTACGCCCACGATCGTGAAATTGCTGCCGATGAGCGCGGCGGCCACGCCTAAGCCGCCGCCTAAGAGGCTCAGCATCGTCGCCTCGGCGAGGAACTGGGTCAGGATCACCCGCCGGGGTGCGCCTAGCGCCTTGCGGATGCCGATCTCGCGGGTCCGCTCGGTCACCGTGACAAGCATGATGTTCGTGATGCCGATGCCGCCGACCAGCAGGCTGATGCCGGCCACCGCGCCGAGCAGCGTGGTGAACGTGTCCGCGGTCTCGGTCTGGGTCTCCAGCAGCTGCGACGCATTCTGGATGCGGTAGGGCTGGGTCGCCGAGGAGCCGGACGTCTCGATCCGCTGGGACAGGATGAGGGAGACCTGGGCTTGGGCGTCGGCCACCTTCTCCGACGACTGGGCCTCGACGATGATCGAGTTGTACGGGCCGTATCCGGTAAGCGCCTGCTGCACGGCGGTGAGCGGCGCGATCGCCAGGTCGTTGGCGTCGAGGAATCCGGAGGCGCTGCTCTTCTCGTCGAGCACGCCCACCACGGTGAAGAGTGCGCCGCTCACGGTGATCTCCTCGCCGACCGGGTCGACGCCCGGGAACAGCTCCTCCGCCACCGTCTGCCCGATCACCACGACGCGGCGCCCCTGCTTCAGGTCGTCCTCAGTGAAGGCAGACCCGGTGCCCACCGGCGAGTTGGACGCGCCGAAGTAGCTCGGATAGCTGCCGACGAACTGCTGCACCGAGTGGTCTGTGCCCTGGTAGGTGAGCGTGGCCTGAGTGCTGGCCACGGGCGACACCGAGGTGACGTCCGGTGCGAGCACGGGGTCGTCGAGCGCCTCGGCCACCTCGTGGGTGAGCACGCTACCGCCGCCAACGCCCTGCACGGTCAGCGTCTTGGTGCCCAGGGCCTCGATCCGCTCGGCGACCTGCTGCGCCGAGCCGTTGCCGACCGCGACGAGCAGGATCACGGCGGCCACGCCGATCAGGATGCCGAGCATGGTGAGGCCGGAGCGGAGCTTGTTGGCGCTTATGCCGCGTACGGCGAAGCGCAGTACCTCGAAGACGCTCATGTCAGCACCCGCTCCTGCTGGACGTCGGAGGCGATCCGGCCGTCGAAAAGCCGGATCAGGCGGCTGGCCCGCGCGGCCACGTCTTCCTCATGGGTGATAAGCAGGATCGTGCGGCCGGCGGCATGCAGGTCGTCGAGGATGCCGAGGATGTCCTCTGTGGACCGGCTGTCGAGATTGCCCGTGGGCTCGTCGGCGAGCAGCAGCGCGGGCTCGGTCACCAGCGCCCGGGCTACCGCGACCCGCTGCTGCTGGCCACCGGAGAGCTGGTTGGGATCGTGGTCAGCCCGATCGGCGAGCCCGACCATGTCCAGCGCGACCCGCGCCCGGCGCCGCCGCTCGGCCGTCTTGACCCCCGCATACGCCAGCGGAAGCTCCACATTGGCCAGCGCGCTCGTACGAGGAATCAGGTTGAACGACTGGAAGACGAAGCCGATCCGCCTGTTGCGCACCAACGCGAGCTGCCTGTCGTTGAGCCGGCTCACGTCGACGCCGTCGAGCAGGTACTGCCCAGCGGAGGGGATGTCGAGGCACCCGAGGATGTTCATCAAAGTGGACTTGCCGGATCCGGACGAGCCCATGATCGCGACATACTCACCCCCCTCGACGCTGAGCGAGACCCCGCGCAGGGCGTGCACAGTAGCGGCGCCGTCGCCATACACCTTCGTGACGCCGCGCACGTCCAGGACGCTCACCGGCCACCCCCGGGCCGCGCGCCGCCACCCGGCGCACCGCCGCCGCCTGGAAACCCACCACCGGGGAAGCCACCACCGGGGAACGGGCCCTGGTTGGACGATGTGGTGGGCATATTGATCACCACCTGCTCGCCTACTGTGAGACCCGACTTGATCTCCGTAGAGCTGTCGCCCTCCAGCCCGATCTCCACAGCACGGACGACCTGCTGCCCGCCCTCCAGCACGGTCACCGTATGGCGATTGCCGACGCTCGTGAGCGCCGCCGAGTTGACATAAACCACGTTGTCGGCCTGCCCCACCGTCACCGACACCTCGACGCTCTGTCCAGCGCGCACCCCGTCGGGCAGCTCGTCGAGCGTGAACGTCACCCCATACGTCACGACGTTGTTTTCCGAGGTCGCGTTGGGATCGACGGCGGCGAGCTTGGCCGCGGCCTCGGCGCCGGGCAAGGCATTCCACGTCACGGTGCCGGCTTGCCCGGTCTTGAGCTTGGTGGCATCGGCCTCGGCGACCGAGGCGGACACCTCCAGCCGGGTGAGGTCCTCGATCTGGATGAAACCCGAGGACGAGGAATCCGAATCGGAGCCGCCGCTGCTCCCGCCGCCCGGCCCGCTGCCACCATCGCTCGATCCGCTGCCCGACGCCGAACTGCCCACCGTGCCGCTTACCGCGGTCACCGTGCCAGCCATCGGCGCCTTGAGCGTGGTGCCCGCGACGCCGTCCTCGGCCTCCGAGACGTCGAGCTCGGCCTGGTCGACCTGGGCCTCCGCCTCGGACGTGTCGCTGTCGGCCTCCTCGGCGCGGTCGAGCGCGGCCTGGGCGGCGTCGAGGTTGGCCTCGGCGGCGTCGAGCTGTCGCTGGGCCGCCTTGTCGTCCACTTTGGCCAGCACCTGGCCCTTGGTCACCTTGTCACCGACCTGGACGTGGATCTCGGTGACCGTGCCGGAGGTTTCGAACGAGGCGGACGCCGTGGAAGCACTCTGCACGGTGCCAGACGCGGAGACCGTGGCGGTGACGGTGCCCTGGGTGACCGGGACGGTCCGGCTGCTGCCCCCGCCCGTTTCGGCTGCCTCGGCGCTGGCAAACGACGTATAAGCCCACGTCGCGGCGCCGGCGACGGCCAGCGCGAGCACAACGTTGACTAGCAGAGCCGGGGACAGGCCCAACCTCGGAAGAGAGCGGCGCATGCGCGAAAGCTTGGAGGAGGCGGCTCGGAGCCAGCCCTGCGCTACCTCAAAGCTGACTGGGAACCCGTAGGCAGCAACACCCGGAAGGCGGATCCCTGCCCCGGCGCGGTCTCCAGCTCAACCCGGCCGCCGTGGCTGCTCACGATCGCCGCGACGATCGACAGGCCCAGCCCCGAGCCGCCATTGCGCCGGGCGCGGCTCTGGTCCGCCCGGTAGAGCCGCTCGAAGATCCGCCCCGCGTGCTCGGCGGGCACGCCCGGCCCGGTGTCGGCGACCTCCAACACCGCGACCGGCACCCGGCGGGGCGGCTCGTCGCCGACCGCGGCGGCGGTGGAGCGATGCGGCCGGTATCCACCGAGCCGCCCCACCCGCACCGTGATGTCCGCCTGCGGCGGGGTGTGCTGGAGCGCGTTGGCCACGAGATTGGTGGCGACCTGGCGGAGGCGGTGCTCGTCGCCGAGTACGGTGACCGGCTCGAAGCCGCACTGGTCTCCGCCGAAGCTGGCCAGCCGCACCGGCCGGTCGGGGCGCCGGGCATGCGCGTCGCGGATCGTGTCGGCGGCGATCGCGAGCAGGTCGACCGGTCGCCGCTGCGCCTCGCGCTGGCGGTCCAGCTTGGCGAGCAACAGCAGGTCTTCGACGAGCAGCCCCATCCGCGCGGCCTCCGCCTCGATCCGGGACATCGTCTCGTCCAGCAGAGGGCCGGATGGGGCGCCGCCGCGACGGTACAGCTCGGCGAAGCCCCGGATCGACGTGAGCGGGGTGCGCAGCTCGTGCGACGCGTCCGCGACGAACTGCCGGATGCGTTGCTCAGACGCCCTACGGGCGGCGACCTCCGACTCGATCCGGTCGAGCATGGAGTTGAGCGCGATGCCCAGCCGGCCCGACTCGGTGTGCGGGTCGGCATCGTCGACGCGGCGGGTCAGGTCGCCCGCCGTGATCTCGGTCGAGGTGGTCTCCATCCGGGTCAGCGGGCGCAGGCCGATCCGCACCACCGAGGCCGCGACAAGCCCGAGCAGGAACAGCACGATGAACATCACGACCAGGTCGATCACCAGCAGCAGGTCGGCGGTGGCGTCGACCTGCCGCAACGAGACGGCCGGGACGGCCACACCGCCGTCGGGGCGCTCGACCACCGCCACGCGCCAGTGGTCCTCACCGTCGGCCGACTCCACTGTGAACGGCTCACCGCCGGCCCGCTCGCGCAGCTCCTCGAACGAACCGACCTCGGGCGGCGATATCTCGACCACATAGGCGCCCTGGGGCGGCGACTGGTTGCCCTGTGCATCGAAGATCAGGATCGTCCGGTACAGGTCGAAGCTGCCGCGCGGAAACCCGTCGCTCAGGCGCACCCGGATCGGCGGCAGGGGATCGGCCGCCATGCGGCTCATCCCGGTGAGCTGGTCGTCGATCTGGTCTGTCAGGTACTGCTTCAGGAGCAGGATGCCGGCCGCGTTGGACGCGACGAGAGCGACCGCGCTGAGCGCGGCCACCACGAGGACGAGGCGGGACCGGAGCGTCCAGTGCCGCCACTTCGGCGGCATCTTCATTCGTCCGGGGCCCGGGGCAGGCGGAGCGCGTAACCGACGCCGCGCACCGTGTGGATCAGCGGCGGCTCCCAGCAGTCGATCTTTTTGCGCAGGTAGTACACATACGACTCGACGATCCGACCGTCGCCGCCGAAGTCGTAGCTCCACACACGGTCGAGTATCTGCGCCTTGCTCACCACCCGCCCGGCGTTGACGAGCAGGTAACGAAGCAGGTTGAACTCGGTCGGCGAGAGGTCGACAAGTCGCCCGCCACGGCGCACCTCGTGCGCGTCCTCGTCGAGCTCCAGGTCGGCGTAGCGCAGGACACCGCTGTCGCCATCGCCATCCGGCTCGATGCGGCTGCGGCGCAGGATCGCCCGGATGCGGAGCACGACCTCTTCCAGGCTGAACGGCTTGGTCACGTAGTCGTCGGCGCCGACGGTCAGCCCGGAGATGCGGTCCTCGACCGCGTCCCGCGCGGTCAGGAACAGCACCGGCACGCCCGGACCCGAGCCTGCCCGCAGGCGCTGCGCGACCTGGAACCCGTCGAGGTCGGGCAGCATCACGTCGAGCACCACCAGATCGGGCTCGAACTCGACGGCCGTGGCCAGCGCCTCGTGTCCGCTGCTCGCCACGCGCACCTCGAACTCGATGAGCCGCAGCGTCGCGGAGAGCAGAGCGCAGATGTTGGGCTCGTCGTCCACGACGAGCACCCGGGTCAAACGGCCAGCCACGTCACACTTCTACGGGAACTGCCTCAGAGTTCGCTGGGAACTTCCTAGGCACCAGCTATGACTACCTCATCACCGTCGATGAGTCCGCTCTTGATCTCGGTGAACTGGTCGCCACGCAGGCCGACCTCCACGGTACGGGACTCATCTCCCGCCGCCGTCCGCACGACGACCGTCCCCTCGGCCCGAACAGCCGTCGAGGGCACCCGCAGCACGCCGGTGACTTCGCTCGTCTTGACCCGGACGCCCGCGCTCTGCCCCACGAGAAGCTCCGCCGGAACCTCCTCGAACGCGAGCACCGCGCCATATCGCACCATGTTGCCGTCGGCGGCACCCACCGGGCTGACCCGCACGACTCGGGCGGCGAACTCCTCGCCCGGCCGGTTGGCCAGCGTCACCGTCGCGGTCTGACCCATCTCGAGGTGGCCCGCGTCGGCCTCGGGGAAGTCGGCCGCCACCTGCATGCCGGCCACGTCGGCCAGCGACACGAACGTGCTACCCGCCCCGACCTCGGAGCCCACCTTGCCGGCCACCTCGAGCACCTTGCCGCCGATGGGAGCCGTGATCTTCGTCCCGGCCAGCTGGTCCTTCGCCTCGGCTAGCGCGAGCTCGGCGCTCGTTACCCGCTGCTGGGCGGTGAACACCGGATCGCCGCCTCGGGCGGCGCCACCGGGGCAGGCGGAGCTGGCCCCGCCGCCCGGCTGGCCGCCGCCCGGCGCCGACCCACCGCTGGGCCCTGGCGGCGCGCTGGAGCGCGGCGGCTGGCTCGGTGACGGCTGGGTCGACCGGGACGGCGAGGGAGACGGGGACGGGGACGGCTGGCCACTCGGCGAGGAGGACGGCGTCGGTGAGGGCGTCGTCGACCCGCCCGCCACCAGGACGACCGGCACCGCCTCCTGCGACAGGGCGGCGGAGACGGCACAGGTGCTCGTCTCGCTGTCGGCCGACTCCTCCGCCTCGTCGAGCGCCTCCTCGGCCTCGTCAAGTGCGTCCTGGGCGTCGTCGACCCGCTCCTGCGCGTCGGTGGCGTCGATCTCGGCGAGCACCTGGCCGGTCTTCACCTGGTCGCCCGGCCGCACCTTGACCGACGTCACCGTGCCGTCGGCAGCGAAGCCGAGCGTCCGCGTCTGCGCGGGCTCGAGCGAACCTGTCGTCGCAACCGCCGTGGCCACGTCACCCCGGTCGACCCGCGCTGTATCGCTCTTGGCGGACGGCGCCGGCTCACCACCGGTCAATGCGTATGCCCCCGCAGAGGTCAGCACGACGACCAGCACGACGAGGCCACCCACGGCAAACCGCGTGCGACCACGCCATCTCTTCCGGCGAACGCCCATGAGCCGCGAGTCTCAGCGATTCACCTCGCAGGCGGCTGAGCCGTACCTCGGAGTTTGCTCAAAGTCGATTTGAAGCGTTCTCCGAGCTTCGCCTGACGCGGCGTGGAGGTAGTCGCGGTTGCATGAGCCCGCGTGCCGCGGAGTCCCCAAGGCCCGCGGCACGACCAAGGATGGAGGACCTGTGTCTCTGCGCACGCATTGGACCCTCGCGCTGGCAGCCGGATCGGCGGCCCTACTCCTCGCCGCGGGGTGCGGTTCGGACGGCGACTCCGGAGAGTCCGACCAGGGCCAGCAAGGTGCACCGGGCGGCGCCTCGGCCTATCTGGACTGCCTTCGGGAGCAGGGCATCGACATCCAGGCGATGCCGTCCGGGCGGCCGGGCGGCTTCCCGTCGGGCCGGCCAAGCGACTTCCCGTCCGGGCGCCCGCCCGCCTTGGCATCGGGCGCCCCCACAGCGTTCCCGTCGGGCGCGCCGCCTGGCGGGCGGATGGGCGGTTTCCGGCCGGAGGGCGTCGACGACGCGACCTGGCAAAAGGCCCAGGAGGCTTGCGCGTCGCTGCGGCCGACTGGCGGACCAGCCGGCGGGCCGGGTGGCGGGGCCAATCGCGAGGCCGGCGCCGCCTATCGCAACTGCCTGTCCGACCGCGGCGTCGACCTGGGTGCCAACCCGAGCACGACCGACCCCAAGGTCGCCGCAGCAATCGAGGCGTGCGCGGTCCTGCGCCCGAGCGCCCCGCCCACCCCGTAAGCCCGGGCCACACCCGCAGGCCACCCGGGCCCCGGTCCAACGCCCTCCGCCGGACCGGGCCCGGGCCCAACGAAAGGGACCGGGCCCAGACGGACGGGCGTCAGTCCTCGACAAACCTCGGGCGGGCGACCGCAAGCCCAGCCACCGTCTGGACGAGCGCCGCAGCGATGAGGAAGCCGATCGGCAGGTCCCAGCCGCCGGTGACCTCGTAGAGCGTGCCGACCACGAGTGGGCCGAGTGCGGCGATCAGGTAGCCGACGCTCTGGGCGAAGGCGGACAGTGCCACGGTCCCCTCGGGCGTCCTCGCCCGCAGTCCGATCGTCACCAGCACGAGCGGAAACGAGCCCTGGCCGATCGAGAGCAGCACCACCCACGCGACGGCGCCGCCGTGCGGGGCGAGGGCGAGGCCCACGTACGAGGCGATCATTAAGGCCGACAGTGCCAGCACCAGCGGGCGCAGGTTGCGCAGCCGCATCGCGAGTGCCGGCATCACAAGCGCCACCGGGATGCCCACCGCGGTCACGCCGGCGAGCAGCAGGCCGGCCGTCTGCGGGCGATAGCCGGAGTCGCGGAAGAGCTGGGCGAGCCAGCCCATCGTGGCGTACCCGCTCAGCGCCTGCGCCCCGAAGTAGATCGCCATCGCCCAGCCGACCCGGGTACGTGCGGGGCGCACCCGGCGGGTCAGCGGCGGGGTGGCCGTGTGCACGGAGGTACGGCGGAAGATCGCGGGCAGCCATGGCAGTACCGCGATCACGGCCAGCACAGACCACGCGCCCAGCCCGGCCCGCCACGAGCCGAAGGCGTCCGCGATCGGCACGGCGGAGGCGGCGGCCACCGAGGCGCCGGCGGTCAGCGAGACCGTGTACGCACCGGTGACCAGCCCGGTCCGGTTTGGGAAGTGCTGCCGCACCAGCAGCGGCAGCAGGATGTTGGCGACCGCGATGCCGGCCAGGGCCAGCGCGCTCGTGGCGATGAAGACGGCCGTGGAGCCCGTGGCGACCCGCACCACCTCACCCGCGAGCAGCGCGACCATGGCGGCGACCACCACACGGCCCGGCGAGAAGCGGCGCACCAGCCACGGCGCCATCGCGCCGAAGGCGGCGAACGCGATTGTCGGCATCGTCGTCACGACACCGGCCATCGCGCCGGACAGGTGCAGGCCGGTGCGCACCTCCTCCAGGAGGGCGCCGAGGCTCGTGATCGCGACACGCAGGTTGAGGGCGACGAGCAGGATGCCGACGAGGACGAGGGCGGCGCCCTTCGTCCGGTTGGACGGTGCGATGTCGACGGCGGCGGGAACGGAAGCGCTGAGTGTCGATGCTGGCGGAGCCACGACAACCATCCTAAAATCATGGGATGATTTATGGTCGGGTGATGTAAGCGATGCCACTTGTCGCAGCTCCCGAGGCGGGCACCGCCCGGGAGACGGCCAGCCGCCGCGATACCGCTGGCCCGCGTTCGCGGCCGACGCTGGTCCGGCAGGTGATCGACCAGCTCCGCGAGCAGGTCGCCAGCGGCGATTGGCCGGTGGGCAGCCGCATCCCGACCGAGCCGCAGCTGGTCGAGGCGCTGGGCGTCGGGCGCAATACGGTTCGCGAGGCGGTGCGAGCGCTGGTGCACGCGGGGGTGCTGGAGTGCCGCCAGGGCTCGGGCACCTATGTGATTTCCGCCGACGAGATGACCGGTGCGGTAAGCCGTCGGCTGGCAGGCGCGCAGCAAGCCGAGGCAGTCGAGGTGCGCCGCGCGTTCGAGGTCGAGGCGGCTCGGTTGGCGGCGATGCGCCGTACCGCGGAAGACATGGCGGCGCTCGACGGCGCGCTCGCCGACCGCGAGGCCGCGTGGCGGTCAGGCCGCGTCGATGATTTCGTCGAGGCCGACGCCGTGCTGCACACGGCGATCGTCGCGGCCGCGCACAACGCGATGCTGGCCGAGCTCTACGCCTCGTTCGGGGCGGCCATGCTGCGTGCCTCGATCGCCACCTGCGTGGGCGACGAGCTGCGCCCCGAGCACCGGGTCGAGCACGACAGCCTCGTCAACGCGATCCGGGCCGGAGATCCGACACGGGCGGCCGCCGAGGCTGGGGCATTTCTGGAGGTATGACGCCGATACCACTACGGTGCTGGGCATGTTCAAGGGTTTCAAAGACTTCATCATGCGCGGCAACGTGGTCGACCTCGCGGTCGGCATCGTGATCGGCGCGGCGTTCACCGGACTGGTGACCCAGTTCACCAAGTCGTTCCTCGAGCCGCTGGTGCGGGT
This sequence comes from Phytohabitans flavus, assembly GCF_011764545.1. Taxonomy (GTDB): domain Bacteria; phylum Actinomycetota; class Actinomycetes; order Mycobacteriales; family Micromonosporaceae; genus Phytohabitans; species Phytohabitans flavus. The sequence goes on along the minus strand of NZ_AP022870.1, from coordinate 7,855,994 downwards.
CATCTCGGGCGGCGAAGGCATCACGGCCGGAGCGGTGCGCATCCGCGGCGTGGCGTTCGACTGGGCGGCGTTCATCAACGCGGGGATCGCGTTCTTCCTCACCGCCGCGACGCTCTACTTCTTCGTCGTAGTGCCGATGAACAGGCTCGCCGAGCGCCGCCGCCGCGGCGAGGAGCCCCCGCCCGCCGCCCCCAGCGAGGAGATCAAGCTCCTCACCGAGATCCGCGACGCACTCCTCTCCAACCGGGTACCCGAGCAGCAGCGCGGTGCCCTCGACAACCTCGTCAACAGAGATCGACCCGGCCAGCGATAGTCGAACGTCTGTTCTATACAGTGCCCCGATGGAACAGCGAAAGCACTGGTGGAACGGCAAATGGGGGCGGCTCGCGCGCCGGGATGTGTACCTGCGCGCGGACGCCGACCAGTGGTTCGTGGAGCAGCGCGCGGGCGGGGCCGAGGGCGTGTCCCGCTTCTATGAGTACGACAGCGAGGACGAGGCGTACGAGGCCGTCCGCGCGCTCCTCACCGGTCCGGACGATTGGCGCCCGCTAGATGGCAGTGCCATCTAGATAGCTGTGCTACCTTCTCCGGCGTGGATCAGGAGCGGCGGGGGCAGTGGCTGCGCGGCGTGCTCGACGTCTGCGTGCTCGCGCTGCTGGCCCGCCGCGAGTCGTATGGGTACGAGCTCGCCCAGGCACTCGACCGGGCGGGGCTCGGTCAGATCCAGGGCGGCACGCTCTACCCCGTTCTCCTGCGGCTTCAGCGCACCGGCCTCGTCGCGGCCCACTGGCGTGACGGCGAGGCCGGCCCTGCGCGCAAGTACTACCGGCTCACCCCGTCGGGCGAGGAGGCCGTGCGCCGCCTGTCGACGGACTGGCGGAGCTTCGCCGGCCGGGTCGACGCCCTGCTGATGGAAGAGGTGACCAGCCCATGACCGAGCGAGGCATGAGCGATCAGCGATGGCTGCACGCGCTCGGCCAGGAGCTCGCCCGGCACCGGTTCACGCCGGATGTGACGCACCATGTGGTCGCCGAGGCCGCCGCGCACCTGCGCGACAGTGGGCAGCCGGCGCTGCGGGCGTTCGGCACGCCGGAGGGATACGCGGCCGCCGTCGCGGAGAGCTTGGCGAGCCAGCGCCGCCAACCCCGACGCCCAAGGGGCCGCGTGCGGCTACGGGCCAGCCAGATCACCAAGAGGTACGGGCGACGCACCGTCCTCAAGCCCACGGACCTGACCGTCCACGCCGGTGAGGTGGCCGCGGTGGTGGGGGCGAATGGTTGCGGCAAAAGCACGTTCCTGCGCATCTGCGCTGGCCTGCTCTCACCTGACTCCGGCGAGGTGCTGGTCGACGGGCTGCTGGGCTACTGCCCGCAGGAGGGCGGCACCTACGACTTCCTGCTCCCGGAGGAGCACTTCGTGCTCGTCGGAGCCGGCCGTGGCTTCGACCGCGGCCGGTCACGGCAGCTGGGGCGCGGGGGCGCTGCCACCCTCCACTGGGATGCGGCGGGCGATGTGCAGGCGCGCCACCTCTCCGGCGGTACCCGGCAAAAGCTCAACCTCGTGATGGCCACGCTCGGAGATCCGGACGTGCTGTTGCTCGACGAGCCGTACCAGGGCTTCGACCGCGGCACCTACCTCGACTTCTGGCAGCACGTGTGGCGGTGGCGCGACGAAGGGCGGGCGATCGTGGTGGTCACCCATCTGCTCAACCAGCTCGACCAGGTCGACCACGTGCTCGACCTGACGCCCGGCGCGCGGGAGGTCGCGGCATGAGGCTCCTGACCGTCGCCGAGATGGCGCTGCGTGAGCTGTCCCGCCGCCGGGGCGTGATCCTGCTGCTCCTCGCTCTTCCCTTCGTCTGTTACGTGGTGCGGCACGACCAGGTCGGGCAGTCGATCCGCTTCGTGCTGCTCGGCCTCGCCTGGGCGGTGAGCACGGCGGCACTCTTCGCCGGTGGCACGAGCCGCCAGATCGAGCCGCGGCTGCGCCTCTCCGGATACCGCAGCCACCATCTGTACCTCGGCCGGCTTTTTGCCATGTGGGTGCTGGGGCTCGCGGTCGCGGCGCCGTTTTTCGCGCTGATCGCGTTCGACCGTGGCGGCCAGGTGCGGCTCGGCGCAGTGGCCGCGGCGATGGTGCTCGCGGTGGCGGTCGCCGCCCCGTTCGGCCTGCTGATCGGCGCGGTGGTCCCGCGCGAACTGGAGGGGACGCTCATCCTCCTGGTGACCATCAGCCTCCAGATGATGATCGACCCGGCCGACTCCATCACGCGGCTGACCCCCTTCTGGTCCAGCCGGGAGATCGGCACGTACGCGATCGACCACACCGGCACAGAGTACCTGGTCCGTGGCCTGACCCACGGCATCCTGGCGACGCTGCTCGCGACCGTGCTGGTAGCCGTACTGTCCACGATCCGTTTGCGGACCCGCCCCCATCTGAGGTACGCCTCTCGGTAGAGGGGGTGCCGCGATGGCCGAGCAGGATCGCCGCACCGAGCGGCTGCGCCGCCGGTGGGACCGCATGTCCGGGTCGTACGACGGCACCATGACCCGCGCCGACCAGCGCTTCTTCGGCGACACCCGGCAGTGGGTGTGCCGCCAGGCCACCGGCGACGTGCTGGAGGTCGCGATCGGCACCGGCCTCAACCTGCCGCACTACCCGGCGGACGTGCGGCTGACCGGCGTCGAGTTCAGCCCCGGCATGCTCACGCTCGCCCGCCGCCGCGCCGCCGACCTGGGCCGTGCGGTGGACCTGCGCGAGGGCAACGCCCAGGCACTCGACCTGCCCGACGGCGCGTACGACACGGTGGTCTGTACGTTCGGCCTCTGCGCCATCCCGGACGACCGCAAGGCGCTGGCGGAGATGGACCGCGTCCTCCGCCCTGGCGGACTGCTCCTGCTGGCCGACCACGTAGCCGCCGGGCCGTGGCCGGTGCGCGCGGCGCAGTGGCTGGTCGAGCGAGTGAGCGTGCCGCTGGCGGAAGAGCACTGGCTACGCCGCCCGATCCGCCACGTCGAGGCGATGGGCTTCACGGTGGAGCGTCACGACCGCTTCCGCATGGGCATCGTCGAACGCCTAGCCGCCCGGAAACCCTAGGGCCTGAGGGCGGGGAGCGTGATGGTGAACGTGGTGCCCACGCCAAGCTGACTCGCGACCGTGATCGTGCCGCCGTGGTCGGTGACGATCTGGCGGGCGATCGACAGCCCCAGCCCACTCCCACCTGTACGCCGTCCGCGCGCCGAGTCCGCGCGCCAGAAGCGGTCGAAGACGTACGGCAGTGACTCCGGCGCGATCCCCGTCCCTGTGTCGGCCACCCGCACCACCACCGCGGTACCGTCCACCGCGCTCGACAGCGTCACACTCCCACCTGCCGACGTCGCGCGGATGGCGTTCGTCACGAGGTTGCCGAGCACCTGCCGCAGGCGGTCCGGGTCGGCGTGCACCTGGGCGGGTCCGGGCGTCGCGGTCACCAGCTGTACGCCGGCGGACTCGGCGACCGCGTGGTGTGCGGCTCGGGTGGTCTCCAGCACCTCGGCCATGTCGATGACCGTGCGGTGGTACGCCAGCGTGCCCGCCTCGGCCAGCGCCAGGTCCTGGAGGTCGTTCACGATGCGCTGCTGGAGCACCGCCTCCTCGTGGAGCGAGGCGAAAAGCTCGGGGTCGGGCTCGATCACGCCGTCCTTGAGCGCCTCGAGGTAGCCGCGGAGGTTGGCCAGCGGCGTACGCAGCTCGTGCGCGACGTCCGCGACCAGCCGGCGCTGCCGTTCCTCGCCGCGCTGGAGGGAGTCGGCCATGCGGTTGAAGGAGCGGCCCAGCTCGGCCACCTCGTCGCTGCCCACCACCGCGACCCGGCTGGTGAGATCGCCGCGACCCAGCCGGCCGGCGGCCGCGGTAAGGCTGGCGATCGGGCGGAGCACGCGGCGGCTGAGCAGCGCGGTGCCGGCCAGCGCGAGGAGCGCCACGCCGGCGGCCGCGGCCAGGATCGGACCGGCCGAGAGGGGTGTACGCGGTTCGCCGGCGAAGCCGAGCGTGACCCGCAGCGGCTCCGGGGCCACCTCGCTGATCAGCTCGGTGAACGCCTGCGAAAGGCAGATCGCCAGCGCCCCAGCGGTGACCCCGGACTCCTTGCAGGCGCTGATCCGCCGCTGTGTGTACTCGACCTCCTGCCGCGACTCGACCGACCGTTCCTGGCACTCGGCCGCCTCGGCGAGCTTGGCGTCCCGGGCCTGAAAACTCGGCACCCCGAACGCACCGTCGACCTTCACGGCCGAGAAGCCGAGGCGGCTGAGGCAGGCCGCGAACCGTACACCCACGCGGTATTGGGCCACCGACCTCGTCGTCACGCTGAACGCCTCGGTCACCTCGGTCAGGTCAATCCGGGGGCGAGGGTCGACGAGCGTGGTGGACGTGCCGAGCTGCCGGGCGGTGACGCCATTCAGCGTGTCGGTGTCGGACACCACGATACCCGACTCGGTCGCCAGGTGGATGCGCTGCCCGGTGCTGACGCCAAGGTCGCTGACGAGGCCCGCCACGCCCTCCCAGGTGCCGTGCGTCTGCCCGTACTTCAGCAGTTCGGTCGTGACCTGGTCGGTCACCGCGCGGTCGGCGGTCTCCGACTCGGTGATCTGCTGCGACGCCTGGCGGAGCACGATCCAGGCGGTGGCGCCCACGGCGGTGACGGCCACGAGCGTGACCAGCACCAGCACCCGGATGCGAAAACTCAAGACTCGGCCAAGCGGTAGCCGCGCCCGTAGACGGTCTGCACGTAGCGCGGTTCGGCGGCGTCCTCTTCGATCTTGCGGCGGAGGTTCATCACGTGCGCGTCGACCGTGCGCTCCAGCACGTAGTGGTCGAACCCGAACGCCCGGTCGATGATCTGCGCCCGCGTGAACGCCCGCCCCGGCTCGCCCGCCAGCACCTCCAGGATCCCGAACTCCTTCGCGGTCAGCACGATGGGCCGCCCACCGACCCGTACCTCGAATCGTCCTGGATCGATCTCAAGGTCGCCGACCTTGAGGATGGCCTGGTTACCCGCGGTGACCGCCCCCGCCCGGCGTAGCAGCGCGCGTACGCGTGCGGTCAGCTCCCGCGGGCTGTACGGCTTCGTGATGTAGTCGTCCGCCCCCACATCGAGGCCGAGCAGCATGTCGTCCTCGGTGGTGCGAGCGGTGAGCAGCAGGATCGGCACCTCTGACTCGCCACGCAGGATGCGGCACACGTCGAGGCCGTCCACCTGCGGCATCATCACGTCGAGCACGACGAGGTCGGGGCGGCGCACGCGCGCCTGCTCCAGCGCGGTACGCCCATCGCCGACGACAAGCACGCTGTGGCCCTCCCGCTCCAGGTAAACCCGGATCAGGTTGGCCTGCTTGGGGTCGTCCTCGGCGACCAGGATCCGCGCGCTCATGGTGTTCCATAGTGCCTCGTAGCGGTGAAGATGCCGTGAAGGACGACAGCCGGACGGCTTCTTCAATGTTTCTTCACACCCGCCTCCGTACGGTGCCCGCATGAGACGCGAACAGGAGGAACGGTGGCGGCGCGCCGCCCGCCGGCGGATCCGGGAGACGCTCGCACTGCGTCGGGCCGCCGCGGCGCTCGCCGAGGAGGAGCAGCGGCGTGCGGCGTGAGAACCGCGCGCTGGCCTACGTCGTGGTTGGCGTGGGCGCCGTCGTGGGCGGGCTGATGTTCGCCGCCGGCGGCTACGCGATTCGCGACAATTCATCATCTGGTACGCCTTCCACCTGGTCCGAGGCCTCGACTCTCCCGCCCCCGACCACCGTCGAGTCGACACAGGCGCCGCCGCCCACGCCGGCTCCGCCGACGTTCCCACAGCACGGCGAGGGAACGTTCCGGCGCGCGACCGGCAGCGCCAAGCGCGTCGGCAACGGCCACGTGTTGCGGTACCGCGTCGAGGTCGAGCGGGGTCTGGAGCAGCAGCCGGGCGAGTTCGCGGAGTGGGTGGACCGCATCCTGGCCGACCCGCGAGGGTGGACGGCAGGTGGCCAGTGGGCGTTCCAGCGGCCGGCCGCCGGGTCGGTGGACTTCGTCGTGAAGCTGGCCAGCCCCGACACCGTCGACGAGATCTGCGGCCGCTACGGCCTTGACACCGGCGGCGAGGTCTCCTGCCGTGGCCGGGAGAACGTCGTCATCAACGTGAAGCGGTGGGTGCTGGCAATCCCGGCGTACCAGGGCGATGTCGACATGTACCGGCATCTTGTGGTCAACCACGAGGTGGGCCATTTCCTCGGCCACAGCCATGTGACCTGCCCGGGCAAGGGGCGCCCGGCGGCCGTCATGCAGCAGCACATCTGGGGCATGGGCGGCTGCGTACCCAACGGTTGGCCCTATCCCCAGGGCCGGCAGAGATAGACGGCGACGCCCGTTGCGGAGGCCCGCCGGCGTACGCGGGACGGGCCTAGCCGGGCTGGCTGGTTGCGCCTATGCTCCGGAAACGTGTCTAGCGTCGGCGGGGGCCGGGCGCGAGTCCGAGAGGGCTCGGCGCCCGTATTGTCGCTATCCCACTGCGATGGCTCGGCCTGAGCGCCGGCGTCGCCGCACTCGCGGCGTCGGGTCTCTTCGGTGGCCTGGAGCACGCCGAGAAGCCCGAGCTGCCACCGGTCAAGGTCGATGAGCTCAGCGAGGGCGAGCCCTGGAATGTAACGGTCACCGGCGGCCGCCTGGTCGGTGACGGCCTCCCCGGCATCAGCCTGGAAAACCCCGCCAACCGCTGGGTGGTCGTGCTCGCCACGGTCGAGGTGACCGCCCCGGAGAGCCTCAACGACACGGACGACATCATCGACATCGCGGGCGTAGAGGGCTTGGTAAAAGCCCCAAACCTAGAGCGCCTGGAGCCCCAGTACGTCGTCGCCCTCCGCGACGGGGTCCCGGTCCGCTACCTACAGCCGGCCATGCCGGAGAAGCTCGCCTTCTTCTGGGAGCAGGAGAGCACCGCGCCGGTACCCACCGAGATGACGGTGACGGTCAACAAGAAGACCTACCGCGTCGATTCCCTGGCCGGCCACAAGGCCTGGCTGGACCTCGAGCCCCGCGCCGAGCTGACCGTGCCGATCGAAGACAGGCGCGGCAAGTGACCAACCCACCCGAGCAACCCGGCCAGGACGAGCCCGCCAACAGCTGGCCACCCACCCCGCCGGGCCCACCCTCTCCCACCCCGCCACAGCCCTCGCCCGCCCCGGCCCCACCCGCCGCCTGGCCAGCACCGCCCGCTACAGCGGCCCGATCAGCGCCGCCCCCACCCACTGCCTGGCAAGCACCGCCCCGCCCGCCGACCAAGCCGCACCGCCTCCACCCACCGGCTGGCCAGCGCCGCCGGTTCCCGCTAGCCCGTCGGCGCCGCCCCCACCAGCTGGCTGGCCTGCACCGGCGCCTGCTCCCGCTGGCTGGTCCGCCGGCCCTGCCGGCCAGGCGAGCTGGCCGGGACACGCGCCACCCCGGCCGGCGGTGGCCCTATCCCTGGGACGCCGCCTCCGCCTGGTGGTTGGCCCAGCCCAGCGCCACCGCCTCCGCAAGCCGGATCGCCAAGTCCCGGCCCGCCACCCACTGGCTGGCCAGGTCCCACACAGGCACCCGCTGCCTGGCCGAATCCCGCACCGCCGCCCCTGGTGGGCCGAGCTCCGCTCCTCCGCCCGCTGCCTGGGCAGGTCCCGCGCCGCCACTCGCCGCCTGGCCGAGCCCCATGCCGCCGCCCTCTGGTGGGCAGCCGAGTTTGGCCGCGGCCGCCGGCGGGCCAGGCTCGGTGCCGCCGCCCGCTGGCTGGCCCGGTCCCATTCCGCCTGGCGCGGGGTCCGGACCCGCCGTGCCGCCGCCGCCCAACGGTTGGGCCGCCTCAGCGCCGGCTGGCTGGCCGAGTCCTGGCCGACCGGCTCAACCTCAGCCTGGAGGATGGCCCGCCGCAGCAGCGCCGCCACCACCCACTGGCTGGCCCAACCCCGCCCAACCGCCTCCACCCGCTGGATGGCAGGCCGCCTGGGCGCCGGCACCGCCTGGTTCGTGGCCTGATCCCACCGTGCCCGCACCGGCTGGCGGCCAGCCCGCACCCGCTGGCCCGCAGGTTGCCGGTTGGCCCCAGCCGGTGCAGCCGGGTAGCGGCGTCGGGGCGGTTGGCCAGCCAGGTGCCGTCCCGCACGGTCCGTTCTCGCAGGGCGCTACCCCCTCAGGCGCGATCCCGGCAGCCCCTATCCCGAACGGCAGCCCGATCCCTCCGCCCGGCACTGCCTTTCCGGGCGCGATCCCTCCGCCCGGCGCTGTCCCACCAGGCGCGCTGCCTCCGGGCGGCGGGTTCCCCACAGGCGGGCCGATTGCACCCAGCGATCCGATCCCGCCCGGCGGGCTAGCCTCGTCCGCGCAGGGCGGGCTGCCACCGCAGGGCGGGCCATCCGCGCAGGGCGGGCAGCCGGCGCAGGGTGGGCAGCCGGCGCAGGAGGTTGGGGCTGGGCGGGGCGGGACGGCTGGCGTTGGTGCGGTGGCAGCGGTGGCTGGGGAGGAGATCCGGAGTCATCGGGCGCCGCCGGGGCGGGTTGAGCGGATTGGTATGCGGGCGCGGGTTGGCATGTTGCTCGTCGCGGCGCTGGCGGTGGGGGTGTGGTGGCCAACTGGCGCCCCATCAACGGGGACCGCGCGGACATCCGTGAGCGCCCCTACATCGTGGTCGGCCAGGTCGGTGAGTCGGTCTCGGCGCGCTCCTTCGAGGCGCAGCTCGTCAGCGTGCGCGGCGCGCGCCTGCTCGGCGTAAGCAGCAAGGGTTACGAGACCGGGGGTGTGTGGATCCTCGTCCGCGTACGGGTCACAGCCACCACAGAGGACACCGCTCTGGGGTACGCGGCGCTCATCGACGACCGGGGTCGCGAGTTTCTGGTGAGCAACCGGTTCTCGCAGCAGCTCGCGGATGGGGCGCGTAGTTTCCAGCCGGGGATTGCGGTGGAGGGGGAGATCGCGTTCGAGGTGCCGCGTGATGTCGCCACGTCGATGCGGCTGCGGCTGGCGTCTCCGCTGATCGACCAGCGGATGGATGCGATGGCCGAGATCGAGCTGCCCAAAGTGGACACCGCCACTGTGGACAAGTGGGCCACGCAGAAGGACCCGGTGATCCTAGAGCGGCCGGAGGTGGTGTCGTGACGCAGCCACCACCGCCATACTCCCCCTGGGCACCGCAGCAGGAGGAGGCGCCGCAGGCACTCGACTCCGATACGGCGGTCATCCCGGCGGTCGAGCCCGACACCGCCGCCTTCCGGGTCGACCCCAGCCAGGCGGATACCGCGGCACACCCGCATGTGGCGGACCGCAGCGCGCGCTCGTGGGGTTCGCAGGCGGACGAGCCGAGGTCGGCTGACCGGCCGGCGCCGCCGCTGGGTCCCAAGCCGCCGGTCCTGCTCAACCCTTTGCCTCGCCCGCCTCAGGGCCAAGGAGACGGCTACTCGGACGGGGGCCCCTACCAGCAGGCACTGCCTCCGACCGTGGCGCCGCAGTCGCCGGTCACCAACGCCACTCCAGCACAGCCCACGCGAGCGCCGTCGCTTTCGCCGCCGCCAACGCCCATGGTGCCGCCGCAGCCAGCCGCCACGCCGCCGCCGTCCTGGGGCGCCACGCAGGAGACGCCTTCGCCGTGGAGCCCGGTCCAAGCACCCGCAGCCCAGGCACCCACGCCGCTGGCAACCGCACCCCAAGCACCAGCGCCCCGGCCAACAACATCCCAGCCCGCCGCACCGCAAGCGCCACGACCCGCGCCACAGGCGTTCACACCGCAGGCGCCACCACCCGGGCCAGCCACGCTCCAGACAGCGGCACCGCAAGCAGCCGGACCCGCGCCGCAGGCATTCGCGCCGCAAGCAGCGACAGACCGACCAGGTGCACTACAGACAGCCGGACCCGCGCCACAGGCGTTCGCGGCACAGGCAGCGACAGACCGGCTAGATGCGCTACAAGCAGCCGGACCCGCACCACAGGCATTCGCGCCGCAAGCAGCGACGGACCGGCCAGGTGCGCTACAGGCAGCCGGGGCTGTGCCGCAGGCATTCGCGCCGCAGGCGCCGGCGCCCATGGGGGCTGCGCCGGCCGCGCCGGTTCAGGGGCGGCCGCAGCCAGGTCCGTTCATGGTGCCTCCGCACGGTGCGTTCCCTGGGCATCCGGTGGCGACGCAGGGGTTTCCGCCGCCGGGGCCGCCGCTGGCGCAACCACCCGTGCCGGCTGGGCCCCGGCCGAAGGGATGGTGGCGGCGCAACCGCTGGGGGCTCATCGCACTCCTGCCGGTGCTCGCGCTCGCCCTCGCGCCCAGCGTCAACGACGCGCTCGACCAATACAACCGGTACGCGCACGAAGCGGTCCTGCCTAGCGCGGGCGGCTGGATCTCGTACTCCGACGCGCGTATGCGGCTCGTCAGCTTCGGGCCGGCGACCGACCTCAAGACGTACGGCGGGGAGCCCTTCCAGCCACCGGACAAGACCAAGGCGTGGAAGGCCACCGTCGAGTTCGAGGCGGCCGACAAGGAGGCGATCATCGGGTGCGACCTCGCGCTCGAAGACGCAGAGGGACGCCTCTTCAGCACCAACCCTGCCGAGTTGTCGGGCGCCCGTACGCCCTCCCCTCGTGCACCCCGGAGGATGACGAGGCGCCGTCACCGTGGCAGGTGGAGATGTACTTCGTGACGCCGGACTCAGCCCAACCGGCTGCTGTACGCATCAGCAGCGGCCTGCACCACCCTCGCTACGCCCGGCTGGTCACATCCTGAGCGCCCTCTTCCGGAGCGGCCTCGGAAGCGGAGTCGGCGGTGGGCGCGGGCTGTAGCCGCAGCACCCGGTCGACCGCCGCCGCAAGCAGAGTGGCCAGCAGCACCACACCCACCGCGTCGTTGAAGAGCGTGATCGGCCCGGACAGCGGAATCCACACCTCCTCCAGGTCGCGCGGGCCAATCAGGAAGCGCTCCGCCTCCCACAGCCAGTCGGTCGCGGTCTGTGCCACCAGGAACGAGATGCAGAAGAACAGCATCGGCGCCAAGCCCGCTCGCGCGAGCGTGCGCAGCCCGTGCACCAGCGGCGTGAACCGCTCGCGCACGTCGGAGGTCACGCTGGCGCCCACCGCGCGCATCGGCTTGGGCAGCGCATTCCACCGCTTGCTGGCCCGCTGCAACAGCTCGGAGGTGGACGGGGCGGGCGGCGCGAGCCTGTGCCCGTACACGACGGCGCCGACGGCGAGCCAGGCCAGCGGCACCACGATCACGCTGTCGGCTGACGCGATCGCACCCACCAGCCACTCGCCCGCACGGCGCACGATGGCGGTGAACGGGCCCAACGCCTCGACGAACGCGCTCCAGAGATCAAGCAGCCACTGCACCACCTTGCGGTCGAGCAGCCAGCCTGTCACCGGGTCGCGGACCTGGTTGAGCGCGGCGAGCGAGACGATGATCCAGATGACCTCGAGGTACGCCCCGAGAATGCTCAGCACAGGCCACCGGTGGCTGGCGCGGAAAGTGTTGAGCAGCCAGCGCAGCACCACTGCCACAACGATCACCGCGATAAGCGTGAACGACGTGTCGTACGGCAGCCGCTGATCGAGCTCCCGGCCGATCACGCTCGGGTCGTCGAAGACCCGCGGGTCGTTGAAGGACGTGTCCTCCCACACCTCGTAGACGTAGCCGGAGAAGTCCGCTTGGAGGTAACCCCACGAGGCGTACACCGCGAGGAATGGGATGAGTGCGCTGGCCAGGTGGTCCATCAGCGTGGGCGGACGGCGGGGCGCCGCACCTGACTCGTCCGGCTGCGGGTCGGCGGTCGCGGCGGCCAGCCAGGGGAGCGACGGGCGCACCACGCGAAGCATCAGGACCAGCGAGATCAGCGTGGCGACCGGGCCGAGAACAATGATCATCGCGCCGAGCACGCCGCTGAGCTTGCTCGCCTGCACCGCGCCGATCAGGATGAACGCCTTCGCCGCCGCCCCCGCGAAGTAGAGCGCGAAGAGCACCGGCCAGTGCCGCCACAGCAGCCGCACGGCGGACCCGAGCACGGCGACTGTCTCGACGGCAGCGCTGGAGAACGTGCGATAGCGACGCGGCCGCGGCGGCAACAGCGGCGGCGCCGCCACTCCCCCGTGGCGGTCACGGGCCACAGGCTAGCCCAGCCACCCCAAAGCGGATACCCCCTGCTCAATCACTGGTCGGGTGGGTACGCCGCCAGTACTGCCGCTTCTCCTCCTCGCGCACGACGACGCCAAGTTTGGCGAGTTCGGCCCGAAGCTCTGTGATGTCGGTCTTGTTCCCCTTCTCCAGCGCCTTGCCGCGCGCCTTCAGCAGCGCGTCCGCGCTGCCCGGCAGCTCCGGATCCTCCGGCACCCACCGGCGGAACTTGTCACGGTACGGGTCACCGGCCGCCGCCCACGGGTACCCGTGCGCGAGGAAGCCGTCCCGCAGCCGGTCGGCGCCGAGCTCGAAGCCCTCCCGGGCCAGCTCCTCGGCCTCCCGCCCGAGCAGCACGAGCTGCTTGCCGTCGATGAAGACCGTCTGTACCGCGCTGCGGTTGACCATGCTCGTGCTGTCACCCCGGCGGAGGGTGACGTCCCCGTCGGTGATCCGTACGACGAGCGCCTCCATCGCACCGATGAACGCCAGCACAAGACCCGCCACCCCGCCGATCGCGAGGCTGACGATCGTGGCCACCGGCTCGTTGTCGGCCACCGAGGCGATCAGCTCGACCGGCCCCTTGAACGGCACCCACGGCAGCTCGGCAAGCCAACCGGCGAGGGCCTGCAACAGCCACCCGAGTCCGGCGCCGGCGAGCGGCAGGCCCAGCCACATCAAGCCCATCGCCCAAGCCGGCTCCGAGACCACCGTCTCGTTCCGCCGGTACACAGCATCCACCGTGCCTACCCCCGCTCCGCCGCTCGGCGCTCGGCCACCGTCGTGGCCAAGGTCCGTAGCCTCCCGGCTCCCGCTCATGCGCTCAGCCTGCCCAGTAGCCGGGCGCACGCGCGTCAATCCCAGGTCGCGAAACAGTCAACTTTGGTCTAACCCGGGGCCGGCCAGCGCCAGCCCCGGGGTCGGACAGAAAACGCTCAGCTCACCGAGCAGGGTGAGCCGTTCAATGTGAAGGCCGTCGGCCGGGCGTTGGTCCCCGTCCAGCTGGCGATGAAGCCGAACGTCACGGCCGCGTTGGGCGCGATGGCGCCGTTCCACGCCTCGTTTCGCGCGGTCACCGTGGCGCCGCTCTGGGTCCGTGTGGCGCCCCAGATCTGCGAGACCTGCTGGCCGTTCGCGAACGACCACACCAACGTCCAGCCGTTGACCGCCTGGCTGCCGGTGTTCTGGATCCGAACGTCACCCTGGAAGCCACCACCCCACTGGCCGGTGATCGTGTACGTCACGGCACAGCCGCTCCCGACCGGCGGCCCAGAAGTAGGGGGTGTCGTCGGCGGAGTTGTCGGTGGCGTGGTGGGCGGGGTTGTAGGAGGTGTCGTCGGAGGAGTGGTTGGTGGCGTAGTCGGGGTGCCGCCGGTGCGGTCGGCGTAGAGGATGCCCCGGCCGTTGGTGCCCAGGTACACCCGCCCGTAGATGCGCGGGTCGCCGGCGAGCGCCTCGCCCATGTTGCCGTACTGGTGGGCGTTGTCGTTGATCCGCACCCAGGTGCCGGCCGTGTTGTCCGACCGATAGACGCCCTTGACCCCGTCCACGGTGCCGACCAGGAAGAGCGCCTGGTACGACTGCCCCGGCGCGGCCCGCCCGAACGCGACGTTGACCGCCTCGGTGACGTTGGCGATCTTCGTGAAGCTGGCCCCCGAGTTGGTCGACCGGAAGAGACCGGTGCTCCCGGCCAGCCAGATGTCGCCCTCGCGCCCCGGCACCGCCTTGAACTTCACGCCGGTCGTGGGCAGCCCGGTGGCCGCCGCCGTGAACGACTGACCGCCGTTCGTGCTGACGTAGAAGGTGCCGTTGCTGACGCCGTAGAACTTGCTCGGGTTGACCCGGTCGGCCTCGACCACCGCGTTCGCCGGGATGCCCTGCGCGGCGGACCAACTGTTGCCATACCCAACCGAGTAGTGCACCTGGATGCCGGCGTCACCCGGCGCCCACACGAACCGGCTGCCGTTGGCCGCCGCCGCCACCGTACCGCCGGAGTTGATCCCGCCCGGCTCGGTGCCCTGGAACCAGTTGGCCCCGCCGTCCGTGGAGAACGCGACGTGGCTGTCGTTCGGGCGGTCGGAGTCGGTGAAGTTGCCGGACCGCACCATGACGCTCGGGTTCGTCTCGGCGTAGTCGAGGCTCGTCGTGCTGGTGAAGTACGGCTGCTGGAACATCATCGGCGGTACGGCGTCCAGGTTGGTGTGCCGGAAGCCGCCGATGTCACCGAGCCCGCTGATCAGGCTGGCCCCCGACGGCGGGCTGACCAGGTCCAGTACCGCCGTCTCCTCCAGCCCGCGCACCATGGGCCGGATCGTGACGGTACCGCCGGTGTCCCAGTTCTTGAGGTTGGTGGCGCCGTAGATCGTGGCGCCGGTGCCGTACATGAAGCGGTTGCCGTCGAACGGGTCGATCTCGACGGACTCGTTCATCCAGCCGAGCTTGGGCGTCTCCTCGGGCGGCTGGGGGTTTGCGCCGAGGGAGAGCCACGGGACAGACGTAATGTCCATCGTGTACCGCTTGGACCGGTTGGGGTACGAGGTCCAGTCCCAGATCCGGGTCCAGGTCGCGCCGCCGTCGGTACTGCGGAAGAAGATCGCATCCGGCCACCAGGAGATCTGGGTGGCGACCATGATGGTGTTCGGGTTGGTGCGGTCGATCGTGAGACCGCTGTACCCGAAGTAGTCGTCGGCACTGCTCGACGGGATCGGGCTGATCTGGGTCCAGGCGCCGGTGGCGGTGTTGTACTTCCACACGTCGCCCTTGCCGCCGTCGTACGGGCCGCCGGTGTCGCTCGTCGCGAGGTAGAGGAAGCCGCCCGTGGTGTCCAGGACGCCCTTGTGTGCGATGTACCCGGTCGGCTGTCCGGCGATCCGCTCCCAGGTCGTGCCGCCGTTGGTCGTGCGGTACACGGTGTTCTGCTTGTCCGCGACGCCCACGTAGATGGTCTGCGTGGCGTTGCCGGACGTACCCGACCGCTTGTCGAACGTCACCCAGACGATGCCCTGGTTGTCGCCGAGGTACGCGTCACCCGGCGACTGCACGTAGTTGCCGGCGTTCGGGAAGTTGGTGACCTTCGACCAGGTCGCGCCGAAGTCGGTGCTGCGCCACAGGCCGTTGCCGCTGGGCGCGCCGAGGTACAGGACGCTGTTGCGGTTGGGGTCGACGGCCAGCCGCTCGCCCATGCCCCGGCCGGGCATGTTGCCGCCGAGCTTGAAGGGCAGCGCGGTGGTCTGCCACGTGTTGCCCTTGTCGGAGGAGCGCAGGATCGCGCCGTTGTTGGGGTCCCAGTCGTTCGTGTACATACCCGCCGCCACGTACACGCGGTTTGTCTGCACCGGGTCGGTGGCGAGGCTGACCACGCCGTTGTATCCCCACCGATCCCAGCCCACCCAGTCGAGCAGGGGGATCCACGACTGGTTGGTCTGGTCCCAGCGGTACGCGCCGCCGATGTCGGTCCGGGAGTAGATGAGGTTGCGCTCGGTCGGGTTGAAGATGATGCCCGGCACGAACCCGCCGCCGTCGATCCGCACGTTCTTCCAGTTGTACGGGTCGGAGGCGGCGGCCGACGCGGGCGTCGAGGTGCTCACGGCCACCTGGGTCACGACCGCCACCACGCCGGCGGCGAGGACCGAGGTGAGGGCGCCGGCAATGCTTCTTCGCATGTGTGTGCTCCTAGCAGGAAGCAAGCGTTTACCTGAGGCAAAGCGACGCCGCGCGATGCGTCCACAAGGGACGCGCGCGAACGTCGTCAAGGAAGCTGCCCAGGCTTCCGCCGGCTCCGTGGCAGAGATTCACACAGGCGACAGATGACTGTCAATAGTTGGACGTGCCAACTAACGCGTTCAGAGGATCACCGGTTGGCGATCGCGTCCACCGCTACCGCCACGGCGATGACCAGCCGGCGGTCCCACTGCGAGTCGGACACCGTGATCGTGAACTTGTCCCGCACGCTCCAGCTCTTCGCGACCGTGAACGCCTCGACACCGCGCCCACCGGCGAACTCGAACCGGTACGGCAGCCAGAAGAGGTCGCCGCTGAACTTGCGCAGCGTGGACACGGTCGGGCTGGTCTCCTTGCCGGTGACCGGCGGCAGCCCGGGCTGCTCCACCACCCACGCGGTCCGGCCGGACGCCTTGCGGAACTCACCCAGCACCGCGCCGCCCGCGTCGGTCACCGCGTACACCGAGCCGCTCGCCTGGAAGCTCAGCACCGGCTGCTGCCCGCTCTCGTCGGTGTAGAGCACCGCGCCGCGCTTGTAGTCCGCGCGCTTCTGCTCGGTGAACGCGACCACGCCACCCTCGGACCCGTCCGGCCCGACCGCGTGCACCTCGTACCGGTTCTCCGACATGCGTACGCTCTGCCGGACCACGAACTCCTGCACCGATTGCAGCTGTTGCAGATCCATAGGTGTCAGTGTCGCAGGAAAAGTCGGGCAAATGCCCAAAGCGTCACGGCACGCGCAGGATCTGGCGGGCCGCCTGGACGAGGGCCATAAGCTCCGCCGACGCGCGTTCCGGCGCCCACACCAGCCCGTACGTCATCCGCAGGTCACCGGACTCGATCGGGATGAAGTGCACGTCCGGCCGGCGTACCGTCTCGACGAGCAGGTGCGGCGCGGCCAGCAGGCCGCGTCCGGCGGCGACAAGGTCGAGCGCCGCCGGCAGGTCGTCAAGATCGGCCACGACGGCGGGCGAGCGCAGGCGGGGCGCCAGCGCGTGCCACACGCTGCCCGGCGGCCGCTGGCGCGGCAGCAGCACCGCCGGCAACTGCTCCAGCCCGAGTCGGGTCGCCGTCGCCAGCCGGCTCCGCGCCGGCACGGCCACGTGCGTCACCGGTACGTGGAAACGTGCGGTCATCGCCGCCCCGGTGGGGAAAGGCGTGGTCATGAACGCCGCCGCGGCACCGCCCTGCGCGAGGTCGACGGTCGCGGCGCCCCAGCCCGCCCGCCGCAGCTCCACGTCTATCGCCGGCGACCGGTCCGCCAGCCGCCGCACCACCCGGGCGGCGAGCGCGCCGACGAGCGGGCAATAAGCCAGCCTGATGGGACGCCCGAGCGGCTCGGCGAGCCGGGCCGCCTCGGTGGCGAACGCGGCAGCGTGTTCCAGCATCGCCTCCGCGAACGGCAGGAGCACCTTGCCCGCGTCGGATAGCGCCACCTCGCGGCTGGTCCGGTCGAATAGGCGCAGGCCCAGCGTGCGTTCGAGCCGGGCGACCGCCTGGCTGACCGCCGGCTGGGTCATGCCCAGCGCAGCCGCCGCGCGGGAGAAGCTCAGGTGCTCGGCCACCCGCACGAAGCAGGCGACCTCACGCTGCGGCGGACCCGAATCCACACCCCAGTATGCCCAGTGGGTCCATAAGCAATGGCTATAAACGGCCCGAAGGACCCGCGCCGCGGGCAGGATCCCCTGCGTGCTGACGCATTCGACAATCCTCGGGTACCCACGGATCGGACCGCGCCGCGAGCTGAAGCGGGCGCTGGAGGCGTACTGGGACGGGCGGCTGAGCCGCGACGACTTCGACCGGGTGGGGGCCGACCTGCGCGCCGACACCTGGCGCCGGCTCGCCGCGCTCCGGCTGGGCGAGCTTCCGGCCAACACCTTCTCCGAGTACGACCACGTGCTGGACACAGCTGTGCTGCTGGACGCGGTGCCGGACCGCTACCGGGCGGCCGCGGACCCGTACGTGGCGATGGCGCGCGGCGCCGACGGCCTCCCGCCACTACGGATGACCAAGTGGTTCGACACCAACTACCACTACCTGGTACCGGAGATCGGCGTCGATACGCCGCTGCGGCTGGCCGGCGACAAGCCCATCCGGGAGGTACGCGAGGCGCAGGCGCTCGGCTTCGACACCCGCCCTGTGGTGGTGGGTCCGGTGACCTTCCTGCTCCTGTCCGAGCCCGCTCCGGGCAGCCCGGCGGGCTTCTCTCCGCTGGACCGGCTGGACGACGCGCTCGATGCGTACGCCGACCTGCTGGCCGCGCTCCGCGCCGAGGGCGTGGAGTGGGTGCAGCTCGACGAACCAGCGCTGGTCACCGGCGAGGGCGTGGCCGAGGCGCGGCGCGCGTACGACCGGCTCGGCGCGCTCACCGACCGGCCGAAGCTGCTTGTCGCGTCGTACTACGGGGAGCTGGGCGACGCGCTGCCCGCCCTCGCCGCCACCGGCATCGAGGCGATCGGGCTCGACCTCGTCCGCGGCGGCCCGGTCGATCCGGCCGCGCTGGGCGGCAAGACGCTGGTGGCCGGCGTCGTCTCCGGACGGGACGTGTGGCGTACCGACCTCGACGCCGCGCTCCACGAGCTGTCGCGGTACCCCGATGTGGTGGTGAGCACCTCTTGCTCGCTGCTGCACGTGCCATACGACCTGGACGCCGAGACCGACCTCGACCCGGCGCTTCGCGAGCGGCTCGCCTTCGCCGACCAGAAGGTGGCCGAGGTGGTGGCGCTCGCCGACCGCCTGGCGCGCGGCGAGCGTGGGGTCGCGCCCACTGCCCGTACCGCCGCGTCCGATGCTCGGTCCACTCTGGACAGCCGGGCGCCGTACCCGGAGCGGGCCGCCTCCCAGGCCGTCCACCTTGGACTGCCGGAGCTGCCGGTGACCACGATCGGCTCGTTCCCGCAGACCGGCGAGCTGCGCGCCGCCCGCGCCGCGCTGGCCGCCGGGACGCTGGACGTGCCAGGGTACGAGCGGCTGATCGAGGCGGAGATCGAACGGGTGATCCGGCTCCAGGAGCGGCTCGGCATCGACGTGCTCGTGCACGGCGAGCCCGAGCGCAACGACATGGTGCAGTACTTCGCCGAACACCTCGACGGCTTCGCCACCACCCGCTTCGGCTGGGTGCAGTCGTACGGCTCGCGCTGCACCCGCCCGCCGATCATCCACGGTGACGTACGCCGTACCGCCCCGATCACCGTGCGCTGGACGCGGTACGCCCAGTCGCTCACCGAGCGGCCGGTCAAGGGCATGCTCACCGGACCAGTGACGATCGTGGCCTGGTCGTTCGTGCGGCGGGACATCCCACTGCGCGACGTGGTGGGCCAGGTCGCCGAGGCGGTCCGCGAGGAGGTGCGCGATCTGGCGGTCGCCGGTACATCGATCATCCAGGTGGACGAGCCGGCGCTGCGTGAACTGCTCCCGCTGCGCCGCGAGCGGCAGGACGAATATCTACAGTGGGCGGTCGCGGCATACCGGCACGCCACCTCCAGTGCCGGCGACCACACGCAGATCCACACCCACCTGTGCTACTCGAACGCCAGCGAGGTGGTAGAGGCGATCGACGGGCTGGACGCCGACGTAACCACGATCGAGTCGGCCCGCTCCGGCGGTCGCATCCTCGGCCAGCTGGACGGCTTCGGCCGAGGCCTCGGCCCAGGCGTGTACGACATCCACTCGCCCCGGGTGCCCGGCGCCGAGGAGGTCGGTGACCTGCTCGACGCCGTGCTCAAAGTCGTCCCGGCGGAACGGGTGTGGGTCAACCCGGACTGCGGTCTCAAGACGCGGACGTACCCGCAGGTGGAGGCCGCGCTGACCAACCTGGTGACCGCGGCCCGCGAGCGCCGCGCCGACTAGCCGAGGGCGGCGACGCCTTCCAGGAGGCGGTCGACGTCGGAGCTGTCGTTGTAGTGGACCAGCCCGGCCCGCACCGCGCTGCCCGCCTCGCGGATGCCGAGCGCCGCGGTGACCTCCCACGCGTAGTTGTGCCCGTTCCACACGTTCACCCGCCGCTCGGCCAGGTGGGTGGCGACCTCGTCCGGAGTGCGCCCCGCGACGGTGAAGTACGCCGTCGCGGTGCGCCGCGCGGCCTTGCCGTACAAGGTCACGTGCGGCATGGCCGCCAGCCCGGCCAGCAGCCCGGCGAAGATCTCCAGCTCGTACGCCTCGGCGGCGGCCAGCGAGGCGAGCAGCCGCTCCCGCCGGGTACCGGTGGCGGTGGGGTCGAGCCCGGCCAGGTGGTCGACGGCGGCCGCCACGCCGGCGAAGTCGGCGAAGGGCGAGGTGCCGGTCTCGAACCGCTCCGGCACGTCCTCGGACGAGGAGGCGAGCTTGTCCGGGACCAGCGCGTCGAGCCGCTCCGGGTCGGCGACCACCGCGCCGATGTGCGGACCCGACCACTTGTACGCGCTGGTGGCGTAGAAGTCGGCGCCGAGCGCGGCCGCGTCGGTGGGGCCGTGCGCGGTCGCGTGCACCCCGTCGACGTAGCTGACCGCCCCGCCCGCCCGCGCCTTCGCCGTGATCGCCGGCACGTCGGGGCGGGTGCCGAGCACGTTGCTCGCCGCGGTCACCGCCACAAGCCGGGTACGTTCGCCGATCAGAGCGTCGTACTGTTCGACGCCGAGCTCCCCGGTCGCCACGTCCACCTCGGCCCAGCGCACAGTCGCACCGGCCCGGGCCGCCACCTGCACCCACGGGCGCACGTTGGCGTCGTGGTCGAGCCGGGAGAGCACCACCTCGTCGCCCTCACGCCAATGCTTGGCCAGCGCGTACGCCAGCCGGTACGTGAGGGTGGTCATGTTCGGCCCGAGGATCACGCCCTCGGGCCGGCCGCCGACCAGGTCGGCGACCGCGGCCCGAGCCTCGGCGACGATCGCGTCCGAGCGGTGGCTGGCCGGAAAGGCCCCACCCACGTTGCCGATCCCCCGGCGGTATGCGGTGGCGATCGCCTCGATCACCGCCTCGGGGACCTGGGTGCCGGCGGCACCGTCGAGGTAGGCGTATCCGTCGGAGAGGGCGGGGTAGGTCGCGCGGACCGCGCTCACGTCGAAGACCATGCCCCAGTCTCCCGGCAAGATCTACTTGCGCACCACCCTGTACCCGAGGTGCGTGACACCGGTTCCCTGGATGATCGAGATCGGGCCCTCCAGCGTCACCGGCGCGTCCTTGATCTGGCCGAGCAGCGGGATGCCGGTGCCGAGGAAGACCGGTACGAGTTCGACGTGCACCTCGTCCAGCAGGCCGGCGTCGAAGCACTGGCGGGCGATCTCGCCGCCGTTGACGCCGACGTCCTTGTCTCCCGCGATCTCCTTGGCCTTGGCGATGGCGTCCTCGATACCGGTGGTGACGAAGACGAAGTTCTCGTCGTCTTCCGGCCGGTCGTCGGGCCGCTTGTGGGTGACCACCACGACGGTCTTGTCCATCGGGTGCCGGCCGTCCCATCCGTCGGTCATGTCGTAGAGGCGCCGGCCGCAGACAAGCACGCCGAGCCGCTCGTTCAGCGCGCGGAGCTGCTCGGCGCTGGCGGCGGAGACCTTGAACGTCATGTTGGGGAGGCCGGTCGGGACCTCGGTGTCGCCCGCCCCGTACCAGGCGAAGAGGTGCTCGAAGCCGCCGTGGTTGGCGTCCGCGATGAAACCGTCGAGGGACATCGTGGCGCCGGTCATGACCTTGCTCATCGTTTCGCTCCTTGGTCGTATGAGCTTGTTATACCTACGCGTCGAACTCCGCCGGGCCGGATCGACACCAGGTTGAAAGATCTTTTGAAGACGTCCCTCGTCATCATCCGTTCAGTCGATCACTCCCGGAAAGCGGGAGCTTAGGCTAGCCTAAGTCCTGGCTGGCGAGGAGGTGCGTCCGTGGGGTTCGCGTCGAGGGTGCGTGAGGTCACCCGCTCCGACCACGCCGCCGCAGAGGGCATGGCGTACTTTGACGCCCTGCTCAGCGGCCGGCTCGACCGCGCCGGGTACACCGCGCTGACGGTGCAGCTCTTCTTCGTTTACGAGACGCTCGAAGAGGCTGCCACCGAGATGCGAGCCGACCCGGTCGCCGGCCCGTTCGTCGCCGACGAGCTGGCCCGGCTCCCCGCGCTCGTGGCCGACCTCACCTACCTGATCGGGACCGACTGGCCCGCGCATGCGGCGGCCAGCGCACCCACGTCCGAGTACCGCGCCCGCCTCCGCGACGTGGCCTTCACCTGGCCGGCTGGATTCGTCGCGCACCACTACACGCGGTACCTCGGTGACCTGTCCGGCGGGCAGATGATGCGCCGCACCATTCAGCGCGAGTACGGCCTGGACGGCCCCGGTACCCGCTTCTACGAGTTCCCCGGCCTGGAGCCGCGCGCGTTCAAGCAGAATTACCGGCACCTGCTCGACACTGCGCCGTGGGACGCGGTCGAGCAGGAGCGCTTCCTGGACGAGGTGGCGCTGGCGTACCGGCTCAACACCGCGATGCTCGACGATCTCGGTAAGGTTGTCGCGTGACCGCCCCGTTCACCCCGGACGTCGTCGACGCGATCCAGCGGCACATGAATGGTGACCACGCCGACGACTGCCGCGTGATCGTGCAGGGGCTCGGCGGGCAGCCGGACGCCACCGCGGCCGCGATGTCCGGCATGGACGCCGACGGCATGGACTTCACCGCCACTGTGGACGGTGCGCCGGTGCCGGTGCGGGTCCCGTTCATAGAGCGCCTCACCGAGCGGCGTCAGGTGCGCGCCGAGGCCGCCCGGATGTACCGCGAGGCGTGCGCCAGCCTCGGCATCGAGCCGCGGGCTGACGCACGCTGATCCCCGCTATAGAGCCTGTGTCTGAACTGGTTTGGTGGTGGTGTGTTAGGGGTGTTCGGCGTGGCGTGGGGGTATGGGTACGGGCTCTTGATAGGTAGACGGTTCCTACACCTACCCACCCTCAAGAGCCCGCGATGTCATTGAACCCTGCCCAGCTCACCGAGGCCAAGCCTGCCACGGCGGTGTCGTGCCAGTGCGGTTGTCTCACCCGCACCCGCCGGTATCCGACCGACATGACCGACGCCCAGTGGGCGATCCTGGAGCCGCTGCTACCGGTCCCGGCCTGCCAACTGCCCTCCGGTGGCCGACCCGAACGCCATCACCGGCGTGCGGTCCTGGACGCGATCTTCTACCTGGTCGACAACGGTGTGAAATGGCGGGCCCTGCCCGCGGACTTCCCACCCTGGCGGACCATCTACGGCCTGTTCGCCCGCTGGTCAGACAACCTGAACACGATCGAGCTGACCGACCGACTCCGCGCCAACCTCCGCCAAGCCCTGGGCCGCAACCCACAACCATCCGCCGGCTGCATCGACTCCCAATCCGTGGCCGAAACAGCCGAAGCCACCGTCCCCACCTCCACCAGCGGCTTCGACCCCTACAAACGCGTCAACGGCCGCAAACGCCACATCACCGTCGACACCCTCGGCCTCCTACTAGGCGTCGTAGTCACCCCCGCCAACGTCCAAGACCAACACGCCGCCCGAGCCCTGCTCGCCGACGCCGACCGACACGGCATCACACACCTGTGGGCTGACAAGGGCTACCACGTCGACGCCCTGATCACCACCGCGAAAGAACTATGGGACATCACCATCGAGATCGTCCGACGCGACCCCACCATCCGCGGCCTACAAATCCTTCCCCGCCGATGGGTCGTCGAACGCACCTTCGCCTGGACCAGCCGACGACGCCGCTGCGCCCGCGACTACGAACGACTCACCGACCACCACGAAACCATGACCCACTGGGCCGCCATCCTCACCATGACCCGACGACGAGCCCGACACCCCTAACACAACCCACCCCAACAAGTTCAGACACAGGCTCTATAGATCCGCGAGAGATCGTGGTACCCAACTGCCCCCAGCGGGGCAGATCGATACCACGATCTGCCAGACGGCGGCCCGTCGTAGCGTCGATCAAGCAAACCGAGCGCCCTTTGGGCGCACGTCGTGGATGGACCCCCGCCCAACCGCCGAGCTAGGTCAAAGGTCGGGCCGGAGCGCGGACCCGGCAGCGAAGGTCGCGGTTGGCCGACCACGACCGGGGGTGAGCTGGCCAACCGCGGAGGGTAAGGCCGCGGGAGCGACGGTCTGGACCACGACGAACGTCGCGGTAGCTCAATTTCCTTGGTTTGGGATCTTTGTCCGCGACATGACGCCGAGGCCACCCTGACCCCAAACCTTTCTAGACGGCCGGTGCGGGCTCGGTGACGTAGCCGACCACCCGGCAGACCTCGAAGCGGTCCGGTCCGGTCAGCAGCGCCGGATCCTCGCCGGGCAGCAGCTCGGTACCCATCGCAGCCTGGCCGATCGCCTCCAGCGCGGGCATCGTCGCGGCCAGCGTTACCACAGCGGACTTGGCCTCCTCCGGATCGAAGAGCACCAGCGTCCGCACCCGCCCAGGCAGGTCGCGGGTGGCCGGCAGGATCCGTTCCCGGCTGGCAAACCGGGCGGCCTCGATCCGGGCCGCGCTGAGCGGACCGTCGAAGTAGAGCAGCGTGGCCGCCTCCGGCCGCTCGCCGGCCGCGAGGCCCGGCCAGTCCTCCTCGACCTCGTAGATGTCGTCGCTGTGCAGCGTGATCGGCCGCGGCCCGCGCGCCGCCGAACGCTCCGAGGCGAGCACCGCGTCCTGGCGGGTCTGCCACAGCGTCACCATCGCGCCCCAGCCGATGCCGAGCTGCTCCAGAAGGAACAGGCCGGCGAAGCCCGGGTGCCCTGAAATCATCTCTGTTACCTGCGCCCGCAGGGCCTCGGTGTCCGGGCCGTTGAGGACGTCTCGCGTGGTCTGCAATCGTGCGTACATGCCAACACGGTGCGCCTTTCCCGGCCGTACCAAATCAGTGGTGGCACGTACTTCAGGTACGTAGTCCCTGCTTGAGCGCCCACGCCGCGACCTGCGTACGGTTGGCCAGCCCGAGCTTGGTGAGCAGGTTGCGTACGTGCGTCTCGACGGTCCGCTCGGAAAGCACCAGCTTCTCGGCGATGGCCCGGTTGGCGAGCCCGTCGGCGACGAGCCGAGCGATCTCGCGCTCCCGCCGGGTGAGCGGGACCGGCGCACCACCGGTGCCGCCCAGCTCGACGGCAAAGGCTGTCGCGGCGGCGAGCATAGGCGCCATGCCGAGGCGGCGGGCGGTGTGCGTGCACCGCTCCGCGAGCTCGGCGGCCCTCGCGCGGTCACCCGGTCCGTCGCGGGCCACGAGCGCGCGGGCGAGATCGAGGCGTACTGCCGCCTGTATCGCCGGCGCCCCGGCCCGCTGTTCCAGCGCCTCCGCCTCGGTCAGGTGCCGTACGGCCGTGTCCGGGTCACCGAGCCGGACCGCGAGCCGGCCGAGGATGCCCGCGACCGCGCCCAGGTATCCAGTGGCGTCGGCGAGGTGGTACCTGGAGTGCGGCAGCAGCGCCCGGTAGCAGAACTCCGCGACCTCCTTCGGCCCGTCGCCAGGCAGCCGGCACGCCATCTCCGCGGTCAGCCCGAGTGTCGGCATCCAGCGGGGATCCTTCGGCAGGCCGGGCAGCAGAGCCTGGAGCCGCTCGAAGTGCGCCCAGGCCCGCGCGGTGTCGCCGGCGGCGAGGCAGTAGTAGCCGTGTACCGACATCACGATCGCCACCGGGACGCTGCCGAACTCGCTCAGCCCCGGCTCGTACTCCCCGAACCGCCCGGTCAGCCGCAGCAGATCCATCATGAACGCGTAGAACAGCCCCGACGCGGTGACGTCCTGTAGCCCTTCGGCGACCTCGAAGGCGGCGAGCGCGAGCCGCTCGGCCTCCGCGAAGTCGCCCGAGGCGAGCGCGCGGGTGGCCTTCACACGCAGCAGGTGCCAGCGGGCCAGCGGCCACCCGAGCCGGTCGACGAGGCTGTCGAGCGCGGCGATCTCGACATCCACCGTGGCGAGCCCACCGAGCTGGAAGGCTGCGTCGACCCGCCAGAGCTGCCCCCACAGCGGCGCCTCTGGACGCCCCGGCACGGCACCGAGGTCGCGCAGTCGGGCGCCGAGCCGCAGCCGCTCAGCCACGCTGTCGGGGCCGGTCACAAGGCGGTGGCGGGCGTGCGCGACGTCGAACAGGGCCGCCGGATCACCGCTCCGCTCAGCCATCGCGGTCGCCCGCCGGCTGAGCTCGTCAGCGGCCTCCACCTGCCCGTACTCAGAGAGCGCGCCCGCGTGCTGCGCAAGCACCCGGGCGTGGATCGCGCTCTCCTCGTCCCGCAGCAGCGCCCGGGCCCGGCCGCACAGCGCGGCGATCGTCTCGTTGGGCGGGCCGTCGATGCCGCGGACGACAAGTGCCGCCCGCGCGACAAGGTCCGTCCGGCCGCACTCCTCGGCCAGGTCCGCCGCCGCGATGCAGTGCGCCAGCGCCTCGGTCACCTGCCCGTCCGCATATGCGGCGTCCGCGAGGTCCAGCAGCAGCTCCGCGCGCTCTACGTCGCCGACGCCGGCTCCGTCGGCGAAGTCCAGCGCCCGGGCGTACCAATGCGCGGCGTCCGCGAAGGCCAGGGCCCGATCCGCGACCGCGGCCGCCGCACGGCAGGCATCGACGGCGGTACGGCGGCTCGCCGCGTCAACCGCCGCCCGCACCCGATGCCGCGCCAGCTCGCCCGCGTGGGCTCTATCGGTCCCGTCCAGCGCGCCGGCGATCCGCCGGTGCCAGTCGATCCGCTCGGCGCGGGGCAGCTCGTCGTACCGCGCCTGGCGGACCAGCGCGTGCGCGAAGCGGAGCCGATCGGGCGTGTCTGGGTCGTCGACGAGTACGCCCGCCGCGATCGCCTCGGCGAGTGTGTCACCGACTTCGACGCCGGCCGCTCCGGCCAGGATCGAGACGTCGAACTCCTCGCCCAGCGCGCTCGCGCCACCGAGCAGCGCGCGGCAGGCGAGGCTGAGCCGCTCCAGCCGGTACCCGGCCATCGCCCGCACGTGCGCCGGTACCGGCAGCTCGGTGGCTGGGCCGGCGAGGCGGTCCTCCTGTACCAGCACCCGGGCCAGCTCGCGTACGAAGAGCGGGTTGCCACCGCTGATCCGGTGCACGTACGCCGGCCAGGAACTGTGTGCCCCCACCAGGTAGGCGGCCACGTCCGGCTCGGTGAGCGGCCCGAGGGGCAGCGTGTGCGCCGGGAGGCCAGCGAGGGGTGCGGTCACCTCGCGGGCCGTACCGAGCACCAGCACCCGGGCACCGCCGAGCTCCCCGCAGGCGTACCGCAGCAGCCGCAACGACGCGTCGTCCGCCCACTGGAGGTCGTCCAGCGCCACCACCAGCCCGTCGGGCTCGGCGGCGGCGAGCAGCGCGCGTACCGTCCGCTCGATCGCCAGAAACCGCGCCGCCTCCGGCGGACCCTCGCCCATCTCCAGCAGCGCCGGTGCGAGGCCGAGCTCCCGCCCCTGCTCCAGGACCCGCAGCCACGGCCAGAACGCCGGCGCCCCTTCGTCGGCCACCGCCCGCCCGGCCAGCACCGGCACACCGGACGCCGCCGCACCCTCGGTCACCCGCGCGACAAGCGCCGACTTTCCGATCCCGGCCTCACCGTGCAGCAGCACGAACGCACCCCGCCCACCAGCAGCCGCCGCCCGGAGCCGGGCCAACTCGGCCAGCTCCCGGTCGCGACCAACCAGACGGGTGTTCACGCTCGTATTCTGCGCCGCGCCGATGGGCAAAGAGGGCCCCGGTACGCAGCGTGGTGTCAGCGGGCCGTGAGGAGGTCCTCGAAGATCCTTATCACTTCAGGCCGCTCGAACGGACCGACGTGGGGCGCCGCGACGGTCCGTACGTCGGTCAGGTTGCCGGGCGTCAAGCGGTCGGCCTCGTTGATGAACCGGTCCTGTAGCGCCAGCGGAATCACCCGGTCATGGCTGAAGCGCACGTAGGTCCGCGGAATCGATCCCCAGGTACGCGCCCGACCCCGTCCTTCCGACAGGGGGATGCGGGCCGTCTCGTCTGGTTCGAGCATGTTCAGCAGACGGCTCACCGCGGGGTCGCTGAAATCGCCGGCCAGGCATCGCTTGACGGCGAGGAATACCGAGGGTCGGCCGAGCGCCAGTTGATCCGGGTCACGCCCAGTACAGCGGGGTCGCCAACCTGCGCCGCCACTACCTCGGGGACCAGGCTGGTGCCGTTCTCCGGCGTCTCGAGATAGGCAGCCATGCTCGGCAGTTCCACACAGCAGTACGCCGCGACGTAGACGACCCGATCGATGAGTTCGGGGACGGCATTCCCGACCCTACTCACGGTGACACCGCCCTGGCTGGCACCAGCAAGGATCACCGGACCATGACGACGGGCACGTCGTACTACGTCCACCGCGCGTTCGATGTAGTCGTCGATGGTGAACCCCGCGAGCGGCGACGGTTCGGTTGCCAGGGCCGCAAGGTCCTGCGGTGCCTGGTAGGAACGGGGGAAGAACCCTTCACGGCCGTGGCCCGGCATGTCGAGGCCCACCGCACGGTACCCGCGCAAGGTCAGTTCGCTGATCAGTCCTGAGCCCAGGACCGAGGAGGAGTGGGTGCCATGGATGAAGATCAGGGTCGGCGCTCGCCGATCATCCCGACGCCTGCCGCCAGCCGATGCGATGCCCGGTGTCGCCCACGCACCGGCCAACGCTCCGGCGACTCCAGCGGCGCCACGGAGCACGTTTCGTCGATCCATCTCGTTCATGGCGCCACGCTATGGCCGCAGGTCAGGGTGCCGATAGCCGGCCAACACCCCAACGCGTGGTAGGCATAACCCCACCGCCCGGAGGCCAGACGGCGGGCATCGCAGCCGGCCGCGGGCGTGCGCTCACCGTGACGGGCCGGCGACGGCATCCGCCCATCCAGGCGACACAATCCACAGGACGGAAGTGGCAGGCCACGGCATCGAGTGCTCCGGTAACCTGGTTGATCGCGGGCCGCTAGCTCAATGGCAGAGCTGAGGACTTTTAATCCTTAGGTTCGGGGTTCGAGTCCCCGGCGGCCCACCGACCGCACCATTGTGCGAACCGGTGTCTCTGCTTCGTTGTTGCCCTCGTCCGAGGTGGGCGGGGTAGCGGGGTGTCTTGGGTTGGGATCCTGAACACGGGTATGACTCCCTGGTCGGTGATCTTGACGTCGGCGATGAGGGTTTCGATGGCTGCCTTGCGCTCGCCGTGTGTGCCGACGGTGGTGACGCGGCGCAGGTAGGTGCGTAGCCGTTCGATGGTGCCGGGTGGTGGCGGCGCTGGCTGGGTGTCGAGGTGGTCGGTGATCTCGGTGTGCCGGGCGCGTAGTTGTTCGATGCGGGCGCGGAGTTCTTTGATGCGGGGGCCGGCGGTGGCGTCGTCCATGGTGCCGTTCTCGAACGCGGCGTGATACCGACCGATCGACGTCTCGGTGGTCTTGATCTGGGTGGTGATGGTGTCGAGTTCGGCGTGCCGGTCGACGTGGGCGTCCCGGTGCTGAGTGCGGGCGCGTTCGATGATGGCGGCCAGGACGTGGTCGGCGGTGGCGTAGAAGTCGTGCAGGGCTTGGAGTACGGCCTCGTCGATCTCGTCGGCAGGGATCCGTGGCGCTGGGCAGCCGGCTTTGCCGTATCGGGTGCGGGAGAAGCAGGTGTAGTAGCGGTACCGGCGGGTGCGGCCGTTGGCGGAGGTGCCGATGTACTTGTGGCCGCAGTGTGGGCAGGTGAGCAGCCCGGTGAGGTAGTAGTCGGAGTCGCTCATCGCGCGCTGGGTCTGGCCGTCGCCGCGCGCGGTCGCGATGTGCTGCGCGCGGGCGAAGGTGTCCCGGTCGATCAGTGGCTCGTGGGCGTCGGGGACGTAGACGTCGCGGTAGGCGATGTCGCCGACGTAGGCCGGGTTGTCGAGGATCCGGTTGATGGTGTAGCCGGCCCACGGGCTGCCAGTGCGGTTGGGGATGCCTCGGCGGTTGAGTTCGTCAGCGATGGCGCGGGTGCCCAGCCGGTCATGGGTGTAGAGGCGGAAGATCTCTCGCAGGATGGGTGCCTCGGTGGGGTTGGGGACGAGTTTGTGGGTGTCGGGGTTGACGTGGTAGCCGTAGGGGCGTGTGCCGCCGGCCCATTTGCCTTTGCTTGCTTTTGTGGTCATGCCGTGTTTCACCCTGTCGATGATGACGCTGCGTTCGAATTCGGCGAACATTCCGAGCAAATGTAGGAAGAGTCGGCCGATGGGGTGCCGGTGTCGAATTGTTCGGTGGATGAGGCGAATGCGACGTCGGTGTTGTCGAGTCGGGCGACGAGGTCGAGGAGGTCGAAGAGGCGGCGGGTGAATCGGTCGGTGCGGTAGACGAGGAGCAGGTCGAATCGGCCGGCCTCTGCGGCGCGGAGTGCTTTCTGAAGGCCGGGGCGGTTGGTGGTGGCGCCGGAGGCGTCGTCTTCGAATTCGGCGACGATGACCCAGTTGGGTTGGGCGGTCACGTATTTAGTGAGTGCGGTGCGTTGGGCGTCGAGGGAGAAGGGTTGGTGTTCGTCGTCGGTGGAGCGGCGGACGTAGATCGCTACTCGGCGGTGTCCTTGGTCGGGGTCGGGTTTGAGGGTGCGGGTGGGTCGGCCACGCCGCTTGGGTGGTGTGGTTGGGGTGCCTGCCATCAGGCGGTTCCTCCGTGCGGATGAGGGCTGGTCGGGTGGTGGCGGGCACGGTCGGCCCGCCACCGGATGCCGTGAGGGTCGGGGTTAGGTGGCGTCCTCGGGGTGGTCTTGCCAGTAGCGGTTGAGGAGCACCGCCCAGGCTTCGATCGCGTTGTCGAATTCTTCGGCGGTCATGGGAATAGTGTCGACGCGTACGACTCGGGTCGGAGTGGCGGATAAAGACTTTGCGCGGCGGTTGCCGCAGATGTTTTTCGCACCACCGGTTTTCTTTCGTTTGGTGGTACCGGGTCGCGGATTGTCAGGATAGCTCCCGACCGGGGTTTCGTGGTCCGGCTTTTCAGCCACGGTCCTCCGAAATGCATGCGTGAAGCCGTCAGGGTTCGGAGCCGTCGGTCCATACGATTTCCTTTCTCGCGCGGGCTTCGCACTACCGCAACGGAAGGTCGAATAGGGTGGTTGATGGTGGTCTCCTTTCTCGTGAGCTGGCGGACGATACCTCCGCGATCTGTCAGGGGAAGGGCTGTCGGTCTGTCAGTGCCCGTTCGGATCTGTCACGGCAGCGGCCCAGCGTCGGTGACAGACCGCTGACAGATCGACGTGCTTGGCTTGTCGCCAGCGGCGAGCTATCGTCCACCGCCGATTGGCCTGAGCGTTGGCGGGAGCGGGCGCTGTCCGCCGCTGTGCGCCGGTGCCGCCAGGTTGGTGGCCGCCAGGGGGCGTTCGGGCGGGACAGCGGCGCACGGGCGGGCGTGTGGCCGGCCTGTGGCGCGGCGGTGGTCGGGTCATGTCGCGCCGGCTAGGGCTCGGTCCACGACGAGGCGGGCCAGGTCGACCAGCCGTAGCCGCCGCCCGTCGCCGTGGACGGTGGTCCACACCGCCTCGGCAGGCGACAGGCCGGCCTGGGTGGCGTGGTCGCGGGCGCCGGTCACGGCGATCGCGCCGAGGCGGATGTCGGCCAGCCAGGATCGTAGGTGGCGTTCGCGGTCGGCGCTGTGTAGCCAGAACAGCACCGGCCACCCGCGGCCGATGGCGGCGAACAGGTCGTGGTAGCCGTGGAGCTTGTCGACCAGCACGCCGAGCTTCTCGGTGCCGGTGTCGTACTCGACGAACATCGGGACGGTGACGCCGTGTTCGACCCAGAGGGCGTACCCGTCGGGGCGGATACGGGGCTGGAAGGCGTGGGTCACCGTGGGGGCGTCGGGGCGCATGAACGGGCCGACGGTCCGGCACGCCGACTCCGGCCACCACAGCCGTAGTTCGGCGTCGGGGTGGGTGCGGGCGTAGCCGGCCAGGTCGATGAAGAACTGGTTGGTGCCCAACTTGTGCGGCAGGTTCGCCCGGTTGGTCAGATGCCACCGCCGGCGCCGGGCCGTGTCCTTGCGGGGTGGGTCCTCGCCGCGCTGTGCGGCGACGACCTCGACGCCGAGCTGGGCCAGGACGTAGTGGTACGGGTAGGAGCCGCCGTCGGGCTTCTGCGGCCGGAACCGGTCCACTACGCCGAGGACGGCGAGCTTGCGCAGTCGGTCCTGGGCGTAGTCGGTCGACGGGAACAGGGCGTGTGCGATCTGGAACGAGGTCAGCACACCGTGGTCGGCCAGCCAGCCGAGCAGGGTGTGGTCCCGGTCGGTCAGCTGGGACTGCACCCGCAGCACGGGATCAGTTATCGGTAGCCCCATGCGCACCTCCCCCGGGAGACCCGAAGACGAAGGGTCTGTCGCACCAGCCCACCGGCCGCCGATACCGGCGGCGGCCTGCGGTGACAGACGATTCGGCCGTCCGTGTGGGGGTCCGGTTCAAGCAGGAGGTCAACACGGGCGGCAAGCAGGACACCCGCGTGGAGACCGAGATGGGATCTGTCAGCGCCGGCTGGCGCTGACGGGCAGGTGGCGACCTTCTGGGATGGCCGCAAGGGTGAACGAACGGAAGACAAAAGGAACTCCTGAATCAGTTGATGGAGCTGGATCTGTTGAGGTGTCGATGGATTGGGAATCGCACCGATTCGAAGTGGTCGGCGGGCAGGGCTTGTCCTGCCGGGTGACGCCTGGCCGGGCGGACCGCGGGTTTGCGGTCGGATAGTCCACTGTGGTGTTGTCAAGGTACGAGCGCCGCCATGTGCGGCTGTGGTGGTTGTCGCAGCGACCCGCGGCGACAGGCAGGCATGGTCGAGCGTCAGGTGGTGTGCAGGGACGGCGGAGGAGAGCCGAACAGGGCACTCGGCCGAGGCGCCCGACACCAGTGAGGTGCCGACACCAGCCGAGGCGAGAAACTTGGCGAGGCGTCCGCATTGGCGCACGCCCAAGCCCGCGGCTCAACTCGCCGGGAACAGGTCCTTCATTAGCGTCCTCCTATCCATGTGGGCCAACCCCGATCGGCCGGGCCCTGCAACCGGGCCCTAAATCGAAACGAGGCGCTCCTACGAGCGCCCCAGCCTCACTATGGGCCCGGCGAACAGAAGAACCAGTCGCGCGGGGGACTTACCTCCAGTAGGAGCCATCCAGGCCTCTCGGTCAAGAGAAGGCCCGGTCACGATTTGGTCACGGAGGTTGACACCAGCACCAACTAGTGCTATCCGTTACCGACTGGTCCCAGGTAACGCTGACTAGTGCTGCTGAGTCCAGACGCGACGACGTGCCAACCTTCGGCTCCCAAAGGTCGTAGCTGCCGTCCAACTCGCGTCGGCACGGTCGTGCTACGGGTTCGGTGTCGCCTCCCGGAGATCTTCGATCGTCGCCGTGATGAGTCGGCGGGCCTCCTCGCCCGTGACCGCCTCGTCCGCGAGGCTGGCCATGGCGCGGGCGTAGGCGGCGGCCTCGTCGCCGTGGTGCATCGTCTCGCCAGTAAAGGTCTCCACGACCGCCAGATCGTCGTCGAAGAGAATGAACCCGTTCTGCGGCGTTGTGGTCAACTCGACGCCGAACGGAATGATCCCGAAGGAGATGTGGGTCAGGCCTGTCACGCTGAGGAGCCGGTCGAGCTGGGCGAGCATGACGTCTCTGGGACAGAGCAGCAAGCGCAGGGCGGCCTCGGTGATGACGAACTCAAATCGCTTGCTGGTGTCGTACAGCACCTGCTGGCGACGCATCCGTTCCGCCGTGGCGTCGTCGATCTCCTCGGGGTTCGCGCCGTGCAGGCGCGTCCCCTCGGCGATGCGGCAGCGGGCGTACGCCGCAGTCTGGAGCAGGCCGGGGACGTAGACAACCTCGGCATTGCGGATCACGGCGGCACGGCGGGCGAGCTCGTCATAGTTCCGCTGTATCCCGACCTGGCCGAGCCGGACCTGCTGCCTCCACTCCTGGTGCAGCGCCTGGGCTTCCGCCAGAAGGGTCACCAGCTCCGCCGCGACCGCTTCAGATGCCCGGCAGGCTTCAGCCCAACCGCCGATGTCTTCGTCGGCCGGCATTTGCTTGCCGGTCTCGATCTTCGACACCTTGGACTGAGGCCAGCCAAGGTCACGCGCCAGCTGCGTGCCAGTCAACCCGGCGGCACGCCGGGTGGCACGTAGCCGCTCGGTGAGACCGCCGGGCCGATTGAGCCAGTCTTCGATCGAGTTCACGGCGCTGTGCGGTACTCCACGGCGGAAACGCTGTGCTGGACGGCGAGATCCCACCACGCCTGGTGCCGCGCGACGGTCTCGGAGTCGGAGATGATCTCACCGCCGAGCGGCTCACCGTCTGGGGCGAACCGCATCAGTGCCAGCCGCTGCGAGTCGAACAGCCACCAGTCGTCCCGGACCGGCAGGCCGGCCTCGATGGCGCGGCTGCGGCTGATGTAGCGGATGGTCTCGCCGGCGTCGATGTTGTACTGTCCGCTCCACATCTCCCAGCGCTGGTAATCGGTGGGCGGCTCCTCCAAGACGCGGACGCGTTCGACCCGCCGGCCCTGCGAGGTGACCGCTCGGATCTGATCGAGCCAGGCGGCGTAGAACGGGAACTCGGTCACAGGTCGAGGCTCACCGGCCAGGAACTCCTCAATGGACTCGCGTTCGTCAGTCACCGCATAGACGGGCTGGACCTCCAACCGGAACGCGGTGTCGGTGAAGTACCGGAAGAGGCTGTTGAAGTCCTCGCCGGTGAGCTGCTCGCCCATGCTCAGCGGCTTCCCGCGATGATCCCGGCGATCACGTCGGCGGGCACCTCGACCGCGGTCTCGTTGTCGGCCAGGTCGCGCAGATTGGCCCGGGTCTCGTCGTCGATCTTCCAGCCCTGGACGACGTAGTTACCGTTCTCGGCCCGGTACAGCGCCGGGCAGTTGCCGGTCCCGCTGCTGTCCCACTTCCGGATGAACTCCAGTCGCATGGATCCTCCCATCACGCTGCGGGTATTCCGCCTTCCTCAGATCATGCTCACACGTCAGCCCAGTATGCGCAATATTCTTCGACATTCGACGCGGCTCACCTGACGGAGCGACGCCAGCGAGCGACGATCACCGCATAAGGTGCGTCGAATGGAGGCGAGTGAGACGGCAGCCGGGCACGTGATTGGCTCAAAAATCGAGTACGCCGCCGCGTTCGACCGGCTGTTCGAGCGCGGCCGCGAGGCTGTCCTCGCGGGTACGCACTACTGCGACACGCCGCCCGTGGAGGGCGGCCGGTGGGGCCTGTCCGTGGTCTTCCAGCCGGACCCGGCGTGCGCGGCTCGACTGGCCGCAGTGACCGCCGAGGCGCTGGCCATCGCCGGCGCCGGCCACTGGCCGACGGGCGCGCCTGAAGCCGCGCACTTCACGGTACGGGCGATCCAGGCGCACCGAGCGGCCGTCCCCGACGACGATCCGTTAGTCGTTCGATGCACGGCGGCGTTGGAACGGGCGGCGATTAGGTCGCGGCCAGTTCGGATACGGCTGGGCGGGCTGACGCTCACGCCGTCCGGCGTCATGGCGTGCGCCTACCCCGGCGACTCGGCGGCCGACGAGTTCGCGGGGCGGCTTGGCGAGGAGTTGGGCGAAGACGGCTGGTTCGAAAGGGACTTCCATCGGGACATCTGGTACGCCACCCTGGTCCACTTCACGGGGCCGTTCGACGACCCGACGGAACTGGTGGACTGGGTTACCGCACGCCGACACGTCGACCTGGGCGAGGTCCTCATTGAGGAAGCTGAACTGCTTCGCTTTAGGTTCAATGGCCGCCAGCCGGTGCGCATGCCCGTGGCAACCGTTCCGCTGACGCCGCGCGTCCAGTAGCAATTGCACTACAGGCTGAGCGGTACCGAACCGGCACGGCACAACGTTTTGGTGCGTAGTTCCAGCACGGGCCTGGCATTTGTCACGTCTCCGAGTCAACCTCGCAGCGTCGCTGCAATCGGCGCTTTGGCCGGTGCGGCGGCGTGGCTAACGGCGAACTCGGACAGGCACGGAGATCAGAGTGATCGACTCACCGGAGGCTACCGCTACGACCTGGCCCGGCGGCTCGAACGGCGCGTGGACACATCTGGACCGGCCCTGCAGCGGCTTACGCTAAGGTGTGGCCGTGGCCTTCGACGCTCACGTACTTAAGGTACTTATCGCATCCCCCGGCGACACCAGAGACGAACGCGATGCCGTGGAGCGTGCACTTCACGCTTGGAATGCCGACAGAGCGGAACGCGAGCAAGTGGTCTTGCTCCCTCGTCGATGGGAAACCAATGCGGTACCTCGCTTGGGTTCGCGCGGCCAAAGTGTCATTAACGAACAATTGGTCGACACGTCGGACATCGTCGTGGCCCTGTTCGACAGCCGCCTAGGCATGGCGACCGAGGCGGCTGTATCCGGCACGGCTGAAGAGATCCAACGCTCCCACGATTCCGGCAGGCCGGTGCATGTCTACTTTTCCGAGGAGCCAATTCCCCGTGAAGCTGACCTTGAGCAGGTTAAAGCGTTGGAAGACTTCAAGCGG
This sequence comes from Phytohabitans flavus, assembly GCF_011764545.1. Taxonomy (GTDB): domain Bacteria; phylum Actinomycetota; class Actinomycetes; order Mycobacteriales; family Micromonosporaceae; genus Phytohabitans; species Phytohabitans flavus. The sequence continues at coordinate 7,819,731 of NZ_AP022870.1, read as the reverse complement.
ACTCTGATGCCTCTGGGGCTACTGGGAACCTACGTGTCACCGGACGATCTCGGCTACAAGGTGCGACAAGCCATCGAAAGTGACCTAGGTCATCTTAACCTTGGAGCTGTAGTGCGGGGCAGCGCTGCAGCGGACCACGCCGTCTTGCGCGCGTCCTATACATACGAGCGGGAGCCGTATGTCGATTCGAAGGGACGAACTAAGTACCGCACACGCGCAGAGCGTCTAATCGTGCGTAACATCGGGGTCCGCACAGCCGAGCAGGTCCACGTTGAGATCCGAGCGCTTCAACCCGAAGATTCAGCGCCGATCTTGCACGGGAAGGAGAGGCCAGACATCATTCCGTCAGGCGAGTTCGGCTGGCCGCTGCTGGTCATGGCGGGAACCAGCCGTGCGATCGAGGTTGTGATGTCATGGACCGAAGACGATCAAGAACACTTGGAGAAGCAGCACGTGGCCTTTTAATTATCAGCACGCGTATTTGAGGCACCTGGACGAGCCGAGCGTAGCCGCATTCGGTTTAAATGCGTCACATTCCGTCGATTCGTCTAACTCTCCAACTTGCTGGACAATTGCTTCACGCCCTTAGCGTATTCGCTATAGCGTCGTCAGCGGGGATACTACTGCGCGCAGTATCCCCGCCCCAGATGCCTCTACGGCTGGTGGCCGAGGCCGGTAACCATCCAGCCAGCGGAGCGCCAGCGTGTTCCGGAGGTGACGCCTTGGGTGTCTACCAGGACCCGCCTCACCACCCGGTCGCCGATGACGTACGGGTCGAGGGTGCCGAACTCAGGCCACCCGGTGGCGATGAGGATGAGGTCGGCGTCCTGGGCGGCTTCAGCTGCACTGGGCGCGTAGCGGAGGGCTGGAGCCGCCTCACGGGCTTGGGCCATGGCTTGCGGGTCGTAGACGGTGACGTGCGCATCAAGGTCGTGCAGTCGTTGGGCGACATCCAGAGCGGGTGAGTCGCGTACGTCGTCGATGCCCGGCTTGAACGCGGCACCCCACACCGCTATGCAGCGGCCGGACAGTTCTCCACCGGCTGCGACGCGCGCGAGTTCGACCGCTCGTTCGCGCATGTGCTGGTTGATGCCATCCACGGCGCGTAGGAGGTTGGCTGCCGCGTTGATGCCGTTGGTGTCGGCTTGGTGAGTGAAGGCGTGCAGGTCTTTGGGGAGGCAGCCGCCGCCGAAGCCGAGGCCGGGGTGGAAGTAGTGGTGTCCGATGCGGGTGTCGTGGCCGATGGCTTCGGCGAGGTCGGCGACGTTCGCACCGACGGCGTTGCACATCTCGGCGATGGCGTTGACGAATGAAATGCGGGTGGCGAGGTAGGCGTTCGCGGTGGCCTTGACCATCTCGGCGGTGGACAGGTCGGTGACGACGAGTGGGCAGCCATGGTTGGCGGTGATTGGCGCATACAGCATCCGCAGGGTCTTCTCGGCTTCGGTGGAGCTGACGCCGATGACGATCCGGTCCGGGGTCAAGGTGTCGGCGACGGCCGTACCCTCGCGCAGGAACTCGGGGTTCCAGGCCAATTCCACGGCTTCGGCGGCAGGTGCCAGGCGGCGGGCTAGGTCTTCGATGGTGCGGGCGGTGCCTGGTGACACAGTGGACTTGCCGACGATAAGGCAAGGCCGGTGCAGGTGCGGGCTGAGCTTCTCAACGGCTGTGGAGAGTTGGGACAGGTCGTAGGCGCCATCGTCGCCGGATGGAGTGCCGACAGCGAGGAAGTGCACATCGCCGTGCTCGCCGGCGTGGGCGAAGTCGGTGGTGAACCGGAGCCGTCCGGCGCCGATGTTGCGGGCCAGGAGCGCATCGAGTTCGGGCTCGTGGAACCAGCTCCGGCCGGTGTTCAGGGTGTCGACCTTGGTTGGGTCGATGTCGACGCCGATGACGTCGTGCCCGATCTCGGCCATGCCGGCTGCGTGGGTGGCGCCGAGGTGCCCGGAGCCAATAACGGTGATCTTCAACGAGTGTCCTTCGTGTGAGTGGAGTTTGGTTCGGGTCGAACGTCGAGAAGGCAGTGGCGGCGTTCGTCAGAGGACCGAGACGGTCCAGCCGGCGGCGCGCCAGAGGTCGCGGTCGAGGCCCGGGCGGGCGTCGACGAGGGTGGGGATCGGGCCAGGTGTGAGGGTGGCTGGGTCGATGGCCGCGAACTCTGACCACGCGGTGAGATGGAGCAGCACTCGAGCGCCATCGACCGCTGCGACGGCGTCTGTGGCGTAGGTCAGCTCGGGATGCTCGACGCGGGCGTGCGAGATGGCCAGCGGGTCGTAGACGGTGACGTGGGCGCCAGCCTCATGTAGGCAGGCGGCGACGTCGAGGGCGGGCGAGTCGCGAATGTCGTCGATGCCGGGCTTGAACGCTGCTCCCCACACGGCGATGGGCTGGCCGTCGGGGTCACCGCCGAGGGCTTTGACCGCCAGGTCGACGGCTTGGCCGCGGCGGGCCTGGTTGATGTCGTCGACGGCGGTGAGGAACTCGAGCGAGTGGCCAACGCCGAGGTCGGTGGCGAGGGCGACGAACCCGCGGATGTCCTTACTGAGGCAGGAGCCGCCGAAGCCGAGGCCGGGCGCGAGGTAGTGCCGGCCGATGCGGGTGTCGCGGCCGATGACTTCGGCGAGGTCATCGATGTTCGCACCGGCGGCGTCGCTGAACATGGCCAGGGCGTTGACGAAGGAGATGCGGGTGGCCAGGAAGGCGTTGGCGGCCAGCTTGCACAGTTCAGCCGTTTTCAGGTCGGTGACGACCAGCGGCACCCCGTCGGCCAGACATGGTGCCCATAGGTCACGAAGGATCGGTTCGGCAGCGCCGCCGGGCTGGACGCCGAGGACGATGCGGCTGGGCCGGCGTACGTCGGCGATGGAGCAGCCTTCGCGCATGAAGTCGGGTGATGCCGCTACCTCGATCCGCACTCCGGACGGCGCCCGCTGTGCGATGCGTGTGGCGATCTGATCGCAGGTGCCGGCGGGGACGGAGGACTTGACCACGATGAGGCTGTTCTTGTCGATGACGCCGGCGAGCGTGTCGGCGGCGGCGTACACGTCGGATAGGTCGTGGTGGTTGCTGCCAGTGCGCTGCGGCGTCGGGACGGCGATGAAGTGCACGGTGGCGTGTCTGGCCGCCTCTGCGTAGGAGCCGGTGAAGGTGAGGTGGCCGGTAGCCGCACCGTTGGTGATCGCCTCGGCCAGTCCTGGCTCGGCGAAGGGTGCCTTGCCTGTCTGGAGTGCGGCGACGGTGTCCGGGTTGGCGTCGACACCGAGCACGTGGTGGCCGAGGCTGGCCATGCCGGCGGCGTACGGAGCGCCGAGGCGTCCGGTGCCGATGACGGTGATGTTCATAGGTCCTCCCCGCGACGGGCGATGATCAAGCCGGGCTGGGTCGTGGTGATGAAGACGCCGGATGGCTCCGCGGCCGCCAGTAGCGCCCGCAGGTCTTGGTCGAAGGCGTCGAACCGGTCGCCGAGCACGGGCGGCGACGTGTACGCCTGGGTGTACTGGTTGCCGATTACCTGTTCCAGGTCCAGGCGGACGCGTTGGTCGGCGCGGGTAACGGTGAGGTGGTTAAAGGCGGAGGCACGCAGCACGGTTTCGTGGTCTCCACCAGCCGGTTCCCGGTAGAGCGCGCCAGGACCTGCGAACCGGGCCGGGCCGAGATGGCGATGGATGACTCGGTCGACGAGGGGATACCACCACGGCTTTGGCGTGCCGGTGGTGAAGGACATGACCACGGCGACGAACCCGCCGGCGACGACGAGCCGGTCGAGTTGGTGCAGGACGGCCTCGCGGTCGAACCAGTGGAACGCGTCGCCGATGCTCACACCGGCCACGGTGGGTAGGCCGGACAGGGCGTGCACGTCGCCAACCCGCCAGTCCACAGGGGCGCTGAGTAGCCGGTCTGCGGCGGTGGAGCGCGCGGCCTCGATCATGTCCGGGCTGGCGTCGACTGCGATGACATCACGGCCCCGCTCGGCGAGCGCCAGAGCGACCGAGCCGGGGCCGCAACCCAGATCCAGGACCGTGCCGGCTGGCGTGAGGCGGGCGAGATGGTCCATGAAGGACGGTGGATGCGCGATCCGGTACCGCAGGTAGGTGTGGGCGGTACCAGCGAACAGTGCGGCTGGATCGGCGTACAGCATGGCGGCTCCAGATTTAGCGCGGCGATATCCAGCCGTCCGGCAAATTGGGTGCGATGTCAGGCTGGACGGGCGCGAGCGTTGTTCGGCTATCCGCTGACTGGCCGGGCGGCGTTGGGCCTAGCGATGGGGATGTCGTGCTCGTCGGCGTAGGCCGCGATGCGATGCGCGGCGACCGTGAGGCTGCGGGAGACCTCGGCGTTGGGGCTGATCGTCACTCCGACACCTCCGGTTTGGTGGCGGGAAGTTCGGCGCCAGCGCCGAGTTGGCAGGCAGTCTGTTCGATGAGGTCTATGGAGTCGGTGGGGCTGAGGGCAGCCTTGCCGAGTTCGCCGAATGCGGTCTCGTACCGGTCGGCGGTGGCGCCTTCGATCACCATCCGGCCGCCCAGGTGGGTGAGTACGGCGACCGTCGGGTAGGGGGCCCGCATGCGGCACACCGTGAAGGCACCGTCGACGCCGTCGTGCAGACCGCCGTTCGTCGGAAGGACTCGCAGGTTGACGTGAGGTCGTTCGACGGCTCTGGTCAGGTGTTCTAGCTGGGCTTGGAGGATGGCCCTACTGCCGGCGGGTCGGTACAGGACGGCCTCGTCGATGATCGCGGTCAGTCGAGTGGGCGGCTTGTTGTCCAGAATCTGCTGCCGGTGCAGGTGCTGGCGTATCAGCATGTCGACCTTCGCCATGGACGGCTGGCCGCCGAGGCTGTGCTGGATGACAGCCTCGGCGTAGTCGCGGCCTCGCAGCAGCTCGGGGATGAGGACGGTGGCGTATACGCACAGCTCCTCGGCCCGGGACTGCACCCACCAGGGGTCGATCACCTGCCGCGCGGCGTCCTGCGCGTTGCGGGGCGCGTCGTCCTTCTCCCACTGGTCCAACCGCCACGCATCGCGCGCCATCGAGATCAGCTCGTCCCGCTCGTCCTCGTCGTGCACGCCGTACACGTCGAGTAGGGCGCTCACATGCTCCTTGCGGAACGGCCACTCCGCCCTCTCGTAGCGGGCGAGCGTGCTGAACTCCACGCCGAGGTACCCGGCGATGTACTTGAGGACCAGGCCACGTTCCTCCCGCAGCTGGCGCATCCGTTCGCCCAGATACTGGGCGCGAATCGTCTGCGCGAACTGTTCTCGCTTGCTGGGCATCGGGGTGCAGTTCCTTTCGGCTGGTTACGGAGTTTGTCTGGCTAGGCTGGTGATCAACTGGGCGGACGCACGGGTGTCCAGGGCAGCAGCGGCGAGTTGGTCGAACGCGGCGGCATACTGGCGGGCAGGGCGTCCCTCATGGACCACAGGCCCAGAGGCGCTGTGCGTCACCGCCGCGACGGCGGTGTACGGACCGGGCACGTCGAACACAGCGAACGAGCAGTCCGTGCCGTTCAGCTCGCGGCTCGGCGTCGGCGTGACGCGTACCTGGATGTGGACGTTCGGGGCGCGGATGGCCTCGGCCAAGCGCAGTAGCTGATGCCGCAGTACGTCGGCGCCGCCCACCAGCCGGCGCAGCACCGACTCGTCAACGACGGCGTGCAGGCCGCCGGTGAGGTTCTCCAGGAGCGATTGCGTGGCGGACACGGGGCGTTCAGGTTGCTTGGCTGCTACTGCGTACTGCGGTGTCTGCAGCAGGCCCGGCACCAGGACGGCGTCGTGGCAGCGGATCCGGCTCGCCTGCGTCTCAAGCCAAAGCCAGTCCAACATGGCTGGATCGTGGCGCGGCCCGCCTGGGTTGCCAGCCGACTTCCCCGCGTGCCGAGCAAGCTGGAGCAGTCGCCCGTACTGGTGGGGCTCCTGTACCTGATACAGGTGCAGGAGCCGGGCCGTATGGCGGTGGTCGAGGACCTGCCCGCCGTTCTCATAGTCCCTCGCGTCGGCGTAGTGGACGCCTGCTATGGCGGCTGCGTGCTGCAAGCTCAGGCCGCGCGCCTGCCGAAGCTGGCGCATCTGTTCGCCCAGCCACCGTGCCCGCAGCGAGCCTTTTGAGCCGTTAGCTTTCGTGGCCACGTCCACCTCCGCAGCGGTTGCCGCTCGTGCGCCCAGCCCAGGCCGCCGTTCGAGACTGCGCTGACACGAGCCGGTCGGCGCCGAGGGGCTGTGTGGTGGACACCAGGGCACTCCTTCGCAGGGGGATCGGATGCCTGTCTGCCCGCCGCCGCGCCCTCCGGCAGCGACGGCGGCCAGAGTCTTCAGGTCCGCCAGACGATCGAGAGGTCGTCGACAGTCCCGCCGAGCCGGATTGCAGCGACAGAGCGGCGGACAATGACGGCCCGCTGCCCAGCGGGAACTCCGCCGAACACCGCTGGGACCTCCCTCTCGGCTGCGTCAGCAACAAGCCGCTCGACGGTGTCGGCATCCACCGGTCCCAGCCGGCAGCCGCAGACACCCCGGTACGCCCGGCGGCCCTCTGGGAGCCGCATCGGGTGGAGCGGCAGCCCGCATGCCGCGCAGAAGATCAGGCCTCGCAAGCTCGCGGCCTTCGCGGTTATGACAGGCCATATCGGCAGCTGACTCGTGAGGATCACGGCACCCCCTCGTCCGGCGGCGCCTGGGTCTATCCCCAGGCCCTCAGTAGGCTTGCGAATATATTCTTCGATTCACGATCGCATTCTAGGATCGGGGTGTCAATGTTCTGCCGTAAGTTCGCAGCCCCAGCTGGCGAGCGACCCGTCCGGGTACGCCGCGCGCAGGCGAGGACGCGGCGAGCGAGCGGCGTAGGCGGCGTCATGGGAGGGCGGCATGCCAAGGCCGATCGGTCCAACCATCCCCAGGTGGCAGCTCGGCGAGCAGTTGAGCCGCCTCCGCGACCGGGCTCGGGTATCGCAGCGTCAGATAGCCGAACGCCTCGGCTGCTCCGTCAGCAAGATCCAGAAGGTCGAGGCCGGCGAGGTTGGCGTGGTCAAGGCCGAACTGGAGGCCATGCTGAGCGCGTACAACCTGACCGATGAACAGATGCGCGAGGAACTGTTCGAGCTACAAAGGCTCGGCAAGCAGCGTGGCTGGTGGTCGAGGTTCGGAGCCGTGCCGACCCCGTTCGCGACCTTTCTCGGCCTAGAGAGCGCGGCCACCAGGATCAAGGTCTTCGAGCCGATGGTCGTACACGGCCTCCTCCAGACTGAGGACTACGCGCGAGCCATCGCCGGCACCGTCTCCCTCACCTCCGACCAGGAGCAGCGCGAGCGCCAGGTACGCATCCGCATGCAACGGCAGGAGATGGTCTTCGCTGAGGACCCACCCGAGATATCGGTCATCCTCGACGAGGCCGTCCTACACCGGCAGATCGGCGGACCTCAGGTGATGTGCACGCAGCTCAAGCACCTCCTGGAACCGCCGCCGTCGGTCACCGTCCAGGTGGTCCCGTTCGAGAGCGGCGGCTACCCAGGCACGCTCGGCGCGATGACCATCTTCGAGTTCGAAGAGCACATGCACACGCCTGTCGTCTACGTCGAGGGCCAAGCCGGCAACCTCTATCTGGAAAGGGAGGACGACCTCCGCCGGTGTAGCGTGGCTTACAACCACATGTCCGCGTCCGCGCTCAGCAGGCAGGAGTCGCACGACCGGATCGCTGCGGTGGCCCGCCGATACGAGTAGTCGGGAAGGAGCGAACGGTGACCTCCGACCTGTCCCACGCCATCTGGCGCAAGAGCACAAGATCGCAGGACAACGGTGGCTGCGTCGAGGTCGCCAACCTGCCGGACGGCGTCGCAGTACGCGACTCCAAAGACCCCGCCGGACCGGCGCTAATCTTCACCAGTGGGCAGTGGGCCGGCTTCATCGCCGCGACAGCGAGTGGATCCCTCAGCAAGGTTTGACCGCCTTCGGCGACCTCGCCGTGCCGTGCGCCCGCGCGACTTGCAGGTTGCTTAGGCCGAAGCTCGCCGGGCGACGTAGTGCGGCGCCATCGCCTCCATCTGCTCGATTACCAGCCGGATCGCCTCAGGTTGCTTGTCCGGCGGGTACTTGTGCCGTACCAAGAGCCGTTTGATCGACGATCGCAGCTTGGCGCGCACGTCGTCGCGCACCGTCCAGTCAGTCTTCACGTCGCGCTGCATGATCCCGACCAGGTCGCGAGCTATCTGCGCGAGCACGTCCTCCCCCTGCAACCGAACCGCAGACTCGTTGGCGCTGACCGCGTCATAGAACGCCAGCTCGTCGTCGGATAGCGGTGGAGTGAACTGGGCGCCGCGGTTACCTTCGGCGGCTACCTCCTTGGCGAGTGAGATCAGTTCGGCGATGACCTCGGCTGAGGTGAGCTGTTGGTTGGTGTATTTGCGCATCAGCTCGGCGATCCGCTCTGAGAACGCGCGCTGTCGTACCAGGTTGTGTCGGGTCACCCTGGTGGACTCCTCGACGAGGAGTGCACGTAACGCTTCGATCGCCAGGTGCGGGTTCGTCGCTGCTTGCGCCTTGGCCTGGAACTCGATGCTGAGGTCGCCGAGGCTTGGCCTAGGAATGCCGGCTGCCTCGTAGATGTCGATGATCTCGCCGGAGGCCGTCGACGACGCCACCAGCGCCGAAAGCATCCGCTGGATCTCCTCGGGTACGGGCTTGCCTGCGGCTTGGCGTTCCTGGGCGTCGAACTTGCCCATCCACACCCGAACCTCTTCGTAGAACTTCGCGTCTCGGCGCCGCAGGTCGCCGAAGGTTTCGCTGCCGGAGGAGAGCGCCCAGGCACGGGCGAGTTGGTTGGACAGCTTGCGAAATCTGTCGCCGAGGCTCTCCTCGCCTTCTCCGACCTGGTTGCCGGGGGTCTGCGGGGAACGCAGGTAGTTGGTGAGGCCCACCGCAGCTTGGATCCAGCTCCTCGGCCCGCCGTCGAGGCGAGAACGCCAGTCGAAGCCGGCACATACCTCATCGAGTCCGGCCATCAGCGTGGAGGCCAGCGCCACGGCCTCATCGATGTCCTTGCCGACGGGCTTGGCGGCCTGGTCGTCAGCGGTGTACTCGGCCAACGCCCTGGTTAGATTGTCGATGAGTGGTGCGTACGCCACCAGGAGGCCGTCGGGCTTGCCGCGGAAGGTTCGGTTGACCCGGGCGAGGGTCTGCATTAGCAAGGCGCCTTTGAGTGGCCGGTCGAGGTAGAGCGTGTGCAGTGGCGGGGCGTCGAAACCGGTCAGCATCATGTCCTTGACGATGACGAGCTCAAGCTCGTCATCGGGATCGCGCAGCCGCTGCTGGATCACCTTGTTCTCCGCAGACCGGCGCACGTGGTTGGAGATCGGCGGCTCGTCCTGCGCCGTGCCTGAGTAGACCACCTTTATCTTTCCCCGATCGAGGGCAGCGCTGTGCCAGTCGTGCCGCAGCCTGACGATCTCCTCGTACAGGTTGGCGCAGATCTCGCGGGTGCCACAGACGACGAGGGCCTTACCCGGAGTATTGATGAACTTGACTAGCTGCCCTGCCCGGTTTTCCCAGTGTTCCACGACATCTTCCGCGAGGGCCCGAAGTCGGTCCGGGGCGCCGTACATCGCGTTGATGACGGCGACGGACTTCTCGATCCGGGCGCGCTCCACCTCGTCGAGCCCGATGGTGGCCTCGTCGGCAGCGCGATCCAGGTCCGCTTCGCTGACGCCCCGCGTCAGCTCAACCCTGATCAGGCGTGGCTCGAAGTACACCGGCACCGTTGCGCCGTCCTTCACCGCCCGGGTCAGGTCGTACGTGTCGATGACCGGCCCGAAGACCTCCTGCGTGTTGCGGTCCTCGAACGAGATCGGCGTGCCGGTAAAGGCGATGAACGAGGCGTTCGGCAAGGCGTCGCGAATATGCCGGGCGTACCCGTCCAGGTCGTCGTAGTGGCTGCGGTGCGCCTCGTCGGCGATGACGATGATGTTGCGCCGCTCCGACAACAATGGATGGTCCGCGCCGGCCTCACGCTCCTCTTTGGTACGACCGAACTTCTGCAACGTCGTGAACAGGATGCCGCCGGTGGTTCGGTCCGTCAGCTCACCGCGCAGTTGGGCACGAGTTGTTGCCGCGACCGGATCCTCCGCCAGCAGCAGCGAACGCGCGAAGCCCTCGAACAACTGCCCGTCGAGCTCCTTGCGGTCAGTGACCACGACGAAGGTAGGGTTCCGCAACTCAGGGCGCTGGCCAGCGAGATGGACGTACAGCTCCATCTCCATGGACTTGCCGGATCCCTGCGTATGCCACACCACGCCCGCCCGGCCGTCGCTGTTCACCGCCGAAACAGTCGTCCCGACAGCCTTGGTGACTGCGAAGTACTGATGAGGCTTGGCGATCCGCTTTGCATACCCTTCAGCGCCGCCGTCGAAGGCAGTGAAGTTACGCTGAAGCTGGAGGAACCGCTCCAGATTGAAGACACCTTCGATGAGGAACTCAATCTCGGTGCCCAGATGTACGCCGGCGACCACCTCGCCGAACCGTACTGGCTTTCCGTCGTCGTCGACGTTCCAGGGCGAGTAGTGGTTCAGCGGGGTGAACGGGGTGCCGTAGCGCGCGGTGATCCCGTCGCTGATCACCGTCACCACCGCGAACCGGAACGCCATCGGAAACTCTCGCAGGTACGTGGCCAGCTGGGCATGAGCCGCAGCCAGGTCGGCCTTCGCGGAGGCTGCCCGCTTTAGCTCGACGATCGCTACGGGCATCCCGTTGAGGTACAGCACCATGTCGAACCGGCGGTCCACTTCAACCGAGCGCACGGTCACCTGGTTTACAGCCAGAAACTCATTCTCCCACGGCAGATGACTGACCAGCCGAATGGTCGGGTTCTGCTCCACACCGTCGGAGTCTGTGTAGCTGATGCCCCGGTAACCCTTGGTCAGGATCTGATGCAGTCGGTAGTTCTCAGCGACCGCGTCCTGCGACGTCGGCTCAATGATCTCGGCCAGGGCCTGCGCCAGGTAGTCGCCCGGGACATGCGGGTTTAGCTCGCGCATCTTCGCCAAGATACGGCTGGGCAGCACAATGTCCGACCAGGCTGTGCGGCCGCCGTCGACGCCGGGAGCGATCGCGCTGCCAGACAGCGGCTGCCACTCCTGCTCGGCCAGCGCCTCCAACGCAATCGCCTCCCACTGGGCCTCACTGACCCCCGACTGCGTCACCACTCAGACCACCTCCTCCACAACCTTCTCGGCGTCCCGCACACCAATCCGGCCCGCCAGCAGCAACGGCAACAGCTCATCCCGGGCACCTGCCAATGCATCGTTCTCACTGGACAAAGCATGAATACTTTCGATCGCAGACCGTTGGAAGGATCCCTCGTCTCGCTGGACCGAAATCTCGGGAAGTGGGGCACGAAGCGATCGAATATCTTGAAGATTGACATACGGTGCCATGTCGCTCTTGTGCATGACTATGGCAAGCTGATCTGCCAAATCGCGAGAGTTGAACCACGCCGCCAGGTAGCCGAAGTCAACAACGTCTTCCTTAAAGATTCGGAAGTAGCATGTCTGAGGGCTATAGACAACTTCTTCCATGCGTGCCGGGACGATTGCGACTCTACCCACGGTCCCTTTTGTAGTCAGTACGATGTCGCCACTCCTGGAGACCTTTGCGCCGATTCGAGTGCGGTAGTCGTTGGAGACGTATTCTGCACCGTCCGGAAATATCCGGAAGTCACGAACGTCCGCCGCTCGGAGGATTCGAGGCCCGGGAGTCCCATGTTCCGATCGCTTGGTGCGATATCCGTCTCCCAGTCCGAGTACTCCATGATCCACCAGTTCGCCCAGAGTAGTGCGTCTCGCTGGATAACTTTGCAGCGCGCGCCTAAAGCGAACGTCGGATAGTTCTCGGGCGGAGGCTATGGCGTGCTTATTGGCGGCGATCTTGTCGTCAAACGCACCGAGAACGTCGGCAATTGCGTGCTGCTTTGACAGATGAGGAACACCCGACATGGGAAAGATCCTCACGTCAGCTACGTTGAGATGAGGAACCGTTGATCCAGACGCTTTTGCGAGTAGTTCCCTCTGGCGCTCAGGAGAGATTAAATAGTAATAGAGGAATCGAGAGTCGACGACCGAAGGATTGGGGCGCAGTAGCACGGTCCGTTGACCTGGAGCGACGTTCTCCGCAGGAGGAATCCGCACAACTGGACCTACCGGAGCCTCGCGGGCCAGCAACAGATCGCCGACCCGAGGACGGAGTCGCGCGGTCCAGTCGTCGAATGTCGACTTACTAATCCGCCTAGCCTCAGAATAGTCAATGACGTTGCCGCGCATAGCCGGAGTGCCAACGGCGAAGTATCCACCGAACTCGTCCAATGGCGCGGTTTTGTGGGCGCAATCTACGATCACGGAGCACAAATTGTCGAGGATCAACCTTGTCATGACAAGCGCTCCAGCTGCTCCCGTACGACCTTCTCTAGGCGGGCTGACTCGTCGAATGCTCCGAGAAGTTCCTTCGACAGACGCGCGACCTTCTCGTCGATTGGCTCGCCGTCATCGGTGGCTTGGACTGCGCCAACATACCGACCTGGGGTAAGCGCATATTGAGCGTCCTTGACGTCGGCCAGTGTGGCGGACATGCAGAAGCCAGGGATGTCTTGGTACGTCAGGCGCTTGCGGGCGGCAGAGTCGGTGCCGCGCCAAGCGTGGTAAGTGTCGGCGATTTTCGCAATGTCCTCGTCCGAAAATGATCGTTCGGCGCGGTCAACCATGTAGCCGAGCTCGCGTGCGTCGACGAACAGCACCTGACCCCGTCGGTCCACTCCGCCGTTCTTGCCGGCTTTCTTGTCTTTGGAGAAGAACCAAAGGCACACCGGGATTCCCGTACTGCGAAACAGTTGCGTGGGAAGTGACACCATGCACGAGACTAAGTCGGCCTCGACGATTCGCGCGCGGATCTGGCCCTCGCCGTTGGAATTTGACGACATAGAGCCGTTCGCCAAGACCACACCGGCGCTCCCGCCAGGCTTCAGCTTGGAGATGATGTGCTGGAGCCAGGCATAGTTGGCGTTGTTGGCCGGTGGGACTCCGAACTGCCAGCGCGGGTCGTCTTCCCGGCGAGTCCAGTGCTTGATGTTGAAGGGCGGGTTTGCCATCACGTAGTCCATCTGGATGTCTGCGTGCTGGTCCCGAGCAAAGGTGTCACCCCACCGCGCCCCGAGGCCGGAGTTATCGATGCCGTGGATGGCGAGGTTCATCTTCGCCATCCGCCACGTCTCCTCGATGCTCTCCTGACCGTAGATGGCGACATCCTTTGGGTCGCCGTCGTGCTCGTAGATGAACTTCTCGGTCTGGACAAACATCCCACCCGACCCGCAGCACGGGTCGTATACGCGCCCGCGGGACGGTTCCAGGACCTCGACGATCACCTTGACCACGCTTGGCGGAGTGAAGAACTCGCCGCCTCGCTTGCCTTCGGCCCGAGCGAAGTTGCCGAGGAAGTATTCGTACACCTCGCCCATGAGGTCCCGGGCCCGGTGCTCGCCTTGGCGGCTGAACTTGGCGCTGTTGAACAGGTCGATCAGCTCGCCGAGGCGGCGCTGGTCGATGTTGTCCTTGTTGTACAGCCTGGGCAACGTGCCAACCAACGCTGGGTTGGCGCCCATGACGGCACTCATCGCCTCGTCGATGAGCTGCCCGATGGTCTTGGCCGGCTCGTCGCCGATCGCCGGCCTGCCCTTGGCATTCTCCGCCAGGAACACCCAGCGTGCTGCAGGCGGGACGACGAACACTCCGTACCCCTGGTACTCCTCCGGGTCGTCGATCAGCTCTTCGATCTGGCTATCGTCCATACCTTCAGCGGTAAGCTCCGCGCGGATATGCTCGCGGCGCTCGTCGTACGCGTCCGAGACGTACTTGAGGAAGACGAGACCGAGGATGACGTCCTTGTACTGGCTGGCTGATAGGGACCCACGCAGGCGATCGGCGGCCTTCCAGAGAGTGTCCTTCAACTCCTTCATTGTCGACGGCGCCGACGGCTCCTGCCTCTTGCGCGGTGGCATTATCTATCGTCCTTCCTAGGGCCTGCTTCGGGGCACAACACTCACCGCGCCGGCGGCTACGCCGTCGATCAGGGCGGTGATGAGATCATGCAGGGCGGCCTGCCGATCCCGCAGCGCCGCGCCGTAGGTGGACGCATCAGCCAGCGCTGCTTCGAGCGCCTCGGCAGCGTCAGAGTCAAGACGGGGGACACTCCACGTCGGCCACTCCCTGGTCGACGATTGATAGTTGATGATGGCAGCCATCGTGTGCGGGCCGACACCGGCTCCTGATCTCAACCGCAAAATCCGAGATGGAGATGCCACCAGAGCGCCACCACGTTCGTCAACGCGGGCACACGGACTCGTGCCTCCGACGAAAACCACGTCGCCGGGCTCTGTCCGGCTGGCCCGTGGGTAGAGGCGCGCGGCGTCGAACGGGTCCAGTACTACACCATCCATCGTGCCGTCCGCGCTGAGGACCAGAACCGAGCCGTCGGCTACGCCGGCATCGGAGTCGATCCGGCTGCCCCGATGGACTTCCATCAGACCGGCGTCGCGCAGCTCGCCCAGCGACCTTTGCCGCAGCACCATCGTTCCGGGTGCCGCGGTCACCAGCACGTCCAAGGGGGGCTGGGATTCCACCGTGACCAACGCTGCGGCTTGCACTCGGTCCAAGTGATCGTCGGAGGACGCTTTCAAGTGGGGTGCCCGTGCCCCCTGCGGCACGATTGGTGAGCCGGTCAGGATGTCGGGCAGGTCAGCGACGCGGAGATAGCGGAACGCGCGACGACTGTCTCCGGACAGTGCCCCAGAAATGTCCGCGGACACGTCCTCCACGGCCATGTCTGTAGGCGGGAACGCCCCGAGGTCGGCCACCATCGGTCGGTCCGTAGTCCGGTCGCCAGTGCAGATCCACATGCCGAGCGCCTGACGGTGCGCCTCCCGCCACATCCCGCGCGGCAGGCGTACGGCGGCGACGAGTCGTCCCGGTCGGAGCATCTTTGCCCTGAACCGCTCGTCATCGCCACGCAGCGGCTCACACAACGCGCTCGCCGGTCCGATCACGACTCCAACCTCGTTTTTGCCCAGGCCGAGTAGCAAATCATCGACCTTGTCGAGGGCCGCGCCGAGCTCTTGGCCCAGCACGGACAGTACGCGTACCAGCGGCGGGACCGCGTCGTCCGAAACATCGAGGCCGTGAATCGCCACGCGACGGCGTAGCGCACGCTCGGCCGGTCCGTTGCCGACGACAACCAGTTCGCGCGCATCGGAGCCTACGGCCAGCGGGAGACCCAGCGGACCACCTGTCAACACGATCGGCACGCCGTCCGGATCGAGATACAGGGTGCCGGCTCGGATGACGGCGTTGAGCAGGGCCGTGGCCTCCACCGTGAATTCCCGGCGGCCGAGGGCTCGACCAGCCGGGCCGCCCTCCAGCCGCGCGAGCGCCTCGGGAAGACCGCGGGACGCCTCAACCAAGTCGTCAATGAAGCGCAGGCCCTCGTCGTCAACGCGTAACTGCCTGACCTCGGTCAGAAGGAATCTGTCGCTGCGGTCGCCGCGCTCCGCCAGGCTCTCCCGATCGGCCGTGGTCAGGTCGCCGAGGTCGGTGTCGCCGTACGCATACAGGCAGAGCAGCGTCACTAGGTCCTCCAGCGACACGCCTACCGGGACGCTCAATGCCGGGGCGTCGAGCTGTTGCTGGGCGTTGTTGCCCCTACCCGTACGCGAAAGCCACTCGACGACGTCGTCCCGCTGGAAGCGCTCCACAGCGCCGGTCGTAGACACGGCATCAGGGAACGGCATGTGCTGCCCGCGGACCCGCGGACGCCGGCGCCACATGCTCACCACGGCGCGCTGCACGCCTGCTAGGGCAGCGATGTCACGAAGCGTGAGTGTGGGTTCAGCCACGGTCGCCCTTCCTCCCTTCGGCCGCACGGTCCTCAGAACGGTAAACCTTCGCAAAGTCTTTCAGCCGAGCATGAAACTGATAAGGGGACTTATCGGAGATTTGCTTCAGGATTTGCACCTCGTCTGTTGTCGTAGAACCGCCCAGCAGGTCAACTACCGCCCAGACCGGGCAGCGCACGCGCCCAAAGCGGGCACCGGAAGGACCACGCCGCGAACGCGGGACCTGCCCCGGCCTCTTCTGAACCGTTTGACGCTGGTCCTTCGCATGACGGACCAGTGATCACTCCGCGAAAGGCAAGTCCATGAATGATGCTGCGACTCACACCACACCAGACCGACTCAACTCTCGTTCAAACCGCGCCCCTCGCCAGCGGTACACCGCGAGGGCGTCCCGTCCTCCGTCCACATACCGCACCACGCTCTACCGGATGGACCTCGAGGCCCTTGGCCTCACGGATCTCCGTGCCTGCCTGAACCAGCGGTATCTACGGCAGCACGACTTCTCGGTCATCTCGACGGAGGTCGCCGGTGCGCCGGCGCTCATCGTTCTCGGGGATGTGCCCCAGCCTGCGGCCGACTGGTGTCCTGTCATCGCGGGGCTTACCGGAGACGCCGTGACCGTTGGGTACAGCAGTGCCGGCTGCGCGTTGCTGGTCGTGGTCGACGGCGAGGTGTACGCCCTGACCTACGGCACCCTCGGCCGCTTCATGATCAACCTGGATCGCGTCGACCCCGGATTCGGCATCACGTTCGCGACCCGGGCGATCGAACCAGATCGGATCAAGCGGGTAACCCGTCGAGTCCTCGCCTCCACCGGACGGGTCGACCGCAACCTAGTGCCCGGCGGCCAGCACATTCGCCGCTACGGCATCGAGGGTTGGGGGGAGATCGTCGGCCAGCTCTGCGGAAAGCTCAACAATGAGCAGCTCACCGTCACCCGCGGCACCTCCAGGGCTGTGTCTGTCGCCGCAGCGGACTCCCTACAGATAGCTGTAAGCACTGATCCAGTCGGGTTGCTCGACGACCTGCGGGAGATCAGCCGCGTCTGCTCGCTCGATACGCCCGCACCCGAGTTGGATTTCATCGCTCAGGTCCGCCCGTTGCGCAAGGGCGACCGCACCGACGAACTAGACAAACGCCTCGACGAGATGCTGGGCGAGGAGGCCACCGATAATCTCGGGCTTGCGGTGCCGATCTCCCTAGTCGAGCACGAATCCGCGGCGCAGGCCTATGTGATCAAGGTGCCGTACCGGCGGATGTACCGTCCGGAACTCGACCTCGACAGGATTCTGGAGTGTGCACTGAGCCGACCGCCAGGTCGGCGGCTGGAGGCGTTGAAGCTGGGGACCATCGGCATGTGCGCCGATCCCGACGGCCGCGAGTTGCTCAGCCCGCCTGTCGCGGCATACAAGTGGATCACCGCTGAGATCGGATTCGGTTCGGCCCGGATGATCTACCACGAGGGCCGCTGGTACGAGATCGGCGAGCGTCACCTCGACCTCCTGCGGTCGGAGATTGAGAAGATCCTCGCCGGACCGTCGACTGTTGCGTTGCCACCGTGGACCCGTGATCTCGCCGATGAGGACGCGTACAACCGGTGGGCTGGTCGTCCCGGGAGCGGCTTGGTGCTGCTCGACAAGCAGTTCCTCAAGACCCGCCAACACAACCGCGGCCCTGGGATCGAGGCATGCGACCTCCTCGGCCCGGACAACGAGCTGATTCACGTCAAGCGTGGTGACCGCTCCGCTCCACTCAGCCACCTGTTCATGCAAGGCGAAGTGGCCGTCGACGCGCTTCTCCACGAACCCGAGGCACGCGAACGGTTGCTCGCGGTGGTACGCGCCCGCGAACCCAAGGCCAAGATCGACGCGACGTTCAAGCCCCGCAAGGTCGTATACGCGATCGCGCTCGGCTCGGGAAAGACCCTGAGTGCCGACACGCTTTTCACGTTCTCGCAGGTCGCCCTGTATCGAGCTGCTCGGCGTCTACGAGGCGACGGTATCGACGTCGAAGTCGTCGGAATTCCGACTCAGTAGCAGGTCACGACTGGGCCGGCATATGCCGGCCCAGTCGCCTATCGTGCACGGGGCGATATAACGCTGTGGAGGGCGAAGATGGTGGACGTCACGGACAGGGCAGACGATGGCGAGGAGCGGGAGCAGCTGGTTGAGTCGCTCGAGGACGAACTCAGCGGCGTGTACGGGCAGATTACGGACTTGGCCTTTGAGGTTGATGGCTACCTCGCCGACTACCGTTACGACGAGGTCAAGCAGGCCATCGAGTCGTTGTCAGGGCTCATCGCTGGCGGCGAGGTAGATGACCTTTCGAAGCTTGCCAGCCTCTGCGCGGACGCTGCTGACGCCGTCCGAGCGTCCGCCGAGATCCCGCCAGCGGTTGGAGTCGAGATTCCTCGACTGACGCCAGACGATCTACCGGCCATTCCCAAGCCCGCCGAGGATGACTACGACGAGTTCATCGACTTGCTTCGCGACCGCGAGAGTCGCTGCGCCGACCACATCCGCAAGCTTTTCGGTTCCGTCGAGCAGCTATGGGACGAGGCGGGCGAGGCCGCGCGATCGGGGCAGGTCAAGCGGGCCGAAGATGCCGTGCGCCAACTCCGGCAGGTGCCAGCTGAACTGGACTCCGCCTACTCCCTGTGGGAGCGATGCCTCGTTGACCTGTATAACGAGGACCCCGGCCGGCTCGGCTCTATGGGCGAGATGGTTAGCGGCTTCGAGAGCTGGCTGGTCGGTCGGCAGCACAGCGAGTAGGCCGTAACCTACCTTCGACTTCGCGCTATGGAGGATCGTCAGCTCGAATCGGATCTCAGCAAGCGTCGGACATGTCGTTCGGACACCCGTGCCTCAGCGGCGATGTCCGCGAATGTCGCGTTCGGACGTTCGGCGCGTATCCGGGCCACCACCTCCGCCGTCCGCGTCACGCCAGGCCGGACACGAGCACTTCCTTGGGCGGGCAACCCTTGCTGCCGTTGGCCCGGGGCCAGATGTGCTGCCTCGCCCAACAGCGCACCAGACTCTGCTGGCGGGGTGAGGTGAGTGTCCGGGCGATCGGCGTCCGCGAGGCCCGCGTCCGCCTGGTGTGCCGTATCCGGCCGGCGTGCCCGGGACAAGATCTCCACGACTAGCAGTAGCGCGATGGCTGGCCAGGCGGCCACGATCCGCGCGCCGGCCGATGGATGCGCAGCGGCTATGTTGGCCGCCACGCTGGCCGCGACACCAGCGGCGAACGCGACGCGGGCCGACCAACGCACGGCCCGCCCCTGCCGTCGGTCCTCAACCATCGCTGTGGATGCCACGATCAGCATGCCGTCCACAGATAGCGGTAATACATAGGCGACCTCGGGCCGCTCGCCGAACCGAAGTGCGACGTGGACCATGTGGCTCCAGGACGACCAGGCTGCGATCGTTGCCACCGCTGCGGTGCTTACATTGCGGGTGATCCGGGTCATGTTCATCCCCCGGCCTCCAGCGGTCTCGAAGACGTCCGGACTTTGCCCGCCGCAATTGGATGTCCGTCGTCCCCGGTGCGGACATGGACGTCAGACGCCGTGAGGCAGGTCCGTTTTTGGACCGCCCAGTCGTGTTGGGGCGGGTTCATCGGCTCCTCCCATCGGGGAGGAAGACGGTGAGCAGCGCGACGGTTCGTACGAAGGTTTCGTACGCCTCCCTCTCGGACACCATGTAGTCGCTAAGCGTGTCGTGGAGCTGCGCGACCATCTCGATCACGAGGCGCTGGCGAACCGCCTGCCGCGCGCCGCCACTGAGTGCCTCGCGAATGGCGTAGGCGAATGAGTCGTCCTTGCCGAGTGCGGCCAGCGCGGAGGACCGCCGGTCCGGCGTCGATGTCATCGGGCACCACCTCGTCCCGTGACCTGGTCAAACGTAGGGGAAGCGGGTCACCGGCGATGGTCGCGGCTTGGTTCGCATGGTGATGCCTCCGGCCCACCAGAAACGCGTGCCAGACGCGCCCTGTACGCGAGGTAGGCGATCGAGTAGCGCGGCCGGGTCGCCCTCATCGTTGCTCTTCCGCGGCTGGGGTTAGACGTTCCCCCGTCTGGGAGCCTGAGCTGACGGCCTGGTTGGTAGCGTCTTGTGGGTTTGTGTCGTCGAGTCGGGACAGAGGCCGATGGGCAAGAACAGCCGTGAGCGGCACAAAGCAAAGCGAAAGGCCGCAGAGGCGACTCAGCGTCGACGGGCCACCGGGAAGTTGGGCCCTGACGATCCATTGGGTCTGTTCGGCGTGCCGCACGTTCCGTCGCAGCGTCAGAGCGTCGAGCAGATCATCAACCAGGCGATCCACGCTCATGACCGCAAAGAGACTGCCGAGCTCGATCGCTGCCGTGCTCTGCTGACCGCTGGCCCTGGTGGTGCTGTCGGCATCCAGGTGGTCAACCGTGCCTTGCTGGCCTGTCTGCTTCGCGAGGTCGAGCACGCGTGGCGGCGCGGCTGGCAGCCGGCCGAGCTGGTACGGGTGGCCCGCCGCGAGTACACCACACAGCACAGCCAGATCGTGGTCGACGCCATCGCGGCGCAGATGCGGAGTTATTCCAGGGCGGCCGTCGATCAGCGGTGGCAGTCGCAGTTGACTGCCCTTGACGCGCAGGTGTGGTGGGAGCACGACGACCACTATGTGACCGCCTGGGGCGAGCGCGAGAGCGTCGACCGGGTCGGGATGATCGCCACCGCGATCGAGGTGCTTCATCTGCTCGCGACGCTGCCGCCGATCGAGCAGGTTGGCCCGATGCCAGGCGCTGCCTCCTCCACCACAGTGACAGCGCCCGCGGACCTCGATCAGCGGTTGATCACT
Source organism: Phytohabitans flavus (assembly GCF_011764545.1). Lineage (GTDB taxonomy): Bacteria > Actinomycetota > Actinomycetes > Mycobacteriales > Micromonosporaceae > Phytohabitans > Phytohabitans flavus. The sequence goes on along the minus strand of NZ_AP022870.1, from coordinate 7,798,992 downwards.
CGGGTCCGGGCATTGCTGGCCAAGGCGGAGTCGACCGATTTCCCGGAAGAGGCCGACGCCTTCACAGCGAAGGCGCAGGAGTTGATGGCGCGGCACCGCATCGATCACACCCTGCTCGTCGCGAGGACGGGCGCACGCGACCAGCCAGCGACCCGCCGGGTGAGCATCGACAATCCGTACGAGGCGCCGAAGACACTGCTGCTCCAGGTCGTCGCGGAGGCCAACAGCTGTCGGGCGGTGTGGATGAAGCGGTTCGGCTTTACCAGCATCGTCGGCTTCCCGGCCGACCTGGAGTCGACCGAACTGCTATTCACCTCGCTGCTCGTTCAGGCGACAAGGGCGATGACGCAGGCCAAGCCGGACGTTGACAAGAACGGGCGCAACACGACCCGCTCGTTCCGACAATCATTCCTGACCGCGTACGCGTCGCGGATCGGTGAACGGCTCAGCTCCGCCACCGAGGAGGTGGACCGGGAGATGACCGCGTCGGCGGGCGCCGCCAATCTGTTGCCCGTGCTCGCTGCGCGCGACGACGCGGTGCAGGTCGCCTTCGAGAAGCAGTTCCCTAACCTGACACAGCAAGCGACAGCCGCAAACAATCGGGCGGGCTGGGCCTCGGGCCGGGCGGCGGCCGACCGGGCCGCGCTACACGGGCGGCAAGCGGTCGCAAACGAGTGATCCGCTGTGGTGTCAAGCCGTGACAAGCGGCGACATCTCGGTCCGCACCGCAGTGATGATCATGCACGAACAAGCGGTGCTTGGCAGATGCGAGAACCTAACCGTGAGTGCGGTCGGGACACACCCCGCGCACCTGTTGGAAGCGATCGAGCGGTACGCCTACCCGCTCGACCCACAAAAATGTCAGGAGATCGTCGCGCTGGTGCGACGGGATCATAAGTTCCACAGCCGACGACGTTGAACGGCCGGTCCGGGCACGAGTCCTACCGTTCCGTCCGAGCCTCATCGGCCCCTCGGTGTGAGGCGAGATCTGGACATCTGTACCGGCAGCGGGTAACCAGCGGCGGTCAGAGTGGGTTTCGTATTCTGCCGCGTCCGGGCTTTGATCTCGCGTACGAACTCGACCGAGCTGGGCTACTCGGCTAAGCCCTGCTACATCGTTCGGTGTTCGGTCAATACCGAACACCGAACACCACCGCTACGTCCATCGACGGCGTCCAGGCTGGCTTGTACGTTGTGACCTTGCGGCCGCAAGCGGATGGGCGACAACCAAGTGCGGGTAGGTCAGCGCAACAGCGGTGCCGCCGTGTACATCGATGACTGGCTAGGAGCCTTCGGTCTTGGGCGTCGACCCTCGCCTACCGCCTCGACGAGATGGTGTGCTGGTAGGCCGATGCGGCCATGTCAGGGAAAGCCGCAACTGACCGCTAGGGTGCATCCGTGCCAGAACGGACGGAGGTGGCGTGGTCACTGCGGCTTGGTTGAGGCGCCTCGGTGAGGACGGCTTGACGGATCTGCTGCGTCGGCGGCCGGAGGGGTTGGCGGTACCGCAGCCGGTGTCGTTGAGCGAGCTGGCTGAGCGGTTGGCGACGCCGGCGGCGACGGTCGCCGCGTTGCGCCGGTTGGATCGTCCGACGTTGCAGGTCGCTGAGGCGTTGGCGGCACTCGGCGGCCGGGCTGAGCGGCCGGTCTTGGACCAGCTGCTCGGCGCCGGGACGGCCAGCGGGCGGGCGGACGTGACGCGTGCTTTGGACACGCTCCGGGCCAACGCGCTCGTACTGGATGACGCCGCACCGCGACTCGTGCCCGCCGCCGCGGCGGCTTGGCCGCGTCCGCTCGGGCTGGGCGATCCGGTCGCGGCCGGCCTGGTGTACCGGACCGCCGATCAGCTCCGCACCATGGCCCGGCATTTGGGTATCAGGCCGGCTGGGCGCAAGGCCGACATCCTTGATCAGGTGCTCGCCTGCCTCCGTGACGGCGAGCGGGTACTCGCCCTCGTGGCTGGTGCTCCGGCCGACGCTCGCGACCTGCTGGAGAAGGCCGCGGCCGGCGGCGAGGTCGAGCCAGATCCCTTCTACTACAGCTCGTACGGCAGCCGGTCGCAAACACCGCAAGCGTGGGCGATCGCGCGCGGCCTGCTGGCGCGCACCTCTGAGTGGGGCGGCGAGCTGACCATGCCGGCCGAGGTCGCCCTGGCGCTACGCGGCTCGGGGTACGCGGCACCGTTCGACTCCGCGCCGCCATCGGTCGAACGGTCGGCGGCTGATCCGGCAACGACGGCGCGCGCGGCGGCCGCCGCTGGCGCCGCGATGGTCCGGCTGGTCACTGATCTTCTGGAGGCGGCGGGCAAGAAGCCCGTGCCGACGCTTCGCACGGGCGGGGTCGGCTTGCGCGAGCTGAAGCGGCTGGCGAAAGTGCTCGGCTGCACCGAGCCGGACCTGCGGCTGGGGTTGTCGGTCGCCGCGCACGCCGGGTTGCTGTCGCTCGGGGACGGGCATGCAGCGCCGACGGCCGGCTACGACGGATGGCGAGGGTACGAGCCGGCCGATCAGCTTTCCACGCTGCTGCGTGCGTGGTGGCGATCGCCGTCCGCGCCGCTGGCTGCCTCTGGTGCGGTCACGCCCGGCGAGGTTCATGCCGGCACCGTCGAACTGCGTGCCGCCGTCATCGCCGCCGCGTCGGAGCCGGAAGCCGCCACCATCAAGGACCCTCGAGCCTTGGCGGACCTGGTCATCTGGCGGCAGCCGCTCGCGTTCGGCGATCCCGATACCGCGCCAGACCAGGCCGTCGCCTGCTGGCAGGAAGCCGCTCTGCTGGGCGTGACCGGCGCGGGCGTGGTCACTGCGGCTGGCCATGCACTGCTCGGCGGTGCCGACGACCTGACCGCTGTGCTCGGCGACATCGGCACCACCCAGCACCACGCCCGGCTACAGGCCGACCTCACCGCCGTCGTCACCGGCAGCCCTGACACCACGTTGAGCGCGCTGCTCGACCTGGCCGCCGATCCGGAAACCCGCGGGGTCGCGCGCACGTGGCGGTTCAGTCCGGCCACCGTGCGGCGCGCGCTCGACGCCGGACACACAGCCAGCAGCCTGCTCGACGCACTCGCCGACATCGCGGTCGGTGAGCTGCCGCAACCGCTGCGCTACCTGGTCGCCGACGTCGCCCGCCGACACGGCTCCGTGCGGGCCAGCACCGTAGCCTGCTGCCTGCGCAGTGAAGACACCGCCCTGCTGAACGAAATCGTCGCGGACCGCCGGCTGCGAGCCCTCGGACTGCGCCAGCTCGCCCCGACGGTGCTCGCCGCCGCTGCCCCGCTACAGGATGTCCTTTCCGCGCTCCGCAACGCCGGCTACGCACCGGTTGCCGAAGCCGACGACGGCACCCCGATCGTGGAACGGGCGATCGACCACCGCGCATCCGCTAGCCCGCCCCACCAGGCACGCGCCAAGAGCCCTGCGAAGCGCCGGACAGCCAAGCCGCGCCAGGCAGCCGCGCGCCCTGAGGCTGCCGACCTCGTACGGAAGCTGCTCGCCGCTCCCGACGAGACGCTGATACCGCTCACACCGTCGCTGGAGGCGGTACGCCGGTCCGCGACCAATCTCACGACGAGCGAAGCGCGAATCCTGGCCTACGCGATCGACCACCGCCAACCAGTGACGATCAGCTACGTCAACCGGGACGGCAACCCCAGCAACCGGACCATCGACAACATCGAACTCACCGACGGCTCCCTACTGGCGTGGTGCCGACTCCGCGAAGACGAACGCTGGTTCAACCTCAAACGAATCATCGCCGTCGAACCCGCCGACCCCGCCTGATCGACCACAGCGGCTAACCGCCAGCGCACACCAACTAGGCGGCTCAGCGTCGGGATCCCTCCTGGCCGGCCTGGTCGGGGGCTGGCGAACAGCGGATGTGGTGGTCACGTGGCTGTCCCCTGCACGGGTACTTGCAGTCGGGTGGTGAGCCAGTCGGTGATCTGGGTGAGCAGGTCGGGGTCGACCGGTTCGCGTAGCTGTCTGGGGTAGGTGCGCAGCGATGGCCGGCCGGGGTGGCGGCGCAGCAGGTGGGTAAGGTCGGGGATGCGGTGGATCTCGGCCTTTCCCGGCGTCAGCCGGTGGATTTCGTCGAGGTCGGCGGGGTCGACTTGGATGTCGTTGCCGCCGGTGATGGCCAGGACGGGGACATGGATGTTCGCCAGGTCCGCCCGTGGGTCGTGGGTGAGGAGCTCGCGGATCCATCGGGCGTTGACCGGTATCCCGGCCACGCGCGCCACGTCGGTGCTGGTCGCTGCGATCCGGGCGAGGTAGCGGTTGGCCAGGGCGGGCAGCAGTGGTCGTACGGGTGCGGGGAGGCCACCGGCGATCATCTGGGCCTGCCGGCGCAGCGCGTCCTCACCCAGCCGGGCGAACCCGGCCAGCAGCACCACCGCCGCAACCGCCGGCCGTGCACCGGAGGCCGGCGTGCCGAAGGCCGCCGCGGTGGAGGGCTGCGCGGCGAGCGTCATCGCGTGGATGGCGCCTTCGCTGTGCCCGATCACGCCGATGGCGTCCGCGCGGATGTCCGGCCGGTCGGCCAGGGCACGCAGGGCGGCGGCGGCGTCGTGGCGGGTGGTGGTGAAGCCGGTGGCCCGCCAGATGCCGGGGGTGGCACCCACACCGCGCCGGTCGTACCGCAGGGTGGCGATCCCGTTGGCGGCGAGCGCGGCGGCCAGGGGCGGGCCGAGTTGCATGCGGTGCCGGCGGGTATTGGCGTCACGGTCCAGCGGGCCGGAGGCGTGCAGGAGCAGGACGGCCGGGTGCGGGCCGGGCCCGTCGGGCAGGGTCAGGGTGCCGGCCAGGAGCAGTCCGTCGTCCGCCACGGCCGCCATCTCGACTTCTGGCATGACCCGCCTCTCATCGTTATCACTTTTAGGAACATTATCGGATCTGGAAGCATTATCGTATGTGGGAACATGGGGGATGGCAACTGCGGACGTACTCCTGCACCCGGTCCGAATGCGCATCCTGCAAGCACTGTTCGACGCCGACCCGCTGACCACGGGACAGCTACGGGAACGCTTACCAGACATCCCGCCGGCCACCATGTACCGGCACATCGCCGTGCTGGTCGACGCGGGCGTGCTGGAGGTGGTCGACGAGCGGCGAGTACGCGGCACGGTGGAGCGCAGCTACCGGGTACACCAGGACCAGGGCGCAATCGACCCCGCCGCCCGGGAAGCGATGACCCGTGACGATCACCGGCGGGCGTACACCACGTTCGCGGCGTCACTCATGGGCGACTTCGACCGCTACCTCGCCCACCCCGACGCCGACCCCCACCGCGACGGCCTGGTCTACCGGCAGGCCGCGGTCTGGCTCACCGACGACGAGTTCACCGCGATGGTCGCCGAGATCGAACACGCCGTCGTCAGCCGGATCGGCAACACGCGCGATGGCGGCCGTACCCGCCGCGTCGTCAGCCTCGTCGTCGTACCGGACACGCCATTGACCCCACCTGGGCCAGCCACAGCCACCCGGCCCCGACCGGCTGAACCCGCACCGCTCAGCCACGCCGAATCTTCTGGGCGCTGAACAAGGGCTGCCATTGGTTGGGTGTGGTCAGCCGCCAGCGGGGCGGCGCGCGGGGCCGTTGTCGATGAGCCGGTACGTGCTTCGCAGGGGTGCATCGCCGAGTTCTTCGAGGATCAGGCCGCTGCTGGGGGAAGTGCTGTAGGTACGCCGAGTTGTTGCTGATCGCGTACGACTCCTCGCCGTTGGGGACGATGGTGAATCGCTGGGCCGGGTTGTTGAGGTCGCAGAGGGCTCCCTCGATGGTGAGTGACTGTGTGTTGTTCGGGTTGTGCACCTGCCAGCAGACCGGTTCGTCGGCGGCGGGGTGGTTGTTAACCCTGCTGTATGCCTTGATCAGGTAGGTGTCTCCGCCGAGGGGTGTCGGGACGAACAGTTGCCGACCGCTGTCGTCGTCGGCTTCGACGAGTCGGCCGTCCAGCGCGAGCCCGCCCTCGGATGCCTGTACCCGCACGATGGTGACCTCGCGTGTGCCGGACAGCACGGGGGTGGCCGCACCCGCCGGGGTCGGTCGCGCCTTGGGCGGCGAGGTCAATGCCGGCGTCGCGGGTGCCGTGCCGGCCACGGTGCCTGCGGTTGTCCCGGTAACCGTCGTGGCAGTCGACGGTGTACCGGTGCCGGCCGCGGCACCTGGTGCTGTATTGCCGCTCCCGCACGCGACCAGCGCGCCGGTGCAGGCCAGCATCGCCGCGCCGGTAGCCCACGTCTTCATCTCGAACATGTCGTACTCCTAGGTTGGTATCGCCCCATACCTGTCGGTCGGGGATCAAAAGATGGCCGCCGCGACGGTGCTCACCGCGCGAGCACGTGCACAACGCACGCCGCGTCGGAGCACCGACGGACGGGTCCGGGCGGTGGGCCCGGGCCGCCGCCATCAAGGACTGGTGAGGATGTCGTACAGGTCCGGCCTGCAGTCGAGGGCGGCGTCCCGCATGGCGGCCACCCGGGCCACCTGCGCCTTCACGGGTAGCGTCCGCAGGAAGGTCAACGCTTGGCCGACCAGCTCGCGGGCCGGTGTCCACAGGTACTCCGGCGCGGCGTCCGCGCCCCGCAGCCAGAGTCCGGCGGCAGTCCGGGCGGCGTCGATACGGTTCCACGTGTCGGTGTCGTCAGCGGCGGCGCCACACTTCCAGGTACCGGCGCCATCGAGGATGTCGCGCCAGCGGAACGGGGCACCGGCGGGCAACCACGGCCCCTAACGTTCCGACCCATATCCGGAGACAACCCGCTGTCGGTGCGAGTCCGCGTGCACCGGCAGGCCCGGCCGGCGGTCGCGCCGCGAGGCGAGCAGCGCGGCCGCCACGATGATCTGCACCGCCAGGACGAATGCCTGGGTGACGGGAGACTTGACGGTCAGCAGTGCGATGGTCGTGTTCACGCCGAAATGAACCGCGATCGACGCCGCGACCCCGGCAAGTTCGTAGGCGTAGCCGGTGAGTAGTGCCATCGGGAAGACGCTGAGCGTGAACAGCAGGCCACCCCAGCTCATCAGGCCGAACTCGGCCTGGACCGTCCCGTTGATGAAGAACAGCGGCAGGTGCCACACCGCCCAGGCGGCACCCAGCAGCAACCCGGCCCGCAGGCGGCTCATGGACGCGCGCAGGCGTGGGTACGCCGTGCCTCGCCAGCCGGGTTCCTCGGCCAACGGACCACCGATCAGCATGCTGATCAGGAACGGTACGGCTCCGCCGGCCGTCGCGATCAGCTCCCGTCCCTCGGTCAGGCTCACCGCGGGGCCGCCCAGGCCCTCCGAGAGCAGCGCGGCTGCCAGCACGGTTGCCGATGCCATCACCAGCATGGGCAGCGCCCAGAGCAGTCGCGCGCTCAGTCGGGTTCGCACCGTGTGAGCGGGATGGGTTGATGGCGGCGGGAGCGCCGCACCCGGACCACGACCGCGCCGACCACCGGGCCGAAGCCACCGAGCAGGAAGGGAACGACGGTGGGTGAAGTCATCGCCGATCCACCGAGTGCGATCGCGAGAAGCCAGAAAACCAGGGTCCACGTGAACGCGACGACCCAGAAGGTGGTGAGGCCGTTGTGCTGGCGAGCAGGGGTTGCGGTAGTCACGCCTTTCCTTCCGTGGTTGGACCAGGACTTCGATCCAGGGCCGGAGGGCAGGGCCAGCGTGCCGACCAGGGGCAACCCGTCGTCCGCGATGGCCGTCATCTCGACATCCCGCATGTCCGAACCTCTCATTATTCTCAGTCGCTGGGAACGTTCTCATATCCGAGAGCATTATCGTATGTGAGAACGTTGGTTCGTGGCAAGCCCGGACCTTCTCCTGCACCCCATGCGAGTTCGCCGGTCATTGCAGACCGAGATGGGCTCACGGCTGGGTTGTGCGGGAAGGCCCCACCTTGACCGATCTGGTCGTGATACAAAGTTTGGGGGGATTTTCCGGAGAAGCGGGGCAGTGGCACAGGCACGGTCGGGATGGGTTCTGCGTGGTCGGGACGATCCCCGCCGGATCTCCTACCTGGAGCTCCTCTTCGACTTAGGCCTCATCGTGGCACTCAGCCGGTTGTCCACCCGGCTGGCCAGCGACCTCGGCTGGATGCAGGCGCTGCAAACCCTGGTCCTGCTTGCCGCAATCTGGTGGGTCTGGACGGTAACGGCGTACACCACCAACTGGTACGACCCGGACCTGCCGCTGGTCCAGCTGATCGTCCTCGGCGTCATGCTCGGCGGACTGCTGATGTCGCTGGCCGTCGGCAGAGCCTTGGAGGGTGTCAACGGGATCGCCTTCGCCGTGGCGTACGTGGGTCTGCACCTCTATCGCGGGTTCGCCCTCATCACCGCCCTGCGCGGTCACGCCCTGCGGCTGCGGCCAATGCGAGTGCTCATCTGGTTTTCCCTGACCAGCGTCCTGTGGCTGGTCGGCGCGTTCGTACCCGGTCCGGCCCGGCTCGCGCTCTGGGCGGTGGCGATCACGACGGACTACACGGTCGGCCTCTTCGGTTATCCGTTGCCCCGGCTCGGTCGTTCGAGCGCCGAGGAGCTCCGGGTAGGGGGCGAGCATTTGTCGGAACGCTACCGGCAGATGTTCATCGTCACCCTGGGCGAGATCCTCCTGGTCGGGGTGAGGGGGTACGGAGACAGCCCGTTCCTGTCGCTGCGGACGGCGGGGGTGATCCTCCTGTTCGTCATGACGGTGACGATGTGGCGGACCTACATCGTCTACGTCGCTGGCCATCTCGCCACCGGGATCGACAAGGCCACCAATCCCGGCCGGATCGCGCTGGTGGCGTCGTACGCGCATCTGGTCATGGTGGCCGGCGTGGTGCTCGTCGCCGCCGGCGGTGACCTCGTCGCAAGAAATCCCAGCGGCCAGGCCGTCCCCGCGGAACTGGCCGTCGTGGTCGCCGGACCGGTGGTTTTCCTCGCCGGCCGCACCCTGTACGCGCTGGTGGTGTTCCGGGCGTTGCTGTGGCGACTACCCATCGGCGTGGTCGTCCTGTCACTGTCGGCGCTGGCAACCCGAGGAATGCCATCGATCGCGGTCGCCGCGGTCATGACCGTCGGGATGATGGTGATCGCGTTCATCCCGCACTACGGGCAACCGGTGTACCGCACCCGCTGGAACATCCGTACCCGCTGGTGATTGACCACCGCGGACCAGCACGAGCGGCGGCCGGGCGCGTCAGACGCTGCCGGCGATTATGCCGATCACGTCGTCCAGCTGTACCGCGCTCAGCCCTGTGCCGGCCTTCGACGGCGAGTGCAGGGTGTTGCTCCAGCCGTTCGCGATGCCGGTCCATGGGTCGCGCTCCGGCGCGAAGATGAGCAGGCGCTTGGCGTTCGCGTCCATGAGCGCGGACGGGTCCCGGCCCTGTCCCCAGCGGGCCGCCAGCGCGTCCAGGTCTTCGGGCATGTTCGCCGGATAGTCGGAGGCCGCCCGGCCCACACCCAGCGGGTGGGCGGGCGCGTCGGTGAAGAGGACGATGACGTGCCGCCGGTGCTCCGCCTGCCGGTCCCAGTCCGAGTCGATGGCCATGGCCAGCGCTTCAAGGCCGGATTCCGGCTCGTCGCCGCCGCCCGCAGCGCGCAGGCCGGAGACGAACTGCCGGAAGGCGGCCACCTCGGCGGGCAGTTGCCAGAAGCCGCCGACCTGGACCGGGTTGACCCGGTCGGCCGCGAAGTCGCGGAATGCGACGACCTTGATCCGCAGGCTGCCGACCGGCTTCTCCTTCTGCGCCATCGCCTCGGCCAGCCGGGCGTGGAAGGTCAGCGCGCCGCGCTTCACGGTCTCGATGATCGAGGTCATGCTGGCCGTCACGTCGATGCAGAGCACCAGGTCGACCGCGTACCCGCCGTCCTGGAACTCCACCTCCGTGGACGCCCCGCCGTCAAACGGCTCGCCGTCATTACTCCTCTTGCGACGGGATCTGAACACGAGAGCCTCCCACAAGTCATCGGCAGCTCCCGATATTGTTCAACCCGCCCGCCACTGCGGACCCAGCCGCAGCACGCGCGGGAGCGGGGTGGCGACCAATGCCGCCACCCCGCGACCAAATGCCGCCACCCCGCGACCAGACGCCGCCACCGCGCGCATGCCCAATGGGCGGCTAGGCCTCGGTGGTCGCCATGCGCTCGCGGCGGTTGGCGGCCACGCTCGTCAGCGTCACCGTGGCCAGCGTGATCAGGATGACGCCCAGCGACAGCGGCGTCGGCACCTCCGGGACCTGGTCCCAGACGCCGTGCGCCCAGTGCAGCACAAGCTTGACCCCGATGAACGCGAGGATCAGCCCGAGGCCGTAGTTGAGGTGCCGCAGGCGGGCGAGGACGTTGCGCAGGACGAAGTACAGGGCGCGCAGGCCCAGCAGTGCGAACGCGTTGGTCACGAACACCAGGTACGGGTCCTCGGTCACCCCGTACACCGCGGGGACGGAGTCGACCGCGAAGACCACGTCGGTCATGAACACCGCCGCGACGACGAGCGCCATCGGCGTCAAGGCTCGACGGCCGTCGATGCGGGTGGTCAGCCGGGAGCCGTGGTAATCGGCGGTGACCGGCATGAGCCGGCGCAGTAGGCGCACCCCTCGCATGCGGTCGATGTCGACGTGGTGGGCGTCGCCGCGGAACGCGTCCCGGATCACCTTGACGGCGGTGATCAGTAGCAAAGCGCCGAAGAGCAAGAAGGCCCAGGCCCCGCTGGCGATCACCGCGGCGCCGGCGGCGATGAAGATGCCGCGCAGCACAAGAGCACCGACGATGCCGTACAGCAACACGCGCTGGGCCAGTGCCGACGGCACCGCGAAGGCCGTCAGCAGCAGCATGAACACGAAGAGGTTGTCGACCGACAGGGACTTCTCCACCACGTACCCGGTGAAGAACTCGACGGCGGGTGTGCCGCCGTACACCCACCAGACGACCACGCCGAAGATGACCGGCAGCGCGAGGTAGAACACCGTCCAGGCGACGGCCTCCCGCATCGGCACGTCGTGCGGCCGCCGTGTGACCGCGAAGTCAAGCGCCAGCAGCGCGAGCAGGACCGCGATGGTCAGCGCCCAGAGCAGGGGCGACCCGATCGACTCCAACACCCGCCAAATCCCTTCCTCGGACATGTGTGAACGTCCGAGGTCTCCCTCACCCACCGAGATGGTGGTGGGTGCTCGTCCCGAGGGCGGGTGTGACTGGCCCGTACTGACCGGAACGATCTTGGCGAGGTACTCCCCTCGCGGATAGGATAAGGGTGCTTTCTGGGAGTTCGCTGGAAATCAGCGACGAGCAGGTCAAAGCATGGACATGTGCACGTGGTCCTTGTGTTCCGACGCCCCCGAGTATGTCTTCCACCCCGTCGCTGGGAACCAGATCTGCCGGTACCAGATGACGTAGAGGATGCCGAGCCGGTCGGCGTTGCGGACCAGGAACGCGGTCAGGTTGTTGCCGTAGAGCCGCATGTCGTCGTTGTGCGCGTTGGAGAAGCCGCTGCTCTGCAACGACCAGTCACACGCCCGGCCCTTGGGATGCTCGAATGGGCCGCCGCTGCGGAAGCACCCGACGAACCGGCGGAAGCCGGCCTTGCGGACCTCGTTGTACGCGTTGAGCGTCCGCGGTGTGATGCAGCCGGAGGTGGTCGGGTCGTTGACGCTGCACGACTCGTCCGGCCACGACCCGTCGGAGCTGCGCGGCGCGGCCTTGGCCACCGGCGAGGTGGCGGAGACAAATCCGCCGGTCAGCTTGGTGCCGCCGACGAGGGCGAGGGCCTTTTCGGCCTCGGTCTTCTGCCGGTCGATGACCGCCAGCTGCCGCTGCTCCTCCGCGACCTCGACGTCCAGCGCCTTCTTGGCCTGCTCCGCCTGCTGACGGGCGGCGTTGAGCTCGGCGAGCTTCCGGTCGTTGACCATGTTGAGCTCGGTCAGCATGGACGCCCGCTCCACGAACTGGTCTCGGGAGGTGGTGTCCAGCAGTGCCGTTACCGCGGTGAGCTTGCCCGTGCGGTACGAGGTCGCGGCCATCTCACCGATCTGCGGGGCCAGCTCGGCCAACCGCTCGTTCGCCTTCTTCAGCTCCAGGTTGAGCTGGAGCTGCTTGGCGCGCGACTTGTTCAGCGCCGCCTTGGCCTGGGCGTACCGCTTGCCGGTGGCGGTGAGCACGTCGCCGAGCAGGTCGGGACCACTCTCTTTCGGCACGGCCGGGTCGCCCGGCGCGGCCATCGCACCCGTCGGCGCGGTGATGAACAGGGTCGCGGCAGCAACCGCCGTGAGGGCGAGGATGCACCATCGTCGGAGAGGCGCGGTCATTCCGTCCCTTCCATCCGTGCGTGGGTGGCCGGCGGCCAGCTTACCCAACTGCGCCGCTGGCCAGACGCACAAAGAATCCGTTACACCACAACGACTTTCAGTGACCGTCTCGATGCAACGAGACATCGAAAAGAGATCACGGGCCGACAATGCCCGCAGATCAGGGCTGTGACCAGCATCACGTGCACCTGAACCGGTTCGCTCGAGTCGTCCATCGGGCCGTCACCCGATATTCTTGACCGACTCCAGAAAAGTGATCCAGAATCTTACGGTGCGTGTCACCCGTACGCGGGTCGCCGGCCTTGTTGCGGCACATCGAGCCGGCGGACTCCACCTGACCTACGACTGATCTAATCCGGTCCAGAGACGTCTGTGACCGGCACTGTTTTCCGAGCGCAAGGAGAGCAACGTGGGAACCGAGAACAACGGCCTCATCTCCGGTGAGGCTCCCGTTCGCCCGCCGAAGGCGCGGTCGAACCGGGACTGGTGGCCGAACCAGCTGGATCTGGGCCCCCTCCACCAGAACCCGCCGGCGGGCAACCCGATGGGCGCCGAGTTCGACTACGCCGAGGAGTTCAAGACCCTCGACCTTGACGCGCTCAAGGCGGACATCCACGCGGTGATGACGACGTCGCAGGACTGGTGGCCGGCCGACTACGGGCACTACGGGCCGCTGTTCATCCGGATGGCCTGGCACAGCGCCGGCACGTACCGCACCAGCGACGGCCGCGGCGGCGGTGGCTCCGGCGACCAGCGCTTCGCCCCCTGAACAGCTGGCCGGACAACGCCAGCCTGGACAAGGCGCGCCGGCTGCTGTGGCCGGTCAAGAAGAAGTACGGCAAGAAGATCTCGTGGGCCGACCTGATGATCCTTGCCGGCAACTGCGCTCTGGAGTCGATGGGGCTCAACACGTTCGGCTTCGCCGGCGGGCGCGAGGACGTCTGGGAGCCCGAGGAGGTCAACTGGGGCACCGAGGACACCTGGCTGGGTGACAAGCGCTACAGCGGCGACCGTGACCTCGCCAAGCCGTACGGCGCGGTCCAGATGGGCCTGATCTACGTCAACCCGGAGGGCCCGAACGGCAACCCGGACGCGCTCGCCGCCGCCCGGGACATCCGGGAGACCTTCGGGCGCATGGCCATGAACGACGAGGAGACCGTCGCGCTCATCGCGGGCGGCCACACGTTCGGCAAGGCCCACGGTGCGGCCAACCCCGACCGGAACGTCGGCCCCGAGCCCGAGGCCGCTCCGATCGAGGAGATGGGCCTCGGCTGGAAGAACGCCCACGGCTCCGGCAAGGGCGGCGACACCATCACCAGTGGTCTCGAGGGTGCCTGGACGCCCACCCCGACCACCTGGGACAACAGCTTCTTCGAGACGCTGTTCAGCTTCGAGTGGCAGCAGACCACGAGCCCGGCCGGTGCCAAGCAGTGGACGCCGACCGACCCGGCGGCCGCTGAGCTGGTGCCGGACGCCCACGACTCGGCGAAGCGCCACGCGCCGATGATGCTCACGACGGACCTCGCGCTGCGGGTGGACCCGATCTACGAGCCGATCGCGCGGCGGTACTACGAAAACCCGCAGGAGTTCGCCGACGCCTTCGCCAAGGCGTGGTTCAAGCTCACGCACCGCGACATGGGACCGATCGCGCGGTACCTCGGCCCGCTGGTCCCGGCCGAGCCGCTGATCTGGCAGGACCCGGTGCCCGCGGTCACGCACGAGCTGATCGGTGCTGAGGACGTCGCCACGCTCAAGGACGCGATCCTCGCCTCGGGGCTGTCCGTCGCCGAGCTTGTCTCGACCGCCTGGGCGTCGGCTTCGACGTTCCGCGGCACTGACAAGCGCGGTGGGGCCAACGGGGCGCGCATCCGCCTCGCCCCGCAGAACGCGTGGGAGGTCAACGACCCCGCCGCCCTGAGCCGGGTCCTGGGCACGCTCGAGGGCGTACAGCAGCAGTTCAACGCCGGCGGGGGCAAGCAGGTCTCGCTCGCCGACCTGATCGTGCTGGCGGGCGGTGCGGCCATCGAGCGCGCCGCCAAGAACGCCGGGTTCGACATCGAGGTCCCCTTCACCCCGGGTCGCACCGACGCGGCGCAGGAGCAGACCGACGTGGAGTCCTTCGCGGTGCTGGAGCCGACCCACGACGGCTTCCGCAACTACCTGGGCAAGGGGCACGTCCGTCCCACCGAGCAGCTGCTCGTCGAGCGGGCCCAGATGCTGACGCTGAACGCACCCGAGATGACCGTGCTGCTGGGCGGCCTGCGGGTGCTGAACGCGAACTTCCAGCAGTCGCAGCACGGCGTGTTCACGAAGCAGCCGGAGGTCCTGACCAACGACTTCTTCGTCAACCTGGTCGACTTCGGCACCACGTGGACCCCGACCTCGGAGGCCGAGGAGACGTTCGAGGGCCGGGACGACGCGACGGGCGAGGTGAAGTGGACCGGTACCCGGGCCGACCTCATCTTCGGCTCGAACTCGATCCTCCGCGCGCTGGCCGAGGTCTACGCCAGCGACGACGCCAAGGAGAAGTTCGTGGCCGACTTCGTCGCCGCGTGGGTCAAGGTCATGGAGCTGGACCGCTTCGACCTGCACAAGTGACCCGACGTTGAGAGTAGGCACCGTGCGAGCCGGGCTCGCACGGTGCCTTTCTCGTTTCAGAAGCCGAGTGCCGACCGGCCGCCGACCACCGGTACGTGCAGCTCGCTGTCGCCGGGTACGACACGCAGGCGGGTGCCGCCGAGCGGGAGCAGCGTGTACTCCTGGTCGGTCGAGAAGACCACCACGCCGATCCGGTGCCCGGCCTGGAAGACGTAGTCCTTGGGCTGCATCGTCCAGCGGTAGTCGTACGGCTTGCCGGTGCGGACCGGCTCGCTCCGCTCGGCTGACCTGCGGTTTTGCGGGTCCATCCAGCCGCGCGTGACCACGAACGGCTCGGCTGCCGAGCCTGCCGGTCCGTAGTCGACAAGGTAGGCGGTCAGGTTGGCGCCCGACCGGTTGTCGATCGCCATCCGCAGCCGCATCTCCGGCCGCCCGGAAATCCGTACGTCCTGGGTGAGCGGCGGTGAGGTGTAGGCGAGGCGGTTGGGGCTCGTCACGTCCGGGTTGGCGACCAGGACGTCGGGGTGGACCGTACGGCCCTCGTCCACAAAGGACTGCTCGGCGTTACCCCGGGTCTTGCCGGTAGACAGCGAGCCGGTAGCGGAGAGCCGCAGCGCCACATCGCGGGCGCCGGGAGACGGCCAGTCCTGGTACGTGGTGTACGCCCTGCTTTCGCGCTGCACAACGGCGGTCGGCTCGCTCATGATGCCGTTGCGGACGCCCCACAGCCAGTAGTCGAACCAGCGGTTCTCGGTCTGCTTGTACGTCCAGGTCCGTCCGTTCGGCAGGGTGACCGGCCCGCTGCTGGGGTTGCTGTGCCCGCCCTGGTGCAGCCAGATCTTGCGCGGCACGTGCCGCTTGGCGAGCTCGTCCCACCAGCCGGCGAACTGCTCGGTCTTGACGTTCCAGTCGTTGAGCCCGTGCACGACGAAGACGCTGGCCTTGACCTTGCGCGCGTCGAGGTAGTCACGCTCGGCCCAGAACCGCGAGTAGTCCCCGGTCACCCGGTCCTGCTCGGTCGTGATGGTGGCCATCTCGTCCGCGCAGTCCCCCTCGGCCCGGGCCTGCCCGGTGGTGTACTTCGCCAGCACGTCGAGGTCTTCGCCCTGGAACGTGCCGGGCGCGACGACAAGCCCGTTGGCGCGGTAGTAGTCGTACCAACTGCTGATCGCGGCGATCGGGACGATCGTCTTGAGCCCCTCGACTCCGGTGGTGGCCACCTGGTTGGGCAGCGTGCCGTTGTACGAGCCGCCGGTCATGCCCACCGCGCCGGTGGTCCAGTCGGCGGTGACCCGGGCACCGCTGCCGTCGTACCCCTTCGCGCGCCCGTTGAGCCAGTCGATGACCGCCTTGGTACCGAGCGTCTCGGCCGCGTCGCCGCTGGTGGAGCAGCCGTCGGAGTCGGCGGTACCGACGCTCTGGCCGAGCACCACCGCGTAGCCCCGGGGCACGTAGTAGTCGTCGAGCGAGCCGGGCAGGTTGCCCTTGGCCTCGGCGCTCTGGATCCCGGCGGCGGCCGGGCCCGCGGCGGCGCGCGCGCCGAGCCCGTTCTGGGGCAGCTCGTCCACGAGCACGCTGTGGTAGGGCGCGTCGTTCCAGACACCCTTGCGGTACGGGCTGTGCTCGAAGATCACTGGCACCTTGAACCCGGCCGTGGCCGTCTCCCGAGGCCGGGAGATGTCGATCGCCACGCGGTCGCGCTCGCCGTCGTGGTTGGTGTCGAGCGGCGTCTCCACGTAGACGCGCTCCTCGATGGCGTCGGCGAACGAGAAGACCGGCTGGGTCATCCCGTCCTCGACAACGATGGTCGGCGGCGGGTCGGCCGGCGCGGCCGCCACAGTGGCGGGCGCGGCGAGCACCAGCCCGCTGGTCACGGCGGCGCTGGCGAGAAGCAGATGTCGAACTTGAGGCACGGCAACCTCCAGGAAGTTGTCCACTTGTGATGGAGGCCCAGAACATATCGACGGAGGTACGAAGCGTCTACCACCGTCAGGCTGTTTGCACGATCGCGCACTCCCCGATGTTCACGGCGCGTTTCGGTGGCCGTACCGTGCCGGCGACCGCGCCGGGATTGCATCAGGACGCGATCTTTCTGGAACGCGTCCGGAGGTGGTCATGCGCGGGCGGTTTGCGGCCCTTGCCGCGGCGTTGGTGGTGGCATCGCTACTGACCGCGCCGGGAGCTGCGGCGGGGCACGAGGCGACGCAGCGGGTACGGGTGATGAGCCTCAACGTCTTCTACGGCGGTGACGAGCTCGACCTGGAGACCGGCGACTTCTGCGCGGAGCCGGACGGGTGTGTGGAGACGCTGCGCCAGGTCGAGCGGCTCATCCGCCGGTCCGGGGCGGACATCGTCGGCGTGCAGGAGACGGAGCGGAACACCGAGCGCATCGCCGCCGCCATCGGCTGGTACGGCAGCAACCACGCGCACGTGATGTCCCGGTTCCCGATCATCGACCCGCCCGGCGCCGACGGCCGGTACGTCTTCGTGGTGGTGGCGCCCGGCCGGGTCGTCGCGGTCGCCAACACACACCTGCCCTCCGACCCGTACGGCCCGTACCTGGTCCGGGACGGCGGGACCCGGGCCGAGGTCCTCGCGCTGGAGCGCCAGACCCGGCTGCCGGCGATACGCGACCTCGTGCGGGTGCTGCCAGGGCTGGCCGCTCGCGGGATACCGGTGCTGCTGACCGGCGACTTCAACAGCCCTTCCCACCTGGACTGGACACCGGCGGTCGCGGCCGCCCGGCCCGAGGTGCCCTACGCCGTCCGCTGGCCGGCCAGCGCGGCACTGGCGGACGCCGGTCTGGTGGACACCTACCGCGAGGCGCATCCGGACCCCGTGGCCGTACCCGGCTTCACCTGGACGCCCGGCGGCCCGGAGTCGGACCCGGCCGAGGTGCACGACCGCATCGACTGGGTGCTGCGGGCCGGCCCGTCGCGCACTGTCGACAGCAAGGTGGTCGGCGAGGTGGGCGGACCGGACGTCGGGGTGGGGCTCTCGCCGTACCCGTCCGACCACCGCGGCGTGGTCTCGACGGTGGACGTCACGCCGGCCGTGCCGCCGGTGCTCGTGGCGCCGGCGAGCCGCAGCGCAACCATCGGCTCGGCGCTGGACGTCGCGTTCCACGCGCCCGGCTGGCCCGGTGAGCGGGTGACGCTGCGTGACGAGCGAGGCCGGCTGGTGGGTGCCCGCATGACCGGTACCCGTGACGGCGAGGTCCGGTTCGGCACGCGCGGCCTGGCCCGCGGCCGGTACGAGGTGGCGCTGGAGTCGGGCGGCCGGGTGCTGTCCCGTACAGCTGTGTGGCTCTACCCGGCGGGCGAGCCGGCGAAGGTCTTCACCGACCAGCGCACGTACCGGGTGGGCGAGCGGATCGGCATCGACTGGACGAACGCGCCGGGCATGGGCCTGGACTGGATATCCCTGTTCCGCTGCCCGGACCGTGGCGCGTGCGACGACACCGCTAACTACCTGGTCTACGACTACACCGGCGGAGCCATCGAGGGTGGGCTCACGCTCGGGCCGCAGGCGCTGGAAGGAAACGAGAGCTGGCCGCTGCCCCGGGCCGGTACGTGGCTCGCCTACTCCTCGATGACGGCTACCGGGCGGCCGCCGAGTCCGCACCGTTCACCATCGCGGAGAAGCACCGCTGACCTGCGCGGACCCGGTGTAGGCAAGCGCGGCGGTCGGTACTGTCCGGGCAGGGGGTGCGGGCGAATCGGGCGCCTCAGCCACGGACAGTGAGGAAGGCGCGCGATGAGCGTTCCGGAGCCGAGCACCCCACCCTCCCCAGCCATGCAGCCGACCGTGCGCGACACCGCGCGGCTGGCAGTGGTGGTCGGCGCGCTGGGTGTGGTGTTCGGTGACATCGGGACAAGCCCGATCTACACGATCCAGACCGTGTTCAACCCGGCGGATCCGCATCCCGTCCCGGTCAGCGACGAAAACGTGTTCGGGGTCGTCTCGCTGATCTTCTGGTCCGTGACGATCATCGTCACGGTCACGTACGTGCTGCTGGCTATGCGCGCCCACAACGACGGCGAGGGCGGCATCATGGCGTTGATCACGCTGCTGCGCCGCTCCGGCGCCCGGCGCGGTCGGCGGATCGCCGGCGTGCTGGCCGGGCTGGGCATCTTCGGCGCCGCGCTGTTCTTCGGCGACAGCATGATCACGCCGGCGATCTCGGTGCTCTCCGCAGTCGAGGGCATAAGGGTGGTCGAGCCGGCGCTGGACCCCTTCATCGTGCCGATCGCCGCGGTGATCATCCTGCTGCTGTTCCTGGTGCAGCGCCGAGGCACCGCAGCGGTGGGCCGGCTGTTCGGGCCGGTAATGATCCTGTGGTTCGTGGTCATCGGCAGCTTCGGTGCCGCGGGCATCGCCCAGCACCCGGACATCCTCAAGGCGCTCTCACCCACGTACGCCCTGGGATTCTTGGCCGGCCACTTCGGCATCGCGTTCTATGCCCTGGCCGCGATCGTGCTGGCGGTCACCGGCGCCGAGGCACTCTACGCCGACATGGGCCACTTCGGCCGCCGGGCGATCAGCCGCGGCTGGCTGGGGCTTGTGTTTCCCGCCTGCCTGCTCAGCCACTTCGGCCAGGGCGCGCTGATCCTCGCCGACCCGGCCAACATCAGCAGCCCGTTCTTCCTCCTCGCGCCCGGGTGGGGACGGGTGCCGCTCGTGCTGCTGGCCACCGCCGCGACGGTGATCGCCTCGCAGGCGGTGATCACCGGGGCGTACTCCGTCGCGTCGCAGGCCGCCCAGCTCGGCTACCTGCCCCGGCTGCGGATCACGCACACGTCGGAGTCCACGGTCGGCCAGATCTACGTCCCGTGGATCAACTGGCTGCTGCTTGTCTCGGTGCTCACGCTGATCTTCGCGTTCCGCAGCTCGACGGCCCTGGCGTACGCGTACGGCATGGCGGTGACCGGGACCATCACTATCACCACGCTGATGTTCTTCTTCGTCGCCCGCTGGCGGTGGAACGCGCCACTGTGGCTGGTCGCCGTCGGCGCGGTGCCCCTGCTGCTGGTCGACCTGCTGTTCGTCGGGGCCAACCTGACCAAGCTCATGCACGGCGCGTGGCTGCCGCTGCTGATCGGCGTCACCGCGTTCACGATCATGACCACCTGGCAACGCGGCCGCCAGATCGTCAGCGCCGAGCGCGTAGAGCGAGAGGGTTCACTGCACGACTTCGTCGAAGCCCTGCGCGACAACCCGCCGATCACCGTCCCGGGCACCGCGGTCTTCCTCAACCGCGGCAAGCAGACCGCGCCACTGGCCATGCGGGCAAACGTCGAGCACAACCACGTCCGCCACGAGGAGGTCGTGATCATGTCGATCGAGACCGAGCCGGTGCCGCGCGTGCCGGCCGAGCGGCGGATCATGGTGGACGACCTCGGCTACTCCGACGACGGGATCATCCACGTACGGGTCCGGTTCGGCTACCTCGAGACCCCGGACGTACCAGCCGCGCTCGCGATGATCGATCCAGCGGTTGCCGAGCGTCAACTGCGGATGGACGAGGTGTCGTACTTCCTTTCCAAGATCGAGCTACGGCGCGGACCGGCGCCGACGATGGCGGTGTGGCGCAAACGGCTCTTCATCGCCACGTCCCACCTCACCGCCGACGCCGCCGAACACTTCGCGCTGCCCGCGAGCGCACGGTCATCATGGGCTCACACATCGAGGTCTAAAATCCTTGGGGTCAGGTTGGCCTCGGTGTCATGTCGCGAATAAAGATCCAAAACCAAGGAAGTTGAGCTACCGCGATGTCCGCCGGGCTCCAGACCGCCGCTCCCGCAGCCTCACCCTCCGCGATTGGTCAGCTCACCCCGGGGTCGTGGTCGGCCGACCACGACCTTCGCCGCCGGGTCCGCTCCGCCTAGCTCGGCAGATCGTGGTACCCAACGGCCCCAGAGGGGCAGTTCGATACCACGATCTCTCGCGTACACGCCCTCGACTAGGGCGGGTCCATCACGAGCTCGGCGGTCATCGGCAGCTTCCGGATCCGCCGGCCCGTCGCGTGGAAGACCGCGTTCGAAATCGCCGCGGCGGCGCCGACCTGGCCGATCTCCCCGACGCCCTTGGCGCCGAGCGGGCCGACAACCTCGTCGCGCACCTCGACCAGGTCGATGGTGACGTCGGGGGCGTCGGCGTTGACGGGTACCAGGTAGTCGCCCAGGCTTGTCGCGCTCCACCGCCCTGTCCGCGGGTCCATCGGGTTGCCCTCCAGCAGGGCCTGGCCCAGTCCCCACAGCATCCCGCCCATGAGCTGGCTGCGGGCCGTCTTCGGATTGAGCACCCGGCCGGGCGCGAACGCCGCGTTCATCCGCCGTACCCGGACCAGCCCGAACTCGGGGTCGACGGCGACCTCGGCGAACTGCGCCCCGAAGGTCAGCAGGCCGTGCGGCGTGTCCGGCGGCGGTGGGGTCCAGCTGCCCAGCGCCTCGGCGTCCTCGAGGTGGTGGCGGCCCATGACCTCGCCGTACGTCTCGCCCACGTCCGGCCGCGAGCGCAGCCGCATCCGTCCATCCTGTACGTCCACATCGGACGGATTGGCGCCGTGCAGCGGGGAGGCGCTGTCCGCGATCGCCATCGCGATGAGCTGGTCGCGCAGGGTGGTGGCGGCGTTGTGTACCGCGGCGCTGACCATCATCGCCCCGGACGAGCCGACCGCGGCCGACGTGTTCGGCAGGTCGGTGTCGCCGGCCTCGAAGCGGACCGAGTCCATCGGCAGCCCGAGCCCGTCGGCGGCGACCTGGGTCATCACGGTCGTGACGCCGGTGCCGATCTCCTGGGTACCGGTCTGGACCACCGCGTCGCCGCCGGCGTAGATACGGGCGCGAGCGCGCTGGGTCGGCATCATGAACGCGACCGGGTACGCGGCGGCGGCCATCCCGGTGCCGATCAGCCAGTCCCCTTCCCGGCGCATGCGGGGCCGCGGGTCGCGCCCAGCCCAGCCGAACGACTCCGCCGCTACCCGCAGGCACTCCGCCAGTCCGTCGCTCGACCACGGGTGGCCCGCGGGTCGGTGTCGCCGTGGCAGCGCAGCCGCAGCTCGACCGGGTCCACGCCGAGCGTGTACGCCAGCTCGTCCATCGCGGTCTCCAGCACGAACACGCCCACCGTCTCGCCCGGCCCGCGGGTGAACGTGGCCGTCATCGTGTTGCCCTTGACCAGGCGGTGGACGCCCTCGACGTTCGGGGACGTGTACAGCTGAAGGGTCGCGTTCGTCGCCGGCTCGGCCCAGTCGTCGAACTGCGAGGTGAGCGCCAGCTTGTGGTGCCGCACCGCGGTCAGCGTGCCGTCCCGCTTGGCGCCGAGCGACAGCGCCTGCTCCTGCTCCTCCCGGTGGCCGGTCGACGTGAACGCCTCGGTGCGGGTCAGCATCAGCCGTACCGGGCGGTCGACCTGCCGGGCAGCCATCGCCGCCAGCGTCACGTGCGGCCAGGTCATCGCCTTGCCGCCGAACCCGCCGCCGACGAAGTGCGTGATCACGCGTACATCCGAGACCTGGAGGCCGAGCAGGTGGGCGACGGTGAGCTGGGTGGCCCGGATGCCCATCGTGGAGTCGTACAGCGTGAGCCGATCGCCTTCCCATGCGGCGGTGGTCGCGGAGGTCTCCAGCGCGTTGTGGTGGTTGGCCGCGAAGTGGTACGACACGTCCACCCGTACCTCGGCGTCGGCGAGCCCGGCGTCGACGTCGCCGAATGCCATCCGGGCCGGCAGGAGCCCACCGAAGAGCATCTGTGGCTCGTAGGCGGAGCCGCGGCCCTCGTCGAGCGTCGTGATCGACGGCGTCCGCTCGTATTCCACCTCGACCAGGGACGCGGCCCACTGGGCGCGCTCGTGACTGTCTGCCACGACGAGCGCGACCGGCTGGCCGGCGTAGTGCACCACGTCGTCCTGCATCGGGAAGAAGCTCTCGCCGGGTGCGGCGGCCCCGACCAGCGACGGCAGCAGGTGTGGCGGCTCGGCGATCTTGGGCAGGTTTTCGTGGGTCAGCACGGCGAGGACGCCGCCGGCGACGAGCGCCCGATCCGTGTCGATCCGACGGATTCGTCCACTCGGGATCGTCGCGCCGACGATGGTCGCGTACGCGAGGTCCGGCAGCACGACCTCGGCCGTGTACCGGGCCCCGCCGGTGACCTTGGCCTGCCCGTCGACCCGATCCACAGGCGTTCCGACCACGCTCATGCGGCACCCGCCAGCACCCGCACGATCGCCCGCTGGGCGAGTGGGACCTTGAACGCGTTGTGCTCGCGCACCTCGGCGGCGCTCAGCTCGGCGGCGGCCGCCCGCTCGAACGCCTCCTGGGTCGCCGGCCCGTCCATCAGCTGCTCCTCCGCGATCGTGGCCCGCCACGGCTTGGTGCCGACGCCACCGAGCGCCAGCCGTACGTCCCGCACGACGCCCTCCGAGACCTCCAGCGCCGCCGCGACCGAGACCAGCGCGAACTCGTACGATTGGCGGTCGCGGATCTTGACGTAGGTGGATCGGGCCGCGATCACATCCCCGGCAGGTCCACCGCGACGATCAGCTCTCCCCGGCCCAGCGGGTGCTCGCGCTCCGGCGCGTCGCCGGGGAGCATGTAGAAGTCGTTGATCGCGATCGACCGCGAGCCGCCGGGACCGATCACGTGCACGACCGCGTCGAACGCGACAAGCGCCACAGCCAGGTCGGACGGATGGGTCGCGATGCAGTGCGGGCTTGTACCTAGCACGGCGTGGCCGCGGTTGATCCCCTCCAGCGCGGCGCAGCCGGTACCCGGATCCCGCTTGTTGCAGGCGGAGATGCCGTCCCGGAAGTAGCCGCACCGCACCCGCTGGCAGAGGTTGCCGCCGATCGAGGCCATGTTGCGCAGCTGCTCCGACGCCCGAGCAGCAGCGCCTGCGACACGGCTGGGTAGCGGGCCATCACGCGCTGGTCGCGGGCGACGTCGCTCATCCGGGACAGGGCGCCCAGCCGCAGGCCGCCGCCGGGCAGCTCCTCGACCTCGCGGTACGGCAGCTCGTTGATGTCGACAAGCAGGTCGTGCCGGTGTACGCCGATCCGCAGCAGGTCCACCTCGGTGGTGCCGCCGGCCAGGAACGCCGCGCCCGGGTTACGCCCCACCATCGCGACCGCCGTGGCCGCGTCGTGTGGGCGCGCGTAGCTAAGCGGTCGCATCCCGGACCTCCCTGATCGCCGCGCGGATGTTCGGGTACGCCGCGCACCGGCAGAGGTTGCCGCTCATGTACTCGGCGATGTCGGCGTCCGTGCTGGCGTTCCCTTCGCCGATCAGCGCGACCGCCGACATGATCTGTCCGGACGTGCAGTACCCGCACTGGAACGCGTCGTGCTTGATGAACGCCTTCTGCATCGGGTGCAGCTCGTCGCCCTCGGCCAGCCCCTCGATGGTGGTGATCTCGCGCCCCTCGCAGGCCAGTGCCAGCGTGAGGCAGGACAGCACCCGCTTCCCGTCCACCCACACCGTGCAGGCCCCGCAGGTGCCCTGGTCGCAGCCCTTCTTGGTACCGGTGAGGTCGAGGTGTTCGCGGAGCGTGTCGAGCAGGCTCACCCGTGGCTCGACGCCGACGAGGTATGTCGTGCCGTTGACGGTGAGCGCGGCGGGCGCGCTTCCCGGCCCGCGGGCCTCCGCGCGGGTATCCCCTGTGACGGCGACAGAGATCTCCAGATCCATCGCCAGAGTGTCAAACGGGTACGCTTCTGCCGACTTCGGTCAGATGACCTCCGCCGTGACTTAAATTGTCATGCGGTGACACGGGGGACCCAGGTGGGTGCCGCGTTGACAGGGCGCGATGAGGAGCTCGAAACCATCGCGACCGTGCTCGACGTCGGCGCTCTCCTACTGACCGGCCCGGCCGGCAGCGGACGATCGGCACTGCTCGAGGAGGCGGCCGAGCGGGCGACCGTGTCCGGGATCCGGGTGCTGCGCGGTGCCGGCAGCGCGTTCGAGGCCGACCTCCCGTACGCCGGGCTCAACCAGCTGCTCTGGCCACTGCACGCCGACGTCGACGGGCTCGGCGAGGCGCACCGCGAGGCCTTGCGGTCCGCGATGGGCTTGGACGCCGGACCCGCCCCGGACCGGCTTGTCGTCGCCACCGCGACGCTCACGCTGCTGACCCGCGCGGCGCCGGTACTGCTGCTCGTCGACGACCTGCACCGGATCGACGCGGCCAGCGCGACCGTGGTGGGCTTCCTGGCCCGCCGGCTCGACGGCAGCGGTGCCGCCCTGCTCGCCGCGACCGACGCCGGCGACGACCTGGCCGGGATCCGCACGCTGGCCGTCGGACCGCTCGACGAGAGCGCGGCAACGGCGCTGCTCACGGCCTCTTTCCCAAATTTGGCCGGTACGGTGCGCCGGCAGCTGCTCGCCGCCGCGCAGGGCAGCCCGCTGGCCCTGCACGAGCTGCCGGCCGCGCTGACCGCGGCCCAGCGCACCGGCACCCATGACCTGCCCGATCCGCTGCCGCTCGGCCCTCGCCTGACCGCGCTGTACGGCGCCCGCCTCGCCCCGCTGCCCGCGCCGACCCGCCGCCTGCTGCTGCTCGTCGCGCTCGACGGTCCCGACGGCTCGGCCGCGCTGGCTACCGCCGGTGACCTCGCTGACCTGCTGCCGGCCGAGCGCGCCGACCTCGTCGCCGTCGACGCCTGCCGGGTCCGGTTCCGCGAACCGCTCGCCCGTTCCGCCGTGGTCGCGCTCGCCCCGCCAGGCGAGCGCCGGGCGGCACACCGCGTACTGGCCGAGAGCACCGACCGCCCGGAACGCCGGGCCTGGCACCTGGCCAGAGCGACGCTCGGCCCGGACGAGCGGGTGGCCGGGCTGCTCATGCGGGCCGCGCACAGCCACCGGCGGCGGGGCGACGCGGCCGGCGCGTTCGCGGCGATGGTCCGGGCCGCCGACCTCAGCCCGCGCGGCGCCGACCGGAGCCGGCGGCTGGCCGAGGCCGCCTCGGTACGGACCGACGTCGACCTGCGTGGCGTGTCCCGGCTGCTCGGCGACGCCCGGCACGCGGACCCTGGCCGGCACGGCTCGGTACCGGCGGCGGTGGCCTCCGCGCACCTCGTGCTCAACGGCGACGGCGATGTCGATACCGCCCATCGCGTGCTCGTCGCCGCGCTCGACGATCGCGACCCTGCGCACGTCGACGCGTTGCACGCGTTGCTGACCGTCTGCGCGTTCGGCGGCCGGGACGAGCTGTGGGTGCCGTTCCACGCCGCAGTCGCTCGGTTGCGCCCCGGGCCGCCGACGTTGCTGGCGCTGGGCGCGTCGCTCGTCGCCGACCCGGCCCGCGCGACGCCGAGCGACCTCGCGCTCCTTGACGACCTGATCGGGCGGCTGCACGACGAGGTCGACCCGGCCCGCATCGTGGCGGTGGGCCGGGCCGCCCTTTTCGTCGACCGGATGCCTGCCTGCCGGGAGGCGCACCGGCGGGTCGTACGCGACGGGCGGCGCGGCGGTGTTGTCGTCGCCGTGGCCCGCGCGCTGGTCAACCTGTGCCTGGACGCCGTGCGTACCGGCCGCTGGGCGGAGGCGACGCGGCTGGCCGCCGAGGGGCAGGCGCTGTGCGAGGCCCACGGTTACCAGACGCTGCGGTGGCCGCTGCGGTTCGGCGCGGCGCTGGTCGCGGCCGGACAGGGCGACGAGGCCACGACCCAGGACCTCACTGCCCAGATGCTCCGCTGGTCGGCGGCGCGCGGGGCATGCTCGGTCGCGCAAGCCGCACACCACACACTCGCCGTCTCGGCACTCGGTCGGGGTGACGCCGAGGAGGCGTACCGGCACGCGGTCGAGGTGAGCCCGCCCGGCAGGCTCGCCGCCAACGCACCGCTGGCGCTCTGGTCCGCCATCGACCTCGTGGAAGCGGCTGTGCGTACCGGCCGGGAGGTCGAGGCAGCCGCGCACGCCGCCGCGCTGGGGCAGGTGGCGGCGCTCTCCCCGCGGCTTGCCCTCGTCGCGCGGGCCGCGGCGGCGACGGTGGAGCCGTCGAACGAACGGTTCGGGGCGGCTCTGGCGGTACCGGGTGGCGAGCGGTGGCCTTTCGACCTGGCCCGGGTGCGCCTGGCGTACGGCGAGTGGCTGCGCCGCCACCACTCCACGTCCGCCGCGCGGGAGCAGCTGGCCGCGGCACAGTACGCCTTCGAGCAGCTCGGCGCGGTGCCATGGACGGCGCGGGCCGAGGCCGAGCTGCGCGCCGCCGGTGCGACACCCGCGGCCGGCCCGGCCGTGCTGACCCCGCAGGAACGTGAAATCGCGCTGCTCGCCGCGACCGGCCTGACCAACAAGGAGATCGGGCAGCGGCTGCACCTATCGCACCGCACGGTCGGCGCCCACCTGTACCGGGTCTTTCCCAAGCTGGGCATCGGCTCCCGGGCGGCGCTTCGCGACGCGCTGTCGATCCCGAAGTAACGCCGCCGCGCCGCCGTGCGCTTATACATAGGCGCCGGTGGCGCCCCGTGTGGGAGGGGATCAGGGCACATGGCGGACCACATCATCGGCGACCGGTACCGGCTGGAGGAGCAGCTCGGCCGCGGCGGAACCGCGACGGTGTGGCGCGGCGTCGACCTGGTCACCGGCACACCTGTGGCGGTCAAGGTCCTGGACCGCGAGCACGCGACGCGGCCGGTCGCCCTGGAGCGGCTGCGCCGGGAGGCCGAGGCGGTGGCCCGGCTGGAGCACCCGAACATCGTCGCGAGCCACGAACTCGCGATCGACGGCGAGGCCGGGTTTCTGGCCATGGAGCTCGTCGACGGCCCGAACGTGGCGGACCTGCTGTTGAACGGGGGGTGGCTGCCGGTCGAGCAGGCCGTGGCAGTCGCCGAGCAGGTCTGCGCCGCGCTCGCGGCTGCGCACCAGGCCGGGGTCATCCACCGCGACATCAAGCCCGGCAACCTGATCGTAAGCCGCTCCGGCCAGGTGAAGGTGTGCGACTTCGGCATCGCGCGGCTTCAGGATCGCGACGGTAGCGCCGCGCTCACGGCGCACAGCCAGGTGATCGGCACGTGTGAGTACATGGCGCCCGAGCAGGCCACCGGCGAGCCGGTCGACGCGCGCACCGACCTGTACGCGCTCGGCTGCGTGCTGTACGCGATGCTGACCGGCCGGCCGCCCTTCGTCGGCGAGACCGCGGTGGCCGTGCTGCACCAGCACCTGAACAATGCGCCCGTGCCCGTGCGTACCGTCCGCCCCGACGTGCCGCCGGAGCTTGACGACCTCGTCGGCCGCCTCCTGGCCAAGCGCCCAGCGGACCGGCCGGCAACGGCTGACCAGGTACGCGAACGGCTGACCGCGTCCCGCGGCGCGGTCGCCGCCATCGCACCGGTCACCGTGATGCTCCCCCGCCTTACCGGTCGGCATCGGATGGCGACCCCCTGGCCGACTGGGTGCCCGACTGGCTGCCGGACCGGGCGACCGCAGAAGCATGGCTGCGGCGGTGGTGGATCAGCGTCGTCTCAGCCGCGGTGATACTTGTCACGGCGATCACCGTCGCGGTCGTGGTCACGGGCCGGGATCCGGAGCAGCCGGCGGCCGCCGCACAGGCAGGCGCAGACCCAACCAGCCCGACGCTCGACCCCAGTCCCGACCTGGTGGACCCGACACCCGCCCCAACGAGCGCCGCACCGACTACCCCGGCCCCTTCGCCCACCTCCCGCAGGCCGTCCAACGGCCCGATCGATCGCCTCGCCGCCTTCGTGACAACTGCTGACCAGCTCGTTCAGAGCGGTGATCTGGATCGGAAAGCAGGCCGGGATTTGCAGCGGAGAGCCGCCGGAATCGCCGTGTCGATACAGAACGGGCGGCACGAATCCGCCGTGGAGCGGCTCCACGATCTGGACAAGCGGCTGAGAGAGCTGCGCGAGGACGACGACCTGAGCCGCGCCGGCTTCGCCGCGCTCGACGTCATCGATCCGATCATCGACTCGCTGGAATAGTCGCAGGATTGCCTCCAAAAAGGACATGGTTGGCAATCCGGCCAGGTTCGACGTATGGCCAGGTTGGGTAAGTCAAGGGCGTCCCCCAATCAAGGAGGCCCTCATGGGTATCGGAGCCTGCGTGTTCCTGATCGCGGTCGGCGCGATCCTCACCTTCGCGGTCGACGCGAGCCTTGGCGGCATCGACATCGACGTCGTCGGCTGGATCCTGATGGGCGCCGGTGTGCTCGGCCTGATCATGACGACGATGATCTGGGGCAACCGCCGCCGGACCGTGGTCGCCGAAGAGCCGGTGGAGTACCGGCGGGTGGAACAGCGCCGGGACGTCTCCCCGCCGCTGTGACGGCGCGGCGAATGCCTCTCCAGGGAGCCGGTTGCGCGAAGCCGCCCGGGTCCGATGTGGACCCGGGCGGCTCAGGGTTGGATCAGTAGCGGTAGTGCTCGGCCTTGTAGGGCCCTCGATGTCGACACCGAGGTACTCCGCCTGCTTCTTGGTGAGCGTGGTCAGCCGCACGCCGAGCGCGTCGAGGTGCAGCCGGGCCACCTTCTCGTCGAGGTGCTTCGGCAGCGTGTACACCTTGGTCTCGTACTCGCCCGGCTTCGTGAACAGCTCGATCTGGGCCATCGTCTGGTTGGTGAACGAGTTGGACATAACGAAGCTCGGGTGACCGGTCGCGTTGCCCAGGTTCATCAGGCGGCCCTCGGAGAGCACCAGGATCGCGTGCCCGTCCGGGAAGAGCCACTCGTGTACCTGCGGCTTCACCTCGGTCTTGACGATGCCCGGCACGCGCCCCAGCCCGGCCATGTCGATCTCGGTGTCGAAGTGGCCGACGTTGGCGACGATCGCGTTGTGCTTCATCCGGGCCATCTGCTCGGCCATGATGATGTCGGTGCCGCCGGTCGTGGTGATGAAGATGTCAGCCTGCTCCACCACGTCTTCGAGCTGGACGACCTGGAGGCCCTCCATCGCGGCCTGGAGCGCGCAGATCGGGTCGATCTCGGTGACCACGACCCGGGCGCCCTGGCCGCGCAGCGACTCGACCGCGCCCTTGCCGACGTCGCCGAAGCCGCAGACCACCGCGAGCTTGCCGCCGAGCATCACGTCGGTGGCGCGGTTGAGGCCGTCGACCAGGGAGTGGCGGATGCCGTACTTGTTGTCGAACTTCGACTTCGTCACCGAGTCGTTCACGTTGATCGCCGGGAAGAGCAGCCGCCCTCGCGGGCCAGCCGGTAGAGCCGGCCCACGCCGTTGGTGGTCTCCTCCGAGACACCCCGGATACCCGCCGCGAGCCGGGTGAACCGCTTGGCGTCGTCGGCGAAGCTGACCCGCAGCGACTCCAGGATCAGCTGGTACTCCTCGTGATCCTCCGCCTGCGCCTCCGGCACCGCGCCGGCCGTCTCGAACTCGACGCCCTTGTGTACCAGCAGCGTGACGTCACCGCCGTCATCGACGATCATGTTCGGCCCCTGGCCGTCGCCGAAGTCGAACAGCTGCATCGTGCACCACCAGTACTCCTCCAGCGTCTCGCCCTTCCAGGCGAACACCGGAGTGCCGGACGGGGCCTCGGTCGTACCCTCCGGCCCGACGACGACCGCGGCGGCCGCCTCGTCCTGCGTGGAGAAGATGTTGCAGGAGACCCAACGCACCTGGGCACCGAGCGCGACAAGCGTCTCGATCAGCACGGCCGTCTGGATCGTCATGTGCAGCGAGCCGGCGACACGTGCCCCACGCAGCGGCTGCTGCTCGGCGAACTCCTGCCGGATCGCCATCAGGCCCGGCATCTCCTGCTCGGCGAGCCGCATCTGGTGGCGACCGAAGTCGGCCAGAGACAGGTCGCGAACGGCGAACTCGACACCGTTCAGCTTCTGAATGGACAACGACATAGGAAGAGGACACCTCCTCTGTAGGAGGCGCCCTTCAAACCCGGCAGCCGTGTCGAGCGTGGCGGGCTCCAATGGCCCGTTGCAGCGCCTCTCGACCGGTGCGACGCCGTCCGGCGTCGCACCCACCATAACCCCAATCCCGGTGACCGCGCGACGTCAATCCCGCGCCCGGTGTTACCTCCGCCCGCCGGCAGCCGCTGTCAGATCGTCGTCTGGCGCCCGCTCGCCGGTCTCGACCAGCTGGTGGCGAAGCTTTTCGCCCTCGACGTCCACGTTGGGCAGAATGCGGTCGAGCCAGCGGGGCAGCCACCACGCCGAGCGGCCGAGCAGGGTCATCACCGCGGGGACGATCGTCATCCGTACCACGAACGCGTCGAAGAGGATCGCCACCGCGAGCGCGAAGCCGATCGACTTGATCAGCGCCTCGTGGGACAGGATGAAGCCGGCGAAGACGCTGATCATGATGATCGCGGCCGCGGTGACCACGCGCGCGCCGTGGCCGAAGCCGATGACCACCGCCTCGGTGGGCTGGGCGCCGTGCACGTACTCCTCGCGCATCCGGGTGACCAGGAAGACCTGGTAGTCCATCGCGAGCCCGAAGACGATGCCGACCAGCAGCACGGGCAGCAGCGACATGATCGGCGCGGTCTCCTCCACGCCGAAGAGCGCGGCCAACCAGCCCCATTGGAAGACCGCCACCACCGCGCCGAACGTCGCCACCACCGAGAGCAGGAAGCCCAGCGTGGCCTTGAGCGGCACGACGACCGACCGGAACACGAGCGCCAGCAGCACGAACGCGAGGCCGACCACCACCGCGAGGTACGGCACCAGCGCGCTGCCCATCCGGTCGGAAACGTCGATGTTCATAGCGGTTTGCCCGGTCACCGACAGGTCGCCGCTCAGCGAGCCGTCCGCGTCCCGGATGGCCGCGACGAGGTCTTCCGTGGCGGCGCTGCTCGGCGCGCTGGCGGGTATCACGGTGAGTAGCGCGGTGTCGCCGGCCGGGTTCAGCACCGGTGGCGCGACCGCGGCCACGTCGGGCAGGGCCATGATCGCCTGGCTGGCCTCGGCGGCGGCGCCCTGTGCGTCCGGCGAGTCGACGACGACCGTCAGCGGCCCGTTGAATCCAGGGCCGAAGCCCGCGCTGAGCAGGTCGTACGCCTTGCGCTGGGTGGTGTCGGGCGCGGCGGTGCCGTCGTCCGGCAGGCCGAGGCGCAGGCTCAGCGCGGGAATAGCGATCACGCCGAGGGCGAGCACCGCAGTGGCCAGCACCGCGGCCGGCCGGCGGGTGACGAAGCGGGCCCATCGGGTACCGGCGGTGGGCTTGCCGTTGCCGGTGCTCTCCGGGTCGCGCCCGCGCCGGCCCATGATCCGCTGCCCGGCGAACCCGAGCATTGCCGGCAGCAAGGTCAGCGCGATCAGCACGGCAACGACCACTGTGGACGCCGCGGCGAGCCCCATCTCGGTGAGCAGCGGGATGTTCACCACGGCGAGCGCGGCCAACGCGATCACCACGGTCAGGCCGGCGAAGACCACCGCGGAACCGGCGGTGCCGCCCGCGCGGCCCGCGGCCTCCTCGCCCTCGTGGCCGGTGGCCAGCTCATGCCGGTACCGGGAGACGATGAACAGCGCGTAGTCGATGGCGACCGCCAAGCCAAGCATCAGCGCGAGGATCGAGGTGGTCGACGCCATGTCGACGAAACCGCTGACGATCATGATGCCGGAGATCCCGATGCCGATCCCGATGATCGCGGTGAGCAGCGGCAGGCCGGCCGCGACAAGCGACCCGAACGTGATCACCAGCACCAGCGCCGCGATCACGATGCCGAGCACCTCGGTGGCCGAGGTCTCGACCGGCGGCTGGAGTGCGTCGCCGCCCATCTCGACGGTCAGCCCAGCCGTGCGGGCCGGGTCCGCGGCGGCCGTCAACGCCTCCCGCGACTCGTCGGTGATGTCCATGCCCTGCACGGGGTAGGTCACCTGGCTGTACGCGACCGTGCCGGCGGGGTTGACGCCGCCCACCTGGAACGGGTCGGTCGCCGCACCCACCTGTGGCGCCACCTTCAGCGCGGCGACCGTCTCCTCGATCGCGGCGCGGCTCTCCGGGTCGGCGAGCGTCTTACCGGGCGGCGCGGCGAACACCACCCGCGCGGTCGCACCGCCCGCTCCCGCCTGCGGAAACCGCTCGCCCAGCAGGTCGATGGCCTTCTGCGACTCGGTACCGGGGACCGTGAAGGCGGTGGAGGTCGACCCGGACAGCGTGAGGGCGCCGACGCCGAACGCGGCCAGCACCGCCAGCCACAAGACCAGCACGAGCCGCCGGCGCCGGTACGAGAACCGCGCTAGCCGGTACAGATAGGTAGCCATGGGACATCTCTCCCCTGTAATGAGGCGTGCGTGCTCGACCCCCGCCGCCGGTATCCGGCGGGGGTTGTGGGCCTGGTGGACTTAGCGGAGCGGCTCGCGCAGCCCCGCGGCGAGCTGGTCGAATGCCTCGGTCAGCAGGTCGGCGAGCCTGCGGCCGGTCTTGTCCGTACGCGAGACGTCGATCGCGGCGAGCAGTCCCGCGTGCAGACCCGTGGCGAGCAGGTGCGGATACAGGTCCTGGTCGGGATCGGTGCCGGAGCGCTCGGCGAGTGCCTCGACGACACTGCGCCCGAGCTCCTCCTTCAGTGCGTCGTGGCGGCTGGACAGCGTCGGGCTTGTGTCCATCAGCCGCATCCGGGTGGCGATCTTGTCGACGCTGTCGGCGCTCGTGGCGATCAGCTCGTCGGCGACGTGCCGGATGGCTTCCATCGCCGACTCTTCAGCCGGCCGGGCGCGCAGCGCGGCCACCACCTCGCGGACGAAGTCCCACATCGCCGCGAGGATGGCCTCGTCCTTGTTGGCGAAGTAGTTGTGGAAGGTGCGCGGCGACACCCCGGCCGCATCGGCGATCGCCTCCGCGGTCACGTGCTCAACGCCGCGCTCCTGGGCCAGCTGGATCGCAGCGTCGGTCAGCGCCGCACGGGTCGCCGCCTTCTTCCGCTCACGCAGTCCCGGATCGCTCACCCTTGAGAAGCTAGCAAACTTGCCGAGAGTCGGCAAAGTTGCTGGCAGTCGGCAAGTTTGTGTGGTCGCCCACACCGGTCAAGCCGTGCCAGTGCCCAGGTACCTCGCGAGCACCCGAGCCCACTCGTCGGGGCGCTCCAGGTGCAGGTCATGCCCAGCGGCCGGGATCGTGACCTGCCGCGTCTCAGGCCGTCGGGCGATCATTTCGGCGATCTCCGCGGCGCCGATGATGCCGCGCTCGCCGAGCACGAGCAGCGTTGGGCAGGTCAGCCGCTCCCAGTCGGGCCAGTGCTCGGCCGCCGCCACCGGCCGCAGCGCGTCGACCAGGATGTCCACGTCGAAGCGCGGCCACAGCCCGTCCGCCCGCTCCTCGAGGCCATCCACCCACGCGCCGGCCGACGGCGGCCCGCCGAAGAAACGCTCGGCATCCGCCCGTGTCGCGAAGGGTGCCGGCCACGACCGGAGCCATCCCTCGACGGCCTCGACGCTGGCCCCGCCCGCGCCACCAACACCACCCTCGACCAGCACCAGGCGGTCCACCAGGTCCGGGTGCGCCGCGGCGGTCAACATCGCGGTGTGCGCCCCGAACGACTGCCCGACCAGCGCCACCGGGCCGCCGCCCAGCTCGCGGATCACGGTGGCGACATCCGCGACGTACGCGGCCCGGGAGACGTCCGCCGGGCGGCGGGTGCTCTGGCCGTGGCCGCGCAGGTCGAGGGCGAGCACCCGGTACTCGCCGGCAAGCGCCTCGGCGGTGCGCCGCCACTCTCCACTGTGGCCGGCCAGTCCGTGCAGCAGCAGCACCGGACGCCCGGACCCGCCGTACTCCCGGCAGTGCAGCCGCACCCCGCCCTGCCATAGATCGACCACGGAAACGAGGCTATGTCAGGGGTCGCCGATAGGTTCGCCCGATGATCCCGGGGCGGTACTGGGTTTGGCTCGCCGGCGTCACGCTCTCCCTGCTCGGCACCCAGGTGCTGGGGTTCGCGATGACCTGGACGGCGGCGGGCCAGGGCGGGGTGCTGGCCGGCCTGGTACTCACGATGATCAACCTGCCGCGCACGCTGCTGATGCTCGTGGGCGGCGCGGTCGGCGACCGGTTCGGCGCGTGGCGGACGATGCTGGCCGGCGACGCGGTGATGACCGCCGCGACGTTGTCCCTCGCCCTGCTGCTGTCGCTCGTGGGCGAGCCGGCCTGGCTGCTGCTCGCCACCGCGCTGGTGATCGGCACCGTGGACGCGTTCTACCTGCCCTCGTCCGGGTCGATGCCCCGCCGCCTCGTGCCGGGCGACGGCCTGGCGCGGGCGATGTCGGCCCGGCAGCTCGCCGGCCAGGCCACCACCGTCGCCGGCCCGCCGCTGGGCGGGCTCGTCGTGGCCGGGCTGGGCCTCGCCGTGGCCGCGCTCGCCGACGCCCTCACGTTCGCGGTCATGTTGTGGATCCTCGTGCTCCTGCGACCTCGGGAGCCCGCGGCGGAAGCGGCGAAGGCGACCGGCGGGGTCTGGCGGCACACCGTGGACGGGCTGCGCCTCGCCGCCCGCGACCGGGTCCTGCGCGCGGCGCTGCTGATGGTCGTCGTGGCGGCTGGGTTCCTGCTGCCGGTCATCGGGCTACTGCTGCCGCTGCTCGCCCGCGAGCGCTCCTGGTCCGGTGGGTGGACCGGGGTCGTGGCCGGCGCGGTCGGGCTGGCCACCACGTGCGTGGCGGCGGCCGTGCTCACCCGTGGGGCCGCGCGCCGGCCCGGCGTGGCCGCGGCGGCCGGGCTGCTCGTCGCGGCGGCCGGTGTGCTCGGCCTCGCGCTGTCCGGGTCGCCGGCCTGGGCCGTGGCGGGGGCCGTCACCGTCGGCGCGGGAAACGGACTCTTCGCCACCCACGTCGGACCGCTGCTACTCCAGCAGGCGCCGGACACGCACCTGGCCCGGATCCAGTCCGTGGTCCTGCTGGCGCAAAGCCTGCCGCTGCTGGCGACAAACAACCTCCTCGGCGCGGCCGTGGACGCCACGGCCGCGCCTCCCGTACTCGCCGGCTGCGCCGCGGTCACGGCGGTTACCGGTATCGCCGGGCTCTGCTCCCCGGCGCTCAGGGCTCTACGAGAGCCAGCCCCGAGCGAGCCGGCACTACAACGCTCGTGACCGGCCCGCTCCCGCCCAGCGGTACGAGCTCTCGCGCGAGGGTCGCCTTCTGCGGCGCGCCGGTCCAGTTGACCGCGACGACCACGCGCCGCCCGTCCGGCCGCACCCGAGCCCGGCTGAAGAGCCCGGGCACCTGCTCAGCCCACACGAGTTCCCGCGAAGGCCTCGCCAGCTCCCGCGACGGCGCCGCGAGCAGGTCGGCGAGCGCCGCCCGGGTGCCCGCGTCCGGCTCGGCGGCGTAGGCCAGCGACGGGTACGTGGCGATCAGGACCGCTGTGCCGTGGCGGGCAACCGCCGGTGTCCCGTCGGCGAAGGCCTCCACGCACTCGGCCCCGTGGAGGGCGAGCACCTCGCGCTGCCAGCGACCGGAGAGCCCGGACGGCAGCGTCACCGCGTCGATGATGTCGGCGTCGACCTGGCGTACTCCGAAGAGCGCGCCCAGCCCCGCACCCGGCACAGACGGGCGGCGGGCACCGTGCTCGTCGTACTCGCCCGGTGCGGCCTCCGCGACGAGCCTCCCGCCGCGCGCCACGAACGCTTCCAGGGCACCCGCGAGCGCGGAGGTGGCGGTCGCGGGCATCGGCCAGTACAGCGCCTCGATGTGCTCGGGCACACCATCGGCGGCGACCCGCTCGTCGTGCAGCACCTCGACCGCCGCGTCGGTGTCGACGAGCGCCCGGTACGCGCCCAGCACCGCCTCCCGGTAGAGACCCATGTCGCGATCGGTGGCGAAAGCGTGCAGCGCACTGCGCCGCGATACAAGCAGGCCGACATTGCCGGGCGACGGCGCGCTCTCCGCCACCGCGGGATCGTGCGCGACGGCGGCCAGCGCGGTCACCGCGTCGACCCTTGCCGTCGGGGTGCCGTCCGGTGCGCACAGGCCGTACCCCGGGCTCTCCGGGCCGAGCAGTTCGGGCCGCCACTGCCAGAAGACGACGCCGGTGGCGCCGGCCGCCAGCGAGTTCCACATCCAGAGGCCCACCGTGTCCGGCGTGGGGTGCGGCGTGCTCTTCGCCGCGTCGCGGCGGCCCCGGCCGCCCTGGATCTCGGCCTGCCAGAAGGGCTTGCCGGCCGCCGCACCGCGGGCGGTGTCCAGGTTGAACAGGTGCTCGACCGGGTCGTCGGCCATCAGCCAGGTGGGGAAGCTGGACGTGCCGAACGCGTCGACCGGGCCGGTGAGCGTGTACTCGTCGAGCGTGTGGGTGGCGAGCTGCCCGGTAAACCCGCTCAGCGCGACGTGCGTCATCACCTGGTGGCCCGGATCGGCCTCCCGCGTCACCGCCACCCGCCGCTCCAGCCAGTGGGCGAGGTTGTCAAACCAGAACTCCCGCCAATCCAGCATGTCCGGCACCGCCTCGAAGAGGCGTGGCGGATCGACCTGCGCCCAGTCGGAGTAGCGGCGGCGCCAGGCCGCATTCAGCACGTCCACTGTAGAGTAGCGAGCCACGAGCCACTCGCGGAAGCGCGCCAGCGAGGCT
Source organism: Phytohabitans flavus (assembly GCF_011764545.1). GTDB lineage: Bacteria > Actinomycetota > Actinomycetes > Mycobacteriales > Micromonosporaceae > Phytohabitans > Phytohabitans flavus. The sequence goes on along the minus strand of NZ_AP022870.1, from coordinate 7,761,637 downwards.
GGGCAGTAGCAGTAGATACGGTCCGGGAAGTACGACGCCGGCTCAAGGTGCGGCTCGTTCCACACGTCCCACACCCGCAGCGCGGGATGGTCACGGTAGCGACCCACGACCGTGCCGAGGAACGCAGCCGCGGCCGCCCACACTTCGGGGTCGTCGTTGCACAGTCCGGGCCAGCCGCCGCCGGGCGTGTTCATCGCGGCGGTCAGCCGCACCGGCCGGTCCTCCTGGTCGAGGTAGTGCGCGTCCGGCCGCCACTGCGCCAGCCAGTACGGCGCGTTTTCCAGGATCGTGTTGACGACCACACCGAGCCCGTGCTTCGCGGCCAGGTCCATCAGCTCGTCGAGGTCGGCGAAGTCCACGGTGTCCGGTGTCGGCTGCATCCAGCTCCAGCACGCCCACAGCTTGACGGTGTCGAGCCCGGCCGCTCGCATGCGACCGAGGTCCCGGTCCCAGTCTTCGCGCGGTGGGTTGGGCGGACGGTAGTACTGCGCCCCGATGACGAACACGACTATCCCTTCACTGCGCCGAATGTAAGGCCACGGACGAGGAAGCGCTGCGCGGCAAGGCCCAGCACGAAGACCGGCAACATGGCGAGCACGGCCGCGGCGGAGCTGCCGCCCCAGTCGACCGAGACGGTCCCGATGAACGAGGCCACGCCGATCGGTACGGTCTGGGTGCCGCGCCCGGAGAGCACGAGCGCGAAGAGGAACTCGTTCCAGGAGAAGAGCAGGCACAGCACGGATGTCGCGGCCAGCCCTGGTGCGGTCAACGGCACCGCCACCCGGATGAACGCGCCGAGCCGGTTCGCCCCGTCGACAAGCGCCGCCTCCTCCAGGTCGGGCGGCAGCTCCTCGAAGAACGAGCGCATCATCCACACGACGATCGGCAGGTTGAACGTCGTGTGCGCGGCGATGAGCGCGGTGTACGAGCCGAGCAGCTCGAGCCGCTGGAAGATGACGTACATCGGCACGACGAGCGCGACCGCCGGCACCATGCGGGTGAAGAGGATCGCGCCGGCCCACAGCTCGCGCCCGCGCAGCGGCAGGCGGGCCAGCGCGTACGCCGCCGGCACACCAACCACGATGGACAGTACGGTGCTGCCGGCCGCCACCACCGTGCTGTTGACGAGGAAGTCCTGAAACTGCAACTGCCCCAGTACCTTGCTGTAGTTGTCAAGGGTCGGGCTGAAGGCCAGCTTCAGGGTGGACGAGAAGATGTCGTTTGGCTGCTTGAACGAGTTGAGCACCACCGCCGCGATCGGCACGAGCACGCCGACCAGGAAGGCGGCGACGATCGCGTAGCTGGCGACGGTCCAGCCCCGATTTGTCTTCACAGCACCTCCCGGCGGCGCAGCAGGCGGACGTACACGGTGGAGATGACCACGACGGTCACGAGGATGAAGATGCTCAACGCCATCGCGTAGCCCATGTCGAAGTACGAGAAGCCGGTCCGGTACGTGTACAGGCCGATCGTCTCGGTGGCCGTGCCCGGACCACCCTTGGTGAGCACGAAGACCGTGTCGAAGATGCGGTACGTGTCCATCGTGCGGAACAGCAGCACGAGCAGGATCTGCGGCACGATCGCCGGCAGCACGATGCGCTGGAGGATGCGCAGGTGCCCGGCGCCGTCGACCCGGGCAGCCTCGAACTGCTCCTCGCCGATCGAGAGCATCCCGGCGTGCAGGATCAGCACGACGAACGGCGTCCACTGCCAGATGTCCACCACCATCAGCGCGGGCAGAGCCAAGTTGGATTCGCCGAACCAGCCGATCCCGCTGGGCAGCCCCACCGCGCCGCTCAACTGCGAAACCAGCCCGAACTGCGGGTCCAGCAGGTACCGCCACAGCAGTGCGGTGATGACCGGCGCGATGATCATCGGGAGCAGGATCAGCGCGTTGGCCAGCTTCCTGCCCTTCGTCATCTCGAAGAGCGCGGCGGCGACCACGAAGCCGAGTACGAGCTCGGCGCCGACCGAGCCGACGACGTACAGGACGGTGTTGCGCAGCGCGACCCCCACCATCGGGTCGTCGAACAGCCGCGTGTAGTTGTCGAGCCCGACGAACGGCTTGGGCAGCCCGATGTCGGTGAGCTTCCACTCGTACGCGGACAGGACGGCGGAGTAGACCAGCGGGCCGAGGATGAGCCCCGCGAGTACGGCCAAGGCCGGCGCGAGCATGCCGTACCCGAGTCCGCGCCCGCCCGACGCTCGCCTGCCGGTCATCGATCCTCCGCGTTTGTGGCCCCGGGCCGGCGCGGGTGCCGCGCGCCGACCCGGGTCAGTGGTGGTCGGTTCAGCCAAGGGCATCTGCAACGGCCTGTCCCATGGCGTCCGCCGCCTGGTCCGGCGTCTTCTTGCCCTCGATGGCCTCCTGAACCGCCAGCTCGATCTGGTCCTGTGCCTTGGGCCAGGCGGCCAGGCTGGGCTGCGGGTTGGAGGTGGTGAGCGCATCGTTCATCGCGGACAGGAACGGCAGCTTCGCCGCCACCTCGGCGTTCGTGTAGAAGTCCTTGGTGGCGCCGGCGGTAGCGGCCGCGACGGCCACCTTCGCCTGCTGCGGGCCGTTCGTGTACCACTGGAGGAAGGAGTACGCCGCGTCCTTGTTGGTGGACTTCTCGGCGATGCACCAGTTCCAGTAGATGAGCTCGCCGGCCGGCTTGCCGGCGGTGAACGCGAGCGGCAGGTAGCCCCACTTGCCCGCGGTCGTGGACTTGGCCGGGTCCTCGAGCGCCTGTAGCGACGGCGTGGTACTGATGATCATGGCGGCCTTGCCCTGCGCCGCCGCGGTCGCGGCCTCGTCGACGTGGAAGTTGAGCACGCCGCTCGGCGCGGTCTTCGCCACCTTGACGTAGAAGTCGACCGCCTTGGCCGCCGCTGCCTTGTCCAGTGTTGACTTGGCCTGGTCGTCGTACCACCAGTTGCCCTGCGCGGTGATCAGCGAGCCCATGATGTCCGCGACCGCGCCGCCCCGCTTGCCGGGGATCGACATGCCGGCGAGGCCGTCCTTGCCGTTCAGCTGGGCCGCGGCCGCCGCGACATCGTCGAGCGTCTTCGGCTCGGCGATGCCGTTGGCCTCGAACACGTCCTTGCGGTACGCCAGCACGGTCGTCGAGACGAAGTCCGGGAGGCAGTACTGCTTGCCGTCGTACTTGCCCTGGGCCAGCACGTTCGGCAGGTAGGAGTCGGCGGAGAAGCCGGACGGGTTGCGGTTGGCGTCGGCGAGGTACTGGTCGATCGGCGCCAGGTACCCGGCCTTGGCGAACTCGCCGAACCAGCTCGGGTGCACGTAGATGATGTCGTAGCCGCCCGCGCCGGTGAGCGTGAGCGCCTGCTTGTCGTGCAGGTTCTCGTAGGGCACTGCGTCGAGGTCCAGGGTGCCGCCGGTGGCGGTGCCCCACTCGCCGGCGGCCGTTTTCTGGCCGCTGGTCCACGGGTCACCGGCCCACCGGGAGAGCACGAGCTTGGCTCCGGGGAAGCGACCCATCGGGCCACCCGCGGTGGCCGGTGCGGCGTTCGGGTCGCCGGACCCGCTGCCGCCACCGTCGTCGGAGCCGCACGCGACAAGTGTCGTCGCGGCCAGAAGTGCGACCGCCGCTATGGACCATCGCCTATATACAGCCATTGCGCATCTCCTTCCAGGAATGAGAACGCGAAGATCGGCCGAACCGGTGCTTTCACGCGCCGGCCGGCAAAGGGTCCCGGTCGACGGCTACCGCGCCGCCGCCGGCCGCGGCCGAGGCATAGCCCGCCGCGATGACCGAGAGACAAGCCAGGCCGTCCTCGAGCGTCGGGCCGAACGGCCGCTGGCCGGTCAGCACCCGGTGCACGTACGAGGCGACCTCGCGCTTGTAGTGATGCGTGTGCGGCGGCCAGGACCCGTAGTCGTGGGGCTCGGCCGCATCGGGTTCGATATGTGGTGTGGTCCACCCGCGGTACAGCGGGTCGTCGCCGCCGCGGTAGACCTCGACGCGGGGGAACGGGTCAGTGGCCCGCATCGATAGGGTTCCGTCGGTGCCGTAGATCTCCAGCAGGTTTCGCATGCCGATGTCGGCGTTCATGCTCCAGACCGTGCCGATCTCGCCCAGTCCGCCGCCCGCGTAGCGCAGGACAGCGACCGCGAGGTCCTCGCCGTCGAGGTCGGGCTTGGCCCGGTTGGCCGTGAAGGCGGATACCTCGGTGATGTCGCCGACCAGCCACCGCAGCAGGTCGATGCCGTGCGAGCCCTCGTCGATCCAGGCGCCCCCGCCGCCCAGCACCGGGTCCTGCATCCACTCGGTCATGTCCGGCGGGCAGCCGATCTCGGCGATGCCGGCGAGGCCGATGAAGCTGCGGGTCATCAGCACCTGGCCGAGCACTCCGGTGTCGACGATCCGCTTGACCCGGTCGGCTTCCTTGCTGAACCGGCTCACGAACGCCGCGGTGCCGTCCACGCCGGCCGCGCGTACCGCGTCCACCATCGCGCGCGCGTCGGCGACCGTCGTGGCGACCGGCTTTTCGCAGAACACGTGCTTGCCTGCCTCGGCGGCGGCGATGACCTGCTCCGCGTGGCGCGAGTTCTCCGAGTGCACCATCACCACGTCGACGTCGTCGCGGGTGACCAGGTGCCGCCAGTCGGGTACGAAGTCGGTCACCCCGAAGCGTTCGGCCGCGGCCCGGCCCCGCGCCGCGTCGTCGTCGGCGATCGCGACCACGCGTGCGCCCGGGATCTCGCCGAGCGCCTTCGCCCGGAACTCGGCGTGCACGTGCGCCCAGCTGATCATTCCGACGCGAACCTCGTTCACGGTGCTCGCGGCGCCCGAAGGCGCTGCCGACGCACGCTCGCTCATCGCGCTACTTCCTCTCTGCGACCGCTCGCCACCGAGCGGAGTGCGGCTTCGACGACGGCGAGCACGTCCCGCCCGACGTGCCCGTCGGACTTCGAGGGCGCGCCGTCGCGGATCCGGTCGATGAAGTGGGTCAGCATGTCCAGGTGGCCGTCGGCCAGCAGCCCGGGTACGGGCAGCGGGTACGACCAGCCGGCGCTCTCGCTCACCGCCTGTAGTGGCTGGCGGTGCAGGTTGTCCACGAGGACGCGGCCCTGCGTGCCGTACACCTCGAAGCGGGAATCCATCGCGCCGGCGAGGCTCCAGCTGTCCTCGCACTGGCCGATGACGCCATTGGCGAAGCGGAGCGTGAGCACGGCAGTGTCCTCGGCGGTCGTGCGGTCGGCCCAGCGGAACGTGCCGGCGTCGGCGTACACCGAGGCGACCGGCGCGCCGGCGAAGAAGCGGCAGAACTCGATGCTGTGTACCGCCATGTCGAGGATCGCGCCGCCCCCGCTGCGCACCGGGTCGAAGAACCACGGCGAGTGCGGCTCACCGATGCCCTCGCACGCCTTCACCCGGAAGACGTCACCGATCTGTCCACTGTCGACGAGCTTGCGCGCTTCCTGGAGGGCCGGGATGAACGGCACGTTCTCGGCGTAGAAGAGGCGGGTGCCGGCGGCGGCGACCGCGGCGAGCATCTCGTCGGCCTCGGCGACGGTACGGCCGAGCGGCTTGATGCAGATCGCGTGCCGGCCGTGCCGGGCGGCGGCGAGGACCGCGGGGAGGTGCACGTCGGGTGGGGCCACGACGTCGACCACGTCCACCTCGGGGTCGGCCACGGCCGCTTCCAGGTCGGTGAACGCGCGGGCGCCGTACGGGCCGGCCGCCACCTTGGCCGACTCCTCGCTGGTCGCGACCACGCTAACGATCTTGACACCGGGGATCTTGGCGAGCGCGGGGAGGTGCATCTCCCGCGCCCAGAAGCCGGCGCCGACGACGCATACGCCAGTCACAGCTCCACCGCCCGGCGCTCGTCCAGCGCGCGCTGGGCGGCGAGTACAAGCGCGAGCGCGTCCCGGGCCTGTGCCGCGGTGGCTGCCCGCTCGCCCGTCTCCCGGCCGGCGACCCGGTCCACGAAGTACTGCTGCTCGCCCCGGTACCCGTAGTCCCACACCAGGTCCGGGTAGCCCCAGCCGGCGCCGCCCCGGTCGAAGGTGCGCATCGCCTGGGCCTGCACAAGGTCGACCGCCGCGCTGCCGCCGCTGCCGTACACCTCGAACGTGAAGTTGCCGTGCCCGGCGGTCCAGGTGACGTACATGCTGGTCACCACGCCGGAGGCGTGCCGGACGGTGACGGTCGCGTTGTCCGGGCTGTTGTGCCGCTTGGCGCCTTCCAGGACGTACGCCCCGCCCTCGGTGTGCACGCTCTGCGCCGGGCCGAAGAGCCACAGCACGAGGTCGGCGAAGTGGACCAGCGTGTCGAGGATGACGCCGCCGCCCTGCGCCGGGTCGTAGAACCAGTCGTTGGTCGGCTCCCACCCGAAGACCGCGGCCCGCGAAGCGATCATCTCGCCGAGCTCACCGCCCGCCACACGGTCCCGCAGCTGGGACAGCGGCGGGGTGAAGCGCAGCATGAACCCGTGCTGGAGTACCCGGTCGGTCTTGCCCGCCGCGGCGACAACCCGGTCCGCGTCGGCGAGCGTGAGCGCGATGGGCTTCTGGCAAAAGACGTGCTTGCCGGCGGCGAGCGCGGCGACCGTCTGGTCCGCGTGCAGGGCGTTGGGCGACGCGATAAGCAGCGCGTGCACGCTGTCGTCGGACAGCAGCGCGTCGAAGTCGGGCGCCACCTTGAGGTCGAAGTCGCGGGCGAGCGCGGCGGCCGCCTCCTCGTTGGGATCGATGCAGGCGACCAGCCCGCCCCGGCTCACGTGCCGGTACGCGTTCGCGTGCACCCGGGCTATCCGGCCGGCGCCGACGAGCGCCACGTTGACCGCGCTCATCGCACGCCCTCCTGGAAGGGGAAGGTGACCCGGGTGCCGGTGCGGTCCGCCTCGTACGCGGCCAGGATCATCTCCAGCGCCTTGAGCCCGTCCTCGGCGGTCGGCAGGCCGTCCGGCTCGGCGCCGCCGACCCAGTCCCGGAACGCGAGCAGCAGGTCGCGGTAGCAGGCCTCGTACCGCTCCTCGCCCACGAGGTCGATGTAGCGCCGGCCGGTCCACGGCGCGTCGATGCCCTGGATCTCGGTCTGCGGGCTCTTCTGGTAGTGCAGCTCGATCTCACCGCGCGTACCGCTGAGCGAGGCGTGGTCGGGGCTGGAGAGCGGGCCGAAGTAGTCGGCGGCGTGCCAGGTGCTCTCCACCGTGACGATCGCGCCGCTGTCCAGCGTGTAGGTGGCGATGCCGTAGTCCTCGACACCCAGGTCCTTGTACGTGAGCGACCCGATGCGCGCGCTCACGTCGACCGCCTCGGCGCCGAAGAACCAGCGGAAGAAGTCGGTGAAGTGCACGCCGTGGTCGAGGAAGCCACCGCCACCGCCGCGCACCGGGTCGGCGTACCAGCCCTGCTCGGAGGTGTGCGGGGAGTCGGTGATCGCGCCGACTGGGAAGCGGATCGAGTAGAAGCCGGAGGTCAGGTCGCCGACCGCGCCTGCACGTACGGCCTCCTGGGCCTGGCGGTAGACCGGCAGGTAGCGCAGCAGGTAGGCCATCATCACCTTCACCCGCTCGCCGGCCGCCGCGATCCGCCGGGCGTCGGCCATCGTGGTCGCGATCGGCTTGTCCAGCAGCACCGGCTTGCCGGCCTCGGCGGCCATCTCCACGTGGTCGGCGTGCGCCGAGGTGTACGAGGTGATGATTACCGCGTCAACGTCGTCGCGGCGGATCAGCTCGCCATAGTCGGAGGTCCATGAGCCGTCGCAGTACGCGGCCGCGAACTCCTTCGCCAGGTCGGTCCGCTCGTCGGCGACGCCAACCAACCGCAGCCCATCCATCCCCTACGGAGGTAGTCCGCGAACGGGTAGGCGTGGTAGTGGTTATGCAGCCCCACGATGCCGATGCCCAGGTCAGCCATGCTTTCGTTCCCTCTCGGAGGTCCGTACGCAACCGGTTGCGTAAACCGGTTGCGTTAGCATGATCCCTGCCGCGGCCGGAGCACAAGAGGTTTCGCGGAAGTTTCCGACCCGAGACTGATAGCGTCACCGCACGGAAGGGACAACCGGTTGCGTAACGGACGGAGGAGGACAGACGTGAACGCCCCCAGGAAGCTGACGATCCGCGACATCGCCGCGATCGCCGGCGTCTCGGCGGGCACGGTGTCCCGTGCGATGAACGGTCAGGCTGGCGTTGGCGAGGAGACCCGGCAGCGGATCGCCCGCATCATCGACGAGCAGGGCTTCAAGGTCGACCCAACCGCGCGGCAGCTCTCGACCGGGCGCAGCGACACGATCGCGGTGGTCTTCCCGCTGCACGCGTCAGAGGTCGTCATGCACCCCGTCTACCCGGCGCTGCTCGGCGCGCTCGGGGACGCGGCCGAGCACTCCGGCTTCGACCTCCTGCTGCTCACGAGCTCGACGGCGAAGGTCGGGCACGTACTCGACACGGTCAAGCGCCGCCGCGTGGACGGCGTCGTGCTGCCCGCCGCCGGCCCGCAGGACCCGCTCATCAAGCGGCTCACCGGTATCGGCGCACCGACCGTCCTGATAGGACACCGCAGCTCGGTCAGCGGGGTCGGCTGGGTGGACTGCACGCACGACGCCGCCGCGCGCGAGCTGACCCGCGGCATGCTGGCCGCCGGGCGTACGGACCTGGTGCTGCTCAACGGCCCACCCCGCGTGTCGGCGTGCAAGCTCCGCTCGGCCGGCTTCTGGGCCGCGGTCAAGGAGGCGGGCGACCAGGTAAGTTCGGCCCGCGAGGTGTCCGTCGCATTCGACACGATCGCCGCAGCGGCGGCAGCGGACGAGGTGCTGGCCGGCGACCCCTCGCCCACCGGAATCGTCTGCGCGTCGGACACGATCGCGGCCGGCGTGCTCGACGCCGCCCGCCGCGCCGGCCTCAAGGTGCCCGATGACCTGGCGGTCAGCGGCTTCGACGACCGCTCGTTCGCCACGCACACGACGCCACCGCTGACGACCGTACGCATGCCACTACACGACACCGGCCACTCCGCGGCAAAGATGCTCTTCGCAATGATCAGCGGCGAGCCGCTACCCACCCGCCGCGTCATCCTCCCCACAGAAATCGTCCAACGCGGCTCGACTCCGCCCGGCATGCTTTAGCAAAGCCTTTAGACGAAGAATTGGGCTACCGCGACGTCCGCGGTGGTCCAGACCGCTGCTCCCGCAGCCTCACCCTCCGCGCCCACAAGCCCACCCCATTCGGCCTACGGCCGCAAATGGCGGCACGGCCCTGCCCGCGCGGTCGACCGTCCATGGGGGACTGAGGTCGCGGTCGGCCTGGGGCGTGCTGACGGGATCGGACCTCCGCACAAAGGCGCCGATCATGGCCTATGGCGGCGGATTTCCTTGATCGACGCGTGCGGCGTTGTGTTGGGTTGCGATTGTGGCGAGGAATTGCCCCTGGAGGGGCAATTATTCGCCACGGACGGCCAGCGCACCCACCGATCAAGGCCTGCCCTTCCGGTAGCTGCACGACCGGTGCCGCACCCGGACACTATCCAGCAGATCGTGGTATTTAGCTGCGTCTATAGCGACAGCTAAATACCACGATCGCTGGCGCGCCCCGACCGGCGTGCGGACAAACCAGCTAAAGCACCCAAACCGACGCTCCGCGCAGCCTCGCACAACGCTCAAATCTGGATCCTGCAAGCCACCATTGTGGATAGACACAATGGCGCCGATTCCGAAGGTCGCTAGAGGGGTCAGAGTTGCTGGCCGATCCGGAAGCGCCAGGTCTTGCTGTCGAAGAGAATGCAGATGCTCGGCGACATGACGATCACCCGGAGCGTGCCGTCGCGGCGGTCGTAGTCGATGCCCTGTACCTCGAAGGTGCCGCCGCACCCGCTTTGCAACGGGAGCTGGCGCAGCGCGGTGACCGTGCCGGTAACGTCCACACCGGACAGCGCGGCGGCGAGGTCGACCTGGAGCAGCGGCTTGGTGATGCCGAAGAGGGTGCCGGCCGGGTCGTCCGAGGAGCACAGCAGGCGGGTGGCGCCGGTGAAGTCGCACCCCTGTACGTCGCGCACCGGGCGGTCGAGGCGGATCGCGAACGCGTACGGCAGGTTTGCCGAGGGCGACGTGGCCGGGTTGAGCCCCGGTGCGGGGAAGACCAGCAGCCGGCTCATCGTGCCCCACTCACCGGAGACCATCCACTGGCCGTCCGGCGAGATGGCGACGAACGAGTTGTTGAGTGCCTCGCCCGAGTCAAGCGTGTGCACGTACTCCGACCACGCCCCGCCCGGCGCCTGTACCCGGAACATCTTGGCGCCGCCGGAGTCGCGCTGGTACGGCTCGATGTAGTAGCCGTTGAGCGCATCCGGGTCGCCGACGTGGTTCCAGCCGCGACGGGAGACGCTGCTCGGGATGGTGCCGATTCCGGTGTACCGGTTGGGCTGCCCTGCCGGAACCTCGACGGAGGTGAGTCCCTGGCTCTCAGTGAGCGGGTCGGCTCGGTCGGAGCCGACGTTTACCCAGTTGTCCGCCGCGGCCGAGGCGGGCGTGCCGACCAGCAGGACGCCGGCCAGCAGCGGACCCAGGGCCTGCCTCCTGGATCTCGGTGGAGCGAGGCGAGGTCCAGACGGCGTCCGGGGGTGCCGGGCGGAAGGTCGCATACCGGTGTTGTATGTGGCCTTTCGTCCGGTGCCGCCGGTCGTCGTCTGGGCCCGCCGCAGCCCGTCGATGATCCAGGAGGCAGGCCCTGGTACAAGCGGTGCCTTCCAGTGGATTCGCATCGCCACTCCATACATGAGACGGATTCACGTACGTTTATGACGAGAGCATAGACAGCAGTCAACCTCGGCGGACAGCGCGCCAAGGCGAAGGCACGGTAAATGCTTGGCGATTATCGGGAGGGCGCAGGAGGGCAGGCCGCGCCCCCGAAAAGCTACGCAGCCTCCCGGTCGGGTGCGAGACTTGGGCGTGCCCAGCACGATCATCTTGACCGGCGCTACGACCGGCATCGGCCGGGCCACCGCGCTCGCGCTCACCGGCCGCGCCAGCCACCTCATCCTGCACGGCCTCGAGCCGGAGGCGCAGGTCGGCGAGCTGCTGGGGGCGGTGCGTGCCGCGCTGCCGTCCGAGGCCACGCTGTCGTACTTCGCGGCCGACTTCAGCGAGCTTGTCGAGGCGGAGCGGCTTGTCTCGGACATCCGCGGCGTGACCGACCGGGTCGACCTGCTCATCAACAACGCCGCGCGGCCGGGTCCGCCCACGCGTACGGTCACCGACACCGGCTACGAGATCACGTTCCAGACCAACTACCTGGCGCCGGTCGTCCTCACGAGCGGGCTGCTCGATCTGATCACCGACGGCCGCATCCTCAACATCGCCTCGGCCACGCACCTCTCCGCGACGCTGCACCTCGACGACCTCACGCTGGCCCGCCATGGGTACTCGCCGTCGACCGCGTACGCGCACTCGAAGCTCGCGCTCGTCACGTACTCCTGCTGGCTTGCCACGCACCGCCCAAACCCGGCCATCGACGTCGTCAGCCAGCACCCCGGCATCATCGCGACCCGCCTGCTGCACGCGATGTTCGCGGTCGGCGGCGACCGACCCGAGCATGCGGCGGCGAACATCGCGCACGTCGCCTCGCTCCGCGACGACAACGGCACCTACTACGACGAGCGCCGTCCGGCCCCACCCAACCCAGAGGCCACCGAGCCGGCGACGCAAGACCGCCTGCACGCCGCCACCGTGGACCTACTGGCCTACTGAGGCACGCCGGCTCGCCCGGGATGGGTGAATCGCCGACGACTCGGGAGCCGGCGGTTTCCGTCGAACGCCTGCGGGAAGCCACGTATGAGCGGAGAATTGGAGGTTTTCGTGTCCGACCTGCAAGGCAAGAAGATCGCCATCCTCGCCACCGACGGTGTGGAGCGGATAGAGCTGGAGCAGCCGCGCGGGGCCCTGCATGGCGCCGGTGCGCAGACCGAGCTGCTCTCCATCCACCCTGGGGAGATCCAGGCCCGGCAGTCTGACCTGGTCCCCGCGGGCACGTTCCCGGTGGACAAGGAGGTCCGCGACGCCGCGGTCGAGGATTACGACGGACTGCTGCTGCCGGGTGGCGCCGTCAACCCCGACCGGCTACGTACGAACCAGGACGCGGTGAGCTTCGTCCGGGCGTTCGTAGCCACCGACCGGCCGGTCGCGGCTATCTGCCACGGCCCGTGGACGCTGCTGGAGGCAGACGTCGTGAGCGGCCGCCGGATGACCTCGTTTCCTAGCCTCCGCAGTGACCTGCGGCGGGCCGGGGCGGTCGTGATGGACGAACAGGTCGTGGTGGACGAGCAGTTCATCACGAGCCGGAACCCGGCCGACGTGCCGGCGTTCTGCGCCACGATGGTGGACCAGTTCGCGAAGGCCCCGCAGCGGGCGATGGTCTGACGGCATAGGTGATGTGCGGGTCCGGCTCTGGCCGGGCCCGCACGCTTAGCCGCACCCAACGCGGGCCCTATCGGATGCCGGCCTCGTGCGCCAGCACGGCCGTGGAGAGTGGCTCGACCCGGGCGCGCATATCCGCGTACGCCGCGACGGTCAGCGGGTCGAGGAAGATCCGCAACCCGCCACTGATCACGACCCCGACCGCGGAGCTCACCGCCGCCGCCGCGATGAGGGCGCCGGTGGAGGCGGTCTCCGCCGGGGCGGCGAGGCTGGCGATCGCCCCGATGGAGCCACCCACGAGCCCCGCGCCGAGGACGATCCCGAGGATCGTGGCGGTACGGGCGAGCGATGCGCCGAAGTTGCCGTGGAAGAGCTTGAAGCAGCGGCCGATGGCGTTTCCGCGCTCCAGCGCTACCACAGGTGCCAGCACGAGCGTGACCGCGAGGAAATAGAACCCGGGTACGAGGCAGGCGCAGATGCCGGCCAAGATGAGGATGCCGGAGAGGATCCCCCAGCCGAACAACGGCAACAGCCGGCCGATCGAGCCGCTCAGCGCCGCGCGGAGGTCCGGCTGAAGGCCGCACGCGGCCTCGATGACGATACGCACGGCGGCGAGGGTGGCGACCATCGTCACGATCATGGTGACCACCGCAGCGACGAGCACTAGGCCGGTCCCGGCGAAGAACACGGCGAAGTCCGGATCGCGGCCCGTCGCGACGGCGCGGTCCATGTCCCGGGTGGCGAACGACTGCCACGCCGCCGCCAAGGTCTCGACCGTGAAGGTGAGCACACCCACGATCGCCTGAAGCACGAGGATCTGCCGCCAGGCCCGTTTGGCGATCGAGAAGCCACGCTGCCACCAGCCGCCGAAGTCCGGGCTGATCAGCGGATCAGGCGGGCCGCCGGGCGGCAGCCCCCACGGCAGACCCCCAGGTGGCGGTCCCCACGGCGGACCCCCGGGCGGCGGTCCCACGGCTGCTGCGGCGCGACCCAGGGCCCGGTGTACGGCTCCGGGTGCGGCTGTCCCTCAGGCCCGGGCGGCATGGGCTCACGGGGATACGGCGGCAGCTCGGACATGGGGGCTCCGATGAACTGGCGGGGTGGTGCGGAACACGGTACCGCCCGAGCACTGATGGGTTCCGGGAGCCTGACGTACGAAGGGGCCGTGCGGTGCCATGAGCACGGCCCCCTTCGCGCTAGCCGCGCGTCACCAGGGGGACGGTGGTGCCGGCGGCACGACCGGTGGGCGGTCGTCGCAGGTGATGGTGTTGGGCAGCATCCACGGGGCGAACCACGGCCCGGTGACGCCGCCGCCGTCGTTGCCGCCGAGGTCGGTAACCCCGAACTCGGAGCCGGCCGGGGTGAAGTGGAACGAGCCGCAGTTGTTGATGCCGACCGCGCCGACGTTGCGGGCGTCCACGTTCTCGAAGGAGGCGCCGCCCGCGACCCGGGCGCTCACCACGGATGTACCCGTGCCGTCGACCCTGATGTTCTTGAACTTCACGCCCGTGATCGAGTACAGGTCCTTCACGGGCCAGTCGCTCACCAGCATGACCGCGTTGTACGTGCTGTCGAGGTAGTGGTCGCCGGTCACCTGGATGTCGGCCGCGATGCTCTTGTCCAGCGCGTAGAACCAGATCGCGCCGAGGCCGATGTTCCAGTTCAGCTCGAACGTGCCGGCCCGTACCACCGTGTTGTTGGTGATCGAGAGCTTCCCGGCAAACGGCTCGGCGCCGAAGCGCGAGCCGACGTGGATGCCGCTGCCCTCGCGGATCGGGTCGGCGACGAGGTTGTTCGATACCGTGATGTCCGTACCGCCGTAGATGGCAATGCCGTTCGCCAGTGTGGGCGTCTGCACGGTGTTGTGGTCGAACGTGTTGTTCGCGTTCGTCGTCTTCTCGGCCCACATCGCCAGGCCGTCGTCGCCGGTGTTGCGGATGAAGTTGTTGGACACCACCGAGTTGGTGACGCCGGTGTGGAAGTTGAGCGCGTCGGCGATCTGGTCGACGATCACGTTGTTGGTGATCCGCGTGTTCGTCATCGGCCCGTCGAACCACATGCCGACCTTGGTGTGGCGGATGTAGAGACCGTCGATCGTGGAGTTGCTCAACGCGCCGCCGATGCCGTTGACCTGGTCGGTGTCGATCCGCTCGCGGACGTCACCCTCGATCGTGAAGCCGGACAGGTGCACGTTGCTGCTGCCACCGTCCTTGGCGTACTTGCCGTAGAAGCCCACGCCCGTGTGCACCGAGAGGTCCGGCGCCGGCTCGGGGAGCGCGACCTCCTTGCCCTTGATGATCGTGTGCCAGCTGCCCGCGCCCTCGATCGTCACGTCGTCGACGATGATGTGGCGGTTGACCTGGTACGTGCCCGGCGGGATGTAGACCTTGAGCTTGGCCCGCTTGGCGAACGCGATCGCCCGGTCGAAGGCGTCGGACGACTCGCGGCGGCCGGTCGGGTCAGCGCCGAAGGCCAGCACGTTCGCCGCGATGAGCCGGACGTGCGGCGGGCCGACGAGCTGCGAGTCGAGCAGGTCGATGACGGTCCAGGCGGCGTTGGTGCCGGCCGGCGCGGTCAGCCGCACCCGGTCGCCGGCCCGGTACGTCTTGCCGAGCAGCAGCCGCTGCTCGTCGTAGAAGTGCATCGGGCGGAACGGCTTGCTGATCGTGGGCCGGGGCGTGGTCTCCGCCGGCACGCAGGCGCACTCGGTGATCCACCAGTCCGGGTGCAGCAGGTCCGCGTTGGGGTCGTTCGTGAACTGGTACTGGTTGTACAGCCACGCGTACTGCGACGTGAGCGTCATGGTCTTCTTGCTCTTGCCGTTGACCGTGACGTCGAGCGGCGCGGTGATGCCACCCCCGTTGGGCGCGTCGGGGATGCTGTAGCGCACGTTGATGGCGTTTGCCGTGGCGGGCAACGTGAACTCCACGTACTGGCCGGGGGCCAGCTTCACCGCCTTGCGGCCGGACGCCTCGGCCGGCAGTGAGTACGCGGCACGGTCGGGGCCGATGATCGCACCGTTGGTCGTGGCGTTCTCGGCCTCCTGCTCCAGAAAGTCGACGCTGGCGCCACGGCCGGCGACGAGGGCTGGGGCAAGGGCGGCCCGGGTCACGACCGGGGCCGGGGCGGAGCGGCCGCCTGCCGAGGCGGGAGCGGCCCCGCCTGCGGTCGCTGCCGCGGACAATGTCAACACCAGCGAACCGACCAAGGCACTGCGCTTGCGTCTGTAGGTCATCAGCACGGGCTCGATTCTTCTGAGTTCGGGAGTGTTGCGATGACGTTAAATCCCGACGCGGAGGGAGACAAGAGCCGATTGGATGACGAAAAAAGTCGTGCCGATGACGCAAGAACCGTACATCCGCTGTTGACCTACCTTCTCGCGGCAGCCGAGGGCCGGTTCCCACTCGTCGATGGCGGCTGCACCGTGCTCCCGCCGCTCCCCGGCGGGCTGGCCTGCTCGGTCGCGTTCACCGGCCACGCGCTGGTGGCCACCGCGCACCCGGCGCAGGAGGTACTTACCCGAGGGGCGGACGGATTCGGCGGCTCGGTCGCCCCAGACTTCCTCCGCTGGCTGGCCGGCCCGACCGGCTGGATCGACGCCATCGACGTCACGCTCGTCGGGCGCGGTACCGGCGGTCCCGGCCTGCCAGCACGCTTGGACGCCGAGAGCCATCCGCGCGTCCAGCACGCCAAGAGCCTGCGCCGCGACGTCCGGGTGTACGGGGACGAGCGCGGGCTCGTCACGCTCGCGGCGGGGCTGGCCGGCCGTACCGAGCTTGGCATCGAGGCGGCGCCGGCGGGCCAGGGCCGCGGCTGGGGCCGGAGCCTCCTCCGCGACGCTCTCGGCCTGGTGCCGGAGGGCGAGCCTGTGTTCGCTGGGGTGGCACCGGGCAACGCCCGCTCACTGCGCGCGTTCCTCGCCGTCGGCTTCGTCCCGCTCGGCAGTGAGGTCACCATCCGCCCCGAACGGTGAGCGGGCCGGAGCCCCGATGGCTCCGGCCCGCTCTGGTGGCGCTGTTACGGGATCGGGTACTCCGCGATGTACACGGGTGCGCCGATCCTTGTGGTGTCGGCCGCCGCGCCCACGCCGTTGACGACGTGGTCGATCGTGCCGGCGCTCAGGTTGACGGTCATGATGTTGTGCAGCTTGACGCCCGGCCGCTCCGGCACCTCGAAGCCGTTCTCGGTGTGGATGGACGGGTTGTTCTGGTTGAAGACGTAGACACCCGCGCCGTACAGCGTGTGGGTCTTCACCTTGTCGCCGACCTTGTAACCGGCGTACCCCTCGACATCGCCGTTCATCCAATCGGCCTGCGTCGGCGGGTCGTACGGCAGCTCGTTCTGGTACAGGATCACGGTGCCGCGCTCGCCGTTCCACACGGTGTTGTACCGCTGGAAGTGCTCGACGAAGAGGCCCGTGGCGGTGACGTTGTCGCCGTTGATGATCGCGCCGTACCGGCCGGTGTTGGTGTTCCACCGCTCGGTGTCGGTAAAGCCCTCGACGCCGTGGTCACCACGCCACACCCAGGTGTGGTCGATGAGCACGTTGTCGCTGTTGACCTCCAGCGCGATGTTCGTCTTGCCGACGTGCGGGCCACCGACCCGGAAGTACACGTCGTTGAGCGTGGTCGGGTTGCTCGGCGAGCTGAGCCCGAAGCCGTGCTTCTGGCCGACCCGCAGCAGCACCGGCGACTCCTTGAGCCCCGCGTCGATCGTGACACCGGCGACGATCACACCGGGCACGTCGGCGACGTCCAGCGGGATCGAGCCGTTGACCGCGGTCAGCGTGGCGTGGCCGAGGCCGAGGACGACGGTGTTGGGGCGCCAGACCTCGATGCTCCGCGCGATGTCGTACACGCCCGGGGTGAGCAGCAGGTGCTTGCCGAGCGCCAGCGCCAGGTTGATCTTCAGTACCGAGTCACCCGGCTTCGCGACGTAGAAGTCGGAGAGCGGGATCGTACGGCCCGGCGTGAGCCCGTTCGCCCACGTCACGCCGCTGGTGTTCCGGTGCGCGGACGGCACCCGGACCTGGTACTTGCCCTTCGAGTCGACGAAGAGGAACGGCTTCTCCCGGCTCAACGGCGTGGTCTCGATCGTGGTGTACGGCGGGGTCGGGAACGCCGAGTCGTCCGGTGCGCCGGTGACGCCCGCGAAGACCTGGTTCCACACGCCGTTGGACCAGCCGGCGATCTCGCTGTTGCGGGTCAGCCACTGCTGCTGCGAGCCGTTCGTGGTGGCTGGCAGGCGGGAGTCCGCGATGAAGCCGCCGCTGGCGTACTGCGGGCCAGCCGTGCAGTAGTCCATCAGGGACAGGTTGCCGCCGCCGATGTTCATGCGGCGCAGCGAAACCGCCTGGGATACGGCCCAGAAGTTCGCCGACGCCCGGCAGCCGTCCTGGCCCAGCGCGTTGATGTTGAGCGAGAGGTTGGAGAGAGTCCGCCAGAAGTTGACCAGCGCGAGGCAGTTGCTCGTGCCGCCGTTCTCCAGGCAGCGGTTGTAGACCTCGACCTTGCCGTTGATCACGACGTCGGTGGGCGAGGCGCCGAGGCCAGCGATCTCGGTGTAGTAGCCGACCTTGATTTGCAGGGGCTGCTCGGCCGTGCCGTACGTGCCGGGCTTGAACAGGAACGTGTACCTGTTCGTGCCCATCTCGGCGTTGACCTGGGCGGCGTGCGTGGCGTCGAGCTTCGCCTGGATCTCGCTTACCGGAGTGCTCGGGTCGAAGATCGTGACGTTCGGCCCGAGGATCGACGCTGGGGTGGCTGAGTGCGGTGCGGCGACGGCGGCGGTACCGCTCGCGGCGGTGACCGTCGCCAGTACGAGGCCGAGCGTCGCCGCTCGTTTCAAAAGCCTTGCCATGCGGTGCGTCCTCTCCGCTGCGTGGGCAGCGTCCGGTGGACTGGGGCATTTTGGGCACAGGCTCCCCACACGAGGAGAGCGCTCTCCCGCTATGCCCCACTTCATTCACGTCGTGGAAGAAGGGGACGCTGATGTTTCTACCGCTTGAATCGACGGAGCGCCATGCCCGTACGGGTGCCGATTTTCGTACGGGCCGGCGACAGAAAACCGTAAGGCCAGCTCAGACGGTAATGACGACCTTCGCTCGGGCGTGCTCGACCTCGAGATACCGGATCGCCTCGGGGACTTGGGCGAGCGGAAAAGTCCGGTCGATGGCCGGGAGGACCTGGCCCGACTCGATGAGCTCGCGCAGGTCGGCGAGCAGTTCCGCGGTTGGCGACATGCCGCTCAGCGTGACAAGCCTGTGGCGGACGAAACGCGATGCGACCTGCGCCTTGATCGTCAGGCCCATCGGGCCGGTCACGTGCGGCCGGCCGTTGCGCGACACCCCGCCACCAGACAGCACCACCACGCCAGACGGGGTCAGCGCCCGCCGGAGGTCGGCCAGCGAGCGGTTGGCGACAAGGTCGAAGACCATGTCGTACCGCTGCCCGTCGCGGGCGAAGTCCTCCCGCGTGTAGTCGAGCACGCGGTCGGCACCGAGCGACCGTACGAGCTCGATGTTGCGCGTGCTGCACACGGCGGTCACCTTCGCGCCGAACGCCTTGGCGATCTGCACCGCGAACGTACCCACACCGCCGGAAGCGCCGTTGATCAGCACCTGCTGGCCCGCCGTGACCCGCCCGACCTCGCGGAGCCCGAGGAGCGCGGTGCAGCCGGCCATCGGTACCGCGGCCGCCTGCTCGAATGTCAGATTGGTCGGCTTGTGCTCCATCTGGCGGTCCGGCACGCAGACGTACTCCGCGAACGCACCGTCCATGTCGCACACGTCGCCGTACACCTCGTCGCCGGGGCGGAACCTGGTCACCCCCGGCCGACCGCCTCCACCCGACCCGCGACATCGCTGCCCCGGATCTGTCGCTTGGGTCCACTGGGGCCGAATACCGAGCGCATCGCCAGCCGGGCGAGGTAGGGGTCGCCGCGCATGATGTGCCAGTCGCGCGCGTTGATCGACGCCGCGTGTACACGGACCAGTACCTCGCCGTCAGCGGGTGCCGGTTTGTCCACCTCACGCAGCGCGAGGTCGTCGGGAGAGCCGTACTTGTCCTGCACGATCGCCTTCATGACATCGATGGTGGCGAACGCCGGGCGCGACTTCATCGGTACATGGGCCGCGGCCGCACCGATCCAAGGGCCGACCGGCGGACCGTACTTAAGGACGACTCTATTGATGAACGTGCCCACAGTTAATAAAGTTATCTAATTCGGCCCTCGCCCCCGGAGGCCAGCATGAGATCTCGTTTCGCAACGGCCATCGCCGCGACGCTCGTGGGCGCCTCAGCCGCCCTCGTCGTCGCCGTCACCTCCGCCACCCCCGCCGCCGCGGCCACCCTGTCGGACGTCGTGCCCGCGCCGGCCACCGTCCAGCCGGCCTCCGGCGTGACGTACACGCTCCCCTCCTCGGCCACCATCCACGCCGCGTCCGGCGCCACCGACGTCGCGGGTTACCTGGCCACGCTGCTGCGCCGGTCCACCGGGTACGCGCTGCCGGTCGCGACCGCCGGTACAAGCCCGCCGGGCAGCGGCATCTCGCTTCTGCTGTCCGGCGCCGACGCCGCCGTGGGCACGGAGGGCTACCAGCTCGACGTCACCGCGGCCGCCGTCGTGATCCGCGCGCAGAGCGCGGCCGGCCTCTTCCACGGTGTACAGACGCTGCGCCAGCTCCTGCCGGCATCGGTGGAGAGCGCGACCGTGCAGCCCGGCCCGTGGACGCTGCCCGGCGGCCGCATCGTCGACCACCCCCGCTTCGGATACCGGGGCGCGATGCTCGACGTGGCCCGCCACTTCCACCCGGTCGCCACGGTGAAGCAGTACCTCGACCAGATCGCGCTCTACAAAATCAACTACCTGCATCTACACCTCTCCGACGACCAGGGCTGGCGGATCGCCATCGACAGCTGG
This sequence comes from Phytohabitans flavus, assembly GCF_011764545.1. Lineage (GTDB taxonomy): Bacteria > Actinomycetota > Actinomycetes > Mycobacteriales > Micromonosporaceae > Phytohabitans > Phytohabitans flavus. Next base: position 7,741,361 of record NZ_AP022870.1, on the reverse strand, counting down.
CCGCGGCTGGCCACGCACGGCGGCAGCACGCAGGTGGGCGGCGGGCCCGGTGGGTACTACACGAAGGCGCAGTTCCAGGAGATCGTGGCGCACGCGGCGAGCCGGTACATCACGGTCGTGCCGGAGATCGACATGCCGGGACACACAAACGCGGCGCTCTCCTCGTACGCGGAGCTGAACTGCAACGGCGTCGCCCCGCCGCTCTACACCGGCACCAACGTCGGCTTCAGCTCGCTGTGCACGACCAAGGAGGTCACGTACACCTTCGTGAACCAGGTGCTCGGCGAGCTCGCCGCGCTGACGCCGGGACCGTTCCTGCACATCGGCGGCGACGAGGCGAGCGCGACGCCGGCCGACCAGTACGCCACGTTCGTCAACCGGGTACAGCCGATGGTCACGTCTCGCGGCAAGGCTGTCATGGGGTGGCACCAGATCGGTGCGAGCGCGGTACAGCACTCGGCCAACCGGATCGTGCAGTACTGGGGCCTCAGCACCTCGGACGCCTTGGTCAACACCGCCGTATCCCGGGGCGCCAAGGTGGTCATGTCACCGGCCAACCGCGCGTACCTCGACATGAAGTACAACTCGTCGACGCCGATCGGCCTTTCCTGGGCCGGCTTCGTGGAGGTACAGACCGCGTACGGCTGGGATCCCGGCGCCTACCTCTCGGGCGTACCCGCGTCGGCGGTGCTCGGCGTGGAGGCGCCAATGTGGACCGAGACCATCGTCACGGCGGATCACATCGAGTTCATGGCATTCCCGCGGCTGCCGGCGATCGCCGAGCTCGGCTGGTCGCCATGGTCCACTCACAACTGGGACAGCTTCCGTCTGCGGCTTGGCGCACAGGGCCCACGGTGGACCGCATTGGGAATCGATTTCTACCGCTCGCCTCAGGTGCCGTGGGCGACAATTCCCCCGACCACTCCGGCCACGACCGCGCCTCCGACAAGTACGCCGCCGACAAGCGCGCCACCCACGACCGTGCCGCCAGCTAGCGGGCTGGTAAACGGCGGTTTCGAAAGCGGCTCACTGGCCCCGTGGACCGGCACGGGCTGCTCGATCGTCACCGCACCCGTGCGCACCGGCTCGCGGGCACTCGCCGGCGCCGTCACCTCCTCCGACAACGCCCGCTGCCAGCAGGTGGTGGCCGTACGGCCGAACACGACATACCGTTTGCAAGCGTACGTCCGGGGATCCTATGTGTACCTCGGCACCATTGGTACAGGCACTTCTGACGTCAGCGCATGGACGCCGAACACGGGTGGCGCCTACTCGCCATTGGCCGTGACGTTCACTACCGGGCCGTCGACTACTTCGGTTGCCGTCTATTTGCACGGTTGGTACGGCCAAGCCAATTACCATGCCGACGACATTACACTTTCCTGAGTTGAGTGTCGCTTTTGCAGATGACGAAAGAATGATCTGTTGATGTCAATGGCTCTCTACAGGAGACGCGACTTCCTGGGTTATCGTCCTCTCTCGTACTGCGTGGGACCTGTAGTCGGCGGCGAGGCGCCGGACGCGGCCCTGCGGGACAAAGGGAGGGGTCCTGCCTATGACCCTGAAACGCGCGGCGCTGGTGTCGGCGGCCATCGCGATCACCCAGTGCCTAACCGTCAACATCCTGGTCGGAGTCCTGACCGGCGGCCAGGTCCCGGCCATCGTCAACCTGTTCACCCTCGCGATGGCGGCGGTGTCGATCATCGTCGCGGTACAGGCCGAATTCCACTGCCGCACCCAGGAACGGCTGAGTGCGCTGACCGACTTCCTCGTAAGCCGGCTGTCGGAAATCGACGACCGTACCAACGATCACAACGCCGGGTTCGTGGAAGGCTATCTGCTCAGCCACGGACGTGACAGCACCGTGCGGCCGCTGACCTCACCAGGCAACGGACGCCGCACCGACTGAACCGCCCTCACCCGCCGCCGAGCCCTCACGACGGCGAGGTGTCAGGGCCGTCGCGCCGCGGCCCTGACACCGCTCAATCTGTGGAGTACCTTCGCCGCGTGCCCCCTCCGCCCGTAACCGCCGCCGCTGCCGGGACCTGGACGCTCGCCGGTCGCACCATCCACCGGATGGGCTTCGGATCGATGCACATCACCGCCAGCCCTGACCGCGACCTCGCCATCACTGTGCTGCGGCGGGCGGTCGAGCTCGGCGTCAACCACATCGACACCGCCGCTTTCTATTTCTCTCCCGGCGGCCCACTCGACGTGGGCAGCGGCCCCACCAGGTACGCCACGGAGCTGATCCGGGAGGCGCTGTCGCCGTACCCGAATGATCTCGTCATCGCGACGAAGGTCGGGCCCGGCTACGACCCGGTGACCGGCGCCTTCCTGCAGGCCAAGACACCGGCCGCGCTGCGCGCACAGGTCGAGGAGAATCTGCGCCGGCTCGGCCGCGACCACCTCGACGTGGTCAACCTGCGGATCCTGAAGCGGCCCGGCAGCGACTCGGTGGCGGAGCGCTTCGGCGCGCTCGCCGAGCTGCGCGACGCCGGCCTGATCCGCCACTTGGGCCTGTCCAACGTGCGCCTCGACCACGTCGACGAGGCGGCGGCGATCGCGCCCGTGGCGTGCGTGCAAAACAGCTACGCCCTCGACAACGGCCGTGCGAACGACGCGCTGCTAGAGGCGTGCGGTGAGCGGGGCATCGCGTTCGTACCGTACTTCGCGATCGCCGGCGCGCGGCGCGAGGGCGGTGCCGGCACCGACCACGACGAGGCGGTACGGGAGGTCGCCCGCGCCCACGGCGTGACCCCGCACCAGGTGCGACTGGCCTGGACGCTGCACCAGGGCCCGCACGTGCTGGCCATCCCCGGCACCGGCGACCCCGACCACCTCGTCGAAAACATCGCGGCCGGCGCGCTGCGGCTCTCGCCCGGCGAGGTGGCACGGCTAGACGCGCTCGTCGTCGAGGACGCCTGAGTAGGCGGCGCTAAGGCGCGACCGCAGCCAGGTCCTTGGCCGACTCGGCCTCGGTGTCCGCGGGCGGGACGTCGAGCGGGTTGGCCAGCTCGTCCTTGGGCATCCGGGCCAGCACGATCGCCAGGACCGCGAAGGCCGTGGGCACCAAGCCGGCGACCGCGAACGTCACGCCCAGTCCGATGCCGGCGCTCACCGGGCCGGCGACCGCCATCGACACCGGCATGAAGACGAGCGAGACGAAGAAGTCGAGGCTGGAGACCCGGCCCAGCATGTGCGACGGCACTCGGCGCTGGAGCAACGTACCCCAGATGACCATCGGCGCCGAGAAGCAGAGGCCGACCACGAAGACGGCCGCGGCGATCACCCACACGTTGGCGATCAGGCCGATCAGGACGAGCGGCAGGCAGCCGATGCCCCAGAAGAGGTTCATGACCGTGAGGTAGCGGCGGGGCATCTTGAACGTCGCCATGCCGAGCGACCCGATCGCACCGCCGATGCCGTACGCCGCCATGACGATCGCGTGGTCGCCAGGGCCGCCGCCGGCCCGGTCCTTGATGACGAACGGGATCAGCACCTCGACCGGACCCATGGTCAGGAGGATCAGCACCGAGGCGAAGAGCAGCGTGGCCAGCAGCCACGGGGTGCGCACCATGTACACGAAGCCGTCCTTGAGGTCGACCACCGCGGCGCGGACCGGGTGGGCCGACTCGGCCGACTTTTCGCGACGCAACGGCACCGGGCGGACGAGCAGCAGGAAGGCCACGCCGATCGCCTCCACGACCGCGACCGCGACGATCGCCGCACCGGGCGAGGAGGCCGCGATCAGCGCGCTGGCCAGCGCCGGCCCGGCGGCCTGCATGATGGTCGGCCGCAGCATGCCCTCGACGCCGTTGGCGGCCATCAGGTCTTCCGGCGGCAGGACCGACGGCAGCAGCGCCGAGTACGCGGGGTAGGTGAACCCGTTGGCGAGGCCGACAGCGCCGGCGACCACGGCCAGGTGCCAGAGCTGGAGCAGGTCACCGACCGCGAGCGTGGCGACCACGGCGACCATGACCGTGCGTACGACGGCGACCGCCAGCAGGATGCTGCGCTGCGGCACCCGGTCGGCCAGTACGCCGCCGAGCAGCGTGGTGGCCACCATGCCACCGGCCGCGGCGGCCGAGACCAGCGAGAGCTCGGTGGGTCCGCCGCCGAGCGCGATGACCTGCCAGACCAGTGCGATCAACCAGATACCGCCGGCGAAGAGCGACATCGTGACCCAACCGGCCAGCAACCGGTACTGCCCCTGGCGGAACGGGCGCAGCGGCCCTCGCAGCCATCGCGACCCGCTCGTGGCGGTGCCCTCGCTCATCGTCAGCCCCCGTGTGGTGTGTACACCCTTCCGAGAACTATGACGACTGGCACGGACAAACTCATCGAACTTTTCCGCACTGAACGCGGACGGGTGCCGGTGGCGGGGCGTGGCTGCACGCCCCGCCACCGGTCACCCTGGTCGCTGTTCCCGGGAGGAGGAGCCGGCGGCGGAAGAGGGGGCTCCCGCCGCGAGCGGGCCACGAGAGGAGCGACCTCGCCCATCTAGCCCCTGCCGGCCATACCGGAGACCGGCGTGCGGGGCGAAACGGGCGTACCCGGCGCGTGCAAGCCGAAGACGGTGGGCGTTGGGGGGCGCGCCACCGCCCCCGGCCGGACAGCCGGGGAGCAAGGTCGAACGCCATGGTGGGCACGCTGCCGGGGTTGGTGCCGGCCGTCGTGCCGGTCGGGCGGGCGCCACCGCTCCGACCACGGCCGATAGCCGCCCCGGCCAATGTGCCCCCATTGTGGATTCCTCCCACGTGCCCACCAGGCGCTTCCAAAAGACGATGCCAACAGACCCGGTACAGGCGGCGCGACCGGTCGAACGGGCCGAGGCGGCGGGCGAAGCGGTAGCGAGTACCGACGTCTGTACACATTTCCCGTTGAGGGCTCCGATTTGGGTAACGACGTGGCGGCCACCTTGCGCGTACCCGACTCAAGATCGCCTCCTACACGGTGCTCACCGCCCTGGAAGACGGGTGTAACGTGCTGGCTCGGCGGGGTTCGACGACGGGGTATGAAGACGGACCGGACCGGCGCGACAGGAATCGAGGCTTTGGACGACGAGGAACTCGCAGGCGCCCTCGCCGACGCGGTGCGGGGAGACTCCGCGGCCTTCGCCAGCCTGTGGCGGGCGCAGCAGCCGGCGTTGCTGCGCTACCTGCGGGTGATCGTAGGCGACGCAGCCGAGGATGTGGCATCCGAAACCTGGCTACAGACGGCTCGGGCGCTACGTGACTTCTCCGGTACGCCAGCGGGTTTCCGGGTGTGGCTTTTCACAATCGCCCGCAACCGGGCGATCGACGAGCGGCGACGCGCCCGGCGCCGGCCGGAGGAGCCCCGCGACCTGACCGAGCGCGAGCTGCCCGGCGCCCACCCGGACGTGGCGAACGAGGTGATCCACCGGTCCGAGACCGACTGGGCACTCACCGTGATCGCCACACTGCCCAAGGACCAGGCCGAGGCCGTGACGCTCCGGGTGGTGGCCGGGCTCGACGTCGCGCAGACCGCCCAGGTGCTGGGCAAGCGTCCCGGCGCGGTGCGGATCGCGGCGATGCGTGGCCTGCGCCGGCTCGCCGAAAACGCGGACGTCCAGGCCCGCCGGGCCGAGTCGAGGCCGTCGCTGGACTTCCAGTCACCGCGCACGGAGGGGGTGTAACGCCGTGCCGCTCTGGGACGCATTTTCCAACGCCATGCGTGGGACACACAGGCGCCAGATCAGGCCGGACGAGGCGGAGCAGCTGCTCGCCACCGGCCGCGACCCCTCGCGCCCGGAGCTCGACCGCCTGCTCGCCGCGGCCACCGCGCCACCGCGGCCACACGAGCTGGCCGGGTTGGAGGAGGCCCTCGCCGCCTTCCAGGAGGCCGGCCGGGCCAGGCGACCCGCACCGGCGAAGCAGCGCTGGCGGGTGCTCCGCCCGCTCGCGGCGGCGGCCGCCACAGCGGTGGTACTCGTCGGCGGTGTGGCCGTGGCGGCCGAGGTCGGCTACCTGCCGGGCGTCGAGCGGCCAGCGGCGCAGGAGGGCCTTGGGCCCCGCGAGGCGCCCTCCACGACAGCTCAGGCGGGGCCCAGCGCCACGAGTGGCCCGACCTCGACCCGTACGGCTGACCCGACCCGCGGTGCCCAGACCGAGCAGCCGGGCAACTCGAAGTTGGACAGGCTTTGCCGTACCTGGGACGACCGGCGCCGGAAGGACAAGCCGATGAAGCCCCAGGACCTGCGCGAGCTCTCCGCGGCGGCTGGCGGCGAGGATCGGATCCCGGCCTACTGCGCGCCAAGGCTCCACCCACCCGGCAAGGGGCCGGCCTCACCACCTCCGCACACAGGTCCTTCCGCCAATCAGCCCTCGCCCGCACTGTCGGGCGGGGGCGATTCCGACAATGGCGACGAGGACGACGACGCGCCCAAGAATCAGAAGAAACCGAAGGAAGACGAATAAGCGGTGGCCCGGCCGTCAACCGACCGGGCCACCACCGTCGCGTGCCGGCTAGCCGCCGGTGATCTGGAACTGCGAACCAGGCTCGATGACGATGTTTCCGGTCCCCGAGTTGGTGATGGTGACGTTGGTCAGCGTCGCGCTGCCGCGGGCGCTGCCCATCGCCAGGATGCCGGCGCCGTTGTTGGACTTGTCGATCCGCACATTCGTGATCACCACGCCGGGTACGTTGCCGCCACCCGCCTTGAACTGGATGCCGTCGTACGTGGAATCAATGATGTCGCTGTCGCGGATGACGACCCCGGGAATGTCCCGACCCGGAGCGAAGATCGTAATGGCGCCGAACTCCTGCTGCTCGCCCCAGAAGACGCCGCCGCACCGGTAGAGCCCGTTGTTGGCGAGCAGCGTCGTACCGGAGAACGGCTGCGGGCTGTGGTCGGTAGCCAGCATGATGCCCGGGTAGTTCATCGTGTCGTAGATCAGATTGTTTTCGGCCGTGTTGCCGTAGCCGCCGTAGATGGCGATACCGTTCGCCCGCCACGGAAGCTGGATCGTGTTGTTGGTGAAGTGGTTGTCGTGCCCGATGTCCGTCGCCTGGTCGCGGACATAGGTGCTCGACCAGACCGCCAGCGAGTCGTCACCGGTGGTGCGGAACGAGGAGTTGAACACCCGCGAGTTCCGGGTGCTGTTGGCGAAGTTGACGCCGTCGGCGTACGTGTTGCGGATCCGGACCCCGGAGAAGTCGATGCCGTCGCCGGGGTTCCAGTACGCGGGGGTGTCCGAGTAGTCGCGGCCGACCCAGGCGCCGACGTTGACGTGCTCGATCCACACGTTGCTGATCCGCGTGTTCTTGCCGAGCCGCCCGTTGATCCCGTGGCCGCGGTTGGCCCGGTTGGTGGTCATACCGAAGATGGCCAGGTCCGAGATCTGGGTGTTGTCGTCGATGTCGAACCCGACGTTGCCCTCGTGCGGGTGGTTGATGTTGCCCTGCACGTTCTGCGGCTCGGTGTTCGTGTAGAGCTTGGTGTGCCACATGCCCGCGCCGCGGATGACGGCGTTCCGGATGCCCTTCTGGTTGTACTGGCCCCGGGTCGGGTCCGGCGAGAGGATCTTCTGCTCCTGGCGCCACTGGCCGGCCGGGATCCACACGCAGCTGATGACACCGTTCTCGTCGTCGGTCACAGCCCGCTGGATCGCCGCGCTGTCGTCGACGTTGTCATTCGCCACCGCGCCGTACTGCGTGATCGACGTGCAGCCAGCGGGCTGGGACAGCGCCGGCGCCACCTGCTCCAGGTCGATCAGGTCGATGATGTAGAACTGCGCGCCGTCGTTCGCGTCCCGCTGGAGCTTGAACTTGGTACCCGGCGGGTAGCTCTGGCCGAGCAGCAGGTTCGACTCGTCGAAGAGCCGGCGGGCGTTGGCCTGCGGCGAGTTCGAGAGCGACTCGGTGTCGTCCGTCGTGCCGTAGAGCCAGCTGTTGCGGGACGACAGCGTGATCTTCTGGGCGAAGGTGCCGTTGACGTAGAGGCTGATCGTGGCGTCCTGGCCGCCGCCACTCGGCGAGTCCGGGATGGAGTTGCGGACCACGATCGAGTTCGCCTGGTTCGTCGAGGTGAACTCGACGAACTGCCCGGTGCTGTTCAGCCGCACCGACTGCCGCCCGAGGACTCGGTCGCGAAGTTGGTGTGCCCGAACGTGCGCAGCGGGTCGGCCACCAGCAGCGTGCCCTGGTAGTCGGCGGCCTCGGCCTCGTACTCGGTGTACGGCACCGCGGCGCCCCGCCCGACCACGATCGACCGGGCGAGCGAGTTGTTGGTCTCGTTCGTCTCGGTGACCACGTTCGTCGCGTCGGCGGTGGCCGTGATGGTGGCGCCGCCGCTTGTCGCGGTCCAGCTGCCGGTGATCGCCACGTTGACCGTCGCGCCGGCGGCGATCGAGGCGGTGTTGGTGTTGAGCGTCGTGCCGCCCACCACCACCCGGGTCACCGTGGTCGCGCCACTCGCGGTGGTGCCGCGGTTGTTGACCGCCACGGTGAACGTGACGGAGGCGCCGACCGCCGGGTTCGGCGGGTTGGAGGTGATGTTGGTGACCTGGAGGTCCGGACCGGGTGCCTGGGCCACCACCAGCGGCGACGGTGCGGTGAAGCTGTTGTTGGCGTTGTTCTGCTCGACGATCTGGTTGGCCGGGTCGACCGTGGCGGTGTAGCTGTAGCTGCCCATCGGCCGGGTGCCGGCGTTGAAGGTGACGGTCGCCGAGGCGCCCGCGGCGAGGCCTGCGACCGGAGCGCTGCCGACCAGCGCGCCGCCGAGGTTGAAGTTGACCGAGGTCGCCCGGAGGCCGCCGAGCCGTCGTTGCGGACGGTGGCCGTGAGGGTGATCGCACTCGTCTCGTTCGGCGCGGCCGGGGTCCAGCTGGCCGCACTCACGACAAGGTCGGGGTTGGGCGCCATGGTGCCGATGACCTGCACCTCGGCGACCTGCCCACCGGGCGCACCGCTGTTGGCGGTGAAGCGCAGCTGCACGTCCGCCGTACGGCCGGTGACCGGGATCGTCACCGAGTTCTGGTTGCCGGACGGGCTGAAGCTGTACGTCGCGGCGGCCTTCAGCGAGGTGTACGCGGTCGCGCCCTGGTCGCGGCCGAGGACCTCGATGTTCTGGGTACGCGCCCCCACGCCGAGTCGGGGTTGAGCTTGACCGTCACCGAGGTGATGTCCGCGTTGGCGCCGAGCTTCACGGTCAGCGTCGCCGGGAAGCCGGCCGACTCCCAGTAGGTGGCGAGGTTTCCGTCGTTGGCGTTGGCTGCCACGAACGAGTGGACGTGCGAGGACTCCTCCATCGGCTTGCCCGCGGCCACGTTGGTGCCGCCCGGCGGGTTCTCCCCGACCCGGGTGACGTGGTTGCTGTCGGCCGAGACGTTGCCGGCCGCATCGCGCGCCCGCACGAAGTACTCCACCGTCGCGGTCGTCGGCTGGGTGTCCGTGTACGTGAGCACGTTGCCCGCCACGCTCGCCCGCTCCGCGCCGTTCGCGAAGATCGTGTACCCGGTGACGCCCACGTTGTCCGTGGACGCGCTCCAGGTCAGGCGGATCTGCCCGCTGGCTGGCTGGGTGAACGCGAGGCTCCCCGGCGCGCTCGGCGGCTGGGTGTCGCCGGGACCGGTACCCGTCCGGGTGACGTGGTTGCTGTCCGCGGACTGGTTGCCGGCCGCGTCCCGGGCCCGCACGAAGTACTCCACCGTCGCGGTGTCCGGCTGGTTCTCCGTGTACGAAAGGACGTTGCCGGCCAGCGTCGCGACCGGCGTGGTGTCGCGGTACACGATGTAGCCGGTCACGCCGACGTTGTCGGTGGACGCGGTCCAGGCCAGCCGGATCTGCCCGGCGGCCGGCTGGGTCAGGGTGAGGTTGCCGGGCGCGGAGGGCGCCTGGGTGTCACCGCTTGTCGTCCCGTACACCTCGAACTCGCTGATCTGCGCGGCCGGCCAGGCGGAGTTCGCGGTGATGTTCACCCGCACGTACCGGGTGGACGCGGCGGTGAAGTCGATCGTGACGGTGTTGGCCGACGCCGGGTCGAACGCCCGGCCCGCCGACGCGGAGAGCGTGCTGAAGGTGCTCCCGTTCGTGCTGCCCTGTACGGCCAGCGTCTGCGTCCGCGCGCCCCAGCCGGTCGGCAGCTTCAGCACGACCCGGCTCACGTTCGCCGCCGCGCCGAGGTCGACCTGGATCCACTGCGGGAACGCGTTGTTGGCGCTCTCCCAGTAGCTGCCCTGGTTGCCGTCGTTCGCGAGGTTGGCGCCCTGGCCGCCCTGCGCGCTGCTCGCGGTGAGCACCTTGCCGGTGGCGAGGTTGCCGCTACCGCCGCTGGCCCCGTAGATCTCGAACTCGGAGACCTGCCCGGCCGGCCAGCCGGTGTTGGCGGTGACGTTCACCCGCACGTACCGGGCGCTCGCCGCGGTGAAGTTGATGGTGACCGCGTTGCCGCTCGCCGGGTTGAACACCCGGCCGGCCGACGCGGAGAGGGTGCTGAAGTTGGTGCCGTTGGTGCTTCCCTGCACGCTCAGCGTCTGCGTACGGGTCTCCCAGTTGGCCGGCAGCTTGAGCACGACCTGGTCGATGCTCACGCTGCTGCCGAGGTCGATCTGCACCCATTGGGGCAGCGCGTTGTTGGGGCTCTCCCAGTAGGAGGCCGGGTTGCCGTCGTTGACGTTGCCCGCGGTGTACGGCCCGGTGGACCCGCTGGCCGACGCGGTGCGGCCGGCGGCCAGGTTAGGCCCGCCGGCTGCGGTCGCTGGGGTGGGTGCGAGCCCGGCGAAGACAAGACCCGCGGCGAGGAAGCCGCTGATCAGCCGCCAGCTGAGCTGTTTCCGTCTCATGGTGTCCCCTAGTGCTGGTGAACGACAGAGGTGGAGCGCCGCTGGTCCGGGACAGCCGTGCGGCATGGCGGTGGTGTTTAACGCGTACTTCTGCTAGCTTCTTGCGCCCGTGGATCGAATTCTTGCGGACGCAGATGTCTAAGGTTTCAGATATGTCACTGGTTCGTCAACAGTTCGCGCACATCGATCCTCACGCCGGTCGATCCCTCCGACAGCTCCCAGAGGCGACGCTGGGCCGCGACCTCGCACGACTGGGGTGATGAGCTGATCTTGGCCGGATGCCCGGCGAACTGGGGCCACCCGACCGCTTTGATCCGACACTTCTGCCTCGGTCCAGCGCAGTGCCATCACGCACCTCCTGAGATAAAATCCGGGATGGGCGTCCCGCTTCTCCTGCACCATACGGGACGGTCGTCCCGCTTAGCAATGGAGGAGTGTGCGTGGCCAGAGAGCTCCGTGCCGATGCCCGGCGTAACCGCGCCCGGGTGCTGGCGGTCGCCGCCGAGGTCTTCGCCGCCGAAGGGCTCGGGGTGCCGATCCACGAGATCGCCCGCCGGGCAGGCGTGGGCACCGGCACGGTGAGCCGGCACTTCCCCACCAAGGAGTCGCTGTACGCGGCGATCCTGCTGGAGCGGATGGAGCGGCTCACCGCCGAGGCCGACGCGCTCGCCGCCAGCGAGGAGCCGGGCGAGGCGTTCTTCCGGCTCTTCGCCACGCTGGTGCACGAGGGCGCGACAAACCGGGGGCTCGCCGAGGCACTGGCCGGCGCTGGCTACGACCTGGACGCGGCCGGCGTCGAGGCGGGCTACGACATCTCGGGCCGGCTCCGCACGCTGCTCGCCATGGCCCAGGAGGCCGGCTCGGTCCGGTCCGATGTGGAGTTCGCGGACGTCAAGGCGCTGATGGTCGGCTGCCAGGCCCACCCGGGCGGCAGCACGGACGAGGCCGCGCTCGACCGCATCGTGGAGATCGTCTGCGCCGGCCTCCGGGTCAGCCCAGCCGCACCGGCGGGTTGAGGAGGGCTACCACCGTCACGTCCACGCCCGCCGTACGTAGCGCTTCTGCCACGGCGTCTCGACCGCGCGCTTGTCGTACCGCGCGCGGACCCAGCCGACCGCCTCGCCCGGCGGCACGCCGTCAAGCACGGCGAGGCAGGCCAGAGCGGTACCGGTGCGGCCCCGGCCGAAGACGCACGCGATCTCGACCCGCTCGCCGGCCGCCCGCTCCCACGTCTCGCGCAGGGCGGCACGGGCGTCGTCACGGTCTTTGGGCAGCCAGAAGTCCGGCCACCGGACCCACCGGCTCGCCCACTCCATCGGTGGCGGCGGGCCGCCGAGCAGGTACAGGCCGAAGTCCGGCTCGGGTCCGAGCGGCGGCCGGCGGCGCAGCCCACGGCCGCGGAGGAGACGACCGGAAGGCAGGCGCACCACTCCCGGCGCGCCTGCCTCCCACGTCATCGCTCCACAATATTTACAGTCAGGTGTTCCAGACCTGGAACGACGAGATCTGGCCAGCCGGCCAGCCGGTGTTCGCGGTGATGTTCACCCGGAAGTAGCGCTGGGTGGTCGCCGGGAAGTTGATCGTGACCGTAGGCGCGAAGTTGTACGTCGCCGAGGCGGCCACCGTCGTCCACGTACTGCCGTTGGTGCTGCCCTGGATGGAGAGCGTCTGGTTACGGGCGCCCCACGAGGCGGGGAGCTGGAGCACCACGCGGCTGGCGCTCTGCGCCGAACCGAGGTCGACCTGCACCCACTGCGGGAACGCGTTGTTGGCGCTCTCCCAGTACGTGTTCTGGTCGGCGTCGGTGACGTTGCCCGCACCGTAGTTCTGCTGCTGGCTCGACGCGCTCGCCGGCCGGCCCGCCGCCAGGTTGACGCTCGTGGTGCCGCCACCCGTGCCGGAGAGCGCCACCGTGGTCGGGCTGTTGGTGGCGCTGCTGTTGACCGTCAGCGTGCCGGTGCGGGCGCCCGTGGCGGTCGGCCGGAAGGTCACGTTGACCGTGCAGGACGCGCCGGCCGCGAGCGAGCTACCGCAGGTGTTGGTCTGCGTGAAGTCACCCGTGACCGAGACGCCGGTGATCGTGGCGGCCGCGCTGCCGGTGTTGGAGACCGTCACCGCCTGCGCACCGCTGGCGCCACCGACCGGCACCGAGCCGAAGCTCAGCGACGACGTACCCGCCGAGAGCGTGGCACCGCCCGGGCTGCCACTGCCCGGGTAGATCTCGAACTCCGAGGCCTGGCCCGCGCTCCAGCCGGTGTTGCCGGTGATGTTGACGCGGACGTACCGGGCGCTGGTACCCGCCGGCAGGCCGATGCTCACCGTGTTGGCGGTCGCCGGGTTGAACGTGTACCCCGCCGACGGCACAACCGTGGTGAACGACGAGCCGTTGGTGCTGGTCTGCACCGACAGCGTCTGGGTACGGGTGGCCCACGCCGCGTCCGGCGGGAGCTTCAGCGCGATCCGCCCGACGTTCGTCGCCGCGCCGAGGTCCACCTGCACCCACTGCGGGAACGAGCCGTTGGTGCTCTCCCAGTACGTGGCGGCGTTGCCGTCCGTCACGTTGCCGGGTACCAGCGACCCGTTCGCCTGGCTGCTCGCGGACGCCGGCTTGCCGGCGGCGATGTTGGTGTTCGAGCCGATGCCGCTGCCGGAGAGACCGACCGTGGTCGGGCTGTTGTTGGCGTTGCTGTTGATCGTGACCGAGCCGGTGCGCGTCCCCTCGGCGGTCGGGCTGAAGGTCACGTTGACCGCGCAGGACGCACCGACGGCGAGCGTGCCGCAGTTGTTGGTCTGCGCGAAGTCACCGGAGGCCGAGACGCCCGAGACGGTAGCGCTCGACGTACCGCTGTTGGTGACCGTCACGCTCTGCGCGGCCGTGGTCGAGCCGACCGTCGTCGCGCCGAACGAGAGCGAGCCCGGGTTGGCGTTCAGGACCGGACCAGGCGCCACGCCGACCCCGGAGAGGCTGGCGGTGGCCGGTGCGGCCGAGTTGGCGATCGTGAGCGTGCCGGTACGGTTGCCCGCAGCGGTCGGCCGGAACGTCACGTTGACCGTGCAGGACGCGCCGGCCGCGAGCGAGGTACCGCAATTGTTGGTCTGCGCGAAGTCGCCGGTCACCGAGACGCCGCTGAGCGATACCGCGGCCGAGCCGTTGTTGCTGACCGAGACAGCGCGGGCCGCGCTGGTGGTACCGGTGCCCTGGGAGCCGAAGTCGAGCGCGCTCGGCGCCACCGTCAGCCCGGCCGAGTCCGGCCAGATGACCGGCTGCGGCCACTGGCCACACTGGGCGTAGGTCGGTCCGTTGATCCACGAGCCGTTGCCGCCGCCGTTGACGATCTGGAAGCCGCCGCCCATGCAGTTGTAGATCGGGGCGTTGGCCTGCCCGATCCGGGTCGCCTGGACGTTGGTGAAGGACACCGAGCCACCGACCTGGGCCTGAAGCACGAACGTGCCGACGCCGTCGATCGACGTATTGCGGATGCTCACGTTGCTGATGCTGGAGCCGGAGACGAAGTGGATGGCCTCGTACGGCGAGTTGCGGATCACCAGGTCGTCGACCACGACCGCGCCGGTCATCGCGCCGTCGCGGGCGTCGAACCAGAGTGCGCCGACGCCGAACTGCCAGTTGGGGTCGAGGCTGCCGGACCGGATGATCGTGTTCCGCAGCACGTTGGTGGTGCCGGCGAGCGGGGTGGAGGCGAAGCGGTTGGCCACGTGCATGCCGCCGCCCTGCGAGATGCCGGAGTCGATCACCACGTTGTCGGTCATGCTGTTGTTGCGGCCGCCGTAGATCACCATGCCGTTCGCCCACTGGGTCTGCTCGACCGTGTTGTGGTGGAACGTGTTGCCGGCGTTCTCCACCTGGTCGGACCACATCGCCATCGCGTCGTCGCCGGTGTTGCGGAAGTGGCTGTTCGAGACGACGGAGTTGGTGACTCCCTTGTGGAAGTTCATGCCGTCGGCGGTCTGGTTGCGCACCCGCATGCGGTCGAAGGTCAGGTTGGTCATCGGACCGTCCATCCACATGCCGACCTTGGTGTGCTCGATCCAGATGTTGTTGATGTTGGAGTTGGAGATCGCACCACCGATGCCGTTGACCTGGCAGGAGTCGCAGCGCTCGATGACCTCACCGCGGATCTGGAAGTTCGACAGGTTGACGGCCGTGCTGCCGCCCTGGTCGATCCACCGGCCGTAGAAGCCGATGCCCTCGCCGCCCACGATGGAGTGCCACATGCCGGCGCCACGGATGTTGATGTTGTTGAGCACCAGGTGGCCGGTGACGAGGAAGCGGCCGGCCGGGATCCACACCGTGCCGCCCGGTCCGGCAGCCGCGATCGCCGCGTTGAACGCGTTGGTGGAGTTGGCCGCGCCGGTCGGGTCCGCGCCGTGGCTGGTCACCGAGACCGAGCCGGCCGGCTGCGACAGCGGCCCCGCGACCTGCTCGAACTCCATGAAGTCCACCGTGTACGACGACGCCGAACTGTTCGCGTCCTTCTGGATGCGTACCTTGGCGCCGGGGTTCAGCTGCGGCAGCAGCCGCTGGTACTCGTCGTAGAACCAGTGGTGGTTGCCCTGAGGCGTGTTGGAGAACTGGTAGCCGCCGTAGAGGTGGCTGTACTTGTTCGTCGTCGTGATGTCGGCCTGGCGCGCACCGTCGACGTAGAGCGAGAGCGGCGCGGTGTAGACCGAGCCGGTCGCGGTGTCCGGGATGCTGACCCGCACCACCATCGAGTTCGCCGTCGACGGGACGGTGAACTCGACGAACTCACCGGTGCCGTCGAGCGTGACCGCGCGGCGGCCGGATGCCTCGGCCTCGAGCGTGTTGTACGTGTAGTTGGGGCCGATCACCGTGCCGTTGGTCGCCGAGGTCTCGGCCTCGACGTGCACGTATGGCAGGGGCGCACCGGCACCGCCGGCGGCCGCTGCGGGAGTGGCGAGGATGGCGCTCGCGGCGGCGGCGACAAGCACACCTGTGGCGGCGGCGCCGGCGAGCGTTCGTGGGCGGGGAAGCATGCGCTGCTCACTTTCGTCGGGGGCGGTAGAAAGTGGGTGCCGGGCTACTCGGGACCGTAATCGTCCCGACACAGCAGCGCAATATCTAGATTAATCTTTGCAACTTTCCAGCGGTTTGACGAAAGACCTCGACCCCTGCCCCTGCTACTCGTTCCGCGCCGTCTCCGGACCGGTGATCCGGCGCAGCAGCGGGAGGGTGGAAGCGATGATCGCGAGCGAGGCGATCAGGCCGGCCGCGACCGCCACGTAGTAGGCCGCCCCCGGCGCGTGCAGCGTGTAGTCCATCTGCGACGTGAGGAAGAGCTGCGCGGCGACGAACCCCATGCCGATCGCGAGCACCGCCACGAAGAGCAGCGGTACCGCGCTCTCCAGCGCGACCACCCGGCGCAGCAGCCCGAGCGGCACACCGGTGAGCCGCAACATGCTGAACGGCCGCTTCCGCTCGGTGAGCCCGCCGGCCACGCTGACCGCCAGGCTGCACCCCGCGATCGCGAGGCTGCCGATGATCACCACATCGGCCAGCCGCTGCCACTGCACGAGCGTCTGCCGGAAGTCGCTCTCGAACTCGCTGACCGTGGCGGGGAATCGCCGGTCGGGGAAGGCGGCCTCCAGCACCGTGCGCGCCTGGTCGATCGCCGCGCTGGAACCGTCGGTCGCCACGATCACGGACAGCAGCGGCTGCTGGCGGGCCGCCGCGGCGGCCATCGGTGCGGCCGGCAAGACCGGCGCCTCGTCGGAGTCGCGGCGCGGCCCCATCAGGTTTGGCCAGGTCGCGGCCACCTCGACACCATCTGGGCACCGACCGAACTCCGGCGTGCGGACGAGGTCGGCACAGACGATCATCCCTGGGTACCAGTTGGGGTCGCTCGGCTCGTGCTTCGGGTTGGCGTAGATCGGATGCACACTTTGGACGCCCGGTACCGAGGCCAGCCCGGGCGGGATCGCCGACGCGGGCGGCCCTTCGCCCTCCTCTGACCAGAAGGTCTGCGTCAGCGCGCTGCTCATCACCGAGCCGCTCCGGGGGCTGCCCCGCTCGGCGACGATCGTGGTGATCACGCCCGTGGCCACGCTGGTGACGAAGAGCGCCAGCATCACGCCGCTGACCGCGCGAAACCCGGCCTGCGGGTTGTCCGCGAGCCGCCGCCCCGCGATGAGCGCCGCGGCATGGCGGGCCCGGCCAGCCAGCACCCGCGAGCCGACGAGCGTGAGCCAAGGCCCGGCCGCCACGAGCCCAATCATGATCAACACGAACCCGCACATGTACGCCATGATCTGGCCGTTGGTCGTCTCCGGACGGTGGCCGACGAAGTAGCCCATCTCGACGATGCCCGCCGCGAGCACGACCAGGCGCCAGGCCCGCGGCGGGCGCGGCGTCACCCGGCGGGTCACGCCCAGCGGGGAGATCTGCACCCGGCGCAGCGCCAACCGGGCGACCACCGCCGCACCCAGCGGCACGCCGAGCACGACAAGCACGACGTCGACAAGGCCGAGCGAAAGGTCGCCGGCGAAGAAGCGCTCACCGGTGAACGGGATCGCGGCGAGCGCCGGCCGGAGCGCGAAGAACACGCCGATGCCGGCGATCGTGCCGGCCACGGCGCTGACCGTCGACTCCACCGCGGAGATCACCGAGATCTGCCGGGGCGTCGCGCCCACCAGGCGCATTGCGGCGAACCGCTGCTCGCGTCGGGCGGCGGCGAGGCGGGTGGCCGTGCCCATGAGGATGAGCAGGGGGACGAGCAGGGCGCCGGCCACCACGGACAGCACGAGGCTGATGCCGTTTGCGCCGATGCCGATCACGCACCGGCTGCAATCGGCCGGATCGGTGGTCAGGATGCTCGATACCTGTACCGCGTCGGGCTGCTGGGACAGCTCGTCGGGCGAGTGGCCGATGATGATCATTAGGGAGTCCGGCGAGGGGAGCGCGGCGCCGCCGATCGTGCCGATCTCCCGACCGGGAAACCTGTCGCCCAGCTCGGCCGCCGTCGTCGTGCGCAAGCGCTCGCTCAGTGCCGGCGAGGCGTAGAACTCACCCGGTCCGGGCAGCCGTGGGATGCCGGGCGGCACCGGCGCGTCCGGACCGGTCGAGGCGACGTCCAGCCGGGCCATCCGAGCGCCCCGCGTGTAGTCGTCGCGGAGCAGCCACCACATTGGATCGGCCGCCTTCGGCCCAGCGGTCTCTCCCACGAGCCCGCTGTTGAGCCAGGCGTACCGCTGGTTTTGCGAGCCGACCGCGTGGATGCCGGCGATGGTGGCCAGCAACAGGCCCACCCCGACCGCCATCGCGGCCGAGATGATGACCAGCCGGACGATCGCTTCCCGCCCGGTGGCCAGCGCGAGGCGCAAACCGAACCGGATCATGACAGCACCCGCTCAGGTGCCAGCGCGGCCACCTTGCCGTCGCGGACCATGACGTGGCGGTCCGCGTACGCCGCGACCCGCGCCTCGTGCGTGACCAGCACGACCGTCGTGCCGTGCTCGCGCGCGGCGACGATCAGCTGGTCCAACACCTGCTCGCCAGTGAGCGAGTCGAGCGAGCCGGTGGGCTCGTCGGCGAAGAGCACCTTCGGACTCGTGACGAGGCCACGGGCGAGTGCCACCCGCTGCGCCTGGCCGCCGGACAGCTCGCCGGAGCGGCGGCGCTCAAGTCCGTCGAGCCCCAGCCGGGCGAACCACGGACGGGCCTGGCGCAGCGCCGCCTCGCGCCGGGTCCCGCCGAGCAGCAGCGGCAGCGCGACGTTTTCCTCGGCGGTGAGCTCGGGCACGAGCTGGCCGAACTGGAAGACGAAGCCGAAGCTGTCGCGGCGTAGCGCACTGCGCCGGGCCTCGTCCAGCGTGTCGACCCGGCGACCGTCGAAGTGAATCTCTCCGGAGTCGGGCACGAGGATGCCGGCGAGGCAGTGCAGCAGCGTCGACTTGCCCGACCCGCTCGGGCCCATGATCGCGAGGATCTCGCCCGGCGCGACCGCGACGGTCGCGCCGCGCAGCGCCGGCGTCTGGCCGAACGAACGCACGACATCGCGCGCCTCGATCATCGTGTCGGTCATGGCTTTACCACCTCGGCGCGAAGGGCGTCGAGCCGGGCCACGGTGGTGTCGATCCACCGGAGGTCGGCCTCCAGATGGAAGAGGCCGTGGTCGGCGAGCAGGCCGTCGACAAGGCTGCCGCGGCGGCGGATCTCGGTGAGCTGGTGCATCCGCTCGAGGTGGGCGCCGCGCTGGATGTCCAGGTACTCCTGGGCGGGGCGCCCGAGCATGAGCGCGAGCACGACCTTGGTGAACAGCACCGACTGGAGGTGCGGCTCGGCCTCGATCGGCTCGGTCAGCCACGCGTCGAACTCGGTCGCGCCCGCCTCGGTGATGACGTAGCGCTTGCGCTCCGGCCCGACCCCCGGCTGCACCTCGCTGATCACCACCTTGCCGTCCCGGGCCAGCCGCCCGAGCGTCGCGTACACCTGGCCGAACGGCAGCGGGCGGCCGCGACCGAAGTAAGTGTCGTAGTCGCGCTTGAGGTCGTAGCCGTGGCTGGGCTCGCGCTCAAGCAGGCCGAGGAGGGTCAACGGGACGCTCATGGAAGGACCATACCCTGAGCGTATACCTCGCGTATATACCCTCGGCGTATATCCCTTCGTGGGCGTTGCCGACGGCAGCGCCGTACGGTTCAGGGTGGTGACCTTGGTGAAGAAGGCACGAGTGCGATGGAAGGGACAGCGATGGGCCTGACGATCGGCTACAAGGCGTCGGCGGAGCAGTTCGGGCCCCGGCAGCTTGTCGAGTACGCGGTGCGTGCGGAAGAGGTCGGTCTGGACAGTGTGCTTGTGTCGGACCATTTCCTGCCCTGGCGGCACGAGGGCGGACACGCGCCGTTCGCGCTGGCCTGGATGGCGGCGGTGGGTGAGCGGACGCGGCGGGTGCGGATCGGCACGAGCGTGCTCACGCCCACGTTCCGGTACAACCCGGCGGTGATCGCCCAGGCCTTCGCCACGATGGCGTTGCTGTACGACAACCGGGTGATGCTCGGTGTGGGTACCGGCGAGGCGCTCAACGAGATCGCGGTTTCGGGGCTTTCGTGGCCGGAGTTCAAGGAGCGTTACGGGCGGCTGCGCGAGGCGGTGCGGCTGATCCGCGCACTGTGGACTAGGGACGAGGTCAGCTTCGACGGCGAGTACTACAAGCTGGTCAACGCCATGATCTACGACCGTCCCGAGCAGCCGGTACCGATCTACATCGCGGCCGGCGGCCCACAGGTCGCGAAGTACGCGGGCCGGTCCGGCGACGGGCTCATCTGCACGTCCGGCAAGGGCATGGACCTGTACACGGAAAAGCTCATCCCGCGCTGGCCGAAGGCGCGACGGCGGCCGGCCGGGACCCGGGCCGGATCGACAAGATGATCGAGATCAAGCTGTCGTACGACCGTGACCACCAGGCCGCGCTGGAAAACACCCGTTTCTGGGCGCCGCTGTCACTGACTGCCGAGCAGAAGCACACCGTGGACAGTGCCGCCGAGATGGAACGCCTCGCCGACGAACTCCCAATCGAGCAGGTCGCCAAGCGGTGGATCGTGGCGTCCGACCCGGACGAGGCGCTCGCCCAGATCAAGCCGTACGTGGACGCCGGCCTCAACCACCTCGTCTTCCACAGCCCCGGACACGACCAGGAACGCTTCCTGACCCAGTTCGCCGAGGACCTCCTACCCCGGCTACGCGCCCTAGCCTGACAGCAGCTTGCTGAGCGAAGCGGTGAGTTCGGGCAGGTCGAGCGGCTCGTCCCGGGCCAGCGCGTGCACGAGCACCCCGTCGAGAAAGACGACCGCGGCTCGCGCGGCAGCCGGGTCGGCGCGCGCGGCGATGATGCCCGTCAGCCTGTCACCCCACTCCTTTGCCAGCGGGCGCAGCTCCGGCCGGCGCGCGGCGGCGACGTACAGCTCGGTGTCCAGCAGCGCCTGCCCCCGGTCGGTCAGGTAGTCCGCCATCAGCCCGGCCAGCGTCGCCGGCACGTCGGCGCTGGTGTCCAGGGCGGCAGCCCAGGCGTCCAGCTCCGCCGTGGTCTGCTCGGTCAGGTGCCGGAGGGCCGCGGCGGACAGGTCGTCGAGGCTGGTGAAGTAGTACGTGGTCGCGCCCAGCGGCACACCGGCCCGCGCGGCCACCAGCCGATGGGTCAGCCCGGCCACGCCCACCTCGGCGATGAGCTGCCCAGCCGCCTCGACGATCTTTCGCCGCCGGCCTTCGGGGTCACGCTTGGTCAATGGACGCCGCCCAGGTTGAGGACGACGACACCGGCGACCACCAGCGCCACCCCGACCACCTTGGCGAGCGTGATCGGCTCGCTGAGGAAGAGCGCGCCGATGATGACGATCAGCGTCGTACCGAGGCCGGACCAGATCGCGTACCCGACGCCGACCTGCAAGCCCCGCTGGATAGCCATCGACAGCGTGAGGAACGAGACCGCGTAGGCGCTCAGGCTCGCCAGGGTCGGCCACAGCTTGGTGAATCCTTCGGTGCTCTTGATCAGGCTGGTCCCCAAGACCTCGGCCGCGATGGCCAGCCCGAGAAAGACAAACGCCATCATCGCCTCCATCTGGTACGCCCGTACATGTACAAGCGTACAGAATCGGCGTTACGGCGCCTCGGGGTCGGTGACGTCGGCGTACGTGCCGTCCAGCGCGGCGAGAGCGGCATCCGCGTCCACGGCGACCGCCACGCCGTGCTCGCCCGCGCCGAGCGTGATCTCGCGGCCGCGCACCCGCTCGTCCGCGATGACCGGCCAGCTCGTGGTCGAGCCAAAGGGGGTGATGGTGCCCCGCTCGTACCCGGTCGCCGCCTTGGCCGACGCGGCGTCCGGCATGGACAGTCGGCTCACGCCGAGCAGTGTGCGCAGCTTGGGCCAGGAGATGACCCGGTCGCCGGGCACGAGTACGAAGAGGAAGTCGTCATTGCCCGGCGCACCACGATGGTCTTCACCACGTCGGGGACCTCGACGCCCCTGGCCTCGGCGGCCTCGCTCAGGCTGCGCACCGGACCGTGCTCGATGATCCGATAGGCGACACCGGAGTTGTCGAGCGCCTGTAGCGCCGGCGAGGTGCTCACGGCTCGACCACGACCTTGAGCCCCTTGCGGGCGACCGCGCTCTCGAAGGCGTCCGCCGCCGCGTCCAGCGGATAGCGGTCACTGACCACAGTGGAGACATCCACGAAGCCCCGGTGCACGAGGTCGATCGCGCGCGGGTACGTGTCCTTCATCCGCCGCACCATCGCGATGGTGAGTCCCTTGCGGCGCGCCACCGAGGCGGGAAACGTCGTGCTGTCGCCGTCCGGGATCCCGACCAGCACGACCCGGGCACCCGGGGCGGCGGCCACCATTGCCGTTTCGACCGCCGGGTCGGTGCCGGCCACCTCGAATGCCACGTCGACGTCGAGCCCAGCCGGATCGTCCACAATCAACGCGCCATACGCCTCGGCCGCCCGCTGGCGGTGCGCCAGCGGCTCGGTGGCGTACACGGCCCGCGCGCCCATCAGCTGGACGAGCTGCACCAGCAGCAGGCCGATCGGCCCGCAGCCGAAGACCCCGACGGTCATGCCCAGCCGCAGGTGGCCGAGGTCGAGCGAGTGCAGGG
This sequence comes from Phytohabitans flavus, assembly GCF_011764545.1. Lineage (GTDB taxonomy): Bacteria > Actinomycetota > Actinomycetes > Mycobacteriales > Micromonosporaceae > Phytohabitans > Phytohabitans flavus. The sequence goes on along the minus strand of NZ_AP022870.1, from coordinate 7,718,935 downwards.
CGACGCCGAGCGGCTCCAGCATCGCGCCGTCGGCGTCGGAAAGCGCGTCCGGCAACGGGTGCAGGCGCGCGGTCGGCCAGGCCATGTACTCGCGCAGGCCGCCGTCGAGCGCGCCGTGGCCGGCAAAGCGCACCGAGGGGCAGAGGTTGGGGTGGCCGCGCAGGCACATGTCGCAACGCTCGCACGGGATGGCCGGGTCGATCGCCACCCGCTCGCCGTGCCGCGGCCCGCCCTCGATCACGCCGGCCATCTCGTGCCCGACCGCCAGTGGCTTGTCGAGGCGGGCGTCGCCGATGCCGGCCTCGGTGTACCAGTGCAGGTCCGAGCCGCAGAGCCCGACCGCGGTCACCCGGACCAGGCTCTCGTCCGGACCGGGCGCCGGTGTGGGCTCCTCGGATACGCGGATGTCCCCGACGCCGTGCAGCCTCGCGACGCGCATCAGAGGCCGAGCTTCTGGCGGATGTCGTGCTGGACGGTGTCCACGTCGGGACGGGCGTCGACCGACACCACGTACTCCTTCCGGCGGAAGATGTCGAGCACCGGCTTGGTCTTGGTGTGGTACTCCCGCAGCCGCGCCGACAGCGCCTCGGGCGTGTCGTCCGCGCGGGTGACGAGCTCGCCACCGCACACGTCGCACTTGCCCTCAACCTCGGGCCGGTCGGCGATGAGGTTGTAGTCCATGCCGCAGCGGGAGCAGAGCCGCCGGTTCAGCACGCGGCGGTGTACCTCCTCGTCGGGCAGATCGAGGTGGATGACGCCGTCGATGTCGAAGCTCTCCAGGAAGAACTCCGCCTGCCGCCCGTTGCGCGGGAAGCCGTCGATGACGAAGCCGTAATTCCAGTCGTGCTGGTGAAGGCGCTCCTTCACCACGCTCTCGACCTGGTCGTCGCCGATCAGCTCCCCGGTCGCCATCGTGCGCCGGACCTGGGCACCGAGCTTGGTGTGGTTTTGCACATGCCACCTGAAGATGTCGCCGACGTTGATGTGCACGAGGTCGTACTCCTTGCAGAGCAGCGTGGCCTGGGTGCCCTTGCCGCTGCCCTGCACACCCATCACGACGTACTTGCGCATGAGGTGCACGATCGCACACCCTTGGGCGATGCGACTGCGGTACCCCAGTCTGCTCCTCGCCACCCTCCTCGCGGCCTCGTCGTGCACTGGTTCGACGGACGAGCCGCGTACCGAGGAATCAGGCCCGGGGACCCCGGCGCCGAGCGTGACCGAGGCCGTGACCTGGCAGCGCCTCGCCGCCGGCCCCTCGGCCCGCACCGAGGTCGCGGCCGCGACCACCGGGTCCCGGGTGTACGTGGTGGGTGGCTTCCGGGCCGACGGCGGGACGGTCGCGACCGTGGAGATCTTCGATACGGCGACCAGTAGGTGGGAGTCGGGTCCGGACCTGCCGGTGGCGGTCAACCACCCGATGGCGGCGACCGTCGACAACGAGGTGTATGTCTTCGGCGGCTTCCTGGCGAACGGCGACCCGGGCAAGGACGCGTTCAAGCTGGAGGGCGGCGCGTGGCGACCGATCGCGCAACTGCCCCAGGAGCGGGCGGCGGGCACGGCCGTGGCGCAGAGCGGCAAGGTGTACGTGGCGGGTGGCCTCAACGCGGGTGGCCTGGCCCGCCAGATGCTCGTGTACGACCCGGCGAGCGACATCTGGACCAACGCTCCCGGCCCACCCACCCCCGCGAGCACCTCGGCGGCGCCGGCTTCGGCGGGAAGATCTACACAGTCGGCGGACGGGCCGGTGGCCAGGGCAACTTCACCGCGTTCGAGTCCTTCGACCCCACCACCAACCAGTGGACCGTGCTGCCCGACCTGCCCACCCGGCGGGGTGGGCTGGCCGCGGCGGCGACCTGCTCCGGGCAGGTGGTCGCGGTCGGCGGTGAGGCGGACGCGACGTTCGAGGAGGCGGAAGCCTTCGATGTGAAGGCCGGCACCTGGTCCTCGCTCCCGCCGATGCTCACGCCCCGCCACGGACTCGGCGTGGTCGCGATGGGCACGACGCTGTACACCTTCGCCGGCGGCCCGAAGCCCGGCCTGCACGTCGCCGACTCAACCGAATCGATCGACTTGGCCCCACTCGGGCCCTGCTAGCCGGTCACGCCGCGCTTTTCGAGGGTGCTGCTACCCGGTGACGCCGCGCTTTTCGAGTGCGCTGCGGAGGCCGCGCAGCGCGTAGTAGACGCGGGACTTCGCGGTGCCGAGCGGCAGGCCGAGCGCCTCCGCCGCCTCGGCCACCGTGCGCCCCTTGAAGTACGTCTCCAGCAGCATCTCCTGGTGCGGTGGGCTGAGCGTACGCAGCGCATCGGCGACGGTCATCCGGCGTAGCACCTGGTCGCTCTCGTCCGGCTCGGAGACGTTTTCCAGGTCCACGCCGTACGCCTCGGCGGGCCGCGCGCTCTGGCTGCGGTGCTCGTCGATCGCGATCCGCCGGGCCACTGTCACCAGCCATGGGCGCAGGGAGACCTGCCCCTGGGCACCGAGCCGGTGCGCGTTACGCCAGCCGCGCAGGAGCGTCTCCTGCACGATGTCCTCCGCGCGCTGACGGTCTCCCGCGACAAGCTGGAGGACGAACCTCAGCAAGGGTGCGGCGTGCTCCTCGTACAGCTCGCGGACCAGGGCGTCCTCGTTGCCCTCGCCCCGGTGACGTCCCGCGGTCAGCCCCGACGTCATGCGCGGCCGCCCGACGCGAACACGGTCACTGAAACCCTCACCTCACGGTCATCGGCACGACCGGGCCGGCACGCCCGCCCCCTGCGTCTAGGAGATGCGGTGCGCGCTTTGCGATAACAGAAACTATCTCGTGTCTACTGGCCGGTTTTGCGGGGGCCACCTAATCCCTTGCCGAGCCCGGCGCGGCGCAGCGCGTCGGCCATCGCACCCTCCGGCTGCCGGGCCGGCTGAGCTGGGCGTTTGCCGCCCTGCCTGGCCGGCCGCTCGCGGCGCCCCTGGCCGCTGTCGGCGGCATTGCCCGCGGCCTTCCCCTTGTCCGAGCCGCCCTCGTCGTCCAGGCGGAGCGTCAGTGAGATCCGCTTCCGTGGCACGTCGACGTCGAGCACCTTCACCCGGACGATGTCGCCCGGCTTCACCACGTCACGCGGGTCTTTGACGAACGTCTTGGACATCGCCGACACGTGTACCAGCCCGTCCTGGTGCACGCCCACGTCGACGAACGCCCCGAACGCCGCCACGTTTGTCACCACGCCCTCCAGCACCATCCCCGGCTGGAGGTCGGCGAGCTTCTCCACCCCGTCGGCGAAGGAGGCCGTCTTGAACGCCGGCCGCGGGTCACGGCCCGGCTTCTCCAGCTCCTTGAGGATGTCGGTCACGGTGGGCAGACCGAACATGTCGTCCACGAACTCGACCGGCTTGAGGGTGCGGAGCACCGAGCCGTTACCGATCAGCGTAGGCAGGTCACTCCCCGTCGCGGACAGGATGCGCCGGACCACCGGGTACGCCTCCGGGTGCACGCTGGACGTGTCGAGCGGATCCTCGCCACCGGGGATGCGCAGGAAGCCGGCGCACTGCTCGAAGGCCTTCGGCCCGAGCCGTGGCACGTCCTTGAGCGCCTTCCGGCTGCGGAACGGCCCGTTGCCGTCGCGGTGCATCACGATGCTCGCGGCCAGCCCCTCGCCGATGCCGGAGACCCTGGTCAGCAGCGGTGCGGAGGCGGTGTTGACATCGACTCCCACCGCGTTGACGCAGTCTTCCACCACCGCGTCGAGCGAGCGGGAGAGCTTCACCTCGGAGAGGTCGTGCTGGTACTGCCCCACGCCGATCGACTTCGGATCGATCTTCACGAGCTCGGCCAGCGGGTCCTGGAGTCGCCGGGCGATCGAGACCGCGCCACGCAGCGAGACGTTGAGTTCGGGCAGCTCCTGCGACGCGAACGCGGACGCGGAGTAGACCGACGCCCCCGCCTCGGAGACCATGACCTTCGTCAGCTTCAGCTCGGGGTGGCGCGTCATCAGATCGCCGGCCAGCTTGTCGGTCTCCCGCGACGCCGTGCCGTTGCCGATCGCGACAAGCTCGACCTTGTGCGCGGCGGCCAGCTTGGCCAGCGTGGCGATCGACTCGTCCCAGCGGTGCGCCGGCACGTGCGGGTGGATCGTCTCGGTGGCGACCACCTTGCCCGTCGCGTCCACCACGGCGACCTTCACACCGGTACGGAAGCCGGGGTCGAGCCCCATCGTCGGGCGGGTGCCGGCGGGCGCGGCCAGCAGCAGGTCACGCAGGTTGGCGGCGAAGACCCGGACGGCCTCCTCCTCCGCCGCCTGCCACAGCCGGCTGCGGATATTGGCATCCAGGTGGATCAGGATCCGGGTACGCCACGCGGAACGCACGGTGTCGAGCAGCCACCGGTCGGCCGGCCGCCCCTTGTCGGAGATGCCGAAGTGCCCGGCGATCCGCGGCTCGTACGAGTTGGGCTCGTCCTGGTCCTCGGGCTCGGGCGTGAGGTCGAGGACCTCCTCCTTCTCACCGCGGAACATGGCCAGGATCCGATGCGACGGCAGCTTCGCGAACGGCTCGGCGAAGTCGAAGTAGTCGGCGAACTTCGCTCCGTCGTCCTGCTTTCCGTCTCGCACCTTGGCGACCAGCCGGCCACGCGACCACATCTGCTCGCGGAGCCCGCCGATGAGGTCGGCGTCCTCGGCGAACTTCTCCACCAGGATGTGGCGTGCCCCTTCGAGAGCCGCCGCCGCGTCCGCCACACCCTTTTCCGGGTCGGCGTATCCGGCCGCCACGCCGAGCGGCTCCTGCGTCGGGTCGCCGAGCAGCAGCTCGGCCAGCGGCTCCAGCCCGGCCTCGCGCGCGATCATCGCCTTCGTCCGCCGCTTCGGCTTGTACGGCAGGTAGATGTCCTCCAGCCGCGCCTTGGAATCGGCGGCCATGATCTGCGCCTCAAGCGCCTCGTCCAGCTTGCCCTGGCTGCGGATCGACTCCAGGATCGCGGCCCGCCGCTCGTCCATCTCGCGCAAGTAGCGCAGCCGCTCCTCAAGCGTGCGGAGCTGCGCGTCGTCGAGCGCGCCTGTGGCCTCCTTGCGGTAGCGGGCGACGAATGGCACCGTCGCCCCACCGTCGAGCAGGTCGACCGCCGCCGCCACCTGCCGCTCCCGCACACCGAGCTCGTCGGCGATCCGCTGGGTCGTCGAGACCCGCGCAGGCGCCGAGGACAGATCTGAAGTCACGGAGCGATCCTAGGTGTTCCGCCCGCGTCCCACGACCGACACCGTGTCCGGCGCTCAACCTTTCAAGGCCCGCAGGCTACGCCGAGCGTTGAGCGTCCGAGGTCGAGGCGCCGATCCGGGGGAACGGATCGATGGAAAAGAGCACCTCCACCGGTACCTCGAAGTAGCGGGACAGGCGCAGCGCCAGATGCAGGCTGGGGCTGAACTCGCCGCGTTCGAGATAGCCGACCGTCTGGTAGTGCACGCCCAGCGCCTCCGCCAGCTCACGGCGGGAGATGCCCCGCTCGACGCGCAGCATGGCGATGCGGTTGTAGATAACCTCACTCATCCGCGTCGTCCCTCAGTTGATCCGCTGCATTGCCTTCTCCCGGCGCTCCGCCATTCGGGAACCGGACTCGCGGCGGGCCATGCGGCGCAACACTATCGGCGCTATAACGAGCCCGATGATGGCCCAGACGCCCAACACACCGACGGTCTCCAGGTGACGCCACGACTCGCCGATCTCGACGGCGGCCAAGTCGTCGGGCAACATCGCGGATCGCATACCCAGCCCCAGCCAGTAGATGGGGAAGACCTGGGCGATCCACTGGAGCCACACCGGGAAGTTTGTGATCGGATAGAAGATGCCCGACGTAGCGATCAGGGCCATCAGCGGCAGCATGACCATGCCCATGTTGCGGGGGTTGGTGACCAGCGAGCCGAAGATCGCGCCGATCGGCATCGTGGCGACCATGCCGAGGAGCACCACCCAGATCAGGGTGAGCCAGTTTGACGTACCGCTCAGAGAGAGGCCGTCCAGGAGGAGCAGACCCGGGATGAGCTGCATGGCGAAGCTGAACAGGCCCATCCCGGCGACCAGCGTGATCTTGCCGATCAGGTAGCCGACCATCCCGTTCGGGATCGCCTTGGCGCGCAGCAGCGTGCCGTCCTCGCGGTCGACGCTCAGTGCCATGGCCATCGTGACCAGGCCGCCGAACGCGATGTTCATACCCAACGCACTCGGCATCGTGCGCGAGCCGAGCGAGAAGCTCGTGCCCGGCACCGTCGCGTTGCGCATGAAGAAGAGGACCACCAGCAGCAGGACCGCGGGAAGGAGATAGTTCCACAGGTCCTGCGCGTTGGTGAACGTCTGCCGCAGCTCGATGCGGCCTCGGGCCAGGCCGGCGCGCGCCGCGCGCATCGCCGGCCGGCCGAGCGAGAGGGCCGTGGGGACGACGCTCATTTCGTGACCTCCTCGAATGCGCGCAGGGCCGACGCGCCGCGCCCCGACTCGTACTCCCGGACGAAGGCCATGTAGGTGTCCTCCAGGCTGGCGCGGCGGACCTCGAGATCGGCGATTTCCTCGCCGTACTGCTGGAAGAGCTGCCGCACGAACGCGGTGGCGTCGCTGGTGGAGTGGACGAACCTGTCGCCGTCGCGGCTCCACCGCACCTCGGCGTCGGCGGCGACACGGCGGGAGAGCTGGTCAGGCGAGCCGTCCGCGACGATCTCGCCGCCGGCCAGGATGAGGATGCGGCTGGCGAGCTTTTCCGCCTCGTCCAGGTCGTGCGTGGTCAGCAGGATCGTGGTGTCGTCGATGTCCGAGAGCCGGTGCACGAGATCGTGAAACTCGCGGCGGGCCTCCGGGTCGAAGCCGGCCGTCGGCTCGTCGAGGAAGAGCAGCTCGGGGCGGCCGACGATGCCGATCGCCACGTCGAGGCGGCGTCGCTGGCCACCGGAGAGCTGGCCGACCCGCTTGGCCGCGTGTGGGGTCAGGCCGACCGCGTCGATCAGGTCGTCGACATCCCACGGGCGGCTGATCTGGGGAGTGGAGTACGCCGTGTAGTAGAGCCCGAAATGGGCGAGCAGCTCGCGCACCTGCCACTTGCCGTGGTCGCGCCAGGACTGGAGCACCACGCCGAGCCGGGCCCGCCACCGCTCGTCGCCCTGAGCAGGGTCGACGCCGAGCACCCGCACGTCACCCGCCGACCGCATCCGGAAGCCTTCCAGGATCTCGATCGTGGTGGTCTTTCCTGCCCCGTTTGGCCCTAGCAGCGCCAGCACCTCACCGCGCTTGGCGGTGAAGGAGACGCCCTTGAGTACATCGTTGGTCCCATACCGCATACGGAGGTCGCGGACCTCGATCGCGGCGAGGTCGTCGGGCGGCTCTGTGACCGCCTCAGGTGCTCTCAGTTGCCTCACGACGGTCATACATATCCCCCGGCTCGTCTAAAGACTCCTCCGGACTGTAGTACATGTACTACAAGCGAGTCCAGGCGGTATTGCGCTGGTACAGGTGCATCAAGCCTTGGGAATTACAGGACGAACGCGTCCGTCCACAGCTGCCGGGAGCGGCCGGAGAGCGCGTCAAGCAGGGCGACCGCCTGGCTGTCGGTGAGCGCCGCGACGAAGTCGATCACAGCACGGCCGCGCGCCTGCACCGCCCGCTCCGGGCCGGGGGTGCTCCCGTCGGCGGCCGCCAGCTCGGCGTCGGCCAGCTCGACAAGGTCGTGCAGCCGCCTTGGGAGGCGGGCCTGCTCGTCAGGGTCGAGGAGCCACGCGTGCAGCGCCTCCACTAGCGTCGTGAGCAGGCTGGCCTGGCCGCGCTGGTGCAGCGCGAGGTCAGGTCGCGCGAGCACGAAGCCCTGGTGGACGAACTTCAGCACTTGTACCTCGTGCCACTGCGCGGGTGCCAGCATCACGTGCCCGGACCGCACCGGTGGATCCGGCACCACGGTGATCGCGCCGATCAAGCGGCGGGTCCATCGGGCGGAGAAGCGGGCCACGTACTGCTCGGCCTCCACCGAGCCGTCGAACGGCGCGGACAGCAGACCGTCGACCAACTCGTGCCGTACCTGCTCGACCGCCGCCGCGAACGCCTCGTCGTCGCTGATCCACCCGTCCTTGCGGTGCAGGTGGCGGCGCAGCCGCTCCACCGACCGGCCGGGCCGCCGCAGCGCGGCCTCCAGCTCGGCGTCGGGGAGCTTCTGTAGTTCGCGCCGCTCGTTCTGCCACGCGATCAGCTCGGTCGCCACCGAACCCTGCTGGAGCACGCCCACCCGGTGGAAGTCCTCGACGTCGTGGATGGCGTACGTGATGTCGTCAGCCGTGTCCATTACCGACGCCTCGACCGTCTGCTGCCAGTCGGCGATCCGCCCGGCGAACGGTTCGCGCGCCTGGCGCAGGTCGGCCACCTCGGTCGTGTACGACCCGAACTTCGCCGAGCCGCTGTCCGGGTCACCGGGTGGCGGGCTGGCCCCGCGCGGCGCCGGGACGAGGTGGCGGGGGTGGGGGTGGGGGTACGCGTGGCGGGTCCACGGGTACTTCAGCATCGCCGCCCGCACCGCCGCCGTGAGGTCGAGCCCGATCGTGGTCGCGCGGCGGATCTCGGTACTTGTCACGATCCGGTACGACTGTGCGTTGCCCTCGAACCCGTCCGTCAGCCCGAGCCGCTGGCGGGCGAGCCGGTCGAGCACCTGCTCACCGAGGTGCCCGAACGGCGGGTGACCGAGGTCGTGGGCGAGTGCGGCCGCCTCCACCACGTCGGGGTCGCAGCCGCCCAGTTCGTCGAGGAGCCCGGTGTACCGCTCGTCCGCGATCAGCCGCTCCGCGATAGCCCGCGCCACCTGCGCGACCTTGAGGCTGTGGGTGAGCCGGTTGTGCACCAGCAACCCCGAGCCACCCGGGCTGATCACCTGCGTGACGCCGCCTAGCCGGCTGAAGAACGGCGAGCTGACGATGCGGTCGCGATCGACCCGGAACGGACTAGCCGCGAGATCGCCGGGCGCGATCGCGGTGCCGCCGAACAAGCGCCGGGCCCGCGGATCCATGATCCGACGTTAACTCACACGGCGGTCCGAAAGGGCAAACTCTTCGGCCGGCGGCCTTGACCAAGGCTCTACCTTGATCGAATCGAAACATGACTTCGCTTGGATGCTCAACTGAAGCCTCAACGAGAGGAATGGATGTGAGCAGAAGACTCATGGCCGGTGCGGTCGCCACCGCGACATCGCTGGCCCTCGTGGCGATCGCCCCGACCGGACCGTCGAACGCGGCACCCGCGGCCACCACGGAGTACACCGTGGTAGCCGAGGACGGTGTCGCGGCCGACGCGGCGGTCGCCGCCATCACGGCCGCCGGCGGCACTGTCGTCGCGCGCAACGACGGCGTCGGAGTGTTCCAGGTGAAGTCCGCCCGGACCGACTTCGCCAGCCGCGCCGCCGCGGACACCGCCCTGGTCGGCGCGGCACAGCGACGCGCGATCGGCCACGCGCCGAAGGTCGACGTGGTCGAGCAGGAGAACCGCCTGGTCAACGCGACCGGCAAGGCCAAGGGCAAGGGCCACTCGCGGACCGGGCTTGACCCGCTGGACGACAAGCTCTGGGGCCTGGAGATGGTGCGCTCCGACGAGTCGCGCCGCAAGCAGCCCGGCGACAAGGGTGTCACGGTGGGCATCCTGGACACCGGCGTGGACGCCAGCCACCCCGACCTGGCGCCCAACTTCAGCACCCGCCTTTCCCGCAACTTCGCGCCCGACCTCACCGACATCGACGGCCCGTGCGAGGTGGCCAGCTGCCTCGACCCGGTCGGCACCGACGACGGTGGCCACGGCACCCACGTGGCCGGCACGATCGGCGCCGCCGTGAACGGCTTCGGTGTCTCCGGTGTCGCGCCGAACGTGACGCTCGTCGAGCTCAAGGGTGGCCAGGACTCCGGCTACTTCTTCCTCGAGCCGGTCGTCAACGCTCTCACGTACGCCGGCGACGCCGGCATCGACGTGGTGAACATGTCGTTCTACGTCGACCCGTGGCTGTACAACTGCCTCGACAACTCCGCCGACAACGCGGCCGCGAAGGCTGAGCAACGGGCCATCCTCCGGGCCATGACGCGCGCCCTGACGTACGCCCATCTGCGCGGCGTCACGCTCGTCGGTGCCCTGGGCAACGAACACACCGACCTGGGCAACCCCCTGCCGGATGCGAGCAGCCCCGACTACGGTGCCCCGGCGTACACCCGGCAGATCGACAACGACGCCTGCTGGAGCATGCCGTCCGAGGGTCCGTTCGTGATCGGCGTGTCGTCGCTGGGGCCGTCCGGCAAGAAGTCGGACTTCTCCAACTACGGCACCGAGCAGATCTCGGTGTCCGCGCCGGGCGGCTGGTTCCGCGACGGGTTCGGCACGCCGTCGTTCCAGACCGACGCGAACATGATCCTGTCCACCTACCCGCTGCACGTGCTTCAGGAGGAGGGACTGGTCGACGAGGCCGGCAACATCACGCCGGCCGGCGAGGGTGCCGTCTTCAAGGAGTGCAAGGCCGGCAAGTGCGCCTACTACACGTACCTCCAGGGCACCTCGATGGCCTCCCCGCACGCGGCTGGTGTCGCCTCGCTGATCGTCAGTGAGTTCGGCGCCCGGGACCGCCACCGCGGCGGCCTCACGCTGGAGCCGTGGAAGGTCGAGAACCAGCTGCTGCGTACGGCCGCCGAGCACGCTTGCCCGGAGCCGCGCCTACAGACGTACACGAACGAAGGTCGGCCGGCCGAGTTCAACGCCACCTGCGAGGGCGGCACGAACTTCAACGGCTTCTACGGGTACGGCGTCGTGGACGCGTACGCCGCCGTCACCGCCAACCCGCGGTGGGGCGCCCGCCCGTAAGTGATTTCTGGGGCGCCCCGGGATGGTCCGGGGCGCCCTTCCCTATACCAGTGCGGCGATCGCCGCCAAGGCGCCGAGCAGCAGGAACGGGCCGTGGGCGAGGTGGTCTTTGCGGCCGGCCCGGCGCAGCAGGAGCAGCGCGGTGGCGTACAGGCCGGCGAGCAGGAAGCCAGCCACCGCCGCCGCAACCGCCACTCCCCAGCCGAACCAGCCGGCGACCAGGCCCACGGAGAGCGCGGCCTTGGCATCCCCGAGACCCATCCCGTTGGGTGAGATGAGCACCAGCACGAGATAGAAAGCCGCCAACGCCAGCGCGCATGCCACGGCGGAAGTCAGACGGCCGTACTCACCGTCGACCACTGCGGACAGTCCAAACAGGATCAGCGCGCCACCGGCCGCCGGAAACGTAAGCCGGTCGGGCAATCGGCGCACGGCAACGTCCACATGCGCCAGTACCACACCGAACAGCGCGATCCATGCGACGGCGAGCAACGGCGGCGGCTCGTGCACCCGCCAGGCGACCACCGCCAGCGTCGCGGCGGCCACCAACTCGACCAGCGCCGGCGGCGGCCCGATCCGCGCGCGGCAACTCGGGCAGCGGCCGGTGGGCGGGAGGAACGCGCCACTCAGCCGCGCCGCGCAGTGCGGGCAGGTGTGCCGCCAAGGTGTACCCACCGTCACTGTGTGCACAAAGACCTGCGCACGCAGTAGTGGGCCGAGCAGCAATCCTGTGATGGCGGCCACCCCGATCCAGATCATGGGGCACCACGCAGGGTAAACGGCCAGATTCGGAAGATCACGTTGGCACACCCGACCCCAACCGGCGCCACACGTGCGAGATGCGCGTGGACATAGGTGTTGATACCGGGATCCGGCCCATCAATGTCCATCGCACCCTTCCCAGCATCCGGCCGCCGACGATCATCACTCCACGTGATCATTTGGATTGCCTCTGTTGCATCGGCGGCAGTCAGCCTATGCTGCCCATCTGGGTGAGAGCACCATCCGTCCGCCGACCGCGCGGCGACGGTTCTCAACGCAAAAATTGCCTGGGGGGCAAGACAGCAAGGGAAAGAAAAGGGCACGCGAGCGGTTCGGAGGCGCCAATCGCGAGCCAGGGGGAGAGGAAACACCGTTGCCCGCAAAGCACCTGGGCCGAGCCTCTGCGGTCCTTGTAGCGCTGCTCGTCAGCGCTTGTTCGTCAGCCGGCGAGGCCACGCCTCCAGCCGCCGCACCGAGCACGGCCGCCTCCGCCGGCCCGGACGCGAAAGCTGCTTCGACGGCAGCACTGGCCGCGTATGACGGATATCTCGCAGCCTCCCGCGACGCGTCGGCGGATCCGGATCCCACCCATCCCGCGCTGACGAAATATCTCGCTGATCCGCTCCTCACCCGGGTCAGAGACACAGTGCGCGACCTTGAGACACACGGTGCCATTCGCACCGGAAAGATGATTTCCGATCCGCGAGTGAGCGCCCTCGACCTGGCTGCCGATCCACCGACTGTGTCCATTCAGGACTGCATCGACTCCTCGGGATACAAGATGGTCTACGCAAAGAGCAAAAAGCCCGTGCCCGGCGCCGCTGGTGGCCGATACGTGGCGACCGCCACCGCGACCCTCTATCCCGATGGCCGCTGGCTGATCAGCGACGGTGCGGTTCACCAGGACCAGCCATGCTGACCCGCCGCCTGGCCGCCCTCGCGGCCGCCTTCGTGGTGTTCACGGTCCCGTCGGCGGCGGTCGCCGCCCCGCCGATCGGCGAGTGCCCGCCCGGCGCGGACAGCTGCCACGTCATCGACGAAGACCCGGGCAACGAGGGTGGCGGAAACAACGGCGGCGGTAACAACGGTGGTGGCGGCGACGGAGGCGGCGGCGAGCGCACCTGCACCCGAGGCGGCAAGCCGATCGCCTGCTTCGACCCGGTCTTCGGCTGGTTCAACCAGTCCGACGAGTGCTACTACAAGCTGACCGAGCCACAGCTGCCGCCGCGGCCCGGCGGCGGCGCCGACGGCGCCTGGTACACACCGACCTGCCTGGCCGGCGTGCAGACGCCGCAGTGGTTCGACGACGCACCGGCTGGCGTCGAGCCGCCACCCGATCCGGAGACGCTGGCCCGTAGCGCGCTGGCCGAGATCACGTTGGGCACGCCCGACCTCCAGATCAAGCCCGATCCAAACGGGGCCGGACTTGTCGGACTCCCTGTGTGGCTCTGGGTGGGAAAGGGTTCCGACACTTGGGGGCCGATCTCCAACGATGCGGAGGAGCGTGGGCTGCGCGTGGAAATCACGGCCAGCGTCACCAACCTGACCTTTGACCTGGGCGACGGCGGTCCGCCGATCAGCTGTCCGGGTGGCGGCACGCCGTACCCGAAGGGCGCGACCGGCCCCTCGCCGGACTGTGGCTACGTCTTCACGAAGTCCAGCAAGCAGCAGCCGGGCCAGAAGTTCACCATCACCGCGACCACGTCCTGGACGGTCGAGTGGACCAGCAGCAGCGGCGTGACCGGCACGATCGGGCCGGAGACCCGGCAGGCCACCGTCGGCATCCGGATCAACGAGCTCCAGGTGGTGACCGAGTGAGCGTTGCGGCTAACCATCGGGTGGCGGGCCCGGTCGACGCGCCGGTCGAGCCGCCGCGTGTCGTCCGGCAGCGGCGGATGCGCCCCGGCCTGCTCGGCCTCGCCGTGCTGCTGATCGCGCTCGGCGGCCTGGGCGCGGCCTTCGCCGTGACCTCGGTGCGGGCGACGGGCACGTACCTCGCCGTCGCCCGGCCGGTCTCGGTGGGCACCGCGCTGACCGCGGACGACCTGCGCTCGGTGCAGGTCGCCGGTGGCGTCGGGCTCTCGCCGGTGTCGGCCGACAAGATCAACGACGTGCTCGGCAAGCGGGCCGCTGTGACGCTGGTGCCCGGGACGCTGATCACGATGGACCAGCTCACCGACAAGCCGCTGCTCGGCCCCGGCCAGCAGCAGGTCGCGATCGGCCTCAAGCCCAACCAGGTGCCGGCCAAGGAGCTGCGCCCCGGCGACAAGGTGCTGCTGGTCAGCACGCCGCCGCAAAACACCTCGACCACCGGCGAGGTGCGCACGTCGCAGACCACACGGTACGAGGCGACGGTCGTCGACGCCGCCGAGCCGGACGACAAGGGTCCCGACCGTACGACCGTGGTCGTCTACCTGGCGCTGGCCGGGCGGGACGCGCCGGCCGTGGTCACGCTGGCCGCGCAGAACCGGCTGGCCGTCATCCTCACCGGGGCTGCCTGACCATGGCGATCGTCGCGCTGGTCTCGCCGAAGGGGTCGCCCGGGGTGACAACAACGGCGTTGGCCTGTGCGCTCACCTGGCACCGGCGGCTCGTGCTCGCCGAGTGCGACCCGGCCGGCGGCTCGATCATGGCGGGGTACCTCGGCGGTGCGGTGCCTGGTCCACGGGGCATCGGCGAGCTGGCCGTGGCCGAGTTGCGCGATGGGCGGCTGGGCCACGACTTCTGGTCCCAGCTGATCGACCTCGACGCGCCCCGGCGCGAGCGGCTGCTGCTGCCCGGCATCGTCGACCCGGCACAGGTCGGCAGTGTCAGTCCACTGTGGCAGCGCTTCGCCGACTTCTTCCTCGCGCTGGAAAAGGGCGAGCCGGCGTACGACGTAATAGTCGACTGTGGACGGTTGCACGCGCCCAGCCCGGCGTGGCCGATCCTGCGCGCCGCCGCGCTGGTGCTTGTCGTGACCGGGGCTCGGCTGCCCGACCTCTCCAGCGCGCGGGCCACGATCGCGGCGCTCCAGCGCGACTTCCGCGAGCATCGCGTCGCGGCCGGCTCGCTCCGCCTGCTGGTGGTCGGCGACGGGCACGCGCAGGGCGAGATCAGCAAGGCGCTGGAGGTACCCGTCATCGCGCGGCTGCCGCACGACCCGCGCACGGCGGAGGTACTCACGCTGGGCGGGACGGTAAAGGCAAACCGGCCGCTCATGCGTGCTGCCAACGCCCTCGAGGTGCCGATCAACGCGATCCTCGACCGTCGTCGCGCACGGCTGGGCTGGCGAAGCCTGCCCGCGGGGGTACCGGATGCGGTTTGAGCCGGTCACCCACGACCCGCGCACGCGGCAGCCGGAGGCGACCTCGACCACGCCACCGGTCCGGCTGCCGCAGGTGCACGTCGGCCGCCACCAGGCCGCCAACGGTCACAACGTGCCCGCCCTCCCGCCCGGGCCGACGCCGCCGGCACCTCCCCCGCCGCCGCAGCCGGCCGACTTCTCCGTGGTACGTGAGCTGCGGCGCCAGCTCACCGAACGGCTGACCCAGTGGCAGCGCGGCCGCGAGTTCACGCCCGAGGAGGAGGACGTCGAGCGGGTACGGCTGGCGGTGGCCGTCGTCTCGGAGTACGCGGACACCGTTCGGCGCGGCGGAACCCCGATGCAGGCGGTCGAGGAGCGGATGCTGCTCGACCAGGTCACCGCCGAGCTGGTCGGACTGGGCCGGCTCCAGACGCTGCTGGTCGACGACACGATCGAGGAGGTACACATCCTCGGCTGCGACCACGTACGGATCACCCGGCACGGCGGCGGCGTGGAGTGGGCCGCCCCGATCGCCGACAGCGACGAGGAGTTTGTCGACATCCTCCAGGCGGCCGCGCGCCGGGCCGGCGCGACCGAGCGTTCACTCTCGACGTCCAAGCCCACGCTCGACCTCCAGCTGCCCGACGGCAGCCGGCTCGCGGCCGTCTACCTGGTCAGCCACCGGCCGTATGCGGTGATCCGCAAGCACAACACGCTCGACGTCACCCTCGACGACATCGCCGGTGGCCGCCCCGACCTCGACGAGATGGTGGATGCGCTGATCCGCGACTTCCTGCGCGCCTCGCTGCGGGCCGGCCTCAACGTCATGGTCGCCGGGCTGGCCGGTGCCGGTAAGACCACGGTGATCCGGGCGCTGATGTCGGAGATCCCGCCCGACGAGCCGTACGTGCTGCTCGAAGAGAGCCGTGAGCTGCTTCCGGCCCGGCGTGGGCAGCGGCACCGCGCGGTGATGAGCTTCGAGTCGCGCGAGGGGCACGGCGAGCGCGGCGCCGACGGGCGGCCGGCGGGTGAGGTGACGATCGCCGACCTGATCCCTGTGTCGCTGCGGATGGGTGCGCTGCGGATCATCGTCGGCGAGGTGCGGTCGCGGGAGATCGTGCCGATGCTCCAGGCGATGACCACCAGCCGTGGGTCGATGTGCACGATCCACGCGCGTACCCCGGGCGGGGTCAGCGAGCGGATCATCGAGCTCGCGCTTTCGCACGGCCGGGAGATGACCGTCGAGCAGGCCCGGCGGATGGCCGGCAACGCGCTCGACCTGATCGTGTACGTGACGGTCGAAGACGAGACCGCGATCGGTGGCCGCAAGCACCGCTTCGTGTCGCACATCGAGGAGATCGTCGGGGTCGGCGACGGCGCGCGGATCGCGACGACCACGATCTTCGGCCCGAGCGCCGACGGTCGAGCGGTGCCGATGCACCTGCCCGAGCGGATCCGCGAGCAGCTCATGCGGGTCGGGTACGACGCGCGCGTGCTCAGCCGCTACATCGAGGCCCGCACCGGTGCCTGGCGGCGCCCCGGCACAGCGAGCTACGGAGGCGGTCATGACCGGGCCAGCGGATATCGAGCTGATCGCGCTGATTTCCGGTGCCGCGTGCGTCGGCGGGCTCGTGCTGGCCGTGATGTCCATTGTGGGCACCAGGTCGCCGACGAAGCCGCCCTCCCGGACCAGCCGCCGCCTCCACCGCCTCTGGAGTGGCACCGGCCGCAGCGCCGCCGAGCGCCGCCGCCACCAGGTCGTGGTGGTATCCGCGATCGTCGCCGGATCGCTCGCCTGGCTGGTGAGCGGCCTGCCGATGGTCGGCCTGCTGGTCGGTATCGCCGTCCCGGGCGCACCCTGGCTCCTCGGCGTCGGGCAGGCGGAAAAGCTGGCGATCGCGCGGATCGAGGCAGTCGGCGAGTGGACCCGCCGGCTGCGGGACGTCTCCAGCACCGGCCAGGGGTTGCAGCAGGCGATCATCGCGACCGTCTCCACCGCGCCCGAGGAGATCGGCGACGAGGTGGCGCTGCTCGCCGCCCGCCTCCAGGCCGGCTGGAACGCCCGCGACGCGCTGCTCGCGTTCGCCGGGCACCTCGGCGATCCGATGTGCGACCAGGTCGTCGCCGCGCTGATCCTGCACTTGAGCGACCGTGGCGAGCGGCTCGGCGATGTGCTCTCCTCCATCGCGACCGCCGCGGCGGCCGAGGTGGCGACGCGGCGCGAGGTCGAGGCCAAGCGCACGCAGCCGCGCTTCGCGGTCCGCTTCCTCACCGGCATGACGCTGCTGACCTTGGCGTACGGGCTGCTCAACCCCCAGTACATGGAGCCGTACAGCACACCGACCGGCCAGGCCGTGCTGGTGGTGCTCGGCGGCACGTTCGTCGCACTGCTCGCCTGGACCCGGGCGATGAGCTTGCCGCCCGAGCCGGTGCGCTTCCTGGCGATCCCCGACGAGCGGCGGGAGGGGTGATGAGCAACCCGTACCTGATCATCGGGATCGTCGGCGGCGCCGTACTCGGCCTCGGCATCTTCCTTGTCGTACGCGAGGCGCTGCCGGCCACCCCAGCGCTCGGCCCGGCCCTGCACCGGTTGCACCCGCCCGCGGCGCTCCGCACCACACGGCCCAGCCGGCGGCTGGAGTGGCTCAGCGGCCTGTCGCGGTGGACCCGCCCGCCGATGAAGGAGCTGGCGCTGCTCGCTAAGACGCCTGAGCAGTACACCCTCTCGTTGATCCTGTCGGCGCTGATCGGCCTGGCCATCCCCGCGTTCCTCTCGCTGGCCGCCCGCACCGCGGGCCTGTCGCTTCCGTTCGTGATCCCGACGGCGGCCGGGCTCGGCCTGGCCGCGCTCTTCGCGCTGGTGGCGCATGCCGACGTGCTCGCCAAGGCGAAGGCGGCGCGGCGCGAGTTCACCCAGGCGGTCTGCACCTACCTCGACCTTGTCGCGCTCCAGCTCTCCGCCGCGCACGGCCCGGTGCAGTCGCTGGAACGCGCGGCCGAGGTCTGCGACGGCTGGGTCTTCGAGCGGCTGCGCGAGTCGCTGCGGATGGCGCAGATGCAGATGCAGTCGCCGTGGGACGAGTTGCGCACGCTGGCCGAGAAGATCGGCGTACCGGAGCTGGGCGACGTGGGCGCGATCGTCCAGGCGTCCGGCACCGAGGGCGCCCAGGTGCACGAGACGCTGCGGGTACGCGCCGACTCGCTGCGCGACCAGATCCGCACCGACAACCTGGCCCGTGCCGAGGCGATCACCAGCCGGCTCGACGTGCCCGGCGCGCTGCTGGTCTTCGTGCTCGTCGGCTTCGTCATGTACCCGTTCCTGGCCCGAATCTGAGCCACCGCAACCCGGAGGAAACCGATGATCAAGATGCTGTGGACGCGGATCGCGCTGTTGCGCGATCCCGCCGAACGCGACCGGGGCGACAGTCCGGTGCCGACCGCGATCATCATCGCCGGCCTGGCGGCGGCGGCCGGTGCGGTGGTGCTGGCGGCGAGCGGCCTGGTCGACTCGTTCATGGGCTCGATCGGCTCTACGCCGTAGCCGGGATGCGTCGCCGCACGGTCGTCCGCGTGCGCCGGGCCGTCGACGCGGTCCGGCGACGCCTGGCTGCCGCCGGCAGCCGCGACCGCGGGGCGACACCCGTCGAGCTGGCGATCGCGTTTCCGGCAATCTTGATCCTCACGTTCGCGTCGATCCAGGTGGGTGCGTGGTTTCTGGCCCGCGCGGTCGCGCTCAACGCGGCCCAGGTGGCGGTCAGCTCCACCCGCACCCTCAACGGCGTGTCGCCGGCGGCTGGCGAGGAGCAGGCGAGCGACTTCATCGCGGACACCGGCGGGTGGCTGGTCGGCTGGGACGTACAGGTGGCGCGCGACGACGAGCAGGTCACGGCCACGGTGACCGGAAACGTGGTGTCGGTGATCCCGGGCATCGGCTGGACGGTCAGCCAGACCGCACGCGGGCCAGTGGAGCGCTTCGTCGACGAGGACGCGCCGTGACGAGGGATCGAGGGTCTGTCTCCGTGGAGATAGCCATCCTCGCGCCGGCGTTCCTCATGCTGATCGTGCTGGCAGCGGTCGCCGGCCGCACCGCGATCGCGCAGAACGCCGTCGACCTGGCCGCGCACGAAGCCGCGCGTACGGCGTCACTGGCCCGTACGGCCACGACCGCCGAGACCGAGGGCGAGGCGGCGGCCAACGCCACCCTCGACGCGCAGGGCCTGGACTGCGGCGACAGCCTGGCGGTGGCGGTCGACACCAGCGGCTTCGGTGCCGAGCTTGGCGAGCCGGCCACCGTCACCGCCACCGTGAGCTGCACCGTCTCCTTCGCCGACCTGGTCATGCCGGGCATACCGGGCGCCAAGACCGTCGTCGCTACCTACGTATCGCCCCTCGACCGCTACCGGAGCCGCGGATGAAGGCGCTGCGGCGGGACGACGGGCGGGTCAGTATTTTCCTGGCGATCGCGCTCGCCGGCATGCTCATGGTCATCGGCTTGGCGTACGACGGCGCCGGCCAGCTCGGTGCCCTCCAGCGCGCGCACAACCTCGCCGCCGAGGCGGCCCGCGCCGGCGGCCAGTCGATCGACCGCGCGCAGGCGATCGAGGGCGGACCCACGCAGATCGACGAGGCCGAGGCGGTCGCGGCCGTCGACGCCTACCGGGCGGCGGCCGGGGTGGGTGGGCCGCCGCCGACGTTCTCCACCGGCCCGGGCGGCGAGCCGCTGATCCAGGTCGAGGTCTCGGTCACGTACGACAACAAGTTTCTCGATGTCTTCGGGTTTTCCGACACGAGCACGGTGACCGGTACGGCCACGGCGGTGCTGCTCACCACGCCCGACGAGTAGTTAGGCCCCTAGAAAGGAGTCGGCGCCATGCGTCTACGACGGGTTGTCAAGGGCTTGGGCGCGCTCGTCATCCTCGTTGGACTATTGGTGGGCGCGCCGGTCGCGCTGGCCGTGTTCGCCGGCAACCCGCTGCCCGACCACGTGCCCGCGCTCTCCGAGATCGGCGACGCGCTCACCACCCGCGACGACGGGCAGCTCTTCCTGCGGGCGCTCGCGGTGGTGGGTTGGCTGGGCTGGGCCACGTTCGCGCTGTCGGTGCTGGTGGAGATCCCGGCGCGGGTGCTGCGCATCCCGGTACCCCGGCTGCCCGGTATGCGACGGCAGCAGCGCATGGCGGCGGCCCTGATCGGCGGCGTCGCTCTGATCATCGGGGCGAGCCCGGCGATGGCCTCGGCCGCCACGGCCCCGCCACCCACCTCGTACGCCGCCGCGCCCTACACGCCGGCCGCCGTATCCGCCCCCGCCGCCGCGGCCTGGGAGCGCACCGCCGCAGCAGCCGCGGACGAGGATCCGGTACCGGTCTACCGCGTCGAACGCGGCGACTACCTCGGGCACATCGCCGACCGCTACCTGGGCGAGTTCGACCGCTACCCGGAGCTGGCCAAGCTCAACAAGATCAGTGACCCGGACCTGATCCGCCCGGGGCAGAAGCTGCACCTGCCGGAGGGCGCTGCCGATGGAGGCCTACGCCAGCACGCCACCGGCCTGGTCGCCGTACCGCCCCGTCAGCTGCCGAGAAGCCCGCCCCGCCGCCTGCCACCGCTGGCGAGCGACCCGGCGATGGGGAGCAGCCCGGTGACGCGCGGCGGAAACCGAGCCCGCGGCCGGGAGGGGCGGGGCCGAGGTGAAGCCCGCGCCGACCCCGTCGACCTCTGTGACCGAGGAGCCGGCCGTGCCGTACGTCCCGCCACCACCCACCGTGCAGGACGACGAGCAGGTGGACGCCGCCCGGAGCCGGCCTGGCGAGAAGGAAGGGCTCAACCTGCCGCTCGCGGTGACCGCGGTGCTGACGGCGGCCAGCCTGGTCGGCGCCCAGATCGGCGTGCTGCTCGGCCTCCGCGACAAGCGACGGGCAGCCCGCCAGCGCACCCGCCGCCCCTGACCGCACGGCCCACCGCGAAGCGGCGGTCAAGATGAACCGCGGCACGCTCAGAGCAGCACGCGGGAGAAGCTCGGCAGCGGCTGTCCCGGCAGCCCGGCGGCGTATTTCGCGCGCAGGCTCACCAGGTGGATCGCACCCATGAGCAGGATCGCGGCCACGATCCCGTCGAGCCAGTAGTGGTTGGCGGTGATCACCACCACGCTCACAGTCAGCGCCGGATGTGCCAGCGCCAACCACCGCCACCGGCTGCTCGTCACCCGGATCACCGCGATCGCCACGAGCAGCGCCCAACCGACGTGCAGCGAGGGCATCGCGGCGAACTGGTTGGCCACCCCCGCGGTGCTGCTGTCCGGGTAGGCCGACGGTCCGGTGCTGATCATCGTGTCGACCATCCCGAAGCCGCTGACCAGCCGCGGGGGCGCGAGCGGGAAGATGACGTGCACGAAGAGCGCGGCCCCCGTGAGGACCGCCATCTCGGTGCGCATACGCAGGTAGTCGGGGCGATGCCGGACCCACAGCCACACCATCGCCGCGATCGTGCCAGGGAAGTGGACGCCGACGTAGTAGAGGTTGGCCAACCGTGCGGTCGCCCCCAGGACAGCGCCCAATGCTGGATCATCGCCTCGCTGGGCAGGCGAAGTGCCCGTTCGACCTCCCAGATCCAGTCCGCATGGCGAAACGCAACGCCCATTTGGCCGTCGGCAAGATGCCTGATGCCCTGGTAGATAACCATCATCGAGGCGATCAAGACCACCTCGATGACGAGCTCGCGCAAGCGCGCCGCCCGGGATCGACCCGGGGCTTGGCTCGCCGGCGGTGACGCCGTATGCGGACCCGTAGCGGGCCGCGTAACCTCTTCCGTGACTGCCATCGCCGTCCCCCACCGAGATTTCATCCACGGTTTACGCAATTCAACGCTAAGTGAAATCTCTATATCAGAACAACGGTTATCCGTGTGACCCCACGCACAACGACCCACCTCGCGCTTTGTTCCGGGCGGGTCGGGGTACACACAAAAGCCGACCAGGGCGCCGCCGAAGCGAGACGCCCTGATCGGGTCAAAGCCGCAGCTCAGATGGCGCCCTCCGACCGACCGCAACGCCACCGGGGAACGTCAGATTCCCCTTGGCCAGCTCGGTCCGGTTCGCGCCCGTTCGACAACGAATCGTGTTAAAACGCTGAAACCGACTAAATGGGGTTTGTGAGCGGCCACCACTGTCCCGGCGGCAGCAACCGCTCACAAACCGCTCATCCCCTGTCGAGGCGCAGCCAGGCCGCGGTGTCGACGGGCAGCGCGTCGCCGTCGAGAGGGCCACTCGCGAGCAGCACTTCGCCGTGCGCGGGCAGGGGCACGGCCGTAGTCGAGAGGTTGAGGACGCACGCGAAGCCAGGCTCGCGCGCGAAAGCGAGGACGCCCTCGGGCGCGTCCAACCAACGCATGCCGCCGTCGCCGAGGGCAGCCTCCGCGCGCCGGATACGCACCGCTGTCCGATACAGCTCCAGCATCGAGTACGGGTCACCGGACTGGGCCTGGACGGTGCGATCCTTCCAGTCCAACGGTTGGGGCAACCACGGTTGCGCCGAGGTGCCCGCTGGGCTGAACCCGAAGGGCGGCTCCATCCCGGACCACGGCAGCGGCACCCGGCAGCCGTCGCGCCCGGGGTCGGTATGTCCGGAGCGGTGCCACATCGGGTCCTGACGCAGCTCGTGCGGGATGTCCTCGACCTCCCAGAGGCCCAGCTCCTCGCCCTGGTAGACGTACGCCGAGCCAGGCAACGCCAGGGTGAGCAGCGCCGCCGCCCGAGCCCGTACGCCGCCGAGCTCCAGGTCGGCCAGGACGCCCTCGCGCTTGCTGGCGAAGCTGAACGAGCTGTCGACCCGCCCGTACCGGGTCACGTGGCGGGTCACGTCGTGGTTGGAGAGCACCCACGTGGCCGCCGCACCCACCGGCTCGTGCGCGGTCAGCGTCGCGTCCACGCACTCACGCAGCGCCGCCGCGTTCCAGGGGCAGCAGAGAAAGTCGAAGTTGAAAGCGGTGTGCATCTCGTCGGGACGCAGGTAGTTGGCGAAGCGCAGCGGATCGGGTAACCACACCTCCCCGATCAGGATCCGGTCACCCGGGTAGCTGTCCGCGATCCGCCGCCACGACCTGTAGATGTCGTGCACGCCGTCCAGGTCGGTGTACGCCTCGATGCCGTCAAGCGCCGGGTCCTTCATCGGCAGCGCGGCCGAGTCGATGCGGATGCCGTCGACCCCGCGGTCGAGCCAGAAGCGGAGGATGTCCTCGAACTCCTCGCGCACCCGCGGGTGGGCCCAGTTGAAGTCGGGCTGCTCGGGGGCGAACAGGTGCAGGTACCACTCGCCGTCCGGGACCCGGGTCCAGGCCGGGCCGCCGAAGATGGAGCGCAGGTCGGTCGGCGGTTCGTCGCCGTCCGGACCGCTGCCGGGGCGAAACCAGAAGAGCTCCCGCTCCGGCCCGCCGGCCAGCGCCGCCTCAAACCACGGGTGCGCGGTGGAGCAGTGGTTGGGGACGATGTCGATGATGATGCGGATGTCCCGCTTGTGGGCCTCGCCGATCAGCGCCTCAGCCTCGTCGAGCGTGCCGAAGACCGGGTCGATGTCCCGGAAATCCGCCACGTCGTAGCCGGCGTCGGCCATCGGCGACGGGTACCACGGGCTCAGCCAGATCGCGTCCACACCCAGCTCTACCAGGTGGTCCAGGCGCGCCCGGACGCCCGCCAGGTCGCCGATCCCGTCGCCGTTTCCGTCGGCGAAGCTGCGCGGATAGACCTGGTAGATGACGGCGCCGCGCCACCAGTTGTCTGCTGTGGCCATTCGTTCCCTCGACTCTGTCGTGGTGGTCTTCCGGACTCGCGCCTGCCGGGTTTCGTGGCGATGACGATACAAAGCCAAACTTGAGTACGCAAGAATACGACTGACATCTGAAAGAACTAGGATACGAGACAGAAACAATCAGGGCGTCCCACCGGTCGGTGGGACGCCCTGGTCAGGTCGGGTCTAAACGGTCAGGTCCTCGGTGCCGGCGCCGTCGAGCCGCGCACCACGAGCTCCGGCTCGAAGTACAGCTCCTCCGACGGCACGCCGACCCCCTCCATCTGCTGCACGAGCAGGTCGACGACCGACTGGCCCATCGCCTCGATCGGCTGGCGGACGGTGGTCAGCGGTGGGTCGGTGCAGGTCATGATCGCGGAGTCGTCGAAGCCGACGATCGAGACGTCCTGTGGCACCCGCTTGCCCAGGCGCCGGACCGCCCGGACCGCACCGAGGGCGAGCACATCGCTGGCGCAGAGGATGCCGGTCACGCCGCGCTCCGCCAGTCGAGTGGCCGCCGGGCGGGCACCCTCCATCGAGAAGCTCGCGCGCTCGACATCGCAGGTCACGTCCGGACTCCCTTGGCCGCGGCCATGAGGGCGTCGAGCTTGCGACGGGACGGCACGTGGTCCTCCGGACCGAGTAGCGCGCCGACCTTCTGGTGGCCGAGCGACACCAGATGCGCGAACGCCTGCTCCACCGCCACCGCGTCATCGGTCGAGACGCACGGGAAGCCCAGCCCTTCGACACCCGCGTTGACCAGCACCGCTGGCAGGCCGCGCTCACGCAGCGTGCGGTAGTGGTCGTGCGACGCGTCGGCCATCGCGTAGTTGCCACCGGCGAAGATCACGCCGGACACCTGGTGCTCCAGCAGCATCTCGAGGAAGTCGGTCTCCGAGACACCACCGATCGTGCGGGCGCAGAGGATCGGCGAGAGGCTGCGCTGCACCAGCGCGCCGGTCACCGCCTCGGCGAGCGCCGGGAAGATCGGGTTTTGCAGCTCTGGCAGGACGAGGCCGACCAGCCGGGCGCGCTCACCGCGCAGCTTGGAGGGCCGCTCGTAGCCGAGCACGTCAAGCGCGGTCAGCACCGCGGCCCGGGTCGCCTCGGACACGCCCTCGCGGCCGTTGAGCACGCGGCTCACGGTGGCCTCGCTGACGCCCGCCTTCTTGGCGACCTCGGTTAGGCGTCGTGTCACGGCGAAATCGTACGTCAAGCCGCTGCAAGAACTGACATCTCAGGCCAGCTCACGGGTGAGTTCTTAACGCAGATCACGCAAGGATTCTCAATCGCATGGGCGAAAGTTCCAGAATGCGTAGATCATGTAGCCCAACACCTAGCGGCTACCGGGCTGCCACCAACGGGTGACTGAGATCGCCGGCGAGGGCTGGAAACGTACGGCATATGCGCAGGTAGTCGCTACGCTCGATCGCGTGCCGAGCGAGCGAAGAGTCAGCGGGCGGACCGACCGGGTCGTGGTGGTCGGCGCCGGCCTCGGCGGGCTCGCCTGCGCGCTCCACTTGGCTGGCGCGGGGCGTCAGGTCACCGTGCTCGAACGTGAAGCTGTACCGGGCGGGCGAGCCGGGCGGTTGAGCCTGGACGGGTATGAGTTCGACACCGGCCCGACCGTGCTGACCATGCCCGACCTGATCGCCGAGGCGCTGGACGCGGTGGGTGAGCGGCTGACCGACTGGCTGGAGCTGAGCCGGCTCGACCCCGCGTACCGGGCGCACTACCCAGACGGTTCCACGATGGATGTCATCACCGACCCGGACCGGATGGTGGCGGAGGTGGCCCGCGTCTGCGGGCCATCCGAAGCGGAGGGTTACCTGCGCTTCGTGGACTACGCAAAGCGGCTGTGGGAGCTGGAGCGCGCCGACTTCGTGGAGCGCAACCTCGACTCACCCGCCGACCTGCTCACCGCCAACCTGCTGCGGCTGCTGGGCATGGGCGCGTTCGGGCGGCTCCAGTCGAAGATCGACCAGTTCTTCGCCGACCCGCGTACCCGGCGGATCTTCTCGTTCCAGGCCATGTACGCCGGCCTCGCCCCGCGCGACGCGCTCGCGATCTACGCCGTCATCGCGTACCTCGACTCGGTCGCCGGCGTGTACTTCCCGCGCGGCGGTATCCACGCGGTCCCCAGGGCCCTCGCCGGCGCGGCGGAGAAGCACGGCGTCGAGATCCGGTACGGCACCACGGTCACCCGCGTGGAGACCTCCGCCGGCCGCGCGGTCGCCGTACGCACCGGGGCGGGCGAGCGCATCCCGGCCGACGTCGTGGTGCTCAACCCCGACGTGCCGGTCGCCCGCCGCGACCTGCTGCCGCCAGGGCGCCACCGCCCGCTGCGCTACTCGCCGTCGTGCGTGGTGCTCCACGTCGGATCCACCCAGGAGTACCGGCGGATGGCGCACCACAACCTCCACTTCGGACGTACGTGGCAAGCCGCGTTCGACGACGTGATCCGGCGCGGCCGGCTGATGTCCGACCCGTCACTCCTCGTGACCAACCCCAGCCGCACGGACCCGCTGCTCGCGCCGGACGGCCGCCACGCGTACTACGTGCTCGCCCCGGTGCCCAACCTCACCAGCGGCCGCCACCTGGACTGGCGCGGCGGTCTCGGCGAGCGGTACGCGGCGGAGCTGATCGAGGTGCTGGAGGCCCGCGGCTACACGGACTTCGGCGCGGGTGTGGAAGTGTCCCACGTGGTCACGCCGGCCGACTGGGCCGATCTGGGGATGGCGGCGGGCACCCCGTTCGCGGCCGCGCACAGCTTCTGGCAGACCGGCCCGTTCCGCCCGGGCAATCTGCACTCCACTCTGGAAAACGTCGTATTCGTCGGCTCGGGCACACAGCCCGGTGTGGGGGTACCCATGGTGCTCATTTCCGGCAAAATCGCCGCTCAGCGCGTCACCGGGCGTGCCGCATGACCCCGGACCGGGAGGCCCACCTCGTCGAGCTGGTGGACGGCGACGGGTACCCGGTGGGCCGGGCCACCGTCGACGCCGCACATCGTGCGCCAGGCATGCTGCACCGGGCGTTCTCGGTGCTGCTCGCCGACCCCGAGGGGCGCGTGCTGCTCCAGCGCCGCGCGGCCGTCAAGACCCGCTTCCCGCTGCGCTGGGGCAACGCCTGCTGCGGGCACCCTGCACCCGGGCAGCCGGTGGTGGAGGCGGCCAACGTGCGGCTCGGCGAGGAGCTCGGGATGACGCCGATGCCGCTGACCGAGCTAGGCGTGTACGTGTACCGCGCCGAGGACCCCGTTACCGCCCGTGTCGAGGTGGAGTACGACCACGTACTGCTCGGCCACATCGCCGCCGACCGCCCGATGAGCCCCGATCCCGCCGAGGTGGACGAGCTGCGATGGGTCGACCTCGACGAGTTGCGCGCTCGGCTCGACGCGCGGCCTGACGACTACGCTCCGTGGTTGTCGGGCGTGGTGGCAAAGCTGAACCTCGATTCTCAGCGGGCACTCTAGTAGGGTTTTGTCGCTCTGTTCCCGAACCGTCGGGAGTACTCGACGTGACTCAACGAGCCGCCATCGTCAGCGCGCTGGTCGTACTTGCGCTGCTGGTCGGTGGGCGATGGGCGCTTGGCCGCGGACCGGTCGACACGATCCTCGTGGAGCCTGGCCCCGGCATGCCGGCGGCCTCCGCATCCGCATCACCAGACGCCCCGCCACCGTCGCCGTCCAGCACGCCAGGACATAAGCCACCGCCGAAGTCACCCAAGCCGCCGAAGGGCACCGGCCCGATCGAGACGCGGCGGCTCACCGGCAGCAAGAAGATCGCCCTGACCTTCGACGACGGCCCGCACCCGGTGTGGACGCCCAAGGTGCTCGACCTGCTCCGCCAGACCGGCGTGAAGGCGACGTTCTGCCTGGTGGGCACCGAGGTCAAGCAGTACCCGGCGCTGGTCAAACGCATCGTGCGCGAGGGCCACACGCTGTGCAACCACACCTGGCACCACGAGCTCGACCTGGGCACCAAGCCCGAGGCCGAGATCCGCGCCAACCTGGAGGCCACCAACCGCGAGATCCGGCGCGCGGTGCCCGGCGCCAAAATCAAGTTCTTCCGTCACCCGGGCGGTATGTGGACGGCCGCCGCGGTCAAGGTCTCCCGCGACCTGGGCATGACCGCGCTCGGCTGGGACGTCGACCCCCTGGACTGGAAGAAGCCGACCGCCGACGCCATCCGTACCCGCGTCATCAACCAGGCCCGCCCGGGCTCGATCGTGCTGCTGCACGACGGCGGCGGCGACCGCGCCGCCACACTGGCCGCCTGCCCAGGCATCGTGAGTGAGCTGAAGCACAAGTACGGGATCGCCCTGCTCCGGTGACCCAGCCCAGCTGGCTCGGTGGCGCGGAGCTTGTAGGCATCTGCGGGGAATGCGACGCGCCAGGTATCGGTTTGGAGGGAAGGTCGCGCGTCGCGTATGCTTTCGAAGCCTCCGGCGGGGCCGGATGGGAGCAAAGCTGCCTGACTTGCGATGTGCAATGATGGCGAGGCCCGCCCTCATCGTCTAGTGGCCCAGGACGCCGCCCTTTCAAGGCGGTAGCACGGGTTCGAATCCCGTTGGGGGCACGGTCCGGCCCAGCCGGAGGAGCAAGGTCCTGTGGAGCAGTTGGAGTGCTCGCCGCCCTGTCAAGGCGGAGGTCGCGGGTTCAAGTCCCGTCAGGACCGCGGTTAAGATGAGCCGAGAGCCTGGCCAGGTAGCTCAGTTGGTACGAGCGTCCGACTGAAAATCGGAAGGTCGGCGGTTCGACCCCGCCCTGGCCACCAGCCCTTCGCCGGGCTATCAGAACGCCGACCAGTGGAAACGCGGGTCGGCGTTTTGCTTTCTCGTGTCAGGGATGCGTCAGGGATGATGTGAGGCATGCCGGGGCGCATCGACTACTTCGACGATCCAGCCGCGCCGCGGGCCAATACCGTGGTGCCGTCGGTCAACGTCGTTGTCGTCAACGGCGCTGGCGAGATCCTGTTGATCCGGCGGGCGGACAACGACAATTGGGCCTTGCCTGGCGGCGCGATGGATCTGGGCGAGTCGCTTCCGGCGGCCGCCGTCCGGGAGACGCTGGAGGAGACCGGGGTCCGGGTCGAGGTCACCGGGCTGGTCGGGATCTACACCGATCCGCGGCACGTCATCCACTACACCAGTGACGGCGAGGTGCGGCAGGAGTTCTCCGTGGTGTTCACGGCCCGGCCGCTGGGTGGCCAGCCCACCCCGAGCGACGAGTCCCGCGAGGTCCACTGGGTGCCGCCGGACGCGGTGGGCGCGCTCCAGATGCACCGCTCCATGCG
The DNA here is from genome assembly GCF_011764545.1 of Phytohabitans flavus. Lineage (GTDB taxonomy): Bacteria > Actinomycetota > Actinomycetes > Mycobacteriales > Micromonosporaceae > Phytohabitans > Phytohabitans flavus. The sequence goes on along the minus strand of NZ_AP022870.1, from coordinate 7,689,986 downwards.
CATGCGGATCGACCACTACCTGGCTGGCGACGCAAAGCCGTACCTCGGCTAGGCATCCAGCTCGGAGATGCGGCGCTTGAGGAAGCGGCGTTACAGCTCGGCGAGCAGGCGGCCCAGTCGGACTGCCTCACCCGCGGCAGGTGAGTACCCCTCATGAAGACCAGGTACACCGTGCTGAGCACCGGGTCGAGACGGGCTGTCAGGTCCTCTGGGGCTGGTACGGCGTACCCAATTTTGTTGGTCTTGATTTTGTCTTTTGGCCCGGACGGTGCCTGGCACGGTGTGCCGCACGAGACGCTCGCGCGGCTCCTGACCGGGGTATTTCCTGGCGGAAAGCTAAGCGGCGCGGCGGCGCAGGGTGGCGACGGCCGACCCCGCGAGGGTCAGAAGGCACTCGGGGAGTTGGCCGTCGGCCAGCGCGGCGCCGAAGAGGGCCTCGCCGGTCGAGGAGTCGGCGTTGGCGTACGCGCTGACGAACCGGGCCACCCAGCGGGCGTCGTAGCGGGCCTCGTCGATGCCGGGGAAGTCGAGCGTCCAGCGGCCCCGCTGCACGTTGTCGCCGACCATCGTGGCCGCTATGCACCACGCCACGTCATACGCCCCAGCCACGCCGGAGCGGTCGACCACCGCGTCGAACGTCCCGACAACTGCGTCACTGTCGCCGGCCAGCGCGCTGCGGAGCACCTGGGCGGCATCGTCCAACGCCTCGGGCGGAACATCCGTCACGAGGCGAAGGGTATGTCGCCGGGTCAAGGCTCGCTCGGTGAAGCCGCAACGTGGGCCAATGCAGCGCAAGTTACTCGCACGTACGAGAATGGCCAGCGACCACAGTCACACTGCGTACGGGTGGCACGCTAGTGTCCCCAGCGGACCCCGCCGACCCCCGGGGAGGGAGGACAAGCCATGTACCGCTCGCGCAGCGCTGCCATCGCCGCCTGCACCGCGTTCATGCTCGCCATCGCGGGCTGTGGAAGTACGGGCGACACGCCGGAGGACATCCCCGCCGGCCCCGTTCGCCTCTACGGGTCGGACGGCAATATGATCAACTCGTTCGGTGAGGCCTTCAAAGACCAGGCAGGGGTGCTTGCCGGGATGAAGGGCACGACGCCGCTGACCCCGCTCTCCGACGACTTCAAAGAGCGGCTGCGTTCGATCGACGCCAACCTCGGCGACTACATCTACTCCGGCGAGAGCTACGACGCCGTGGTGATCAGCGCGCTCGCCTCACAGCTCGCCGGCAGCACCGCGCCTAGTGAGATCGCAAAGTACATCAACGGCGTGACTACAGAGGGTGAGCGGTGCGACACCGCGAAGGACTGCCTGACCCTCGCCCGCGCCGGCAAGGACATCGAGTACCGCGGGGTCTCGCTCAAGCGTGGTGGCTTTACCGACGCGGGTGAGCCGTCCACCGCGAGCTACGCGACTCTCCACTTCGGCTCCAGCGACCGCCTCGACGACGGCAAGACGGAGTTCGTGGGCGCGGGCGACGAGTCGTCCACGACCACCAAGCCCGCACCGGCCGCGCGCCCTGCTGACGGCGGAGGCGACGCGCAGAGCGGCGCGCCGCTGAAGATCGGCGGGCTGCTGCCGCAGACCGGTGACCTGGCCCTGGCCAACCCGCCGTTGGCCGCCGGCACCGCCCTGGCCATCCGCGACATCAACGCCGCCGGCGGCGTCCTCGGCAAGCCGGTCGAGTGGATCGACGGCGACGACGGCACAAACCCGGAGAAGGCCAAGCAGACGGTCGCGTCGCACGTGAACGCCGGCGTGCACGTCATCATCGGCGCGGGCGCCTCGGGTATCTCCCGGGCCGTGCTGCCGGACGTGGTGAACGCCGGCCTGATCCTCTTCTCGCCCTGCAACACCGACGCGGGGCTGAGTGAGATCGACGACAAGGGGCTCTACTTCCGTACCGCCCCCTCCGACCTGCTCCAGGGCAAGGCGCTCGCCGACGTGATCCTGCGCGACGGTCCGCAGCACATCGCGATCGTTGCCCGTAAGGACTCGTACGGCCAGGGCCTCCAGGACAACGTCCGCGCCGAGCTGGAAAAGGCCGGCGTGAACGCCGCCAACATCAAGCTGCTGACCTATGACCCGCCGGAGGACCCGGCCGCCCCGCTCGACTTCAGCGGCGGAGCCAAGGAGATCAAAGACTTCAAGGCTGATGCGGTACTGGTGATCGGCTTTGGTGAGTCGGCGAACGTCATCAAGGCCCTCGTCGCGGCGGGTGTGGAGCTCCGCCACTAGTCGTCGGGGGTGGCACGTTTCCGGGATCCCTCGGGTGGTGTCCGGGCCGTACGGTTCCCTCATCACGGAAGCAATAACCGAAACGGAGCCCACGATGAGCGAGTTCGACGACCCGACCCTGACCGAAGACCCCGGTACCGGACACGAGGGCTTCGGCAACGCTGGCGACAGTGGACACGACCAGCCCGGCTACGACCAGCCCGGTCACGACCAGCCGCCGTACGGCCACGACCAGCCGCACTACGAGGAGCCGCACTACGGCCAGCCCGACTCGATCGTGCAGCACAACCCCGACGGTTCCACCGACACGGTGGTCGACCTCGACGGTGACGGCTACGCGGACGTCGTGAAGCACGACACGGACAGCGACGGGTACGCCGACACGACCTATGTGGACGCTAACCACGACGGTCGCCTCGACACGATCCTGAAGGACTACGACGACGACGGCGACCTCGACGCCGCGTTCGCCGACACCAACGCTGACGGCCGTGTCGACTACGCCGCCGCCGACCTGAACGACGACAACAAGGTCGACCACGTGACGCTGGACACCGACTACGACGGCAAGGCCGACACCTGGATCGCCGACGTCGACTACGACGGTCAGCCGGACGTGGCCTTCGTCGACACCAACCACGACGGCACCCCCGACGTGGCCGTGAGCGACGCGAACCACGACGGCACGCCGGAGCAGCAGACGGCCGCCCCGCAGACCGTCACCCCGCCGCCGCCCGTGAACCCGTACGCCGCGAGCTGATCGCCCTCCTGGCTGGCACAGACCGTCACCGACGCTTAGGGTGCCGTTGGACCTGGGACCAGACGACACCCTAAGCGAGGACGGCCATGAGCAAGCGAAGCAACAAGCCCAGGGCGCTTGGAGCTTCATGGCCACCCGCACCGAAGCGAGGACGGCCATGAGCGAATCGCAGGAAACGGTCGACACCAGGGGCGACGAGCGCGTCGACCTGTTGAAGATGGACACCAACAAGGACGGCAAGACCGACTTGTGGGCCGCCGACACCGATGGCGACGGCAAGACCGACCTCTACCAGTTCGACACCGACGGCGACGGCAAGGTGAACGTCACGATGTCCGATCTGGACGAGGACGGCACGCCGGACCAGGTGGTCGAGGGCGACGGCGGTCTCCCGCCGACCAGCTAGACCCGCACCGCGTACAGAGTCAGGGGCGTCCCAGGCCGGGGCGCCCCTGATGTGCGCTCAGAGGGACAGCGCCGCGCACGCCGCGGTGAGCAGCAGCAGCGTGACCGCCAGGATCATCATGCGCCGGCGCATCGAACCGCGCCGCTGGTCGACCGCCACCGCCTCCGGGTGGCCCAGCGACCGTAGCCGCGCCCGCTGCCGCAGTACCTCGTCCCGCCATTGGCCCAGCGCGGCCGGATCGTGCGTGGTCTGCGCCCGGCTCAACTCCAGCGCGAGGCTCGCCTGTGCCCGCTGTAGCCGCTGCACCGCCCGCCGCCCCATCACTCCCGCCCGCGCGTACGCGTACCGCCGCGCGTTGGCGCGCATGTGCCCCAAACCCAGCACGTGCAGCTCGGCGGGCGTGGCGATGTCCCGGTCGTCGAGCGCGGTGAGCTGCGCGATGTAGTAGTCCGCCTCACGGTGCCGCGCGCTGCGCACCAGCAGCAGGATCGCCAGCAACGGCGGGATGCCCTTCGCCAGCAACACCACGATCAGCAGGTACCCGTTGTCGCCGACCTCGACGGCCAGCAGCGGCGAGTTCCAGAGGAAGTGGCAGAACCACGCGCCGAACAAGCAGACCGCCGCGACGCCCAGCCGGAAGCGCAGCGTACGGTCGGTGCGCACCACGACCGACGCCACGCCGGCGCCGGCCAGCGCGCTGAAGAGCGTGTGGCTCCACAGGCCGGCGAGGAAGCCGCGCACGAAGAAGGTGGCCACGACCGGCCCGATGTCGTCGCCCCGGCCCGCCGCGGCGACCGCGTTCACCGCGTACACGACGTCTTCGACCACCTGGAAGCCGAGCCCGACAAGCGAGCCGTAGATGACGCCGTCGAGCACGCTGTTTATCTGCGCGCGGGCGATCAGCACGATCGCTACGACGCCGAGCGTCTTCACGATTTCTTCCACTGTGGGACCGGCGATGGCCGAGCCCCAGGCGGCGGCGAAGCCCGGGGAGTACCCCTTGGCGAGCATGTTCTGTATCGCGGTGCTGCCTGGCGCGGAGACGGTCGTGGCGACAAGCCCGCCCCAGCCGAACGCGATCACCAGCAGCAGCGGCGGCTCCCGCTCCAGGTAGTCGAGCGCGGAGACGAAGAGCCAGAAGGGCACCGCGTACACGGCGAAGAGCGCGAGCGCGGCGGTGGTCGCCACCGGGTACTCCGCGATCGAGTGCCGGATCAGCAGTACCGTGCGCGCGGCGCCCACCGCCATCATGAGCGCCACCAGCCAGAAGGCGGGCAGCAGCAGCGACTTGTGGCTCCGCGCCCAGGCGGGTGCGGGGTGTACGGGCGCGGTTCGGGCGCTCCGCGGCGGGACGCCGTGCCCGCCCGGGCAGCCGGCCGTCACTGTCACAGCCTCTCCTGGTACGTGATGGTCGCGATGCTCGCCTCGATCACCTGCTCGGTCTCGGCGAGCTCGGTCTCGGTGCCGCTGACCGTGACCTCGATGGAGACGTCCGGCGCGAGGAACACGGCGTACCGCCCCGCCCGGTCCGGTGTCGTGTACGCCCCCTCGTGGCCGACGAGTCCGGTGCCGGTGAGTGCCGGGAGGCCCGCGTCGAGCTGCCCGTCGGCGTTGATCACCTTGCGGCGCAACCTGTCGACCGCGCCTTCGAGTTCACCGTCGAAGGGGGCCACCACGATCACGTACCGCACCCGTCCGAGGACGAACAGCGCGGTGCCCTGGCGGGCGGTGGGTCGGGTACGGGTCACGTCGAGCGCGGCGCCGGCCGGGGGCACCACGGTCACCCCGGCGCCCACTTCGTACGGCTCGTGGGGCGGGACGGCCTGCTCGGCGGGGAGCGACCTGTCGATCGCGGGCAGGCCCACCGCGATGGCGACAAGCACAAGGAGGATGCACAGACTGGCGGCCGCGTTTTGGAGCAGCCGGACCCGCGCGACCCTCATGTAACGACGCTACCGGCCGCGAGGCAATCAGAGTGTAGGTTTCTCACTACTGTGTGGTACGCGCGGCGCGCCGAGGCGCGCAGATTACGTTCCGGTAACCGTGCCAACCTTCTCCGCACCCCGGGTCATCAAATCTCTCGTAGGCGGCGGAGAGACGGAGACGCATGAGGCTGGTGTTTCGTCGTGCCCGTGGAGTGAAGAGTCTCCTCCTCGCGGCGACAGGTGCGACCTTGATCGCGACCGTCTTACTCACCGGCCTGGCCGACTACAGCCGCGAGGTTGTCGACGCCGGTGCGCGCAGCGCCGTCGAGTCGGCGAGCCCCGAGGAGCGGTCGATCCTGGTGCAGGGGCCGGCCGGGGGCAGGGAGTTCGCCGCGCGGGATGCCGCGGTCCACGATCGCTACGCGGGCGGCTTCGCCGGGCGGGACGCGCACGTGTCCACCGCCGGGTACGCGGTCGGGCGTCAGCTCACCGGCGACGTCGGTGAGGCCCGCCCGGACAAGGACGGCGTGGTCTTCGCGTCGGTCTCGTTCCTCGAGGGCCTGCGGGAGCACGCCGAGCTGGTGAGCGGCACGTGGCCGGAGCCGGGCGCCACACCCGTGCGTACCGCCGTCGGCGAGGCGGCCGCCCGGACGTTGCACCTCGAGGTGGGCGAGCGGGTCGCCATCCACGACCGGCTGAGCCGCAAGTCCTCGGAGATCGAGGTTTCTGGCATCTGGCGGCCCCGCGACCCGAACGCACCGTACTGGCGCCTCGCCCAAGACGCCGTCGACGGCGCCGCGCCGCAGTCCTCTACTTATGGACCCTTCGTCGTCGACCGCGCCGACTTCCTCAGCGGCTTCGCGGCCAGCGCCTCGGCCGCCTGGCTGATCGAGCCGGACCTGGCCGGCGCCCCGCTCTCCGAGCTCGACGGGCTCGGCCAGGCCACCACCGCGGCGGTCGACTCGCTGGCCGACGACATCGGGCTGGGCTCGTCCGGCCTGGTCACCTCCCGACTGGACCAGCTCACCGGACGCCTGGAGCGGGCCGACCTGGTCGGCCGCTCGGCGCTCATCACGCCGATGCTGCTGATGGTGGTGCTCGGCGGATACGCGCTGGTGCTCGTCGCCGTACTGATGACCGAGCAGCGCCGCGGTGAGACGGCGCTGCTGCGGGCGCGCGGCGCGGCCCGGGCACAGCTCGCCGGCCTGGCCGCACGCGAGGCCGCGCTGGTCGTCCTCCCCGCGGCGGTGCTCGCACCGATATTGGCCAGCCAGATCCTCCGGTACGTCGACCGGGTGCCTATGCTCGCCGCCGGCGCCCTCCGGCTGACCCCGCGCTTCGACGCGCTGACCTGGGCGGTGGCGGGGCTGGCCGCGGCCGGGTGCGCACTGGCGATGCTCGGCCCGGCGCTGCGCCGCGGCGACACGTACGCGGCAGAGATGGCCAGCCGCTCCCGGCCGTCCCGCCGCGCCGCCGCCCAGCGGGCCAGCCTCGACATCGCGCTGGTGGGCCTTGCGGTGCTCGGCTGGTTCCAGCTGCGGCAGTACTCGTCCCCGCTTGCCGGTGGCAACCTCGGCATCGACCCACTGCTCGCGGCGAGCCCCACCCTCGGCGTGCTGGCCGGCGCGGCGATCGCGCTGCGTGCCCTGCCGCCGCTGACCCGGCTCGCCGAGCGGGCGGTCGACCGCAAGCCGTGGAACGCCACGATGTTCGGCATGTGGCAGGCCGGCCGGCGCCCGCAGGCCGGCCCGGTGCTCCTGCTCGCGCTCGCCGTCGCGGTCAGCACGCTCGCGTGGTGCCTGGCCGGCACCTCCGAGCGTTCCATAGTGGACCAGGCCGACCACCAGGTCGGCGCCGACCTGCGCCTGCTCGAGGGGACCCGGTTCGCGCCCGAGGGTCGGGCGGCCGAGGTCGCCGCGCTGCCGGGCGTGGAGACGGTACTGCCGGCCTGGCGGGACAGCCTAAGGCTGGGCGCAGAGGGCGAGAGCGCCTCGGTGATCTCGCTGGATGCGGCCCAGGCGAACGGTGTGGTGCGGCTCCGGGACGACCTCGCCGGCGGCTCCCCACAGGGCCTCTTCACAAAGCTGAGCGATGCGCGCGTCGAGGCGCCGGTGGTCGACCTGCCGCCCACGACCCAGCGGATCTCCGGCGCGGTGGAGACCGAGGTGGCCAGCTGGACTGACGAGTTCTTCTCGCCCCCCGAGCCACCGGTGCAGACCGACGCGGTCTTCGCGGTGGCGGGCGGGTACCGACGAGTGCCGCTCGGCCGCAGCAGCAACGGCCACCCACTGCGCTTCGCGGTCGACCTGCCGGCGGATCTCCAGCCGGTACGGCTGGCCGGTTTCCTAGTCAGCAGCGGCGGGCCAGCCGGTTTCCGGGTCAGCTGGCGGGTGCGGTCGCTGACGGCCGGGGACGCTCCGGTCGACCTGGGCGCTGCCGGGCCGTGGCAGGCACGCACCCGGGCCGGCGGCGAGGCCACCAGCGGCGCCGAGGCGACCGTCGACTACACCCTGCCGAACGCCGGCCTGTGGGGCTACTCGCAGCCGGTCACGCTTGTCGTAACCCGGGCCCGCAAGGCCGCACCGGTGCCGGTGGTGGCCACGCCGGCGGCGCTCTCCGCGCTGCGCATCGGCGACGGCGACGAGACCCGCATGTCGCTCGGGCAGGGCGAGGTCGGCGTCCGGATCGCCGGTTCGGTCTCGGCCGTTCCCGGCACGGAGGACGCCGCCGCGCTGCTCGCCGACCTACCTTCGCTGGCCGCGGAGGCCTTCTACGGGTACGGCGAGGTGCGCCAGCCGCAGGAGTGGTGGCTCGCGACCGGGCCTGATCCGCATGCGACGGCCACGGCCGCTGCCGCGCTCCCCGGCATCGAGGTGCTGGACCGGCGCGCCGCCGCGGAGGAGGCCGGCCGTGACCCGTACGGCGTGGGTGCCCGAGCCGCGCTCTTCGCCGCCGCCCTCGGCGCGGTACTCATCGCGGCGATGGGCATCGGCGTCGACATCCGGGCCACCGCCCGCCGCCGGATCGGCGAGCTGGCCGTGCTCCACACGCTCGGCGCGAGCCCGCGACTGCTCGGGCGCTCGCTGGTGGCCGAGCAGACATTCCTCGCCGGCGTGGGGGTACTCGTCGGGCTCGTGGTCGGCATCGGCGTGGCCGCGACAATGGCGCCGCTCGTCATCCTCACGCCCGCGGCCGGGCGCCCGGTGCCGGAGCCGCTGCTGACCGTCGTGTGGTCGCCAGTCGGCGCGACCGCTGGCGGCCTTCTGCTGCTCACGCTCGTGCTCAGCGCGTCGGTGGCCCTCGCCGCCCGACAACGGATGATCGCGGCCCAGCTACGGATCGGGGCGGACGCATGAGCGGCGTTCTCTGGCGGGTACGGGTTTTCGCCGGGCAGTTCGGGCTGCTCGCCGCTCTCGCCCTGGTCGCCGCCCTGCTGATCACGGCGGCGCCCCGGCTGGCCAACGACCTCAGCGACCGTGCGCTGCACGAGGACGTGGCCCGCCTGCCGTACTCGGGCCGGGACATCACGCTCCAGCAGCGTCCCGAAACGCTCGACGCCGACCCCACGCTGAGCGGCGCGGTGGACGCGATTCCGGCGCACCGGGACCGGCTGCCCGCGCCGCTGCCCGGCCTGGTCAGCGACGGATGGTTCACCGCCGGGCTGGAGGGGATCACGTTTCCGCCGTCCGGCCCGCGTACCTTCCTGGGCCTGCGCACCCAGGCCGGGATGGCCGAGCGGGTACGCCTCACGAGCGGCCGCTGGCCGGCGAACAGCGCGGGCGTCACGATCGTCGAGGTGGCCCTGTCCACGCCGGTGGCCGAGCAGCTCGGCGCGCAGGTGGGCACCGTCCTGGAGGTCACCCCGAACCAGCAGACGGGCCCGGAGGGCGGCCTGGTGCGGTTCGCCGTCGTGGGCGTCTTCGAGCCGGAGGACGCCACCGCCCTCCCCTGGGACACGATCCGCCTCACGTTCGTGCCGTTCCCGGGCTTGCCAGGCATACCGGATGCCCCGGCGGCCGCGCAGGCGGTGACCGACGGCGCCGGCCTCGGCGTGGCAGCCCCCAGGCTGGGCTCGCCCGTCCTCTCGTGGCGCTACCGGATCGACGAAAACCGCATCGACGGCGCCCTGCTCCCGTCGGTGACGACCGCGCTCAGCGAGGTCAAGCGCACCCCGCCCGCGCCGGGTATGACAGCCTCGGCCGGCCTCGATGCCACGCTCGTCCAGTTCGACGGGCAGCTACGGGCGGTCTCGGCGCTGCTGGCGGTCGTGCAGGCCGGGCTTGTCGCCACGCTCCTCGGGCTGATCGCGCTCGCCGCCACGCTGGCGGTGGAGCGGCGGCGGGAGGAGTTCGCGCTACTGCGGGCGCGGGGTGGCACGATCGCGGCGATCGGCGGGCGGACGCTGGCCGAGTCGCTGGTGGTACTCCCGCTGGCCACGGCCGCGGGCTGGCTCGCCGGTAGCTACGTACCCGGCCGTCCGGCCGCCACCGGCTGGCTGGTCGTGGGCGCGGGCTCGGTGGCCACGCTGGCGATCCCGGTGCTCGCGGCGCTTAGCCAGCGACGGCTGTCGTTCACCGCACGGCGCCAGGATCTCGTGCGGCACCGGCCCTCGGTACGCCGGCTCACCGCGGAACTGTTCTTCCTGCTGGTCGCCGTCCTCGGCGCGTACCTGCTGCGGCGGCGCGGGCTCAGCCCCGACGGGAGCGTCGACCCGTACCTCGCCTCGGTGCCGGTGCTGCTCGCCGTCGGCGCGGCGATCGTCGCCCTGCGGGTCTTCCCGTGGCCGCTGGGCCAGCTTGGCAAGCTCGCCGCCCGGGCCCGCGGCGCGGTCGCCTTCCTGGGCCTGGCCCGCGCCGGTCGCGGCGCTCCGGTCACGATCGGCCCGCTGGCGGTACTTGTGGTCGCGATCGCCACCGGAATCTTCAGTGGTGTGGTCATGTCCTCGATCGGCGAGGCCCGGGACCGCGCCACGGACCTGGAGATCCCGGCCGACGCTCAGGTGTCCGGGTACGCCTTCCCGTCGGAGACCACCGACCGGGTCGCCGCCGTGCCCGGTGTGACCGCCGTGGCGCCGGTGACCATCGACCCCGCGAGCTCGTACCGGACCGAGGACGGCGCGACCAGCACGGTGCAGGTAGCCCTTGTGGACGCCGCTGCCCTCGCCCGGGTGATCGCGGACAGCGGTGTGGGGGTCTCGCCACCGCCCGCGCTGGTCGACGCCCGACCCGGCGGTGGCACCGTACCCGCGCTGGTCTCTCCCGAAGTGGCCGCAGAGGCGGGCGCCGGCGGCGTGGCGACAATCCGCGGCCACCTGTACGACTTCACCGTCGCGGCGGTGGCAGACGCGTTCCCGGGCGTGCCCGCGGCGTCCGGGCGGTTCATCGTGCTGCCGCGACAGGCGCTGCCCGACCCCGCGGTGATCGCGCCGGACCTGTTCCTGATCGCGGGCGACGCGAGCGCGGAGGCGCTGCGCGCGGCGAGCGCGCCGGAGGCGGCCGAGGGGGTCACGGTCACCACCTGGGCCGACCGTCGCCAGGCCCTCGACGAGACTGGCGCCAACGAGGTGCTCAGCTTCACATTCACCACCGGGGCTGTCGGCGCCACCACGCTGGCGCTGCTCGCGGTCGGGTTCACCGTGCTGGCCGGCGCCCGGATACGTGGCCAGGTGCTCTCCCGCCTCCGCACGCTCGGCCTCTCCGGCAGCCAGGGCCGCGGCCTGCTCGTGTACGAGCTGGTGCCCCTGGTCACCATCGCCGTGCTGGCTGGCGGCCTGGTGGGGGTGTTCCTCCCCCGGGTCATCGCGCCGGCGCTGGGCCTGTCGAACTTCACCAGCGGCGCGGCCGTGCGTACCGCGCTCGATCCGCTCCTGGTCGGCGCGGTGCTGGTGCTCGTGGTGGCCGCCCTGGCCGCCGCGGTGGTCGTCGAGAATGTCGTCAACCGGCGGATGCGCCTCGGCGAGGTGCTACGCGTGGGAGAGGAGGGCTCATGAAAGAGCGGCGGAGGCGGCCTCCTCGGGCCGATGCGGAGCGAGTGACCGGAGGGACACGGTGACGGCCACGACCGATACGCCCAGCCTGGCAGAGCTACAGCAGCGGGCGGCCGAGCGGGCCGCGGCGCGGGCGGGTGGCACCGACCGGCTGCGCGGCCACATAGTCTGCGACGGCCTGGTGCGCATCTTCAAGACCGACGGCGTCGAGGTCGTCGCGCTCCAGGGGCTCGACCTCGTGGTCGACCGCGGCGAGCTGCTCGCGATCGTGGGCGCCTCCGGATCGGGCAAGTCGACCCTGCTCAACATCCTCTCCGGCCTCGACGTGCCTACCGCCGGGATCGCCCGAGTGGCCGGCGTCGACCTGCTCACGATGTCGGCGAAGCGGCGGCTGCGCTACCGGCGGCACATGGTCGGCTTCGTGTGGCAGCAGACCGCGCGCAACCTGCTCCCGTATCTGAGCGCGAAAGAAAACGTCGAGCTGCCCATGCGCCTGGCCCGCCGCCGTGCCGGCACGCGCCCGCTGGAGCTGCTGGAGATGGTCGGCGTCGCGCACTGCGCGGATCGCCGGCCGGCTCAGATGAGCGGTGGCGAGCAGCAGCGGTGCGCGGTGGCCGTGGCGGTCGCCAACGACCCGGAGGTGCTCTTCGCCGACGAGCCCACTGGCGAGCTCGACGAGGCCACCGCCGGGGAGGTCTTCGGCGCGCTCCGCACCATCAACGCGGAGCTGGGCGTCACGATCGTCGTGGTCACCCACGACGCGCAGGTGGCGGCCCAGGTCCGCCGCACGGTCGCGATCCGCGACGGGCGGACCGCCTCGGAGGTACGCCGCTCGGCGCGGGTGGCTGACGACGGCTCGCACGAGCTGGTGACCGAGGAGTACGCACTGCTCGACCGGGCCGGCCGCATGCAGCTGCCGGCCGCCTTCGTCGACGCGCTGGCGCTGCGCGAGCGGGTCAAGCTGAATCTCGAACCCGACCACGTCGAGGTCCGCCGCGGGGATGGTGAAGGATGAACTTTTTTCAACCTGGATCGCGCGATGCCTCCGCTCCCACCTTTAACGGTTCACTGATCGTCCAGGTAGAGGGCGTGAGCCGCGACTACGGCAGCGGCGGCCGGGTGGTGCACGCCGTACGCGACGTGAGCTTCACGGCCGGCAAGGGCGAGCTGGTGGCGATCCGGGGCCGCTCCGGCGCCGGCAAGACCACGCTGCTCAACCTCATCGGCGGGCTGGACCGCCCGACCTCCGGCACCGTGCACGTGGCGGGGCACGACGTCACGGCGGCCGGCGAGCAGGAGCTGCTGTTGTTGCGGCGCGGCACGATCGGGTTCGTTTTCCAGTCGTTCGGCCTTATACCTATCCTCTCCGCGGCGGAAAACGTTGGTGTACCGCTGCGGCTGGCCAAGGTGCCGCCGGCCGAGCGCGAGGAGCGGGTGGCGATGCTGCTGGAGATGGTGGGGCTGGGAGCGCACGCGGCGCAGCGGCCGTACGAGCTGTCCGGCGGCCAGCAGCAGCGCGTGGCGGTCGCCCGGGCGCTGGCCAACGATCCCCAGCTGCTCATCGCCGACGAGCCCACCGGACAGCTCGACTCGGAGACCGGACGGTCCATTATGGACCTGCTTCGGGCGCTGGTCCGGGCGCGCGGCATGACCGCCCTGGTGGCCACCCACGATGCCAGCCTCATCGACATGGCCGATCGCGTGCTCATGCTCCGCGACGGCGCCCTGGCCAGCCCAGATCCCGCATTGGCCTAGGGCCTATCTGGTGGGTCTTGTGGGGCTGCGGCCCACAAAGACCCACCAGATAGGCCCTAGTTCCCACAAAAGTCGAGGGGCGGGACACCTGTGTGGTGTCCCGCCCCTCGCACAAAAGGCTTCGACTGGGAGAGCGGTCCGTCAGTCCCCCTGGCGCTGCTGGGGAATCTGCCCCTGCAGCAGGGCGCGAACCTCTGACTCGCGGTAACGCCGGTGGCCACCCAGAGTCCGGATCGCACTGAGCTTTCCCGCCTTCGCCCACCGGGTCACGGTCTTCGGGTCAACACGGAACATCGACGCCACCTCGGCCGGCGTGAGTAGCGGCTCTGGTTCATGCGTACGCGATGCCATCGGTCACTCCTCCACATACCTATAGACATCGGCCGGGGTCCCGCCGGCCGACGCGTCTCCCATGGTCCGGCTAGTCCCCGATGTCCGACATGGGCCGAACGGCCTAACGTCCCTGGATGGACGGATGAGCAATGACCGATTTATGGTGATTTTATACGCCAGAAACCGTCTTTAGTGGACGCTCTGTCACCCTTCGTGACTAGCCAACTACCTGCGTCCGGCCTCTGGGAGCGCGCCCACTGGGCTGAAATCGGCCTTAATTGCACCGTTCCAGTAACTGTACTGCGCGCCACCTTGACACCAGCTTTTCGTAGGCCTCGGTCGCTGCGTCAGCGTCCCCGCGAGAGAGTCCAGCCAACCCTGCGGCGACAAGTTTGGGCGAATCGTCCGCTTCCAGCACCTCGTCCGACAGAAGGTCGACAAGACCGCCGTAGTCGAGCTCCACCACGGACCGAGGGTGGAACTCTTCCAACCAACGCGCGCCTTCCTCCACCGCCTCGGTGATCGGTGCGTCCCCCACCGACTTGCGGAGCACAGATACACCCCGGTGCGCCCGCCGCCGCGCCTTGGAGATCTCGGTGCGGTAGCGCAACGCCCGCCGCCCACGCCGCGTAACAAGCTCGCGCTCCTCCGCGTCGACGAAGACGAACCACCGCAGCGGCACGCCCCACGTCGCGATCTGCTCGTGCACCCGCGGCACCCCGTGCTCAAGCACCCGAGCGCCGCTGCGCCAGTCTTCGACGATCGCCTTCGCCTGGCCCGCGAGGATCGGCGGCACGAACGCGTCGGCCAGCACCGAGGGCACCCCGTCCCGGGCGCTCAGCGCCGCCTCAGCGACCCGGACGCGCAGATTCCAGGGACAGACCAGCAACGTGTCGTCGGCCTCCAGGACGTACGCCTCATCGGGCAGGTCGGGCAGCCGGGTCCAGCCGGCGCCGAGCGCCTCGAGGACCGCGGTGCGCTGGCGGCCCGGCCCTCGAGGGGCGCCACCGCGCGACCCTCCCGGACGTACCGCCGCCAGAACATCTGACGATCGCGGTCGAAGGCGGTCAACGGCTCATAGACCCGCAAATACGAAGCGAACAGCGACGGCACGGCGCGATCCTCCCACGAAAAAGTACGCCGACAACGTTGCCGTCACCAATCTGGCGGTACCGCCACACCGGGGCACCCGCATTAGGCTCAGCTCAGGCCGGCGACCCCCTGCCGGTCGTTCAAGTCGCCCGTACCCCAAAAGGGTCACAACGACTGCCCGGAGGCAACCCATGCACGTGTTCACCAGCACCGAAGGCCAGGACTCCGCCGCTCACGAACAGGTCGTCTTCTGCCAGGACCAGAAGAGCGGCCTGAAGGCGATCATCGGCATCTACTCGACCGCGCTCGGCCCCGCGCTCGGCGGCACCCGCTTCTACCCGTACGCGAGCGAAGAGGACGCCCTCCGCGACGTGCTCGACCTCTCCCGCGGTATGGCGTACAAGAACGCGCTCGCCGGGCTCGACCACGGCGGCGGCAAGGCGGTCATCTGGGGCGACCCGGAGCACATCAAGACCGAGCCACTCCTGCGGGCGTATGGCCGCTTCGTGCAGTCCCTCAGCGGCCGCTACTACACCGCCTGCGACGTCGGTACGTACGTGGCGGACATGGACGTGGTGGCCCGCGAGACCCGCTACGTGACCGGCCGCAGCGCCGAGCACGGCGGCGCCGGCGACTCCTCGATCCTCACCGCCTGGGGCGTCTTCCAGGGCATGCGCGCGGCCGCCGAGCACACCTGGGGCGCGCCCACGCTCGCCGGGCGCCGCGTCGGCGTCGCCGGGCTGGGCAAGGTGGGCAGGGTGCTCGTGCGCCACCTGCTCGACGATGGCGCCAAGGTGGTCGCCACGGACGTCAACGAGGCGGCTGTCGCGTTTGTGCGTCAGCTGCACCCCCGGGTCGACATCGTCGCCGACACGACCGAGCTGATCACCTCCGACATCGACGTGTATGCGCCGTGTGCGCTGGGCGGTGCCCTCGACGACGACACGGTGCCGATCCTGCGCGCGAAGGTGGTCGCCGGCGCGGCCAACAACCAGCTCGCCCACCCCGGGATCGAAAAGCTGCTCGCCGACCGTGGCGTGCTGTACGCGCCTGACTACGTTGTCAACGCGGGCGGCGTGATCCAGGTGGCGGACGAGATCGAGGGCTTCAACTTCGAGCGGGCGAAGCTGCGGGCCAGCCGGATCTACGAGACCACGAGGGACATCCTGCGGCTCGCCGACGCCGACGGGGTACCGCCCGCCGTAGCCGCGGACCACCTGGCTGAGCGGCGGATGGCGGAGGTCGGCCGACTGCGTTCGATCCACCTCAGCTGATCGACGCTGACGGGTCATGACCGATTCCGCAAAACGACCCTTACCCACCGGAGAGACCGGATCCGGGCGATCTCACGCGACGCGCGGGGGTGGCGCGGGTAACCCGAGGTGCCGAACCGTGGCATCCCCATGTACCGTAAGAGCCACGAGAGATGCCTGACGTCATCGGGGCCCGCCTTTGGGCTGCCCCGAATTCTGTGCGAGGGGGTCGAGCCATGGGGCGCGGCCGTGCTAAGGCCAAGCAGACAAAGGTGGCCCGGGAGTTGAAGTACCACTCCCCGAACACCGACCTCGCCGCCTTGCAGCGAGAACTCTCCGGCAGCGGCAAGTCGGACCACGTCATCGACGACGAGTACAAGGAATACGTCGATGATGACGAGGACGACGACGCAGACGATCCGGACGACTGGGCGCCACGCGCCCGTTGACCGGTAGTCACACTTGAGCACGCGGCTGTCACCGCGTGCTCATGCGTGCCCGCGCCACGTCACCCGCCTAACGCGATCAGGGCACCCCGCTTTCTCGTCGGGGTGCCCTGGGAGCCAGTCCGGTGGGGGGCCTCAGCTTCTCAACGGGGACGGTTGTTCCAGTTGTAGAACGTGGGGATGTTCTCGAAGTGGTTCCAGGCGCAGACCGCGCCGGAGTCAGTGGGGGCGGCCTCGGCGCGCTGTCGGCGTGCCTCTTCGGCCTCGCTGAGCAGGGCGGTCAGCCCGGCACGGGCGGCGTGCACCCGAGAAGCCACCGGGTCGGCGCCCGCCTGTTCGAGAGCAGCGTCAGGCTGCCGGTGGCGCGTGGTCTCGGGCATGGTCCAACACTCCCTCTAGTAGATGGATCTTGCTGTTGCGGCAGTGATCGGTCTCCGTGCCGTCGAAACGCCCATGCTCGAAGTACCTGTTGGCGGCGTGCGCACCGCCGCAGAAGCCGAAGTAGGGACAGGTGGCCCGGCACGCTTCCACGCCGGCGAGGAACTCGGCCACCCACGGGGTACCCAAGGCCGCACCGGCGATGATGTCAGGCAGCGGGCTGGTCAGAACGTTGCCGCTGGTGAAGTCCGCGTACCGGGGGTCGGTGAACCCTGCCAGCTCCGGGGAGAGCAGAACGACCGAGCCGTCGTACCCGATCGTGGGAATGGGATCGAGCTGTTTGGGCAGTACATCGTCGGCGGTACCGTCGAGGACCGCGGCCGCGTACCGCAGGGACCACTCCACCTCGCGTACGTGGATGCGCGGGTCGCGGCGCCACGCGCCCACGAGTTCGGACCAGAAGCCGGCGACCGCTGCCGGGTCCCGCGCGTTGGAGCGGGCGTTGACCCCCTCCAGCTCCTCGATGTTGATGCCGAGCACGTCGCAGCCGAGGTCGAGGAAGTACTCGTACAGCTCAGTGGCGAGCCCGGGCTCCGGCTGCGCCACGACACAGAGGGCCGAGAAGCCGATGCCGTGGCGCCGGAGCGCCTCGACGCCACGCATCACGCTGTCGTACGACGGGCGCCCACCGCGGGTGACCCGCTCGGCGTTGCGGTCGCGGGGGCCGTCGACACTCACGCTGACCCGGACCTCGTGAGTAGCGAAGAACTCGCACCACCGGTCGTCGATCAGCGTGGCGTTGGTCTGTACGTGGTGCTCGACGCCGCGGTCGAACGGCGCCAGCAGCGCCGCGAAGTGCTCCCGCCCGGCAGCGAGCGGCTCACCGCCGTGCCATACCACCGAGAAGCGGCGACTTGCGGCCCACCCATTCACCGCGCCGGCGACCGCCGACGCGACCTCCGCCGGCATCTTGCGGTCGTCTGAGCGGAACGGGAGATAGCAGTACGCGCAGTCGAGGTTGCACAGCGTCGTGGGCTGCATGACGACGTACGTCGGCACCGGGGCGATGCCATGCATCCCGCTGAACGCCTGATGATGGCCCGCCAACGTGAAACTCCTCCACCGCCGCCCCCGTCGATCTAGAATATATCCGCGCCAGTGAATCCACCCGGGCAGATTTTTCCAGATCAGCGACGGAGAGCTAGCCGCGCGTGTGCTGGCCGATCATCTGCACCATCCCGGTGCCCTCGATGACCTCACCGGCCTGCCAGGCGGCGATGCCACGGCCGGCGAGGAACGCCAACGCCCGGTCGGCGTCGTCAGCCGAGACGATCGCGAACATGCCGACGCCCATGTTGAACGTCGACTCCATCTCGGGGTCGTCGATCCGCCCCTTGGCCTGCACCAACTCGAAAATCGGCTGCGGCTTCCAGGTGGAGCGGTTGACCACTGCGTCGACGTGCTCGGGCAGGATGCGCACCAGGTTGCCCGGGATGCCGCCGCCGGTCACGTGGGCGAGCGCGCGCACCTCGCACTCCTCGATCAGCTTCAGGCAGTCGCGCGCGTAGATCTTGGTCGGCGTGAGCAGCTCCTCGCCGAGGGTGCGCTGCCGGCCGAAGTCTTCCACCACCGTGTCCAGGCGCATGCGGCCGGCGCCGAGCAGCACGTGCCGCACCAGCGAGAAGCCGTTGGAGTGCAGGCCGGAGGAGCCCATCGCGATCACCACGTCGCCGACCTCGACCCGGTCGCGGCTCAGGATCTCGCTCTCCTCGACCACGCCGACGCCAGTGGCGGACAGGTCGTACTCATCCGGGCGCAGCACGCCGGGGTGCTCGGCCGTCTCGCCGCCGAGGAGCGCGCAGCCCGCGTACCGGCAGCCGTCGGCGATGCCCGCACCGATCTCGGCCACCTTGTCCGGCACGACCTCGCCGCAGGCAATGTAGTCGAGCAGGAACAGCGGCTCCGCCCGCACGCCACCAGGTCGTCGACGACCATCGCGACGAGGTCGATACCGACCGTGTCGTGGATGTCGAGCTGCTGCGCGATCACCAGCTTGGTGCCCACGCCGTCGGTGGACGAGGCGAGGATCGGGTTCTTGTACTTCTTGACGTCGAGGCGGAAGAGCCCGGCGAAACCGCCGAGATCACCCATGACCTCCGGCCGCAGCGTCCGATGCACCTTGGACTTCAGCAGCTCGACCGCCCGCTCTCCGGCGTGGATCGACACCCCGGCGTCCGCGTACGTCACAGTGCGCTTGCGGCCGGACCGGCTGGACCCCGCGCTCCACGGCTGACGGCTGCCTCCGCCACCGTTGGCGCCCGCACTGCTGCGCTCGGTCACGTGCGTCACGGTTCTCCCCTTTGTGCATTCGCGGCAAGGCCGCGTTGGGTAGCGATCGAGGATCTCTCGACGAACTGGCTACGGGCGGTGCAGCGCGTCCCCGCCGCCAGGACTGGCGACCAGTGGATGTGCGCCAGGCGCGGAGCGCTCGACCCCGGCCTCGTGGTCATGCGGCGCCCCCACGGTGCCGCCATCGGCGCCGACACGCTTGTCGACGCCTTCTAGCACGTGTTTTCCGATCAGGTTGCCGGCGGGCAGCTCGATCGGGTACTCGCCATCGAAGCAGGCGCGGCACAGTCGCGTCTTCGGCTGCTCGGTGGCGGCGATGAGGCCGGCGAGCGACACGTAGCCGAGCGTGTCGGCGCCGATCGAGCGGCGGATGCCCTCGATGTCCAGACCATTGGCAAGCAGCTCGGCCCGGGTGGCGAAGTCGATGCCGTAGAAGCACGGCCAGGTGACCGGCGGGGAGGAGATGCGCACGTGCACCTCCAGCGCGCCGGCCTCGCGCAGCATCCGCACGATCGCCCGCTGGGTGTTACCGCGAACGATCGAGTCGTCGACGACCACGAGCCGCTTGCCGCGGACGTTTTCCCGGAGCGGGTTGAGCTTGAGCCGGATACCCAGCTGGCGAAGGGTCTGCGACGGCTGGATGAAGGTGCGACCCACATACGAGTTCTTCATCAGGCCGGCGCCGTAGGTGATGCCGGAGCCCTCCGCGTAGCCGATCGCGGCGGGCGTGCCCGACTCCGGCACCGGGATCACGAGGTCGGCGTCGACCGGGTGCTCCTTGGCGAGCTGCCGGCCGATCTGCACCCGGGCCGCGTGGATGTTGCGGCCGGCGATCGTGGTGTCCGGGCGGGCTATATAGACGTACTCGAAGAGGCAACCCTTGGGCTCGGGTGCGGCGAAGCGGGCCGAGCGCAAGCCGTGCTCGTCGACCGCGATCAGCTCTCCCGGCTCCACCTCGCGGACGAAGCTGGCCCCGACGATGTCCAGCGCCGCGGTCTCGCTGGCGACCACCCAGCCACGCTCCATCCGGCCCAGCACGAGGGGACGCACGCCGTGCGCGTCGCGCGCGGCGTAAAGCGTGGTCTCGTCCATGAAGACAAAGCTGAACGCGCCGCGGAGGGTGGGCAGGACCTCCAGCGCGGCCGCCTCGACGGAGAGGTCGGGGCGGCTGGCCAGCAGCATGGTCACCAGCGGGGTGTCCGAGGTGGCGCCGTCGGAGTTGAGCCCGCGCGAGGTCGCCTCGCGCGCGAGCTCAGCGGTGTTGACCAGGTTGCCGTTGTGCGCCAGTGCGATCGTGGTGCCGGCTGGCGTCGCGCGAATCGTGGGCTGCGCGTTTTCCCACGTCGAGCCGCCGGTCGTGGAGTAGCGCGCGTGCCCGATCGCGAGGTGGCCGCGGAGGCTGGCCAGCGTGGGCTCGTCGAAGACCTGTGCGACCAGGCCCAAATCCTTGTAGACCACAACGCCGGAGCCGTCGCTGACGGCGATGCCCGCGGCCTCCTGGCCACGGTGCTGCAACGCATACAGGCCGAAGTAAGTGAGCTTTGCCACCTCTTCCCCCGGCGCCCAGACACCGAACACGCCGCAAGCATCTTGCGGGCCGGGCCGTTGGGGGTCGAGGTCGTGGCTCAACCGGCCGTCGCCTCGGGGCACCTGCCGCTCCTCAGTGCTGATCCGGGACTTCCTGTCGCCACAGTGTACGCGAGGCAAGGCCGATAACAGAGAGCCACCTTTCGGCTTCCTCTCGTTACCGAGATCGTAAAATGGCTACGGTGTTACATAGGTATGTAGTCGGATATGTCGGCCCGGCTGCCGCTCGCGCTGATGCGTCCCTGCGTAACCGCCTCGTCCCACCCGATCCGACCGGTGGCCAATCGGACCCAGGTGACCGGGTCCATCTCCACGACATTCGGCGGCGTACCCCGGGTGTGTCGCGGCCCTTCGCCGACCTGTACCGCACCGTATGGTGGAATTCGCACTTCCACCGACCGTCCAGGCGCGCGGCGTGCGAGGGCGGAGAGGAGCTCCCGGACCGCGTCACGCAGCATCGACCTGTCGGGCGTTCGCCCAGCGTCTAGCTCCGCGAGGACTGCCGCCACGGCGACGGACTTATTGTGCGCAGGGGACACGTCGGGACGATACGACCCTGAGTTTCTCCACAACGTCCGGCCCCTGGGTCGCGCGGGTACCCCCAAACAAGGCATAGTTGCCGACGGTGTACTTGTCACGAGGCTGGTTGCTGCGCTGTGGCGGCCGCGAGCGGGATGACGGATACGGAAGGGCGGTGGACGTGACTACGCACCGACAAGCCTGGATGCTTCGCGCCGGTGTGGTCGGGGCGCTGGTTGTCGGCGTAGCCGTCGCCTTCCCCGCGCCCGCATCGGCGCAGGATCCTGATGTCCAGATCACCAACCTGTCCGCCGGGACGATCCAGGCTGGACAGCAGGCTCAGCTCCAGTTCACCGTCAAGAACAACAACAACGACGCGACGACCTTCGCGATCAGTGTCGAGACGTTCGACGGTCTGACGTGCCAGGGCGACTGCAACGTCCCCGCCCGCCAGATCAACGCCGACGAGACCATCACGTTCACCGCACAGCTGGTGGGTGGCAACGTCCCCGCCGGCCAGCAGCGGCAGGGCAACGTCCGGGTCAACGCCGCGGCCGGCGGTGACAATGACTCCGACCAGCGACAGGTCACGGTCCGCGGCCAAGAGCAGCAGCAGCCACCGCCGCAGCAGACGGTCAGGCAGGTGTCCGGCAAGGTCAAGGACACGGCCACCGGCGACGCCGTCGAGGGCGCGCTCGTCGCGCTGCTCGACGCGCAGGGGCACAACTGCACGACCAACACGAGCAGCAGCGGCAACTACCGGTTCACGAGCTGCCAGGGCCAGCCAATCGCGGCCGGCGAGCTCCTCATCGGCGTCTCTCACGAGGACTACGAGGAGCCCGACACCAAGAAGGTCAACGGAAACGCTGGGCAGTCGGTGACCGTCGGCACGTTCGCCCTCAAGTCGACGAAGGCCGCGGCGACCCCGTCGGCGCAGGCGTCCGTTCCGCCGAGCGAAGAGGCGGCGGGTGAGCCGAGCGAGGAGCCAGCCGCGGATGCGTCCGACCTGGCCGCGCAGAATGCGTCGAGCGAGTCTGACAGCGGCGGCATGGGCTCCTGGCTCCTCATCATCGTCGGTGGCCTGCTCGTCGCCCTCGGTGTCGGAGCGATCGTGCTCCTCGTCGTGCGGCGTAAGCAGGACGGCGGCGAGCCCGGCGTGGATGACGACGAGCCGCTGCGGTCCGGTGGCCGCACGCCGGTGCCCGGCGCCGCGGGTGTCTACCACCCCGCCAACGACGCCACCCGCATAGCCGGCCCGGGTGCCGGCCCGGCGCCGACGATGGTGGGCCGCCCCTCGATCGCCGACGCGCCCACGATGATGCACAGCCCGGTGCCGCCGGTCGATGAGTTCCCCGATCCGTATGGCGCGCCGCTGCCGCCGCAGAGCCCGAGCTACAACGGCCAGGGTGCCGCCGGCGGCGGCTACGGCCCCGGCGGTGCGGGCGCCACGAGTGTGTATGGCGCTGCGTCCGGCCCGAGCAACGGCTACGGCGGCCCGGCGGGTGGTCCTAACGGCGCCGGCGCCTACGGTCGCGGCCCAGCCGGTGGCGCCGGTGAGTACGGACGCCCGAGCGGCGACGGCTACGGCGGCCCGAGCGGCCCCACGAGCGGCAGCGGCTACGGTCCGACCAGCGGCAGCGGCTACGGCGGCCCCACCAGCGGCAGTGGCTATGGCGGCCCGAGCGGCCCGACCAGCGGTAGCGGCTACGGCGGTCCCAGTGGCCCGACGAGCGGCGGCGGCTACGGCGGGCCCAACGGTGCCCCTGCGGGCGGCGATTACGGCCGTCCGGCCAGCGGCGGCGACTACGGTCCCTCGGCCGGCCAGGGCGGCGGCTACGACCGCGGCGGCGCCAACGGCTACGGCGGCCCGGCCGCTCCGAGCGGCTACGGCAGCCCAGCGGCGCCCGCCGGCCAGTACGGGGGTGCCGGTGGCGGGCGCGGCGGCGACGACGGCTACGGCGGCGGCCGCGACTACCGTGAGCCCTCGGGCGGCGGCTACGGCGGCAGCCAGGGTGGTGGCGGCGGCTACGGCGGCCAGGGTGGTGGCGGCGGCCAGGGTGGCGACCGGTATGACGAGCCCACCGGCCGCTGGGACGGCAACAGTGGCGGCCAGGCGTCGGGCGGCGGCTACGGCCAGTCCCAGCCCTCGTCGTACGAGTCCGGCCCCTACGGCGGTGGTGGCGGTGGCGGTGGCTACCGCGGCGAGCCCGAGCCTGACCGCGGCGGTGGCTACGGTTCCGGCGGCGGCTACGACCAGAGCGGCTACGGCCCCTCGGACGGCGGCTACGGCCGGCCGGCCGGTGGCGCCGGTGGCGGCGGCGGTGGCTACGACCAAGGTGGCGGCTACGGCGGCGGCCAGGGTGGTGGCGGCTACGGCGGCAACCAGCAGTCCGGCTACGACCAGCGCGGTGGCTACGACCAGGTGCCGCAGCAGCGGGGCGCTGGCCACGACCCGCGCGGCGGTGGCTACGACGAGCAGGGCGGCTACTACGACGACCAGGCTGGGCCGCGTTCCGGCCGGGGCGGTCCGCAGCAGCCGGCCGGCCGTGGTGAGCGTCGCTCGCTCGACTGGCTCGACGACTGACCGACCAGACAGCGTTAGAAAGTGGCCGCGCCCGAAAGGGACGCGGCCACTTCGCTATCTAGCCCAGCTCCACGGCTCCGCCGCGAGCGACCAACCGGCCGGCGTCAAACGGCGTCAGGTGGCGGCGAAGACGCCCTTGTCGAGCACCGGTACCACGTCCGAGACGCCCGCCTCGACAGCGATCTCGACGTCTTCGGCGAACCCCGACTCGGCCAACTCCCGCCCGGACGCGCAGCCCCGGATCGCCGCCGGCACGTCCGGCACGCCGGTCAGCGCGGATAGCGCCACCGCCGCCTCCACCGAAAGGCCGCCCGGCGCGTCGGCCAGGCCGTCGAGTACCGCAGCCCCGCCGAGCAGGTCTTCCACGCTTGGGCGGAGTGTGCCGTCCGGCCACCGTTCGCCGGCCGCCACCACACCGACCGGGGCGCGCGAGGTCCCGTACCCCCGGGAGAGAAGCCAGCGCGCGACGGCGGGTGCGTTGCGGACGCAGCCGGCCAGCACCGGAAGGCCGGTCGCGCTCGCGGCGGCGGAGATGGCCGAGCCGTTCGGCGAAGGCAGCACAAGGTCGGGCACGACCGGCGCGGACCGCAGCGTGGCCGGCGACAGCGACCAGGGGCGTTCCTCGCTCACCGCCCGCCGGCCGACCGCAGCGACGGCGCCGATGCGGCGGGCGAAGTCGTCGGCCTGCGCGCCCCATGGAAAGGGGTGCACCCGCATGCCGCGCCCGACCGCGACGTCGACCGACGTGGTGAACGAGAGCACGTCCACCACGACCAGTACCGCGCAGACGCGGCCCAGCTCAGATGCACCGGCGAGGCCCCAGTCGAAACGGACTCCCGCGCCAGGCTGCGCGAAGACCGGCTCAGGCACCGAAGAGGCGCGGCAGCGTCGCGGTGTGCGCCTCCCGCAGCTCGTCGAGCCCGATCGTGAACTGGTTGCGGACCTCGAGCTGACCGCCGTTTTCGTCGGTCACGCCCAGCGGGGTCCACGGCACGCCGCTCTCCGTGCAGAGCGCGGTGAACGCCTTCTCGTGGCCGCGCGGCACCGACACCATCGCCCGGCCACCCGACTCGCTGAAGAGGAAGACGAACGGCATCGAGCCGGTCGCGAACTCCTCGGGCAGCGCGATCCGGGCGCCGACGCCCCGCCGCAGGCAGGCCTCCACCAGCACCTGCGCGAGACCGCCGTCGGAGAGGTCGTGCGCCGCGCTGAGGTGGCCGACCCGCGCGGCCTCGGCGAGCAGCTCGGCGAGCGCCCGCTCGCGGGCCAGGTCGACCCGCGGGGTACGCCGCCGAGGTGCTCGTGCTCGACCCAGGCCCACTCGGAGCCGGACAGCTCCAGCCGGGTCTCGCCGAGCAGGAAGATGATGTCGCCCTCGGGGTTGGCCGGCTTGGGGAAGCCCATCGGCACCCGCTGCGCGACGTCGTCGATCACACCGAGCACGCCCACGACCGGGGTCGGGTGGATCGCCGCAGCGCCGGTCTGGTTGTAGAAGCTCACATTGCCGCCGGTCACCGGGATGCCAAGCTCGACGCAACCGTCGGCGAGCCCCCGCACGGCCTCGGCGAACTGCCACATGACGGCCGGGTCCTCGGGCGAGCCGAAGTTGAGGCAGTTTGTGACCGCGAGCGGCTTTGCGCCAGTGACGGCGACGTTGCGGTACGCCTCGGCGAGTGCCAGCTTCGCCCCGGCGTACGGGTCGAGCCGCGCATACCGCCCGTTTCCGTCGACGGAAAGCGCCACACCGAGACCGGTGCGCTCGTCGATGCGGATCACACCGGCGTCTTCGGGCTGGGCGAGCACGGTGTTGCCGAGCACGAACCGGTCGTACTGCTCGGTCACCCAGGTCTTGTCGCAGAGGTTCGGCGAGGCGATCATCCGCAGCACGGTCTCCCGCAGCGCGTCCGGTGTGGACGGTCGGGGCAGCGTCTCGGCGCGGTCGGCCTGGATCAGGATCAGGTCGGCGGGCTCACGCATCGGCCGCGCATACACCGGGCCGTCGTCGGCGAGCGAACCCGGCGGCACGTCGACGACCGTGTGTCCCCGCCAGGTGATCGTGAGGCGGCCGGGCAACCCCTCGGGGCCGGGCGGGGTGACCTCGCCGATCGCGGTGGCCAGCACGCCCCACCGCGCGGCGGTCTTGAGCACGGCTTCGAGCTGGTCGGGCGTGACGATCAGGAGCATGCGCTCCTGCGACTCGCTGGCAAGGATCTCGTGCGGCGCCATCGACGGCTCGCGCAGCGGCACCAGGTCGAGCTCGACCTTCATGCCGGTGCCGGCCGCCGCGGCGGTCTCGGTCAGCGCGCAGGTCAGGCCGGCGCCACCGAGGTCCTGGATGCCGACGACCCGCCGGTCGTCGTAGAGCTCCAGGCACGCCTCGATCAGGAGCTTTTCCATGAACGGGTCGCCGACCTGCACGGACGGGCGGCGCTGCTCGCTCTCGTCGTCGAACGTCGCGCTGGCCAGCACCGAGACGCCACCGATGCCGTCACGCCCGGTCTTGGCGCCCATCAGCACCACGATGTTGCCCGGGCCGGTAGCGGCCTTGTTTTGCAGGCGGTCGACCGGCAGCACGCCGAGGCAGAGCGCGTTGACCAGCGGGTTGCCCTGGTAGCAGGGGTCGAAGACGACCTCGCCGCCGATGTTGGGCAGGCCGAGGCTGTTTCCATACCCCCGATGCCACTGACCACGCCGGGCAGCACGCGGGCGGTGTCTTCGTGGTCGGCGGCGCCGAAGCGCAGCGGGTCCATGACGGCGACCGGCCGGGCACCCATCGCGAGGATGTCGCGGACGATGCCGCCGACGCCGGTGGCGGCACCCTGGTACGGCTCGACGTAGCTCGGGTGGTTGTGCGACTCGACCTTGAACGTCACCGCGATGTCGTCGCTGACCTGGATGACGCCCGCGTTTTCGCCGATGCCGGCGAGCAGCTTGTCGCTGGGCGGCACCTTCTCACCGAACTGGCGCAGGTGCACCTTGCTCGACTTGTAGGAGCAGTGCTCGCTCCACATGATCGAGTACATCGCCAGCTCGGACTGGGTCGGCCGGCGGCCGAGCACCTCACGGATCCGCTCGTACTCGTCGTCGCGCAGGCCCAGCTCGGCGTACGGCTGGAGCTCCTCGGGCGTGGCGGCGGCGCGCTGGACCGTATCCGGGCCACCGTCGAACTCGTCCACGACGACGGTGACCTCGGGCTGTGTTGTCATGACGCTCCCTGGTCCGCCGGAGCGCCGGCGAGGAACTTCAACATCGACGTGAAGAAGCCGAGGCCGTCGGTGGAAGGCCCGGTCAGGGCGTCCACCGCGTGCTCGGGGTGCGGCATCATGCCGACAACGTTGCCAGCCGCGTTGCTGATCGCGGCGATGTCGCGCTGCGCGCCGTTGGGGTTGCCGCCGACGTAACGCGCGACGATCTGGCCGTTTGCCTCGAGCTCGTCGAGCGTGCGCTCGTCCGCCACATACCGACCCTCACCGTGCTTGATCGGGATGACGACGTCCTGGCTGTCGGTGAACGCGTTGGTCCACACCGGCTGCACCGCCTCGATGCGCAGCCGCTGGTCGCGCGCGCGGAAGTGCATGTGCTGGTTGCGGATGAGCGCCCCGGGCAGGATGTGCGCCTCGCAGAGGATCTGGAAGCCGTTGCAGATGCCGAGCACCGGCAGGCCCTCGCGGGCCGCCGCGGCGATCGTCTCCATCACCGGGGCGAACCGGGCGATGGCGCCGCCGCGCAGATAGTCCCCGTACGAGAAGCCGCCGGGCAGGACCACCGCGTCGACGCCGTGCAGGTCGGGGTCGGCGTGCCACAGCCCCACGGCATCGCCGCCGGCGACCCGCACGGCGCGAGCCGCGTCACCGTCGTCGAGCGACCCCGGAAACGTGACGACACCCACCCGCGTGCTCATGCCGGTGCCTCCGCCGGCTGCGACTCCCGCGAGTCGCTGCCGGTCGTGTCGACACGCACCGTGAAGTCTTCGATCACGGGGTTGGCCAGCAGCTTGTCGGCGATCTCCCGGGCCCGGTCGAGGTCGGGCTCACCGGCGAACTCGATCTCGATGCGCCGGCCGATCCGCACAGAGGTGACATCGTTGACGCCGAGCCGGGGCAGCGCACTGGCGACCGCTTGACCCTGCGGATCGAGGATCTCCGGCTTGAGCATGACGTCGACAACGACGCGAGCCACTGGACACTCCTGACTGTGTACGCAGAATTTGCCGCTATCGGCCGATGGGCCGGATGTGTGTGCCGCCTCGCGAATGGAAGCGAGCGCTGACCAGCGTACCTGGTAGAGCGTCGTAACCACGCACCGGCCGCCCTGCTCAACCGGTCACAGCACCGATGACGGTGATCACGCAGAGCACGGCACAGACACCGGCCGCGACGTACCGCACGAGTGACAGCCGGACGCGTCGCAGCAGCCAGCGCCCCAGGAGTACAGCCAGCCCAGAGACCACGGCCAGTGCCGCCCACGAGCCGAAGAAGACCGGGATCGCCGGCTTGCCGCTCGCCACCAGGCCGGCCGTGAGCAGTTGGGACAGGTCGCCCCACTCGGCCGTGAAGAGCACCACGAAGCTCGCGCCGGCCGCCCGCAGGCCACTCCGCGACGGGGTCACCTTCTCCGCGTACTCCTCCTCTTGTTCCTTCTCCTCTGTGTCGGCGCGCCGCGCGCCGCGGAGCAGGATCGCCGCGCCGACCCGAAGAGCGCGGCGGCGACCAGCGCGACCGGCCGCTGGGGCAGCTGGGAGAGCAGTGTTCCGGCGCCGACGGCCACGAGGCACTGCACACCGAACGCCGCGATCACGCCGAGCCACACCGGCAGCGCCGGGAAGCGGGTGCTGAGCACGAGGGTGGCGACGAACGTCTTGTCCGGCAGCTCCACCGGCAGGATCAGCACGAACGCGGTGAGCGCGACGAGCAGGTACTCCATCGGGATCCTTCCCGGCCGGGCCGGGAGACGGGGCGCCCCTCGACCCGGCCCACGCGGGCCTGGGTCGAAGGTCTCGCCCACCGCCGTGAGGCGGTCCGCGCGGCCGGGCGCTCGAGGCGCCAGTGTGTCGACCGCGCGATTGGGGGCTACTCCCCTTCGCTGAGCAGCGACTATACCTGTCATGCGGCCATATCTGCGATTGCGATATGACTGCAATGTGATTTGTGGACGATCATCGATGTTTCCTAGCGTGTGGCAAACCCCCTCACGAAGGAGTTGCCATGCGCATCCGCCTCGCCGCCGCGGCCATCGCCGCCACGGTCACCGGCGCCCTCGTGGTACCCGGCGCGGCCGTCGCCGACCCCACGCCCCTGATCATCGGCGGCGGTACCGTGTCGTCCGCCCCGTGGGCCGCCGCTGTGCTCGCCAACGGCTCGTTCACCTGCTCCGGCACGATCATCGCGGCGAACTGGGTGCTCACCGCCCGGCACTGCCTCAACGGCACGATGTCGGTGCGGGTCGGCAGCGTCAACCGCACCTCCGGCGGCGTGACCCGTACCGTGTCCGCCACGTTCGCGCAGAACGACCTGGCACTGATGCGACTCAGCAGCTCGGTGAGCACGTCGTACGTGACGCTGGCCAGCAGCAACCCGCCGATCAGCTCGACCAACTCGATCTACGGCTGGGGCATGACCTGCTACAGCGGCTGCGGCGCGTCGACCCAGCTCAAGACCGCCAACGTGCGCGTGACCAGCAACAGCGCCACCGACGCGTACGGCGGCCAGGCGATCCGCACCACCCGGATCAACGGCAACGCGTGGCGCGGCGACTCCGGTGGGCCGCAGTTCTACAACGGCCAGCAGGTGGGCGTCGCCTCCACCGCGGACGGCGTGAACATCCAGAACTACGGCAGCGTCGCGTACAACCGGGCCTGGATTCGCTCGGTGTCGGGTGTGTGACAGTTACTGCCTCGATCTAGCGCGGCGCGGACGCTTGTCCGCGCCGCGCGGTTTTGCGGTACGCGGGTGCTTCCGCCGATTGCCCTCATGTTCGCGTCCGGAAAGTCCTACTTTCTCGGTGTGCTCGTCGTCACGACGGACAACTTGCCTGGGTACCACGTTCACGCTGTCCTGGGAGAAGTCATCATCTCGATGGCCCGGACCCGCAACGCGTTCGC
Source organism: Phytohabitans flavus (assembly GCF_011764545.1). Classification (GTDB taxonomy): domain Bacteria; phylum Actinomycetota; class Actinomycetes; order Mycobacteriales; family Micromonosporaceae; genus Phytohabitans; species Phytohabitans flavus. The sequence continues at coordinate 7,660,266 of NZ_AP022870.1, read as the reverse complement.
CGAGGGTGTGAAGTCACTCCGCGGCGGCGCCTACGACCCCAAAGCGCCCGAGCACCTGCTGCGCTGGCGCACCGAGGCCGTTTCCAAGTTGGGAGAGGCCGCCCGCGAGCGCGGGGCAAACGCCGTCATCGGCATGCGGTTCGACCACCGCGACACCGGCACGCTGTGGGTGGAGCTGTGCGCGTACGGCACCGCGGTCGTGGTGACGAAAGTAGTCGCATAGGCAGTGGAGCATGTCACTGCCTTGAGCCACCGGGCGACCGCCGGCCGTATGAGCTGCCGGTGGGCCGCACGGCCCGCGACCTGGTGGGCCGTGTCACGCCGCTGGGTCGGGGAGGTTCTCCCCGACCCAGCGCGCAACGGAACTCGGCGCCGCGCTAGAGGATCGGAGCGGGCGTGTAGCTGGCCGCCCGCGGATGCCGGGCCACCACCTCGGCGATCCGGTCCACCACCGCGCGCACCTGCGCCGCCGCCGCGCCGACGAAGGCCTCCCGGTCGGCCACCAGCGCGTCGATCTCCGCGCGGCTCAGCCCCAGCCGGCTGTCGAGCGCGAGCCGGTCGAAGAGGTCGTTTTCCGCGACGCCCTTCTCCCGCATAGCCAGCGCCACCGCCACCGCGTGCTCCTTGATCGCCTCGTGCGCGGCCTCCCGCCCGACGCCCCGCCGCACCGCCGCCACCAGGATCTTCGTGGTGGCCAGGAACGGCAGGTAGCGGTCCAGCTCGCGGGCAATCACCGCCGGGTATGCGCCGAACTCGTCGAGCACGGTCAGGAACGTCTGGAACAGCCCGTCGGTCGCGAAGAACGAGTCCGGCAGCGCGACCCGGCGCACCACCGAGCAGGAGACGTCACCCTCGTTCCACTGGTCGCCAGCGAGCTCGCCGACCATCGACAGGTAGCCACGGACGATCACCGCGAGCCCGTTGACCCGCTCGCTGGACCGGGTGTTCATCTTGTGCGGCATCGCCGAGGAGCCCACCTGGCCGGGGCGGAACCCTTCGGTGACAAGCTCCTGCCCGACCATGAGCCGGATGGTCGTGGCCAGTGCGGAGGGGCCGGCGACGAGCTGCGCCAGCGCGGCGACCGTGGCGAAGTCGATCGACCGCGGGTACACCTGCCCGACGCTGTCCAGCACCCGGCTGAAGCCGAGGTGCGTGGCCACCCGCCGCTCCAGGTCGGCGAGCCGCTCGGCGTCACCGTCGAAGAGGTCAAGCTGGTCGGCGGCCGTACCGACCGGGCCCTTGATGCCGCGCAACGGGTACCAGTCGATGAGGTCATCCAGCCGCTCGTACGCGATCAGCAGCTCCTCGGCCGCCGACGCGAACCGCTTGCCGAGCGTCGTGGCCTGCGCGGCGACGTTGTGCGAGCGGCCGGTCATCACCAGGTCGGAGTGCTCGACCGCGAGGCGGGCCAGCCGGGCGAGGGTGGCAACCGCCCGGTCGCGGACCAGCTCCAGCGACCGGCGCACCTGAAGCTGCTCGACGTTTTCGGTCAGGTCGCGGGAGGTCATCCCCTTGTGGACGTGCTCGTGACCGGCGAGCGCGCTGAACTCCTCGATGCGCGCCTTCACATCGTGGCGGGTCACCCGCTCGCGGGCGGCGATCGAGGCGAGGTCGACGTTGTCGAGCACCCGCTCATACGCCTCCACGACCCCATCCGGCACCTCGATGCCCAGGTCACGCTGCGCGCGCAGGACGGCCACCCACAGCCGCCGCTCCAGCCGCACTTTTTCCTCGGGCGCCCAGATCGCGGTCAGCTCGGAGGACGCGTAGCGGGCGGCGAGCACATTTGGGATCACCGGCCCATTCTCACAGCTTGTTGAGCGCGGGGACGAGGTGCTCCTCCTCGTAGGCGAAGTGCGCCTCCAGCTCCGCGGCCAGCTCGTCGAGGTCGTCGATCCCCGCCTCGAGCCGGCGGGCGATCATGGCGTGCCCCATGCGGAGCCGCGCCAGCAGCGGCCCAAGCTCGGGCATCTGCCGCTCGAAGTCGGAGAAAGCCCCGTCCTCCCTGGTGTGATGTGCGGTGATCGCTCCGCAAAAGGCCAGGCAGTGCACCCTCAGGTCGGCGGCGGGCAGGTCACCCGCCCGGAGCGCGGCGAGGTCACGCCGCAGCACGTCGTGGATCTGCACAAGCTGGTCACCAAGCCCAAGCGCTCGGTCCGTCATATCCTCACCCCGTCAGGAAGATTTGCTTTGCAAGCAAAGCATCTTTGTCAGCAAAGGTAAGTTACGGAGAAAGCTAGTGTCAACGCCCGACGGTCTGGCTGTGGACGACGCCATCCGCACGCTGCTGCTCTTCATGCCGCGCCTGGTCGGCCGGGTCAAACGGCACCGGGTGCCGGACGCGCTGGCGTCCTTTTCGCTCGCGCCGCGCCACCTGTCGCTGCTCGCGTACCTGCTCTTCGAGGGGCCGCTCGGCGTCAACGAGCTGGCCGCCCGGCTGGAGGTGGCGCCGGCGACGGTGAGCCTGATGGTCGGCGACCTCAGCCGCCAAGGAATCCTGCGGCGGCGGGAGGACGAAACCGACCGGCGGCGAACGATCGTGAGCATCGCCGACGAGCACCACGCGGCGATCAACGAGTGGCTGGGCAAGGGCGCGGTCGCCTGGCGGCAGGCGCTCGCGCCCCTGACCCCGGCGCAGCGCCAGATGTTCGTCGACACGCTGCTGGCGTACGAGGAGGCGCTCAACCCTCCATGATCGCGACGACGCCCTGGCCGCCCGCCGCGCAGATGGAGATGAGGCCGCGGCCGGAGCCCCGCTCCGCGAGCAGCTTGGCGAGCGTGGCCACGATCCGGCCACCCGTCGCGGCGAACGGGTGCCCCGCGGCCAGCGACGAGCCGTTGACGTTCAGCTTGGCCCGGTCGATCGACCCGAGCGGCGCGTCGAGGCCGAGCTTGTCCTTGCAGAACTCGGGCGACTCCCAGGCCGCCAGCGTGGCGAGCACCTGCGACGCGAATGCCTCGTGGATCTCGTAGAAGTCGAAGTCCTGGAGCGTGAGCCCGCGGCGCGCCAGCAGCCGAGGCACCGCGTACGTGGGCGCCATGAGCAGGCCCTCCGCGCCGTGTACGAAGTCGACCGCGGCCGTCTCGGCGTCGACGAACCAGGCCAGCACCGGCAGGTTGTGCGCGGCCGCCCACTCCTCGGAGGCGAGCAGCACGACCGCCGCACCGTCGGTGAGCGGCGAGGAGTTGCCGGCGGTCATGGTCGGCTCCCCGGTGGGAGTCCGGAACGCCGGCTTGAGCGCGGCGAGCTTCTCCAGGGAGGTGTCCGGGCGCAGATTCTGGTCACGGCCCAGGCCGAGGTACGGCGTGAGCAGATCGTCGAAGAACCCACGCTCGTACGCCGCGGCAAGCTTCTGGTGCGACTCCAGTGCCAGCTTGTCCTGCTCCGCGCGGTCGATCCCCCACTGCACAGCGGTAATCGCGGCGTGCTCGCCCATCGACAGCCCGGTACGCGGCTCGGCGTTACGCGGGACCTCTGGGCGGAACGGCTGATGCGGGCGCAGCCGGGTAGCCGCGCGCAGCCGCCCACCGAGCGTACGGGCCGAGTTGATCTGGAGCAGTGCGCGCCGCATGTCCTCGTTGAGCTGGAGCGGTGCGTCCGACGTGGTGTCCACACCGCCGGCGATGCCCACCTCGATCTGGCCCAGCGCGATCTTGTTGGCGACCAGGATGGAGGCCTCCAGGCCGGTGCCGCACGCCTGCTGCACGTCATACGCCGGCGTGTGCGCGTCCAGCCGTGAACCGAGGACCACCTCGCGAGTTAGGTTGAAGTCGCGCGAGTGCTTGAGCACCGCACCGGCCACCACCTCGCCGAGGCGCTGGCCGGCGAGCCCGTAGCGGGCGATCAAGCCGTCCAGCGCGGCGGTCAGCATGTCCTGGTTGGACGCCGTGGCGTACCGGCTGTTCGAACGGGCGAACGGGATCCGGTTGCCACCGATGATCGCGACCCTTCGCACGGTACTTTCCTCTCCCCGAGAACCTTACTCGCCAGTAGGATACTCGTATGGCTGATCGGTATGCGACCTTCGCCAACTCTGGTGCGGGCCGGGCGGTCGTCAAGCGCCTCGGCCTGCCCGCACCACCCCGCCTGCGCCGCTACCGCCCCGGCGCCCCGCTCGTGCCGGGGCCTGTGCTGGTCGACGCCGCCCCGGGCGGCCGCCTGCACGAGCCGGTCCGCGAGATCCTCAAGGCCGCCGGCATTCCGGACGACGGCGCGCGGTACGCCGCCCTGGTCTTCGACGCCTCCGGCATCACCGACTCCACCGGACTGCGCGCGCTGTACGACTTCCTCCATCCGAACGCCCGCTCGCTCACCCCGTGCGGCCGCGTGATCGTGCTCGGTACCCCGCCTGAGGCGTGCGAGTCGCCCCGCCAGGCCACCGCCCAGCGCGCCATCGAAGGGCTGACCCGCAGCATCGGCAAGGAGTTCGGCCGCGGCACGACCTCCCAGCTCGTCTACGTCACCCCGGGTGCCGAGGGCGCGGTCGAGTCCACGGTCCGCTTCCTGCTCTCCGGCCGCTCGGCGTACGTCTCCGGGCAGGTCATCCGCATCGCGCCGGCTAGCGCGATCGACCTGCCGGTCGACTGGGAGCAGCCGCTCGACGGCAAGGTCGCCCTGGTCACGGGCGCGGCCCGCGGGATCGGCGCGGCCATCGCGAGGATCCTGGCCCGCGACGGCGCGCAGGTGATCGGCCTCGACGTGCCCGCCGCCGGCGACGCGCTCGCCGCGGTGGTCAACGAGATCAGGGGTACCGCGGTCCAGCTCGACCTCACCGCCGCCGGTGCACCCGACCGGCTCGCCGACCACATGGGCGGCCGGCACGGCCGGGTCGACATCGTGGTGCACAACGCGGGCATCACCCGCGACAAGACGATCGCCCGGATGGACGCAGACCGCTGGGACTCGGTGCTCGACGTCAACCTCTCCAGTCAGGAGCGGATCAACGAGGTACTCCTGGACCGCGATCTGATCCCCGTCGGCGGTCGCCTGATCGGCGTGGCCTCGATCGCGGGCATCGCCGGCAACCGCGGCCAGACAAACTACGCCACCAGCAAGGCGGGCGTGATCGGCCTCGTGCAGTCGATGGCGCCGGTGCTCGCCGAGCGGGGCATCACCATCAACGCGGTCGCGCCCGGATTTATCGAGACCCGCATGACCGCGAAGGTGCCGGTGATGATCCGCGAGGCCGGACGCCGGATGAACAGCATGGCGCAGGGCGGCCTCCCGGTCGACGTGGCCGAGACGATCGCCTGGTTCGCATCTCCCGCGTCCGGTGGCATCACCGGCAACGTCGTCCGCGTCTGTGGCCAGAGCCTGCTGGGGGCATGAATGTACGCACGCGCCGCGATCGGTCTCGTACCCGGGTTCAACCGGCCCGGCTGGCTCCCCGACACTGTGCTCCAACGGGCGGGCGCGACCGTGGATCGCGCCCACCTCGCCGAGTACAGCCGGGTCTGCGGCTTTCGCCTCGCCGACACGCTGCCCGCGACGTACCCGCACGTGCTCGCGTTTCCGCTGGCCTTCCGCCTGATGTCCCGGCGCGACTTCCCGTTTCCGGTCGTGGGGCTCGTCCATGTGGCAAACCGGATCGAGCTGCGCCGCCGGATCGACGCGGGCGAGCGGCTCGACATGTCGGTACAAGCCGCCGACCTGCGTGAGCACCCGCGCGGTCGCCAACTCGACGTCGTGGCGACCGCCTCGGTGGGAGGCGAGGTGGTGTGGCGGGATGTCTCGACGTACCTGCGCCGCGAGGGCAAAGCCTCGGCCAGCCGGCGGGAGGGCGAGCAGGCAGAGCCACCCCGCCGGCGGCCCGGTGGCGGGTGACCCTCGAGTGGGTACCGAGTACGCCCGCGTCTCCGGCGACCACAACCCGATCCACACGTCCCGTCTCGGTGCCCGCCTCTTCGGCTTCGCCCAGCCGATCGCGCACGGGATGTGGAGCAAGGCCCGCTGCCTGGCCGCGCTGGAGGGGCGCCTGCCCGAGGCGTACACGGTGGACGTCTCGTTCAAGCTGCCGGTGGTCCTACCATCCACAGTGACCTTCGCGGCGGCTCAGGAAGCGGCCGACTCGGAGTGGGTCTTCACGCTGCACAACGCCAAGTCGGGCAAGCCGCACCTGGTCGGGTCGGTGACCGCGTAGTCAGGGCGTCCAGGTCTCCCCGCGCAGGAGCTGTGCGGCGCCCAGCCAGGCGACGTTCATCATCCAGGTCGCGGTCTTCTCCGGGTCGGCCTCGGGGTGGTCGGCCAGCCAGTCGGCGAGCGACTCCGACGCGCCGACCAGCGCGTTCGCCATCACCTGGAGCTCGGTGTCGCGGACCTCGCGGCCCTCGGCGGCGAGGGCCCGGCCGAGCATCATCGCGACCACCTCGACCATGCGCTCGCGCATCTCGGCCGACGCGCTGGCGAACGGCTGCTGCGCCCGTGCCTGCCGATAGAGCACCGCCCAGCCGTCCCGATGCGCGCCGACGAACGTGAAGAACGCTCGGAGGCCGCGCCAGAGCTGCCGGTCCGCCGTGTCCGCGCCGACGACCTCGGCCGCTATCGCCTCCATCAGCCTGGTGCCCTCGCGCTGGAGGCAGGCGACGAAAAGCTCCTCTTTGGTGCCGAGGTACGCGTACACCATCGGCTTGGAAATGCCGGCCTGCTCTGCTATCTCATCCATGCTCGCCGCGTGAAATCCACGCCGGGAGAACACGCGGACGGCAGAGTCGAGCATCATCTGCTCACGTACCGCCCGCGGCAGTCGTTTGAAGGTCGGGGGCCTGAAACCGCGGTCACCCTTGCCAGCATACCTACCCGTGCGTAAGGTTACGCGCGGGTAACTACTCATCCGGAGGCATCGAACGATGACCGACTTCGACCTGTCTGATTTTTCCAGCGTCGATCCCAAGCAGTTCGCACAGATCGTCAAGTCCGCTCCGGACGCCCAGATCAAGGAGGTAATGGCGAGCGACATGCGCCAGAAGATCCTCGACGAGGTGTTCGCGCGCATGCCCTCGCTCTTCCGCCCCGACCGGGCCGGCTCGACCAACGCGGTGATCCACTGGAACATCACCGGTCGCTCGGACGGCGGCACGGACACGTACGAGGTCGTGATCGCGGACGGCGTCTGCACGCTGTCGCCGTCGCCGGACAGCGACCCGAAGCTGAGCCTCACGATGGGGCCGGTCGAGTTCCTCAAGGTGGTCTCCGGCGCTGGTAACCCGGTGATGATGTTCATGACGGGCAAGCTGAAGGCAAAGGGCGACCTGGGCCTTGCCGCCAACATCGCCAACCTGTTCGACATCCCCAAGGCCTGAGATGGCGGAATTCTCGCTCGACCTGAATGAGGAACAGCGGGACCTGCGGGACTGGGTGCACGGCTTCGCCCAAGAGGTCGTGCGCCCAGCCGCCGCCGAGTGGGACTCCCGCGAGGAGACGCCCTGGCCGGTGATCCAGGAGGCCGCGAAGATCGGGCTGTACGGGTTCGAGTTCCTCGGCAACTGCTGGTCCGACCCCACCGGTCTCTCCCTGCCGATCGCCAACGAGGAGCTTTTCTGGGGCGACGCGGGCATCGGCCTGGCCCTGCTCGGCACGTCGCTCGCGGTCGCCTCGATCTACGGCTCGGGTACCCCGGAGCAGATGCTCGAGTGGGTACCGCCCTGCTTCGGCACTGTTGACGAGCCGGCGGTGGCGGCGTTCTGCAACACCGAGCCCGAGGCCGGCTCCGACGTCGGCGCGATCCGCACCCGCGCGGTCTACGACGAGGCCACTGACGAGTGGGTGCTCAACGGGCAGAAGTCGTACGCGACGAACGGCGGGATCGCTGCCGTCCACGTGGTGACCGCTGTGGTCGACCCGGAGCTCAGGTCGCGCGGGCACGCCGCGTTCGTGGTGCCGCCCGGCACGGCAGGGCTCTCCTCGCCCGGCAAGCTCAAGAAGCTCGGCCTACGCGCGTCGCACACCGCCGACGTGTTCCTCGACGACGTACGCGTGCCGGGGCGGTGCCTGCTCGGTGGGCGGGAGAAGCTGCTGGAGCGGCTCGACCGGGTCCGTTCCGGGCAGCGGTCCGCCGGCCAGGCGGCGATGCGCACGTTCGAGCTGACCCGCCCGACGGTTGGCGCCCAGGCGATCGGCGTGGCCCGCGCGGCGTACGAGTACGCACTGGAGTACGCCCGCGGCCGGGTGCAGTTCGGCCGGCCGATCGTGGAAAACCAGGCCGTGGCGTTCGCGCTCGCGGACATGAAGATGGAGATCGACGCCGCCCGGCTGCTGGTGTGGCGGGCCGCCTGGATGGGGCGGAACAACCGCGCGTTCGAGGCGGGCGAGGGCTCGATGTCCAAGCTCAAGGCTGGTGAAGTGGCCGTGGCGGTCACGGAGAGGGCGGTCCAGCTGCTCGGCGGCGCCGGCTACCTGCGCGAGCACCCCGTCGAGCGGTGGTACCGGGACGCCAAGATCTACACGATCTTCGAAGGTACGTCCGAGATCCAGCGCCTGGTCATCGCCCGCGCCATCTCCGGCGTACAGATTCGATGATCACGCCGTTCGTCGTCGCGACACTGACCCGGCGCGGACTGCTCGCGCCCGGGTCGCCGCTTCGGGTGGCCGCCCAGCTCAACGCGTTACGTCGGTGGGGCTTCAGCCTCTCCGGCGAGCTGCGCCAGGCGGCCGCGCGGGACCCGGAGCGCGTAGCGATCATCGACGAACGGCGTGGCGAGGTGACGTACGGCCGGCTGCTGGGCAACGCCGAGCGGCTGGCCCGGGCGCTGCGCGGTACGACCGGCGTGCAGGCCGGCGACCGCATCGGCCTCCTCTGCCGCAACCACGCCGGCATTGTCGAGGCGATGGTGGCGGGGACGCTGCTCGGCGCGGACACGGTGCTGATCAACACCGGGCTCTCCCCGGCCCAGCTCGCCGCCGTCGCCGAGGAGCAGCGGCTGCGCGTCCTTGTCCATGACGCGGAGTTCGCGGAGAAGGTGCTCGCGCTGCCGCCCAGCGTGGAGCGGATCACCGAGGAGCGGGCGGCCGAGCTGGTGGCCGGGGCGCCGCCGGGTGAGCTGCGACCGCCGGAGCGGGACGGCCGCACGATCGTCCTCACGTCCGGCACGACCGGTACGCCCAAGGGTGCCCGCCGCCGCACGCCGGCCGGCTTCGGTCCGCTGGTGTCGATCATCCACCGCATTCCGCTGTACGCCCGCGATCGCATCATGATCGCGGCGCCGCTCTTCCACACCTGGGGTACGCGGCGCTCCAGGTCTCGTTCGCGCTGCGGGCCACCGTCGTGCTCCAGCGCCGCTTCGAGCCGGCCGGCTGCGTCGCGCTCCTGGCCCAGCACGGGGTACGCGGACTCTTCGCCGTGCCGGTGATGCTTCAGCGCCTGCTGGAGGTACCGCCGCCGCACCCAAACCCGCTGCGTGTCGTGGCGGTGAGCGGCTCAGCGCTGCCGGGCGGGCTGGCCACCCGGTTCATGGACGGCTACGGCGACGTGCTCTACAACCTGTATGGGTCGACCGAGGTCTCCTGGGCCTCCATCGCCACCCCGCGTGACCTGCGGGCCGCGCCGCAGACCGCCGGCCGCCCTCCACACGGCACCCGCCTGGCGATCCTCGGGCCGAGCGGGCAGCCCGTTCCCCGGGCCAGGTCGGGCGGATCTTCGTGGGCAACGAGATGCTCTTCGAGGGGTACACCTCGGGGGGTGAGGAGGAATCGCACGACGGCCTGATCGCCACCGGTGACCTCGGCCAGATCGACGACGCCGGGCTTCTGTTCGTAGTGGGCCGGGAAGACGACATGATCATTTCGGGCGGCGAGAATGTCTTCCCGTCCGAAGTGGAGAACCTGCTCGCCGAGTTGCCGCAGGTACGCGAGGTCGCGGTGATCGGCGTGCCGGATCCCGAGTACGGCCAGCGCCTCGCCGCCTACCTCGCGCTGCACCGAGGCGAGACGCTAGACGCCGACGCGGTACGCGAGTACGTGCGCCGTTACCGGGCCCGTTACTGCGTACCGCGGGACGTCTACTTCGTGCCGTACCTACCGCGCAACGCCACCGGCAAGGTGGTCGCCCGCGATCTGCCTAGACCTGAGTGATCTCGTGGGCCGTGGCGGTGGCCGTGAGCTGCTTCGACTTGGTCGACCCGCCGCCCACCGTCTTGAGCAGGTAGGTGTGCTTCACCGTCTCGCCGTCCGCGGCCCCACCGCACGAGAAGGTGAAGGTCTCCGAGCCCTCAGCGGAGTACGTGCCGTAGACCCCGGGCCCGTCGACGGAGATCGTGACCTGCTCCGCGCCGGTCACCTTCCACTCCACGATCACCGGCACACCCTCGACCGGGTACTCACTGGTCCCTTGTGGACACTGGGGCTTCTGCGTAATGCGGAAGTACTCGATGCGCGGGCCGTACTCCTCCGGCGGGCGCGTGGTGGTCCTGGTGGTGGTTGTGGTCTTCGTGGTTTCGGTTTCTGTAGGCGTCTCGCGCGTCGCGGTCGGGCTGGGGCTGGGCGTCGCCTCAGGGGTGCCGAGGACGGCGTCGGCGCTTGGTGACGGCGTGCTGCCGGCACTAATCTCACCATCGCGTCCCCCGGTTATGGAGACACAGCCAGCGACCGCGCCGATCGAGCTGGCGAACACTACAGCGCCCGCGAGCAGGAGCATTGCCGTCCGGTTCTTCATGACACTGACGGTAAGTCCAGGTGACGCTGCGGTGATCCCAGGTTCGTGCCGTTAGGGCACGCGCACGCGACCCTCCACCGCGGCCAGCGCGATGTCCGACCGCCGGTGCGCCCCCTCCAGCGTCACCCCGTCGATGAGCGCGTAGGCGGCGTCGCGGGCGGCGGCCAGGTCGGGGCCGGTCGCCGTACCACATAGGACTCGGCCGCCCGCGGAGACGAGCGCACCGTCGGCGGCCCGGCGCGCGGTGCCGGCGTGGATGATGCCGGCGCGCTCCGCGCCGGTGATGACATCGCCGGAACGGGACGAGGTCGGATACCCCTGCGACGCCAGCACGACCGTGACGGCGGCGCCCTGTTGCCACCGCAGCGGCGGGTGGGCGGCGAGCGTGCCGGCGGCGGCCGCGTGGAGCAGGCCGGCCAGCGGCGTCTCCAGCAGCGCGAGCACCACCTGCGTCTCGGGATCGCCGAAGCGCGCGTTGAACTCGATGACCCGCGGCCCCGCCTTGGTCAGCGCAAGTCCGATGTAGAGCAACCCGGCGAACGGCGTCCCACGCCGGCGCATCTCCGCGAGCGTGGGGTGGGCGACGTCCCTCATGACCTCGTCGACAAGCCCGGAAGGCGCCCAGTCGAGCGGCGCGTAGGCACCCATCCCACCGGTGTTGGGGCCTGTGTCGCCGTCGCCGACCCGCTTGAAGTCCTGGGCGGGCATCAGCGGCACGGCCGCCTCGCCGTCGGTGACCACGAAGAGCGAGACCTCGGGCCCGTCGAGGTACTCCTCGATCACGACCCGCCCACACGACTCCGCGTGGGCCAGCGCCACGTCCCGGTCACCGGTGACAACGACACCTTTGCCTGCGGCCAGCCCGTCGTTTTTCACCACGTACGGCGCGCCGAACTCGTCGAGCGCCCGCGCGGCCTCGTCACGGCTGGCGCAGACACGCGCCCGCGCCGTCGGCACGCCGGCCGCCGCCATCACATCTTTGGCGAACGCCTTGGAGCCTTCGAGCTGAGCGGCCGCCTCGGAGGGCCCGAAGCAAGCGATCCCCTTGGCCCGTACAGCATCGGCGACGCCAGCGACGAGCGGCGCCTCCGGCCCGACGACGACGAGGTCAACCCCGCTCTCTACCGCGAGGGCGGCGACAGCCTCCGGGCTGGCCACCTCCACTGCCCGAATCTCCGCGATCGCGGCGATGCCGGGATTGCCGGGGGCAGCGATGAGGTGCTCGGTCGCGGGATCAGCAGCCAAGCCGAGGGCCAGGGCGTGCTCCCGCCCACCACCGCCAATAAGCAGTACGCGCACGTGGGGATCCTAGCCCGCCCCGTTGCTCAGGCTTTCCACATCTAACCAGGCACCGGCGAAAGATCGGAGGTCCTCGTGATCAGGCGCCGCAGGTACGCGAATGCGGGGTTGGGGCTGTGGCAATGAGGCCATCAGGCCATGAGACCCAGGAGCAGCCCCTAGGCCGGTGACTCAGGGACGGTAAACGTCCCGTCGGTTGCCGACCTTGACCACAGTCACGACCAGTACCGAGTCTTCGATGATGTACAGGATTCGGTAGTCGCCGATTCGTACGCGGTAGAGGTCTTTCCCGACCGCCATCTTGACGCAACCAGGTGGCCGCGGATCGTCGCGGAGAGCTTCAGTGGCGTCCTTGACCTTGATTTGGGTCGGTTTGTCGAGCGCCTTGATTTGGCGGGCGGCGGCTGGTCGGAATACGACCTCGTATCGCCCGCTCACACTCCCAGCTCCGCCCACAGCTGCTCGGCCGGCATGGACTCACCGCGCTCTACCAGCGCCGCGGTCACGTCTGCTGCATCCTGCTCAAGCTCGGCGGCTTCGATGATCGCAAGGATCTGGGCCATCTGGGCTCTCGCCCATGCGCGCAGGCCTGGCGAACGATCCTCGTTGTCGGCAATCTCGCGGACCCGGCTAAGCATCGTGTCCCAGTCCACGTCAGTTGGCGGGATCGAGGGTTCGTCGTCTGCAAAGGCAGCCGTCATACCGGTGAGCTTAACCCCGGGTCACCTGAACCCGGCCGTCAAGCGGCTAGGCGTAGCTGGCCAGTGGCGTGCCGATCGAGGCCGTAGAGATGATCCTCGGCCACGCGAGCCCGGACGTCACCCGGCGGATCTACAAGCACCTGCTGCGCCAGGTCGCGGCGAGGCAGGTCGATGGCACTACGACGGGAAACGGCCTCCCACCTGCGGCGGGAGGCCGTTTCGTATTGCGCGCCCGAAGGGACTCGAACCCCTAACCTTCTGATCCGTAGTCAGATGCTCTATCCATTGAGCTACGGGCGCAGGTGCTCGACCAGCATACACACCAGCCTTCGCGCGGAGACTCCGGGATTCGAACCCGGGAGGGGCGTTAAGACCCCAACCGCATTAGCAGTGCGGCGCCATAGACCAGACTAGGCGAAGTCTCCCAGGTGGCCGTCGCAGACCACCGCCCGCCGAGGATACCGTGCGCCCGTCCGTGGCGGCAAAGCGGCAGGGTCGTCGGCGGCCGGGTTTCCGGGAGGTGCTTCGGGCCCGTCGGGACTAGGCTCCGTCTTCATGGAGGAGGAGCAGCGCCCGGGCGGCCGGCGGGAGCGGTCTCGCCCCTCCAAGGCTGCCTTCACCCCGCCGGAAGAGGACCCGACACCGCCGCCTCCGCCGCGCCGGCCGCCGGCCCGCCGGCCTGCGCCTTCCGTGCTGTTCCAGGCGCCGACGCTGCCGGACGAGCCCTCTGACGAGCCAGACCCGCGCACCAGGCCGGCCACGCAGACCGGCCCGGACGCGGAGGCCGCGAAGGCTGCACCGCCATCCGCGCGACCGGCGGAGGCGACCAGCCCCGACACAACAGCGACGGATACGGAAACGCCAGCTCCCCGCGCACGCCGAGCCAAGGCGACCAACCCCGACGCGCCGGCACCACGGGCACGGGCAGCCAAACGGACCACGCCGGACGTGTCAGCCACGGAGGCTTCGGTTCCGCGCACGCCAGCAGCCAGGACGAACGCCACAGGCGCGCAAGAGGAGGATGCACCGACGCGCACCCGGCCGGCCAGGAGCAGGACCCAGGACGAGCCAGCGGCGAAGGCCGCCGCGCGGAGCCGGTCGGCTAAGAAGGCGGAATCTGACGAGGCGCCGGCGCGGACTCAGCGAGCCAAGAGCGCCGCCCGGGAGGAGCCAGCCCCAGCGGCGGCCGCGCAAACCGGGCCTGCCGATGCCACGACACGGGCCGAGCCAGCCAAGGACGCGCGCCCGGACGAGCCGCCGCCGCCGAGCCAGCCAGCCGAGGCCGATCCCATGCAGCGGACGCCGACCGAAACGGAGCCAGTCCGGGTGGAGCCCGCCAACGATGCGCGTCCCGACGAGCCGGCGGCGACGAGCCAGCCAATCGAGACCGCGACGCTAGACGAAGCAACACCCGCACAGCGGACGCCGACCGAACCGGAGCCGGCCCAGACAGAGCCGGACGCGGTCGCCGGCGAGCCGGCGGCGACGAGCCAGCCAGCCAAGGCCGCGACGCCGGACGAGGCCGCACCGGCGCAGCGAGCGCCGATCGAAGCAGAGCCAGCCCAGATAGACCCAGCCAAGGACGCGCTCCCGGACAAGCCGCCGGCGCCGACCCAGCCGATCGAGACCGCAACGCCAGACGAAGCCACACCCGCACAGCGGACGCCGACCGAGGCAGAGCCAGCCAACGACGCGCCGTCGGCGCCGAGCCAGCCGATTGAGGCCACGACGCCGGACGAGGCCGCGCCCGCACAACGGACGCCCACCGAAGCGGAACCAGCCCCAGCACAGCCAGCCAACGACGCGCGCGCCAACGAGCCAGCGGTGCCAAGCCAGCCAGACGAGGCCGCGCCGGCGCACCTAGCGCCGACCGAGGCGGAGCCGGCCCGGGCACAGGCGGCAGCGACCGCCGCTGAGGTGGCTAAGGAGGGCGCCGAGACGGCGGCTCGGAAAGTGGCGGCGACCACGGCCGCGCGGGCGGCGGCTGCGGGCGGCACCTCGGCCCGGAAGGCGGTCACCCTCGTGGGTGGGCCGGTCGTCGAACGTACCAATGCGGAAGATGGACCGGCGATCACGCCGCGGGTCCTCGATCGGCCTGGACATGCCCCGGAGCTCTTGGCTCTTGCGGCCGTGCGGGCGATCGGGCCGCACGCGCGCGACTGGGCCGCACAGACGCGGGCTACCTACCCGGCGGCGACGGCCGACGGGCTGGCGCGGCTGGCCACTCGGCGCTTCGTGCGGATGGCGGGGTGGGCGGTGCGGTGTCGGTGGCGTTCGGGCGGTTGATGCCGGTGGCCGAGCTTTCCGCGACCGCGTGGGCTCAGGCGGCGCTGGTGTTGCATCTGGCAGCGGCGTACGGGCACGATCCGCTCGACGCCGAGCGGGCGGTCGACCTGCTGGTGCTGCTGGGGGTGCATCCCAGCGCGGACGCGGCCCGGGCCGCGCTGTCCGAAGCGACCGCGGCCGACCTGGAGGTGAACGGGCCGCCGGCGCTGCTGGCGGCGTGGCGGCTGGTGATGCCGTTGTCCAGTCAGCCGCGTGGGTGGGTGGCGGTGCGCATGGTCGTGCGGCGGCTGCCTGGTGTGATGCCGGTGACGGCTGCGCTGGGCGTGGCGGCGGCGGTGGAGCGGCTCGGGTACCGGGCTCGGGCACGCTTCCGCACCAGCTAGCGCGGTCGAGCGTCAGCCAAAGAAGCGCTGGAACCAGGTCATGTCCTTCACCAGCGTGTACCCGACGAAGGCCACCACATCCAGCAGCGTGTGCGCGATCACCAGCGGGAGTACACGCCTCGTGCGCAGGTAGAAGAACGCGAAAATTACGCCCATCACCGCATTGCCGACAAAACCACCGAAGCCTTGGTACAGGTGGTAGGAGCCGCGAAGCAGGGCACTCGCCGCGATGACGGCTCGTACCCGCCACCCGAGC
Organism: Phytohabitans flavus; assembly: GCF_011764545.1. GTDB lineage: Bacteria > Actinomycetota > Actinomycetes > Mycobacteriales > Micromonosporaceae > Phytohabitans > Phytohabitans flavus. The sequence continues at coordinate 7,644,695 of NZ_AP022870.1, read as the reverse complement.
TCCTCGAGGCGGGTCATCAGATATCCGACAACGACCACTTCTTCGAGGATCGCGTTCTGTGCGGCAGCCAAGATCAACACCGGCAACGCCCACCACAGGTCGGGTAGCGCGGCCGGCACCACGTTGGCGTTGATGCCGAGCTGGCGCGCACCGAGGTAGAGGGCAATGCCAGGGAAGCCAATCGCCACCGTCAATATCATGCCGAACAGCACGTCGAAGACGGGGTGCCGGCGGTCGAGGCCGAGGGTCGCCCGCGCGTCGCGGTCGCGATTGAGCAGGTGTATCGCCAGCAGCACCGGGACCAGCGCAAAGAAGATCCCGAGCAGCTGGTAGGTGAGGTCGAGGTACGGCCGAGGCGACGCCGAGGCGTTGAGGGTGGCGGTCTGCTCGGAGAGCGGGCGGTTGGCGGTGAGCCGCGCCGTGATGGAGACCATCGCATAGATGGCCGACTGTCCAAGCGAGACGCCGAGGACGAGGAGCACCTCGTTTCGGCGGGTGGTGTAGTCGCGCCCGGTAGGCGGCGGGGCTAGCTCAACCTTCACCCGGTAACTGTGCCCGACGCGCCGCCGGAGCTGTCGCCTACCACCCCAAGATCAACCGAATCGCACAAGATGGGCAGTACGTGAGCGTGGAGGCGCCCGCTGAGGCCTGTCCTAGATCGGCGGGAGCCCGCCGATCTAGGCACTCAGTACCGCCAGGGGTTCCCGGCCTCGCGGTACTCCTCGACCGGCACCAGCGGGACGCCGGGTGTCATGCGGTCGACGTACAGCCGGCCTTCGAGGTGGTCGATCTCATGCGCGACAAGCCGTGCCATGCCCTGCTCGAAGGTCGTGATCAGTCGCCCGCCGTCCCATTTCGCGTGCTCGACCTGGAGCACAAGCGGCCGCGAGACATGACCACGCACGTCGAAGAAGGACATGCACCCCTCGTACTGCTCGTCGGTCTCGGGCGACGACTCGACCACCCGAGGGTTGAGCAGCACGACCGGCTCGGCCGTGCGGTCGGCAGGGCGCACCACCGCGGCGGCCCAGGGCAGCCCGATCTGTGGCGCGGCCAAGCCCACGCCCTTGCTGAACGTGTGCAGCTCCTCGACCCGGTCGAGCGCCCCGACCAGCCGGTCGACGACGTCCCGGGCGTCCGACTCGTCGTGCGGGAGATCGAACTGCCGAGCCGCCTGGCGGAGCGTGTCGGCGCCGCGCTGCACGATGCCAACTGCGCGCATGCGGTCGCTGGCCCGCACCGCGATGGCGAGGCCGGACGGCGGCGGGCCGTTGTGGCCCCGGAAACGCCACTCCAGCCTGTAGCGGGCGTTGAGTGGCGGCGACTCGGTCGTCCACTCGAAGATCGTCCGCTCGCCCTCCGGACGCCGGCCGACCGGGGTACGAAGCGGCGCCTCCTCGGCCGACAGCGACGTCTCCACGCCCCACACCTGCGCGTCGAGCCAGTTGGGGAAGTCGAGCCGCACCGTGAGACGCCGAGTGGGCAGCCGCACGGCGCGCTGGAACCACTGGCCCCACTTGTCGTGGCTCACCGTGTAGGCGTACTCGATCATGGTGCGCTGGCCGGGATAGAGCGGAAAGCGGCCCTCGGAGTTTTCGAAGAGGAGCCAGACCTCCTTGAACGCGTCCCGGTCGTGCTTCTTGCGGTACTCCATCGCCTCTCGAGCCGGCTCCTCCCCGCACCACGCTTGGAGGTCGAGCTCGGCGAAGCTGAGCGGATGATCGCGGTGGTGCCGGTTGGACTTCTCCGGATCATGGGGGTACCTGTCGACGGCCACCCTGATCAGGTAGCGGGTGACGGGCTCGGTGCCCGCGTTGTAGAGGGCCCGGCGGATGACGCACCGGTACGAGCCCTCGCGGTACGAGAGCGTGGCCACCTCCTGCTCCACGATCAAGCCGGTGCCGGGCGGCAGCCACTGCTCGGGCACCGGCGGGTCTCGGTGACTCGCCGAGGACCTGGCATGACGCAGCTCGTCGTACTCCTGGTAGCGCTGCCAAATCGCGCCGCCCGCGCCGAGCACGGCTTCGGCACGGCGAGCGAAGTCTTCGGTCGGACGGTGTCGGCGGCCTTCGACATGGCTGACGTAGGACGGGTCGAAGCCCATGCGGGCCGCGAGCTGCTTCTTGCTCATGCTGCGCTCAACCCGCCATCGGGCCAGTTCGGCCGCGAACGTGTCCGCAGCCCGCTCGATGGGCGATGTCGTCATCTCTTGGTTACCTCGGGCCGGGACTTTCAGTCTGCTTTCCTAGCCGCTCGGCGGAACATGAACTGGCGCGTTACCGACAAAAACCTTGACAGACGGGCAGTTCAGCTACTCAGACGCATAGGGCAGCTACTCTGCGTAGCCCCATACGGAGTGTGACTGAGGACATGTTCTGAGCAGAAAGGGAGACGCGAGCGAGACCCTCTGGTTAGCCTAGCCTTAGTACGTTAGGGTGATCCGTCGGCTTGAGAAACTAAGGGAAGTGGCCTGGTGACTACGTTTACGCGGTACCGGATCTGGCACTTGCCCGGTCTGACCGCGTACGTCACTCGCCGTGCAGAAGGCGACGCAAAGTGACCACTGTCGTTCCTCACCGGATCGCCGGTGCCGACCTGCTCGCGCCGATCACGTCCACGCTTCGCGCGATGTTCGGGACCGACGACCTGCCAGGTCTCACGCCCGGCCTCGTGGTGCCCGAGCTCTCCACCGCCGATTGGATCCCCACGTCCCGCCTCGTCGACGGCAGTCGCCTACCCGACCTGCTCGACTCGGCGAAGCACCGGTGGCAGGCGTCGCCGCACGCCGCGGCCGCGCTGGCGTGGAAGGCGTACACGTACTGGCTCTCGCTGCCCGTCGTGCTCGGCTGGGCCTCGGCGCGGCGCGTGCCCCTGCTCTACCCCGATGACGTGCTGATGCACTTCGAAGACCAGCGGCCGCTGCTCACGCTCGGGTACCGCCGCTCGGTGGCCGTCGCGGTGCTCCCCTCGGACCCGCTGGCGCTCTCCGGCCTGCCGCAGGTGCGGGTGATGCGCGACGAGGCGGCCCTGCTCGGCGCGCTGCGGACCTCGCTGCTAGACGCCCACCTCAGCCCGATGCTCGACGCGATCCACGGCGAGGTGCGGGTCGGCCCCCGTACGCTGCTCGGCTCGGTCAGCTCCGGCATCGCCCACGGCATCCTGCGCGCGGCCGATGTCCTCCCCGGTTCGACCGCGGAGCACATCGGCACGCTGCTTACGACGTTGGGCCTGGAAGACCTGATCGAGCTGGTGCCCGGCCAGAACGGCGAGCTGACGGTGCAACGCAAGACGTGCTGCCTCGCGTTCACCCTCCCTCAGCCCAAGATCTGCACTGGCTGCTGCATCAAGCCTTGACCTGGTAGGTGGCCACCAGGATCGCCCGCGCGAGCGTGTGGAAGGTCAGGTTGAAGCCGACCACCGCGTTCGAGACATCGGGCGTGACGTCGAGCGCGTCGACGTCCACCGCGTGGACGGCGAAGTAGTAGCGGTGCGGTCGGTCGCCCGCGGGCGGCGCGGCGCCACCGTAAGCCCGCGTGCCGTAGTCGCTGCGGACGTGGAAACCACCGTGCACGTCCTCAGCGCCGGCGCCGCGGGCCAGCTCGGTGACCGAGACCGGCAGGTTGACCAGGTTCCAGTGCCAGAAGCCGCTGGGGGTCGGCGCGTCCGGGTCGAAGCAGTTCACGACGAAGCTGCGGGTCTCGCTGGGGAAGCCCGACCAGGCCAGCTGGGGCGAAAGATCCTGGCCACCGACGCTGCCGTGGGCGAAGGCCGCGTCGAACGGCTGGCCTTCGTCGAGGTCACTGCTGGTCAGCGTGAACGTGGGTACGGCCGGGAGCAGCTCGTACGGGTCCGGTGCGATAGGACGGTCAAGACTCATACCGTCATCCTTGCACTCGCTGAATGTGGTGCCGGAGAAGCCGAGTGAGCAACCGCGCGAATTCGTCCCGCTCCTCGGGCGAGAGCGGGGCGAGCAGCTGATCTTGTACCTGTGCCAGCTGCTTCTCCAACCTCAGCAGCTGCCGCCGCCCCGCGGCGGTGATGGTGATGACGTTGCGCCGCCGGTCCTCCGGGTCCGGCGAGCGCTCGACGAACCCCCGATCGGCCAGCTCGTTGATGGTCGTCACAAGATCGCTGAGGTGTATGCCGCCGCGCCGCCCGAGCGTGGCCTGGCTGGCCGGCCCTAGCTCGTCCAGGGTGGCCAGCACCCTGAAGTGGTAGCCGCGCGCCTCGACGGCCGCGAACCCATCCGACACGAGCCGGGAGGCGTGCGCGGCCGTCTGAACCAGCAGCCAGCTCGGAATCTCCCACATCCGCGAGGAGGACGCCGGTACCTCATCGGGTGTCTGCATGCCAGCACCCTAGGCCGCAGCCCAGGCGGCCCAGGCGTCGGTGACGATACGGTCGGGTGTCGAGCGGTGTGGCTCCCAGCCCAGCTCGGCCCTGGCCCGCGCGATGTCGGCGACGAGGTGCGGCGGCTCGGGTTTCGGGCTCAGCCGCTTGATTTCCACCTTCTTGCCCGTGACCGCTTCGGCGGCCGCGACGATGCCCGCCATGCTCGTGCCGACGCCACTGGCGATGTTGTACGTCTCGGCCTCGCCGGGCGTAGCCCGCTCGATCGCGTTCACCACGGCTTGCGCCACATCCTCCACGTGCACGAAGTCGCGGGTCGCCGAACCGTCCCCGTTCAGGGTCACGTGGGGCAGCTGGCCGGTGATCGCCCGGAAGACGTTGGGGATGATCCGCGTGGTGTCCGTGTCGCCGACGCCGCCGGCCGCGCCCGCGATGTTGAAGCAGCGCAGCACCACCCCACCGACCGCCCCGGTAGCTGCGTGCGCGGCGACCAACTGCTCTGCGGCGACCTTCGAGGCGGCGTACGGGCTCTCCGGGTTGACCGGGAGGTCTTCGGTGAGCGCTCCGGTGTGCTGCCCGCCGTAGACGATGCTGCTGGAGGCGAGGACGAAGGGGACGGGCCGGTCGAGCGCGAGGAGGAGGTTGAGCGTGCCACCGACGTTGACGTCGAAGTAGCTGAGTGGGTCGGCGAAGGAGTCGCGCGGCCGGGTGAGGGCGGCGAGGTGGCAGACGGCCTCGGGCTGGGCGGCCTCGACTGCGCCGGCGACCCCGACCCGGTCCCGGACGTCGATACCGGAGCGGCGGCTGAGCATGGTGACGTGGTGGCCGGTGTCGCCGAGGGCACGGCAGACGGCGTTGCCCAGGTACCCATGGCCGCCAGTGACGAGGACGCGCATCGTGGTCGCCTATCCGCCGGACGGGAGGGCGCGGGTCGCAGCGGGATCACGTTCGCGTAGCCGGTCACCTGCTTGGCCGGCGCGGGCTGATGCTTCGTCGCCGCTGGCTCGTGCTTCGTCGCCGCTGGCTCGTGTGGGAGTTCGTCCGGGCTGGCGTGCTGGGCGAGCACGTCGAGCGCCAGCTCTTCCGACCAGGCGGCCATCGCCGCGAACCGCTCCGTCCGTATCGCCGGGCCATGCACGATCTCCGCCATTTTGCGGAGGGCACGCGGCTTTTCGGGGGCCACGTAGCCTGGCTCGCGCTTGTTCCACCCGCGGGAGCTCATCTGCTTGTACAGGCTCAGCGCCCGGTCGCCATCGACCGCCCCCAGCTCCTTCGCCCGGCGGACGAGGCTCTTCACCGATACACCCCAGATCGTCTTGAGCATCACGAGCGCGCTCAACGTGGGATTGTGCGGCATCACGCCCCGCAGCGCCGCGAGTGGGGTAAGCAGCTCGGCCGCGAACATGTCCGCCTCGGCCTCGATGCCCGGCCCAGTCTGGCCGGGCTGGTGCAGCAGCAGGTGGCCTATCTCGTGCGCCACGCTGAACCGCACGCGATCAGCCGGCACACCGCCGAGCAGCGCGATGACGGGCTCGCCCCGCCGCCAGGCGCAGAAGGCGTCGAGCGTCTCGATCGCGTACGGAAGCCCCAGGACGGTCACGCCAGCCCGCTCCGCCGCCAGGATCAGGTAGGGAAGCGGCTGATGCGGCGAGAACCCCAGGATCTTCCGGGCCTCCGCGGCGGCCTCCGCCGGCGTCGCGCCAGGCGTCCGCCGCAGCCTGACCGGCAAGGCACGCGCCCCGCTTCGCAGATGCTGGTACTCCTCGTCGACCAGCCGCGCCCACTGAAGCGCCGCCGACTTCTCCCCCTGCGTCAGCCGGCTACGCGACCTCATCTGAGGGGATAGGACCGAGAAGCCGGGTGTCGGCGGCCGGGCGAAGAAGCCCACCGCGACGCCCGTCAACGCCGCCACGAGCGCCAGCGATTCCTCGTCGATCGTCGCCAGGTCCTTTTCGATGCGCGACAACCGAGACTGGGTGAGCGACGGCACCTCTTTGATGAGGTCGGCTTGCGTCATCCGGTGCATCTCCCGCACCTGCCTGATGCGCTCGCCGTAGACCATCTCTGTCTCCTAGGTGCTGGTCACACCACCAGACGGCCGTTGTATGCCGCCTTTCGCCCGCTGCCGCTGGTCGTCGTCTAGGCCAGCCGGTCCGCCTGCCAGTCGGGCTCAAGGCCAACCAGGTCTTCCGCTCGCAGCTTAGCCATCTCTCGATAGATCTTTCCGCGCCACTCCAACTGGAGGTTTGCCTTGAGGTTGTCACCACGGAGCGGGCGAATCAGGACCATCGGATCCTGGAGAACGCCTTTGTCGTCCAGCCAGAGCAGCAGCAGGTTGTCGGTCTCCAGCCCCGGGATAGCCGAGGCCTGCCGCCAAAACTCCTGCCGCGGCCTCGAAGGGCCAGGCACCGGCACCTCGATCTCACCGGCGGTGCCCCGCTGGGCATGGAGGACGCGGACGGCGAACCCCTGGTGGTGGATCAGGATCCCGGACATGTTGAGCGCCGCGCTGTCGTCGACCAGCCGGGCCGCGAGCCCTTCCTCCTCCAGGACGGCACAGGCCCGGCGGCGGGCGAGATGGAGGTACAGGTGGGGATCGTCGGAGCGCTTGTACTGCCGTTCGGTGTGGTAGCGCTGGGCCTCTTCAAGACCTTCTTCGAGGCTCCGGAAGATGGTCGCGAAGGTGGGGTGGAGAGCGCTGAGCGCCCGGCCGTACGAAGCCATGGGCATAAGATGACACGCAACTTCACACCCGTCACCCCGCCACGCCGCCGCTGCCGCGCGGCTCTATGTGGCCACAAAATTGTGATACATTTTCGGTTATGACGACTCTCGGTGAGCACTCAGTCGGCCTGCGGGAGCTACGCCACAACACCAGTGAGGTGCTGGCGCGCGTGCGGCATGGGGAGACGATCGACGTGACGGAGTACGGCAAGCTCGTGGCGCGGATCGTGCCGGTGGGCGAGCGCGAGCCGACACCGGTGTTGGACCGCTTGGTCGAGGCGGGTCGGGCTCGTTTGGCGGTACGGCCCGGATTTCGGCCGCGGATGCGAGCCGGCGACGGCACCGACCGCCTCGGCGATGCCCTCGCGGCCCTGCGCGACGAGGAACGCTGGTGAGCCTTTACTACATCGACACCTCCGCCGCGCTTAAGTTGCTGGCGCAGGAGAGCCATTCCCGCGCGTTCGCCGCGTTCTACGACGAAAGCACGGGCGCATCGTGGGTCAGCTCGACATTGCTGCGGATCCAGGTGATCCGCGCAGTCAGCCGTGCCATGCCAGCGGCACTGCCGGATGCGAGGGCACTCCTGCTGGCCTTCAGCTACGTGAGCATCGACGATGAGGTCGTGGACGCGGCGATGAACGAGCCGGACCGGATGCTGCGGTCGCTGGACGCGATTCACCTGGCCACCGCACGGGTGCTCGGGCCGGATCTGGACGGCCTAGCCACGTATGACGACCGGCTGGCAGCTGCGGCAAAGGACGCCGGAATCCCGGTGATCGACCCGCGAGGTTGAGTGAGGTATCGACCCAGGCGGCCCTTGTGTCCTCACGTTCGCGCTGGTCAGATGGGCTTTTCGCTGTTCGGGAGCGGAGGGTGTGGGATTCGAACCCACGATGAGTGTCACCACCCATAGCGGTTTTCAAGACCGCCGCCATCGGCCACTAGGCGAACCCTCCTCGGCCGCGACCCTCGGCGTCGAGCGCTGGGTGCGGCCGTGCCTAGTGTGCCATGGGGCCCAGGTTCACGGGTGGGACACCGTGGCCGTAAAGGTGGGCGACCACGTCAGCTGGCGCCGGGCGGCAGCAGCAGGCGCGGGCCCGCGCCGTCGGCGGACAGTTCGTCGTCCGGGTTGTAGAGGCGGCAGCGTTGCAGTGACAGGCAGCCGCAGCCTATGCAGCCGGTCAGGTCGTCGCGTAAGCGTTCCAGGAAGGCGATCTGGTCGTTCAGGCGGCCGCGCCAGCGGGCGGACAGTGCCGCCCAGTCGGCCTTGGTGGGTGTGCGCGACTCGGGCAGGGACGCCAGTGCCTCGCGGAGCTCCTCCAGCGACACCCCGACCTGCTGCGAGATCCGGATGAAGGCCACCCGGCGCAGCTCGGCGCGCTGGTACCGGCGCTGGTTGCCGCCCGTACGGACGGCGCGGATCAGGCCCAGCCGCTCGTAGTACCGCAGCGCGGAGGGTGCCACGCCGGAGCGGCGGGCGAGTTCGCCGATGGTCAGTGAGGTGTCGGTCATAGATCCCTTGAGCTGAAGTCCGCTTCAGCTTGCACCCTATCGATATGGCCGCACCGACAACCACGAGAATCAGCGAGCTGCTGACCCGCCTGACGGGCGACGAGAAACACGCACCCAGCGCCTACTCGACCCTCGACGTGCTCTGGGTGCTCTACGACCGGGTGCTGCGCACCGCACCCGACCGGGTCGACGACCCGGACCGCGACCGTTTCCTGCTCTCGAAGGGTCACGGGCCGGCCGCCTACTACGCCGTGTTGGCGGCCAAGGGTTTCATCCCGGAGGAGTGGCTGGACGATCTCGCCGGGCCGGACAGCCGGCTCGGGCACCACCCGGACCGCCTGCTCGTGCCCGGCGTGGAGATCGGCTCCGGCTCGCTGGGCCACGGCCTCGGCTTGGGCGTGGGCACCGCGCTCGGGCTGCGGGCGCAGGGCCTCACCGACGCCCGGGTGTACGTGCTGACCGGCGACGCCGAGCTCGACGAGGGTGCCAACCACGAGGCGATCGCATACGCGGGCGCGACCGGCCTCGCCAGCCTCACCGCGATCGTCATCGACAACCAGTCCTCCACGCACGGGTGGCCGGGCGGGATCGCTCGCCGGTTTCACGGGTGGACGTCGTCCACTGTCGACGGTCGGGACCACGACGCGATCGAGCGTGGACTGCGGGCGCACACCGGTACCGCGCCGCACGTCGTGGTCGCGGTCGTAGAAAAGAAAGGGTGAGAACGATGCGACAGACCTTTGTGGACACTGCCACCGCCTTGCTGGACGACGATCCGCGTACCGCCGTCGTGCTCGCCGACATCTCCGGCGCCGCCTTCGCGCCGGCCGCCCGCGCGCACCCCGACCGCGTCGTCAACGTGGGCATCCGCGAGCAGCTCATGCTCGGCGTCGCCGGCGGGCTCGCGCTGACCGGGCTGCGGCCGATCGTGCACTCGTACGCGCCATTCGTCGTGGACCGGGCATACGAGCAGATCAAGCTGGACCTCAACCACCAGGGCGTGGGTGCGGTGCTGGTCAGCATCGGCGCTTCTTACGACGCCTCGTCCGAGGGGCGCACCCACCAGTCACCGGGCGACGTCGCGCTCTTCGACACGCTGGGCGGCTGGACGGTACATGTACCCGGTCATGCTGACGAGGTCGGACCGCTGCTGACCGCGGCGGCCGCCCACGACGAGCCTGTCTACATCCGGCTCTCCACCCAGCACAACGCGGAGGGGCGACCGACGACCGGCATGCAGACCATCCGGCGGGGTAGCCGCGCGGCGGTGGTGGCGGTCGGGCCGATGCTCGACACCGTGCTGGCTGCCATGGAGGGGCTGGACGTGACGCTGGCGTACACGAACACGCCGCGCCCGTTCGACGTCAAGGGGTTGCGGGCGCTGGGCCACAGCGACGTGGTGCTTGTCGAGCCCTACCTAGCTGGCACGTCGAGCGCTGTGGTGTCGGACGCACTCCGCGACCTGCCGCACCGCCTGCTGAGCCTTGGTGTGGAGTGCGTGGACCTGCGCCGCTACGGCAGCCCCGAGGACCACGCGCGGTGGCAAGGGCTGGACGCGGCCGGCCTCCGGCAGTCGATCAGCGCTTTTGTGGCACCGGGTGGCGGGCCCGCTCGCGGCCGAGGATGAACAGCGCCTCCACGCCGTCCTTCCACGTGATCTTCTTGCCTTCCTCGCGGCCGCGGGCGGTGTAGCTGACCGGCACCTCGTACGGCCGGATGCGGCGGCGGAGCAGCTTGCCGGTCACCTCGGCCTCCATCCCGAAGCCCCGGGAGTGGATGTCCAGCGACCGGTACAGCGCGACCGGCATCAGCTTGAAGCAGGTCTCCAGGTCACCGATGTAGGAGTTGAACAGCACATTCGCCGCGGTGGTCACCGCCTTGTTGCCCACCACGTACCAGAAGCTGTAGGCGCTGCGGCTGCCGAACGTGCGGTTGCCGTAGACCACCTTCGCGCGGCCGTCGAGCACCGGGGCGAGGAGCTTGGGGATGTCCTGCGGGTCGTACTCGAGGTCGGCGTCGAGGATCACCATGTACTCGCCCTCGGCGCTGTTCACCGCTGTCTTGATCGCCGCGCCCTTGCCGGCGTTGCGCTTGTGGGTGATCACCCGCACCCGGGCGTCGTCGGTGCGTCCGAGCACCTCGGCTGTGCCGTCCCGGCTGCCGTCGTCGACAATCACCAGCTCGATCTCGCACGGGTAGTCGACCGCGAGCGCCTGCTTCAAGGCCTCCGCCACGCGATCTTCTTCGTTGTAGACCGGCATCAGGATGGACAGCTTCACGGGGTCTCCACGGGCCGCTTGCGATATCCCGCCAAGCCTAACCTGATCAGATTCAGCGCATGCGGATGGGTACGAATCGGACTCCCCGGTCCCCGCCCGCCGGGGAGTCCGTACGAGGTTCGCTAGGCGCGTGGCACCACGATCAGCCGGGCGACGTAGTTCTCGCCGTCCTTGGCACCCGCGACGCCGACCTGGGTACCCGGCTTGATCTCTTCGGGCTGGACGGTCGCGGAGTGCCGCACCACGTGCAGGTCGGCCGCGAAGCTCCAGGTCGCCGTGTACCCGTCAGTGGACTTCACGGTGACCGAATCGTCGTCGATCTCGGTCACCTCGCCGCGCTGGACGGCGACCGTCTTCGTGCCCTCCTTGGTCTGCACGACCGCCTCACCGTGGAGGGTGTTCTTCCGCAGCAGGACGCGGGCCTTGCGCCGTTCCTTCCGGTCGGGCTTCGCGGAAGCAGAAGCAGGTCCGGAAGCGGAAGCGGAAGGCGACGGGTCCAGCCCCATCGCCGCCAGCGCCTGGCCCTCCACACCCATGGCCGCCGCTACCTCGACCGCGGTCTCGCCAGCGTCCTGTACCGGCCCGCTGCCGCACCCCACAAGTCCCAACGCCAGCACTCCGCTGGCCACCACCAGTCCGAGATGTTTCATGTGGAACATCGTCGGCCGGGCCGGCGAGGGGACCGTCAAGCCTGTGTACGGGCTTCGTAAGGAAGGCCCAGAGCGAGCGGGGACCGCTGCGCTCACCCTCGACGACGGCGAGGGAGCGATCATTTAGGAACGGTGACCGTGAATCGGGCGCCTCCCTCGGGCGCGTGCCCAGCCTCGATCGCCCCGCCCAGCCGCCGTACGAGCCCGGCGGCGAGCGCCAGACCGAGGCCGCTGCCGACCTTGCGTACCCCCTCGTAGCGCTGCCGCAGCGCGCCACGCTCGAACGCCACGGCGAGGTCGTCGTCGGTGAGTCCCGGCCCGCCGTCGCGCACCTCGATCACCGCACCGGCCGGCGCCGGCCACGCGGCGAGCACCACGGGCGCGCCGGCCGGCAGGATGCGCAGCGCGTTTTCCAACAGGCCGTCGACCACCTGCCGGATCCGGCCCGGATCACTGAACGCGGGCACCTCGGACGCGGGGAGCTCCACTCGCAGCACCACACCGGCCGCGGCACACCTACCGCCCCACGACTCGGCGGCCTCCCGGACAAGTGCGGCCAGGTCGATCCGTACCGGCGCCAGCGGGAAGTCGGCCGCCTCCAGTCTGGCCAATGCGAGCAGGTCGCTGACCAGCCGGTCGAGGTGCTCGGCCTCGGCGAGCATGGTCTGGCCGGCCCGCTGCGCGCCCTCGGCCGCGACCACGCCGTCGGCGAGCGCCTCGGCGTAACCGCGGATCGCAGTCAATGGCGTACGCAGCTCGTGCGAGACCGACAGCAGGAACTCGCGCTGCCGCCCCTCGCTGGTGGCCAGGGCGGAGGCGAGGTCGTTGAGGGCGTACGCCAGGTCGGCGGCCTCCTGCGGCGGCTCGACCGGCACCCGTACGCGCCGGTCACCGGCACGCAGCCGGGCGGCGGCGGTGGCCGCGTTGCGGATCGGGCGGACCATGCGGCGGGCGATCAGCACGCCGGCGCCGAGGCCAGCCGCGAGCCCAGCGAGCAAGGGCAGCCAGATGATCCCCACGACCTGCCGCCACAGCCCGGTCGGCCGGGGCGAGGTGAGCACGATGCCGTTGCCGCCGGGGAGCGCGCGCCCGACGACAATCGACGGACGGCCGTCGATCGGGCGGCGGGTGTTGACGTTCAGACCGGCGGTGATCCGCGCGACGATCTGCGGCGGGAGGCCCGGTCGGTCGGGCTGGCCGGCCCGGATCAGGTACGCGTCGATCTCCTCGGTGCGCAGCTGCCGGACAAGCCGCTCCTCGTCGCCGGTACGGCCGCTGGTGAGGCGTGGCCGCAGCAGCTTCGCGGCGACCTGTGCCTGCTGGTCGAGCGAGTCGCGTGCCTGCCGCTCCGCGCCCCGAACCGCGATGGGCACCGCGATCAGGGCGGTCACCAGCACGGACACCACGGCCACCGCGCAGGCGGCGAGGACCGCGCGGGCGGTGAGGGTACGCCCGAGGGGGCGGCGCCGGACGATCGGCAGCAGTTGGGTCAGCTCAGGGCGGTCAGGCATCGACCGCGTACCCGACGCCCCGGTGGGTGCGCAGCACTGTCGCGCCGGCGCCCAGCTTGGCGCGTACTTGCGCCACGTGCACGTCGACCGTCCGGGTACCGGTGTGCGCCGCGTACCCCCAGACGCTGGCCAGCAGCTCCTCCCGGGTGAAGACCCGGCCGGGCCGGCCCATCAGGCGGGCCAGCAGGTCGAACTCGGTCGAGGTCAGCTGCACGGGTGCGCCGTCGACGGTGACCGAGCGCCGGCCCGGATGGAGCGTGACCGGTCCGACCGTGTGCGGCCGCTCCTCGGGCGTGCCGGCCGTGCGGCGCAGCACCGCGCGTACCCGGGCGACAAGCTCGCGCGGGCTGAACGGCTTGGTCACGTAGTCGTCGGCGCCCAGCTCCAGCCCGACGATCCGGTCGACCTCGTCGTCGCGGGCGGTAAGGAAGATGACCGGCGTCCAGTCGCCGTCTTCGCGCAGCTGGCGGCATACCTCCGTGCCGGACAGGCCGGGCAGCGCGATGTCGAGCACGCAAGCGACCGGCCGCAGCCGCCGTGCCGATGCGAGCCCAGCCGTGCCGTCGTGCTCGACGTGCACGCCAAAGCCGTCCCTGGCCAGGTACATCCTGACGAGGTCGGCGATGGCTCGCTCGTCCTCTACGACGAGCACCAGGCCCTTCGGCTCCACGGCACCCATCATGTCCGACGGGCGGGCGGCCGGAAAACAACGGAATGTTAGAGGAACGTACGGGCGGGGGCGCCCCGCACGGGGAGTCGGGGCGCCCCGGCCCAGTCAGGCGGCAGCCGGCACGCGCAGCGTTTCCAGCGCTGTTACGCGAGGTGCCTGCCGGGCGCGCTCGGCCACCAAACGGGGACGGAAGACGTGGCTGAGTAGCGCGTCCAGGTGCCAGACCTGCTTTGGGTGACCGGTCTTGATCCAGAACCTTTCGCGGATGCCGTCGACCGCGGTGGCGGCGAGCTCCACCGCGGCGACCCGCGGGTCCGGATTCCAGGTGACGTTGCTGAGGTGTCGAAGCTCGGTGTTCAGGTGCAGGCGGAGCCGGTGGAACACACGGGTCTCCTGGGTCACCACCAAGCGCCGGTATGTCAGCAGCAGCAGAAACTCGCCCTGCATGGGGCGGTCGGGCCGGAGGCAGCGGGTGACCAGGACCGTCGCGTCGTCGGCCTCTACGCACCGTCGGAAGACGGGCATGTGGCGGCTCACGGTGGAGATGGCCACGCCAGCCTCAGCGGCGGCGGGCAAGAACGTTCGGGAGAACACGTCCATGCCGCGTTTAACGACTTGCTAACGGTATGTGACGCGGGTTGCACGGTGAACCTTTTTCTGCCTCCCCGAGGTGCGCCCTGCCTGCGGTAAAGGGGCAGGTCAGACGCCGCGTCGCCCGAGTTGAGAAAAGTTCACTGTAGAAGTTCCAGAATCGTTGCGTTGGCCATGCCACCGCCCTCGCACATGGTCTGGAGTCCGTAGCGGATCCCGTTGTCCCGCATGTGCTGGAGCATCGTGGTCATGATGCGGGCGCCAGAGCCGCCCAGCGGGTGGCCCAGCGCGATCGCCCCGCCCCGCGGGTTGAGCCGCCCGGGATCCGCCTCCGTCTCCGCGAGCCAGGCCAGCGGCACCGGGGCGAACGCCTCGTTCACCTCGTACACACCGATCTCCTCGATGCCCAGCCCGGCGCGGCGCAGCGCCTTCGCGGTGGCCGGGATCGGCGCGGTGAGCATGATGACCGGGTCGTCGGCGGCGACCACCGCGGTGTGGACGCGGGCGAGCGGCCGCAGGCCGTGCTCGCGTGCCCAGTCGCTCGTGGTGACGGCGAGCGCGGCGGCGCCGTCGGAGATCTGCGACGCGGAGCCGGCGGTGACCACACCATCGGCCTTGAACGGGGTGGCCAGCTCGGCAAGCTTCGCCAGCGAGGTGTCCCGCCGGATGCCCTCGTCCGCGTCGATCGGCCCGATCGGCGAGATCTCCGCCTTGAACGCGCCGGCGTCCTGCGCCGCGGCCGCCTTCTGGTGGCTGGCCAGCGAGTACTCGTCGATCTGCGACCGGGAGAAAGCCCACCGCTCGGCGATCATCTCGGCGCCGACGCCCTGGCTGAAGCCGGCGTCGCCGTAGCGCTCGCGCACGCCGTCGCCGAACGCCCATTGGCCGGCCGCGCTGGAACCCATCGGCACCCGCGTCATCGACTCGACGCCGCCGGCCACGACGAGGTCGGCCTGGCCCGAAAGGACCGTCGCGGCGGCGAAGTGCACGGCCTGCTGGCTGGAGCCGCATTGGCGGTCGATTGTGGTGCCCGGCACCGACTCCGGCCAGCCCGCGCCGAGGACGGCATTGCGGCCGATATTCCAGGACTGCTCGCCGATCTGCGAGACGCAGCCCCAGAACACGTCGTCGACGTGCGCCGGGTCGAGGCCGGTGCGCTCGGCGAGAGCGCGCAGCACGTGCGCCGACAGGTCCACCGGATGGATCTCGGAAAGGCCGCCCTTGCGCCGCCCGACCGGGGTGCGCACCGCGCCGACGATGACCGCGTCCCTCATACTGATGGACATTACTCTCCGGTAGCGCCCGGTCCGAGAGCGGTCGCGCCGCCCAGGCCAAAATTGGCGCATGGACGCCCTTACCTGGCGTGTGCCCCGGAAGGTGCCCGCCGCAAAGCTGGCCGTGGCCGCCGCGCTCCTGGCCGTCGGCATCCTCTTCGCCGACGGCGACGCGGTCCGCCTCGTGCTGGCCGCCGCCGTGGCAGCCGCCCTCGCCATTTGGGCCTCGCGCGACCTGCTCGCGCCGGTGCGACTCGCCGCCGACCCCGACGGGGTCACGCTTGTCGCGGGGTTCGCCGGCCGCCGTCGCCTGGCCTGGTCGCAGATCGAGCGGGTACGGGTGGACACCCGGCCGAGGCGCGGCATCCGCACCGAGACACTGGAGATCGACGCGGGCGAGTCGATACACCTCTTCAGCGAGTACGACCTTGGCGCGCCGCCCTCTGAGGTGGCCGCCGCGCTCGGGCCCTTACGTGAGGGCGGACGTCTGTAGCAGCGTTAGGAGCACGAGCGCCACGAGCACCGCCCCGCTGCCCCCGGCCTGCACCAGTGTCCGGCGCGCCGCTGGCGCGTACGCCATGACGGCACCGACAATGCTCCCGACGACGAGGCCGCCGAGGTGGCCGGCGATCGAGATCCCAGGCACGGCGAAGGTCAGCACGATGTTGACCACGAGGATGCCGATGACGGCCGAAGTGTCCCGCCCGAGTCTGCGCAGGACTATGAAGAACGCCGCGAAGAGCCCGAAGACCGCGGTGGACGCGCCGGCGGCGAGGCTGTCGGGGGTGATCAGGTAGCAGGCGACGTTGCCACCGAGGCCGGCCAGCAGGTAGAGCGCGAGGAAGCGGAGCGGCCCGAGCACCGCCTCCAGGTTGCGGCCGAGCATCCAGAGCGCCCACATGTTCAACGCGAGGTGGACGAGCCCATAGTGGATGAACATCGCCGTGATCAGGCGGTAGTAGGCCCCGTCCGCGACGCCGGGATAGACGTCGCCGAAGCCCGGGATGTTGCCCAGGAACACGCCCTGGTTGTTGACGGTGACCGAGTGGGCCACCACCCCGCCGATCGCCTGGAGGCGACCGCCACTGGTGAAGAGCCCGCCGTCGAAGAGCGAACTCGAACCGGCCAAGGCGACGCCGATCAGCGCCACCAGGACGTTGAGGCCGATCAGCACCTTTGTGACGTACCCCTCACGACCGGCGGCACTGCCCCCGAAGGCGGTGCGCGCCGGTCGCTGGGTGCGTCGTCCCTCGGCCACGCACTCCGGGCACTGGTGCCCGACGGAGGCCGTTCGCATGCAGTCCGGGCAAATCGGCCGGTCACACCGGACGCACCGGACATACGTCTCGCGCGACGGGTGGCGGTAGCAGACCGGCACGGTCACGGGAGACTCACTCATAGAGGCAAAGGTACCTGTCAGCCTTCGATTTCGACGCGCTCGATGACCACGTCGTTGACGGGGCGGTCGCCGGCGGTCGGAGTGTTCGCGATCGAGTCGACGACCTTGGCCGACGCCTCGTCCGCGACCTGCCCGAAGATCGTGTGCCGCCGGTTCAGGTGCGGCGTCGGGCCGACCGTGATGAAGAACTGCGAGCCGTTCGTGCCCTCGTTGTTGATGCCCGGCCCGGCGTTCGCCATGGCCAGCAGGTACGGGCGGTCGAAGGACAGCTCGGGGTGGATCTCGTCCGGGAACGTGTAGCCCGGTCCGCCCCGGCCGGTGGCGGTCGGGTCACCCATCTGGACCATGAAGCCGCTGATCACGCGGTGCGAGAGCGTGCCGTTGTAGTACGGCCCCGAGCCCGGCTGCCCCGTCGTCGGGTCGGTGTAGGCCTTCGTGCCCTTGGCGAGCCCCACGAAGTTCTCGACCGTCTTCGGCGCGTGGTTGGGGAAGAGCTCCAACCTGATAGGGCCGTGGTTGGTGTGCAGGGTGGCGTAGAGAGCGTCAGCCACGGGTACTCCTCGGTTGTTGGTCAGTTCAATGCGGATCCTCCCATGTGCCCGTTCCGGCAGTGCGAAGGCATCCGAAGAGGCAGGATGACTGGGTAGAAAGGCGAGGAGGTGGGTATCGGTGCTCGGATTTGCGCGGCGCAACCAGACGCGTAGCCAGTTGGTCAAGGCTGAGCTGGGCGAGAGTTTCGATCACTTCATGCAGGCCGCCACGCATGCCGCGGGCGGCGTAGGTGAGACGATGGGCCCGAAGGCAGCCGATGGCATGCAGCGGGTCCGGGATGGCGCGTCACACGGGTGGGAGTCCACGTTGGCGGCGCTCGGGCCGCTGGCCGCAGCCGCGGCGGAGGGCGCTCGTGAGGCCGGCCGCACCACCAAGCGGGCTGGGCGCAGTGCGGGCCGGGCCGGCGCCGCCAAGATGCGGGCGGTCACTCCCAAGAGGGAGTCGCGGACGTCCCGCAGGCGTTGGCCGATGCTGGCCGGGCTGATGGTCGCCGGAGCCGCGATGGGTGCGACGGGCGCGCTGGTCATGCGCCGTCGCAAGCTTCAGCAGTGGCAGGAGTACGACCCCAGCCAGGCGATGGGGCCGATCGCTGCCGACGCCGACGAGAAGATGGACGGAACGGTCGACCCGACGATGAACGGGACGATCGCCTCCGAGACGCTCGACGGCGTCGTCGACACGACCAAGGGCCGTCGCTGACCGTTACCGGCGGGGCCTGTCCGGGGCCCCGCCGGTCCGCGCCTAGCTAGAGCCAGCCGTTCTTCCTGAAGAAGCGGTAGAGCCCGAGCGAGATGCTCAGCATCAGCGCCAGCACCACGGGATAGCCGTAGGTCCAGGTCAGCTCCGGCATGTGTGTGAAGTTCATGCCATAGATGCCGGCGATCGCGGTCCACACGGCGGCGATGGCGGCCCACGCCGCGATCTTGCGCATGTCGTTGTTTTGATCGACCGTCACCTGTGCCAGCCGCGCCTGGAGCACCGAGTTGAGCAGGTCGTCGTACGAATTGATCTGTTCGACGGTACGGGTCAGGTGGTCCTGTACATCCCGGAAGTAGCGCCGGATCTCCTTCGGCACATCGCGGTTGACCTGCGCGGTCAGCGTGATCAGGGGTCGTTGGAGCGGCATCACCGCCCGCTTGAACTCCACCAGCTCCCGCTTCATCTGGTAGATCCGCTGGATCCGCCCGTGCGAGTGGCGGCCGAAGACCTCCGCCTCCAGCAGGTCGAGGTCGACCTCGACCTGGTCGGCCACCTCCACGTAGAGGTCGACGACCCGGTCGGTCACCGCGTACGCCACCGACCACGGCCCCTGGGCGAGCAGGTCGTGCTTGCTCTCCAGGTCGGCCCGGACAGGGGTGAGCCGGCAGGCGTCGCCGTGCCGGACGGTGATCACGAAGGCCGGACCGATCAGGAGCATCACCTGCCCGGTCTCCACCACCTCGGACGTCTCGGTCAGCTCGCCCTCGCCGACATAGCGGGCGGTACGTAGCACCAGCGAACTCACCTCGCCGAACTGCTCCAGCTTGGGGCGCTGCTCCGCCTTGACCGCGTCCTCGACGGCGAGCTCGTGCAGCCCGTACGTCTCGGCGATGTCGGCCATCTCGGCGGCGCCCGGCTCGTGCAGCCCCAGCCAGACGAACGCGTGCCGCTGCTTCTCCCGGCGGGCCGCGGCCAGCGCCTCCGCGTAGTGCCACGTGCCGGGCTGGCGCTCGCCATCGATGTAGAGGGCGCAGTCGACGATCGAACTCCGCACCGAGGGGGGCGTGTGCTCCCGCCGGGCCGGCGCCTCGACCGGGCTCAGCATCTTGGTCATCGCTCGCCGAACGGGTGCGGCCCAGGTGCGAGCCAGTGGCCGCGCTACCCCGTCCGCGCGCGGGGCGCCCTCATCCGCCATACATCCATCTTCCTATGCATCACGGCTCCCGCCCGTCTCAGACCGGCGCGCTCCTGAGGGTCGCATACCGACGTTGTATGCAGCCGTCCGTGGGCGCCGCCGGTCGCCATCCGGACCGTTGCAGCGTTCGCGAAAGATCCGCCCGGCCAGCCCCTGCGGGCGCCCCTGGCGAGAGAGATGCCCTGCTTGCGGGGAGGGAGCTGTACCGCTTGATGGCTGAGGCGCCAGGTGGACCGGCCGCGTCGGGGGTGGGGGGTGCGAGCGGCCCACCCGGCGCCGATGGGGGCGGGGGTTTTGCTTATGGGGTCAACCGCATAGCGATTGCTCGCAGCATTGTGATCCGTTAGCCGGCCCTAGGGGAACCCCGGGCCGGTGACGATGGCACATTGTCGGAAATCCGACAGAATAATTGCGGGGCGCCGCGGAATCACTCCGCTGCGCCCCGGCGTCTTGCTGGGATGCGAATCAGCCTCGGACGGCCTGGACCGCGGCGGCGAGCCGGCGTACGCCTTCCTCGATCTGATCCACGGTCACGGCGGAGTACGCCAGGCGCAGCGCGTGCTCCCCGCCCTCCAGCAGGAAGTCACTGCCCTTGACCACGGCGACGCCCCGCTCGGCGGCCGCGGTGAAGACGTCGTCCGCCAGTACGTCGTCCGGAAGCTCGATCCAGAGGAAGTAGCCGCCGTCCGGCTCGGTGAACCGCACACCTGGGATGTGCTCGCGCAGCGCGGTCGCCAGGACGCGGGCGCGCTCGCCCAGCGCGGCTCGGACGGTCTCGACCGAGCGGTCGATGTCGCCGGACGCGCAGAACTGGTGCACGATCGCCTGCGCCACCATGCCGGGCGAGATGTAGAGGTTGGTGGCCCGCTTGGCGATGTCGCCGATCAGCGGTGCCGGCCCGACGAGGTAGCCGACCCGCACGCCGGGGCAGACCGTCTTGGTGAAGCTGGAGGCGTGCACGACGACGCCGGTCTCGTCGAGCGACAGCATCGAGGGGTGCGCCTCGCCGCGGAAGCGGATGTCGACGTACGGGTCGTCCTCGAAGATCGTGAACTCGTGCTCGGTGGCGAGCTCGAGCAGCGCCTCGCGCTTGGCCATGGAGAGCGTGACGCCGGCCGGATTCTGGTAGTTCGGGATGATGTGCGCGAGCTTCGGGCGCACCCCGGACTCCAGGAGCTTGCGCAGCTCGTCGGTGTCGATGCCGTCTTCCTGGAGCGTGACCGCGTGGATCTCGCCACCCCGCTTGCGCAGGTTCAGCAGCGTGCGGTCGTACGTCGGCCGCTCCACGACAACGGCGTCGCCCGGCCCGACGAGGTAGTCGAAGAGGAACGCGTCGGCCTGGAGCGAGCCGTTGGTGACGAGCACCTGGTTGACGGAGACGCCGTGCTTGTCGGCGATCCACTTACGCAGGGGCGGGTAGCCGACGGATGTCCCGTAGGCCGTGATCCCGCCGGGATCGGCGTCGAACGCGCGGACGGCGGCGGCCTTGAGGCCCTCGACATCGACGATGTCCAGCGACGGCGCGCCACGGGCGAAGGAGATCAGCTGCTCGGCGGTCATGGTTGCACAGCGTACGGACCGAAGTTGATCTTCACGATACAGATATACGGAGAAGTGACCGTTCGTGGGATGCCAAATCGGGCCACCCGGGGCGGCCCTCGGCGCCCTCAGACGTTGGCGGCGGTGTGCTGCTCGGCCCACACCCGCATGATGTCGCGGACCGAGATCACCCCCAGCACCTCGCTCTCCTCCATGACGACGAGGTGGCGGAACCCGCCGCGGGCCATCGCCACGGCCGCCTCTTCGAGCGTCCAGTCGGGACTGGCGTAGACCACGTCCCAGGTGAGGTGGGCGGAAGTGTGCTCCACGTCGGGGTCGAGGCCCCGGCCGATGGCGTAGAGAACGTCACGCTCAGTCATGATGCCGACCCCTTCGGAGTCGGGGTCGATCACGACGGCCGATCCGATGCGGCGGGTGGCCATCATCTGGGCGGCCTGGCGCAGCGTGTGCTCGGGGCCGACGACGAGAACCTGGCTGGACATGGCATCGCGGACGCGCATCGCACATCACCCCTCAAGGCACCGTACGGACATGGTCACCCGAACGGAGACAGAACTACAAGACTTGCGTTCTGTCCGGAAGCGGGTCAGGTAGATAGATTCTTACCGTGCCCACGGAGCCTCTACGCTGCGCTGGCGCCTTGATCGTCGACGACGACGGGCGCATTTTCATCCAGCGCCGGTCACCCGATCGGCGCCTGTTTCCCAACACCTGGGACATCGTCGGCGGTCACCTGGAAGCCGGAGAGGGCCTCGAGGACGCGCTACGGCGAGAGGTCGAGGAGGAAACCGGCTGGACCGTCTCGGTCGTCCTCGGCACGGTCGGTGAGTACACGTACACCGGCGATGACGGCATCGAGCGCGTCGAGACCGACTTCCTGGTGCGCGTCGACGGCGATCTCGGCCGCCCACGGCTGGAGCCAGGGAAGCACACCGAGTGGCGATGGATTACGGAGAGTGAAGCCAGCGTCCTTGACGAGCACCGCGACCTGAACAACGGGCTGATCCGCCGCATCGCCGACGACGGTTTCGCCGCATTGCACCTGCTTGGCCTCTGATCGACCGGGCCATTTCCGGCTACCGTTTGTGACATGCCTGAGCTGCCCGAGGTGGAGGCGCTCGCCGCGTACCTTCGCGAGCGGGCCGCTGGACGGCGCGTGGACCGCATCGAGGTCGTCGCGCTCAGCGCCCTCAAGACGTACGACCCGCCGCCGACCGCGGCCGCCGGACTGGAGATCACCGGCGCCGGCCGGTACGGCAAGTTCCTCGACGTCCACATCGGCGAGGCGTCCAACACCGACCTGCACCTGGTCGTGCATCTCTCGCGCGCCGGCTGGCTGCACTACCGCGACTCGTTCAACAGCGGCGCGCCGCTCAAGCCGGGCAAGGGTCCGATCGCGCTGCGCGTGCGGCTCGACGACGGCTCCGGCTTCGACCTCACCGAGGCGGGCACCAAGAAGAGCCTCGCCGCCTACCTCGTGAAGGACCCGGCGCTGGTGCCGGGCATCTCCCGGCTCGGGCCGGACGCGCTGGCCGCCGACGAGGCCACGTTCGCCGAGCGCATCCGCGGCCGCAAAGGACAGCTCAAGGGGGTGCTGACCGCCCAGGAGGTACTGGCCGGGGTGGGCAACGCCTACTCGGACGAGATCCTGCACGCGGCGAAGCTCTCCCCGTTCGCGATCACGACCCGGCTGACCGACGAGCAGATGGCCCGGCTACACGCGGCGGTCCGGGAGATCCTGACCGACGCGGTGACCCGCTCGGTGGGCCAGCGCGCCGCCGAGCTCAAGGGCGAGAAGCGCTCGGGTCTGCGGGTGCACGCGCGCACCGGGCTGCCCTGCCCGGTATGTGGCGACACGGTCCGGGAGGTGTCGTTCGCCGACTCCAGCCTCCAGTACTGCCCAACCTGTCAGACCGGCGGGAAGCCACTCGCCGATCGCAGACTGTCACGGCTCGTGCGCTAGGCGAAGTGGCTGTGACCTACGGTTTTGCAAACCGGACCCAATGGGCACATCCCGGGTGGACAACGCTCGGTATAGTGGCCCGGTCCATGGTCCCATTCGATCACGGTGGGGCGTATTGTCTCTGCGGTCACCGATCCGCCGCGGTGACCATGGGAGACTGATGCGGTGGTCAGTCCCGAGCCTGACGGCACATGGGCGGCACGTGCAAAGCGGGAGGACGTAGGTGAGGTGACGACAAGCCTCCAACGCCCGGTAGCCAACACAGGCCGGAGCAGGACCGTGCGCCACGTCGACAGCTTCGAGATCCAGACGCCGACGCCGCCATCGCACAACGGTGTGCCGCGCTCGGCGTGGGCCCGCGCCCGCAGGCGGGCATCCCGCTGGCACCGCCCGTACACGGCGATGCTGCTTCTGCTCGACTATGCGGCGGCCGCGCTGGCCAGCCTTATCTCCATCAGCGCGTACGACCAGGCCGTCTCCGGCTTCCAGGACGCCGACGAGACGTGGTTCCAGACAGTGGCGTACGTGCTGCTGCCGCTTGGTTGGCTCATCATGCTCTGGGCCAATGGCGCCTACGACCGCCGTTATCTCGGCCTCGGTACCGATGAGTTCAAACGAGTGGTGCGCGCTTCGGTGACGGTCATGGCGAGCGTGTCGTTCCTCGCCTTCGCCACCAAGACCGACCTATCCCGACTGACCGTGGCCACAGCCCTCGTCGGCGCCACGGTGCTGATCCTCGTCGCCCGCTACGCGGCCCGGTTCGTCCTGCACCAGGTGCGCAAACGCGCGGGCCACGCCGGCCACCGCATGCTGCTCATCGGCACGCTGCCGGAGACGCTGGAGGTCTACACGGCGGTCACCCGCAGCCCGGCAGCCGGCCTGGTGCCGGTCGCCATCCACATCACCGATGGGTACGCGGCGGCCCGCGGGATCGAGACTCCGGTGCCGGTGCACTCGGGCCGCGACGTGCTCACGCTGGTCCGCGAGGTCGGTGCCGACACGATCGCGGTGTGTGGCTCGGCCAGCGCCGAGCCCGGCGAGCTGCGCCGCCTTGCCTGGCAGCTCGAGGGCACCGGTATCGACCTTGTCGTCGCTCCGCAGCTCACCGACATCGCCGGCCCGCGCGTGCACATCCGGCCGATCGAGGGCCTGCCGCTGCTGCACGTCGAAGAGCCCACGCTTTCCGGTATCGGCTGGCTGGCGAAAAACCTGCTCGACCGGATCGCCGCCGGCCTCGGACTCCTGGTCTTGATTCCGGTGTTCCTCGCGATCGCGATCGCTATCAAGCTGTCCGACCGTGGCCCGGTCTTCTTCCGCCAGCCGCGCGTCGGTCACGAGGGTCGGACGTTCCGGGTCTGGAAGTTCCGGACCATGTACGTCGACGCCGAGGACCGGCTCGCCTCGCTGGTCGACCAGAACGAGTCCGACGGCATGCTCTTCAAGATCAGAGAAGACCCCCGCGTCTTCCCGGTCGGCCGCTTCCTGCGTGCCAGCTCGCTCGACGAACTGCCCCAGCTGATCAACGTGCTCTGGGGCGAAATGTCGCTCGTCGGCCCCCGCCCGCTCCCCGCCGACGACGGTGACTTCCTCGGCGACGTGCGGCGGCGGCTGCTGGTCCGCCCCGGCATCACCGGCCTTTGGCAGGTCTCGGGCCGCTCCGACCTCTCCTGGGACGAGGCGGTGCGCCTCGACCTGTACTACGTGGACAACTGGTCCCTGGCGTACGACCTGAGCATCCTCTGGCGCACGGTCGGCGTGGTGCTCGCCCGGAAGGGCGCCTACTAGAAGATCCGCGCAGAATACAAGCTGTGGGATCGAACCTCTCCGCGGTGCTCGCCGTCGTCGCGCTGGTCAGCGCGCTGGCGGCGGCGGTCTGGGGAGTGGCCCGGCTGCGCGCCCGCCGCAGCATCGCCACCGCGACCCAGCGGGCGACGTACGATGTACTGCACACCGCCGGCCTCGCTGCCGACTCGCTGCGCACCGGGCTCAGCCAGGCGAGCGCGGGGAAGGCGATCCGGCACCTGCGCGCGCTCGTCGAAGCGCCCGGCCTGGCGCTAGTCGACGGCGAGGCGGTCCTGGCGCTCGACGGTCGCGGCACCCACCACTCCGCCCAGCTCGTCGCCGCCTCCCGGAAGGCGCTCACTGCCGGCCGCTCCACCGTGCTCGGTCCCGGCGAGCTCCCCTGCGACCGGGTGGACTGCCCGGTACGGGGCGCGGTGGTGGCGCCGATGTCCGGCCCCGACGGCTCGGCACCCGGCGCGCTCGTGGCGATCGCCGACGACCAGCCGGCACCCGGGCTCGTACAGGCGACGCTGGAGACCGCCCGTTGGGCCGGCGCCCAGCTCGCGCTCGCCGAGCTGGACTCCTCCCGGGAGATGCTGGCCCGGGCCGAGGTACGCGCACTCCGCGCCCAGATCAGCCCGCACTTCGTCTACAACGCGCTCTCCGCGATCGCCTCGTTCGTGCGTACCGACCCGGAGCGGGCGCGCGAGCTGATCCTGGAGTTCGCCGAGTTCACCCGGTACTCCTTCCGCTCGCACGGCGACTTCACCACGCTCGCCGAGGAACTGCGCTCCATCGACCGGTACCTGACCATCGAGCGGGCCCGCTTCGGCGACCGCCTCCAGGTGCGGCTACAGATCGCGCCGGAGGTGCTGCCGGTCGGCCTGCCGTTCCTGTGCCTCCAGCCGCTGGTGGAGAACGCCGTGCGGCATGGCCTGTCCCGCAAGCCGGGCGTGGGTATGGTGAGCATCGAGGCCCGTGACGCCGGCGCCGAGTGCCACATCACCGTCGAGGACGACGGCGTGGGCATGGATCCGGCAGTGCTGGTCGCCGGGGTCGCCGAGGCGGCCGACAGCCACGACTCCGGCCACGTTGGGTTGTCCAATGTGGACGAAAGACTCCGCTCCGTCTTCGGAGACCAGTTCGGCCTGGTAGTGGAGACCGGGCTCGGAGCGGGTACGAAGGTGAGCATGCGAGTGCCGAAGTTCCACCCCGCGGTCCGGACGAGCCCGTGAATGCCTTCCTGCGCGTCCTGGCCGTCGACGACGAGCCGCCGGCCCTCGACGAGCTCGCCTACCTGCTGCGCACGGACCCGCGCGTCGGCCGCCTGCACACCGCCTCCGACGCCACCGAGGCGCTGCGCGTCCTGCGCGACACCGATGTCGACGTGGTGTTCCTGGACATCCGGATGCCGGGCCTCGACGGCATGGAGCTGGCCCGCGTGCTGCGCCGCTTCGCCCGCCCGCCCGCGATCGTGTTCGTCACCGCCTACGACGACGCGGCGGTGGACGCCTTCGACCTCGGCGTTACGGACTATGTGCGCAAGCCCGTACAGCCGGAGCGGATCGGCGAGTCGCTACGCCGGGTGGTCAGCTCACGCGTCGTACCGGCTGGCGCGGCGGCGGCACCACGCCCCGAGGAAGACCCGACGATCCCGGTCGAGCTGGCCGGCACCACGCGCATGCTGCCCCGCTCGGCGGTGCGGTGGGTCGAGGCCCAGGGCGACTACGCCCGCCTGCACACGGCAGACGGCTCGCACCTGGTCCGGGTGCCGCTGGCCACGCTTGCCGAGCGCTGGGCGGATGCCGGGTTTGTCCGTATCCACCGGTCGTACCTGGTACAGCTTCGGCTCATCGCCGAGCTGCGACTGACCGGCTCCGGCTACGTCGTGGTCGTCGACGAGACCGAGCTGCCGGTCTCCCGCCGCCATACCCGAGAGCTGAAAGACAAGCTGGTACGCGCGGCGAAGCAGGACTGGAACCGCTAGAAGGCCTCAGCGCTTGACATCGGCTCGTGGTGGGTGAGACTGCCGGACATGGAGCAGCTCACCACCGGCGCCGGTACGCCGGAGCGGACCAGGATCGTGCTGGCCGAGGTGGTGCGCCGCCGCGACCATGATCGGGCTCGGGCGGAGCTCGCCGAGCAGACCCAGGTGGGCGACGCGCTCGTGCGGGGGCTCGTGCGCGCACAGCTCGCGCTCGCCCTGCGGCTATCCGTGGTGGTGGCCATCGGGCTGGGCGCGTTGCCGCTGCTCTTCGCCATCGCGCCGGCCACCAGCACCATCAAGGTCGTCGGGATCAGCCTGCCGTGGGTGTTGCTCGGCGTCGTCGCGTTTCCGTTCCTCGTCGCGGTCGGCTGGGCCTACGTCTACCTGGCCGAGCGCAACGAGCAGGACTTCACCGCCGTGGTCCGCCGCCCGGAACGCTGATGGACAACCCGTACACCGTCCCCGCTATCGTCGCGGTCACGCTCGCCACGCTGGCGATCGGCTTCTACGGCCTCAGGCTGGCCCGCACCACGTCCGACTTCCTGGTCGCCTCGCGCGTGGTCAGCCCCACCTGGAACGCGGCCGCGATCGGTGGCGAGTACCTGTCGGCGGCGTCGTTCCTCGGTGTCGCCGGGCTCATCCTCAAGTACGGCGTCGACGTCCTCTGGTACCCGGTGGGCTTCGCCGCCGGATACCTCGCGCTGCTGCTCTTCGTGGCCGCGCCGCTGCGCCGCTCGGGCGCGTTCACACTGCCGGACTTCTGCGAGGTACGGCTGCACTCGCGCGGCCTTCGCAAGCTGGCCACCGCGTTCGTCGTGTTCATCGGGTGGCTCTACCTCGTGCCGCAGCTCCAAGGCGCGGGGCTGACGCTGACCACCGTCGCCGGCGGCCCCTACGAGCTCGGCGCGCTCCTCGTCGGCGTGGTCGTCACCGCGAACGTGGCGCTGGGCGGTATGCGCGCGATCACGTTCGTGCAGGCGTTCCAGTATTGGCTGAAGCTCACGGCGCTCGCCGTACCCGTGATATTTATGGTTTTGCATTGGCAGGCGGACGGACGTCCGCCGGTGACACCGTCCGACGGCCTCACCTTCCCCGCCGCGACAAGCCTCGTGGTCGAGCACCATGCGACCCTCACCTTCCCCGACGGGTCCACACAGGAGGTACGCGCCGGCGAGGAGCTGACGTTCCAGGCAGGTGACCAGGTGCCGCATGTGTCCGGTGTGGACACCGCTAACGACCTGGACTGGCTGTTGCCGGGAAACGACGCGGGTGGGCTCTTCGGCACGTACAGCCTGATCCTGGCTACGTTCCTCGGCACGATGGGGCTGCCACACGTACTCGTGCGCTTCTACACCAACCCCAACGGCGCCGCCGCCCGCCGCACCACGCTGGTGGTCCTCGCGCTGGTCGGCCTCTTCTACTTCTTACCCACGCTGTACGGCGTGCTCGGCCGCGTCTACACGCCACAGCTGCTGATAACCGGCGAGACCGACGCGGTCGTGCTGCTGCTGCCGGTCGCGGTGCTCGGCTCGGGCATGCTGGGTCAGATGCTGGCCGCGCTTGTCGCGGCGGGCGCGTTCGCCGCGTTCCTGTCGTCCAGCTCCGGCCTGCTCACCAGCGTCGCCGGCGTCATCTCCACCGACGTGCTGGCCCACGCCGGCGACCGAGGCCCCGGCCAGCGCGGCTCGGTACGGGACTTCCGGGTGGCCGCGCTGGTCGGCGGCCTGGTGCCGGTCGTGCTCGCGCTCAACGTGGCCAGCCTCGACGTCTCTCAGGTGGTGGGGCTTGCCTTCGCGGTCGCCGCATCCAGCTTCTGCCCGCTGCTCGTGCTCGGCATCTGGTGGCGCCGGCTGACCGACCTCGGCGCGGCGGCCGGCATCCTGGCCGGCGGCGGTGCCGCGGTCGGCGCGGTGCTCGTCACGATCCTCGGCCCGCCGCTGCACGGGTGGTCGGCCGCGCTGATCGCCCAGCCTGCCGCGTGGACGGTGCCCTTGGCGTTCGCGGTCATGGTCGCCGTATCGTTGGCCACCCGCCGCCGCACGCCGCCGGACGTGGGTACGACGATGCTCCGCCTCCACGCCCCCGAGTCCCTGCGCCTCTGATCGATGCCTGACGCGGTTCTCCACAGGTCGTTCACAACTCGCGCCTTAGGTCTCCATCGACGGTGCATAGAGTGCCGGACATGAGCGAGCGGCGGGTTTTGGTGGTGGAGGACGAGCGAACGATCGCCGAGTCTGTCGCTGCACGGCTGCGGGCCGAAGGGTTCACCGTGCGGATCGCGGGCGACGGGCCGGGCGCCGTGGAGGCGGCCCGGCAGATGCGGCCGGACCTCGTCGTGCTCGACGTCATGCTGCCCGGCTTCGACGGGCTGGAGGTGTGCCGGCGGATCCAGGCGGAGCGGCCGGTACCCGTGCTGATGCTCACCGCGCGCGACGACGAGACTGACCTGCTCGTCGGGCTGGCCGTCGGGGCGGACGACTACCTGACAAAGCCGTTTTCCATGCGCGAGCTGTCCGCGCGGGTGCAGGCGCTGCTGCGCCGGTTCGAGCGGGCGACCGCGGCGGTGCGAGAGGACGCGCCCACGATCCGGCTGGGTGACCTCGAGATCAACCAGGCCGAGCGGCGGGTACGGCGGGGTGGGGTCGAGGCGCACCTCACGCCGACCGAGTTCGACCTGCTGGTACACCTCGCTGGGCGGCCACGGACCGTTCTCCCCCGCGCGCAGCTCCTCGCCGACGTGTGGGGGTGGGCGGCGGCGGGTGGCACCCGTACCGTCGACAGCCACGTCAAAGCGTTGCGCCGAAAGCTCGGCGGCGACCTCATCCGCACTGTGCACGGGGTCGGGTACGCACTGGAGGTTGCCCCATGACCGCGCTTTGGGATCTGCTCCCGCGACCGCTCGACCCGGTCCGGTCGATCAAGCTCAAGCTGGGCATACTCCTTGTCTGCTCCGGTTTTGCCGGGCTCGTGGTGTTTCGGCTGGGGATCGGGTGGATCGCGTACCGGACGTCGTTCACCGCCATCGCCGTCGCGCTGGTGACCTCGCAGATCCTGGCCCACGGCATGACCTCGCCGCTGCGGGAGATGACCGCCGCGGCACGGTCGATGGCGCGCGGTGACTACACGCGGCGGGTGCGGGCCACCTCCCGCGACGAGGTGGGCGAGCTGGCGCGGGCGTTCAACCAGATGGCCGCCGACCTCGCCGCCGCCGACCGGCAGCGGCGGGAGCTGATCGCGAACGTCTCGCACGAGCTGCGTACGCCCATCACCGCCCTACAGGGCCTACTGGAAAACATGGTGGACGGCGTCGCGCAGCCCAACCCCGAGGCCCTGCGCACCGCACTGGCCCAGTCCGAGCGGCTCGGCCGGCTGGTCACCGAGCTGCTCGACCTCTCCCGGCTGGACGCGGGGGTGGTGCCGCTCGACCGGGTCGACCTCGACATCGCCGACTTCCTGGACGAGGTGGTCCGGGAGGCCGAGGTGACCGCGGTCGGGGCGGGGCGCCAGGTTGATTTTCGGGTACGGGTGCCCGAGGCGGCCGGCACCGTACAGGCGGATCCGGACCGGCTGCGCCAGGTCTTCGCCAACCTGCTCGACAACGCGGCTCGCCACAGCCCGCCCGGCGGCACCGTGCTCGTGACCGCGCGCCCCGAGGCCGACCACTGCCGCTTCGAGGTGCTCGACGAGGGCGACGGCATCCCGCGGCACCAGCGCGCCCGGGTCTTCGAGCGGTTCACCCGCGGGGAGCGGGACGACACCGACGGGGGTACCGGGCTCGGGCTGGCGATCGCGCAATGGGTAGTCGAGATGCACGGCGGCACGATCGCCGCGCTCGACCCGCCCGCTGAGGCGAAGAGCGGCTGCCGCATCAGGGTCACCATCCCCACGCCCGCCTGACTTTCCAGCACCACACATGCCCTCGCGCACCGCGCCGGGCCGATGGACCCTGCCCAAAACCGGAGGAAAGCGATGACAGTACAGACCGCACCCCCGATGCGCCCATTCCGGCCGGTACACGGTCCACGCCCGCCCACAGCGCTAGAAAGCCGCTGGCCAGGTCCATCCAGACCGGCTGACGCGGTCGCGCTCGGCGCCACGGGGATGGCCGGTCTGGTCGCCGCCGCGAGCGTGCCGCTGGACCGGCCAGGCGTCGGGTGGGCGATCGCCGGGCTGGCCGGTGCGGCGGCCCTGACGGCACTGTCGCTGCGCGGCTGGGCCCATCCCTCCATGCTCGGCCGGGGCCCGGCGGTACCGCCGACGATCCAGGCGGGCGCCATCCGGCCACTGTGGACGATCGCCACGGTGGTACTGCTCAGCGTCGGCACCGTGCGCGCCGCCGGCTGGCTCTTCGTCCTGTGCCTGCTGACCGCCGCGGTGACCGGCTCGCTCGCGGTTACCGCCGGCCGCAGCCTTCCGGCGCTGCTGGTCACCTCGGTGGCCGTGCCGGTGGCGGCGCTGCGCGGCCTGCCCTGGGTCACCCGGGGCACCGCGATCCTGGCCCGGCAGCAGCGCGGCGGACCGGGGGCCCGGATCGGCGCCACCATCGGGGTGTCGGTGCTGCTCCTCCTGGTCTTCGGTGGACTGTTCGCATCGGCGGACGCGGCCTTCGCCGAACTCGTCGGCAGGGTGACGCCGGAGATCAGCGCGTCCGCCGTCGCCCGCTGGGTGTACGTCTTCGCCTTCGCCACCCTGGGCCTGCTCGGCGGCGCGTACCTGCTCGCCGCCCCACCCCGCCTCGCTGGGCTGGAGCGGCCGGCCAAGACGCGCCTGCGCCGTCTGGAGTGGACACTCCCGCTGGTCGTGCTCAACGCGATCTTCCTCGCGTTCGTGGCGGTGCAGCTCACGGTGCTCTTCGGCGGCGCGGAGCACGTGCTCAGCACCGCCGGCCTGACCTACGCCGAGTACGCCCGAAGCGGCTTCTGGCAGCTCCTCGTGGTGACCGCGCTGGCGCTCGGCGTGCTGGCGCTGGCCGCCCGGTGGGCACCGCGCGACACCCCGCGCGACCGGCTGATGATCCGCGTCCTGCTTGGCGGGCTCGCCGCGCTCTGCCTGGTGATCGTGGCGTCCGCGCTCTTCCGGATGCACACGTACGAGGAGGCGTACGGCTTCACCCGCCTCCGGGTACTTGTCAGCGCCTGCGAGCTGTGGCTCGGCTCGGTACTCGTGATGGTGCTGGCCGCCGGCGTACGGCTGCGGGCGAGCTGGCTCCCCCAGGCCGCGATCGGCAGTGGCGTGGCGGCGCTGATCGGGCTGGCGGTCCTCAACCCGGACCACTTCATCGCCGACCGCAACGTGGCCCGCTACCAGGACAGTGGCCGGATCGACGTGGCGTACCTGTCCGGGCTCTCCGCGGACGCCGTGCCCGCGCTGGATCGCCTCCCCGCCACGCAGCGCTCCTGCGCGCTCAGTGACGTGGCCCGCGACCTGGAGCGGGATCACGACTGGCGCGGCTGGAACATCGGCACCGACCGCGCCCGCCACGCGCTCGGCGGGCAGCCCGCGTCGACGTACACCTGGTCGGAGGCCTGCGGCCCGGTCCGCATCTCCTGGTAGGGCTAACGTCGGAGAGGTGACGACTGTAGAGCATGCCGCGCTGGCGGTCCGGGGATGGTCAAGCGGTTCGACGCGAAGGTGGCGGTCGCAGGCGTCAACCTGGACGTGCCGGCCGGTTCGTTCTACGGGCTCCTCGGGCCGAATGGCGCCGGAAAGACCACCACCCTCTCGATGGCGGTGGGTTTGCTGCGGCCGGACGCCGGCACGGCCTGGGTGCTGGGGCACGACGTGTGGTCCGATCCGGTGCGAGCCAAGGCGCTGCTCGGCGTGCTTCCCGACGGCGTACGGCTCTTCGACCGGCTGAGTGGCGCGGAGCTGCTCGCGTACCACGGGCTGCTCCGCGGCATGGACCCCGCGGTCGTCGACCAGCGGGCGCGCGAGCTGCTCGACGTGCTCGCTCTGGCGGACGCCGGCCGCACGCTGGTGGTCGACTACTCGGCCGGCATGAAGAAGAAGATCGGGCTGGCCTGCGCGCTGCTGCACGCGCCCCGGTTGGTCGTACTCGACGAGCCGTTCGAGGCGGTCGACCCGGTGTCCGCCGCGCGGATCCGCGACATCCTGCACAGGTACGTGACGGGCGGCGGCACGGTCATCTTCTCCAGTCACGTGATGGAGGTCGTGGAGCGGCTGTGCACCCACGTCGCGATCATGGCCGAGGGCACGATCAAGCGGGTCGGCACGCTGGACGAGGTACGCGGCGAAAGGTCGCTGGAGGACGTGTTCGTCGAGGTGGTCGGCGGTCGTACGGCGACCGGTGAGGAGCTGGCGTGGCTCTGACCCAGCAGCAGCCGACCCTGAGGCAGCCCTCGGCGGCGCTCTTTGTCCGGCTCAAGCTGCGCGTGCTGGCCAACAACATGCGCGGCAAATCATGGCGGATCGCCCTCTTCGTCCTCGGCCTGGCGGTCGGGCTGTGGTGGGCGGCCAGCGCCTTCTTCCTCTTGGCCGCACCCGGCTTCACCGACAACGTCGACGCCGCCGTGCTGGCCTCGGCGCTCGGCGGCGGGCTGCTCGTGCTCGGCTGGGCGCTCCTCCCGCTGGTTTTCTTCGGCGTCGACGAGACGCTCGACCCAGCTCGGTTCGCGCTGCTGCCGCTACGCCGCCGCACGCTCGTCACCGGTCTGGTGGCCGCCGCGATGATCGGTGTCCCGGCGCTGGCCGCGGTAGTGGCGACAAGCGGCCTTGTCATCGCGGCCGCGCTGCTCGGCGGGTGGGTCGCGGCGGTGGTGCAGGCCGTCGGCACGGTCGCCGGGCTGATCCTTTGCATCGTCGCTAGCCGGGCGGTGACCAGCGCGTTCGCCACTATGCTGCGGTCCCGCCGGGTGCGTGACATGGCCGCGATCCTGCTCGCCTGCGTGGCTGCGCTGATCGGCCCGGTACAGATCGGCGTGGTCGCCCTCCTGGAGAACGCGGACTGGCAGCGGCTGCTCGGCCCCGCTCGGGTGATCGGCTGGACCCCGCTGGCCGCGCCGTACACGATGGGCATCGACGTCGCGGCGGGTCGCGCCTGGGCCGTACCCCTGAAGCTCCTCATCACCGCCGCGACGGTGGCCGCGCTGCTGTGGTGGTGGTCGCGGACGTTGGAGTCCGCGATGCTTGGCGCGGAGAGCGCGGGGCCGGCCAAGGCCGCCGCCGCGACCAGCGATTCGGCTGTCGACCAGCTCTTCCCGCGGAGCATGCCGTGGCTGCCGCGCAACAGGTACGGCGCGCTTGCCGCCCGCGAGGCCCGTTACTGGTGGCGGGACGCGCGCCGACGGGCCGGCCTGATCACGTTCGCGGTGATCGGCGTGGTCATGCCCGTGATGGTCAATGTCAGCTCGGGTGGCCTCTCCGGCTCCACCTCGCCCGTCATGATCAGCCTGACCATGGTCTTCGTCGGCGTGATCGGCGCGGCTTCGCTCGCCAACCAGTTCGGGTACGACGGCAGCGCCTACGCGGCCAACGTGGTGGCCGGCGTCCCGGGCGCGGTCGAGCTGCGCGCGCGGCTGATGGCGTTCACCACGTACCTCGGGCCGCTGCTGCTCGTGATCGCCGCGATCGTGGCCGCATTCCTGCGCGAGCCGGCCGACATCGGTCTGATGCTCGGCTCGCTCGGCGCCGCGTACGGCTCGGGGCTCGCGATCAACCTCTTCGTCTCGCTGCACGGCGCGTATGCGCTGCCCGAGACCTCCAACCCATTCGCCATCAACGCCGGCTCCGGCGTGGCGAAGAGCCTGCTCAGCATCCTCGGCCTAATCGGCGCGACCGCGGTCGCCATCCCGATCGTGGTGGTCACCGCGCTCGTCGGCGGCGCGCCGGTCTGGCTGTGGCTGGCCGCACCGGCCGGCATCGCATACGGCGTGGCCGCCGCCTGGCTGGCCACCTACGTGGTCGGCGACATGCTCGACCGCCAAATGCCCGAACTACTCCAAGCGGTAAGCCCAAACCGCTAGCCCCGCCGCAGTTGATCAGGGACCTTGTGTAGCGACGCGCCGACCGACACGCCCACCAGCTCCCTGATCAACACGGCGGGCTGAGGTCAGTCGCGGTAGCGGGCTGGTGGGGGCTTGGGGACCTGGCCTAGTGGGGTTAGCCACCTGTTGTAAATCGCGGCTAGTGAGGCGTCGGAGCGCATGCGGTCGAGCACGCTGTTTACGAAGCGGATCAGGTCCACAGTCGACTGCGACATCATGATGCCGTAGGGCTCGACGCGGATCGCGGGGCCGACCACTCGGGTGGTGGGGTCCTGGGCGACGAAGCCGGCGAGTTGGGCGTCGTCGTTGGAGATCGCGTCGACCTGTCCCTGCTGGAGCAGCACCAGGCAGTCGAGCACCTCGACTGCGGAGACCGGGATCGGGTTGGAGGGCGCGGCGGCGATGTTGGCGAGGTCTGAGCTGCCGGCCGCGCCGCACACCTTCTTGCCGCCGAGGTCTTGGAGCCCGCGCACCGTCGAGTCGCTTCGCACGAGCACCCGCTGCTGCGCCTCGTAGTAAGAGGTGGAGAAGGCGACCTCGCGCCACCGCTCGCAGTTCATGGAGGTGGTCCGGATGATCATGTCGACCTCGCCCGCCTTGATCGCGGGAATGCGCTCGGCGGCGGCCATCGATCGGAATCGGATCTTATTCGGGTCGCCGAAGAGCGCGCGGGAGATCTCCCTGGCGATGTCGATGTCGACGCCGACGATCTCGCCGGACTCCGGGTCGCGGTACCCGAAGAGATACGTGGTCTGGCTGACACCGATGATCAGGTGGCCGCGGGCCGCGATCTTCGCCATCGTCGAGCCGGCCGGCATGGCGCCCGGCGCTGGGCGCTCGCCGCGCGGCCGGTAGCTGGCCCGCGGATCACACCCACCTTCCTCGGGCGAGCTGCTCGATGCCGGCGCGGGGTCTTCCACGCCGACCGGGCGCGGCGGCGGAAGCTTTTCCTGGATCGGCCCGGCCACCGGCTCCGACCCACAACCCGCGAGGAGCGCCACCACAAGCAACGACGCGCCGATCCTGGCCTTCATGGCCGGCAAGGTAGGAGGACGGGGTTAACGACAGCCGGAACGGTGCATGAACGAAGATGGGTCGGTGAGCTTTCCCGAGCCCGGGGCGCAGATCCACAGCACCGATCCCTTCGCGACGCCCGGGCAGGCCCGCTCACCCGTACGCCAGCTGCGCGGTCGCCTCGCCTCGACCGTGACGCTCTGGACCGCTCCCGGCCCCGCCGGCCTCACCGTCTCGTCCACTGTCGTCGCCGGGGGCGAGCCTGGCCGGCTGCTCGGCATCGTCGACGACGAGTCCGACCTCTGGGCCGCGGCGAGCGCCGCCGAGCGGTTCGCGGTGGCGCCGCTGGCCGCCGCGCACAGGCAGCTGGCCGACCGCTTCGCCGGCATCCTGCCCGCACCCGGCGGCCTCTTCCGGGGCGATGACTGGACCGAGACGCCGTACGGGCCGGTGCCTGCCGGCGTGGGCACCTGGGTCGGCTGCCGGCTGGATGGCGCGC
Source organism: Phytohabitans flavus (assembly GCF_011764545.1). Classification (GTDB taxonomy): domain Bacteria; phylum Actinomycetota; class Actinomycetes; order Mycobacteriales; family Micromonosporaceae; genus Phytohabitans; species Phytohabitans flavus. The sequence goes on along the minus strand of NZ_AP022870.1, from coordinate 7,608,481 downwards.
GCGAGTTCGGCTGGGGGCTGCTGGTGGAGGCGACGATCGAGGCGGTCGAGGTCGGCCCGGACGACTCGCCTTTGATCCACTTCCGTGGGCGGTACCGCGAGTTGCGTTAGGGCCCGACCGGTTACCGGCGTGATCCACGTCACTCGGCGCAGGCAGACAACCGTTCGGCGCAATCGACGACCTTGATCGCGATCGCGGGTTCCGTCATCCGTACCGCCCTTCTTAACGTCCTGCCGACACCCGCCTACGCCTACGAAGGTGGTGAACTTCGCATGACGACGGATACCCCCGCTCCCGCCACCTCGGTGCCAGAGGAGCGGTACCTCGCCGTACAGCAGTCGGAGGATTTCGCGAAGCTGCGTAAGACCCTGCGCGGCTTCATCTTCCCGATGACAGTGGCGTTCTTTCTCTGGTACGCGCTCTACGTGATCCTGTCCGCCTACGCGCGCGGCTTCATGGACACAAAGGTCGTCGGCCACATCAACGTGGCGCTCGTCTTCGGCCTGCTCCAGTTCGTGTCCACGTTCCTGATCGCGTGGCTGTACTCCCGGTTCGCGGCCCGCCAGGTCGACCCGCTCGCCGACAAGATCGCGGCCGAGCTGACCGAGAAGGGAGAGGCCGCGTGAACCTCACCTTCCTCGCGGCCGAGGCCGGTGACTCCACCGCCCGTACGCTCACCATCACGCTCTTCCTGGTCTTCGTGGCCGCGACGCTCGCGATCACGGTGTGGGCGAGCCGCCAGACCAAGACGGCGACCGACTTCTACGCCGGTGGCCGGTCGTTCTCCGGCTTCCAGAACGGCATGGCGATCGGCGGCGACTACATGTCGGCGGCGTCGTTCCTCGGCATCGCCGGCCTCATCGCGCTGTACGGGTACGACGGCTTCCTGTACTCGATCGGCTTCCTGGTGGCGTGGCTTGTCGCGCTGCTCCTGGTCGCCGAACTCCTGCGCAACTCGGGCAAGTACACGATGGCGGACGTGCTCGCGTTCCGGATGCGCCAGCGCCCGGTGCGTACGGCGGCCGCCGTCTCGACGATCACGGTGTCGATCTTCTACCTGATCGCCCAGATGGTGGGCGCGGGCGCGCTCGTCGCGCTGCTGCTCGGCATCCGGCCCGGCACGACGTTCCTCGGCATGGACGCCGACGCCGCCAAGATCGCCACTATCGTCCTGGTCGGCGCCCTGATGATCATCTACGTCACGGTCGGCGGGATGAAGGGCACCACATACGTCCAGATCGTCAAGGCGTTCCTGCTCATGGGCGGCGCGGCGCTGATGACCGTGCTTGTGCTGGCGAAGTTCAACTTCAACCTCTCCTCGCTGCTCGGCGCCGCGTCCGACGCGTCCGGCAAGGGTGAGGCGTTCCTCCAGCCCGGCCTCTATTACGGCAAGGAAGTCGCGGGCAACGCCACCCAGACCTTCTATAACAAGGTCGACCTTTTCTCGCTCGGCATCGCGCTGGTGCTGGGCACGGCCGGCCTGCCACACATCCTGATCCGCTTCTACACGGTGCCCACCGCCCGGGCGGCCCGGCGCAGCGTGCTCTGGGCGATCGGCATCATCGGTACCTTCTATCTCTTCACCCTCGCGCTCGGCTTCGGCGCCGCGGCGCTCGTGGGTGGCGAGGCGATCAGCGCCCAGAACGCCGCCGGCAACACCGCGGCACCGCAGCTCGCCGAGGCGCTCGGCGTGGACTTCTTCGGTGGCGACACAGGTGGGGCGGTATTACTAGCGGTCATAGCCGCGGTCGCCTTCGCCACAATCCTGGCGGTGGTGGCCGGCCTGACACTCGCGTCGTCGTCGAGCCTCGCGCACGACTTCTACGCCAATGTGATCAAACGGGGCGAGACCTCCGAAAAGCAGGAGGTGAACGTGGCCCGGATCTCCGCGTTCGTCATCGGCGCGGTCTCGATCGTGCTGGCCCTCTTCGCCCAGAGCCTGAACGTGGCCTTCCTCGTCGCGCTCGCGTTCGCGGTGGCCGCCTCCGGCAACCTGCCGGCCATCCTGTACAGCCTCTTCTGGAAGAGGTTCAACACCGCCGGCGCGACCTGGGCGATCTACGGCGGCCTGCTCGCCGCGGTCGTGCTCGTGTTCTTCTCGCCGGTCGTGTCGGGGACGCCCACGTCGATGTTCAAGACCGCCGACTGGCAGTGGTTCCCGTTGAACAACCCGGGCATCATCTCGATCCCGTTCGGCTTCCTGTGCGGCTGGATCGGCACGATGCTCTCGAAGGAGACGGACGAGCAGAAATACGCCGAGTTGGAGGTGCGCTCCCTCACTGGTGCGGGCGCGCACTGATCCACCGGCGCACTGACGGACCCGCGCGGCCTGCCCACAGCCGCGCGGGTCCGTCCCTGTCTGGGGTACCTCCGTGCCCGCTTGGGGGCGCGTGGAGGGTTCTGCTGGCCGCGGGCGGGGTACGTGGGGGCGAGGCTGTAGGTATCAATCGGTAGGCTTGCGCTCATGGTCGTAGTCCCGCGATACGGAGCAGGTCACCGCGTCCTCGTTACCGGGGGTGCGGGATTTGTGCCGTCGCACCTTGTCGACGCGCTGCTGGCGCGCGGCTGCGCGGTGGTGGCCGTCGACAACTTCGTGACCGGGACCAAGGACAACGTGGCCCACCTGGGCGAGCGTCCCGACTTCACGCTCGTCGAGGCCGACGTTGCCGATGGGCTGCCCGACCACCATCCGGCGCTCGCCCAGCGCTTCGACGCGATCCTGCACATGGCCTCGCCAGCCAGCCCGACCGACTTCGCCACGCTGCCGATCGAGATCCTGCGCGTCGGCTCCCAGGCCACGCTGCATTTGCTCGACCGCGCGCGGGCGGACGGCGCCCGCTTCATCCTCGCCTCCACCTCGGAGGCGTATGGCGATCCGAAGGTGCACCCCCAGCCCGAGTCGTACTGGGGCAACGTCAACCCGGTCGGCGTGCGGAGTGTGTACGACGAGTCAAAGCGCTTCGCCGAGGCGGCCACGATGGCCTATCACCGGCACCACGGGGTCGACGTGGGCATCGTGCGGATCTTCAATACGTATGGGCCGCGGATGCGCCCGGACGACGGGCGGGCGGTGCCGACGTTCATCACGCAGGCGCTGCGCGGCCAGCCGATCACGCTGCACGGCACTGGCACGCAGACCCGCTCGATCTGCTACGTCGACGACCTCGTCCGCGGCATCCTGATGCTCCTCGACTCGACCGAGACCGGGCCGATCAACTGCGGCACCGAGGACGAGTTCTCGATGCGCGAGCTCGCCGAGCTGATCGTCCGACTGACCGGCAGCGAGTCCGTCGTCACGTACCTGCCGCGCACCGCCGACGACCCGGAGATGCGCCGCCCCGATCTGACCCTCGCCCGTACCCGCCTTGGTTTCGCCCCTCGAGTGGGAGTCGAGGAAGGGCTGCGCCGGACGATCGAGCACTTCGCCCAGCGGATTGGCAAGCTCAGCGCTCAGCGGGTCGGCTGACACTCCCGGGTTTGTGCCGCCTCGGCGATGGCTTAACGGCGCGCGAGCGTTCCCGACCTACCCTGAACTACATGACAGCGACCAGGTCTCCCCACGGCGGCGGCACCGGCCGGGCGTCCGTACCGGGCATGAACCAGCCCGATTCCGGACGAATCTCCGGGCGCGCCTACGTGCCGGGCACGGCTGCCCCCGGTCGGGCACCAGTGCGCTCCGGGGATTCGGCGGCGGCCGGGGGCCTGGCGGCCCGGGTGGCCCCGGTGGGCCGGGCGGCCCCGTCTACCCCGGTGGCCGGCGACCCCGCCTGCGTCCCCGCTGGCGGCGCATCGCGCTCGTCGCCGGCATCGCGGTCCTCGTGCTCGGCCTGCTGGGCGGCCTGGGCTTGTGGAAGTACGTCAACGACCTCGACAACGACCTACAGCGCACCGACGCGTTTTCGAACCTGACCGGCGGCCGGCCGGCCAAGACGGTCGACGGGACGCTCAACATCCTGATGGTCGGCAGCGACTCCCGCGACCCCGACTCCCAGGTCGACTCGGCCAGCGAGTGGCGCGCCGACACGATCATCCTGATGCACATCCCGGCCAGCCACGACAAGGCGTACCTGGTCTCCATGCCCCGCGACCTCTACGTGCCCATCCCCAAGGAGGCGGGCGCGGCGTGCGACAGCGGCCAGCGCGGGAAGATCAACGCGGCCTTCGCGTTCGGCGGGCTCCCGCTGGCCGTACGCACGGTGGAGTGCTTCACCGACGTACACATCGACCACGTGATGGCGATCGACTTCGGCGGCTTCAAGGAGGTCACCGACGCGCTCGGCGGTGTCGACCTCAAGGTGGAGCGCACCGTCACCTCGATCCACAAGCCGTACCGCACCTTCCACAAGGGCGTGCGGCACATGAACGGCGACCAGGCCCTCGACTGGGTCCGCCAGCGCAAGCAGTTCCCGGACGGCGACTTCGCCCGGGTACGGCACCAGCAGGAGTTCCTGAAGGCGCTGATGGACAAGGCGGCGAGCACGGGCACGCTGACCAACCCGAAGAAGCTCAACTCGTTCCTCAAGGCGACGACCGACGCGGTGACCGTGGACCAGGACTTCTCGTTGGTCGACATGGCCCTCCAGTTCCGCAGCCTGCGCGGCGAAAACCTCCAGTTCTTCACCAGCCCGCACAAGGGCAGCGAGACCATCAACGGCGAGTCGGTGGTGGTCTCCGACAGGGAGAAGGCCCTGGCCCTGTACGAGGCGATGTCCGCTGACAAGATGGCGGAATGGGCGGCGGCCAACGTGTCGCCGCCACCCAAGCAGGGTAGTTGATCGACAACCGTCGGTGGCGTAGCCGGAACTTTCCGGCTACGCCATCTGCTGTTAACCTTCAATCTCTCCAGTGGCTGTATCTTGCCGGCTGGACCTGACCCCCAGCGATCGGACCCAGAATGCAGGTGGAGCGCGGGCAGCGGCGCCCCGGGATGGACGTCACCACTCCGCGCAAGCGCCGGCGGGATCCGCTCTGGGCGCGCCTGGCGGTCATCTTCGGCGCGGTCCTCATGATGGGTAGCGGCACCGCGATCGTCAGCGCCCGCGTCATCATCGGCAACGCCACGTCCAACATCGAGACCACCAACCTGCTCGGCGGTGCCGCGGCCGCGGCCGGCCAGCCCGGTGGCAACGACATCAAGGGCGCGGTCAATATGCTGCTGGTCGGCATCGACGCCCGGCCCAAGGGCAGCTCCGAGACGGCCGTCCTGGCCGACACGATCGTCGTGCTGCACATCCCCGCCTCGCACGACCAGGCCTACCTGGTCTCGATCCCCCGCGACTGGCGGGTGGAGATCCCGGCGTATTCGAAGACCGGCTTCAACGGCGGTACCGACAAGATCAACGCCGCCTTCTCGTACGGCTACCAGGGTCCCGGCACCGAGCTGGAGAAGCGGGCTCGCGGCGTCGACTCGCTCGCCCAGACCGTGCACACGATCACCGGGATCAAGTTCAACGGCGCGGCGATCATCGACTTCGCCGGCTTCGAGAAGGTGGTCAGGACGCTGGGCGGCGTCAACATGTGCGTCGACGAGCGCGCCGAGTCGATCCACCTGGGCATCGACAAGAAGACCGGCAAGATCTACAAGCTCTGGTACAAGGAGGGCGTCGGCATCCAGGACCTGCCGCCGGGCGCCAAGCCGGTCGTGCACGAGAAGGGGTGCCGCCGGATGTCCGCCGAGCTCGCCCTCGACTACGCCCGCATCCGTAAGGGCCTTTCCGACGGCGACTACGGCCGCCAGCGCCACCAGCAGCAGCTCATCAAGGCCATCGCCAAGGAGGCGACGAGCAAGGGCGTGATCACCAACCCGCTCAAGCTCAACGACGTCATCAAGGCGGCGGGCAAGGCGTTCGTGCTCGACACCCAGGGCATCCCGGTCGAAGACTTCGTCTTCACCCTGCGCGGCGTAGCCGCCAACGACCTGGTGCTCGTCAAGACCAACGCCGGCAAGTTCAATACGGTCAAGGTCGGCGGCGTCGACTACCAGCAGCTCACCGACGAGTCTCTGCAGATGCTGGCGGCCGTCCGCGACGGCCGACTCGCCGAGTTCGTGCTCAACAACCCGCAGTTCACCGCGAAGACCTAGAAGATCAATTTCAAGATCGAGATATGAGCTACCGCGATGTCCGCGGTGGTCCAGACCGTCGCTCCCGCGGCCTCACCCTGCGCGGTTCACGACCAAACCTCGGCTGGCGGTGAGGCCGCCGCCGCGGCCGACCCGGGCTCCAAACCCGGGCGCGCGATGTGCGGGCGTTCGCTGAAATCGGCACTCTCTCCGTAAATCGGACCTAGCCTGGGCTTAGCGGCCACCGCCGGGTCTGGGAGGGACGACGTCGACGATCGAGCGGGAACCAGGGGCGCCGGGGCCACCCGGTCGGCCGCCGGCTCCCGGCTGGGCGAAGCTCGCCATCGGTATCGGCCTCGCGCTCATGCTGATGTCCGTGGCGGGCAGCGTGGGGCTGCGCGTGCTCGTATCGCGATACGAGCGCTCGGTCGCCCAGGAGCGGCTGCTCGACGACGCCGCCCGCCAGCGCGCTACGGCCACGGATGGGCCGCTCAACTACCTCCTGGTCGGCACTGACCTGCGGGCGAACGACCCGGAGGACGGGGAGCGGGCGGACACCATCGTGATCGCACACATCCCCGCCGGGCACGACAAGGCGTATCTGATCTCGATCCCGCGCGACCTGCGCGTGGAGATCCCGGGCCGCGGCACCGACAAGATCAATGCGGCGTTCGCGTACGGGCGGACGCAACTGCTCTCCGCCACCCTGACCGGGCTCACCGGCGTCAGCTTCGACGGCGCCGCCATCGTCGACTTCTCCGGCTTCCAGCGGGTGGTGGACCTGCTCGGCGGCGTGACGATGTGCGTCGACACGCCGACCCGCTCGATCCACACCGGCCATGTCTTCGACCTCGGCTGCCACCAGATGAGCGGCGCGCTGGCGCTGGACTACGCCCGCCAGCGGTACGACCTGCCGGGCGGCGACTTCGACCGGCAGCGGCACCAGCAGCAGCTGCTCAAGGCCATCGTGGTGAAGGTTGGCGAGAACGGCATGGTCACCAACCCGATCAAGCTGGACCAGCTGATCCGGACTGTCGGGTCGTCGCTGACCGTGGACACCAACGGGGTACCGCTCCAGGATCTGATCTTCGCGATGCACGGCATGCGCGCCGACGACCTCGTGGGCCTCCAGGTCCCGGCCCACCTGGAGACGGTCGGCGGCACGTCGTACGCGCTGCTGGACGACCCCGCCCCGGACCTCTTCGCGGCCCTGAAGCGGGCGGAGGTACCCCAATGGGCCAACGCCAACCCCAAGTGGATCAACAAACTGTAGTTAGAGTGGGGCCTGTGTTCGGACCTCACATTCCCACGGTGACCACGGCGGAGATCCCCGCCACCGCCTACCTGCTCGACGTGCGCGAGCGTGACGAGTGGGAGGCCGGCCACGCACCCGGCGCCCACCACGTGCCCATGATGGACATCCCCGCCCGCCTGTCCGAGCTGCCCACCGACGGCGACATCGTCGTCGTCTGCCGCTCCGGCGGGCGTTCCGGCCAGGTGGTGGCCTACCTGCTCGGCAACGGCTGGGAAAATGTGAGCAACTTGGACGGCGGCATGCAGGACTGGGCCGCCACCGGCCGTGAGCTGGTCAGCGAGGGCGGACAGCCGGCCCGCGTGCTGTAGATCTCCAGAAACCGGGACGGACACCGTGTGGGATAGAGAAAGCGCGGTGATAGCGAAACGGGAGTCCCACAGGGCAGACTCGGGGCATGCCACCGAGCCCTGACTACGCCGCTCTGATCGTCGGCCAGGCTGCCGTCGTCGAGATGGCCAGGTCAGGCGTGTCCGGCCTGCCTGTGGTGGGCGACCTACTCGGCCTCGGCCAGCGGGCGCTGCACGCCGACGGGATGACCTTCGTGGAGTATGGGCCGTCCGGCGGCCGGGTCATCGCCGCGAGCGGGGCCACCGACTGGACGCTGGGGCGCCCTGTCAATCCGGGCTCCCCGGCAAACGCGCGACTGCTGGCCGGCGCGCAGTCGAGCGAGCTGACGGCCACCGCGTTCGAGGCCGGCTTCGCGCTCCAGCTGCGCGCCCGGGGCCTGCACCGCGCGATGCACGCGCGCGCGGAGATCAGTGGCGCGACGATCGGCAGCCTGTATGCGTATTTCGCCGATGCCGCGGGCGGCGCGACCGCCGAGCACCACTCCCTGATGACCTACCTGGCCAGCTGCATCGCCCACCTCTACGGCGACCAGGCCGGCCTACCCGTGCACGGCAGCGGGCCGGTGGTCGCGGCGCTCGCCGACGGTCTCGCGGTGGTCGACCGCGACCTGCGCATCCGCCTGTGGAATCCGACCGCCGAGCAGGTCACCGGCTTCCCGGCGGAAAAGATGCTCGGCGAGCGGCTGCCGTTCCCGCTGCCGACCCCCGGCCAGGTGCTCGATCACCGGCTCGACGACGGCCGCTGGCTGAAGGTCACGGCGGGCGAGCTCCCGGGGACGTATGGGTCACGGGTGGTCACCTTCCGTGACACCACTGACCAATACCGGCGCGACCACGACCGCGATCTCTTCGTCGCGGTGACCAGCCACGAGCTTCGTACGCCGGTGACCGTCATCAAGGGATACGCGGATACGCTCAGTAATCACTGGGATTCGCTCTCGGAGCTTGACCGGCTGGAGGCCGCCCGCGTGATCGGGCTGCGGGCCGGCGAGCTGGCCCGCCTCGTCGACCGCCTGCTCTCCGCGGCCAACGACGGCGGTCAGGTGGGCGGCGCCCCACCCACGCCGTTCGACCTCGTGGATGCCCTGCGCACGGCGGCCGTCGCCCTCCCTGCGGACTCGCGCCGGCGGCTCACCCTCGACCTTCCCGACGACCTCCCGAAGGCGTATGGCGACCGGGCGAGCATGACCACCGTCCTCACCGAGCTGGCGACCAACGCGGAGAAGTACTCGAATCCCGGCACCTTTGTGGAGGTGACCGCCGAGGCGGAGGAGCGCACGGTGGTTTTCCGGGTTAGCGATCGCGGCATCGGGGTACGACCGGAGCACGTCGAGCGGGCGTTCGATCGGTTCTGGCAGGGCGAGCAGGGAGACCGGAGGAGGTATCCGGGGACCGGTTTGGGCCTCTATCTCGTTAGAAGGATTGTCGAGCGACAAAACGGGTGGGTGTCCCTCCGTCCCCGCGAAGGGGGCGGTACCGTCGCAGAGGTGCGACTCCCGCGCGGATAGGTGAGGGCAGGAGGCACGATGGTGGTCTCGATGGCACTGGCCGAGCGAGCCTGGTGTGTAGTCATCCCGCACCATCCCCGCGGGGCGCGGATCGCCCGCCAACGCCTCACCACCGAGCTTCGTAACGCGGTCCACCCCACCCTCCTCGCAGACGCCGTCGCCGTGCTGGCCGAGTTGGTCGGCAATGCCGTGCGCCACGCCACCCCGCTGCCCGGCGGCGTGGTCCGAGTGGCCTGGCGGCTGCGGCCGGCGGGCTCCGACCAGGAGGTCGACCGCGACACGGTCGAGGTGCGGGTCACCGACGGCGGCGCGACGGAGCAGCCGCGGATCCGAGCGATCGCGGCGGACGCCATCGACGGGCGCGGGCTCAGCATCGTCGCCGCCCTCTCCGACCGGTGGGGCGTCGACCGCGACGGTCTCGGGCAGAGCGTCTGGGCCGAGCTGTCCGGCAGCCTCGACCACGATCGGCGGGAAAGTCCGTGACCGCCCGCGCCTTTGCCCCCGCGCCGCGCGCATAGAGCCTAGGCTGGACCGCCGTGAGTAAGCGTCGAAAGAACTCCGCCGAGGCGGCGCCGAAGCGCCAGAAGCTGCGCGACATCTTCGTACCCCGTCCGTTCGAGGGCTTGGCCGACGAGGCCGAGTGGATCGCGCTGCGTGAGCTTGTCCCGGCCGCGTCAGCGCCCCTGCGGCTGACCCCCGAGCTGGTGACGAAGTACGGCGAGCGGTCCGTCACCCTGGCCACGGTGCTGCCGATGGCGTGGCCGGCGATGACCAAGCCGGACGGCCGGGTCTTCGTCGGGCTCCAGCGCCACGTGCAGTCCGGCGACATCTCCCGCGATCTCGCCGTCGCCCTGCTCTCCGCGCTGGAGACCGAGCCGGGCGGCACCGTCGCCGTGCCCGCCCTGCCCGGCGAGGGGCCCCGTCTCCAGGACATCCTGGTCGACGGCGCGCTCGACGTGACCATGCACGACACGTTCGAGTTCTGGCTGGACGCCGACGCCGCCGACGACCCCAACGTCAAGGCGTCGCTGGAGCGGGCCAACGCCTCGATCTACCCGACCGTGCGTTTGGCGGCGGCGAAGGCGGCGTACTGGTGCCGGGTCCCCGAGAAGGGGCACGTGCGCTGGGTGCTGCCCGACGACGAGGACGCCGCGCTCAACGCCCTCGCCCGGCTCGCCGGGGCGGGCGACCTGCTGCTGGGGGAAAACACGAAGTTCGCCGGCATGTTCCGCGCGCACGGGCGGCTGGTCCCGGTGTGGGACATCCCCCGCGACCCGGAGGCGGCGGAGTGGGAAGCGCCCTTGGCCGACTTCGCCAAGCGGTACAGCGACGTGCTCGCCGACGACAGCCCGCTCGACGCGACCGCTCGACGCGCCAAGCAGGGCTTGCTGGGCCGCCAGCTGACCCTGCGCTGAGCCGCTGGCTAAGCCCCGTGCGGCTAGGGCCTCAGCGGTTCGCGGACGATCGGGCAGGACATGCACCGCGGGCCGCCGCGACCGGAGCCCAGCTCGGACCCGGGGATCGGGATCACCTCGATGCCCGCGCGTTCGAGCTGGGCGTTTGTACCCACGTTGCGCTCGTAGGCCACGCACAGGCGCGGCTGGATGGCCAACGTGTTGTTGCCGTCGTCCCACTGCTCCCGCTCGGCGGTCACGGGGTCGAGCCCGGTGTCGATGACCCGGAGCGCGTCGAGGTCCATCGCGTCGGCCGCCGCTGCCAGGAACGGTGCCGGCCCGTCCACCTGTAGCTCGCCGTCGTCGCCGGCCACCACCGTGTACGCGGTGAGGGCGCCGGCCACGTTCGGGTACATCAGCACGGCGTCGACGTCGACCATGGTCACGATCGTGTCGAGGTGCATGGTGGCCCGCTCCTGGGCGATCGGCACGACAAGGATCGTGTGCGCCAACCCGTCGGCGAAGATCTGCCGGGCCAGCCGCTCGGCACCGGCCGGGGTGGTGCGCTCCCCCACGCCGACCGCCACGACCCCCGGCGCGAGGAGCAGGACGTCGCCACCCTCGATGGGTTCGAGGGCCGGCTCGTACAGGAGTTGGGTACCGGCGAAGCGCGGATGGTGCCGGTAGATCGTGTGCAGCAGCGTGGTCTCCCGCCGCCGGGCCGGCATGGCGAGGCTGGTCACCGCGGCCCGGTCCTGTACCCACGCCGACGAGTCGCGGGTGAAGAGCAGGTTGGGCAGCGGGTCGATGATGAACTCGTGCGTGTCCATGAGGGTGTAGACCAGCCCTCCGGTGCGGCCGCGCAGCTCCTCGTGGGCGAGCCCGGCGATGAGCACACCGGACAGTCCCGCCGGGTCCAGGTAGCTCAGGTGGTCGGCCACCCGCCGGCGCAGGGTGTCGCCCAGCCGCGCGTCGGCGAGTACCAAGCCGGTCAGCTCGGCCCGCGCCTCGTCGATCGCGAGCGTCTCGGCAAGCAGCGTGCTCAGGTAGAGGACCTCGACTCCCCGATCGCGCAGGGCGCCCGCGAAGGCGTCGTGTTCTTCCTGCGCCCGGCCCACCCAGGGGATCGCGTCGAAGAGCAGCGAGTCGTTGTTTCGCGGGGTCAGCCGGGCCAGCTCAGGCCCCGGACGGTGGAGGAGCACTGTGACGAGTCTTCCAACCTCACTGTCCACGTAATGGGCCACAATGGTCAGCGTAGTCAGTCAGGTAGCACCATCTGACAAAAGAGGCGGGTCGTGAATGCGGCATTCATCCCCACTCATCTCCCGGTCACTCCTTCTTGAGTACCCGCTCAACCACGTACGGTAGTGAAACCACAACTAGAGAGACCTTTTGCCGGAGGTCCGCGATGACCGTCTTCCCCGCGCGTCGTGCTGTCCCCCGCAGCGGGCGCTACCCCCCGCTGGCCAGGGCCCGACGAGCGACGACCAGTCAGCGATGCTCGAAGCGGTTCGACCAACCGCCCTTGAGTGGGCCCGCAGGCGGCGCGCCGAGCGCGACGCGCGGCGTGTGGAGGCCGCGGGTGCCCGCGCTCTCACCCGCCTCGACCACCTCGGCCCCGCATGGCACGTCGTCGACTGGCCGCGGAATGACGCGCCCGTCGTCCTCGACGTCGAGGGACGGGCGCGCGACGAGCGCGCCGGCTTCCTGGCGATCGGCCCGAGCGGCATCTTCGCCGTCACCGTCGCCGACCACGGTCGCGCCCGCGTGATGATCGCCGGAGACGTGGTGCAGATCAACGGCAAGCGCCCGGCCTACTTCGCCGAGGCGCGGCGCGACGCCAAGCGTGCGAGCAAGGCCCTCACAGCCGCGGTCGGCATGACCGTGCCGGTCACCCCCGTGCTGACCTTCGTGGGTTCGGGCCAGATCAGTGTGTACGGGCTGCCCAAGGACTGCCTCGTGGCGACCCACCGGGAGCTCGACCGCCTGCTCGTGGCCGGTGGGCAGAAGATCACACCCGCCACGGCGGAAAAGCTTTCCCGGGTCGCTCGTCACCCGTCCACCTGGCTAAACGCTCCGTACCGGTCGGCGGCCAACTACCGGTGGTACGAGGAGGGCCGAACGGCCGCTGACAAGAAGGGCTCCCGCCGGTAGCGTCCCAGCCAGCCGTACCGGACAAACCCGCCGGAAGGATCGGGTCGGCGTTGAGTGCCGAGACCGGTTAGCGTAGCGGTGGGCCGGCGGAGCGTATTGGAGGCGCGGAGTGGCGCACGTCGAACTCTCCATTTCGGAAGCGTTCGTGCCGGAAGCCCGCGCGACAATACAGCCGGAGCAGCTTGGCAGCCTTGAGCTCTGGGCGCCCACCGTCGCCGCGGCCGCCGAGCCGTGCATGCTGATCGACCCCGAGATGGCGATCGTCGCGATCTCCGAGTCGGCCTGCCAGCTGCTCGGCCTGGGCAGCCCGGTCGACGTCGTGGGGGAGAGCCTGTTCGAGGGCGTGCTCCACCTTGTCGACTTCACCCAGGCGCGCATCGAGCTGCCCGACACCGAGATCGAAAAGATCCCGCCGATGCTCGCCATCTCGTCCGGTCGGCTGGCGCGGGGCCTCCTGCGGGTCCAGGCAGCGCGCGAGGACGAGGCGGCCACCGTCGATGCGATCGCCACTCCGTTGCACGACGGCGGCGAGGTGTCGGGGTCGCTGACGTTCTTCTGCGCAGTGTGAGACACACCCGCGATCGCCATTTAACGGCCGTATCCCCCTACTATGGACCGTGGCCGCTCCGGCCGTCCAACGACGCCCGTTGATGTTCGAGGAGCCGCGTGCCTGCCCATGCCCGCGCCGCGCGTAGCGGTGCCGCCGTGATCACCGCCGCCGTGCGTGCCGGTGCCGCCGCGTTCGCGGTCGCCGCCCTGGCCTCGGGTTGTGGCCTCCCACCCGAGCTGCGTGACCCGCCTGGCAGCGTGGTCCCTTCGCCGAAGACGGCGCCGCCCACCGACTCCCCTCCGCCGGTCGCCTCCGACCTGCCGCCGACTGGCGGGCCGAGCGCGACGCCGACGTTCGGCGAGACCACCGCGGTGCTGTGCCATGGCCAGCCGAGCGCCACACAGGTGATGGCGCTGCTCCGAAACACCTCGGGCATGCTGCCCCGGGGCGAGACGGCCGAGGTCCGTTCGGACACCCCGCTCTGTGCCGGCAGCTGGCAGTACAGCGTGATCGTCGTCCCCGACCGCGACCCGCTCCTGGTGGTGACCCGGGGCGCGCCCGGCTCGCTGACGCTCGTCACTGCGGGCACCAACGTTTGCAACATCCCGGTACGCACCAGTGCCCCGGTCGGCATCCGCACCGTGGCCTGCGAGGCAGGACCCGCCCCCGGCACTGTCTAGGCTGAGGGGCATGCCCGGCGTGCCACCCACCCACTTCATGTTCCTCGGTCCCGAGGCCACGTTCACCGAGCAGGCGCTGCTCACGCTGCCCGCGGCCGTGCGCGGTATCCGTACGGCGGCGCGCAGCGTCCCAGAGGCGCTCGACGCGATCCGGGCCGGCGAGGCAGACGCGGCGCTCGTGCCGCTGGAAAACTCCGTCGGCGGCGCGGTGGGCGTCACGCTCGACGAGCTGATCGACGGGGCGCCGCTCGTGATCACCCGTGAGGTCGTGATCCCGGTCGAGTTCGTGCTCGGCGCGCGCGAGCCGGTGGCGTTCGACCGGATCCGCACGGTCGCCGCCCACCCGCAGGCCTCCGCCCAGTGCCGGGGCTGGCTGCGCACGCACCTGCCCGATGCCACCGTGGTCGACGTCCTGTCCAACTCGGCCGCCGCCATCGCCGCCGCCGAGGGTGAGTACGACGCGTCGATCTGCGCGCCCATCGGCGCCGATCGCTACCGGCTGGCCGTGCTCGCGGAGAAGATCTCCGACCACCCGGACGCGGTCACCCGCTTCGTGCTGGTGTCCCGGCCATCGGCACTGTCCGCACCGACCGGCGACGACGTGACGTCGCTGGCCGTCTTCATCTCGCACGACCGGGTGGGCGCGCTGCTCGCCGTGCTCATGGAGCTCGCCGTGCGGGGGATCAACCTCACCCGCATCGAGTCCCGGCCCACGGGCGAGCGGCTCGGGCGGTATGCGTTCTTCCTCGACTGCACCGGGCACGTCTCGGACGACCGGCTCGGCGAGGCGCTGCAGGGGCTGCACCGGGTCTGCGCCGACGTCCGCTTCCTCGGCTCGTACCCACGACACCGCGCCGTCGAGGACGACCGGCCGGTCCCCGCGCCAGCCGGTCTCTCCGATGTGGACTATGCCGATGCGGCGGCATGGCTGGCACGCATCCGCGCGGGCGAGCTGAGCTAGCCGGCCGCTTTATTCGGCCAGCGGGCCGCCGCTCCGCTGGCCGGGCCGCTTCGGGCTAGCGGGCCGCCTTCGGGCTAGCCGCCGAGCAGGCCGCCCAGGCCGCCGCTGCTCTGCTGCTGGCCACTGCCCTGCACCGGCGGCTCCTCGGACGGCTGCACGACGACGAAGCCCTGGCCGGCGAAGCTCATCGTGAACGCCTCACCCGTCCGCCGCCCCAACAGCGTGCCAAGGCCCATCTGCTCGGCCCGGTGGTAGCCGGTCTGGAGGTTGGCCGACCAGCACACAGCGGCCTGCGGGTCGACGAACGTGGGCTGGTCGACGTTGAGCACGACCGGGGTGCCCTTTGTGGTCACCGCGATCCGCCCCTGGCCGGTGAAGACGCAGTTGAACAGGCCGGCGGCGGAGAGCATGCCCATGCCCTGCACCATCCGGATGTCGTACTGGAGCGTCGAGTCGAAGGCCAGCACGCTGGAGCCGTTGATAGACAGGGCGTCGCCGGGCTCCAGGTCGATGAGGTGCACGTCCGACGCGAGGTCGGCGAGGAAGACGTCGCCGCGACCGGTCATCTTCATCAGCGGGACACCCTCACCGGTCAGCTTCTGCTTGAGAAACTTGCCGATGCCGCCGGAGCCGAGCGCCTGGAACTGGACCTGGCCCTGGTAGGCGACCATGGCGCCGACGCGAGCCATGCACTCGCCATTGAGCTCTATCTTCAACATCTTGGAGTTCTGCAGCCGCATACCGGGCTGCGCCGACTCCTTCTCGAGGTTCTCCGCCGAGAACAACGCGCTACGCATGTCTCGGAGGGTAAGCCGCGCGGGCAATAGTGGATCTCGGCCGTTCAGCCCCAACCCAGCTCGTGCAGCCGTTCGTCATCGATACCGAAGTGGTGGGCGATCTCGTGCACCACCGTGACCGCGACCTCTTCGACCACATCGTCCTCTGTGTCGCAGATGCGCAGCGTCGGGTTGCGGTAGATGGTGATCCGGTCGGGCAGCACACCGCCGTAGTCCCAGCCGCGGCGGGTGAGCGCGTACCCCTCGTACACCCCGAGCAGCTCCCGCTCGCCCGGCGGCGGGTCGTCCTCGACCAGGATCACTACGTTGCTCATCAGGCCGAGCAGCTCTTCGGGCACCTCGTCGAGGGCCTCGCTGACTAGCTCCTCGAACCGCTGCCGGCTCATCTCGACGGGCACGTGACCCATTCTGCCCGAACGGCAGAGAGAACCGACGGCGCCGGAGAGCCGGCGCCGTCGGGGAAGACGGAGGGATCAGGCCAGCTGGGCGTTGAGCGTGATCTCGGCGCCGGGCGAGAGCACCCGGGAGATGGGGCAGTTTGCCTTGGCGCCTTCGGCGATCTTCAGGAACTCGGCCTCGTCGATGCCCGGCACCTGGCCGACCGTCTCGAGGTCGATGCGGGTGACGGTGAACCCGGCGTCGGTCTTGTCCAGGTGGACCTTAGCCGTGGTCTCGACCGAGTCCGGCGTGAAACCGGCGTCGGCGAGGCCCTTCGAGAAGGCCATCGAGAAGCAGCCGGCATGGGCGGCGCCGAGGAGCTCCTCGGGGTTGGTCCCCTCGCCCTCTTCGAAGCGGGACTTGAATGAATAGTTCCCCTCGTATCCGCCCTTACCAGTGCGGATGGTGCCGGAACCCTCGGTGAGATTGCCCTGCCAGCGGGCAGCTGCGGTGCGGATAGGCATGAGCCCGACGCTAGCCCAATCAGCACCGCGATGCGACGATCCCGCTATGACCCGGAAGGTGGCGTTGGTAGCTGGCTGCGCCCTTGTGGTGGCCGGGTTCGTGCTTGCGTTGCTGGCGCTCGCGGTCCCCTGGGCGCACTACCGTCTCGCGGTGGACGTACCCGTCGATGGCGCTGACCTCGACCACTCTGGTGGTATCGCCGTCTTCCAACTGGAGCTCGGCTGGTGGTACGTGCTCGCCCTCTTCGGGGTACTCGGCCTGGTCGCGGGCGCGGCGGCGGCCACCGGCAGCGCGGCCCGGGGCGCCGGGGTGGCCGCGCTCGCGGTCGGCGTGGCCAGCATGTTTCTCGCCAGCCTGGTCGGAGCGCGGGCGGCAGGCGCCTCAGTGGACACGGTCATGAGCGGGATCGCGATGGTCGACGTCCGCGCGACACGCGGGCCCGGCGTGGGGTACGGCATCGCAGCACCGCTGATGTTGGCACTCGGCGCTGCCCTGTTGTCAGTCCGCACCCAGCGAAACTGATGCCTATCCTGGGTGAGGGCTAGCTCAGGAGAGGTGCGCGATGCGGACGATCGAGCTGCCGGTGACTGTGGAGTGGACACCGGAGATGCTGTTGAGCCTTCCCCGCGACTATCGGTACGAGGTAAGTGAGGGAAGGCTGATCGTGTCAGCAGCAGCGATGCGGGCGTGGCATTCGGACGCGGAGTTTCGTGTCATGAATCTCCTTAGGTCGCAGGGCATGAACGCCTATCACGAAGCGGGCATCGTCATTGGACCGGGCGAAATCTACGACTGCGATGTCGGGGTGCTGCGCGACCCGCCCGCGCCGCAGGTCGCTTACCACCCGGCACGGGAGTTCGAGCTGGTCGTCGAGGTGGTCTCGCCCGACTCGCGGGCTGCGGACCGGGTTAACAAGCCTGCGGTGTATGCGGATGCTGGTATCCCGGAGTACTGGCGAGTCGAGGAGGCCGACGACGGTGAGCCCGTCATCTACCAGCACAAGCTCGTTCATGTGGCGGGCGGCGCCCGCTACGCGGAAGCTCGGGTGGTACTGCTGAGCACGTTGGAAAAAGAGAGCCTGTAGCCATGTCGCAGGAGCCACAGGCGGATATCGGCGCGCGGCTCGACGAGCCGGCGGTCGTGGAGTTCGGCGACGACGAGCCGGCCGCCAAGCGTCCACGGGCCGCGCAGGTCCTCACGGCCGTGCGGCGAGACTGGCGGCTCGTGCCGGTCATCGCCGGCCTGAGTGCGGTCGCCATCTTCGCCTCGCTGATCGGCGAGTGGCAGACCACCACCTTCACCCCGTCGGACCTCTTCGGACCCGTACCACAGCCGACCACCGCCAGCCTTCCCGACCTTGGCGGCTACGCAGCCGGGTACCTCATCGGGATCTTCCTGCTCGTGGCGTGCACGAGCCTGATCCTCTTTGGTCGCCCGGCAATGCGCGACCAGCTGCGGATTCTCGGCCTGACCGCCGCGGGCATCTCGGGCGCGGTCCTGATCAGCATGGTCGTCTGGCTCGACGAAAACAGCGCGGCCCTCGCGGCGGCCGACTTCTTCATCGGGTCACAGGGCCCGGCCTACGAGCTGACGTATGGGCGCGGGTGACCATGGCGTTCGTCGGCATCGCCGGGTTCGCTATCGCCCTGTACCTGTCCGGCCGCCTCATGCCAACACCGCCCGCACAGCCAGCCGCGGCGGGCGCCGGCTACGAGCCCGCGCCGCAGGCTGAGGCGGCCGACCCGGTGGACTGGCCGTGGCGGCGACCCCGCGCTGGGCAGGAGGCGGAGGACCTCGACAGCGACCTCCCGCCGCCGGCCGACCTCACCGTCGCGCCCACCGCACCTTTCGTCCCGATGACGGATGCAAGGGCGGCCGCGCCCGACGGAAAACGGGATGCTCCAAGCACGTAGGCTTATATTTCGTGATTGACCTCCGCCTGCTTCGCGACGATCCCGACGCCGTCCGTGCCAGCCAGCGTGTCCGTGGCGAGTCCGAGTCCGTGGTCGACGAGCTGCTGCGCGCCGACGAGGAGCGCCGCGCGGCGGTGCAGGCCTTCGAGACGCTGCGCGCCGAGCAGAAGGTGCTAGGCAAGCAGGTCTCCCAGGCCAAGGGCGATGAGAAGACCGCGCTGCTGGCCCGTACCAAGGAGCTCTCGGCCGAGGTGAAGGTGGCCGAGACGGCCGCCAGCCGGGCCGAGACGGCGCTGCGTATGGCGCAGTTGGCCGTGCCCAACCTCGTGGAGGAGGGCGCGCCGCCCGGCGGCGAGGACGACTTCGTGGTGCTGCGCGAGGTCGGCCAGAAGCCCGACATCGACAGCCCGCGCGACCACCTGGAGCTGGGCGAGGGGCTACGCGCGATCGATATGGAACGCGGCGCCAAGGTCTCCGGCAGCCGCTTCTACTTCCTCACCGGCGTGGGCGCGCTGCTGGAGCTCGGCCTGCTCCAGATGGCGATCGCCCAGGCGGTGGAGTACGGCTTGACGCCGGCGATCCCGCCCGTGCTGCTCAAGCCGGAGTCGATGGAGGGCACCGGCTTTCTCGGCGCCCACGCCAGCGAGGTCTACCGGCTCGAGGCCGACGACCTCTTCCTGGTCGGCACGAGCGAGGCGCCGCTGGCGGCGTACCACTCGGGCGAGATCCTCGACCTTGAGCACCCCGTCCGGTACGCGGGGTGGTCGACCTGCTTCCGCCGGGAGGCCGGATCGCACGGCAAGGACGTGCGCGGGATCCTGCGCGTGCACCAGTTCGACAAGGTGGAGATGTTCACCTACTGCCGGCCGGAGGAGGCGCACGACGAGCACCTGCGGCTGCTGGCCTGGCAGGAGGAGATGCTGGCCAAGGTCGAGGTGCCCTACCGCGTGATCGACGTGGCCGCCGGCGACCTGGGCACGAGCGCGGCGCGCAAGTACGACTGCGAGGCGTGGGTGCCGTCGCAGGGCCGCTACCGCGAGGTGACCTCCACGTCCAACTGCACCACGTTCCAGGCCCGCCGGCTCGGCGTCCGCTACCGCGACGCGGAGGGCAAGACCCAGACCGCCGCGACGCTCAACGGCACGCTCGCGACGACCCGCTGGCTCATCCCGATCCTGGAAAACCACCAGCAGCCGGACGGCTCGGTGCGTGTGCCCAAGGCCCTTCAGCCCTTCCTGGGCGGCCGCGACGTACTCGAACCGGTCGCGCGTGGTGATCGACCTAACGCCTGACCTTGTACATCGTCGCGTCGCACGGAAGTCATGGTTGAGTCGCGGTCCGTGAGGTACGGTTGCTCCCCCGCCGGTGCTGGAGCGGACTCGCTGCCCTGGTCCGGCCGGGTGAGGAGGGACCATGCCCCGCCCGGGACTGCCAAAGCTCATCGCCACTGACCTCGACGGCACGCTGGTGCGCAGCGATGACACCGTGTCCGAGTTCACCCATCAGGTGCTCGACCGGGTCCGGGCGGCCGGCATTCCGATCGTGGGTGCGACGGGGCGCGGACCGCGGCTCGCCGAGCTGACTCGTAACGACATCCGGGCGGCCGACTACCTGGTGATGGCCGGCGGTGGTCGGGTGATCGACCAGACCGATCCGGCCGGCCCGGTGGTGCTGCGTGACGAGCGTCTCTCCGGCGCGGTGCTGGCCAAGCTGATCACGGAGCTCGAGGCGAGGGTCGGGCCGCTGACCGTGATGGTGGAGGCGCTCGACGGCCCGGACTCGCCGCTGTGGGGCGACTTCGACCCCGCCTGGCGCTACCCCGACCGGTTCGAGGAGCGGACCCGCGCCGACTGCCTGAGCGGCGACGTGATCAAGGCGTTCGCGCGGACCGCAAACCACGACGTCGACACGCTCCTGGCTACCGCCCGCGAGGTCATGCGGCCGGACCAGGCGTCCGTGACGCAGGCCGGCCTCGGCTTCGTGGAGATCTGCGCGCCCGGCGTCGACAAGGCCACCGGCCTCTCGGTGGTGGCCGACCTGCTCGGTGTCGACCCGGCCGAGGTGCTGGTCTTCGGCGACATGCCCAACGATGTGCCGATGTTCGAGTGGGCCGGCTGGGGCCGGGTCGCGGTCTCCAACGCCCACCCGACGGTCCGCCGCCTGGCCGACGAGGTGACCTTGCGGAACGACGACGACGGCGTAGCGGTCTACCTCGATCGACTACTGTCCCGCTGATGGGAGAGTTGCCGCGTCTGGTCGCCACCGACCTCGACGGGACGCTGGTGCGTCAGGACCGCTCGCTCAGCCCGCGCACCGCGGGGGTGCTGGCCCGGATCGCCGCGCGAGGCACGGTGGTCGTGCTGGTCACCGGCCGTCCGGTGCGGTGGCTCCACCAGGTGTACGACCAGCTGCACGAGCCGCTCCCGGCGGTCTGCGCCAACGGTGCGGTGGTCTACGACCCGGCCGCCGATCGCGTCCTGCGCGCCGATCCACTCGCCCCTGATCTGCTCGCCGAGGTGACCCGGCGGCTGCGGGCCGAGGTGCCCGGCGCGATGTTCGCCGTCGAGGTGGAAGACGGGCGGCAGTTCCGCCACGACGCCGAGTGGCCGGTGCTGTGGGAGCCCGAGCCGGCGATCCGGATGCTCCTCACACCCGAGGAGGTGGCCTCGGTACCGGCGGTGAAGCTGCTGGTGCGGGCCGGGCGGCGTGACCCGGACGTGTTCGTACAGATCGTCGCCGCAGCGATCAGCGGGCTGGCCGAGGCGACCCACTCGTCGTACAGCGGTCTCATCGAGATCTCCGCGGCCGGCGTGACGAAGGCGGCCGGCCTGGCCTGGTTTTGCGAGCAGCGCGGCATCGATCCGGCCGAGGTCGTGGCGTTCGGCGACATGCCCAACGACGTGCCGATGCTGACCTGGGCCGGACGCGCGGTCGCCGTGGCGAACGCCCACCCCGCCGTACGGGAGATCGCCGACGACGTGACGCTGTCGAACGACGAGGATGGCGTCGCCGCGTACCTCGAAAAGCTCTTCGAGCTGGAGACCTAGAGGGACCTATAGGTACTGGCCGGTGCGGTTGCCTTCGCCCTGCTGCTGGGGCTGCTGGCCGCCGCCGGGCATGCCAGGCATCAGGCCACCGGGCACCGCGGGCAGTGCGGGTCGACCGCCGCCGCGCATCTGCTCCAGCTGGAGCCGGGCGGCCATCTGCTGGGCCACCAGCGCGGCCTGGATGCCGTGGAAGAGCCCTTCCAGCCAGCCGACCAGTTGGGCCTGAGCGACCCGCAGCTCTCCCTCGCTGGGCGTCACGCCGTCTTCGAACGGCAGCGACAGCCGCTCCAGCTCCTCGCGCAGCTCGGGCGCCAGGCCGTCCTCAAGCTCGGTGATCGAACGCTTGTGGATCTCGCGGAGCCGGCTGCGGCTGGCCTCGTCGAGGGGTGCCGCCTTCACCTCTTCGAGCAGCTGCTTGATCATGCTGCCGATGCGCATGACCTTCGCCGGCTGCTCGATCAGGCGCGACGGGTCTTCGCCATCGGCCTGTGTGTCGGTGTCGACGGTGCCTAGCGGACGTCCGTCCGGACCCACCACCACGACGGTCCCCGGGCCAGCCTCTTCCGGGTTACGGGCTGCTTCGGTCATGCCGTCCATCTTCGCGCAGGGCCCGAGGCAGGCGGGCACCGGTGGGGGAAGTGCCCGGGATAGCGTCTCGGCATGCCCAGCGACCCCCGCGGCGTACTCCACCGCCCGACCCCTCCGCCGGACACCACCGTGCGGTACGGCGACCACCCCGACCAGATCGCGGACGTGCGGATGCCGCCCCCGGGTGCCAAGGCCCGGCCCCTGGTCATCGTGGTCCACGGCGGCTTCTGGCGGGCGGAGTGGGATCGATCACACACGGCGCCGCTCGCCGCCGACCTGGCCGCTTCGGGTTACCCCGTGGCACAGCTCGAGTACCGCCGGACCGGACAGCCGGGTGGCGGCTGGCCGGGCACCTTCGCCGATGTGGTGGCCGGCGTGACGGCGGTGCCGCAACTGTTGGGCCTGGCGTGGGCACCGCCGCTGCTGCTCGGCCACTCGGCCGGCGGCCATCTGGCGCTCTGGTACGCGCTGACCGCGCCCACGCCCGTCCTGGGTGTCGTGGCCCTCGCACCGGTCGCCGACCTGGCCGAGGCGCATCGGCTCGACCTCGACCGCGGCGCGGTGGAGGCGCTGCTCGGCGGCGGCCCGAGCGAGGTGCCGGACCGGTACGCGGAAGCCGATCCTTCCTCTCGTACACCACCCGGTGTACGCAGCGTGATTATTCACGGCCTACAGGACCGTCATGTGCCCGTGGAGATCAGCCGCAAGTACACAGCGAACGCCCGCGCCGGCGGCGGCAATGTTTCACTCATCGAGCTACCCGATACCGAGCATTTCGCCCTCATCGACCCGCAGTCGAGCGCCTGGCCGGTCGTAAAGAACGCATTGCAGTCAATGCACCCATGATCAACCTGCCTCGGCCGGTGCGTGCTCTGGGTCCCGGGTTGAAAAAGGTTCATTGACGCAGCGTCGCGAACCGGGTAGACAGCCGAGTGGGCCGCGATCCGGCCCCCGACCATGGGAAAGGGTGACCGTGCCCCAGATAGACCGCCGGCAGGCGCTGAAACTCCTCGCGGCGCTCGGCGCGGCCGGCGTCGCCGCCGCGTGCGGCTCCGAGGACAGCGCCGACAGCGAGCCGCAGCTGAGCGACGACCCCGTCCGGATCGGGCTGGTGGCGCCGCTGACCGGCCCGCTCAAGGTGATCGGCGACGACCTCGTCCACGGCTTCCAGCTCTACCTCCAGCTCAACCAGAACCGGCTTGGCGGCCACCCCGTCCAGTTGGTGACGGCTGACGAAGCCCAGGGCCTCAAGACCGCTGTCGACAACCTCCTCCAGCAGAGCGTGCTCGCGCTCACCGGCGTGGCCGGATCGGCCGCGCTCCCCAGCGTGCGGGACACGATCGAGGGCGCCACCGTCCCCCTCCTCGCCACCAACGGCGTGCCCGGCAGCCTCCAGGGCGTGCTCTACATCTGGTCCGCCTCGTTCGTCGACAGTGACCCGAGCCAGGCACTGGGTGGCTACCTCACCGGCGTCGTACCCCGGAGCCAGCGGGTGGCCGTGGTGGCACCCACCGACGACACCGGCCGGGACGCGGTCGACAAGTTCCGGCAGGCGTTCGGCGCCACGGACGCGCGGCTGATCCAGACGCTCTGGACCGACGCGGCGGTCGCGCCCGACAAGGACTTCTTCCTGCCGACGCTGGACGAGCTGAAGTCGAGCGACGCCGACGTGGTGTATGCGTTCTACACCGGCCCCGCGGCGGTCGAGTTCGTGAAGGAGTACCGGTCCGAGGGGCTGAACGCCAAGATCTACGCGCCCGGCGGGTTTACCGAGGGCACCGCGCTCCAGGACATGGGTGAGGATGCCGAGGGCATCTTCACCGCGATGAACTACTCGGCCGACCTCAACAACGCGGCCAACCGCCTCTTCGCCACGGCGTACCAGCGCGAGCACGACCTGCTGCCCTCGGCGTCCGCCATGGCGTCGTACGACGCGGCGCAGGTGCTCGACCGGGCGATCCGGCTGTGCGGCGGGAGCCCGACCGCGCAGCAGATCAACCTGATGCTCGGCCGGGTCGGCCAGGTCGACAGCCCGCGCGGCACCTGGCAGTTCAACCAGCCGCGTACGCCGCAGCAGAAGTGGTACCTGCGCGAGGTGCGGCTCGACGGCCAGGTCCTGTCGAACGTACTGCTGAGCGAGCTGGCCACACTCGGCTAGCCGAGGTCGCGGGGGCCGCCCGAGGGCAGCCCCCGCGAAAAGCTCAGGGCCGGAGCTCGGCGACGCAGCACTTGACGCTGCCGCCGCCCTTCTTCAGCTCGGAGAGCTCGACAAGTACCGGTGTGTAGCCGGCCGCCTCGACCTTGCGGGCCATGCCGGTGGCCTCACTGTTGAGTACGACGTTGCGACCGTCGCTGACCAGGTTGAGCCCGAACGCGTGCGCGTCCGCCTCGTCGGCCAGCACCGCGTCCGGGAAGAGTTGGCGCAGCACCCGCTGGGACGCCGTCGAGAAAGCAGCCGGAAAGTACGTCACGCTACGGTCGTCCAGCGCGGCCAGGGCGGTGTCGAGGTGGTAGAAGCGCGGGTCGACAAGGCGCAGCGAGACCACCGGGCGGCCGAGGACGTCCTGCGCCTCGGCGTGCGCCGCCGGCTCGGTGCGGAAGCCGTACCCGGCGAGGATCAGGCCGCCGTACGCCGCTGGCAGGTACGCGAAGTCGCCCTCGCCCTCGTTTGTCTGGGTGGGCGAGCGGAACTCCCATCCGCCGGCCTCGTAGAACGCCCGGTGCGCGGTCGCCTCGGCGGTGCGCTGGGCGTACTTGAAGCGGGCCCCATAGGCGACGCCGTCGACCGTGAAGGCGCCGTTCGCCGCGTACACCATGTCGGGCAGGAATGGCTCAGACGCGAGCACGTGCACCTTGTGCCCGAGGCCGCTCAGGGTCTCCCGAAGCCGCTCCCACTGCTTGAGCGCGAGTTCGGTGTCGACCGGGGTGGCGGTGTCCATCCACGGGTTGATCGCGTACGACACCTCGTAGTGCTCGGGTGGGCACATGAGATATGTCCGGTTTCGCGGCATGCGCTGCTGGCTCACGCACAAAGAGTAGGTACGCTGCATGTTTTGGTGACAGCCGAAAGTCATGCGTCGGAGAGGCGGAACGTTGCAGATCGACGACGTAGACCAGCGAATCATTGCGTCCCTTGTCGCCGATGCTCGCGCCTCGTACGCCGACATCGGCGCTCGTGTCTCCCTCTCCGCCCCGGCGGTCAAGCGGCGGGTCGACCGGCTCCGCGCGGCCGGCGTGATCCGGGGATTCACGGCGGTCATCGACCCGGCCGCGGTGGGTTGGACCACCGAGGCGTTCGTGGAGCTCTTCTGCGCCGGGCGCACCACGCCGGCCCAGATCGGATCCGCCGTGCGGCGCCTCCCCGAGGTGGTCGGCGCGTACACGGTGTCCGGTGAGGCGGACGCGATGGTCCACCTGCGGGCGGCGGACATCGCGCACCTGGAGGACGCGCTGGAGCGGCTGCGCGCCCAGCCGTTCGTGACCTCGACCCGCAGCACGATCGTCCTCTCCCGGCTTGTCGACTCCCCCACGGTGGTTGCCGCGCCGAGCTGACGCGCGCCGAGTCGCTGGGAACGGCTCCCGCGAACGCGGCGTCAAAGTCGGCATGACACCGAGACTCGCGGTCGCCGCGGGCGTGCCGCTCGCGCTGCTTGTCGCCCTCGCCGGGTGTACGTCCTCAGGGGACCCAGCGAGCCCGCCCGCTCCGCGCGACCCTGTCGTGCCCGCTGGGCAGTTCAAGCTCGTCGCCTTTGACTCCTGCGCCGACGGCCTGGAGCGGATGAAGAAGGCGGCCAAGGAGTACGTGGGGCCGTACGGCTTCGGTGGCGGTGCCGTACCCCTCGCCGAGCGGGCTGCCGCGCAGGACACCGCCGCCGGATCGAGCGCGGTGAACAAGGCACCCAGCTACTCCGGTACCAACACTCATGAGGCCGGCGTCGACGAGCCGGACCTGGTCAAGACCGACGGGCGGCGGATCGTGACGATCCAGCAGGGCGTCCTGCGCGTGGTCGACGCTGCCTCCCGCAAGCTCACCGGTGAGCTCGACCTGGCCACCAGCGGCGACCGCGATCAGGTGCGCTGGGGCGACGGCACACTGCTGCTGCACGGCGACCGTGCGCTGGTGCTGATCCGCGGCGGCGGGTATGCCAGCCGCGCGGATGTCGCTGGCCCGGCCGGCACCTCGGGTGCGCGGCTCCTGCTCGTGAACCTTTCCGGTGCACCCAAGAAAATCAGTGACTACGAGCTGGACGGCGGTCTGGTGGACGCGCGCCAGATCGGCGGGACTGCCCGGGTCGTGGTGCGCTCGTCCCCGCGTCTCGAATTCCCGTACCGGGAGCACGGCACCGACAAGCAGCGGCTGATCGCCAACCAGCGGGTCATCGACAAGGCGACGGCGGAGGACTGGTTCCCGAGGTACACGGTCACCACCGGCGGTAAGACCTCGAAGGGCCTGGTCGGCTGCGATCGCTACTCGCGCCCGGCCACGTACTCCGGCACCTCGATGGTCACCGTGCTCAGCTTCGACCTCGGCACGGACAGCCTCGGCGACGGCGACCCGGTCGGCGTGGTCGCCGATGGCGACACCGTGTACAGCAACGGCGCCAGCCTCTACGTCGCCAACGACCAGCGGTGGCGGGTGATGCCCCGGCTCCAGCAGAGCGACAGGGAGCCCAAGCCGGAGGACGAGGTCACCGAGATCTACCGCTTCGACATCTCGCAGTCCGGCCGCCCGGTGTACGTCGGCGCCGGCTCGGTGCAGGGGTGGCTGATCAACCAGTACGCGATGTCCGAATGGGACGGTCACCTGCGCGTGGCCACCACCAGCGGGCGTACCTGGGGCGCGTCGCCGAAGTCCAGCTCGACTGTGTACGTGCTGCGGCTGGCCGGCGAGTCGATGCCCGAGGTCGGAAAGATCACCGGGCTGGGCAAGGGCGAGCGCATCTACGCCGTACGCTTCGCCGGCACCACCGCGTATGTGGTGACGTTCCGCCAGACCGACCCGCTGTACACAGTGGACCTCTCCGTCCCAGCCAAGCCGCGGGTGGCGGGAGAGCTGAAGATCACGGGCTATTCCGCCTACCTGCATCCCACCGAGCCGGGCCGCGTGATCGGCGTCGGCCAGGAGGCATCGGATCAGGGACGGGTGCAGGGCGCCCAGGTCTCGCTCTTCGACGTGTCCAACCTGGACCGCCCGACCCGCCTCGCCCAGCACCACGTGAAAAACGCCTACTCGGAGGCCGAGTACGACCCGCACGCCTTCCTCTACTGGCCGGCGGAGCGCCTGCTGGTGATGCCGCTGTCGGTGTGGGAGCGGGACCGGAGCAGTCAAGGCGCGCTTGTGCTGCGGGTTGGCGACACCGCGATCTCCGAGGTGGGGACCGTCTCGCACAGGTCAAACCAGCCCGGCCAGGGCATGATTCGCCGTTCCCTGGTCATCGGCGACGAGCTGTGGACCGTCTCGGACAGCGGCCTCATGGCCACCCAGATGTCCACCTTGGACACCCGAGCTTGGCTTAGTTGGAGTTAGTGATGGCAGCACCGCTGGGAAGCGACCCGGCCACCGAACGCAAGGGGTGGGCGGTCGCCCACCTCCCGGCCCGCGCGGCGCGCGACCGCGTGCCCGAGCCGGAAGACGACGACCGCTGCCGCCGGGAGAAGCGCTAGCGGTTGGTTAGAGGTACATCCCGGTGCGGTGGTCGTCCTCATCGCGGTGGGCGGGCTTGTCACCCTCGCCGAAGAAGCGCTTGCCGCCGAACTCGCCGTGCAGCCGGTCGTCCAGCTCGTCGGCGAGGCCGGTCATCACCTGGACGGCGAGCATCAGGTGGGTGGGCTGGAAGTTGCGGCCGAACACCGGGATCGATGCCCACACAGTGTCGTTGGTGCAGTAGAGCCGGCCGATCGGCATCCGGTTGGTGAGCTCGGACAGCTTGACGTAAAGCTGCTCGGTCGGGTCCACCTCGGTCAGCACCGGCGAGAAGACGTCGACAAGCGGCGGGTTGTCGCGGACCCGGACGAACACCATCGCCGAGCCGGCGCGGATGCCGATGTCTCCGTCGGAGTCGACCTGGAGCTGGTCGGGCGCGCTCTTCATCATCGCGGCCACGACGGTGCGGACCTGCTCGTCGAGCGCGATCACCTCGTCGGACTCGGTGCCGCGTACGACCCGCTCGGCGAGCGCCACCTCTTCTTCGTCCAGCAGGGTCTCGGGGCGTGCGGTGCCGAGCGGCTCGACCGGCAGCGGCTCGTCCTCGGCGTCGTGCACGAGGTACACGAGGAACGCGGGATGCGGTGCGCCGTACACGTCGCGCAGGGTCCGGGAGATCGCGGTGGCGAGGCGGACGGCCTCCGACGTGGACGAGCGAAGGCCGAACTGGTCGCCCGAGCCCTCGACCACGCCGGGCGGCGACCAGCCGAGCTCGACGAGGTTGGCGACCGCGGCGCGGTCCATCCGGTACCCGGGCGGGAGGCTGGCGTTGCCCACCGCCAGCGCGTTGATCCCGCCTTCGTCAGCGACGCCGACGGTCACCGAGTACACCGCGTCGCCGGTGCCGGACGCGGTCGGGTCGAGGGTCAGCTCCACGTTGGCGCCGGAAGGCAGCTTGGCGAGCATGGCCGCCAGCGCGGTGGCGAACTCGCGCCACGCCTCGGTCACCTTGGAGCGCAGGTCGGCCGTTGTCGGCTCATCGAGCAGGATTGTCTCCTGGGCCTGCCGCTCGCCGCCTATGCCGGCTCTGCCCTGGTCCTCGGTCATGATCGCCTCCCGTCCGTCAGCCACACCCTACCGAGCGCTTGGGAACGCGGACTGCCCACGGGGCGTCCATCCGGTACGGGATTATTGTGCAGCCATGGCGAAAGGGGCACCCCGCGACGACGCAGGCGACCGTGACCTGCGGGTGGACGCACCAAAACGCACGGCGGCCGGTCTGCCGGGGATCACCCACGCGCTGGGCGCCGGGCTTGCTCAGATGGGGGTACGCCGCACCGCGCTCACCCTCCTGCGCGTCAATCAGGCCGGCGGCTTCGACTGTCCCGGCTGTGCCTGGCCGGAGCCGGGTCCGGGGGCGCGCTCGCACACGGAGTTCTGCGAAAACGGTGCCAAGGCGGTCGCGGAAGAGGCCACGCTGAGGCGGGTCACGCCCGAGTTCTTCGCCGCGCATCCGATCTCCGAGCTGGCCGAGCGTTCCGACCACTGGTTGGGACAGCAGGGTCGGCTCACCACGCCGATGGTGCGGCGCCCGGGCTCCGACCACTACGAGCCCATCTACTGGGACGAGGCGTTCGCGCTGACCGCCGCGCACCTCCGCGAGGCCGAGCCGGACGAGGCCGTCTTCTACACCTCCGGCCGCACCTCCAACGAGGCGGCGTTCCTCTACCAGCTGCTCGCCCGGGTGCACGGCACGAACAACATGCCCGACTGCTCCAACATGTGCCACGAGTCGTCCGGCGTCGCGCTCTCCGGCACGATCGGCATCGGCAAGGGCTCGGTGACGCTCGACGACATCCACCGCGCCGAGCTGCTCGTCGTCGTGGGCCAGAACCCCGGCACCAACCACCCGCGCATGCTTTCCGCGCTGGAGGAGGCTAAACGCCGCGGCGCGAAGATCCTGGCCGTCAACCCGATGCCCGAGGCGGGGCTTATCAACTTCCGCAACCCGCAGAAGCCGCGCGGGATCGTCGGAAAGGGCACGCCGCTGGCCGACCAGTTCCTGCAAATCAAGGTCGGCGGCGACCAGGCGCTCTTCCGGGCGATCGGCGCGCTGCTGGTCGAGTGGGCCGCCGTGGATCAGTCCTTTGTGGATCGGTACACGACAGGTTTTGAGTCGTACACGGCCGTTCTCGGTACCCTCGACTGGGCTGACGTGGCGGCGGCGACCGGCCTTTCACGCGAAGAGATCGTGGCCGCGGCCCGGATGTTCGCGTCCTCGGACGCGACGATCGTCTGCTGGGCGATGGGCCTGACCCAGCAGCGCGAGTCGGTCGCCACCATCCGCGAGCTCGTCAACGTGCAGCTGCTGCGCGGCATGCTCGGCAAGCCGGGCGCCGGCCTCTGCCCAGTGCGCGGCCACTCGAACGTGCAGGGTGACCGCACGATGGGCATCTGGCACGAGCCGCCGCCGTGGTTGGCCGCCGCCGGCGACCTGCTCGGCGTGCCGATGCCGACCCGCCTGGGGTACGACACGGTCGAGGCCCTCCGCGCAATGCGCGACGGCCGCGTGCGCGTCTTCATGGCGCTGGGCGGCAACTTCGCGGCGGCCACCCCGGACACGGCGGTGTCCGAGGCGGCGCTGCGCTCGTGCGCGCTCACCGTGCACGTGTCGACAAAGCTCAACCGCTCGCACGTGGTGCCCGGCGCCACAAGCCTCATCCTGCCCTGCCTGGGCCGTACCGAGCGCGACCGGCAGGAGTCGGGCGAGCAGTTCGTGACCGTCGAAGACTCGATGTCGTCGGTACACGCCTCCCGTGGCCGCCTCGCCCCCGCCTCCCCCGACCTGCTCTCCGAGATCGCGATCGTCAGCCGCCTGGCCCGCGCGCTCATGCCGGAGTCGCCGGTGCCGTGGGCCGCGTACGAGGCCGACTACCGCACCATCCGCAAGGTGATCTCGCTGGTGGTCCCGGGCTTCGACGACTTCGAGGCGAAGGTCTCCGAACCGGCCGGCTTCACGCTGCCGCACCCGCCGCGTGACCGGCTGGAGTTTCCGACGCCCAGCGGCAAGGCGCACTTCACCGCCGGTCCGCTGTCGATCATCCGGGTGCCCGAGGGCCGGCTGCTGCTCCAGACCGTACGCAGCCACGACCAGTACAACACCACGATCTACGGGATGGACGACCGTTATCGCGGCATCAAGGCGGGCCGGCGCGTGGTGTTCGTCAACCCGGACGACCTCGCCGCGCTGGGCATGGCCGACGGCGACATGGTCGACCTGGTCTCGGAGTGGACGGACGGGGTCGAGCGCCGGGCAAAGGCCTTCCGCGCGGTCGCCTACCCGTCCGCCCGGGGCTGCGCCGCGGCGTACTTCCCGGAGGCGAACGTGCTGGTACCGCTGGACTCGACGGCGGAGGGCTCGAACACACCCACCTCAAAGCAGATCGTCATCCGCCTCGAGCCGGTCTAGGGCCTAGGCCCTGGCGCGTTCGGCGAGGGCGGTCAGGCGGGCGGCGGCATCGGCCGGGTCGGCGCCGCGACCCACGGCCAGGCCGAGCAGGTAGGCGGAGACCGGCGCACCCGGGCGCAGCACGTTGTGCGCGACGTCACGGGCGAGGTCGAGCACCAGCTTGGTGTTGGCGTCGGCCGGGTCGAGGCCGAGCTCGGCACAGGCCGCCGCGGTCCATTCGTTCAGGGTCATCGGGCCCATTCCTCCGCTTGCCGCAGGTCGTCGTCGGTGTCGCAGTCGAACCAGGGTGGTGGGCCCGGCTCGGTCCAGGCAACCGTACCGACGTTCAGCTCCGCGAAGAGCGCCCGCATCGAGGCGCCCGCCAGCCCGCGCGCGCCTGCCAGGCGGTGTAGCGCGGCGCGCAGGGCAGCGGTGTGCCAGACGCCGCAGAGGAGCTGGCGGCGACCGTCGCCGTCGACGTAGAGCATGCCGTCCACTGTGGATGCTTCGAGCGCGCGTCGCAGGTGGTCGAGCGCGGGTGGCGTCAGGAAGGGTAGGTCGGCGGCGAGGAGTGCCACCTCGGCCACGTCTTCGGGGAGGCGGGCGACGCCGGCGGCGGTCGCGGCTGCCGGGCCCGAGCCGGGCGGGTCTTCGACGGTGGCGAGGACTCCGGCGGGTACGGCCTGGTCACCCACCACGACCACCGGCGCCGCGTCCCGCACGGCGCGCAGCACGCGGTCGAGCATGCTCTGGCCGGCTACCGGCAGCGCGGGCTTGGCGGGCCCGCCCAAGCGACGCCCGGCACCGCCGGCCAGCACGACCGCCGCATAGTCCCGCATATGCCCGACCGTAACGGACAGGCACCCGCCCCGGCTTCTGTGCAGGGCTTCGGAGGCTGACCTCGCTGCGATGGGCCATCCGCGAACAGGTGGCACGAATTGGGGAGTCAAGGAAGATGGAGGGATGGGCAGGGCGACGGACCGGCGTACGGTCCTCAGGATCGACACGGCTGGGCAGGGCACCGTCGAGCGGCGGGACACGCTGGCCGCCGAGGAGCCATTGGAGATCCGGGTCGGGCCGGCCGGGCCGGCGCCCCGGCGCCCGCTCGCGGTTACCATGCGCACGCCCGGCGACGACCTCGACCTGGCCATCGGGTTTCTGCTCACCGAGGGCGTGATCCGGCAGGCCGGCGACGTGGTGACCGCTCAGCTCTGTGCCGGCGCGGAGACGCCCAACACCTACAACGTCGTGGACGTGGTGCTCGCCGGCCATGTGCCGCCCCCGGACACCGACCCGGCCCGCAACTTCTACACCACCAGCTCCTGTGGCGTATGTGGCAAGGCGAGCATCGACGCGATCCGCACCCGGTCGCAGTTTGACGTGGCCGGCGACCCGGTCGGGGTGGACGCGCGGGTGCTGGCCGCCCTGCCGGACCGGCTGCGCGCGGCCCAGCGGGTCTTCGAACGCACCGGCGGGCTGCACGCGGCCGGCCTCTTCACGCCGTCGGGCGAGCTGATCACGCTGCGCGAGGACGTGGGCCGGCACAACGCGGTCGACAAGCTGATCGGCTGGGCGACCCGGGAGCAGCGGCTGCCGCTGCGTGGCCACGTGCTGCTGGTCTCCGGGCGGACCAGCTTCGAGCTGACCCAGAAGGCGTGGATGGCCGGGCTGCCGGTGATCGCCGCGGTGTCGGCGCCCAGCACGCTCGCCGCCGACCTGGCCGCCGAGGCCGGCATGACGCTGGTCGGCTTTCTGCGCGGCGAGACGATGAACGTCTACACGGGTCACCACCGGATCAAGTCATAGCGAATCCGACCTGGCGCGGCGGCGCGGGCGGCGGCTGCCAGCCCGGGCGTGCGCCGGCACCGGAAAGCCGTCCAGGGTAGAGGGCGGGATGCCGTGGTGCAGCACGTCGTCGAGGAGGCGGGCCATCGAGTAGGCCGGGTCAGCGCCCTTGGCCCGCTCCACAGCGGCGAGCGCGAGCGCGCCCTGCCCGCACCGCCAGGCGGCGAACGCGAGCAGGCTCGCCGGTGCCGGCACCAGGTGGGACTCGGCCCGGCGCAGCACGTCGGCCCAGAGCTCAAGGTGCCACTCGTCGGCGCTGACCCGCTCCCACGCGTAGTCGCGGATCGGCAGGTGCACAAGCAGCACCGTCAACCAGGCCACCTCGTCGTCGGTGAGGTGGCCGCCCTCGCGGTGGCGGCGCATCGCCTGCCGCACGGCGGCGACACCCAGCCGGCGCAGCGCCCGGCTGCCCAGCAGGTCGCCCGGTGGCGACGCGGCCAGCAGACCGGCGAGCCGCGCGGTGGCGCTGTCGGTCGCCTGGCGCATCGACTCGCGGGTCGGCCCGCCGACCGGCTCGATCTGCCGCACGAGCGCTTCGCGGTCGGGGAGGGCCACGTGGCCGGCGTGGGTGGCGGCCGCGGCGACCGGGCTGGCCACCGGGTCGAACGCCGTGCCGTCCGGCGGGCAGCAGCCCTCGCCGGGACACGCGTAGGACCAGTAGCGCCCGTCGGCCACGCGGAGCGCGTCGATCACACCGACGCCATGGCGCTCCAGCGCTCCGCGAATGGCGGTGACCGGCTCGCGGGCCTGCTCGTCCGGCCCGTAGCCCACGACCGCGGCTGTGTCGATGTCCTGCCGCATGACGACCGACGTCACGTACTCCACGAAGCCGGGCGGCTCATCCAGGTCGCCCCGGGCGGCGAAGACTACTCGGCGGGCGCGGAGCCCCACGACCACGACACTGTCGCTCGGATGGAAACCGAGCAGGAACGGGACCGCGCCGATCAGGTCGGCCGGCGTCCGGAGGGCAAGCGGAGTCATGCGGAGGAGCGTGGCGGTGACCAGGGGGAGATCAGTAGACCCTGTGGATAACACGCGGGTTATCCACAGGCACGCTCAGTAGCTGGGCAGCTCAGGACTTAAATCGAAGCTCATGTATATCAATGTCCTGGCGCCCGACCTGCTCCCGCCGGCCAAGATCGAGCGTGAGCTGGAGCGCGGAGAGCACGTCGTACCCAGCCGCGTGCAAGCTCCGGATCGCGTCCACATTGCGCGACTCCGGGGAGATCGTCAGGGACGTCAGCCCGCGCCGGCGCGCCTCGTCCGCGACATGCTCGAGCAGCGCGCGGCCGATGCCCTGGCCGCGGCGGGACTCGGTCACCACGACCGGCTCCACCTCGCCGGCCCGGCCTTTCATGATGAGGCCCACAAGCCCCACGACACCGTCTTCGCCGTGGTCGGCGACCCACATGCCGGACAGGTCCAACCGGGTCAGATAGTCCTCGAAGGCCGCACCGGGGTCGGCGCCGCCGAAGCCGGGGTCGTTGTAGAGCACCCGGTGCCGCTCGGCCAACTCGACCCACAACCGCCGGCCGGCGCTGTGATCGCCGGGCCGGTACGACCGGATCGTCACCGCCATGAAGTCATGCTTACCCCTGTTACACCGGTGGCGACACCCACTTGGTAAGAGTGGACGGCATGGACCTCGCGTACCTCCGGGCGCATCCAGAGCATCTCCCCGCATTCCTGACCCATCAGCGCATCCGGGAAACGCCGGTACCCGGGGTAGCATCTGCACCGCCTCCCGGCTCACGCTCGACGACGGCGCATCCCTGTTCGCCAAATCGTGGGGCGGGGCGGCGCAGCCCGTACCAAATGGGTTTTTCGAAACGGAGGCCGCAGGGCTGCGGTGGCTGCGCGACGCCGGCGGCGCGCCCGTCCCGGAAGTGATCGCCGCACTGCCCGACATGCTGGCCCTGGAATGGGTGGAGCCGGGCGCGGCGACGCCACAGGCGGCGGATCGTCTCGGGCGCGACCTGGCCGCCACGCACCGGGCCGGCGCGGGCGCGTTCGGGGCGGAGTGGCCCGGCTTCATCGGCGCGCTGCCCGCGGACAACACCCCTTCGCCCGGCCCTTGGCCGGGCTGGTTCGCCGAGCGCCGGCTGGTGCCCTACCTGCGGATGTCGGCCGACGGCGGCGCGCTCTCCGCGGCCGAGGTCGCGCTGGTCGAGCAGGTGATCAGCCGCATCGACGGGTACGGCGGGAGCGAGCCGCCCGCCCGCGTCCACGGCGACCTGTGGCCGGGCAATGTGCTGTGGGCGGCCGACGCACGGGCCTGGCTCGTCGACCCGGCGGCGCACGGCGGCCACCGCGAGACCGACCTCGCCCAGCTCGCCCTCTTCGGCGGCGTGCCGCACCTGGACCGGGTGCTCGCCGCCTACCAGGACGCGTGGCCCCTCGCGGCCGGCTGGGAGGCTCGGGTGCCCGTACACCAACTGCACCTCATGCTCGTCCACACCGCACTGTTCGGCGGGGCGTACCGATCTGCTGTACGCACAACGGCTGAGGCCGCTCTGCGAGGCTGACGGGGTAACGTCGAGAGATGACCACCGCGGGTCTCGTCGACCAGTACGGGAGGGTGGCGACCGACCTGCGGGTGTCGCTGACTGACCGGTGCAACCTACGCTGCACATACTGTATGCCGGCCGAGGGCCTGGCCTGGCTGCCCAACTCGCTGGTGCTCACCGACGACGAGGTGATCCGCCTGGTCCGGGTCGCGGTCGAGCGGCTTGGCGTCGACGAGGTGCGTTTCACCGGCGGCGAGCCGCTGATCCGGCCCGGCCTCACCAAGATCGTGACGGCCGCCGCCGAGCTGAGCCCTCGCCCCCGCCTCTCGCTCACCACCAACGGGATCGGCCTCGACAAGCTGGCCCGGCCCCTGCGCGACGCCGGCCTCGACCGGGTCAACGTCTCACTGGACACGCTGGACGCCGAGCGGTTCGACCGGCTGACCCACCGGCGGCGCCTGCCCGACGTGCTGGCCGGCCTCGCCGCCGCGCAGGCCGCGGGGCTCGCCCCAGTCAAGATCAATTCGGTGCTGATGCGGGACATCAACGAGGACGAGGCGCCGGCATTGTTGCGGTTCGCCCTCGCCGAGGGGTACCAGCTGCGGTTCATCGAGCAGATGCCGCTGGACGCCCAGCACGCCTGGGACCGCATTCGCATGGTCACTGCCAAGGAGATCCTGTCCACGCTGGAGGCGGAGTTCACGCTGCTGCCCGACCCGGCCGAGCGGGGCGGGGCACCGGCCGAGACCTGGCTCGTCGACGGCTTCACCGGGTCCGACGGCCGGCCCGCGAAGGTCGGCGTGATCGGCAGCGTGACCCGCCCGTTCTGCGGCGACTGCGACCGCACCCGGCTGACCGCCGATGGCCAGGTGCGCAACTGCCTCTTCGCCAGGGAGGAGTCGGACCTCCGGGGCGCCCTGCGCGGTGGCGCCGACGACGAGGAGATCGCCCGCCGCTGGCGTACCGCGATGTGGGCCAAGCGGGCCGGGCACGGCATCGACGACCCGACGTTCCTCCAGCCGGCCCGCCCGATGTCGGCGATCGGCGGTTGACATGTCCGGCGACTCGATTACCGTGCGTTACTTCGCTGGCGCGCGAGCCGCCGCCGGCGTACCCGAGGAGCCCGCCCCGGCCGGCCTCTGCCTCGACGACCTGGCGGCCGAGCTGACCGCTCGCCGCGGCGAGCGGCTCGGCGGCGTACTCAAGGCGGCCAGCTTCCTGGTCGACGGCGTTGCCTGCCACGACCGCCGGGCGGCCCTACCAGCCGGGGTGACCGTCGACGTCCTTCCCCCTTCGCCGGCGGCTGACCCGCCGGCACCACAGGTCACCCTCGTAGAGCTGAACAGCCAGTCGTGGCCGTCACGCGCGCGTGGCAACGCGCGCCAAGCGACGCGGTCGTGGCACTATGCGGCGTGCCTCCGTTCAGCGTTGCACCTCAGGGCAGCTCGACCGGCAGCGACCCCTACGTCGTTGACCTGCACATTCACTCGAAGTACTCCCGCGCTTGCAGCCGCGACCTGAATCTTCCCAACCTCGCGTGGTGGGCCCGGCGCAAAGGCGTCAGCGTGCTCGGCACTGGTGACTTCACCCACCCTGCCTGGTACGACCACCTGCGCGAGACGCTGCACCCCGCCGAGCCGGGCCTCTACCGGCTCAGCCCTGAGGACGAGCGCGACATCGCCCGGCGGCTGCCGCCGCGCCTGGCCAGCGCGGCCGAGGCCGACCCGGTGCGGTTCATGCTGAGCGTGGAGATCTCCACCATCTACAAGCGCGACGACCGTACGCGGAAGGTGCACCACCTGATCTACCTGCCCGACCTTGACGCGGTGACCCGCTTCAACACCGCGCTCGGGCGGATCGGCAACCTGGGCGCTGACGGCCGCCCGATCCTCGGCCTCGACTCGCGTGACCTGCTGGAGATCACGCTGGAGGCGAGCCCGGACGGATACCTGGTGCCGGCGCACATCTGGACCCCGTGGTTCTCCGCGCTCGGCTCCAAGTCGGGCTTCGACGCTATCGCCGACTGCTACGCCGACCTGGCCGACAACATCTTCGCTGTGGAGACCGGGCTCTCCTCCGACCCGGAGATGAACTGGCGGGTGTCCAGCCTGGACCGGTACCAGCTCGTGTCCAACTCGGACGCCCACTCGCCGCCCGCCCTGGCCCGCGAGGCGACCGTGCTGACGGCGCCGCGCGACTACTTCGGCATCCGGGAAGCGCTGCGCACGGGCGATGGGCTGCACAGCACGATCGAGTTCTTCCCGGAAGAGGGCAAGTACCACGCCGACGGCCACCGCGCCTGCGGCGTCAACTGGCAGCCGGACCAGACCCGGGCCGCGGGCGGCCTCTGTCCGGAGTGCGGCAAGCCGCTGACCGTTGGGGTGCTCAGCCGGGTCGAGGACCTGGCCGACCGCACCGAGCCGCGCCTGGGCGCCAAGGAGGTCACCCACCTGCTCTCGCTGCCGCAGATCGTCGGCGAGATCAACGGGGTGGGCCCGCGCTCCAAGACCGTAGACGGGCAGGTCAACACGCTTGTCGCGGCGCTCGGCCCGGAGCTGAGGATCCTCACCGGCACACCCCTGGCCGACATCGGGCAGGCCGGCGGCGAGCTGCTGGCCGAGGCCATCGGGCGCCTTCGCCGCGGCCAGGTGCGGCGACTCCCCGGGTACGACGGCGAGTATGGCGTGATCACCATCTTCCAGCCCGGTGAGCTGTCCCGCGGCGGCCACGCGCACCAGCCGGACGCCCTCTTCGACGTACCCGTGCCGGCCCAGCGCCGCCCCGCGGAGCCGGCCCCTCGACGCAAGGCGGAGCCGCCCAAGGCCCCGGAGCGGCGGCGCGCACCGAAGGCGGAGCCGCCCATCGCGGCGCCCGCCTCGCCGCACGAGCCGTTCGAGCCGATGCTCTCCGGCATGGAGGAGGTCGGCACCGGGCTGCTCGATCGGCTCGACGCGCTACAGCGGGTGGCCGCCTCCGCGCCCGGCGGGCCGCTGCTGATCGTGGCCGGCCCCGGCACCGGCAAGACCCGTACGCTGACCCACCGCATCGCGTACCTCTGCGCGGAGCTGCACGTCTACCCCGAGCAGTGCCTGGCGATCACGTTCACCAGGCGAGCGGCCGAGGAGCTGCGCGAGCGGCTCGACGGGCTACTCGGTCCGGTCGCCGAGGACGTCACGGTGGCTACCTTCCACTCACTCGGACTCGCGATCCTGCGCGAGCACGCCGAGGCGGCCGGGCTCGCCGACGGGTTCGGGGTGGCCGACGACACCCAGCGGGCGGAGGCGCGGGCCGAGGCCGGCGACGACCACGACACGTACATAAAGGCGCTCCGCCAGCACAACCTTGTCGACCTCGACGAGCTTGTCGAGCTGCCGGTTGCGCTGCTACGGGACGACCCCGAGCTGGTCGAGACCTACCGCGCGCGGTGGCGGTGGATCTTCGTGGACGAGTACCAGGACGTCGACGCCACCCAGTACGAGCTGCTCCGCCTGCTCAGCCCGGCGGACGGCAACCTGTGCGCGATCGGTGACCCGGACCAGGCGATCTACTCGTTCCGCGGCGCCGACGTCACGTACTTCCTGCGCTTCTCCCAGGACTTCACCGACGCCCGGCTGGTGCGCCTTACCCGCAACTACCGCTCGGCGGCTCCGATCGTCGCGGCGGCGGTACAGGCGATCGCACCCTCCACGCTGGTCAACGGGCGGCGGCTCGACCCGGCCCGGCTCGACCCGGAGGCACCGCTCGTCGGCCTGTACCCGGCGGGTTCGGCCGCGGACGAGGCCGACTTCGTCCGCCGTACCGTCGACGAGCTCGTCGGTGGCGTCTCGCACCGCTCGCTCGACTCCGGGCGGATAGACGGTCGGACCTCGACGGTCGGGTTCTCCGACATCGCCGTGCTGTACCGCACTGACGCCCAGGCCGCCCCGGTCATCGAGGCGCTCTCCCGCGCCGGCATGCCGGTCCAGAAGCGCTCGCACAACCGGCTGCGCGACCGGCCCGGCGTCGGCGCGATCGCCCGTGAGCTGCGCCATGCCGGCGGGCTCGGCGGCTCGATCGCGGCCCGGGTACGGCTCGCCGGCCAAGTGCTGGCCCAGCGCTTCACCGCGCCGACGCTCGACGGGCCCGTCGCCAACACCCCCGAGGACATCTGGTCGGCCGTCGAGGTGCTCACCCCGCTCGCCCAGCGGTGTGGCGACGACCTGGAGCTCTTCCTGTCGCAGCTGGCCACCGGTGCCGAGGTGGACGCGCTCGACCCGCGCGCCGAGGCGGTCACGCTGCTCACCCTGCACGCCGCCAAGGGCCTTGAGTTTCCGATCGTGTTCCTGGTCGGCTGCGAAGACGGGCTGCTCCCGCTGCGGCTGCCCGGCAAGCCACCGGCCGAGGAGGAGCTGGCCGAGGAGCGGCGGCTCTTCTTCGTCGGCGTGACCCGGGCACAGGACCGCCTCTACATCAGCCACGCCGCCCGCCGTACCCGCTTCGGTACCGAGCGGGAGACCCGACCGACACCGTTCCTGGACGCCATCGACGGCGGCCTCTTCGAGCGCCTCGGCGACGCCGGCCCGCGCCGCCCCAAGGACCGCCAGCTGCGCTTGCTCTGAGAGATTGGCGCTGTTCCGGGAGGTATCGCTAGGGGGTCACCACGCTACGGTGACCGGGAACATCGCAGTGTCGGGGAGGGGCTGTCACATGTCGAACTACGGGTCATATCCCGGCCCGCCGCAGGAGCCTTGGGGGAGGCAGCCGCAGCAGGAGCCGTACGGGCAGCCGTCCGACCCATGGGGCGGACAGCCGGACCCGTGGGGCGGTACGCCCTCGTCGACCCCGCCCGGTCCCACATCGCCCGGCACCTACCCCGGGTACGACCAGGGCGGAGGGTACGACCAGGGGGGCTACCAGCAGCCCGGCCACCAGCAGGGGGGCGGCTACGACCAGGGGTACGACCAGGGTCAGGGCTATGGGGCCACGCGGCAGTACGAGCAGCCGGGCTACGGCGCGATGCCATCGGCCGAGCCGGTCTGGGGCCAGCCGGTGCCCCCGCCACCGCCGCGCAAGGGGGGCAACCGCACGCTGATCGTCGTGGTCGTGGCGCTGGCACTACTCGTGGTCGCAGGTGGCGTGGCCGCCATGATCAAGCTGGGCGGCTCCGACGAGCCATCCGGCGGTGAGTCGCTGCCCACCTCATCGCAGGCCGCCGACCCGAGCGCCAAGGCAGACCCCTCGGATGGACCCAGCCCAGCGCCGGGTGACTCCACCGACGCGCGCTTCGTCAAGGCCGGCCAGTGCGTGGTCAACGAGGGCACAAACGACGAGCCCAAGCTCAAGGTCGTCGAGTGTGGCGACAAGACGTTCGAGGTGCTGGCCCGCTTCGACGGCACGATCGACTACGAGACGAAGTGCGAAGACGTTCAGGGCTACCAGTTCCACTACTTCTTCGACAGCGAGCTCAACCCGCTCGACTTCGTGCTCTGCCTGAAGCAGCGATAGCGCTAGTCGCTTATAGCGCCGTCTAGCGATCATGCTAGACGGCGCTATTTTTATGTCGATTCCGTCGCGACACACCTATACGCCTTTCTAGGTTCTGCCCTAGACGAGCCGATACGGTGCGATACGTGGATCCGGTCCGCAACCCATACGCGCCGGGCGCCGGGCAGCGCCCGCCGGAGCTCGCTGGCCGTGGCCGCGAGCTAGAGGTCTTCGACGTCGTGCTCGAGCGGGTGGCCCGCGGCCGCCCCGAGCGCAGCCTGGTGCTCACCGGCCTGCGTGGCGTCGGCAAGACCGTGCTGCTCAACACGCTGCGTTCGCAGGCAATCGGCCGGCTCTGGGGCACCGGAAAGATCGAGGCCCGCCCCGACCAGTCGCTGCGCCGGCCGGTCAGCGCGGCGCTGCACATGGCGGTCCGCGAGCTGGCCCCGCACCACCGCGCGCCCGACCGGATCGACGACTTCCTCGGCGTGTTGAAGGCGTTCGCCCTGCGCGCCAACGCGGCCAACGCCAAGCTTCGCGACCGGTGGCAGCCGGGCATCGACGCGCCGGCGCGGGCCGGGCGGGCAGACTCCGGCGACATCGAGATCGACCTGGTCGAGCTCTTCACCGACGCGGCCAGCGTGGCGACGGACGTGGGCACCGGCATCGCGCTGTTCATCGACGAGATGCAGGACCTCGGGCCGGAGGACATCTCCGCGCTCTGCGCCGCCTGCCACGAGCTCTCCCAGCTCGGCGCCCCGCTGATCGTGGTCGGCGCTGGGCTGCCGCACCTGCCGGCCGTGCTCTCCGCCGCGAAGTCGTACTCCGAGCGGCTGTTCCGGTACCAGCGGATCGACAGGCTGGACCGGCTCTCCGCCGACCAGGCGCTGGGCGCGCCGGCCTCTCGGGAAGAGGTCGAGTACGAGCAGAAGGCGCTTGACCTGCTGTACGAGAAGTCCGGCGGCTACCCCTACTTCGTGCAGGCGTATGGGAAGGCCACCTGGGACCACGCGCCCCGCTCGCCGATCACCGCGGAGGATGTGCGGGTCGCCGCGCCGGAGGCCGAGGGGGAGCTGGCCGTGGGG
This sequence comes from Phytohabitans flavus, assembly GCF_011764545.1. Taxonomy (GTDB): domain Bacteria; phylum Actinomycetota; class Actinomycetes; order Mycobacteriales; family Micromonosporaceae; genus Phytohabitans; species Phytohabitans flavus. The sequence continues at coordinate 7,566,271 of NZ_AP022870.1, read as the reverse complement.
TTCTTCGGCTCGCGGTACGAGCGGGCGACTCCGGCCGAGCGGGAGTACATGCGGGCGATGGCCAGCCTCTCCGCGAGCGAGCCAGCCGACGACATGGACGCCGCCGTCCCCACCGCCGAGATCGCCAAGGCGCTCCAGCGCAAGCCGGCCAGCCTCTCGCCGGCCCGCGACGCGCTCATCAAGAAGGGGCTCATCTACTCCGGCGAGCGGGGCACGGTCGCGTTCACCGTGCCGCACTTCGGTCGATACCTACGAACCGTGGGATAAGCAGCACCGGTACCGGGTATCAGCGGCCTATGAGACCCGTACGCTCCGTGGCGCGCGCCATGCTCAGCGCGATCTTCGTGGCCAATGGCACGCAGGCGATGGTCTACCCGGACCCGCTGGTGCCCCGAGCCAAGCGGGTCACGGACCAGGTCGCCCCGCTGATCGGCAAGGCGCCGGTCCAGATGCCGCGCGACGCCCGCAGCCTGGTCCGGTTCAACGGCGCTGTCCAGACGCTCGCCGGCCTGCTCCTGGCCACTGGGCGGGGCAGGCGCGCCGCCGCGGTCGTGCTGGCCGGCTCGGTGGTGCCGACGACGCTCGCCGGCCACGCGTTCTGGCAGCAGCGGGATCCGAGGCAGCGGCGTACCCAGCGGGTCCAGTTCATGAAGAACATCGGCATGCTCGGCGGGCTGCTGCTGGCGGCTCTCGACACGGAGGGACGGCCGAGCCTGCGCTACCGTACGGGACGCTTCATGGGTGATCAACGTCGCTCGATACAGCGTGGCGTCCGATCCGCGCGCCGGGACGCGCGGATCCGGGTGAAGTCGGTGTCGATGGGCCGTCACCTGCCGGGATAACTCGCCCGAATCACCTGAACTACACACCGTACGTTAACCCGTTGGAAATGTCGCGAACCAGTGTGGGATCGGACACGGTCGGGTAACGCAGGAGGTACTGGAGTGACAGGCCGTTCTAGGCTTCTAGACGGACCTGGGTGGGAAGTACGACATCTGTACGGGGGTGGCCACGCCATGCCGGCGACCGTCGGGAGACGGATGGGCCGCCTCGCCCCAGTCCGCCGTGTGCTTAGTGGTATCGACCTGTGGGTGGTCGTACGGATCGGCATTGTTGCCGGGGCCTTCTACGCTGCGTGGCGCGCCATCGAGGCGTATGGGCGGCCGTACGACTTCTTCGACATGAAGATCTACCACGGCGCGGTGGTCTGGTGGGCGGGCGGTAACGAGCTCTACAAGTACATCCATCCAGACACGACCCTCGGCTACACATATCCACCCTTCGCCGGCATCGCGATGCTGCCGATGGCGCCGCTCCCGGTGAAGGCGGCCGGCGTCATCAACATCATCGCCAGCCTGGCCGCGCTCGCCGTGGTGTTGGCCGCGTTGCTCGCGCCGATCACCCGCCGCTACGGGTGGTCCCTCTGGTTCGTCGTGGGTGTGGCCACCGCGCTGTTCACCGCGACCGAGCCGGTCCGCGAGACGCTCGGCTACGGCCAGGTCAATCTGCTGCTGTTCGCACTGATCTTCGCCGACCTCGTGGCGCTGCGCTGGCGGTCCCGGGGCCGGAGCAACCCGCTCCTCTATGGGCGCGGCCAGCTCGCCCGCTTCTTCGCCAGCGGGGCGTGGGCCGGTGCCGGCATCGGCCTGGCCACCTCGATCAAGCTGACGCCCGCGCTGTTCATCGTGTACCTGATGATCACGCGCCAGTGGCGGGTCGCCTTCACCGCGATCGCCACCGCGATCGGCGTGACCGTGGGGACCTTCGCGGTGGCCGGTCGCGAGTCGATGACGTACTGGACCAGCGTGCTCTGGCAGACCGAGCGCGTGGGCGAGGCCGACATGACGCCCAACCAGTCGCTCGCCGGCGTGCTCGCCCGGATGTATGACTCGGTGACCGCGCCCGCCCTGCTGTGGCTGACGTTCTCGCTGCTGCTGCTCGCGGTCGGGCTCTCCCGGGCCACGCACGCGCACGGGGACGGCGACGAGCTGACGGCGTTCACGCTGGTGGGCCTGACGACCAACGTGATCAGCCCGATCTCGTGGTCGCACCACCTGCTCTACGTGATCCCGGCAATGGTCATCCTTGTCGATGCCACGCTGCGCCGCCGCGACGCCAGCCGTGGCCCGATCCGGCGCGCTGGCCCAGGCACGTCCGGGCTCATCGCGCTCACCGGGCTGCGCACACCGATCTGGTTCCCGGCGCTCACCGGCATGCGGCACGCACTCGCCGCCGTGGCGCTCTTCCTGCTCTTCGTGCGCTCGCCCATCTGGCCGTACGAGCATCGCCTGCCGCAGGTCTCGCACTACGCGGACGGGCTGTGGGGCGCGCTGATGGAAAACTCCCTCGCGCTGGCGATCATCGTGCTGGTGGCTGCGCTGCCTTGGCGCCCCGGTGCCGAGCCGGTGTTCTACGGCCCGGCGTATGCGGTGGGCAACACTGTGCTGCGACCCCGCCGTCCGTACGAGCCATCCCGGCGTGCGGCCCGCCAGCCCGAGCCGGAGAAGCCGCGCCAGACGGACGATGCGCTCAGGGGCAGTTGACCCACTCGTCGGTACCGTCGGTGAAGATCTGGTGCTTCCAGATCGGCAGCCGGGCCTTCACCTCGTCGACGAGACGGGCGCAGGCGGCAAAGGCGGCGGCCCGGTGCGCGGTGCTCACCGCCGCCACGAGCGCGGCGTCGCCGATCTCAAGGGGACCGATGCGGTGCGACACGGCCACCGCGTACACGTCGGGGTCGGCGGCGATCTCGGCGGCCACCTCGCGGAGCACGGCCTCGGCGGTCGGGTGGCCCTCGTACTCCAGCTTGGTCACCGAGCGGCCGTGGTCGTGGTCGCGCACCACGCCCTGAAACGACACCACCGCCCCGGCACGCCGCTCGGCGACCGCCGCCTCGTGCGCGGCGAGGTCGAGCGGCTGGTCGGTGACCGCGAGCAGGACGACGGCCGAGGGCTCGGTCATGGTCGTTCGCCCAGGAAGAGAGGAAGTGGCGCGAACGGGACTGTCGCTCCCGGCTCGCCGGTCGTCCCCGGCGCGATCACCGCGAACCCGTCCGCCTGCGCCAGCCCACGCAGCATCGCCGAGCCGACATGCCGCACCGGGTGCGCGACGTTGTCGACCGGATCGACGCGGACCAGGGCCAGATGCGTGTACTCACCGCGGCCCGGCACCGCCTCGGCCAGCGTGATCGTGGGCAGCACCGGCTCGGGCCGCCCGTGCAGGCCGGCGATCAGCGGCGCCACGAGCGAGACAAGCGCGACGATCGCGGACTGGGGGTTGCCGGGGAGGCCGGCGAGGAAGCGGGCCCGCCCATCCGGCCCGGGCACCCGGGCCAGCAGCATCGGGAAGCCGGGGCGGACCGCGACGGTGTTCACCACGTACTCTCCGCCGAGCTCCTGCAAAGCCGGATGGAGGTGGTCGACCGGTCCGCGCATCGTGCCGCCGGTCGTGCAGACGAGCTCCGCGCTGTCGAGCGCCTTGCGGATCGCGGCGACGTGCGCGGCGAGCGTGTCCTCGACCGGCCCGACGAAGAGGCCCGGCTCCGCACCGTACCGCCGCAGCCAGGCCGGCACCGGCGCGCCAAGCGCGTCGCGCACCCGGCCGGCGCCCGGCAGGCCGGTCGTGAGCAGCTCGTCGCCGAAGACCAGCAGGGCCGAGCGCGGCGGGCGGCGGACCGGCAGCATGTCGTAGCCGCACGAGGCGGCCAGGCCGACCACGCCCGGATTGACCGCGGCGCCGGCGGGCAGCAGCACCTCACCCCGGTGTGCCTCGTCGCCCGGCATCCGCCACTCGGGCTGGGCCCGGGGCGTGCCGGTCACGTGGCCGTCGGGCGTGTGCACCGACTCCTCGACGCGGAGCACCGCAGTGGCGCCCTCCGGCAGCATCGCGCCGGTGGCGATCTCGACCGTGGTGCCGTCTTCGTCGAGCGGCGCCGGGCTGCTGCCGGCGAGCACCCGCCCGACCACGCGCCACGGTCCGCGGCCGCGCACCGCCCAACCGTCCACACTGGAGGTCGGGAAAGCGGGCAGGTCGGTCAGCGCGGTCAGCGGCTCGGCCAGCGTGTGCCCGTCGGCCTCGGCCAGCGGCACCTGCACCGCCGGCTGGGCGGCGGCCAGGCCAGCCGTGTAGACCAGCGACCGCGCCCGGTCCCACGAGACCGGCGCTGTCTCAGTGCTCACCACGCGAGCCTAACCCTGTACCTGGCTCGGGTGGTCGCCACCGCGTAGCTGATCAACGGCGTGTGCCAGCAACGGCCCGAGCACCGCGAGGCCGTCGCGGGCCCCACCCCTCGATCCCGGCAGGTTGACCACGAGGGTACGGCCGGCGACACCGGCCAGCCCCCGGGAGAGCGCGGCGGTGGGCACCTTGACCAGCCCGTATGCCCGGATCGCCTCGGCGATGCCCGGCACCTCGTAGTCGATCAGCTCGCGGGTCACGTCAGGGGTGCGATCGGTCGGCGTGATTCCTGTGCCGCCGCTGGTCAGCACCACGTCCAGGCCCTCGGCCACCGCGCGGCGCAGCTCCACGGCGACCGGCTCGCCGTCCGGCACGACGACCGGCTCGCCCACCTCGCAGCCGAGCCCGCGCAGGCCCTCGACGAGCAGGGGGCCGCTCGTGTCCTCGTACACCCCGGCGGCCGCCCGGTTGGAGGCGACGACCACACGCGCCCTGATCACAGCCGATCCTCGGGGCGGAACCAGTCGCCGGTCTTGCCGCCTTCCTTACTCAGCACCCGTACCCCCTCGATGGAAGCGGCCGGGTCGACGGCCTTGACCATGTCGATCAGGGCGAGCCCAGCGGCGGCCACGGCGGTCAGCGCCTCCATCTCCACGCCCGTGCGGTCGGCCGTCTTGGCGCTCGCGGTGATCTCCACGATCTCGTCCCCGAGCACGAAGTCGACCGTGACGCCGTGCAGAGCGATCGGGTGGCAGAGCGGGATTATGTCGGGCGTGTGCTTGGCGCCCATGATCCCGGCGACCCGGGCCACGGCAAGCGCGTCACCCTTCGGCAGGCCGTCGCGCCGGAGCAGGTCGACGACCTCGGCTGTGGTGTGCAGGCGGCCGGCAGCGACCGCGCGGCGCACCGAGACCGACTTGGCCGATACGTCCACCATGCGGGCGGCGCCTGCGGCGTCGACGTGGGTGAGATGGGCGGAATCCGTCACCAGGTGAGCTTATGCGCGCCTCCCCGGGGAAGGGAGCGCCCCCCGTTACGCCCCTTCCCCGGGTGGCGGCCCGCCCCCCGTGCCGCGGGCCGCATTGTGGCGCACTGCCGCTGCGGGCCTATCGGTACGAACCCGACAGGTGCGGGATGCGCGGCTGGCTGCCGGCCTCCTCGCTGAGCCAGGCCCGCAGCCGTGGCCAGGCCGTAACGAGCGCCGCGTGCGGGATCTCCACCGTGCCCGGCCTCGTCGTGAGCAGACCCGCGAGCGCCATCCGGCCGATCGCGGTCGCCGCCTCGGGGTAGACGCCGGCCGGCACCCGACCGAGCAATGTCACGCTGCTCGTGCCGTCGAGCCGCGCCAGCCGCTGAAGCGTCCAGCGCAGGGCCTTCCGCTCGGACGCCGTCAAGGCGCCGTACACGCTCTCTGCCGTCTGCTCGACCGCACCGGAGATACCACCCGCGGCTTCGTATCCGCCGAGCGTGACGATCACACCGCGGCGCCGCCGCCAGGCCTCCAGGAGCGCGTGCGAGATGCGCGGAAGCGCGTGGGAGGTGCTCGGCGCGGAGGCGGCGATGCGGGCGACAAGCGCGCGCTCCACGGCCAGCCCCGCCTGCCGCGCGGCCCGGACGATGGACTCCCGGAGCTCGGGCCCGGTCATCTGCTCGACGGTGAGCCGACCCACCCCGCTCGCGGTGCCGGAGAGCAGGTCGGCGGTGCGCTCGCTGTATTCGGCGCGCACGCCGACGACCACCCGGTGCTGGCTGTGCGGCTCCCGGACGAGCGCCCGCAGCGTGCTGAGGAACTCGGCCTGCTCCGCCTCGGGGACGCCCCGACTGAAGAGCTCGTCGAACTGATCCACCACGACCGCCAGAGCCACCTTGTGCGGGGTACGGGCGGCGACGTCGCCCATCCGCCGCGCCAGATCGGCGGCCGGCTGCCGGCCCGGCGTCATCAGGATCGGCTGCCACGCCGGTCGCGCCCGCGCGGCACTCAAGCGCGGGATCAGCCCAGCCCGGAGCAGCGACGACTTGCCGGTACCGCTGGGGCCGGAGACGACCGCCACCCGACGCACGCCCAGCATGGCGGTCAGGCGGTTGACCAGGTGCTCGCGGCCGTAATACCACTCAGCGTGGTGCGGCTGGTACGAGCCGAGCCCGCGGTACGGGGCACGACCCACCGACTCCGTGGACCTTTTGGCCCCGGCCCGCGCCTGGCTGTCCGCCTGGCGCCACCGCTCCTCCCACCCGACCACGTCTCCCTCGCACGCACTCACGAACGCGAGCGTCACATCGAGGGTCGGCAGCCGATATCCGGATACCGCCGAGGAGAACGTCGTGGGGGCGTAGTGCGCCCGCCTGGCCAGCTCGCGATAACTCGGGTTACCGGCACTCCTCCGCAGGTCACGAAGCTCGCCAACGAAACGCTCCACTGGCCCGTCGGCCGCGTCGAGACCGCGCTCTGGCCGCCCCATTACTCATGCCTCCCCTATGCGCCTTGCCACGGGCACGCTGGCGACCGTACGGGTGCCGTGAGCAGGAGGTCGATAAGAAGTCGATAAGGCGGCGATAGGAGCAGCGAGTCAGGTTGGATCGGCGGGGACCAGGGCCGCGAGGCGCCGTGCCGCCTCGTGCCGCTCCGGCACGTTCATCTGGCGAAACAGCACCAACGCCCGCTCCCAGTGGCGGCGTGCCTCGGCCGGGTCGTCATCCGCGCGACGGGCGGCGATTCCGGCGAGCGCCCGCCCCTGCTCGTACGGGTTGGCGATCCTCGTGGCCAGGGCCAGCGCCTGCTCGTGCGTCTCGATGGACGCCTGTGGCCGGCCGGCGAGGGCGAGCGTCACACCGAGGTCGTTCAAGGTGGCGACGTCGATCGTCCGGTGGCCCACCGCGGCGGACTCCGTCAGCGCCAGCCGGTGCAGCCGCTCCGCCTCGGACAGGAGCCCGAGGCGCTGGTGTGCGCAGGCCAGGTCGTTGAGCGACTCGGCCACGCCCAGCCGGATGCCGATCCGTTTCTTCAGCGCCAGCGACGCCTTGATGACCCGGATCGCGCCGTGCGGGTGCCCCATGCGTACCCGTACCGCGCCGATGTGACCCAGCCCCTGCGCGAGGTGGTAGTGGTCGCCGCTCTGCCGGGCCAGGAACAGGTGCCAGCGGTGCGCCCGTAGGGCCTCCTCCAGCCGGCCCAGGTACATCAGTGGGATACCGAGGTTGGGCAGGATCAGCAGGACCGACCGCTCACCCAGCCGCCAGCTCTCGGCCAGTGACTTCTGGTTGATCGAGGCGGCCTCCTCGAACCTCCCGAGTACCCAGTAGACACTCGCCGCGTTCGCCCGGCTCTGGCCGGCGCCGCCCACGTCTCCGGTGCGCTCCCGCAGCCTGATCGCGATCTCCAGGTGCAGCACCGCCTCCTGGGAACGGCCGATGCGCTGGTAGCCGGAGGCCAGGTAGTTGTGCATCGAGGCGATCGCGGTGTCGTCGTTGAGCCGCTCGGCAGCGCGTAGACCGCACTCGTGCAGCTCCACGATGTCGTCGATGTACCCGCGCAGATAGTGGAAGCGCCACGGTGCACGGGCCAGCCGCCACGCGTAGCCCTCGTGTCCGGCCTGCTCGGCGTGGCGTACCAGCGCCCGGACGTTGGCGTTTTCGCGCTCCAGCCAGTCGTTGTCCAGCGGTCCCTGGGCGCCGAGGAGGTCCGGCCGCAGGGGCTGGCTCAAGGCGAGATGGCGGCGGAGCGCAGCCGGCTCCAGCGGCTCGGTCACCGCCGCCACCGAGTGCAGGTAGTGGTCGAGCAGGCCACGGACGGCAGCCTCCCGCTCGGCCTGGGGGTCGACGGACAGCGCGAGCGCCCGGGCGTACTCGGACATGAGGTCGTGCAGGCGGAACCGGCCGGCGTCTGGCTCCTCCACGAGATGGCAGTCGACCAGCTCGTCGACCACCAGTGCGGCCTCCGGGAGGGTGAGCCCGCTCAGGGCGGCCGCCGCCTCGACCGGGAAGTGCTCGCCCGGCCACAGGCCCAGGAGCCGGAACAACCGCTTGGCCGGCTCGCGCAGCGGAGCGTACGAGAGGCCGAACGCGCTGGCGATCGAGCGGTTCTCCGCGGTCAGCTCCGCGAGTACGGCCGCATGGTGCCCGAGCCGGTCGGCGAGGTCTGCCAGGCGCCAGCCGGGCCGGTGTGCGAGCCGGGCGCCGGCCAACCGGATCGCGAGGGGCAGGTAGCCGCAGCGCGCCGCCACCTGGCCCGCCGCCTCCGGCTCGGCCCGTACCCGCTCGGCACCCACCAGATTGGCCAGCAGGTCGATCGCCTCGGCCGGTGAAAGCAGTGGCAGCGACTCCGGATGTCCGCCCTCCAGGGCCGCGAGGCGACGGCGGCTGGTCACCAGGACCACGGACGCCGGCGCTGTGGGCAGCAGCGGGGTGACCTGGTCGGTACTGGCCGCGTTGTCCAGCACGACCACCGCGCGGCGCTGGGCCAGCTCGTTGCGCCAGAGCGCGATCCGGTCGTGGACGTCCGCCGGGATCCGCTCGGCCGGTACGCCCAGCTGCCGGAGCAGGGTGCCAAGCGCCGCCGCGGGCTCGACCGGGCTGCCCTCCCCGTGGCCTTGCAGGTCGGTGAAGAGCTGGGCGTCCGGGTAGTGCTCGGCCAGATGGTGCGCGACGTGTACGGCCAGCGTCGTCTTTCCGCTGCCCGCCATGCCGTCGATCACCTGGATGACCGGGTCGTCGCCCGCCTCCCGCCCAGCCCGCAGCAGGCGTGCCACCAGGTCCGCCCGGCCGGTGAAGTCGGCGACCCGGCGTGGCAGCCATCTCGGTACGGGTGCCGGCGCCACAGTGGACGCGACCGGGACGGGCTCGGCGGCCGGCCTCAGCGCGGCCTGGTGCAGCCGGCGCAGCTCCGGACCGGGCTCGATGCCCAACTCCTCCCCGAGCGCCCGGCGGGCCGCGGCGTACGCGCTCAGGGCGCCGGCCACGTCGCCGACTGCCACCCGCGCCTGCATGAGCAGCCCGTATGCCCGCTCGCGCAGCGGGTACATGTGGGTGTGGTCGCGCATGAGCCGGGCGGCGTCGGCCGGCTGCCCCAGCTCAAGGTGGATGGCGGCGAGATCCTCGGTGGCGACCAGCCGCTCCTCCTCCAAGGCCGCGCTGCGCGCCGCGAGCACCGAACCCTGCGTCACGCCGGCGAGCATCGGGCCACGCCAGCGCGCGAGCGCGCCGGCCAGCAGGGTGGCCGCCTTGGCCGGCTCGGCGGCGGCCCGCAGGTCGCGGGCGGCCTGGCAGTCGTCGAGGAAGGCGTCGAGGTCGACGGCGGGGCGGTCGGCACACAGCATGTATCCGTCGCCCTGCCGTCGGATCAGGCCACGGGTGGGCTCGGACGCGTCGAAAAGGCGGCGGAGGTTGGCCGCGTACGTGCGCGCGTTGGGAACGGCGGACGCGGGCGGATCAGCCGGCCACAGCTCGTCGATCAGCTCCTCGAGACCGACCACCCGGCCGGCTTGGACCGCCAACATCGCCAGGACCGTCTGCTGCTTCCGGGTGCCCAACGCCAGAGGCGCGCCGTTCGCGCGGACCTCCAGCGGCCCCAGAACCCGCACCTCCAACACCGTTTGTCTCCCAGAGAGAAGGATCGATATAGTGTCGGACCACCAAGTATGCAAGGGTAACCGCGACAGGAACAGCGTCGGAGCAGCGGGTTGCGTTTCTGTCCGGTTGCAGGCGAGGCATTGCCAGTTTCTCGCCGTATGCAGATGAAGAGCTTATCGATCTGATCAAATAGGCGCCCGATGCGACCTTGCATCCGCATATGAGACCCCGGCCACAACGTGCGGATCAGACGAGCCGTTAAGGTGATTTCGCTTTGCGCAACCGCACGTGATCAGGCCATCTACAAGATCGAGTCTTCCGTAGGGCGACGAAACGCGTAACTGTAGATGGAGGCGAAACGCCTCTGATAGAAGTGCGATCGCGCTCTGTTCTCACACAAGGACAGGGCGTGACAATCCGGGCCATAGTTGCTCATACTGCGCATTAGGACACTAATTAGTTCTAACGACGCATCGCTTCCCTTAGGGTCCTTTTCAGCAAGACGGAGGGTCGGACCGACACATAGCGGCGAAAACAGTTTCGCCCGGTGTGTGTGTATGCCAAGGGAGATGTCATGCGCGGCAACGACTGGGTGTGAATCACTGTCGCTATCGAGCGACCAACCGTAGGCTAGCGGGCGCGCCTCATGTCGATGGGTGACTTATCGAGGAACCAGCGTGACCCGCACAGATCAACGTGACAATGGGACCGATCGGCGGCTGCTGCTGCTTGTCGGTCTCGTCGCGCTTGCCGCGGGCGCTGTCGGCGCCGCCTCGATCTTCACGATCGTCACCAGCGAGGGCCTGGACGCTTCCCCAAGCTCGCTCGCGGCCATCCTGCTGCTCGTCGTGCTGGCGTGCACCGCCATGGTCCGCATCCGGATCCGGACCAGCAGCCATGGTGTGTCCTGGACCGAGACCGCGATGATCGTCGGTTTCGCGGTCGCGCCCGTCCCTTGGGTCATCCTGGCCACCGCGCTCGGTGTGGCGATCGCCCGGGTCATCACCAAGGTGCCGGCACTGCGCGTGGCCTTCGGCGTCGGCAAGGAGACGCTGGTCGCCGGCACGATCGGTCTCTCCGTGATCGCCTTCGGCTGGCCGGAGCCCGCCGACCGTCCCACCGAAATGATCGGGGCCCTCGCCATCGGCTACGTCGCCGCCGTCATCCTCGACGAGCTGGTGACGATCCCGATCCTCGCGCTCGCCTCGCGCACGTCAGTCAAGCAGCGGTTTCTCACAAACTGGGACCTCCGCCTCGGCGGCAGCGTCGCCCGTTTCGTGGTCGCCGCGGCCACGCTGGCCCTCCTACAGGTCGACAGCCGCCTGCTCATTGTCATGCCACCGGTGGTGCTCAGCCTCCACCTCGCCTACTCCGCCCGCGTGCGCAGCCGGGAGGAGCGGCACGCCTGGCAGCGGCTCGCGCTCGCCACTGACGCGCTCAACGACGTCGACCTGGACGCCGTGCTGCGCAGCGCGGTCACCCGCGCGGCCGAGCTCTTCTCGGTGGACGAGGTCGAGGTGGAGCTGCACGACCGGCCCCGGCTGGTGCGGGGCAACGCCGACGGCATCACGTACGACGGGCCCGTGCCGGACGCGCCGCCCACCAGCGGCACGGTCATCCCACGGGCGTTGGAAGGGCACGACGACAACGCGGACGTCGGCGAGCTGCGGCTGCGCGTACACGGCCCGGTAAAGCTCTCCGAGCGCGAGAGCTACACCCTGCGCACCTTCGCGTCCGCGCTCTGTACGGCCGTCCGCAACGCCTCGGCGTACGAGGAGCTGACCCGGGTCGCGGACGAGCACGCCCGGGCCGCCGCGCACGACGCACTCACCGGCCTGGCCAACCGGCGGCAGCTTCTGGAGCACGGCACCGAGCTGCTCGCCAACCGCCACGTCGACGGGGTCATCGCGCTGGTACTCGTCGACCTCAACCACTTCAAAGAGGTCAACGACACGCTCGGCCACGCCGCCGGCGACCGGGTGCTCGTGGAGGTGGCGTCGCGGCTGCGCCGGGAGGCCCGCTCAGACGACCTTGTCGCGCGGCTCGGTGGCGACGAGTTCGCGGTGCTGATCACCGGGCTGCCCGCGCCGGCGATCGCGGCGCACCGGGCCGAGGGCCTGCTCGCCGCGCTGCACGAGCCGATGTCGCTGGACGGCATGCGGATCAGCGTCGAGGCCTCCGGCGGCATCGCGGTCGCGCCGAGCAGCGGCGGGATGTCCGAGCTGCTGCGCCGCGCCGACGTCGCGATGTACCAGGCCAAGCGCTCGGGCCAGCGCACCGTGACGTACGCGCGGGCCCGCGACACCGCGGACGTCGGCCGCCTCGCGCTCGGCGGTGACCTGCCGCGGGCGCTGACCCAGCACGAGTTCACCGTGAGCTTCCAGCCGATCGTCGACCTGGGCAGCGGCGAGGTGGTGGCCGCGGAGGCGCTGGCCCGCTGGCACCACCCCGACCGGGGCAACCTCGACCCGCTGCGCTTCCTGGAGACGGTCGAGCGCTCTGGCCTGCTCCCCGCCTTCGCCGACGCGGTGCTCGACCAGTCGCTGATCGCGGCCGGCACCTGGCGCGACGCCGGGTTCGACCTGCCGGTCGCGGTCAACGTCTCGCCGCGCAGCCTGCTCGACCCGCGCTTCCCCAGCTCGGTGCTAGCCCGGCTGCGCGCCCACGACCTGCCGCCCGACCGCCTCTTCCTGGAGCTGACCGAGACGCTCACGATCAGCCAGCTCGAGGTCGTCGACAAGGTGCTGGGCCAGCTGCGCGACGCGGGTGTGCGGCTCGCACTGGACGACTTCGGCACCGGGTACTCGTCGCTGTCGGTGCTCTCCCGCATCCCGGTGCACGAGCTGAAGATCGACCGCGGTTTCGTACGCGAGATGGAGACCTCACCCGAGGCCGCCGCGGTGATCCGCTCCACTTTGGACCTCGGACGCAGCCTCAACCTCGTGGTGGTCGCCGAGGGCATCGAGAGCGAGCCGCAGCGGCGGGCGCTGTGGGAGCTTGGCTGCACCGCCGGCCAGGGCCACCTCTTCGCCCGCCCGATGCCCTCGGCCCGCCTGCTCGCCGCGCTACACCGCGGGTCCGGTGGCCGCCCCGGCACCCTCGCCCCTGCGCTGCACGACGAGGGCGCGGTCATCCGGCTATCGCCCAACCGCCGGGCCAGCGGCCGCAACCGGGGTGACCGCCTGCCACACTTGCCGGCGTGAACGTCCCGGAAGGTACCCAAACCCGCACGCTCACGGCCGACCTCGCTCTTTACGGCCTATCCGGGGCATTCGCCGCGATAACCGCAGCCACTTCGACGCTGCTGCCGCATCGCGCCTGGGGCGCGGTGGCCGCCGCCGGCTACGCGCTCGCGGCCATCGCCGTCGTGGTCCAGCTGGTCACACGCCGATCGGGTACCCGCGAACGTGCGCTGGTCGCCGCGTTCGCGTTCGCCGCCGTGGCACTGCTGCCGATGGTGATCCAGGCGGTGCAGCGGGCGGACGGGCGCACCGACCGGGCGCAGGAGGAAGTGATCGTCATCGAGCACGGCGGTGAACGCCTGCTCGACCACGGCACGCCGTACCTCTCCAGCGACACCATCGCCACCCTCCCGCCCGGGGAGCAGTTGCTCGGCTACCTGCCGTACCAGCCGGGGATGGCCCTCTTCGGCCTGCCCCGCGCTATCGCCGGCGAAGCCTGGTGGACGGACGCGCGGATCTGGTTCGCGCTGGTCACGATCGCCGCGCTGGGGCTCGCGATCCGGCAGCTGAGGTGGGGACCCACGCTGCTGCGGGCGCTCCAGATCGGTACCGTCATCCCCCTCGTGCCGCTCACGATGGCGACGGGCGGAGACGACGTACCCGTACTCGCGCTGTGTCTGCTGGCTCTGGCCCTGTGTGCCGCGCGCCGTTACGGCGCGGCGGGGATCGCGGTGGGACTGGCCGCCGCGCTCAAGCTCTTCGCCTGGCCGGTCGCGGCCGTCTTGCTGGTCCACGCGCTCACCGCCGGGCGAGGCCAGGCCGCGCGGCTCGCCGCCGGCGCGATCGGCCTGCCCGCGGCGGCGCTGCTGCCCGCGGTGCTTGTCGACGCGACCGCGTTCGTCGACAACGTGATCCGCTTTCCGCTGGGCGAGGGCGTGGTGACGAGCCCGGCGCAGTCCCCGTTCCCCGGCTATCTGATCGCGGACAACCTCCCCGGCGGCCGGATCATCGCGGGCGCGCTGCTCGCCGCCGCGGCGGTGGCCATCGCCGTCTGGCTCGCCCGCCGCCCGCCGCGCACGGCCGCCGCGGCTTCTGCTGTCTGCGGGTACGGGCTGCTGGCCGCGATCCTCCTCATGCCCTCGACCCGATTCGGGTACCTGCTCTACCCAGTCGCGTTCCTGGCGTGGGTACCCGCGCTGCGCAGCCCGGCATGAGCCGCCGCTTCTCCTGGGACGTGCTCGCCGTGGTGGCCGCCGGCGGGTCGCTTGGCGCTGCCGCGCGGTACGGCATCGGCGTGGCGTGGCCGCACGAGACCGGCGGTTTCCCGTGGGCCACGCTCGTCATCAACGTGGTGGGTTGCCTCGCGATCGGCGTGCTGGCCCGGCTGGCACCGGAACACCGGCTGGCATTGCCGTTCCTGGGCACGGGAGTGCTCAGCGGCTTCACGACCTTCTCCACGTACGCGGTGGACACCTGGACCCTCGCCGACGCTGGCCGCCCGCTCGCGGCAGCGGCCTATGTGGCCGGAACGCTTGTCGCCGCCCTCGCCGCGGTGTGGCTTGGCCTCCGTCCACTGGGGAGGCCCGAGTGACGTTGGTACTCGTCCTGGCCGGCGGCGCGGTCGGCGCGGCGGCGCGCTACCTGGCCCGCCTGGTGCTCCCGTGGTCCACGATCTGGGTGAACGTGGGCGGCTCCGCCCTGCTCGGCCTCCTCGCCGGGCTCGGCAGCCAGCTGCCCGGGTGGGTGGGCACGCTGGTCGGGGTGGGGTTCTGCGGGGCCCTGACGACGTACTCGACGTTCGCACTGGAGGCCGTCCAGCTGAATGCGTCGAGGTCGCGGGCCGTTGCCGTGCTCTACGTGGCGGTGACGTTGTGCGCGGGCATCGCGGCGGCTGTGGCGGGCGTCGGCCTGGGCCGCCTTTTCTAGCACCCGTTCCTGACTCGCTGTTCCTGACTCGCGCTCGCGCGTGCCGGTTCGCCGGACCGCGCCTCAGGGCGGTGAGCGATTCCACCCGGTACCGTCGAAGGATGCAGATGACCTGTCCGAAATGCCGTGGCGAGATGCGCACGTACGAACGCAGTGGCGTCACCGTTGACCAGTGCACCGAGTGCCGCGGAATCTTCCTCGACCGCGGTGAGCTGGAGAAGCTCTTCGAGGCCGAGGCCAGCTGGAACCAGCAGCAAGGTGCCCCTCCGGCCCAGCGACCACCGGCCGCGGCCCCTGGCTACGCGCCGCCGCCCCCGCCGCCACCCGGTGGTGGGTACGCGCCGCCGCCTCCGCCTCCGCCGCCGGCCCACGGCTACCCCGCACCCACGCACGCGCCCGCACCGGCTTACGGCGGCGGGCACCACTACGGCTACCACGGACACCACCACCGCAAGAAGCACCGCGGCTTCCTGGGCGAGCTCTTCGACTGAGCCCCGGTAGCGGTCCGGTCCGGCGGCGGCGTTGTTTCTTGCGCTGCCGGACCGGCTGCGGCCCTTCCGATTGCCGGCTCATCGCGCCGAGACGTCGCCTGGCCGCGTCAGGCGATCGCCATAGCGGCTTCCGCCGCAGCGCGGGCGGCCCCAGCCGGCCGCCCTGGCGACTCTCGGCGCAGCACGGTGCGACCTCAGACGATGGCCCTGGCGTCTCGCGCGGCAGCGCGGCGCGGCCTCAGACGATGGCCATGTCGACGAAGCGGGATAGATGGAGCTGTGCCGCGACCGTGACGGTATCGGTGGGCCCGTTACGGTGCTTAGCGACGATGAAGTCCGCCTCCCCGGCCCGCGGCGACTCCTTGTCGTAGTAGTCGTCGCGATGGAGCAGGATGACAACGTCGGCATCCTGTTCGATCGATCCGGATTCGCGCAGATCGGAAAGCTGGGGGCGCTTGTCGGTGCGCTGCTCGGGACCGCGGTTGAGCTGACTCACCGCGATTACCGGGCACTCGACCTCTTTGGCCAGCAGCTTGAGGCCACGCGACAGCTCGGCGACCTCCTGCTGGCGGCTCTCGGTGCGCTTGGGCGAGGTCATCAGCTGGAGGTAGTCGACAACGATCAGCTTGAGGTCGTGGCGCTGTTTGAGTCGGCGCGCCTTTGCCCGGATCTCCATCAGATTCATGCTGGGCGTGTCGTCGACGAACAGCGGGGCCTCGCTGATCTCGCCCATGCGGCGCGCCAGCTTGGTCCAGTCGTCATCGGACAGCTGGCCGGAGCGAAGCACATGCAGCGGCACCCGCGCCTCGGCCGAGAGCAGACGCATGACGATCTCGACCTTGCTCATTTCCAGCGAAAAGATCGCGCTGGCACAGTTGTGCCGGATGGCCGCATTACGGGCGAAGTCCATCGATGCGGTGGAGTTGTGCGTCGGGATCATGGAGCGCCCGGCCAGGTACATGTGGTCGGCATTGTCCACAGTGATGCACCGCACTGGGACGCTGGGCACTGGCCTTACAGCGACGATGTAACGGGATCCGGACCGAACGGTACTCGTAGCCCGACGCCGCTCCTGATGTGCCCGGCGCTTGCGTTCCAGCCGGAAGACCTCGTCGGCAGTGCTGAAGTTCAGCGTGTACGCGATCGACGTGTCGTCCTGGCGGCCGTTGACACGCTTCTTGTTGATCGTGCAGCGATATCCGAGCGACACGACCAACTCGAAGACACCCTCGGCGAGCTTGCGAGAGGTCGAGGTGTACTGGACGTTGCCCGCTGGCGCCACGGTGCCATCCGTATCGAGCAAGCCCGCGAGCAGCGCCCGGCGTTGGGCTTCGGAGGCACGAAGGTAGCTGGCGGGGATGTGCTTGCCCCGAGCACGCCGGCAGCCCGCAGGTAACCGACGAACGATCCGTACCGCCTGTGGCAGGCCGCACACCGACGGCTACCGTTCCACGAATCATCGGTCGTGCGCCCGCACGACGCACAACCTTCTCGCTTGAGCGGATCAACGCGGCCCTGGCCTTACCTCCGCAGGATCGACCACAGGTGTAAACGCTCGGCCCACGAGGCGTAAACCGCGTACCGCAGACGACGCAGTCGCGAGCGGGCACCGGCGCGAGGGCCGGGACGGAGATCGTGTAGGTCAGGCCCACACCAGGCCGGACCTGAAAGCCGTCAGCCTCGATGTACGCGGCCATCTCTGGGTCCGCGCTCGTAAAGCGAGCGGCGTCGGCATGCCCGTCGCCGAGCCAGACGCCCAGTGTGTACGGCGCTACCGGAAGGTCGTGGCGATGAGGTAGTGAAAGCGGCGCGGAGTTCTCCACGGCGTGGTTGTGTCGACCGTCGGCTGGATGCCGGAGAGTCGCCGCTATCTCCGCGGTGGTAACCACGTCGGGATGCGTGCCGCGCGTCTCGGCATTTCTTAGCCGGTCGACACGCCGGGATAGGGCCGAAAGAATCTCCACCCAGGAGTACGCCTGGATTTCACGCGTCCAAGGCTTGCCCGCGCGCCGGTACTCACGGGTCACCCGGCCGGCGAAGCCGACGTCGGCGCCCGCCAGGTGGAGGACATGGCGAAATTCCTTGCCGACGAGACCAACGGCCTCGCCGAAGGTGACGAGGGTGTCCGGACCGGCCAGCGCAGCCCGATGGGCCTGGGCCACGACCTTGCGGGCGCCTTCCGGCCATTGGTGTGTGCGCTTCTGCTCAGCCTGCTGCCGGCGACTCGCCCGCGTCGTCGTCCTCCACAGATGATCGGCGTCCGCGATGATCGTCGACCCGTCAGAGAACTCCACCTCGAAGCAGGGACGATCCCGCATGACGTCGAAGGCATGCACAACCGTCGTCGGTTTCCCGTCCGCGCCGAGCACCTGGTCACCACGCTGGACCTCACCCATCGTGGTCCAGCCGGACGGGGTGGGTATCGGTGTGTCGGTGGCGAGTGCCTTTCCCAGACCCGGCCTACCTGCCACGATCACCAGCTGGCCGGCGTGCAGGCCGTTGAGCAGGCGGTCGAGATCTGTGAAGCCGGTCGGCACGCCGGTCATCACGCCGCCCTGGGAGCCCACCGCCTCGATCTCGTCCAGCGTGGGCTGGAGCATGTCGGCCAGCACCGCGAAGTCTTCGCTGACCCGCCGCTCCGTCACGTCATAAACAGCCTGCTGGGCCAGGTCGACCACGTCGTCGACGTCGCGGCCCGCGCCGGAGGCGGCGCCGTAGCCCAGCTGGACGATCCGGGTACCGGCCTCGACAAGGCGGCGCAGCACCGCGCGCTCGCCGACGATGCGCGCGTAGTAGGACGCGTTGGCCGCGGTCGGCACGCTCGCGATCAGCGTGTGCAGGTAGGGTGCGCCGCCGACGCGGCCGAGGTCACCGGTGTCGGCGAGTGCGGCGGCGACCGTGATGGGGTCGGCCGGCTCGCCCCGCCCATACAGGTCCAGGACCGCGTCGAAGATCGTCGCGTGCACCGGCCGGTAGAAGTCGCCGGGCTTGAGGATCTCCACGACGTCGGCGATCGCGTCCTTGGACAGCAGCATGCCGCCGAGCACGCACTGCTCCGCGGCCACATCCTGCGGCGGCGTCTTGTCGAACTGCCCGTCGAATCCACCGGGTCCACCTGGTGGCGGGGGATCGGCAGGTGCGCGGCCGGCCGGCCGCACGTCGTCGGTGATCGACACCCGCTCCCCTCCCCCAGTGATCGACTTCCGGACAAGCGAACCGCACGGGTACGACAGTTCGCACAGAGGCCGAGCGGACACCATATGGAATCGCTGGTCAGCACCTCAAATACGCCGGTGGACGAGCCTTGGGACAACCTGTGGACAGTCACCCGACAGGGTGTGTGCAGCCCTGTGCACAGGCTGTGTATAACCACTGGGGATTTCCGGCCGGGTAGGGTGTGACGTGGGCGGACTCGGTCCCAAGGTGTGGAGGAAGATTTCCGGGTCGGCCGAGACCCTGTTCAGGGCATATCATCACCATCGACAGATGTGCCTCAAGGGCCAGGTGGCGGTCCGAAGACATCAGGACGGTCCGTAGACATCGGGAAAGGTGACGTGGACTACCGGGACTCGGGGTACGACTCTCGCGGCCCGCGCGAGCGCCGGTCCGCCGATGGCGCGCGCCCTCAGAATTGGGACCACACCGGCGAGATCTACGGCCTGGAGCGCTCGAGCGGCACCCAACGTGAAGGCGGCAGCATCTACCGGGGCCGCCGCCGCCAGCAGGAAGACGCCGTGGCCGACGACCGGCCGTATGGGCGGCGCAGCGCCCGTACCCGGTGGCAGCAGGGCGACGAGGACAGCACCGGCACCTTCAGTCGGTACGAGGAGCCGGACGACCGTGGCGCCCGCCATTCGAGCGGCTGGTCCCCGAGGTCGCGCCCACGAGCGGCTGGACCCCGTCGTCGGCGCCGACGAGCGGGTGGGTCGGTTCGGCGAGCACCAGCGAGTGGACCCGCGAGGCGTATACGGGCGAGTGGACCCGCGGCGACTTCACCGGCGAGTGGCACCGCGACACTGGCGAGCCGATCACACCGTCCCGTTCGGACAGCGCACGCCGTGGCGAGCCGGGCGGTGGCCGCCGCCGGGCCGCGCCGGACCGGCGCGAGCTGCCTGAGGAGCCCAGCGGCTACGGTCGCCGTTCCGCCGTCCCGCCCCCGCGCGACAGCTTCACCGACACCACCGAGTGGGTTCCGCCTCGGGGTGATCAGGCCGGCGACAGCCAGTCGTCCCGCCCCGGCGGCCGGACTGGGCGGTCGGGCAGGACACGTCCGTCACCGGACGCAGGCGCCGTTCCTGGCAAGACCAGACCGAGGCCCGGTGGCCGGGCACCCGTTCCGAGGGCGACCGCACGGAGGAGCCCTCCGGCAGCTGGTCGAGCAGCGCACCGGTCTCTGGGCTGACCGGCACGTCCGATTGGTCCGGTCGTGCCGAGACGAGCCGGAGCGAGGAGCCGCCGGTCCGCCCGTCGGACACGCGCGGCCAGCAGTCCGACCCCCGCCTCTCCGAAGACGACCCTCGGTGGGTGGGCATCCCGTCGTCGGCCCCGCGTTCGCCCGCGGTGGCGTTCCCGGACGAGCCCGACGACCGATCGGCCACCCGCGGCACCTCCACCACCCTGCCGGCGGACGACCTGCGGGGAGCCGACCGCACGGTGACCTATGGCGGCGGCGACTGGGTGGCCCCGCAGGACCCGCCGTCGACGTACCGTGGCGACGACCGGCGAGGTGCCGGAAACGCACCGGCGACTTCCGGCGACGACAGCCCGACCACGTATCGCTCGGCGGCCGCCCCACGCGCCCGAGCGGAGGCGCCCGCGACCGACTGGCGCGCTCCCGCCGCCGCACCTGGTGAGCGCAGGGCAGCTCCCGGCGTTGAGCGCGGGATCGCCGAGGCACCCAGCCGCGCGGCAGCTCCCGCCGCCGACTGGCGCGCTCCGGCGCCGGTCGCCGGCAGCGAGCGTGCGGCGGCCCCGGCTTCCGGCCGCGCGGCGGCTTCCGCAGCTGGCTGGCGCTCCTCGGCCGCCGGCGCCGGCCGCGAGCGCGGTCTTGGCGCGGCCGTCCGTCGGGTGACAAACCCTGACGATCTGGAAGACTCGTACAGCCGCGCGCCCGGTGGCGTCTTCGGAGCCGTCGTCGCCACGCTCGCCTGGTATGCGGTGCCGCTGCTCTTCTTCACCGTCTACACGCTCTTCCAGGGCGAGAAGTCCCAGGTTCTGGGCGCGCTTTCCGGCGGCCTCACCCGCTTCGGCGCGGCACTCGCGGTCAGCCTGATCGTGGCGGTCCTACTGCGCTGGGTCAGCAATACGTGGCGCTCGGTCAGCGTGGGCCTGGCCGCGGCCGTCGTTGGCGGTGGTCTGTCCACTGTGCTGCTGTCGGCGATCAGCGGCCAACCGCTCGGCGGCTAGGGCCTGTTTCACAAGGTTTGCCGAGGGCGCCGCCTGGTGGTGGCGGGCGCAAGGTCGCGAGCGAGCTTGCGAGCGAACCATCAGGCTCAGTGATGGACACACGGCGCTGGCCGCACCATTCCACGGCCCGTTGTATGCGGCCTTACGACCGACGCCGCTTGGGCCCGGCGCAATCCGGCAAGGATTTGGAACAGGCCCAAGGCCCGCCAGCCCCGATAGCGGCTCGAAGCGGGGCCGCAACCCGCAGACGCAGAACGGGGGCGCCGAAGCGCCCCGTTTGCCGTGCTTGCCTTACTTGGACTTGACCACCGTCAGGTCGAAGCGGGCCGTTACCTCCGGGTGCAGCTTGACCCGGACCGGGTGGGCGCCGAGCGACTTGATGTGCCCGGGGAGCTCCAGCCGGCGCCGGTCGAGGGCCGGGCCACCCGCGGCGCGGACGGCATCGACGACCTCGGCCGGGGTGACCGAGCCGAAGAGGCGGCCACCGTCGCCGGCGCGAGCCGACAGCGTGACCTTCGAGAGGCCCTCGATCTGGGCCTTGATCTCGTTGGCGTGGCCCAGGTCGCGGATCTCCCGGGCCTCACGGGCCCGACGGATCACGCTGACCTGCTTTTCCGCGCCCTTCGACCAGGTGATGGCGAAGCCCTGCGGGAGCAGGTAGTTACGGCCGTAGCCGTCCTTGACCTCCACCACGTCGCCCGGGGCGCCGAGGCCGGACACCTCCTGAGTCAGGATGATCTTCATCGTGGTGCCTCCCCTCAGCGTGCCGTCGTGGTGTACGGCAGGAGCGCCATCTCACGCGCGTTCTTGACCGCACGGGCGATCTGCCGCTGCTGCTGGGACGTCACCCCGGTCACCCGCCGAGCGCGGATCTTGCCACGGTCGGAGATGAACTTGCGCAGCAGCGCGGTGTCCTTGTAATCGATGTAGGTGATGCCCTCCTTGTCGAGAGGGTTCACCTTCTTCTTCGGCTTGCGAAGTGCCGCAGCCTTAGCCATTCCTCTTGCTCCTGATGATCCTGTGCCGCTCCTCCTGGGACCCGGCATTAGAACGGGGGCTCGTCGTCGAAGTTGCTGCCACCGCCCG
Source organism: Phytohabitans flavus (assembly GCF_011764545.1). Lineage (GTDB taxonomy): Bacteria > Actinomycetota > Actinomycetes > Mycobacteriales > Micromonosporaceae > Phytohabitans > Phytohabitans flavus. Next base: position 7,544,439 of record NZ_AP022870.1, on the reverse strand, counting down.
AACCGGAGCCGGCGGGTGCCGGAGTCGCCGTGGCCCACGGGTCGTCGAAGTTGCCTCCGCCGCCCTGGCCACCGCCACCACCGGAGCCGAAGCCGCCGCTACCGCCGGAGCGCGCCATCTTCTGCACCTTCGCCGTGGCGTAGCGCAGCGACGGGCCGATCTCGTCGACCTCCAGCTCGTAGACGGTGCGCTTCTCACCCTCACGGGTCTCATACGACCGCTGGCGCAGCCGGCCCGAGACGATCACGCGGGCTCCCCGCTGCAGCGACTCGGCGACATTCTCCGCCGCCTGCCGCCACACGGAGCAGGAAAGGAAGAGCGGCTCGCCGTCCTTCCACTCGCCGGACTGACGGTCCATGACCCGGGGCGTCGAAGCGACCCGGAACTTGGCGACCGCCGCGCCCGACGGGGTGAAGCGCAACTCGGGGTCATCGGTCAGGTTACCGATGACCGTGATGATGGTGTCTCCTGCCATGACCAACTCCTCGCGCACTCATCGTTTGCCAGAGAGGCTGCCAGAGCCGTACGACAAACGACGAGGCTGATCCGGGCGAACCGGCGCCGCGTCAGCGGACGTCCGGCCGGATGACCTTGGTACGCAGAACGGACTCGTTCAGCCGCAGCTGACGGTCCAGCTCGGCGACCGCCTCAGGGGATGCCTGCAGATCGATGACCGCGTAGATACCTTCGGCCTTCTTGTTGATCTCGAACTGCAGACGCCTGCGACCCCAGACGTCGAGCTTTTCCACCGAGCCACCCGCAGTGCGGATCACGTTGAGGTACGTGTCCAACGACGGGGCGACGGTGCGCTCCTCGAGGCTTGGATCGAGGATCACCATAATCTCGTAATGACGCAAGACGTGCTCACCTCCTCTGGGCTAGCGGCCACGGTCCATCCGCGGCAGGAGGTCGTGCGTCTGTCCGCATTAAGACGCCGTGGGATAGGCCCACGGCGACGAGCGAACCGAACCAGAATACCGGGCTGTCCGGCATGAAGAGCCGCGGGGCGCCCTATCCGCTTCTTTGGGTGGGACCTGGGGAGGAACGACCACACCGACGAGGTTGGATAGAAGGCGCCCCGCGGAGCCTGTGTTGACTTATATATTACGCCACACCCGTCCGGGTTGCACGTTGAGCGATAATCGCCCGAATTGCACCAGACGAGACGCCCACCACACAAATTGTGGCGATGAGCGCTAGAAGTCCGATTGGTCCACTCTTCCGTACCGGCTGCACCGAAGAAAGTGCCTCGGCAGCCACACCCGGGTCGCCAGTACCTGATGTTTCCACGCGTACGGCGGACTCGTCGGAGATCATGCAGCTGGGCTTGAGCCCAAGCGTGACCGGCCCGCGGTGGAACACCACCGGAGCGGCCGCGCCGTTCGCGATCTCCCCCTGCGAGGCGCCGTCCAGAAGCAGCTTCGCCCGGTACCCGGTCCTGTTGACTACCCGTAGCGTGGTCTCCGCCGGAATCGTGACCGAGCTCGCACTGGGGTTGGCCGTACACGAGACACCCAGGAGCCCTCGGCCGCCGCTGAACACGACCTCCTTGCCGCTCTCGGCCGGCAGCGGGTCCAGTTTCGGCGCGGCCTGTGCGGCGGCGGTGACCAGCAGCGGCGTGGCGGCGAAGAGCGCGGCGACCGCGGTTGCGGCGGCGCGGTGTCGGGCCAGCGGCGGCATTCACCATCTCCCCAGGTCGGCGGCGTCCCGGCAGGCCGCGCTGAAGGACCTCCGGGCCGGATCTACTCAAGTAACGAATTGTGCGAGTCGTCGGTGACGGGTGATTTGTCAGGAACGGCCGCTCGATGACGGGCCGTCAGGCCTCTTCAGTAGGCTCGGCCCCATGCGTATCGGAGCCCACGTCGATTTGACCGACCCCTTGGGCGCCGCGACCGCCCGCGACGCCGAAACGATGCAGTTCTTCCTCACCGACCCGCAGGCGTGGAAGGATCCGGCGCCACGCGACGACGCGGAGGCGCTACGTACCTCCGGCATCGACGTCTACATCCACGCGCCCTACCGGATCAACGTGGCGACGCTCAACAACCGCATCCGCATCCCGAGCCGCAAGCTGCTGATGAGCCACGCCGCGGGCGCGGCGGCGGTCGGGGCCAAGGGCATCATCGTCCATGGTGGACACGTGGAGGACAGCGCGGATATCGCCACCGGCTTCGACAACTGGCGCAAGGCCTTCGAGTACGCGGCGAAGGAGGGCGGCTTCGCCACACCCGTACTGATCGAGAACACGGCAGGCGGCGACAACGCGTGCGCCCGCCGCTTCGACGCGCTGGCCCGGCTGTGGGACGCGATCGGCGACTTCGATCCCGGCTTCTGCCTCGACACCTGCCACGCGCACGCCGGCGGCGAAGACCTGCTCACTGCGGTCGACCGGATCAAGGCGATCACCGGGCGCATCGACCTGATCCACGCCAACGACTCGAAGGACGAGTTCGACTCGGGGCGAGATCGGCACGACAACCTGGGGCGCGGCAGGATCGACCCCGAGTTGGTGGTGGCCGTGGTGCGCGCGGCGGGTGCGCCAGTGGTCGTGGAGACGCCGGGCGGTGTGGAGGGCCAGGCCGCCGACATCACCTTCCTGCGTGACCGAGTCGGCCGGTAGGGACCCAATTCGATGAGTACGGAGCAGCCGCAGGTCGTCGACGACGATCCGACGGTTCCGGAGTCGAGCCCACAGAACACGACCGACGGGCCCGAGGCCGGCAAGGCCCCCGAGGCCGCGGCGGTCACCGCGCCGGCCGATGAGGCACCGCAGCAGCGGGCCAAGCCGGAGCCGGACGAGCCCGCCAGCACCAAGACCGGCGACGGCGAGCAGCCCGAGGGGTCCGCCAGCGGCAAAGCCGGCGAGCCGGCGAAGGACGAGCCGGTCGGCGAAAAGGGCGAGGACGTCGGCGGGAAGTCCGACGACGGCTCAGAAACCAAGCCCGCCGACGAAGCCAAAGACGGCGAAGCCAAGAACGAGGCAGCCAAGGACGGCGAAGCCAAGGACGAGGCCAAGGCAGAGGTCCGGGAAGCCAAGGCCGGCGCAGCGACAAAGGAGACGGACGCCAAAGCCGGAGAAGGCAAGGACGGCGACACTAAGGGCGACGAGACCAAGGTCAAGGAGGAGCCGCCGGGCGACCCGTTCGCGGCGTTCTCGCCCCAGCCGGACCGGCCACCGACCCGACTCCAGCGGGTCGGGCAGGCGATCGGCAGCTTCCTGATCCACGAGTGGACGCTCGCGGCCCTCGGTTCGATCGTGCTCGCGGTGCTGATGACCTGGCCCACCCTGCGCTACCCGCTGCACACGCTTCCGCAGGACTTCCACGACCCGGCGCTACAGGCCTGGCAGATGGCCTGGTCCGGGCACATCCTGCTCAGCGACCCGAGCCAGCTGTGGAACTCCAACACCTTCTTCCCGGAGCGGCTCAGCTTCGCGTTCTCCGACACCCTGCTCGGGTACGCGCCGGCCGGCATGATCGGCGACGGGCCGCAGGCGGCGATCCTCCGGTACAACATCATCTTTGTGCTGGCCCACGCGCTGGCGACCTTCGGGGCGTATGCGCTGGTCCGCCAGCTCGGCGCGGGCCGCACCGGCGCGATCGTGGCCGGCGTCGCCTACACCTACGCGCCCTGGATGCTGGCGCAAGCCGGCCACCTGCACATCGTCTCCAACGGCGGCATCCCGCTGGCGCTGGCGATGCTGGCCCGCGGGCACGGCTACTCGTTCACACACGGATACCGCGACCAGCGGCGTCACGCCGGGTGGGCGTTGGCCGGCTGGCTCGTCGCGGCATGGCAGCTCAGCCTGGGCTTCGGCATCGGCCTGGTGTTCGCGTATGTGCTGGGTGCGCTCCTTGTTGCCTCGGTTTTCGCCTGGACCTGGCGCAAGGCCCGCCACTGGGCCGTCAAGCGACGGTTCGGCGCGCGCCTGGCGCTGGCCGACCTCTTCGGCGGCCTGATCTTCGCCGCGACGGGCGTCCTGCTCTCCTTGCAGTACTTCGAGGTGGCCCACCAGCACCCCGAGGCGACCCGCCGGGTCCAGGACCTGGAGGCGTACGCACCGCCGCTGAGCGGCTTCTTCACCTCCCCGCCCGAGTCGCTGATTTGGGGCGGCCTGCACGAAGGCGTCCGCGAAAGCCTCCAGTGGCCGGCCGAGATGGCCGTCCTGCCCGGATACGTTCTGTACGCGCTCGCCATCGCCGGCATCTTCTTCTCGATCTGGAAGCTGCGCCACCGGCTCCTGCTGCTCGCCGGCGTCGTGGTCACCATGATCCTCGCGATGGGCCCCAACTTCTTCTTCGGCGGCAAGTACACCTACCTGCCGCTCTTCAACTACCTACCGGGTTGGGACGGCCTGCGCACGCCGGGCCGGCTGATGCTGTGGACGACGCTGCTGCTGGGCATCCTCGCGGCCGGCGCGGTGGGCGCGGTGGTGCGCCGGGTCAACGAAATCGCCGCCACCCGCGTCACGCAGCGGCCGGGCATACTGCTTCGCCTCGTGACGCTCGTGCCGCTGCTGTTGGTGCTGGTGGAGGGCCTCAACACCACCCCGCACCCGGCCGTCCCCCGGCAGCCCGAGGTGATGCGCAGCGACTCCGGGCCGATGATCGTGCTGCCCTTCAACCTGACGTACGAGCAGACCGTGATGCTCTGGTCGACAACGCGCTTCCAGCCCGTGGTCAACGGTGGCAGCGGGTTCACGCCGGTGCGGCAGGAGCGCACACGCGAGGCCGTGGAGACGTTCCCCGATCAGGCCAGCGTCGACTACCTGCGCGAACTGGGCGTCAAGACGGTCGTGCTGCTCCGGGACGCGCTCGCCGGTACGCCTTGGCAGGCCGCCGTCGACCTGCCGGTCGACACGCTCGGCATCCAGCGTGAGGAGATCGGTAACACCATCGTGTACCGCCTCTGAGCCAGCCGCCGTCCGGAGTCCGGGCCGGCGGCTGGCTTCAGACCTTCGCGGGCTCGGGAGCCGGCGGCGGAGGCTCCGTGGGTAGGGCGCCGTCGGGCAGAGCAGTGCGCCCGCGCCAGCGGACCAGCCACGGCGCGTCCATGGCACGGTCGAAGACACCGCCGTCCGGGTCGTCCTCGTACGTCTTCCGCACCGCGTCCTGCTCCGGTCGCAGGATGTCGCGCACGATCAGTCCACACAGGACGGCGACGGTGACCAGGCGGAGCGTGGAGGCGAGCACGAAGACGCCCTCGGGGAAGACCTGCCGGCCGGAGGCGCCGAGCAGCTCGCCGTAGAACGAGACGAAGTACAGGACCTCGGCGATCTGCCAGGCAAGGAAGGCACCCCACCGCGGGCGGGCCAGCACGGCGAGCGGCAGCAGCCACAGCACGTACTGCTGCGACCAGACCTTGCTGAAGATCAGGAACGAGGCGACGACCAGGAACGCCAGCGCGGCAAGGCGCGGCTTGCGGGGAGCGAACAGGGCCAGCGCCGCGATCGCGAGACAACTGAGCCCGAACAGCGTGTACGACAGGTAGTTGAGCGTCGACACGTGATTGCTGAGCCACTGGAACGGGCCGCTGTCACCCGGTGCGCCCGAGTTCCACTTGCCGTCGAGATAGCGGCCGATGTACCACAGCGTGCCCCAGTCGATCGGCCGCTCGGTGTTGAGCTCGAAGAAGCGGTCCCAGTTTTCCCGGTACGGGATGGCGGCCGGCAGGTTGACCGCCACGAGCGTGACGAGCGCCGCGGCGGTGGCGACGAGCGCATGCCGGAGCCGCTGGGTGCGCAGGCCGAGCACCAGCAGTGGCCCGAGGATGAAGAGCGGCCACATCTTCGCCGCGCCGGCGAGCCCCAAGAGCACGCCGGCGATCAAGGGATGTCGTTTGGCCCAGGCGTACATGCCGAAGGCGGCCAGCCCGATCGCGAGGAAGTCCCAGTTGACCGTCGCGGTGACGAACAGGGCAGGGGAGAGCGCGAACATCGCCGCGTCCCAGGGTCGTCGTCGCCGGACGGCCAGGATCGCGCAGACCGTCGCGACCGCGAGCGCCCCGAGGACCAGGGCGTTGGCATCGTAGAACCACAGCGCCTGGTTCAGCTCGGGGCGGCTCTCGCCGAGCGCGTGTACCGGCAGGCCGAGAGCACCCATGAAGTAGCCGGTCAACACCGGGTACTCGACCGGGTGGTCACGATACGGGACCTTGCCCTCGTTGAGCCCTTCGGCGTAGTAAAGCGCGAGCACGTCGGTGTAGCAGAAGCGTGTGTACTGGATGTGGTCGGCCCAGGCACCGTCACGGCACGGCGACTTTTGCACCCAGTGCAGGGCGAGCGTGAGGCAGGTCAGCGCGATGACGATGCGGGTGGCGGTCCAGAAGCGGCCACCCCACTGCGACTGCGGCTTGTCGTGCCCGGCGGCGTGCTCGCCGATCGGGCCGCCGATCGCCTCGGATAGCCCGCGCACGAAGCCGTCCGACTGCGCCGGGTGATCCACACGTTCAGATCCATCGATGCCAGGCGTCCGTACGCTCATAAGGAGGCATCATGCCTTATAAACGGCAGGATCCGCGCGGTATGTCCGCGCGGATCCTGCCAATCATCGAGTAGGCGCAGGTCGAGGGCTACCCGCCCCCGCCGCCCGGGAACGGGTTCTGCGGCGGAGGCGTCTGAGTGCCCGGGTTCGGCCCCTGGTTGCCGTTGCCGTTGTTGCCGCCGCGGTCGCGGTCCGGGCAGAGGATGTCGGGCAGCAGGCCACAGTTGTCACCGCCCGGCCCGCCCGGACCACCAGGAGGCCCTTGGGTGGGCGGGGGTGGCGACTGACCGTTCGGGTACGTGCTGTCCGGGTCGCCGGTGTTCTTGCGCTCCTCGAACCGCTTGACGTCCAAGCCCATCCGGGAGTGCGCGAGATCCATGAACATTTCCCAGATCGTCGCAGGCGTGCCGGAGCCCGACATCTTCCTGCCGCCGGTCTCCTGGATCGCCCGCCGCTTGCCCTCGGTGCCGACCCAGACCGCGGCCGCGATCTGTGGCGTCCCGCCAACCATCCAGGCGTCACCGTTGTCGCTGCGCTCCTGGTTGAGCTCCCAGGTGCCGGTCTTACCGGTCGCCGGCCGGTCCTCCTTCAGATCCCTGTTGATGTTGTCCGGGATCTTCTGGAGCACGGCGTTGATGTCGTCGATCTGGTTGGCCTCGAACCTCGGCTTCGGGTCGAGCTTTTCGCCCTTGCCCGGGATCTTGACGAACTTGCCGTTCGCGTCGCGCTTTTCCACCGACAGGATGAAGTGGGCCTTGTTGTAGACGCCGCGGTTGGCGAGGGTGGCCACTCCATTGGCGTGGTCGAGCACGGTGATCGGGTACTGGCCGAACGCCACCTCGTTGTCGAAGAACGCCGGCGCCAGATCCTTCGGCTCGTCCTTGGCTAGGTTGTGCGGCGTGCCCTTCGCGGTGTCGAACATGATGCGGACACCGGCGTCGCGCGCCGCCGCGACCACCTTGTCCGGCCCGATCCCGTCGGCGATCCAGTAGAACGGGACGTTGTACGACGAGATCGTCGACTGCTCGAGCGTGCAACTCTTGCCGCACTTGATGTCGTTGCCGTCGCGACCCGCGTTCGAAATCTTCCGCCCGTTGTCGTCGTCCTTGAGGGCGTCCCACCGCGAGTCCATCGGGATTTCCGCCCGCAGGGCCGCCGCGAGCGTGTAGATCTTGAACGTCGAACCCGGCGCGTGGCCACCCGAGTTGCCACCGTCGTTGAGGCCGGCGTAGTCGTAGCCCGTGCCGTTCTCACCGCCGTAGTACGCGAGCACCCGCCCGTTGCTCGGGTCGATCGCCACCAGGGCCGCCTTGTAGTACTTCGGCAGCTTGTGCATTGGCGACGTCTTGGACGCCCAGCGCGCGGCCTCTTCCGCCGACTGCTGCGCCTTCGGGTTGATCGTCGTCGTGATCCGGTAGCCGCCCCGCTTCCACTCTTCAGGCGGGATACCCATGGCGTCGAGCTCGTCGCGGACGTAGTTGACGACGTTGCCGGTCGGCTTGTCGATGCCACACCCGATGCTGCACTTCTTGGGGTCGTACTTCTGGAGCGTCTTCTCGGGGTAGACGGCCTTGGCCCGCTCGTCGGCGGTCATCCAGCCCTTTTCCACCATGTTGCCGAGGGTGTAGTTCCACCGCTCCTTCGCCGCTTCCAGGTTGGTCTGCGGGTCGTAGCCCTTGTGCCCGGTGCTCGGGTCCGGCTCCGGCTGCTTGATCACCGAGGCGAGGACGGCGGCCTCTTCATAGGTGATGGCGTTCTTCTGGCCGGGCGGTACCAGTACCGACTTGCGGAAGTACATCTGGGCGGCGGCCTCGATGCCATTCGCCCCTCGGCCGTAGTAGATCGCGTTCAGGTAGTAGCCGAGGATCTGGTCCTTGGTCAGATCCTGCTCCAGCTTCCGCGCCAGCACCGCTTCACGGATCTTGCGGTTGTAGTTGATGCCGCTGAGGTCGGCGGCATGCCGCGCGTACTGCTGGGTGATCGTCGAGGCGCCCTGGGTGTCGCCGCCGCTGAAGTTGTTCCACGCGGCGCGGGCGATGCCCTTCAGGTCGATGCCCTCGTGGTCGAGGAAGTTCTTGTCCTCGGCCGCCATCACGGCGTTCTTGACCACCGGGGAGATCTTTTCGGTCGGCACGAGCGTCCGGTTGACCTCGCCGAGCTTGGCCAGCTCCCTGCCGTCCGCGTAGACGATCGTGGTCGCCTGGAGCTCGCTCGTGTCATAGGCCGGCACGTCGTCGTAGAACCAGGTCAGACCGACCACGCCGGCGCCGGCCATCATCACGACGACCGCGAACGCGGCGACGATCCAGTTGATCCGCTTGCGCCGCTTGGCCCGCTTGATCGCCGCGGGGTCCTTGCCGCCCTTGCCGCCCTTGGCGGCCCGGCGTCCGGGGCCGGTTGGCCCGCTCGGCCCACCGGGACCATCCAGCCCACCGGAGCGGCCGAAGCCCGGTCCGGCCGGTGAGACCGGACCGACAGATGCGCGGCCGACTGTGGCTCTGCCGGCGGAACCGGCGACGGACGCCCGCCCAGCGGAACCAGGCGAGGCCGAGCCGACCGACGCCGAGCCGACCGACGCCCGGCCGGCGGAGGCCCGCCCGGGCGGCGTGGCAGCGCTTGCTCGGCCCGACGAGGAGCCGACCGATGCCCGCCCCGAGGAACCCGCGGGCGCACGGCCCGACGTGCGGGGGGCGGAGCCGGAGCCGTACCCATCGCCGTTTCGGGACCAGCCACCCTCGGAGCCGCTACGTGCCGACCCACGGGCTCGGGGGTGCCCGTAGTCGTCGGACGGGCCTGGATCATCGGCCCGACCGCGCGCGGAACTAGGGTCGTCGTACGAGTTCATTCGTCACACCCTGCCGATCGCGATGGCGCGCTCCTGCGACGCCACCGTGTTGCGGTGAGTTAGGACACCTTCTGACGCCAGCCCGGCCGCTTGGCCAAGCGAGGCTTCGCCCGACAAATTCGGACTTATCCGATTAACGAGTGATCGCTTGCCCCGCCACTTCGAGTCCTCCACCCCGGAGTTCGGGCAAGCCTTGGTCACCGTCGGGCCTCTCGCCTTCGTTTGGTCGCCGGCGCCCCAACGCCGGTAGCGGATGAACCGGAAGTGGATGAGCCGACGGCGGCGGCCGTCTCAGCGACGGGCTCATCGGTAAGCCCGTCGCGGCCGAGCAGGAACTGCTCGACGAGATGGTTCCAGTCGCAGGCGCGGCAGACCTCCACCACATACACCTGGAACTCACGGAACGTCATCGCCAGCACCGGCAACTCAGTGCGGGTGCGGGCCTGTCCGGCCGACTGCTTCAGCTCATCCCCATAGATGTAGTGGACGAGCGTCAGGTTTTCCCGGCGGCAAATTGGGCAGCGCCGGTCAGTGGGCTCGCCGTGGAAGCGAGCTGCGTTCTTCAAGTACGGAGACGCATCGCAGACTTCATACGTCCCCAGACGGCCGGAAAAGACCTCACGCAGCAGCGCTCGCTTCTGGAGCGAGTAGTCGACAACCTGCCGCTGCGTGCGCATGCGCACGAGGGTACGCGGTTCCGGCCGAGGAGGCGACAACTGTCACTTTCCGTCACCGAGCCAACTCGGTGTGAGGTACGCCCTCGATTCTGATGTTTGCCGTCCGGCCACCTCCGAGCTACCGTGCGATGTATCGGCGCGATACATCGCACTGGTTAACGCAAGCCCACCAACGGGGTAAGGAAGGTGAGACGTGCTCGACCTCGCCATCCTTGGCCTGCTGCAAGAGTCTTCGATGCATGGCTATGAGCTGCGCAAAGAGCTCGCCACAAAGCTCGGCGCGATCCGCGCGGCGATCAGCTACGGCACCCTGTACCCCACGTTGCGGCGATTGCGGGGAGCCGGCTGGATCATCGAGGCGGGCGAGGCGGCCGCTGGTGCCGAAGAGGTCCCGCCGCTGACCAGCCGCCGGGGTCGCGTTGTTTACAAGATCACAGCGGAAGGCAAAGAACGTTTCGCCGAACTGCTTGCGCGGGCTGGTCCGGAGACGTATGAGGACGCAGGCTTCGGTGTCCACTTCGCGTTCTTCGCCCGCACCGACCGCGCCACCCGGCTGCGGATCCTGGAGGGTCGCCGCCGCAAGGTGGAGGAGCGCCGGGAGGGCCTGCGGGACGTGCTGGCCCGCGCCACAGAGCGGCTCGACGCCTACACGCTCGAGCTACAGCGCCATGGACTGGACGCCTGCGAGCGCGAGGTCCGCTGGCTGGAGGAGCTCATCGCCAACGAGCGCTCCGGCCGGGCACCGGAAGGGCGACCCTCCGGAAGCCCACAAGAAGAAGACAGCCCGCCTCCGCCTGGATCTACCAGGGACATCCCGGAGCGGCCGTGATGAATAAGAAGGAGGCAAACGCGATGGGCTCCGTACGCGTGGCCATCGTCGGTGTCGGAAACTGCGCCTCGTCCCTTGTGCAGGGCGTGGAGTTCTACCGGAACGCCGACCCCACCGACCGCGTCCCGGGTCTCATGCACGTCACCTTCGGCGACTACCACGTCTCGGACGTGGAGTTCGTCGCGGCGTTCGACGTGGACGCCAAGAAGGTGGGCCGAGACCTCGCAGAGGCGATTGTCGCCAGCGAAAACAACACCATCAAGCTGTGCGATGTGCCGCCCACTGGTGTCCAGGTGCAGCGCGGCCACACGTTCGACGGCCTCGGGCAGTACTACCGGGAGATCATCGAGGAGTCGGACGAGGCGCCGGTCGACGTCGTCCAGGCGCTGCGTGAGGCCCAGGTCGACGTCGTCGTGTCGTACCTGCCGGTCGGATCCGACCAGGCCGACAAGTTCTACGCCCAGGCGGCGATCGACGCGGGCTGCGCATTCGTCAACGCGCTCCCGGTGTTCATCGCATCCGACCCGGTGTGGGCCAAGAAGTTTGAGGACGCCGGCCTGCCGATCGTCGGCGACGACATCAAGAGCCAGGTGGGCGCCACGATCGTGCACCGCGCGCTGGCCAAGCTCTTCGAGGACCGCGGCGTCGAGCTGCTCCGCACGTACCAGCTGAACTTCGGCGGCAACATGGACTTCATGAACATGCTGGAGCGCACCCGGCTCGTGTCGAAAAAGATCTCGAAGACGCAGTCGGTGACCTCCCAGGTGCCGCACGAGATGGCCAAGTCCGACGTACACATCGGACCGTCCGACCACGTGCCGTGGCTCGACGACCGCAAGTGGGCGTACATCCGGCTGGAGGGCAAGTCGTTCGGCGACACCCCGCTGAACGCCGAGCTCAAGCTTGAGGTCTGGGACTCGCCCAACTCGGCCGGCGTCATCATCGACGCGCTCCGCGCCGCGAAGATCGCCAAGGACCGCGGCATCGGCGGCCCGATCCTGTCGGCATCGTCGTACTTCATGAAGTCGCCCCCGGTCCAGTACGCGGACCACGAGGCGCACGCAGCCGTCGAGGCCTTCATCAAGGGTGAAGTCGACCGCTGACCAGCACGCCAACGGGCCGGGACGCTGTCCCGGCCCGTGCGCGTCTCACTGCCAGGCGCGCTGTAGTGCGACGCGCGCCTCCAGCTCCAGCAGGTAGCGCTTGCGGGGTAGACCGCCGCCGAAGCCGACCAGCTTGCCGCCGGCGCCGACGATGCGGTGGCAGGGCACGATGACGGCAATCGGATTGCGGTTGCAGGCGACGCCGACAGCGCGGGCGCCGCTGGGATCGCCCACCGCGGCCGCGATCTCACCGTACGTGCGCATCTCGCCATACGGAATCAGGGTCATCTGGTGCCACACCGCGCGCTCGAAGTCACTGCCGCGGCGCACCGACAGCGACACCGTGAAGTCGGTGAGCTCGCCCGCGAAATACGCCCTCAGCTCGGCGACCGCCGCGTCGAGGCGGGGGTCGCTCGCCTCGCCAGCATCCGCCACCGCGCCGAAGCGCAGGCCACACACGCCGGTGTCGTCGACGGCCACGGAGATCTCGTCGATCGGCGAGTCGATTACCACCCAGCGCATCTGCCCATTGTCGCCCAGCGGTGTGACAGCGCCGCTCAGCTGGCCCGCTCGTACTCGGTGGTGTAGAGGAACGTCTTCTGCGTCAGCAGGTCGGTAGAGCAGGTGTACGTGGAGGAGTCCGCCTCCGCGTTGAACGGGACCGAGTCGCCGTACTGCTCCCCGTCGATAAAGAGCTTGCCGCTGGCCTTCGAGTCCACGTCGGTGAACTTCGCGGTGCCGCCCTTCGCCGTGTACTCGAAGGTGAGCTTGCCGGAGACCTCAAGCCGGTATGTGCGGCCTTTGGCCTCGCCCTCGAACTCCGTGCCGCTGCCGTAGTCGGTCTCGCCGGTGCCGTCCGCGTTGAGCTTCAGCGTGGCGTTTTCGCCGCCGGTGAAGGTCACCTTGCCGAGGTCCTCGAAATCCACGTCCTCCTTGTGGGACGTGACCCGCCAGGTGCCGATCACGCACTGGTCGACGTCACCGGCCGGCGCGGCGCTCGCGCTCTCCGCCGGGCCAGCGCTGGTCGGGGCGCCGGTGGTCGGGCCGGCGATCGGGTCTTCGCCACCGCCGCCGCGCAACGCCACCACGAGCACGATCGCCACGACCAGGACCACCAGCGTCGAGCCGAGGGCCGCCAGCGGAACGAGGTACGACCGGCGGCGCTGTGGCGGTGGCGGGGGAAAGCCGGGGTAGCCACCTCCGCTGGTCTGCTGCGACCCCGGGTAGCCAGCGCCGCTGATCTGCTGGGGGTACGCCGGGGGCACGCTCGTCGGATATCCCGGAGGCACGCTCGTCGGATAGGCCGGCGGGCTGCCGGGCTGTGGATAACCGGGGTACGCGGGCGGGGGCGCCTGTGGATAACTCGGTGGCGGTGGCGGCTGATGGGGTACGCCCCGAAAGGTGCCGCACTGCGTGCAGTAGCCGGCGGCGTCCACCTGTACGCCTCCGCACACCGCACACGGCTGCATCAGCTGCCTCCCCATGACATCAAAACGGTCGCCGACGGACGGCGGTTCACTTTCGCGAGCGACGGTAGTCGAGGCGTGCCACGCCGGGTAACCAACAAACCGGGTGGCGTTCTAGATCCGAGTGACCAGATCGAGTGGCTAGATCGCGCCTTGGTCGCGTGCCCACCGCAGGAGCTCGGCCTCGGCCTCGTCCCGGTCGAGCGGGCCGCGCTCCAGCCGGACCTCCTTGAGGTGGCGCCAGGCGCGGCCGACGATCGGGCCGGGCGGTACGCCGAGCAGCTCCATGATCGCGTTGCCGTCGAGGTCGGGGCGGACGCGGGCCAGGTCCTCGGCCTCCTGGATCTGGACGATCCGCTCCTCGAGCGCGTCGTAGTCGGCTGACAGCTGGGCCGCCTTGCGCCGGTTACGGGTGGTGCAGTCGGAGCGGGTGAGCTTGTGCAGCCGGGGGAGCAGCGGGCCGGCGTCGGTGACGTACCGCCGCACCGCCGAGTCGGTCCACTCGCCGCGCCCGTACCCATAAAAGCGCAGATGCAGCGCGACAAGCTTGACCACGTCGGACGTCACGTCCTTGGGGTAGCGCAGCTCCTTCATGCGCAGCTTCGTCATGCGCGCCCCGACCACCTCGTGGTGGTGGAAGCTGACCCGGTTGTCCGAGCCGACCGCCTTGGTCGCCGGCTTGCCGACGTCGTGCAGCAGCGCGGCCATCCGCAGGACGAAGTCCGGGCTCTCGTCCCCTCCAGCCGCAGCGCGTTGGCCACCACGGTGAGCGTGTGCTCGTACACGTCCTTGTGCTGGGCGTGCTCGTCGATCGCGAGCTTGAGTCCGGGCAGCTCGGGCAGGAAGCGATCGGCCAGGCCGGTGTCGACCAGCAGCCGCAGCCCGGTGACCGGGTCGGCGCCGGAGAGCAGCTTGGTGAACTCGTCGCGGATCCGCTCGACCGTGATCCGATCGAGGTCGGCGGCCATCGCGGTCATCGCGGTGACCACGTCCGGGTCGACGGTGAAGCGCAGCTGGGCGGCGAAGCGGGCGGCCCGCAGCATCCGCAGCGGGTCGTCGCCGAACGACTCCTGCGGCGTGCCCGGCGTACGCAGGCGGCGCGCGGCAAGGTCGTCGAGTCCGCCGTACGGGTCGGTGAACCGGTGCTCGGGCAGGCTCACCGCCATCGCGTTGACCGTGAAGTCGCGGCGGCGCAGATCGTCGAGGAGGCTGTTTCCGTACTGGACCACCGGGTTGCGCGTCACCCCGTCATACGCCTCCGAGCGGAACGTGGTGATCTCCAGCCGCATGCCGTGCCGCTGGGCGCCGATCGTGCCGAACTCGCGACCTGTCTCCCACGTCGTCTCGGCCCAGTCCTTGAGCACGCGGAGGATGTCGTCCGGCCGGGCGTCGGTGGTGAAGTCGAGGTCGTCGCCGAGCCGGCCGAGCAGCGCGTCGCGCACGGAACCGCCGACCAGGTGCAGCTCGTACCCGGCCTTGGTGAACCGGCGGCCGAGCTCGTCGGCGATCGGGGAGACCCGCATCAGCTCGGCCACCGCATTGCGCTGCGCATCGGTCAGCCCTCGCCGGTCAGCGGCGTTCGAAGTCTTCGACATGGGACAGCCAGCCTATCGGTGGGGCAGGATGTTCCCTCGTGCCGGTACCCGACGCGCTACGCACGCTCAGCCACGATCCGGCGTTCTGGGCAGACTACTTCTTCCGGGCCACCCCAGAGGCGGATCCCGAGCCCGCGGAGCTGCGCGCCACGTTTCCGGTCGCCGGCGGGTACGCCCTGGTGCTCGACCTGGACCGGGCGTACGGCACATACGCGCTCGGCCTGCGTACCCCGGTGAGCGGCGAGCCGATCCCGATGGCGTGGGACGACCGCTCCCGGTGGCACCCCCACGGTCTGCGCTGGCCCGAGCTGGACCTGGTCGGCCGGGTGGTGGCGCTGGACGACCCGTCGCTGCCCACCCCGGGCTATCTGTCGCGCTGCTGTGCCGGTTCGCGCCGATCACGGCCGAGGACGACGCCGCGGCGGTACGGGACCTGCTCGGCGCGGCGCTGCGCTCGCTGCGGGTGCCCGTACCACCGGCGGAGCAGGAGCCGCTGTTCCGGTACTCGCCGCGGGTGCTTAGCGAAGAACAGGTGACCGACTACCTGGACGTACCGGGCGAGGGGGTGGCCGGCACGCTGCGGTACGCCGGCAGTGACGTCTTTCCCTTCGACGAGCTCGCGGAGCTCGTCCGGCTGGCCCGGCAGCGGGTCGGGCGGCTGGTGGCCGAGCCGTGGTGCACCGAGCGGGTCCGCTCGCTCGCCCGGCAGCGCGACACCACGGCCCTCCTGTCCGCGCTGGAGGCGGCCGGCTGCGACCACCCGACACTCCTCGACGCGCTGGCGGACCCGGTCGCGCCCACCGAAGCCGCATGGGTCGTGGATCTGCTCGCGAGCGATCTCCCCGTACCCTTGCGCTGGGACGGCGGCGACAAGAAGCGGGGTTGGGAATGAGCGGCGGCCTCTATAAGAGCGCCAACGCGGGGCACAGCGCGCACCAGCAGTACCCGGACGGTGCCGTGCTGATCTCGACCCAGGCCGCGCCAGCCGGCCTGTACCCAGCTCCGGGGACCGAGTCGGCGCCGGACCTTGAGCCGGCCGTCGAGGTCGAGCAGGGGAGCGCGGCCAGCAACAGCGCGATCATGGCGATCGGCAGCCTGGTCAGCCGCGGCACCGGCTTCCTGCGCACCATCATCCTGGCCGCCGCGCTCGGCGGTGGCGCGATCAACAACGCGTACACGACCGCGCAGATCCTGCCCGGCATCGTCTACGAGCTCCTGATGGGCGCGCTCCTGAGCAGCACGATCATCCCGGTGCTGGTGCGCCGGCGTAAGGCCGACGCGGATGGCGGCGAGGCGTACACGCAGCGCCTCGTGACCCTGGTCGTGCTTGTGCTCGGCGTCGCCGCGCTCCTCGTGACGGTGACCGCCTCGGTGCTGACCGTCCTGTACACGAGCGAGAAGTCCAGCGAGGCCTTCCAGGACCTGGTCACCAAGCTCTCGTACCTGATGCTTCCGATGATCTTCTTCATCGGGGTCTCCGGCATCCTCACCGCGGTGCTGAATACGCGCGGCCACTTCGCGACGCCGATGTTCACGCCGATCCTCAACAACCTCGTCGTGATCGCCACCGGCGTGGTGTACATGATCATCTACGGCGCCAAGGTTCTCCGGCCCGAGCAGATGACCGCTGGGCAGATCGCGCTGCTCGGCGGCGGCACGCTGCTCGGTGTCGTGATCCAGTGCGCGGGCCTGCTGCCGGCGCTGCGCAAGGTGAACTTCCGGTGGAAGTGGCGGTTCGACTTCCGCGCACTCGGCCTGCGCGAGCTGGGCCGGATCGGCGGCTGGGCGCTCTGCTACGTCGTGGTCACCCAGATCGGTCAGGCGGTCGCGTTCAACCTGCTGAACCGGGCCGGCGAGGAGGACGCCGCCGGTCCCGCGATCTACAACAACGTCTTCCTGCTGATGTACATGGCGCACGGCATCATCGGCGTCTCGATCATCACCGCCCTCACGCCCCGGATGAGCGCGGCGGCGGCAGACCGCCGCAACGCCGACATGGCTAACGACCTCTCCCGCGGCACACGCATGATCACAGCAGTCCTGACGCCGGTCGCCATCTGCTACGCGGTGCTGGCCTCGCCGATCTCGGTCGCGCTGTTCCGCAGCGGCGCGTTCACGCAGGACGACGCCGCCGAGACCGCTGTGGTGCTGGTCGCGACGGCGGTCGCGCTGGTGCCGTTCTCGATCAGCCAGCTCTTCACCGTCGCGCTCTACGCCCGCCAGGAGACGAAGGCGGCTGCGCTCATCAACGTGCCGGTGGTGGGCCTGCGCGTCCTCGTGCAGGTGATCGTGTTCGCGCTGTTCTCGGCGACGTTCGCGGCGCCCGGGCTGATGTTCGCCAACGCACTCTCGTTCCTGGCCAGCGGCCTGATCACCGCCTCGCTTCTGCACCGGCGGATCGGGGCGATCGGGCTGGGCGGCATCCTGGTCACGTTCGTCAAGGTCGGAGTGGCCGCGGTCGGCGCGACGGTGGTCGGCCTCGCCGTGATGTACGTACTGCCCGGCGGCTGGTCGCCGAGCAAGCCCGAGTCGCTGCTCCAGCTCGCGGTCGGTGGGCTCGCTATCGGCGGCACGTACGTGGCGATCGCCCTCGGCCTCAAGGTCTCCGAGATCAACAGCGTCTTCGCGCTGGTCCGCCGCAAGATCCGCCGCTAACCGCCGCACCCGCACGCATCAGCGCCGGCGGGCCGCGCGGTCCCGCGCCTGTGGATAACTCTGTGTGGGAGGCGCGCCCGGCGCTGAAGAAACCTGTGGATAGCCGTATCCGTCCCGCACCCGTCCGACAGGATCAGACGTGGCAAAAGGCGAACCTATAACGCACTATTTGCAGGACGCCTCAAGGCGGGATGATTACCACTTAACACTCAAGCCCGACCCGCTGGTTCGCATCAGACCGGCTGCCACGCCAGGATGACGTGTCGAGCGGTCGCACGACCCAGGTAAGGTCGCACTCGTCAGGTGCGGGGAGCGCCTACGCTGTTAGTTGTGCCCGCCGCCGGGTGCCTCTGGCCTCGGCGAAGCGGTCGGATCACAGGCAGTACACACGGGTCCACTGATCTAAACGATCAGCGAGGGAGGACGGGGTGACCCAGGTCGGCGAAGGTCAGGAGGCAAGCGAGAGCGCGCCTCAGGTCATGACCTTCGGTGCGCCCACTGTCG
Source organism: Phytohabitans flavus (assembly GCF_011764545.1). Classification (GTDB taxonomy): domain Bacteria; phylum Actinomycetota; class Actinomycetes; order Mycobacteriales; family Micromonosporaceae; genus Phytohabitans; species Phytohabitans flavus. Next base: position 7,526,283 of record NZ_AP022870.1, on the reverse strand, counting down.
GTGAGATCCTGGCCGAGAGGTACGAGCTTGCGGAGCACATCAACAACGACAGCGCCGGCCGGCAGGTCTGGCGGGGTGTCGACGTGGTGCTCAAGCGACCGGTCGCGGTCGTGCTGCGCTACCCCGGCGGCGACTCCGCGATGGAGATGCTGCAGGCCGCGGTCGCCGCGAGCCGTGTGATCCACCCCAGCCTTGTCGGCGTCTACGACGCGATCGACGAGGGCGAGCGTGCCTACGTCGTGCGCGAGTGGGTTGACGGAGAGTCGCTCCGCGAGATCGTGGCCGAGGAGCCACTCGATCCGACCCGCACCACCACAGTCGCGCACGCGGTGGCCGAGGCGGTCGCCGCGATGCACGCGACCGGCATGGTCCACGGCAATATCCACCCCGGCACGGTCCTGATCGGCGACGACGGTCGCGTGGTGCTCGCCGACGCGCGGGCCGACAGCGCCGATACGCGAGAGACGGATATACGGGCGATCGGCGGCGTCCTCTACTTCGCGCTGACCGGCCACTGGCCGCACGCCGAGGCCGGTCGGTCGAACCTGCCCGACGCGGTGCGCGACCCGGCCGGCGCGGTGGCCGCGCCCCGCCAGATCCGCGCGGGCGTCCCGGCATACCTCGACGACCTCACGATGGACCTGCTCGACAGCCGTCTCGCCCTGCCCGCCGCCGACGTGCTGGCGGCCGAGTTGGGCCGGCTCGACAGCGCCACCGACGAGCCCTACTACGAGGAGGCCGGGCCGCTTCGGTTCCTGTCCGGCCCTCGCGACACGGGCGCGGCGGTCGACCCGGGCGGTCCGCGTTCGGAGCCCCAGCGGGCGACGGTTCGCAAGATCGCCGCAGGCGTCGCAGGTCTGCTCGTCATCGCCGTCGCCGGCCTGGTGTTCGGGATCAGCGCGCTGGGCAATGGCGGCGACACTGACGACACCGCCGCCCCGCCGTCTGACGTGCCGGCCACTGCGGACAGCGACCCCGCCACCGGCAGTGCTAACAATGGCAAACCGAAGAACTTCGCGATCAGCGCCAACCAGGTGCGCATCGTGGACCCGTCCGAAAGTCAGCGCAACGAGCTCGAGGGCGCCGACGCGGTCGTCGACGGCAATGAAAACACCGGCTGGGAGCCCAACGGCTACAAGAGCGCCAACTTCGGCAACCTCAAGCCCGGCATGGGCATCCTGATCGACCTGGGTCAGCCGCGCACGGTCAGCTCCGTCCAGGTGACGCTCTCCGACGGCGGCGCCTCGGCGGAGCTGCGGGCCGGTGCGGCCGACCCGGGCAGCAGCGCGGCCGGTGACGAGCAGGTGCTGTCGTCTTACAAGCGGGTGGGCGACCCGTTCGAGGCGTTCGACGCGACGAAGATGAGCTTCACCGATTTCGATCCTGACCAGAAGTACCAGTACCTGCTGTTCTTCATTACCGAGATGCCGCGCACCGGTGACAGCCAGTGGCCCTTCAAGGTCGGCGTGCAGGAAATCGTGGTCGCCGGGCTGAGCTAGTGTGCAGCCGTGACCGACAGCTCGCGTAGCGACGACGAGCTGCTGCGCGCCCACGTCGACGGCGACCAGTACGCCTTCGCCGAGCTGTTCCAGCGGCACCGCGACAGGCTGTGGGCCGTGGCGGTGCGCACGCTCACCGACCGCGAAGAGGCGGCCGACGCGCTCCAGGACGCGCTGCTATCCGCACACCGGGCGGCGGCCCGCTTCCGTGGCGACTCGGCGGTTACGACCTGGCTGCACCGCATCGTGGTCAACGCGTGCCTCGACCGGGCCCGCCGGCGCCAGGCACACCCGACCGTCCCGCTGCCGGACGGCACCCGCACCGAGCCGGATCGTCCCGTCCTCGCCGAGCCGGCCGCGCCCTCGGTCGACCACGACACCGCCCTTGACGTACGGCAGGCGCTCAGCCAGCTGCCGGAAGAGCAGCGGGCCGCCCTGATCCTCGTCGACGTGCAGGGCTACCCGGTCGCCGAGGTGGCGGTGATCCTCGGTGTGGCCGAGGGCACTGTCAAGAGCCGGTGCGCGCGTGGCCGGGCCAAGCTTGCGGTTGTCCTGGGTCACCTTCGTGCCCGTGGCGGGAACCCGCAGTCCGGCGGTCGCGTCCGAACCAGTACGGCACAGGCGCGCACCGCGAACGTGGAGGAAAAGAAGTGACCGGGCAGGAGTTCAGCGAGGTCGATTTCGACCTGCTCGCCGACTACGTCGGCGGTGCGCTGGACGGCACGCCCGAGGAGGCGGTCGTGGCCCGGCGGATCGCCGAGGAGCCGACGTGGGCGCAGGCGCACGCGGCGCTTGTCGAGGCGACCGGGAGCGTAGAGGCCAGCCTGGTGGCCTGGGGTGAGTCGGCGGAGCCGATGCCGGCCGAGGTGGCCGACCGGATCGCCACGGCCCTGGAGCAGCAGCCGCAGCGTCCCGCCCTGTCCGCCGTACCAGATGAATCAGCTGGACCTCGACGCACCGCACGCCGGGCGCGGCGCCGCCTCCCGCGTGGGCTGCCCCGGCGGCGATCGCCGCCGGCGTCGCGGCGCTGGCCGGCTTCGGGCTGAGCCAGGCCAACAACCTCGGTGTCGGCGCTGACAGCGGCGACGACGCGGTCGGTACGGCGGCGGAGGCGCCCGCGGCAGCCCGCGACAACGCGGAAAGTGGCCCGGGCGCTGCCCCGTTCACTGGGCGCGAGATCCCGCTGGCCGCCAGCGGACTGGACTACCGTCGCGCGACCTTGGCGAGCGTGGGAAGTCCGGCGACGAAGGCGTTGGCCAGCGAGTCGACCGGTGTGACCAGCAATCGGGCGGGTGTGGACGCCGACTCGTCCCCGGCGCTCGGCCGGCTCAGCAGCCAGACGCCGCTGGCCGCGTGCGTCGACGCGATCCGGCGAGCCCACCCGCTCGGGGTCGCCGCGGTCGAGGTGGTCGATCTCGCGTCGTTCGAGACGTCACCGGCCGCCCTCGTGTTTTTCACGGACAACTCCGGGGCACGGTGGATATGGGCGTCCGGACCGGACTGCGGGCTGGCGGGGCGGGGCGCGGACACCCTGGGCAACGCGAAGATAGGGTGAGCTGACCCACCCGGACGCGGGGTCGGGAATCATCGCGGCTCGCGATGGGTTTTCCTCTGCGCATACAACAGTACGGGAGTCGGCAGTGGACGAGGTCCGTAATCTGATCATCATCGGCTCAGGGCCGGCCGGTTACACCGCGGCGGTCTACGCCGCGCGTGCCAGCCTCAAGCCGCTCGTCATCGAGGGTGCGCAGTCGGGTGGTGCGCTGATGACGACAACCGACGTGGAAAACTTCCCTGGCTTCCCCGACGGCATCATGGGTCCCGAGCTGATGGACTCCATGCGCAAGCAGGCCGAGCGGTTCGGCGCCGAGTTCCTCACCGACGACGTTACCCGGGTGGAGCTCGTCGACACCGGCGTGATCGGCTCCGACGCGACCCACAAGGTGTATGTCGGCGCGACGGAGTACCGAGCGAAGGCGGTCATCCTCGCCACCGGTTCGGCCTGGCGGCCGCTGGACGTTCCCGGCGAGAAGGAGCTGCTCGGCCACGGCGTCTCCTCCTGCGCCACCTGTGACGGCTTCTTCTTCCGCGGGCAGGACATCGCGGTCGTGGGCGGTGGCGACTCCGCGATGGAGGAGGCCACGTTCCTGACCAAGTTCGGTGAGACGGTGACGATCGTCCACCGCCGCGACGAGTTCCGGGCCAGCAAGATCATGGCCGACCGGGCGCTCGCCAACCCGAAGATCCGCGTCGAGTGGAATTCGGTCGTCGAAGAGGTCCTCGGAGACGACGGCAAGGTCGCCGGCGTGCAGGTGCGCAACGTGCACACGGGCGAGGGCAAGGTGCTCGACGTGACCGGCTTGTTCGTCGCGATCGGCCACGTGCCGCGCAGCGAACTCTTCCGTGGCCAGGTGGAGCTCGACGAGAATGGGTACGTCGTCGTGGACGCCCCCACCACACACACCAGCGTCCCCGGCGTCTTCGCAGCGGGTGACCTGGTCGACCACACGTACCGCCAGGCCATCACCGCCGCCGGCACGGGTTGTGCCGCCGCGCTGGACGCCGAGCGGTTCATCGCATCACTTGAAGTCTGAGTTCTGGAGGGTCTTCGTGGGAACAACCAAGGCGGTCACCGACGCCAGTTTCACCAGTGACGTGTTGCAGTCCGAGACGCCCGTCCTGGTGGACTTCTGGGCCGAGTGGTGCGCGCCGTGCAAGAAGGTCTCGCCGCTGCTCGAGGAGATCGCCGGCGAGATGGGCGACCGGGTGCGGATCGTCAAGGTGAACATTGACGAAAACCCTGAGACCGCGCGCGCGTACCGGATCATGTCGGTGCCCACGCTGACCGTCTTCAAGGGTGGCCAGCCGGTGCAGTCGGTGGCCGGCGCCCGTCCGAAGGGCGACCTTGTCAAGCTCATCGAGGCCGCGTTGTAACAGGCACTTGCGTGGGGGCGCTCTCATTGGAGGGCGCCCTCTTTTCGTTGGTCTTGTTTTTGGGTTACCAGCTTCCTGACGCTCGCCCGCTAGGGGCTTGTGTCAGCGACCCGGCGGCGGCGTGTCGCTGGGCGGGATAGGCTCCTGAAGCGTTCTCACCGAGGAGGTCCTTCGTGCGTCCGATCCGGCGTGGCGACCGCGGTCCGGCGGTCATCGAGATCAATCAGATCCTCGCCGAGCTTGACCTCTTGACCGGTGGTGGTGACGAGTACGACGAAGCCACCGAGCGCGCCGTCCGCAGCTTCCAGCAGACCCGCGGACTGTCCGTGGACGGCCTGGTCGGCGACGAGACGTGGCGCGCGCTGGACGCCGCCCGCTGGCGGCTTGGCGCGCGGGCGCTCTACCACGCGATGCCCGAGCCGCTCGTCGGCGAGGACGTCCGCGCACTTCAGGAGCGCTTGCTGGAGATGGGGTACGACGTGGGTCGCGCCGACAGCATCTTCGGGCCCAACACCGCGCGTTCGGTGGCACAGTTCCAGCGCGAGGTGGGCCTCCAGCCGGACGGGGCGTGCGGACCGCAGACCATGCACGCGCTCAAGCGGCTCGGTCGCAAGGTTGTCGGCGGGCGGCCACAGTGGCTGCGCGAGGCGGAGGCGTTCCGCCGCTCCGGGCCCAACCTGATCGGCAAGGTCATCGTCATCGACCCCGGCCACGGTGGCGCCGACCCCGGCGTCGTCGTGCCGGACGGACCGCTGCGGTGGACCGAGGCTGACCTCGCGTTCGACATGGCCGCGCGGCTTGAGGGGCGCCTTGCGGCAGCCGGGATGCGGGTGCACCTGACCCGCGGGCCCGGCGGTGGGCCGGCCCTGACCGACCTCGCCCGCGCCGACCTGGCCAACGAGCTCGGCGGTGACCTCTTCATCTCCCTGCACATCGACGGCCACGCCAACCCGGATGCCGAGGGTGTGGCGGCGTTCCACTACGGCACGGGCAACGGCGTGACCTCCACTGTGGGGGAGCGGCTGGCCGGGCTGGCGCTGCGTGAGATCGTCAAGCGCACCGGCCTGCGCAACTGCCAGACCCACCCGAAGACGTGGGAGCTGCTGCGCCTGACCCGCATGCCGGCGGTACGGGTCGATGTCGGCTATCTGACCTCGCCCGCCGACCGGGAGCGGCTGATCGACCCGAGCTTCCGCGACCGTGTCGTGGAGGCCATCGTGGCGGCGGTGCAGCGGATGTACTACCCGGTGGAGGCCGACGTGCCGACGGGTTCGATCGACGTGCGGAAGCTGCGGGCGGCGGCCGTTTCCTGATCCGGCTTTTAGCGGATGATCCGGCTCTAGCTGGATGTCGAACGCGTCGCTGGGCGAACTGGCCGAAGCAGGCTTTCCGGGCTCATCGAGCCGAGCAGCTTCTCCAGCGCATACTCCACATCGGACTTCCACGACAGCGCTGTGCGCAGCTCAAGCCGCAGGCGCGGGTAGCGCGGGTGCTGTCGCACCGTCTTGAAGCCCACCGAGAGGAAGAAGTCGGCGGGTGCGAGGCAGCCATCCTCGCCCTCACCCGATTCGCCGTACTTGGCGTCGCCAAAGGCCTCGATCGCCTTGATGCCGCGCTTTGTGAGGTCGCGAGCCACGCCCTGCACCAGCATGCGACCCAGCCCGCCGCCGGCGAAGGCCGTGACGATGTGCGCGGTCATCAGCAGAGCGGCGTCGGCCGAGACAGGCGAGGTGGGAAACGCCATCGAGCGCGGCACGTAGGCCGGCGGCGCATACATGACGAAGCCGGCGGGCATCCCGTCGACATACGCCAGCTTGCCGCAGGAGCCCCACTCCAGGAGTGTCTGCGACACCCACGCCTCTTTTTCGAGGCCGGGGTCGCCAGCGGCGCACGCACGCTCGGCGGCGACCGGGTCCAGCTCCCAGAACACGCAGGCGCGGCATGGGCGCGGGAGATCCTCGAGAGTGTCGAGTGTCAGACTGACCAAGCGTCGCGACATTGCCGAATCCTCATAGAGTCGATTGCAGCCACGCGCCGCCTCCTTGCCCCGACAGGAGATCGTACGCCGGAACTTCGCGTCAGGGGAGAGGTCGGGCAACTGGTCACCTTGCCCTAGCCCGCGATGTGGAACCGGGCGGGGGTAATCAGAGGCACGGACTGCGCTCCGGGACTACGATCGACCGACCAGCATTGTGGCTGAGCCCCCTGACGGGACCACATCCTCTTCCGCCTGAGGTAGGTGAGTCATGACCGGCACGACGCTCGACGACTATACCGATCGCTACGCCCGGCGGGTGCGCGGCATGACGGCATCGGAGATCCGTGCCCTCTTCGCCGTGGCCAGCCGCCCCGAGGTCGTCTCGCTCGCCGGTGGCGCCCCCTACGTCGCGGCCCTCCCGCTCGACGCGGTCGGTGAGATGCTCAGCAAGCTCGCCACGGACCACGGGCCCACCACCCTTCAGTACGGAATTGGCCAGGGCACCCTCGAGCTTCGCGAGCGGATCTGCGAGGTGATGGCGCTCTCCGGCATCGACGTCGGCTGCGGGGCGTCCCCGAAGACGTGGTGGTGACGGTCGGCGGGCAGCAGGCGCTCGACCTCGTCGCGCGGATCTTCCTCGACCCCGGCGACGTGGTGCTCGCCGAGGGCCCGACGTATGTTGGCGCGCTGGGCGTCTTCCAGGCCGCGCAGGCGCAGGTCGTGCACGTACCGATGGACGGCGACGGCCTGGTGCCCGAGGCGCTGGAGCAGGCGATCGCGGAGGTCGCGCGGTCGGGGCGGCGGGCCAAGTTCCTGTACACGATCCCCACGTTCCAGAATCCCGCCGGTGTGACCCTGACGGAGGAGCGGCGGGAGCGGGTGTTGGACATCTGCGAGCGCGCCGGGCTGCTGGTGGTGGAGGACGACCCGTACGGCCAGCTGAGCTTCGACGGCGAGGCGCCCGCGCCGCTGCGCTCCCGCCGCCGCGACGGGGTGTTCTACCTCAGCACGTTCTCGAAGACGTTCGCGCCGGGCATGCGGGTGGGCTGGATCCTGGCCCCCCACGCGGTACGGGAGAAGCTCGTGATCGCCAGCGAGGCGCAGATCCTGTGCCCGAGTGCGTACGCGCAGGCGGCCATCGCCACGTACCTCAGCACCATGCCGTGGCGGGAGCAGCTGAAGACGTACCGCGAGATCTACCGGGAGCGGCGCGACGCGCTTCTGGCCGCTCTCGCCGACCTGATGCCGGCTGGCACCAGCTGGACCGAGCCGAAGGGCGGCCTTTTCGTGTGGGCCACCCTCCCGCAGGGGCTCGACGCGAAGGCGATGATGCCGCGCTCCATCGCCGCCCGCGTGGCGTACGTGCCGGGTACCGGGTTCTACGCCGACGGCACCGGCGCGGGGCACATGCGGCTCAACTTCTCTTTCCCGCCGCCGGAGCGCATCCGTGAGGGTGTTCGCCGGCTGGCCGGGGTGATGGAGCAGGAGTTGGCCATGCGGCAGGTGTTCGGCGCGATGGGCGGGCACGCCGCGCGCCGCAGGGGGCAGGCCGCGGCCGACGCCCCCGACCCCGGCTTGGCATGATCTGAGGCATGAACACGGACCTTCGCGTCCTCGTCCTCGCCGGCGGGCTCTCGTACGAGCGGGATGTATCTCTGAAGTCCGGGCGCCGCGTGCTCGACGCGCTGCGCGGCGCCGGCATCGATGCTGATCTGCGCGACGCCGACGTCTCGCTGCTGCCGGCGTTGCGGGCCGACCCGCCCGACGCCGTCGTGATCGCGCTGCACGGCGCCACGGGGAGGACGGCTCGCTGCGCGGGGTGCTCGACCTGTACGACGTGCCGTACGTGGGTTGCGACGCCCGCTCGGCCCGCCTCGCGTGGGACAAGCCCTCGGCGAAGGCGGTGCTCCAGGAGGCCGGTATCCCGACGCCCGACTGGGTAGCGCTGCCCCACGACCGCTTCTCGGAGCTCGGCGCCGTGGCTGTGCTCGACCGGATCGCCGACCGGCTGGGCTTGCCGCTGATGGTCAAGCCGGCGCAGGGCGGCTCGGGACTGGGCGCCGCCGTGGTCCGGGACGCGACGGCGCTGCCGGCCGCGATGGTGGGTTGTTTCGCGTACGACTCGACGGCGCTCGTCGAGCGGTACGTGGCGGGCATGGACGTGGCGGTTTCGGTGGTCGACCAGGGCGATGGGCCGCAGGCGCTGCCCGCCGTCGAGATCGTGCCGCGCAACGGCGTGTACGACTACGCAGCCCGGTACACCGCCGGCCTCACCACGTGGCACGCGCCTGCGCGGCTCGGCACGGACACGGCCACGGTAGTGGCTGAGACCGCGATCGCCGCGCACACGGCGCTGGGACTTCGCGACCTGTCGCGGGTCGACCTGATCGTCGACGCGGAGGGTCGGCCGCACGTCCTGGAGGTCAGTGTGTCGCCCGGCATGACGGAGACGTCGCTGCTGCCGCTGGCGGTACAAGCTGCGGGTCTCGACTTCGGCAAGCTGCTGGCGACGCTGGTGGGGCGGGCGGCTCGCCGCAGCATTTGAGCCCTCTACACGAAGCGCCCCCGTACCGATCTCCGGTGCGGGGGCGCTCTTTTGGATGGCCTGCGTTGCCGTCAGCTTGGGGCGCCGTGGTGCTCCGGCTTGTTTCCCTGGGCGTTGGACTGCTCGGCCGACCTGGCAACCGGTACGGTGTGGCCGGGCTGGCTTCCCGGTGCCTGGCTTGCCACGTCGACGGCAGCCGCGTTGGAGTCTGCTTCCGCTCCGGCGGCTTGGGCTTCGCTCTTGGTTGCGGCGGCCGGGCCGGCGGCGCCGGGGGTCAGACCCGGCCTTGTTGCTCCGGTGGCCGCTGCGCCTTGCGCTGCCGGTCCGCCGGTCAGTCTGTCTGCCGTCGGGCCGCCTGTGGTGACCACGCCAGCGGCGGCCGCGTTGGCTGCGGACGCCGCGCCGGTAGCGGCTCGGCCGGCTGGCGACTCGTCGGCTGTTGAGTCTTCCGCTGTCGACTCGTCCGCTGGGGCTTCCAATAGCGCGACCGAGGTGTCCTCGGCTGCGGTCTGCTGAGCGAGGCTCGCCGCTTCCGCCGCCGCTTGCTGAATCAGACTCGACGGCGCCTGCCACTCGATCCGCGGCGGCGCGGCGAGCGGCTTTCCACCGAACTCCGCCAGCCACGCGGCCACGAGTGCCAGGTTTTCCCGCCACGTCGACTCCGGGATCGGCGGGAGGATGTCGTCCCACAGCGACAGGAAGGTGCCGCGGAGCTGTAGCCGTCCGAACGGCCGGGCGAGGAACCACATGTGCAGGTGTGCCGACCCGTCACCCCACCGGTTTACGTGGACCCGCGCGACGCCGTCGAGCGAACGCACCGCCCGCTCCAGCCGCACCGTCATCACGCCGAGCTCGGCCGCCAACAGGTTGGGCAGGTCGCCCAAGTCGAGATGCGAGCGGGACTCCAGTATGAGCACCATCGGCAGTCCGGTGGGCCGGTCCATGGCGCGCACACGCCATCGCTCGCTGACCCAGATGTACGCGTCATCGGGCGCATTGCACGCGCTGCAGTCGGCGGCGTCCTCGCCCTTGCGCGAGGGCTCTTTGCCCACGGGAGGGTCGAGCTGCTTGACCCGCAGGTCGCCCTCGAACGGGAAGGAGGGCCACTTCGTGAAGTCGGGAACGGGGGATGCTGTGTCTGGCACGAGGCTGACCCTAACGGAGTTCAGGACCGCTGTCCTTCCCCGTTTCGGGCGGACGCCACCTTCTCTGTCCACAGGCAACCACCGTCCCCGACCGGCACTTTCTCTCGAATCCGCTCGTTCTGTGGATAACCCCTGTGGATTGTGAGCGGTCGCCGTTTCACGTGAAACGGGGGTCGCGCTCGGCCTTGCTACGGCACCGTCCGTCGATGGCGACGTTTCCCGTGAAACATGGCTGTTGGACACGGGGCGGCGGCCCGCCGACCGTGTGTGCCAGCGCCGTGGGCGGGCGGACTGTCGCTCGTTTTGCTCGTCGCCGACGACGTCCAACCGGACGCAGGCACCGGGCAGCGTTGGCCGATGCCCGCGACCGTGCTGGCGCCCTCGGGACCGCATATGGTGCCGTGCGGTTGTCGAGGGTCGCGCCCGCCGCGCCAGCTCGGGCGGCGGGACGTGTATGGCGCTCAACGTTGGTCTCGCTGTCTTGGGCGTTGCTCTTTGCTCAGACACCGCTGCGGCGGCGCCTGGGTTTCTGGCCCCCGTCCACGACAAACGACGGGGCGGCCTTCGGGGTGCGGTTGGGGCTCTGATTCCGGCTTCCGAATTTCGGGGCTCTGCTCCGAACCGGCCGGCTTCGCGCTTTCACTTGAACGCCGCCACGCGGCCAGCACCCGCTGCTGTATGCCGGTCGACGAGGAAGGGCTCTTGGGGAGCGTGACCGAGAGGACTTGGAGTGCTGGGTCGCAATCGCTCGTATGGGTTCGGCTGACTCTGTAGAGCCTCGCGTTGCCTGCGTTGCCCTTGCTCTGGTCGGTCCGAATTCGGGACCGGTCGGCCATCGCATGGGCGCCGGCCGCGAGGGTGAGTGCCGGCTGATCACGCGCGGGGACATTGGGTCGTGCGACAGGAACTCCGGCGGCAGCGCGGCGATCGTCTCGCCGTTGGTGGGACGACCCCAGCAGCGGGTGGCTTGCTGACTTCCATCGGTCTGACTTCCATCGGTCTGTCCTCCGTCGGCGCGGTCGGAGGCGGGTCGGTGGTCTGCGGTCGCTTCCGGAAGCGGCGGTCTGCCGGTGCCGGGTCTGGCCCGCGCTTGGGCAAACCTGGGGGCTGCGTCCGGGTCGCCGTGTGCGAGTCTCCTCGCCGGATCCCGCTCGCCGTAGGCCGGTCTGGCGGTGGCGGCGCTGTGGCCGACGATGGTCCGGTTGCTCGCACTGGGCTGCGGATCGCCCAGGCCTGGACTGGCAGTCGCGGTGCCGGCCGCTGCGCTCCCTCGTTCCCCGGCCCCCACCTCGCAGTGCGTTGGCCGCCGCCCGCTGGCGGCGGTTCGCCCCACGCGGATTACGCGAAGTCGCTGCGGCGAGACACCGGTCGTGATTTCGGCCGAGCGGTGTGGTCCTCGTTTCCTTGGGCACCTCATAGTCGGGATACATCCGGTCGCGAGGCTCCTGGGGTCGTCCCCGGCGGCGCCGCGATGGATCCCACACTCTTGTGGCTTGAACGGGCAGATCCACGGCAGCGGCGGTGCCGGTACCTCCCGGGACGGCTCCCCGGCGGAACCAGAACAGGTCGTGAGTGGTCGAGCCGATTCCGCTCGGTACGTCGTGGTCGATCATCCTGCCGATGTCCCAGCCATCGGTCAGCTCCCGTGGGCCGGTGCGCACCGCGGACATGCCGCAACTCCGCCACTCACCCGGTACGAACGCGCGGCGCTCGCGGGCGCGGACGGATGCTGTGGCCGCAGCTCGACCAAGCGCGTTCGGCCCGGTCCCTTGGTCGCCTGGCTCGGGCTGGGTGCCCTCCGCTCGAATACCGCGCGGTCCGACCCTGAAGCGTGTGCAGGCGGCGCGCGCTTGATCCGGATCACCTGGCGTCGACTCCGCCGCGCGACTGGCCTCCTCGCGCGCGGCTCGACGAGGGCCCTGTCACGGACGGCCGCGGGCCAAAGGGCGGACCGACTGACAGGCCTTCGACGGCCGCCACGTCGACGCGTAGAGATCCGCAGCGGCGGGCTCAAGGAACGTGCCGGGTTGCCGTCTGAGTTGGCGCTCGTGCGTTGCCGCCTGATCGACCTCTCGATTCAGATCACGGGATTCGCGCCCCGGCGGTCACACCACCGAGGCCGGGAGCGCCCATACGGGTCCTGTGAGGTGACCTCGCTGGCGCAATGTTTCACGGGAAACATCGGTGATCGACCAGCGCCGGCTTCTCGCCAGGCCTCCTCGGAGTCCCCGTCGCGTAGCCGATCAGAACAGCGCCACTTGGCCGAGCAAATCAGGGCTCGATCCCCGGCACTCGACTCCAGCCACCGCATCAAGGCCAAGCGCGATTCGGGCAGTCATCGTCTGCCGGAGCGCAACGGTCGTTGGGCAGACCGCAGAGCGTGGGGCTTCGCTCCCGACTCGGCTCCCGGCTCGGCCAAGGCACTCAGCGGGTCGAGCGGCTCGGTAGGGGCGGGGCGCGAGTCGACACCCAGCGCCGCGCCACTCCCGATGGCTCCCACGTCCGCGACTTGGTGGACCAGAGCATGTCGCCGCCTTGACGCTGGGCAGCTTCCAGCACGACTGGCGAGATGAGCCTGTGGCGGCTGCTGACCGACCGGCTCGCGTCTGGTCGGCACTCGCCGAGGACCAAGGTCGACTGACCGACAGCAGTGGTCGGGTGGCGACCAGCCGGCGTCGGTACGGCTGCCCAGCGCCGAGCTGATCCTGAAGACCGATCGATCGAGCCCAGCCGCTCAGACAGAGCAAGGCCTCCGGACCGAGCGAGGCGGCTCTGCCCTAGCTGAACGCCGGGCCGGCGCACGTGCCACTCCGGCAATACGGCTGGCCCCTCTCGGGCTCGATCATGACACGGCGGATCGCCTGACTGTGGCAGGTGCGAAACCCAGCTTGTCGATGCAGGACGGTCGGCAGGTAGCGCGGAAGTACCGCTCGCCTACCGAGGGCCTTGCCCCGAGTTTCCGCCGCGGCCTCGGGCGTCACTGACACCGACGGCCACGATCCTCGGGATCGTCCAGGGGCTCACGGCGCCAACGGTTGGCCCTGCCGCTGGATCATCCCGGCGACCACCACGCGCTCGCGAACCCGACGGTGCCCCGAGAGCATCAGCGCCAGATCGCCGGCCGGGTTCTGCGCCGGGTGGCTAACCGGAGGCCGGTCGCCGTGTCCCTGCTTTGTGACGAGCGATGTCGGGCACCATCGGGTCGCTGGGCCAGTCGGCGAGGGCGCACATCGCAGGGCCAGCCTTGCCCAGACGCGAGCCACCCCAGAGGCGAGCCGCACGCGAGCCCACGCACGACGACGGGACACGCGACTGCCACCCGGAGGCGAGCCACGCAGCATCTCGCCGGCCGCGCGTCGCCTGCTCTCGCGCCCTTGCGGCGGTCGGCGTCTCCAGCGACACCAGTGGGGGCGCCTGCTTGCCTGGGCCGTGCGAGCGGCCCGGGAGGCTGTGACGCGAATGCGACCGCGGACGGCGGGGTGGGGGCGACGGTCTGTTGACCCCTGGCCGGGGTCCGGAGCCTCGCCCGACGCTGACCGCCTCGGGCATCGCCAGATGAGAGGAATCAGCGACCAGTGGGCGCGTCAGAGGAAACCAACACGGAGTCCCTGAGCGCGACCGGCGGGCGCTTGGACCCACCAGACGACCGTGCCTTCCCGAACATGGGCTCTCCATCCAATCTGGCTGCGTGGCACGCGGTCCCCGGCCGAGACGCCTGCTGGCCCAGCTCCGCTCGCTGCACTGCCCTGCGACCCATTCGTGAGGCCGAACCAGGGTGATCGCCGAACTGGCGCGCGCAGCCGCGATCCCGTCCAGCGCCAGGCGGCCGCCGTCCGCCCCAGGCTCGACCGGTTCTGTCTTGACCTCGAGACAGCTGGGCGTCCAGGCCCTGCTGCTCTGGGGTCGACCTGGCGGCCTGCCGAAAGCGCTCCACCCTGCTATGCCGTGCAGACCACGATGGCGATCCAGCTAGCCCAGACACGCGCCCACCGGCACGAAGGTCACCCGCCCAAGTCCCAGTTTGGCGATCCAGCTGGGCTCAGAGATGCGCCCGGCACGAGGTCGCCCACGCGAGTCCCGCCACTCCGCGCCAGAGGCGCCCACCCCCTACGCCACCCGAGCCACGCATACGGTCTCGCCGCGCAGGGAAGAGGGCGCCTGGCATGAGGGCTGGCCGCCAGTCTCAGTCGGCCGCCCAGCCGCGAGTGCCCCGACCGAGCGGACCGGCACTCAGGCCGCCGCCCAGGCCGGGCGGCAGGCCGGTCGCAAGACCAGGGCGGGCCGAGCCAACGCCCGGCACAGAGTCAGGTGCCGAGCCTTCGGGGCCGAAGACTCATATGACGGTCCCTCAGTCGCGCCGACCGTGCCCAAGCTTCCCTGGAGGCGCAATGTCGAACCCCCTCGGTCGCAGCGAAGGAGCCACCCCATCCAGAGCCACCTGGACGCGGTCGACGACGTTGCGGCGGTCACCATGCGCGAGCCCGCTAAGAATCGAAGTGCGGATCGGCCGACCGCCGGGCGAGGCACGGACACGGACCCCAGCCGAGCCGCCGACCGGAACCCACGTCCGTCTCCGGCCGCCGCGCGGGGACCCCGGCCGCCCGCCGCCCGCCGCCCGCCGCCCGCAGGCCGCAGGCCGCAGGCCGCAGGCCGCAGCGAGCGTGTGCCAGAAACCGCACCGCCGGCCCAAGCAAGGACCGCCCAGAGCGGCCACCGTTCCACATGAAACAGAAGCGGCCGCGAGCCCCCGCTCAGGGGCCGCGGCCGCCGCAAAGCAACAACCTGAAGGCTGCGCGGGCCTACTCCGACTGCTCCGTGCGCTCGACGCCGATGATCCCGACAATGCGTTCGAGATCGTCGACCGTCGCGAACTCGATCGTGATCTTGCCCTTGCTGCGGCCGATGTCGACCTTCACGCGGGTGTCGAAGCGGTCGGATAGGCGTTCGGCCAGATCGCTCAGCGCCGGGGCGTGTGCCTTGACGCGGCGCTTGGCTGGCGTCGCCGCGGGGGAGGGTCCTTCGGCGACCGCCAGAGCGACCAGCTCCTCGGTCGCCCGTACCGACAGGCCCTCGGCAACGATCCGCAGCGCCAGTCCCTCCTGCGCCTCCGTGCCCTCCAGGCCGAGCAGCGCCCGGGCGTGACCCGCCGACAGCACGCCGGCCGCCACGCGGCGCTGCACCTGCGCCGGCAGGTTCAGGAGCCGGATGGTGTTGGAGATCTGCGGCCGGCTCCGGCCGATCCGCCTCGCCAGCTCCTCGTGCGTCGCCCCGAACTCCTCAAGGAGTTGCTGGTACGCGGCCGCCTCTTCGAGGGGGTTGAGGTTGGCGCGGTGGATGTTCTCCAGGAGCGCGTCCCGGAGCATCGCGTCGTCGCGCGTGTCGCGGACGATGGCCGGGATGGTGTCACGGCCGGTGGCCTGGGCGGCGCGCCAGCGACGTTCGCCCATGACGAGCTCGTACTTCTCGCCGTCGAGCTCGCGCACCACGATCGGCTGGAGCAGACCCACCTCCTGGATCGAGGTCTTGAGCTCCTCCAGGGCCTCTTCGTCGAAGACCTGCCGCGGCTGCTTCGGGTTGGGCACGATCGCCCCGACCGGTATCTCGGCGAAGCGAGCCCCTGGGACGGGTGCGAGGTGGCTCGTAGCTCCGGGGGTGACAGCGAGCTCGGCGGGTGGCACCTGGACCGGCGTGTCGCCGGGCGCCCTGTCCTCCGGGGCCGCCTGAGCCACATCGGCGCCGGCCGGCGCAGTGGCTTCAACCTCCGGATCGCCACCCGACGGCAACGGTGGCGCGGTGGGGATCAGAGCCCCCAGCCCGCGTCCTAGCCCGCCGCGCGGACGGTTCTTCATGCCGCACTCTCCCGATCATCGACGAACGGCTGCCTCACGCCGCTCCTCCCAGTTTGACCCCACGCTCCGCGATTTCCTGCGCCGCCTCGAAGTAGCTCGTGGCACCACGCGAACCGGGATCGTAGGTCATAACCGACTGGCCGTAGCTGGGCGCCTCAGAGACCCGGACGTTGCGGGGGATGACCGCCTGAAGCACCTTGTCGCCAAAGTGGTTCCGCACGTCCTGCTCGACGGCGTCGGCCAGGCGGGTGCGGCGGTCGTACATCGTCAGCAAGATCGTGGAGACGTCGAGTGTCGGGTTCAGGTGCTGCTTGACGAGGTTGATGTTGTTAATCAGCTGGTTGAGGCCCTCCAGCGCGTAGTACTCGCACTGGATCGGGATCAGCACCTCCTGGGCGGCCACCAACGCGTTCACCGTCAGCAGGCCCAGCGAGGGCGGGCAGTCGATGAAGACGTAGTCGAACGTCTCCGGGTGCGCGGCGATCGCGCGGGCCAGCCGGGACTCGCGGGCGACGACCGAGACGAGCTCGATCTCGGCGCCGGCGAGGTCGATCGTCGCGGGTACGCACCAGAGGTTCGGGATGCCCTCGACCGACTGGGCGACCTCGGCCAGCGGCACGTTTTCGATCAAGCAGTCGTAGACGTCAGGGATGCCGGCGTGGTGCGGCACGTTGAGCCCCGTCGAGGCGTTGCCCTGTGGGTCGAGGTCGACCACGAGCACCCGGTTGCCGTGGAGGGCGAGTGCCACTGCCAGGTTCACGGTGGTCGTGGTCTTGCCGACGCCGCCCTTCTGGTTTGCCACGCACATGATCCTTGGCCGGGCAGGGCGGGGCATGGTCACCTCGCCACTCGGATTCAGGATCTGGACAGCGCGCATTGCCTCCATAGCCAACGGTGGATCATCCTCTTCACGCGACGGGGTTTCACGTGAAACGTACGCGTCAACCCCTCCTTCATCCCCATAAGTGCTGGTCGGCGGCGCGGGCGTGTCGGCGTGTGACCCTGGAGAGGGCGACGGCGACGCACCGGAAGCCGGCTTGACCGATGCCGTGGCGCGCGCGGGAGGCGCCGAGGACGGCTGCGGACTCGGGGCCGGACGGCGACGCGGGTCGTCCGGCACGCCGGTCGGATAGCCCGTCGGCGGCTGGGCGGAGCGCTCCGGCACGGCCGACCTCCCAGTGGCCGGACCCGGCTCGCCGTCGTGGCGAACGGGGCGGTCGTAGCCGCTGCCCGCCCGGGGCTGCGGCACCGCCTGCGGATCGACCTCACCCGGCCCACTCATCAGCGCACTTCCATCCCCAGGAACGCCTCGGCCGACGGCCCAGCCTTCGTAGTCGGTTCCACGTGAAACAGCGGCACCGCCCCCGCGGTAGCCGCCGGGGTGACTCAAACCCGATTCGTCGTACCTACCGTTGTCCTGCACCGTGTCATCCCTGTCGACTTCGGATGGGTCGGCCTTTACAGCACTTGCGCCCGGATGCCCCGGCGATGCGTGCGGCCCGACGGGCAGCGGGGGATGCTGCCGAACAGGAGCCGCCGCCGGTTCCACACTATCGACGCGCGGCCAGCCTACGGCTGATAGGCGCGAGAGGCCATTGCTGTCCGACACATGAGCCCGACTAGAACCCCGCGGCGGGACGACATACAGGAGAAAGCCGCATACACGCCTCAGCGCGCCGCCAAAATTTGGCACCGCGTCCGGCGGCCATCCGACACCGACAGTCCGTGGCCGCCCGACCATCTAACCCCTCCGCGCTCTACCCCCACGCGCGGTGCCACCGTCCGATGTAGAACGGCGACTCGCCCCCGCGATGCCTTCGACCGTGCTGGCTCGACGGCGCGCTCACGGACGATCTCCACGACGGTCGTCGGCGGGTCGATGAGGTCGACCCCGCATTGCCGTACGACCGGCGTGGCACCGCCCAGCCGACCGACCGCGTCACGGTGTTCCGCCACTTCGTCGGCGGCCGAGGCGCCCTTGAGCGCGAGCAGCCGCCCACCGATGGCGGCGAGGGGTAGACACCAGATCGCGAGCCGGTCGAGTGGCGCGACCGCCCGAGCGGTGACGATGTCGGCGGGACTCCTCCCAGCGACCTCCTCGGCCCGCGCCCGAACCACCTCCACGGTCCGGTCGAGGTCGAGCTCCGCCACCACCTCCGCCAGGAAGGCGGTCCGTCGTGCCAGTGGCTCGACCAGGGTGACCATGAGGTCGGGCCGGGCCACAGCAAGCACGATACCGGGCAAACCGGCACCGGACCCCACGTCTACGACAGAAGCCCCCTTCGGGATCAGCTCGGCGACCACCGCGCAGTTGAGCAGGTGGCGATCCCAGATGCGGGGTGCCTCGCGGGGACCGATGAGGCCACGGACGACGCCCTCCGTCGCGAGCAGATCCGCGTACGCGACGGCGCGGTCGAGCCGGTCACCAAAAATGGCCTGGGCCGGCACAGGCAACGGCCCGGGTGGCAAACCACCCGGGCCGGAAGAGACCTCGCTGGGCACGTGGCTAGTCGGCGACCGGGCGCACGACGATCCGCCGATTGGGCTCAACGCCCTCCGACTCGCTCTCCACGCCGGCGAGCGCGTTGACCACGTCGTGCACGCACTTGCGCTCGAACGCGGACATCGCCTCCAGACGCACGGGCTCCCCGTACTCCTTCACCTTCTCCACCGCGTTCTTGGCCACGGCGGCGAGCTCCTTGCGCCGACCGGCCCGGTAGCCACCGACGTCGAGCAGCAAGCGGCTCGGCGTACCGGTCTGCCGGAAGACGGCCAGACGGGTCAGCTCCTGGAGCGCCTCGAGCGTGGCGCCGCGCTGGCCGACCAGCGGCTGGAGGCGCCCACCGACCACTTCGACGACCGGACGGCCAGCGGAGACCAACTCGTCGATGTCGCCGTCGTAGTCGAGGATGTCCAGCAAGCCCTCCACGTAGTCCGCGGCGATCTCGCTCTGCCGGAAGAGATCCGTGTCGCTGGGGGCCTCCGCCTCCTTGACGTCGTCGTCCTCCTCCTCGTCCTCCACCGCATCCGGCTGGGCGTCCAACTCGTCATCGAGGGACTGGTCGGTCTGGGGAACGCTGGTGTCCGTCACCGGTCTCATCTCCGTACTCGCTCGGCGGACCGTCTCCGGTCCGCTGGTTTCCCGCGGCGGGCGTGAGCTTGCCTGCGTCCACGGGCACGTCTGTTTTGAGGCCGCCGTCTGCGGCTGCCTGGGGAGCGCCACGGTGCCCGCCGGCCGAGCCGGCGGGCACCGGTCGCGTCAACCCTGGCGCTTGGCGGGCTTGCGCTTCTTCGGATTGACCGGCTTGGCGCCGGGCCGTGGCGCGAGGGCCTTGCCGTCGACCGCCGGCTTGGTGTCCTGAACCGCGCCGTTGCTGCCGTTGCTCTTGGAACGGTTGAACCGGCTCGGCTTGTCCTGCTGCGCGGGCGCGGCCGCCTTGCGGGCACCCGGACCGGGCACCGCCTTGCCGGCCTTGTTGTTGATCACGGGCGGCGGGTACTTGCGGAGCACCCACTGCTGCTGGCCGAGGGTGAAGAGGTTGTTGGTGACCCAGTAGATGATCACGCCGATCGGGAAGATGGCGCCGGAGACGAGCAGCGAGGCCGGGATGCCGTAGAGCATCAGCCGCTGGATCATGCGCTGCTGCGGGTCCTCGGCCCAGCCGGTCTTGAGGATCATCTGGCGGCTGGTGAGGTAGGTCGTGGCGATCATGATCGCGACCAGGAGACCCGCGACGAGCTTCACGGTGGTGCCGTTGGCGCCCATCGTGTCGAGCTCGGCGGCCGAGTTACCGAACTGCGCGGCGATCGGCACCGTGAAGAGCTTCGCGTGTACCGCGCTGTCCCACTGTGCCTGGCTCCACCCGTAGAGGGTGGTGTTGAGGGTCTGGACCGGGTCGAGGCGGCGGAGCACGTGGAAGAGGCCGAGGAAGACCGGAATCTGCAGGAACATGGGCAGACAGCCCATGAGCGGATTGGCCTTCTCCTTCCGGTAGAGCTCCATCATCTCTTTCTGGAGCCCCTCCCGGTCACCCTTGTGCTTCTCCTGGAGGGCCTTGACCTGAGGCTGCAGCGCCTGCATCGCGCGCTGCGACCTGATCTGCCTGACGAAGATCGGGAATAGGATCACCCGGACGGTGACCACGAGGAAGATGATCGCGAGGATCCACGTCCAGTTGGTGCCCAGTACGGTGCCAGCTGGGACGCCGATCGTTTCCCACAGCGAATGCCAGCGCAGCAGGATCCACGAGATCGCCCAGTAGATCCAGTCGAGACTCAATTCGGGGCTCCAGTCACATCGGCACGACGGTGGCTCTTAGGTTGGGGCACTGGGTCGTACCCGCCGGGGTGGAACGGGTGGCAGCGAAGCAACCGCCACGTCGCGAGGCCGGTCCCCGGAGGGCGCCGTGCTTCGTGACGGCCTCGAGGGCGTACGCACTACATGACGGATAGAACCGGCAACGCGCCGGCAATGCCGCGCTTATCCAACGACGGTACGCGATGACCAGGGCGGTCAGCACACGGGCCGCTATCCCGAGCCGTGCTCCGGTGCCCTGCTGGACGTGCTGCTCGTCACCCACGGGCGGCTCCCTTCTCTCCGCCACCGCCGCGGCCGCGGCCCGGCCCGCGCGAGGGGGAGCGGGCGGCGGCGAGCGCGGCGTCCAGGTCGGCTCCCAGCCGCTCGTACGGCGCGTTGGCCGCACCCGGCTGGGCCCGCACGACGAGGACGCTCCCCGGTGGCAGGTCGGCAAGGCGGTCACGGACGAGGTGGCGCAGGCGCCGCCGGACCGTGTTCCGCGTCACTGCCCCGCCGACGGCCTTGGATACGACGAAGCCGGCGCGCACCAAGGAGTCCTCGGTGGGCGCCGGCTCGGAAAGCTCAGGCTGCTGAGGGACGGTCAGGTGGACGACCACGGATCCGCGGCCGGCCCGACGGCCGCCGCGTACCGCTGCGGCGAAGTCGCTGCTGCGCCGCAGTCGCTGCGCCGCGGCCAGCACGACTGCCTCACCTTCGACCAGCCCGTCGGGCTCAGGCCGACAGGCGGGTGCGCCCCTTCGAGCGGCGGGAGGAGAGGATGGCACGGCCGGCACGGGTGCGCATGCGCAGCCGGAAACCGTGGGTCTTGGCACGCCGGCGGTTGTTCGGCTGGTAGGTGCGCTTGCTCACGTCTAATCTCCGTCTTCACTACCGGGTGCATTTTTTACTCAACATGACATGCTCCGTCAGGCCACGGAGCAGCCGCTCAAGCTTACGCAGGCTCGCAATGACCGTCAAACGGACGGGTGGCGCGGGCATCGAAAACGGTTTCCGAAACAGCGCGTATTCGCGGCATCACGCTGGGCAGTGGCCTCAATGCGCGGTTTCGCGGCCACCGACAACGAACCGGCGTGGACAGCGGTTGAAGCCTTGTGGACAACGCTGTTAGCGTGCCCGATTGCCGGTCCGCGTCAGGGGGTCACTGCCGCTACAAATCGGTGCAAAACCGGACGAGGCAGTCAGTCGTTCGGCACGGTGTACCCGCGCCAGCGTCGTCGCAGGCCGAGCGAGTTCCGCTGGGGTGTCGGGCGGGGAGCCACAATCGGTCGGTACACAGGTTGTTGGTACACAGGCTGTGGATAACTTGTGGACAACCACCGGCGGACGGTGGGCGGCCCGGGGGACGCGGAGGGCGAGGGGGGTGGCGCGAGGGGTGGCCGAGAACGATTTGGCCGTCGTCTGGATGGCGGCGACCGAAGAGCTGGCGGACGAGATCGTCTCGGCACAGCAGCGCGCGTACCTCCGCCTGACCCGGCTGGGCGCCATCGTGGAGGACATCGCGCTGCTGTCGGTGCCGGACGCGTTCACGCGTGACGTCATCGAGTCGCGCCTGCGCCCCGCGATCACCGACGCGCTCTCCCGCCGGCTCGGCCGGCCGATCCAGGTGGCCGTGACGATCCGGCCGCCGGAAGACGGCCAGGGCCGCCCGTCCGGCACCGTCTACGGCAGCCCGGCCGACCTCGACGGCGGCGCCGACGGGTTCGGGGGCGCCTTCGTGGAGGAGGGACCGACCGGCTCGGCGCAGCACCCCATCTCACCGGCGCCCGGCCCGGCGACGGGATCCGCGTCCGTGCCCATGGCTCGCGATCCCGAGCAGGGGCAGGCCGTGCTCTTCACGACGACGCGGCACGCGACCGAGCGGCTCGGCGACACCGACCGGCTGCCCGTACACGCCGAGCCCGTCCCGGACTACCGTGACGACCTGCGCCACCGCGACCTTATTCGCCGGGACGAGACGACCACCCGAGAGCTGCGCCATGACACCGGCCCGGACAGTGGTCCCGGCCGCGCGGCCACGATGGGCGACCGAGGCGCCGCGGGGCTCGACCACCGACCGGGCGGTCCGGGCCGCGACGACCGCAGACCCGGTGGGGGTACCGAGTCCGGCGGCAACCGGCTCAACCCGAAGTACATGTTCGAGACGTTCGTCATCGGCTCGTCCAACCGCTTTGCGCACGCCGCGTCGGTCGCGGTCGCCGAGTCGCCGGCGAAGGCGTACAACCCGCTGTTCATCTACGGCAGCTCGGGGCTGGGCAAGACGCACCTGCTGCACGCGATCGGCCACTACGCCACCACGCTCGGCAACGCCCGCTCGGTCCGGTACGTCTCGACCGAAGAGTTCACCAACGACTTCATCAACTCGCTGCGCGACGACAAGACGAGCGCGTTCCAGCGGCGCTACCGCGACGTCGACATCCTCCTGATCGACGACATCCAGTTCCTGGAGAACCGGGAGCGGACGCAGGAGGAGTTCTTCCATACGTTCAACACGCTCCACAACTCCAACAAGCAGATCGTCATCACGTCCGACCGCTCGCCGAAGCAGCTCGCGACGCTGGAAGACCGGCTGCGCACGCGGTTCGAGTGGGGGCTGCTCGCCGACATCCAGCCACCCGACCTGGAGACCCGCATCGCGATCCTCCAGAAGAAGGCGGCGCAGGAGCGGCTGTTCGCGCCGCCGGACGTGCTGGAGTTCATCGCCTCCCGGATCGCCAACTCGATCCGCGAGCTCGAGGGCGCGCTCATCCGGGTGACCGCGTTCGCCTCGCTGACCCGATCGGCTGTGGAGCTGTCACTGGCCGAAGAGGTGCTGCGCGACTTCATCCCGGACGGCTCGGGCCCCGAGATCACCGCCGACCAGATCATGGTGTCGACGGCTGACTACTTCGGCGTGAGCCTGGAGGATCTTCGTGGCCACTCGCGGTCGCGGGTGCTCGTCAACGCCCGCCAGGTCGCCATGTACCTGTGCCGCGAGCTCACCGACCTGTCGCTGCCCCGTATCGGGCAGGCCTTCGGCGGCCGCGACCACACCACGGTGATGCACGCCGACCGGAAGATCCGTCAGCAGATGGCCGAGCGCCGCTCGCTGTACAACCAGATCGCCGAGCTGACAAACCGGATCAAGCAGAACTCCTGACCGCCGGCTCGGCGGTCGACCGAGCCACCATCCCCAGGCGCGAGCCACCGGCCAAGGGCCGGCGATCCGCCGTGCCCAGGGGCGGAGGACGCACAGCCGCGCCCACAGGTACTGGCCGAAAGTCCGGTTTCCACAGCCATCCACACGCGTCCACACGCTCTGTCCACTGTCCGTGGACAACCCCTTGTGTTCATGCGAAGGGTTACCCACAACCTGTGGACAACTCCTGGGGAAATCGCTGTGGACGTGTACGGCGGGTAACAAGACTGTCCACGACCGATGGCCCAGGTGTGTACCAGGTGTTGAAGGTTCTGGGGACAAGTCGTGGCGGGGCATGCCAAGCCCTCCACAGACCTGGGGAGAAACCCGGGGGATAGCCGGTGGACGACCGGTGGACAGCGGTGGACAACTGTTGCTCGATCGCGAAGCTGTGGAGGGAAAGCCCGCTTCATACCCTGCTTCTCCACAGGAAAACCACCGGTGGATAACCGCTTGGCCAGCGGAGACGCCACTTCTCCACAGTTCACACAGGCCCTATGAAGACGATGAACTTGATCCTTCTAAGACAACAAAAACCAATCATCAGCGTTGTGCGTTCTGTGGACCGGCCCTCGCCGGTCCGACCTAGCTATCTGATCGGGCAAACCACCGGGGCGGGCGTACGCCACCGGTCGGGGAGCCCTATGGTCGGTAGGGCGGTCCCGAGCCTGCGTTCACGGGCCAGGCCGCCACACCACCGAGTCGACGCGGAGGCACAGGCATGAAGTTCCGAGTTGAGCGCGACGCGCTCGCCGACGCCGTGGCCTGGACGGCGAAGAGCCTGCCCAACCGGCCCTCGGTGCCGGTGCTCGCCGGCGTGATGATGCGGGTGACCGACGGTCAGCTCAACGTGTCCGGCTTCGACTACGAGGTCTCCAGCCAAGTGAGCGTCGATGTGCAGGGTGACGCCGATGGCGCGGCGCTCGTCTCGGGCCGCCTGCTCGCCGAGATCACCAAGGCGCTGCCCGCCAAGCCGGTCGACATCGCCGCCGTCGGTGCCCATCTCGAGCTTGTCTGCGGCAGCGCCCGGTTCACGCTGCCCACCATGCCGGTCGAGGACTATCCGACGCTGCCCGAAATGCCCGACAGCGCGGGCACGATCGACGCGGCCGAGTTCGCCTCCGCGGTGGCGCAGGTGGCGATCGCCGCCGGCCGTGACGAGACGCTGCCGATGATGACCGGCGTCCGCATCGAGCTCAACGGCAGCTCGCTGGCCATGCTCGCGACCGACCGCTACCGGCTGGCGATGCGCGAGATGCAGTGGCGGCCGGAAAATCCCGAGGTGAGCATGAATGCGCTGGTGCCCGCCCGCACGCTCGCCGATACCGCCAAGACGCTCGGCCCGCTCGGCGGTGACGTGACGATGGCGCTCGCCCACGGCGGCGCCGGCGAAGGCATGATCGGCTTTGTCGGTGGTGCCCGGCGCACCACCAGCCGCCTGCTCGACGGCGCCAACTACCCGCCGGTGCGCTCGCTCTTCCCGGCCTCGCACAATGCCGAGGCCCGCGTGTCGGTCGCCGCGCTCAACGAGGTGGTCCGCCGCGTCGCCCTGGTCGCCGACCGCACGACGCCGGTCCTGCTGAGCTTCAGCGACGAAGGGCTCGTGGTCGAGGCCGGCGGCACCGAGGAGGCGCGGGCGAGCGAGGCGATGGAGGCCGCCTTCACCGGCGAGCCGCTGACCATCGGCTTTAACCCGCAGTACCTCCTGGACGGCCTCGCCGCGCTCGGTTCGCCGACCGCGATGCTGTCCTTCGTCGACGCGTTCAAGCCGGCGGTGATTTCGCCGTCCGGCGAGGATGGTGAGATCGTCCCTGGCTACCGGTATCTGATCATGCCAATCCGGGTAACTCGCTGATCGGGCTACCCGGCGGGACAGCAGGACTACAAGGGGGACGAAGTCATGCAGCTAGGGCTGGTGGGCCTTGGCCGGATGGGTGGCAACATGCGTGGCCGGCTGCGCACGGCCGGTCACGAGGTCATCGGGTACGACCGCAATCCGGACGTGAGCGATGTCGCCAGCCTGGCCGAGCTGGTCGAGCGGCTGGCGCCGCCACGCGCGGTGTGGGTGATGGTGCCCTCGTCCGTGACCGACGCCGCGATCGACGAGCTGGCCGCCCTCCTCAACGAGGGTGACCTCATCGTCGACGGAGGCAACTCCCGCTTCAGCGACGACCCGCCCCGCGCAGAGCGGCTGTGGCAGCGCGGCATCGGCTACCTGGACGTCGGTGTCTCCGGCGGTGTCTGGGGTCTGGAAAACGGATACGCGCTGATGGTGGGCGGCGACGCCGAGCATGTGGCCCGGCTCGAGCCGGTCTTCGAGGCACTCAAGCCGCAGGGCCAGTTCGGCTTCGTGCACGCCGGTCCGGTCGGTGCCGGCCACTACGCCAAGATGGTCCACAACGGCATCGAGTACGGGCTGATGCACGCGTACGCCGAGGGGTACGAGCTGCTTGCGAAGTCCGAGATCATTACCGACGTGCCCGGCGTCATCAAGTCGTGGCGGGACGGTTCGGTCGTCGAGTCGTGGCTGCTCGACCTGCTCGACCGGGCGCTCGACGAGGATCCGGACCTGGCCAACCTGAGCGGCTACACCGAGGACACCGGCGAGGGGCGCTGGACTGTGGAGGAGGCGATCCGCCTCGCCGTCCCGATGAACGTGATCGCCGCGTCCCTGTTCGCCCGTTTCGCGTCGCGGCAGGAAGACTCGCCGGCCATGAAGGCGGTCGCCGCGCTCCGCCAGCAGTTCGGCGGGCACGCCGTCCGCAAGCGTCCGTAGTCGACCGATGTACGTCCAACGGCTCGAGCTGGTCGACTTCCGCTCGTACGAGCGGGTGGAGGTCGACCTCGAGCCGGGTGGATCGGTGCTCGTCGGGCAGAACGGCGTCGGCAAGACCAACCTGATCGAGGCCCTCGGGTACGTCGCCACGCTGGGCAGTCACCGGGTCGCCACCGACGCGCCACTGGTTCGCGCAGGGGCGGCCGCGGCGGTGATCCGATGCATCATCGTCCACGACGGACGGGAGCTGCTGGTCGAGCTGGAGCTCGTGCCCGGCAAGGCCAACCGGGCTCGCCTCGGCCGCTCGCCGGTGCGCCGCGCCCGCGACGTGCTCGGTGCGCTGCGGCTCGTGCTCTTCGCCCCGGAAGACCTGGAGCTGGTCCGCGGCGACCCGGCCGAGCGCCGTCGCTACCTCGACGACCTGCTGGTCGCCCGGCAGCCGCGGTACGCGGGCGTGCGGGCTGACTACGACCGGGTGATCAAGCAGCGCAACGCGTTGCTGCGCACGGCGTACCTGGCCCGCAAGACAGGTGGGAGCCGGGGCGGCGACCTGTCCACACTCGACGTGTGGGACGCACACCTGGCCCGCCACGGCGCCGAGCTGCTGGCCGGCCGGCTGGAGCTGGTCGCCGCGCTCACCCCGCACGTGACCAAGGCGTATGACGCGGTCGCGGCCGGCAAGGGCGGAGCGTCGATCACGTACAAGGCCACGGTCCCGGTCGACCCGCCGGACCGAGAGGCGCTGGAGGCCGCGCTCGCCGCCGGGCTCGTAGAGTCCAGGCCGTCGGAGGTGGAGCGGGGAGTGACGCTGGTCGGCCCGCACCGCGACGACCTCACGCTCACGCTGGGCGACCTGCCCGCCAAGGGGTACGCGAGCCACGGTGAGTGCTGGTCGTACGCGCTGGCGCTCCGGCTCGCCGCGTACGACCTGCTGCGCACCGAGGGGATCGAGCCCGTGCTGGTGCTCGACGACGTATTCGCCGAGCTGGACACCGGCCGCCGGGCCCGGCTCGCCGAGCTGGTCGGCGGGGCCAGCCAGCTGCTGGTAACGTGCGCTGTCGCCGAGGACGTGCCGGCGGTTCTCCGCGGGGCGCGATACCAGGTGGCGGAGGGACAGGTGCGCCGTGTCGAGTGAGCCCGAAAGCGAGAAGACCGGACCAGAGCTGGCCCGCGCCGTCCTCGATGCCGCGAAGGCGCGTCGGATGGCGGCACCGCAGCGCCGGCGTGCGCTATCCGATCCGGAGGATGCACGGTCCGGGGCTGGTGGCCGGCGCGCGCGGGGCTACACAGGCTCAGGGCCTGACCCCCGCGACCCACAGGCGTTCGGTGACGTGCTCGCCAAGCTCGTCAAGGCGCGGGGCTGGCAGCGGCCGGCGGCCGAGGCGACCGTTTTCGGGGCCTGGGAGCGGGTCGTCGGCCCGGACATCGCCAAGCACAGCCGGCCGATCAAGCTGGACGACGGCGAGCTGACCGTGGAGGCCGAGTCCACGGCCTGGGCCACCCAGCTGCGCCTGCTGGCGGCGTCGCTACTACAGCGGATCGCGGCTGAGGTCGGCCACAACGTGGTGCGAAAGCTTCACATCCACGGGCCGGCCGCGCCGTCGTGGTCGCGCGGGGCCAGGCGGGTACGCGGTCGCGGCCCGCGCGACACCTACGGCTAAACCGGACGGACGGGTCAGAAGTCGGCGTAGACGGCGAAACCGCGATCGGCGCACCGCCGGTAGAACCGGGACAGCACGCCTAGCTCCGAGCGGGAGAAGCTCCACTGCGGCGCGCCACCCGACTCGTCGCGCAGCCCGTCGAGGCGGTTGTCGAGCCAGCGCAGCTGCTGGTCGGCCAGGCGGCCGCCGGCGAGGGCCGCGCGCAGCACCGCGCCCACCGTGTCGAACGTGACCGCCTCGCCGTGCTCCCGGTGGCTCTCCACGAAGCGCTCCAGGCCGCCGGCGATCCACGCGCAACCGTCCGGGTCGATCACGGGGTCTTCGTCCTCGGCCGCGGCCTCTGTGGCGTACAGCACACCGTCGAGGCCGAGTAGCAGATCGACCAGCTCCGTATATGCGGTAGCGCGGACCGTGCCGGTCTTCGCGACGTGGCCGGCCAGCGCGGCGGTCGGCGCCGAGACCTGTGGGTCGTCCGCGAGCTCGGCGAAGTCGACGAACTCGGCCGGTGCCACCGGGTCGTAAAAACGGCCGGTACGCGGCCATTTCACGGCGACGTTGTCCAGCCCCATCGTGGGGTCACCCTCTCTGTAGCGCAGCGTGACCGTGCGCCCTGCCTGGTGCGATAGGCGCCTGGTCGTTCAAACGGCGCCGGGCAAAATTACGACACGGTGTGCCCTTTGCGCGACCCCCGAGCGGGCACTCCCACAGTTTCGGTCCCGCTGGGCGGTCTTCCGCGTCGGGGTGCCAGTCGTGTGGGGGGAGTCGCGACCGGCGCCCTTCGGCCGCCTATGAACGTCTCAGGTGCCCGCATGGGGTGCCGTGTACCCGGTTTCCGGCTTCCGCACAGTAAGATTGGAGGCGACGAAGACGCCGGGCTATCCGGCGCTCGGAGTGAACGTGATCCGCGGGCGACCGCGGTGACGGGAGCACCCGCCTCAGCATACGTTGCGGTGGCGCGCGCCCCTGCCGCCGTGACTGCCCGCCATACCCCGCGCCCCCGCGCCGACCAGCGCTGGGCGGCGCGAGAAAGTGGCCGAGGGTGGCAGCGCAGAAGAAGCAGGAATACGGCGCCGAGTCGATTACCGTCCTCGAGGGCTTGGAGGCTGTCCGCAAGCGCCCCGGTATGTACATCGGGTCCACCGGCGAACGAGGTCTGCACCACCTGGTCTGGGAGGTCGTCGACAACGCGGTCGACGAGGCGCTGGCCGGCTACTGCGACACCATTGACGTGATCATCCTCGTTGACGGCGGGGTGCGCGTGATCGACAACGGCCGTGGCTTCCCGGTCGACCTGCACCCGAAGCTCAAGAAGCCCGGCGTCGAGGTGGCCCTGACCGTGCTGCACGCCGGCGGCAAGTTCGACGGCAAGGCGTACGCGGTCTCCGGCGGTCTGCACGGCGTGGGCGTCTCGGTCGTCAACGCGCTGTCGGTGCGGATGGAGCTGGAGATCTGGAAGGACGGCTTCACCTACCGCCAGCAGTACCGGGACTCCAAGCCCACCCCGCTGGAGAAGGGCGAGGCCACCACCCGCACCGGCTCCTCGGTCGCGTTCTGGCCGGACCCGCAGGTCTTCGAGACCACGGAGTTCGCCTTCGAGACGATCTACCGCCGAATCCAGGAGATGGCGTTCCTCAACCGCGGGCTCACCATCCACCTGCGCGACGAGCGCACGGTCGAGGACGGCAAGCCGCGCGAGGTGACCTTCCTGTACAAGGGCGGCATCGCCGACTTCGTCCGCCACCTCAACCAGACAAAGAACGCGATCCACAAGACGGTGGTCGAGTTCGGCGCCGAGGAGGAGGGCATGTCGGCGGAGATCGCCATGCAGTGGAACGAGTCGTACGGCGAGTCGGTCTACACCTTCGCCAACACGATCAACACGCACGAGGGCGGCACCCACGAGGAGGGCTTCCGCGCGGCGCTGACCACCGTGGTCAACAAGTACGGCGCGGACAAGAAGCTGCTCAAGGGCGACGAGAAGCTCTCCGGCGAGGACATCCGCGAGGGTCTCGCCGCGATCATCTCGGTGAAGCTGGCCAACCCTCAGTTCGAGGGGCAGACCAAGACCAAGCTCGGGAACACGCCGGTGAAGAGCTTCGTGCAGCGGGTCTGCAACGAGTGGCTGACCGACTGGTTCGAGCGCAACCCGGCCGAGGCCAAGACGATCGTGACGAAGGCGTCGGCCGCGGCCCGCGCCCGCATCGCCGCCGCCCAGGCCCGCAAGCTGGCCCGCCGCAAGTCGCTGCTGGAGTCCGGCTCGATGCCGGGCAAGCTCGCCGACTGCCAGACGACAGACCCGCGCGAGTCGGAGATGTTCATCGTCGAGGGCGACTCCGCCGGCGGCTCGGCCAAGCAGGGGCGCGACCCGCGTACGCAGGCGATCCTGCCCATCCGCGGCAAGATCCTCAACGTCGAGAAGGCCCGGATCGACCGGGTGCTGAAGAACAACGAGGTCCAGTCGCTGATCACCGCGCTCGGCACCGGCGTGCACGAGGACTTCGACATCGAAAAGCTGCGGTACCACAAGATCATCCTCATGGCGGACGCCGACGTCGACGGCCAGCACATCCAGACGCTGCTGCTGACGCTGCTCTTCCGCTTCATGCGGCCGCTGGTCGAGCTTGGCCACGTCTACCTGGCAGCCCCGCCGCTTTACAAGATCAAGTGGAACAAAAAGGGCGATGACGCGCAGTACGCGTACTCGGACCGCGAGCGGGACGGGCTGATCCGGCTCCGCCAGGAGAAGAAGCCCAACGCCAAGCCGGACGACATCCAGCGGTTCAAGGGTCTCGGCGAGATGAACTACCCGGAGCTGTGGGACACCACGATGAACCCGGCCACCCGTACGCTCCGTCAGGTGACCCTGGACGACGCCGCGACCGCGGATGAGCTGTTCAGCGTCCTGATGGGGGAGGACGTGGAGGCCCGTCGCTCGTTCATCCAGCGCAACGCGAAGGACGTGCGCTTCCTGGACATCTAGCGCGGCCCGCAAACTTATCCACAGCTTTTGCAGTTTCCACAGCCGTTGTCCACAGGCTTTATGCGGCTTTTAGTCTGATGAGGGTTTGATTGTGACGGACACTCCATTCGATAGCGAACCGGAAGACTCGAGCGACGCCGACGAAAGCGGCGAGGGCGGCGCCCAGCGCCTCCGGGTCGAGCCGGTCGGACTCGAGGTGGAGATGCAGCGCTCCTACCTCGACTACGCGATGAGCGTGATCGTCGGCCGGGCGCTGCCGGACGTGCGCGACGGCCTCAAGCCCGTGCACCGCAAGATCCTCTACGCCATGTACGACTCGGGGTACCGCCCGGACCGCGGCTACGTGAAGTGCTCCCGCGTCGTCGGCGACGTCATGGGCCAGTTCCACCCCCACGGCGACTCGGCCATCTACGACGCGCTCGTCCGCATGGCCCAGCCGTGGTCCCTGCGGTACCCCCTGGTCGACGGCAACGGCAACTTCGGCTCGCCGGGCAACGACCCAGCAGCCGCGATGAGGTACACCGAATGCAAGCTCGACCCGCTGGCTATGGAGATGCTGCGGGACATCGACGAAGACACCGTCGATATGCAGGACAACTACGACGGCCGGGCCAAGGAGCCCACGATCCTGCCGTCGCGGATTCCCAACCTGCTGATCAACGGGTCCGAGGGCATCGCGGTCGGCATGGCGACCAAGATCCCGCCGCACAACCTGCGGGAGATCGCGGCCGCCGTGCAGTGGTGCCTTGAGCACCCAGAGGCTGACGAGGCGACCACGCTCGACGAGCTGATCCAAATCGTCAAGGGTCCGGACTTCCCGACGTACGGCCTCATCGTCGGCATGGCCGCCATCCAGGACGCGTACCGGACCGGCCGCGGCTCGATCCGGATGCGCGCGGTGGTCGAGGTCGAAGAGGACAAGAAGGGCCGCGCCTGCCTCGTCGTCACCGAGCTGCCGTACCAGGTGAACCCGGACAACCTCGCCGAGCGGATCGCCGAGCTGGTCAAGGAGGGCAAGCTCGCCGGCATCGCGGACATCCGCGACGAGTCCTCCGGCCGTACCGGCATGCGTATCGTGATCGTGCTCAAGCGCGACGCGGTGGCGAAGGTCGTGCTCAACAACCTGTACAAGCACACCCAGCTACAGGAGACCTTCGGCGCGAACATGCTGGCGCTGGTCGACGGCGTCCCGCGCACGCTCAACCTGGCCCAGTTCATCCGGTACTACGTCGAGCACCAGATCGACGTCATCCGCCGGCGCACGGCCTTCCGGCTGCGCAAGGCGGAGGAGCGGGCGCACATCCTGCGCGGTCTGGTCAAGGCGCTCGATGCGCTCGACGAGGTCATCGCGCTCATCCGGCGCTCACCGACGGTCGAGGAAGCGCGGACCGGCCTCATCCAGCTGCTCGATATCGACGAGGTACAGGCGACGGCCATCCTCGACATGCAGCTGCGCCGCCTGGCCGCCCTCGAGCGCCAGAAGATCATCGACGAGCTGGCCAAGATCGAGGTGGAGATCGCCGACCTCAGGGACATCCTGGCCAAGCCCGAGCGGCAGCGGAAGATCGTCTCGGAGGAGCTGGCCGAGATCGTCGCCAAGTGGGGCGACGACCGTCGCACCAAGATCGTGCCGTTCGACGGCGAGGTCTCGATGGAAGACCTCATCGCGCGCGAGGACGTGGTGGTCACGATCACACGGACCGGGTACGCCAAGCGCACGAAGGTCGACCTTTACCGCTCGCAGCGCCGCGGCGGCAAGGGGGTGAGCGGGGCTTCACTCCGCCAGGACGACATCGTCAGCCACTTCTTCATCACATCGACGCACTCCTGGATGCTGTTCTTCACGAACAAGGGCCGGGTGTACCGCGCGAAGGCGTACGAGCTGCCCGAGGCGAGCCGCGTGGCCAAGGGACAGCACGTCGCCAACCTGCTGGCCTTCCAGCCGGACGAGCACATCGCGCAGGTCATCGTGATCCAGAACTACCAGGTGGCGCCGTACCTTGTGCTCGCCACTAAGAATGGCCTAGTGAAGAAGACGAGGCTGGAGGAGTTCGACTCCAACCGCGCTGGCGGCATCATCGGTATCAACCTGCGGGACGAGGACGAGATGGTCGGGGCGGCGCTCGCCGGCCCGCAGGACGACCTCCTGCTGGTGTCCAAGAACGCACAGGCGATCCGGTTCAACGCGACCGATGAGGCGCTACGTCCGATGGGGCGGGCTACCTCGGGTGTGATAGGCATGCGGTTCAGCGAGGACGACGTGCTTCTCGCGATGGAGGTCGTACGCGAGGGCATGGATGTTTTGGTGGCGACCAACGGCGGGTATGCCAAGCGAACACCGATCGAGGAGTACCCGGTGCAGGGGCGCGGTGGCAAGGGCGTGTTGACTGCGAAGATCACCGAGCGCCGTGGTGCACTTGTGGGTGCGGTCGTCATCAACCCGGACGACGAGCTGTTTGCCATCACAAGTAACGGTGGAGTTATCCGGACTCCGGTGAAGCCTGTACGCCGCACTCGCGATCGGAACACAATGGGGGTCAAGTTGATGGACCTGCCAGACGGTGTAACCATCGTGGCCATTGCTCGCAATGCCGACGAGCCTGACGAACAGGACTAGTTGATGACGGAGACACAGGCGAAGTCGGGGGCTGCGGGGACCTCGACCAACCCGGTCGAGGAGGAGGCCGCTCCAAGCGGCACACCGGCGACCGGCCGCGCGGTCGTGGGCCGGGCGGCTGTCCCCGCTGAGGCACCGTCCCCGAAGTTCACTCGGGCTCCCGGCATGCCGCCGCCACCGGACCAGCCGATGGCCGACGGGCAGAAGCCTCCGGTCGCTCCCGGCCCCGCCACTCAGGTGGTCGCCGGCAAGGCGCCGGTGAGTTCGCCCCCCGCGGGCGCCACGCAGGTCAATCCGAGCCTCCTGCCGGGCGGGCCGGCCATGCCACCGGGCGTGAATCCGCGCCTGGGCACCGGCCGGGCTGCCCCGGGCGGAGCGCCGGTGCGTACGGTGGGCGCCGCGGGTGCGACAGGCGCGGCAGCGGTGGGCGCGGCCCGGGTCGGCGAGGCGGTGCGAGCGGCGCGCAGTACGGTCGCGTCCGCGGCCTCTCGCGGCCCACGGCGGGCGAAGCTGAACGTGAAGCGCATCGACCCGTGGTCGGTGATGAAGTTCTCCTTCGCGGTGTCGCTGGTGCTGTTCATCGTGGTGATCGTGGCCACCTCCGTGCTGTACCTCGCACTCGACGCTATGGGCGTCTTCGAGAGCGTCAACAGCAGCCTCACCGACCTGGTGAGCGCCGGCGGTGGGGAAAACGCGAGCACGTTCCGGATCACCGCGAAGGGCGTCATCGGTACGTCCGCGCTGATCGGGGCGGTCAACGTCGTGCTCTTCACGGCGCTAGCTACGCTCGGGGCCTTCATCTACAACGTCTGTGCCGACCTCGTCGGCGGCGTCGAGCTGACCCTGGCCGAACGGGACTAACAAGGACATTGGGGGCGCTCGGAGGGACGGGCGCCCCAACTTGGGAGAAGCTTCCCGGGTACGGTAACCTTGCTCGTCGCCGCACATGCGGGGCTATAGCTCAGTCGGTTAGAGCGCAGAGCTGATAACTCTGAGGTCGCTGGTTCGATTCCAGCTAGCCCCACGAGCCGGTCAAGGCAGTCCGCCGACCTTTGGTCGGCTTTGCCATTGGCCGCAATAGTTTCGGGGCCGAGCCGTGGACCCTCGCCGGTGTCTCGGTCGGGGGTCCAAAGAATGACCGCACAAGGTTCACCCCCGTCCATCCGGCCGAGATAACTCAACCTGAAGGGGATAACCCCAATGTGGAAGAAGCTCCTTATCATCGCCGGTGTGATCGGCGCTGCTGCCTTGATCGCGAAGAAGGTCAAGGAGTCCAACGACGAGCGCGCCCTGTGGCACGAGGCCACCACGGCGCCCGACCTCCGCTAGTCCACCCGTAGGCGGCCCGCGCCGCCAGCGGGGGCCGTAGCTCAACTGGCAGAGCACTGCCTTTGCAAGGCAGGGGTTAGGGGTTCGAGTCCCCTCGGCTCCACCCGAGCGTTTCGCAGCTCAGCGGCCAGAGCGACCGTGGGGCGTCAGCGGATCGGCAGCACGCCCGGACCCGCGCCCTTCATCGATCGCCGCACATCCCCGTCATACATCCATAGGAAACACCGGATGCCGCGGTCGCCAGAACGCCACTCCTCCTCACTGACTTCGTAGAAAAACGTGCCCACCCGGTAGGTGAGGTTGCGGTCGTTGGGCAGCTTGGCGAAGGTGGCGACGACGCCGAGGCACCCGGCCCGGATCCCTTGGGTGTTCTGGATGAAGTCGGTATAGCTGGCGTCCGGCGCCGTCCAGATGCCGGCGAACTCGGTGCGGTGCGGTGAGGTGCACGGGGCCGCGATCAGGTCGTCGATGCGCTCTCCATCCTTCGTCATCACCGGACGGAAGCAGCCGTACGGCAGCTTGGGCTCGTCTTTCAGCGCGTCCTTGAGTGGCGTGCGGCGGGACGCGCCGTTGTACGTGCTGATCGATTCGAGCTGCCGCAGGTCGCAGCGAAACCACCGGCCGCCACCCGACCACGCCTGCAACGACGGCAGGACCAGGTCGAGCTTCAGCGGGCCGTGGCGCCAGTCGCCGCCGACGTACTCCTTGGCCTTGGCGTCGCACTCGGCGAACGCGGCGAGCGTGGGCTTCGTGCCACGCGCGGGCATCGTGGCGCGCTCGGCGTCGGCCCCGGTGAACTGCCCCACATGTATCGTCTCCGCGCCGTGCAGCGCGTTGCAGTCGATCGGGAAGTAGATCCCCTGAGACACCTCGGTGAGTGGCATGCCGACGGCGTGGCAGACGCCCGACGCCGGGACGAACGGCTTGGGCTCCGGCACCGCCGCCCAGTCGTCGGTCAGGTCACCGTCGACGCCGGCAGGCGGGGCGCAGCCGACGAGGCCCGCCACCACCAGTACGCCCAGCGCCAGCCACCGCATCCGCCGCATCGTCCACCCTCCCAGCCAATTCATCCGGCGGGAGCATAGGGCACGGGCTGCCGGAGCGGTGGCCTGTCACATTCGCCCCCGCTGATCTCGGATCGTGTCGGCTACGCGGCGCGTTGGACGGGTCCGCGGCGAAGAGCGCGGCCGCCTGAAAATTTCCCCACGGGGATGTCGATACGCGTCCGCCGGCTCCGACCTCGCTGTGACAGCACACGAGGAACGGATGCCTAGGAGGCGGCCATGAGCAAGATCATCTACTGGGTGCACACGTCGGTGGACGGCTTCGTCGACGGGCCCAACGGGGAGTTCGACTGGCCGGTGTTGGGGCCGGAGCTGTCCGCGTACTCGGAAAGCTTGGACGAGGGCGTCGGGACGCTGCTGTTCGGGCGGCCGGTGTGGGAAATGATGGTGGGCTTTTGGCCGGAGGCGGAGTCCCTCTCGGACGATCCGCACACTGCCAGGTTCGCCCCGTTCTGGCGTGCCACCCCGAAGATCGTTTTCTCCCGCACGTATCAGGGAGACATGTGGACCAGCCGCGTGATCAGCGCAAACCTGGCCGAGGAGGTGTCCGCGCTCAAGGCTGACAGCGCCGGCGACATGCTGCTCACCGGCGGCGCCGGCCTGGCCGCGGCACTGACCGAGCTGGGGCTCATCGACGAGTACCACATCGCGGTGCACCCGGTCGTGCTCGGCGGTGGCCGAAGGCTCTTCGCGGAGCCGGACCACCGCAAGAACCTGCGGCTTGTCGACTCGCGCACCCTGGACGGCAAGGTGGTGGTGAGCCACTACACGCTCGCCACGTGACCAGCTGACGTGGGTCGGTGCGAGTGGGTCCGTGGCCGGATACTGGCGCAGTGAAGTCGTGGCTGTACCTGAAGTTGGCTGACCTGATCGCGGAGCGCCTGGATGGCGCCGAGGAAGACGTGCACTATCCGGAGGCGCTGGTCGAGGCGGCACTGGAGGAGTTCACGTCGCCGGGTGACCTTGTGCTCGACCCGTTCGCTGGCTTTGGCACCACGCTGGTGGTGGCCGAGCGGATGGGGCGGCGGGCGATCGGCGTCGAGCTGCTCGACGAGCGTGTCGAGCTGATCCGGGGGCGGCTGAAGGGCGGTGACGTCCGGGTCGTGCAGGGCGACGCGCGTAACCTGTCGTCGCTCGTCGACGGCCCGGTCGACCTGTGCATGACCTCGCCGCCGTACATGACCGCCACTGGCCACCCGGAAAACCCGCTGGAGGCGTACGAGACGCTCGACGGCGACTACGTGACCTACCTGGCCGAGATCGGCGACGTCTTCCGGCAGGTCGCGGGGCTGCTCCGGCCCCAGGGGCACGCCGTGGTCAACGTGGCCAACCTCGAGGACGACGGGTTCATCACGCCGCTCGCCTGGGACATGGGGCGCGTGCTCTGCCGCCATCTCGACCTGCGGCAGGAGACGTTTCTGTGCTGGGACGAGCTGCTCCCCGGCCTCAGCGGCGACTACTGCCTGACCTACGAAAAAGCCTGAGCCGCAGCGGAGCCTGAGTAGACGGCTGAGCCCCATCGGGGCTGGGCCTCAGGCGAAGACCTTGGCCGCGAACGCGACGACCGCCGGGTTGACCACGTCTGGCGAGTCGGCCTGTGGATAGTGGCCCGAGTTTGGCACCACCAGGAGCTCGCCGCGCAGGCGCTCGGCAGCGAACCGGGCCTCGGCCGCCGGGTCGGGAAAGTCGGGGTCCTTTTCGCCCATGACGATCAGCGCGGGCGCGCGCACGTCGCCGAGGCGGGCCTCGACCGGGGCGTGGCTGGTGCCCGTGGTCCGCACGAAGGAGCGCCAGTGGTCGCCACGGCGCAGGCTGGTGCCGATGCGGTCCAGATGGGCGGCGAGGTCGGCGGGGCGGCTGCCCGGGTAGAGGGTCTTGTAGAACGCTCGCCAGGCGGCCGGCCCCCACGGCTTGACCAGCGCCAGGCGCATCACCAGCCGCATGAGCGGGTTGGGCTTGGCGTCGCGCACCCAGGGGCCCATCAGCGCCAGGCCGGCGACGAGCCCGGGCTCCTCGGCGGCCGCGATGATCGAGCCAGCGGCGCCCATCGAATTGCCGACCAGCAGCGCCGGCCCGCCAAGGTGGGTGACCAGCGCTCGGATGTCGGAGGCGAGCGCCGGGTCGTCGTATGCGCTGAAGCCGTCGTCGCTCTCCCCGTGCCCGCGCAGGTCCATCGCCGCTACCCGGTATCCCGCTCCGAGCAGCGCGGGGATCGTGAAGCGGAAGGTGGAGCGCAGGTCGCCCATGCCGGGCACGCACACGGCGAGCGGCCCTTCGCCCTGCACCTCGTACGCGATCCGACCCTCGCCGCAATCCAGGTAACTAGTTGTCATAGCTAAAAAGCTAACAGCATTAGCCAATCTCGTCAAGGTATCCCCGTCACGTTCCGCCGGCACCGCCCGTCCAAACATTCATGAAGGTTCTCGTGACAGGCGCGAGCGGCGTGCTCGGCAGAGCTGTGGTCCCCCGCCTTGAAGAGGACGGCCACGAGGTGCGCCGCACCAGCCGCCGCCCCAGGGCCGGCTGGGTCAGGGCCGACGTCGCGACAGGAAAAGGACTGGCGGAAGCGGTCGCCGGCATGGACGCGGTGGTCCACCTCGCCTCGGCGACGAGGCAGTACCGCAAGGCCGGCGAGGTTGACGTCGCCGGTACCCGCCGCCTGGCCAGCGCCGCCGAGCGGGCCGGCGTGCGGCACCTCGTGTACATCTCGATCGTCGGCATCGACCGGATTCCGTTCGGCTACTACCGCCACAAGCTTGCGGCGGAGAAGGTCCTCCAAGCCCGCCCGATCCCGTGGTCGATCCTGCGGGCCACGCAGTTTCCACAGCTTGTGGACGAACGCTTCCTGCCGCTCGCGAGCCGGCTGGGCGTGCTCGTCGCCGACCCGGGGATCGCTGTCCAGCTGGTGGACCCGCGCGACGTCGCCGACCGGATCGCGGTACTCCTGGCCGCGGGGCCGAGCCGCCAGGTGGAGAACTTCGGCGGGCCGGAGGTGGAGACCTCGGAGGAAATCGTCCGCGCCTGGCTGCGCGCGACCGGCAAGCGCCGGCCGGTGTTCTCGCTGCGCCTGCCGGGCAAGACGCCTCGGGCGATGCGAGAAGGAGCGCTCACGACCACCGACCAGCCCACCGGTACCCGGACCTGGCGGGCCTACCTCGCCGAGCGCTATACGCCGGTGCGAGACTCGCAGGCGTGATTGGGACCTTGAAGACCGAACCGGCCCGCAGCAGGCCGGACCTGCTCGCCGTGCCCACCGCAGCCGCGATCGAGGCCTGGCCGGCGGACGCGCCCGTCGACGTGGACGAGGTGCTTGTCGCGCCGATCGACGCGACGCTCGCGGATACGGCGGCGTTCTGTGAGGCGTACGAGGTGGGTCTGGACATCTCGGCCAACTGCGTGGTGGTCGCTGGAAAGCGCGAGGGCGTGACCCGGTACGCGGCCTGCGTCATCCTGGCCACCACCCGGGCCGACGTCAACGGCGTGGTCCGCAAGATGCTCGATGTACGCAAGGCGAGCTTCGCGCCGATGGCGGAGGCGGTGGAGCTGACCGGCATGGAGTACGGCGGGATCACCCCGGTCGGCCTCCCTGAGGACTGGCCTATCCTTGTCGACTCCCGCGTGATCGCCGCGCAGCACGTGATCGTCGGCTCCGGCATACGGGCCAGCAAGATCGCGCTGCCCGGGCCGGCGCTCGGTTCACTCCCGAACGCCCAGGTGGTCGAGGATCTAGCCAAACCCGTCGATACCGTTGCACGTGAAACCTGAAGATCAACCGTTGGGTGCGGCCTCGGTGATGTCGCTCAGCACGGACGACGGGTCCAGGTGCATCGCGAGGTCGCCCAGCGCGATGACGCCTACGAGCTGGCGGTCGGCGTCGCACACGAGCAGCCGCCGTACCGCCCGCTCGCGCATCAGCCGGACCGCCTCCTGCGGGCTGGCGTCCTGCTGAATCATCCACAGGCCGGTGCTGGTTATCGAGCCGACCGTAGTTTGGCTGGGGTCCCGCCCTTCGGCGACGCTCCGGACCACGATGTCATGGTCGGTAAGGATTCCGGACAGTGCCGATCCGTCCGTCACCACGATGTCGCCGATGTCGGCCGAGCGCATCGCCTGCGCGGCCTCATCCACAGTGGTCTCTGCGGGTAAGTAGACAACCTGCCTGGTCATCACGTCGCCCACAGTTCGGGGACCCATGCGGTGCCGGTACCCCGATGGGAGTGCGCTACACGCGGTCGACGGGCACCTCAGAGCGCTCGCCCGTGGCGCGGTCACGCCACTCCACGTACCCCTCGATGAAGCGGCGGCCGACCACGACGGCCTCGGGGATGCCGATCAGCTCGGCGTCGGTGAATTTCACCCCCGCGGACACCTGTGTCCGGTCGTCGACCAGCACCCGCCGCCCGCGGGCGGCGAGGCGACCGCCGCGCTCGACCGCCGCGGGTCCGAGGTCCTTTCCGGCGGCGATCACGTGTACGTCGAACGGCGCCACCTCGCGCGGCCACACGAGCCCGCGCTCGTCGTGGTGCTGTTCCGCGATCACCGCCACCGCGCGCGAGAGGCCGATGCCATACGAGCCCATCGTCGGCCGCACCGGCTTGCCGTCCGGGCCCAGCGCGTCCACCTGGAAGACCTCGGTGTACCGGCGGCCGAGCTGGAAGATGTGCCCGATCTCGACGCCTCGGCGCATCGTGAGCGCACCCAGACCGCACGCCGGGCAGGGGTCGCCAGCGCGCACCTCCGCTGCCTCGATCGTGCCGTCGGGGGCGAAGTCGCGGCCGCAGACGACGTTGACAGCGTGGCGGCCGGGCTCGTTCGCGCCGGTCAGCCACGAGGTGCCGGGGACGACGCGGGGATCGACCAGGTAGCGCAGGTCGAGCTTCTGCGGGCCGATGTAGCCGCGGACCAGATCCGGCTGGTCCGGCCACCCGTCGAACAGCGCCACGCCCGCCGGATGCAGCGCCGCCTCGGCCCGCTTGAGGTCCACCTCGCGGTCGCCGGGGACGCCGATGACCAGGAGGTACGGTTCGGCGCCGGGCGGCGAGACGGTGACCACGACGTTCTTGAGGGTGTCCGCGGCGGTCCAGTCGGCGCGCCCGCCCAGCCGCCGGGCGTTGGCGAGCGCCACGAGCGTCTCGATCGTCGGGGTGTCCGGGGTGTCGTGCACCTCAAGCGCCGGGCGGGCGGCGGGATCGCTCGCGGGCGGGGCTGGCGTGGTCACGGCCTCGGTGTTAGCGGCGTAGTCGCAGTGCGTGCACCCCACGAACGTGTCCTCGCCTACCGGCGAGGCGGCCAGGAACTCCTCGGACGCCGACCCACCCATCGCTCCGGACATCGCGGACACGATCGTGTAGTCCAGCCCCAACCGATCGAAGATCCTTTGGTACGCGGCGCGGTGCCTGCCGTACGCGGCGGCGAGACCGGCGTCGTCGAGGTCGAAGGAGTAGGCGTCCTTCATGAGGAACTCGCGCCCGCGCAGCAACCCGGCCCGTGGCCGCGCCTCGTCCCGGAACTTGCTCTGCACCTGGTAAAGGATCACCGGGTAGTCCTTGTACGAGCTGAGCGTGTCCCGCACCAGCAGCGCGAACATCTCCTCGTGCGTGGGTGCGAGCAGATACTCGGCCCCGCGGCGGTCCTTGAGCCGGAAGATGTCCGGGCCGTACTCGGTCCAGCGGCCGCTCGTCTCGTACGGCTCGCGCGGCAGGAGGGCCGGAAACGACACCTCCTGGCCGCCGATCGCCGCCATCTCCTCGCGGACCACCTGGGTGACCCGGTCGAGCACCAGCTTGCCCAGCGGCAGCCAGGTGAATCCGCCCGGTGCGGCCCGCCGGATCATGCCGGCCCGCAGCAACAGCCGGTGGCTCGGCACGTCGGCGTCGGCGGGGTCCTCGCGCAGGGTACGCAGAAAGAGCGTGGACATCCGCAGCAACATGTGGGCAGCGTAGGCGCCGTCACCTTCGTGGGGCATCGGGTTTAGCGCGGTACGCGTGGTGCGAGACTGGCGATCGTGAGTTGGCGCAGCTTCGTGGCGGTCGGGGACAGCTTCACCGAGGGGATGGACGATCCGTACCCCGTGGGTGGTGTCTACCGCGGGTGGGCGGATCTCGTTGCGACCCGGTTGGCGGTCGAGGTCGGGCCGGACTTCCGGTACGCGAACCTGGCGATCCGGGGGCGGCTCTTCCCCGGCGTGGTGTCCGAGCAGGTGCCGGTGGCGCTGGCGATGCGCCCCGAGCTGATCAGTTTCGCGGCGGGCGGCAACGACGTGCTGCGCCGCAACTTCGATCCGGTGGCGCTGATCGAGCGCTTCGACGAAGTGGTCTCCGACCTGCGGGAGAGCGGCGCGGACGTGATCCTTTTCCGGTTCGCCGGCGCGGGTATCGCCAAGCTCCCCGGGCAGCGGATCGTCGCGCCGCGCGTGGATCTACTCAACCAGGCGGTGGTCGACACCGCCGAGCGGCGCGGGGCCAAGCTGATCGACCTCAACGCGGACGAGGAGTTTCGCAACCCTCTCTTGTGGAGTATCGATCGCCTGCACCTGTCCCCGCTCGGGCACCGGCGGGTCGCCGCGCACGTGCTGAACGCGCTCGGTGTGGGCTGCGACGAGGAGTGGTTGCTTGTGCCGCCACGCCCGGAGCCGAGCCCGTGGTTGGCCGCCCGCGCGGCGGACCTGCGCTGGGCCGGCCGCTATCTGGCGCCGTGGGTGAAGCGCCGCCTCACCGGCCGCTCTTCCGGCGACCTGATCACCGCCAAACGCCCGAAGCTGGCCCCTGTCGAGCCGGACGGCCACGCCTAGGGCGCCTCTGTCCACTGGGGACCGCGTCCGGATCGTGACCTGGACGGCGCAGGCTGTCAGGATGAGACGGCGAAGCCTGCTGGGAGTGGCGGCGGCGGCCGGGCTGGTCGGTGCAGCCACCGCGTGCGAGGACGAACCGGCGGCGGCGCCCGCTCCCGCGGGCGCGCCGCCCCTGATTCCCACGGATTGGGCCAGCGTACGGGCCCAGTTCGCGATCAGTCGGGAGATCGCGCACCTTTCCACGTACGTGTTCGCGTCGCACCCGGCGCCGGTACGCGAGTCGATCGAACGGCACCGGACCGGCCTGGACGCGGACGCGATCAGCTACCTGCACGAAAACGAGGTCCGGCTGGACGAGCGGGTGGCCGTCGCCGCCGCCGACTACCTGGACGCGCGGCTGGACGACATCGCGTTCACCGACTCGACGACGATGGGGCTGGGCCTGCTCTACAGCGGCCTGCGGCTGGCACCTGGCGATGAGGTGCTGACCACCGAGCACGACTTCTACGCCACGCACGAGTCGCTGCGGTTGCGGGCCGAGCGCGACGGCGTGACCGTGCGCCGGGTCCGGCTCTACGCTGACCCCGCCACCGCCAGCACGGACGAGATCGTGGGCAGCCTGACCCGGGCGGTGACCGGGCGCACCAAGGTGGTGGCGCTGACCTGGGTGCACTCCAGCACCGGGGTCAAGCTGCCGATCCGGGCGATCGCCGACGCGCTGCGGGGGCGCGGCGTGCTGCTCTGCGTCGACGGGGTGCACGGCTTCGGCGCGGAGGACGCCAGCCCGGGCGACCTCGGCTGCGACTTTCTGGTGTCCGGGTGCCACAAATGGCTGCTCGGCCCACGCGGCACCGGGCTTGTCTGGGGTTCGGCCAGCGGGTGGGCCAGCTTCGCCCCGTTGATCCCCCGTTCGACGGGCGCAGCATCGGCGCGTGGCTCGGGTTCGACGGCGGCACCGCGCCGCCCGGCCCGGCGGCCACCCCGGGCGGCTACCACAGCTTTGAGCACAGGTGGGCGCTCGCCGAGGCGTTCGAGTTTCACAAGGCCATCGGGCGCGAGCGGGTCGCTGCGCGTACGCACGAGCTGGCCACCGCGCTCAAGGACGGACTCTCCGGTATCGGCAAGCTCAAGCTCACGACACCGAAGAGTCCCGACCTCTCCGCCGGCCTGGTCTGCTGCCAGGTGCCCGACGTCAACGTCGA
This sequence comes from Phytohabitans flavus, assembly GCF_011764545.1. GTDB lineage: Bacteria > Actinomycetota > Actinomycetes > Mycobacteriales > Micromonosporaceae > Phytohabitans > Phytohabitans flavus. The sequence goes on along the minus strand of NZ_AP022870.1, from coordinate 7,482,421 downwards.
GGAGGCGGTGGCCCGGCTGCGCGGTCTCAAGGTCGTGGCTACCTCCACGCCGTACCGGCCCTCGCTGCTGCGCTTCGGCACCACGATCGCCAACAACGAGGCCGATGTGGAAGCCGCGCTGAAGACGGCCCGGACGCTGGCGTAGGTCAGCGGGCGATTGCCTGGCGCACCGATACAAGGCCGGGCACCTCGGTGCGGGAGAGCTGCTTGCCCGTGGTCAGGTCGTGGGCGGTGACCGCGCCGTCCTGGCCGACGTACACCCGCTCGGTGCCGTCGAGCAGCGCCAGCCCGCGTACCTGCGACCCGGTCGACCAGCGGGTGGCCTTGTCCGAGGTGCCCATCGGCATCACCACCACCTTGTCGCCGCCGCCCACGACGAGCCGCCGCCCGTCGGCCGTGAACGCGGCGGTCGCCGGCCCCTCGCCGGTCGGCGCGGCCAGCGGCATGGTGCTCACCACGTTGAGGCCGGTGGGGTCGATCACGGCGACGGTACTGGTGACCGCGTCCACCACGCAGAGCCGCTGCCCGTCGCCGCTCAGCGCGATCGCGTGCCGCTCCGCCGCTCGTACGCCGAACGGTTCGGGCAGGTCGATGCAGTACGCCCACCGCGCGCCGAGGTTCAGCGTGTGGACGAACGCGTGCACGTGCGGGGCGTCGTCCCGGGCGCCGGCCAGCAGGTCGCGGCTGTGCACGTGGTCGGGCTGGTGGGTGTACAGGGTGAAGAGCTGCTGCCGCCCCGCGTCGTACACCGCCTGCCGGCCCTGGCCGCGCATCTCCTCCTCGGCGCCCGGTGGCAGTACCGCCTTCTCCCGGTTCAGCAGCGGCTCCAGCGCGCCGGAGCGGAGGTTGAGGGCCCGCACCCGGTACCGGTCCGGCGCGGTGGGCGGCAGGTAGTCGAGGACGAACAGGTACTGCCCGGTGACGTCGAACGCCTCCGGGTCGAGGTTGCCCGGCAGGTCCACGCGCGAACGCTCGCCACTGCCGTCGGCGACCGCGATGGTGGTACGGCTGCGCGGGCCGGCCGGCGAGGCGAGCGCGACAAGGCGCCCCTCGGCGGAGACCACGCGCGCCTCCAGCTTGTCGCGGACCAGGCCGCCGGCGACCACCTCGCCGCTCGGCAGCCGGTACGTGGCGAGCTTGGTGCCCTTGTCGGTCCACTCGGTACGTACCAGCCGGGTGCGGTCGCCGGTAACGATCGAGGGTGCCGGGGGGACGGCGGCCTGCCCGGTACCCGAGTCCACGACCGAGAGCCCTGCCTTCGTCTCCACGATGAGCAGGTCGCCGGGAGCGGGCCCGGGCTTGGCGGTGGTGCGGGAGTCGCAGGCGCCGAGTACAGCGCCGGCGCCGGCGAGCCCGGCGAGCTGAAGGACTGTGCGCCTATTCGTCATGCCGGGAAGAGGCGTGACGCGAAGCGATGGTTCCGGGCCGGTACCGTGCCGGCACGTGGCGGAGGTCTGGCGCGAGTGGGGCGGCGTGATCGTCGCCTCGTTGGTGGCACTGCCGGTGGTCGCGCTTACGGTCGCCGTCCTCGCGGGCGTCCGGCGCCGCCGTGGGATGCCGCCGCGGGTCGCGTGGTGGCGGAGCGCTGCCGAGGTGGGCATGGTGGCCGGCACCCTGCCCTGGGTGTGGATGATCCTGACCCCGAAGGATGCTCCGCGACGCGTGCACCTGACTCCGTTCCGTGACATTGCGGTGCAGCTGACCGACCCCAGCACCCTTGTGGTTCAAATTGGGGGCAATCTCTTAGTCTTTGCCGCGCTGGGGTTCTTCGCGCCGATCCGGTGGCCCGTGCTCGCCGGGGCCGGGCGAGTCTTCGCATTTGGGGCGGCCGCGTCGATCCTCGTTGAGCTGGCCCAGTACGTCCTTGACCTGGGCCGGGTGTCCTCTGTGGACGACGTCCTGGTGAACGCCGTGGGCGCCACGGTGGCGTGTATTTTGTCCCGCCGCTGGTGGAGAGAGGCCGCCGATCGCATGATATGCGTGTGTTGACAGTTGGTTACGCTGACCCCGTGACGGTGGAGCAGCAGACGTCGTCGGCGCCGGCCCGTAGGCGGACCCGGCGCGACGAGATAATCGAAATCGCTGTAGGGCTTTTCGCGGCCCGCGGTTACCACGGCGTGTCGATGGATGACATCGGCTCAGCTGCCGGGGTCACCGGGCCCGCGCTCTACCATCACTTCGCGGGCAAGGAAGCGATGCTCGTCGCGGCCTTGATCCCGGTGAGCGAGGGCCTGCTGGAGGGCGGCCGGGCCCGTGTCGCGGCCCACCCGGAGGGTGCCCGCGCCGCGCTGGAGTCGCTGATCGACTTCCACGTCGAGTTCGCGCTGGCCAACCCGGCCGTGATCGCGTTGCACCTGCACGAGCTTGACCGGCTCCCCGAGGAGCCGCGGCGGCAGATCCGCCGGCTCCAGCGGCTGTACGTCGAGGAGTGGGTCAACGTCCTCACCGACCTCCGCCCCGAGCTCGCCGCCGGCGAGGCCCGGGTGCTGGCGCACGCCGCCTTCGGCCTCATGAACTCGACGCCGTTCCTCGGTGGCGAGGTCGAGCGCGAGCGCCGCGCGGCGCTGCTGCGCGAGGCGACGCTGGCCGCGCTGGTCGGGCAGCGATGATCGAGTCGCTACTCGTCGCCAACCGGGGCGAGATTGCCCGCCGCGTGATCCGTACCGCCAAGCGCCTCGGCGTGCGCGCGATCGCTGTGTACTCCGAGGCAGACGCCGGCCTGCCGTTCGTGGCCGAGGCCGACGAGGCGGTCAGCATCGGCCCGGCCAACCCCGCCGCCAGCTACCGCAACACCGAGGCGATCCTGGCCGTGGCCAAGGCGACCGGTGCCCAGGCGGTGCACCCCGGCTACGGCTTCTTGTCAGAAAATGCGGACTTCGCCCGTACCGTCGAGGCGAACGGTCTGATCTGGGTCGGGCCCAGCGCCGACGCGATCACCGCGATGGGCGACAAGATCAATGCTCGTAACCTGATGGCGGCGGCCGGCGTGCCGGTCGCGCCCGGCACCACCGACCCGGCCGCCACGGTCGAGGCAGCCATCGAGGCGGCCACCACGATCGGCTACCCGGTGATGGTCAAGGCCGCCGCTGGTGGTGGCGGCATGGGCATGGGCGTCGCGGCCGACGAGGCGGTGCTGCGCACTGAGTACGACAAGGTGCGCGCATTCGCCGAGCGGATGTTCGGCGACGGCTCGGTGCTGATCGAGCGGTACTTCCCGCGCGTTCGCCACATCGAGGTGCAGATCCTCGGCCTGGCGGACGGCCGCGTGGTGGCGCTCGGCGAGCGGGAGTGCTCGGTGCAGCGCCGCAATCAGAAGCTCCTCGAGGAGTCGCCGTCCCCGGCGGTCTCGCCCGAGCTGCGCGAGCGGCTGCTCACCGCGGCCGTGCGGGCCGGCGAGGCGGTCGGTTACCGCAACGCGGGCACGGTGGAGTGCCTGTTCGACCCCGGGAGCGGCGAATTCTTCTTCCTGGAGATGAACACCCGACTCCAGGTCGAGCACCCGGTCACCGAGTTCGTGTATGGGCTGGACCTCGTCGAGGAGCAGCTGCGGGTCGCCGCGGGCCTGCCGCCGACGTTCGACCCGGACGCGCTGGCACCGCGCGGGCACGCGATCGAGCTGCGGATCAACGCGGAAGACCCTAAGCGCTTCCTGCCCGGCCCCGGCGCGATCACCGCGTGGAGCGAGCCGAGCGGCGAGGGCGTGCGGGTCGACTCCGGGTACACCGCCGGCACGACCGTGACGCCGTTCTACGACTCGCTGATGGCGAAGCTGATTGTGTACGCCGACGACCGTGCGGCCGCCATCGAGCGGGCCCGCGCGGCCGTGGCCGGTTTCGAGATCGCCGGTCCGAAATGCAACCTGCCGTTCTTCGCCGAGCTGCTGGAGAACGACGAGTTCATTTCCGGTGACTACGACACCGGCATCGTCACCCGAATGCGCTAAGACGACTGAAGCACCACAAGGCCGGGCCTCCGCAACCAGCGGGGGCCCGGCCTCGTGCGTAGGCTGACCTTTCCTTGGCGCCGCGAGATGGTACCCTAACGATCGTTCAGGGAAGGGGCTGCTGTGACGCTCGACGGTGAGGCGCTCGATCGGCTGCGCAAGCGTGCCCTCGCGGGCGGAGCCGAAAAGTACCACGCCGCCAACGCGGCAAAGGGGAAGCTCTTCGCCCGCGAGCGGGTCGCACTGCTTGTCGACGAGGGCTCGTTCGTGGAGGACGGGCTGTACGCGAACGCGCTCGCCGAGGGCCTCCCCGCCGACGGCGTGGTCACCGGCCAAGCCACTGTGGACGGCCGGCCGGTCTGCCTGATGGCCAACGACTCCACGGTCAAGGCCGGCTCCTGGGGCGCGCGTACGGTCGAGAAGATCATCCGGATCATCGAGCGGGCGTATACGACGGGCGTGCCGATGATCTACCTGGTCGACTCGGCCGGCGCCCGGATCACCGACCAGGTCGACCTCTTCCCGGGACGCCGCGGCGCCGGCAAGATTTTCTGGAACCAGGTGCGCGCCTCGGGTTCGATCCCGCAGGCGTGCGCCCTCTTCGGCCCGTCCGCCGCCGGCGGTGCGTACATCCCGGCGTTCTGCGACGTCGTAGCGATGGTCGAGGGCAACGCGAGCATGTACCTCGGATCCGACCGCATGGTCGAGATGGTCACCGGGGAGAAGACCACGCTGGAGAAGATGGGTGGCGCGGCCGTGCACACCCGGGAGTCCGGCGTCGGCCACTTTCTCTGCAAGACCGAGGTCGAGGCGCTCGACACGATCAAGCGCTACCTGTCGTACCTGCCGGACAACTGGACCCAGCCGGCGCCCGCCAGCACCCCGGTCGCGGCGCCGTCCAATGTCGACCTCGGCGCGCTGGTGCCGGAGAGCGAGCGGCAGGCGTTCGACATGCGGCGGTACACGCGGGGCCTGCTCGACGAGGGCAGCTTCTTCGAGATCCAGGCGCTGTGGGCCAAGGAGCTCACGATCGGGTTCGGCCGGCTGGCCGGCGAGGCGGTCGGCGTCGTGGCCAACAACTCGATGTTCAAGGGCGGCGTGCTCTTCGTCGACTCGGCTGACAAGGCGACCCGGTTCATCCAGCTCTGCGACGCGTTCAACGTGCCGCTGCTCTTCCTCTCCGACGTGCCCGGGTTCATGGTCGGCACGGCGGTGGAGAAGGAGGGCATCATCCGCCACGGCGCGAAGATGATCACGGCGGTCGCCGAGGCGACGGTACCCAAGATCTGTGTGGTGGTCCGCAAGGCGTATGGCGCCGGCCTTTACGCGATGGCCGGCCCCGGCTTCGAGCCCGACGCGACGATCGCCCTGCCCAGCGCGAAGATCGCGGTCATGGGCGCGGAGGCGGCGGTCAACGCCGTCTACGCCAACAAGATCGCGGCGATCGCCGACCCGGAGGAGCGGGCCGCGTTCGTGGCCGCGAAGCGCGCCGAGTACGAGCGCGACATCGACATCGCCCGCCTCGCCAGCGAGCTCGTGATCGATGCGGTGGTCGAGCCGCACGAGCTGCGGGACGAGTTGGTCCGCCGCTTCGCGGTTGCGCGGGGCAAGGAACGGCATTTCTCCAAGCGCCGTCACGGCGTGACGCCCGTCTAACAAAGGAGTCGACCATGCTCACGCAGGAGCACGAGGCGCTGAAGGAGAGCGTGCGGGAGTTCGCGCGCGAGGTGGTCGCGCCGGTGATCGGCAAGTTCTACGAGCAGCACGCCTTCCCGTACGAGATCGTGCGGCAGATGGGCCGGATGGGCCTGTTCGGCCTGCCCTTCCCGGAGGACCAGGGCGGCATGGGCGGCGACTACTTCGCCCTCTGCCTGACGCTGGAGGAGCTGGCCCGGATCGACTCGTCGGTCGCGATCACGCTGGAGGCGGCGATCTCGCTCGGCGCGATGCCGATCTACCGCTTCGGCACCGAGGAGCAGAAGGCGCAGTGGCTGCCCCAGCTGATCAGGGGCGAGGCACTGGCCGCGTTCGGGCTGACCGAGCCGGGCTTCGGCTCCGACGCCGGTGGCACCCAGACCCGCGCGGTGCTCGACGGCGACGAGTGGGTGATCAACGGCTCCAAGGCGTTCATCACGAACTCCGGTACCGACATCACCGCTCTGGTCACGGTGACGGCCGTGACCGGTACGAACCCGGACGGGTCCAAGGAGCTCTCGACCATCATCGTGCCCTCGGGTACGCCCGGCTTCACGGTGCAGCCCGGCTACTCGAAGGTGGGCTGGTGCGCCTCGGACACGCACGAGCTGACGTTCAGCGACTGCCGTGTGCCGGCGAGTAACCTGCTCGGCCAGCGGGGCCGAGGGTTCGCCCAGTTCCTCCGCATCCTCGACGAAGGGCGGATCGCGATCGCGGCGCTCTCGGTGGGCCTCGCCCAGGGGTGCGTCGACGAGTCGATCAAGTACGCCAAGGAGCGGCACGCGTTCGGGCGGCCGATCGGGGCGTTCCAGGCGATCCAGTTCAAGATCGCCGACATGGAGATGGGCGCGCACACCGCCCGCCTGGCGTACTACGACGCGGCCGCCCGCATGCTCGCCGGCGAAGACTTCAAGCGGCAGGCCGCGATCGCCAAGCTGCACGCCAGTGAGGTCGCGGTCAACAACGCCCGGGAAGCGACCCAGATCCACGGCGGCTACGGCTTCATGAACGAGTTCCCGGTCGCCCGTTTCTGGCGCGACTCGAAGATCCTGGAGATCGGCGAGGGCACCTCCGAGGTGCAGCGGATGATCATCGCGCGTGACCTCGGCCTGTAGGCGCGTCATAAGCACTGAGTGGGACGTTCGGCTCGTCGAGGGCCATTCTGTCGGGTATCCGAAGCTCCACCGGTCGGCGAGGCGACGCATCGCTCCCCAAGCAAGGTACTGATGCGTACTCTTCCTGGCCATGACCCCGGATCATGGCCCTGACCAGGCCAACACCGCGTTTGACGCGCTGCTGCGCGCCAAACGGCTGGCGGCCGGCCTGACCCAGGCCGAGCTAGCCGGGCGGGCCGGCGTCGGCATACGGACGGTACGGGACCTCGAACGCGGTCGCTCTCGCCCACAGCGCACCACTATGGAGTTGCTCGCCAAGGCGCTCGGCCTGATTGGCCGGGAGCGGGCGGACTTCCTTGATGCCGCGCGGGGGACGAGCGCGGAGACCGGGCCGGTCCCTTCGACCGGGCCGGCCGGGGTGGAGCTGCCGCCAGCCGGTGAGCTGATCGGTCGCGACCGGGACATCTCGGAGCTGGCCGCGTTGCTCGGCGGGCTCGACAGCCGCACGGTGAGCCTGGTCGGCCTGGCCGGCGTCGGCAAGACCGGCCTGGCCCTGGCCGTGGCGCACCGCGTCGCCGCCGCCCATCCGGCCGGGGTCGCCGGCATCGTGGTGTCCGACGTGTCGACGCCGGACGACGTACTCGCCGCGATCGCCTCGGTCTTCGGCGTCGGCCGCGCGGCCGACCTGGCCGGGCGGCTGGCCGGCGCGTCCGCGCTGCTCATGGTCGACGCGGTCGAGCGGGCCCCGGACGCGGTGGCGGTGGCGCTGACCTGGCTCGCCGGCGCGGCACCGACCCTTCGCGTGCTGGCCACGGGGCGGCATCCGATCGGTCTTCCGGGGGAGCGGGTGTGGCCGGTGGCCCCGCTCGAGGTGCCGCCGGCCGACGTCCAGGCGGACCTCGACACCGTCGCCGACTACCCGGCGGCGGCGCTGTTTCTGGCCCGCCTCCGGCAGGTACGCCGCGAGCCGCTGGAGCCGGACGAGGTCGGCGCACTGATCGGCCTGGTCCGCAAGCTCGGTGGCCTGCCACTCGCACTGGAGTTGGCCGCCGCCCGGGGCCGGGTGCTCGACCTCAACGAGATCCTCAACCGGTACGGCGACCGCGTGCTCGACCTGGCCGGCCCGGCCCCAGGGTTGGGGACCGGCGATCCAAGGAGCGCATCGGCGAGGACCGCGGAAGCCGGCCGCCCAGGGCCAACAGCGAGCGACGCGAGCGCGGCCGAGCCGAGGAGCGCGCCGGCGGTGACAGTGACGCTGCGGGACGCCGTCGCGGCCAGCTACCGGCTGCTGGAGGCGGACGAGCGGCGCGCGCTCCGGCGGCTTTCCGCGTTTCGCAACCGCTGGTCGGTCGACCTCGCCGAGTCGATGCTCGCCGACGAGACCGGGCAGGTCGCCGGCGGCGACCCGGTCGAGCTGCTCGACCGGCTGATCGCGCTCGGACTGCTGAGCGTCCGCGGCTCGGGCCCGTTTCGCTTCCGCCTCCTCGACGTCGTACGCGACTTCGCCACCGAGCGGGCCGCGGCCAACGGCGAGCTGGGCCGGGTCCGCCGCAGGCATGCGGTGGTCTTCTCGGCCCTCGCCGCGCGGACCGCGCCCGAGCTGGCTGGCGGCAACTTCTCCGCCGCCGTCGGCCGCCTCGACGATGTGGCCAGCGACCTGTGGGCCGCACTGGCGTACTCGGCCAACGACGACCCGCACACCGCGCTGCGGCTCGCGGCCGGGCTGCCCAGGTGGTGGCGCTTCCGCGGGCGTGACGTGCCGGGGCGGCAGTGGCTGCGGCGCCTGCTGGACGACCCGCGTACCGCCGACGCTGACCCGATCGTGCGGGCCTGGGCCGGCGTCGGGGTCGGGCAGCTCGCGGCCGAGCACGGGGGTGGCGCGGAGGAGCTGCCGGCGGCCGAGGCCGCGCTGGCGGAGTTCCAGCGTGCCGGGGACCTGACCGGCGAGCTGGGCGCGCGCAGCCTGCTCTGTGCACTGTGGATGACCACCGGCGGGTACGACGAGGCGCGCCGCCACGGCGAGGCGGTGCTCGCGCTGGCCAACCGGGCCGGGCGGATCCGGGACATGGCGGTGGCGCAGAACAACCTCACCTGGCATGAGATCCGGGTCGGGGACCTGCGGGCCGCGCGCCGGCGCCTGGCCGCGGTCGACCGGCTCGCGGCGCAGTGCGGCGAGCACCGGCTGCGCGCGCTGGCCCGGGCCAACCTCGCGGAGGTGGCCCGCCTCGACGGCCGGTACGCGGAGGCCGAGGTGCTGGGCCGGCGGTCCATCACCGCCCTGGCCGAACTCGGCGACCCCGGTCACCGGCGGCGGGTGCTCGGCACGATCGGGCGGGCGCACGCCCAGGCCGGTCAGGTCGAGGAAGCGCGGGCCGTGCTGGCCGAAATCCGGCAGCTTGTCGCCGCGTCCGAGCCGGCGACGCCGGAGCGCCTGGCGCTGGGGCGGGTGGAGTCCGGCGAAGCTGCCTCGATCGAGGCGATCCTGGCGTACCACCAGGGCGACAAGGAGTCCGCGGCCGAGTGGTTCAACGCGGCGGCCGAGGCGTACGCCGGTGGGCACGACATGCGTGACGTCGCGGAGGCGCTGGTGTGGCTCGTCGCCAGCACCGAGGAGCCAGAGGCCCGGCGCTCGGTCGTCGACTGGCTGACCTCGGTCTGCAAGGAGGGCGGCATTACCCTGCTGCCCCGAGAACGGGCGCTCATCAACGGATGACCGCGTGATCAGGGCGCCCGCCGAGCCGACGCGAGTACGGCTCGACGGGCGCCCTGATCACCTTTGTAGGCGGCGCGAACGGAGACGCCCCCCGACTTGGGTCCCCCTCGACCCGCCCGCGCCGCACCCCCGTGGTGCCCCTCCCGTGCGCTGCACGCTAGCCACTTCTACGGGGGTATATGTCCGCTTAAGACCCTGTTGCAGGAGTCGTCAAATCACTTCTGCCGGTCTTTCTGCCGGTCACGCCTGATTGGTATGTCTCTGTGTCACACCTCGACCACGAGGCGCTCGGCCGCGTCGCCCGATGGCTCGGCGCCGTCGCTCTGCTCCTCCGGTCGTGGCCGGCTATGCGACGCGCGATCGCTGTCGCCGAGCGACGAGCCGGCGGTGGCGCCGGGGTTGACCGCGTCGCGAATCGTGCGCAGTGCGTCGAGGACCGTGGCGAGCTGGTCGCCCGGCAGTCGCCCGGTGAACCACTCCTCGACCAACGCGAGGTGCCCGGGCAGGATCTGCTCCAGCTTGGTGAGGCCGCTCTGTGTGATCACCGCATACGAGCTGCGGCGGTCGGACGAGCAGGCGCGCCGCGCGATGTAGCGGTCGCGCTCCATCCGGTCGACGACCCGCGTGACGCCACTGGTCGACAGCGACGTCTGGGAAGCCAGGTCGGTCATCCGGAGCTGGCGGTCCGGAGAGCGGGCGAGGCGCATGAGGACCTCGAACTCGACCGGTGACAGGCCGTGCTCGCAGAGCTGCGCGGCGAACCGGGCGTTGAGCCCCGTATGCACCTCGAAAAACAGCCCGACGGCGGTCAGCCGCGGGTCGTCAAGGAGGTCATCGGACACCTGTACAGCGTAGCATCTCTTGACACGTGGAATATTGTCGTGCGTATAGTTGCTTGCGCAAAGGTAGAACCGTCAATAACCTCCTGGAGGAGTATCCCATGACCGACACCTCGCCAGCGACGCGGGAGTTCGAGGGCCTGACCATCCCCGCGCCCGGTACGTACCAGCTCGACGCGGCTCACAAGGTGGTTGGCTTCTCCGCTCGCCACATGATGGTGGCGAAGGTGCGCGGTACGTTCACCGAGGCGACCGCCACGATCACCGTTGCCGAGGACCCGCTGGAGTCCGCCGTCACCGCGACCATCCAGGCCGCGAGCATCAGCACCGGCCAGAATGACCGCGACAACCACCTGCGCAGCGGTGACTTCCTGGAGACCGAGAAGTACCCGACGCTGGAGTTCGCCAGCACCGGCGTGAAGTCCCACAGCGGCAACGAGTTCGTCCTCGCCGGCGACCTCACCATCAAGGGCGTCACCCGCTCCGTCGACCTGAAGGTCGAGTTCGAGGGCGTGGGCCGCAGCCCCTACGGCTTCGACATCTTCGGCTTCAGTGCCAGCACCGAGATCGACCGCGAGGACTTCGGCCTGACCTGGAACGTTGCGCTCGAGACGGGCGGCGTGATGGTCGGCAAGAAGGTCAAGATCGAGATCGAGGGCGAGGCCATCCGCCAGTAAGGCGCGTCCCGCCAGGAGCCCCTATTTGTCCCACGATATGCCTCGGTGGCCGGTTTCACGGTTACCGGGGCATATTGCTTAGGTGGACTAAGCGCGCTCCCACGCTCACGACCGGTGATAAGTGCCTGTTTTGTCCCTAGCCCAAGCGGCGACCGCGCTCCTAACGTGAAGGTCACCGCGCCGGCTGGTGGGACATGGGTCTTTGCGACGGCGCCCATATCGCCGTGCGCGCCGGGAGGAGCAACATGGGGAAGGACGTCTCGCATGGTGCGTTCTCCCGGGAGGACCGCGCCCGGTACCGGCAGAAGGTGCGCCGGTGTCTCGACGTCTTCGCGCTGATGCTCGACGACTTCGGCTTCGACGCCGAGCGCCCGACGACCGGCCTGGAGATCGAGCTCAACCTTGTGGACAGCGAGGCCGAGCCGGCCATGCGCAACGCGGAGATCCTGGCCAACCTGGCCGACCCGACGTTCCAGACCGAGCTCGGACAGTTCAACCTGGAGCTGAATGCCCGGCCGCGCCTGATCGAGGGCGACGGCTTCGCCGACTACGAGCAAGACCTTCAGGCGAGCCTCGGCCGGGCCGAGCACCGGGCGGTGAAGGCCGACGCGACGCTCATCCTGATCGGGATACTGCCCACGCTGACGGCCCGCCACCTGGTGCTCGACAACATCTCGACCAACGAGCGGTACCGGGTGCTCAACGAGCAGATCGTGACAGCCCGGGGCGAAGACATCGAGCTGGACATCCGGGGCGTGGAGCGGCTCCAGATGTCCACCGACTCGATCGCGCCCGAGGCGGCCTGCACGAGCGTCCAGTTCCACCTCCAGGTCTCGCCGGAGAGCTTCGCCAACTACTGGAATGCCTCGCAGGCGATCTCCGCCATCCAGGTGGCCGTGGGGGCGAACTCCCCGTTCCTGTACGGGAAGCGGCTCTGGGCGGAGACCCGCATCGCGCTCTTCGAGCAGGCCACGGACACGCGGCCGGACGAGCTGAAGGCCCAGGGGGTACGCCCGCGGGTGTGGTTCGGCGAGCGGTGGATCACGTCGATCTTCGACCTCTTCGAGGAAAACGTGCGCTACTTCCCGCCGTTGCTGCCCATTTGCGACGACGAGGACCCGGTCGAGGTGCTGCACGCCGGGGGCGTACCGCACCTGGGCGAGCTGCGCCTGCACAACGGCACGGTCTACCGGTGGAACCGCCCCGTGTACGACGTGATGAACGGCCGGCCCCACCTGCGCGTGGAAAACCGCGTACTGCCGGCCGGCCCCACGGTCATCGACATGCTCGCCAACGCGGCGTTCTACTTCGGACTGACGAGGGAGCTGGCCGAGGCGGACCGGCCGATCTGGTCGCAGCTGACGTTCAGCGCGGCCGAGGAAAACTTCCACGCGGCCGCCCGCCGCGGCATCGATGCCACCGTCCACTGGCCCCGGGTTGGCGAGATCCGGGTCACCGACCTTGTACTTGAGTCGTTGCTGCCCAAGGCGTACGCGGGGCTCGACCGGTTCGGCGTCAGCCCGAGGTTCCGCGACCGGCTGCTCGGCATCATCGAGCAGCGCTGCCTGCTCCAGCGCAACGGCGCGGTGTGGCAGACCGAGGCGGTCGCCGCCGCCGAGCGGGCCCGCGGCCTCGACCGCGGCGAGGCGCTGCACGACATGCTCCAGCGGTACGGCCGGTTCCAGCGCACCAACGAGCCGGTACACACCTGGCCCATCCATTAGGGCCTGTTTCAAAAGGATTGTCGAGGCGAGCCGGGATCCAGGCGGCGATCCGGCAAGTCGGGCGCAAGGTCGCATACCGGTGTTGTATGTGGCCTTACGCCCGGCGCCGCCGGTCGTCGTCTGGGCCCGGCGCAGCCCGGCAAAGATTTTGAAACAGGCCCTAGTGATCGGGGCGCCCCGCCGCCCGCGGAGCGCCCCGATCTGGGGAGGGCTGTTTTCAGATACCCGCGTGCGCCCCGGCGGTGGTGTTCTCGCCGCGCCGTACCAGCAGCGCCGCGAACGACGCGAGCAGTGCGATCACCGCGCCGACCGCCAGCGCCGTCTGGAAGCCCGTCATGAAGGCCAGGTGGCTGCCGGTCGTGATCGCGTCGGCAAGTGGCTGCGGCGCGCCCGGCGGTACGGGTGCGACCCCCTGGGCCACGTAGTCCTCGGCCGCCGCGAGGCCGGGTGCCATCTCGGCCGGGACCCCGGCACCCGTCAGCTTGTCCAGCAGTACGTCGCCGACCCGCGTGGCCAGGAGCGTGCCGAAAATCGTTGTCCCGAGTACGCCGCCGAGCTGGGCCGCGGTCTGCTGGATGCCGCCGGCGAGCCCGGCCAGGTGCACCGGAGCGTTGCCGACGATGGCCTCGGTGCTGCCGACCAGGACCATGCCGAAGCCCATGCCGATCACGATGAACCACGGCCAGAGCGACAGGTAGTCGGCCTGCACCCCGATCCGGGAGAGCGCGAAGAGCGCGACCGCGGTCAGCAGCATCCCGATCACGAGTGGCGGGCGCGGGCCGAAACGGGCGGTCAGTGCGCCGGCCACCGGCGACGCCACGATGAAGGTGGCCGTCATCGGCAGCAGCCGTACGCCCGCGTCGACCGGGCTCATGCCGTGCACCTGCTGGAGGTACAGGGTCAGGAAGAAGAACGAGCCGAAGAGCGCGAAGAAGCCCAGCATCGCCAGCACCGTGCCGGCCGAGAACGAGCGGTCGCGGAAGAGTCCGAGCGGCATGAGCGGGTGGCGGGCAGACCGTTCGCGCAGGATGAACGCGGTACCCAGTACGGCCGCGCCCGCGAAGAAGCCGAGCGGGAGGATGTCGCCGAAGCCGTACTCCTGCGCCTTGATCAACGCCCAGACCAGGCTGAACAGGGCCGCGGAGAGTAGCCCGACGCCGGGTAGGTCGAACGAGCCGGCGGCGTCCGGGTCGCGCGACTGCCGCACCACCCACAGGCCCAGCAGGATCGCCACCGCGGCGACCGGGCCGTTGAGGAAGAAGACCCACTCCCAGCTCGCGTTCTCCACGAGCAGGCCGGCCACGATCGGCCCGCTGGCGATGGCCAGGCCGGAGGTGCCGGCCCAGATGCCGATGGCCATGTTGAGCTTCTCGGCCGGGAACGTGTTGCGGAGGATCGCGAGGCTGGCCGGCTGAAGCAGCGCGCCGGCGAAGCCCTGCACCACCCGCCAGAAGATCACCATTTCGATCGAGCCGGAGAGGCCCACTGCCACCGAGGCGACCGCGAAGCCCGCGACGCCCACGAGGAAGACGGTTTTGCGGCCGAACCGGTCGGCGAGGCGACCGGCGACGATAAGGGACACCGCGAGCGCGAGCAGGTAGCCGTTGGTAACCCACTGGAGCTGGGCGAAGTCAGCGCCGAGATCGCGTGCGATCGCCGGGTTGGCGATGGCCACGACCGTCGCGTCGAGGCCCACGACCATCACGCCGAGGGCTACGGCCAGGAGGGTCAGCCAGGGGTGACCATGGCCGCGGCGGCTGGGCCGCCATTCGTCGGTGTTCGGCCCACCGGGTCGGGTCAGGGTTGCCTGTGACATGAGAGCGAATCTGTCAGTGCATGACAGATGTCGTCAACCGACTTACGTCTTATCGTGACTACTGTCATGCCGGGAATAAAGTCGGAGCTGGACACCACCCGTATACTTTCGGCATGCCCCGCCTACGACCGTGGATGGCGCGAGCCTCCGGGAGCGCAAGAAGCAGCGCACCCGCGAAGCGCTCATTGACGCCGCCTTCGAGCTCTTCTCGACCAAGGGCTTCGAGGCGACGACCGTCGACGAGATCGCCGAATCGGTCGAGGTGTCATCCCGGACGTTCTTCCGCTACTTCGGCTCGAAGGAAGACGTCGCCACGTCCTTGCAGCTCCAGCAGTTCCTGGACGTCTACTCAGCGCTCGACGAGCGCCCCGCCGACGAGCCGGTGATGACGGCGCTGCGCCGCGCGTGCGTTCAGGTCCTCCGGGCGTACGAGGAGGGCGGCACCGACGCGACCCAGTTCGCGTGCGTGATGGAGCTCGTGCAGAAGAGCCCGGCCGTGTTGTCCCGGAGCCTTGAGATGTGCACCGAGCAGCTCGACGAGCTGGCCCGGCGGGTGGCGGTCCGGATGGGGGTCGACCCGGTCAGCGATCCGCGGCCCAAGCTTGTCGCCGCGGTGTCCAGCGCGGCCCTACAGGTGGCCGTGCGCGCCTGGCGGGAAGACGAGCCCGACGAAAAGGTCTCCGACCTCGCTGATCGCGCGTTCGCCCTGCTGGAGGCCGGGATCAACTACCCCGCCGCCCGGGCCTAGCGGCGCTTGGGCTTCTTCTTTTCCGGCTCAGGCCAGAGCGGGGTCGCGACCGACGCCTGCCCGCGGGCCGGCTCGGGCGCTGCGGACACCGGCTCGGCGGCCGGCGCGGAGTCGGTGACGTAGGCGCGGGCCGGGGCGTACGCGTCGTCGGCCAGATCGGCACTCGCTGGCTGCGCCGGCACCGGCACGCGCTCGAGGTCGGTCTCCGGCTCCTCGCTCTCCAGCTCCAGCTCCGGCTCGTCCTCGGGCTGCGACTGGGGCTCGTCGGGCCACCGCAGCAGCTCCAGCTCTTCCTTCTGCCGGGCCTCCTGGCGCTGGCAAATCGCGGTCACCAGCACCGAACCGGCCAGGCCGGCGATCACCGCGTACGGCGCGAGCAGGTGCGCGGACAGCTGCTCGGCGCGGATCCCGACGAGCGTGGGCGCGGCCAGGAAGTACGCCGCCGCGACGAGCAGCGGGCCGACACCACCGGAAACGGCTGTGCCCACCCGGCCGTCGAACCGCTTGGCCGCCGGCCAGGCGGCGAGCGCACCGATCACCAGCGCCGAGCCGAGGGTGAGGGCCGCGCCAGGCAGGTAGATGTTGCGGAACCAGAATCGGTCGGCGTCCGAGGTGAGCTGCCACACGCCGAGCTGAGCGGAGGCGAGGCCGCGCCCGGTGGCGACGCCGTCGATCACGGCGATTACGGCCAGCAGCCACAGCCAGCTCGCGGTGGCGATCACGTTGGCCGCGACCGCCCGGGACGCCACCGCCCACAGGGCGACGAGCAGGCCGACGATCACGCCGATCGCCGCGTAACCCGCCGCTATGGTCTGCGGCGTGAACGTGTCCGCCCGAGCCGCCTCGCGGGCCGGCACCGCCACCAGCGCGACGGTCGCGAGGGCACCAACCGCAGCCGCCACGGTGATCGCACCCCTGGAGAGCACTGTGGAGAGCGTGTCCCTACTGTCCACTATGGCCGCGCTCATCCGGTCGGCGTAGATCGCCCCGATGATCGTGGATGTGGCCGCGATCCAGGTCGCCCATGCCAGGCTGGCCACCCAGGTGGCCTCGTTGGCGCCGTTGGGCGACGGCATCCACGCGATGATGCCGAGCCCATAGCCCAACCCCAACTGCGCGGCGCTTGCGCCTGCAGCGATGCCGATCGCGGTCGCGACCGATCCTCCCCAGCCTCGAACGGCCATGCCGGGCAGCGTAGCTTCCTTGCGCCATCGAAGCAGTGCGGGGCGACGCGCCCACGGGCGAATCGCCCGATAAGTTGATCCCCGGAAATGTGACTTCGCGGAGAGGACGACGCGATGGCCGACGACCGCGATCCGGACGGTCCTGCTCCCGGCTCCGGCGGCGGCCCTGGTCCTAGCTCCAGCGGTAGCTCCGCTCCTGCTGGCTCCGGCGGCGGTCCTGCTCTTAGCTCCGGCGGTGGCTCCACTCCCGGCTCCGGCGATCGACCGGGCGAATCGGATCAGACCCGACAGTTCGACCCGGTGGCGGACGACGAGGCGGATGGTGGTGCCGCTGCGGGCGCTGCCCCAACCGAACCTGACCGCACCGCACAGCTACCGAAGGCAATGGATGACCCGGCCGCCGCTGAGCAGGCCGGCTCCGGCCAGCAGGGCGACGAGACCCGCCGGATACCGGCCGCCGACGAGACCGCGAAGGTGCCGACCCAGCCCACCGTCTGGTCCGGCCGTGCCGGGGTACCCCCACGGGACGGCGCGGCCACACGCGGCCCGGCGCAGACCGAGTGGGCATCGCCCGAGGACAGCGGCGGCAAGTGGTGGATGCCGATCGTGCTGGGCATCGTGGGGCTTGTGCTGCTCGGCGGCCTGATCGCGGGTGTCTGGCTGATCTACGAAGCGAACAAGGTGGAGCCCACCCCCACGCCACCGCCTACTCTCGCGCCGACCTCCGCGCCGGCGACCTCGCCCGGGCCGGCGACGAGCTCGGCACCTCCGCCGACGACCGCGCCGGCCGAGGTACCGGTGCCGCTGCTTGTCGGGCTGACCGACCAGCAGGCGCGGGACGAGCTAGACCGGCTGGGCCTGACCTACCGGCTCGTGTACCGGCCGGCAGTGGAGCCGCCGAACACCGTGATCGAGACGGATCCGCGAGAAGGCGAGATCGTGGCGATGGGCGCTGAGGTCACGCTGGTGATCGCCAGCCCGCTCACGCCCACCGAACCGCCCACGACCACCCCGACCCCGGAGCCGACGCCGACCTCCTGACCAAGTGTCACCTCACCAGCCTCGGCGGCGTACCCCGACCATCGTGAGGCCGATGGCGGCCAGGACAAGGCCCAAAATGCCGGAGTAGATCAACGTGCGCCGGTACTCGCTGGTCGGTGTGGCGTCCTGCCCTGCCGTGGCCAGCTCGGGCGTCGGGGTCGCCTCGTCCACCGTCTCGCCAAGCCCCAGGTCCTCGTCGTCCGGGCCGCCGGCGACCGGGTCGCGCCACAGTGGACCCTCGGTGGCCGGTGCCCCGGCGCCCGGCTGGTCCTCCGCGGGGTACCCGGTGACGAGCCGGTGCCGTCCGGGGTGCCTGCCGATATTGGGGTGTCCGGCTCCTCGTCGGGGGCCGGCCCCGCCGTGGGCGGCGAGCCGGTCGGGTCGACAGGAGTTGGAGTCCAGCCGGTCGGGGATGGCGACGACGCGCTTGCCGCCGGCACGATCCCGCCGCCGCTGGCGCGGCCGTTCACCGTACCGGCGGCCTGCTCACTCGCCGGCGGCCCGCCTTGCCCACTCTGGCCCTGCCTTCCCGGGCTCGCCCCGCCCACCGTCCGACCGTCGGCGAGGCGTGCCGAGTCGCTGGCCGGCGTGCGCCCGTCAGCGGACGAGGCACCGACCGGCTGGCCGCCGGCCATGGTGATCGCGAGGCTCGTCAGCATCGCGCCGAGGAGCACTACGCGCAGGCTCAGCCCACGAATCAAGTAGGGATGCCGAGATGCGCGTAACGGCGCGGTCGGCCTTGTGATCATGCCGTCCCCAGGCTCGGGGTCCGGATCACGAGTGGGGTCGGCGGGTGCCTTCGAGTCTAGGCGAGGCCCTGGACCATCGGACGGTGAACGACCAACAGCCCCTACCGCATCCGCGTGGGCACCCCCATGGGCCGGGGGCTGGATGGCGCGCATTGCGCTGGCGGATGTCCGGAGCGGACCCGACCGGGCGGAGGCCACTGATCTTCACAAAGATCGACCTACGCTCGACCGCCTCACCGCCGCCATTGAGCTCGTAGCCATCGAGCCAGATCCAGCCGTCATAGGTCGGCCAGTCGTGGGCCCTGATCACCCGAAAGAGCATCGGGTCGGCGAACTGGACGCTCGCCTCGCGGGTCACTTGTAGGACGTCACCGGACCGGGGTAACACATCGACTCCTGTCCCAAAACTACCGATTCAGCCAAAGTTTGCCGGACCACGTGCTTCGCGGCTCACCTCGGGGGCCACCCGCTGGGTGTCCGTCCCTGCCGAGGTCGGACTACCCCTCTGGCTGCGGCGGAGCCGCGACCTGTCCGACTGGCCGGAGACGGTGGGTGACCCGAGCCATACGCACAGGGTGCCGCATGAACATGATCAATGCAAGTTGCAACTTCGGCCCGATCCGGTCTTGTCCATCCGGTGACGGATCGTGTCTTGATGTCCCGCTCGGAAACGCGCAAACTGAACGCGGCAACCCCGGCCGACGTGCCGGGGCCTTTGCGTGTCAGCGCGAGCGAAACGGAACTCCCCGCGTAACCGCGGGCCGGTTCGCCGCGATGTCGCTGCTCCGTCATAGCATGCGTCCGCCGTGACGGGTACCCGTGACGCCGATTCGCGACAGACTCTCTGACTTGGGGGACGCAACTGCGGAGGTGACCCCGTGACGGAGCGTCGGAGTCCGACAATTCGCCGTCGTCGGCTCGGAGCTGAGCTGCGGCGCCGGCGTGAAGCTGCGGGAGTGACGATCGAAGGAGTCGCCGAGCGTTTGGAATGCTCGGCATCCAAGGTGTCGCGAATCGAGACCGGCCACACCACGGCCACCCCCCGTGATGTCCGGGACATGCTCGAGATATATGGGGTCCGCGGCGACGAGTGCGAAGAACTCGTTCAGATCGCTCGCGAGGCCCGGCAGAAGGGCTGGTGGCATGCGTACAGCACGGTGCTCACCGGCGCCTATGTCGGTCTTGAGCAGGCAGCGGAATCGGTCCGAGCGTACGAACAGCAGGTGATGCCTGGGTTACTACAGACCGAGGAATACGCCAAGGCGATGATCCGTGCCGCGCGGCCGGATATCACGACTGACGAAGTCGAGCGGCGGGTTCGTGTCCGCCTCAACCGCCAGTCGTTACTGACACAGGACGACCCCATCGACCTGTGGGTGGTCCTCGACGAGGCCGTGCTCAGCCGCCCCATCGGCGGCGATGCCGTCATGTGCGCTCAGCTGGAGCGACTCGTGGAGGCCGCGGAGTTACCCAATGTGACGCTACAGGTTTTACCCTTCGAGGTCGGCGCTCATGCCGGCATGGACGGTACCTTCACAATCCTCAGCTTCTCCGAGCCCAGCGACCCGGCGGTGGTTTTTGCGGAAAATGCCACCGGAGGTCTGTTCCTGGAGAAGAGTGAGGAGTTGCGGAAGTACATGTTCATTTTCGATCACATCCGCGCTGCGGCCCTCCGCCCGGAGGAGTCTGCGGCACTCATCCGAAATTTGATTAAGGAGCCGTTGTGGAAGTCGAGACAAAGGGGTTCCGGTTGGACCTGAGCCGCGCTGTTTGGCAGAAGAGCACGCGGAGCGGTCCTAGCTGCGACAACTGCGTCGAGGTGGCTTTCGTCGACCAGGCGATCGCCGTGCGGGACTCGAAGAACCCGACCGGTCCGGTGCTGATCTTCACGGCCGACGAGTGGGACGCATTCGTCGGGGGCGCCAAGGACGGCGAGTTCGACCTCGGCTGACGGCATTCCGTTTTCCCACTTTGTGGTCTGGCGAGTAGGCGTGGCTCTCTAGCCCACGAACGGAACGGATGACGCAGTCTGGCGCAGCCGTGTCGCTCTGTGTAGTGGCGGCACGGCTGCGCGCACGCGCTCTATGAGCGCGCGTCGAAGCATATATCGTTATCCTACGGTGAGTGAGTATACGGTAGCTCGCGCGCAGTAGCCAGAGTCGCGAGCCAACAAACCTCGTTGTACCCCCGACGACCTGGCTGGACGGCCCGGCCGGCACCCTCGCCGACCACCCGCTACTGCGCGGCCTGCTCCTGGAACTGCCGCCCAAGGGCACCGTGCCGCCGCCCGGGTGGCTGGACCGCTGGTTCGAGGCGGCCCGCTCCATTTTGGAGCTCCTCTACCTCCAGCAGGGCAACCGGTCCCGGTAGGCGCGCCGCCCAGCGGTACGGGACCGACCACGAAGGACTACGCGCGTTACCTATCGCCGGTGATATAGAAAGTTCAACATCTGTCGCTGGCTGACAGAACCACATAATCTCTCCTCCGATCGGCAAACATCTCTGCCCGATCCGGTCGCCACAAGCGTCTGGACGGCTGTGGAGCCGGTCAGAGGGAGGACGGGAGATGACGCTCCCGCGTACGCGTCGCCGCCTGGTGACGCTCGGCCTGGCCACCGTCGGTGTGACGATGGCAGTCGCGATGATGGCGCCGCCCGCGCTGGCGCAGGAACCGTCCGGCGTGATCCGCAACGCCGGAGGCAACACCGCCGTCGCTGACAGCTACATCGTTGTGTTCAAGGACAGCTCGGTCACCCGGACGGGTGTCGACAAGGCTGCCCGTGACCTCGCGGCCAAGCACGACGGGGCGGTAGCGCGTACCTACCGCGCCGCGCTGCGTGGCTTCGAGGTGAAGGCGACGGCGGCGCGTGCCGCCCGTATCGCAGCCGATCCGTCGGTGGCGTACGTCGAGCAGAACCACACGGTCCGCATCCAGGACACCCAGAACAACCCCCCGAGCTGGGGCCTGGACCGCATCGACCAGCGCAACCTGCCGCTCAGCAGCTCGTACACGTACCCGACGACCGCGCCGACGGTCCGCGCGTACATCATCGACACCGGCATCCGGTTCAGCCACAACGACTTCGGCGGCCGGGCCACCAGCGGCTTCGACGCGGTGGACGGCGGGCCGGCGGACGACTGCAACGGCCACGGCACCCACGTGGCGGGTACGGTCGGCGGCTCGGCGTACGGCGTGGCCAAGGGCGTGCAGCTCATCGGCGTGCGCGTGCTCAACTGCTCCGGCAGCGGCACGCTCGCGGGCGTCGTCGGCGGCGTCGACTGGGTCACCGCCAACGCGATCAAGCCGGCCGTGGCGAACATGAGCCTCGGTGGCGGCGCCAACGCCTCGATCGACACCGCGGTCCGCAACTCGATCAACTCGGGTGTAACGTACGCCGTCGCGGCGGGCAACGGTGACGCGCTCGGCGTGCGGCAGAACGCGTGCAACTACTCGCCGGCCCGGGTTGCCGAGGCGATCACGGTGGGCGCCACCCAGAGCAACGACGCCGCCGCGAGCTTCTCCAACTTCGGCACCTGCGTCGACATCCTCGCGCCGGGCGTGAGCATCACGTCGGCCTGGTACACCAGCAACACCGCCACGAACTCGATCAGCGGCACCTCGATGGCCAGCCCGCACGTCGCGGGCGCGGCGGCGCTGGTCCTCGCGGCCAACCCGACCTGGACGCCCACCCAGGTGCGTGACTTCCTGGTCAACAACTCCACGCCCAACGTCATCACCAACGTGGGTACCGGCACGCCGAACCGGCTGCTCTTCGTGGTCAACAACGGCACCCCGCCGGCCAACGACTTCTCCGTGTCGGTCTCGCCGACGTCGGGTTCGGTCGCGGCGGGTAGCTCGGTGAGCACGACGGTCAGCACGGCCACCACGGCCGGGTCGGCGCAGTCGGTGAGCCTGTCGGCGAGCGGCCTGCCCAGCGGCGCGACCGCGAGCTTCAGCCCGGCGTCGGTCACGTCGGGTGGCTCGTCGACGCTGACGATCTCCACGACGTCTTCGGTCGTCAACGGGACGTACCCGATCACGGTCACCGGCACCGGCGCCTCCGGCACGCGGACCGCGACCTACAACCTGACCGTGACCGGCGGCGGCACCGGCACCTGCGCGGGCACCAACGGTACGGACGTGAACATCCCCGACCTGAGCACCGTGACCAGCACGATCACGATCGCCTGCGGCCGCAACGCCTCGGCGAGCTCGACCGTGGCGGTCAACATCGTCCACACCTACCGCGGTGACCTGGTCATCGACCTTGTCGCCCCGGACGGCACCGCGTACCGGCTGAAGAACAGCTCCGGCTCGGACAGCGCCGACAACGTCAACACCACCTACACCGTGAACCTCTCCACGGAGGTGGCGAACGGTACGTGGGGTCTGCGCGTACAGGATGTGGCGGCCATCGACACCGGCTACATCAACACCTGGACGCTGACCGTCTAGTCAGTCCGAAGACCCGACCTGGGGAGGTCGGCGGAGCCCCAGCGCCGTCGCGGCGCTGGGGCTCTGTCTTTGTTTTCATAAGGTACGGAGATGGAAGCCGCCGTCCACGTCGATGACCTGGCCGGTGCTGAAGGGCAACAGGTCGGTCGCCACGGCCACCACCGCCTTGCCCACGTCCTCCGGGCGGCCCCAGCGGCGGATCGGCGTGATGCCTCGGTTGAAGATCAGGTCGTCGTACTTTTCTCGCACGGCTCCGGTCATGTCCGTCTCGATCACGCCCGGTCGGATCTCGTACACGTTGATGCCGTGCTCGGCCAGCCGCGCCGCGTACAGCTGGGCGGCCATCGCGAGGCCGGCCTTGGTGACGCAGTAGTCGCCGCGGTTGACGCTCGCCGCGTACGCGCTGATCGACGAGATGATGACGATCTTGGGGTGGGTGAGCGTGCCGGCCTCAACCTGCTCGACCATGTGCCGGGCCACGAGCTGGGTCAGGAAGTACGGCCCCTTGAGGTTGATCGCGACAAGCCGGTCGAACGACTCCTCGGTCGCGTCCAGGATGTCGGCGCGTACGTCCGGCGCCACGCCGGCGTTGTTGACCAGCAGATCGATCCGGCCGAACGCGCCGATCGCCTCCTCCACGAGTAGCTGCCGGTCGGCCGCCTGCCCGATGTCGGCCTGCACCAGGTGGGCCCGCTGGCCGGCCTCCGCGACCCGCTCGGCCACCTCCTTCGCGGCCGACGCGTTGCGTGCGTAGTTGACGACAACGTCGTACCCGGCGGAGGCGAGCGCGAGCACGACGCCGCGCCCGATGCCCCGCGAGCCGCCGGTGACGACGGCGGCCGGGCTCATGAGGCACCGCCAAAGAAGGTGTAGTAAGGCTCGTCACGTGCTACCCGCTGCACGTAGAGCGCGAGCTCGCGGGCGTGGTAGTCGCCCCACATGCTCGACTCGCCGTTGGGTACCCGCTGGCCCGTGGGCACGTGGTCCCAGCCGTTCGGCCGGTGGTAGACGGAGTGGAGGATCAGGCCCTGGTGGCGGGCGTCCGTGCTGAGGTACGGGTCGCCGAAGAGTGTGTGGCACACGGTCAGCCCGGCCTGCCAGTAGCGCCGGCCCTCCTCGGCCCGCCCGCGTCCGGTCAGGTAGCGGCCGAGCCGCAGCAGCCCCTGCGCGCCGATCGCGGCGGCGGAGGAGTCCACGGGCTCGTGCGCGTTGTACGGGTCGGCGGGGCGGTCGAGGTAGTCGCCGAGGTGCATCAGCCCAGGCGCGCCGGTGTCCCAGTACGGGATGCCGTCGGCCGGGGTGTGCGCGATGTAGAAGTCACAGGTGGCCATGGCGGCCTTGAGCATCGTGTCGGCGAGCCCATCCGGCGCGTCCTCGATCGTGTCGAGCCACTCAAGCTGCTCCGGGAAGCCGAGCATCGCCCAGGCCAGCCCGCGCGTCCAGGTGCTGAAGGGCGAGTAGCCCTGCTGGGTACTCGGGCATCGGTAGCTGCCGTCGTTGACGTTGAAGATCGACTCGTGGGCGGTGCGACCGCGGACGTCGTACGTGTCCCGGCCCTCGCCGTAGAAGACGTTCCACCGGGCGGTGCTGGTGGCATGTTGGGCCAGCCGGTCGAGCAGGGAGATCCGCTCGTCCCGCTCGCCCATCAGCACGTGGCCGAGCTGGTGGGAGACGGCGAGCGCGCGGCAGGAGCGGATCGTGTCGACGAAGAGCGACTGCGGTCCGTTGAACGAGTAGATGTAGCCGGTGCCGTCCGCGGTGTCCCGCCACCGGGCCGCCTGCACCGCGCCGGTGATTTTGAGGGCCAGCTCGTAGAAGTTGAGGTCGCCGTCGTCAATCCGACCCTCGCGAGTGAGCCGCCACAGGTTGCCGTACGTGCTGACGTTGTTGAAGCCGTGGTCGTGTACGCCGATGTGGCTGACGTGGCTCGCCATGACCTGGACGGTGAGCTCCCGCCCGAGGTCCAGGAAGCGCCGCTCGCCCGTGGCGTCGAAGTGGAGCAGTGTCGAGCCGTACTGGAAGCCCTGGGTCCACTCCGTCCAGCCGCGCGCCGTATACCGGCCGTCCACCGTGAACACCGGCGACGGGGAGCCGGGCGGGCAGGCTTTCTCTATCGAGTCGAGCTTCTCCGCCGAGGCGTCCCAGAGGCGCTTGATCTTGGGCAGCAGGCCGTCGGGCTGGAGCCCGTCGTCGATCCTCATCATGCGCTCAGCATAGGAAAGCGCATTCCTGCATGGAAGGCGTCGAAGGATGGAGAGGTGCTCCGGGATTGTGACCAGATGGTGATGTCACCAAAAAAGCGAAGCCCCGTCCTTGTCGGACGGGGCTTTCAGCCCTCTGGTGGGGAAGGGGGGAGTTGAACCCCCACGCCCTTTCGGGCACACGGACCTGAACCGTGCGCGTCTGCCATTCCGCCACTTCCCCGGATCCAGGGGGTATGCCCCGGACTCGATGCGGCCACATATTACGCTGTGCGTGGCTACATCCGCGAGCAGGTTACTGCCCGTGGCGCCTGGGAAGAGTAGCACGGCAACACCGGCCACCCGAGACAGGCCGGAAGCAGGCGGTACGTCGGTGCGCAACCTGCGCGTGCGGCGGCCGGATACCATCATGTCCTCGGAACCCGAGGAGGAGCCGGTGAGCGTGCTGCAACGCTTCGAGAAGCGATTGGAAGGCCTGGTCGAGGGGCCTTCGCGAAGGTGTTCAAAGGGGTAGTCCACCCTGTTGAGATTCTCAACGCCATGCAGCGGGAGGCCGAGGCGCACAAGGCGATCCTGGCCGGTGGGCGCACCCTCGTGCCCAACCGCTACGTGATCGATCTTTCGCCCTACGACCACAGCCGGCTCGCGCCCTACGCGGCCGCGCTCGCCCAGGAGCTCGCCCAGTCTCAGGCTGAGTTCATCGGCGAGCAGGCGTGGACCGTATATGGCGACGTGATCGTCGAGATCGAGCGCGGTGACGGGCTGGACACGGGCATGTTCCGGGTCACCGCCGAGGTCTACACCGGTGGCGAGGTGGCTCCCGTCCAGCAGCCGGCGTACGACGCTCCCGCGCCGCCCGCCTACCCGCCGTACGACCAGGCCCCTGGTGGCTATGGTCCGCCGCCGCAGCACGGCGGTGGCGGGCGCAACGTGCGGCTGGTCTCCGGCGACGGTCGTACGTATCCGCTCCAGATGGGTTCGACCGTCATCGGACGAGGTGACCAGGCCAACCTGCGCCTCCCCGACGTCGGCATCTCTCGCCGCCACGCTCGGCTCGACTTCGACGGTGCCCAGGTGGTGCTCACCGATCTGGGATCGACAAACGGGACCATGGTCAACGGCCAGCGCGTCTCCGCCGTGGCCCTCAACCCCGGTGACATGATCCAGCTCGGGACGACCACCCTTACGTTCCGAGTGGATGGCTAAGGACGTTGCCTGAGTTCGTCCTCACCGTTGCCCGGTTCGGATTCCTCGTCCTGCTGTGGATCTTCGTGTTCACAGTGGTCGGAGTGATCCGCCGGGACCTCTTCGCCGGGGCCAAGAGCAGTCGCCTCGTCGCCGCGCCGCGGGGGGTTGGCGCGTCGACGGGGCCGTCCCGCCCGGCCAAGGTGAAGCGGGGCCGCGCGGCACACCAACTCGTGGTCACCGCCGGTCAGTTGGCCGGCACCCGAATCACCCTCGGTGAGGCTCAGATCACCATCGGTCGCGCCGAAGACTCCACTCTGGTGATTACCGATGACTATGCGTCTGCACGTCACGCCCGGCTCGTCCCTCGCGCCGGACAGTGGTTCATAGAAGATCTCGGCTCGACCAACGGCACCTATCTGGATCGCGCTAAGGTCACTGGACCAACCCCCGTACCCCTCGGCGTGCCGATCCGCATCGGCCGCACTTCTCTTGAGTTACGGCCATGACTCTCACCTTGCGTTATGCGGCTCACAGTGACCGCGGCCTGATCCGAGACGGAAACCAAGACTCCGTCTACGCTGGCCCGCGCCTGCTCGCCGTCGCCGATGGCATGGGCGGCATGGCCGCCGGTGACGTCGCCAGCAACATCGTCATCGCCGCGATGGCGCCCCTCGACGAGGACGTCCCCGGCGATGCGCTGGTCGACGCCTTGCGTGGCGCGGTCGATACGGCTAACCAGCAGCTTCGCGACACCGTCGACGCCAACCCTCACCTGGAGGGCATGGGCACCACGCTCACCGCGGTGCTCTTCTCCGGTAGCAAGATCGGGATGGTCCACATCGGTGACTCGCGGGCGTACATGCTCCGGGACGGCGAGTTCAACCAGATCACCAAGGACGACACGTACGTCCAGATGCTGGTGGACGAGGGGCGGATCAGCGCCGAGGAGGCGAGCAGCCACCCTCAGCGCTCGCTGCTCACCCGGGCGCTCGACGGCCGCGACATCGACCCGGAGTATTCGGTACGCCAGGTGCTCCCCGGTGACCGATATCTGATCTGCAGCGACGGCCTTTCCGGCGTCGTGAGCGCGGAGACCATCGCGGAGACGCTCACCGAGCTCGCCGACCCCCAGCATTGTGTCGAGCGGCTCATCCAGCTCGCGTTGCGCGGCGGTGGGCCAGACAACATCACCGTGGTTGTCGCCGATGCCACCGACCAGGACATCCTGGAGGCCGCCCCGATCGTCGGTGGCGCAGCCGCCCGCGACCGCGGCATGGCCACTTCGGCCGACGACTCGACGCCCGCGGCCCGGGCCTCGGCGCTTCAGGCAGCGGTGCCTCGCGCGCCCGCGCCGGAGCCCAGCAACGGCGGCGCCAGCCTCCAAGACGAGCCGGAGCGCCCACGGCGGCACCCGGCACGCACCGCGCTGCTGCTCGCCGGGCTGCTCATCATCCTGGGCGGCGGCCTCTGGGTGGGCTGGAGCTATACCCAGCGGCAGTACTACGTGGGTGCGACCGACGAGGGCCAGCTCGCCGTCTTCCGCGGCGTGCCGGGCCAGATCGCCGGGCTCAGCTTGTCCAGCGTGCACGAGACCAGCGGCACCCGCCTGGACGACCTCACCGTGGTCGCCCAGGATCGGGTCAAGCAGGGCATCCAGGCCGACGACGAGCCGGACGCGCAGCGCCGCCTCTCCGAGCTGACCTCGGACAGCCCGACCAACCCGAACCTCAAGCCGACCTGCCCGCCGACCTCGACTCCGACGCCGAGTGCGGGCGAGAGCGGGAGTGCGAGTGCGAGCCCGCCGCCGAGCGGCTCGCCGCAGGCCAGCGCCACCGCTGCGACCACCGCCGCGGGTACCCCATCACCGTCCGCTACCGCCTCGCCAGCCGGCTCGGGACCGGCCACCACGCCTGATGCCCCGCCCGCCTACACGGAACCGCCGGTCGACCCGACCGGGTGCCGTGCGGCGGACTGACCCGTCGCCTGATACAGGAACCGCAGGGATTAAGTCGTGACCGCCCCAGCCGTGCCGGCACCCACACCCGCCACCACGGGTGAGATGCCGCGTGTCCGCGAGTCGAGCGGCCGGCGCAACGCTGAGCTGGCGCTGCTGATCTTCGTCATGCTGCTCGTGCTGGCGTATTCGGCGACCGTGGAAGCGACCGCGCTCGACACGATCACCGGTGACTTCTGGGTGCCGGTCGCGCTGGTCGCCGGGGTGTTCCTCGGCCTGCACGTGGTGATCCGGTTCCTGGCGCCGTATGCGGATCCGGCGATCGTGCCCGCTGTGGCCCTGCTCAACGGCTTGGGCGTTGCCTTCCTACGCCGTATCGACCTCGCGTTCGCCGATGCCAACGAGCGGGCCGACCTGCCGATCTTCTCCGGTGTCGGCGGCCGCCAGCTGGCCTGGACGCTCATCGCGGTGGTGCTCGCCGCTGGGCTGCTGATTATCGTGCGTGACCACCGGGCGGTCTCCCGGTATGCGTACACGCTCGGGCTGGTCGGCATCATCCTGGTGATGATCCCGGCGGTGCTGCCGTCACAGTTCTCCGAGATCAACGGCGCCAAGCTGTGGATCAGGGTCGGCGGCTTCCAGATCCAGCCTGGTGAGTTCGCCAAGCTCGCACTTGTCTCGTTCTTCGCCTACTACCTGGTCCGCAAGCGCGAGGTTCTCTCGCTGGCGAGCCGGCGCTTCCTCGGCATCGACTTCCCGCGCGGCCGCGACCTCGGGCCGGTCGTCGCGGTGTGGCTGCTCAGCCTCATGGTCCTCGTGTTCGAAAAGGACCTCGGCACCGCGCTGCTCTACTTCGGCATGTTCGTCGTGATCCTGTACGTGGCGACCGAGCGGGTCAGCTGGCTGATCATCGGTCTGCTGCTCTTCTTCGGCGGCGCTGTCCTGGCGTATGTGCTGGGTGCGAGCGTGGGCGGCCCGTTCGCCAACTTCTACCAGCGCGCCGAGATCTGGATGGACCCGTTCGCCAAGCCTTATGACGACGGGTACCAGATGGTCCAGTCGCTGCTCGGCCTCGGCACCGGAGGACTCTTCGGCGCCGGCCCAGGCGGTGGCCAGCCCAACAAGATCCCGCTCGTGGTGAGCGACTTCGTCTTCGCCGGGCTGGGTGAAGAGATCGGCCTCTTCGGCCTCTCCGCCCTGCTGGTGGTCTACCTCCTGATCGCCGAGCGCGGGCTCCGCGCCGGCCTGGCGGTGCGCGACTCGTTCGGCAAGCTGGTGGCCGGCGGCCTCGCGTTCACCCTGGGCCTCCAGGTCTTCGTGATCGTCGGTGGCGTGACCGGCCTGATCCCGCTCACCGGCCAGACCACACCGTTCCTCTCCGCCGGCGGTTCCTCGCTGATGGCCAACTGGTTGATCATCGCGATGCTGCTGCGGATCTCGGACGCTGCCGGACGTCCGGTCACCGGCGCCCCGGGCGGGCGCGCGGGCGCCGCCGGCGGTGGGCCCCGGCACAGTTGCATGGTGCCCCGACGGAGGTGATCAGGTCGTGAATGCCCCACTGCGCCGTGCCGGCGTGGTCGTGATGGTCCTCTTCGGCCTGCTCTTCGCCAACCTCAACTGGGTCCAGGCGTATAAGGCTGACGAGTACCGCACCAGCCCGTACAACGCGCGGGTGCAGGTCGACCAGTACAACCGGCCGCGCGGCGTGATCGAGGTGTCCGGCAAGGCGCTCGCCGAAAACCAGGCCACCGACGGCGAGCTCAAGTACCTGCGCACGTACCCGTTCAAGAGCCAGTTCGCGCACGTGATCGGGTACAAGCCGGTCAACCTGGGCTCGACCGGGATCGAGCAGGCCGAGGACGAGTTCCTGGCGGGTACGAGCGACCGGCTTTTCGCCGACCGGTTCCGCGACATGTTCACCGGTGAGGAGACCGCCGGTGGCAACGTCGTGCTGAGCCTCTCGCTGCCCGCCCAGGACGCCGCCATCAAGGGCCTGGCCAACAACCCCGTGGGGTCGACGCGCGGCGCCGCGGTGGCGGTCGACCCGAAGACCGGCGCGATCCAGGCGCTCGTCTCGATGCCGAGCTTCGACCCCAACCCGCTGGCCAGCCACGACACCGAGGAAGCCCAGGCGGCGTACAACAGGCTCAAGGACGACAAGGAGGGCCCGCTCAGAAACCGGGCGCTCAGCGAGGTACTGCCGCCGGGCTCAACCTTCAAGGTGATCGATTCCGCGGCCGCCCTCGAGTCGGGGTACAAGCCGGAGACCTCCATCCCGGCCGGCTCCAGCTACCTGCCGCCGACTTCGGGCACCCCCATCCGCAACTCCTCGCCGGGCATCTGCCCCGAGACGCAGGTCACGCTCATCGAGGCGCTCACCGAGTCGTGCAACACCGGCTTCGCTCGCCTGGCGGTCGAGCTGGGGTCCGACAAGATCAAGGAAAAGGCCAAGGCGTTCGGCTTCGAGGACACCGACCTCAAGGTGGGCAATCTCGACGGCGGCGGGATCAACGTGGCGGCGAGCCGGACCGGTGACATGCAGAACCCGGACGGCGGCGAAGACCAGGCCGCGCTCGCGCAGTCCGGGATCGGGCAGAACAACGTACGGATGACGCCGCTCGAAGGCGCGATGATCGCGGCGACGGTGGCGAATGGCGGCGAGCGGATGCGGCCGTACCTGGTGCAGCAGCTCCTCGGCCCGGACCGGCGCACGATCGGTACGGCGTCCCCCAAGAAGATCAACAACCCGATCACCGGCCCGGTCGCCAGCGATCTTCAGCAGATGATGGTCAGCGTCGTCGAGCGAGGCACCGGCCGGCGGGCCCAGATCGACGGGTTCACGGTCGGCGGCAAGACCGGAACGGCGCAAGATGGGGATGACGAGCGCGACCACGGCTGGTTCATTGGCTTTGTGTTGAAGAACGGCGAACCCATCTCAGCGGTCTGCGTGCTGCTGGAGCGGGCCGGCGTATCCGGCGGTAGCTCCGCCGCGGCGGAGATCGGCGGCCAGATCATGCAGGCCGTGATCCGCGGGGAGGCGACTGATGCTCAGTCCCGGCGTCCTGCTGGGTGGCCGTTACCGCCTCGACGAGCGCATCGCCAGCGGTGGCATGGGCGATGTCTGGCGCGGCACAGACGAGGTGCTCGGCCGTACCGTCGCGGTGAAGAGCCTGCTCCCGGCCCTGCTGGAGGAGCCCGGCTTCGCCGAGCGCTTCCGCGGCGAAGCCCGCACGATGGCGACAATCAACCATCCGGGCGTCGTAGACGTGTATGACTACGGCAGCGACCAGCAGATCGCATTCTTGGTCATGGAGTACGTCGAGGGAGATGCCCTGTCTCGCACGCTGGGCCGGGTGGGCCGGCTCACACCGGCCCGGACGATGGCGTTGGTCGCTCAGGCGGCCGACGCGCTCCAGGCCGCCCACGAGAAGGGCATCGTCCACCGCGACGTCAAGCCGGGCAATCTTCTCGTACGCCCCAACGGCACGCTGGTGCTCACCGACTTCGGCATCGCCCGCTCCGCGATGGTGGGGCAGCTCACCGCGGCCGGCTCGGTGCTGGGCACTGCGTCGTACATCTCGCCCGAGCAGGCGGCCGGCGGTACGGCCACCGCGGCGTCGGACATCTACGCGCTGGGTGTGGTGGCCTACCAGTGCCTCTCCGGCCACCGGCCGTTCGAAGGCGACAATCCGCTCGAAATCGCGATGAAGCACGTGCGGGAGCAGGCCCGCCCGCTGCCGGGCGACATCCCGCCGGCGATCCGGCGCATCGTCGATCAGTCGATGGCCAAGGACCCGGGCGCCCGCTTCCAGACCGCCGCGCTGCTCGGCGCGGTCGCACGGCAGGCTGCGGCCACGCTCGGCGCCCCGCCCGCCGGCCGCCCCGCGTCACCGCCCTCCCGACCGGCTTCGCCCGCGCCCTCCTCGCCGGGCCCAGGCACCACTCCCGTCCCTCCGCGTACAAACCCCTCGTACCCGCCGGTGCCGTCGAGCCCGGTCGCGGCACCGCCCGCGCCGGTGTCCCAGCAGCCGTACCGACCAGGACCGCCGGCACAGGGTGGCTATCGGCCGGGTGCCGCGTCCATCCCGCCCGCGCGGCCGGTCACCCCGACAAATGCCCCACCGGGCCGGCCCGGGCAGCCGTACGGCTATCCACCGGCGAAGCCTGAGGACGGCTCGACCAACCGGCAGATTCTCATCATCCTGGCGGTAATTCTGGGGGCTTTGGTCCTGCTTTGTGCCGGTCTCATTTCCTACCTGGTGGGACAGCAGGGCAGGCAGAGTAACTCGAGCTCGGTTCCAACCGGATTGCAGATGTGGGTGCGCCAAGACGCTCCGCTGACGCGCCCCGTACCGTCGGGTGGGGCAGGCTCAGTAATCCGCCCGGGTGACGTACAGACGAGCGAAGGACTACAGACGAGATGACTGCGCAGGCCCGCCTGCTCGGTGGCAGGTACCAGGTCGGCGAGCTGCTCGGCTATGGCGGCATGGCTGAGGTCCACCACGGCCGCGACCTGAGGCTCGGCCGCGACGTGGCGATCAAGATGCTGCGCACGGACCTCGCTCGTGACCAGACCTTCCAGATGCGCTTCCGCCGAGAGGCGCAGAATGCGGCATCCCTCAACCACCCGGCCATCGTCGCGGTCTACGACACCGGCGAGGAGATCGCGCCGACCGGCGAGACGCTGCCGTTCATCGTCATGGAGTTCGTCAACGGGCGCACGCTCAAGGAGGTGCTCGCCGCCGAGGGGCAGCTGATGCCCCGGCGCGCCCTGGAGATCTCCGCCGACATCTGTGCCGCGCTGGAGTTCAGCCACCGGCACAGCATCATCCACCGGGACATCAAGCCCGGAAACGTCATGCTGACCCAAAACGGTCAGGTCAAGGTCATGGACTTCGGCATTGCCCGGGCCCTGGCCAGCGGCGCCACCACGATGACGCAGACCAGTGCCGTGATCGGCACCGCGCAGTACCTGTCGCCCGAGCAGGCCCGCGGCGAGGCGGTCGACGCCCGCTCGGACGTGTACGCGGCGGGCTGCGTGCTCTTCGAACTGCTAATCGGCCACCCGCCGTTCGTCGGCGACAGCCCGGTGAGCGTGGCGTACCAGCACGTCCGGGAGGAGCCGCGGGCACCTAGCGAGCTAAACCCCGAGGTCAACCCGGATATCGACGCGATCGTGCTCAAGGCGCTCTCGAAGAATCCGCTCAACCGCTACCAGAGCGCCCAGGAGATGCGGGCCGACCTGCTCCGCGCTGCTGCCGGCCGGCCGGTCATGGCCACGCCGGTGATGCGCGACGCCGAAACGGTCGCGATGATGGGCCAGACTGCGGTAGCCCGGCCCATGAACGACATGACCCGCCCGACCGCGCGTGTCGGCGACCCGGGCCGGCGCAAGTCGTCCGCCTGGGTATTGGCCGCGCTCAGCACGCTCGGCGTGCTGGCCGTGGTCGCCTTGATCGCCGGCCTGCTTCTCTCCAACCAGGGCAACGAGACACCGCAGACGACGGTGCCCAACGTGATCGGCCTCCCGCTGGCAAACGCCGAGGCCAATCTGAAGAACGCGGGCCTGGTCGCCACCGCAGGTGATCCCCAGTACGACAACGACTGCGAAAAGGGCACGGTCGCGGCGCAAAGCAAGGCGGAGGGCGAGCGGGTCGACCGCAATACGGTGGTTGTCATCAATGTCTGCCAGGGTCCGCAAGAGCTCGTGGTGCCAAACGACCTGGTGGGCGGTACCGACGACGCGGCACAGGCACGGCTGACCGAGCTGGGCCTGAAGCCGGAGATCCGCCTGGTCGACAACGATGCGCAGGAGGGCCAGGTAACCAGGGTCCCGGACGCTAACAAGAAGGTCGCCAAGGGTGCGACGGTCATCGTCGAGGTATCGCGCGGCAACATCGTGTCGATCCCGAACGTCGTAGGCGACAACGCCGATCGTGCCCAGGATGAGCTGGAGGAAGCCGGCTTCATCGTGGAGCGGGAGGACGGTGACCCGGCCCCGGCGGCCAAGGTAGGCACGGTCCAGCGGCAGAGCGAGACGGGCAAGGCGAAGAAGTCCACGAAGATCGTGCTGACCGTCTTCGTGGAGCAGGAGCAAGTGGAGCCCACCACGGCGCCGCCGACAAGCCCGACGCCGACCCCGTCAGATACCCCGGAACCGCCTGGCTGATCCCAACTGGTCGGTCAGTCCACGCGCTCGCGCACCACGGGCCGCTCGGCACGCGTGGCGGCGACAGCTTTTGCCGACGCTCGCACACCCGGCGCGATCTGCGAGATCCGCTGCGGCGAGAGGTGGAGCAGCGCGCCCGCGTCGCGAACTGTGTAACCGTCGTCGAGCAGCGACTGGACGGCGGTCGCTGTGGCCTGCTCAGCGGCCTCCTCGGCCTGCCGGGCCGCCCGCCGCGCCGCCAGCGCGTGGGACACGACCTCCGGAAGCTCCGGCCGCACGTCGACGGCGACCGTCGCGGGATCGACCTCGAGCATCAGGGCGATCGCGTCCCGTGCCATGCCCTCAGCCTGGTCGAGACGGCGGGCCTGGGTGTGCACACCCTTGAGCTCCGGCACGCTGATCGCCCACCAGTCACCGGATCGGCGGCAAACTGCGGTATAGGTCTTCACTTCCACCAGTCCTTCCCCAGGACGGCATCCAGGTCGCGCATGATGCCGCGCGCGGTCATCTCGCTGATCTCGCGATGCCGTGGGACCACGATGCACTGCCCACCACACCGGAAGATCGAATGGCTGCCGCCCTCGCGCACGAGCACGAAGGTCGTGCCCGCCCGGACAGCGGCGTGGTGAATCTTCTTGATCAGGTCTGTCCTTCGCATAGTGTACGTCTACACGGGTGGACAGATCAAGTAAAGCCGGCTGGATGGACCTGTGGATAACTTGGCCCCGCTGTGGATAACTAGCTAGGAGGCGAAGGCGGCGCGGCGGCGCTCCTCCACCTCCGCGGCGAGCGCCGGCGCGCGGTCGAGGGCGCTGGGCAGGCCACACGCGGCAAGCCAGTTTGCCAGCATGATGTGACCGCCCTCGGTGAGTACCGACTCGGGGTGAAACTGCACGCCCTCGATCGGCAGTTCGCGGTGGCGCATCGCCATGACCACACCGGAGTCGGTGCGGCCGGTCACCTCGATCTCGTCAGGCAGCGTCGACTCGACCACGGCGAGCGAGTGGTAGCGGGTCGCCGTGAACGGGTCGGGCAGCCCGGCCAGCGCACCCGCGCCCTTGTGGTGTACGTCCGAGGTCTTGCCGTGCAGCAGCTCCGGGGCGCGGTTGACGGTCGCACCGTACGCCGCGGCGAACGCCTGGTGGCCCAGGCACACGCCGAAGATGGGCAGCTCGCCGCCGTACTCCCGGATCACGTCCATGCAGATACCGGCGCGCTCGGGTGTACCCGGCCCGGGGAGAGCAGGATCCCGGCGGCGCCGGAGCGGCCGACGGCGGCCAGGTCGATCTCGTCGTTGCGCCGCACGTCGCACTCGGCGCCGAGCTGGCCCAGGTACTGGACCAGGTTGTAGACGAACGAGTCGTAGTTGTCGATCACAAGGACGCGCATGCCATCACCTAGGGGTCGCGGGCTGTTCCGTGCTGTACGGGATATCGTGCTCGTCCCCGGTCGCTGGCTCGTCCTCAACCCCGGGCGCGCCGGGCTGGACGGGTGCGCCGGACTCGCCGGACTCTCCGGCCGGGACCCCCGAGTCCTCGGTCACCTGCACGTCGTCGAACGGCAGGAGCGGCTCGGCCCAGGGAAAGACCACGTACCAGAACAATGCCCCGATAGCGGCGATGAGTACCAGCGAGGTGGCCAGCTTGGCCGGCCACGGCCGAAACGGTAGGTGTCGCCAGATCCACGCGTACATCCCGCGCCCCTAACCCAGCTCCGCCGGCTGGCCGTCGGACCGGGCCTGCGTACGGGTCAGCTCGCCGTGCACGATAAGGCGCTGATAGTTGTCCAACTTCGGGTTGCAGGTGGTGAGCGTGACCATCGCCTGGGTCGGCTTCTTACCCGGCTCCCCAGGCACTGGCGCCACGACCTCGACCTGCGTCGGCCGCACGATCCGCGTGCGAACCACCTTGTAGACGAACCACTGGGTCTTGGTCTCCACAACGATCACGTCGCCGTTGTCGAGCTCGTCCAGCCGCCAGAACGTGGCCCGGTTGCGATGCCCGGCGACGGCGAAATTGCCGATCTTGCCCGGATCTGCGCTGCTGGGATAGTGGCCAGGCGCGTACCGGATGTCCTTTTGCGTGACGCCCTCTACGACCACCCACTGCTTGTCGAGCTTGGGGATATAGAGGCGGGCGATCGCGTTGCCGGCCAGCGGCTTGGGGGAGGCGCTCGGCGTGGGGCCGACGGTCGGGTCCGGCTGGTCCCACTGCTGGTCCAGCTGCTGGCCGAGCGTGTCCTGGTGGCCGCCGATGATCGCGGTGGTGCCCCACACCTCGTACGCCGCGAAAAGCAGCACGATCACGCCGAGCGTAATCAGGAGCTCGCCGACGCCGCGCACGCCGGCGCGGATACGGGAGCCGATCGTCGGGCGGGTGAGCTCGGAATACACGCTCTTGTAGCCGTCGTCGGTCTGCTCCGGCCGCAGCTTGACCACCCGCTCGCCGCGCCGTGGCTGCGTACGCACGGGCGCGGCCGTGGCGGCGCCCTCGGGCAGGTCGGGCTTGGGCGGCACCGGCGGTACGGCGCCGAGCAGCCCGGTCGCGTCGGACGACACGGCCGGGATGATCGCGGTGGGCGTCTCAGGCCGGTCCAGCGGAACGCGGGCCGGAGGCGGCGGCAGGTCCGCCGGCGGCCGCCCAGCCACGGGACCCGGAGGCGGGCCGGGCACTACCGGCGGGCCGGTGGGCGCGGCCGGTCGAGGGCTTGGCCGCACCGCGCGGGGCGCACTCTCTTCGGTCACGCGGGGGATGATCGCGGTCTGGTCTTCCCCGTCCGTCGCACGATGCCGGCTCACCGCAGATCCTTCACTTCGGCGGCACCTCGACCTCGCTGAGGGCGCTGGAACCGTCGTATGCCGGCACCGTCACGTTTCCTTCCACGGTCTCGCGGTAGCCGAGGCCGAAGTGGTCCACAGCATCGCGGAACAGGCGCACGCCGTCGGAGGCATCCAGAGCACCGCGCAGCTTCGCCGGGTCACCGATTGCGGTGATCTTGAAGGGTGGGGAATACACCCTCCCGTGGAGCAGCAGCGTGTTGCCAACGCAGCGTACCGCGCTGGTAGAGATCACCCGGACATCCATGATCGACATCGCTTCGGCGCCTCCGGCCCACAGTGCGTTGACTACAGCCTGAACGTCACTCTGGTGTACAACGAGGTCGTCGTTGCTTGGGTTGCCCGGCCGGGTCTCGCCCAGCCGAGGCGCGTCGTCGAGCTCCACGGTCAGCCCTGGCCCGCGCAGCTTGGTGAAGCCCGCGCTCTGGCGGCTCGCCTCACCTCGGCGCCGCTGGTCGGCGATCGGTGCGTCCGAGCCGGCGAGCGCCTCCGTCTCCGCCTCGACCTCGGCCAGCAGCGCCGCGCGCCGGCGGTCGCTCGCCTCGACCCGCTCCCGCCGATCCTCGATGAGCTGGGCGAGCTGGGGGCGACGATCTTCGCGCAGCGACGTACCGTTGGCTGTGGTCGCGCTGGTGGTGAAGAGTAGGCCAGCGGCGATCGCGATCAGAGGGACGCCGACTGACCAGGGAGATCGCCGTCGCCCGGTGGGTCGGGAGAAGAGCCCGGAGGCTGCCGTCCGCAGTGCCTCACGCCACGAGGCGCCGCCGGAGGTGTACTCCACCCGTCTCAGCCCCCTCGTGCTTCCGCGCGCCGGCTTGACTACTCTAGCGGTAGGTGCGAGCCTCGCCCGGCTGACGGCCGGGTGCAGCGGCGCTAATCTATGTACCAAAGCGTTGACAGGAGTAAGCGTCGTGCCCAAGTCTCAGGTCCGGAAGAAGAAGGTCTACACGCCGCCGACCGATGTCCGTCCGTCGGCAGCGCAGGCAGCCAAGAAGCCGAGCCCCATCTGGCTGCCGGCCACCGCCGTGGCCCTCATCTTCGCTGGCATTGGTTGGCTCGTCGTCTACTACTTGACCGAGACCCTCTACCCCGTCGAGTCCTGGGGGTATTGGAACCTCGCGGTCGGCTTCGGCTCGATGGTCGCCTCGCTGATCCTGCTGTCGCGCTGGCGGTGATCGGCAGGCCCGGCCGACCCTCTAAGGTTGCCGTGGGCTGCGACTTTACTCACGTTACCGTTCGGTAACCCAACCAGTACGCTGCTCTCGTGGCGGTGAGGCCACGACCTTTCCACAGGGAGGGCGACGTACATGGGCACCGTCCAGATCGTGACCTCTGCCGTAGCGGCTGTGATCACTGCGGTAGCGGTGGTGCTGGCCGTGCGGGCGGTCTGGCGGATGGTGGCGGTGATCCGTGTGGGTCAGCCGGATCCGTCCCGGTTTGGTAACTGGCCAGTCAGGCTCGGGCGGATGCTGTCCGAGACGGTCGGCCACACGCGGATGTTGAAGTGGTCGGTGGTCGGGGCGGCGCACTGGTTCGTGATGGTCGCGTTCATCGTGCTGTCGCTGCTGGTGTTGGAGGCCTACTTCGAGGTTGTCGACCCGGACGCCGGTCTTCCCGTCATCGGTGGTTGGGCGGTCTACGGGCTGGCCACCGAGGTCATCGGGGTATTCGGGCTGGCCGGGATCCTGGTGTTGATCGGTATCCGGCTGGCAAACCGGCCCACCCGGCCGGCAGGACGGTCGCGGTTCACCGGGTCGACGATGTGGCAGGGCTACTTCGTCGAGTGGGTGATCGTCGCGGTCCTGCTCTGCGGATTCCTGATCCGTGGGTTCAAAGCCGCGGACGGACACCTGGAGTGGCCGACCTGGGCAGCCCCGGTCTCTCACGGGCTCGGCGACCTGCTGCCCGCCTCACCGGCCGGCCTGTCCACGGTCGCGATGGTCAAGATCGTGGTGTCGATGACCTGGCTGATCGTCATCGCCACCCACCTCACCATGGGCGTGGCCTGGCACCGGTTCGCCGCGTTCTTCAACATCTTCTTCAAGCGCGACCCAAGCCGGCCCGCCGGCTCCGGCCTCGGCGCCCTCAGGCCCATGACCTCGAACGGCAAGCTGCTGGACTTCGAGGAGGCCGACCCGGACAAGGACCAGTTCGGGGTCGCCGCCGTCGAGCAGTTCACGTGGAAGGGGCTGCTGGACTTCACCACCTGTACCGAGTGCGGCCGCTGCCAGTCCCAGTGCCCCGCCTGGAATACCGGCAAGCCGCTCTCCCCGAAGCTGCTCGTGCTCTCCCTGCGCGACCACGCCTACGCCAAGGCCCCCTACCTGCTCGCCGGCCCCAACCCCGACCACTCGAACGTGGACGCTCTCGCCCTGGCCGAAGCCCAGCGGCCCTTGATCGGCGGCCCGGACGAGCAGGGCGTGATCGACCCGGACGTGCTGTGGTCCTGCACCACCTGCGGCGCCTGCGTCGAGCAGTGCCCGGTCGACATCGAGCACGTCGACCACATCGTCGACATGCGCCGCTACCAGGTCCTGATCGAGTCCTCCTTCCCGTCCGAGGCCGGAGTGATGCTGCGGAACCTGGAAAACAAGGGCAACCCATGGGGCGCCCCGCCGAACACGCGCGAAGACTGGACCAAATCCCTCGACTTCGAGATCAAGCGTGCCGACGGCGACACCGAGTTCGAGTACCTGTACTGGGTCGGGTGTGCTGCCGCGTTCGAAGACCGGGCCAAGAAAACCGCCCGCGCCGTCGCCACTCTCCTGCACGAGGCGGGGGTCGACTTCGCCATCCTCGGCGAGGGCGAGACCTGCACCGGGGATCCGGCCCGCCGTATCGGCAACGAGTTCCTCTTCCAGATGCTCGCCCAGCAAAACGTCGAAACGCTGACCGAGGCCAAGGTCACCAAGATCGTCGCCTCATGCCCGCACTGCTTCAACACCCTGGCCAACGAGTATCCGCAGCTGGGGCTGAAGAACGTGCAGGTCGTGCACCACACCCAGCTCCTGGCCGACCTGGTCGCCGCCGGAAAGCTCACCCCGGTCCAGCCGCTGGACGGGACGGTCACCTATCACGACCCCTGCTACCTCGGCCGCCACAACCGGGTCTTCACCCCACCCCGCGAGCTGCTCACCAACGCCACCGCCAGTGGCATCACCGAAATGCCCCGAAACACCGAGCGCTCCTTCTGCTGCGGTGCCGGCGGTGCTCGCATGTGGATGGAAGAGCGCATCGGCAAACGCATCAACACCGAACGGGTCGACGAGGCCCTCGACACCGGCGCCACCACCATCGCCGTCGGCTGCCCCTTCTGCCACACCATGATCAATGACGGCGTCACCGGCAGGGGAGCCAGCGAAAAGGTCGAGGTCGTCGACGTGGCTACCGTTCTCCTCCGATCGGTCAAGGCCGGCGCGTAGCGAAATGCGGTAAAAAGGACCGTCTGATGATGAGAGGCGGTATCCCGTGCTGGGTTGGGCGAACGACTTCCTGGCGCAACCGTGGCCGGCGCTGACGTTCCTCGCCTTGGCGCTGGTGGCCGCGGTCACGCACCACCCGCTGGCGCGGCGGCTCGGCTGGGCGCGGTGGCCCACGCTCGGCGCGATGCTCGGCGCCGCGGCGGTGGCCACGCTCACGCTGCTGCCCGCACCGGACACCTCGATCGGCGGTCCCGACCTCTCGGCGATCGGCTCGTGCGCGGGCGCCCTCTTCGACCCGCCGGCGCTGTGGCACGCCCTCACCACCACAGCTGACAAGGGCGAACGGGTGGGCAACGTGCTCATGTTCGTACCGATGACGTTTTTCGCCGTGCTCGCCGCGCGGCGGCCCGGGCGTGTGGCGGGCGTGGCGGTACTCGTGCCGGTCGCGATCGAGTTCACTCAGGCGATCATGAGCGCGGGCCGGGCCTGCATCGCCAACGACTGGGTCAACAACGCGATCGGGGCGGTGCTGGGGGTACTCCTCGGCGTGCTGGCCACCCGCACGTCAACCCGTCAACCCGCTGGCGTGGGAGAATCACCGCCGAGGTGAACCGACCATCGACGGTTTATTACTTACCACGATCCTGCCGCTGCTCGGCTTCGCTGCCCTGACGGCGGGCAACGCGTTCTTCGTCGCGGCGGAGTTCGCGCTCGTGACCGTCGACCGGGCGGATATCGACCAGCGCGCCGAGGCGGGCGACCGCCGGGCCGCCACTGTGCAGAAGGCGCTGCACGCGCTGTCGTTCCAGCTCTCCGGCGCACAGCTGGGCATCACGATCACCGCGCTGCTGACCGGTTACCTGGCCGAGCCGGCGCTCGCCAAGCTCTTCGCCCCGGCGATCCGCCCGCTCGCCGGTGCCTCCACCGACTCGGTCACCCCGGTGTTCGCGCTGGTACTGGCCACGTTGCTGTCCATGCTTTTCGGCGAGTTGGTACCCAAGAACGCCGCCCTCGCCCGTCCGATGCCGGCGGCTCTGCGGACAGCCGGGCCGATGCGCGGCTTCTCGATGATCCTCGGCTGGGTGATCCGGGGGCTCAACAACTCGGCCAACTGGCTCGTGCGCCGCCTCGGGGTCGAGCCGCAGGAAGAGCTGGCCAGCGCTCGTTCGCCGGAGGAGCTGGGGCTGCTGGCGGCGATCTCGGCGCGGGCCGGCGCGCTCCCGACCGAGACGGCGCGGCTGCTGCAACGCACGATCCGCTTCGGCGAAAAGCGGGCCGCCGAGGCGATGACCCCGCGCGTGGACGTGATCGCGCTGAAGAGCACCGCTACCGTGGCCGAGCTCATCGCCGCCGCCCAGGAGACCGGTCACACCCGCTTCCCGGTGTACGAGGACACGCTCGACCTGGTCACGGGCGTGGCCGGCGTGCCGGACGCGCTCGGCGTACCCCCGGCGAGAAGGTCGACCACGACGGTGGCCGCGGTGGCCCGCGAGCCGGTCTACGTCCCAGAGAGCCTGGATCTTGATGGTGTGCTTGCCGCGCTCCGCGCGGCCGACGCCGACCTGGCGATCGTGGTCGACGAGTACGGCGGCACCGACGGCGTCGTCTCAGTGGAAGACCTCGTCGAGGAGCTGGTGGGGGAGATCGCC
Organism: Phytohabitans flavus; assembly: GCF_011764545.1. GTDB lineage: Bacteria > Actinomycetota > Actinomycetes > Mycobacteriales > Micromonosporaceae > Phytohabitans > Phytohabitans flavus. The sequence continues at coordinate 7,440,302 of NZ_AP022870.1, read as the reverse complement.
GACGAGTTCGACCCGGACGCGGTCGACCATGCCGGGCCGGTGGAGCTGACCGTGCCGGGCGGCGAGCGGACGTTCCAGGTCGACGGCCTGCTCCGCGGCGACGAGGTGGCCGAGCAGATCGGCTTCCGGCTGCCCGAGGGGCCGTACGAGACGCTCGCCGGCTTCCTCATGGCGCGGCTCGGGCACATCCCGGTGGCCGGCGAGACCGTGGTCGAAAAGGGCTGGGAGTTTACGATCGTGGAGGTCGACCGGCACCGGATCGAGCAGGTGCGCGTGGTGGCGCCGGAGGTGGCGAACCATGACTAAGGTCCTGATCACGGTGTTCCTGCTGCTCGGCAACGCTTTCTTCGTGGGCAGCGAGTTCGCGCTGATCGCCTCCCGCCGCACGGTCATCGAGCCGCTCGCGGAGACCTCCCGGCGGGCCCGGTGGGCGCTCGCCGCGATGAACCAGATCCCACTCATGATCGCCGGCGCCCAGCTGGGCATCACGGTCTGCGCGCTGCTGCTCGGCGCGATCGCCGAGCCGGCGCTGGCCCACCTGCTGGAAGGGCCGTTCCACGCGCTGGGCGTGCCAGACAGTGCGCTGCACCCGGTGGCGTTCGTGCTGGCCCTGGGGATTGTGATCTTCCTGCACACGGTGATCGGCGAGATGGTCCCGAAGAACATCACGCTCGCCGGTCCGGAGGTGTCCGCGCTGTGGCTGGGGCCGGCGATGCTGGCGTTCTGCCTGGCCACGAAGCCGCTGCTGGTCGCCATGAAGTGGGCGTCCCGGATGGTCCTGCGGATCTGGCGGGTCGAGGCCACCGACGCGGTCAAGACCGTCTTCACGGCCGAGGAGCTGGCGGCCCTTGTGTCGCAGGCGCGCACCGAGGGCCTGCTGGACGCCGAGGAGCACGCGCGGATCACCGGCGCGCTGGCGCTCAACCGACGCACGGCCGCCGACACGCTCCGCCCCTGGACCCAGGTCACGACCGTCTCGGAGGACGTCTCGCCGGCGTCGCTGGAGGTGCTCGCCACGCGTACCGGCCGCTCGCGGTTTCCAGTGGTGCACCGGGCGACCCGGCGGGTGCTCGGCTTCGTGCACGTCAAGGACGTGCTCGGGTACGAGGGCCCGCGCCGGACCGCCCCGGTGCCGCAGGAGATCATGCGCCCGCTGGCCGTGGTGCCACCCGAGCGGACGCTGGCCGAGCTGCTGCTCGCCATGCGCCGCGAGCGGCGGCACATGGTGCTGGTCAGCGACGGCCGCGCCGCGCTCGGGGTGGTCACCCTCGACGACGTGCTGACGGCGGTCGTCGGTCCTAGATCGGCGACGGCAAGATCGACACGTCAGCTAGATCCACAAACATGAGCCGGTGTCCGAACTGGAACTGCACGTACTTCTTCTCGCCCCGGATCACCGTCCAGTCGCCCGGTGACGAGCCGTCGAACGTCACCGCCCGGTAGTACTCGCCTGGCAGCACGTTTCCCACCGCGTACCGCTGGCCGGCCGCCAACGTGTACTGGAGCGGCGCGATGGTCTGGTACGGCATGCCCTCCGGGTAGGCAGCCTGCTCCGGGTACGCGCGCCCGTACACCGGGATCGTTGCTTTGCCTGCTTTGGGGGTGACCACCAGACCGGTGGCCCACTTCGCGGTGGGCGCCGAGCGTGGGTTGTGGAACCACGCCTTCTGCCCCAGGTACCAAATCGCCGTCCAGTCTCCCTGCCGGTCGGCCACCGCGTATGTCTGCCCAGCCGACGCCCGTGCGCCGTGGTCGGAGATGTGCATCGTGGCGTCCTCGCCACCCGGCCGCAGGCCGATGTCCTTGATCAGCGGTGCGGCCGGGTGCGGCGCGGTGCGGAGGATGACCGCTGACGAGCCGCGCGGTGGGCAGGGCGCGACCGGGTCGCTGCCGCACCCGACGAACGCCGGCTTGTTCGTCGCGAAGTCCGGGTCGATCGTCACCAGCCCGCTGCCCGGCCAGCCCAGCGTGCGGAACGGCGCCTTGAGCAGGTCGAAGTAGTGCGACCAGTCCCAGTACGGGCCCGGGTCCCAGTGCATGCCGCGCACGTTGGCCGCCAGGGTGCCGGGCACGTTGTCGTGGCCGATGATGTGGTTTCTGTCCAGCGGGATGCCCAGCCGCAGCGCGAGGTGTCGCACCAGCTTGGCCGAGGTGCGGTACATCGCCTCGGTGTACCAGGTGCCCTGCGCCGCGAAGCCCTCGTGCTCCAGGCCGATCGACTTCGCGTTGACGTACCAGTTGCCCGCGTGCCACCCCACGTCCTTGGCCTTGACGTGCTGCGCGATGTGCCCATCCACTGAGCGGAGCGTGTAGTGCCAGCTCACGTACGTGGGGTCGAGCACCAGGTCGACCGACGGCTGGAAGTAGCCCTCGGTGTCGTGGATGACGATGTACTCGATCTTCTGCTGCTGCGGGCGGTTGCCCTTGTCGTGGTTGCCGTAGTCGCCGCCGCCCAACTCCTGGTACGGCGCCGGGATCCACTCGCAGGAGATGTCCGTCGGGCACTCCAGGCCGTCCGGGCGGGCCAGCTTGCGCAGGCCCAGGCGGGACAGCCAGTCGCGCGCCGGGACGACGTCGCGCGCGGCCAGCGCCACCCGCTGCCCGTCGTCGGTCACCCGCGTCGCGCCGGTCCGGATCGTCGCGAAGACCTCGTCGGCGAAGGCCGCCGCGGCATCGGCGCTGTCCGCGCCGCTGTACCTGGCCACCGCGCCATACCAGGCCGCGGGGTCGCTCGCGCTCCCCGCCGGTCCACCAATGCTTCGCTGGTACGAGGCGAGGAGTGCCGCCCCGCCGGCGATGTTCGCCGAGGGGGTGGTGCGCAGGTCCGCCTCGGAGGCACCGGTGATCGCCGCGGCCCGGTCGAGGGTCTGGAGCGCCTCGGGTGCCGGGGCGGGCACACCACCCGAGTCGACGTTTCGCGCGGGGCGGCTGCTGTCGCCGCGCGGGTCCTCGCCGTCGTGGTCGTGGTGGTTGCCGCTCCGACTCGGCAGTGCGGTCACGTACTCGGCGTCGGTGAGGTGCATCGGGCCGTAGCCGCCGCTGGTGCTCGGGGTGCCGGCGTTGGTGTCCCAGCGGGACTCCAGGTAGGAGACGCCGAGCAGGACGCTCTCCGGCACGCCGTAGGCCGCGGCGGCGGCCGTGTACTCCCGCTGTCTGATGTCCTGTCCGGGGCTGGACGCGGGGACGGGGCGGCCGGCACAAGGGCCGCCGCTCCGACCACCGCCGTGCTGAGTGCGATCCGCGCTGACAGACGGTGCATCCGAACCTCCATTCGGGGGGTGAGCCCACCCTCGCCCGGCCGGCCCGTCTTCGTCAATAGATGCCGCTAGATGTCGCGCGCTCGTAAAAAAGCTTCAGAGTCCTCGGCCGTCGATTGTCCGCCTTGCCGCGAACCTCCACAATTGAGCAATCTCGCGCAAGATGCACGCGACGCGCCGGCTGGCCGTACTCCTGTCCTCGCACTCGCGGTCGACGGCCGGCGACGCGTCGCTACCGAGATGCCACTGAGCGTGTCCATTGTGAATTCCGAACCACTCCGAATCGGCGGAAAGAGTCTGTTCGCAGACAACGACCGGCACGCTCGCCTGCTCGAATACGTGTTCTAACCATTGATTTGGAACGCTTCGATACACGAGGCGCTACCGGCCGGTATACGCAACGAATGGGTTGTCCACACAGCTTGCGCGGGCGATTGCGCCACTCCTACCCTTGGGGATCGTTGAGCCGGCGGTCGGCCTCCCAGCCTGGGAGACCACGGCTCAGCCCGCCGAGTCGGACCAACGTACGAGCCGGGGACCCAAGCACCTCGGGGTGAATCCGCGAAAGCGGTAGGGCGCGCTCTCCCGCCCGAACCCGTCAGCTAACCCGGTAGGCGGCCAAGGAGAAGGAGTAACGGCTCCGGTGGCACGCTATGCCGCGCGTCGCACCGTAATTACCGCTCTCGTCGCTGTCGCGACCGTGCTCTCCAGCGGCACCGTGGCGCGGGCCGCACCTTCACCCGCTGAGATCGAAAAGCAGATCGACGCGGCGTGGGTCAAGCTGGAGCCGCTGGCTGAAAAGCACAACGCGACCCGGCTGGATCTCCAGGCGAAGCGACAGAAGGCCCAGGTGCTGGCCAAGAAGATCGCGCCGCTTCAGCTGCAGATCGACCTCGCCATGGCGAAGGTGGGGGAGTACGCGGCAGAGCAGTACAAGGGCGGTAACTTCTCGGCGCTCAACGCGATGCTGACGACAGGTTCACCTACGACATTCGCCGACCAGCTTGAGATGCTCGACGTCTTCGCCCGCCGCTCGCAGAAGGACATCCAGGCGGTCGTCGACCTTCGCGAGCGGTACGCGGCGCAGAAGGCGCCGCTCGACCAGCTCGTCGGCCAGCTCACCGAGGAAGAGGCGCAGCTGGCGGCGAAGAAGAAGCAGATCGACACCGAGATCACCAAGCTGGAGAAGATGCGCCTCGACGCGTATGGCAGCAACGGTGGCATCGGCGAGCTACGCCCGGCGCCCTGCCCTGTGCAGTACGACGGCAGTGCCGGTACCAAGGCGGCCAAGTTCGCCTGCGCCCAGATCGGCAAGTCGTATGTCTTCGGTTCCGAAGGCCCCAACTCGTACGACTGCTCGGGCCTCACGATGCAGGCCTGGGCCGCCGCGGGTGTTGGCCTGCCACACAACGCCGCACGGCAGCGCGGCACGGTGCCGTCGGTCAGCCGGAGCAATTTGAAGGTCGGCGACCTCGTCTTCTACTACAGCGACCTGCATCACGTCGGCATCTATGTCGGCGGCGGCTACATCGTCGATGCGTCCAAACCGGGCGTACCGATCCGGATGCGCACGATCAACGCCGCGCCGATCCATAGCTACGGCCGGCCCGGATAGGCGTTACTCACCCCCGTGGCCGCGCCTGTTGCGTGTTCCCCCGTCACGCGACGCGCACCGGCCAGTAAGGAGACGCCCTCCCATCCATCCGGGGTGGGAGGGCGTCTCCTGCTGTCCGGTTATTTCGTGGTCGGCCACGTCCGCCAGTTTTTCCACGCACGGCTGGGCGTGGGGCCGCGCTGGCCCTGGTAGCGCGAGCCGTACACGGTCGAGCCGTACGGGTGCTCGGCGGGCGAGGAAAGCCGGAAGATGCAGAGCTGGCCGATCTTCATGCCCGGCCAGAGCGTGATCGGCAGGTTGGCCACGTTCGACAGCTCAAGCGTCACGTGGCCGGTGAAACCCGGGTCGATGAAGCCGGCCGTCGAGTGCGTGAGCAGCCCCAGTCGGCCCAGGCTCGACTTTCCCTCCAGGCGGCCGGCGAACCGGTCGCCGAGGGAGATGACCTCCAGCGTCGAGGCCAGGACGAACTCACCCGGGTGCAGCACGAACGGCTCGCCGTCCGGCACCTCGACCTGCGAGGTCAGCTCATCCTGCTGCACCGAGGGGTCGATGTGCGTGTACAGGTGGTTGTTGAATACCCGGAAGAGCCGATCGAGCCGCACGTCGATGCTCGATGGCTGGACCAGCGCCGGCTCGAACGGATCGAGCGCGAGGTTGCCCGCCTTGATCTCGGTGACGAGGTCACGGTCGGAGAGCAGCATCAACACACCATAGGGGAACACTACCTGGGTCGAACGTATGTTCGATAGAATGTCGGCATGGCATCCTGGTCCGACTTCACCGCCGACGAGCCCCGCCTAGCCGAGGCGATCCGCACCCTCATGCTGCAGTACGGGCCCGGCCTGGGCTACCTGGCGACCGTCCGGTCCGACGGCGGCCCGCGGGTGCACCCGGTCTCGCCGGTCATCACGGACGACGGGCTGTATTGCTTCGTGGTCGACTCGCCCAAGCGTCGCGATCTCGAGCGCGACGGGCGGTATGCGCTGCACTCGTTCCCGCCCGAGGACAGCGACGACGAGGCCTACCTGGCCGGCCGCGCCACGGTGGTCACCGACCGCGCCAAGGTCGCCCGCCTGGCCGGCCACCTCCGCGCGGCGCCGCATGTCGATTGGCGCCTATTCGAGTTCACCGTGGACGTAGCGATGGTCGCCCGCCACGGCCGCAACGGCGCCACCCCGTTCGCGGTCGAGCCTCCGGCCCGCCCCGCGGTGCAAGTCTGGCTGGACCCGTCGGCCGCAGCGTCAGAGCCAGCCGAGGCCCGCGCGGCCAGCTGAGCAGCCCTTGTGGCGGCCCGCCTGTTCGGTGAGCCGCGTGCGGTCTGACCTGGTCCGCGGCGAGGTGCATGCGCGCCCGTTGACCGACCAGGTACAGTGGTCTCCGCTTGCGGGTGTAGTTCAATGGCAGAACATCAGCTTCCCAAGCTGACAGTGCGGGTTCGATTCCCGTCACCCGCTCCACAAATGAAGGCCCCCTGGTCAGGCAGATGTCGAGGCTAGGCGTTCGTCATTTCGGTGCACAGTCAGCTGCTGTCGTGCCAACTGGCTCCCCACCTTGGACATATGCCCTATCGGCGTGGAGTGGCAGGGTCGAGGTTGTTGGTCTTGACCAGGCGCTAGCGTCCTGGCAACAGCCGTTGTGCCTCGCTGAGACCTGACTCGCAGTGCTGGCACAGCGCGCGAAGCATGTGCAGCACGGCGACGTCGGTTGTCATGACAGTGGCACTGAACCTGCAGGCCGCGTGATGAGCTCCCATAGCGCGCCTCCTTGACGATCGGGCTTGCGGAGATCGGGAGAGCCTTGCCTTCCTCGAGCTCGATCAAGCAGCGACTGAGTTGTGGGGGCGAAACGCGATGTCGAGGTCTGCGTCCAGCGCTGCTGCTAGGCGGGCCAGCAGTGGCACGGTCGGGGTGGCTCCGCCGGACTCCAGGCGGGAAAGCTGCGGCTGCGTCATGCCGGCGCGCTCCGCGAGTTCGGCCTGGGTCATCGCGAGTTCGGTCCGCCGGTCGTGAACCATCTGCCCAAGCAACAGCGCCGCGCGGGCTTCCTCGTACGCGGCGGCGTGTTCGTCGGCGCCCGTGCGCTCCCAACGGCTGTGACGGGTAGTCATCGTCTGGTCCTCCGGTTCCTCAGAGCCATTTCCGTTCGTATGTCTCGGTCGCGGGAGCGTGAGTCTCGTGCCCTGACTCGCACACTTGCTGGGCTGCAATCGCCCGTGCGACCTCTGCTCGCTCGATCTGTCGCATCTTGCGGAACACGGTCAGCAACACTGCTCGCGCGCCCGGGCTAGCCAGTAACTGATCCGGACGGCGGAGCGGTCAAGGTGAAACCGCAGCTCGCGCGTCTTGCCGCTGAGATGTCGCGAATACGGCTCGCCGAGTGTCTCGGCTCGTTCAGCGAGGATGTCCGCCATAGCTTCGACCTTCGCGTAGTCCTTGAGCCGTAACATCTCAAGCCAGTCCCGTACCTCGGGTTCCAGCTCGATGTCGTAGCGACCCTTCACCGCACGAGCATATACCGTTCTTGGTATGTCGGCCAGCTCGCCGTCCCTATGTGGTGCCGGCCCCGGCGCTGGTCTGCTCCCCGGTGGGTGGGTCGAGGGCATACGGGACGGACAGGTGGTAAGGGACTGTTGGCCTGCCACCAGCCGGACCGGACCTGAACGCCTAGAGTGACCGGCGTGTCTGATCGGTTGGTGGAGTTTCAGCGAGAGGTGCGTGCCTTCACCGAGGTGCGCGACTGGCAGCAGTTCCACACGCCGAAGAACCTCGCCATGGCCCTCGCCGGCGAGGTGGGTGAGCTCCTCGCCGAGTTCCAGTGGCTCACGCCGGACGAGTCGGTGCGCGTCATGAGTGACCCCGATGCTGGCGCACGGGTCGCGGCTGAGATCGGTGATGTCGTGATCTACCTGACCCGGCTGGCGGACGTCCTCGGCGTCGACCTCGTCGAAGTCGCCCGCGCGAAGTTGGCTGACTCCGACAAGCGGTACCCCGTCGAAGGCTCCCGCGGCTCGGCGCAGAAGGCGCCCGCGTCAGTCCGGGGCGAGGTCGTCTGAGGTCAGCAGTGACCTGATGCCCAGCTCGGCGGTCACCTCGCGGTCGCAGTCTGCGACTACCGCGGCGCAGCCCACCGGCGTCGCGCCCAGGGTTTGGATTACCTCGTACAGCGCGCGCACCTGGGCGCCTGTCGTGACCCAGTCGTCCACGACCAGCACGCGGTCGGTCGGGCCTAGCAGGCGGCTGCGGATGCCCAGGCCCGGCGTCCTGCCGCGGTAGTCGGGAGCGGTGCGGGCCCAGGTCACCGGCTCGGCGATCTGGCGGTCGGCGCCTTCTTTGTGCCCGGCCGCGAAGCCCACGCCCAGCGCGGCGGCGGCCAAGGGGCCCAGCAGGTACCCGGTGACCTCGGGCGAGACCACGACCGTGGGGCGCGCGGGCCGGAAGAGGCCGGCCAGCGCTGGCCCTAGGGCGGCGATGATCTCTGGGTCGCGCCACCAGCCGGACATATCGCTGACCAGATGTGTGCTCTCTGGGCCCAGGTCGATCCAGCGGAAGGTCTCGATCAGGCGTTTTGCAAGGTCAGGCACAGGTCTATGGTCCGTCAGTGGACAACCGACCCACGCGGCCTCGGTCGAATGGCTGAACGTTTCACCACAAAGCCGTACGAATGCCATAGATCACTTTGACACCACAAGTGCAGAGCTGTTTACGGTCCGCCGGTGACCGGAAAGCATCACCGCAGGTCCCAGGGGAGTCGAATCAGCGCCGTGGCCTCGGCGGCCGTGGTTGGCACGCTGCTCGTCGGGGGTGGGGTGGGCGCGGTCCGCCTGGTCGGCGCGCGTGGCCCGGAGACGGTGGAGATCGTCGCGCCGACGACAAGCCCGCCGGCGCCGGAGGCAACGAGCACGCAAGAGCCGGCGCCGACAACGACGAACGCGCCGGAGCCGACCAGATCGCCGCAGCGGGCATCCCGGGGCAACGCGCGGTCCGCGGAGCCGAGTCCGAGCAGGACCACTCCCAAGGCCACGACCAGCCCCAAGCCCAAGACCGAGGTGGTCACGGACACGGGGTCGTGCGGCGCCTCCTTCTACGACGAGCCGCAGGCGACCGCGAACGGCGAGCAGTTCGATCCGGAGGCGCTGACCGCGGCGCACAAGACGTGGGCGTTCGGTACGCGGGTGCGGGTGACCAACCCGGACAACGGCAAGTCGGTCATCGTCCGCATCAACGACCGCGGGCCGTACATCGACGGGCGTTGCATCGATCTGTCCCGGGCGGCGTTCCGCGCGATCGCGTCGCTGGGCCTCGGGCACATCGACGTGAGTTACGAAATTCTGAAATGACCGGGTGAAAGGCAACCCCCAGCCAAGCCGATCGTGAACTTTGCACCAGGTGGCCAAAACCCCATCGGTCGAGGGGCCAACTTCGTTCAGTCGCGCCCGTCGATCAGGCATGCTGTTCGGCGTACCCATGCGTTTGCTGCCACCGGGCCGCCGCCCGCTGAGCTCTGGTTCCCGCGCCGGCCTCGGCGCGGCCCTTGTGCTGCTCGCACTCGTGTCGGCGATCGAGCTTGCGGACGGCTCGGAGGCCCGCTACATCGGCCTGATCGTGGCGGCGCCCTTTCTAGCCGCGGCGTTCGCCTCCTGGCGGGTGGTGCTGGGGGTCGGTGTGCTGGCCACCGCGGTTGGCGGTGTGTTCGCCCTGACCGCCCAAGAAAACCGGCTGGCCAACCTGACGATCGTCGTGGGCATCGGCCTGGCCACAGCCATCGCGGCCGCGGTCGCCTTCATCCGTGAACGGCAGGCCGAGCGCATCGCCGAGCTGTCCCGGCTGGCGTCCGTGGCCCAGCAGGCGGTGCTGCGGCCGCTGGGACCCCAGGTGGGCGCGCTCGCGGTCGCCGGGCGGTACATCTCGGCGACCGCAGCCGCCGACATCGGTGGTGATCTCTACGAGGCGCTGGACACCCCGTACGGCGTTCGCATGATCATCGGGGACGTGCGGGGCAAGGGACTCGACGCGGTACGCCTGGCCAGCATCGTGCTCGGCTCCTACCGCCACGTGGCGTACGAGCGGGCCGACCTGCGCGCGATCGTGGCCGACCTGGACCGGGCGGTGGCGCGCAGCGTGGGCGACGAGGACTTCGTGACCGCGGCGCTGGTGGAGGAGCGGGGCGGCACGCTCACGATCGTCAACTGCGGTCACCCGGCACCGCTGCTGCTCCGCCGTGGGGAGGTGATCCCGCTGGAGCCGCCCGCGCCGGCGCCGCCGCTGGGCTTCATGCCAGTCGTACGCCCGCGGGTCGAGCGCCTCGAGCCTGGTGACCGGCTGCTGCTCTTCACCGACGGGCTGGGCGAGGCGCGGCGGGAGGGTGAGTTCTTCCCGACCGCCGATCGGGCCTGGCGGCTGCTCGGCCACGGGACCGTCGGCGACGGGCTGGCCTCGCTGGAGACCGCCCTTGTCGAGTGGGTGCACGGCCGCCTCGACGACGACATCGCGCTTGTGCTGATGGAGTACGCAGGCGCCCGTCCCGTCACCGCCGCCGCGGTGCCGAGCTGGGAAGTGGGCGCCCCGGAAAGTTAGGCGCCGCGTTTTGCCCACAGATGGCGGGTATCCGACCCAACGAGGCGGTATCGACCGGCGTGCCGAGAGTGTCGGTGTGCCGACTTGCTAGTGGAGCTAATCGCCACTAAAAGGGCAAAACTCCTACAGTGTGGCGACGGTCACTTCGACCGGCTCCTTGTCGGGTCTTACTCGCCGGTAATAAAATCCTCATTACTGACCGGTAACCACAGCCCGGGAGCGGGGGCCAGTAAGCATGACGCACTACAAGAGCAATGTGCGGGACCTGGAGTTCAACCTCTTCGAGGTCTTCGGTCCTGAGGGGCAGGCGTTCGGCCAGGCGCCGTACTCCGATATCGATGCGGACACGGCCCGCAGCATCCTCGGCGAGATGGACCGCCTGGCCCGCGAGGACCTCGCGGCGGGCTTCGCCGTAGGTGACCGCACGCCGCCGGTGTTCGACCCCGCGACCCACTCGGTCGTGATGCCCGAGGCGTTCCGGAAGTCGTACGACGCGTTCATGAAAGCGGAGTTCTGGCGGCTCGACCTCCCTGAGGTGATCGGCGGCACGCCGGCGCCCCGCATGTTCTGGTGGGCCATGGCCGACCTGGTGCTCGGCTCCAACGCGCCGGTCTGGATGTACGCCTCCGGCCCCGCCTTCGCCAGCACCCTCCACCGCGAAGGCACGCCCGAGCAGAAGGAGTGGGCAAGGCTCTTCGTCGAGAAGCGCTGGGCCTCGACAATGGTGCTCACCGAGCCGGACGCCGGCTCGGACGTGGGCGCCGGCCGCACGCGGGCGATCCCGCAGCCGGACGGCAGCTTCCACATCGAGGGTGTGAAGCGGTTCATCACGAGTGGTGAGCACGACCTTTCGGGAAACATCATCCACTACGTGCTCGCCCGTCCGGTCGGCGTCGAGGGGGCGGGTGGCCCGGGCACCAAGGGCCTGTCGCTGTTCATCGTGCCGAAGTTCCACTTCGACTCCACGACCGGTGAGCTCGGTGAGCGCAACGGTGTCTTCGCCACGAACGTCGAGCACAAGATGGGCCTCAAGGTCTCCACGACCTGCGAGCTGACCTTCGGCGAGCACGGGGTCCCGGCCAAGGGCTGGCTCCTCGGCGGCGTGCACGAGGGCATCCGGCAGATGTTCCTGATCATCGAGTACGCCCGGATGATGGTCGGCACCAAGGCGATCGCGACCCTGTCGACCGGCTACCTCAACGCGCTGGAGTACGCGAAGGAGCGCGTCCAGGGCGCCGACCTGCTCCAGATGAACGACAAGACCGCGGCCCGTGTGAGGATCACGCACCACCCGGACGTGCGTCGGTCGCTCATGCTCCAGAAGTCGTACGCCGAAGGGCTGCGGGCCCTGGTCATGTACACCGCGAGCTGGCAGGACCGGATCAACATCGCCGAAGCGGCCGGTGACGAGCAGACCGCCAAGGTCGCCAAGCGGATCAACGACCTGCTGCTCCCGTTGGTGAAGGGCGTCGGTTCCGAGCGGGCGTACGAGATGCTGGGCCACGAGTCGCTACAGACCTTCGGGGGCTCGGGTTACCTTCAGGACTACCCGCTTGAGCAGTACGTCCGCGATTCGAAGATCGACACGCTGTACGAGGGCACGACCGCGATCCAGAGCCTCGACCTGTTCTTCCGCAAGGTGGTCAGGGACGGCGGTACGGCACTGATGAGCGTGGCGGCTGAGATCCAGGCATTCCTGGAGACCGAGGCAGGCAACGGCCAGCTCAAGGAGGAGCGGCTGGCGCTGGGCAAGGCACTGGCCGAGCTACAGAACATCCTCGGCACGATGACCGGGTGGCTCGGCGAGGCGCAGGGCGGCGAGCCGCGCGCGCTGTACAAGGTGGGGCTCAACTCGCGGCGCCTGCTGCTCGCGCTCGGCGACCTGATCATCGCCTGGCTGCTCCAGCGGCAGGCCGAGGTGGCGCTGCGCGCGCTGGCCGGCCAGCCGTCCGCCGCCGACAAGTCCTTCTACGAGGGCAAGGTCGCGGCGGCCCGGTTCTTCGCGCACGAGGTACTGCCGCGCATCGGCGCCGACCGCCGGATCATCGAGTCCACCAACCTCGACCTGATGGACCTGGCCGAGGAAGCCTTCTGAGCCCTGCCGTGCGGCTGTGAAGCCTGCGGCCAAAGTCGGGCAAGCCGGGCAGTGTGCGCTATGTGCCACTGCCCGGCATTTTGCTGCGCATCGCCCATAACGGACGCTGTAATGGTGCGATGGGCATCAGCGGCGGGATCTTCCTGATCGCGCTGGGCGCCGTGCTGGCGTTCGCGATCAATTTGAATCCATTCTGGATCGACATCGACATGGTCGGCGTGGTGCTCATCCTCGCTGGCGTAGCCGTGATCGTCGTGACCTTGTGGTACTGGAAGGATCGGCGGCGGCGGGTCATCCGCTCGTGGATCGAGGAAAACCGGCTCTCCCACCAAACGGGTGATGGCGGCTCGCAGCCTCCGATCCCGCCGGAAATGCCACCGCCGCCGTCACCGTCGGGCTGAGGCCGCCGCAGGCGCGACAGCGGGCAAACAGGCCCTAGCCCCGCGCCGTGTGCGTGATCGCCAGCGAAGCCTTGCCAGGCTCGCAGTCCGCCCACGTACCCTCGAAACGGTGCACCGCCAGCCCGCTCGTCCGCAGGCCGTCCGAGTCGCGCACCGCCGCCGGGTCGAGCAGGACGGACAGCTCGGAGATCGTCGGGTTGTGGCCGACGACCAGCACGATCTCCGCGCCCTCGGCCGCGCCGCGGATGAGATCGAGCAGCTCACTGGCCGTCCCGCCGTACGCCATCGGCTCATAACGGACCTCGGGCCCGGACCCGAGTGCGAGGGCGAGGCCGTGCCAGGTCTGGCGGGTCCTCTTCGAGGGCGAGCAGATGACCTCGGCCGGCAGCAGGTCGCGGCGGGCCAGCCAGGCGCCGGCCGCCGCAGCGTCGCCGTGGCCGCGCGCGGTGAGTGGCCGGTCGATGTCGGGGGTGCCCACGGGGCGCTCGGCCTTGGCGTGGCGCAACAGCACGAGGGTGCGTTCCGTCATGGGTAACAGCTTGCCTGATTGGGGCATTAAACATCTGGGTAAGCAACCGTTATGGGTATCGGCGGAAGCATCTTCCTCATCGCGTTGGGTGCGATCTTGGCATTTGCGGTCGAGGCCAACCTCGGTTGGCTCGATATCAACGTTGTCGGCTGGGTGCTCATGGTCGTCGGAGTCGCCCTTCTCGTCTTCACCATCTGGTTCTGGCAAAGCCGCCGGCGCACCACGACCGTGGTGCAGCCAACAATCCAAGAACGGGTCGTACCGGTACAGACTGAGCGGGTCGTAGAGGAACGGCGCGAAGTGCGCCCTCCGAGCGGCCGACTCTACGAGTAAAGCGCGAAGTAGATCGCAATGTGGTGGCACAGCGCGGCCACCAGTGTGCAGGCGTGAAAGAACTCGTGGTGGCCGAAGACCGTCGGCCACGGGTTGGGGCGGCGTAGCGCGTAGAAGACGGCACCGACCGTGTACGCCACGCCGCCCGCAACCAGCAACACCAGCGCGGCCGCGCCGCCGTGACGACCAATGTCGGGCAGCACGGCGATCGCGACCCAGCCCAGCCCGACGTACAGCGGCGCGGAGGCCCAGCGTGGTGCGTGCGGCCAGACAAGCTTGAGCGCGACGCCACCCACGGCGCCGATCCACACGATCGCGAGCAGGATGGTGGCGAGCTTGGTCGGCAGCAGGAGCACGCAGAACGGCGTGTAGGTCCCCGCGATGAAGATGAAGATCATGGAGTGATCGAGGCGCCGCATGATCTGGAAGCCACGCGGTGACCACACCCGCCGGTGGTAGATCGCGCTCGTGCCGAATAGCCCGCACACCGTGAGGCTGTAGATCACGCAGCTCACCAGGGGTGCGTTGCCCGGCCGTGCGGCGGCCAGCGAGCAGAGCACGACGCCGCAGATCGCGGCCACGAAGAACGCGTACGCATGCAGCCAGCCACGCATGCGCGGCTTGCCTACGTCGACCGGGCGTAGCCGGACAGGTGCCTCAGCCGTCACGGAATCCAGGTTACGACACCGTAGGTTACTTGCAAGTAGAGCTGAGAAGTCGGGCACCATGACCTCATGCACACCCGCCGCGCCGGTGCTGGCGCCCTGCTGATCGAGTGCGCGGACGGCGCCGAGGTGGAGGCCTGGCGCGCCGAGCTGTGGCGCCGTCGCGAGCGCGGAGAGCTGGCCGCCGTCGAGATCGTCCCAGGGGCCCGGACCGTGCTCCTCGACGGCCTTGCCGACCCCGCGGAAACGGCCGGCCTGGTCGCGGGCTGGGCGCCGCCGCCGGCCGCCGGCACCGCGCAGGGCCCGCTCATCGAGATCATTGTTCGGTACGACGGCGCGGACCTCGCCTCTGTCGCTTCAGAGTGGGAAGTGCCGGTGTCCCAAGCGGTGGAACGCATCTCCGGTACGGAACTGCGGGTGGCGTTCTGTGGCTTCGCACCCGGGTTCGCATACCTGACCGGGCTGCCCTGGCCGGTACCACGCCTCGACACCCCGCGCCCCCGCGTGCCCGCCGGCTCGGTCGCGCTGGCCGGCGAGTACGCCGGGATCTATCCCACCGCCTCGCCGGGTGGTTGGCGGCTCGTCGGGAGCACTGACGCGATCCTCTTCGACATCGATCGCGACCCGCCGGCTCTGCTCGCGCCCGGCACCCGTGTGCGGCTGGTCCCAGCGTGATCGAGGTACTGCGAGCCGGCCCGCTGACGACCGTCCAGGACCTGGGCCGGCCGGGCTTCGCTCATTTGGGCGTACCGCGCGCGGGTGCACTGGACGGACCGGCGTTGCGGCTCGCGAACCGCCTGGTGGGCAACGCACCGGACGCGGCGGGGCTGGAGGTGACCGCGGGTGGTTGTTCGCTGCGGCTGCGGTCCGCCGGGACGGTGGCGCTGACCGGGGCGAGCGCGCCGCTCTCGGTGGACGGGCGACCAGCCGGGTTCGGCCTGCCGGTACCGGTACCCGCGGGTGCGGTGGTAACGGCGGGGCGGGTGGTGCATGGGGTGCGCTCGTACCTGGCGGTGGGCGGTGGGATCGCGGTGGAGCCGGTGCTCGGCAGCCGTTCGACGGACACGCTCTCCGGGCTTGGGCCGGCTCCGCTGCGGGACGGTGACCGACTGCCGCTGGGAGAGCCCGCGACGCCATCCACTGTGGACTTCGTGCCGTGGCAGCCGCCGCCCGCCTCGCTGGCACTCCGGATCACGCTAGGGCCGCGGGCCGACTGGTTCACGCCGGAGGCAGTGGCGGCGCTGCTCGGCACGGCGTACACGGTGAGCCCGGTCAGCAACCGCGTCGGCGCGCGACTCACCGGCGCGGCCCTGACCCGCGCGGAGGCTGCGGAGCTGCCCAGCGAGGGCGTGGTGCTCGGCGCGGTGCAGGTGCCGGCGAGCGGCCAACCGCTGATCTTCCTGGCCGATCACCCCACTACCGGCGGATACCCGGTCATCGCCGTGGTCGATGACGTGACACCGCTCGCGCAGGCGGCACCCGGTACTACCGTGACGTTCCATGGATCTGAACGCTGACCTGGGCGAGGGGTTCGGCACCTGGCGCCTCGGCGACGACGACGCTCTGCTCGACGTGGTCACCTCGGCAAACGTGGCCTGCGGCTTCCACGCCGGCGACCCGGGCACGATGCGGCGCGTCTGCGCGGGCGCGGCGGAGAAGGGCGTCGCGGTGGGTGCGCAGGTCGGCTATCGGGACCTGGCGGGCTTCGGGCGGAGGCATATCGCGTACGCCTTCGACGACCTGCGCGACGACGTGCTCTACCAGATCGGGGCGCTGGACGGCTTTTGCCGGGTGGCGGGGACCCGTGTGCGGTACGTGAAGCCGCACGGCGCCCTCTACAACACCGCGGCGATCGACGAGGCCCAGGCGGCGGCCGTGGTCGCGGCCGTGGTCGGCTACGACCGCACGCTACCGGTGCTGTGCCCGCCCAGCTCAGTGCTCGCCCAGCTCGCGACGGGTGCGGGGCTGCGAGCAGTGGCCGAGGGCTTCGCCGATCGGGGGTACCAGGCGAGCGCGAGGCTGGTGCCCCGCTCCTCGCCCGGTGCGTTGGTGGAGTCGCCCGACGACGTGGCCGCGCGGGCGGTACGCATGGCGGTGGAGTCGACGGTGCGGACCGTCGACGGCGCAGACTTGCGCCTGCCGGTCGAGTCGATCTGCGTGCACGGCGACACGGCCGGTGCGGTGGCGCTGGCCCGTGGAGTGCGGGCCGCATTGGAGGAGGCGGGGTTGGCGCTAGCTTCCTTCGTCCAGCCCTCTGAGGATCAGGGGTAGGCGGGCCGCTCCCGCGTCGGTGACGTTGACCGGCACGCCCCAGTCCTGGCGGGTGAGGTGGCACGCGGCGTGCTCGGCCTCGGCGTCGCAGGTCGCGGCCTGGGCGACCACCTGGAGCACGCCCTTGGAAACGGCTGGGTTGAGCACCAGCCGGCGGGAGAGCTCGGTGGTCGTGCCGCCGCCGTCGAGCAGCAGCTCGGGCGGGGAGGCCGATACCTCCAGCCGGGTCGAGGGACCGAACGACTCGTCCAGCTTCTGCCCGGCGCGGGCGTGAAGACCACGTCGAGCGTGACCTCGCCAGGCGCGAGGTCGGTGGGCGGCCGCTCGGTGCGGTGACGTGCGCCGGCCACGGTCGCGGCCTGCGGGATGGCACCGGGTGCCAGCCGTACGATCCGGTGGGCTCCCGACTCGACAACCAGCACCTCGCCGTCGGCGGTGAGCACCACGTCGCTCGGCTCGGCGAGGTCACTGGCGACTGTGGACACCGTTTCGGTGGTGGGGTCGTAGTGGCGTACCGCGCCGTTGTACGTGTCGGCCACCAGCGCCGAGCCGTCCGGCAGCCCGCACACCCCGAGCGGGTGCTGCATCAGCGCCTGGCTCGCCGGCCCGTCCATGTGTCCGAAGTCGAAGAGCCCTTGCCCCACGGCGGTGTGCAGCACGCCCTCCCGGATGTAGCGGAGGGCCGAGGTCTCGCTGTCGGCGAGCCACAGCGTCGCGCCAGCGGCCGATAGCCCAGATGGCTGCGCGAGCCACACATCGGGGATCGGGCCGTCGCGGAGCGCCTCGACGGTGGTGCCCGCGAACACGCCGGTGGTGCGCTTCACCGGGTCGAACCACCACAGCTGGTGGATGCCGGCCATCGCGACGATCACGCGGCCGTCGTACCAGGCGACATCCCAGGGCGAGGAGAGGTCGGCGGCGAGGGCGTCGTGCGCGTGGTTGTCCACGGTGGAGCGCCAGGGCCGGCCGGTGCCGGCGATGGTGGTCACCTCGCCGGTGTCCAGGCGTAGGCCGCGGAGCAGGTGGTTGACGGTGTCGGCGACCACCACGTGGTACCCGGCGACGGCCGCCTCGCGCTCAGGGAGCAGGCACAGGCCCTGCGGCTCGGAGAAGGCGGCCACCTCCGGGCCACCGTCGGACCGGCCGCGCTCACCCGAGCCGATCCGCCGGACGAGGGTCTCGTTGTCGGGCCCGAGCTCGACCAGGGAGTGGTGTGCCGAGTCGGACACGAGCAGGTTGCCGCTGGGCAGTACGAGTGCCTTGCCCGGGAAGCGCAGGGTGGTCGCCACGTCCGCGGGTGGCACGTACGGCCCGTCGCCCCGGTGCAGCGTGCCCTTGGCCTCGTGGGTGGTGATCAGCTCGTCGATCAGCCGACCTAGGCCTTCGGCGTGCCCTTCGCCGGCCATCGAGGCGACGACGTACCCCTCCGGGTCGACCACCGAGAGCGTGGGCCAGGCCTTGGCCGCGTACTGCTGCCAGGTCTCCAGCTCCGGGTCGTCGAGCACCGGGTGGCCGACACCGTACCGCTCGACGGCGGCCGCGAGTGCGTCCGCGTCCCGCTCGTGCTCGAACTTCGGCGAGTGCACGCCGATCACCACGAGCACGTCCCCGTACTTTTCCTCCAGGGAGCGCAGCTCGTCGAGGACGTGCAGGCAGTTGATGCAGCAGAACGTCCAGAAGTCGAGCAGCACGATCTTGCCGCGCAGGTCGGCGAGCTTGAGCTGCCGGCCCCCGGTGTTGAGCCAGCCGCGCCCGCGCAGCTCAGGAGCGCGTACGCGGGCGTGCCGTCCGGTGGCCCGCTGGTCAGCCACTTGCCGGCTTGAGGCAGAGCACCTCGTTTCGACCGCCGTTACCGGCGAGCACGATGTGCGGCTGGCTCTTGTCGGCGCACTTGTCGGCGCTGTCCTCCTTGGACTCCACGCGGAACGCGCCCGCCTCGTTGCACTGGGCCTCGATCGCGCCGGTGGAGCCGGACTGCTTGACGCAGGTGCCGACCTCCGGGCTGAAGGCGCCATCCGAGCCGCGCGTGAAGACCCACACCGCGCCGAGCGGAACGGCCAGCAGCAGGAGGGCGGCGACCACGACGAGAACGAAGACGCGGAGGTTGCGCTCCTTCGGCGGCGCTTCCGCCTCGCCCTCGGGCTTGGCGGCCGGCGAAGCCGCCGCCGGCTCCGGCTGGAACGAGTTGAAGCGGTCCTGCTCGTTGTCTGGCGGCGCGCCCCAGCCGGCGTTGCCACCGCCTGGGTGTTGGCCCGGCGGGAAGCCTGCCGTGGGGAAGGCGGACGTGCCGTGGGGCGGCTGGTTGAACCCACCCTGCGGCCCAGGCGGGTCCTGCGGTCCGCCGAACCCACCGCCCGGCGGGCCGTACGGTGGCTCGAATCCTCCGGGCGGGCCGTGTGGCGGCTCGAATCCACCAGGTGGGCCGTGTGGCGGCTCGAATCCTCCGGGCGGGCCCTGCGGCGGCACGAAGCCAGCCGGGGGCGGCGGGTAGGTCGAGGGTGGGAACGTCGTCGGGCCGGGCGCGGCACCGAAGCCGTGGGGTGGCTGGTTGGGACCCATCGGTCCGGCAGGGCTGCCGGGGGGCGGGCCCACGGGGCTGCCGATGCCGACCGGGCTGCCGGGTGCGACGGGGCTACCAGGCGGGCCGTCACCATACGGCGAGCCGCCAGAGAAGACGCCGGTGGGCTCGGAGTACGGGGCTACCGGCGAGCCGGGCGGGCCACTGGGCGGCGGCGGGGCTACCCGCGCGCTGGCTGACACACCGCCCTGGCGAGGCGGTGCTGGCGGCGGTGGCGGGGCGGCGTCGTCCGGGTCGGCGGGCGCCGGCCGGCCGTACACACGGGGCTGGGGTGCTGACACCTGCGGCGGTATCGGCTGCTCAGTGGGTGGCGTGACGCGGCTGGCCACGGGCACCGAGGCGCTAGCCGATACGGGCTTGGGCTCGACCCCGGGCGTACGCGGCTGCGGCACGGGCGGCGGTCCGTCCGGGTGCAACGGGCCGAACTCGTGGCCGTTGGAGCCGAAGGGACCGGCACCCGGGACCGAGGCGGCACCGCTGGGACGCGGCGCTTCGGCACGCGCGGGCGGCGCGTCCTCGTCCACGCCGAACAGGCTGCGGCCGCCACCCGACTCCTCGGGGGCGGGGAGCCGAGGTGGGCACCCGGGATCCGCACCTCCTGGCCCTCGAAGGGCCGCGGCGGCGGGGTGTCCTCGCGCTCCGGCTGGCGGTGACCTCCACCGAAGTGGGGCTGGTCGTAACCACCGGCGTCGGCCCGCGCCGGCTCGAAGCCGCTGTGCTCGGGGCGGCCGGCGTCGAACCCGCCGTGCTCCGGGCGGTCGGGCTCGAACCCACGCTCTGGGCGGCTGGGCTCGAAGCCGCCGGGCCGGAAGCCGCCCGGGTCGTGAGCGCCGAAGTCGACGCCGCCCTCGGGGAAGCCGCGACCACCGCCGCCGGCGCTTGGGCCGTACGGATCGCGGTCGAAGCCGGAGTCGCCCTCGCCGGACTCGAACCGGCCGCGCTCGGACGGGTATGCCGCCGATCCGGCACTGCCCACGCCGCCACGGTCGAAGGACGGGTCGCCGCCCTCCGCACGGTCGGGCTCGGCCGGACCGCCGTCGAGACGTCCCAGTGCCTCGTACCGGTTGGGGGCTCCGCGCGGCCGGGACGGCCGGAGTCGAATGCGTTCGGCCAGGCGGCACCGAAGCCACCGCCCTCACGAGGGCCGGAGGAGAAGCCTCCGTCCTGCGGCCCGGAGCCGAGGTCGCCTGCGCCGTCGCGGTCGGCCTGTCCAAAGCCCTCACGGCCGGCGGATCCGAAGCCCTCGCGGCCAGCGCCGCCGAAGCCTTCACGGCCAGCGCCGCCGAAGCCCTCGCGACCGCCTGGGTTGAAGTCGTCGCCGCTGGCGGGCCCGAAGCCCTCGCGGGCGGGCAAACCGTCGGCGGGGCCAAAGCCCTCGCGTGCCGGGGCGCCGTCGGCGGGGCCGAAGCCCTCTCGCTCGGCCTGCCGGGCCAAGAAGGTGCGCTCGTCCGCACCGCCACCAAAGCCGCGCTCGCCAAAGCTCGGCTCGTCAGCGGCACCGCCGCCGAAGGTCCGGTCGCCAAAGCTCCGCTCGTCAGCGGCAGCGCCGCCGCCAAAGCCGCGCTCCTCGGCGCCACCAGCACCGAAGCCGCGCTCGCTGCCGAAGCCGCGCTCGTCTACGCCGCTGGCGCTGAAGCCCTGGTCGTCACCGACGCCGCCGCCAAAGCCGGGGCTGGCGCCGAAGCCCGATGCCCCCGGGCGTCCACCGCCGAAGCCAGCATCGTCGGGGGTTGGGAAGCCGCCCTGCCCGGCGCCGAAGCCGCCGCCCGACTCACGGCCGAAGCCGCCTTGCTCCGCGGCGCCGAAGTCGGGCTGATCGGGGCGGAACCCACCCCGGTCAGCGCCGAAGCCCCCGCGCTCGGACGAGAAGCCGCCCTGGTCGGGGCGGGCGGCCGGGCCGAAGGCCGCCTCGCGGGACATCGGCTCGAAGGGTGGCTCGTACCGGCCGGGCTCGCGCTTGGGCAGGTCACCACGGCCGCCACTTGTCGGCGCCTCGGGAGGCGAGCCGGCGGCCGGGAGGTCGGGTGGGGGAAGCCGAGGCCCGGCTGGTAGCCCGGCGGGAAACCACCCGCGCTTGGCCCGGACGCGGGCGGGGCCGGCGGGGGGAAGGTCGAGGGCGGTACCGCCGGAGCAGGCGGCCACGAACCGGCGGGTGACCAGGCCTCAGGCGGCTGGCCGACCGGCTCTGCGGCTGGACGCGGCACCGAAGCGGAGCCCGACGGGACGGAGGCGGAACCCTGCGGACGAGGACCGCCGAAAGCGCCACCCGGCGGGACGGCGGCCGAGCCACCGGCACCGGGCACGGAGGCCGAGCCACTGGAGCCGGACGGTCCGGCCGGCGAGGGCGGCGGCGGGTATGTGGCCGGTGGGGGCGGGTAGGCCCCGGGCTGGGGGACCAGCCGGCGGGGAAGGCCGGGGCGGGCGCGGCCTCAGCACCGCCCGGCGGCGGACCCCAAGACTGGGTGCCCCACTCACTGTCGTGCGGCGCCTGGGGCGCGGGTCCGCTGGCGCCCCGCGCAGCGTCGTCCGGCTCGTGGCCGGGGTGCTGCGGGCCCTCGGACGTCATGTTTGCGCCTCCTCCGTCGCATTCGGCCCGCCGCCTCCACCCGGGAGGTCCGGCGAAGCCGGCCGTGCACGTCGCCGACCCTCCACATGCTCCGCCGCCACCGGTGGTCGATCGATGACGGAGGGTGCGTGTATGTGGGCGACGACCCCGCCAACCGTACCGGGCGCCCGCAGCCATGAGGAATCCCGGTCTCAGGACCTGTGAATGCCCAAAGTGGCCCGTACACATGCCAACGACCCGCCCGGTGAAACCGGACGGGCCGTAAATCTGAGTAGTGAAACTACCCGTAGTGACGCTGCGCGATGATGCGGATCTCGTCGCGCACGGCAGGCGAGTTGGCCTGGCGAAGCGCGCGCTCGATGGCGCGAGCGCGACGCGTGGCCTCGCGGTGGCTGCGATAGCGGTCGAGCATCTTCATGGCATTCCCTCCCCCTGTAGCTCGCTTTCATTGAAGCGCGGGAGAGGGGCGGGTGGCCAACGATTATGAGGTGAGGTGGGCCACCCGCCTAATAAACTAAGTCCAGGCTAGGAGGCTTGCCTCCGGATCGGTGAGGAAGGCACCCACGTCACGCAGGAACTTCGCCCCCAGCTCGCCGTCGATGATCCGGTGGTCGAACGAGAGACCGAGCGTCGTGACTTGCCGCACACGGATCTCACCCTCGTGCACCCAGGGCGCCGCCCGGACCGCGCCGAACGCGAGGATCGCCGACTCGCCCGGCGGCAGGATCGGCGTACCGGTGTCGACGCCGAAGACGCCCACGTTCGTGATCGTGAAGGTGCCGCCCGACATGTCGGCTGGTGCCGTACGCCCCGACTTGGCGGTCTGCACCAGCGCGGTCATGGCGTCGGCCAGCTCGCGCAGCGGGAGCCGCCCAGCGTCCTTGATGTTGGGGACGATCAGCCCGCGCTCGGTGGCGGCCGCGATGCCGAGGTTTACGTACTGCTTGACGATGATCTCGTCGCCCGCCCACGTCGAGTTGACCAACGGGTGACGGCCGACCGCCAGCAGTACCGCCTTGGCGACCAGGAGCAGCGGGGAGATGCGTACCTCCCGCCACTCGGGGAGCGCGCGCAGCCGGTCGAGCGCCTCCATCGACCGGGTCATGTCGATCGTGAGGAAGACCGTGACGTGCGGCGCGGTGAACGCCGAGGACACCATGTTTTCCGCCGTGAGCTTGCGCACGCCCTTGATCGGGATGCGCTGCTCGCGCCCAGCGGCAAAATCGGGCGCAAGAGCCGGGGCGGCGGCCGGAGCCGACACCGCTGCCTGCACGTCGTCGCGCGTGATCGAGCCTTGCGGACCCGTACCGACCAGGCCGGTGAGGTCCACCCCCAAGTCTCGGGCGAACTTGCGGACAGGCGGCTTGGCGAGGGCACGCGCCGGAGGCGCAGGAGCCTCGACGACCGGTGGCGGCGGCGGGGGAGCGGGAGCAACCACCACTGGAGGCGGGGAGACGGCGGCCGTACTCCCATTTGTCCTTCGGGGGCGACGCGACGCCGCACCCGTCCGCGGGCCGTAACCCACCAGGACCGGGGTGCGCTCCGGCTCGGCCGGCTCGCCGGCGCCGGGGTCGGTGTCGATCGAGATGATCGGCACGCCGACCTCGACCGTCGTGCCTTCCTCGTGGTGGATGGCGTGGACCTTGCCGGCCCACTTCGCCGGGATCTCGACGGCGGCCTTGGCCGTCTCGACCTCGACGATCGGCTGGTTGAGCTCGATGGTGTCGCCCACGGCGACGAGCCACTTGAGGATCTCGCCCTCGACAAGGCCCTCACCGAGGTCGGGCAGGGGGAACTCCTTGATCCGCGACATGCCGCTCACCAGCCGAAAGTGCGGTCGACGGCGTCGAGCACCCGGTCGAGGTCGGGCAGGTAGTCCTCCTCCAGCCGCGCGGCCGGGTACGGCGTGTCGAAGCCGGTCACCCGCAGCACCGGAGCCTCCAGCGAGTAGAAGCACTCCTCGGTGATGCGAGCGGCGATCTCCGCGCCGAGCCCAACGTTGCTGGGAGCCTCGTGCACGATCACACACCGCCCGGTGCGGCGTACCGACTCGAACACCGGCTCGAGGTCGAGCGGCGACAGCGTACGCAGGTCGAAGACCTCCAGGTCGCGGCCGTCCTCCTGGGCGGCGGTCGCCGCGTCGAGGGCGGTTCGGACCATGGGCCCGTACGCCAGCACGGTCGCGTCGGTGCCGGGGCGGACGCGGCGCGAGGCGTGCAGCGGGTACGTCGCCTCTGTGTCTACCTCGCCCTTCTCGTGGTAGCGCCGCTTGGGCTCCAGGAACACGATCGGGTCGTCGGAGGCGATGGCCTGCTGGATCATCGTGTACGCGTCCTGCGGCGAGCTGCACGCCACGACCTTGAGGCCGGCGGTGTGCGCGAAGTACGCCTCGGGCGACTCGGAGTGGTGCTCGACCGCGCCGATGCCCCCGCCGAACGGGATGCGGATCACCATGGGCACCTTGACCTTGCCCTGGGACCGGAAGTGCATCTTGGCGACCTGGGAGACGATCTGGTCGTACGCCGGGTAGACGAAGCCGTCGAACTGGATCTCGCACACCGGCCGGTAGCCGCGGATCGCGAGGCCCACCGCGGTGCCGATGATGCCTGACTCGGCCAGCGGCGTGTCGATGACCCGGTCCTCGCCGAAGTCCTTCTGGAGGCCGTCGGTGATCCGGAAGACGCCGCCCAGCTTGCCCACGTCCTCGCCCATGATGAGCACCTTGGGGTCCTGCTCCAAAGCACGGCGAAGGCCCGCGTTGAGCGCCTTGCCAATCGTGAGCTTCTCGGCCATCAGTGCGCACTCCCCTCGAACGAGTCCAGGTACTCGGCGTACCGCTCGCGCTGGGCGTCGACCACTGGCGAGCCATTCGGGTAGACGTGGTCGAAGAGGGTCAGTGGGTGCGGGTCGGGCATGGCGAGCACCCGCTCGCGCAGCTGGAGCGCCTCCTGCTTGGCCTGCTCGTCCACCTCGGCGATGAAGGCCGCGTCGGCGATCTGCTGCTTCTCCACGAACGCTCGCACCCGGGCGATCGGGTCCCTGGCCTGCCACTCCTCGACCTCGCTCGCGACGCGGTAGCGGGTCGGGTCGTCGGTGGTGGTGTGCGCGCCCATCCGGTACGTGTACGCCTCGATCAGCGTCGGGCCCTGGCCGTGGCGGGCGTTGTCGAGCGCCGTCCGGGTCACCGCGTACGTGGCGAGCACGTCGTTGCCGTCGACCCGCAGCCCAGGGAAGCCGAAGCCGTCCGCCCGCCGGTAGAGGGGAATGCGGGTCTGCTTCTCGATCGGCTCCGAGATGGCGTACTGGTTGTTCTGGCAGAAGAAGACGATCGGGGCGTGGAAGACGCTGGACCAGATGAACGCCTCGTTGACGTCGCCCTGTGAGGTGGCGCCGTCGCCGAAGTAGCAGATCACGGCCTCGCCGTCATCGCCGCCGACCTTGCCGTCCTTGGTGATGCCCATCGCGTACCCAGTCGCGTGCAGCGTCTGCGCGCCGATCACGATCGTGTACATGTTGACCTTGAACTCGGCCGGGTCCCACGCGCCCTGGTCGACGCCGCGGTAGAGGCTGAGCGGCAGGATCGGGTCGATGCCCCGGCAGTAGAGCACACCGTGCTCCCGGTAGGTGGGGAACGCCATGTCCTGCGGCCGCAGCGCCCGCCCGGAGCCCACCTGGGCCGCCTCCTGGCCGAGCAGGCTGGCCCAGATGCCCAGCTCGCCCTGGCGCTGGAGGGCGGTGGCCTCGGCGTCCAGGCGGCGGATGACCACAAGGTCGCGGTAGAGCCCCCGGTACTCCTCGTCGGTGAGGTCGATCGTGTACTCGACGCCGTCGGCGCCGACCGACTTGTCGATCCGCTCCCCGTCTGGGGTGAGTAACTGGACGAAATCCGGCGCTGGTTCGCCGGCAACCTCCTTGCCGCGGGCTGGAGCTCCGCGGTCGCCCTTCGCCATCCGTCTCTCCCTGTTGTCGGTGCGGCTGCCGGGGGTGTCCCGGACCGCGCGGCTCCTTCGCCACGTTTAGCCCGGGTGTGGGTTGCCGCGCGGCGAGGCGGCCCGCCTCGTGATCACCGGCTGCGCGGAGACTACGGGGGCGGTGCCGTCGGGTCCATATTCGCAGAGGTGAGGAGCCTCTCTATAGAGCCACCTCAAAACCGGCGGCTGTCTCTAGTGACCTGCCTGGTAGTGGCGTTTCTCCGCATTGTTGATCAACGCGTTGGCAGTGCATCAAGTCCGATGCCGGGGAGGGGATTAGCCGGATTGTGCCGGAAAGTTGGCACATTGACACGCTGACAGACGGTGGCGCTGTGTGTCGGCTTGGGCCACCCTGTGTGAGGACTTGACGCAAAGGAGCTTCGGTCGTGCTGGAACCCGGGGACTGCCCGGTGCCACTGCTCGTCCGCCACCGGCGGGCGGGCGGCACGCACGTCGCGGACCGGCGGGTCGCCGGGGTGCACCGGGCGGCAGGCTTGGCGGGTCCCACCAGGCGATACACGGTGATCGTGGTCATGCTGGCGACCATGTCGTCGCTGCCGATCATCGCAGCCATCAGCACCGGCTCGGCGAACGTCGGCGACTCGGTCGACGCCAGCGGCGGCACCACACCGTTCATCCCGCCGCCCTCGGAGGGGCCGGTGGTCGTGCCACCGCTCCCGCCGCCCGCCCTGACAGCCGAGGTGCCGTTGTCGGCGGGCGTGGCCGAGCAGTTGCGCGCGACGGCGCCCAAGCGGGAGTTCCGGGAGCGCCAGGAGCGCCGGAGGGTACGAAAGGCCGCGCGCCCGGCACGGCCCACCGAGTCGGCGCCGGCGCCCGCGACGCCACCGGCGGGCGAGCCGGTGAAGCCGACCGAGCCTGTGAGGCCGACTCAGCCGCCGGCCACGCCCTCGCCGTCCCCTTCGCCGACGCCGTCGCCGCGGCCCCGGTCATCGTCAGGCCGACGCTGCCGACCCCGCCGTACCTGCCGCTGCCGCCGTCGGCGTCCCAGTCGGTCACCCCGTCCGTGGTACCGCCGACCGGGCTGCCCAGCGTCAGCTGAGGTCGTCGCGGTTGGCCTCGATCCAGGCTTCCAGCGCGGCCGGGTCGCTGGGGTCGATGCCATCCGCGATCAACTGGGCCACCGCCGCCGTGGCGGGGCTGCGCCGCTCGCCGGTCGTGTAGAGCCGGACGAACTCCGGGACCATCTCCTCGACCGCCGCGTCTGTGCGCTCTGCGGCTGGCGCAGGCAGGCCCCGCTGGCGATTGGCGTACGCCGCCCAAGCCCGCACCACCCGGGGCAGCATCGCCGCGTCGTCCATGTCCAGCACCGCCCGCCGGTGCACCCAGTCGAGCAGGAAGAGGCCGACCACCGCCGGGCTCCAGCGCATCGGGTCCGGATCCGGAAACGTGTCGGTGTGGTCGAAGATCAGGCTGAGGCAGAAGTGCAGCGACGGCAGCTCGGCCTCGGGCACCTCGGCAAGGCCGAAGCGGGCGGCCTCGGGCGACTCGAGAAAGCGCCGTACGAGCCGGGTGCGCTCGTCGGACGAGGGCGGCTCGGGCTCGGCCGGCACCGCGGCGAGCGCGGGCGCGGGCAGCAGGGCCAGCCGTGCGCCGGCGAGCGCGCGGTCGGTGGCGAGCGAGCCCTCTTCCGGCAAGTTGGTCAGGCCGTCGGTGATCCGCAGGTGGCGGGCGACCTCGCCGCGCAGCCGGCGCGGGTCCTCCTCGCGAAACCAGGTCAGCTCGTCGCCCGCGCACATGTCGCGCACCTGACCAAGGATGCGCTCCGCCGGCCCGCCCACGAAGACGTCCTTCGTGATGCCGATGTTGTGGTCGACCAGGGCGACCACGGCGTGCTCGGGCCCGCCGGAGTCGCGGTCGTCGTAGGCGAAGGTGGCCAGGTAGGAGGTCTGGTCACCCCATACGTCGCCGTACGCGTACGTGCCGGTCAGGCGCACCCGGCCCAGCTGGTCGGCCCACGACGGCGCTTGCGCTCCCCGCTTGACGGTCGCGGCGCCGGGGGCCTCGGGCACGAGCGTCGCGAAGATCTCCCGGATTGTGGTCGCCGCGGCGGTGCGGCGGCGTGACGTGGCAGCCAGAAACGCGCTCACGAAGTCGCGTACCGCGCCGGCGCGGTCGTCTTCGGCGATGGCGTAGACGCTGCCCAGCAGGGCGGTCCCGAGCATCTCGGCGTCGAGCGCGCAGTCCAGCTTGGTCACGTCCCGCGCGGCCCGGAGCACCGCATCGTATGGAGTCTGTGGCGTGGCCATGTGCCAGACCCTACGCCCGCTTTCGCCGATCCAATACCAAAAGCGCCGCCGGTAGAACTACGCCCGTCAGCAGCGCGGCGAGGCTCGCCACCAGGTCCACGCCGCCCAGCTCACCGTGGTTACGCAGGTGAAAGGCCAGGTGGAGGGAGGAGAAGACGAGCACCCCGCACAGCACGACCGCGGTCACCTTGCGGTCCGCGAGCCACGCCGCCAGCAGCAGGAGTACGCCGAATGCGGTGAACGTCGCTCCGAGGTCTGTGACCAGGTGCACGTTGTACGGCGGGTACGCGGCCGTCCACGCGTGCCCCAGCCCCGGGAACGTGTCGTAGAACCACCGCGGCGCGACCGTCGCCGGGACCCCCAGGACAGGTGCAGCACGGCGAGGAACACGAGCCCACCGCGGACGAGACCGGACCTCATGACCGGGCGGACTCGAGAGCCTCCCGCGCCTCGGCGTACGAGTGCAGGACCGCCCGGACCGGCGCGACGATGTACTCGCGGGCCACCTCGGCGACCCCCGTACGCAGGCGATTCTCCGCACGCCGCCGGGCCCGCCGGGAGGCCTGGCGGATCAGCGGGCGCACGAGCACGCCGACCAGCAGCCCGACCAGGAGACCACCGAGGAGCATCACGGTGGGCAGCGGTACCGCGCCGACCTTGGGGTAGTCGAGCGGCGGAAGGCCGAGCACGCGCAGGGCGTACCCAGCGACCAGCCAGAGCAGCCCAGCCACCGCGGCGACTGTCACCAGCCACTGGAGCCCGTTGACCGCCCGCCACCAGCTGGGGCTGTGATCCATGTGCAGGTTTGTACGCGCCACCGCCTGGTCGAGCGCGTCGGGTACGTCGCGCAGCCGCGAGCGGGCCGCCGTGTTGACCGCGGTCGCCCAGGGCGCGGGCAGGGGCCCCGCGGCGCGGTCGGCGACCGAGCGGACGGCGAGGCTGACCGCGGCGCGCCGGGCGGAGTCCGGGTCGGGGACCGAGGTGGTGCCGACCGGAGTGCTCGGATCCACCGGCCCCTCCGGCAGGTGCAGGCTGCGCAGCGGGTCGGCCCGCAGCCGCCGCCAGCCGCGCACGACCGGCCAGCCGGTGGCCTGGGCGGCCCGGTGCTGGTACGCCCGCTCGGTCGCCTCGGCCACCGCCGGCACGCCTGCGGCCACTGACAACGCGTCGGTCAACCCGTGCACCGTGTCGCGGTCGATCTCGTCCTCGGCCACCGCCGGTCCGACCACATCGGACAGCTGGTCGACGACGGTGTCGAGGTCGCCGGAGAGGCGCCGCAGCGAGGCTTGGCGCTCGGCGACGGTGTGCTCCAGCAGGCCGCGTAGATCGGCGATCGCCGGCTGGTGCAGCGCGGCCGTGGCCAGCAGCGGCACGCCGTCGAGGTCGTCGGCGTCGAGCAGCTTGCGCAGGTCGTCGAGGACCCGCGTGACCTCGGCCGGGGCAGCCGGTCGGCCTGGTTGAGCACCACGACCGTGACGTCCTTGTGGTTGTGGAACGCCTGGAGGTAGCGCGTGTGCACCACCCGGTCGGCGTACTTCTGCGGGTCGACAACCCACACCACGAGGTCGACAAGGCCGAGGAGCCGGTCGACCTCCAGCCGGTGCGAGCGCTCCACCGAGTCGAAGTCGGGCAGGTCGAGCAGCACCAGCCCGCGCAGCGCGGCCTCGTCGTTGCCGTCGAGCGCGCTCTCCCGGATGAACCGGTGCCGCGGCAGCACGCCCACCCAGTCGAGCAGCCGGTTGGCGCCCTGGAGGTTGCCCCACACACAGGCGTGAGCCATGCCGGTCGTCGGGCGGCGTACGCCCACGGGCGAGAGGTCGAGCCGGGCCAGTGCGTTGAAGAGGCTGGACTTGCCGCTGCCGGTGGCGCCGGCGAGCGCCACGACGGTGTGGTCGCGGGAGAGCGCGAGGCGGGCACCGGCCCGCTCGACCACCGTGTGCGCTCCGATCAGCCGCTGCTCGGGCAGCTGGCCGGCAACCACGTGGACGAACCGGTCGATCGCGTCGACCCGCTCGACGAGCCGGTCCGCGTCGATCTGCTCCTCGCCGCGCAACCTACTCAGGAGAGTCACGCCCCCACCCCCGGCAGGGCCAGGCCGGTGCCGCCGGTCAGCTGCGCTTTCGCCCGCGTGTACTCGACCAGGGCTACCGCGTCGCGCAGGTCCTTGCCCGGGTCGGCGCTGATCCCGGCCGCGATGAGGCGGTCGGCGTAGCGCCCGGCCTCCGCGTCGAGCAGCGCGTTGGTGCGCGAGATCAGGTCTTCACGGGCCTTCGTGGCCAGCGCCCGGATGGCCTGGTCACCGAAGATCGCTTCGAGTACCTTCTGCGCCGCGACCGAGGTGCCGCCGGCCACCGCCACCTCCGCACCTGTGGGGATGAACGCGGTCGAGGCGAACACCCCGACCATGACGAGCAGCCCGGTGGCGTTCACCGCGTACGCGGCGCCCCGGGCGGTGCTGCGCTTGTGCCCCGCCTCCTGCCGGATCAGCTCGAGCACGCCGCGCTGCCAGTCGCGGACCAGCCGCTCGGCCCGTTCCGGCAGGTCGGGGCTGGACCGGCCGAGCGACGGCTCGAGCAGGGCGACGCCAGCTGGGTGTGCCTGCCAGCTCGTGTACGCCGTATCGGCCGCATCCGCCGCCGCACTCCGGATGAGCGTCACAAGGTTTGCCTCGATCGCCGACTTCAGCTCGCCTCCCGGCTGGGGGCGACCGGTGACCGCGGCCACGATGCGATCCCGCAGCCGCCCCACCCGCGCCTCCAGCGTGCGAAAAAGCTCGCCGGTACCGATGAACTCCTGCCACCGCGCGAGCACCTCGCCGCGCAGCAGCCGCCCGTCCTGAACGCCCTGCGAGAACGTGCGGCGACCGGTCCGGTACGCGGTCCGCACCCGCTCGTCCAGCGAATCGGCCGTGGTGACCTGCTCGTCCGCGGCCGCCGCGAGCCCTTCCACCGCCGGCACGAGCGCGGCGAGAGCCCCGTCGAGCGTCTGGCGTACCACCGCGGCGCGAGTGGCCGCGTCGGTGGCGATCCGCACGAACCACTCGCGCAGCGGCGCCGTCACCCGCTCCGGCAACAGGCCCTGACGGTCTACAAGGGTCTCCGGGAGCACGAAGAGCGGGGCGGTACCGAGGCCGTGGATGGAGAGCATCTCCAAGAGGTGGGCGGTGATCTCGTCGGTGGCCTCGGGCGGCACCCGGTCGAGCAGCAGCGCGGTGACCGTGCCCCGGAAGCGCGCGGTCTGTAGCAGCTCCCACGGCACCGCGTCCGCGTACCGGGCGGCGGTCGTGACGAAAAGCCAGAGGTCGGCGGCGGCCAGCAGTTGTGCGGCGAGGGCACGGTTGGCGTCCACGACCGAGTCGATGTCGGGCGCGTCGAGGAATGCCAGCCCAGGCGCGAGCGCGGGTGCGGCGACGATCTGGAGCGAGTTCGGGTCGGCGGACGCCTCTGTGGTACGGGTCAGCCCGGGCAGCAGCTCGCCGCGGCGGAACCACTGGATGTCAGCCGGGTTGCAGACAAGTACCGGCGTGCGCGTGGTCGGCCGCAGGACCCCGGCAGGGCTCACCGGTACCCGTACGAAGCTGTTGACCAGTGTGGACTTGCCCGCGCCGGTAGAGCCGCCGACCACGACGAGCAGCGGGGCGTCCAGCCGCGCCAGGCGGGGAAGCAGGTAGTCGTCGAGCTGCGCGAGGAGGGCCGCGCTCTCGTCGCGGGCGTCCTCCGCGGAGGGCAGGACCAGCGGGTACGCCGAGCCGACGATCGCGGACCGGAGCCGGCGCAGTGCCGAGACGATCTCCGCGCCGGCGTCGTCGGGCGGGTCCGCCGGCGCTTTGGGCCGGGCGCCCGAGGCCGGTGCCGACCCGGCGAGCTGGACCTTGAACACGGGCTCGCTGGCCCGCTGGTTTTTGGCCGCGAAGGCGGTGAGCGTCGGGGCGGGGTCACTCGCCGCCGGGGAGAGGTCCTCGGCGGCAGGCTCCGCGCTGGCTTCGTCGGGCGGCGCCGTGTCGGCCGTGGCCGGGGGTGGCTGTGCAGCCTCGATAGCTGGCTCAGCCGCGTCTGCCGTCGGGTTTATGTCGTTGTCTGCGGTCTTCGGGTCTTTGTCCGGACCTGCGGCGTTACCCTCTGCTTCGGTCTCGCTCTGGTCCGGAGCGGACTCGGTCGGCTGTGACGTCCCTTGCTCAGCGTCAGGCGCGGCGCCGGTGCCCTGCTCAGGCCCCGGCTCCGGCTTGTCCGGCGGCTCAGTGGGGGTCACGGTAGGTGTGCCAGATCTGCCCGCCGGCATGTCACCGTGCGACGTCACGGGTAAAGACTGCCCGATCCAGGCATCGCAGACAACTAGAACCGTGTGGCTTCCGCGCGCCTTTGACCCGTTTCGGGCCGGCCAGGTGTCGCGCGGTCGATTCATCAGGATCTAGGTGCCCCGCTAACCTTGCGCGTGACGGGCTCAACCTCTAACTTGACGCTGGCCGACGCCGTGGCACTATTGAGTCCGGTCCACTCAACTTGACACAAGGACTCATATCAGAAGCGAGGGAAGTGAACATGGCACGTGCGGTCGGCATCGACCTCGGCACTACGAACTCCGTGGTTAGCGTGCTCGAGGGTGGCGAGCCCACTGTGATCGCGAACGCTGAGGGATCGCGCACCACGCCGTCGATCGTCGCGTTCGCCCGTAACGGTGAGGTGCTCGTCGGTGAGGTCGCTAAGCGTCAGGCGGTGACCAACCCCGACCGGACGATTCGTTCGGTCAAGCGGGAGATGGGCTCCAACTGGACCATCGACATCGATGGTAAAAAGTACACCCCGCAGGAAATCTCCGCGCGGGTGCTCATGAAGCTCAAGCGGGACGCGGAGTCCTACCTCGGTGAGCGCATCACCGACGCGGTGATCACCGTCCCGGCGTATTTCAACGACGCCCAGCGCACCGCCACCAAGGAGGCCGGCGAGATCGCCGGTTTCAACGTCCTGCGGATCGTCAACGAGCCCACCGCGGCCGCCTTGGCCTACGGGCTGGACAAGGGCACCAAGGAGCAGACGGTCCTGGTCTTCGACCTCGGTGGTGGCACGTTCGACGTGTCGCTGCTGGAGCTCGGCGAGGGCGTCATCGAGGTGAAGTCCACCAGCGGTGACAACCACCTCGGTGGCGACGACTGGGACGAGCGGGTCATCGACCACCTGGTCAAGACGTTCCGTGGTCAGCACGGCGTCGACCTGTCGCAGGACAAGATGGCCATGCAGCGGCTCAAGGAGGCCGCCGAGAAGGCCAAGATCGAGCTGTCCGCGGCCACCACGACGAGCATCAACCTGCCGTACATCACGGCCGGCCCGGCCGGCTCCGACGGCAGCCCGTCCGCGCCGCTGCACCTCGACGTCAACCTGACCCGGGCCGAGTTCCAGCGGATGACGCAGGACCTGCTGGACCGCTGCAAGGGCCCGTTCGAGCAGGCGATCAAGGACGCCGGTGTGAAGGTGGCCGACGTCGACCACGTGATCCTGGTCGGTGGCTCGACCCGTATGCCGGCCGTCTCCGAGCTGGTCAAGCAGCTGATCGGCCGGGAGGCCAACAAGGGCGTCAACCCGGACGAGGTCGTGGCCGTCGGTGCCGCGCTGCAGGCCGGTGTGCTCAAGGGCGAGGTCAAGGACGTCCTGCTGCTCGACGTGACGCCGCTGAGCCTGGGCATCGAGACCAAGGGCGGCATCTTCACCAAGCTCATCGAGCGCAACACGACGATCCCGACCAAGCGCTCCGAGGTCTTCACCACGGCTGACGACAACCAGCCCTCGGTGCTGATCCAGGTGTTCCAGGGTGAGCGCGAGATCGCGGCGTACAACAAGAAGCTCGGCACCTTCGAGCTGACCGGCCTGCCGCCGGCGCCGCGGGGCGTGCCGCAGATCGAGGTCACCTTCGACATCGACGCCAACGGCATCGTCCACGTCAACGCCAAGGACCTGGGCACCGGCAAGGAGCAGTCGATGACGATCACCGGTGGCTCGGCGCTGCCGAAGGACGACATCGACCGGATGATGCGCGACGCCCAGGAGCACGCCGACGAAGACAAGCAGCGGCGCGAGGAGGCGGAGACCCGCAACCTCGCCGAGCAGCTCCAGTGGCAGACCGAGAAGTTCCTGGCGGAGAGCGGCGACAAGCTGCCGGCCGAATCCAGGGACCAGATCAGCGAGGCGCTGGGTGACCTGCGTGCCGCGCTCGGTGGCAGCGACATCGAGAAGATCAAGGGTGCCCACGAGAAGCTGGCCACGGTCTCGCAGCAGGCCGGCTCGCTCCTCTACGCGCAGCAGGCCGAGCAGGCCGGCCCCGGTGACGCTGGTGCCAACCCGGGTGCGGGTGCGACGGGTGCTGCCGGTGCCGGCAGCGCGAAGCAGGACGACGTGGTTGACGCCGAGATCGTTGACGAGGACGACAAGAAGTGAGCTCTGCACGAGACGATGACCAGGCCGCAGAGCGGGTCGTCATCCGTGACAAGCGGAAGATAGATCCGTCCGGCGGCAAGGCGACCGAGGCCGAAACCGCTGCCTCGGACAAGACCGACGAGGCGCCGGCCGAGGCCACGAAGGACACCGCGGCGGCGGACGGCGCGGCCGAGAAGGAGCGCAAGCCCAGCCACGCTGCACCAGAGCCGGACGAGGAGGCGTCCACCGCGGCCAAGCCGGCGGCGGACAAGGCCGAGCCGACCGGGGTGGGCGCGCCGCTGGGCGCCGAGCTGGAGGCACTGCGAGGCGAGCTGGAGGAGCGTACGCGCGACCTCCAGCGGGTCACCGCGGAGTACGCCAACTACCGCAAGCGGGTCGACCGCGACCGGGGCGTACAGGCGGAGCAGTCCACCGGCCTGGTGATCACCGCGCTCCTGCCGGTGCTCGACGACCTCGACCGGGCCCGCGAGCACGGCGACCTGGTGGGTCCCTTCGCCGCGGTGGCCGAGCAACTCGTCGCGGCGCTGGGCAAGTTCGGGCTGAGCGCCTTTGGTGAGAAGGGCGATCCCTTCGACCCGACCCGGCACGAGGCGGTCGCGCACCGCACCTCGTCCGACGTCACCGAGCCCACCTGCGTCGAGGTCATGCGCCGCGGCTACCTCCTGAGCGATCGCCTTCTGCGGGCGGCGCTCGTAGCGGTAGCCGACCCCGAATAACACCCCTCAGCTGATCAGGGAGTTGGTGTGGCGGCACGAAGAGCGAGCCCCGCACCGACTCCCTGATCGGTAGCAAATACGGAGGAGCGAGTGAGTTCAAAGGACTGGCTGGAGAAGGACTTTTACGCCGTCCTAGGGGTACCGAAGTCCGCCTCCTCCGAGGAGATCAAGAAGGCGTACCGAAAGCTCGCCCGCGAGCTGCACCCCGACCACAACCCCGGCAACACCAGCTCCGAGGACCGCTTCAAGGCGGTCTCCGAGGCGTACTCCGTGCTCTCCGACGAGCGCAAGCGCAAGGAGTACGACGAGATGCGCGCGCTGTTCGGGTCGGGCCAGTTCCGGCGCAACGCACGCGGTGGGTTCGATCCGTCCGATCTCTTCGGCGGGTTCCAGGGCGCGGGCGCGGGTGCCGGCGACCGCCGGTTCGGCGGTGCCGGATTCTCCGACCTCTTCAGCTCGATCTTCTCGGGCGGCGGCGGTGCCGGCCCGACGCGTACCCGCGGGCCGGCGCGTGGTCGTGACGTCGAGGCAGAGGTCGTGCTCGACTTCGGCGATGCCGTACGCGGCGTCACGTTGCCGCTGTCTCTCCGCTCGCCGGGCGTCTGCGACACCTGCCACGGCAATGGCGCCAAGCCCGGTACCGAGCCGCGCGCCTGCCCGGTGTGCCTCGGCTCCGGCCTGGTGACCCGCAACCAGGGGTCGTTCAGCTTTTCCGAGCCGTGCCGTGAGTGCCAGGGCGTCGGCTCGATCGTCGACGAGAAGTGCCCCGAGTGCCAGGGCACCGGCGGGGTAACCAAGAGCCGCACGATCAACGTCCGCTTCCCGGCGGGGGTCGCCGACGGCCAGCGCATCCGGCTGGCCGGGCGGGGTGAGCCGGGCGAGCGGGGTGGGCCCTCCGGCGACCTGTACGTGCTGGTCAAGGTCCGCCGGGACGACCTGTTCGGGCGGACGGGCGACGATCTCACGCTCACCGTGCCGATCACCGTCCCGGAAGCGGTCCTCGGGACCGACCTCCGGGTGCCCACGATGGACGGCGCCGTGACGCTGCGGGTGCCGCCGGGCACGCCCAGCGGGCGCACGCTCCGGGCCCGCGGCAAGGGCGTCGTGCGGCGCGACGGCAAGGTCGGAGACCTGCTGGTCACCGTCGAGATCGAAGTACCGAAGGACCTGACCGACAAGGCCCGCGACGCGATGGAAACGCTGGCCGCCGAGATCGCACCCGCTTCTCGGGAACAGTTGGACGCGCGGGTGCGTCGATATGGTTGACCACATTAGGAGGTGAGCCGTGGTGGAAGAGGAGTTCACGATTACCGTCGAAGCCGCCTCCGACGCGAAGGTGTTGATCATCTCGGTGGCGGCACGGCTGGCCGGCATGCATCCGCAGACCCTCCGGCAGTACGACCGGCTGGGGCTCGTGCAGCCCGGCCGGGCGACCGGTGGCGGCCGGCGGTACAGCGCACGTGACGTGGCGCTGCTCCGCGAGGTGCAGCGGCTGAGCCAGGAAGACGGTGTCAACCTCGCCGGCATCAAGCGGATCATCGGGCTCGAGCAGCTCGTCGCCGAGTTGCAGGAGCGGGTGAGCGAGCTGGAGGCCGCACTGGGTGAGGCCTACCAGCGGCTGGCCGAGTACGAGGCCGGCACGTACCCCCGCCGGGGTGACCTTGTACCGATGACCCGTACGTCCAACGCGTTGGTCGTATGGCGACCTCGCCGCTCCTCCTAATCACCCCGGATCCGCGTTTTCGCAGCGCAGGCGGTTTCTGTCGACTAACGTGACCTTTGGCTTGGATTGCACATTCCGGGCCAAAGGCAAGGCAGAGGAGGGGTCAATGGGGATCGCCGATTCTTTCAAAAACAAGGCTGAACAGGCCATCGACAAAGTCGATGGCGAGCGGGTCAAGAAAGGCGTCGAGAAGGCCGGCGACAAGATCGACGAGAAGACCGGCGGCAAGTACTCCGGTCAGGTCGACAAGGCTCAGGACGCCGCGTCTGGCTACATCGACAAGATGGACGGCAAGTCGAACCGCTGAGCTTGCCGGCGCGAATGGCGACAGCGCGCGGGCGGGGATCCACGGGGGATCCCCGCCCGTCTTTTGTCCGGATCCGACTGTCTTTCCGCGTCAGAACGGATCAGTCCGCTGGGCGGGACCGCGTGTGTGGCTGGATCAGGCCAGGCGGCGGGACTGGCGCACCAGGCCGCCCTCGCACCAGTCGTGGTAGTCGAAGAGGTCCGGCTTGGCGAGCAGCATGCGACTGTTGTGCGCCCAGGTGACCATCAGCTCGTCGCCATACTCCTCGGCCTGCTCCACCAGCTTGCGCAGCCGCCGCTTGGGGTGGGCGCGGAAGTTGGTGCGGATGCCGTCGGCCGCGTAGATGTACAGGCAGTGCAGCGCGAAGCGGCGGGCCGGGCACGAGCGGTCCATGGCAAGGTCGAAGAGGGTGCCGATCAGCCGGTCACCCGACACGAGCAGGTCCCAGTCCTGCGGCATCGTCTGTAGCGGCACCGAGTCGGGCTGATAAGCCCAGGCGCGCAGCTCAGCCGGCGTGGGATCGACAGCGTTGGCGAAGCCCCGAAACGTAGACTGCTGTAAGGTCACCCGCCGCTCCCCTCGCGAGCATGCCTCCGCAGCCCTGGGGCTCTGCGGGCGTGCGCTCGCACTGCTCGCACAAGGGCCCGCGAGTCGACGCCACCCATCCTCGTCGCCCCGCCCCATGGATCGGATGCCGCCAACCCTGGGGCCCGACCCCAGGATTCTGCGGCGAAACCGTAACGCGTCGCGAGCTATTTACGGAAGGGGCGGTAAGCGCCATTCGCCAACCCGTTACGTAAGCGGTTCCTATCAGTCTGTCGTCGGTAGCGGCTCGGTGCGGTGTGTGGCGCGCTGGCGGCGCCGGATAATGCGCTTGAACCAGGCGAAGTCCGGCAGGCGCGCAAGCATCGGCCCTGTCACCACTGTGATCAAAACGTACGCCGTCGCGAGCGGTGCCAACTTTGGCTCGATGCCCGGCGTCGCCACCGCCAGACCGGCGATGACGATCGAGAATTCGCCACGTGGCATCAGCCCCAGCCCGGCCCGGACCCGACCGGGCAGCGCGATACCGGCACGCTTCGCCGCGATGTACCCAGTGATGATCTTTGTGCCCATCGTGACCACGGCGAGGCCGAGCGCGGGAAGCAGCACCGGTGGCATGTCGGCTGGGGTTGTGGCCAGCCCGAAGAACACGAAGAACACCGCGGCGAAGAGGTCGCGCAGTGGCGAGAGCAGCTCCGTGGCATGGTGGGCGACCGGCCCGGAGAGGGCGATGCCGACGAGGAACGCGCCGACCGCCGCGGAGACCTGGAGCTGCGCCGCCAAACCGGCGACGAGGAGGGTGAGGCCGAGTACCCCAGCAGGAGGGCCTCCGGGTCGCGGGCGGAGATGAACGAGGAGATCGCGTGCCCGTACCGCAGGGCCACCAGCAGCACGACGACGACCGTGCCGACCGCGATCGACAGGGCCTTGGCGCCGCCGATCAGGCCGGTGCCGGCCAGGACGGCGGTGAGCAGCGGCAGGTAGAGCGCCATCGCCAGGTCTTCGATCACCAGGATCGAGAGCATGACCGGCGTCTCCCGGTTACCCAGCCGGCCGAGGTCGGCGAGTACCTTCGCGATCACGCCAGAGGACGAGACCCAGGTGATCCCGGCCAGCACCAGCGCGGCCACCCAGCCCCAGCCCAGCAGTAGGCCGAACGCCAGGCCCGGCACGGCGTTGAGCACCCCGTCGAGCAGCCCGGCCGGGGCGTTGGTGCGCAGATTGCCGATCAGCTCGCGAGCCGAGTACTCCAGCCCGAGCATCACCAGCAGCAGGATCACGCCTATCTCGGCGCCGACCGCGATGAACTCCTCGCTGGCCGAGAGGGGAATCAGACCGCCGTGGCCGAAGGCGAGCCCGGCGAGCAGGTACAGAGGAATGGGTGAGAGCCCGATACGCCGGCTGAGCCGCCCGAGGAGTCCGAGGCCGAAGAGCAGCGCCCCGAGCTCGATGAGCAGCACGGTGGTGTTGTGCATCCGCTCAGCTGTCCGGATCGCCGTCGGCGAGGATCCGGCCGACGCCGTCGATGCCCTGGTGGGTGCCGACGATCACGATCACGTCACCCGCCTGGAAGGCGAACTCAGGTCCGGGTGAGGCGATTACCTGGCCGTCGCGCAGCACGGCCACGATCGAGGCGCCGGTGCGGGTGCGGGCCTTGGTCTCGCCGAGGCGCCGGCCGACGAAGCGCGAGCCGGCCGGGATCGAGATCTGCTCGGTGAGCAGTCCGGCGGCCTGCTGGCGCAGGCCGGAGAGCTGGCCGAGCATGAGCGACGCGCCGAGGACGTCGGCCAGGGCCTCCGCCTCGTCATCGGTGAGCGGGATCGAGGCGACGCACGAGTCGGGGTCGTCATCGTCGTACAGAACGAGGTCGCGACGCCCGCTCCGGTGGGTCACCACACCCACCCTGCGGCCGGACTCGGTCACCAGATCGTGGCGCACGCCGATGCCTGGAAGGGCTGTCTGCTCTACCCGTACTCGCACAGGGACACGGTACCTTTCTGCTGTGAGCGAGCTTTCCCCTCAGCGTCGCGAGCTGCGCATGTCCGATGCCGACCGGGAGCGCGTTGTGCAGAAGCTCAACGCGGCGGTCGGGGAGGGCCGGATCACGCTGGCCGAGTTCGAGGAGCGGGTCGCCGGGGTGCTGGCCTCCCGCACGTTCGGCGAGGTGGAGCCGTACCTCGCGGACCTGCCCCAGCCTCCGGCACCGCCGGTCCGGGACATCATCGAGCTGAAGTCGATGGCGTCGACCCTCACCCGGTCGGGCGCGTGGACCGTGCCGCGCCGTCTCATCGTGCGCAACTCGGCGGGCAGCGTGAAGCTCGATTTCACCGACGCGCTGATCACCTACCCGATAGTCGAGATCCACCTCGACGTGCTGGCCGGTACGACCGTGCTCATACTCCCGGTGGGCGCCACTGTCGACGCCGGCGAGGTACACACGATGGCCGGCAGCCTCAAGATCCGTCAGCAGATCGGCGGACACGGCGGCAGTACGCACTTCGTGGTGAGCGGCCGGCAGCGGATGGGCGACCTGGTGGTACGCCATCAGTACAGGTTCTGGCGCTGGCGTTGGTGACTTCGCACCCTTCTCGATGAGGCGCGCTAAAGTTGAGTGGTCTTCGCTCAACTCTGGGGAGCCAGCTTGAACGCCGAACGTTTGACCACCAAGAGCCGCGAGGTGATCACGGGCGCGGTCGCCATCGCCAACCAGCGCGGGCACGCCACCGTCGAGCCGTGGCACCTGCTGCTCTCCCTGCTCGACACCGGCGGGTCCACCGCTGGCGGCCTGCTGCGCGCGGTCGGTGCCAACCCGGCCGACATCCGCCGGGCCGCCGCCCGCGCCGTCGAGACGCTGCCGAGCGCGCGGGGATCGAGCGTCGCCGAGCCGAGCCTGTCCCGCGAGTTCGTCAACGCGATCGGCGCGGCCGAGCAGATCGCCCGACCCCTCGGCGATGAGTACACCTCGACCGAGCATCTGCTCGCCGGCCTCGCCCGGGTGGGTGGCGCGGTGGCCGAGACCCTCAAGGCCGCCGGCGCGACCGAAGACAACCTCGTCGCCGCCTTCCCGAGCGTCCGAGGCGGCGACCGCCGGGTCACCACCGCCGACCCCGAGCAGACGTACCAGGCGCTGGAGAAGTACGGCGTCGACCTGACCACGCGTGCCCGCGACGGCAAGGTCGACCCGGTCATCGGGCGGGACTCGGAGATCCGCCGGGTGATCCAGGTGCTCTCCCGGCGTACCAAGAACAACCCCGTGCTGATCGGCGAGCCTGGCGTCGGCAAGACCGCGATCGTCGAGGGCCTGGCGCAGCGGATTGTGGCCGGTGACGTGCCGGAGTCCCTCCGCGACAAGCGGCTGATCTCGCTCGACCTGGGCGCGATGGTGGCCGGCGCGCAGTACCGCGGCCAGTTCGAGGAGCGCCTCAAGTCGGTGCTCGAAGAGATCAAGAATTCGGACGGCCACGTCATCACGTTCATCGACGAGCTGCACACGGTCGTGGGCGCCGGCAAGGGCGAGGGCTCGATGGACGCCGGCAACATGCTCAAGCCGAT
Organism: Phytohabitans flavus; assembly: GCF_011764545.1. GTDB lineage: Bacteria > Actinomycetota > Actinomycetes > Mycobacteriales > Micromonosporaceae > Phytohabitans > Phytohabitans flavus. The sequence goes on along the minus strand of NZ_AP022870.1, from coordinate 7,398,915 downwards.
GCTCGCCCGCGGTGAGCTGCGCATGGTCGGCGCGACCACGCTGGACGAGTACCGGCAGAACATCGAGAAGGACCCGGCGCTGGAGCGGCGCTTCCAGCCGGTGCTGGTGGGGGAGCCGACGGTCGAGGACACGATCGGCATCCTGCGGGGCCTCAAGGAGCGGTACGAGGTGCACCACGGCGTGCGCATTACCGACGCCGCTCTAGTCGCCGCCGCGTCGCTCTCCGACCGGTACATCACCGACCGCTTCCTGCCGGACAAGGCGATCGACCTGGTCGACGAGTCCGCTTCCCGGCTGCGCATGGAGATCGACTCGCGGCCGGTCGAGGTCGACGAGATCGAGCGGGCTGTTCGCCGGCTGGAGATCGAGGAGATGGCGCTGGCCAAGGAGCCCGACGAGGCCTCGGCCCAGCGGCTGGCCCGGCTGCGGCGGGAGCTCGCCGACAAGCGCGAGCAGCTCACCGCCCTCTCCGAGCGATGGCGCCTGGAAAAGGAGCACATCACCAAGATCTCCACGGCCAAGGAGGAGCTGGAGCGGCTCGGCGGCGACGCCGACCGGGCGGAGCGCGACAGCGAGCTAGAGCGCGCGGCCGAGCTGCGGTACGGCCGGATTCCTCAGCTCCAGGGCGAGCTTGCCCGGGCCGAGGCGGAGCTGGCGGTGCTCCAGGCCGATGGCGCGATGCTCAAGGAGGAGGTTGGCGCCGACGACATCGCCGGGGTGGTCGCCTCCTGGACCGGCATCCCGGCCGGCCGCCTGATGGAGGGCGAGACCGCCAAGCTGCTGCGCATGGAGGACTCGCTGGCCTCCCGGGTGATCGGGCAGGCAGAGGCGGTCGCCGCGGTCTCCGACGCGGTGCGCCGGGCCCGTGCGGGCGTCGCCGACCCGGACCGTCCCACCGGCTCGTTCCTCTTCCTCGGCCCCACCGGCGTGGGCAAGACCGAGCTCGCCAAGGCGCTCGCCGAGTTCCTGTTCGACGACGAGCGGGCCATGGTCCGCATCGACATGAGCGAGTACGCGGAGAAGCACTCGGTGGCCCGGCTCGTGGGCGCGCCGCCCGGCTACGTCGGGTACGAGGAGGGCGGCCAGCTGACCGAGGCGGTGCGCCGCCGGCCGTACTCGGTGGTGCTGCTGGACGAGGTGGAAAAGGCCCACCCGGACGTCTTCGACGTGCTGCTCCAGGTGCTCGACGACGGGCGGCTCACCGACGGCCAGGGGCGTACCGTCGACTTCCGCAACGCGATCCTGGTGCTCACCTCCAACCTGGGCTCGTCGGTGATCGCCGACCCGACCCTCTCCGAGGACGAGCGGCGCGAGGCGGTGCTCGCCGTGGTGCGCTCGCACTTCAAGCCCGAGTTCCTCAACCGGCTCGACGACATCGTGGTCTTCCACTCGCTGACCGGGCCGGAGCTGACGTCCATCGTGGACATCCAGCTCAACCGCCTGCGTAAGCGGCTCACCGATCGGCGGCTGAGCGTCGAGGTCACGGACCCGGCGCGGACCTGGCTCGCCGAGCATGGGTACGACCCGATCTACGGGGCCCGCCCGCTGCGCCGGCTGGTGCAGTCGGCGATCGGAGACCGGCTGGCCAAGGCGCTGCTGGCCGGCGAGATCCGGGACGGCGACACGGTGCGGGTGGACATCGCGGATTCCAAGGACGGACTGTCGGTTTCCGCGGGTCGCACCGGGTCGTGATCGCGAAGGTCGGAGTAGGAGCAGGTCAAGGCGGGTAAGAATCGGGGTATGACCGGGTCCGTAGTCGCCGCGGTGCGGGAGCTGGCGAGCGCGGAGGTCGTCGCGTTCGCCGGCGTGGGCCTGGCCGGGCGCATCCTGCCGGTCACGGAGGCATATCGGGCGGTGGAGGCCGCGCTCCCCGAGGGAGCCGACGACGTCCGCCCGCACCTCGCCTGGCTGCTCGCGAATGGCTCGCCGGCCGGCAAGGCGTACGCGGCCACGCTGCTCGCCACCTTCGATCCCGACGCCGCCCGCGCCGCCTGGGGCGCACTCAGCCACGAAGCGGCGGAGTTCACCACCTTCCATGGCTGCATCATGGATCGCACGACGCTGGGTCAGTACGCGACCGGCCAGTTGACCGTGGCTTGAGCACCACAGCCACTGTGGATTGCAGGGGCACCGTTTGCCCCGGTCAACTGGCAGGGTATGCATACGTACTGAACGTGATCTAGGGAAGGAGCGTCGTGGCTGATCCCACGAGCCAGGCCGCCGCCGCGCGTCCGGCGAGCGTCACCATCTCCAGCTACCTGCTCTATCTTTACGCCGCACTCGGGCTGATCGGGGTGATCATCGGCCTCTCGGTGATCGGCACGTCCGCCGATGTGTACCGCGAAGCGTACGAAGGCACGTCGGCCGAAGGCACCGAGGCAATCGTGACCGTCACCTCGGTCATCGTGGCGGTCGTCGGCCTGCTCTTCGCCGTCGCGTTCGTGGTCCTGGCGATCTTCAATAACCGGGGCAAGAACGCGTCCCGGATCGTCACCTGGGTGCTGGGCGGTATCTCGCTCTGCTGCTCGGGTGTCTCGCTCGCGGCGACGGCGGTCAGCGGCGGGATGAACATCGAATCCGGGCAGAGCGGCGTGCCGGACTCGGCGGAGATCCAGCGGCGGCTCGACGAAGCGTTGCCGGGTTGGTACACGCCGGTCACCACCACGATCGCGGTGCTCAGCCTGCTCGCGCTGCTGGTGGCGTTGATCCTGCTGGCGCTCCCGCCGTCCAATGAGTTCTTCCGCAAGCCGGCTCCGGTCTGGGAGCCGCCGGTCCCGGGCGCGGCCTACCCCGGCTACCCCGCGTACCAGCAGGTCCCGCCGGCCACCGCGGCCCCGGCTCCCGGTGTGCCGCCCGCGCCTGGCACGGGGACCATTCCCACCGCACCCCCGCCCATGGTCCCTCCCGCGGCCACGCCGCCGGTCGCACCGCCCCCGTCGCCGGCCACGCCGCCCGTGACACCGCCCGCGCCTGAGGCCCCGGCGGAGGACACAAGGGACAACCCGAATTCACCCCCCAGTCAGTGATCAAGCAGGCCGTCCTGTAGTTCTAACTGCATGACCGACGTCTCGATCACCGAGCCGGCCCGGCCCCGGCCGGCGACCGTCACCGCCGCCGCGGCGATCATGATCTTCATGGGAGTCGCCGGCCTGGTGAACGCGGTCGTCGGCCTGGCCGCCGTCGGAGGCGTGGTCGACCGCTTCCGCAGTGCCGCCGAGGCCACCGGCGCGAGCCAGTCCGACATCGACGGCCTCGCCGACGTGGCTTGGGGCACGGTGATCGCCGGCGGGGTGCTCTCGGTGATCTTCGCCGTGCTGCTGATCGCGCTGGGCGTGGGCAACCTCCAGGGCCGCAACGGCGCCCGCATCGCCACCTGGATCGTCAGTGGCCTCGGCCTTCTCTGCGGCTGCTGCGGCCTGCTCGCCGTGGTCAGCCAGAGCGCGCTCACCTGGAACGTCTCCACCAACAACCAGACGGAAGATCTCACCCAGGCGCTCACCGACGCGTACCCGGACTGGTGGATCGCCCTTAACGGGGTGGTTTCGGCGGGGCAGGCGTTGGGTTACCTTGTAGTAGCTCTGCTGCTGGCGCTGCCTGCCTCGCACCCGTACTTCCGCCGCGAGGCGAGCGCGGTGCCCGTGCCCCCAGTCACGACCCCGCCCTTCCCCACAATCCCGCCCCCGCCCCCGAGGTGAGGAACTCCGATTGGCAGCCTCCCGGACGGCCCTGATCACCGGCGCCAGCAGCGGCATCGGGGCGGCGTTCGCCCGCCGGCTCGCGGCTGAGGGCCACGACCTGGTGCTCGTCGCGCGCGACGAGCGGCGGCTGGCGGACCTGGCCGAGGAGATCTCGAGCCGATACGCCGTCGCGGCCACTCCGCTCCCCGCCGATCTGTCCACTGACGACGGTTGCGCGGTGGTGGAAAAGCGGCTCGGCGACGGCGTCGACATGCTGGTCAACAACGCCGGCTTCAGCCTCAACCGGTCGTTCGTGAAGTCCACGGTGGAGGCTGAGACCCGCCTGCTCCGGGTCAACGTGCACGCGGTCATGCGCCTCGCACTCGCCGCACTGCCGGGCATGATCGAGCGTGGCCGGGGCGACGTGATAAATGTCTCCTCGGTCGCCGGCTTCGCGGCGGTGATGCCTGGCTCTACGTACTCGGCGAGCAAGGCATGGGTCACCAACTTCAGTGAGTCCGTCGCGCATTCGGTGCGCCGGCACGGCGTTCGCGTGATGGCCCTTTGCCCTGGTTACACGCACACGGAGTTTCACGAGCGGGCCGGCATCGACATGTCCAAGACTCCGGAGTGGCTCTGGCTCCGGGTCGACCGCGTCGTCGCTGACGGCCTGCGAGACCTGCGCCGGGGCCGGGTGGTCAGCGTGCCGGACTGGAAATACAAAGTCAGCGTCTTCGGGATGCGTCACCTGCCGCGCGGCCTCCTACAGGCTGTCGCGCGCGACACGCGGGGGCGCACCGGTCGCGACGAACAGTAATCGGTGATGTGACCGGGTCGACGGTACGAACCGGGCATACGGCAAGTACCCTTGTGCGCCATGGGGGACCATGACGACCTGCGTAAATCCATCACTGAACTGGCCGTCGTCCGGGGCCGTGTGGTGCTGTCCTCGGGCCGTGAGGCGGACTGGTACGTCGATCTACGCCGCGTAACTTTGCACCATCAGGCCGCCCCACTCGTTGGTCGGGTAATGCTCGATCTCATCGCGGACTGGGATTTCGACGCCGTCGGCGGCCTGACGCTCGGCGCGGACCCTGTGGCGGTTGCGATGCTGCACGCCGCGGCAGCGGACGGGCGGCAGCTCGACGCGTTCGTGGTGCGCAAGGCAGAGAAGACGCACGGATTGCAGCGCCGGATCGAAGGTCCCGATGTGGCGGGCCGCCGGGTGGTGGCGGTGGAGGACACCTCGACGACGGGCAGCAGCGTGCTGACCGCGGTCGAGGCGCTGAAACAGGCTGGAGCCGAGGTTGTGGGTGTAGCGGTTATCGTTGATCGAGGTGCGGGTGAGGCGGTTCGGGACGTGGGACTCCCGTATCGCGCTGCCTACACGTTGGGCGACCTCGGCCTTTAGGTCTAACAAGTTTGTCGATTCGGACCTGCTGATATGCAGGCGGATCGATGGTGTAGGTGGAAGGATGGAGTACGTGGGAACTGCGTTGGCTGAAACGACCATGCCTCAGATCTCGCCGCTTGGCGGCGAGCCGATCGAGCGCGCTGATGCTGAGCGCCTCGCTGGGGTCCTGAAAGCACTCGCCGATCCGGCCCGGCTGCGGCTCTTGAGCCTCATTCAGTCGGCCCCGGAGGGCGAGGCGTGCGTCTGTGACCTCACCGCACCGCTCGGCCTCTCGCAGCCGACGGTAAGCCACCACCTGCGAATCCTCACCGAAGCCGGCTTGCTGGAGCGGGAGAAGCGCGGTGTGTGGGCCTACTACCGGCTGGTGCCGACCGCGATCGCTACGATCGCGGACCTGTTGACTCCGCCGCGTAAGCGCGCCACCAAGAAGGCTCGCTGAGTTAGCGCGGAATCGCCCGGCGTCACTGAGCTGGTCACCATTCTCGGTGACACCGGGCGATTTCCTCGTGCCTCACCTATCCCCTGGCGCGACCGCCACCCGTAACGGGCGGTAGTCACCGGGGTTTGATCAAACCTGGGAGTGCCGGCCGGCGGCAGGTGTCGTCTGCGCCGGGTCCTCGGCGGCGATGGCCGCCGCGCGGCGGCGGGCCCGCCGCTCCCGGATGATCTCGATGAAGATCGGCAGTACCGAGATCAGCACGATGAGGGCCACCACCGGCAGGATGTAGCGGTCGATGTGGTCGCCGACCACGTCGTAGATGCTCTCCGCCAGGAAGTAACCGCCGAGGATGATCCCGTCGGTCCAGAGGATGCCGCCGATGACGTTCCACAAGAAGAAGGTCTTGGCCGGCATGCCGAGCACGCCCGCCACCGGGTTGAGGAACGTGCGGACGATCGGGATGAAGCGGGCCAGCACCACAGCCTTGGCCGGGCCGAACTTCTCGAAGTAGTACTCGGCCTTCTCCACGTACTCCCGCTTGAAGAGGCGCGAGTCGGGCCGCTCGAACATCTTCCGGCCGTACCTGGCCCCGAGGAAGTGGCCCAGCTGCGCACCCGCGATCGCGCAGATCGGCGCCCCGATCAGCAGGCCGGTCAGTGACAGCTTGGTGCCGTCGCCGAACATCGCGTCGGCGACCGGCGACGCGGCCACACCGGCGAGGAAGAGCAGCGAGTCACCAGGGAGAAAGAAGCCGAGCAACAGTCCGGTCTCGGCGAAGAGGATCACCCAGACGCCCACCAGACCGAACGTCTGGAGAAGCTCCTTGGGGTCCATCGGGTTGATGGCGAGCTGTTCGGTGAGCGCGCGGGTCTTCTCGGCTGTGTCCACGGGCACATAGGCTACCGGTGCCCAGCCAGGAGAAGCTGTGTGGTTGCTGAAGGCTGACAGGTCCTACCGGTAATCGTCGTCCAGACCGACAACCCGAGCCTGCTCCAGCGCGTCCCATTCGTCCACTTCGAGGCCGCGCTGCACCTCGGGCTCGGTGTCGCTCGGATCGGCGACCGTCGCCTGCTCCACCGCGTCTTCCGACGGCGTCTCCGGATCGCGCTCCTCCGGCTCCAGGTTGTCTTCGGGTTCGAAGTCCTCATGGGGGTCGGCCATGGTGACCTCCTTCCGCTCGTCGGGGTACGGCGACCAGGGTGCCCGTTGATCAAGCTGAGGAAACCGGCCTCCCCCGCGGTACTGGCGGTGTCAGGATGGAACGGTGGGATTTCTGGTCCGGTGGGCGATCACCGCGGTGGCGCTTTGGATCGCCACCCTGGTGGTGCCCGGCATCGACGTGACCGGTAGCACGTCCGGTCGCAATGTGCTGACGCTGATCGTCGTCGCGCTGATATTTGGCCTGGTCAACGCCGTTCTCAAGCCGATCATCCGCGTCGTCGGGTGCCTGTTCTACGTCCTTACGCTCGGACTTTTCGCACTCGTCGTCAACGCCCTGCTCTTCCTGCTCACCGACTGGATCTCGAGCCAGTTCGACCTGCCGTTCCACATCGACGGTTTCTGGCCGGCGTTCTGGGGCGCGATCGTGGTGGCCGTGGTCAGCTGGCTGATCGGCCTCGTGATTCCGGATCGGTGGGAGGGCAAGAGGGCCTGATACCAGGCCATTTGAACCACCCTGGCCCGGTGAGGTGGCAGCCGGTGACCTGCGCGATACTTCCGGCTGGAGGACAGCGCGGTCCGGCGCACTCAAGCCCGAAAACTAGGAGCGTTCGACATGCCTATCGCTTCCCCTGAGGTCTACTCCGAGATGCTCGACCGCGCCAAGGCCGGCGCGTTCGCGTACCCCGCGATCAACGTGACGTCCTCGCAGACGCTCCACGCGGCGCTGCGCGGCTTCGCGGAGGCGGAGAGCGACGGTATCGTCCAGGTCTCCACCGGCGGCGCCGAGTACCTTTCCGGCTCGACCGTCAAGGACATGGTCACCGGGGCGGCGGCGTTCGCGGCGTTTGCGCACGAGGTGGCGAAGAACTACCCGGTCAACGTCGCCCTGCACACCGACCACTGCCCGAAGAACAAGCTGGACGGCTTCGTCCGCCCGCTGCTGGCTCTCTCCAAGGAGCGGGTCGCGCGGGGCGAGGCGCCGATCTTCCAGTCGCACATGTGGGACGGCTCCGCGGTGCCGCTGGACGAAAACCTCGAGATCGCCCAGGACCTGCTGGCCGAGGCGGCCGCCGCGCACGTGGTGCTGGAGATCGAGGTCGGCGTCGTCGGTGGCGAGGAGGACGGCATCGTCGGCGCGATCGACGAGAAGCTGTACACCACTGTCGGCGACGGCCTGGCCACGGTCGCCGCGCTCGGCCTGGGTGAGAAGGGCCGGTACATCGCCGCCCTGACCTTTGGCAACGTGCACGGCGTCTACAAGCCGGGCAACGTCAAGCTCCGCCCGGAGATCCTCAAGGAGATCCAGGACGCGCTCGGCGCCAAGTACGGCAAGGAGAAGCCGCTCGACCTCGTCTTCCACGGCGGCTCGGGCTCGCTGCTGTCGGAGATCCGGGCCGCGCTCGACTACGGCGTGGTCAAGATGAACATCGACACCGACACGCAGTACGCGTTCACCCGTCCGGTGGCCGCGCACATGTTCAGCAAGTACGACGGTGTGCTCAAGGTCGACGGCGAGGTCGGCGACAAGAAGTCGTACGACCCGCGCACCTGGGGCAAGTCGGCCGAGGAGGGCATGGCCAAGCGCGTGATCGAAGCCTGCGAGCACCTCCGCTCGACGGGCAACACGCTCTCCAAGTAACCAACTCCTGGGTCAGGACGTCGGCGGCCGGTTCCCGTTCGGGAGCCGGCCGCGTGCCGTTCCGTACCAATCAGCGGCTTTTCGATATGATCGCCCGACAATGTCCCCTGGAGGTCGGTCGTGCTCGGCATCGAAGGGTACGAGCCGCAGTGGTGTCACAGCGGAAGGACGCTGGCCGCCGTCCACCGTCCCCGTTTCGCCCGGATCATCGGCCAGCCGCTGGAGGGTGCCTGGCTGATGTGGGACCTGGACCGCCGCAAGTGGTTCGCCGACGGGCCGGTGATCCTCGGGTTCGGCGACGTCAACGTCGAGGTCACCCACCGCAAGTTCGACGAGTGCGGGATCAGCTGGGGCCAGGTGGACATGTCCATGTCGCTGGACGGGCCCGGCCTCACCCTCGACTGGCGCCCCGACGCCCACCCGGCGCTGGTGGCCGCCCGCGGTCGCCGACTGCGCGAGGTCAACGTGATCGAGCGGATCATGCCGTCACACTGGCGGCCGCGGGTGCTGCACGCGGTCGAGTTCCTCTTCGAGGGCTCGCGGCTCGCGATCTACAACGCGCTCGACGAAAACGGCATCACCGACGAGACCGAGGTCGACCTCCCAGTCGGCTTTTGGTGCCGCGTACCGATCGCCTGACCTAGTCCTCGGTGGTCAGGACACGTACCGCCTCGTGGACGTCGTCGGTCACGTGGATCGTGCTGGAGAGGTCGCCGGCGGGTGCGAGCGCCAGCAGCGGGCGGAGCAGCGACTGGATCGGTAGGGTCTCCGTCCAGAATGCACGATCAAGAAACACGTAGGCGCCGCTCGCCCCGTCGGTGCCGTAGAACGTCTTGGTCGCCGCCTGGAACACCTCCTGCACGGTGCCCGCGCGGCCGGGCGCGAAGACGATGCCGCCGCGGGCCAGGCGCAGGATCGTGTCCTCGCGGATCGCGTTCGAGAAGTACTTCGCGATGCGGCCGGCGAAGAGGTTGGCCGGCTCGTGCCCGTACAGCCAGGTGGGGATCGCCAGGCCGCCGCGGCTCGGCCAGTCGACGTCGTCGCTGGGGGTGAAGCGGGCCCGCACGTCGAGGGCCACCGCCGTGTACGCGTCGTGGTCCAGGAAGTCGGGCGCGGCGCTGAGCTGGTCGATCGCGGCGGTCAACTCCTCGGCGTCGCGAGTGGCGAGGTAGGCGCCGAGGTTGGCCGCCTCCATCACACCGGGACCGCCGCCGGTCACCACGAGCCGCCCGGCCCGGGCGAGCTCCCAGCCCAGGGCGGCCGCCAGCCGGTACGCCGACGAGCCGCGCGGCACGGCGTGGCCGCCCATCACCCCGATCACCGAGCCGGGGCCGTGACGGGCCAGCCAGCTCAGCGTGACGTCGGCGAGCGCGTTGTCGATGCCGTGGTCGTGCAGCCGCTGGGCGAGCGCCTCGCGGACCGTCGGGAGGGCGCCACCCACGGCCAGGAAGTGCTCGTAGACCACCGTGTCGTACATGCCGGCGAAGCCACCGGACTCGAAGCCGGCGGCGAGATCCTCTGCTGTGTAGAGGTGGGCGGGGTGCGACGGGAACGGCATGTCGCGGAAGGGCGGCACCACGTGCGCGCCGCGCAGCACGACGTCGGCCTCGGCATCCACGGTGGCGAAGTGGCAGCCGATGAAGAGCGTGCCCGTGACGTCCACATGCGAGAGATCGGGCACCGGCTCGGCGTCGAGGCGCAGCCCTGGATCGTCAGGCCGGCGAGGCTGCCGGTGCCCAGGTGCAGGTCGAGCTCAGCGCGGGACTCCACTTCTTCTGGAGTGGTGTCAAAGGGCTTCAGGACATCAAGCGACGGCACGCGCCAATCCTGCACCACCGCCACAAGAGAGAGCCCGGCGGCGCTAGGCCACCGGGCTCCCGTTACCGGGTCCTGGGGAGGCTCCGGACCTCCATTTGTAGTCCAGTGTGGGGTCGCGCACACCGGCCGCACGCGTGACGAATCCCTCAGCCTTTCAGGCACTGTATGAGCGAGGTTGCGGGTTGAATGTGCGCATGCAGAACCTGTTGCCCGAACCGCCCGCTACGCTGCTGCCCGTCGACGACAAGGCCGCTGCCGCGTTGGCCGACGCGGAGCGGGTCGACACCGACGAGGCGTATGCCGATGTGGCCGCGCACTTCCCGGCGTTCAGCGCTGCCTGGGCGACGCTCGCCGGCCGCGCGCTCGGTGAGGGGCGGTTCGTGGCGGCGTATGCGTACGCCCGCACGGGCTACCACCGCGGCCTCGACCAGCTTCGGCGCAACGGCTGGAAGGGCCACGGGCCGGTGCCGTGGTCGCACGAGCCCAACCGCGGCTTCCTGCGCTCGCTGCATGCCCTCTCCCGGTCGGCCGACGAGATCGGCGAGTCCGACGAGGCGGCCCGGTGCGCCCAGTTCCTGCGCGACTGCGACCCGGCCGCGGGTGACGCCCTCTCCGGTAACTAGCCGGCCTTCGACTCCAGGTAGCGCTGCTCGGGCACGCTCAGCGTGCGCTTGGCGGCCAGCCGGTACTGCTCGCGTGCGGCCTCCCGGTCGCCGGCGAGGTCGAGCAGGTGCGCGCGGACCGCGTGTAGCCGATAGTGCCCAGCGAGTGCCGCGTCGGATTCCGCGCGGTCGAGCTGGGCCAGGCCGGTCGTCGGGCCGTACACCATGGCGACGGCGACGATGCGGTTGAGCGTGACCATCGGACCGGGCGCGACCCGGTCCAGGAGGTCGTAGAGGCCGAGGATCTGGGCCCAGTCGGTGTCCGCAGCGCGAGCGGCCTCGTCGTGTACTGCGGCGATCGCGGCCTGTAGCTGGTACGGCCCGACTTCGGTTGTCGTCAGCGCCCTGCTGACCAGCGCCACGCCCTCCGCGATAGCGGCGGCGTCCCAGCGGCCGCGATCCTGCTCGGCGAGAGGCACCAGGCTGCCGTCCGGCCGGGCGCGGGCCGGCCGGCGGGCGTCGGTGAGCAGCATGAGCGCGAGCAGGCCGGCCACCTCGCCGTCCCCGGGCAGGTAGGCGTGGAGCCGGCGGGTGAGCCGGATCGCCTCGACGGTCAGCTCGACGCGGTGCAGCGCTGGGCCGGAGCTCGCGGTGTAGCCCTCGTTGAAGATCAGGTAGAGCACCCGCAGCACCGCCGCGATCCGTGCCGGCCGCTCGTCCGGCGGGGGCATGCGAAACTGGGCGCCGCTCGCCTTGATCCGCTGCTTTGCCCGGCTGATCCGCTGGCCGATCGTCGGCTCGGGCACCAGGAACGCGCGGGCGATCTCGCCGGTCGTGAGGCCGCCGACCGCGCGGAGCGTCAGCGCCACCTGCGAGGCGGGCGTGAGCGCCGGGTGGCAGCACAGAAACAGCAGCGTCAGGGTGTCGTCGACATCCGGGGGCGGCTCGGCCTCCGGCGGCTCGAGGAGCGCCACCGCCTCCTCGCGCCGCCGGCGAGCCGTTTCGTTGCGCCAGAGTTCGGTACGTCGGCGGGCGGCGACCGTGATCAGCCAGCCGCGCGGGTTGGCCGGTACGCCGTCGACCGGCCACCGCGTGGCGGCCACGAGCAGCGCCTCCTGGACCGCGTCCTCGCAGGTCTCGAAGCCGCCGTGGTGGCGCACGAGCGCGGCGAGCACGTGCGGCGCGTGCTCGCGGAGGAGCGACTCCACCTCGGTCACATATCTGGACCGTTCATCGCCAGGATCGGGCGGACCTCGACGAGGCCGAGGCCGCTCTCCGGCACCTGGCCGGCGATCTCCATCGCCCGGTCGAAGCTCTCGCAGTCGACCAGAAAGAAGCCGGCGAGCTGCTCCTTGACCTCAGGGAAGGGGCCGTCGGTGGCGAGCGACTGCCCTTCGGCCGCAGGTACCCGCCGCCCCTGCGAGGGGTCGGCAAGCGCCTCGGAGATGACCATCTCTCCGGAGGCGTTCAGGCTCTCGTTCAGCTCGGCGTACGCCCGCCATCCCTCGGCACGCTCCGCGTCGGAGAAGCTCTCCCAGATCTCGCGCGACTTCGGGTTGTGCCAGATCATGATCAAATACTTCATTTGGTACCTCCGGGTCCTCGACGCCTTCCTACCCCATAGGTCGAGACCGGCGGCCGGTTTTCGACACCGGCCGTCAGAGACCCTCGGAGACCGCCGCGGCCACCTTGAGCCAGGCGTCGAGCGTGGCGGTGGAGAGCTGGCCGTACGGCATCGGCTCGCCGGTGTCGATAACGCGGTCGTACGGCGCCAGCAGCACCGCGCGGGTGCGCGCTTCGAAGTGGCGCTGGATCGGGGCGAGGTCGATGTCCTTGGCGCGAGGTGGCATCGAGACCACCGTGACCGCCTGCCGCACCAACCGCGTACGTCCAGACTGCTCCAGGTGGTCGAGCATGCGGGCAGCGGGCTCGGCGGAGTCGTTACGGGCCGACATCGTGACGACGAGCTGGTCGGTGGCGTCGATGGCGGCCTGCCAGTTCTGCGCGCGCACGTTGTTACCCGTGTCGACGAAGATCAGCTTGTAGAAGCGGCTGACCACCTCGCGGATCTCCCCGAACGCGTGCGCCGTCAGCATCTCGCCGGCCGTCGCCGACTCGTCCGACGCCAGTACGTCGAACATGCCCTCGCCCTGCGCCCGCACGTACTGCGAGAGGTCACCCACCCGACCCCGCGCGCCCTGGAAGCTGGAGAGGTCGCGGAGCATGTCCCGCACGGTACGGCTGTGGAAGTCCTGCTGCGCCCGCATGCCGAGCGTGCCCTGGGTCTCGTTGTTGTCCCAGGCCAGCACGTAGCCGCCGCGCTTCTGCCCGAACGTCATCGCGAGCAGCAGCACCGCCACCGTCTTGCCGGCGCCGCCCTTGGGGTTGACCACGGTCACCTGGCGCAGGCCGCCGAAGTTGCGCCGCACCTTCTCGACGTCCTGGCGGAACTCCTGCTCGTGGCGGCCGGGCGCGAGCTTGACCAGCCCCAGCGTGCTCTTGTTGACGGCCGCCCGCATGCCGGTGCGGGCCATGGGCTCGGGCGGACGGACCGCACGGCGCCGCGCGAACTCCTCCGCCGTCGGCACGCCCGGCTCCGTCTGGCGGACCGGCTGCTCCTGGTACGGCTGCGGCGGCACCCGGTGGACGCCCGGTGCCTCCGGCTGCGGCGGCATCGCGGTGACGCCCGGGTGCACCTGGTACGGGTGGCCGGCGCCGGGCTGGGTGGGCAGCGTGGCCGGCTCACCCTGACCAGGGGCGAAGCCAGGGTGCCCGGCGACCCATCCGTGGACGGGGTACGCGGCCGGACCAGGGTGGCCCGAGGGCGTGGGCTGGGTGGGTACGGCGTCCGTGGTGGCCGGCTGTGAGTGGTCGAGGGTCGGTGCGGCGCCCGGCGGGACAGGCTGGCCCGGCGGGCTCGCCCACGGCGAGCCGGCTGGGTGGTTCAGCGGCGCGGAGCCGGCCCACGGGTCGGCCGGCGGCTGGAGTGGCTGGTTGTTGGTCGGCACCTCGTCCGGAGGTGGTCCCCAGCCGGCACCGCCGCCGTTAGGCGCAGGTCCTGGCGCGGGCTGTGCCGGGCTCCACTGTGGAACGCCGTTGGGTGGCGGCCCACCCCTGGCGGGTACGCCGGGGCACGCCGGGCGGCTGCCCCCACCCGGGCTGGACCGACGGCAAAGGCGCGGACGCGGGTGGCGCCGACGCGGGGTGGCCGTAGGCGGGCGCAGGCGGGCCGAAGTGATCCGGCACTGGTGTGCCGTAGGTGGAGGGCTGCGCAGGCGGAGCGGAAGGCACGGGTGGCGCTGAGGCCGGTGGGGCCGATGGGATCGGCGGGGCGTACTCGGCCGGGGGCGAAGACGTCACCGGCGGGGCGGAGGTAGGCGGCAGCGACGGAAACGGGACGCCGCCCGTGTGGTGGCCTGAGGAGACCGGGATGCCGGCCGGCGGAGTGGTCGTGATCGGAGGCCCGTTGTGTACCGGCGTGGGCGGCTCGACCTGCGGGGATGTGCTAGCCAGGTGCCAGACGCCCGGTGGGAGGTTGTCGTTGCCGTCGACCCACCCCTGCGGCTCGGGTGGCGGCGCGAAGACGGGCGCGGGCGGGGCTGCCGGCTGCCCATAGGACGCCGGCAGCGGGACGACCGGCTCCTGAGGCGGCTGCGGGTAGCCCTCGGGGCCACCGAATGCGGGTGAGGGGGCGGGTCAGCGGGTGCGCCGGCCGGCGGGAACGGCTCGGCTATCGGCAGCGGAGGTGGTGGCGCCACCGGAGCCGGCGCGACCTCTTCCTCCGCCACGTAGTCGGCCGTGGGCCACAGCGGCTTGACGCCACGGTTGGGGCCCACCGGCACATGCCGCGACCTCGACCGTTCCTCGTCCACCCGGCAAACCTCCTATCCCACGGCAGCCTCGCACAGGAGTCAGCGAACGTACACTGCCCAGGCTCCTGGCTCGACCCACCACGACCGCTTGTGGCTCAGGCTGCCGCTGACGCCATCGTCGGTGTAGTCGATCTTGGCCTCGCGCGGTGTCACAGCCACCGCGCGGCCGCGCGCCCGGCGGACCTCGATCCGCACGCGGGGCCGGCGCAGCAGGCGCTGTGCGATCACGGGTACCGCCACCGCGACCTCGATCACGCCGTCGGCCGGGTCCGGCTTGGTGAGCAGCGACAGCCCTTCGAGCCGTGTGTAGCCGGCGCCGTTGCCGACCGCACACGCCAGTATGGGGTCGGACCCGTCGCTCAGCACCGCGTCGTCCACCTCCACGCGTCCGCGCCACGGGCCCTGCTGCCCGCCGACCAGCGCACCGTCGAGCGTGACCGAGCCACCATCGTTGCGGAGCAGGTCAAGGCGGCGCACCTTGTCGCCGAGTACCGCCTTGGCCACCTCGGCGGGGTCGCGCGGCAGGTCGAGCTGCGCGGCGAGGTCGTCGGCGGTGGGATCGAGCGGGAGCACGCCGATCGGCGGCAGGTCGGGCACGGTGCGGTTGGCGGGAAGGTCTGCGGGGCGCTTGCTGGGCGCCGGGGCGTACCGCCGGACCATGCGCCGCACGACGGCGCGCAACTGCCCGTCGGTGGCCGTGGCGACCACCAGCCGCTGGCCCTCCAGGCTTGCGTCAATGTCGGCGTCGGACTCTGCGGTAACGGTCTGTACAGTTGCGCCAGCCGCCGTAAGCGCATCGGCACAGGCGAGCACCGGCACGCGCGGAGCGCCACAACCGCCGCCGAGCGTGAGCAACACCACGTCGTACACCTGTGGTGACCCCCTGCTGATCTCTATGGCCAGCGCTGAGCTGGTCGTAACTTCTTGTTAGCCTGACACCTCGGGCTCGCCACGCGGTCGCCATATTGGCACCCGAGCCCCCAGTAAGGCGGGAAAGAGATGCCAGCGATCGTGCTCATCGGCGCTCAGTGGGGCGACGAGGGCAAGGGCAAGGTTACCGACCTGCTGGGCGAGCGGGTCCACTACGTGGTGCGTTACTCAGGCGGTAACAACGCCGGCCACACGGTGATCACGCCAGACGGCCAGAAGTACGCCCTTCACCTCATGCCATCCGGCGCGCTCTCGCCCAACGCGATGATCGTCATCGGCAACGGCGTGGTGGTCGACCCCAAGGTGCTGATCGGCGAGATCGACGGCCTCGCCGAGCGGGGCGTCGACGTCTCCCGCCTGCGCATCTCCGGCGACGCCCACCTGATCATGCCGCACCACCGGGCGCTCGACCGCGTCGTGGAGCGCTACCTCGGCTCGTCGCGCATCGGCACCACCGGCCGTGGCATCGGCCCGGCGTATGGCGACAAGGTCGCCCGCATGGGCATCCGCCTCCAGGACCTCCTCGACCCCGGCATCCTCCGCAAGAAGCTGGAGCTGGTGCTGCGGGAGAAAAACCAGATCCTGTTCAAGGTGTACAACCGCAAGGCGCTCGACACGTCCGCGGTGGTGGAGGAGTACCTGGCGTACGCGGAGCGGCTCCGGCCGTACATCGCGGAGACCCGCACGATCCTGTGGGACGCGCTCGACCGGGGCGACACGGTGCTGCTCGAGGGCGCCCAGGCCACGATGCTGGACATGGACCACGGCACCTACCCCTTCGTGACCTCGTCAAACCCCTCGGCCGGTGGGGCGTGCGTCGGGGCCGGCATCCCGCCGACCGCCATCACGAAGGTGATCGGGGTCAGCAAGGCGTACACGACGCGGGTGGGCTCCGGCCCGTTCCCAACCGAGCTCTTCGACGAAAACGGCGCCCACCTGCGCAAAATCGGCGCCGAGTACGGCACGACGACCGGCCGCGAGCGCCGCTGCGGCTGGTTCGACGCGGTCGTGGCCCGCTACGCCACCCGCCTCAACGGCATCACCGATCTGGTGGTGACCAAGCTTGACGTGCTCACCGGCATGGAGAAGGTGCCGATCTGCGTCGGGTACGAGATCGACGGCGAGCGCGTCGACACGATGCCGATGACGCAGACCGCCTTCCACCACGCGAAGCCGATCTACGAGGAACACGACGGCTGGTGGGAGGACATCACGAAGGCCCGCGTCTTCAGCGATCTGCCGGCCAACGCGCGTGCCTACGTCGAGCGCATCGAGGAGCTCGTCGGCACGCAGGTGTCGATCATCGGCGTGGGCCCGGGCCGCGAGGAGAACGTGGTCCGCCACGACCTTCTGTAGCCGTCAGGAGACGCCGACCGGGCGAAACTGGACGCTCACCCGCGGGCCGACCGGCTTGGCGGTCTTGGGCACGGCGTGCTCCCAGGTGCGCTGGCAGGAGCCGCCCATGACGATCAGGTCGCCGTGGCCGAGCGGAAAACGGAGGCTGGACCCGCCACCACGGGGGCGGAGGAGCAGCGGCCGGGCAGTGCCGAACGAGACGATCGCGACCATGGTGTCGAAGCGGGACGAGCGGCCATTTGTGTCGCCGTGCCAGGCGACGCTGTCGCGACCTGAACGGTAGAGGCACATCCCGGCGGTGACGAACGGCTCGCCGAGCTCAGGGGCATAGTGGGCAGTGAGCCGC
Source organism: Phytohabitans flavus (assembly GCF_011764545.1). Classification (GTDB taxonomy): domain Bacteria; phylum Actinomycetota; class Actinomycetes; order Mycobacteriales; family Micromonosporaceae; genus Phytohabitans; species Phytohabitans flavus. The sequence goes on along the minus strand of NZ_AP022870.1, from coordinate 7,381,660 downwards.
TCGCGCGCCTCCTCCAGCAGCGGGTCGGGGAGCTGGTCGCCCTCTCCGTACCAGCACAGGAGGCGGGGCACGTCGACCTCCCGCTCATACATCTCCCGGCGCTCGGCCCGCCACGGCACCTTGTGCAGCAGCGTGTCGAGCAGCAGGTCGGAGCCGTGCACCCAGCCGGGCAGGTGATCGACCCAGGCGCCCTGGCTCAGCTGGTGGCGCCGCACCTGGCCGGTGAGCGGTCCGAGGGAGGCCCGCTCGGCGAGGTCGAGCATCGAGGGCTGGTGTGCGACTTCCATACCGGCACCCTACGCTCGCTCGCACATCCGTGCTAATGCCCCGCGCCGCTCAGCCGCGCGGCGAGGCATCACCCGGCCAGGCCAAATGCCGCCAGAGTGTCGTCCAGCATCCGCTCCTGGGCGGCCGGGGGATAGCCGGCGGGATCGCCCGAGCCCAGGGCGGCGGCACCCTCCACAAGCGCGATAAGGGCGGAGGCCGCCACGGCCGCGCGCTCGGCCGGCCAGTCGGGCGCCGCCGCGGCGACGAGGCGGGTGATGCGCTGCCGCCACGACTGGTTGTTGACGCGGTGCTGGGCGATCAGCTCGTCGTCGGCCACCGCCGCGGCGAGGAAACCCACCCATACCGTGCTCTCCGTGCGCAGCTCGTCGTCGAGCGACAGCCCCTGCCGGAGCACGGCGCGCAGCGCCTCGCGAGGGGTTGCCGAGGAGGCCTCGAGTGCTTCCACCCGGGCGCGGGTGCGCTCGTGCAGCAGGCGCCGGGCGTGCACGAGCAGCGCGCGCCGGTTGGGAAAGCGGTGCATGACAAGGCCGGTCGTGCAGCCCGCCGCGGCGGCGACCGCGCGGATCGTCAGGCGCTCGAGGCCCTGGTGGGCGAGCACTTCCCAGACCGCGCGGGAGAGCAGGGCTTCCTGTGCGGGGCGATCAGCCGTTCGTGCCATGGCCCTAACCGTAACGCATGTTACCGTAACGCTTGTGACGGATAGCGATGTGCGGTGGGTGATCGAGGCGCGGCCGTGGGGCGATCCCGCCGGCGCGGCCCTGCGGAAGGAGCAGCGGGTCGAGCTCGACGCCCGCTACGGCAGCGACGACCACGAGCCTGGGCCGCTGCCCACGGCCGCCGACATCGACCACTTTCTCATCGCGGTCGATCCGGTGAGCGGGGTCACGCTCGGGTGCGGCGCCCTGCGCCAGCTCGACGGCACAAGCGCGGAGGTCAAGCGGATGTACGTGGTGCCGCACGCGCGCGGCACCGGCGTGGCCACCGCCGTGCTCCGCGCGCTCGAAGTGGCCGCGGTCGAGCGCGGCTGGACGACGATCCGCCTGGAGACCGGCACGGCGCAGCCCGACGCCCAGCGCTTCTACGAACGCGAGGGCTACGCGCGGATCCCCTCTTCGGCGTCTACATAGGATCGCCCGTGTCGATCTGCTACGAGCGCGCACTCATCTGAGCGGCGAACGCCCGCAGGTCTCGGCGCTCGATCGCGGCCGCCATCAGCTCGGGAAACACGTCCGGCGTACAGGCGAAGGCCGGCACGCCCAGCGAAGCGAGCGCGGCCGCGTTGTCGTGGTCGTATGCCGGCGCGCCCTCGTCCGACAGCGCGAGCAGCACAACCACCTGCACACCCGCCTCCACCAGCGCGGCCACCCGGCGCAGCATCTCGGCCCGGACGCCACCCTCGTACAGGTCGCTGATCAGCACGAAGATGCTGTCCCGCGGGCGGGTCACCAGCTCCTGGCAGTAGGCGATCGCCCGGTTGATGTCGGTGCCGCCGCCAAGCTGCGTGCCGAAGAGCACCTCGACCGGGTCGTGCAGCTGGTCGGTGAGGTCGACGACCGCGGTGTCGAAGACCACCAGCGACGTGCGCAGCGAGCGCATCGAGGCGAGCACCGCCGCGAACACGCCGGAGTAGACGACCGAGGCGGCCATCGAGCCGGATTGGTCGACGCAGAGGATCACGTCGCGCTGTACGGCGGTGGTGCGCCGCCCGTACCCGATGAGGCGCTCCGGCACGACCGTGCGGTACTCCGGCTGGTAGTGCTTGAGGTTGGCCCGGATCGTGCGGTCCCAGTCGATGTCGGCGTGGCGCGGGCGGTTGATCCGGGTAGCCCGGTTGAGCGCGCCGGTCACCGCGGCCTTGGTCTTGTTGGCGATGCGCCGTTCAAGATCGTCGACGACCTTGCGCACCACCTGGCGTGCGACGTCCTTGGTCTGGTCGGGCATAACCCGGTTGAGCGAGAGCAGCGTGCCGACCAGGTGGACGTCGGGCTCCACGGCGTCGAGCATCTCCGGTTCGAGCAGGAGGCTGGTGAGGTTGAGCCGCTCGATCGCGTCGGACTGCATGATCTGCACGACCGTGCTGGGGAAGTACTCGCGGATGTCGCCCAGCCAGCGCGCGACCTGGGGCGCGGAGGCACCGAGACCGGCCGAGCGCTGGCGGCGCGAGCCGTCGCCATCCGCCGAGCCTGAGTCGTAGAGGGCGGCCAGTGCGGCGTCCATCGCCGCCTCGTTGCCGCTGAGCTCACCCAGCGACTCCTCGGCCGCGCCGCCGAGCACCAGCCGCCACCTGCGCGAACGCTCATCCATGCCGGATCTCCCGTCCGAGCAAAGTGGACATCGTGGGTAGGACGAGGGCGGCCCGGTCGGGGTCGAGCCGGGCCTTCACCGGCTCGGACGCGGCCACCCCACCGCGCACCCGCTCGCCGATCGAGCGCCGCTCGGGTGGGGCGAACGTGCCGAACGTACGGCGCAGCAGCGGCAGCACGTCCGTGAACGAGTCGGCCGCCACGGCGGAGAGCCACTCGTCCACAAGGGACAGCAGGGCCGTGTCGTGTACGAGCAGCAGGCCGCCGCCGGCGAGAAAGCCCTCGACCCAGTGCGCCGCGTGCGCCGGCGGGGTACCCGCCGTCAGCACCAGGCCCATTCGGCGCCGGGTCTCGGCGGCGTCGAGCCGATCGGCGTCGTACAGCAACCGGGTGAGCCGCCCGGTGATCAGGCCGTGGATCTGGTCGGAGGCGGCGAGGGCGCCGAGCGTGTCGAGCCATTGCTCGCGCATCTCGGGCTGATCGATCAGCGCGAGCGCGCCATGGACGGCATCGATGTGGGTACGCAGCGACGCGGCCGCCTCGTCGGAGAGGGACGCGACCGCGCCGGGCAGCCCGACGCAGATCCGCACGAGCAGCCCGTCGGTCACGGTGCGCAGCGCGCTCACGTCGGTGCCGCGCACGTCGCCGTACCGCAGGGTGCGGGCGAGCGGCGGCACCGCACCCATCAGGTGGGCCACGTCTGTGTCGAGCGCGGCCCGGGTGTCGAGCGCGCGGAGCACCGCCGGCGTGGCCTCGGGCAGCTCGGCGAGCAGGCACACCTCGACGAGCGGGGTCACCTCGGCAAGCGTCTCCGCGGCGCGGGCGGCCTCGGTGACCTTGGCGGTGGCCGCGCTGGCCACGGTCGTGCCGTAGCCGCCCGCCTCGACCACCGCGACCGCGAACTCCGGCTGCCACCGCAGCCGCCACTCCTCGCGGAACGTCCCCTTGCCCCGGCTGCCGCCCAGGGGCTCACCCCACGGGATGCCGAGCAGCCGCAGCCGGTGCAGCAGGCGGCTCCGGGACAGGTCGATCTCGCGGCGCAGGTCGAGGTCGAGGGCGCGTTCCAGGGCTTCCGCCTTGAGGCGGAGGCTGCGCTGCTGCGCGGCTAGGTCGCGAGCCAGCGGCACCGCGGGCATGTCATCGGGTACCTCGCCGAGGCGCTCGCTGACGACCAGGCGCCGGCCGATCAGCTCGACACGCAGCTCGTCGCCCTCACACAGCACCGCCCTTGTGGCCTCGGTCAGCTCGGCGAGCCCGGCCAGCGGGCGGCCGCGGAGCGTGGCGAGCGCCTCGGTGAGCCGCACCGCCTCGATGACGTGCGCGGACGACGTCGGTACGCCTTCGTCGCGGAGGACGCCGGCCGCGGATACAAGCCATCGGGTCACCACCTCGTCCGGCGCGGTGAACAGGTGGTGGTACCAGCCCGGCGAGCGGACACCCGCGCCGTAGCCCTGCCAGGACGCCAGCCGCCCGTACGTCCACGGAACCCAGGTGAACGTGACCTTGGTCTTCTTCCGCCCCTTGAGCAGCGCTGTGTCGTGGGCGGCGGTGAACTTCGCGGTCAGCGCCGGGACGTGCCACGCGCCGCAGACCACGGCGACGTTGTCGTGCGACTTGCGCACCTCGCGGAGGACACCGCGCATGTACGCCTCGCGTACAAGATCTTCCGGATCCTCCTCGGCCTCGGCCCGGATCGCCGCCATGGCCTCGCCGATGGCCTCGAAAGCCGGGGCGCCCCGGTGCTCGACCACGTCTTCCCACCAGCGCTCGGGGTCGTCGTAGCCGGCGGCCCGGGCCAGATCGCCGATCGGGTCGGCCGGGCGCTCGGGCCGCTCGGCCGCCTCCGCACGGGACAGCCGGTAGGCATAGGGAAGATCGAAAAACCGCACCGGTACGCCATGCGCGCTCGCCCACCGCATCGCCTGCCACTCCGGCGAGAAGACGGCGAACGGCCAGTACGCGGCCTGGCGGGGATCGTCGGCGGCGTACCCGAGCAGCGCCACCGGCGGCTCCAGCCGCTCGTCGGCGACCCACCGCACCAGCTCGTCGGCCTCCGGCGGGCCCTCGATGAGCAGTACGTCGGGGCGCTGCTCGTCGAGCGCGCGCAGCACCGCACGAGCCGACCCGGGGCCGTGGTGGCGTACGCCGTAGAACTGCTCAGGCATCGCGGGCGGCGCGGTAGAAGGCGGACCAGCCGTCGCGCTCGCGCACGACCGTCTCCAGGTACTCCCGCCACACCACCGGGTCGGTCGTGGGGTCCTTCACCACCGCGCCCACGATTCCCGAGGCGACGTCGCGCGGGCGGAGCGTACCGTCGCCGAAGTGCGCGGCCAGCGCCCAGCCGTTGGTGATGACCGAGATCGCCTCGGCCGTGGAAAGCGTGCCGGTGGGCGACTTGAGCTTGGTGCGACCGTCTTCGGTGAGGCCGGTACGCAGCTCGCGGAAGACCGTGACCACCCGGCGGATCTCCTCCAGCGCCGGCGGCACCTCGGGCAGCTCCAGCGAGCGGCCGAGCTGGGCCACCCGGCGGGCCACGATCTCGACTTCCTCCTCCGCGGTCGCCGGTACCGGCAGCACCACGGTGTTGAACCGCCGCCGCAGCGCGCTGGAGAGCTCGTTGACGCCCCGGTCGCGGTCGTTGGCGGTGGCGATGATGTTGAAGCCCTTGACCGCCTGTACCTCGCCGCCGAGCTCCGGGATCGGCAGCGTCTTCTCGGACAGGATCGTGATCAGCGTGTCCTGTACATCGGACGGGACGCGGGTCAGCTCCTCCACGCGGGCGATGCCACCGGTCTCCATCGCACGCATGACCGGGCTCGCCACGAGCGCCGCTGGCGAGGGGCCCTCGGCGAGCAGGCGGGCGTAGTTCCAGCCGTACCGGATCGCCTCCTCGGCCGTGCCCGCCGTGCCCTGCACCAGCAGCGTCGAGTCGCCGGAGATCGCCGCGGCGAGGTGCTCGGAGACCCAGGTCTTCGCCGTACCGGGCACGCCGAGCAGCAGCAGCGCCCGGTCGGTGGCGAGCGTGGCCACCGCGACCTCCATGAGCCGCCGCGGCCCGACGTACTTGGGTGTGATCTTGCCGCCGTCGCCCAGGAGGTAGGTCACCACGGCCTGCGGCGAGAGCCGCCAGCCGGGCGGGCGTGGCCGGTCGTCCTCGGTGGCGAGCGCGGCCAGCTCGTCGGCGAACAGCTGCTCGGCGTGCGGTCGCATTACCGTCATCGAAGCTCCTCGTACATCTCGCGGCGGAAGGTCAGTGTGTCGGCCAGTTGCGTGGCGGCGATGATCAGGTTGGTGTTTTCGAGCGTCTCGGCGAGCGCGGCGACCCGCTCGGCGAAGGTGGCCGGCATCGATGGCATGGCGCTGCGGCAGAGCTCGCGGACCGCGAACGCGTGGGTGCCCCGCTCGGCTAGCGCCTTGATCGCGTCGAGCACCGCCACCGCCAGCTCGTCCGGCCACGGACCTGTCTGCATCGCGATCAGGCGCTGCGCGCGCGTCGGGTCGCGGGCCAGGGTCTGCGCCGCGTACCGGGCCAGGTGCTCCCGCGGCAGCGCCTCGTAGAGCTGGGCGGTCAGCGTCTCGTCGTAGGCGTCGAGGTCCTTGCTGACCGGCCGCGACATCTCGTCGGCCAGCCCCGTGACCCAGGCCGGGTCGCCTTGGACCACCGCGGCCCGCGCGAGTCCCTTGTGGAGGGTCGGCCCCAGTCGTCGGCGACGGGCAGGGCGAGCACCCGGTCGGCGGTCCGCTCGAACCCGGTCGTCCACGTGTCGAGCGGGGTGCGCGCCAGGATCTCCTCCAGGAGCCACGCCTGCGGCCCGACGCCCCGGGGCGGGTTGGGCTGTACACCATCGCGCCGCATGCCGGCGTCGCACGCGCCCGGCGGCGTGACCACCAGCCGGTCGCGTCCCACCGTGCGGCGCTCGATCCGCACGCACACGAGGGCCCGCTCGGCCATCCGCTGGCGCAGCGCCGAGCCGGGCAGCGCGGAGAGCAGGTCGGCCGCGACCGAGCGCACCTCCTTGCGCCGGTCGTCGAGGGCCTGCTCCAGCAGCGGCTCGTCGGCCAGCGACAGTCCGGTGGCGAGGGCGCCGAGCAGCCGGGCCCGGTCGTCCGGGTCCTCGGCCGCGAAGGTCTCGGTGAGCAGCGCGAGGCCGGCGGCCGGGTCGGTGGCCCGCACCGCGGTCAGGTAGGCGAGGCGCTGGCCCGGCGTGCCGGTCGCCCGGTCCTGCGGATCGGGGTCGGCGGTCGCCTCGTTCAGCAGGTAGCGCCACTCGGCTCGGCGGGACGCGAGCCAGCTCGCGCGGCGGCCCCCGTGGACGCCAGCGCGGGTCGCATGGCGATTCGCCGCCGACCCGCGTCCAGCAGGGCGGGCAGCAGCTCGGGCGGCACCCGGTATCCGAGGTCGGCCGCGTGGGCGAGCCAGTCGTCGAGCAGGCCGAGAGCCACCTCGGTGCCGCCGGGCACGCCGCCGTCGCTGAGCAGCCGGGCGAGCCGGTGTGCGGCGGCGACCGGAACCTGCGGGCTTGTCTCCTCCGGCGCCTGCTCGATGGGCTGCCGGTCGGGGACGGGTGTGACGCCGGCCCGGGCGTACACCAGCGCGACCGAGGCACCCTCCAGCAGCCCGGCCGGCCCTTTTCCGTCGAGCAGCACCCCGCCGACCGCGCCCCCTGCGTACGGCCGGCGCTCTGTGCCGACGAGCGCCGCGGAGAGCAGGTCGGGCGGCAGCTGTGGGCCGCGCCGGTCGCCGGTCGGGCCGAGCGGCGCCGGTACGAAACGCCCGTTGGGCCAAGCGGCGAGCGGGCGGAACCCACCCGGCCCGTACTCCCCGGCGAGGGTCACCGGCCGGCCGCCGCTCGCCGCGAGCAGCCACCAGGGCTCGTCGTGCCCGGCGCTGAGCGGGAGAGCGTCGCCTGCCAGGTCGACCACATGCCGGTCGTCGGAGAGCGTCACGCCGCCGAGCAGCATCGGCACGCTTTCGCACCACGGCTCGGCGGCGACCGCCGCGGACCAGCCAGCGAGCGCCGCGGCCACGCTGATCGCACCCGCCGGTGGCCCCTCGGGCTGGGAAGTGCCGTACCGCTCGGCGACAAGCGCGCGCATCGGGAAGTTGCCCGGGTACCAGCACAGGTCGGCGTCGACGATAGTGCCCGGCACCGCCTCGACCGAGAAAGCCTGTCCGATCGGCGCGAACGTGAGCAGTAGCGCGAACCGCCCCGACTCCTCGCCGTGCAGCAAGGTACGCCGGGTCGCGAGCCGCTCGTCGGCGAGGTCGACCTGGCCGAGCACGTACCAGCGGTCGCGCACCCGTTGACCGGCCAGCACCTCGTCGGTGGGCACCGGGATCCCGACCCGGGACCGGACGGTGGCGGCCAGCGGTGCGGGCAGCTCGTCGACCCGGGCATACGCGGCGACGAGCAGCCGCAGCTGGGCCAGCTCGCCGAGCAGCCGGTCGGGCCAGTGCTGGCCCACCCCGGCGATGCGTCCGAGCCGCCGCACCGCGTTAGCCGCCCCGGGGGCCTGGGCATCGACAAGCCGCGCGGCCACCGCCTCATACGGCCCGTATCCGGAGCGCTCGGCGCCGGCCAGCCCGTGGGTGACCTGGTCGGTGAGCCAGCGGTCGAGCTCGTCCAAGCCGGCCGCGATCCGGTCGGCGCGCTGCTCGGCCCGCTTGCGTGCGGCCTCGGGATCGGCCGAGCCGCGCGGAGCGGCGGGAGTCGCCGGGGTGCGCGCCGCCCTGGCCGCCCGGGACGCCCGCCACTCCTCGACCCAGTCGGGTGCCGCCGCGTCGGGGACGCTCCCTGTGGCCCACATCAGCATCAGGCCGAGCGCGTGCTTGCAGGGAAACTTGCGGCTCGGGCAGGAGCACCGGTAGGCGGGCTCGGTCAGGTCGACACACGCCTGGTACGGAAGCCGGCCGCTGCCCCGGCAAAGTCCCCAGAGCACGTCGCCGTCAAGTCCGACGACCTCCCATCTCGCGGGCGCGCTGACCCCCTGCGCGGCACGCGAGGAGCTGGCATCCGGAGCGAGTGCGAGCACCTGCGAGGTGCTCCACCGTTCGATCGGCACCGCAGAAATGTAGTGCGCCGGTCCGACAAACGGCGGGGCACCCCGAGACCGACTCAGGGTGGATCCGGGGGTGGCTCCGGGCAACGGCCCTGATGTCCAGATATAGATACGCCCATAGCGTCTGTTGCATGACGGATTGGCTGGGGTGGGTCGCGGAGCTGCCGGCGGCGGTGTTCGCCGCGGCGCTGAGTGTGATCATGGTGCTCGACGCGATTCCCCTGGTAGGCATCCTGGTCCCGAGCGACGTGGTGGTGCTGACCGCGCTCGGCGCACGCGGGCCGCTGGGCGGCGGCATCGTGTTTCTCTCGATCATTCTCGGCAGCCTGGTCGGGTGGTCGCTGAGCTTCGTGGTCGGCCGCCACCTCGGCGACCGGGTACGCGGCGGCCGGATCGGCCGCTGGATCGGCGAGTCACGGTGGGCGGCGGCCGAGCGGGCGTTGCGCCTCGAAGGCCCCCGGATGGTCATGGTCGCCCCGTTCCTGCCCGTCTTGAACACTCTGGTGCCGCTGGCCGCGGGTGGGCTCCGGATGTCGTACCTCCGGTTCCTGCGCGGCGCCACGCTGGGCTTCGCGCTGTGGGGCGGCCTGTACGTGGGCCTCGGCCTGGTCGGGCAGGCGGTCGGTGGCGTGCTCGGCGGCACTACGACCACGATGGCCGCCACCATCGCGATCGGCCTCGGCTTCGGCTGGGTGATCCTCTTCGGCGCCCGCCGCCGGTTGGCCGCCGCGCAGACCGCTCAGGATGTGGCGGCCGTCACATTTGGGGTACTGGATGGAACAGAGCGCACTGTTCGTAACTTGAGCCGTACAAGCTCAACTCAAGAACGGGGCGCACCTCATGACGACACTTCCGGTTTTGCCACTGACCGACGCGGTGCTGCTGCCCGGCATGGTCATCCCGGTAACCCTGGACACGACGACGCAATCCGCGATCGACGCCGCCCGAACGTCCGCCGGCAAGAAGCTGCTGGCCGTGCCGCGGCTCGACGGCGAGTATGGCTCGGTTGGCACGATCGCGACGATAGAGAAGGTGGGACGGCTCCCCACCGGCGAGCCCGCGGCGGTGATCCGCGGTCTCGCACGGGCACGTATCGGCTCCGGCGTCCCCGGACCCGGCGCTGCCCTGTGGGTCGAAGCCGCGGAGCTGACTGAAGCGACGCCCTCCGGCAAGGCGAAGGAGCTGGCCCGCGAGTACAAGGCGCTGGTCACCTCCCTCCTCCAGCGCCGGGGCGCATGGCAGGTCATCGACGCTGTCGAGCGGATGACCGACCTTTCCGAGCTGGCCGACTCGGCCGGCTACGCCCCCTGGCTCTCCAACGAGCAGAAGGTCGAGCTGCTGTCGGCCATCGACGTGACCGCCCGGCTGGAGCTGCTGGTCAGCTGGGTCCGCGAGACGATCGCCGAGCAGGAGGTCACCGAGCAGATCAACGAGGACGTGCGCGAGGGTCTGGAGAAGTCGCAGCGGGAGTTCCTGCTGCGCCAGCAGCTCGCCGCGATCCGCAAGGAGCTCGGTGAGGAGGAGCCGGACGGCTCCGCCGACTACCGCTCCCGGGTCGAGGCCGCCAACCTCCCCGAGAAGGTCCACAAGGCCGCGCTCGCCGAGGTCAACAAGCTCGAGCGGGCCAGCGACCAGTCGCCGGAGGCGGGCTGGATCCGCACCTGGCTGGACACCGTGCTCGACATGCCGTGGAACACCCGTACCGAGGACAACACCGACCTCGGCGCGGCCCGGTCCGTGCTCGACGCCGACCACGCCGGCCTGGCCGACGTGAAGGACCGCATCCTGGAGTACCTGGCGGTGCGCAACCGCCGAGCCACCCGCGGTCTGCACGTGGTCGGCGGCCGTGGCTCGGGTGCCGTGCTGGCCCTCGCCGGCCCGCCCGGCGTTGGTAAGACCAGCCTCGGCGAGTCCGTGGCGCGGGCGCTTGGCCGCAAGTTCGTCCGGGTCTCGCTCGGCGGTATCCGGGACGAGGCGGAGGTCCGTGGCCACCGGCGTACGTACGTCGGCGCGCTGCCCGGCCGCATCGTCCGCGCGCTGCGCGAGGCTGGCTCGATGAACCCGGTCGTGCTGCTCGACGAGGTCGACAAGCTGAGTGCCGGCTTCGCCGGTGACCCGGCCGCGGCCCTGCTCGAGGTGCTCGACCCGGCGCAGAACCACACGTTCCGGGACCACTACCTCGAGGTCGACCTGGACCTGTCCGACGTGCTCTTCCTCGCCACGGCCAACGTGATCGAGTCCATCCCCGGCCCACTGCTGGACCGCATGGAGCTGGTCGCGCTCGACGGCTACACCGAGGAGGAGAAGGTCGCCATCGCGCGCGACCACCTGCTGCCGCGGCAGCTGGAGCGGGCCGGCCTGACGACCGACGAGGTCACGATCGCCGACGAGGCGCTGCGCCAGATCGCCGCCGAGTACACCCGCGAGGCCGGGGTGCGGCAGCTGGAGCGCGCGCTCGCCAAGGTGCTGCGCAAGGTCGCGGTCGCGCTGTCCGACGGCGGCGAGGCCGTCCGGGTCGACGCCGGCAACCTCGGCACGTACCTGGGCCGGCCGCGGTTCACGCCGGAGTCGGCGGAGCGTACGGCGGTGCCGGGCGTGGCGACCGGGCTCGCGGTGACCGGCGCCGGTGGCGACGTCCTCTTCATCGAGGCCACCGCCATGGAGGGCGAGCCGGGGCTGACCCTGACCGGCCAGCTCGGCGACGTGATGAAGGAGTCGGCGCAGATCGCGCTGTCGTACCTGCGCTCGCACGGCGCGGAGCTCGGCATCGACGCGGCCTCGCTGGCCAAGCGCCGGACCCACGTGCACTTCCCCGCCGGGGCGGTGCCGAAGGACGGCCCGAGCGCGGGCATCACGATGGTGACGGCGCTCGCGTCGCTCGCCTCTGGACGTCCGGTGCGCCCGGAGGTCGGCATGACCGGTGAGGTCACGCTGGCCGGGCGGGTGCTCCCGATCGGCGGCGTGAAGCAGAAGCTGCTCGCCGCGCACCGGGCCGGGCTGACCGACGTGATCATCCCGGCGCGTAACGAGCCCGATCTGGACGACGTGCCGGAGGCCGTGCGCGAAGCGCTCACCATCCACACCGTCGGCGACGTGGCCGATGTGCTGGAGCTGGCCCTGCGGCCGGCGGAGGAGCGGGCGCCCGCACTCGCCGCCGCCTGACATAAGTCCTCTGTAGACCCCGCCCCGCGGTTCCGACCGCGGGGCGGGGTCATTTTCGTTACGGAATCGTGACCGCTAGGTAAACTCGTTACGGCGAGTGAGCGTCCTGGCGATACGTGGTGGCTTCTGGACGTTTTGTCACTCCGCGCCCAGTCATGAATGGGTGACGACGGGTGACAGCCCGTACCCGAGGTTTCCGCCCGGGTGTTACCAATCGGTAGCAAGGTCTTGTGACGTGCGTCGCTTCGCGAGAACATCGGCACCGCGCTTGCTACCGGTCGGTAATGGCATGGGGCGGCCCCCAAGATTCGTAGCCACGCTCGCACCCGCCTCCGGCGCTCCCTCGCGCCGGTGGCACCCCCATCGAGGAGGACCTTGTGAAGGATCCGCAAGGCAATCTGGTGCAAGGGCGCACCAGATGGCGGCGCTTCGCCGCCTTGATGATCCCCGCGACCGCGCTCGCCGGGGCCATCGTTTTCGGCATGGCCAACGGCGCGATCGCCGCGTCCTTCGCCGTATCGGGCCAGACCTTCAAGGTCTCCGCCAGCAGGCTCGAAGGCGATGGTTTCAAGCAGTACGGCGGGATGGTGACCGAGAAGGCGAACGGCAAGACCCACCCGGTCGCGGTCTCCGGCATCGCCAGCGCGAAGCTCTACGACCTCTGCCAGTCGGTCAAAGTCCCCAACCTCCCGGTCGTGCTGACCATCAACGCGGGTGGCGGCGGTGACCCCGCGACCGCCACCGATCTCCTTCTGGACGTGGAGCAGCTCGAAGGCGACGCCACCTTCACGAACATCGACATCGGTGTGGACGCGTCCGAGGTCGGTGGCCAGCTGGGTGCCTTCGGCCAGCGTTCGGAGAAGGTCGTCATCACCGACGTCAAGCAGGTCGCCTGGTCGACCACCGCTGGCACGTTCAAGCTCACGGGCCTGAAGTTGAAGGTCAACGTCGGCGCGGACGCCAAGGAATGCTTCGTCACCAAGTGATCGCCGAGAGGCCCGCGGAGGGACCGCCTTCGCGGGCCTTGTCTTGGCCCAACGTCGTTCTTTGCCCTTGGAGGAGTTGGTGACTTCCTCGACGCCGCAGCACGCCCGGACCGGCGCGTTGGTCCGGGGCTGGCGGGCCTTCCGCATGTGGCGGCGGACCCGACCTTTCTGGGGTGGCCTGTTCACGATCCTCTCCGGCCTGGAGATCTTCGCGACGACCCAGGGGAGCCTCGGCGGCCTCTCGTTCCAGATGGGACCGACCGGTTTCCTGTCCTGGCTGATCCCGACCATCCTGGTCGCCTGCGGGCTGCTGATGTGGGGCACGCCCGCCCAGCGCATGTTCTACGCGATCGTCGCCGCGATGACGGCCGTCTTCTCGCTCATCGGGGTCAACCTGGGCGGCTTCCTCGTCGGCCTGCTGCTCGGCATGGTCGGCAGCGCGCTCGGCTTCGCGTGGACGCCGATCGCGCCGCCGGAGCCGGCCCAGGTCGGCTCCGCCGAGCCGGATGCCGAGGAACAGCCGGAGCCGGCCGAGGAGACCACAGTGGACACGCTGCTGGACGGGCCCGTGGTGCCGCCGCAGCGCGAGCACCGGCACGAGTCCGATGTGGACGTCACCGGCGAGATCCCCACCCAGCGGTCCGGCCCGGGACGGTCCGAGCTGTACGCGATCACGGTCGTGCTGCTGAGCCTGGCGGTGGCCGGGGCGATGACGCTGCCGGGCGGGACGCCGGCGCACGCGGCGCCCTGCCAGCCCGAGGCCACGCCTGCGACACCCACGCCGACCCCGTCCGGGACCGCCACGCCGGCACCGGAGAGCGAGGAGGACGGCAACATCATCACCGGCATCCTTGAGGGGATCGGCGGCCTGATCGGCATCGGTGGCAGCCAGCAGGCGCCGGCGGCAGAGGCGGCCCCGACACCGACTCCGAGCGGCACGCAGGCGCCGGACGGGCCGGTACAGCCGGAGCCCACGCCGAGCTGCCCGCCGGCCAGCGGTGGTGACGCACCCGGTGGCGGTCAGCCCGGCGGCGGTCAGCCAGGGAGCGGGGAGCAGCCGGTCGCCACGAGGGTGCTGCCCCCACCCGCCGATATCCAGGCGATCAACCCCATACCGTCGATCATGACGGGCTCGAAGCTGACGGACTACAACCTGGAGTACCACGGCGTGACCGACCTACCGCTGCGCGGAGGCGGCACGATGAAGGTGCTCTGGTTCAACATGACCAAGTCGGTGACGGAGGACTTCGAGCTGAAGCCGGCCGTCACGAGTACCCGGCGCAAGTCCATCAAGGCCGACCCGCTGACCGTCGAGGGCAAGGTGCGCTTCTTCACGCCGCGCTTCTCAGGCAAGCTGCTCGGCATCAAGCAGCTCTACACGCCAGCTTCGCCGCCGCCGCTCATTCCGGGAGTCCCGGTGCCGCTGCTGCCGATCACGTTCACGGACATCGAGATCCAGCTCGCGTACATCGACTGTGCCACCCTGACCGGGAAGGGCCTGGTCGACACCGCCTGAGATGGGCCGGCCGCGGCCTGGGGACAGGCAATCAGCCTGCTCGGGCCGCGGCCGGAATCCTGCTAGAGGCGGGCCATCGCGGCCTTGAACGGGTCGAGGCCGAGCGAACCGAGGTTCAGCGCGGCCTGGTGGAACTCCTTGAGGTCGAAGTCCTCACCCTTGCGCGCCTTGGCCTCGTCCCGGGCCTGGAGCCAGATGCGCTCGCCCACCTTGTACGCCGGGGCCTGGCCGGGCCAGCCGAGGTAGCGGTTGAGCTCGAAGCGGAGGATTTCGTTCGGCACCCGGCAGTGGGCGCGCAGGAACTCCCAGCCCAGCTCGGGGTCCACCGCTCGCCGGGGTGGAAGCCGAACGGGTTGTCGCGCGGGATCTCCAGCTCCAGGTGCATCCCGATGTCGACGATCACGCGGGCGGCCCGGAGCGCCTGGCCGTCGAGCATGCCCAGCTTGTGTCCCGGGTCCTCCAGGTAGCCGAGGTCGTCCATGAGCCGCTCCGAGTAGAGCGCCCAGCCCTCGCCGTGCCCGGACGACCAGCTGAGCAGCCGCTGCCAGCGGTTGAGCAGCTCGGCCCGGACAAGCGTCTGGGCGATCTGGAGGTGGTGGCCTGGCACGCCCTCGTGGTAGACGGTGGTGACCTCGCGCCAGGTGGAGAACGCGGTGATGCCCTGCGGCACCGCCCACCACATGCGGCCGGGGCGGGAGAAGTCTTCGCTCGGCGCCGTGTAGTAGATGCCGCCGTCGCTTGTCGGCGCCAGGCAGCACTCGATACGCCGGACCGGCTCCGGGATCTCGAAGTGCGTGCCGTGCAGGTCGACCAAGGCCTTGTCGGCCAGGGCCTGCATCCAGTCGCGGAACTCCTCCTTGCCCTCGATCCGGCGGGACGGGTCGGCGTCCAGCGCGGCGACGGCGTCGTCGATCGAGGCGCCGGAGCCGGCGATGCGGGCGGAGACCCCACGCATGTCGGACTCCAGGCGGGCCAGCTCGTCGAAGCCCCAGGCGTACGTCTCGTCGAGGTCGACCTGCGCGCCAAGGAAGTAACGGGAGGCGAGCTGGTACCGCTCGCGACCGGCCGCCTGCTTTTCCCGCCCGAGCGGCGCCATGGTCTTGCGCAGGAACTCACCGAACGCGGCGGTCGCGGCGGTGGCCGCGGCTGCGCCGCGCTTCAGCTCGGCGGCGAGGGTCCCCTCGGCGTCGAGCCTGTCGACCAACCCGTGGAAGAAGTTGTCCACGTCCGGGTCGGTCCAGCTGTCGCACTGCTTGGCGACCTCGATCATCTGGGCGCGCGAGCTGACGTGCCCGGCCTCGGCGGCCTCCCGCAGCGTCACCTTGTACTGCTCCAGGGCGGCGGGGAACTGGCCGAGGCGGGCGGCGATGTTGGTGATCGCGGCCTCGCCCTCGGTGGGCATCAGATCGAAGACCATGCGTAGCCCGTGCAACGCGCTTGAGATCACGTTGAGCTCGCTGGTCACCTCGCCCGCGTCGTACCGCTCCAGCTCCAGGCCGAGCCGCTCGACCATCGCCTCTTTGGCGACCCGCTCGGGCTCGGTCGACGACTCGGTCGCGGTGATCGCGGCCAGAGTGCGGCGGGTCAGGTCTGCTCGGGTCACGAACCCGTCTGGCGAGAGGTCGTCCAGCTGGTCGTCGTGGCCCTTGATGCCGGCATAGGTGGCGCCGGTCGGATTGAGGGCGGCCCACTCGTCTACGTAGCGGTCCGCGAGGTCATCGATTCGTCCCACGCTGGAACCTTACGTGAGACCTCGATCACCCGCCTCTTCATTGGTCGCCGCCCGTGTCGCACAGCGTGACGGCAATCACCAGGTCCGAAAAGCGCGGGACTTTCGTCGTACGCCTCCGGCAGAGTGTCAGGAGTGTCCAGCGCTACCGCTCCTGACAGGCTCAACCTGCGCGCCTTCCTGCCGGGTTACCTCGCCCTGGCGGTGATCTGGGGCGCGAGCTTCCTTTTCATCAAGATCGGCGTGCGCGAGCTGCACCCGCTCTACCTCAGCCTCTTCCGGGTCGGCACGGGTGCCTTGACGCTGCTCATCGTGCTCGCGGTGATGCGCGTGCCGCTGCCCCGCGACCCGAAGCTCTGGGCACACCTCAGCGTGGTCGGCGCGATCGGCGTGGCGCTGCCGTTCACCCTCTTCGGCTTCGGCGAGGAGCGGGTCTCTTCGGTGCTCGCCGGTATCTGGAATGCGACCACGCCGCTGATCGCGCTGCCGATGGCGGTGTTCGCGTTCCGCACCGAGCGGCTGACGACCCGGGGCGCGGTGGGTATCGGGATCGGCTTCGCCGGTGTGCTGACCGTGCTCGGCGTCTGGCAGGGCATCGGTGGCTCGCACCTCACCGGCCAGTTGATGTGCTTCGGCGCGGCGGCCTGCTACGGCATCGGTATCCCGTACACGAAGCGGTTTGTCGCCGGGCGGCCGGAGTCGGGCATCGCGCTGTCGGCGGCGCAGCTGCTCGCCGCGACCGTGCAGCTGGCGATCGTGACACCCCTGCTGGTGGGCGCGCCACCGGCCCCGACCGCCCTTTCGATCGAGGTGATCGGCAGCGTGCTCGCGCTGGGCGCGCTCGGCACCGGCCTGGCCTTCGTGATCAACATGGGCAACATCCGGGTCGCCGGCGCCAGTACCGCGTCGACCGTGACCTACCTGATCCCGATCGCGGCCACGGTCATCGGCGTCCTGGTGCTCGACGAGCGCCTGTCGTGGTACCAGCCGGTGGGCGCGGTCGTCGTGCTCGCTGGGGTGGCGGTCTCGCAGGGCCTATTGCGCCGGCGCAAGAGGCCGGTCACCCATGCGAACGAGCCCATTCGACAACCTGCTCAGCAGGCCAGCTATTGATCACGTGCTCGGGGAGCACACCGCAGAGCGAGGCCCGCTCGCAGCCGAAACGCTGCCAGTCGAGCTGACCCGGCGCGTGCGCGTCGGTGCTGACGACGAACGAGCAGCCGGCCTCCAGCGCCTTGCGCATCAGTCGCTTCGGCGGGTCCTGGCGCTCCGGCCGTGAGTTGATCTCGACGGCCTTGCCGTACTCCGCGCAGGCGGCGAACACCGCGTCGGCATCGAACTGGCTCTCCGGCCGGCCAGATTTGCTCGCCCGGCGGTGGCCGCGATCGCCCTCGCCCTCGGCACCCTGCGGCCGCTTCGTCACCATGCGGCCGGTGCAGTGACCGAGGATGTCCAGGTGTGGGTTGGCGATCGCGGTGAGCATCCGCTTGGTCATCTTGGTGCTCTCGTCGCGCAGGTTGCTGTGCACCGAGCCGACCACCACGTCGAGCTGGGCGAGCAGCTCCTCGTCCTGGTCGAGCGAGCCGTCGGCGAGGATGTCGACCTCGATGCCGGTGAGGATGCGGAAGCCCGGGGGAGCGCCTCGTTGACCGTGGCCACGTACTCGAGCTGCTTGCGCAGGCGGTCGGCGGTGAGACCACGGGCGACGGTCAGGCTTGGTGAGTGGTCGGTCAGCACCATGTACTCGTGGCCGAGCTCGACCGCGGCGAGCGCCATCTCCTCGATCGGCGAACCGCCGTCGGACCAGTCCGAGTGGGTGTGGCAGTCGCCGCGCAGCGCCTGCCGCAGCTCAGCGGCCGCATCGTCGAGGTCGATGCCCTCGGTGGCCAGCAGCCGCCGCAGGTACACCGGCTCCTCGCCGGCCAGCGACTCGATCACGCAGCGCGCGGTGACGTCGCCGACGCCGGAGAGCTTGGTGAGCGTGCCGGCCGCGGCGCGGCTCGCCACATCCTCGGCGGGCAGCGCGGCGAGCGTCTTGGCGGCCGAGCGGAACGCCCGCACCCGGTAGGTCGCCTCGTTGGCCCGCTCCAGCAGGAACGCGATGCGCCGAAGGTCGGCGACGGGGTCTCGGGTGGTCACGCCCCGAACCTACCGCCCGCTGCCACACGTCCAGGTAGTCTGTCGGCACGTTTCCGCTGGGAGGAAGCGCATGGCTGCTCTTCGTGCCGGCATGTCAGTGCTCATGCTCGCCGGCTTCTATATCGTCGCGCTCGTCCAGGTCGCCGCCGGCATTGTGTTCAGCGCGTGGCTCAGCACGTTCGTGCCCGTGGGCGCCGGCGTGATATCCGTCTTTCCGGTGCTCGTCGGGATAGTGGTCGTTGGGGCGTTGAAGGCGCTACGTACCGGGCCCGGGGCACCCAAGGGGCTGAGCATCGGACCGGACCAGGCGCCCGAGCTGTGGCGCACCGTGCACGAGCTGGCCCACGTCGCCGACAGCCGTGCGCCCAAGGAGATCCGCCTCGTACCGCAGGTGAAGGCCGCCGCCTTCGAGGAAGCCCGCCTGCTTGGCCTCGTCGGCGGGCGACGAATCCTCTACATTGGACTTCCGCTGCTCCACGCGTTCACGGTGGACCAGCTGCGCGCGGTGCTCACGCACGAGTTGGCCCACTACTCGCGGTCGAGCACCCCGCTTGCCATGATCGCGTACAGGGGACGGCGCACGACCCGCGGCACGATCGGCCGCGCCTGGCGGTACAACGTGGCGGGCCGGGTCCTCAAGGGCTACGCCCGGCTGTACCTGCTGGTCGACAACGCCGCTTCGCGGCGGCAGGAGCTGGAGGCCGACCGGGCCGCGGTACGCGCCGCCGGCCGGGCCGCCGCGGCGATTGCGCTGGGCGACCTGCCGGTCCTGGACGCGGCGTGGGGTTTCTACTACAAGCAATACGTCGAACCGGGCTGGAAGTCGGGCTTCGCGCCGGACGACATCTTCGGCGGGTTCGCCGAGCTGCTCGCCGCCCGCAAGCACGAGCTGGCGGGCATGCGCGGGCAGGAGCCGCCGGGCGAGGGCTCACCGTGGGACACGCACCCGCCGGTCGCCGAGCGGATCCGGGAGATCGGCGCAGCCGCTGAGGTGCCACGCCCACCGGATGGACGCCAAGCCGGTGTGCTGCTGCCCGACCTGCGCGGCGCTGGGCGGGCGGTACAGGATCGGATGTTAGACGTGGGGGAGCGGCAGGTGCTGCCGTGGGAGTACTTCACGGCCGCAACCGCCACGACTACGATGCAGCGGGACGCCGACGAGGCCTTCCACGCGATCGGCCGCGCGACCGGGGCCAACCGGCTCAGCCTGGCCGTGTTGCTGGACATCGTCGAGGCCAAGCGGCTTGGCGCCGCGGCGGAGAGCCTCTTTCCGGGCGCCCCGCGGCACGAGGTGCCGCAGCGGTTCACCGACACGATGGCCATGCTTGTCGCGCTCGCCGCCATCCGGTCCAATGTGGCCTATTGGCAGCTCTCGTGGAGCGGCCCGGCCCGCCTGCTGGGGCGCGACGGCCAGCCGCTGCCCAGCGCCGAGATCGCCGCGCGGGCGGTATCGCCGCAGACCGTGGGAGAGGCCCGCGCGTGGCTGGCCCATCTCGGAATCGACCCGCGTGGCGCGGCGCCGGTCGAGCTGCGGGGCCGCGCGAGCGTGGCGGGCGTGATCGCGGGGATCGCCAACGTGAAGGTCGACGGCGTCGAGCATGACCTCGTGGTGCTGGACAAAGGGCTGGTGTTCATCAGCAACCCGGGCAAGCCTGGCAAGGGGAAGGCCCGGCTGCGGGCGCTTGTCGGCTCGACCTCGGCCAACGAGATCGCCAAGCAGCACCGCTACCTGGCGTACGAGGAGATCACCTCGGTTGCCATCACCAAGAACGTGCCGCTGCGCGCCGACCTCACGCTGCACGGTGGGCAGAAGGTCGCCGTGCGCGAGGGGTGGATCAGCGAGCTGATCGCCAAGAACAGCCGCGACGTGCTGACCGGGGCGCTGAGGCAGGCGACTGCCTAGCCCTCGGGGCGGACGGCCGTTACCGAGCGGCGGTCTGGCGCCACGGCCGTCACCCAGCCGCCGGCACGGCCGAGGCGGAGCAGCGCGTCGGAGCGGGCTGGGAGGTCCAGCGTCGGGCCGGGCTTGGGCGGCCAGGCGCCGCGGGCGGCCGCGCCAGGCTTGAGCCACGTGGCCAGCTCGGCGATCGGGTCGGCGCTGTCGAGGGCGGCGCGGGCCTGGCGGAGCGCGTCGAGCACGACGTCGAGGGCGGGCCCCACCGCTGCGGCGTTTCCACCGGACATGGCAGCCACGAGCTCCGGTCGGGCGGCGGCCACCCGGGTGCCGTCGCGGAACGAACCGGCGGCCAGCGCCGCCGCGAGTGGGTCGGTCGCGCTGGCGGCGAGCGCCGCGGCCAGCAGATGCGGTACGTGGCTGATGACCGCAACCGCCCGGTCGTGCTCGTCGGCGGTCGCTGGTACGACGCGGGCGCCGAGTCCGGTGATCAGCGCCGCCAGCTCCAGCCAGTCCGGGAGCGGGGTCTCCTGCGGCTCCAGGCAGAGCACCCAGGCGCAGCCGGTGAAGAGGTCGGGGTCGGCGGAGGTGAAGCCGGAGGTCTCCCGCCCGGCCATCGGGTGCCCCCGACGAACCCGGCGAGCCGGTGCAGCCGCCGCTCCACGAGGTCGCGGACCGGGCCCTTGACCGAGGTGACGTCGGTGACGAGCCCTGAGTAGCCGGAGTTGCCCAGCTCGTGCAGCACCGCCTCGAACGCCGGCAGCGGCACCGCGACAACCACGAGCTCAGCGCTGGCCACCGCGTCCCGTACCGTCGGCGCGACCTGCCACCGAGCGCCGGCTGGGGCCTTCGCGGCGGCGGTGCGCGCGGTGGCCCGGGTGGCCGGATCAGCGTCGTAGCCCAACACCTGGTGCCCGGCCCGGGCGAGCGCCCGCAGCGTCGATCCGCCGATGAGCCCCAGCCCGATCACCGCGATGTCCACGCCGGAACTTAAGCACACGCCGCTGCGGAACGGTTACCGAGATTGTGCTCGGTTGCCCGCTACGGCTCGCGGGGGCAGCCGTTGCTCGCCTTGTACGACGAGACTTTGCTCACCGGCGACGTGCTCTTCTGTTTGCGCCAGTCGTTGAGGTACGGCGCGGGCCAGATCACGCCGCGGCGGATCCACCAGTCGCCCGTGCGCTCGCACACCGGCGAGATGCCGAAGTGAAGGTGACACACGTTGTTGGCGTTACCGGTCTTGCCGACCGTGCCGAGCCGCTGGCCGGCCCGCACCCGGACGCCCGCCTCGATTCCGGACTGCACCAC
The DNA here is from genome assembly GCF_011764545.1 of Phytohabitans flavus. Taxonomy (GTDB): domain Bacteria; phylum Actinomycetota; class Actinomycetes; order Mycobacteriales; family Micromonosporaceae; genus Phytohabitans; species Phytohabitans flavus. Next base: position 7,360,275 of record NZ_AP022870.1, on the reverse strand, counting down.
GGTCAGGTGCGAGCCGTAGTAGCGGACGCCGTCGTCGCCGAGCAGCGACACGGACAGGCCGCCGTTGTCGGGGCCTTGCGTGCCGGTCTTGCTGTACCTGTCGACCCGGCTGACCTCGAGCACCTTGCCGTCGGTGACCGCCACGACCGGCTCTCCACAGTCGGCGAAGATGTCGGTCGCCGGGTAGCCGGAGTGGGTGGGGTGGTAGGAGACATTGCTCGCCTGCACCGGAAAGACATACTTCCACTTGCCGATGGTGGCCTTGGGGGCGCCGCCGGTCTTCAACGGCGTCGGCCTGGCGCGGGGTGAGGGCGTCGCGCTCGGCGTGAGAGTGGGGGTTGGCGTCGGCTCCGGTGCGCCGGTCGTCGGATCGGCCGCCGCCGTGGTGGCCGCTGCTGGCTCCTCCCACGCGACCGGCTCTCCCGCCTCTGACGCATTCTGTGCGCAGCCCGCCGCCAAGGCGCCAGCCAGCACTACGATCACCGACCCACGTGTCCGTCGTCCCCGAAGCACCCGGCCATACTCGCAGACGAGCCAAATCTCCGCAGACCCGCCGGGTAGGCTGCCCTCATGGCGGACCACTTTCCGCGTACCCCCTCGGGGTTGTTCCCGTCCCGGCCGCCGCGCCCCACCTACCGCGAGCCCAACCGGGTGCGGGGTGGCGCGCTGAGCGCCGGGTTGGGCGCGGGCGCCGCCTGGATGCTCTTCTTCGGGCTGCTCGCCGACAGTCTGCGCACCTATGTCTTGTGGTCGGTGCTGGCCGGTGCGATCGCCTGGGCGGCGACCTTGATCCTCATCCGTCAGGGTGACCGGGGCGTCGCCGCGGGGGTCGCGATCAGCCTTGGGGTGGCTTGGTCAGCGGCCGCCATCGCGCTCGCCGTCCGCTGGGGGACCAGTGGCGACTGGCCACTCTGGTAGGCGTTCTGTTAACACGTCGTTGCGCGACGCACCCGGGCTTGACTAAGGGCGCCCATGTTCGGCACCCTCGCGACATGGCCTGGACTGTGGAGCGGCTCGACCCCGACCGAAGCCGCCGCCGGCTCCAGCTCCTCGCGGAGCTCGCCAGCGCGAAGTCGGTGCGTGATCGTGAGCGCCCTCGGCGACTGCGCGGAGATCGGTTGCGCGAGCTGATCGCCATGCGCCGGCGCCTGGCGAGCTGAGCGGAGCCTCCTCGAGCCATCAGATAAGCCCTGAGAAGCGCGATTCTCGGGGCGTTGTGCGACCAGCCGCCGACCCGAGCGACTACCGTCACGGCGTAGCGGAAAACTTGGGGGACCGTGTCGTACTTCGCTGCTGCCGTCGCGCGCGGCTCCACCGGTTGGGTCGCGTCCGAGCTGGATCTGACCGGTGCCGCCGACATCGACGAGGTCGTCGACCAGCTGCGCGATGTCGACCCGGATGCCGACGTGGCGCTGCTGTTCGTCGAGTCGGACGACTCGTACCTTGCCATCCTCCGCCTCGACCAGGGCGAGGACCTGCGCGTCTTCGGTTCCGACTCGGTGTTCGCCGAGGAGTCCCGGATAGGCGCGCTGCTGCTCGGCGACGTGAAGGCGCCGGCGCTGGAGATCGACGAGGTGACCAACCCGCCGGCGGCCACTGGCGACGAGGCCGCCCCACCACCGGCCGCAGGGCCCGACGTCGACCCGGTCGGCGACCCCGAACTCCTCGCTGACCTGGGCGTCTCCGCACACCAGCTGCTCAGCCTCTGCGCCCACGACGGCCTGCTGCCGGCCGACGTCACCGCGGAGATCTGCCAGGTGCTCGGCTGCGCTGACGGCGTCGAAGAATTACGTGAGTGATCGCTACGCCCGCCACGAGGAGTGGATGCGGCGGGCGCTGGCCGTCGCCGGATCGTCTGGTCCGGACGTTCCGGTCGGTGCGGTGGTATACGGGCCGGATGGCGCCGAGCTGGGCGCTGCTGCGAACGAGCGAGAGCTGACCGGCGACCCGACCGCGCATGCCGAGGTTGTCGCGCTGCGCCGGGCCGCCGAGGCCGCCGGGTCGTGGCGGCTCGACGGCTGCACGCTCGTCGTCACGCTGGAACCCTGCACGATGTGCGCCGGCGCACTTGTGCTGGCCCGGGTGTCCACGCTGGTCTTCGGCGCCTGGGAGCCCAAGACCGGCGCGGTCGGCTCGCTGTGGGACGTGGTGCGCGACCGCCGGCTCAACCACCGGCCGGAGGTCTACTCCGGGGTGCTGGAAGCCGAGTGCGCGGCCTTGCTACGCGACTTCTTCCGGCTTCAGTAGCGATATGGCCACCTCGCGGGCCGACTCCGACCACCGGGTCGGGCGCAGCGTCGCCGGATCGAGTCGCACGATCACCCGCTTGCCTTCGGCGTAGCAGGTGCTGCCGTCGCGGGAGAGGAAGCGGAAGCCGTACTGCGCGCTTGTCTCGCCCATCTTGTCGAGCCAGAAGTGCACGAATACGTCACCCGCGCCCTTGATCGGCCGGTGGTACGTGATCGTGAACTCCCGTACCGCGTGGAAGAGGTCCGGCGTGGACGGTCCGTTGTGGTCGTAGTAGTGGCCACGGGCGGTCCAGTACGGCGTGACGGCCCGCTCCAGGAGCACCGCGTAGCGCGCGTTGTGGACGATGCCCATCGCGTCGAAGTCGTCGAAGTAGATTGCGATCGGCTCGACGTGGCCGTAGTCGACCTTGGGCTCGACGATTGCGAGTGCGCTGTGCGTCATCATTCCTCCGGAAGCAGGGTCGGGTCGGTGCACAGCCCGCGCAGCCGCCCCAACACGGCACGGCGGGCCAACGGGTAGACGACCTGCGGCGAGAGCAGGCGAAACTGCATGACGGCGGCGACGCCGGCCGCCTCGATCTCGTACGCCAGCATGGCCACGTCGGTATCCGGCCGCAGCTCACCCAGCTCGACGGCCTGGCGGGCCAGCTTCTCCATGTACTCCATCCACTCGGCATGGGTCTGCGCGATCCGTTCGTACAGAGGGCCGGAGCGGGCGTTGTACTCAAACTTGACGGTGGCGAAGAAGCAGCCGCCGGGCAGCGTGCTGGACGCGTAGAAGTCGAGCCGCGCGACGTGCAGCGCCCACAGCCGGCGCACACCTCGCGGCACCTGCCGGGCCGGCCCGATCACCCGCTCGGCCCACTGCTCGCGGGCTCGCTCGACGGTGGCGAGCTGGAGGTCCTGCTTGGACCGCCAGTGCGCGAATAGCCCGGACTTGCTGACGCCGAGCGCCTCGGCGAGCTGGCCGAGGGAGAGGCCGTCGAGGCCGTCCTTCGTCACGAGCGCGACCGCGGTGTCCAGCACCGCCGTGCGCGTCCGCTCCCCTCGGGCCACCCGGCCGTCGACCATCACCCGGTCAGCATAGGAATAAGACCGACCGGTCGTAAATCTATTTTGCCGGCAGAGTGACCTGAACCACCAGCCCGCCGCCGTCGCGCGGGGTCGCGTGCACCTCGCCGCCGTGCGCCCGCGCCACCGACCGCACGATGGACAGGCCGAGACCTGTACCGCGGGCGGAGCCGACCCGGTCGGTGAGCCGCCGGAACGGCTCGAAGAGCCCCGGCACCTCGTACGCGCGCACGACCGGGCCGGTGTTGGCCACGCTCAGCCGCGTGCTCGTCCCTCGCTGGTGCAGGTCACCTGCACCCAGCCGCCGGTCGCGTTGTAGCGCACCGCGTTGTCGACGAGGTTCTGCGTCAGGCGTTCCAGCAGCACGGGGTCGCCGGAGGTACAAGCCGGCTGGAGCTGGTGGCGTACCTCGACGCCGGGCGCCCGGGTCTGGTCGAGCACACTGCCGGCCACGTCGGCGAGGTCGACCGGTACCGGGTCGACCACGGCCTGCTCCGAGCGGGCCATCGTGAGCAGGCCGTCGATCAGGCGCTCGTGGCGGGCGTTCACTTCCAGGAGCGTGGTGCCGAGCTGCCGCAGCTGCTGTGGCGCGTCCGGCTGGCCCAGCGCCACCTCGAGCAGGGTGCGGTTGATCGCGAGTGGGGTACGCAGCTCGTGCGAAGCGTTCGCCACGAAGCGCCGCTGCCCGTCGAACGAGCGGTCCAGCCGTTCCAGCATGTCGTCGAACGTGTCGGCCAGCTCGCGCAGCTCGTCGCGCGGGCCGCCGAGCGCGATCCGCTCGTGCAGGCTGCGGTCGGCGACCCGGCGCGCGGTCGCGGTGATCTGTTTGAGCGGCCGGAGGGTACGGCCAGCGGCGAGCCAGCCCAGCCACACACCGGCCAATGCCACGCCGACCAAGGCGAGCGCGCCCCACTGCAACAGCGAACGCAGCGTTTGTGCGCGGAGGTCAATTTGGACCTGCTTGGCCAGGTCCAGCTTGTGGTCGACCTCCGCCTGCTCCGCCGCCGACATTTGTTTCTTGAGTGCCTCGGCGGCCTTGTCGTCGAGTTGCGGCTTGGTCGCTCGGCCGTCCACGTTCGCGTACACGATGCCTGGCTTGACCTCCTGTTTTTCGAGGGCGGCCGCCAGCAACAGGTAGGTCAGGCCGAGCAGGATCGCGCCGGCGAGCAGGAAGGAGGCGCCGTAGAGGGCGGTGAGGCGTACCCGGAATGTCCAGCCGCGACTGATTTTCGAGAAATCCGGTTTCTTCATGGAATCTGGTACCCCACTCCCGGAACGGTCGCGACCACCGGCGGCGAGCCGAGCTTGCGACGCAGCGTCATGACCGTGACCCGCACGACGTTCGTGAACGGGTCGATGTTTTCGTCCCAGGCCCGCTCCAGAAGCTGCTCGGTGCTGACCACCGCGCCCTCGGCCCGCAGGAGCTCCTCGAGCACGGCGAACTCCTTGCGGGACACCGATACGAAGCGGCCGTCGCGGAACACCTCGCGGCGGGCCGGGTCGAGGGCGATGCCGGCGCGCTCCAGCCGGGGCGGTGTGGCCGGGCGGGCCCGCCGCCCGAGTGCGCGTACGCGGGCCACCAGCTCGACGAAGGCGAACGGCTTGGGCAGATAGTCGTCGGCGCCGAGCGCGAGGCCGGCCACCCGGTCGGGCACCTCGGCGGCCGCGGTGAGCATCAGCACCCGGGTCTCGCCCCCGGCCGCCACCACCGCCCGGCACACCTCGTCGCCGTGCACCAGCGGCAGGTCGCGGTCGAGGACCACGACGTCGTAGTCGTTGACGCCGAGCTTTTCCAGCGCGGCATCGCCGTCGTACACCACGTCGACGGCCAGCGTCTCGCGCCGGAGCCCTTCGGCGATCGCGTCGGCCAGGAGCTCCTCGTCCTCCGCGACGAGTATCCGCACGCGCCAATGGTGCATGGCACCCGGATAAGGACGCCATAAGCATTCGCGCTGATGACGGTCTTACGGCCCGCGCGGTGGGATCCGAGCAACGAGAGAGGAGTGTGCCGAGATGAGAAGGATGCTCATCGCCGTACCTCTGCTGCTGCTTGCTGGGCTCACCGCCGCATGCGGCGGCAGCGATGCGGAGGGGCCGGACGTGGCGACCGTCGGCAACGGTGCCGCAGCGTCGGCGAGTGCCGATCCGAGCGCGCCGGCAGCCGACGACGCGGAGCGCAAGAATCAGTTCAATCAGTGCATGCGCGACGAAGGTATCGACGTCGTCGAAAACGGTCCTAACGGCGGGATGGAATTCCGGGACAACAAGGAGAAAGTGCGACAGGCGACGCAGAAGTGCAGGCAGTACTTGCCGAACGGCGGCGAACCGCCGCGGCTCTCGCCGGCGGACATCGAGCAGATGCGCGTGTACGCCCAGTGCATGCGCGAGAACGGCCTGCCCGCTTTCCCCGATCCTGATCCGGAGACCGGGCAGTTCTCGGGCGACAGCCTGCGGGAGGCCGGGGTCAAGAAAGACAAGGTGGCCGAGGTCGACGAGAAGTGCCGGGACAAGCTCCCGAGGGTGGAGAAGGGTGGCAGTAAGTGAAGCGCGGAGTGATCTTCTCCGGCGTGGCGCTGGTGGCGGTCGCGGCGGCGGGCGTGGCGGCCGTCGGACTCGGGGGCGACCGAGCTGACGGCACAGAGGAGCAGAGCACTCAGCCCGCCTCGACCATCCAGGTCACGCGGCAGACACTCGTACAGGCGACCACGGTCGAGGGCGAGCTGAGCCACGGTGACCCGGTACCGCTCGCGTCGCAGGCACAGGGGACGGTGACCTGGCTGCCTGCGGTCGGCGCCACGATCTCGCGTGGCCAAGCGCTCCTGCGCGCGGACGAGCGGCCGGTCGTACTGCTCTACGGCGCGCTGCCGATCTACCGGCCGCTCGCTTCCGGCGTGGAGGGCGCGGACGTCCAGCAGTTCGAGCAGAACCTGCGGGAGCTTGGCTACACCGGGTTCACGATCGACGACGAGTACACGAGCTCGACGGCGAACGCGGTAAAGCGCTGGCAGGACGACCTCGGCGTCACGGAGACCGGCACGGTCGACGGTTCATTGGTCGTGGTCGCCTCCGGGGCGGTACGGGTGGCCGAGCTGACCGGGCGGGTCGGCGCGCCGGCCGGCGGCGAGCTGTACACGTTCACCGGCACAACCCGCATCGTCACCGTTCCAGTGGACGCGGGTGAGGCTGGCTGGGCGGTCAAGAACGCCCCGGTCACGGTCACACTGCCGGACGGCAAGGAGGTCGCCGGCAAGGTCACCGCGGTGGGCACCGTGGCGGCCAGCGATGACAGCCAGGACGGGCCGCCCGGCTCGACCAGCACGGACGGTGCCCAGATCGAGGTGACGGTAGCGGTCGCCGACCAGCGGGCGCTTGGCTCGTTGCAGCAGACGCCGGTCGACGTGGCGTACGTGGCCGAGGAGCGCACGGACGTGCTGACCGTGCCGGTCGCCGCGCTGCTCGCGCTCGCCGAGGGCGGGTACGGCTTGGAGGTCGTCGAGGGCGGCGCCAGCCGGTACATCGCCGTGGACACGGGACTCTTCGCGGACGGGCGGGTCGAGGTCAGCGGCGGCGGGATCGCCGAGGGCATGACGGTGGGCCTGCCGAAATGATCGAGTTGGCGGAGGTTTCCAAGGTCTACCCGGGTGGCGTGACCGCGCTGGACGGCGTCTCGCTGGAGATCGTGGCTGGTGAGATGGTGGCCATCGTCGGGCCGTCCGGCTCGGGCAAGTCGACCATGCTGCACGTGATCGGCACGCTCGACCGTCCTACGGCGGGACGCGTACAGATCGACGGGCACGACGTCGCCCGGCTGTCCGACCGGCAGGTGTCCGCCCTGCGTACGTACCGGATCGGGTTCGTCTTCCAGCAGTTCCACCTCGCGGCCGGCGTGCCCGCGGTGGACAACGTGGCCGACGGCCTGCTCTACGCCGGGGTGCCGCTGCGCAAGCGGCGGCGGCACGCCCGGTCGGCGCTGGAGCGGGTGGGCCTGGCCCACCGGCTCGACCACCGACCGCACGAGCTGTCCGGCGGCGAGAAGCAGCGGGTCGCCATCGCGCGGGCGGTTGTGGGCGAGCCGGCGCTGCTGCTCGCCGACGAGCCGACCGGCAACCTGGACTCGGCCTCGGGTGCGGCGGTGATGGCGGTGCTGCGCGATCTGCACGGCACGGGTACCACCGTCGTGGTGATCACGCACGACCGCGATATCGCGGCCGCGCTGCCCCGGCAGGTGTACATGCGGGACGGAAGGATCGTGCCGTGAGGCCGGCGCGGTTGAGCCTGGCCGACGTGCTGCGCGTCGGTGGGGCAGGGCTGCGGACCCGGCCGCTGCGGGTGTTCCTCTCCGCGCTGGGCATCGCGATCGGCATCGCCGCGATGATCTCCGTGGTTGGTGTCTCGTCGTCGTCCCGGGCCGAGCTGGACCGTACGCTCGACCGGCTCGGCACCAACCTGCTCACCGTCGGTCCCGGCCAGACGCTCTTCGGCGATGACTCCCGCCTGCCCAAGGAGTCCCTGTCGATGGTCGCCCGGATCGGGCCGGTCGAGTCGGTGAGCGCGGTGGGCCGGGTGCGCGACACGGCGGTGTACCGCAACGAGCACATCCCACGCGGCCAGACCGGGAGCATCGCGGTCGTCGCCGCCCGGCTCGACCTGCTGGACACGGTCGCCACCGAGGTGGCGAGCGGCAGCTGGCTGACCTCGGCGACCAACGAGTACCCGGGTGTCGTGCTCGGTGCGACGGCCGCCCGCCGGCTGGACATCCGCGTGCCGGGGATACGGGTGTGGCTGGGCGGCAAGTGGTTCAGCGTGGTCGGCATCCTGCGGCCCGGGCAGCTCGCGCCCGAGCTGGATCAGGCGGCGATGGTCGGGTGGCCGGCCGCGGAGAGGTACCTGGCCTTCGACGGACACCCCACGATGATCTACACGCGGTCGCGGGAGTCGGCGGTCGAGGACGTGCGATCGGTACTGGCCGCGACGGCCAATCCCGAGCAGCCGAACGAGGTACAGGTCTCTCGACCCTCCGACGCGCTCGAGGCCCAGCGGGCCACCGACGCCACGCTCAACGCGCTGCTGCTCGGCCTCGGCGCGGTGGCATTGCTGGTCGGCGGCGTGGGTGTGGCCAACACGATGGTGATCTCGGTGCTGGAACGCCGGGCCGAGATCGGGCTGCGGCGGTCGCTGGGCGCCACCCGGGGGCAGATCCGGCTCCAGTTCCTGGCCGAGTCGCTGCTGCTCTCCGCGCTCGGCGGGCTGGGCGGCGTGGCGCTGGGCGTGGGGGTCACCGCGATCTACGCCGCGACGCAGGGCTGGCCCACGGTGGTACCGCCGCTGGCCACCGTGGGCGGGGTGGTGGCCACGCTGCTGATCGGCGCGGCCGCCGGCCTGTACCCGGCGGTCCGGGCGGCTCGCCTCTCGCCGACCGAGGCGCTGGCGGCGCCCTGATCAGGCACGATGTGGGAGGGCGACGGTGAACACCAGGCCGCCGCCCTCCCGCGGTACCGCCTGGATCTTGCCGGCGTGGGCGGTCGCCACCGCGCGGACGATCGACAGGCCCAGGCCGAAGCCCCGGCCGCCGTCGATCCGCTCCCGGTTGAGCCGGCGGAACGGCTGGAAGAGCGTCTCGACCTCGTACGCGGGCACGACCGGGCCGGTGTTGGTGACAGTGAGCACCGCCCACCCGTTCACCGTGTAGGTCGTGACGGCCAGCCAGCCGCCCGGGGCGTTGTGCCGTACGGCGTTCTCCACCAGGTTTTGCACGAGCCGCTCCAGCAGGATCGGGTCGCCGGCGGTGGGCGCCGGGCTCAGCTGCCGTAGTACCTCCAGGTCGGGTGCCTTGGTCTGGTCGAGCACGTGCCCCGCCACCTCGTACAGGTCCACCGGGGAGCGCTCGGCCACCTCGTTCTCCGCGTCGGCGAGCGTGAGCAGGCCGTCGATCAGCCGCTCGTGGCGCTCGTTGACGGTCAGTAGCGACTCCCCGAGCTGCCTGGTCTCGGTCGCGGCGCCGGGCCGGGTGACGGCCAGCTCGACGAGCGCCCGGTTGAGGGCGAGCGGGGTGCGCAGCTCGTGCGACGCGTTGGCCACGAAGCGCCGCTGGCCGTCGAACGAGCGGTCCAGCCGCTCCAGCATGACGTTGAACGTTTGGGCCAGCTCTGCGACCTCGTCGCGCGGTCCGCCCAGCGCGATCCGCTCGTGCAGCCCGATGCGCCCGCCGTCCGAGCCGGCGATACGACGGGCGGTGTCGGTGATCCGCTGTAGCGGCTGGAGCGCTCGCCCGGCCACCACCCAGCCGAAGGCGCCGGCGACAAGGCCCACGCCCAGCAGCGCGGTGCCGCCCTGGGTGAGCAGGGAGTTGAGCGCGTCGTCGCGCACGTTCTGGCGCGAGGTCAGTGCGTCCTCGATGGCCTGCGCCATCCCAGGGTTGTTGGGGAACAGTTCCGCCACCTGTTCCTTGCGGACGCCGATGTCGCCGAAGGCACCCAGGTTGCGGTCGAGGCGCTGCGCCATCAGCAGGTACGTCACGCCCAGCAGCAGCGCCCCGGCCAGGAAGAACAGCCCGCCGTAGAGCACGGTCAGCCGTACCCGGATCGTCCATCGGTTCATGGCACTCGGTACCCCACTCCCGGTACGGTCTCCACCACCTGCGGCTCGCCCAGCTTGCGGCGCAGCTTCATCACGGTCACGCGGACGACGTTGGTGAACGGGTCGATATTTTCGTCCCAGGCCTTCTCCAGCAGTTGCTCCGCCGAGACCACCCCGCCGCTGGCCCGCATCAGCTCGGTCAACACCGCGAACTCCTTGTTGGCCAGCGGCACGAAGCGCCCGTCCCGGTATACCTCGCGGCGGGCCGGGTCGAGCCGGATGCCGGCCCGCTCCAGCACGGGCGGCGTGGCCGGTCGGGCCCGGCGGCCCAGCGCGTGCACCCGCGCCGAGAGCTCGGCGAACGCGAACGGCTTGGTCAGGTAGTCGTCGGCACCGATGCCGAGGCCCGCGACCCGGTCACGGACACCGGTGGCGGCGGTCAGCATGAGCACGCGGGCCGCCGCCTCACTCGCGCTGATCGCGCGGCAGACGTCGTCGCCGTGCACGAGCGGCAGATCCCGATCGAGGACCACGACGTCGTACTCGTTCACCGGAATGCGCTCCAGGGCGGCGGCACCGTCGTAGACCACGTCCACCGCGAACGCTTCTCGCCGCAGCCACTCGGCGACCGCGTCGGCCAGCATCTTCTCGTCTTCGACCACCAGGATCCGCACCATCCCATGGTCACTCAGCCGTGGATAACGCCGGCGTTAACTCGTCGGGTTATGCCCGGGTTACTCCCTTCTCGGTTCACTCCTGGTGTTGCCTTCGACGAGGGAGACCATCGATGAGATTGCGTATCTGGCTGCCGCTCGCGGCCGTGGCGCTGGCCTTCGTATCCGCGTGTGGTGGTGGAGCGGACGCGGGCGGGGTGGCCACCGCCGGTGGCGGCGCGGCCGCGAGCCCGTCGGCGAGCGCCGACCCGGATCAGGGACGGAAGTTCGCCCAATGCATGCGGGACAATGGCATACCCGACTTTCCCGATCCTGGCCCCGACGGCCGGATCCTGGGGCAGGACTTCGACCGCAAGAAGCTCGCCTCTGACGCGGGCGTCAAGGCGTACCAGGCGTGCCGCGAGCTTGCGCCGAACGGCGGCGAGCGGACCGAGCTGGACCCGGCCCAGCAGGAGCAGTTGCGCGAGTGGGCCGAGTGCATGCGGGCCAACGGCATCGACATGCCCGACCCCAACCCCAACGACGGCGGGTTCCTGGGGCTCAACGGCGGCAAGCTGCCATTCGACCTGGACGATCCGAAGTTCCAGGCGGCCATGGAGGCGTGCGAGGACAAGTTCACTTTCCGGGGCAAGGGCGGTAGCCAGTGAGGGGCCGGACCGCGCTGCTTGCCGGTGGGGTGGTCCTCGTGGTGGCCTCGGGCGCCGCGGCGGCAGTGGGTTTCGGCGGCGCGGACGCCTCCACGCCACCACGCGGCGCGCTCCCGCCGGCGACCGCGAAGGTCGCGCGCGGCACGCTCATCCAGACCGAGACGGTGGACGGCACGCTCGGCTACGGCGACCCGGTCGCGATCAAGGCGAAGGGCACGGGCGGCACGCTCACCTGGCTCCCAGCCGAGGGCGCGACCCTCACCCGCGGCAAGCCGGTGTACGAAGTGGACGACGACCCGGTCGTACTCCTCTTTGGCTCGACCCCGCTCTACCGCCCGCTCACGACGGACGTGACCGGCGCGGACGTGGCGGAGTTCGAGAAGAACCTCGCCGCGCTCGGCTACGACGGGTTCACGGTTGACGACGAGTACACATCGGCGACGTCGGACGCGGTCGAGCGGTGGCAGGAGGACCTCGGCCGCGAGGAGACCGGCACCGTGGCGCCCGGCGAGGTCGTGGTGGCGCCGGGGGAGATCCGGGTGGCCGAGCTGAAGTTGGCCCAGGGCGACGCCGCCAGCGGGCCGGTATTGACGTACACGGGCACCACCCGCATCGTCACCGTCGCCCTCGAAGTCGACAAGCAGCAGCTGGTCAAGAAAGGGCTGGCGGCGACGGTCGAGCTGCCCGGGGTGTGCGGACCGCCGGCACTGTCGCCGAGGTCGGTACCGTCGCGGTCGCCAAGGAGGACAAGACCACCGTCGAGGTGACGGTCACGGTGGCCGACCAGAAGGCGCTCGGCACGCTCGACCAGGCGCCGGTGGACGTGATCCTCGAGTCCGACAAGCGCGAGAACGTGCTCACGGTGCCGCTCAACGCGCTCGTTGCGCTCGCCGAGGGCGGGTACGGCCTCCAGGTCGTCGAGGGCGGCACCACCCGGTACGTAGCGGTGGAGACCGGGATGTTCGCCGGCGGGAAGGTCGAGGTCTCCGGCGACGGCCTGGCCGAAGGGATGGTCGTGGGGTTCCCACGTGATTCAGCTCTCCTCGGTGTCCAAGGTCTATCCCGGCGGCGTGGCCGCGCTGCGCGACGTGTCGCTCTCGATCGCCGCAGGCGAGCTTGTCGCGATCGTCGGACCCTCCGGGTCCGGGAAATCCACCATGCTCAACCTGATCGGCACCCTCGACCGCCCGTCCTCAGGCACGGTCAGCATCGACGGGTACGAGGTATCCGCGCTCTCCGACCGTGAACTGTCCGCGCTGCGGGCCACCCGGATCGGCTTCGTGTTCCAGCAGTTCCACCTGGCCGCCGGGGTGTCCGCAGTGGACAACGTCGCGAACGGCCTGCTCTACGGCGGCGTTCGCATCGCCGAGCGCCGCCGCCGGGCCACGGCCGCGCTGGAGCGGGTGGGGTTGGGGCACCGCATGGGCCACGACCCGCACGAGCTTTCCGGCGGCGAGCGCCAGCGGGTGGCGATCGCGCGGGCGGTGGTGGGTGAGCCGGCGGTACTGCTGGCCGACGAGCCCACCGGCAACCTCGACTCCGTTTCGGGCGCGGCGGTGATGGCGCTGCTGCACGACCTGCACTCCACCGGTACCACCGTCGTGGTCATCACCCACGACCGGGACATCGCCGCGTCGCTGCCGCGGCAGGTGGCCATGCGTGACGGGCAGGTGCGGTCGTGAAGCCCGCGCGCCTGGCCTTCACCGACGTCCTGCGGGTGGGCGCGGCAGGCCTGCAAGCCCGGCCGATGCGGGTGTTCCTGTCCGCACTCGGCATCGCGATCGGCATCGCGGCCATGCTCGCGGTCGTCGGCATCTCCACGTCGTCCCGCGCCGAGCTGGACCGCACGCTGGACCGCCTTGGCACCAACCTGCTCACCGTCGGCCCTGGCCAGAGCCTCTTCGGGGAGGAATCCCACCTGCCCGACGAGGCGATCGAGATGATCGACCGGATCGAGCCGGTGGAGTCGGTGAGCGCGACCGGCAACATCGACGCGCAGGTGTACCGCACCGACCAGATCCCGACCACGCAGTCCGGCGGCATCGCGGTACGGGCCGCCCGTACCGACCTGCCTGACACGGTCGGTGCCACGGTGGCCAGCGGCGCGTGGCTCAACGACGCGACCGCCCGGTATCCCGCCGTCGTGCTCGGCTCCGCCGCAGCCGACCGTCTGGGCGTGGCCCTGGCCGGCCCGTCGGTGCAGGTGTGGCTGGGCGGGCAGTGGTTCACGGTTGTCGGCGTGCTCCAGCCGGTACCGCTCGCCGAGGAGCTGGACACGGCAGCCCTGGTCGGCTGGCCGGTCGCTGCGTCGGAGCTGGGCTTCGACGGGTACGCCACAACGGTCTACACCCGCACGGCGGAGTCGTCCGTGGAGGCGGTGCAGGGAGTACTCGCGGCCACCGCCAACCCGGAAAACCCGAACGAGGTCAAGGTCTCCAGGCCCTCCGACGCGCTAGCCGCCAAGCAGGCCACCGACGAGGCGCTGAACGGCCTGCTGCTCGGCCTGGGCGCGGTGGCCCTGCTAGTGGGCGGCGTGGGCGTGGCGAACACGATGGTCATCTCGGTGCTGGAACGCCGCGCCGAGATCGGCCTCCGTCGCTCCCTGGGCGCCACGCGTGGCCAGATCCGCATCCAGTTCCTGGCCGAGTCGCTGCTGCTCTCGGCACTGGGCGGCCTGGCCGGCGTGCTGCTGGGCGTGGCGGTCACGACGGTCTACGCCGCGACCCAGTCCTGGCCCACGGTGGTCCCGGTATGGGCAATGGGAGGCGGACTGGCCGCCACCCTGCTGATCGGCGCCCTAGCCGGCCTCTACCCCGCGGTGAGAGCCAGCCACCTAGCCCCCACGGAAGCCCTCTCCACCCCGTAGCCAACGCCCGCCCGGCGTGTCAGGCGGCGATCGCGGTTTCCAGGGCGATCTCGACCATTTCGGCGAACGTGCGCTCGCGCTCCTCGGCGGACGTACGTTCGCCGGTCTTGAGGTGGTCGCTGACCGTGAGGACGGTCAGGGCCCGCGCCTTGAATTTGGCGGCGATCGTGTACAGCGCGGCGGACTCCATCTCCACCGCGAGCACGCCGTAGTCGGCCAGGCGGTCGTAGAGGTCGGGGCGGTCGGTGTAGAAGGCGTCGGCGGCCAGGACCGAGCCGACCCGCATCTGGACGCCGCGGCGCTCGGCGATCTCGACGGCGGTGCGCAGGAGCCCGAAGTCGGCCACGGGCGCGTAGTCGATGAGGCCGTCGAAGCGGGCACGGTTCATGTTCGAGTCGGTGGCCGAACCGATGGCCGCGACCACGTCACGCACCTTCAGCGACTCGGTGAGCGCGCCGCACGACCCGACCCGGATGAGGGTGTTCACGCCGTACTCGTTGAGCAGCTCGTGGGCGTAGATCGACGCGGACGGCATGCCCATGCCCGAGCCTTGCACCGATAGGCGGACGCCCTTGTACGCCCCGGTGAAGCCGAACATGTTGCGGACCGTCGAGTAGCACTTGGCGTCCTCGAGGTAGTGCTCCGCGATCCACTTGGCCCGCAGCGGGTCGCCCGGCATCAGGACCCGCTCCGCGATCTCGCCCGGCTTGGCGCCGATGTGCGTACTCATGACGCCGATCTTGCCAGGCGGCATGCCGCCCCGAGGTGCCCCCACCGGTCGGGTACCCTTCTCGGCGGTGGTGTGTCCGAGTGGCCTAAGGAGCACGCCTCGAAAGCGTGTGAGGGTGCAAGCCCTCCGCGGGTTCAAATCCCGCCGCCACCGCTCTCAATCGCTGACGCCCGGCTGATCGCATGGTCGCCGGGCGTCTCTGTGTCCGGTCCTGGCTCGCTGTGTCCCCAGGGGCTGTCCACAGGGTGTGGATAGCACATGTGTACGACGGGGTAGGCAAGAGAGAGGCCCGGCAGCCAGCGGCGACTGGGCCTTCGAGAGAGCGGAGGTGCTGGGACGGCACTCGACCCCCTCCGCAACAGAGGTCAGCATCGCCAAGGCTGGGCGTCGGCCGAGCGAAGTCGCCGTGCGGAGCGATGGGAAACGCCGAAGTTGACGGCGTGACACTGGTTCACCGCCCATGGCCGATGAGATCGAGAGGATCGTGGCGGACTATCAGGCCGGCATGGAATGCATTCTCGTCGCCGCAAGTAAGGAGTCGCCGACAACACCGTCCTCGACCACTTGAGGGGCGCAGGCGTAGAGATCCGGTCGCGTGGACAGCTCTCCGCTGAGCAGGTGGCCGAGCTGCACCGGCTACACACCGAGGGCTTGAGTAACACCGAAATCGGATGCCGACTTGGGATCACTCGGCAGGGTGTCCCTGCGGTTGAGCCGAGCTCGTCGGAAGGATTGAGCGGTCGCGTCGGTGGTACGGCGTACCGTCTCGCCATGACCACCTCCGACGACGCACCGGTACGCAAGCGTCTACGTCGGCCACGGCTCGGAGCGGGCTGGAGTCAACGCGGTTCGCGCGTTGCTGGAGCGTCATGGCCTTGTGGTCGACTAGGTGGACGGGCGATCGGACTACGGCCGTGATCTCAACGTCGACATCGCCCTCGGCGGTCAGATCACGGTGGCATCGGCGTGCAGGTGAAGAGCGGACCTACTTATCGTCGGCAGGGGAGGTGGATCGTTCCCGTGACTCCCGTTGATTGGCAGTACTGGCGCTCCTCCACGGTCCCGATCATCGGCGTAGTCTACGACCCAGCCGAGGATGTCATTCGCTGGTGCAACTTGAGCCGGCTCGCCAGGGCACGCGTTATCGCGGGCGATGAGAGTTTCGATCCTGGCTTGCAGTCGGACCATCAGACCGAGGTGTCGGTCACTGCCGTGCTGGACGATGACTCGTTTAGTGCGTTCATCGACTACGCGGCCAGGTATCTCGACGCAACAGCAGACGCCGCCTACCTTCTCCTGGTCGATCCCGAGGATGCCATATCCGGTGCCGAGGCGTCGGGAACTGCTGGACGCTCGGTCGGCACGACCCCCGGCCGCCGATCCTCCTGCGCCACGTGTTGCCCTCGATGGAAGGGCCGGAGCTTCTCGCTGCCCTCAACGTGCTTGCGCACGCCGCGTCGCATCCAGACATCCTCCGGACCCGCCAGAACTGGATCTCGCCGCCTGTCGAGGAGGCGGTGAGGCCGTCCTTCCGGTGGTCCGCGGACGAGGTCCTGACGATCGTTGATCGCTTCTCATCTGGCTCCAATACCTCGCCCGCGAGCCGCGGGAGGAGGTTCTCCCGGTAGATGTCAGTCGTGACTACTACGCTGACCGCTGTGCCTGAAGATGCGCTTGTGCCGACGCACGTCCTGACGAAGGATGCCGTGCGCTGGAGTATCGACACACTCGGGGCGCAACGCCTCCACCCAACGTTCGTCATGTACCTGTACCTGCGTAAGCAGCATCTGGCTGGGGCGTTGGCCGAGGCCTCGGCATCGTCGGACGAACTCCTTGGCCTCATCAGGATGCCTGGCCACCCGACGAAGCCCTATTACTTCCCACTCATCGACCGGGGAAGGCGTACGGGCAAGCCGCTATCGACCTTCTGGCGTGCGACGAATATTCCGGGGAGCTGGTCACCGACCTCGATCCGGCGAGGGGCTCCGTGGCTGACGGAAGACCGACAATACGTGATGCCTGATAACCACGTCGACCTCGCGTTGCAACAGATGTTGTACAACAAGCCGGTCTCAGCTCTGGCGCTTGGCGCGTACTTCCTTCGCAACGATGGCTTCGTGTTGACCGGCGAGCCGACCGCCGAGGACGTCATCAGCGGCTTCCGCTCCAAGTTCGACTACCCGCCGGAGACCGACGACGAGTTCGCGCGCCTCTTCTCCCCGGCGTGCCCGAGGTGTCGTTTGACTGGTTCGAGCCGGTGTCGTCCGGCACGCTGATGGGGAGCCGGCCGATGCTTGAGCAGCTGGTACCTGGCGTCAGAACTCTGACGGCAGATGACCTCGATGTCGGGGTGCAGGCGGCGGCTGCGGCCAGTCATGCTTCCTCGTCGCCGGACACGCCGGACATCCCTGCCGATCACCCGATGATCCAGGAGATCACCCGGCTGGCGAAGATCTCCGGTGGCGTCATCCTCTCCGGGCCCCGGGTACCTCGAAGTCCTTCTTCGCGGCCGCAGCAGCCCAGGTCATGACCGGTGGTGACAAGCGGCGCTACCGGTTCGTCCAGTTCCATGCGAGCTACCAGTACGAAGACTTCATGCTCGGGTTTCGCCCGAAGGACGAGGGTGGGTTCGCCTACAAGGAGGGGCCGTTTCTCAAGCTCGTCCTCGACGCGGACACCGACCCGGACAACACCTACGTCCTGGTCATCGACGAACTGTCGCGAGCCGACGTGGGCAGGGTATTCGGTGAGGCGCTGACCTATGTCGAGCGAACGAAGCGTGAGCTTCCCTTCACCATCGCCAACGGCAACGAGATCAAGGTCCCGTCCAACTTCGTCATTCTGGCAACCATGAACCCCTTCGACCGTGGCGTGGACGAAGTCGACGCCGCCTTTGAGCGCCGCTTCGCCAAGGTCACGATGGATCCGGACAAGGATCTGCTGGATGAGATCCTGACTGACAACGGCATGGACGACGCCCTCAAGAACAGGGTCCTGGGGTGGTTCAGTCGGATCAATGGGCTGGCCAACAGGAACGCGGCGGCAGCAGTCGGGCACGCCTACTTCTCGACGGCCAGCGACGAAGCCAGCCTCAAGGACATCTGGGACTACCAGCTCAGGTACGTGGTGCAGCGAGCGTTCCGGCGCGACCAGAACACCCGTGCCGATCTTGAGACCGCCTGGAACCACATCTTTGTCTTGCCCGAGCCTCAGACCCCGGAGTCGAGCGAGACACCACCCCCTGAGCCTGGGGCCACGACATGACCGAAGTTCGCGACCGCGTCCTGGTGATCGACTGTGTCGAGTACGACCACATCGACGTCGACGCGAGCCTGTGGCTGAGCGAGGGTCACGAGACACAGTTCAACTCGGAGATCGACGGCCGCGACATCCTCCGCGCCAACTTCAAGAAGGGCGTCCTGCGGTTGCAGGCCACGTCGTATGTGGGCGTGATCCCGATCAACGATCGCGTCGTCGTCCGAGTGAAGCCACGAGTCCCCATCGCCAACCTCACGCGCATGGTGCGCGACACCGGCCACAACGTCCTGGCGCTCGCGACGCTGGACCGGGAGTACTCAGGTCGCGGGACCGCCGATGACTGGGCGATGGACATCTACACTGACGCGCTCCTCGACTACGTTGATGAGCTGCTCGACGCCGGCCTGCTCCGTGCCTATGAGCGACGTGAGGGAGAAGGGCACTTCCCGCATGGACGTATCGACGTCACGCGCACCATGCAGCGGTTCGCGGCTCGGGGCGTCCCGAACAAGGCGGCCTACTCCTGGTTTGAGCGCACGGTCGACACACCGGCGAACCGCTGCGTGAAGGCCGCGATGGATGTCATTCACGGGCACCTGTCGAAGACGAGGTCGAAGCCTCGCAAGGGCGACCGCGCGAAACTGGCGCGGCTCGCTGGACACTTCCATGCCTTCGAGGAAGTGGCCGAGGACCCCGACTACCGCTTCCTGGACGATCCGCAGGTACTCGGCCTGATCCCACTCCCGGATCCGCGCTCCTACTACCGGCCGGTGCTCGATCTCTCGATCGTGATCCTGCAAGGCGTCGGGATCGCGCTGGAACTGGGCGGCAGCGACGTGCGGCTCCGATCGCTCCTGATCGACACCAACAAGTTGTTCGAGAACTTCGTACGGGTGAGCTTGGCGAAGCACGCCGCGACGAACGGCTGGCCTGCCGAGGTTGTCGACGGAAACACGGATGCCGGACGGATCGACCTGTACGACGTGCCCAATCCGCTTCCGGCGCCGTTCGGCACGCCGATGGCCGCGCTCGCAAGCCGGGATCCGGGCAAGGCGCAGCCTGACGTGGTTCTCAAGACGCTCGACAGCTCGTTCCCGCTGATCGCCGAGGTCAAGAACACGATCCATGGCATGAACGCCGACACGGACACGCTGCCCGAGCGGGGTGAGGTGGAGCAGGCCGTCACGTACGCGCTTCGCTACGACCTGCCATTCACCCTTCTGATCCACCCGTGGATCAAGGGAACGAAGGGTCTCGTCTATGTGGGCCGCGTGCGTTCGGTCGATGTCTACGACTACCGACTCGATCTGTCGTCAGACGCCGGGGTCGATGCCGCCCTCGCCGACATGGCGAGTGTCGTAGCTGGCCTTGCAGGTCTCGACGTAACTCAGGCGCCGACCTCCGGCTGATCCATCCAGTTGACGAGGTCGACGCCGATCGCGTCCCGACCCTCCTCGATGGCTGTCTTGAGAGTGGTCCCGGTGCCGGCGAAGGGGTCGAGCACGACGCCACGAGCGGGCGTGCCGTGGCCGCAGTCAGTCCAGCCGACGGTGCGCTTCTTGGCGAAGGTGAACTCACGGAAGTAGCCGCCGAGCGCCACCTTTGCCTCGGCAGCCAGACGCTGCACTTCCAGGCTGTTGCGACCGGTGCCGTTCTGGAACTTGGTGGCCTTGCCGACGTCGGAAACACCGAATGCCTGGATGGCTCGGATGTGCTCGGGAGTCAGGCCCTTCTCCTTGGCCAGCTCCATCGCGCGCTTCGCCTGGGGGCGTGACGGGTCGAGCTCAGCGGTCCGCTCGATCACGCGGCGACGGGGCACCGCGCAGGTCGTGCAGACCTGGGGTGGGGCAGCGAGGGTGATAGCGCGCTTGACGAGCTCGCGCGGGTAGGGCGCGAGGTGAGCACCCATGTTCCGCTCCGGGTTGATCGTCCAAACGTCGCCCGGGTTCGCGCCGTTACCGAACGCCTCGGAGTAGCCCACCAGGTCGTAGTAGTACGTGGGCTTATAGGTCAGGTGGATGACGTACTCGTGGCGGTTGGCCAGCCGGTTCTTCACGGGGTCGGGCATGCCCGAATCCTTGGCCCAGATGATCCGGTTGCGGATGAGCCAGTCGCCCTTCGCGGCCTGCCACTCGATCTGGCCGGGGATGCCGAGGAGGGACTTGTTGAAGTAGGTGTCGCCGACGTTGAGGAAGACGGAGCCGTGCGGACGGAGGACACGCTTCCACTCGTCCAGGCACTCCATGATGGACGCAACGTAGGCGTCCGGTGTCGGCTCCAGGCCGATCTGATCGGAGTGGCCGTAGTCGCGCTTGTTCCAGTACGGGGGCGAGGTCACGATCAGGTCGACGGAGTCGTCCTCCAGGCCTGTCTTGCGGGCATCGCCAGGCGTGAACGTGAGGCTCGGCTCCAGCAGATCCTGCTCCCAATCCGAGAGCTGGCTGACGGTGACAGTACCGAGCTTGGCGCGAGCTGCGGCAGGCTCCGAATCTGCTTGCCGCACTTCGGCGGCACGCTTGGCGGGTCGGCTCATAGGGAGGCGCTTCCCTTCGTCGTACGTCGTAGTCTTCGCGAGGCTGGACGTTAGCGGTGAGGACCGACAGAACCGGCATTCGCGCAGGTCAGTAGGCCTACGGGACCATTCATATCGAGAAAACGGAGGGTCGTCGAGCACCGCGTCGGCGTGGCGCGGAAAGTATCACGAGCCAGTACGTCTTCAGCTTGAGAGGATGGGCTGAGTAAGGGGCGCCGTCCACTGTGGCGGTTGTGGCTGGCATGATCTTGGCTCTTCACTCGGTCCCGCAGCTTGACTCGGTTGAGCAGCTTGTGGCGGTGGTGGCTGAGCTGCGGGCTGAGGTTGAGCGGCTGCGGGTGGACAACTCGCGGCTGCGGGCCGAGAATGCCGAACTGCGGCATCGGCTGGGGTTGAACTCGCAGCGGCCGGCGGCGGGGTAAGCAGGCGGGGGCGTCGGGGTCGACGCTGGAGTTGGTCGCGGACCCCGATCAGGTGGTGGAGCATCGGCCGGATCAGTGTGCCGGCCCTGCCGGTGGCGCTGACCTGTCCGAGGGTCGTGAGTATGGGCGGCAGCGGCGGCAGGTGGTTGAGTTGCCCGTGCGCGGCCGGTGGTCACCCAGCATCAGCTGATCGCGGTCGAGTGTGCCGGGTGTGGGCGGGTCACTGTCCCGCAGGGCGCGTCCGGGCGGGTGCAGTACGGCGTGAACGTCGAGGCCGCCCCCGTCTATGCCCGGGCCGTGCAGTTCCTGCCGTATGGGCGGGTGGCTGGGTTGATGGGCGATCTGCTCGGGGTGCGGGTGTCGGTGAGCGCGGCAACCGGGCCGTCTATTGGGTCGAACGCCGGGACGACTAAAGACAGGGGTTGGAACATCTCGGGTCTTCGGCATCTCGGCAAGACAAGCCACCTACCTGGGAAACACCCTGCCGAGGTGAGATCCATAGAGAATCGTCAATCTTGGCGTCTCGGTACCCCTTTTGTCGAGATGAAGTCCGTTTGTCGAGATGGGTTCGGGTCGGCAGGGGTTCATCTCGACAGACATCTGACCTGGTCAGATGCACCTTTACCGAGATGCTGAAGACCCCGAGATGTTCCGTTCCTGTCTACAAGACGCGAAACCTCGCAGCGCCGGCCGCGATCACCTCGCTCGCCAACCCTCTCAGAGCGGATCCAAGACAAGACATCAGGACGTAGCAAATCTTGGTTCGGCGTGGCTCTCAGCGGCCGTTCTGCGGCTCCGTGCGCCATCCCTCCCCGGCCCCCACGGTTTGAGGCCATCGCATCCGATGGGCACTCAGGACCAACGTCACAGGGCGAACTGCACCCCTCACATCCCTGGGCACCCACTACGGGAGATGCATGGCAACGGACCAGTCGATGGTGGTGCGGCCGGCGTCACAGAGGAGCCGTCCGACCCGGATGACGGCGCCGCAGGAGCGCTCGTCAGGCCCAATTGAGACCGAAACTGAGACCGCAAGCTCAATGCCCGGGGGGTCTAGGGGCAACCCTCCGGGCCTTTGTGCTGCTCAGGGAGCGGAGGATACGAGATTCGAACTCGTGAGGGGTTGCCCCCAACACGCTTTCCAAGCGTGCGCCCTAGGCCTCTAGGCGAATCCTCCGCCGGACAGAGTACAGGCACCCGGCGGTCGGGACGAAGCAGGCACACGGCGCCTCGCGCGGCCCCGCCTCCTGCGGTTGCGGAGAGTGCCCGCTAGACTTGGTGGTGCCCCTCGTGCGGCGTACACCCTGTGAACCTCCCCAGGGCCGGAAGGCAGCAAGGATAAGCGGGCTCTGACGGGTGCACGGGGGGCCTTTTCATGCGGCGAAAGACCATCCCGAAGCCGGCGGGGGACCACCAAGCTGGCAGGGACCACCGCAAAACCGGCGGGGGACCGCCCGCCAAGCTGGCGCGACCACCCCACGAAGCCAGCGGCGGGGGGACAACCGCAAGGCCGGCGGGAGATCACCGCAATGCAGGCCGAGAAGGACCTGGGCGAGTGTCGTACCCCGCTGGCAAGCTGCCGGGCGGGCGGGGAGAATGGCGCGGTCGAGAGGAGGCGGCGAGAGTGGCACTGGCGCTCTACCGCAAGTACCGGCCCCGCACGTTTGCAGAGGTCATCGGGCAGGAGCACGTCACCGAGCCGCTGTCGCAGGCCCTGCGGAGCGGGCGCCTGCACCACGCTTACCTCTTCTCCGGCCCCCGCGGGTGTGGCAAGACGTCGAGTGCCCGGATCCTCGCCCGCTCGCTCAACTGCGCGCAGGGGCCGACCCCGGAGCCGTGTGGCCAGTGTGACTCGTGCAAGTCGCTGGCCAATGACGGGGCCGGATCGATCGACGTCATCGAGATCGACGCGGCCAGCCACGGTGGTGTCGACGACGCGCGTGAGCTGCGGGAGCGGGCCTTCTTCGCGCCGGCGACGAGCCGATACAAGATCTACGTGATCGACGAGGCGCACATGGTCTCGTCGGCGGGTTTCAACGCGCTGCTCAAGCTTGTCGAGGAGCCGCCGGACTACGTCAAGTTCATCTTCGCGACGACCGAGCCGGAAAAGGTTCTTGGCACGATCAAGTCGCGTACGCATCACTACCCCTTCCGGCTGATCCCGCCGGCCGTGCTCCGCCCCTACCTGGAGCAGCTCTGCGCGACCGAGAGTGTCAAGGTCGAGTCGGCGGTGTTCCCGCTGGTGGTGCGGGCCGGCGGTGGCAGCGCCCGGGACACGCTCTCGGTGCTCGACCAGCTGATCTCCGGCGCCGGGTCGGAGGGCGTGACATACGCGCGGGCGGTCGCGCTGCTCGGTGTGACGGACGTTGCCCTGATCGACGAGATGTGCGACGCGCTGGCGGCGGGGGACGGCGCCGCGGCGTACGGGACGATCGACCGGGTCGCGGACGCGGGGCATGACCCGCGGCGGTTCGCGTCCGATCTGCTGGAGCGGCTGCGTGACCTGATCGTGTTGCAGCAGGTGCCCGACGCCGCGACAAAAGGGCTGATCGACGGGCCGAGCGACCAGATCGAGCGGATGGTGGCGCAGTCGGCGCGGCTCGGGCCGGCCACGCTCTCGCGATGCGCCGACATCGTGCATAACGGGCTGGTCGAGATGCGCGGCACCACCGCGCCACGGCTGCTGCTGGAGCTGATCACCGCGCGCATGCTCCTGCCGGGCGCCGAGGCGACCGAGGACCTGCTACAGCGGTTGGAGCGGGTGGAGCGGCGGTTCGCGATCGCGGGCAGCGTCGCGCAAGAAGCGCACGAGCCGGCAAGAGCAAGCGAACCGGCAAGGCCGCAGCCGACAACAAGCGAGCCAGCAAGGCCGCAGCCAAGAGCAAGCGACGCAGCCAGCGCGCAGCCAAGAGCAAGCGAGCCGACCAGGCCACGGACAAGCGAGCCGCAAGCGCCACGGGCAAGCGAGCCGCAAGCGACGCAGCCGGCGGCGAGAGAGCCAGAGCCCGAGGAAAGACCCACAGAGAAGAAAGCTGCACCGCAGGCGGTCATGGACGACCCGGCCACGCCCGAGCCGGAGCGTCCGGGTAGCAGCTTGCCGCCGCAACTCGATGTCGCCGGTGTGCGCCGGTCGTGGGACGAGATCCTCGGCATGGTCAACAGCCGCAATAAGCGGATCGCCGCTCTCGCCCGCAACGCGACAGTCCGCGACCTCGATGGCAACGCGCTTGTGCTGACCTTCCAGTCGACGGTGCTCGCGTCGATGATGTCCAAGGAAGCCGGCGTGCTCAGCGACGCCATATACGAGGTGCTCGGCGCCCGCTGGGAGCTGCGCTGCGAGGTCGCCGGAGACCAGCGCCCAGCGGCCGCGCGGCCCGCGTCGGAAAGAGCGCCGGCCCCGGAAAGACCACCGGCCCCGCGCGAGCGCCGGCCCAGGACAGAGGCGCACCGGCCCAGGACAGAGCGCCGCAAAGAGCGGATAGAGCAGCGACCGACGACTGGCCCGAGCCCGCCCGTCCAGGCGGGGTGGCCAAGCCGGAGACGAAAGCCACTCCTGGCGGCAGCGCGCCGGAGGCGCCGCCACCCGTCGCGCGCGTCGAGTCCAACGGACTGGCGGCGGCCCGCGCCGCCGCGGCTGGACGTGGCGCCCGTACCCCCGTCGCTCCCACGGCCGACACCACCTGGGCGGGTGAGCCTCCCTACGACCCGGAATTTGACGGCCCGCGGCCGAATGCGGCCGTCGCGAGCCCGCCCACAGCGGCGGCCGCGTATGAGGGTTTCGACCCGGGCGACGAGCCGACCGACGATGTGGTCGACGAGCGCACCGCACGGCAGAGTAGCGAGCAGCAGGCAATGCAGTTGTTGCAGCAGACCTTCGGCGCCGAGAAGATCGGCGAGGTCTAGGCTGACACGGAATCGACGAACGAGGAGACGGCGATGCGCCCCGGTGGACAGCCCAACCTGCAGCAGCTGATGAAGCAGGCGCAGAAGATGCAGCAGCAGCTGGCCGAAGCTCAGGCCGAGCTGGCCGAGACCGAGGTGACCGGCGCGGCCGGCGGCGGTCTGGTGACGGTCACGATCGCCGGCTCCGGCGAGGTGAAGTCGGTGAAGATCGATCCCAAGGCGGTCGATCCCGACGACGTCGAGACGCTCGAAGACCTCGTGCTCGCCGCCCTGCACAGCGCCAACGACGCTGTGCGCAAGCTGACCGAGCAGAAGATGGGCCCGGTGACGGGCGGGATGGGCGGCCTCGGCCTGCCCGGCTTCTAAGCGCAGACAGCACAGCACATGTACGAAGGCGCTATCCAGGACCTGATCGACGAGTTGGGCCGGCTCCCCGGTGTGGGTCCGAAGAGTGCTCAGCGGATCGCGTTCCACATTCTCTCCGCCGACCCGGCGGACGTCACCCGGCTGGCCACCGCGTTGCGCAAGGTCAAGGAGCTCGTGCGGTTCTGCACGACCTGCTACAACGTGGCCGAGTCGGAGCAGTGCCGGATCTGCCGCGACCCACGCCGTACCGACGAGGTGCTGTGCGTGGTCGAGGAGCCAAAGGACGTGGTGGCGATCGAGCGGACCGGGGAGTTTCGCGGGCGCTACCACGTGCTCGGCGGGGCGATCAACCCGCTGGAGGGCATCGGCCCGGACAACCTGCGTATCCGCGAGCTCATGGCGCGGCTGAGCGGGGGCGAGATCAAGGAGCTCATCCTGGCCACCGACCCCAACACCGAGGGCGAAGCGACAGCCACCTATCTCGCGTTGCTGGTCAAGCCGATGGGCATCTCGGTCACCCGCCTCGCCAGTGGCCTTCCGGTCGGTGGCGATCTCGAGTACGCCGACGAGATCACGTTGGGTAGGGCATTCGAGGGGCGCCGGGCTATCTGACACCGTGCCCGTGAAACATCCTCGTGATGTAACAACTCTGCATCGACTAATTTAGGACAAACCACTCGTTTCCCGACGCCTTGTCGATCTTCTGAGTGGGGACCGTGGTCGTAAGGACACGATCCGATACCAACCCCTTATCGGCTGGTTACCGGCGCCTGAGGGTGCCCGCTAATGTCGCGCCCATCGGTGACCCCCGTCACCGCGTATGTCCGTACCCCAAGGACGAGGTGAAGCACCATGCGTGCAGCAAGGCCCAAGGCCGCCATCGCGGTCGTTGCGGTCGCGGCCCTCGCGGTAGCCGGCTGTGCCGAGAGCGAGCGCGACAATGAAGGCTCCGGCCAGAGCACCAAAGACACCCTGGTCTTCGGCACCGCCGGAGATCCCAAGGTGCTCGACCCCAGCCTCGCCAGCGACGGTGAGTCGCTGCGTGTTGCCCGCCAGATCTTCGAGACCCTGGTCCGGCCCGAGGAGGGCGGCACGAAGGTCACCCCGGGTCTGGCCGAGAGTTGGACGCCGGACTCCACCGGCACGGTCTGGACCTTCAAGCTGCGTTCTGGCGTGAAGTTCCACGATGGTACGGAGTTCAACGCCGAGGCGGTCTGCGTCAACTTCAACCGGTGGTACAACGCGACCGGCCTCATGCAGAGCGCGGACGTGACGGCGTACTGGCAGGACGTCATGGGCGGCTTCGCGAAGAACGAGGACGCCGAGCTCCCGCCGAGCCTCTTCAAGTCGTGCACAGTCAAGGACACGACGACGGTCGACCTCGCCTTCACGGCGGTGTCCAGCAAGATCCCGGCCGCCCTGATGCTGCCCTCGTTCTCGATCCACAGCCCGAAGGCGCTGCAGGAGTTCGACGCGAGCAACGTCTCCGGCACCGCCGACGACATCAAGTACCCGTCGTATGCGATGGAGCACCCGACCGGCACGGGCCCGTTCAAGTTCAAGGCGTGGAACGTGGCGGACAAGACGCTGACCATCGAGCGCAACGAGGACTACTGGGGCAACAAGGCCAAGCTGAAGACCCTCGTCTTCCGTACGATCTCCGACGAGAACGCGCGCAAGCAGGCACTCCGCTCCGGTGACATCCAGGGGTACGACCTGGTGGGTCCGCCCGACGTCGAGCCGCTCAAGAGCGAGGGCTTCAACGTCCTGACCCGGCCGGCGTTCAACATCCTCTACCTGGCGATCAACCAGAAGGGCAACCCGAAGCTCGCGGACGTCCGGGTGCGCCAGGCGATCGCGTACGCGCTGAACCGCCAGGCCCTGGTCGACTCGAAGCTGCCGCCGGGCGCCGAGGTGGCGACGCAGTTCCTGCCGTCCACTGTCGAGGGTTGGAACGACCAGGTCACCAAGTACGACTACAACGTGCAGAAGGCCAAGGACCTGCTGGCTCAGGCCGGCGCCTCCAACCTGACGCTGCGCTTCCACTACCCGACCGAGGTCACCCGGCCGTACATGCCGGGCCCGAAGGATCTCGCCGAGCTGATGATGGCCGACCTGAAGGCAGTCGGCATCAACGTCGAGGCCATCCCGCTGAAGTGGACGCCGGACTACCTCAACGCCACCACCTCCGGCAGCGCCCACGACCTGCACATGCTCGGGTGGACCGGCGACTACGGCGACGGCTACAACTTCATCGGTACGTTCTTCGCCCGGCAGAAGGACGAGTGGGGCTTCAACAACCCCGCCCTCTTCGAGAAGTTCGCGAAGGCTGACAGCACCGCCGACGCGGCTGCCCGCTACGCGCTCTACAAGGAACTCAACGCCGACATCATGGAGTTCCTGCCCGGCGTGCCGATCTCCCACTCGCCTCCCGCTCTTGTCCTCGGTAAGGACGTGACCGGCGTCAAGGCCAGCCCGCTCACGGATGAGCGGTTCGCCACCGCCGAGTTCAAGTCCTGAAACATATAGATAGGTAGGAACGCGTGGGCGGGCACTCACCAGGTGCCCGCCCGCGCGGCCCTCTACAACCGCCGAGGCGCCCGTGTTCCGATTCATCGTCAGACGGCTGCTCCAGCTGGTTCCCACGCTGTTCGGCCTGTCGATCCTTCTCTTCATCTGGCTGCACCGCCTGCCGGGCGGTCCGGAGACCGCGCTCCTCGGCGAGCGCGGCACACCTGAGTCGCGCGCGCAGATCCGGGAAAGCCTGGGTCTGGACGAGCCGCTCCCGATCCAGTACGGCCGCTTCGTCAAGCGCCTGGTCCAGCTCGACCTTGGTACGTCGATCTCCACCAAGCGCGAGGTGACCACCGAGTTCCTACAGCGCTTCCCCGGCACGGTCGAGCTGACCATCACGGCCATGATCATCGCGATCGGCGTGGGTATCCCACTCGGTTACCTTGCCGCCCGCCGCCGGGGCTCGATCCTCGACCAGGCCTCGGTCGGCGGTTCGCTGTTGGGCACCTGCATACCGATCTTCTTCCTGGCGTACGTGCTGAAGGCGATCTTCGCGGAAAACCTCGGCTGGTTTCCCACGATCGGCCGGCAGGATGCCTCGATCAACGCCACCCACATCACCAACTTCTTTGTGCTCGACGGCCTGTTAACCCGGGAGTGGGATGCGGCCGCGGACGCGATATGGCATCTCGTCCTGCCCGGCATCGCACTGGCGAGCATCCCGCTCGCGATCATCGTGCGGATCACGCGGGCGAGCGTGCTGGAGGTACTGGGCGAAGACTTCGTGCGCACCGCCGAGGCCAAGGGTCTGACCGAGCGCACCGTGCGCCGCCGGCACGTGCTCCGCAACGCGATGCTGCCGGTCGCCACCTCGATCGGTCTGCTGACCGGTCTGCTGCTCTCCGGCGCGGTACTCACGGAGACGGTCTTCGCGTTCAGCGGGATCGGCGCGTTTATCAAGGACGCGATCAGCAACCTCGACTACCCGGTGCTGATGGGCTTCATCATGATCATCGCGGTGGTCTTCGCGCTGGTAAACCTGCTGGTCGACGTCTCGTACAGCCTGATCGACCCGAGGGTGAGGGTCCGATGAAGCCTGCTCCTGGGCCTTTGACCCGGCCTGCCACATTGGCCCGGCCCGCCTTCGGGGTGTCGCATGACCCTCGCTCCCGGTCGCAAGAAAGAAAAGCTGGACCGGCTCGCCGAGCTGTCCGCTGTCCATGACGACGAGCGGGGTGTCAGCCTCTGGCAGGAGGCGCTGCGGCGGCTTCGTCGTAACCCGGCGGCCATCGTCGGCGCGGTCATCCTCACCGTGTTCGTGCTTGTCGCGGTGATCGGGCCGTTCCTGGTCCCGCATGAGCCGACCGACACGATGGGCATCCGCGAGGGCGTGGTCAAGTCCGGCCAGGGGCTCATCCCCGGGCCGTCGGCCGACCACTGGCTGGGCTACGACCACCAAGGTCGGGACGAGTTCAGCCGGATGGTCGTCGGCGCCCGGCAGACGCTGCTCGTGGGCATCGTCGCCACGCTCATCGGCCTCACGATCGGTGTGCTGATCGGCGGGGTCGCCGGCGCCGCCGCGGGGCTTGGTGGCCGGTGGGGCCGGCTTGTCGACAGCGTGCTCATGCGGATCGTCGACATGATGCTCTCGCTGCCGAGCCTGCTGCTCGCCGTAAGCGTGGCGGCCCTCCTCGGGCCGGGCCTCACCACCGTGATGATCGCGGTCGGCGTGGTGTCCGTGCCGATCTTCGCTCGCCTGCTGCGCGGTTCGATGATCGCGCAGGCCAACCGCGATTACGTGGTGGCGGCCAGCTCGCTCGGCGTACGGGAGTCGAAGATCGCGATCAGCCACATCCTGCCCAACTCGCTCGCCCCGGTCATCGTCCAGGCCACGCTGACGCTGGCCACGGCCATCATCGAGGTGGCGGCGCTGTCCTTCCTCGGCCTCGGCAACCCCGACTCCGCCGTACCGGAGTGGGGCCTGATGCTGGCGGACGCGCAGCCGTACCTGGGCATCCGGCCCGAACTGGCGATCTATCCGGCGGTGGGCATCATCATCACCGCGCTGGGCTTCACGCTCCTCGGCGAGGCGATGCGTGAGGCCCTCGACCCGAAGCTGCGGAGGTGACCGGCATGCCATTGCTGGATGTGCGGGACCTGTCGGTCACGTTCGCGCGGCGGGGACAGCGCACTGTGCACGCGGTCGACGGCGTCTCGTTCAGTGTGGACGCCGGCGAGGTGGTCGGCCTGGTCGGCGAGTCGGGCTGCGGCAAGAGCGTGACCTCGCTCGCGCTGATGGGGCTGCTGCCCCGGCAGCGCGGCGTTCGGGTCGGCGGGTCGGCTGACTTCGACGGCACCGACCTGCTCAAGCTCGACCCGCGGTCGATGCGGGACGTGCGAGGCCGGGACATCGCGATGATCTTCCAGGACCCGCTCTCCTCGCTCAACCCGGTGGTGCCGATCGGCATCCAGGTCACCGAGGTGCTGGTCCGCCACCGCGGCATGAGCGGCGACGCCGCCCGCAAAGAGGCCGCCGAGCTGCTCGACCGGGTCGGCATCCCCGACCCGACGCGGCGGCTGAAGGAGTACCCGCACCAGCTCTCCGGCGGCATGCGGCAGCGCGCGCTGATCGCGATGGCCGTGGCCTGCCGGCCGCGGCTGCTCATCGCGGACGAGCCCACCACGGCGCTCGACGTGACCATCCAGGCCCAGATCCTGGAGCTGCTCAAGGAGTTGGTACGCGACTCGGGCACCGCACTCATCATGATCACGCACGACCTCGGCGTGGTGGCGGGCATGTGCGACACCATCAACGTGCTCTACGCGGGTCGGGTGGTCGAGACCGCGCGGCGCAAGGAGCTGTTCGCCGGCCGGCGCCACCCGTACACGGTGGGCCTGCTGGCCTCGATTCCGCGTCTCGACGCGGGGCGCGGCGAAAAGCTCACGCCGATCCGCGGCTCGGTACGCGACGTGCTGCCGTGGACCGAGGGCTGCGCCTTCGCCCCGCGCTGCGACCGGCGGACCGAGGCATGCGTCGGTGAGCCGCCGGCGATGACGCCGACTCACACGGGGCACGAGTTCCGGTGCGTCAACCCGTTCCCTCTCTCCCAGCCAGAGGAGGCTCGGGTATGACAGAGCAAGCTGAGGAAGCACCGGTATTGGCGCCTCAGGCGCCCGAGTCGCTGGTGGAGGTGCGCGACCTCAAGGTCCACTTCCCGATCACGACAGGCGTGCTTTTCGACCGTGTGGTCGGCCACGTGAAGGCGGTCGACGGCGTGGACCTGACCGTGCCGCGCGGCCAGACCTACGGTCTCGTGGGCGAGTCGGGCTGCGGCAAGTCCACGCTCGGCCGGGCGATCCTCCAGCTCACCCGGCCGACGTCGGGCGAGGTGCGGTTTGACGGCGTCGAGCTGACCAGGCTGCCCACGGGCAAGATGCGGGCCATGCGGCGGCGGATGCAGATGATCTTCCAGGACCCGATGTCCAGCCTCGACCCCCGGCAGAACGTCGAGTCCATCCTCACCGAGGGCTTGGCCGCGCACGGGATCGGCGCCAGCCGGTCCGAACGGCGCGGGATCATCAACAAGACGCTGGACGCGGTCGGCCTGCCGCACTGGGCGCTCTCCCGCTACCCGCACGAGTTCTCCGGCGGGCAGCGGCAGCGGATCGGCATCGCCCGGGCGCTGGTGCTCGGGCCCGAGCTGATCGTCGCCGACGAGCCGGTCTCCGCACTCGACGTCTCGATCCAGGCCCAGGTCATCAACCTGCTCGACGAGCTGCAAGAGGAACTCGGCCTGACGTACCTGGTGATCGCCCACGACCTCGCGGTGGTGCGCCACATTTCGGACGTGGTCGGCGTGATGTACCTGGGTGCGCTGGTCGAGGAGGCGCCGAGTGACCGGCTGTACCGCGAGCCGCTGCACCCGTACACGCGGGCCCTCATGTCGGCCGTACCGGTGCCCGACCCTGAGATCGAAGACCGGCGCGAGCGGATCCTGCTCGCTGGCGACCTGCCCTCGCCGGCCAACCCGCCCGCCGGCTGCCGCTTCCACACCCGCTGCCCGTGGGCGCAGCCGACCCGCTGCTCAGACGAGCGGCCGGAGCTGCGCGACGTGGGCGGCACCAAGGTGGCCTGCCACTGGGCGGAGCAGATCGCCTCGGGCGCCCTGCGGGCACACGAGGTGAAGGTGCAACTCGTCCGCCCCGGCGACGAGGGCGAGGCACCCTCAGTGGTGTCCGCGCCGAGCGAGCCCGGCTCCTACGTATAGAGGATCAATTCAAGAGATTTGAGCTACCGCGACGTCCGCTGTGGTCCGGACCGTCGCTCCCGCGGCCTCACCCTCCGCGTTTCACGACCCGAGCGGCGCTAGCCCTCGGGACGGTTGAGCAGCGCGACCGCGATCGCGTGCACTGCGGCGAGGTCGGCCGGGTCACTCAGCGTGGCCCGGCCGCCGGTCACCGTGTACCACTCGTCGGCGTCCTTGTACTGGACACGGAGGGTGACGTCCTTGCCGGAGAGCTCGCTGCGCAGCGTCAGGTCACCGGTGACGACGCCGACCTCGTCGGTCATGACGCCGCCGGGACCAGCGGTGATGTCGGTGGTCTGCTCGGCCATCACCGCAGTGTAAGGACGCTACTCCCGCCCAGCCGGGCAAGTGTCCAGCATGTCCGACAAAGCCGCTTTCTCGTCCGCGGTGATCCTGAGCTGCCAGAAGTGCTTCACCTCGATCCAGTCCACCGCGTACTCGCACCAGAAGTCACGGTTCGCCGGTTTCCACTGTGACGGGTCCTGGTCGCCCTTGGACCGGTTGGACGAGGCCGAGACCGCGCGCAGCTGCGGCCGGGTGAGGTCGTTGGCGAAGTCGGCGCGGCGGTCGTCGTTCCACTTGTCGGCGCCGGACCGCCACGCGTTCGCGAGCGGCACCATGTGGTCGATGTCCACGTCGGACGGCTTGGTGAGGGTGCGCCCGTCGTACACGCTCACCCACCGCCCGCTGACCACGTTGCAGCCGCTGAGCTCGACGTCCTTGCCGTCCCGCTCGAGCACCGTGTCGCGTACGTCGCAGTTGCGGCCGGCGTCGCGCCAGTGCGGGAATCGGTCGCGGCTGTACCCCCGCATCGAGCCAGCCTTGGCCACCGTGAGCTGGCCGAGCAGCCGGGCCGAGTCGCCGGAATCGGGTGGCGCGCCGGTCGTGCCGGTGCTGTCCTCGACCGGAACACAGCCCGACAGGACGAGGACGGCGGCGAAGAGGGTGGGGATGAGGCGCACCCCTTCAGCTTGGGGGTTGTGTGGCGATCCGCACGGTAACCCGGCCTGGTTTCGGCGTTTCGCGGCTTAGGCCGCATCTCGCTGGGCAAGGTGTACATCGTGAGTGGCAGCCTCCGGCTCGGTTCCGGACCCGGACGCGGTGCGCTGCTGGCGGCGACTCTCGCCTCCGGAATGGCCTTCCTCGACGCCACGATCGTCAACGTCGCCCTTCCCCACCTCGGCGTCAGCCTGGGCGCGTCGCTGGCCGGTCTCCAGTGGACGGTCAACGGGTACATGCTCACGCTCGCCGCGTTCGTGCTGCTCGGCGGTTCGCTCGGCGACCGGTACGGCCGGCGCCGCGTCTTCGTGGTCGGCGTGTTCTGGTTCAGCGCCACCTCCGTCCTGTGCGGCTTCGCCCTGAACGTGGAGTGGCTGATCGGGGCCCGCGTACTGCAAGGCCTCGGCGCGGCGCTGCTCGTGCCCGGCTCGCTCGCGCTGATCCAGTCCAGCTTCCACCCCGACGAGCGGGGCAAGGCGATCGGCGCGTGGACCGGGCTGTCCGGGGTGGCCACGGCGGCTGGCCCGTTCATCGGCGGGTGGTTGATCGACGCGATCTCCTGGCGCGCGATCTTCTTCCTCAACGTGCCGCTGGCGCTGGTGGCGGTGTTCGCCGCCGCGCGCTGGGTGCCGGAGAGCCGCGCGCCGCGCGTCCAACGGTTCGACGTGGCCGGCGCGCTGCTGGCCGCCACGGGACTGGCCGGCATCACGTACGCCCTGATCCAGAGCGCCGGACACGGCCTGCGCTCGTTGCCGGTGGCGCTCTCGGTCGCCGTCGGGGTCGGGGCGGCGGTCGCATTCGTCCTGCTGGAGCGGCGCCGCGGGCCCGCGGCCATGCTGCCGCCGTCGCTCTTCGCGTCCCGGATGTTCAGCGCACTGAACATCTATACGGTCTCCATCTACGCCGCACTCGGCGGCCTGTCCTTCTTTCTCGTTGTCTTCCTCCAGAACGTCGCCGGCTTCTCGGCCGTCGGCGCCGGCGCGTCGATCCTGCCGACCACGCTGCTGATGCTCGCCGGCTCGTCATGGTCGGGCGCTCTGGCGAGCCGGATTGGCCCGCGCCCGCAGTTGACGGTCGGGCCGTTGGTCGCCGCAGTCGGGCTCCTGCTGCTGCGCCGGATCGGGGCCGACGCCAACTTCTGGACCGACGTGCTGCCGGGCACTGTCGTCTTCGGCGCCGGGCTGACGCTGCTGGTGGCGCCATTGACCGCCGCCGTCCTGGGCGCCGTCAGTGACGAGCACTCCGGTATCGCGAGCGGGGTGAACAACGCCGCCGCGCGTGCCGGCGGGTTGCTCGCCGTCGCGGCCCTTCCGCTCCTCGTGGGCCTTTCGGGTACGGGGTACGAGCACCCCGACCAGCTGGCGGCCGGCTTCCGGGGCGCGATGGCGTGGTGCGCCGGGCTGCTGGCGGCCGGTGCGGTGCTCGCCCTGGTGCTGGTGCACCCCTCGCCCAGGCGCCCGGATCGCGGGCGCCCGAGCGGGGGTGACAACGCCTAGCGGGCCCGGTTGACGGCGCTGGTCACGGCCTTCATCGAGGCGGTGACGATGTTGGCGTCGAGGCCGACACCC
This sequence comes from Phytohabitans flavus, assembly GCF_011764545.1. Classification (GTDB taxonomy): domain Bacteria; phylum Actinomycetota; class Actinomycetes; order Mycobacteriales; family Micromonosporaceae; genus Phytohabitans; species Phytohabitans flavus. Next base: position 7,325,592 of record NZ_AP022870.1, on the reverse strand, counting down.
CACACCGTGCGGCTGTCCACCTCGCACTCCACGTACGCGGCGGCCTGGGCGTCGCCGCCCGCCGACATCGCGTGCTCGGCGTAGTCGAGCACCCGTACCTGGACCTCGACGGTCTGGAGTGCGTTCACGTACGCGTTGATCGGACCGTTGCCGACCGCGACCAGCGTCTGCCGCTCGCCGCCGAACGTCACGTCCGCCTCGATCTCGACTTTGCCCTCCACAGTGGAGGTCGCGTACGTGTGCAACCCCAGCGCCGGCTGCGCCTGGTGGTCGACGAGGTACTCGCCAGCGAAAATGTCCCACATGCGGCCGGGCTCGACCTCGCCACCCTCGGCATCGGTGAACTGCTGCACCACGCCGGAGAACTCGATCTGCAACCGTCGCGGCAGGTCGAGGTTGTGCTCCTCCTTCATGATGTACGCCACGCCGCCCTTGCCGGACTGCGAGTTGACCCGGATCACCGCCTCGTAGCTGCGGCCCAGGTCCTTGGGGTCGATCGGCAGGTAGGGCACCGCCCACTGGTGCCTGTCGATGGTCACGCCCGCAGCCGCCGCGTCGACGGCCAGCGCGTCGAAGCCCTTCTTGATCGCGTCCTGGTGCGAGCCGGAGAACGCGGTGTACACGAGATCGCCGGCGTACGGGTGGCGCTCGTGCACGGGCAGCTGGTTGCAGTACTCGACGGTCCGCTTGATCTCGTCGATCTCGGCGAAGTCGATCTGCGGGTCGATGCCCTGGGAGAAGAGGTTGAGGCCCAGCGTCACCAGGTCGACGTTGCCGGTGCGCTCACCGTTGCCGAACAGGCACCCCTCGATGCGGTCGGCGCCGGCCAGCAGGCCCAGCTCAGCGGCGGCCACACCGGTACCGCGGTCGTTGTGCGGGTGGAGGCTCAGCACGACGCTGCTGCGCCGGGGCAGGTGGCGGTGCATCCACTCGATCGAGTCGGCGTACACGTTGGGGGTGGCCATCTCGACCGTGGCCGGCAGGTTGACGATCAGCGGGCGGTCTGGCGTCGGGTCGACGGCGTCGATGACGGCACCGCAGATCTCCAGCGCGTAGTCGAGCTCGGTGCCGGTGTACGACTCGGGCGAGTACTCGTAGAAGATCGCGGTGTCCGGGGTGTGGATCTCCGCGTACTTCTGGCACATCCGCGCCCCGTCGACGGCCATCGCGGTGATGCCCGCCCGGTCCAGGCCGAATACCACGCGGCGCTGGAGCGTGGAGGTCGAGTTGTAGAAGTGGACGATCGCCCGCTTCGCCCCGCGCAGCGACTCGAAGGTGCGGTCGATCAGGTGCTCGCGGCACTGGGTCAGCACCTGGATCGTGACGTCGTCGGGGATCAGGTCCTGCTCGATCAGCTGCCGTACGAAGTCGAAGTCGGTCTGGCTGGCGGACGGAAACCCGACTTCGATCTCCTTGTACCCCATCTGCACCAGCAGCTGGAACATCCGCCGCTTGCGCTCCGGGGACATCGGGTCGATCAGGGCCTGGTTACCGTCACGGAGGTCGACGGCGCACCAGCGGGGCGCGACCTCGACGCGGCGGGTGGGCCACTGGCGGTCCGGCAGCTCTACGGAGAACTGCTGGTGGTAGGGCTGGTAACGCTGGTAGGGCATGCGGCTGGGCCGCTGCCGCGCGATGGCATCTTGATCATTGACGCTGCCGGCAGACATCGAAAATCGCTCCTGGAGTCATGGGCTGGGTGGGATCCGGGCAGGAAAGCCGGCGCACACGCCAGACACCGCGACGAGGTGCCGGCCTAGAGGGCCTCGTCGCGGCGGCGAAGAAGGAGCGCCTGCCACATGACAAGCGCCACTCTAGGTGATCGAAACCCGGTTTACCAATAGCTCGGTGACGGGGACACGCGTGCGCAAGGCGGTCTCCCAGGCCCGGAGATCGGGGGAAGGATGGCCGGATCGCCCAGCCGCCCCACCGCCACGACGACCGTCGGGTGCAGGTCATCGGCGATGTCGAGGTCGGCGCGGAGGCCATCGAAATCGAAGTCCACGATCTGGTGCACGTGCAGCCGGAGCGCCGTCGCCTGGACCGTGAGATGCGCCACGGCCTGGCCCAGGTCGTACGCGGCGCGCGGCAGCATCACCCGATCGAGGCGAGCGGCGACGATCAGCGCCGAAGCGTTGCCGGCCCAACGCTGGCACTCGGCGGAGAGGTTTTCCAAGGTCCGCTTGTACATCTCGTCGTCACGCCGGCCGACCGCGAAGCGCCATGGCTGGCTGTTGGCGGTCGATGGTGCCCAACGGGCAGCCTCGAGCAGCGAACCGACAACGTCGTCGGATAGCTCGGCGACCGGGTCGAAAGCCAGTGGGCTCCACCGGGTCGCGAGCAAGGGGTGTAGCTCGGACATGGCGCCGAGTGTGCCGTATCGGACGCTGCGTCACCACTCGGGGGTCACCCGGCGTGTCTGTTGATCCACCCAGAGTTCATGCGGTCGGGGTCACCGACGGGATCGCGGTGGAGGGCGGCGGGGTGGTCATACCCAGCGGCTCCTGGGCCACCACGGGCCCGGGCAACGTGATCGTGGGCGGCGCGCCGGAGGGTGCGCCGGCGAGCAGGAGCGTGCCGAAGCTCACCTTCACCCCGGTGAACGTGCCATCCGGGGCATAGCAGTAGATGCCGGCGTCCAGCGGTGCGTCGACCGACGCCGTGGTGGTCTCGACCGAGAAGCACGCGCCGCTGGCGCCCGGCAGCGGCTGTGCGACGGAGACGGACAGCGGCGCGGTCCGGTCGGTGAGGACCTTCCGCCAGTCGGTGAACGGGTGCTGCACCTGCGGGTCGACGCCGCGCTCGATCGTGCCGCCCGGGTCGGCGACCCGCACGCAGGCCGGCGATACAGGGTGCTCGGCCGAGGGGAGCACGCACTGGAAGAGGCCCTCGGCGTTCTGTGCCATCGAGACGTCCGCGGTACCGCCGAGCGCGCCGAGCGGCACGTCGACCCGCCAGCTGCCGTCGGCGGCGGTGGTCAACACCACCGTGCGATCCGAGCGGCCCGGCGCGGACCAGGTGTACAGCGCGGTGACCTTGCGATCCTGTGCCGCCGCCGCGAGGCCCGCGAGCTGGACCCGGGCGTCGGGCGCGCCGGTGGGCACGGTGGTCTTCGGCGTCTCCGGCTCGGGCGCCGGCTCGCCTGCGCCGCAGGCGGTCAGTGCGACGAGCCCGAGGAGCGCTGCGGTGCCGGCGATTCCGCGCGTATACACATTCACATTCTCTTGTTCTGGCGCGAGTGGAGCGGGTGACACGCCGGGCGCGGGCGTCCCCCTCCCGCCGCATGTCGGCCGGATGCTGGGATCGCGTGTTCGTGCCGTCACAGGCCGCCGGTAACCTGGTGTCGTCTTACGCGGCGCCGCCGGCCTCGGACCGGCGGCGTTGGCACGTAGCGGGCGATGTGGAAGGAGCGAGACTGTCGTGGCACTCGTCGTGCAGAAGTACGGCGGTTCATCGGTCTCGGACGCGGAACGGATCAAGCGGGTCGCGGAGCGGATCGTGGCCAACCGCAAGGCGGGCGACGATGTCGTCGTGGTCGTTTCAGCGATGGGTGACACGACCGACGAGCTGCTTGACCTGGCCCACCAGGTGAGCCCGGTGCCGGCTGGACGCGAGCTGGACATGCTGCTGACCTCCGGTGAGCGCATCTCGATGGCACTGCTCGCGATGGCGATCCACAACCTCGGCTTCGAGGCCCGGTCGTATACGGGCTCACAGGCTGGTGTGATCACCACATCGGTCCACGGCAAGGCGCGGATCATCGACGTGACGCCGGGCCGCCTGCGTAGCGCGCTCGACGAGGGCGCGATCGCGATCGTCGCCGGCTTCCAGGGCGTCTCGCAGGACACCAAGGACATCACCACGCTGGGGCGGGGCGGCTCCGACACGACCGCGGTGGCGCTGGCCGCCGCGCTGCGGGCGGACGTCTGCGAGATCTACACAGACGTCGACGGCATATTCACCGCAGACCCCAGAATTGTTGCCAACGCCCGTCACATCAAGCAGATCACGTACGAAGAGATGCTGGAACTGGCCGCGTGTGGCGCAAAGGTGTTGCACTTGCGCAGCGTGGAGTACGCGCGGAGGGCGGGGCTCCCGATCCATGTCCGCTCGTCGTACTCCCAGAACACCGGCACCATGGTCACCGGATCGATGGAGGACCTTCCTGTGGAGCAAGCACTGATCACCGGGGTCGCTCACGACCGGAGCGAGGCGAAGATCACGATCGTCGCCGTTCCGGATGAGCCCGGCGCGGCCGCCCGAATCTTCCAGACTGTGGCCGATGCCGAGACCAATCTCGACATGATCGTGCAGAACGTCTCCACAGAGGGCACCGGCCGCACGGACATCTCGTTCACGCTGCCGAAGGCGGACGGACCCACCGCGATGGCCGCGCTGAGCAAGATCCAGGAGACGGTCAAGTTCAAGGGCCTGCTGTATGACGACCACGTCGGCAAGGTGTCGCTGGTGGGAGCCGGGATGCGATCCCACCCGGGTGTGGCGGCCAAGTTCTTCGCGTCGCTCGGCGAGGCCGGCGTCAACATCGAGATGATCTCCACGTCGGAGATCCGGGTTTCCGTCGTCTGTCGCGACACCGATCTGGACGCCGCCGTGCGCGCTGTGCATGCCGCGTTCGACCTGGGTGGTGCGGAAGAGGCAGTCGTGTACGCCGGGACGGGGAGGTAGGCATGGCGATGCCCACGCTCGCGGTCGTCGGTGCCACCGGTGCGGTCGGTACCGTCATGTGCGACCTGCTCTCCTCCCGGCGCAACGTGTGGGGCGAGATCCGCGTCGTCGCCTCGTCCCGTTCGGCCGGTCGCAAGGTGCAGTGCCGCGGCGAGGAGTTGACCGTCCAGGCCCTGACGCCGGAAGTGTTCGACGGCGTCGACGTGGCGATGTTCGACGTGCCCGACGAGGTCTCGGCCGAGTGGGCGCCGATCGCGGTGTCGCGCGGCGCGGTCGCGGTGGACAATTCCGGCGCCTTCCGGATGGACAAGGACGTGCCGCTGGTCGTCCCCGAGATCAACCCGGAGCAGTTGCGAAACCGAAAGAAGGGGATCGTCGCCAACGCCAACTGCACCACGCTCGCGATGATCGTGGCCATCGCGCCGCTTCACCGTGAGTACGGCCTGCGCGAGCTTGTGCTCGCCTCGTACCAGGCGGTTTCCGGCGCCGGGCAGGTCGGCGTCGACACGCTGCACGACCAGCTGGCGAAGGTCGCGGGTGACCGCGTGCTCGGCTCGCGTCCGGGCAACGTACGGCAGGCGGTCGGCGACGACCTCGGCCCGTTCCCGGCACCGCTCGCGCTCAACGTGGTGCCGTGGGCCGGCTCGCTCAAGGAGGCCGGCTGGTCCTCCGAGGAGCTGAAGATTCGCAACGAGTCCCGCAAGATCCTCGGCCTGCCGGACCTCAAGGTCTCCGCCACCTGCGTGCGGGTGCCGGTGGTGACGGGACACTCCGTGGCCGTACACGCGGTCTTCGGCAGCGAGGTCGACGCCGAGGGCGCGCGCGAGGCGCTGCGCAATGCGCCGGGCGTGATCCTGGTCGACGACCCCGCAACCGGCGAGTTTCCGATGCCGATCGACGCGGTGGGCACCGACCCGTCCTGGGTGGGGCGGCTGCGCCGCTCGATGGACGACCCGCGCTCGCTCGACCTCTTCGTCACCGGCGACAACCTGCGCAAGGGCGCCGCGCTCAACACCGCGCAGATCGCCGAGCTGCTTGCCGCCGAGCTGGCCAGCCGCTGACCAGCCCTTCCGGCAGCGTCATTTCTGAAACGAGAAGAGCCGCTCGCCCATCGGCAGCTCCGTGACGGGTCCGAGGTATTCGTGCACGCCGGCGCCATAGCCAGCGCTGCCGTCGGTGACCCAGATCCGCTGGAAGCCGGCCGCCTCGAACCACTCGCAGATGGTCGGCACGAGGTCGGGTGGCTCGTGGTGCCGGGTCCAGATGACGGTACCGCCGGTGGCGCAGAAGCCGGGCAGGCTGGCGACCGTACGGCGGATGTCGTCGTCACTGATGTTGCCGAAGATGCCGCAGGCCAGCACCAGATCGGCCGGTACCGCGCCGGCGTAGTTGGTCGTGTCGGCGGCGTCGCCGGTCACAACCTCGATACCGCCGAGCCCGCTCTCCCGAGCCGATGCGAGTGCCGCCCGGGCGTTGTCCGGGTCGAGCTCGACAAGGCGCCCGGTGACGTCGTGGCGGCGCGGGTGGTCGGCCAGCACACCGAGGATGTCACGCCCCTGCCCAGCGCAGAGGCTCACGACGCGAATCGGTCCGGGCGGGCGGCGATCGAGCACGATCCGGATCTGGTGCTGGACCATCGCGAGCCGCCTGGACAGCGATGACGACGTGTCCTCGTACGCTTCATGCCACTGGACCCAGTCCTTTTTGGTCATGGCTCGACCCTACGGTCTTTTGGAAATGTCAGCGTTCGCGGTACGAACCGTTCGGCCAGTGACTTACAGCTCTGTGCGCATGTTTTGATCGACGCGACTTCGCCTTCCTTCCTTTGCTCACGGGGACCACCATGCGTACACGCTTCCGTGCCGCCTTGACCGCGATCGCCTTGACCAGCGGCGCCTTGGTGGGCTTCTCCGGCCCAGCACAGGCTGCCGAACCCGCGATCCTCTACGTCAGACAGATGGATCCGAACTGTTTGGACAGTGGTACAGGCGCGCTGGAGCAGCCGTTCTGCACGATTGGCGCGGCCGCCGCGGTGGTAACGGCTGGGCAGACAGTAGATGTAGGCCCCAATCTCTACCGAGAGCGGGTCACCATCGCCAGGTCCGGTGTACCGGGTCAGCCGATCACCTTCCGCGCGGCGGCGGGCAGCGGCCCTGTTCTCCATGGGCCGACCGCGGGCTTCGTGATCGACGGCCAGCACGACATCACAATTCAGGGCATCCGGGTGCTGTACTCCGAAAACGTGCCGGCCATCGACCTCCACAACGCCTCTGGCATCACCATCGACGTCGGTCACATTGGAATGGCGACGAACGCGACCGCGCCAGCGGTCCGTCTTGCCGGTGTCACCGCATCGACCTTGACGGGCTTTGGTGTAAGTGGTCAGGGGCGCCTCACCGGCGTGACCATGGACGGCGCCACGAGCGGCGTCACTATCAGCGGGCTGAGAATGTCGCTCAACCTGCCCTCGGCCGGTGAAGTGGGCGTGGCCATCCAGGTCGACGGGGCGGGCAACAGAGTGCTACGCAACACCTTCGATGGCTTCATGGGCGGTGCGATCGCGGTCGAGTCGGGTGCGACCGACACCGTGGTCGTCAACAACCGCATCAACGCCGGAGGCGGTCACGGAGTCCACAATCGCGGTGCCGCCCATACCGCGATCACCAACAACACGATCCTTCAGCGCTGCCGTGACGGTATCCGGGTCGACGGCGCGTCGGTCCGGGTGTCGGTGCAGAACAATGTGCTCGACTCCAACGGGTCCTCGTCCGACACAAGTTGCGGCTCGGGCAATAGGGGCGGCGCCGAGATCGCCGTGCAGGACGCTGCTGTCCGGGACACCGTGGTCGACTACAACAACACCTACCACCCGTTCGTGCCGGATCAGGCGTACGCCTGGGGTGGCACCCCGATGGGGTTGGCCGCCTTCCGGACCACGTCAGGTCAGGGCCAGCACGACCGGGACGCCTGGTCCAGCAAGGACGTTATCGACTCGGCCAACTCGGCGGCGCCCGGCTACCCGAGCACGGATTTTGCCGGCAATGCCCGGATCGATGATCTCGGCGTGCCGAATACCGGCGCCGGTCTGGTGCCATTCGCCGACCGGGGCATAACTGAGACGCTCCGGGGTCCGCTGGTTCAGGCGACCGTGACGCTGGATGCTGTGGCGAGCACGGTAAAGATCGACGCCAGTAAGTCGGTGCCCGGCACCGTCGCCATCGCCTCCTACACCTTCGACTTCGGCGACGGCACGCGTATCACCCAGACATCACCGATCGCGTCGCACCGCTACACGCAGTGGGGCGACTTCACCGTCGACACTAGGGCCACCGGTGCCGACGGGCGGTATAGCCGCACATCGCAGCAGGTCAGCGTCTTGCGGCCGACTGGCACGTTCGGGCTGCTCTCCATCTACAACCTGCGGTACGTCTACGTCCGCCCCGGTAACACCGACCTCATCCCGGAGGACTCGGGGCTGACCGCGGCCGGGCAGTTCGACGTCGTGGACGCGGGATCGGGGCGGGTCGCCCTCTTCTCCCGCGCGACCGGAAAGTATGTCTCTGACTACACCGCTGGCTCCGGCCGGCTTGAGATGTACCGCATCTTTGCCGGCGACGCGGAACGCTTCACCCTCGTGCGCAACGCCGACGGGAGCATCAGCCTCCAGTCCGGCGCCAGCGGCCGCTACATCAGCATCCTGACGCACGCCGCGCCGTACCTGGTCGCGAACCGGACCGCGATCGGACCGTGGGAAAAGTTCTACCAGGTCAAGGTGACCGACGCCGCCCGCAGTCTGAAGGCCAACGTCAACGGCAAATACGTAGCCGCGGAGAGCGCGGGTGCCAAGCCGCTGATCGCCAACCGGGCGGCCGTGGGTCCGTGGGAGCGGTTCGACATCATCGACCTGGGCAACGAGCAGGTCGCTCTCTTCTCCCGGGCAAACAACCATTTCGTGGTCGCGGAGAGCGCGGGCGCGAAGCCGCTGATCGCCAACCGGGCGGCGGTGGGTCCGTGGGAGCGGTTCAGGTTGGTCCGTAACAGCGACGGTTCTGTGAGCTTCCGGTCCGCCATCAACAGGCGGTACGTGGTCGCCGAAAGCGCCGGGTCGAAGTCGCTGATCGCCAACCGCGTGGCCATTGGTCCGTGGGAGAAGTTCACCCTCGGCTGAGCCGGCGGGCGGGGCGCCCGCGTCAGTGTGGCGTCGTCTGTCTGCCTCGGACGGACCACATGATGCCCGCGATGATGGCGCAGGCGACCCACACCAGGACTGCGAGGACCATGAGACCCTCTTCGATGCTTCCCGTTTCGAACAAGATGTCGCTGACAGCCCCGGTGCCGAAGGTCAACCCGGCGAACAGGTAAGTGGCGGCCGCCCACCGTGGTGCGGCCACCCGCTGCCTCCGCCAGATGATCGCATCGGGCTGATGGCGGCTGCGCCACAGGATCGCGATCGCGATGGTGCCGTTGAGCGCGGCAGCAACGCCGGCGCCGACCGTGATGACGACGTCCAGCGCTCCCATGGGCGCCACGGTAGGGCCCATCGACAAGAAGGTTGGCCCGGGTACCGGGACCGTCCAAGATTTTCTTCGGCGGCCCCGATACCGGCGGGTGTCTTCCCGGCTCAGGAGGCGGCGAAGACGGCCTTGAAGGCGAACTCGTTGATCCGGATCGGCCGGGCCAGCGTGGCGCCGGTGGTCTCGGTCATGGTGATGGCGTCGCCCGCCGTCAGCGAGCGGGTGCCGCTGGTGGTGAAGGCGCTGATCTCGTCGAAGTAGACCGTGCCGAAGCGGGCCAGCGGGTGGACCGGCTGGTTGAGGTCGCCGCGGGTGACGCCCGCGTTGATGGTGACCGCCGGCGGGAAGCCGGTGTTGACCGAGAAGCTCATCGTCTGGCCGCGGGTCTGGTTGGTCAGGAAGTAGGTCGCGGTGCCGGCCCCATTGGTGTCCAGACAGAGCGAGGCGGCGATGACCTCACCCGGCGCGACCGGCAGGTTGACGTTGCCGACGCCCAGCGCCCAGAGCTGGGCGGTCACGTTCTGCGCGGAGTCGACGGTCATCTCGACGTGCACGTCGAGGAAGCCCAGGCCGGCGAAGGTGTGGAAGCGGTTGATACCCAGCGGGCTGGCGGCGAAGCGCAGGTTCGGCACCGTGAAGTTGACGAACAGGGCGGAGAAGGGTGCCGAGAGGCTCGTCAGGTTGTATCCACACGACTCGATGGGCGCCGGGGCCAGAGCGCTCGCGGCCACCGGCTGCTTGTCCGCCGTCGTCGCGTCGAACTCCGCCTCCAGGTGCTCGAAGTCGCGGACGAGGTTGGCCTGGCGCTCCCACAGCGCCGCCATGCCCGGCTGGGTCCGCGGGTCGGGCCGCAGCGGCAGCCCGTAGTGGATCAGGTCATTCTGGCTCGCGGTGAACGGGTCGAAGCCCTTCGGCGGCGCCGGGCAGCGCCGCACGCCCACCTTCTCGCGAGCTAGCTGTTCGGTCATTGTTGACGTTCCCCTCTGATAGCCGACGCGCGGACCAGGTCGGTCCGCGGGTGCCCCCCACCCAGCGCGGCGAGACGCCCGCCGGGCACGGCGTCGAATAAGGGCGCCGGGCCATGCCGACTGATACGCGCGGCCCTGTCAGAACACCGACGGCAACGAGGTGACCGAGGACTTTCCGGACCGCCGTCATGGGCCATAGGCAGGTCTCGACCACGCTCAATCGCTACGCCCACGCGTCCGCGGCAGAGGAGGGAGAAAGCGACGGTTCGAACCCCGGAGCCTGATCGCCCGTGACACGAAGAAAGGCCAGGTGAGAGGTAATCTCGCCTGGCCTTTCGGCATGGTCGGGGTGGCCGGATTTGAACCGACGACCTCTTCGTCCCGAACGAAGCGCGCTACCAAACTGCGCCACACCCCGAGGCAGTGCCCGCGTAATAGTAGCCCACGCCCTCAGCGGGACAAACTCGGTATCGGCTCAGCGCGGGATCAGCGTGAGCAGCGAAGCCTCGGGTGGGCAGGCGAAGCGGACCGGGGCCGTCGGGTGGGTGCCGAGGCCCGCGGAGACGTGGAGCCAGGCGTCGGAGCCGGGCCAGCGGAAGAGGCCCCTCGCCATCGAGCGGGGGAGGTCGCAGTTGGTGACCAGCGCGCCCACGAACGGGACGCGGACCTGGCCGCCGTGGGTGTGGCCGGCCAGGAGGAGGTCGAAGCCGTCGGCGGCCATCGCGTCCAGGACGAACGGCTCGGGCGAGTGGGTCAGGCCCAGCCGGACGTCGACGTCGGCCGAGGCGCCGCCGGCGACCGAGGAGTAGTCGTCGCGTTCGATGTGGGGGTCGTCGACGCCGACAAGCTCGATGAGGCGGCCACCGGCCTTGAGGGTCGTACGGGCGTTGTTGAGATCGGCCCAGCCGCAGCTGACCAGCAGCTCGCGCAGGTCTTCCGAGGGGAGCTCGACGCCGTGGCGGCGGCCGGCGGTGCGTTCGTGCCGGCGGAAGTAGCCGAACGGGTTCTTAAGCACTGGGCCGGTGTAGTCGTTCGACCCGAACACGAAGGCGCCGGGGCGGTCGAGCAGCGGCTGTAGCGCGCGGAGCACACCCGGCACGGCGTCGGGGTGGGCCATGTTGTCGCCGGTGACCACCACCAGATCGGGGTCGGTGCCGGCCAGAGAAGCCACCCAATCCTGCTTGCGCCGCTGGTCGGGCATCATGTGCAGGTCGGAGATGTGGAGGACACGTAGCGGCTCGGCGTCGAGGCCGAGCACCGGCACGTCGTACCGCCGGAGGGTGAACATGTTGCGCTCGATGAGCGAGGCGTATGCCAGCGTGGCGGCGCCGGCGGCGGCCGTCCCCGCGGCGAGTCCGAGCAATGTGCGCTTCCGCATGCCGCCCAGGGTAGTTTGGGCCACCATGGGCACGCTCAAGGACACCCTCACGGCCGATATGCGCACGGCGCTGAAGGCGCGTGACGAGGTCACCACGTCCACCCTGCGGATGGCGCTGGCCGCCGTCGGCAACGCCGAGGTCGCGGGCCAGAGCAAGCGCGAGCTGTCCGACGAGGAGGTGCTCGCGGTGCTCGTCAAGGAGGCGAAGAAGCGCCGCGAAGCTGCCGTCGCGTTCGCCGATGCGGGCCGCGCCGACCAGGCCGCGAAGGAGACCGCCGAGGGCGACGTGCTGGCGCGCTACCTGCCGAAGCAGCTCAGCGATGAGGAGCTGGCCGAGCTCGTCGCGGGGGCGCTCGCCACGGGCGGGTTCAGCGGGATGGGTCAGATGGGCCCGGCCATGAAGGCGGCCCAGGCCGCGGTGGCAGGCCAGGCCGAGGGTGGTCGGGTGGCCGCCGAGGTACGCCGCCAGCTGGCCAGCTGAGCGGCAGCGCGGGGGCGCGCGGGGGCGACAAAGAAAACGGGCGCCGCGAGGGCCTGGACCCTCACAGCGCCCGCTCACAGGGCTAGTCTCTCGGCGGCGGAGGGCCTGGCCGTCCGCCTGGACCTCGACCCGGCGGATTGCCCGGGTTGCCAGGCTGCTGCACGCCCTTGCCGTTGCTTACCTCGATGCTCACGATGCCGCCCTTGATGGTGCGGCCGTCGGGGCTGGTGCCAGCGGCGGTGCCGGCCGGGCAGTTGGAGTCGACCGGCGTCGGGTTGACGAAGACCTCGAAGCCGGCCCCGCGGAGGCGGCCGCGCGCATCGTCGATCGTCTTGCACCTGACGTCGGGGATCGAGCGCTGGTCGCCCTCGACGATCTTGCCGTTTGGCGCCGTGAACTGCTGCGCCGGCTTGCCCTTCATCGCGTCACGCACGGTGCTCCAGACCGCGTCATTGACCTCGTCGTGCGTGAAGCTCGTGCTGGTCTGCGCCCAGTCCGGGTCGGCGATGATGCCGGCCACCATGAGCTGCTTGGTACCGACGATCAGCGAGGCGGTCTTGGCGCTGTCGGTGGTGCCGCTCTTGCCCATGATCGGCTTGCCGATCTCGGTTTTCGCCTGGCGGGCGGTCGCACCGGCACACTTCGACGTCGTGGAGCGGTCGCCAACCGGGCACCGGGCGGCGTCGACCGCGGCGCGCGCTGCCTCGGTCTTGATCCGCTGCTCGCAGCGCGGGTTGGCGATGTCGAGCTTGTTGCCGTCCTGGTCGACGATCTCCTGCACCGGGATCGGCTCGCAGTACTTCCCGTCGGCCGCCAGCGTGGCGTACGCGTTGGCCATCTCGAGCGGAGTGGCCGAGGAGACGCCCAGGGTGAAGGCGCCCCACTGGTCGGCTGCGGCCCGGTTGTTGGCGATCGCGGCGTCGGTGCTGGCCCGGAACTGGATGCCCAGCTTCTTGGCGGTGTCGACCACGTTGGCCGCGCCGGCACGCTCCTCCAGCGGAACGAAGTACGTGTTGATCGACTGGCCGAACGCGGACCACATGTTCATCGGGCCGTAGCCCTTGCGACCGGCGTTTTCCGGGCAGTACTTGTTGGTGCCTTTACAGGCCGCTGGCGAGTTTGAGTCGACGATGTACTTCGACGGGTACGGCGAGACCGTGTTGATGGTGGTCTCCAGCGGGTAGCCCCGCTCCAGTGCCGCCACCATCGTGAACATCTTGAACGTCGACCCGAACTGGTACCCGTTGATGTCACCACCGCCGGTGAGCAGCGGGTTGGTCGTGTTCGGGTACGTGCCGCGGATCTTCTTCTTCGCCTTGGCGGGGTTGGACGAGATCTTGTTCTGCGGATTGGCGGGGTCGTCGAGCTTGAACACCCGGTTGACCGCGAGCGCACGCACCCGTCCGCTGCCCGGCTCGATGCCGGCCAGCATCAGCGCGTTCTTGTTGTTGGACTTGAGGTGCTTGTCGATGTTGGCCTTGGCCACCTGCTGGGTCTTGACGTCCATCGTGGTGACGATGCGGTAGCCGCCGCTCTTGAGCCGCCGCTCCCGGTCATACGACGTCGCGCCGAACGTCTCCTGCTCCATCCACCAGCGGTAGAAGAAGTCGCAGAAGAAGCCCCAGTGGTTCTTGCTGGTGGCGACGCAGCCATTCGGCGTGCGCTTGTCCTTGACCTTGAGCTGCACGGCCTTGGCTGCGGTGGCCTGCTCGGGCGTGATCGCCTGGGTCTCGACCATGTTGTCGATCACGTAGTTACGCCGGTCGAGCGCCTGCGGCTTGCCGGCCGGAGTGGTCGGGTCGAACGCCGAGGGCGCCTTGACCATGCCGGCGAGCAGCGCAGCCTCTTCGATCTTCAGATCGCGGGGGTGCTTGCCGAAGTAGACCTGGCTGGCGGCGAAGATCCCATACGCCCCGCGGCCGAACGGAGCGATGTTGAGGTAGCGCTCCAGGATCTCGTCCTTGGTCATCTCCTTGTCGAGCTGGAGCGCGTACTTCATCTCGCGCAGCTTGCGCGCGTTGGTGTCTTCGGTCGCGGCGACCACGTCCTGCGGGTGGGTCGCCGAATACGCGATCAGCATGCGGACGAGCTGCATGGTCAACGTGGACGCGCCCTGCGTGGTGCTGCCGGCCGAGTTGTTGGCGACGAACGCGCGGGCGATGCCCTTGGCGTCGACGCCGTTGTGCGTGCGGAACGTGTGGTCCTCGGCCGCGATGATCGCTTCCTGCATGATCGGCGAGACGTCCTTGAGCGGGACATCGCGCCGGTTCTCGTCATACATCGTGGCGATCAGCGTCTTGCCGTCGGAGGCGTAGACATAGGTCATTTGCGGCGACCGCTTTACGGTCAGCTCGCTGGGCAGCCGGTCGAAGGTCTCCGCACCAGCCTTGGCCGCCAGGCCCGACATCGCAACCGCGGGGAAGGCTGCGGCGGCCACAACCACGCCCGCCAGGAGCCCGCAGATCAGCAGCGATGCGGCGTTCGCAAAAATGTTGTGATCACGCTTCCGCATCCAGGTCACCTCGTCAGGGTACGGGACCTCGCAACGATCGGCCGTCCCGCGTGCTAGTACCCGCCCGACGCCGAAACTTCTCGGACTTTCGGGCATGTCCTGCGGGCACTGGCCTCGTTGTGCTAGACGCATGACCCCCTGCGTGCGGATGCTTCTGCCGATGTTGAGTCTGACCCACGTGCGGGACACTTAGCTCGCGTTTTCGCAGATCGCCGCCGGGTAAACCAAGGTCCGGTCCGCCCGGAACGACGGACCATCGCTGTTTTGATCTAATTTGCTAGACAACGTTGCGTAATCGGATGACTACAGAGCATGATGGTCCGGCGAGTACTGCACGTCACTCGTTGGGGCTCGGGGGAGTGCCCAGCGAGTGGCCGGGGGGAATCCGGCCGGGCACGGGTCGGGGAAGCGGACTGCAAGGGGGGACGTGGACAGATGGGGATGATCACAGACTGGCCGAGCATGGCAGCGTGCCAGAGTGGTGACCCAGATGCACTCTTCGTACAGGGTGCCGAGCAGAATGTAGCCAAGCGGATCTGCCGCAGTTGTCCGGTGCGCTACGAGTGCCTCGCCGACGCACTCGACAACCGCATCGAGTTCGGTGTGTGGGGTGGCATGACCGAACGCGAGCGCCGCGCACTGCTGCGGCGCCACCCGCAGGTGGACAGCTGGCGGAAGATGTTCGAGGCGGCGCTGCGCGACAAGGAAAAGGTGCTGGTCACGGCCGGCTGAGCGCGTCACCAACCGTACGCAGCCCGTCGACGTCGTGTACGTCGGCGGGCTGCGCCGCTACCTCGACGGTCGGCACCGAGGGGTGGGCGTCGGTGAAGACCGCGGCCACGCGCTGCTCGCGTACCGCCTGCTCGGCCAGCGCCGCGTGGATCCGCAGCGCGTCAGCGGTGGCTTCGTTGCCGCCGGCGCGGTCCAGCTCGTCCGCCGCGGCCAGGCTCTGCTCCGCGGACAGTCCCTCGACGGTCGTGCGGTGTACCCGATTGAGGACCAGCCCAGCAAGCGGCATGCGCTCCTCGCCGAGCCGCTTGGCGAAGTAGGCGGCCTCCCGGACCGCATCCGGCTCCGGCGCCGCGACCAGCAGGAACGCCGTCTCGCGGGCCTGGAGGATGCGGTACGTCTGCTCGGCGCGCTGCCGGAAGCCGCCGAACATCGAGTCGAGTGCGGCGACGAATCCGCCCAGGTCAGTCAACAGCTGCGCGCCGAGCACCTTCTGCACCACCCGGGAGAACATCCCGAGCGAGGCCGTGACCAGGCTGAACATGCTGCGTCCGCCAGCGCGCGCGGGCGCCAGCAGCAGGCGCAGCATGCGACCGTCGAGGAAGCGGGAGAGCCGCGCGGGCGCGTCGAGGAAGTCGAGGGCGGAGCGGGACGGTGGTGTGTCCACCACGATCAGATCCCACTCGCCACGGGCGTGCAGCTGGCCCAGCTTCTCCATCGCCATGTACTCCTGCGTGCCGGAGAACGTCGAGCTCATGGCCTGGTAGAAGGGGTTGGCGAAGATCTCGGTGGCGCGGGCCGGGTCGGTGTGGGCGAGCACGACCTCGTCGAAGGTCCGCTTCATGTCGAGCATCATGGCGTGCAGCTCGCCGCCGCTCTCCTCCGCGTCGATGCCCTTGACCTGCCGCGGTGTGTTGTCGAGCTCGGTCAGCCCGAGCGACTGGGCGAGGCGGCGGGCCGGGTCGATCGTGAGCACGACCGTGCGCCGCCCGTGGCGCTCAGCGGCGCGCAGCGCGATCGCGGCGGCAGTGGTGGTCTTGCCAACCCCGCCTGAGCCGCAGCAGACGATGATCCGCACGCCACGGTCGGCCAGTATGCGATCCACATCCAGCCGCCGGTCCGCGTGATCCGAAGACACCGACTGAGCGTATCCGGGCGCGCTCAATGGGTGCCCAACAAATCAGCCGCCAGGGTGTCCAGGCCGGCACGGTCGACCCCACTGGTCAGTGTGGGCAGCTCCACGATCGGGCGATCCAGCTCCGCCAGCTCCACGCGGAGCGACTCCTCCAACTCGCGGCGGGTGAGGTGGGCCTTCGCCTCGTCGTACAGGCCGGCGACCGTGGCTCGATCGGTAGGCAGTCCGGCCGCGGCCAGCCCGCGGCGCAGCTCGGCCTGGTTGACCTTGGCATCGGCGAGGAGCGGTGGGCGGGTGCCGTTGACGATGACCTTGCCGACCGGGATGCCGAGGCCGTCCAGGTCGGCGATCGCGTCGACCGTCTCCTGTACCGGCATCTCCTCCAGCAGCGTCACCACGTGCACGGAGGTCATCGGGGAGCGGAGGAAGGCGGCCACGTTTTCGCTCTGCGTCTTGATCGGGCCGACCTTCGCCAGCCGGGCCGTCTCGGCGGTCACGTTGAGGAAGCGGCCGATCCGCCCGGTGGGTGGGGCGTCGAGCACGACCGCGTGGTACACCCGGCGCCGCTCGGCGGTGCGGGTCGTGGCCTCCTTGACCTTGCCGGTCAGCAGCACGTCCCGCAGGCCGGGGGCGATCGTGGTGGCGAAGTCGATCGCGCCGAACTTGCGCAGCGCCCGACCTGCCGCACCGAGTCTGTAGAACATGTCGAGGTACTCGAGCAGGGCCAGCTCGGGGTCGACCGCGAGCGCCCGCACCTCGCCGCCGTCCGCGGTTCCGGCGACCTTGCGCTCCTCGTACGGCAGCGGGCCGAGCCCGAACAGCTCGGCGATGCCCTGCCGCCCCTCGACCTCGGCCAGCAGCGTGCGGTGCCCTCCAGCGGCCAGCGCCAGCGCCAAGGCGGCGGCGACCGTGGTCTTACCGGTGCCGCCCTTGCCTGTCACAACATGGAGACGCGCCGGCCAGGCCGGATTGACCTGGCCGGGGACCTGCTCGTTCGCCCGCACAATTCGAGCGTAGTCCGTTCGCCGAGCGGGTGATCAGCCGCCGATCTCGCAGACGAACCAGCCGGTCTTCTGCACGACGGTGAACTTGAGCTGCTGCTCGGCGACCTTCTCGTCGCTGGTGGTCATGGTGATCTTGACCGAGACGCTCGCGCTCTCCGCGTCCTGGTTATCCACCTTCGGCTCTTCCCACTTGTACCGGGGGTTCCTGTACTTCGTGGCGTTGGCCTTGACCTCGTCGACCTTCGTGGTCAGCGCTGCCTCGTCGCGGGACTCGGCGCACACGAGGTTGTTGGCCTTGACCGCGTCCTGGTCGTTGTAGACCGCCTTGAGGAAGTCCTGCACAGCGGCCACCGGCTCGGCGGCGCCGTCGTTGGGCTCGGTCCGCTGCATGAGCAGCACCGCCGCGGTAACACCGCCGCCGCACAGCAGCACGGCGACCACCGCCACGATCGCGAGGATCATCGGCGTACGGGACTTCTTAGGTGCCGGCGCTCCGGGGTAGCCCGGGTAGCCGGGCTGGGCAAGATTCGGATCGGTCGGCGGGTAGCCCGGCGCGCCCTGCGGATACCCGACCGGCGCGTACGGCTGGCCGGAGCTGGGCATGCCCGACGTCGGCTGACCTGGCAGAGGCTGACCCGAGGTCGGCTGCACGTACGGCCCGCCGGAGACCGGAGCCGGGTAGGGCTGGCCGGGCACCTGTTGCGGATAGCCGGGCTGCTCGGGCGGCGGCGCGTACACCGGCTGGCCAGGCTGGGGATAGCCGGGCAGCCCGGACACGGGCTGGCCAGGGATGGGCTGGCCGGGTGCCGGCGGCGCGTAACCGGGAACGGGCGGCGGCCCGGCGACGCCCGGCTGAGGCGCCGGGTAGCCGGGTTGGGGCGGCGGCGGGTAGCCGGGCTGCGCGGCATAGCCGGGGTCGGGCACGGGGTAGCCCGGCTGGGCTGGCGGCGGGGCGTAACCGGGCGCCGGCGGATAGCCAGGTGCGGCGCCGGGCTGGGTGTACGCCGGCGGGTATCCCGGCTGTTGCTGCGGAATCCCCGGCTGCGCCGGTGGCGGCGGCGGCACGATCGGCTGCGCCGGCGGTGGTGGTACAGCTGGCTGCGCCGGCGGATCGGCGGGCGCGGCGGCGAACGGGTCGACCGGTGCCGGATAACCGGGCGCCGGACCTTCCTGCTGCTCTCCGGCGCCACCGTTCGGCGGTTGCGTCATTGATATCCCCCAGGCCCACGGTCACAATGTGCCCGTCAGGGTAGCGCCCGGTGGCGAACGGCCGAAGCCCCGCTGGCCACACGCGCCCCACGCTCCCCGCCCAACGGCGAGCCCTACCAGCGCGCCGGTTAGGGTGCCGGCATGCAGAAGTGGGAGTACGCCACCGTCCCGCTGCTGGTCCACGCGACCAAGCAGATCCTGGACAACTGGGGTGAGGACGGCTGGGAGCTTGTGGCCGTCATTCCGGGCCCCAACCCGGAGCAGCTCGTCGCGTACCTCAAGCGCCCGAAGGGCGCCGCGTGAACGACCCGTACGCGAAGCTGGCCGAGCTGGGCCTCACACTGCCCGAGGTCGTCCCGCCGGTGGCCGCCTATGTGCCCGCCGTGCAGTCGGGCAAGCAGGTGTACGTCTCCGGCCAGTTGCCGATCGCCGAGGGCAAGCTGCTCGCGACCGGCAAGGTCGGTGCGGGCGTCTCCCCGGAGCAGGCCAAGGACCTGGCCGAGCGGTGTGCGCTCAACGCGATCGCGGCGATCGACTCGCTCGTCGGCCTGGAAAACGTGGTGAAGGTCGTCAAGGTGACCGGCTTCGTCGCCTCGGCCGAGGGCTTCACCGGCCAGCCTGGCGTGATCAATGGCGCTTCCGAGTTCTTCGGCGCGGTCTTCGGCGAGGCGGGCCAGCACGCGCGCAGCGCGGTGGGCGTGGCCGAGCTGCCGCTGGGCGCGCCCGTCGAGGTCGAGGTCATCGTCGAGGTCGCCTGAGCACCACCCGCGCGGGCTGAGTTGCGGCACAGGTGTAAGCCGCAGAGGCTGAGTGCTACCTGAGTGAAAGCCCGCCGTGTCACCCGGGCGCCGTAGGATCGCTGGCATGGTGGGGCACGTCACTGCGCCCGCGGCGGCGCTGGCCGACCGGTTGCCGGACTGGGTCACGCTTGTGCGCGCCCCCAACCCGGGGCCGATGACTCTGGATGGCACCAATACCTGGGTGCTGCGCGTGCCCGGCTACGAGCGCTCGGTCGTGATCGATCCGGGCCCGCTCGACGAGGGGCACCTGCGCGCGGTGGCCGCGACCGGCCCGGTCGGTGCGGTGCTGGCCACCCACGGCCACCCCGATCACGTCGAGGGGCTGGAGCGGTTCGTCGAGCTGACCGGCGCCAGCGACGACACAAGCGGGCTGGCGATCATTTCGGTGCCGGCGCCCGGGCACACCGCCGACTCGGTCTGCTTCCTCGTGGAGGCGGACGGGGAGCGGGTGATCTTCACGGGCGACACGATCCTGGGGCGCGGTACCACGGTCGTGGCGTGGCCGGACGGCAATCTTGGTGACTACCTGACGAGCCTCCAGGCGCTTACCGGGTACGAGGGAGTCCCGGCCCTGCCCGGCCACGGCCCGGCGCTGGCCGACTGCGCCGCCGCCGCCCGGTTCTACCTTGCCCACCGCCGCGCCCGCCTTGACCAGGTCAGACAGGCAATATCAGAGGGCGCGCAGAGCGCGCAAGAGGTCGTGGCGAAGGTCTACGCGGATGTGGACCCGTCGCTGTGGCCCGCCGCCGAATGGTCCGTGCGCGCCCAACTCGCGTACCTCGGGCACGACGGTGGGGAATCGACTTCCGGGTCGGTGTGGTTGGACTCACCGTGACTTGCCCCGTGTGCGGCACCGTCGCGGTGCCTGGCGCGCGTTTCTGCCACAACTGTGGCGCCGCGTTGCCGGCTGCTGCCTCGCTACCGGCTGCCGAGCGGCGGGTTGTCACGGTTCTCTTCGGCGACTTGTCCGACTTCACCTCGTGGTCCGAAGACCTCGACCCGGAGCGGGTCGGTGCTGTCACGGACCGGGTGCTGGCCGCGCTGGCCGGCGCGGTGAAGACGTTCGGCGGGCACGTCGACAAGCTCACCGGTGACGGGATCATGGCGGTCTTCGGCGCGCCCGTGGCCCACGAAGACGACGCCGAGCGGGCGGTCCGGGCCGCGCTGAGCATGCAGCGGGCGGTCCGCCGGGTGCTCGACGATGAGCGCGGCGGCGGCGCCCCGCTAGGGCTCCGGGTCGGGCTCAACACCGGCATGGTGGTCGCCGGCATCCAGGCCGCGATCGAGTACACGGTCATCGGCGACACGGTCAATACCGCCGCCCGCCTCGCCGACGCCGCCGCGGTGGGGGCGGTCTACGCCGGCGCCCGTACCTCGTCGGCGACCCGGCATGTGGCGTCGTGGCGTGAGCTGCGGCCGCTGCGACTCAAGGGCAAGCGCGAGCCGGTCGAGGCGTACGAGCTGTTGGGCCTCCACGACGCCCCGGGCACCCGCTCGGGCGTCGGCGACGAGGCGCCGTTCGTGGGGCGTGAGACTGAGCTGGGGCGAGTCGCCGGCCGCCTCGCCGAGGTGATCGAGAGCGCCGAGCCGAGGGTGCTCGTGCTGACCGCCGAGGCCGGCATCGGCAAGAGCCGGTTCGCGTCCGAAGTGGAGCGGCTCGCCGCTGGGTACGACGTGAGCGCCGGGCGGTACACCGCGACGACTGGCGCGCGGGTGCTCTCCGTGCGCTGCGCCGCCTTCGGCGAGCGCCGCCGGCTGGCTCCCCTTGCCGACCTGGTGCGCACCGCGATCGGCCTCCCGCGCGACTCGGCCACCGCGGTCACCCGCGCGGTCGTCGAGGAGCGGCTCAAGAGACTCGGCCAGCGCCTCGGCCGCTTCCGGTCCGATCCGCCGCCGGTCGCCGTCGAGCTCCTGCTGGCTCTGATGGGGTACGGAGAGACGCCGACCGCCCACGGCGTGCCGGCCGGGGTGGCGGAGTGGACCCCAGACACCCCCGCCCCGGACGTCGAGGCCACGCCGATCGCGGTCGCCCAGCTGCTCAGCGGCCTGGCCGGCGAGGTGCCGCTGCTCGTGATCGTGGACGACCTGCACGACGCGACGCCGGAGACGATCGAGGCGCTGGGCGTTACGCTGTCGCACCTCACGGGTCCGGTGCTGGTGCTGCTGCTGGGCCGTCCCGAGCTGGTCCGTACGGCTGGCGCGCTGACCCGGGTCGCCGACGCCGAGGTGTACCCGCTGCCCCCGCTACGCGGTGCCGACGCGGCCCGGCTGCTCACTTCGTACCTGCGTGGTGGACGGTTGCCCCAGGCCGACACCGACCGGCTGCTCTCCACCGCGCAGGGCAATCCCTTCTACCTGGCCGAGCTGGTCACGCTGCTCATGGAGCGGGGCGCGCTTACGCCGGTGGCCGGTGTCAGCGGCACGTGGCGGCTGGCGCCAGGCTCGCTCGGCAGCCGGCTGCTCTCCCGCGACCTCGCCGCCGTGCTGGCCGCCCGCATCGACGCGCTGCCCGCCGACGCCCGGGCCGTGCTCCGGGACGCCGCCGTGATCGGCGACTCCGTTCCGGAGGGCACGCTGGAGGCGCTGCGCGAGCGGCGGGCCGGCCGCGACGGTCGCCCGACCGCGGTCGCCGCCGTCGAGCTGGAGCGGGCCGTCGACGAGCTGCTCCAGCGGCGGATGCTGAGGCGTACGCGGGATGGGTTCGCTTTCCCGACGCCGCTGATGCGCGAGGCGGCGTATGCGGGGATCGGCAAGACCGACCTGGCCGAGCGGCACGCCACGCTGGCGCAGTGGGCCGCGCCTGCCCCTTCCGCGCTTCCGCCTGGGCGGGTCGCCCGCGTGGGTGGCTTCGGCGGGATGACGCCGGCCGACCGTGACGCGTTCATCGCCGGGCACGTCGAGCGGGCCGCGGCGCTCGCCGACGCGGTGAGCCTCCGGCCGGACGCGGTCGCCCGTACGGTGGTGCCGCTGGGCGTCGCCGCGCTGGGCCGGGCCGCCCGCCGCTCACTCGCGATGGGCGAGCCGACGCTGGCCGCCGAGTACGCCGAGCGGGCCGTCAAGCTCGCCGGCGACGGACTGCCCAACGCCGACCGCCTCGTGCTGGCGCGGGCACTGCTCCAGACCGGCCGGGCCGGCGACGCGCTGGCGTACGCGGAAAAGCTCTCCGCCAACGCCGGCGACGACGCGGCCGTGCGGGCCGGTGCTCTCCTGGTCATGGGCCGGGCCCAACGGGTGCTCGGCGAGCCTGACCGCGCGCTGCACGCCTGGCAGGAGGCCATGCAGGTGGCCACCGAGGCGGGTCTGCCCGGCCCCCGCGCCGAGGCGATGCGGCGGTTGGGCATGGCCGACTACCTGCGCGGGCGGCTCGGGCAGGCGAGCAGCCGCTTCGCGGGGGCGTACCAGGTGGATCTCGCCTCGGGCGACCGCCTCGGGCAGGCGTGGTCGCTTCAGGACCTGGCCTGGGTGACCACGACGCGGGGTGACTTCGCCGGTACGGACGCCGTGCTCGGGCGGGCCGCGCGGCTCTTCGCCGAGCTGGGCGACCCGACCGGGCGGGCCTGGCTGCGCGGCACGACGGCGTTCGCCCGGCTGCTGGCCGGGCGGCTGGCGGAGGCGCGGCGGCTGGCACGGATCTTCCTGCCGTTCGGCGAGCGGGTCGGCGAGGCGTGGGCGGTGGGCACGTTGCGCGCGGTCGAGGCGTTCGCCGCGGCCGAGCTGGGCGACCTCACCGAGGCCGACCGCGAGGCGCGCCGGGCGTACCGGGACTTCGACGCCGTCGCCGACGACTGGGGGCGTGGCTTCGCGCTCGTGGTGCGCGGGGCGATCGCCCGCGGGCTGGGCCAGTTCGAGCACGCGACCGACCTGCTGACCGACGCTTTGGGGTATGCGGAGCGCACCGGGCATCCGCTGCTGACCGGCATGGCTGGCACCACGCGCGGGTTCGTGGCGCTGGACAGCGGCGACGTCGAGGGTGCCGCACGCGACGCGCAGACCGTGATGACCAAGGTCGAGCCCAACAACCCGCTCTCGCCGGCACAGGTCGGCCCGCGGGTGCTGCTGGCCCGCGCCCGGCTGGCCGAGGGTGACGCGCCCACCGCCATCGGGCTGCTCGCGCCGATCGCCAGCAATGCGAAGGGGCCCGGGCTGCTCTTCTCGCGGCGGCAGGCGCTCGCGGCGTACGCGGCGGCGCTGCTCGCCGAGGGGCAGCAGATGCAGGCGCTCGACTGGGCTCGGCGGGCGGTGGCCGTACCGGCCGAGGACGTGCGCAGCTGCGTGGTCGCCGCCGAGGTGCTCGCCGAGTCGCTGGCCGCCGGAGGCCAGCACGAGGAGGCACTGGCGGCGGCCGATGACGCCGTGCGGTACGCGTACGAGACGCAGCGGGTTGTCGAACGCGCGGGAGCAGACGCGGTGCGGGAACGGCTAGGCCGCGTGTCTTCGGTACCTTCTAACCCGTGACCGAAGGGGCCTCGACCGCGCTGCCGTTGCCGGTGGTGCCGGGGCTGTCCGGATTGTCGGTACTTGCCCGTGGTGGGTACGCCACCGTCTACCGCGCGATCCAGGAGTCGGTCGCCCGCGAGGTCGCCGTCAAGGTGGAAAACCGTACGCTCGACAACGAGCGTGACCAGCGGCGATTCCTGCGTGAGGCGCGGGCGGCGGGCCGGATGTCGTCGCACCCGCACGTTGTCGACCTCTTCGACGCCGGTGTGACGGCCGACCAGCATCCGTACCTGATCATGGAGCTGTGCGAGGGCTCGTACGCCGATCGCATGCGCGACGCGCCGCTTCAACCGGCCGAGGCCCGCGAGGTGGGCATGAAGATCGCCGATGCGCTGGCCGACGCCCACCAGCTCGGCGTGCTGCACCGCGACGTCAAGCCGGCCAACATCCTCCGTTCCCGCTTCGGCGAGCCGGCGCTGGCCGACTTCGGCCTCGCGATCCTCGCCGAGGCGCGCGACTCCTCGGTCACGCTCGAAGTGCTCACCCCGGCGTACGCGCCGCCGGAGATGTTCCGGCACAGCGCCCCCTCGCCGGCCGTAGACGTGTACGCGCTCTGCGCCACCCTGTACGCCGTGATGCGCGGCAAGCCACCACGCTGGCGCGAAGATCGCAACCCGAGCCTGATCACGCTCATGGAGATGTTCAACCAGCCCATCCCGGATCTGCCCGGCGTGCCCGGCGCACTGATGGACGTGCTGCGGCACGGGATGGCCAACGAGCCGGAATCCCGCCCGTCGGCCGTGCAGCTTCGCGAGATGCTGGCCTCGGTGCCGCTGGCCGGGCCGACGCCCCATCGACGCCACGCGGCGTCTACGTGTCTACGTACGCCCCGCCGACGCCCACCCCGTCTCCAATGCCGGCCGCGCCGGCCTCACCCGGCCCGCATACCCGCTCTCGCCCGGCCCCGGCTTCACACCGGGCGGTCCGTCGGGGTTCGCCAGCCCTCCGCCGCCCCAGCACATGCGCGCGACCAGCTTTGTCCCGCCGCACGACAACACGCCGACGGTCGGCACCGGACGCCGGCGAAGCCCCATGCGCGGGATCCTCGCCGGCGTCGCCGCGCTCGCCCTACTCGTGGTGGTGAGCGCGACCTCCTGGTACGTGGCCAGCCGCCCCGACCCCACGCCGAGCCCCAGCGTCCTCCTGCCCACCACCGGCGCCCCGCTCCCGTCGCTCGGGGGAGGCGCGCTTCCTGGCTGCCTGCTGCCGGTCCAGGGCGGCCGCTGCCCCGCCGAGCTGGAGTGCTACGGCGCGGCCGACGCGAGCGGCCCAGGCATCCGCGCGCCCCGCGTCGACTGCGGCGGTCGGCACACCTGGGAGGCGTACGCGGTCGGCGACCTGCCGGAAGGCGCAGAGCCCGGCGACATCGCCGACGAGCCGGCGGTCAAGTCGCTGTGCACCGACAGCACGTTCATGCGGACTACGCTGCTCCTCTCGACCGCGGGCTGGGAGTTCGAGGTCCTGGGCTCCGAAGGCGACCGCACTTTCCGCTGCCTGGCCGGCAAGGGCCGGGACGCCCTGCGGGGCCCGACGCTGGCGAAGTAGCGGGGACCTTTTGATGGGTCGACTGTGGCGCCCGCGTGCGTTCGAGATGCTGCCCTGGCTGCCGACGGTCGCCGGCGTGGGCGCACTGGCCGGTCTGCTGGTCTTCGCGCTCGTGAGCCTGCGGCCGGACGTGTCGGACCGGGCGTTGCCGCCGGGCCCGATCGCGACGCCGCCGTTCCTGGCCGGCCCGGGCGCGCCGGACGCGCCCAGCCCCACGACCACCGCCGCGACCCCGAGGGCGACGCTCAACTCGCCGCGGCGCCCATCTCCGTCTCTGCCTCTACCGCTATCCCCATCGCCATCCCCAGCCGCGACGCCGTCCCGCTCCCGAACGGTCGAGCCTCCCGCTCGGCGGCCACCCGCGGCCGATCTCACCGGCCGGTACCGGACCGTGCAGACCTTCGAGGGCGGCTTCTTCGGCGAGGTGCTGGTGACCAACTCGTCCGCCACCCGCCGTACGTGGACGGTGCGGCTGCACTTCCCGTCGACGATTGGCCCGATGCGCACCTTCTGGGTGGAGAGCGCGCCGCAGGCGACCCTCAAGCAGGAGGGCGACGTGTTCGCCTTTACCGGCAGCGCGCCGGTAGAGCCGGGAGCCTCGGTCGCGTTCCGCTTCCAGTTCGACCGCAAGACCTCGGTGACGACCCCGCTGACCTGCGACGTCAACGGAACCGCCTGTACGCCCTAGTACGACTTGGGCTGGTCCAGCACGTGCTGGGCGACGAAGTTGAGGATCATCTCGCGGCTGACCGGGGCGATCCGGCCGGCGCGGACGGCGCCCAGCAGTGTGGCCACGCCGTACTCGGTGGTCATCCCGTTGCCGCCGTGCACCTGGATCGCCGTGTCTACGGCGAGCGCGGCGGCGTCGGCGGCCGCGTACTTGGCCATGTTGGCGGCGACACCGGCTTCCACGTCGCGCCCAGCGTCGTAGAGCGCGGCCGCCTTGGCGATCATCAGGCGGGCGAGCTCCACCTGCACCGCCGCGTGCGCGAGCGGGTGTGCGACGCCCTGGTGGGCGCCGATCGGCCGGCCCCACACCGCGCGTGTGGCGGTGTAGGTGGAGGCGCGGGCGAGCGCATACCTGGCGGTACCGGCGGCCATCGCGGCAACGGTGATGCGCTCGGGGTTGAGGCCGGAGAAGAGCGCGGGCAGGCCGGCATCGACGCCGCCGATCAAAGCGTCGGCCGGTACGCGCACGTCGTCGAGGTAGAGCAGCCACTGGTTTTCCGGCGACACGATCTCCATGTCCAGCTTGGTGGCCAGCAGGCCGGGCGCGTCGACGGGCACGAGGAAGAGTGCCGGCTGCAACCGGTCGCCGGTCGAGACGCGGGCGACCACCAGTACGTACGACGCCTCGTCCACCCCGGAGATGAAGCACTTGCGGCCGGAGATGAGCCAGTCGTCGCCGTCGCGGCGGGCGGTCGTGCCGAGGCGGTGCGCGTTGGAGCCGGCCTCCGGCTCGGTGATCGCGAAGGCGACCTTGAGCGAGCCGTCCGCGAACCCGGGCAGGTACGTCGACCGCTGGGCGGGGGTGCCGTGCTTGGCGATCACCGTGGCCGCGATGGCCGGCGAGACCACGAGCAGTAGCAGCGGGCAGCCCGCGGCGGCCAGCTCCTCGCAGACGATGGCTAGCTCGGTGATGCCGCCGCCCCCACCGCCGTACTCCTCTGGGACGTTGACGCCCAGGTAGCCGAGCTTGCCGGCCTCCGACCACAGCTCCGTGGTGTGCTCGCCGGACTTGGCTTTGGCCACGTAGTACCCGTGGCCGTAGCGGCTTCCGAGCGCGGCCACGGCGTCGCGGAGGTCGGCCTGTTGAGGGTTTGGTTCGAACATATGAGCATCACTCCGGGGTGAGGACCGCCAGTACCGCTCCGGTGTCGACCTGCGCGCCAGCGGCCACCGGCAGCGAGGCGACCACGCCGGCGGCCGGGGCGTGTACGGGGTGTTCCAGCTTCATCGCCTCGAGCGTCATCAGCAGCTCGCCGGCGCCCACGCGCTGGCCAGGGGTGACCAGGACCCGGCTGACCGCGCCGGGCAGCGGGGCGACAAGCGAGCCCTCGATCAGCTCCGGCTCCGGCTGGGGGAAGCGGGGCAGCTCGGTCAGGGCAACCGACCCCTCCGGGCCGTCCACATAGGAGACGTTGCCGACGCGGTCGACGTCCAGCGCGAGGCGGATGCCGTTGACGTCGAGGATGACCCGGTCCGGCGCGGCCGAGACCAGCGCGACCGGCGGGTGGTCGTCGGTGACCGGCGGGTGGCCAAGGCCGGCGAGGTCGAGGTCTTCCGGGTCGACCGCGCGTACCCACCAGTTGGCCAGCTCGCCGGCCCGATCCAGGCGGTAGCCGACCTCGACCGGACCGGCCGGGCCGTCGTACACAGTGGTCTGTGAGCCGGACGGAACGTTGCGCCACCCTGATGGGAGCGAGCGCAGCACGGCCGCGGACTCGCGCCGGGCCGCCGACTCGGCGAGCGCGGCAGCCAGGCAGGAGACCCGGACTGCGTCCACTGAGGACAGCAGCGGGGCGAAGACCTCCTGGTGCCGGTCGAGAAAGCCGGTGTCGATGTCGCCGGACTGGAACGTCGGGTGGCGCAGCACGCGGACCAGCAGGTCGCGGTTTGTCACCACGCCGTGGATGCGGGAGCGGGTCAGCGCGGAGGCGAGCAGCCGGGCCGCCTCGTGCCGGGTGGGCGCCCAGGCGATGAGCTTGGCCAGCATCGAGTCGTAGTGGACGCCGACGACCGAGCCGTCCCGTACCCCGGAGTCGAGCCGCAACCCGGGCTGTATCAGCGGGCGGAACTCGGCCGCCACCTCGGGCACGCGCAGCCGGTGCAGGGTCCCGGTGGAGGGGAGCCAGGCGTAGGCGGGGTCCTCGGCGCAGAGCCGTACCTCGATCGCGTGCCCGCGGATCGGTGCGGCGCCGGCCATCGGCAGCGGCAGGCCTTCCGCGACGAGCAGCTGGAGCTGTACCAGGTCGAAGCCGGAGACGCACTCGGTGATGGCGTGCTCGACCTGGAGGCGGGTGTTCATCTCCAGGAAGTAGAACTCGCCGCTCGGCGCGAGCAGGAACTCCACGGTGCCGGCACCCACGTAGCCGACCGCGCGGGCGGCCGACACCGCGGCCGCGCACAGCTCTTCGCGCATCGCGGGCGTGACCGCGGGCGAGGGCGTCTCCTCGATGATCTTCTGGTGCCGCCGCTGGATCGAGCACTCCCGCTCGCCGAACGGGATGACGTTGCCGTGCGAGTCGGCGAAGATCTGCACTTCGACGTGGCGTGAGCGGTCCACGTACCGCTCGAGGAAGACCGTCCCGTCGCCGAACGCGCTGGCCGCCTCCCGCCGCGCCGAGGCGACCGCCTCGCTCAGCGACTCGGCGTCGCGCACGATCCGCATACCCCGGCCGCCGCCGCCCGCGGATGCCTTGACCAGTACCGGAAACTCGGTTACCTCGTCCGGGTCGAGGTAGGTAGGTAGCATCGGGACGCCGGCGTCGGCGAGCAGCGTCTTGGCCTCGATCTTCGAGCCCATCATCTTGACGACCTTGGCGGGTGGTCCGACCCAGGTAAGGCCCGCGTCGGCGACGGCCGCCGCGAAATCCGCGTTCTCCGCGAGAAACCCATACCCCGGGTGTACGGCGTCCGCGCCGGTCTTGCGCGCCGCGGCGACGAGCAGATCCCCGCGCAGGTACGTGGCCGTGGGCGCGTTGCCCGGCAGGTGCACCGCGTAGTCCGCCTCGGCGACGTGTGGCGAGTCGGCGTCGCCGTCCGAGTAGACGGCAACCGTCTCGATCCCGATCAGCCGGCAGGTGGCGAAGACGCGTCGCGCGATCTCACCGCGGTTGGCGACCAACAGTCGTCGAATCACTGTGCCTGCCTCACATCCGGAAGACGCCGAAGCCCTCGGCGCCCTTGATCGGTCCACTGTGGATCGCGGAGAGGCAGAGCCCCAGTACGGTCCGGGTGTCACGCGGGTCGATCACGCCGTCGTCGTACAGGCGGCCGGACAGGAAGAGCGCGGCCGACTCCGACTCGATCTGCCGCTCGGCCATCGCGCGCATGGCCTTGTCGGAGTCCTCGTCGTACGGCTGGCCCTTGGCCTCGGCGGCCTGCCGCGCCACGATCGACAACACTCCGGCGAGCTGGGCCGGACCCATCACGGCGGACTTCGCGTTCGGCCAGCTAAAGAGGAAGCGCGGGTCGTACGCCCGGCCGCACATGCCGTAGTTGCCGGCACCGTACGAGGCGCCGAGGTTGACGGTCAGGTGCGGGACGGTCGAGTTGGCCACCGCGTTGATCATCAGGGCGCCGTGCTTGATGATGCCGCGCTGCTCGTACTCGGTGCCGACCATGTAGCCGGTCGTGTTCTGGAGGAAGAGCAGCGGGGTGTCGGAGGCGTTGGCGAGCTGGATGAACTGCGCCGCCTTCTGCGCCTCGTCGGAGAAGAGCACGCCGCGCGCATTGGCCAGCACGCCGACCGGGTAGCCGTGCAGTTCGCCCCAGCCGGTGACGAGCGCGGTGCCGTACGCCGGCTTGAACTCGTCGAACTCGCTACCGTCCAGCACCCGGGCCAGCACCTCGCGCGGGTCGAACGGCACCTTGAGGTCGGCGCTGGCCACCGCGAGGAGGTCTTCGAGGTCGTGCTTGGGTGGCGTTGTGATCCGCGGGGCGGGTCCGGCTTTGCGCCAGTTCAACCGCCGAACACACTGACGGGCCAGCCGGATGCCGTCGCGCTCGTCCTCGGCCACGTAGTCGGCGAGTCCGGATCGGGCCGCGTGCATCGCCGCGCCGCCCAGCGACTCGTCGTCGGTGATCTCGCCGGTGGCCATGCGGACCAGCGGCGGGCCGGCGAGGAAGACCTTGGCCTGGTTGCGCACCATGATCGTGTAGTCGGACATGCCCGGCACGTACGCCCCGCCGGCGGTCGCGTTGCCGAACACCACGCTCAGCGTCGGGATGCGCGCCGCGGAGAGCCGGGTCAGGTCGCGGAACACCTGCCCGCCCGGGATGAAGATCTCCGCCTGGCTGGGCAGGTCGGCGCCGCCCGACTCGACCAGGTTGATCAGCGGGAGGCGGTTGGTCAGCGCGATCTCGCCGGCCCGGCGGGTCTTCTTCAACGTGTACGGGTTGACCGCGCCGCCGCGGACCGTCGGGTCGTTCGCGATGATCACGCACTCGACGCCCTCGACCACGCCGATACCGGTGACCACGCTCGCGCCGACTGGAAAGTCGGTACCCCACGCGGCGACCGGGGACAGCTCCAGAAATGGCGCGTCCTGGTCGAGCAGCAGCTCGATCCGCTCGCGCGGGAGCAGCTTGCCGCGCGCGTGGTGGCGGGTCACGTACTTCTCACCGCCGCCGCCCCGGGCCGCGCCAAGTGCCGTGTCCAGCTCCGCGAGCCGCTCCAGCATCGCGCCGCGATTTTGCGGGTACGAAGGGTGGCGCGGGTCGATGGCGGTGTCCAGGACGGCCATGGCTCATACCCCCATCTGGTTCGCGACCTCGGAACTGCCCTTCGTCGTAACGAGCGGCTTACCCGCTGCGACACGGATGGCGTTCACGGTCCCTCCTCGATCCGGGCCCGCAACCGCTCACCGAGCGCTTTCCCTTGTGGATCAAGCCAATCGCGCCGTGCGAGCAGGCCGCGAACCACGAAGTTGAGCGCCCCGAGGTTGGGCAGCTCGTAGCGCTCGACCGGGTGCCCGGCCGCCTCCGGCAGCAACTCCACGAACCTCTCGCCGGTCAACCAGCCAGCGAGCGCCGCATAGTCCTCGGCACGTCGCACCCAAACACCAACGTTCGCGTCCACCCCCTTATCCCCCGACCGAGTCCCGACCCGCCCCGCCACCCCTGCGGTTGATCAGGGAGTTGGTGGGCGTGTCGGGCGGCGTGTTCGTCCACCAACTCCCTGATCAACGGCTCGGTGCGCGCCGGCGGGGGATTTCGATGCGGGTGCCGTTCGGCGGGACGGCCCAGTGGGGGGTTGAGGGAGCTCCTCCGTCGTGAAGATCGTGTGGGGGTGGCGTCAGTGGGTGGAGTAGTTAGGGTGCAGCCGGGGTAGGAGGCTAAGGCCAGCTCCACGGCGGCGGAGGAGAAAGCGCGGCCGGCGCGTTTCGGGTCGGGGTCGTGGATCGCGGCGTTCAGGAGGGCGCCGCCCGCGGTCTCGGTGACCGTGAATGTCAGGCCCTCTTTGCCGACCGCGTCCTCCAGCTGAGTGCGCACCAGGGCGGCCTTGGCGTCGAGGTCGAGCCCGGTGAGCACGAACGTCATCGCGTTGCGGTGGCCGTCGATGCCGGCGACGCCGACCTTGAGAGTGGGCGGTGGGGCGTGCCACGGGTACCGGTGACCCGTACCCGATCCGGGGCCTCCTGGGCCAGCCGCACGGTGTCGAGGTGTGTCACCACGTCCGGGCCGGGGTACGCGGACGCGGCGATCTCGTACACGAGCTGGGCGGTCACCGTCTCCACCGTCACCGCGCCGCCGGTGCCGGGGTGCTTGGTGATCACGGCGGAACCGTCGGCGTGTACCTCGGCGATCGGAAACCCTGGCCGCCGCCCGCCGTCCGGCAGCTCGGTGAAGAAGCTGAAGTTGCCGCCGGTGGCCTGCGCGCCGCACTCCAGTACGTGGCCGGCGACCGTCGCGCCGGCCAGCGCGTCGAGGTCGTCGCGGGTCCAGCCGTAGTGGGCGATCGCCGGGCCCACCACCAGCGATGCGTCGGTGACCCGGCCGGTCACCACGACATCGGCACCGGCGGTGAGACAGGAGGCGATGCCGAACGCCCCGAGGTACGCGTTGGCGGCGAGCGCACCAGGGCGGTCGAGGGCGTCCCCTTCCACGTACCCGATGGAGGTCGAGAGGCCGAGCCGCGCGGCGAGGGACCGGAGCGCGGTGGCCAGCCCGGCCGGGTTGAGGCCGCCGGCGTTGGTCACGATGCGGACCCCGCGCTCGGCGGCCAGGCCGAGGCACTCCTCCATCTGCCGCAGGAACGTGCGGGCGTAGCCCAGCGAAGGGTCCTTGAGCCGGTCGCGGCCGAGGATCAGCATGGTCAGCTCGGCCAGGTAGTCACCGGTGAGCACGTCGAGCGGGCCGCCCTCGAGCATCTCCCGCCAGGCCGCCGAGCGGTCGCCGTAGAAGCCGGAGGCGTTGCCGATGCGGATCATGACCGGCTGCCGGTCGGCTCGCGGCCAGCGCCGGGCGGCCCGGCGAAGGCCTGGGCGATGTCCAGCCACTCGTCGGCCACCGGCCCGGTCGCCACCAGCGCCAGGTCCGCGCGGTGCCGCCGCTGGGTGACAAGCAGGCAGAAGTCGAGCGCGGGTCCGACGACGCGGTCGGTGGCATCGCTCGGCCCGTACTCCCAGATGCCGGAAGGACCGACCAGCTCGACCCGGACCGGTACCGCCGGGATGTCGCGGCCGTGGGCCATGAAGCTGTGCCCGAGGGTACGGACGCCGAGGTACGCGACGTGCCGCAGCCGGTGGGTCGGCGTGCGGCGGTGGCCGAGGGTGTCCGCGACGTCCTGGCCGTGCGCCCACGTCTCCATGATCCGTGCGGTGATCATCGAGGCGGGCGACATCGCCGTGCCGTACCAGGGCAGCTTGACTCCGCGCGGTGCGGCGGCCAACGCGCTGGCGAGGGCGGCGCGGCCATCCCGCCACCGGCCGAGCAGCTCGGCGGGCGGGCCGAGGAAGCTCTCGGTGCCCAGGTCGACGAAGTGGAACGGATCGCCCGCCGCGCCGGCCAGCGAGGCGTGGAAGGCGTCCGGATCTGTGGCCGCCAGCAGCGCCATGCGGTCGGTCCAGGCCAGGTGTGCGATCTGGTGTGCGATCGTCCAGCCGTCCGCGGGCGTCAGACGGGCCCAGTGCGTTTCCGGCAGCGGGCCGACGCGGGCGTCCAGGTCGGCCGACTCGGCGGCGAGGTCGGCGAGGAGTCCGGCGAGGTCGGGCATGCGTGCCTCCGCGTCACAGAAGGGTGGCCAACTGCCGCTTCCAGGCGGCGAGCAGCGCGGTGCGCCGCGCGGTGTCGTCGGAGAGCAGGTTGGCCACGCCGAGGCCGCGGAGCAGGTCAAGGGTGGCCTGCACGGCCTCGCGCACGCCCAGGGCGCGCTCGTCGGCGCCGAGCAGCTCGACGGTCAGCCGGTGCATCTCCCGGCCGACCCGCGCCTCCAGCGGGACCAGCGCCGCGCGCAGGTCGGGATCAGTGCGGGCGGCGATCCACACCTCCAGCGCGGCCACGTAGAGCGGCCCGGTGAACGCGGACGCCAGCATGTCGACCACTCCGTCGAGCCGCTCCGGTCCTGGCGGGAGGGCCGCCGCCTCGGTGCGGATCTCCTCGGCGCGGCGCTCGGCCAAGTGCTCGACCGCGGCCATGACGAGGGACGCCTTGGTCGGGTAGTGATGCAGCTGCGCGCCCCGCGAGACACCCGCCATGGCGGCCACGACCGTGGTGGTCGTGCCGGACCAGCCCCGCTCGACGAGACACTCCACAGTGGCTTCCAGAAGGCGGGCCTGGGTGGCGCGACTGCGCTCCTGCTGCGGCATGCGTACCGGCACAGCCTCAGCCTGCCCCTTGCCAAACAAACAGTCAAGCCTGCTTGTTTTGCGACCACTCAGACACGAGCGGGCCGAGCGCGGGCGGTTTTACACGCGGGCGCGGCGGGCCAGGCGCTCGGGGTCGAGGATGATCACGCTCTTGCCGTCGAGCCGCAGCCAGCCGCGGGAGGCGAAGTCGGCGAGCGCCTTGTTGACCGTCTCGCGGGAAGCGCCGACAAGCTGGGCCAGCTCCTCCTGGGTCAGGTCGTGCGTCACCCGCAGTACACCGCCGTCGCGGGTGCCGAAGCGGCCGGCCATCTGGAGGAGGTTTTTCGCCACGCGGCCGGGCACGTCCGTGAAGATCAGGTCGGCCAGCGCGTCGTTGGTCCGGCGCAGCCTACGGGCCAGCACCCGCAGCAGCTGCTCGGCGATCTCGGGCCGATTGTTGAGCCAGGGGCGGAGGGCCTGCTTGCGCAGCCGGGCCAGGCGGGTGTCGGTGACCGCGGTCGCCGTGGCCGTGCGCGGTCCGGGGTCGAAGAGGGAGAGCTCGCCCAGCATGTCGGACGGGCCCATGATCGAGACGAGGTTTTGCCGGCCGTCGGCGGCACGCCGCCCTAGCTTGATCTTGCCGGACAGCACGATGTAAAGGCTGTCGCCGGGCTCGCCCTCGTTGAACACGACCTCGCCCTTGCGGGCCTCGATCGTCTCCATCTCCTTGGCGAGCGCTTCCGCCGCCTCGGGGTCGACGCCCTGGAAGATCCCGCTACGGGCCAACACCTCATCCATCGCCGCACCTCCGCCTGCGCATACTCTCACTCACCGGCGCACTCGCCAGCGTGTCGACGCGTGCAGTAAGTCTAGGCCCACCAGCGCGGCGACCGGGGGAGCACCCCCGGAACTTGATCTGCGTCCGTAGAGTCCGATGGATGTCCACCGAGCCGACGCTGACTACCCGCCGTGAGGACGGGCGGGACATTCCCCTGCTGGTCTGGCGGCTGGCCGAGCCGCTGCTGGCGATCTCGTCCGCACCGCTGGGCGGTGGGATCGGCGTACGCCACTGGGTGGTCAACGCGACGGTGCCGATGTCGTACCGCCGCGACGATCCGGACGTCCACCTCGCCGAGCTCGCCGCTCGGGAGCGCCTCACCGGTCCGGGCATCGGGCTGCTCACCGGCGTGGACGTCGCCGAGGTCGTCGCCGCGGAAGACAGCGGTGTGCGGGTGTGGGCCACGGTGGGGCTCGGCGACCCGATCTGGGCGGCCGCCCCACCCGCCGCGGCGGCGACAGGGCCGGGCACCGTGAACATCGTGGTGCGCGTGCCCGCCCGCCTCTCGCCCGCCGCGCTGGTCAACGCGGTCGCCACGGCCACCGAGGCCAAGGCGCAGGCGCTGCGGGAGATCGGGCTGGCCGCGACCGGTACCTCGACCGACGCGGTCTCGATCCTCTGCGCCGCGGACGGGCCGGAGTCGGCGTACGGCGGGCCGCGCTCGGAGTGGGGCGCACCGCTCGCCCGAGCGGTCCACGTTGCCGTCCGAACGGGTGGCGGCACCGGTCAAGGGTCCGGAATGCCCTGGTCAGACCGGCTTCTATAAGTCGTCCGGGCTGGCGCCGGGAATGTATTGTCGCGGGGCGATGCCTCCTCGACAGCAGTCTTCCGGTGCCGGCCAGCGGCGGCGAAACAGAGCCGCGCGGTCGCTCGCCGTCGTGATCGCGGTCGGGGCCGTGCTGCTCGGCGGCGGCGTGCTCGCGCTCGCCGTGACTGGCGAGTCGCCGCCCGCGCCGCAGTGGCAGGGCAGCGCGCCCAGCGAGCCCTCCGGCCAGGCGGCCGCATCACCCTCCGCCGAGCCTGCCCGCCGTACCATCTCGATGTCCGCGACCGGCGACATCATCATGGGCAACGTGCCGGGCAAGCTCCCGCCCAACGGCGGAAAGGGCTTCTTCGCCGCCGTCCGCGACGTGCTCAAGGCCGACCTCGTGATGGGCAACCTCGAAGAGCCGATCACGGAGGACACCGGCACCGGCAAGTGCGGGCCTTCGTCGAAGAACTGCTTCCAGTACCGGGTGCCGCCGTCGTACGCGGGGCATCTGCGGGACGCCGGGTTCGAGCTGCTCAACCAGGCCAACAACCACGGGCACGACTACGGGCCGGCCGGCTACCGCAATACGCAGCGGGCGCTGGAGGAGTACGGGCTGAAGCACACCGGCGCGCCGGACCAGATCACCGTGATGGACGTCGAGGGCGTTCGGGTGGCGGTGGCTGGCTTCTCCTCGTACCCCTGGTCCAATCCCTTGGTCGACGTGGACGAGGCGGCCAAGGTGGTGGAAAAGGCGGCCGAGCTCGCGGACATCGTGGTCGTGCAGGTGCACATGGGCGCCGAGGGCGCGGCGATGACCCACGTGAAGCCGGGCACCGAGATCTACCTGGGGGAGAATAGGGGCGATCCGATCAAGTTCGGGCACGCGATGATCGACGCGGGCGCCGACCTGATCGTGGGCCACGGGCCGCACGTGCTGCGCGCGATGGAGTTCTACAAGGGCCGGCTGGTGGCGTACAGCCTGGGCAACTTCGCCGGCGGCGCCGGGACGCTCAACAAGTCCGGCGTGCTGGGGCTTGGCGGCGTGCTCAAGGTCTCGCTCGCGGCGGACGGCAGTTGGGGCGGCGGGCAGCTCATCTCGACGTACCTGGACTCCGGTGGCAAGCCGGCGGTCGACGAGGACCACCGTGGTGCCGCCGCGGTGAGCCGCCTCAGCAAATCGGACTTCCCAACCACTGGGGCCACCCTTGACGCGACCGGGAAGATCACTCCGCCGAGGGCCGCCTGAGCTGTCGGTGGGCGGGCGTAGGCTTCGCGCGTGGCCCGTGTTGAGAGTGATCTGTCGCGCAAGCGTCGCGCGCGCAAGATGGGGCGGATTCTGGAGGAGACCCACCCCGACGCGCACTGCGAGCTCGACCACGAGACCCCGCTCCAGCTGGCCGTGGCGACGATCCTTTCCGCGCAGACCACCGACCAGCGGGTCAACGAGGTAACGCCAAAGCTGTTCGCCCGCTACACACGTGCCGCTGACTACGCGGCTGCCAACCGGGCCGAGCTGGAGGAGCTGCTCAAGCCGACCGGCTTCTTCCGCAACAAGACCGACTCACTGATGAAGCTGGGTCAGGCGCTTGTCGAGCGGCACGGTGGCGAGGTGCCTGGCTCGCTCGACGAGCTGGTCAAGCTCCCCGGCATCGGGCGAAAGACAGCGAATGTCATCCTGGGCAACGCCTTCGACGTCCCGGGCATCACGGTCGACACGCATTTCCAGCGGCTCGTGCGGCGGTGGGAGTGGACCGAGGAGAGCGACCCCGTCAAGATCGAGTTTGCCATCGGCGCGCTCTTCGACAAGCGCGACTGGACGATGCTCTCCCACCGCGTGATCTTCCACGGCCGGCGGGTCTGCCACGCCCGCAAGCCGGCCTGCGGCGCCTGCACGCTGGCCAAGCTCTGCCCGTCGTATGGGACGGGACCCACCGAGGCGGCCGCCGCGGCCAAGCTGCTCAAGGGCCCGCGCGCCCAAGAGCTGGCGGTCGCGGCGGGGGTCGACCCGGACCTGGCGCCGGCCAAGGCGATGGTGGCCGCGGACGCCCCGTGAGCCGGATATTGCAAGCGATGGCCGCCGTGCTCGTGCTGGCCGTCGCGGGATGTAGCGGGGCGGACGAGTCGCCGAGCCCTGAGCCGCCAGCGCCGTTCGCCGACTGCGCCGCGCTAGCCGCGCCCCCGCCGTCCGCCGTGCCGGTCGCGCTGGCGGGCGAGGGCGAGCGGCTGCCTGAGCTGACGCTGGCCTGTTTCGCGGGCGGGCCGGATGTGACCCTCAGCGCGATCCGCGGGCCCGCGGTCGTCAACCTTTGGGCGTCCTGGTGCCCGCCCTGCCGGGAGGAGCTGCCCGCGTTCCAGCGCTTCGCCGACCGGGCCGCCGGCAAGGTCACGGTGATCGGGGTCGACACCCGCGACAGCCGGCAGGTGGCGAGCGGCCTCGCTGTCGACCTGGGCTTGCGGTACCCCAACCTCTTCGACCCGTCCGAGCAGCTCCGCGCAAAGCTCGGGGTAGCCGGCCTCCCGGTTACCCTCTTCGTCGACCAAGAGGGGCGGGTGCGGCATCTCTACAACTCGACCGCCCTCGACGACGCCACCCTCGCGGCGCTGGCCGCTAAGCATCTCGGGGTGACCCTGCCGTGAGCGAGCGGGGCGAGAATCATCAGCCGCCCTGGCTGTTGCCGCTGCTCGACCGGCTCGGCACCGCCCGGGTCGAAGACTTCACACGGGTGGCCACCCCGGCGGAAGGCGGCCGGGCCAGCGCGGTGCTCGTCCTCCTGGGCGAGCAGGACGGCGAGCCCGACGTGCTCATGCTCCAGCGGGCCGAGACGCTCCGCAACCATGCCGGCCAGCCAGCCTTCCCGGGCGGGGCGTGCGATCCAGAGGATGCCGACGTCGCCGCGACCGCGCTGCGCGAGGCGGACGAGGAGGTGGGGCTCCAGCCGGAGAGCGTCACCGTGCTCACCCAGCTCCCGCAGCTGTGGATCCCGGTCAGCGACTTCGTGGTGACGCCGGTGCTCGCCTGGTGGCACGCGCCGCACGATGTGCACCCCCGCGCGCCCGAGGAGGTGGCCCGGGTCGCCCGCCTGCCGGTGGCCGAGCTTGTCGACCCGGACAACCGGCTGATGGTGCGGCACCCGAGCGGCTGGTTGGGGCCGGCGTTCCAGGTCCGCGACATGCTGGTCTGGGGCTTCACCGCCGGCGTGCTCTCGGTATTGCTGGAGATGGGTGGCTGGGCCCGCCCCTGGCCGCGCGACCGGATCGCCGATCTGCCAAGGCCCGCACCGGTGCCCGCACCGTCCGCGGGTGACGAGATCAGCTGACGAGGCGAGTCGCACTCGGTGGTGGCCGGGCCCCCGTACCCTTGACGGGTGTCCGCCATCGATGTCGCTCTTGTCCTGCTTATGGTGTTGTTCGCGATCAGTGGATACCGACAGGGCTTCGTGATTGGGGCACTGTCCTTCGCCGGCTTCTTTGGCGGCGCGCTGATCGGTCTCCAGCTCGGCCCACTGGTGGCCCGGCAGTTCGCGGACGACGCCGTGCGCGTCGTCGTGTCGTTGATCGCCATCTTCGGGCTCGCGGTGTTGGGACAGGCGCTGGCTGGCTGGCTTGGCACCCACCTGCGGCACGCCATAACCAGCCCTACTGGACGCAAGCTGGACGACGCGGGTGGCGCGCTCGTATCGGTACTCGCGGTGCTGGTGGTGGCCTGGCTCGTGGCGGTGCCGCTCGGCTCGTCGTCGCTGCCTTGGCTGGCCAGCTCGGTGCGTAACAGCGCGCTGCTGGACGGCGTCAACCGGGTCATGCCCCAGCAGGCCCAAGCCCTCTCCGACGCCCTGCGAAACACGGTGGACACCCGTGGCTTCCCAGAGGTCTTCGGCAACCTGGCACCCACCCGCGCCCGCGAGGTGGCCGCGCCCGACCCGCGGCTGGCCAACTCGCGCGTCGTCGTCAACTCGCGCCAGTCGGTGGTCAAGGTGCTCGGCTCCGCGCGGAGCTGCTCACGGCGTATCGAGGGCTCCGGTTTCGTGTACTCGCCTGAGCGCATCATGACGAATGCCCACGTGGTCGCCGGCACGGAATCGGTGGAGGTGGAGGTCGGCGACGAGCGGCTGGAGGGCCGGGTCACCGTGTACGACCCTGACCGCGACCTCGCCGTCATCTACGTGCCCGGCCTGGAGGCGCCGGTGATGCCGTTCGCGCCGCGCAAGGCGCCGACCAACGCGGACGCGATCGTGCTGGGCTTCCCGCTGGACGGGCCGTACAACGCCCAGTCCGCCCGAGTGCGCGATGTCGGCGACATCACCGGCCCGGACATCTACAACTCGGGTGACGTGACCCGGGAGATCTACACGATCCGGGCGCTGGTGCGCAGCGGCAACTCCGGTGGACCGCTGGTCGCGACCAACGGCCAGGTGCTCGGCGTGATCTTCGCCGCGGCGGCAGACGACCGGAACACCGGCTTT
This sequence comes from Phytohabitans flavus, assembly GCF_011764545.1. Lineage (GTDB taxonomy): Bacteria > Actinomycetota > Actinomycetes > Mycobacteriales > Micromonosporaceae > Phytohabitans > Phytohabitans flavus. Next base: position 7,285,575 of record NZ_AP022870.1, on the reverse strand, counting down.
GCGGTCACCGCCCAGGAAGCCGCCCCGGTCGCGACCGCCGGCCAGAGCCGCACCCGCGCGACCACGACCGGCGACTGTACCTAGGTCTCAGGCGCGGGTGCGGCGGCGGACGAGGATCGCGGTGGCGCCCGCTACAAGCATCACCATCAGGCCCAGGCCGATCGCCCAGTCGCGCTCTGAGCGCGAAGACCGGCGCGGCTCCGCATCCCAGTCGGTGTGGATGCCCTGTGCGCGACCGCCGACGGGCTCGTGGGCGCTCGCCGGGCCGGAGGTCGCCGCCGCCACCCCAGGGGCCGGGCCGAAGCCGGCGACACCGTGCGGTGCGTTCGTGTCGAGCGGGTTGCGCGCCACATTGGACACGCCGACAGTGAGGGCGGCGACCGGGTCGACAAGCCCGTACCCGTAGCGGTCGTCGCGGCCGACCGCACCCAGGTCGCTGGCCGTGGTGATCAGCCGGTTGACGACCGCGGCGGCGGGCATCTCGGGCCACTTCGCCCGCACGAGCGCAGCCGTCGCGCTCACCAGCGGGGCGGCGAAGCTTGTGCCCTGCACCTTCCACGTGCCACCCGGTCGGGCGCCGACAAGGCCGGTCGCCGGGGCGGAGAGCACGGTGGCGGAGCCGGTGATCGCACCGGACCAGAGGCCCTCGGAATCACGATCAAGGCCGGTGACGGCGAGGACCCCGGGCTCGCGCGCCGGGTACCACACCTCGGTGGCCGGGCGGCCGGAGGCGGGTGCCGGGTCGGTGGAGTAGTTGCCCGTACAGGCGACCACCACGACGTCCCGGGCGAATGCGTAGTCGAGCGCGGCCGCCAGGGCCGGGCTGGTGCCGCTACCGCCGAGCGACAGGTTGATCACCTCGGCGCCGTTGTCGACCGCCCAGCGCACGCCCTTGGCCACGATCAGCGCGTCGTCGTACCGGTTTTCCGCGTCCAGCACCCGCACCGGCAGGATCTTGGCGTGCGGGGCGAGGCCCATCACGCCGTTGTCGTCGTCATTGCGCCCGGCGATCAGCCCAGCCACCGTGGTGCCGTGACCGACCGGATCGGCGCGGCCGTCGCCGCCCTGGGCGACCATGTCGACGCCGGGTAGCACCTGCCCGGCGAGGTCAGGATGGCCGGCGTCCACACCGGAGTCGATTACGGCGACGGTCACGCCGTCGCCAGTCGAGTGTCGCCAGGCGTGGGTGGCCCGTAGCTCGTTGAGCTGCCACTGCTCCTCACGGACCTGATCGCGCCGCACCAAGCTCGCCGGGGCACCGCCACCGTCGCCGGCAGCCGGGGCCGGAACGGATGCCGGCACTACCGCTGTCGCGCCGATCAGTGCCGCGACAGTCGCCAGCGCCGCCCCGGCGAACCTCGGAGCGGCGCCTCGCTGATGGCGCGAGCTCATGGCAGTGTGGCCTCCAGTTGTGGACAACGAGCCAACCACTGCCGGGTCGCTGTCCCTCTTCCGGGCGCGTTCGTACGACGCAGGTTACCGCGTCGATGTGTCTACTGGGACCATCGTGAAAAGTTCAAGGGACGCCTTTCGGGGGTTTCACCTGATCCCCGCGAGGTATGCGAGCTGCACCAGCCGTACCCCTTCCTTCCGGGTCACCAGCCGGCCACGGCCCGGCGGTAGCGGGCCCGGTCGCACGCTACCCACCAGCGCACCCTCCTCCTGGTCACCGGACATCACCAGCCCGGGAGACGCCAGCTCGCGCAGCCGCTGGATCACCGGCTCGTATAGCGCGCGCGAGGCGCCTCCTGAGCGGCGGGTCAGGATCAGGTGCAGGCCGACGTCGCGTGCCTGGGCGAGGTGCTCGACGAGCGGGAGCAGCGGGTTGACCGGCGCCGCGGCGACGAGGTCGTAGTCGTCGACAAGGACGAACAGCTCCGGCCCGGTCCACCACGACCGGTCGCGCAGCTGCTGCGGCGTGACGTCCGGGCCGGGCAGGCGGCGCCGCATGTACCCGTCGACGGAATCGACAAGCTGGGCGGTGGTGGCAGCGGTGGTGCCGTACCCGATCAGGTGCTCCGAGTCGATCGCGCCGAGCAGGCTGCGCCGGTAGTCGACCAGGATCAGCCGGGCCTCCTCGGGCGTGAAGCGGCGGGTGACCGACGTGGCCAGCGCCCGCAGGAACGACGACTTGCCGCACTCCGCGTCGCCGAAGAGCAGCAGGTGCGGGTCGCTGCCGAAGTCCACCTCTACCGGCCGCAGATCAGCCTCGGCGATCCCGATGGGCAGCCGGAGCCCGGTGTCCCCACCTAGGTCGAGATCGGTGTACGGCAGGACCGGCGGCAGCAGCCGTACGCGCGGCGCGGGCGGCCCGGTCCAGCCGTCCGCGACGGCCCGGACAAGCGCGGCCGGGTCGCCGTCGAGCGCGGAGAGCGCGGGCAGCGCGGTGAGCAGGTGGCGCCCCTCGGCCGTGATGCCGCGCCCGGGCATTTTCTCCGGCACGGTCTGCGCGGCCCGGCGGGATACCAGCGAGTCGGTCGGGTCGCCGAGCCGCAGCTCGACGCGGGAGCCGAAGAGGTCGCGGATCGCCGGGCGGAAGTCGAGCCAGCGGCCGGCCGCCGCCACGACGTGTACACCGTACGAGAGGCCGCGGGTGGCGATGTCGGTGACGAGCGGCTCCAGGTCGTCGTAGTCGCCGCGGAGCGTGGTCCACCCGTCCACGACGAGGAAGACGTGCCCGTCGACCGGCGCGCCCGCCTCCCGCTCGGCCAGGAGGGCGGCGACGTCGCCGACCGTACGGCGTACCGCCTCGGTGTCCAGCCGCCCGGCCACGCCGCCGACATGTGGCAGGTCGCGGAGTGTGGCGAGCGAGCCGCCGCCGAAGTCGAGGCAGTAGACCCGTACCTCGGCGGGTGAATGGGTTAAGGCGAGGCCGCAGATCACCGTGCGGAGGACCGTCGACTTGCCGCTCTGCGGTCCGCCGGCGACGGCCACGTGCCCGGCGGCCCCGTCGAGGGACAGCCACAGCACGTCGCGGCGCTGCTCGAACGGGTTGTCGATCACGGCGACCGGCACCTGGAGCGCGCCGCGCAGGTCGGGGTTGGCGACGGTGAGCCCGCGGGCCGGGTCACTGGCGACCGAGCCGAGCAGCTCGTCCAGCGCGGGCGGGCGGGACAGCGGCGGCAGCCACACCCGGTGGGCCGGCGGCCCCTGCCCAGCCAGCCGCTCGACCAGCAGCTCCAGCAGGCTCGGTCCGGTCTGCACGGGTGGGGCGACCGGGTTGGGCGCGGGAATGTACTGGGTGCTGTACGGCAGCACGCTCGGCCGCCCGGCCCGCGCCACGGGCAGCCGATCGCCGGGGCGGCGGAACGGGCCGGAAACGTACGCCGCCTTGAACCGCACCAGTGGCTCGGTGGCCGCCTTGAGGAAACCGTGCCCGGGTGAGCGGGGCAGCTCGTACGCGTCCGGCACGCCCAGCACCGAGCGCGATTCGAGCGCCGAGAACGTGCGCAGCCCGATCCGGTACGACAGGTGGGTGTCGAGCCCGCGCAGCCGCCCCTCCTCCAGCCGTTGCGAGGCGAGCAGCAGATGTACGCCCAGCGAGCGGCCCAGCCGTCCGATCTGGAGGAACAGCTCGATGAAGTCGGGCTTGGCGGCGAGCAGCTCGGCGAACTCGTCGCACACGACAAGCAACGACGGCAGCCGTGCACCGCCCGCGCGGGCCATCTCGTACTCCCGCAGGCTGGAACAGCCCGCCCGGCGCAGCAACTCCTGGCGGCGCACGATCTCGCCATTCAGCGCGTCGGTCATGCGGTCGACAAGCGGCAGCTCGTCCGCGAGGTTGGTGATCACCGCCGCGGTGTGCGGCAGCCGGTCCAGCGCCGCGAACGTCGCCCCGCCCTTGTAGTCGACCAGCACGAAGTTGAGGTCTTGCGAGGAATGCGTCGCGGCCAGCCCGAGCACGAGGGTCCGTAGCAGCTCGGACTTGCCCGAGCCGGTGGCGCCGATGAGCAGCCCGTGCGGGCCCATGCCGTCCTGCGCCGACTCCTTCAGGTCGAGCTCCACGGGCCGGCCCGCGGGAGTCATGCCGATCGGCACGCGCAGGCGGTCGCGGGCGGCTCGCGGCGGCGGATGCGACCAGCCGCCCTCGGCAGGGTCGCCGAGGCCGAGCAGCTCGGCCAGCGCCGGCTCGGCCGTGGCCGGTGGCTCGTCGGTGTCGGCGGGTGCCGCGAGGCGGTACGGCGCGAGTCGCCGGGCCACCGCCTCCGCCTCGACCACGCTGAGCCCGTCGGCGCGCCCCACCTCGGCCGGGCCGTCGCCGGAGTCGACCAGCAGGTGCCCCGGCTCGCCCACCGCGAGCACCAGCGTCGACTGGTCGAGCAGGCGTGGCGGGGTGCCCTCGAGGTCTAGAAAGGACACTCCGTCGATGCCACCGTCCTGGCTCCAGGTCGCGCCGTCGAGCACGACCACTATCTGCGGCCCCTCGCGCGCGGAGCCACCGCCGAACCGCGACCGGCTCCCCACCACGTCGCCGAGGAGCCGCTCCAGCTCGGCACCGGAGCCGGCCACCAGCCGTACCGGGCCGAGCGCGTCGGTGCGGACCGGGTGCTGGGCATGCGGCAGCCACTTGACCCACTCCCACGCGGTCCGCCGCTCCGGCCCAGCGCAGACGGCGATCCGCAGGTCATCGGGGGCGTGGAAGACAGACAGCTGGACCAGCATCGCGCGGGCCAGTGCGGGTGCGTCACCGCGCAGATAAATGCGGGCGAAGCCGCGCAGCGACAGCGCTACCGGCAGGTCGGGCACCACCGAGTACGTGTCGAGAAAACGCCGCAGCGCGCCGGCCGTCATCGGTTCGAGGTCGGCGGGTGTACCCGTGATCGGCGGCACGAGGGGAGTGGCCAGCGCCTGCGGTCCGGATCCGACGCGTACCACCCCGAAGTCCGGGTCGGTGACCCGCCGCTCCCACAGCCGATGACTGGCCGCTGTGGACCAGAGCTGGCCCGGCTCGGGGTGGCGGTAGTCGAGCCCGGCCCGCTGGCGGACGATCGTGTCGCGGGCGCGGCGGCGGAGTCCGGCCAGGTGGCGTAGGTAGTCGCGGCGGGCAGCCAGCATCTCGGCCTTCTTCGGCGCGCCCGAGCCGCCCCACGAGGCCAGCATCGCGAGGGATGACACGCCGAAGAGCGCGCCCACCACGTACGAATACGGCCCGCCGCCCCGCCCCATCAGCATCGCCATCGCGACACCGCCGCCGAGCATCGGCAGCACCACCATGAGCTGCTGCCAGCGGGCACCCACCACCTGCGGGATCTCCGGCGGCGCCCCCACGTGCAGCTCGCCGGAAGGGATCTCGGGCGCCGGCCGCCGGGCGGACCGTCGCAAAAGGATCGTGGCCACGATGGGTCACCTCCCAACCGCACATAGTAGGTAGAGTGCGACCGTCCATGTGCCCCATTGCGGGAGGACTGATGACCGCAGGACTCGCCCGGGTCACGATCAGTACGCCGCTCCGGCGGCTGGACGTCGCCCTACCCGAGCAGGTGCCGGTGGCCGAGCTGCTGCCGGAGGTGCTCCGGCATGCCGGCGACGGGCTCGCCGACGACGGCGAGCGGCACGGCGGGTGGATCCTGCGCCGCGCGGACGGTGCGGCCTTGTCGGCCGGTCAGGCCCTTCTCCCGCAGGGGGTACGGGACGGCGAGCTCCTCTTCCTGCTGCCCGCGCGGGTCGGGTGGGCCGAGCCGGAGTACGACGACGTGGTGGAGGCGATCGCCGACGGTGCCCGGCGCCGTGGGGCGTCCTGGTCGGCGGACGCCACCCGGGTCGCCGGCCTCGCGGCGGCCGCGGTGCCGCTGGCCCTGGGACTCGCCGCCGCGGTCCGCGCTGCCCCGCAGTGGAATACCGTGCCGCCCGTCGTCGCCGCGCTGCTGCTGGTCGCGGGCGTGGTGGTAGCGCGTTCACGGCAGGACAGCGTGGCCGGCGCGGCCCTCGCCGGGTACGCCCTGCCCTACGCCTTCGCGGCCGGCTCGCTCCTGGCCGGGCCCGAGCGGCCGGCGCAGGCGCTGGCCGGCTCGACGGCGCTGCTCGTGGTGTCCTTCATCGGTGCTGTAGGCGTCGCCGCACACCTGCGCGTGTTTGTCGCCGGCGGCATGGTCGGGCTGCTCGGCGGGCTGACAGCGCTGGCCGCGGTCGGCGGGTTGACGCCGCACGGCGCGGCCGCCGTCCTGCTGGCCCTGCTCGCCTGTGGTGTCGGCGCCCTACCGCTGGTCGCGATCCGCCTCGGCCGGCTGCCGTTGCCGCCAATCACCCCGCTGCCCGGCGACGACGGCCCGGCGCCGCGTCCCCAGCCGGCGGGGGTGGACGCAGCCGTGGGGCGTACCGAGGACGCGCTCACCGGACTGCTGATCGGCCACGCCACGCTCGCCGTCGCGGCCTCCGCGATCCTGGTCGCCACCGGTGGCCTGGCCGGACGGCTGCTGGTCGGGGTCGTGGCGGCCGGCCTGCTGCTGCGGTCCCGGCTCTTCGCCGCGGTGCACCACCGCGTGCCCCTGCTCGCCGCCGGGCTGGGCGGCACGGCGGCCCTCGGCGTCGCCCTGCTGGTGACCACCGGACCGCGGGTGCTCCTCGCCTTCGCCGCTGGTGGCACGTTCGCCGCGCTCACCGTCGTCGCCGCCGGTGTGGCGTACGCGCGCCGGCCGCCCTCGCCCTATCTGGGCCGGGCGGCCGACGTGCTTGACACCGCGCTACTGGTCTGTGTGGTACCCGTCGCCTGTGCGGTGCTCGACCTCTACACCGCCGTCCGCGACCTCTGAGAGGACGGCAGTCGGATATCCGTCAGTGGAACGTCTCACCCTCGGCCGTGGCCTCTTCCGCCCGCCGGTACGAGTTACGGATCTCCGCCTCGGCCTCCGTGCGCCCGACCCAGGTGGCACCCTCGACCGACTTGCCAGGCTCGAGGTCCTTGTAGACCTCGAAGAAGTGCTGGATCTCCAGCCGGTCGAATTCACCCAAATGGTGGATGTCCCGCAGGTGCTCCTGCCGCGGGTCCTCGAACGGGACACACAGCACCTTGTCGTCGCCGCCTTTCTCGTCCTTCATCCGGAACATGCCGATGGTCCGGCACCGGATGAGGCATCCTGGGAAAGTCGGCTCCTGCACCAGTACCAGCGCGTCAAGCGGGTCGCCGTCCGCGCCGAGGGTGCCCTCGATGAAGCCGTAGTCGGCTGGGTACTGCGTCGCGGTGAAAAGCGTGCGATCCAGCCTGATACGGCCGGTGGTGTGGTCCACCTCGTACTTGTTTCGGTGACCTTTAGGGATCTCAACCGTTACGTCGAAATCCATCTCACGCTCCCCAATCTCGCCGCCCAAGTGTCGTGATGTTGCCCATCGGAGATAGGGCTGGCAGACGCCGCATAGTGTTCGGACGCAAGTATCGTCGCCTAGACCGGATTACACGAACGAGGAGGGGCCTGGTGCGGAGGCAAGATTCACAGCACGGGCCTGGAGACGAGACCGTCCGGCTGCCGGTGACGCCGCCCGAGCAGACCCAGACCATCCGGCTTCCCTCGTTCTTCCCACCACCCGTGCCGCCCAAGCCGCAGCAGGCGCCGTCCGCGCCGCCACCGGGCAGGGCCCGCGGCCACCGGCCGGGCAGCCCCCGCAGCCACCGGCTCCCAAGCGCAGGCGCGGGCTGGCCGCGTTCATCGTCGTCGTGCTGCTGCTCGCCGGGCTCGTGGCCGGCGCGGCGATCGTCCGTCCCGGACCGGTCGACGGCTGGATGGGTGGCACCGGCGGCGAGCCGACGCCCTCGCTGGCCGCCGCCGAGCCGCCCGAGCCGCCCCCGTCCCCGGTGCTTGTCGCCTCGGCCACCGACCAGCCGGCGCCGACCGCCGCGGGGGTGAAGGCAGCGCTCGACCCGGTCGTGGCCGCCGCCGGGCTGGGCAGCAGCGTCAACATCTCGGTGGTCGACGCGGCGACCGGTGACCAGCTGTACTCGCGCGGTCCCGACGTAGCCACCGTGCCCGCCTCGACCACGAAGCTGGCCACCGCCGCGGCCGTGCTCTCCGCGCGCGGGCCGGCCTACCGGATCCCGACGCGGGTGGTCGCCGGCGCCAAGCCCGGCGAGGTGGTCATCATCGGCGGCGGCGACGCCACGCTCGCGGCCGGCGCCAGCGGCACCTACCCCGGCGCGGCCCGGCTCGACCAGCTCGCCAAGCAGGTCAAGGCCGCGCTCGGCGGCGCCGCGCCGACCCGGGTCGTGGTCGACTCGACGTTGTTCCCCGGTCCGGCGTTCGAGCCGAGCTGGGACCCGGACGTGCCGACCGGCGGCTTCGGCGCGGCGATGACCGCGCTGATGATCAACGGTGCGCGGGTCAACCCCAAGATCACCCACGGGTACGCCGAGCGTTACCCGCAGCCCGACCTCGTCGCTGGCCAGGCGTTCGCTCGCGCACTGGGGCTGAAGGCGTCGGCGGTGGCCCGCGGCAAGGCCCCGACCGACGCGGCGGCCGGTGCCAGCGCGCCGCCAAGCGCAGCGGCCGGCAGCGCCCCAGCACCCGGCACCGAGCTGGGCAAGGTCGAGTCGCCCCCGGTCCTCCGGCTTGTCGAGATCATGCTGGTCGACAGCGACAACGTGGTGGCCGAGTCGCTCGCCCGCCAGGTCGCGCTCGCCAAGGACCAGCCGGCGTCGTTCGCGGGCGGGGCGGCCGCCACGAAGGCGGTACTCGCGGATCTCGGCCTGCCCGCCGCGGAGATCACCCTTTCGGACGGCAGCGGCCTGTCCCGGAAGAACCGCCTCACCCCCTCCGTCCTCACCGACGTGCTACGGCTCGCGGCCGGCGACCAGCACCCGGAGCTCGCCGGCCTGATGGCCGGCCTGCCGGTCGCCGCCTGGTCGGGCACGCTCCGCGAGCGCTACCGCAGCCCGGCCGCCAAGAACGTGGCGGGCGCCGGCGTGGTTCGGGCCAAGACCGGCACGCTCACCGGGATCAACGCCATCTCCGGTGTGGTGACCACCGCCGACGGCCGCCTACTGGCCTTCGCCGTGCTGGCCGACAAGGTGACGGCCGGCGCGGACCGCGCCGAGACCGGCCTCGACAAGATCACCGCAACGCTGGCCGGATGCGGGTGCGCCTAGCCCGGGTACCTTGGGATGATGGCGCAGTTCGTGGACTGGGACCTGGCCGCCGCCACCGCGGGCGCGCTGGGCAAAGCGGGCCCAAGAGTCTCGTATGACGAGGCCACCGACGTGGTGGCGGATCTACGGCGGCTCACCGACGAGGCGGCCGAGATCGTCGCCTCCTACACGGGACTGCGATCCCAGGTCTCCCACCCTCCGGTGCAGGTCGTCGACCGCAAAGACTGGGCGGCGATCAACATTGCCGGGCTCCGTGAGGTGGTCACCCCGCTGGTGAGCCGGCTCGCCGGCGACAAGCAGCCCGGCGCGTTCACCGACGCGATCGGCTCGCGCCTCACCGGTGTCCAGGCCGGCACAGTGCTCGCCTACCTTTCCGGCCGGGTCCTCGGGCAGTACGAGGTCTTTTCCTCCGACCCAGGCCAGCTGCTCCTGGTCGCGCCCAACATCGTCGAGGTGGAGCAGAAGCTCCAGGCGGACTCGCGCGACTTCCGGCTGTGGGTCTGCCTGCACGAGGTCACGCACCGCACTCAGTTCACCGCCGTGCCGTGGATGCGCGGCCACTTCTTCGGCGAGGTGCAGGCGTTCGTCGATGCCTCGCAGGCCGGCAGCGAGCACTTCCTGGAGCGGATCCGGCGCAGCGTGGCCACCCTCTCGGACGCCGTGCGCAACCCGGACAGCCGGGTCAGCGTGCTCGACATCGTGCAGACGCCCGGTCAGCGTGCGGTGCTCGACCGGCTGACCGCCATGATGACGCTGCTGGAGGGACACGCCGAGTTCGTGATGGACGGCGTGGGCCCCGAGGTGATCCCGAGCGTCGACCAGATCCGAGCCAGGTTCAACCGCCGTCGCGAGGCGGGCTCTCCCCTGGAGAAGGCGATCCGCAAGCTCCTCGGCGTCGACGTGAAGATGCGGCAGTACGCGGAGGGGCGCAAGTTCGTGCACGGCGTTGTCGAGCGGGTCGGCATGGCCGGGTTCAACAAGGTCTTCAGCTCGCCGCTCACCCTGCCCCGCGTCGAGGAGCTGGGCGACCCGGACGCCTGGGTGGCGCGGGTCCACCCGCAGGCCGGCTGACACAGGTACATGGCCGCGCTCGCGCCTCCGGTCGCCGCCGTCCGTACGGCTGTCCGGCACGCGTTGCGCGGCCTCGACGGGACCGTGCTGGTCGCCTGCTCCGGCGGCGCTGACTCCCTGGCCCTCGCGGCGGCGGTGGCGTTCGTCGCCCCCCGCGCGGGGCTGGTGGCCGGCCTTGTGACCGTCGACCACGGGCTTCAGGCGGGCTCGGCCGAGCGGGCCACGGCCGTGGCGTCGTGGGCGGTTTCGGCCGGCCTGACGCCGGTGGAGGTCGCGACCGTCGTCGTGTCCGGCGAGGGCAGCCCGGAGGCGGCCGCCCGCGACGCGCGGTACGAGGCGCTGGTGGCCGCGGCTACCCGGCTGGGGGCGAGCGCGGTACTGCTCGGGCACACCCGCGACGACCAAGCCGAGACGGTGCTGCTCGCGCTGGCGCGGGGGTCCGGTCCCCGCGGGATGGCCGGCATGCCACGCCGGCGGGACGTGGACGGGGTGGCGCTGCTGCGCCCGCTGCTCGACGTGTCCCGGGAGGAGACCCGCAAGGCCTGCGCCGCGCTGGGCCTCAGCCCGTGGGACGACCCGCACAACGCCGACCCCGCGTATGCGCGGGCCCGGGTCCGGTCCACCGTGCTCCCCGTGCTGACCGAGGCGCTCGGCGCGGGCGTTGTCGACAACCTGGCCCGTACCGCCCACCTGCTCGCCACCGACGCCGCCGCGCTGGACGAGATCGCCACGGCCGCGCTGGAAGGGGCCCGGCGCCCGGACGGCGCGCTCGACGTGACCGCGCTGGAGCGGCTGCCCGACGCCGTGCGTACCCGTGTGCTGCACGCCTGGGCCCGCGAGCGCGGCGCCCGGCCCGCGGCGCTCTCCCACCGGCACGTCGCGGCGCTTGACGCGCTCGTCACCGCCTGGCGCGGCCAGGGTCCGGTCCACCTGCCCGGTGGCCTCCCGGTAGCCAGGCGGGGCACCCTACTCAGGTGAGTGCGCGTGGGCAGCGGGTGCCTGCCCACGACGACGGCGAGCGAACGAACCCAGGAGCCGCAGTGACCCTTCACCGCCACAAGCCGCTGTACGCCCCGCGCGGCGCCGTCGCCACCAGCCAGCCGCTCGCCGCGTCGGCCGGCCTCGACGTGCTCCGCCGCGGCGGCAACGCGGTCGACGCCGCGATCGCCGCCGCTGTCGCGCTGACCGTCGTCCAGCCGGGCTCCAACGACATCGGCGGCGACCTCTTCGCGATCGTGTGGGACGGCTCCCGCCCGCACGGTCTCAACGCCTCCGGCCGCTCGCCCGCCACCCTCACACCGGACCGCGTGCCGGGCGGCATGCCCGAGCGGGGATGGCTGCCGGTGACCGTGCCAGGCGCCCCGGCCGGCTGGCGCGATCTGCACGCCCGCTTCGGCGCGCTGCCCTTCGCCGACCTCTTCACCGACGCGATCGCGTACGCCGAGCGTGGCTACCCTGTCTCGCCCGAGGTCGCCCGCGCCTGGGATCGCTCGGTGGCCCAGTACGCGTGCCTGCACGGCGAGGAGTACGCCGAGTGGGGTCGGATCTTCACCGTCGACGGTGGGCGTGCGCCGCGGGCTGGGGAGCGCTGGGCCAACCCGGGAGCGGCACGCACGCTGCGGCTGATCGCGGAGACCGGCGCCAGCGCGTTCTACACCGGCGAGGTCGCGTCCGCCCTGGCCGAGCATGCCGCGCGGACCGGTGGGCTGGTCACTGTGGACGACTTGGCCGCACACACGTCCACCTGGGTCGAGCCGATCTCTGTCGGCTACCGGGGCCACGAGGTGTGGGAGCTGCCGCCGAATGGGCAGGGCGTGGCCGCGCTCATCGCGCTCGGCATCCTGGACGGCGTCGACCTGGCCGCGCTGCCACCCGCCGAGCGCCTGCACTGGCAGATCGAGGCGATGAAGCTCGGCTTCGCGGACGCGTTCGAGTATGTGGCCGACCCCGATCGCGTCTTGGTGCCGCCGGCCGCGCTGCTCACGCCGAGGTACCTGGCCACCCGCCGGTCCGAGATCGGCGAGAAGGCAGCGGTACCGGCGCCCGGCGACCCGGCCCGCGGCGGCACCGTGTACCTCTGCACAGCCGACGCGGGCGGGCTGATGGTCAGCCTCATCCAGTCCAACTACATGGGATTCGGGTCGTTCGTCGCGGTACCCGGCTACGGCTTCGGCCTCCAGAACCGCGGCCTCGGCTTCCGCCCCGAGCCAGACCATCCGAACGGGATCGGGCCGAGCCGGCGGCCGTTCCACACGATCATCCCGGGCTTCCTGACCCGGGACGGCGTGCCGGTCGGACCGTTCGGCGTGATGGGCGGGCACATGCAGCCGCAGGGCCACCTCCAGGTGATCGCGTCCACGGTGGACGGGCTGGACCCGCAGGCGGCACTCGGGGCACCTCGCTGGTACTGGCAGACGGGACGAGCGGTGCTCATCGAGGACGGGCTCGCGGACGCCGCCGCACTGTCCGACCTGGAGCGCCGCGGGCACCAGCTCACCGTCGGCCGCGAGCCCTCCGCGTTCGGGTACGGCCAGGCGATCTGGCGCTTGCCCGACGGCGGGTACGTGGCCGGCTCGGAGCCGCGGGCGGACGGCAGCGCTGTCGGGTATTAAGCCGTTGGCGTCTTTCCTGTTTCCCGAGGCTCGTGAAACGATGCCGTAACCCTTTGTCAGCGAAAGGGGCGGGAGGGGCAGCGGGGGATGCGTCGACGTAAATGGTTCCGGGCAGTCGTCGCGGTGGCCCTCGTGCCGCCGCTCGCCGGGGCCGCTCCCGCCTACGCCGCGCCGGGTCCACTCACCGCGACCGCGATCCAGCCGAGCGGCCGGGTCACCGCGGACATCGCACCGACAAGCCGCCTCGCCAAGACCGATTCCACCCTGCTCGGGCGCGAGGGCTCCGAGCGGGTGCCGGTGGTCGTCAAGCTCGACCACGACCCCCTCGCCACGTATGCGGGCGGGGTCGCCGGCTTCACCGCCACCAGCCCGTCCCGCACCGGTGCCAAGCTGGCCCGCGGTGCCGCCGAGCGGTCCTACGAGGACTATCTGGCCGCCCGCGAGGAGCGGTTCATCGCCGACCTGGCCGAGCGGGTGCCCGGCGCCGAGGTGCGGCAGCGGCTCCGCGTGGTGTACGGCGGCGTGTCCGCCACCGTGCCGGCCAACAAGATCGCCGACGTGCTCGCGATCGACGGCGTGGTGGCCGTGCAGCGCGACGACGACCTGCGGCAGCCGCTCACCGACGCGAGCACCACACTCATCGGCGCCGGCAGCGTGTACCCGAAGGTCGGCGGCGACCGCAACGCCGGTCGCGGCGCGCTCGTCGGCGTGATCGACACGGGCGCCTGGCCGGAGCACCCGTCCTTCGAGGACCAGGGCAACCTCGGCGCTCCGCCATCGCGTGCCGACGGCTCGGTGCGCCCTTGTGATTTCGGCGACAACCCGCTGACGCCCGCCCCCGATCCGTTCCAGTGCGGCAAGAAGCTGATCGGCGGCGCGACGTTCCTGGAGACGTACCTGTCGCGGCACGACGGCGAGGACTACACGGCGGCCCGGGACAGCAGCGGCCACGGCACCCACACCGCCTCGACCGCGGCCGGCAATGTGCTGACCTCGGCCAAGCTCTTCGGCATCGAGCGGGGCCCGGTGCGGGGCGTGGCGCCCGGCGCGTGGATCTCGGTGTACAAGGCGCTCGGCGAGGCGGGCGGCTACGGCTCGGATATCACCCGCGCGGTCGGCCAGGCCGTCTTCGACGGTGTCGACGTGCTCAACTACTCGGTGTCCGGCGGCACCGACCCGTACACCGACCCGGTCGAGCTCGCCTTCCTCGACGCGTACGCGGCGGGCGTCTTCGTCGCGGCCTCGGCTGGCAACTCTGGCCCGGGCGCGGCCACGGTCAACCACACCTCGCCCTGGGTCACCACGGTCGGCGCCTCCACCGGCACCCGCGACTACAACGCCACGCTCCAGTTGCGCGCCGGCACCCAGCAGCTCACGCTCAAGGGCGCCTCGGTCACCACGGGAGTGGACGAGGACACGCCGGTCGTGCTGGCCGGCTCCGTCCCTGGGTACAGCGGCGGCGCGCTCTGCGAGACCCCTGCGCAGCGGGGTGCCTTCACCGGCAAGATCGTGGCCTGCCAGCGTGGCGGCAACGCCCGCGCGGCCAAGGGCTACAACGTCGTGCAGGGTGGCGCGGTCGGCATGATCCTCTACAACCCGTCGCTCGCCGACGTGGAGACCGACAGCCACTGGCTCCCCACTGTCCACCTCGCGGACGGCAGCCGGTTCAGCGCGTTCATGGCGGCGAACCCGACGGCGACCGCGACGTTCAGCGGCGGGCGGTCGGAGCGTGGCACCGCGGACGTGCTCGCTCCGTTCTCCGCGCGCGGGCCGGCCGGGTCGGCCCTCAAGCCCGACCTCACCGCGCCGGGCGTCGCGGTCCTTGCCGGCCACACGGCCAAGCCGGGCGCGGCCGAGGGCGGTCCGCCGGGCGAGCTCTTTCAAGCCATCGGCGGTACCTCGATGGCCGCGCCGCACGTCGCCGGCTCGGCGGTACTGCTGAAGTCCCTGCACCGCGACTGGACGCCCGGCCAGGTCAAGTCGGCCCTGATGACCACCGCGCGTACGGCCGTGCGCATGGAGGACGGCAAGACCTGGGCCGGCCCGTACGACCGGGGCAGTGGCCGGGTCGACCTGGCGGTGGCCGGGGAGCCGGGGCTGACGTTCGACGAGTCGGCCGGCCGGATGCTCGCGCTGGGCGCAGACCCGGCGGGCGCGGTGCACCTCAACCTCCCGTCCGTGTCCGCGCCGGCGATGTCCGGCCAGCTCACCACCGTCCGTACCGCCAAGAACGTGACCAAGCTGGCCCAGGCGTACCGGGTGTCGGTGAGCGCGCCGGCGAAGAGCCGCATCACGGTCACGCCGAGCGCGTTCACTGTCGCGCCCGGCAAGTCGATCGACCTGCGGATCACGATCACGTCCAGCGCGCCCGAGCGCCCGCTCGCCGGCGAGATCCGCCTCGACCCCACCCGCCCGGGCTGCCCACGTTGCGCCTGCCGGTCGGGTTCACCCCGAAGGCGGGCAACGTGACGCTGGCCAGCGACTGCCTCTCCACCGGGGTGCGGTGGCAGTCGTACACGTCCTGCACGATCACCGCCCGGAACACCTCGCTCGCCGACGCCACGGTCGACCTGGAGACGGTGGTCGACCAGCACCTCACCGTCAGCGGGGTGGCCGGCGCGACGAAGACCGGGGCCCGCTCGGTCGTGCGGCGCGGCCTCGTCGTGCCCGGCGCCCGCCCGGGTACCCCCACGCTCAAGCCCGCCACAAGTTCCGGCTACCGCCCGCTCGCCCAGTACGGCGTGGTGCCCACCAAGGTCGGCGACCGGGACCTGGTGACGTACGACGTGCCGGAGTTCGTCTACGGCGGTACGGCGTACCGGTCGATCGGCGTGGACGTCAACGGCTACCTGGTCGTGGGCGACGCGGCCGGTGCCGCCGGTGCCCTGCCCGGACGGCTGCCCGACCCGGCCGGACCCAACAACGTGCTCGCGCCGTTCTGGACCGACCTCGACGGCAGCCGCGACGAGGGCATCCGCGTGGCCCAGCTGACCGACGGCGTCTCCACCTGGGTCGTGGTCGAGTGGCAGGTGGATGCGGTCGGTACCGACGACAACCGCCATTTCCAGGTGTGGCTCGGCACCAACCGGGTGGAGGACGTCGTCTTCGCGTACGACCCGGCCGCGCTGCCCCAGGCGCCTTCCGGCCGGCCCGTGCTCGTCGGGGCGGAGAACGCCGACGGGAGCGCCGGTCAGCTGGCCGGCAAGCTCCCGACCGGAGACCTGCGGGTCGCCAGCACGCTGCCCGCCACCGCGTCGTACTCGGTGCAGGTGACCGGCGCGCTGACCGGCTCCGGCCGGATCGCCACCCGGCTGACCGCCTCCACGGTGCCCAGCACTTCCGTGGCCGCGACGGACATCAAGGTGGTGCTGCCCTCCAGCGGCTGGCGCCCCTGAGCCGCCCTCAGCTCGCCGGCTCGCGCTCGCGGAACGTCGTCCGATAGGCCTGCGGGGTCGCGCCCACGCGGCGGGTGAAGTGGTGGCGCATCGTGGCCGTGTCGCCGAAGCCGGCGCGGGTGGCGATCGCCTCGACGCCCAGGTCGGTGTCCTCCAGCAGCCGGCGGGCCAGTAGCACCCGCTGGTTGGTCAGCCAGTCGTGCGGGGTGGTGCCGGTCTCGGCCCGGAAGCGGCGGGCGAACGTGCGCGGTGCCATGTGCGCCCGCGTGGCCAGCTCGTCGACCGTGACCGACCGGTCGAGGTGGGTCATCAGCCAGGTCAGCACGGGCTCCAGGGTGGGCGCCTCCGGTGTCTTGGGCATCGGTGCCTCGACATACTGCCGCTGGCCGCCGTCGCGGTGCGGCGGCACCACCATGCGGCGGGCCAGCTTGGTGGCCAGCGCCGAGCCGTGCTCCTGGCGCACAAGGTGCAGGGCCGCGTCGATTCCCGCGGCGGTACCGGCGCTGGTGAGCAGGTTGCCGTCCTGCACGTACAGCGAGTCGCAGTGCACCCGCGCCTTCGGGAAGCGCTCCTGTAGCTGGTCGACGTGCCGCCAGTGCGTGGTGCACTCCCGCCCGTCGAGCAGCCCGGCCTCGCCCAGCACGAAGGAGCCGGAGCAGACACTCATCACGTACGCCCCGCGCGCGTCCGCCCGGCGCAGCACGTCGAGCACGTCCGGCGGGATGAGGAAGCCTTCGCGGTGCGCGGGCACCGCGACAAGGTCGGCGGTCTCCACCGGGGTCAGGTCGGCGGCCGGCGAGATCTGGAAGCCCGACCTGGTGCTCACCGGCTTGCCGTCCGAACTGCACACGTCAAAGCGGTAGCTGGGGAAACCGTCGTCGGTCCGGTCGGTGCCGAAGACCTCGCAGAGCACGCCCAGCTCGAAGGCGGCGACCCCATCGGACACGATGACGGCGACGTTGCGAAGCATGCGGACAGCCTACTCCTGACTTGGCAGGATTTTAAGGGTCAATGGCATCGCTGCCACTGGGCCCCTAGGTGCGTACGGCGGAAACTACTTATAGACGTCCGGTGCGCACCGGCGGCAAACCTCAAAAGCGCCAAATCCTTCGGGAAGGTTGAGCCGCCATGGAACTCTTCGTACTCCTTCTGTTCTTCGTCGTCCTCGCGATCGCATCGATCTTCGGCTGGACCAGTGACAGCCGCGACTCCGCGGACTGGAAGCCCTCCGAAAGCGGGCGCCGCCGCAGTCGGCTCCGGCTGCTCTAACCCGCGGAAACGTGGCCCTGACCCCGGCGACGGATCATGAGCCGCATACGGCAGTCTTAGGCCATGACCGACGGCTGCTGGTACGACGCCGACATCGATCGAGTGATCATCACCGAGGCGCAGATCCGAGAAAAAACCGCAGAGCTGGCCAAGCAGGTGTCCGCCGACTACGCATCGGTCGAAGACGGACTCCTGCTTGTCTGCGTGCTCAAGGGCGCCGTGATGTTCATGGCTGACTTCGCCCGCGCGCTGGGCCGGCACGGTCCCGCCGCCGAGCTTGAGTTCATGGCCGTCTCCTCCTACGGCCAGGGCACCACGTCGTCGGGTGTCGTACGCATCCTCAAGGACCTCGACCGCGACATCGCCGGGCGGCACGTGATCGTGGTGGAGGACATCGTCGACTCCGGCCTGACCCTCTCCTGGCTGCTCCGGTACCTGGCCTCCCGCAAGGCGACAAGTGTCGAGGTCGTGACGCTGCTGCGGAAGCCGGAGGCGGTGAAGGTGTCGATCCCGGTCAAGTACGTCGGCTTCGACATCCCGAACGAGTTCGTGGTCGGCTATGGCCTCGACTTTGCCGAGCGCTACCGCGAACTGCCCTATGTGGGCGTCCTCAAGCCCGAGGTGTACGCCCGCCCTTAGTCCCGTCGCTGGCCAGATGTCCACCTGGACATGAACGCACAGCCTACTCTCAGGGAACGTCCCTACCTGGGAAAATGCTCGCGGGGGTGGCGACGTTGCGCCTCGTTTGCGCAGTTTGCTAGGGCGGCGCCTGATCCGGGAGCCGCAGCGTGCCCTGCGGGGTGTACCTTCGAATGACCGATGGCATGGCTCGTCGGCGCTGAGGCGAACACCATGAGTGAGTGTCGCGATCGCCGACGGGGCGGTCGCGGCGGTCGCGATCTTGCGGCACACGTAATCAGACGGTCAGGACGTCGATCAGGAGGGTCCGGGCGCCACGGCGCTCGACAACAGTATGGAACGTACGCGTTTCTTCCGCCGCCCGGTGGTCTGGATCATCCTGGTGATCATCGGTGCGATTGCGCTCAGCTCGTTCTTCACCAGCGGCCCGAGCTACCACAAGGTCGACACCTCGGTGGCGCTCCAGCAGCTCAACCAGACGGGCGGCATAAAGAAGGCTGTCTTCAAGGACAAGGAGCAGACGCTCCAGCTCGACCTGCAAAACCGGGCGAAGTTCGGTGACACCGAGACCGACAAGATCCAGGCGCAGTTCCCGTACGAGGTCGGCGACGACATCTGGAACGACGTCCTCGAGGCGCAGAGCGCGGGTCGGATCCAGGGTCCGGTCAACACCGAGGTGTCTGAAGACAGCGTCTTCCTTACTCTGCTGGTCAACCTGCTGCCGATCGCCGTCCTCGTGATCCTGCTCCTGCTCTTCATGTCGCAGATGCAGGGCGGCGGCTCCCGGGTGCTCAACTTCGGCAAGTCCAAGGCGAAGATGATCACCAAGGACACGCCGAAGACCACGTTCGCCGACGTGGCCGGCGCCGAGGAGGCCGTCGAGGAGCTGCACGAGATCAAGGACTTCCTGCAGAACCCGGCCAAGTACCAGGCGCTCGGCGCCAAGATCCCGAAGGGCGTGCTGCTCTTCGGCCCGCCCGGTACCGGCAAGACCCTGCTGGCCCGCGCGGTCGCCGGCGAGGCGGGCGTGCCGTTCTACTCGATCTCCGGTTCCGACTTCGTCGAGATGTTCGTCGGTGTCGGCGCCTCCCGGGTCCGTGACCTGTTCGAGCAGGCCAAGTCCAACGCCCCCGCGATCGTCTTCGTCGACGAGATCGACGCCGTCGGCCGCCACCGCGGCGCCGGCATGGGCGGCGGTCACGACGAGCGCGAGCAGACGCTCAACCAGCTCCTGGTCGAGATGGACGGCTTCGACACCAAGGGCGGCGTCATCCTGATCGCCGCCACCAACCGGCCCGACATCCTCGACCCGGCCCTGCTGCGCCCCGGCCGCTTCGACCGCCAGATCGCCGTCGACACCCCGGACATGGAGGGCCGCAAGGCGATCCTGCGGGTGCACGCCAAGGGCAAGCCGTTCACGCCGGACGTCGACCTCGACGCGGTGGCCCGCCGTACGCCGGGCTTCACCGGTGCCGACCTGGCCAACGTGATCAACGAGGCCGCGCTGCTGACCGCCCGCCACGACAAGCGCGCGATCACCAACGACAACCTTGAGGAGTCGATCGACCGCGTGGTGGCCGGCCCGCAGCGCCGCACCCGGGTGATGAGCGACAACGAAAAGAAGATCACCGCGTACCACGAGGGCGGGCACGCGCTTGTCGCGTACGCGCTGCCGCACTCCGCTCCGGTGCACAAGGTGACGATCCTGTCCCGTGGTCGCTCGCTGGGTCACACGCTGGTCCTCCCGACCGAGGACAAGTACACCCAGACCCGCGCCGAGATGATCGACACGCTGGCGTACGCGCTGGGTGGCCGGGCGGCTGAGGAGCTTGTCTTCCACGAGCCGACCACCGGCGCCGGCAACGACATCGAAAAGGCCACCGCGCTGGCCCGGGCGATGATCACGCAGTACGGCATGAGCTCCAAGCTCGGCGCGGTCAAGTACGGCACGAGCGGCGACGAGCCGTTCCTCGGCCGGACGATGGGCCACGAGAAGGACTACTCCGACGCGGTGGCCGCCGAGATCGACGCCGAGGTGCGGGCGCTGATCGAGCTGGCACACGACGAGGCGTGGGAGATCCTGGTCGAGTACCGCGACGTGCTGGACAACCTCGTGCTGGAGCTGATGGAGAAGGAGACCATCTCCCAGAGCGACATGTCCCGCATCTGCGCCCGCGTGGTCAAGCGCCCGCCGATGGCACCGTACAACGGCTTCGGCAAGCGCCAGCCCTCCAACGAGCCGCCGGTGCTCACGCCGGGCGAGAAGGATGCGCTGAAGGCCCAGGCCCAGGCCGACGGCGCGCAGGCGACGGTCGGGGGCGGGGCGTCGCCCAACTCCTCGGACGGCGCCCACTGAACGGCAGGTCTGATTCCGGGGCGTCGTCGACCGAGCCTGATGGCGACGGCGACGACGCCCTGGACTATTTGGCGGCCCGGCTGGTCGACGGCAAGCTGACCGGCCGGCCCGTCGAGGAAGCGGTCGACCTCGGCAGGATCGAAAAGGCCGTACGCGAGATCCTGATCGCCGTCGGTGAAGATCCCGACCGGGACGGCCTGCAGCGTACGCCGGCCCGGGTCGCGCGGGCCTACGCAGAGCTTTTCGCCGGCCTCCGGGTCGATCCCGCGCAGGTGCTCACCACCACGTTCGAGGCCAACCACGAGGAGCTGGTGCTGGTCCGCGACATCGGGGTGATGTCGCTGTGCGAGCACCACCTACTGCCCTTCTGGGGCGTCGCGCACATCGGCTACATCCCCGGCGAAGACGGCCGGATCACCGGCCTATCCAAGCTCGCCCGGCTCGTCGAGGTGTACGCCCGACGCCCGCAGGTGCAGGAGCGGCTGACCTCGCAGATCGCCGACCTGCTGATGGAAAAGCTCCAGCCGCGCGGCGTGATCGCGGTGCTGGAGTGCGAGCACATGTGCATGGCGATGCGGGGCATCCAAAAGGCCGGCGCGAAGACCATCACCTCGGCCGTGCGCGGCCTCTTCCAGCGCGATGCCAAGTCCCGCTCCGAGGCGATGACCCTCATCATCGCGGGCTGAGCCCCGCCTGTTTCCAAACCCGAGAAAGATTTGAGTCTTCGTCAGGCATTGAGCCCGCAGCCACCATTGTGGACGGACCCAGTGACGCCGACTCCCGAAAGTCTCTAGATGATCGCGCGGAAGCGGTCGGCGGAGTCGATGGCGCCTCGGGCCAGGGTATGCGCCTCGTCCAGCCGCTGCTTCGCCTGCTCGAGCCGGGAGATCGCGTCCAGCACCGTCGGGTGCACCGCGCCCACGGCGGTGAGCCGCAGCCGCGCCAGCGCCTCGTCGAGCTGGTCCGTCACCCCGCGCAGGCTGGCCATCGCCCGGCTGGTCTGGTCGACCGACGCCGACACCTGCGCCTTGACCTCTTCGACACTCGGCATGGCGCCTATCTCACCAGGCTCAGCAGGCCGAAGCCCATGCAGGTGGCGACGATCGGCGCGAAGCACATGGCGAGGCCGAAGACAGGCGTTCGGTCGATCTTTGTCCCCGGCGGCGGGACGAAGGCGAGGCCGATCGTGAGCCAGCCCAGCCCGAACGCGGCGGCCGGCATCGTCAGTCCACAGAGGACAGCGGAGAGCAGCAGGTCGGTGTCGGCGGTCAGGTAGAGGGCCAGTTGCACGACGAGCACCACGACCGCGAACGGCCCGTACACGATCAGGTTGCGCAACCAGGCCGGCGTCTCCCCACGTGGGCCGACCGGCCGCCGCCCGATCTCGGTCTCGTCCGCGGCGTCCGCGACGGCGCGGGCATGGCGGAGCGCTGCCAGCACCGCCGGTGGCCCGCCCGCCATGGCCTGCGCCGCACCGGCCACCTCCGCCGGCGATGGCTTCAGGACCTCGTCTGGTACGCCTTGCGCCAGCAGCTTGGCGCGCTGCGGTGCGAGCCGCGCCCGTACCCCGGCCAGCTCCTCTTGCGCGGCCCGCGCTGCCTGCGTCTGCTCGCCCACGGTGGCCGCCACGCCTCGCCGGACCGCATCGAGGCGCTGCGCGGCGGTCACATACTCGTTCCAGGCTTCGTCGTTGGTCCTCATCCGTCGCGCTCCCGCCGGGCTGTCCTCATTCGTCGCGCTCCGGCAAGATTTTTTGTGGCGGTCCTCATTCGTCGCGCTCCGGCCGGACGAAGGGGACGATCACGGTGGTGCGGTCGGCGTGGCGGTCGTGCAGCAGCGCGCGGTTTGGGCGCGGCTGCCAGTCGAGCTGCTGGCCGAGCAGCAGCGATACCTCGGACCCGGGCACGTTGAGGAAGATCATCCCCGCCACCTCCTCGCGGGCCGCGCTCCCGCCCACCTCCTCGGTGAAGCGGCGCAGCCCGCGCCACCACGACAGCAGGTGTACGCCCCGACCGGGCCCCTCGCGCAGGAAGTCTCGTGGCAGTACGCCGCGGCCGACCGCGTCCATGCCGAAGACGACGATGTAGGCCGGCTCGGTCACCTCGAATGCGCCGCTCAGCTGGGCGGCGTGCAGATGCTCGGCGATCTGCGTCTCGGCGAGATGCTCGGTGAGCGCGCGGGCCGTCGCGTCACCGTCGGCGACCAGCGAGGACACCATGAACCGCACCGTGCCGGCAGGATGGTGGGCGGCCAAGCTGCGCGCGGCGGCATCCAGCACATCCGCGCCGTACGTGCTCGGCCCGAGGATGGCCAGGTGCCGCCCGGGCGAGGCGTCCAGCGGGAAGGCCGCGGTGGAGAGCGGTACGTCGATCACCCGCCCCACCAGCGCGGATGGCCGGGCCGGCGTCATGGCGAGCGCGGCACGGTAGGTCGGGTCCTCTTCGAGGTACTGGTGTGCGTAGCCCTCGAACACCGACGGCGCCTTCGAGGTCTCCGGACGCGCTTCCCAGAGCCGCCGCCGAACCCCGTCGAGCGTCGCGCGGTCCGAGTGCGGGTCGGGGAAGCGGATCGTGCGTTCGTGCCCGCGCGTCGCGCCGCGCGGTCCACCGAGCCCGCCAGCCGTGTTCACCACCGCGCTGCCGAGTGGCAGGCCGGCGGCCGCGTCGTTGGTCGGCTCGAGCACGTCGCCGCCACCAGGCAACGCCACTCGAACCGGAAACTGGCCGAAGATCGAGTCGCGCTTGTCGTACAGCGCCTCGACGCCCAGCGCGGTCTGGCTGGCGAGCACGAGGTGTATGCCGTACGACCGACCCTTGCGGGCCAGCGACTCCAGCAGGCTCACCGCCTCGGTGGTCAGCGCGCCGCTGCCGGTCACCAGCACCTGGAACTCGTCGATCACGCAGATGATCCGGGGCATGGCCCGCTGCTGGCGGAGGTCGCTGAACCGCGTTACGCCGGCTCGTTTGTACGCCACCGAGCGCCGGGTCATCTCAGCGTCCAGCTCGCGCAGCACGGCCACGCCGTACTCCCGGTCGGACTCGACACCGACCGCCCGCGCGTGCGGCAGCCAGGTCTTGTCCCGGGCGCTCGGCACGAACTCGGCGAACGACACGCCCTCCTTGAAATCGAGCAGGTAGAGGGTCAGCTCACCGGGTGCGTAGCGGCAGCCGAGGCCGTAGAGCACGTTGATCAGGAAGGCGGTCTTGCCCGCACCCGACCGTCCGCCGATCATCCAATGTGGAGTGAGGTCGTTGAACTGGAGCGTGACGGCGGTGTCGCCGTCGTGCCCCACGGTGGTCGCGACCCCCTCGGCGGAGTCCTCCGACCACAACTCACCCTCGGGCAGCACGTCGGCGAGCGTGAGCCGGGACTGCGTCGCCGACTTGTCGGCCAACTCCTGGCAGACCCGCTCGAACAGGTGCGCCGGCGGGTCCTCGTCAAGGAAGACCGGCGCGTTGAGCCCTTTGCTCTCGACGCTGTTTCCGTATCGCGCGGCTGGCGGATCCCCGATGATCGCGTACGGGTTGCGCAAGGTGATCATCGTGGTCCGCGGCAACGGCGGCTGCGTGGTGTCCTCGGTCAGCGGTGGCGGTGGCCAACCCGCGACGATCAGGTGCAGGCCCGCCTCCGGCCCGTGCTGCGCCAGCGCGGCGATCCGCGCCAGGTCGGCCCCCTCGGTCAGCTCAGGCAGCGAGGCGATCGCGAGCAGGAGCGTGCGATCCCGGCGCGAGTGGCGGGCGGTGGCCGGCCGTGCTGGCCGTACCCACTGCTCCGCCTCGGCCAGGACGGCCCGCAGCCCGCTGCGGTCGGTGACGGGCGGCGGCATCAGGCCGGCGTCCGCGAGCGCCGCGAACGGCCCGAAGACCAGCCCCGCGCCCGCCGCGTCGACCGCGCGCACGAGCAACGACCCGGCCGGCGAGGACGCGAGCAGCCGGAGCAGCAACGCGCGGAGAAGCCCTGCCACCCGAGGATCCCGGGCATCGGCGTCGACGGTCAGGTGACCGGTGCCCAGCAGCGGAACGACAGCCGGAAAGCGTGCGTCGTCAAGCGGTTGCGCCATCCCCACCCGCACGAACTGGGGCAGGCGCGGCCCACCGAGCGGGGTGTCCTCCGACTGCGCGTCCAGCGGCGCCCCCAACCACCCCGGCACAAGCGCGGCGGCCGCCGCGCGCAGCCGCTCGGCCAGCTCGTGCTGCTCGCGCAGGTCAGGTGGGGGCGGCTGAAACCGTTCCAGGGACCCAGCCGCGGCCGCCACGGTAGCGGCAGCCTGCCGATGCAAGGCGGCGGCGTGGCTCATCCGTGCTTTAGCGTCCGGCAAGCCGCTCACCTCCCTCGGACAGAGACGGTATCCCAGCCAACGCCCTTCATAGCGGACGCGGTTGGGGCCTGTTGCCGCCCGCGCCCTGCCCGGACAGATTTCAATGCCCGAATGGTCCGCTCTTACCACTGGTGACCCAGAACGCCCGGCCCGGCCCGGCCTGCGGTCCGTCCTGTCGATCTCGTCTCGGTTCGACAAGATCGACAGGACAGACCCTAGCCTTCGGGCGGCGGTGTGAGCGGCCGGCTAATCTCGGTGCGTGGACGCTTCTCGCCCGTCTCCGTCGATGACCGCGCTGGGCGGGAGCAACACCCAGGTCCGCACGGGCCGCTTGGTCCTGATGTTGATCGCGGGCGCGCTGGTGTTGCTGTGTGCAGGCGGCGCCGGCGTAGCCCTCGTCGCATACCGCGACGCCACCGAACCAGACCGAAGCTCCCCCGACGTCGCCGTCGACAACTATCTGCGCGCCTTCCTAGTAGACAGAAACGACACGCGAGCTCAACTCTACGCCTGTCGGACCTCGGCTCAGCTTACGGTGATGGACGCTCTCCGCCGGGACATCGAGGCGAGAGAAGCAGAGCACTCCATTAAGATCATGGTTTCGTGGGGAAGCCTAACAGTGGACGAACGGGCTGGTCGGAGCGACGTGACAGTCGAGGTTCGTCGGGCTATTGCGGATGGCAGCGAAAGTGACCGCCAAACATATCGCTTTGATGTTGTTGATGAAAACGGTTGGCGCGTATGCGGTGCGTACAGGGTTTGAGAAATCTACTCCAGCCAGATCGCATCAACCTGTAGTTCAAGTGTTTTTGGTGGCTTGCCGGTCCAAGTCCAGCGGTACCACTCGACCTCCGTCGCGACGTGAACGCAGGCTGCACCAGCGTCGCTGATGTACCTCTCGGTTACTCCCCGCATGTCGCGGCGCTCTACGCCGTCGATTAAGTGGACCAGTCGTTGACCGGTGATGCGGACCGCCAACCCGACCGCAATGGGATACCGAGTTGGCGGCCCGTCAAGAGAAACCAGTCCGGATCCATCGCCGTGAAGGTTACCCAAATCCTCATGGCGACCCAGAGTCTCAACCCACACGCGGTCGGCCGGAACAAGAGGTGCGAAGACCTCGATCTGCTCAAGTTCCGCTTTGTACCACTCGTGTTCGGATAAGACGGGCACGTATGTCCGGCTTCCGCGGACAACTTTTTCGTCTGCTCGCAGATTGTGGCGCCAACCAAGGCCTGGGAGCCCGGCAATAACCCGCCGTCCGCGCAAGTCGTCATGGCTTAGGGCTGGCACGGGAACAATTGGGCGTGGTGAATGCATCGCCCGGTCTGGCTCTCGTCTGATGGGGTCTGGACGCGGTTCTCTAGTCACGGATTGCCCCCCAAGGGGACACCCTTGTCTCGCATGAACGCAACGGGGTCGATCTTATCGCCTTTGCCTGGATCATAGACCTCGAAGTGTAGGTGTGGGCCGGACGAGTGGCCGCTCGTCCCAACGGATCCGAGCTCCTGGCCAGCGTTGACCATCTGCCCGACTCGGACCTTTGGGCGCCTGATCATGTGGCAATACATCGTCACGAAGTTGCCCGCGTGACGGATCTTGACGTACCAACCACATCCTGGCGTGGAGGGTGAACCATCGTGGTTGCACAGCTGACCCGATGGGTCGACGTCGCAACGAGAGGTGATCACCTGGCCCGCGGCGGCAGCGCGGATCGGGGTGTGCCGGCCGGCGCCCAGGTCGACGCCGTCGTGGCCGGGGCGCTCTGCCGTGCGGAAGCCCGAGACGACGAGGGCCCGTACCGGCACCGTCCAGCCGGAGGCGGCTATCTCACCGTCGGTGGCGCAGCGCGCCGTGGTGCTGTTGCCCGCCGCGCGTGCGGCGCCGCCGGTCAGCAGGTTGACGATCTGGGTTGCGATCGGCTCGTGCTTCGCGTAGGCGTCCGGGTACGCGCTGATCTGCACGCGCTGCGCGGCATCCGTCAGGGCCAGCTGCTGCCAGCCCTCGATCGCAACCAGCTTCTCGTAGAACTTCCGGGAGGCGTACTCGGGATCCTGCAACTGCTTGGCCGAGCCCCAGCCCTGGCTGGGACGCTGCTGGAACAGGCCGACCGAGTCGTGGTCATTGTTCGCACCGAGGTGGGCCAGGTTCGACAGTGCCGACTCCTGCATCGCCGTCGCCACTGCGATGACCCAGCCGCGAAACGGTACCCGCAGGTCGGAGCCGACGTTCACAATGATCGCCGCGTTGCGGATCTGGGCCTCGCCGTAGGCACCGACGCTCGGCATCCGTTTCGACGCGTCGACGACCCCGCCCTCGCCGCAGCCGAAGGCACTGTTGAAGAGGTTGTCGTTCGCTCCGCCGTCGTCCGTGAGCAGGTACGACCCCACACCGCCGCCGCAACAGAGCAACGCGAGCGCGGCGAGGATGGCCACGGCGAGCCCGACCCGGCGCGCGGGTTGTCGTACTCCACCGCTGCCCCCGAGCAACGGGTCGCTCATCCGCGTTCCCAGTCGATGCCGTCGACCAACCACCGACCGTCAATCGCCATGAGGCGCAGGCGCAGCATGCCGGAGTCCACCCGGATCGTCGCGTCCACGATCTGGTCGGCGTAGGGGATCAGCACCGGGTCGCCGGTGAGGCTGTCCGCCGGCACGCCCGCTGGGTCGACACCGGCAAGCTTTTTGGCCAGCGTCTCCGTGCAGTGCGGGAGGAGACCGGCGTACCAGTCCTCCGCCGTCACGTCCTGGTGGTTCACCCAGGCCTGTCCGAACGCCTCGGCAACGCTCGCCGGGACGGCGGTCCCAGGGCTGACCTTCGGGGAGGGCGTCGGCTCCGGCGAGGCGAGCCCGTCGTTGGCGACTGTGGCGGAAACGGTGAGGATCGGCTGGTCCGGCGCTCCGTCCAGCCCTGGCTGGGCCCCCGCCGAGTCCGAGAAGATCTTTGCGACGCCCACCACGCCGAGCACGACGGCCGCCAGCAGCAGCGCCACGCCGACGCGGGAGCGCAGGAGCCCGTGCGCGATGAGTTGGCCGACCCGGCGCACCGTCCGTCACCTCGCCTCGGCGCGGATCCGGGATGGCGGCGCCGGCTCGGTGCTCGGCTCCCCGCCCGGACGGTAGATCGTGTAGGACGGCGGCCGCTCGGGCAGGTCCGGCTCCACCCACTCCGTCGTACGGCGGCTCCGCGACGGAGCCGGCCGTGGCGTTCGGGAGGGCTCCGCTCCGATCGCCTCGTCCGCACGTTCGTGGCCATCCGGACGTGGCGGGTTGGCGTGCGAGGGGTCCTCGTCGCGTGCCTCCGGCCGCAGTGTGGTCTGCTCGACCACGACCTGCCTCCGCTTGCCGATCTGGGGCTCCGCGGTCCCGCCAGGCTCGGCGACATTGAGCTTGGCCGCCTCCCGGATGTCCTGGAAGAACCGGCGGTGCCACGAGCCGGCCGACGTGATCGCCGCGCTGCTGTCCTTGCCGCCGAGCTGAGTGATCCGTCGGTAGGGCCGGAGCAGAAGCCACCCTACGACGCCACAGAGCCAGACCAGCACCACCTGGAGCCAGCCGGGCAGGGTCGGAGTACTCATGATCAGGTCCACGGCGAACAGGTATATCGCCGCACCAGTGCCGAAAATGGCGATGTTGAAGACGGCGGCCACGACAGCGTTCGCGAGGCGGCGCAGACCGCCGCTGGCGGGGCGCATCAGACCGACTGTGCCCAGGATCGGCGCGGCGATGACTGCCCACCTGAAGATCAGGAACCCGAGGAGGACCAGCAGCGAAGCGGTCAGATCGAACATGGCGAACAGGACTGCGGCGAGGACCGCGATAAAACCCGCGCCGATCCGCTCCATGTCCTTGGTGCCCTGCAGATATTCGTACGCCTCAGGGTCCTCGGTCCTAATCTGCTCGGCGACTTTCATCCACTGTCTGCTTTTCGCATCAAGGGTCGCCTGCCGCGTTGCAGGGTTTGCGCGGATCTTTTCAGCCTCATCCCAGCTCAGCGATTTTGCGTCGTATAGGGCGGCACCGTACTTCTTCGCGGTTTCGCTGTCCGCCGAGCCGAGCACGCCGCGCAACCAGTTTCGATAGAGCATCGTCTCGGTCGCCGTGTCGCTGGCCCGCACCGCCGGCGGGCGGTGGTCAGTGCACGCCTCCGGGTTGCCCAGCCTGCACTGGCCCGGTGGCCGGTCCTTCGCCCGCGGCCCCACCGCGTCATGTACAACGCCCAGCGTGCCCACGAGCGTCGCGTCCGCCACGTTCGCCGACTTCACCGGCCACGCCGCTAGTGCGGTCACCGCCACCATGACAAGTACCGCCCACCCGGCGGTGGTCATCGCGTTGCTCATGTCCGCTTGGCGGGAGCGCCACAGCAGGTAGAGCCCGACCACGCTGAGCGTGATGATGCCGAAGACGCTGAAGACCTTCTCGTAGACAGCCCTGGTGGCCTGCTCGACAAGCGGGTCAGCCCAGCCCCACATCGACTCCGGGTTCCAGGCCCGTTCGCGCAGAGCGTTCGAGGCACCGATGATCGCTGTTGCGATCATCAACTCGCCATTGGCGATTGTCGTAGTGAAGCGATACTCGGGATGGCTGAGCGTGGAGAGGCATTCGATGTCGTACGTCGTATAGCTATAGCCGGCATAGCCGTAGTCGGTGTAGAGGCCCTTCGGTCCATCCATTTTGGACGCCTCTGGCCGGCTGGCGAACCAACCGGCCAGTCCAGAGTCGGGAGCACCTGCCGTGGGCGCTTTCAAGCAGTCGAGGCGATCTCCACCGACATCGGCAAGCTTGTCGACGCAGGCGCGGAAGTCGGCCTGCCATTCCTGTGTGGTGCACAGGTCGCCGGGGCCTGGGTTACCGGTGCCGGAGCAGCCCCCGCGGGCGTCGGCCAGACCAGAGATGTGGCCGCTGTTACCAATAAGGTGAGAAGCAGTGCGGCCGCCCGCCGTACCACTTCACACCTCCGCGTCGGGCGTGGCGGAGGGGAGGTTGGACTGGGGCGCCGCCGCGCCTGTCGGTGTTGTGTCCAAATGGTCGAGCAGCCCTTCCACGTACGACACGTCGACTCGCACCTTCTGCACGCGCCCATCCACGTCTCGCATGACGAACTCCCGGAAGCCCAGTCGCGACGCCGACGCCGTGTCCACGTTGGACAGCGATGCCAGTGTCGCCTCGTACCCGTCATTGACTGGCACCCGCAGCAGCCGCAGGGCCTCGGAGGCGATCTCCACGTCCTCGGCGATCCGGCCGACGAACACTGTGGAGACGAGGTTCTGTACATCGAGCCCGAGGATGTCGCGAGGGTTCTGCGAGGCCACGAGCGCGGAAAGGTTCCACTTTCGGGAGTCGCGGGCGAGGCGGACCAGGAACGACCGGCCCGACCGCCAGCCCTCCATGAAGTGCGCCTCGTCCAGGCCGACCATCTTTCGGGACGACATCGAGCCGCCGTAGCAGCGGCGTACGGCCAGCCGGTGTGCGGTGTGCAGCATTGGCAGGGCGAGCGCCTCCTCGGCTGACCAGTACTCGCGTTCGATCTTCAGGTCGGGCAGGCGGAGGCCGGCCATCGTGATGACGGTGAGCGCGGCGTCGGCACCGAGCAGGCCCTCCGGCGGGCGGCCGAAGAAGAGCAGCGCGAGCGGCATCTCGGCGGTGTCGAGCAGGAGGTTGGCGAGCTCCTTGCCGTTGTCGTCGTCGAGCCCGGCGAGGCAGGCGACGACATCGTCCAGTGTGGACGTTTCCTCGGCCGGTACCTGGCGCACGGCGTGGCGCAGCAGGGTCGCGGTGGAGGCCTCGCGGGCGACCTGTGGCGGTACGAGCATCGAGCAGATGTCCTGCACGAGCATCCGCCGCTCGGCCCGGGCGTTCGACACCGCGATCTCGTACTCACGGTCGCCGGTGGCGCCGCTCGCAAACTCCGACCGCAGCGGCGTAGGAATCAGGGAGTACGGCGCGAGCGTCCCGTGCTCCGAACCGGTCAGGTTGAGCACACGGGAGTACGGGCGCAGCTCCGGCATCGAGCACAGCCGGGCGAGCGGGCCCGACGGGTCGAGGAGCGTGACCTGTACGCCGCGGCGGGCGGCGAGGTAGCCCAGCGCACCGAGCAATGTGGACTTGCCACCGCCCGGCTCGGCGACGAAGACCGCGAGGCCGGAGCGCTCGCGTACCTCCATCGGGAAGTGCAGGTCGAGGAAGACCGGCCGGCGGCAGGTGCCTGCGGTGCGGCCGATGAGGTCGCCGCGGCGGTCGCCCACTGTGGACGCCGCCTGGGGCAGGGCGGCGGCGAGCAGCTTTACCGGCATCCGGCGGATGTAGCCGGTGTTGGCGACCGGCTCGCCGGGGATGAACTCGCGGGCCAGCCAGTCCTGGTTTTTCGGGTGCTGGAGCGAGATGCGCAGCTCACGGGAGTACAGCTGGATGATCCGCCGGGCCCGCTCCAGGCACTCCTCGCGGGTGCGGCCACCCACGGCGATGCGGTGCCAGCCGTGCGCGCGTGCCGACTCGACCGGCAGGCCGGTGGTCATCTCGTCGCCGATGACAAGCGCGCGCTTGGCCAGCCGCTCCAGCTCAGGCGGCGCGTCGATGCCGTGCTCGGCGTAGTCGAGCTGCTGCGAACGGATCATCCGCAGTCGATGCTCGAGGTTTCGGAACGAGTCGCCCGAGCCCAGCACGTCCACTCTGGACGAAAGCTCCATCGGCCACGGCAGCCGCTCGTGGAAGTGCAGCCACGGCTCGTGCCGCTCGGGAATCTCCAGCGGCTCCATGCGCCCGACCGCGAGGACGGCGACATGCCGCTCCTCGGCCGTCATGCGGTTGACAAGCTTGACCGTCGACCCGTACGGCGTGCGATACCGCTCGATCTGCTCGGTCAGCGCGAGCAGGTCGCCGCGCTCCCACTGGCCGCCGGTCACCGGCGACAGCGTGGTCGGCGGCGCCATGCAGAGCGCGACCGAGCGGTACAGCAGCCACTCCAGCTCGTGCGTCGTGACCTGGCGGCCGCGCATGCCGAAGGCGCCGAGCACCTCGTCGAACTGCTCGACCGTACGGCCCAGCTTGCGCCGCTCGCCCTCGGCGACGCCCCGGCCGAACGCACGCAGCAGCCGCTCCACAAACGAGTCGCCGAGCGAGCGACGGGCGAACGTCACGCCAAGGTACGTCTGCCCCTCCGCGTGGTTGACCGAGAGCAGGTGGCGCTGGGCATTCACAAGGTGGTCGGACCAGGATGTCGCGCCGGGCACGCCGCTGAGCGGCTGTGGCGTGTTCATGTCGAGCGTGCGGGCCCACTCGTCCGCCGGGAAGGGGCGGGTGGTGCGGCGCAGGTGGAGGCGGAAGCCGGCGAGGCCCGCGTACTGCTCCGAGATCGCCGACAGCAGCGCCTCGCGCTCGGCGTCCGGCCGGAACGCCCAGCGCACCTCGGGTAGCCAGTACCAGGCGGTGACCGTGTTCGGCGTGAAGGTCAGGTGGCCGGCGATCTCGGTGATCGCCAGGTTGACAGCCGGGTCACGGTCGGCGAACTTGATCTTCGGTGGGCGGACCGGCTTGCTGCGCGGCGCCACCTCCTGCCGACGGCTGACCTCCTTGCGGGGCCGCGGCGCCGGCTCCTCGCGCGGCCGCCGCTCCTCGGGCCGCCGCCTGGTGGCGGGCTCGGCCGGCGGGCGACGGACCAAGGGGTCCGCGCCCGGCTCGCGCACCGCGGGCAGGTTGACCGGCTCGAGCTCCGGCTCAAAAGCCGCATGACGTGGGGTCCGATCGGCGCGCGCCGGCGACCTCGTCGCGATCGGTGGTCCAGCTTCCTTTTCCGGTACGGCCGGCGACTCCCCGCCACGGTCCGGCGACCCGATCGACTCCGTGCCGATCCCGTGGCCACCCACGCCGTTGGTGAACGGCTCGGCGGGCGCGGCCTCGACCGGGCGGCGCACAGGCTCGGTGGGCGAGGGCTCGACGGGGCGGCGCACAGGCTCAGCGGACGGTGGCTCGACCGGGCGGCGCACGGGCTCGGATGGCGGTGGTTCGACCGGGCGGCGCACAGGCTCGGCGGGCGTGGCCTCCACCGGGCGGCGCAGCGGCTCGGCGACGCGGGCGGCTGGCGCGCGGGCGGCCGAGCGGGGCGGCGCGGGGCGGCCGGCGGAGCTGGAGAAGAGGTCGAGGAAGGGCGAGTCGATGTCGGCGTGCTCGCCTTCACCGCGGCCATGCGGGCTGGGCCCGCCAGCCGGTCGGCGCGGCGCCTGGGGAGCCTGGAACACCGCGACCGCACCGTGGTCGGGGCTGGGAATGAGGTCGTCCTCGTCCTCGTCTGGGTCCGACACGGGGTAGTCGGATGGTCGCGCACCGTTACTGCGCGTGTCGGCCGGCATGCCGACCGGACGAGGGGGGCCCGGCGTGGAGGGTGGGGTCATGCCATCGCTCCGCACATAAGGCCGTGGAAACCACTCATACCAGCTCCTCCCGGACCCGGATTCGGGTTGCGACGAGCCGAGGGTCGCGCTGCTCGCTGGCGGGCTCGCGGGTGCGTCGCCAGTCGGTGAGTGCGGTGCGGACGACCATTCGCGCGGGCCGGTCGGGATCGACGTACCTGAAGATGAAGGACGTCGTCACAACGGCGAGCGCGATCTCCCATGCCGGGAACAGTTCCACGTCGAACGTGAACAGGTAATGAATGAACATGAAGAGTGGTACGAGCAGCATGAAGACGCCGTACTGGGCGTACGGAAGGTGGACGGGCAAGGTGTATCCGGGCGGGCCCAGATAGACCAGGCGAGCCCGGTAGATGTCGTCGTCGGTACGCAGCCGCATAAGTGAACCCGCGACCTACTCGAAGATCAGGTTGATGATGTAGTCACCGACGAAGAACAGGGTTGCCGCACCGGCGATGAATGCGAGACCGACGATCGCGATCGCCGAGCTCGTCAGCACCTTCGATATTTCGCCCTTGCTTGCCCGGCCGATGAAGATCACGCCCAGTACGGCGAGCAGGATCGGCGCGATGTTCGTGGCGAAGAAGGTGACGACGCCGTCGGTGTCGATGCCCGTAGGCTCCGGCTCCGCCGCGGTTATGAGAGCGAGCACGTCAGCGGCGTGCGTGGCGGTGGTCCACGCCGCTGCGACGAGCTCTGTGGTGTTCATTGGAAGAGACCTCCCCGATGCGCGTCCGTCGACGGTGGGAGTAGGCGGATCGCCCCATCACTCTGTGTCTGCGTGTTCACCACGATCGGGTGAACTTTCCCGGGCGTTTTGTCCTGGTTTAGCCCATCTCCTCAAGCTATGACGTCTGAATGATGCGCAATTGCAAAGCGTACGGGGCACCCCCCTTTCTGCCAAGCTACGAAGCTCGTGGCCCTTGGTGCCGCCGTGGCTGATGTTAACGTCTCTAGAACATGTGTGCTAACTCGGGGCACCGAGCGGGCGCTGGAGCGCCGGTCGGTACCGTCTGTTCGTGACAGAATCACGCCCAGCCGCGGGAGCAGTTGATCTCCTGCGGTCGGCGCGTCCCGTCGTGATCGGGGTTCTGAACGTAACGCCCGACTCGTTCTCCGATGGCGGACGCTATGTGCGCCGTTCCGACGCCGTCCAGCACGGGATCGAGATGCGCGAGCAGGGCGCCGATCTCGTGGACATCGGTGGCGAATCGACCCGTCCCGGCGCCGAGCGGGTCGACGCGGATACCGAGGTCAGCCGCGTTTTGCCGGTCATTCGGGAGCTGGCCGCGGCCGGCGTACCCCTGAGCATCGACACGACCCGGGCGAGCGTCGCCGCAGCGGCCATCGAGGCCGGGGCCGCGGTTGTAAACGACGTGTCGGGCGGACTCGCCGATCCCGCCATGGCGAAGGTGGTCGCCGACGCCGGCTGCCCCTGGATCCTGATGCACTGGCGTGGCCATTCGCGGCAGATGCAGGATCTGGCCACCTACCACGATGTGGTGGCAGAGGTCCGTGCCGAGTTGGCCCAACGGGTCGACCAGGCCCTCGCCGCGGGGGTCCGCCCCGACCGGCTGGTAATCGACCCGGGGCTGGGCTTCGCCAAGAAGGCCGAGCACAACTGGCAGCTCACCCAGCGCCTCGGTGAACTCCTCACGCTCGGCTACCCGGTGCTCTTCGCGGCGAGCCGCAAGTCGTACCTGGGTGCCCTGCTGGCCGGCCCGGACGGGAGCCCACGCCCCGCCGACCAGCGCGAGGCCGCCACTATCGCCACCAGCGTGCTGGCTGTGGCCGCCGGCGCCTGGGGCGTACGGGTGCACGACGTGCGCGGCACCGTCGACGCGCTCAAGGTCTGGGCCGCGTCCGGCGCACCGCGGCTGGCCGGGTCATGAGCGACCGGATCACGCTCTCGGGACTGCGGGCTGAGGGGCACCACGGCGTGTACGACTTCGAGCGCGAACGTGGCCAGGACTTCGTCGTCGACGCTGTGCTGGAGGTCGACCTCGCCCCGGCCGCCACCTCGGACGACGTGGCCGACACCATCCACTACGGCGAGCTCGCCGAGCGCCTGGTGGCAGTAGTGGGCGGAGAGCCGGTCAACCTCATCGAGACGCTCGCCACGCGGCTGGCCGAGGTCTGCCTCGCCGACTCCCGGGTACGGGCGGCCACCGTCACCGTGCACAAACCGCAGGCCCCGATCCCGCACGAGTTCGCCGACGTGGCCGTCACGATCACGCGGCGGCGGCCGTGACCCGGGCGCTGCTCTCGCTGGGCAGCAACCTCGGCGACCGGATCGGGCACCTAAAGGCGGCCGTCCGGGACCTCGACGGCGTGCTGCTGGTCGCCTCCGGGGTGTACGAAACGCCACCGTGGGGCGACGACGACCAGCCGCCGTACCTGAATGCCGCCCTGCTGGTGCAGGACGCGGCCGCCACGCCGCGCGACTGGCTGGACCGGGCGCGGGCGCTGGAGGAGAAGGCCGGCCGGGTCCGCGATCCGGACCGCCAGTTCGGGCCCCGCACGCTGGACGTCGATGTGATCGCGGTCTGGTCAGACGAGGGCGAGCCGGTGACAAGCGACGATCCCGAACTGACACTGCCGCACCCCGTGCGCACCTGCGGGCGTTCGTCCTGCGGCCCTGGATCGACATCCAGCCGTACGCCCAGCTGCCCGGCCATGGCTGGCTCACCGACCTGCTCAACGCCGAGCCGCTCGCGTCGGACGCCCTGGCAATCGGCCCTCGGCCCGACCTCCGGTTAGAGTCGGACTAATGGAACCGCAGTCTCCACCGCGCGGCGGCTCCACCCCGCAGGGGCCGCGTATGGGTCCGACCCGGCCCGCCACGCTCGTGGTGGCCGGTCTGGCCGCGGCGGCCGTGGCGTGGTGGATGATCAGCAGCTTCTACGGTGACATCCCCAGCCTCCCGTGGTTGCCCACAGTGACGCTGGCGGCGCTCGCTGTGCTGGAGGGCTACGTCGCGATCAACACGCGGCAGCGGATCGAGCGGCGTCCCGGCCGGGAGCCGGTCGACCCGCTCGCCGTGGCCCGATATGTCGTGCTCGCCAAGGCCTCCTCGCTGGCCGGTGCGATCTTTGCCGGCTTCTACGCGGGGCTGGTGGGCTGGCTGCTTATCGAGCGCACGCGTGCGGCCGGCAACGACATACCGGCTGCGTCCGCTGGGCTGGCGGCCTCGCTGGCGCTGGTCGGCGCGGCACTGTGGCTGGAGCGTTCGTGCCGCGTGCCGAAGCGCCCGGAAGACGACCGCGATTCCGATACGTCAGACAACTAGGGCTCCCTCGATCCGAGTGGTTGGACACTGGGGGTGACGCCCCCGGCTATACGCGAGTACGGTGCGGCTGACTGGCTTCAATCCGCCGTGCGTCCCGATCCGTACAGCTAGGCGGCGTGGAGCCAGGCTGAACGACCACAGGAGGCGCGCGAGATGGCGTACGACGAGCCGGCCTACCGGCGGCGTGACACCGGCGGTACGGGTAACGGCGGCCTGCGCGAGGACTCGCGCTTCGGCTCCGACAACGGCTTCGGCACCACCCCGACGTACCAGACCGGCAGCTTTCCAGTGGCCAGCGAGTTCCGCGAGCCGGACGCGACGGAGCTGACCCAGCGCCGCGCCATCTCCCAGGCCGAGCTCGACGACGTCTTCGACGACCCGTCCCACGGCGATCCCGGCCGCGACCGGGTGGCCGTACACGTGATCTGGGAGGTCCTGCTCCTGCTCGCGGCCGGCGCGGTCGGCTTCCTGCTCTACCGCGAAGACTCGGCTGCCGTCCGCGGCGCGTCCCTTGACCAGTTGCTCGTGCTCGCCGCCGGCCTGGGCCTGCTCGCCATCGGTGCGAGTTTGACCCTCCGCGCCGGCGCGCCCAACCTCGCTCTCGGTCCGATCGCGGTCGGCGCCGCGCTGCACTTCGCCGAGCAGGGCGATCGGGGGTGCTCGTCGCCTCGGCGGAGGCCGTGGTCGCCGCCGGCCTCCTCGGCCTGCTGATGGCGATCGTCATCACCGCGTTCCACGTGCCCGGCTGGGCGGTGAGCCTCGCCGGGGCGCTGGCCGCGATGGTCTTCATCCAGCAGCGCAGCGGCCCGGTCAACCTCCAGGGCGACTACAGCCCGACCGACCAGGCGCTGTACCTCTTCGGCGGGGTCGCGGCGGTCTCGGTACTCGGCGGGCTGGTCGGCATGATCAAGCCCGTGCGTCGCTCGGTCGGCCGCTTCCGGCCCGTCGCCGACCCGGCGCACCGCCGCGGCGGCCTGGCCGCGGTGCTGACCGGCGGAGCCCTGGTGGTCTCCAGCTCGCTCGCCGCGGTCGGCGGCATCCTCCTCGTGGCCGGTCAGGACGTGCCGGTGGTGCCGTCGCCCGGCCTGGACTGGACCGCGTTGGCGGTCGGCGCCGCCCTGCTCGGCGGCGCCAGCGCCTTCGGGCGGCGCGGCGGCGTCTTCGGCACGATCCTCGCCGTCGTGCTGATCACCCTCTTCATCCGGTACGAGGACGCGATGGGCTGGGACATCTCCCACCTCGCGATCGCCGGCGGTGTACTGCTCGCGGGCGTGGTCGTGACCCGGATCGTGGAGACCTACGGCCGACCCCGGACGCGGGACAACGACTCGGACGAGGAGGAGTGGACCGAGCCCGACCCGCCGTCGACGAGCTGGGACAGCGGGCGCCGCACCGACTCCTGGCCCACGCCCCTACCCACCCAGCCGTCCGCCGGCCGCCCGGACCCCTGGGACACCGATCGGTGGGGGACCGGCGGCCGTTAAGCTCGGGGTATGTCCGAAGCCACGTTCGCTGAGCTGGATAGCCTGTCCACTGAGGAGCTGCGGGAGCGGGCCTTCGCCCAGGCCCGGCACCGCGTGGACGTGGGTTTCTTCTGGTCCGTGCTGAGGCACCTGCCGGACGCCGACGAGGCGAGTGCGCTCGACGGCGCGCCCAACTCCGTGGGGCCGACGATCGACGAGGCCGTGGCCCTGTGGCGGGAGTTCACCGGGCACGGGTACGACCCGGAGTCCGAGCCGCTGCTCCGCGCGGCGTTCATCGACTACCTGCTGAAGCACCCGGGCGAAGCAGCGAAGTAATGAAATAACGGCAGGTTTGAGTGCCATGGCGCGCTGGGCATTCATGGCGTCATGGCTGTCACCACCACCCGTAACAAGACCACTACGGGCGCGGGTACCCTCGCGGCGCTCGTGCTGGTCCTCGTCTTCGGCAGCCCCTGGTACGGGGACTGGGCCGAGAGCAACACAAATGCGAACACGGCGGGCGGCTGGTTCCTGCGACTGCTCGCCTGGCCGGCGTGGCGGTTCGACTCCGATGAGCCGGTGCAGGACCTCCTCGCCACCAACCTCCGGGCGATCCTGGTGGTCGTCCTCACAGCGCTATTCCTCTACGCACTGCCCGGCTCACAGCTGGCCCGGGCTCGGGGCACACTCAGCCAGTTCTTCGCCGGGTGGTCCGCATACATCTTCGCCGGCGCCTTCGCCTCGGTGATCCCGGCGCTGATCCAGTCCGACCCGACGCTGCTCAAGGCCTTCCAAGCGGCAGGTAACGGCGCGACGTACGGGCTGTTCGTCGGCTGGATCATCGGCATCGCCTGCCTCGGCGGCTGGCGCGGCCGAGCGACCTGACGCTTGCTCTTCCCTCCCTGGTCAAGGGACCCTCGCAGGTGGCGATGCGGGGGTCCCTTGGCGTCACTGCTCCGCTGGGTAGTCGATGCTCAACACACGGTGGCGGGTCAGCAGGCCGATTGGCTCGCCGCCGTCAGTGACGCGTAGATAGTCCGAATTGGTCACCAGCATCTGGGCCAGCGAGTCGTAGAGCGAGGTGCCCAGCTCGGCCGAGGGAAAGCCGCCGTCCTCGCCGGTCAGCGGGTCGAGTATGTCGCGGGTCACCGGCGTGACCGCGAGCCGGCGGATGCCGCGGTCGGCACCCACGAACTCCCGGACGAACGGGGATGCCGGCCGCCCCAGCAGATCCCCAGGGGAGTCGTGCTGCTCCAGCTTGCCGCCCTGCGACAGCACCGCGATCCGGTCGCCAAGCCGTACCGCCTCGTCGAGGTCATGCGTGACCAGCACGATCGTCTTGCGCACGTCGGCCTGTAAGCGCAGGAACTCCTCCTGGAGCCGCCCCCGCGCGATCGGGTCGACGGCCGAGAACGGCTCGTCCATCAGCAGCACGACCGGGTCGGCCGCAAGCGCTCGGGCCACGCCGACGCGCTGCCGCTGGCCGCCGGAGAGCTCCTGCGGGTACCGCTTGCCATACTTCGCCGGGTCCAGCCCGACGAGGTCGAGCAGCTCGTCCGACCGCTGCCGGATCCGGGCCCGTGGCCAGCCGAGCAGCCGTGGCACGGTGCCGACGTTGGTCCGGATCGTCTGGTGGGGGAACAGCCCGACGTTCTGGATGACGTACCCGATGCGGCGGCGCAGCTGGACCGGGTCGACCCGCGTGACATCTTCGCCGTCGAGCATGATCCGGCCGGCCGTGGGCTCGATCAGCCTGTTGATCATGCGGAGCACGGTGGACTTCCCGCAGCCGGACGGTCCGATGAGGACGACAAGCTCGCCGGCGCGCACCTCCAGGCTGAGGTCACCCACGGCGACCGTACCGTCGGGATACTGCTTCCGAATCCCGACAAGTTCTATCGGCGCGGCCTTCTTATCTGCCGACGTGTCGGCCGTCGCGGTAACGTCCACGTATGTCCTTCCGGCTGGCTCTTCAGGAAAGCCCAGGCAACCCCTGGATCTCCTGGCAGTACGTGCGGGACAACTCCGACACGATCCTCGCGGCGCTGCGCGAGCACGCGACGCTGACGGCGGAGGCCATGCTGGTCGCGACGCTGGTGGCAGTGCCGCTCGCCGTCATCGCGTACTGGTACCGCCCCCTCACCGGGCCGATTCTTGCACTGTCCGGCGTCCTGTACACCATCCCGTCGCTGGCACTGCTCGCCTTCGTCGCGCCGTACACGGGCACGACCAAGCCGCGCACGGTACTTATCGGTCTCGTGCTCTACGCGCTGCTCCTGATCGTGCGCAACTCGTTGGCGGGGCTCAACCAGGTGCCGCCGGAGGCGCGGGACGCCGCGCAGGGTATGGGGTACGGGCGGTGGGGTCGGCTTTTCCGGATCGACCTGCCGCTGGCGCTCCCGGGCATCGTCACGGGCCTGCGGCTGGCGACGGTGTCGACGGTCGCGCTTGTGACGGTGGGCTCGCTGATCGGGCAGGGCGGGCTGGGTGACCTGATCCTCGGTGGCTTCCGCAACAACTTCTACAAGGCGGAGATCATGACCGGCGCGGTGCTGTGCGTCGGGCTCGCGCTCGTGCTGGATCTGCTGCTGGCCACCGCCGGCCGGTTGCTCACCCCGTGGAGCCGGAGGATAGCGCGATGATGGCGGACAACCCCATCGGGCAGGCAGTGATCTGGCTCAACGACCCGCTCAACTGGACAAACCCGGGCGGGGTCCTGGACCGGCTCGGCGAGCACCTGTGGATTTCCGGGGCGGCCGTCGTGCTCGGCTGCCTGGTGGCGTGGCCGATCGGCATGTGGCTAGGCCACGCCGGCCGGGGTGGCGGCGCTGTCGTCCTCATCTCCAACCTGACGCTCGCCATCCCCACGGTCGCGCTGCTCACGATCCTGCCGCTCACATTTCTGGGCTTCGGCAAGCCACCGGTGATCGTGGCGCTGGCGGTTTTCGCGGTGCCGCCGCTGCTCGCCAACGCGTACACCGGTGTGCGGTCCATCGATCCCGAGGCACGAGACGCGGCGCGGGGTATGGGGCTCTCCGGGTGGCAGGTGCTCGGTCGGGTCGAGCTGCCGCTCGCGGTGCCGTACCTGGCCGCCGGCTTCCGTACGGCCTCGGTGCAGGTGGTGGCGACCGCCGCGCTGGCTTCCTTCGTCAACGGCGGCGGGCTCGGCCAGATCATCAGCGCGGGGTTCGGCCTCGGCACGGCGGTGGCCGGCGGCCAGATCCTCGCCGGTGGCATCCTTGTCGCGCTGCTCGCGATTCTTGTCGAGGCGGTCCTGGCGGTCGTGGAGCGGGCGGTCACCCCGAAGCCCCTGCGCAAGGCCCGGGGACGGGCCGCGCGCCGGGCGGCGGCGGCGACCGGATCGGCGTGAGCGGCGACACATAGGACCATGACGATCCGGTGACAACCGTCGCGGTTTGTTGTCGGTCCCTCCTGCCACCATGTTGGCTGAATACGCGGGCGGCACCAGACCGTCGTCCGCCAGACACGCGGCCGGCCCGCATAGGGTCGCGCCGGGACACGGAAGGCGGGCAGATTTTTGCGCGCACGTACACGTCTGGTGCTGGGTGCGGTATGCGCCCTCGCCGGAGGCATGATCCTCGCGGGCTGCGGGGATGAGGGGTCATCGGGCACCGAGGCACCGGCCACCGCCGGTGCTGGCGCCGGCGCCGGTTGTGCGCCAGTGGCGGGCAGCCAGCTCGTGGTCCTCGAAGACGACAAGAAGCTACAGAACACCGACAACATCGTGCCGGCCATCAATGCCAAGGCGTCCAAGCCGGAGCTGATCGCCGCACTCGACAAGGTTTCGGCAGCCCTCGACACCACCAAGCTCATCGAGCTCAACAAGGCGGTCGACGTCGACCGCAAGACGCCCAAGGTGGCGGCCGAGGAGTTCGCGGCGGCCAATTCGCTCACGACGGGGATCACCAAGGGCCAGGGCGGCCCGATCACCATCGGCGCGGCAAACTTCAGCGAAAACCAGACGCTCGGCGAGCTCTACCGGATCGTGCTGACCGCGGCGGGATACCAGCCCAAGGTGCAGCAGATCGGTAACCGTGAGCTCTACGAGCCGGCCCTGGAGAAGGGCGAGATCCAGGTCGTGCCGGAGTACGCGGCGACGCTCGCCGACTTCCTGAACGGCAAGGTCAACGGCGCCAGTGCGGCGGCGATCTCGTCGCCCGACCTGGACAAGACGATGGACGGGCTGAAGGCGGTCGGCGAAAAGGCCGGTCTCGTTTTCGGTACGCCGTCGGCGGCACAGGACCAGAACGCGTTCGCGGTCACCGTGGAGTTCGCCAACAAGAACGGGCTGAAGACGATCTCCGACCTGGCCGCCAAGTGCTCCGGTACGGCGACGGTCATGGGCGGGCCGCCGGAGTGCCCGCAGCGGCCGAAGTGCCAGAAGGGTCTTGAGGAGGTCTACGCCTTCAAGGCCGGCTCGTTCAGCTCGCTGGACGCCGGTGGGCCGCAGACGAAGGCGGCGCTCACCACCGGCACGATCAGCGTCGGCCTGGTGTTCTCTTCGGACGGTGCCCTGGCTGTCGGCTGATCCACCGCTCAGCAGTGCGTTTACCGGAACGGTGCGGGAAATGGCTCCCGCACCGTTCCGCCGTATAGGCCCTCCGGCGTGGTACCAATCGTGGAGTTTCGCCCTGGCTCAGGGTGATTTGGTCCGCTTCCTCGTTGTGCTCATGTGACCGTTCCGTCCGCGGAGAGCCCGCCCTCGGATTCCAGGGCTGGCCGTTCCGATTACCCGGAAGTATCGGTAGGCTCCTCAGCCATGCCGGCCTCCGCACCGCAGTCTGAGCGGCCGGGGCGGCAGCTGCTCACGGTTGCGTTCTGGGTCGGGGTGGGCCTGGCACCGCTGGCGGCGTTGTTGCTGCTGGTGGGCCAGAGCGCTGGAGTGCTCCGGGTGGCCGCCGTCCTCGCCGTGTTCGCCATCGTGCTCATCGGGGTATCGATAACACTGCGGCGCGACGCCGAGACTGTGCGTATCGACCTGGAAGAAACCCTGCTCGAAGAGATCGACACCTTGCGAGGCGACGTCCGCAACGACATCGAGACCGCCGCGCGGGCCACGCACAAGGCCTTCGGCGAGAAGCTCCAGACACTCAACGAGACCGTGCAGGCGCTGCGCATGCAGATGCAGCTGGACGCCGCTCGTGGACAGGCCGCGCCGCCTCCGCCGGCGACCCGAGGTGCCGCGGAGCCGCCGCAGGTGGGGTACGGCCGGGCCGGGTACCCGCAGCAGGAGGCACCAGCCGTCGCCGGTCACGCCGCGATCCCGCAGCCGCCTGCGGCCGGCCACGCTGGCGGCCGTGCGCGGGTCCCGGGCGTCGTACGGCACACCGAGACCGTGCAGGTCACGACCCGGCAGACGATCGTCGACCAAGGCGACGACCCGGACCCGAGCGGACAGAGCTACGGCGCGACGTCGTACGGGTCGAACGGGTACGGCTCCGCCGAGTCCTACGGGGGCAACGGGTCGTACGGCGACTGGCCCGCGTCCGCCCCGCCCGCGCCACGGTCACCGGCCCGCGGCCGGCGCGCCGCCGAGCCGGAGGAGGAGTCCTGGTCCGAGCAGCGGCTGCGCGGCGGCGATGGTCGCCGTCCACGGCCGTACGAGCGGGGCGACGCCGACGCGGGCGGCGACGACGGTCGCTGGACCGGGATGCGCGCGGGCGACAGGTGGGCGTCGGTACGCAGTGACGACCGCGGCCGCGAGCTACGCATGGGCGAGCGGCGGGCCGCGATGCACCAGGACGAGAGCGGCAGCGAGATGCGGATCGAGGACCGCTGGGCCTCGGTGCGCCGCGAGGAGCCTCGCCGCGACGAGTACCGTGCCGACCCGGAGTGGGGTGGCGGAGGCTACGGCGACGGTGGCGGGCAGGATGCCCCGTGGACGCAGGACCGCTGGGAGCGGCCCAGTGCGCCGGCCGCGCTGCCGGCCGGCGGGATCGAGCCGACTACGTCGTGGGGCCAGCAGTGGGGCACGCCGGAGCGCGAGCCGGCCGGGCGCCGCCGCCGATACCGCGACGAGGACGACCCCTACCGCTGAGTCCCTACTTGTCGATATCGCCGACCACGAAGAACATCGAGCCCAGGATGGCGATGAGGTCGGGCACTAGGCAGCCCGGGATGAGCGTGCTGAGTGCCTGCACGTTGGCGTACGAAGCGGTGCGCAGCTTCATCCGCCACGGCGTCTTCTCACCGCGCGACACGAGGTAGTACCCGTTGACGCCGAGCGGGTTTTCCGTCCACGCGTACGTGTGCCCCTCCGGCGCCTTGACCACCTTCGGCAGCCGCACGTTGACCGGGCCGGTGATCTGGTCCACCCGCTCGAGGCACCGCTCGGCGAGGTCCAGCGACACGAACACCTGGTCGAGCAGCACCTCGAACCGCGCGTGGCAGTCGCCGGTCGTGCGGGTCACCACCGGCACGTCCAGCTCGCCGTACGCCAGGTACGGCTCGTCCCGCCGCAGGTCGAAGTCGAGCCCGGACGCCCGCGCGACCGGACCGGACGCACCGTACGCGGCGGCGTCGGCGGCCGGCAGCACGCCCACGCCCACCGTGCGGGCGAGGAAGATCTCGTTGCGGCGGATCAGGTTGTCGAGGTCGGGCAGCCGGCGCCGCACCTGCCCGATCGCCTCCCGGGCCCGCCGCGTCCAGCCGGCCGGCACCTCTTCCTTCAGGCCGCCCACCCGGTTGAACATGTA
The DNA here is from genome assembly GCF_011764545.1 of Phytohabitans flavus. Classification (GTDB taxonomy): domain Bacteria; phylum Actinomycetota; class Actinomycetes; order Mycobacteriales; family Micromonosporaceae; genus Phytohabitans; species Phytohabitans flavus. The sequence goes on along the minus strand of NZ_AP022870.1, from coordinate 7,240,970 downwards.
GTGCATCCGGCCACCGGAGACCTCCTCCATGACCGCCTGGAGCGTCTCGCGCTCGCGGAACGCGTAGAACACCGGCGTGATCGCGCCGATCTCCAGCGGGTACGACCCCAGGAACATGAGGTGGTTGAGCGCCCGGTTGAGCTCGGCGAGCGCGGTGCGCAGCCACACTGCCCGCTCGGGTACTTCGAGCCCCATCAGCCGCTCGACGGCCAGCACCACACCGAGCTCATTCGAGAACGCGGACAGCCAGTCGTGCCGGTTGGCCAGCACGATGATCTGCCGGTAGTCGCGTACCTCGAAGAGCTTCTCCGCGCCCCGGTGCATGTACCCGACGATCGGCTCGCAGGAGACCACCCGCTCGCCGTCGAGCACGAGCTTCAACCGCAGCACGCCATGGGTGGACGGGTGCTGCGGCCCGATGTTGAGCACCATGTCCGCGGTATCCAGCCCGCTCCCGGTGCCGACAGTGACCTCACGCAGGTCAGTCATGCCCGTCATCGTCCCACGCCAGGCCGGTAACGAAGGATTGGTCCACGCCGATCGGGTGCGTCAGCCACCAATGGCCGCCCAGGCCGGCTCGGTCGGTCAGCTCCGCGGCCGCCGACGCCGAGGCCAGGGCCCGCACGTAACCCGCGGGGTCAGTCGAGGCCAACGCCAGCGGGGGCCGGGCGCCGTCCACGCCGAGCGCACGCAGTGCCTTGCGCTGGGAGACCAGGGTGTACGGCCGCCCGCTGGCCTCGGCCACGGAATCCATCGCCACGTGCGCGGTGATGTCGCAGGTCCCGTCCGGTACCGGGGGCACCTGCCGGCCGGCTCGGTATCCGGTCAGCGTCCCGCCCAGCGGCCGCTCCCCGAGCACGTGGCCGTAGTCGACCGCCAGCGCCAGCCCGCGTTCCACCGCGGCGACCGCGCCGGCCCAGGCCCGGTCCCTCGACGCACCCACCTCGGCGCGCGGCGCGTCCGGCCACCAGCGGGAGAGCCACTCGAGGTCCGGTGCGGCGACCGGGGCGCCGCGTGACTCCACCCCGGACCGGTCGACAACCACGTACCGGCCGTCCTCTACGACATCGAGCGGCACGTTGTCGAGCCATTCGGTGGCCAGCAGGACCCCGACGATGCCCGACGGGGGTGCAGACTCCCAGGCCACGGGCGTAGGCAGGGACGGTGGCCGGGGTGCACGCTCGACACCCGTCAGCGCGAGCCGCCCGGCCAGCTCGGGTGGTGCGGCGTGCAGGAGCGCGGCCAGCAGCTCGCCCCGGCCCGCGCCCATGTCGACCACGTCCAGCCGCCCCGGGCGGCCCAGCGCTTCGTCCACATAGGACACAAGGCTAAGGATCGCCGAGGCGAAGAGCGGGGAGGCGTGCACGCTGGTCCGGAAGTGCGCGGCCGGCGCGCGGGTCACGAAGAAGCCGCCCGGCCCGTAGAGGGCCTCCTCCATCGCTTCCCGCCAGGTCACGGGCACGTCAGCCGCCGGCACGACCAAACCCTACGATCCCGCGCGTAAACCCAGGCAGGGGCGCTCGTGAAAACCTTCACAGGCGCTGTGAGGGTGAGTTAACACGGACGCATACTGACGTTGACCGGTACCTAACCTCACGAGGACTGGATCAAGGTCATGATCGTCGGTGTCATCGGGGCCGGGCGCGTCGGCGCTGTGCTGGGCGCGGCCCTGGCCCGCGCGGGCCACACGGTCGTCGCGGCTTCCGGCTCGTCGCCGGCATCTGCCGCGCGCATCGCCCGCCTCCTGCCGGATACCGCGCGCGTGTCGCCCGCTGAGGTCGCCCGCGCCGCCACTGACCTGCTGCTCATCGCCGTCCCCGACGATGCGATCGGCCCGTTGGTGGCCGACCTGCCGTTCCAATCGGGGCAGGTCGTGGCGCACACCTCGGGCGCGCAGGGGCTCGCCGTGCTGGCACCGGCCGCCGCGCAGGGCGCCCGCACGCTCGCGCTGCACCCCGCGATGACCTTCGCCGGTACCGGTGACGACCTGTCCCGGCTGCCCGGTACCGCGTACGGCGTGACCGCCCCGCTCGGGCTGCGCCCGCTCGCCACCCGGCTCGTCGCCGATCTGGGGGCACCCCTGAGTGGGTCACCGAGGCCGACCGGCCGCTGTACCACGCCGCGCTCGCGCAGGGAGCGAACCACCTGGTCACGCTCGTCAACGAGGCGGCCGACCGGCTGCGCGACGCCGGGGTGGTACGTCCGGAGAACGTGCTCGGCCCCTGCTGCGAGCCGCCCTCGACAACGCCCTGCGGTACGGCGACGCGGCGCTGACCGGCCCTGTCTCGCGGGGTGACGCCGGCACCGTCGCGCGACACCTCGAGCGGCTCACCGCCGTCGCGCCCGACTCCGTACCCGCGTACGTCGCGATGGCTCGCCGCACCGCCGACCGGGCGATCGCCGCCGGCCGGCTACGACCGATCGACGCCGAGCGCCTTCTCGACGTGCTCGCCACGCCCCGGCAGGAGGTTCAGGCGTGACCGCACTCGTACACAGCCGGGACGACCTGGCTGGGGCGCGCGCCGCGATGACCGGCACCGTGGGTGTAGTGATGACGATGGGCGCCCTGCACGAGGGGCACCGCGCGCTGCTGCGGGCCGCCCGTGAGCAGTCCGACCACGTAATCGCGACGATCTTCGTGAACCCACTCCAGTTCGGGCCCAACGAGGACTTCGACCGGTACCCCCGCACCCTTGACGCGGACCTCGCCATCTGTGCGGAGGCCGGCGTCGACCTGGTCTTCGCCCCCGACCGCGCCGAGATGTACCCGTCCGGCGAGCCGATGGTCCGGGTCAACCCGGGCCCGCTGGGCGAGCGGCTGGAGGGAGCGAGCCGGCCCGGGTTCTTCCACGGGGTACTCACCGTGGTGCTCAAGCTCCTCCAGGTCACCCGCCCCCACCTGGCGTTCTTTGGCGAAAAGGACTACCAGCAGCTCACGCTCGTGCGGCGGATGGTGCGCGACCTCGACGTGCCGGTGCGGATCGTGGGTGTGCCGACCGTGCGCGAGCCCGACGGCCTGGCGCTGTCCAGCCGCAACCGGTACCTGGCCCCGGCCGAGCGGCAGGCCGCGCAGACCCTCTCGGCCGCGCTGCGCGCCGGCGTCGAGGCCGCGGCCCAGGGGCGGGACGCCGAGGCGGTCGCCCGCGCCACCTTCGATTCGGATACCGCCAAGCTCGACTATCTCCTGCTCACCGACCCCGATCTCGGGCCGGCACCGGCGGAGGGTCCGGGGCGGCTGCTCGTCGCTGCGTGGGTGGGCAGCACCCGGCTCATCGACAATGCGGCTGTCGAGGTCGTGGCCGCGGCGTAAGTTTGAGGGACGTCACTCGCCGGTTGTATTGCGGGAAGTCGGATTTGGTCAGGGTGACGTATGCTCGGCCGTCCGGAAAGCTGTGCCCTTGGGGAGGACGCACGATGCGACGGTGGATCGCCGCGATCGCGTTAGGCGGTGCGACCGCACTGATGCTTTCCGGGTGCGGCAATCCCGCGGGCGTCGACGGCGATCTGGCCGACGACTGGGCAGCGCCTTCCGAGCCCACGCCCTTCGTGCCGCCGGCCGAGGTCTGCCACAGCGGCGACTACGCCGACATTGGCTATCTGACCTCGTTCGCCCCCGTCGACTGCGGGTCCGCGCACCGGCTCGAGACCGTCCACGTCGGCGAGTTCACCGGGAGTGCGGCGAGCGGGTCCGCGCCACCGGCGAAGGGGTCGCCCGAGATCCGCGCTGCCTACGCGGAGTGCGACGCCAAGACAAAGGAGTACGTGGGCAGCGACTGGCGCGGCGGCCGGCTGTGGCTGGGCGTGGTGCTGCCGTCGCCGCAGGCGTGGAGCGGCGGCTCGCGGTGGTTCCGGTGTGACGTGACCGAGGTGACCAACGTCGAGGACAACGGCGACGCCACAAGCCGCAGCGGCAGCCTCAAGGGCGCGCTCAAGCCGGGCTCGCCCCTCTCGCTCGGCTGCTACCAGGTGAAGCTGGCCCGTGACAGCAGCATCGACACGATGCCGGCGGTCCAGTGCACCAAGGACCACAACAGCGAGTTCGCCGGTGTCTACGGCGCTCCCGCGGGAAACTACCCGAGCAAGAGCGCCGACTGGGACAAGCTGCACAACGAGTGCCGCAAGGTGATCGCCAAGTACGCGGCCGTGCCCAACGACGGCAACCTCAAGTACCGCACCGGCGTGGTCTCGCTGCCGGGCAACGAGGAAGAGTGGAATGGCGGCAACCGGGGCGTCCGCTGTTACCTCTGGCTGAGTGACCGGAAGGTCAACCGCTCGCTGAAGGGCGCGGGCATCAACGGCCTCCCGATCCAGTACGAGAACTAAGGCCTGTTTCAAAAGATTTGTCGAGGCGAGCCGAGGTCCAGGCGGCGATCCGGCAAGACGGGCGCAAGGTCGCATACCGGTGTTGTATGCGGCCTTACGCCCGGCGCCGCCGGTCGTCGTCTGGACCCGGCGCAGCCCGGCAAGGATTTTGAAACAGACCTTAGCCCCGAACTAGTCCCTGATCACAGTCCGCGCCGTGCGCGGGCACGCGGTGGTTGACTGGTCGGATGGATGTTGCACTGCCCGTGCTGCCCCACCGGCTGGGTGCGCCGGACCCGGGCTGGTACGAGACGACCGACGTCGTGGTGGTCGGCTCCGGTATCGCGGGGTTGACCGCGGCCCTGCACCTGCGCGAGGCCGGCCTGCACGTCACCGTCGTTACCAAGGTCAATATCGATGACGGCTCCACACGCTGGGCGCAGGGCGGTATCGCTGCGGTGCTCGACCCGCTCGACACGCCAGCCGCACACGCCGCCGACACGCTCGTCGCGGGCGTCGGTCTATGCGACCCGGCGGCGGTCGACGTCCTGGTCGAGGAAGGGCCGCTGCGGGTACGCGAGCTGATCCGCCTCGGCGCCGAGTTCGACCGCAACGCGGACGGCTCGCTGATGCTCACCCGCGAGGGTGGCCACCGGGCCAACCGGATCGTGCACGCCGGCGGTGACGCGACAGGCGCCGAGGTACAGCGGGCCCTGCACGCCGCCGTCGGCCGCGACCCCTGGATCCGCCTCGTCGAGCACGCGCTGGTGCTCGACCTGCTCCGCGCGGCGGACGGCCGGGCCTGCGGCATCACGCTCCACGTGCTGGGCGAGGGCAGCGAGGATGGCGTCGGCGCGATCCTGAGCCGGGCGGTCGTGCTCGCCACCGGCGGCATGGGCCAGATGTTCGCCGCGACCACCAACCCCTCGGTCTCCACAGGCGACGGCGTGGCGCTCGCGCTGCGGGCCGGCGCGGTGGTCACCGACGTGGAGTTCGTGCAGTTCCATCCGACCTCTTTCGTCGGTGGGGACATCCACGAGACGCAGCGCCCGTTGATCTCGGAGGCGCTGCGCGGGGAGGGTGCGTACCTTGTCGACGGCGACGGCGAGCGGTTCATGGTCGGGCAGCACGAGCTGGCCGAGCTGGCTCCGCGCGACGTGGTCGCGAAAGCGATCCACCGCGTCATGCTCGCTACCGGCGCCGACCACGTGTACCTCGACGCCCGTCACCTGCCCGACGTACCGCACCGCTTCCCGACGATCACCGCGGCCTGCCTGGCCGCCAACATCGACCCGACCGTCGACCTCATCCCGGTCGCGCCAGCCGCCCACTACGCGTCCGGCGGCGTGCGCACCGACCTGCGCGGCCGTACCTCGATCCCCGGCCTGTACGCGTGCGGCGAGGTGGCCTGCACCGGCGTGCACGGCGCAAACCGGCTGGCCAGCAACTCGCTGCTGGAAGGGCTTGTGTTTGCCCGCCGGATCGCCGAGGACATCGCGCATGACCTCCCACCGCAGGCGGAGCCCGCGCCGGTGGAGAGTACGCCCGGCTGGGTGGTGGGTGAGGAGGCTCGGGTCCCGCTCCAGGACGCGATGACCCGGGGCGCCGGCGTGCTGCGCTCGGCCAACTCGCTCGCCGTCGCCGCCAAGGAGCTGACCCGGCTGGGTGGTACCCGTGGCACCCCGCGCACCGCCTCGTGGGAGGCGACAAACCTGCTCACGGTGGCATCCGCTCTCGTCGCGGCCGCGGACCGCCGGGAGGAGACGCGCGGCTGCCACTGGCGCGAAGACTTCCCCTCGGCAAGTGACGAGTGGCGAGGTCACCTGCTCGGGGCGATCGGCCCGGACGGCGAGGTCAGCGAGAGCTGGGAAGATGGCGCGGCGGGCGAGCGTCCCGCCGAGGCCGTCCACGGTGGCGGTCGCGACGGAGCCGGGAGGAAGGCGCTGTGAAAGAGCACACGATCGTGGCCCTGCGCGCGGCCGGGCTCGACCCCGTCGATGTCGCGCGCGTCGTGCGCACCGCGCTCGACGAGGATCTCGGCCCCGTTCGCCTCGACGTGACGAGCGTCGCCACCATCCCGGACGAGCAGGTGGACACGGCCGACATTGTGGCTCGGGCAGACGGTGTGGTCGCCGGCTTGGCGGTTGCCGCGGCGGTGTTCGAGGAGACGGACGCCCGTACCCGATGGGAAAGCCGGACCCAGGATGGCGAGCGGGTGGCCCGCGGCGCGGTGCTGGCCACGGTGACCGGCCCCACCCGATCCCTGCTCACCGCCGAGCGGACCGCGCTCAACCTGCTCTGCCGGATGTCCGGGGTGGCGACACATACCCGGGCCTGGGCGGACCAGCTCGCCGGGAGCAAGGCGACCGTGCTCGACACCCGCAAGACCACGCCGGGCCTGCGGGCGCTGGAGAAGTACGCGGTGCGGGCCGGCGGCGGCACCAACAAGCGGATGGGCCTGTACGACGTCGCCATGATCAAGGACAACCACAAGCTGGCCGCCGGCGGGCTGACCGCCGCGTACCGGCGGGTGCGTGAGCTCTTTCCCGACGTGCCCGTGCAGGTCGAGGTGACCACCGTGGCCGAGGCGGTCGAGTCCGTCGAAGCCGGCGCCAACTTCCTGCTCTGCGACAACATGTCACCCGACCTGCTGCGCGAGGTGGTCGCGGCGGTCGGCGACCGGGCCGAGCTGGAGGCCACGGGCGGGCTCACCCTGGCGGTGGCGGCGGAGTACGCGGCGACCGGCGTCGACTACCTCTCGGTGGGAGCCCTCACCCATTCCTCGCCTATCTTGGATATCGCTGTGGACCTGCGTCCGTAAGAGGTAGCGCGTGCTGCTCTGTATAGATATCGGAAACACCAACACGGTGCTCGCCACCTTCGACGGGGACAAGCTGGTCCACTCCTGGCGGATCAAGACCGACGCCCGCTCGACCGCCGACGAGATGGGGCTGATCTACCGGGGGCTGCTCGCCGGCGACGCCGTGGAGATCACGGGGGTCGCGGCCTGCTCGACGGTGCCCGCGGCGCTGCGCTCGCTGCGCATGATGCTGACTCGCTACTACGGCGACGTACCCACCGTCATCGTCGAGCCGGGCGTGAAGACAGGTGTGCAGCTGGCGATCGACAACCCGAAAGAGGTCGGCCCGGACCGCGTGGTCAACACGCTCGCGGCCTACACGATCTACGGCGGGCCCTCGATCGTGGTCGACATCGGTACGACGAACACCTTCGACGTGATCAGCGCCCGGGGCGAGTTCCTCGGCGGTGCGTTCACGCCCGGCATCGAGATCTCCTTCGACGCGCTCGCCGCGCGGGCGGCCCAGCTGCGCAAGGTCGAGCCCGCAAAGCCGCGTTCCGTGATCGGCAAAAACACGGTGGAGTGCCTCCAGGCGGGCATGTATTTCGGGTATGCCGGCCTGATCGACCACATCATCGACCGGATGTCCGAGGAGCTGGGGCCGCTGCGGGCGGTGATCGCCACCGGCGGGCTGGCGCCGGTCGTGATCGACGAGTGCCGCACGATCACCCACCACGAGCCGATGATCACGCTCATCGGCCTGCGGATGGTTTACGAGCGCAACACCTGAGCCCGGAAGACGATCACGCGGTATGGCACGTCGAAGCTCTCCCGCCCGGCCAGGTCGGGGTGGGTCGCGGTGAGCTCGCGTACGCCTGCCACGATTTCGGCCTGCTTCTCCGGCGCGGCGGTAATGAAGTAGGAGCGAGTCGAGATCATCGCGACGAGGCCCTCCGGGGTACGCGGCTCGCGATAGGTGAACTCCTTGCGCTCGACCGGCCCGAACGCGTCGCTCAGCTCCAGCGTCACGGTCGGTTCGGGGTCGAATTGGCCCCGGTGTTCCGCGATGTCGTGGGTGATGCGGGAAAGCTCGGCGACCCACGGCTCGCGGTCGTCGCGATGATTCCAGATCGCGCCGAAATGGCCGCCGGCGCGGAGCAGCCGCGCGATCTCGGGGTGGGCGCGCTCCCGGTCGAACCAGTGGTACGCCTGCGCGGCGACCACGGAATCGGCGGCCGCGTCCGGCAGCGGGACGGACTCGGCGAAGCCGGCCAGCGCGGCCACGCCCTCTGTCGACGCGGCGAGCTGGGCGCGCATGCCCTCGTCCGGCTCGACCGGCATGACCTGGTATCCGGCCGAGAGGAGCACCCGGGTCAGCTTGCCGGTGCCGGCGCCAAGGTCGACGACATCGGCCGGTGGCGGCGTGCCCACCGCCCACCGCACCGCCTCGACGGGGTAGCTGGGCCGGAACTGGTCGTACTCGGCGGCGGCGGCCCCGAAGGACAGGGCCTGAGTTTGATCAGCCATCGGTTAATGACCGTACCCGCACCCTGGGTACGAGTACCCTCGTGGCGAATCCGTCTCCTTAATTGAGAAAGCTGTGCCGTGACTGAGTCGACTCCTGCTGCCGCTGACCCCGCCGAGGACCTTCCCGAGCAGATGCGGGTGCGCCGGTCGAAGCGGGACCGCATGCTCGCCGACGGGGTGGAGCCGTACCCGCTGAGCTACCCCCGCACTGCCACGCTCGCGCAGCTCCGGGAGCGGTACGCCGAACTCCCCACCGACACCGCCACCGGCGACACCGTGTCCGTGACCGGCCGGGTGATCTTCATCCGCAACAGCGGCAAGCTCTGCTTCGCCACGCTCCGGGAAGGCGACGGTACCGAACTTCAGGCGATGCTCTCGCTCGACCGGATCGGCAGCGAGCGGCTCGAGGAATGGAAGCGCCTCGTCGACCTCGGTGACCACGTGGGCGTCACCGGAGAGGTCATCACGAGCCGCCGGGGTGAACTCTCCGTGCTCGCCGACTCGTGGTCGATGACCGCGAAGGCGCTTCGCCCACTTCCGGTGGCACACCGCCCGCTGAGCGAGGAAGCGCGGGTGAGGCAGCGGTACGTCGATTTGATCGTGCGCCCGCAGGCGCGGGAGACGGTCCGGACGCGGGCCTCGGTGATGCGCAGCCTGCGTGACTCGCTTCACTCCCGTGACTACCTGGAGGTCGAGACGCCGATGCTTCAGTTGCTGCACGGCGGCGCGGCGGCCCGGCCATTCGTAACTCACAGCAATGCGTTGGATACCGATCTGTATCTGCGAATCGCACCAGAGCTATTCCTGAAGCGCTGTGTGGTTGGTGGGATCGAACGAGTCTTCGAGATCAACCGCAACTTCCGGAATGAGGGAGTTGACTCATCCCACTCTCCCGAGTTCGCGATGCTCGAGGCGTACCAGGCGTACGCCGACTACAACACGATGGCCACGCTGACCCGCGAGTTGGTACAGGAAGCCGCGCGTGCGACCTTTGGGTCCTATGTTGTTAGGCATGTCGACGGCGCTGAGTACGACCTTGGCGGCCAGTGGCGCTCCGTGACCCTCTACGGGGTCCTTTCCGAGGCGCTCGGGGAGGAGGTAACGGTCCGTACGGACATGGCGCGGCTCGTTCAGTACGCAGAGAAGCACAATCTGGCCGTGTCGCCCAAGTGGGGACCGGGCAAACTCGCCGAGGAACTCTTCGAGGAGCTCGTCGTACCAAACCTCGTGCTCCCCACCTTCGTGCGGGACTACCCCGAGGAGACGTCCCCGCTGACCCGGGCCCACCGTGACCAGCCCGGCCTCGCCGAGAAGTGGGACCTGTACGGGTTCGGCTTCGAGCTGGCCACGGCCTACTCGGAGCTTGTCGATCCTGTCGAGCAGCGGGAGCGGCTGGTCCGGCAGGCCCAGTTGGCAGCGAAGGGTGACGACGAGGCGATGCGGTTGGACGAAGACTTCCTCCGCGCCATGGAATACGGCATGCCCCCTCGGGCGGCATGGGAATGGGAATCGACAGGCTCCTCATGGCGCTCACCGGGCTAGGTATTCGGGAAACCATCCTGTACCCGCTGGTCCGCCCCGAGTAGATTTCTTCGATCCTATTGACGGGTGGAGCGCCTTCCAAGCTATTGTTCTCTTGTTTGCGGGAGGAACCCTGCTCGGAAGGATAGCGGCCCGTGGCCAAGCAGATCATTCACAAGTTGGTCGACGACCTGGACGGCGGCGACGCGGACGAGACCGTCAAGTTCTCGCTCGACGGCGTTCAGTACGAGATCGACCTGTCCAAGAAGAACGCCGACAAATTGCGGGAGGCAATCGGCCCATACGCTGCGGCCGGTTCAAAGATCGGGCGCGGCGGGGTCGTGGTCGGTGGTCGTGCCGCTCGGGGGCGCGGTGGAGCGGCAGCTGATCGCGAGCAGAACAAGGCGATCCGTGCTTGGGCGAAGAAGGAAGGCAAGGAGATCTCCGACCGAGGCCGGATCCCGCAGGAGATCGTCGACGAGTACCACGCGAAGGCTGGCCGCTGAGCCTCGCCGTCGCGACCTGACCCGGCAACGGGCCCGTGGCGTTGTGCGCCGCGGGCCCGCCCGCATCCGGGCGGCGGGCTTCTCGGCCGGCGGCGCCGTGCGACCGGCCGGGTTGCGTGGGTCACGTCGAAACAGATCAAGGGCCTCCAGCGAGTTCGGCCGGAATTCGCGGGAGGCCCTCGGCGTTGGCTCCTCGAAGTGGGTCGAGGCGGCCATCCGCCCGTGACCCGCGATCCCCCGCCGCGTTGTCCACAGGAGTGGACGACGTTGTCCACAGGCTGTGGATGGCCGCGTAGGTGAGCTGTGGATTTCGCTCTCCGCGTAGCGGTCAAGGCGGGGGGAACAGCGCCCCAGCGCGCACAGTTGGGGAAAAGGTCGCGGACGTGGGCCACTCCGGCACGCACGGCACAAGCACAGTCGGTCCGCGGCGATAGAGTATTGACACGGTCGCCCCGACGGGGCGTCCCCGGCGCTGGCCCCGCCAAGATCATGGCGCACGGCACGTGAGGAGCACGAGGGCATGTTCGAGCGGTTCACCGACCGAGCGCGGCGGGTTGTCGTCCTGGCTCAAGAAGAAGCCCGGATGCTCAACCACAACTACATCGGCACGGAGCACATCCTGTTGGGTCTCATCCATGAGGGTGAGGGCGTCGCTGCCAAGGCTCTGGAGAGCCTCGGCATCTCCCTGGAGGGCGTCCGCCAGCAGGTGGAGGAGATCATCGGCCAAGGTCAGCAGGCGCCGAGCGGGCACATCCCGTTCACGCCGCGGGCCAAGAAGGTCTTGGAGCTCTCGCTTCGTGAGGCGTTGCAGCTTGGTCACAACTACATCGGTACGGAGCACATCCTGCTCGGCCTGATCCGCGAGGGTGAGGGCGTCGCCGCCCAGGTGCTGGTGAAGCTTGGCGCCGACCTCAACCGGGTGCGCCAGCAGGTGATTCAGCTCCTGTCCGGCTACCAGGGCAAGGAGCCCGCCGCCGCCGGTGCGGCCGCGGGTGAGGCGGCGCCGTCCACGTCGCTGGTGCTGGACCAGTTCGGTCGAAACCTGACCCAGGCTGCCCGAGAGGGCAAGCTCGACCCGGTGATCGGGCGGGAGAAGGAAATCGAGCGGGTCATGCAGGTGCTGTCCCGTCGTACCAAGAACAACCCGGTCCTGATCGGTGAGCCCGGTGTGGGTAAGACCGCCGTTGTCGAGGGCCTGTCGCAGCGGATCGTCAAGGGCGAGGTCCCGGAGACGCTGAAGGACAAGCAGCTCTACACCCTGGACCTGGGCGCACTTGTCGCCGGGTCCCGGTACCGCGGTGACTTCGAAGAGCGGCTGAAGAAGGTCCTCAAGGAGATCCGCACCCGCGGCGACATCATCCTGTTCATCGACGAGATCCACACCCTGGTCGGTGCCGGTGCCGCCGAAGGCGCGATCGACGCCGCGAGCATCCTGAAGCCGATGCTGGCGCGGGGTGAGCTACAGACCATCGGCGCGACCACGCTGGATGAGTACCGCAAGCACCTGGAGAAGGACGCGGCGCTGGAGCGGCGCTTCCAGCCGATCCAGGTGGGTGAGCCTTCCCTGGCCCACACCATCGAGATCCTGAAGGGGTTGCGTGATCGCTACGAGGCCCACCACCGGGTCTCGATCACCGACGCCGCGCTCGTCGCGGCGGCCACCCTCGCCGACCGGTACATCTCGGACCGGTACCTGCCGGACAAGGCGATCGACCTTATCGACGAGGCCGGTGCCCGGATGCGGATCCGGCGGATGACCGCGCCGCCAGACCTGCGTGACTTCGATGAGCGGATCGCGCAGGTGCGGCGGGACAAGGAGTCCGCGATCGACGCGCAGGACTTCGAGCGGGCCGCCCAGCTGCGGGACAAGGAAAAGCAGCTGCTGGGTCAGAAGGCGCAGCGGGAGAAGGAGTGGAAGGCCGGGGACCTCGACGTCGTCAGTGAGGTCGACGACGAGCAGATCGCCGAGGTTCTGGCCAACTGGACCGGTATCCCGGTGTACAAGCTGACCGAGGAAGAGACGTCGCGACTGCTGCGGATGGAAGACGAGCTGCACAAGCGGGTCGTCGGCCAGGAAGACGCGGTCAAGGCGGTTTCCAAGGCCATCCGGCGTACGCGGGCCGGGCTGAAGGACCCGAAGCGGCCCTCCGGCTCGTTCATCTTCGCTGGCCCGTCCGGCGTCGGTAAGACGGAACTGTCGAAGGCGCTCGCGGAGTTCCTCTTCGGTTCCGAGGACGCGCTGATCCAGCTGGACATGTCCGAGTTCCACGACCGGTACACGGTTTCTCGTCTCGTCGGTGCACCCCCCGGGTACGTCGGATATGACGAGGGTGGTCAGCTGACCGAGAAGGTCCGCCGTCGCCCGTTCTCGGTGGTGCTGTTCGACGAGATCGAAAAGGCACACCCGGACGTGTTCAACACCCTGCTCCAGATCCTGGAGGACGGTCGGCTCACCGATGGTCAGGGCCGGATCGTGGACTTCAAGAACACGGTCATCATCCTGACCACCAACCTGGGCACGCGGGATGTGGCCAAGGCCGTCTCGCTCGGCTTCCAGGCATCCGAGGACTCGGAGTCGAACTACGAGCGGATGAAGCAGAAGGTCAACGACGAGCTCAAGCAGCACTTCCGGCCTGAGTTCCTGAACCGGATCGATGACACCATCGTGTTCCACCAGCTGAAGGAGCTGGAGATCCTGGAGATCGTGGACATCATGATCGCTCGGATCGAGACCCAGCTGCGGAACAAGGACATGAGCATGGAGCTCACCGACAACGCCAAGAAGTACCTGGCGAAGAAGGGCTTCGACCCGGTCCTGGGTGCTCGGCCGCTGCGCCGGACGATCCAGCGGGACATCGAGGACAACCTGTCCGAGCGGATCCTGTTCAACGAGCTCAAGCCCGGCCAGATCGTCGTCATCGACTGCGAGGGCGACCCGGCCGACGTGGACAAGTCCAAGCTGGTGTTCCGCGGTGCGGACAAGCCGGTCGCGGTGCCCGACGCGGTGCCGGCCGACCTTGGCAGCGCCGCTGAGGCCGCCGAGTAACGGCAGCGACAGCTAGAAGGGGCGGCTCCCAGATCGGGGGCCGCCCCTTTCGCTATGCCTCGCCGGCCAGCGCGTACCGGCCATCGCCCGCCGGCGACACGAGGCCGTCGTCCAGCAGGCTGCGCAGTGCCCTGTCACGCTGCACGGCGTCGGCCCACACAAGGTCCAGCTGCCCAGCCTGTACAGGGCCGTCCGCCTCCCGCAGAACGGCCAGCAACAAGCCGCGAACCTGACGGTCCGTGCCCGCGTATTGCTGTGGGCGGCGGGTCGGCCCGGTGGGCGTCGGTCGGCCCTCCGCCCGCCAGCCGCACACCTCCACCACAGGGCAGTCCGTACAGCGTGGCGCCCGCGCGGTGCACACCACCGCACCCAGCTCCATGAACGCCGCGCTCGCCCGCGCCGCCCGGCCCGGCTCGATCGGCAGCAGCGCCTCGGTGTCGGCCAGGTCGGCGGGGGTGGTCGTGGGACCGGCGTCCGCCTTGCCGCGGCTCGCCCGGGCCACGAACCGCCGTACGTTCGTGTCCACCACCGGCTGCCGCTGCCCGTACGCGAAGGCCGCCACAGCGCGCGCCGTGTACGCACCCACGCCCGGCAGTGCCAGCAGCGCGTCGAGGTCGGTGGGCACGTCGCCGCCGTGCCGCGCCACGATCGCCACAGCGCACTCGTGCAGCCGCATCGCCCGGCGCGGGTAGCCGAGCCGCCCCCACATCCGGATCGCCTCCGCGGGCGTGTCCGCCGCGAGGGCCGCCGGCTCCGGCCAGCGAGCCAGCCACGCCTGGTACGACGGCAGCACCCGAGCCACCGGCGTCTGCTGGAGCATGATCTCGCTGACCAGCACGGCCCACGCGCTCGTGCCCGGTGCCCGCCAGGGCAGGTCGCGGGCGTTCGCGTCGAACCACTCGATGGCCGCGTCGGCCAGGTCGGTCTCAGGCATTCCACTCCTCGGGAGCGCTCGTCGCGTCGCAGGCCCCGGACGCGAGGAGCACCGCCAGCAAACGCAGCGGGTCGATCCTGCCACGCCTCCGAGCGTCGGGCAGACTCCACCCGTGACAGCACCCCAAGAAGACGCCCCACGGTCCCGCGGCGATCTTGCGATAACGGTGATCGGCCACGACCGTCCGGGCATTGTCGCCAGCGTCTCCGAGGCTCTCGCCGGGCTCGGTGCGAACCTGACCGACTCCACGATGACCCGCCTGCGCGGCCACTTCACCTGGACACTTGTCTGCAACGGCCCCGGCGCCGCGGAGGTCGAGGCCGCGCTGGACCCGCTCGCCGCCGGCGGCCGGCTTCTCGCGACGGTACGGGAGGTCCGCGCCGGGGGCGAAGCGGCGTGGGCCGGCGAGCCGTACCTGATGAGCGTCCACGGCGCCGACCGCCTCGGCATCGTGGCCGCGGTGACCCGCGTGCTCGCCGAGGCCAGCGGCAACATCACGGACCTCACGACCCGGCTGACCGGGCCGCTCTACGTGCTTGTCGCCGAGGTGGACCTCCCGCCGGGTACGGCCGACGCGGTGGCCAAGCGGCTCGCCGAGGTCGCCGCCGGGCTGGACGTCGAGGTCACGTTCCGGCCCACCGAAACGGACGTGTTGTGAGCGACAGCAGCGTGAGCGACCCGTTCCACGGCTGGACTCCGGATGCGCTCGGGGACGCGGGGGAGGTACTACCGGTGGTCACCGCGCCGGACCCCGTGCTGAGCCGGCCCGGCCCCGAGGTCGACCCGAGCGACCCCAAGGTCGTGCGCCTCGCCGCCGACCTGCTGGCCACGATGCGCGTCTCGCCCGGTTGCGTGGGTCTGGCGGCGCCGCAGGTAGGCGTCTCCGCCCAGGTCTTCGTCGTCAACGTCAGCGGGCATCCGAAGGCGGCCACGGTGCACGGCGCGTTCGCCCTGTGCAACGCGAAGGTGGTCGAGGCCAGCCGGTGGCGGCCCGGCCGCGAGGGCTGCATGTCCGTGCCGGACCTCACCGGCGACGTGAAGCGAGCCGCGCGGGTGGTGGTGGAGGCCGCCCTGCCGGGCACCGGGGAGCCGGTACGGCTCGCCACCGACGCGTTCGAGGCCCGCGCCCTCCAGCACGAGATCGACCACTGTGCCGGCCTGCTCTTCCTCGACCGCGTCGCCGGCGCCCACGCGATCCACCAACGCAAGACGTACCTCTAGGTCGGCCCCCACCCCGGCCCGCGCCGGCAATCCTCTGAAACACGCCCTGAGGCGGCGCGTCGGCAGGATCCTCGCGGTCCACCCCGATACCGTGAGGACATCATGAGACTGACGGTTGGTCCGCTTCCTTCCGCCGTCTATTGGCGGCGTCGCGCCATTGTGCTCGGTGCCCTCTTCATCGTCCTCCTAGTGCTCTTCACGACGTGTCGTGGCGGTGGCGGCTCCGGGGCGAGCAAGACGGGCGCCACCAGCACCCCGACCCCGAGCACCAGTGAGGCCCCGTCCACGCCGGACGCCGAGCAGTCTCCGACCTTGTCACCGACGCAGGCGCCGACCACCGGGGTTCCGGTCGCGCCGCCCCCGGCCACGACCGGCGCGCCCGCCGCGCCACCGCCGGGCGGCTGCACCGACGACGAGATCAAGGTCACGCCGGTGCCGAGCCTGACCGACGCGCCCGCTGGTCAGACGATCGTCATCAAGCTACGGATCAAGAACGAGTCCAGCCGCGAGTGCACCCGTGACGTCGGCCCGGACGAGCAGGAGATCTACATCAAGAAGGGCGCGCAGGTCATCTGGTCGTCCGACCGGTGCAGCACTTACCGCGGCTCCGACCCGAAGCCGTTCCCGCGCAACCTGGAGATGGAGTTTCAGGTCACCTGGAATGGCCGGCAGAGCACAGGCTGCCAGAACGGCGCGGCCAACGGCAGCGCGCCAAGTCCTGGCGACTACCAGCTCTTCGGCCGCCTCGGCACCGACCTGAGCGCCCCGGTCCGGCTCACCCTGAGCTAAAAAGCTCCTAGACGTACCGCTCCAGGATCGAGGCCTCGGCCAGGCGGGACAGGCCCTCGCGCACCCCGCGGGCCCGTGCGTCGCCCACGCCGTCCACGGCCTGTAGGTCCTCGACCGTGGCGCCGAGCAGCCGCTGAAGGCTCCCGAAGTGCCCCACGAGCCGGTCGACCACCGCGACCGGCAGGCGCGGCACCTTGGCCAGCAGCCGGAAGCCGCGCGGGCTGACCGCCGCGTCGAGCGAGTCGGAGGCGCCCGGGTAGCCAATCGCCTTGGCGACCGCTACCAGGTCGATCATCTCGGTGGCGGAGAGCAGATCCAGCTCGACAAGTGCCTCGTCGAGCGTGCGGGCCTTGCGCCCGGCCGGCAGGTAGTCGCGGATGACCAGCGTGCGGTCGGCGTCGACGCCGGCCATCAGCTCGTCGAGCTGGAGGGCGAGCAGCCGGCCGTCGGTGCCGAGCTCCACGACGTATCCGGCGATCTCGTCGGCGATCCGGCGGACCATCTCGAGCCGCTGCACCACGGCCACCGCGTCGCGCACGGTCACCAGGTCTTCGATCTCCAGCGCGGAGAGCGTGCCGGAGACCTCGTCGAGCCGCAGCTTGTAGCGCTCCAGCGTCTGGAGCGCCTGGTTGGCCCGGGACAGGATCCCGGCCGAGTCGTCGAGGACGTGGCGCTGCCCATTCACATACAGCCCGATGATCCGCATGGACTGGCTGACTGAGATGACCGGAAAGCCGGTCTGCTTGGCGACCCGCTCCGCCGTACGGTGCCGGGTGCCCGACTCCTCCGAGGGAATGGACGGATCGGGCATGAGGTGCACCGCCGCGCGCACGATGCGGGTGCCGTCGCTGGAGAGCACGACCGCACCGTCCATCTTGCACAGCTCGCGGAGGCGGGTGGCGGAGAACTCGACATCGAGAGGGAAGCCGCCGGTGCACAGCGACTCGACCACCTTGTCGTGGCCGAGGACGATCAGCGCGCCGGTGCGGCCCCGGAGGATCCGCTCCAACCCGTCGCGCAGGGCGGTGCCTGGCGCCATCAACGCCAGATTGGCGCGCAGTGGATCACCTCCCGGGGCTGCGCCGTTGGCCGAGCCGGGCGCGGGGCCGCTCCAGCGCTCACTGTGCGCGCGGGCGAGCCGACCACGCCCGCGCGGCCGGCCAGGCTGGCGGCGGTTCTGTTCGCATCGCGGTCGATCGGCACGGGCATAGTCTACGGACCGTCATCCGACCTGTGCTGTTGCGGTTCGGCGGCAGATCCGTAGCGTGACGTCGACTAACCGGTGGTCATATAGACGTGCGCTACTTTATTCGGCTGAGGCGCGTGCCGCCCACTTTAGCGCCGCCCGCACATTCGCCACCTCGACGACCCGTATGCCCTTTGTGCGTACGCCCGTCGCATCCGGCCCGCAACCCGTCGGCACCAGCGCGAACGTGAAGCCCAGTCGGGCCGCCTCGGCCAACCGGCGGGGTACGGCACCCACCCGGCGGACCTCTCCGGTGAGCCCCACCTCGCCGATCGCCACCAGGTGCGGGGCCACGGCGAGGTCCAGCCCGCCGGAGGCGACGGCGAGCGCGACGGCCAGGTCGGCGGCCGGCTCGACCACGCGGATGCCGCCGACTGTGGCGGCGAAAACCTCCCGGTCGTGCAGCTTGAGGCTGTCGGTGCGGCGCTGTAGGACCGCCAGCACCATGGCGAGGCGGGCACTGTCCAGCCCGGACACCGTGCGGCGGGGTGAGCCGGGCACCGCCGCCCCGATGAGCGCCTGTACCTCGGTGACCAGGGCCCGTCGCCCCTCCATCGCCACCGTCACGCAGGTGCCCGGCACGGCCTCGGTGGAGCGGGTCAGGAAGAGGCCGGACGGGTCGGGCAGGCTGGAGATGCCGCTTTCGTGCATCTCGAAGCAGCCTACCTCGTCTGCTGCGCCGAACCGGTTCTTCACCCCGCGGACCAGCCGGAGCGAGGAGTGCTTGTCGCCCTCGAAGTGCAGCACGACGTCGACCAGGTGCTCCAGGACCCGCGGGCCGGCCACCTGACCGTCCTTTGTGACGTGCCCGACCAGGATCGTGGCGATGCCACGCTCCTTGGCGACCGCGACGAGCGCGGCGGTGACCGCCCGGACCTGGGTGACCCCGCCGGGCACGCCCTCGGTGCCGGGTGTGGCGATGGTCTGTACGGAGTCGAGCACCAGCAGGCCCGGCTTGACCGCGTCGAGATGGCCCAGGACGGCGCTCAGGTCGCTCTCGGCGGCGAGGTACAGCCGCTCGTGGAGCGTCCCCATCCGCTCCGCCCGCAGGCGCACCTGGCTCACCGACTCCTCGCCGCTGACCACCAGCGACGGGCTGCCCGCGCCGGCCGCCCACTGCTGGGCGACGTCGAGCAGCAACGTCGACTTGCCGACGCCGGGCTCGCCGGCCAGCAGCACCACCGCGCCGGGCACCAGGCCGCCGCCGAGCACCCGGTCGAGCTCGGTCACCCCGGTCGGGCGGGCTCGGGCCGGGGTCGCGCTGATCTCCGCGATCGGCCGCGCGGGCTCGGCCGGCATGCGCGAACTCACCACGCGGCCGGCCGCCATCGGGCCGGTCACCGTGGACTCGACGATCGAGCCCCACTCGCCGCACTCGGGGCAGCGGCCGACCCACTTGGGCGGCTGGTGCCCGCAGGCGTCGCACTCATACGCCGGGCGCGGCTCACGGGCGGCGGCGCGGGTCTTGGCCGGCCCCGAGGGATCGATCTCGACGTCGTCACGCGGGCACGGTAGCCGGCAGGTGCGACGAAACCGTGATCAGTGCCCGCCTTCGTCCGTCTCGGCCGAGCCCCGCGGCACCGGCGTGAGCGGTACGCCCACCGGCACCTCCAACTCAAGGTTCCTGTCATCGCCGAAGTCGAAGACCAGCGTGATCGTCTTGCCCGACTTCAGCTCTTCGTTGAGGCCGAGAAGCTGGAGGAACTGCGCGCCGGACGGCGTGAGCGCCGCAAAGCTGCCAGCGTCGATCCGGACGGTCGCCGGCGGGGCGGGCGGCGCGGCGGTCGGGGTCGGCTCCGCGGACGGCGTCGGCGCACCGGTGGGCGTCGCGGTCGCCGTGCCCGAAGGGGTGGCTGTCGCGGACGGGGTGGCCGAGGGGTGGCGGTCGCGGTAGGCGACGGCGAGGCCGACGGCGACGGCGTGCCCTTCGCCCCGGTGACCAGGGTGACCGACCTGGCGTCCGGGCTCGTCACGGTCACCGTGACCGGCTGGTCCATGCCGTTGAAGATCGACAGGTCGAGCGGGGCGTCGGCGCCCGCCTCGTAACCCCCGGCGTGGTAGACCACCATCGCGTTGCGGACCGACAGGGCCCCGCCGGACGACGGGACGTCGTCGTTGGCACCCGGCACCGCCGGCACCATCTCGGCGGTCTCGGCGTCCTGTCCTGCGCTGCACCCCGATGCCAGCAGGGCGGTCGCCATGGCCGCGCAGGCCAGCAGCGTCATCGAGCGCCTCACGTCGGTCCTCCCTGTCGGTGTCTGACCGGGGTCAGCGTAGTTGCCCGCGATCGTCCATTCGCGCCAGGCCCGCCAGTTGTGGCCTCCGGCTCGCACCGGGAGTCAGACGGCCCGGCTCAGACCACGCGGCCGCTGGTGATGAGTAGGACGACGTCGATCAGGGCCACCACCAGCACGGCGCGGAAGACAGCCACCGGGCGGGCGCCGCGCGACGAGGCCAGGCGGCCCGCGTACCAACCGGCGGTCAGGACCAGGACGGCGGCGGCGATCGCGGCGACGCCGTACCAGCTGGGGCGTCCGGGCGGCCCGAAGACAAGCGTGAGCGTCGCCCCGAAGAGCAGCCCGGCGGCGGCCGCCCGGGACCACGCCGGCCCGATCATGTGCGGCAGCCCGCGCACGCCGGTGCGGGCGTCGTCGTCGAGGTCCGGCAACACGTTGGCGAAGTGCGCTCCGGCGCCGAGCAGCCCACCGGCCGCGACGATCCACAGCGGCGGCCTTGGCGCGTCCGGCAGGGCCAGGATGACGAACGCGGGCAGTGTGCCGAACGAGAACGCGTACGGCAGCACCGAAGCCGGCGTGAACTTGAGCGGCCAGTTGTAGAGCAGCGCACTGACCAGCGCGGCGGTGATGGCGGTCGCGGCCGGCAGGCCCAGCGTGAGCCCGACGACCGGGGTGGCGACGGCGGCGATCAGCCCGGCGATGCCCACCGCCCGCCGGCTCACCGCGCCGGTCGCCACGGGCTTGTCGCTCCGCGCGACCAGCTTGTCCCGATCGGCGTCCAGCCAGTCGTTGGTCCAGCCCACCGCGAGCTGGGTGGCGAGCACGGTGAGGCCGACAAGCGCGGCGCCGGCGGCGTCGTGTCCGGCGCCGATGGCGAGGAGGATCGCGGCCGCGGTCACGGCCGCGCCGGGCTCCGGGTGGCTCGCGCGGAGGAGACCCCACGGTGTACGCATATCGGGAAGTCTGGCCGTTACCGGAGAGTCGTGCCACGCTCAAAGCCATGCGCATCCTGCCGCGCAACGATCCCCGGCAGTACGACGATCTTGCCGGGGAATGGTGGCGGCCTGATGGCGCCTTCGCGATGCTCCACTGGCTGGCCGCCGCCCGGGCGCGACTCGTGCCGCCGGCGTCCCGGCCCGGAGCAATCCTTGTCGATCTGGGCTGCGGCGGCGGGCTCCTCACCCCGCACCTGCTCGGAAAGGGTTACCGCCACATCGGAGTGGACCTGACCAGGTCCGCCCTGGAGCAGGCCGCCGCGCACGGCCTAACGCCGGTCCAAGCCGACGCCGGGGCCGGACCGCTGGCGGACGGCTGTGCCGACGTCGTCGCCGCGGGCGAGATCCTCGAACACGTCCCCGACATGCCCCGAGTCGTCGCCGAGGCCTGCCGCGTGCTGCGTCCCGGCGGCCTGCTCGTGCTCGACACCATCAACTCCACCGCACTGGCCCGGCTTGTCGCCGTGACGCTCGCCGAGCGCGTCCACGGCGTACCACGCGGCCTGCACGACCCCGCACTCTTCGTGGATCCGCGGGTATTACAGCGCGAGTGCGCTCGGCATGGTGTGGCACTCGCCGTTCGCGGCGTGCGCCCGACCGTGTCTGCACTGGCCGGCTGGCTGGCCGGTGCGGGTCGAGGCCGCGGCCGGATCGTTCCGACCTGGTCGGCGGCCATCCTCTACCAGGGACGGGGCATCAAGAACGGCCAAGGCGACGGAGGCTAGCGGCCACGAGAGGGGCAGGGTCATGGCGGGTGACGCGATAGCGGCTGCGCGGCGGTTGGCGCCGCGACTGGCAGCACGGGCGGCGGAGCACGATCGGGACGGCACGTTTCCGGTCGAAGACTTCGCCGACCTGCGGGCCGCGGGACTGTTCGGATTGATGGTCCCGGGCCGGCTGGGCGGCCGCGAGGCCACCTTCGCCGAGTACGCGGCCGTCGCGTACGAGCTGGCCCGCGGCAACGGGGCGACCGCCCTGGTCTTCAACATGCACGCCTCCGTGACCGGCGCACTGAGCGCGGTCACCGAGGAGGTGGCCGAGTCGCTGGGCGTACCCGACGAGGCGCTGGCCGCGCGCGACCGGATGCTGGCCGAGGCGGCCGCTGGCTCGTGGTACGGCGTGGCGATGAGCGAGCGCGGCGCCGGCTCCCGACTGTCCCAACTCGCCACCGTCTACGAGCCGGTCGACGGCGGCTACCACATCAAGGGCGCCAAGACGTTCTGCTCCGGCGCGGGCCAGGCCGACGCGTACCTGGTGGCCGCCCGCAGCGCGTCGGACCAGTCGGTGGTGTCGCAGTTCCTGGTGCCCGCGACCGTGGACGGGCTCAAGGTCGAGCCCACCTGGGATGCGCTCGGCATGCGCGCCACCGCCTCGCACGACCTGCACATCGACTCGGTCGTATCGGACGACACGCTGCTCGGCGGCGTCGAGGGGCTGGCCCTGGTCGTCGCACAGCTCATGCCGCACTGGCTGATCGCGAGCTACGCGGCCGTGTACATAGGAGTCGCCCAGGCCGCCGTGGACGCGGCGGTCGAGCACGTGGTCAAGCGCGGGGTGTCCGAGCTTCCGTCGGTGCGCTCCCGGATCGGGCGCGCAGACGCGGCTGTGGCGGCCACCCGCCTGGTCGTGGCCGAGGCCGCCCGCCGGGTCGACGAGGAGCCCGGCGCCGAGGAGACCAACCGCTGGGTGTGGCGCGCGAAGCTGCTGGCCGGTACGACCGCGGCCGAGGTGGCGGCGTCGATGCTGGAGGCGGCCGGCACCTCGGCCACGCGCCGCGGCCATCCGCTCGAACGGCTCTACCGCGACGCCCGCTGCGGCTCATTGCACCCGGCCACCTCCGACGTGTGCGCGGACTGGCTGGGCGTGGCCGCGATCGGCGGCGACCCGGACCGCGAGGGGACCACCCCGCGGTGGTGAGCGTGAAGAGGAGCTTCCTGGGCGCGAACGAAAGGCGGCCACAGTGAGTCAGGCAACGATCGCCGGGCTGGGCATTGCGACGCCGGCCCAGGCGCACCAGGACGAGCTGTGGCGGGGCTTCTTCGCCGGCCACTACTCAGGGGCCACCAGGGCGCTCGCCGAGCGGATCTTCGCGAACGCCGGCGTACTCACCCGCCACGCGGTCGCCAACCCGCTCATCGAGGACGTCTCCGGCTGGCCGACCGAGCGCCGCATGAACCGGTACCTCATCGAGGCCCTGCCCTTGGCAAGGAGGCGGTCGACCGGGCGCTGGTCGACGCGGGCGTCTCCGCCTCGGAGATCGGGCTCTTCGCGGTCTGCTCCTGCACCGGTTACGTCACGCCCGGACTGGACATCCTGCTCGCCCGGGACATGGGCATGGCAAACGACACACAACGGCTCTTCGTGGGGCACATGGGTTGTTATGCGGCGATGCCCACCATCGGCGCCGCGTCCGACTTCGTGATCGCCCGCGGGCGGCCCGCGCTTATCCTCTGCAACGAGCTGACCAGCCTGCACCTTCAGCCGGCCTCGGCCCGGGTGGACACCCAGCAGATCGTCGCCCACGCGCTCTTCTCGGACGCGGCGGCCGCCGCGGTGCTCGTTCCCGGCGACACCACCGGGGGGTACGCGGTCCGCGAGGTCGCCTCGGTCACGGATACGTCCGCGGTCGACCACATGACCTGGGACGTCACCGACATGGGCTTCCGGATGGGGCTCTCGCCACGCGTGCCGCAGGTGCTGTCGCTGCACGTACGCCGGTTCGTCGACGGCATGCTCTCCCGGCACGGCCTCACGCTGTCTGATGTGGACGGCTGGGCGGTACACCCGGGCGGGCCGCGCATCCTCAACGTGGTGGAACGCGAGCTGGCCCTGCCCCCGGACGCGCTCGCCGATTCACGGGCCACCCTGTCCGCGTACGGCAACTGCTCTTCGCCCACCGTGCTGCTGATCCTGGAGACGATGCGGCAGCGGCCCGATCCGCCCAGATGGGTGGTGACTCTCGCGTTCGGCCCCGGACTCACGCTTTACGCCGCTCTCCTACAGCACACGTAGCCGCTACAGTGCGAGCGTGGACCGGACCGACGGGCGGCTGAGCCTCGCTGTGCTGGTGGCCGGCGCGGCCTTGGTGCTCGCCGCCGGTACCGCCTGGTGGATGGCCGCCGACCCGACGGTCGAGGCCGAGCCCATCCCGACCGCCCCACCGGTGGCGCTGCCCGAGCCTGTGGCACCTGAGCAGGTGGACAACGGTTCAGACAGCTACCTGCCCGAATTCGCCAACACCGTCCAGCGCTCGGTCGGTCGCCTCGACCCCAACGAGTCCTCCGTGATGGAGGTCCCGTCAGAAAAAGGCAGCGAGTACCGGCTCCAGTACGTCTGCCTCGGCCCCGGCGACCTGTCCGTGCGGGTCCGGGGTACGACCGACGGCGAGATCCTCTACCAGCTCGACTGCGAGGGCAACCTCAACACGTTCCAGTACATCGCGGCGGACACCATCGTCGTGGTGGAGGTGCACCGGCCGGGTCCCGAGCCGGCGGACATAGGCGTCCAGGTCATCGCCGTAAAGTGACGGTCTCAGGAGAGCTTGACGAGGTCACTGCGGAACTGCTCGATGGTCTGCGCGGCCGGCACCGTGGAGATGATCTCGCCGGTCCGGGCCACGAGCAGCACGGTGGCCACTTGGCCGGTGCCCTGAGTGCCGAGCTGGAGGCTGCCGCGCAGCTCGCCGGTCGGGTCCGCGAGTGTGCGGACGCTCGGCGCTCCCAAGTCGGGCGCGCGCGGCGTGCTGGCACGCGGTGGCGGCGGGGAGGTTTTTGTGACCGTGACTACCGTTACGCCCGGTTTGGCGGCGGCCGCAGTGTCGGCGACAAGCCTCGTACAGTCGCAACCGTCGGTGAGCATCACGGCAGCCGGGAGCAGGCCGCGCAGCGATACCGGTGATCCGTCGACATCGATGAGGTCGAGGGCCGGCACGGTGCGGCTCGGTGCCGGAGGGCTGCCGGACTGGCGGGCGACCGGCGGTGGAAGGGGCTGCTGCCGGCCTGGCCAGGCGACCGCGAAGAGGCTCGTCAGCGTCGCTAGGACGGCCACCGACATGATCAGTAAAGGGATGCGCAGAGAGGACGGGGTCGCGCCGCCGCGGACCGGCCACCCGAGCCGCCGGCGCCACGTGTCGCGGCGAGCCTGGCGGCGCAGATCTTTGCGCACCACGGCCGACTCCTCGGCGAGATCGCTCAAGTCGTCGGGGATGACCACAACGCCCCACTCTGGGGGCAGGTCGGGCACACCCTCAGAGCGTCCGCCGCCGTCGGGCGGGGTGCCCCATTGCCGTTGCCCATGCTGCCCATGTCCCCCAGTCCGCGCGTCGCGAAGTCGATCGGGGTCAACCTTTAGGGTCTCTCACCGAGGGGTGGGACCGCTAGGGGGCATCGGTCCTTACGGTGGCTCCCGGAGCCACCGCTGGCGTCGCGCAGTGCTGATTTGAGGATTACTCTGCGTGGCGGATGGTCGATGGAAACCTCCTGTCAAGCTGGAGAAAGGCCTCTCACAGGGCCCCTGAGCTGCGCGAACGGTCAGGACCGGGACGGGACATCGGTGCCTGAGCGTGTTACCCTAGACACAGCGAAAGGGGTTTCGAACCTATGGTTTTCAGTGTCGGCGAGACCGTTGTTTACCCCCACCACGGGGCCGCACTCATCGAGGCAATCGAGACTCGGGTCGTCAAGGGCGAGGAAAAGCAGTACCTCGTCCTCAGGGTCGCTCAGGGTGACCTGACGGTGCGGGTGCCCGCCGAGAATGCCGAGATCGTTGGCGTGCGTGAGGTGGTCGGCGAGGAAGGCCTGGGTAAGGTCTTCGACGTCCTCCGTGCTCCGCACACCGAGGAGCCCACCAACTGGTCGCGGCGTTACAAGGCGAATCTGGAGAAGCTTGCCTCCGGCAACCCGCTCAAGGTGGCCGAGGTTGTCCGGGACCTGTGGCGGCGGGAGCGCGAGCGGGGCCTGTCGGCTGGCGAGAAGCGCATGCTGGCCAAGGCTCGCGACATTCTCGTCGGCGAGGTCGCCCTGGCGGAGAAGAGCACGAAGGACGAGGCGGAGATCCTCCTCGACAAAGTGCTCACCGAGGCCTGATTCTCCGGCTGACCCGTTTACAACTTATCCACGGGGACCGCGACGTGACCGCGCAGCTCAATCCGCGCGGTGACGTCGCGGTCCTCGTTCCTGCGGCCGGGGCCGGGGTGCGGCTGGGCGGCGGCGGTCCAAAGGCTCTCCGCCATCTCGGCGGCGAGCCGATGCTGGTGCACGCTGTCCGGCGCGTGGCCGCCGCGCCGTCCGTGAGCGCGATCGTCGTGGCCGCGCCGCCGTCCGAGGTCGACGCCGTGCGCTCGCTGCTCGCGCCGTTGGCACCGGTGATCGTTGTGGCGGGTGGGGCCGAGCGGCAGGAGTCCGTGGCCGCCGCGCTCGCCGCGGTCCCCGAAGGGCCAGACATCATCCTCGTGCACGATGCGGCCCGGGCGCTCGCGCCGCCGTCGCTCGTCGAGTCCGTGGCGGCCGCCGTGCGCGCCGGCAGCGCCGCCGTCATCCCGGTGCTCCCGGTGGTCGACACCGTCAAGGAGGTCGGCGCCGACGAGGTCGTGCTCGGCACGGTCGACCGGTCCGCGCTGCGCGCGGTACAGACCCCGCAGGGTTTCCGGCGATCGGTCCTCGCCGCCGCGCACGCCAGCGCCGCCGATTCCCTAACCGACGACGCGGGCCTGGTCGAGAAGCAGGGGTACCGGTGACCTGCGTCCCCGGACACGAGCACGCACTGAAGATCACCCGGCCGTTCGACCTGTTGATCGCCGAGCTGCTCCTGGCCCAGCAGCCGTGATCATTCCTCGGGTGGGTATCGGCACCGACGTGCACGCCTTCGCCGCCGGGCGGCCCTGCTGGGTGGCCGGGCTGGAGTGGCCGGGCGTCGACGGCCTGGCCGGGCACTCCGACGGCGATGTCGCCGCGCACGCCGCCTGCGACGCGCTCCTGTCCGCCGCCGGCCTCGGCGACCTCGGCGCCAACTACGGCACCGACCGACCCGAGTGGGCCGGTGCCTCCGGGGTCGCGCTGCTCACCGAGACCGCCCGCCGGGTACGCGCGGCCGGTTTCGAGATCGGAAACGTCTCGATCCAGGTGGTCGGCGTCCGCCCGAAAATCGGGCCGCGCCGGGCCGAGGCCGAGGCAGCGCTCTCGACCGCCGTGGGGGCCACTGTCACGGTCTCCGGCACCACTACTGACGGACTAGGCCTTACTGGGCGAGGCGAGGGCTTGGCGGGTCTCGCGGTGGCGGTTGTGTACACCCGCTGACGTAGGCTCGGCCTCGTGCCCAGCGATGCGCCATCGGACCGGGACGCCACTCCGGACAGCTACGTGCAGCGCGCCGCACTGCTGGCGGATCTGGGCCGCTACGACGAGGCGGCCGGGGAGCTGGCCGACGCCCTCGCCCTCGATCCGCACCACTCCGCGGCGCACGCGACGCTGGCCAGCGTCCACCTCGCCGCCCAGCGGCCCGACGAAGCACTCCAGGCTGCCGATGCGGCCCTCGCCACCGCTCCCAGTGACGTACCGGCACTTGTGAGCCGCGCGATGGCCCTGACCGACCTGCGCCGCTTCGGGGAGGCCGCCGCCGTGGCCGAGGAGGTCCTGCGGCTCGGTCCCGCCGATCCGTACGCGCAGCGCAGCGCCGCCGCCGTGCTGGCCGACTCGCGCAACGGCCAGACCGCCATCGACGCGGCCTGGCGGGCGGCTCAGCTGGCGCCGCGCGACCCGCTGGCCCACCTCGTGCTCGCGCTGGTGGCCGGCCGCCTGGGCCGCTTCGAGCTGGCCGAGCGGGCGTACCACGAGGCGCTTGAGCTCGACCCAACGCTATCCAACGCGGCTGACGAGCCGGGCATCGTGCGGCTGGATCGCCGGCGGTACGCGGAGGCGCTGGATCGGGTCTCCGAAAACGCGGTGTTCCAGCCGATACCGACGTTCCAGCCCGCACCCGAGCCGGCCGCCAAGCGGCCCGTGGAGCGCATCCGGCCGCTGGTGGTGTTCGGCGCGGCACACAGCCTGGTGACGGCGATCCTGGTGGCGTTCGTGGCGGCGGCCGGCGGCGCGAGCTCGCAGCTGCTGGCCGGCGTGATCGGCGGTGTCGGCCTGCTCGCGCTCGGCGTGCTGATCGGCCGGCTGCCGAGCGGCGACCGGTTCGGCGGGCGGCCTGGACGGCTGGCCACGTTCGCGGTGTCGGCCGGGCCGTGCCTGATCATGCTGTACGCGTTTGTCGGCACGCCCTGGCCGCTGGTGCTCGCGATCGTCTCCGCCGTCGCCGGTCTCACCCTCCTCACCCGCATGGGGTGACCGGGCGCTAGCCCGTGCTGCGCCCCGCCCACGTCCAGGCATACCCGGTGTCCTCACAGGACAGTGCGGGCTCGCAGAGGTCCAGCGGCCGGAACGTGTCGACCATCACCGCCAGCTCGTCGAAGTAGTCGGCACCGATCGCCCGCTCCGGCGCGCCCGGCTGCGGTCCGTGCGTGAAGCCGGCCGGGTGCAGCGAGATCGAGCCCTGCTCGATGCCGGAGCCGCGCCGCGCCTCATAGTTGCCGCCGGTGTAGAAGAGCATCTCGTCGGAGTCGACGTTGTGGTGGTTGTACGGCACCGGGATCGCGAGCGGGTGGTAGTCGACCTTTCGCGGCACGAAGGAGCAGATCACGAAGTTCGGCCCCTGGAACGTCTGGTGTACCGGTGGCGGCTGGTGCACCCGGCCGGTGATCGGCTCGAAGTCGTGGATGGAGAACACCCAGGGGTACAGGTGGCCGTCCCAGCCGACGACGTCGAAGGGGTGGTGCGCGTACACGTACCGCGTCCAGCCCCGCCGATGCTGGACGTAAACCTCCACATCGGAGTCCTCGACGAGCAGCGGGGCGCCGGGGCCGCGGACGTCCCGCTCGCAGTACGGCGAGTGCTCCAGGAACTGGCCGCGCACCGAGAGGTACCGCTTCGGCGGTCCGATGTGGCCGGTCGCCTCGATGGTGAGCAGCCGCAGCAGGTCGCTGGTCGGCACGATGCGGTGGATCACCGAGGTCGGGATCAGCACGTAGTCGCCGCTGGCCACCTCGAGCGTCCCGAACGTGGACTCCACCCGCGCGGTGCCCGACTCCACGTACAGGCACTCGTCGCCGATCGCGTTGCGGTATAGCGGGGACGGGCGGTCGGCCACGACGTACGAGATGCGCACGTCGTCGTTGGCCAGCAGCGGCTGCCGCCCCAGCACCGGGTCGGCGCCGCCCGCGTCCAGCTTGTGGGTGCGCAGGTGGCGGGGCTTGAGGGGGCGGTTGGCCGAGCGCGTCCAGGCCGGCGGATCGTGCTCCTCCGCCGCCACGATCGCGGTTGGCAGGTGACGGTGGTAGAGGAGCGACGAGTCGGAGGAGAAGCCCTCCTGACCCATCAGCTCCTCGGCGTACAGGCTGCCGTCGGGCTGCCGGAACTGCGTGTGTCGCTTGCGCGGGACCTCCCCCACGCTCCGGTAGTAGGGCATTTCCTACCCTCCGTTATGTCCTGTTCACCGGCCGATAGCGTCCGATTATCGGACGGTGTTGTCCGCTCCTTGTAGCGTCCATTAGGTTCTCTGTTCGTGTCAACCGGACTGATTCCGGCGCTCTTCACTCGCCTCGTGGATGACGCCGCCGTGTTCCCACCTGGGAGCGCGCCGTTGCCTGAGGCGATCATCGGGCATCGCGAGCACCGCGCGGCGTGGTACGCCGAACTCGTCGGCGTCCTCCTGCTGCCCTCGTCGAGGCTGCCCGACGCGGCCAGCCTCCTGGATCCGCAGGAGCGGGTCGAGGTGGGCCTGATCGGCGACGCCGGGGTCGACGCCCTGCCGGCCGCCCTCGACGCCGTCGATCCGCGCCTTGTCATCGGCCAGGTCGAGGTCGCGGTCGCCAAGCGCGGCGAGGATCCGGAGCCGGGCCTGCGCCGGCTGCTCGCGGTCCTGGCCGACCGGCCTGCCCTCACCGGGTACGCGGAGATCCCGCTCACCTGGGGCCTGCTGGCGGCCCTGGACGTGGTCGCCGAGGCGCGTGCCGCCGGCGTGGCGGTGGCCGCCAAGTTCCGCACCGGCGGGCTGGCCGCCGAGCTCTTCCCCACGCCGGTCGAGCTGGCCGCGGTCATCTGCGCCTGCCGCGACCGCGAGCTGCCGTTCAAGCTCACCGCTGGGCTGCACAACGCGATCCGCCACACGGACCCGGAGACAGGGTTCGTACACCACGGGTTTCTCAACGTGCTCGTCGGCGCCGCCGCTGCCGGCGCCGGCGCCGAGGTGGCCGACGTGGCCGAGCTGCTCGCCGCGACCGACCCGGTGCCGCTGATCGAGCCGGCCCGCGCGCTGCGCGAGAGCCCGCGTCCACTCTGGATCGGCTTCGGCTCGTGCAGCGTCGTCGAGCCGCTCACCGACCTGATCCGGTTGGGCCTTGTCAACGGCGGCTTCTCCTGAGCTGCTGTGTCGGGTAATTGGCTGGGATACAGCGCGTGACGGGCGTACCGTGATTCCCGGGGAGGCGCTATGTCCACGGTGGCGGTTACGCGGTTGATCGAAGCTCCGGTGATGCGCGTGTGGCGGGTGTTCACCGACCTGCCGGCACGGGCGACCTGGCTCTCCACTGTGGATGCGATCGAGGTGATGACACCCGGCCTCTTCGGTACCGGCACTGTCTGGCGGGAGACCCGCACGATGCCCGGCGACGTGCAAGTGACCGAGGAGTTCACCGTGCAGCGGTGCGAAGAGCCGACCCGTTTCGTGGTCGCCTCGCCCGGCATCGGCGTCGACTACCGGATGACCTACACGTTGACGCCTGTCGAGGTCGGCCGGCACCGCGGCGGCACGGCCGTCACGGTCGTGCAGGAGGGAGCGCCCTCCGCGCCACGCGGCCGCCTGCTCGTTCTCGTCTTCGGCGGGCTCGCCGCGCGCACCGTCGAGGGCGCTCTGCGGCGGGACCTCACCGACCTGGCCTCCGCCGCCGTTCGGCCGGCGGCGGCGTAGGTTCGGTAACCTGCCCGACGTGGGCATCCGACCTTCGACCTGGTTCCGCATCGGCGCGGTCGCCGTGGCCGCTACCGGCGTGATGGCCGTCGGCGGCGTGATCGCGTATCGCGTTCTAGCTCCCGCCGAGACCGTCACGGTCGCCACCACGGCCTACCCGGCAGCTCCCGCCGCCCAGCCCGGCGTGATCGGGTCGCTGCCCGCCGCGCCGCTCATCGTCGACGGCCGGCTGCGCATCTACGCCTCCACCCGTCAGGTGCGCGCGGACGGGCCCGTAGACGCCCGGACGCAGCGCACCCCGTACTGGTCGTACCGCCGGTGGCCGCAGGAGGTCCTCGGCGTCGTGGCGGCCGGTACGACGGTCGTGGGGCGCTGGTCCGACGGTGACGTCGTCGCGCTCGACGCGCGCACCGGCAAGGTCACCTGGCGGGCCGCCGGCAAGCCGCCGGAGAAATCGGGCTACAAGGGGGCAGCACCGGGGCGGAGACGGTGTACGAGCCGGAGGGTTTGTACACCTCGGGCGGCACCGTGCTCGTGCGCGACGCCGCCCAGCTGCGGGCCCTCGAAATCGCGACCGGGCGCGAGCTGTGGCAGATCCCGATGGCGGACTGCCGCGAGGGCGGGTTCACCACAGCCGGCGGCCAGTTCGTCACCACCGACGCCTGCGGAGGGGCGCCGGCGGTGGAGTTCTACGACGTGGCGACCGGGCAGCTGCGTGGCCGCTGGGCGCCGTCTGCGGCCGTGGTGACGCTGAAGGTCGAGCCGCTCGCCTGCGCGCCCGCCCAGTCCGCCT
This sequence comes from Phytohabitans flavus, assembly GCF_011764545.1. GTDB lineage: Bacteria > Actinomycetota > Actinomycetes > Mycobacteriales > Micromonosporaceae > Phytohabitans > Phytohabitans flavus. The sequence continues at coordinate 7,209,048 of NZ_AP022870.1, read as the reverse complement.
GTACGGCCCTGCGCACAGTCGACGAGACCGGCTCGCGCGGCTGGCTCCTGGGCGAGCCGGACGGCGACGGCAAGACGCCTGTGACGGCTGCCCGGGCGCTCGATCCGCCGGGCTCGGTGCTCGCCGGCGAAGTCGGGGTGACCTATGTCGGCGGCGACATGGTGGCGCGCAAGCTTCGCGACGGTGCCGAGGTGTGGCGCTGGCGCGGCGACGGCAGTTCGCAATTGCTCGGAGCGCAGTCCGGATCCGTGCATGTGCTAACTGAGAATTGCGATCTGGTAACTCTCGATCCAGCTACTGGAAGGGAGAAGTCGCGGTTCTTGCTCGCGTACCTACGGGAAGGCATCGACTGGGAACCCGGGTTGGTTCGGGCCGGCGATGGCTTCGTCGCGGTCGAGCGGCTGGTGAAGCCGGAGAACGGCGAGGCCGATGAGGCCGATGGGGCGGATGAGTATTTTGGTGCGTTGCCGGTAATCCTCGCCCGCACCTAGAAAATCTTACCGAGAGCAAGCAAACGGGGGCACCCGGTAAGGTGCCCCCGAAAAGCAAACTACGGCCCCCTAGGGATCGAACTTTCTTCAACCTGAAACTCGCGGGGCCTGCGTCTCGACCCTCACCTCGTGTCGAGACGGGCCTGAAGGAGGAGGTTGAAGAAGTTCGTTGGAGAGCCGTTGCGGTTGCGCCGTTCAGTCGTCAGCGGTGAAGATCAAACTCCCCGTTCTTCGTGCCAGCGACGAAGCTGTCCCACTCGGCCGGCGTGAAGAGCAGCACCCCTCCGCTCCGGTCTTTCGTGTCGCGCACCGCGACCCCGCGGTCGAGGATGGCGACCTCAACGCAGTTGCCGTTCCCGCTACTGCGCGTGCTCTTGAACCACGCGGCACGGGTCAGGTCCAGGGCGGCCATTCCGCACCCCTTGTCCCTAGATTGATTACGGACGGTTGCGAGAAGCCTTGCGAATCCAGGCGGTCGATTCATCGGGAGCGAGCGCCATTTTGCGCAGCCTCTCGTGCACGAGTGTATACCCGCGCACGTGATCCTGCTCTTCCAAGGCTTGACCGTTTGTCAAATTCTCTAGATAGACCACTGGCTCGTCCGCTGCATCGGGAAAGCTTATGATCACGTAGGGTGTTGTCATTGCCGGATGGCCACCAACGGAAAACGGCAGTACCTGAATAGTCACGTTAGGTAGCTCTGAGAGATCCGCCAGATGGTCGAGTTGGCGGCTCATCACCTCTGGACCGCCCACTGAGCGCAAGAGGACCGCTTCGTTGAGTACTGCTGACAACTCGACGGGTTTTTCGCGGTGCAGCACCTCTTGTCGGCGGATCCGGGCGGCGACCTTGCGGTCGAGGTCGTTCTCGCCTGCGGTCAGGCGGTAAACCGCCCGCGCGTAATCCTCGGTCTGCATGAGGCCCGGTATGGTTTCGGCCTCATAAGTCCAAACGGCGGAGGCCTCCGCCTCCAGTCCGACGTAGAACTCGAACCAGACCGGCAGTACATCGCTGTAGTTCTGCCACCACCCGCGCTGCTGGGCACCACGGGCGATGTCGATGAGCGCCTCGGCGTCCGTGCCGGTCACTTGATACAGCGCCAGCGCCGCACGTACATCGCGCGGTTTTATCCCGATCTGCGCATTTTCAATACGGGACAGATTGCTCTTGGACATGTCGAGCTGGCGCGCGGCCTGCTCGAGGTTCATCCCTGCCCGCTCGCGTAGATGGCGAAGCTCACGGGCTATACGGCGACGGCGAACTGTAGGGCTTCCAGACACGGCAGCGAGTTTTGCACCTCTATCCACGGCGCGCCACCAAGGTCACCCGCGAATCAAAACGGGAGTTGCATTGCATGTGTGTCGGGTGCATTCTGGTGTGGCTACCGGGTCGATTGGCATATGTCAACCGTGTCACGCCTGGTGCACGAGTCGCTGCGTTCCGTTCTCAATAATTAAGCCCAAATCGGGGGAGAACGCCGTTGAGGCACCTGTCGATCGTGCGAGCCGACCACGGCGATGTGGACGCCATCATCGACCTGATCACAGATTCGTTCCAGCATTTGGCTGTGTCGGTATGGCTTGTGCCACGCCGGCACGAGCGGTGGGCGGTGCTGCACGGTCAGATCCGCATCTACATCGAGTACGCGATGCGGTACGGGCATGTGCACGTGACCGCCGACCGCCACGGGGTGGCGGTGTGGCTTCCGCACGACAGGCGGCTCCCGCCACCGGCCGACTACGACGAGCGGCTCGTGAAGGCGTGTGGCCACTGGGTCGACCGCTTCCGCACGGTCGACCGGCTCTTCGCCGCCCATCACCCCCGGCGGGCACACCACCACCTGGCGTACCTGGCGGTCCATCCCAGCCGCCGGGGCGAGGGCATGGGCTCGCTGCTCCTGCGCCACCACCACGCCCGCCTGGACGCGGCCGGCATCGGGTCGTACCTGGAGGCGAGCAGCTCACCCAGCCGCGATCTGTACTCGCGGCACGGCTACCGCGCCGGCGAGATGTTCGCCGTGCCGGACGGTGCCCCCTTCTGGCCGATGTGGCGCGAGCCCTACATCCCGGCGGAGCGCCAAGGCCCCTAGAGCGCCGCCTCGGCCGCGGCCAGGAAGGCGTCGTTTTCGGCCGGGGTGCCGACCGTGACGCGGACCCCGTCGCCGACGAACGGGCGCACGATCACGCCGCGCGACTCGCACGCCGCCCCGAATCCGGCCGACCTGTCGCCGAGCGGGAGCCAGATGAAGTTGGCCTGGCTGTCCGGCACGTCGATGCCGAGCTTGCGCACCGCCTCACCGAGCCGGTCCCGTTCCGCGATCACGAGCGTGCAGCGGCGCTGTACCTCGTCCTGCTGCTGTAGCGCCGCCAGCGCCGCCGCCTGGGCCACCGCGCTGGTGGAGAAGGGGGTGACGACCTTGCGCACGGCGGCGGCCACCTCAGGCTGCGCGACGAGGAAGCCCACCCGGAGGCCGGCGAGGCCCCAGGCCTTGGAGAGCGTGCGCAGCACGACGACGTTGGGGCGGTCGCCGTACACCCGCAGCCCGTCCGGCACCTCGGGGTCGGTGACGAACTCGCGGTACGCCTCGTCGAGCACCACCAGCACGTCGTCCGGCACGGCGTCGAGGAAGCGGTCGAGGTCGGCGCGGCGGATCGAGGTACCCGTGGGGTTGTTGGGGTTGCAGACCAGGATCATCCGGGTGCGATCGGTGACCGCGGCCGCCATCGCGCGCAGGTCGTGGCCGTGGCCGGCGTCGTTGGGCACGCGCACGCTCGCCGCGCCGGTCGTGGCCGCGATGATCGGGTACGCCTCGAAGGAGCGCCAGGAGTAGAGGATTTCGTCGCCGGGCAGGCAGGTGGCCCGGGCCAGGTGCTCGCAGAGCGCGACCGAGCCGCAGCCGGTGGCGATCCGCTCCGGCGCCACCTCGTACCGCTCGGCGAGCGCCGCCCGCAGCGCGACAACGCCCATGTCCGGATAGCGGTGCACGCCGCTGGCCGCCTCGGTGACCGCCTCGACCACGCCCGGCAGCGGGCCGTACGGCACCTCGTTGCTGGCCAGCTTGATCGCCTCGGGCAGGCCCAGCTCTCGGGCGAGGTCGGCGGGGCTGCGGCCGGGCACGTAGCTGGGCAGCGCCTCGAGGTCAGCGCGGGTCAACCTGGTCATTCGGTACCTCCGGATACGTCCGCGGTCGCGGTCCGCGGCACCTCGACGACGACGGTCTGCGCGGACTTGTCGTGCAGCGCCTGGTACAGCGGCCGGTCGAAGAACGGGAAGATGCAGTCGACGAGCTGCAAGATGAAGCCGATGCAGAAGCAGGACCACAGGAACGTGGGCAGGCCCATGAGGTTCCACCGGCGGAGCGAGCGGCCGAAGCCGAGCGGGTTGGGGCTCTCCACCGCCATCACCTTGATCCGCATGATGCGCTTGCCGAGGGTCTGGCCGCTGTTGGCCGTGCTCGGCACCTCGTATGCGAACCAGAGGGCGACGCCGATGATGAAGATGGCGACCTGTAGCGCGTCCGCCTGACCGCCCGGCTGGGGCAGGTTTTGCAGCAGTGGCTCGCGGGCCTCCACCCGGCGGTTCCACTCCTGGATTATCGGCTCGTACTCCTGGACCAGGCGGTAGATGAACCACCCGTTGACCAGCACGTTGAGCAGCAGCACCATGCCGATGTCGATCAGCCGGGCGACGACCCGGGGGCCCAGCGAGGCGATCCGCAGGCCGTGCGGGCGGGGTGCCGGCGCCGGCAGCCGGTAGGCGTACGGCGGGTAGGGGTAACCCGGCGCCGGCATGCCGGGCGGCGGGGCCATCGGCGGCCACGGCTGGGGGCCCGGCGGACCGGTCGGCGGGAACGCGCCGTTGTGCGGCGGCGTGGCTGGCACGGTGGGCGCACCGGGACCGGCCGGTGACTGCGCCGCTGGCGGGGCCGCCGGTGTGGTGGGTGCGGCTTCCGGCGGTGGTGGGGCCGGCGCGGAGACCTGGGGCGGTCCCGGCGGCGGCGTTGCGTCAGCGGGCAGCGAATCGCCTATCCAGCCCTCACCGTCCCAGTAGCGCTGGGTGCTCGGTTCAGCCGGATCCTTGTACCAGCCAGGTGCGACACTCACGCAGGAACCTTAACGACCACGGTGCCGGCGAATTTGTCGTGGAGGCACTGCTGGTACGGCTTGTCCCACAGCTGCCACAGTCCGTCGACGTAGAAGTAGCCCGGCAGGAAGCTCGCCGCGGCGTACCCGGCCAGCCAGCGCCTGGCTGCTGAGCCACGGGTCAGCTTCGCGCCCGGGGCCAGCGGCACAATCTTGATCTTCATTGTGCGGTGGCCGAGCGTCTGCCCTTTGCGGATAAGAAACTCCACATAGTAGACGTACGACAACAAAAGGAGCGCCACGATGAGGCCGACCTCGATCAGCAGCAGTGGCACGAAGAACTCCGCGAAGCTCGGGTCGACTGGCGTGCCGTCGGGCTGCACCTCGAGGAGGTCGGGGATGACGGCGACGAACAAGATGATGAACGCGGGCACGGCGAGCAGGAGTGCGACGCAGAAGAACACGACGTAGTCGACCAGGTACGCCAGGAGGCGGTCGGTGAAGCTGGCCAGCGGCTGCCCGGCCGGGCTCGTCGCGAGCGGTGGCGGTGGTGGCCGCAGCGGCGGGGTCGCCCAGGGTGGCGGAGGCAGCTGCCAGCCCGCTGGCTGTGGCGCGTAGGGAGGGGTGGGCGGTTGCGTCACGCGGACAGTGTTACAGGTTTTCGCGAGCGCTCAGCGCCCCGATCTCCGGCAAGATCGAGTATGGGAAGATCACCTCAAATCGCATCGACACGGACGGATCGCGCTCTCGGGATTAGATCCCGCGTGTCGTTACCGTGGCGACGTGGCTAAGGGACGGCCAATGGCAGGACGGGGTGGATCGTCGCTGCCCTAATTGTGCTGGTCATCCTCGTTAGTACTAATACCTGGAACCCTTTTCCGGGCATTTGGTCCTGGGTCAGCGCCAGCCAGCCACTCTCCTCGCCGAACGTCGCCTGGCAGCAGCGGCTCGGCAGCGGCCCGCAGAGCGTCACGATCGCCGGCAACGCGGTCGTGGTCGAGCACCGTACGTCCGTCGAGGTGCGCGGCATCAGCTCGGGCGCCCAGCTGTGGGAGAAGGACTTCGACTGGGCGGCGGTCGCCGGTGAAGGGCTCGACTCGGTCGTCGTCGTGGGTGAGCTGCTGCGGAAGGGGTACGAGGTGCTGGACCCCTCACCGGGATCCCGCGGCGCACCGACGACCGGGCGGTGGCGGTCTGGACGTACCGCAACGCGCTGCTAGACGTGCGCTGCGACGACGCCAAGGAGTGCCAGCTCTCGGCCTGGGAGCCGCGCGGCACCAGTCCGATGTGGACGGTCGACCTGCCGGGCGTCGGGTTCGTCCTGTTCGCCGACAACCCGGACCTGCTCGACGCCAAGCCGCTCACCACGCGCCGTGTCGAGGGCGGTGCCGGCGGCCCGGTGCTCATGCCCTCGCTGCTCGGCTTCCCAGTCGACGGCAAGGTGCGCGTCGTGGACACGGCGGCGGGCCGGGTCGTGCAGGACTTCGAGCCGGACCGCCACGACCGGCACGTGGTCGTGGGCGGGCGGGTGATCCGGGTGGAGGCCCGCTCCGCGGACGGCACCTGCTACTTCACGGTCTTCGCCACCGACCCGGCGCTCCAGCGGGAGGTGTGGCGGCACGAGGCGGTCAACCTGCGTACCGCAGACGGGGCCGGGTGCGCGCAGCGGGAGGACCCGTCCGGCGGCCAGAACGTCGTCGTGGGCGTGACCGCGGACGGGCGGGAGGCGGTGCTCGACGCCTACGACGGGCGGGTGCTGTGGCTGGGCGGGCACGGGGACAAGCTGCTCGCGGTCGACGACCAGTACGCGCTCGTGCGGCCGTCCGGTGGTAAGGCGGTCACCTCGTACGAGTTCGGCGTGCCGAAGGCGCGGTGGAGCTACACGACCGCCGACCCGAAGGCTGAGGCGTCGATCACCCGGTTCGCGGCGATCGTCGCGCCCGAGGAGCCGGACCGCATCGTGGCGCTCTCGCCGTCCAGCGGGCGCCCGCTCGCGGACGTACGGTCCTCGGCGAAAGTCCTGGCCGTGGGCCCGACCGGCATGATCATTGGGGAGCAGCGCGAGATCGGGTTCGTCCCCTTCGCCGGAGCGTCTCCGCCGGGCTCACCAGGCCCGCCGGGCTCGACTCCCGCACCCGCCGACACTTCGCTCTGTGACGGCCCGAAGGAGCCGCTCTGCGGCCAGGACAAGTGAGCGAGCGATCGAGGGTGAGCACAGTGCTCAGACCGGTTGAGTGCCCGGCGGGTGGGACGCCGCGCGGCCGCTGGCCTAGGCTTGCCGCTCATGAGCGAGCGGAGCGAGCGAATCATTGAACTCAGCGTGCTTGGAGCCTCGTGCCCGCCCGCAGCGAAGCGAGGACAGGCATGAGTGCCGCCGCCGCCTTCTCCTTCGCCCCCTTGCTTCCCACCGGTTCTGACCTGACCGAATACCGCCTGGTCAGCGACGAGGGTGTGGATGTCGTCAACGGCCCGGGCGGGCGCCGCTTCCTGACCGTCGAGCCGGCGGTGTTGACGCAGCTCACCGCCGAGGCCATGCACGACATCGCGCACTTCCTGCGCCCGGCCCACCTGGCCCAGCTCCGGTCGATCATCGATGACCCGGAAGCCTCGCCCAACGACCGCTTCGTGGCGCTCGACCTGCTCCGCAACGCCAACATCGCGGCCGGCGGGGTGCTGCCGATGTGCCAGGACACCGGTACCGCGATCGTGATGGGCAAGCGGGGCCGGCACGTGCTGACCGACGGCACCGACGAGGAGGCGATCGCGCGCGGGGTGTACGAGGCGTACACCCGGCTCAACCTCCGCTACTCGCAGCTCGCGCCGCTGACGATGTGGGAGGAGCGCAACACCGGCTCCAACCTGCCGGCGCAGATCGAGATCTACGCCGAGGACCCGGGTGGGCAGCCCGACGCCTACAAGTTTCTCTTCATGGCCAAGGGCGGCGGCTCGGCCAACAAGTCGTACCTGTACCAGGAGACCAAGGCGCTGCTGAATCCCGAGCGGATGATGCGCTTCCTGGACGAGAAGCTGCGGCTGATCGGCACCTCGGCCTGCCCGCCGTACCACCTGGCGGTCGTGATCGGCGGCACCTCGGGCGAGTACGCGTTGAAGACCGCGAAGCTCGCCTCGGCCAAGTACCTGGACGGCATGCCCACCGAGGGTTCGATGCTGGCGCACGGCTTCCGCGACCTCGACCTGGAGGCCGAGGTCCTGGAGCTGACCCGGCAGTTCGGCATCGGCGCCCAGTTCGGCGGGCGGTACTTCTGTCACGACGTCCGCGTGATCCGGCTGCCGCGGCACGGTGCCTCCTGCCCGGTGGCGATCGCGGTCTCCTGCTCGGCCGACCGCCAGGCGGTGGCCAAGGTCACCCCGTCCGGCGTCTGGCTGGAGCGGCTGGAGACCGACCCGGCGCGCTACCTGCCCGACGTGACCGACGCGCACCTGGAGACCGAGGAGGTCGTGCGCATCGACCTCAACCGGCCGATGGACGAGATCCGAGCCGAGCTGGCCAAGTACCCGGTGAAGACCCGGCTGTCGCTGAGCGGGCCGCTCGTGGTGGCTCGGGACATCGCGCACGCGAAGATCGCCGAGCGGCTCGACGCGGGTGAGCCGATGCCGGCGTACCTGCGCGACCACGCGGTCTACTACGCCGGCCCGGCGAAGACCCCGAGGGGTACGCGTCTGGCTCGTTCGGCCCCACCACCGCGGGGCGGATGGACGCGTACGTGGCGAAGTTTCAGGCCGCGGGCGGGTCGCACGTGATGCTCGCCAAGGGCAACCGCTCGCGTGGGGTGACCGAGTCCTGCCACCAGCACGGCGGCTTCTATCTCGGCTCCATCGGTGGGCCGGCTGCGCGGCTCGCCCAGGACTGCATCAAGCACGTCGAGGTGCTGGAGTACCCCGAGCTCGGCATGGAAGCGGTCTGGAAGATCGAAGTCGAAGACTTCCCCGCCTTCATCGTCGTGGACGACAAGGGCAACGACTTCTTCGCTGAGGTGACAAAGCCCGTGCTGACCGTCGGTCGGCGCTGAGGTTTTCCTCGCCCGCCCATATAGTCGCCTGCCCGTTTTGCGGAAAGACGACCCCCCGTTATGAGCGGCACGGACCTTGTCACCTGGTTCCCGCGCGTCCATCCTGGTTGTCCCGACTCTCGTTCCGCTGCCATCTCGCTATCGCGCAGGACCCTTGACGATCCTCCCGGCGCAGCCAGTGCCCGTTCCCCGCTGTGGGACGCCGCTTTCACTGGTGTGAAACAGCGATAGATTTCATAGAGGCCGATCGACCAGGAGCGGGCATGCGGTTCGGGATCCTGGGGCCGCTGCGGGTGGGCGGCACCGAGGACGGCACGGTCACCGCGGGGCGGGACCGGGTGGTCCTCGCCATGCTCCTGTTGAATGCCGGCCGGGTGGTGTCGGTCGACCGCCTGATGGCCGCGATGTGGGACGGCGCCCCGCCCAACACCGCCCGGGGTCAGCTCCAGACCTGCGTCTCTCGCCTGCGCCGTTCGCTCGCCGTGACCGTTGGCGACGAGGTGATCGTCACCGACCCCGCCGGGTACTCCGCCCGCATCGCCCCGGACGACCTGGACGCGGCCGTCTTCAGCACGCTGACCGCGCAGGCCCGGGCCGCCGCCGACGGTGACCGGCTGGAGGCGGCGCGGGACGCGTACCGGGCGGCGCTGAAGCTGTGGCGCGGGCCGGCGCTCTCCGGCATCGCCAGCCGGGCTGTGCAACGCGGAGCCGCGGCCCTGGACGAGCAGCAGGCCGTCGCGATCGAGGAGTGCGTCGAGGTCGAGCTCAGGCTGGGTCGCGAGCGTGAGCTGCTCGGCGAGCTCACCGACCTCGTCGAGCGGTACCCGCTGCGGGAGCGCCTGCGCACCCAGCTCATGCTCGCCCTCTACAGGGCCGGCCGGCAGGCCGACGCGCTGGCGGTGTACCGGGAGGCCCGCACGGTGCTCGCCGAGGACCTGGGCATCGAGCCCGGCCCGGCGCTGCGCGAGATGCACCAGCGGATCCTGGTCGGCGATGTGGGCGTGCCCGGCGACGAGCGCCGCTCGCACCCGCCCGCGCGCTGCCTGCCCCGTACCGCCGCCGACTTCACCGGCCGCAACGATGTCGTGGCCCGGCTCGTGGAGGCGGTCGAGCGGGCCGACCCGAGCGGGCCGGTGATCCAGCTCATCGACGGCATGGCCGGCAGCGGCAAGACGACGCTGGCCGTACACGTGGCGACGCTGCTCTCCGGGCGCTACCCGGACGCCCAGCTCTTCGTCGACCTGCACGGGCACAGCGAGCGGCGGCCGCTGGAGCCGAGCGCCGCGCTCGTCACGCTGCTGCGGCAGCTGGGCGTGCCGAGCGAGCGGATACCGCCGTCGCCGGACGAGCGGGTGGCGCTGTGGCGCACCGAGCTGGCCGCCCGTCGGGTGCTCGTGGTGCTCGACAACGCCGGCAGTACCGCCCAGGTCGGGCCACTGCTGCCCGCCGCCCCCGGCTGCCTGGCGCTGGTGACGAGCCGGCGCCGGCTCGTGGGGCTGGACGGCGTACACCCGGAGCCACTGCCGGTGTTCGCCGAGCCGGAAGCGGTCGAGCTGCTCGCCCGGGTGGCCGGGCCGCAGCGGATCGCGGCCGAGCCGGCGGCCGCGGTCGAGGTGGTGCGCCGTTGTGGGTACCTGCCGCTGGCCATCCGCCTCGCCGGGGCCCGGCTGGCCCACCGGCGTAGCTGGCGAGTGGCCGACCTGGCCGCCCGGCTGCGCCGGGAGCGTCCGGTGCTGCCCGAGCTCGCCGCCGAGGACCGCACGGTGGCGAGTGCGTTCGCGCTGTCGTACCGGCAGCTGCCCGAGCCGGCCCAGCGCATGTTCCGGCTGCTCGGGCTCTACCCGGGCGCGTGGTTCGACGCGCTTGGCGCGGCCGCGCTCGCCGACCTTCCGCTGGCCGAGGCCCAGGACCATCTCGACGAGCTTGTCGACCGGCACCTGGTGGAGGAGCCGGGCGCGGGGCGGTTCCGGCTGCACGACCTCATGCGCGAGTACGCCCGGGAGCTTGTCGGCGCCACCGAGCCGGAGGCCGCCCGCCAGGCCGCCGTCGGGCGGGCGCTCGACTGGGCGCTGCACGCCGTCGCGGGCGCCACGGCCGAGCTGGAGCGGGGCCTGCTGCACGGCTCGCTCAGCCTGCGCCGGCCGATGCGCCCCGACCTGGTGGTGCCGTTCGCCGACAACGGCTCGGCGTGGCTGGAGGAGCAGCGGCTCAACCTGCCGGCGCTCGTACGGTGCGCGGCCGAGACCGGCCACCACGAGTACGCGTGGAAGCTCGCCCGCGCCATGTGGCGGTTCCTGTTCATCCGCTGCTACGGCGACGACCTGCTCGCCACCCAGCTCGACGGCCTGGCGGCGGCGCAGCGCTCGGGCGACGACGCCGCGGTGGCGACGATGCACAACTACCTCGCGTCCGTGTACTTCCGGGCGGGCGAGTACCTCGAAGCGATCGAGCACGTCGAGGCGGCCCTGCGGCTGCGTGAGCGGCTCGGCCACGAGTGGGAGGCGGCCGTCTGCCGCGGCAACCTCGGCGTGGTGATGATCCAGCTCGGCCGCCTCGCCGAGGGTGTCGAGTGCTCGTCCCAGGCGCTCGCGACATGGCGCCGACTCGCCAACGACCAGGGCATCTCATCCGCTCTGGCCGACCTGGGCACGGCGTACATGCTGCTGGGCCGGTACGACGAAGCCCTGACCATGCACCGCCGGCACCTGCTGCTGGCGGTCGAGCACGGGCTGGACTTCCAGGTGGGCGTGGCGCTCGGCCACATCGCCCAGGTGCGGGTGCGGCTCGGCCAGCTCCCGGTGGCGATCCGGCTCTTGCGCAGCGCCCGCCACCTCAAGCGGCGCACCGGCAACCGGTACGGCGAGGGAGAGGTGCTCAACGACCTCGGCGTGGCGTACCGGCTCTGCGGCGACCGGGCCACGGCGGAGCGCTACCACCGGGACGCGCTCAGGATCATGCGGGAGATCGGCGACCGGCGGGGCGAGGCGCTGGTCCGCAACGACCTGGGGACCACGCTCGCGGCTGGCGGTCGGTCCGTCGAGGCGGGCGAGCAGCATACGCAGGCGCTGGCCATCGCCCGGCGGATCAAGCACCGGTACGAGGAGGCCCGCGCCCTGGACGCCCTGGCCAGCGGAATGCGTGGCACCGATCCCTCCCAGGCACGCAGCCACTGGGAGCGCTGCCTGACCATCCGCCGCGACATGGGCATCCCGGAGGCGGCCGCGGTCGCGGCCCGCCTGGCCGAAATGGATGCCGAGCAGGCCGCCGGGGCGCACCGCTGACCACTTCGGCGCGGCCGCGGGGTGGTAAGCGCGACTGCCGAGAGAGGGGACGCGCGGAGGGCCGTTGGGTCAGGATGGGTGTGTGACTGAGCAGGCTTGGCGAGTTGAACGAGACACGATGGGCGAGGTCCAGGTACCGGCCGACGCCCTTTGGCTGGCGCAGACCCAGCGGGCGGTGGAAAACTTCCCGATCTCCGGTCGCGGGCTCGAGCCGGCGCACATCAAGGCCCTCGCGCTGATCAAGGGGCGGCCGCACAGGTGAACGTGCGCCTGGGCGTGCTGGGGGCGGACGTGGGGGAGGCGATCGCCACGGCGGCCGCCCACGTGGCCGACGGTGGGTACGACGGCGAGTTTCCGGTCGACGTCTTCCAGACCGGATCCGGCACCAGTTCGAACATGAACGCGAACGAGGTGATCGCCACCCTCGCCAGCCGCGAGCTGGGCCGGCAGGTGCACCCGAACGACGAGGTGAATGCCTCGCAGTCGAGCAACGACGTCTTTCCCTCCTCGATCCATTTGGCCGCGACCCACGCTGTCGTACACGACCTGGTGCCCGCGCTGCGGCATCTCAACTTCGCGCTCGAGGGGAAGGTCGACGAGTTCGCCGAGGTGGTGAAGGCTGGGCGCACCCACCTCATGGATGCCACCCCGGTCACGCTCGGCCAGGAGTTTTCCGGGTACGCGACGCAGGTCCAGTACGGCATCGAGCGGCTGGAGTCGATCCTGCCCCGCCTCGCCGAGCTGCCCCTTGGCGGCACGGCGGTCGGCACCGGGATCAATACGCCGCCCGGCTTCGCCCCGGAGGTCATCGCGAAGCTACGCGAGATGACCGGGCTCCCGGTCGCCGAGGCGCGCAACCACTTCGAGGCGCAGGGCGCGCGGGACGCGCTCGTGGAGGCGTCCGGCCAGCTGCGGACGATCGCCGTCGGGCTTTACAAGATCGCAAACGACATCCGGTGGATGGGCTCGGGTCCCCGGGCCGGCCTGCGTGAGCTTCAGATCCCGGACCTTCAGCCCGGCTCGTCGATCATGCCGGGCAAGGTGAACCCAGTGGTCTGCGAGTCGGTGCGCCAGGTGTGCGCGCAGGTCATCGGCAACGACGCCACCGTCGCCTTCGCCGGCTCGCAAGGCGACTTCGAGCTCAACGTCATGCTCCCGGTCATGGCCCGCAACCTGCTGGAGTCGATCCGGCTGCTGGCCGCCGCGAGCCGCCTCCTCGCCGACCGCTGCGTCATCGGGCTGGTGGCCAACGCGGAGATCTGCCGCGAATACGCCGAGTCGTCGCCGTCGATCGTCACCCCGCTCAACCGCTTCCTGGGCTACGAGGAGGCCGCCTCGATCGCCAAGCAGGCGCTCGCCTCCGGCCAGTCGATCCGCGCCGTCGTACGCGACCGGGGTCACGTGGAGGCGGGCCGGATCACCGACGAAGAGCTGGAGCAGGTGCTCGACGTACTCCGGATGACCCGTCCATGACCGCCGTCCCGATCACCGCTGTCGTCTTCGACGCGGACGAGACCGTGGTCGACCTCTCGCCCGCGGTGACCGGGGCCCTCGGCGCTGTGCTGGTGGAGATGCAGCGGCTGGCCCCGGCCGCTGCCGCACTGACCGTGGCCGACCTGGCCGCGGACTGGCCGCCGGTCTTCGCCGCGATGCGCGCCGCGCCGACGCCGGACATCCGGCGGGCCGCGCTCGCCAGATCGCTCGCCCGCGTCGGCCTCCAGACGGAGCTGGACCGCATGGCCGAGGTCTTCTTCGCCCGGCGGTTTGCGCTCAGCCGCCCCTTTGTCGACGTGCTGCCGGCCCTGGCCGCACTGCGCGCGGTCTACACAGTCGGCTTTGCCACGAATGGCAACAGCCGGGCCGAGCGGTGCGGGCTGGCCGGCGAGTTTGCCTTTGAGATCTACGCCCATGAGGGTGGCCTGCCCAAGAAGCCGGCCGGTGAGTTTTTCGCGGCGGTGGTGCGGGCTGCGGGCTGCCTGCCGGCGGCGGTGGTGCACGTGGGTGACTCGTGGGAGCACGACGTGCGGGCGGCACAGGCGGCCGGGATGCGGGCGGTGTGGCTCAACCGCACCGGTGTTCGGCGCCCGGCCGGGCCACCGCCCGACGGCGAGGTGCGGTCGCTCGCCGAGCTCCCCGACCTGCTCGTGCGCCTGGCCGCCGGCCCGATCAGGGCTGCCAGCCCCGATCAAGGAGGGCCAGTCGCAGCGAGGTGACGAAGTCGGTGAAGTCGCGGCGCATCTGGTGCGGCGTCAGCGGCAGCACCGTCCAGCCAGCAGTGACCAGCTGCTGGCGGCCGTTGCTCCGCATCAGGTCGGGGTCGATGTCGTCGAGGCAGCGGGTGCGCCCGCCCGGGCACGTGCCCTCGATCTCGACTGCCACCTGAAACTCCGGCCACGCCAGCCCCGGGTGCGTCACGCGGCCGGTGGCCAGCTCGACCGGGTGGCGGGGGATCGGGCGGGGAAGGCCGGCGGTGACGAGCCGGACGCGCAGGCTGGACTCGGCGGCGGACCGGGCCCGTGGATCGGCCAGGTCGAAGACCCGCAGCGCCCGGCTCCGGCTGAGGTGGGTGGCGTGCCGCTCCACTAGATCGGCCAGGTCGGCCCGGCTGACCTGGCCGCGCCGCAGCAGCCGGTCGAGGACCGACACGGCGTGGGTCAGCTCCGCCCAGCAGGCGACGTCCCACATCGTGCGGGCCGGTGTGGTGCGGCGCAGCCCGTCGCGCGCCTCCACCTCGTCCATCTCGACCTCTGTGGCGTGGATCCGGAGCCCTTGGTGGGACCGGAGGCGCACGTCGGGCGGGAGGATCACGTGGACGTCGTCGTTGTAGCTGGCGGCGTGCTCGACACCGTGCAGGTACGCCGCGGACGGGCCGGCGAACACCGCGCTCACCGGCAGCCGCAGCGCGGTCGCCCGGCAGGCGAGGGTGTGGTCGAGCCTGATCCGGGAGTCGGCATACACATCGTGGCGCACCCGCACCCATGCGGTGCTTCGCAACTGATTGATGGAGACAAGGTCGCGCCGGACCGCGTCACTGCCCCGGAACACCTGCCACTGGAGCGGTGACGGCCGCTGGGATGTGCGTGCCATGCGGGCCAGCCTCGCGACCCGTACGCCTGACCAGTACCCCCTGTGGACAGCGGTGGCCTGTTGATCCACAGGGGCCTGTGGACAACTCCACGGTCCTTGGGAAAGCCGGTACGATGCGCCGCCTCAGCTGAGCGCCTCGGCCACCGCCGCCGCGGCCCCGACCACCTGCGGCCCGACCACCTCGGGGTCGAGCGGGCCCAGCGCCACCACCCCGACGCTCGCCTCCAGCCCCTCCAGGCCCAGCACCGGCACCGCCACCCCGTGCGCGCCCGGCTGTAGCTCGCCGGCCGTCGTCACCACGCCCGTGTCGCCCTGCCGCCCGGCGAGGATGGCCCGGCCGGCCGCGCCCCGGTCGAGCGGGTGCCGGGAGCCCGCCCGGTACGCCACGTGGAACGCGGTCCAGCTCGGCTCCACGACCGCCAGCGCGACCGCCTCCCCGCCCTCCGCGATCGTCAGGTGAGCTGTCGCCCCCACGGCCTCGGCCAGCCTCCGTAGTGGCGGCCGCGCGGCGTCGGCGAGCAGTGGTTGGGCGCGGTTGGCCAGGTGCAGCAGGCCGGCGCCGAGCCGCAGCCGCCCCCGCCCGTCGCGGCGTACCATCCCGTGCTCGACAAGCGCGCCCACCAGCCGGTACACGACCGCGCGGCCAACCCCGAGCCGGGCCGCCGCCTCGGTCACGGTCAGCCCGCCGGGCGCCTCGGCGACGAGGAAGAGCAGGCGCAGCCCTCGGTCGAGGGTCTGCGCGGTCTCCGCCACGCGCTCACCCTCACCCCGCTCGCTCGCGGCCGTCCTCGCTTCGCTCACGGGTGTGAGCCTACGGTTACCGGCGTCGCGGGACCGGTACCCTTGTACGGTGACGCTACGCCTGTATGACACCGCCACCAGATCGGTGCGGGACTTTGTCCCGCGTGAGGCCGGCCGGGTGGGGATCTACCTGTGTGGCCTCACCGTGCAGTCCGAGCCGCACATCGGCCACCTTCGCTCCGGTGTCAACTACGACGTGTTGCGCCGGTGGCTGCTGCGCGGTGGCAGCGAGGTGACGTTCATTCGCAACATCACCGACATCGATGACAAGGTGCTCGCCAAGTCGATCGAGTACGGGCGGCCGTTCTGGTCCATCGCGTATGCGAACGAGGTCGTCCTCGCCGCCGCCTACCGCTCGCTCAATGTGCTCCCGCCGACATATGAGCCGCGGGCCACCGGACACGTCCCGGACATGCACCTGTTGATCGAAAATCTGATCGCCACTGGTCATGCGTATGTGGCGGCCGACGACTCCGGCGACGTCTACTTCGACGTGCGCTCCTACCCGGAGTACGGCGCGCTCTCCGGCCAGCACCCCGACGCCATGCAGCACCCCGACGACGGCCCGGAGCGGGCCAAGCGCAACCCCAACGACTTCGCGCTGTGGAAGGGGCAGAAGGCTGGCGAGCCGGTTGACGCCACCTGGCCCTCGCCATGGGGTCGCGGCCGCCCTGGCTGGCACATCGAGTGCTCGGCGATGTGCTGGCGGTACCTCGGCCCGGAGTTCGACATCCACGGCGGCGGGCTCGACCTGACCTTCCCGCACCACGAAAACGAGATCGCCCAGTCCCGCGCGGCCGGCCTGCCGTTCGCCCGGTACTGGGTGCACCACGCGTTGCTCAACCTCGGCGAGGCCAAGATGAGCAAGTCGCTGGGCAACGTCATCGACCTCGACCACGTGACCGCGATGGGCATCCGCCCGATCGAGCTCCGCTACTACCTGCTCGAGTCGCACTACCGCTCGCGGATCGACTACACCGACGAGAGCCTGCGGGAAAAGGCGGTCGCCCTCCGGCGGATCGAGGGCTTCGTCCAGCGCGCCGTCGAGCGGGTCGGCCCCGTACCGGTCGACGACCTGCCCGCCGCGTTCGTGGCAGCGATGGACGACGACCTCAACACATCCGCGGCGCTCGCCAGCCTGCGCGAGGTGGTCCACCACGGCAACACCGCGCTCGACACCAGCGACGACGCGGCGATCCGCGACGCGCTCGCGGCGGTACGCGCGATGCTCGACGTGCTCGGCATCGACCCGCTCGACCCCGCGTGGGGTGATGGCGGGAGCGATCACCTCAAGGAGGTGGTCGACTCCCTCGTCGCGCTCGCGCTCGACCAGCGCACCCAAGCCCGGGCGCGCAAGGACTGGACCGCCGCGGACGCGGTGCGCGACCAGCTCAAACAGGCAGGAATTATGGTGGAGGACACTCCCGCTGGGCCGCGGTGGACGGTCGACGATGG
This sequence comes from Phytohabitans flavus, assembly GCF_011764545.1. Taxonomy (GTDB): domain Bacteria; phylum Actinomycetota; class Actinomycetes; order Mycobacteriales; family Micromonosporaceae; genus Phytohabitans; species Phytohabitans flavus. The sequence goes on along the minus strand of NZ_AP022870.1, from coordinate 7,191,820 downwards.
CCGGTAACTCGCAGCGGCGGGGCCGGCGGGTCACGCCGAAGAAGGGCGCGACCGGCGGCTCCGGCGGTAAGAACAGGGCCGGGCTGTCCGGCAAGGGGCGCACGCTCCCAGCCGACGAGCGGCCATGGCACAAGGCGTATTCGGGGACGGAGAAGCTCCCCCAGCGGACCGCGTGGAAGCAGGACAAGGAGCGCCGCGCGGCGGCCGAGGAGGGGCGCGCCCCCAAGATCGGCGCCCCGGGCACCAAGGACACCACGTGGGGTCGGGGCACCCAGGGCATGAAACCGACCAAGCGCGGCGGAGGGGAGGCGGTGGCGTCCCGGGCCGTCCCAAGGTCACCCCGGGCCGCAAGTCCACCCCGACCAAGGGCGCAGCCGAGCTGCTCGTCGGGCGCAACCCCGTCGTCGAGGCCCTGCGCGCGCAGGTGCCGGCCACCGCGCTGTACGTGGCGCTCGGCATCGACGTCGACGACCGGATCAACGAACTGGTCCGTACCGCCGCCGACCGTGGCCTCCCGATCCTGGAGATCAGCCGCGCCGAGCTCGACCGGATGACCGGTGGCGTGCTGCACCAGGGCGTGGGGCTCCAGGTCCCGCCGTACGCGTACGAGCTGTTCGAGGACATGCTGGCCGCGTCCACCGAGGCCGCGTTCCCGCTGCTGGTCGCCCTCGACGGCGTCACCGACCCGCGCAACCTCGGCGCGGTCATCCGCTCGGCGGCCGCGTTCGGCGCGCAGGGTGTCTTCATGCCCGAGCGGCGAGCCGCCAGCATGACCGCGACGGCGTGGCGTACGAGCGCGGGTGCCGCCGCGCGCCTGCCGGTGTCGCAGGTGACCAACCTGACCAGGGCGATCAAGACCTGCCAGAAGGCCGGATTCGTCGTGATCGGCCTCGACGCCGATGGTGAGACTGACCTGTACCACCTGGAGGCCGCCGTCGGTCCAGTGGTGGTCGTGGTTGGCTCCGAGGGGCGGGGCCTGTCCCGGCTCGTCGGCGAGACCTGTGATCTCCGGGTGGGCATCCCGATGGCATCTTCGGTCGAGTCGCTCAACGCGAGCGTCGCGGCCGCCGTGGCACTCGCCGAGATCACCCGCCGCCGTACGGCGGGCTGAGACCCCACGGCCAGCACGCGCGGGGTGGCTGCACGCCCCCCGTAACATGCTGGCCGGGGATCCCCTCACCCCCCGTGAGGAGCGGCAGAGATGGCAGGCCCGGAGGGCGGTTACGCGCTCGGCGTCGACGTCGGTACGTCCAACACCGTTGCCGTCCTACGCTGGCCAGACGGCCGCACCCGCCCCCTCCTCTTCGACGGCCAGCCGATCATGCCGTCGGCCGTCTTTCTCGACGACGCCGGCCTGCATACCGGGCGGGACGCCCAGCGGCTGGCCCAGGGCGACCCATCCCGGTACGAGCCGAACCCGAAGCGCCGGGTCGACGAGCCCAACGTCCTGCTCGGCGGTCGCGAGGTGCCCACCGCCGACCTGCTCGCCGCCGTGCTGGGCACGGTCGCCCGGACCGCGGTGGAGGCGGTCGGCTTCCTGCCGCCGGCCGCCGTGACCCACCCGGCGGCCTGGGGTGCCCGCCGCCGCGACGTGCTCATCGCGGCGATCGCCCGCGCCGGCTGGCCGCCGGTGGGTGACCACGGCACCAAGCTGCTGCCCGAGCCGGTCGCCGCCGCGCGTTATTTCGCCGAGGTGCTGCGCCGGCCCGTACCCGTAGGCGCCTCGCTCGCCGTCTTCGACTTCGGCGGTGGCACGCTCGACATCGCCGTGGTGCGCAACGAGGGCAGCGGGTTCACGGTCATCGGCTCGGGCGGGGTCGCGGAGCTCGGCGGGCTCGACATCGACGCCGCCCTCGCTGAGCACCTCGGCCGCATGCTCGCCCCCGCCTATCCGCAGGCGTGGCAGGTGCTCGCCCAGCCGGCCACCGCCGGCCAGTGGCGTAGCCGCCGGCAGTTCTGGGAGGACGTACGCGGCGCCAAGGAGATGCTTTCCCGGACCGCCGCGGCGCCCGTGCCGGTCCCCGGCATCGACCAGGCTGTGCACCTCACCCGCGAGGAGCTGGAGCAGCTGGTCACCCCGCTGCTGCGCCGCGGTGTCTACGAGGCCGCCGCCGTGATCGGGGCCTGCGGCCTCACCCCAAGCCAGCTCGCCGGGCTCTTCCTGGTCGGCGGCTCGTCCCGGGTACCGCTCGTGGCCCGCCTGCTCCACGCCGACCTCGGCATCGCGCCGACCGTGCTGGAGCAGCCCGAGCTGCCCGTTGCCGAGGGCGCGCTCGCCGAGCTGGCCCCGCGGTCCCGTGCAGTCGCGAGCGTGCCGGCAGTCGCCGCGACAGCGCAGGTGACCGCGCCGCCGTTCGGGCCCGAGACAGCCGTCGCACCGACCAGCGGTCCCGGACTGCCGGTGTCGTCCGTCCCGGTGTCGCCGTCCGGGGCGCCGGTCTCCGGCGTGCCTGGGATGCCCTACTCGCCGGCGCCACCGATCGCGCCCCGGGCGCCGCGGCGTCCGATCTATCGGCGGCCGGTCCTGTGGGTCGCCGCCGCGGTGGTCGCGCTCGCCGGAGTCGTCGCCGCCGCGGCGCTCGTGTTGCTCGGCAACGACGAGGTCGACTTCCAGCCGGTGGCCGAGGTGGACCGGATCGAGTTCCCCGACCCGGCGCCGTACTGGGTGTACACGGACATGGTCGGCGACCGGGCGTACCTGGCGTTCGAGAGCAACAGCAAGCAGCTGGAGATCCTGGCCGTCGAGCCCGCCACGGCGAAGGTGCTCTGGCGGGAGAAGACGTTGAGCACCGCCGACCGGTGGGACGGGATCGCCGCCCTGCCCAACGCCGTGGTGGCGTTCCAGAGCAGCAGCATCCCCAGCACGCAGACCCGCGACATGGCTGTACACGACCCGGCGAACGGGAAGCAGATGTGGCACAGGCTGATCGCCGCCGGCGACACTGTGTACCCGTTCGAGGATGTGCTCGTGCTGGTCGAGGCGAGTGAGCAGCGCCTCATCGGGCTCGATCTGAAGACCGGAAAGACCCGTTGGGAGCATCAGAACCCGGGCAAGGAGCAGGGGCTGACCGGCACGGCGGTGTACCCGGTGCAGACCGTCGCGGACGTCTCCGGCCCGGCGAACGCGGCCGGCCGCCCGTTCGCGCCGGTGACCGACGACGACCAGCGGTTCGTGCAGATCGGCGCCGACCGGTCGGCGACCGTGATCGACGCGCGCGACGGCAAGGAGCTGAAGAAGCGCACGAACGTGGCCAACCCGACCGACGAGGTCGTGGCGTACAACGGGCGGCTGCTGGTGGCCACGGCCGAGTCGGGGTACCGGCTTTCCGGGTACGACCTCGACACCATGGGTGAGCCGGCCAACCTCTACACCGCGCCAAACCCCGACCACCGCCTCGAAGTCCTCACGATGTGCGGCGAGACGAGGGCGTGCCTGCTCGATTCGGTCGGCTCCGACAGCAAGTCGACCTCGGTCGTCGCCATCGACATGGAGAAGGGCGGCGAGCTGTGGCGCAAGCCGGCGCCGGACGCCGACCTGATCGGCCACTTCGGCGAGCAGGTAGTCGCCCGGGCCACGAGCGGGGACAACCAGTTCCGGATCTTCGACCCGGACGGCAACGAGATCCTCAAGCGGGAGGGGGCGGTCGGCCGGGTCGACTCAAGCAACCTGCTCCTCTTCGACGAGATCTCCCCCGCTGCCGACAACTACAGCGTGGCCGGCACGCACGCCGGCTCCGCGGAAGTCATCGAGATGGGTCAGCTGAAGGACGTGAAGAGCGAGACCTGCTCCTGGAACCAGGCGTACATCGTCTGTGGCGGCAGCGAGGACTTCCTAGTCGCCCGCTTCGCCCGGGATTAGGCGGGCCGCGCTACGTGGCCAGCGTGCCGTTCGCCTGGTTCAGAAACTCCTGTGCCGCCAGCCTGGGCGGCTTCTGACCCAGCTGCACGCTCTCCGCGGCCGCTGTCAGCAGCGAACGGATCTTCGAGTGTCCCTTCGGCGGCGGCGCGGGCGCGGCACCGAAGCGCGGTGTGATCGCGTTCTCGAAGTTGATCGTGGCGCGGGCCGTCGGGTCGGTGAGCGACTCACTGACGACCTTCCGCACGTCGGTGTTGGGGCTGAGTCCGCGCTCGGTGCCCAGGATCTTGCCGGCTTCGGGGTCGTTGACCAGGAAGTTCATGATGTCGACGACCACCTCGGGGTGGCGCGTGCCGCGAAACGCCGACCAGTACATCGAGGCGCGCGCCCACTGCCCTTCGGGTCGCCCGGGTACGAGACAAGGGCCAGCTCGTCCTTTGTGTTGCCTTGAAGCTCGGGCAGCTGGTTGGACCACATGAAGCTCGTCGCCGCTCGCCCGGTGGCGACGAGCTGCTTGGTCACGTCGCCGCCGTTGGCCTCCTTGACCACGTCAGGGGCGGGTGCGGCGCCGGTGTCCCGCGCGGTCTGCCACATCTGGAACCACTTGGTCAGGTCGGCCGCGGTGAAGCCCATCTGGCGGCCCGCGTACAGCTCCTTGCCCTGGGCGCGCAGCCACAGCCAGAGCGCCTTGTAGTCGGCCGACGGGTCCATCGTGCCCGCCACCCGGCCGTTGGTGGCCTGCGTGATCTCCGTGGCCCACTCGAAGAGCTGCTCGTACGTCATCCCGACCGTGGGCTCGGGTAGGTCGAGCTCGCGGACCAGGGTGCGGTTGTACACCATCGCCGGCGTGTTCTCGGCACCCGCGACGCCCACCTGGCGCCCGCCGACCTGCCCGTACTTGGCGAGGCTGTCCGGGAGCTTGCTGAGGTTGAGCGCCCCGCTCGCCACGTACGGCGTGAGGTCGAGGGTGACGTTCCGCTCGGCGTACTCGGTCAGGTAGTTGTCGTCGATCTGGAAGAGGTCGGGCCCGTCCGCCCCGGCGGCCTGGGTGGCCAGGTTGTCGTAATAGCCCTGGTTGCCCTGCCAGTGCGTCTTGAACGCGACGTTGGGATGCCGGGCGGTGTAGAGGGCGAGCGCCTGCTCGGTCATCTCGGCCCGCTTCTCGCCGCCCCACCAGTAGATATTGATCTCGACCTTCTGGTCCCGGACCTGGGTGTCGTCCGAGTCGCCGCTGCACCCCGTCGTGGCGAGCAACGCCGCCGCGGCCAGGCACCCGATCGCGCGCATCCCGATAGTCATCCGCACGGATATCGACCTTAGGGTGCGATACCTCCTAGTGGGAGGGCCGTACGGACGACCCGCGAGCAGGGTGTTTACCAGCGGAAACGCCCTGATCACTCACTGTGCCGGCAGGCGCCGGGCAACCGCGTGCATGGCGAAGATGGCGTAGCCGGCGAGCACCGGTACGAGTACCGGAATGATCATCATGCCCAGCGCCGCGACAAGCGCGACCACGCCGGCGCACGCCAGCACCGCGACCGGCCGGCGCTGCCCGGCGGCGAGCGCGGCCCGGGCGGCGGCACGCCAACCCAGGCCACCGGACCGGCCCACCTCGACCACCGTCAGGCCGGCAAGGCCCGCGGCCGCGATCAGGATGAGCAGCGTGGGTACCGCGACGACGACCCCGCCGGGCACCACGCCGCGGGTGATCGCGGCCAGGTTGAGCACGAGCAGCGCCCCGCCGAGCGCGGCCGCGAGCGTGGGCAGGACGCCCGGCAGCAGCCCGCGGGCGAAGCGGCCGAGCGTGACCCGTACCCCGGCCACCGCTCATCCGCGGACCAGTCGTGCACGGCGGCGCTGGCGGCCGCCACCGCCGCGCCAGCCGTGACGACGCCGAGCGAGCCGACCATGACGAGGATGCCGAGCAGGGCCAGGTCGCTGGCGTTGCGGACGGTGTCCCGCCACCCGCCATGCACCATCCGCGGCGGGTCCTCGGTGGTCAATTCGGTGGTCATCCCTTGATTCCGCTCGTGTTGATGCCCTCGACGAGCATCCGCTGGAAGGCGACGAAGAACAGGAACACCGGGAGCAGCGACAACACCGACATCGCGAACATCGGCCCGATCGAGCTCTGCCCGCTGGAGTCGATGAAGAGCGTCATCGCCACCGGCAGCGTGTAGTCCTTCAGGTCGGAGAGGTAGACAAGCTGCCGGAAGAACTCGTTCCAGGTCCAGATGAACGAGAAGATCGCGGTGGTCACCAGCGCCGGGCGGCTGAGCGGCAGGATCACGTACCGGAAGATGCCGAACGCGTTCGCGCCGTCGATCTTGGCGGCCTCGTCCAGCTCGCGCGGGATGCCTCGCATGAACTGCACCATGAGGAAGACGAAGAACGCCTCGGTGGCGAGAAACTGCGGCACCAGCAGAGGTACGTACGGCCAGTCCCCGCCCACCCAGCCGAACTGCTTGAACAGGATGTACTGCGGCACGGTCAGCACGTGCTGCGGCAGCAGAAGTGTGCCGATCATGATGGCGAACCAGAACCCGCGCAGCGGAAACCGCAGCCGCGCGAAGGCGTACGCCGCGACGAGGCACGAGGCCGCGTTTCCGATCACGGTCAGCAGCGCCACCATCGTGCTGTTGAGGAAGAACCGCGCGAAGCTGACGTCGAAGTGGTTCCACCCGTCCGGGTAGTTGCTCGGCGTGAACTCCTGCGGGAAGAGGCCGGTGTTGCTCGCGATCTCCGGCTGCGACTTGAACGACGTACCGACCATCCAGGCGAGCGGATAGAGCACGATGCCGAGGATCGCGATGAGGACGAGCATGCGGACGATCCCGCGCGCGAGTCCGGAGGGGCGGCGGGACACCGCGAGCGTGTGTGTGCCCATCAGCGGTCATCTCCGTCCGAGTAGTGCACCCAGAAGCGCCCGGTCGAAAAGAACACGGCGGTGATGATGCCGATCGCCAGCAGGAACACCCACGCCATCGCCGACGCGTAACCCATCTCGTAGTCGGTGAAGCCCTTGATGTAGAGGTTCAGCGTGTACATCAGGGTGGAGTCGATGGGACCGCCCGTGCCGTTGCTCAGCACGAAGGCGGCGGTGAATCCCTGGAAGCCGTTGATGGTCTCCAGCACCAGGTTGAAGAAGATGACCGGGGACAGCATCGGCAGCGTGACGCTGCGGAACTGGCGGAACCGACCGGCGCCGTCGACCGAGGCAGCCTCGTACAGCTCGGTGGGCACCTGCTTGAGCCCGGCCAGGAAGATCACCATCGGCGCGCCGAACTGCCAGATGGCGAGCACCATCAGGGTCTCCAGCGCCCAGGTAGGGTCGTTGACCCAGGGCTTGCCCTCGATGCCGAAGAGGCCGAGGAAACCGTTGAAGGCACCCTCGCGGTTGAACATGCTCACCCAGACGATGGCCAGCGCGACGCTGCCACCGATGAGCGACGGCAGGTAGAACAGTCCCCGGAAGAGACCGACCCCCCGCCACGCCCGGTTGAGCAGCAGCGCGACGCCGAGCGCGACCGCGAGCTTGAGCGGCACCGCGATCAGCGCGAAGGAGACGGTCACCGTCACCGACCGCCAGTACGACGGGTCGGCGGTGAACATGCGCTCGTAGTTGTCCAGCCCCACCCACTCGACCTCGCTCAGTGGGCTGAGGATGTCGTAGTTGGTGAAGCTGATGTAGAGCGACAGAAGCATCGGCACCGCGGTGACGGCCATCAGACCGAGCAGCCACGGCGACAGGAAGACGTAACCCGCCACTGCCTCGCTACGCCGGCCTCGCCGGGACCCCCGCCGCTTGGCAGGGGTCCCGGTGGCTCGGCTCGCACGCACCGACGGCTGTTCCGCCGTGGTCAACGCCACGAGCGAACTCCTCTCCGTACCTGCGCGGGGCTAACCGAGCTTCGGCTGGACGAGGGCGATCAGATCGGCGGCGGCCTTCTCCGGCGTCGCGCGTCCGAACTGGACGTTCTCCGCGGCCTTCACAAGCTCGGAGCGGAACGTGCTGTGTCCCTTCGGCGGCACCTGCGGAGCCTTGCCGAACTTCGCCGCGAGGTCGTTCTCCACCTGGATCGACAGCTTCATGTTGGCGTCGGTGACCGTGCCGGCGAACGCGGTCCGCAGGTCCATGTTGGACGGAAGGCCGCGGTCGGTGCCGAGGATGTTGACCGCCTGCTGGTCGTTCACCAGGAAGTTGATGACGTCGACGGCGGTGTCCTTCTTGTCGCTGCTGCGGGCCACGCTCCAGTACATGGAGGAACGCGCCCACTGGCCGCTCGGGTCACCCGGGTACGCCACGACGCCCAGCTCGTCCTTGGTGTTCTTCTTCAGCTCCGGCATCTGGTTGGCCCACACCCAGGAGGTGGCCGCCTTGCCGGTGACGACGAGCTGCTTGCTGATGTCGGTGACGTTGCCCTCGTGGATGATGTCGGGCGTCGGGGTGGCGCCCTTGTCGCGCGCGCCCTTCCAGAGCGTGAACCACTTGGCCAGGTCGTCGGCGGAGAAGCCGAGCTCCTTGCCGCTGTACAGGTCCTTGCCCTGCTGGCGGATCCACACCCAGAACGCCTTGTAGTCGGCGCTCGGGTCCTGCGTACCGGGGACCTTGGTCTTCGTAGCGACCTGGGCGGCCCAGTCGATGTGCTGCTCCCAGGTCTGTCCGGTGGTCGGCTCGGGCAGGCCGTTCTTGGTCAGCAGGGTCTTGTTGTACACCAGGCCCTGCGTGTTCTCACCGGCCGAGATGCCGACCAGCTTGCCGTCCACCATGCCGTACTCGACGAGGCTGGGCGGGAACTTGGACACGTCGATCTTGCCGCCCTTGTACTCCGTCAGGTCCGCGGTCACGTTGCGGGTGGCGAAGTCGGCGAGCATGTTGTCGTCGAGCGCGAACAGGTCGGGCACGTCACCGCCGGCGGCGAGCGTGGCCAGCTTGTCGGCGTAGCCCTGGTTGGCCTGCCAGGTCACCTCGAAATCGACGTTCGGGTGCTTGGCCTTGTAGGCGTTGAGCGCGTCCTCGGTCAGCTTGGCGCGGGCCTCGCTGCCCCAGTAGAAGACGGAGAGGCGGACCGGGGCGTTCGGGTCGGAGGTGCTGCCACCGCCCTCGTCGTCGCCACATGCGGCGGCACCGAGGACCAAGGGGACTGCAATGGCTGCCGCGGCGAGTCCGCGGAGCAGGCGGCGTCTGTGCGTACGCGTGCCGGGGTGCATTCTCGGGTCACTCCTTGACAGTGTGCGGTTTGCCCGTTGGTGCTGGGCCTGTCGAGTCGCGGATCACCAGTTCGGTCTGGAGCGTTACCTGTGCGGTGGTACGGCGGTCGTCGCCGTGCTGGAGCAGCATGTCGACGGCCGCCCGCCCGGCGGCCCCGGTGGGATTGGCCACCGTCGTCAGCTTGGGTCGGGTGAGACGGCTCAGCGAGATGTCGTCGATGCCGACGATGCTGATCTCCTCGGGCACCCGTACCCCAGCGAGTCGAGCCCCTCGATGAGGCCGATCGCCATCAAGTCGTTGTAGGCGAGCACGGCGGTGGCGCCGAGGCGGTGCACGTGCTCCGCCTGGCCGATGCCGCCGTGCTCGGTGGGCTGGTTGGGGCCGAGCACGGTGAGCTCGGCGTCGGCGGTGCGGGCCGCGGCCGTGGCGGCGCGGCGGATCTCGCGGCTGGTCCACGAGCCCCGCGGCCCGCCCAGCAGGGCGATGTGGCGGTGCCCGAGACCGGTCAGGTGCTCCACCGCGAGGCGGGCGCCCTGGCCGACGTCCATCACCACGGACGGCAGGCCGGTGACCTGCCGGTTGATGACGACGAGCGGCACCTCGCGGCTGAGCTGCTCGATGAGGCTGTTGCTCATGCGTGGGCTACAGAGCAGCACCCCGTCGACCTGCTTGGCGAGGGCGTGGACGAGCTCCTCCTCGACCGCCGGATCTTCGTTCGTATCGGTGACGAAGATGTGGTAGTCGCGGTGGCGTGCGGCGCTCTCCGCCGCCTTGATCAGGGGCGGGAAGAACGGGTTGGCGATGTCGGCGACGATCAGGCCGATGTTGTGGGTGCGGCCGGTGATGAGCGCCCGGGCGGCCCGGTTGGGGCGGTAGCCCAGATGCTCCGCGCAGGCGAGCACGCGGCTGCGGGTCTCCGGATTGACCAGGTGCGGCGCCGAGAACGTGCGCGACACGGTGGAGATGTGCACTCCCGACGCACGCGCGACGTCGCGGATCGTGGCTGGCACGTGCACTCCTCTCCGTGTGTCGCCCGTCACTCAGGTGGGCCAATTAATGCAAACGGTTGCTCAGGTGTCAACGGGCTTTGATTGCGGGTTCGTTACGACGAGCCCGTTGGAAAGCGCTTGCTTCAAGCGTTGAACGTGACATACATGGACATTTGGTGGTCAGCGTTGACTGCTCAGGGCCTCGCATGGCACCTTGCGTCTGCAAACCTTTGCATATCCAGAGAGGATGCTCGATGCCGGATCAAGCGCCACGGCGGCGTCGCTACGCCCTCGTCGGCACCGGCTCCCGCGCCGAGATGTTCGTCCGGTCGCTGCTGGCCCATCCGGACCACGCCGAGCTCGTCGCGTTCGCCGACGTCAACCAGGCCCGGATGGACGCGCACAACGCGTGGCTGGCCGGCGCCGGCGCGGCCACGGTGCCGACGTACCCGGCCGGCGACTTCGTGACGATGCTCGACAAGGAGCGGGTGGACGTCGCGCTGGTGACCAGCGTCGACCGCACCCACGACGAGTACATCGTGGCCGCGCTCCGGGCCGGGTGTGATGTGGTGACGGAAAAGCCGATGACCACTGACGTGCCCCGATGCGAGCGGATCCTCGAGGCCGTGGCGGAGACCGGGCACCAGGTGACCGTCGCCTTCAACTACCGATACAACCCGTTGCACGAAAAGGTGCGTGAGGTGCTCGCCTCCGGCGAGATCGGTGAGATCGGCTCGGTGCACTTCGAGTGGCTGCTCGACGTGCGGCACGGCGCGGACTACTTCCGGCGCTGGCACCGCGACAAGGCCAACTCCGGCGGCCTGATGGTGCACAAGGCGAGCCACCACTTCGACCTCGTCAACTGGTGGCTCGGGTCGGCGCCGGTCGAGGTCATGGCGTACGGGCGGCTCTTCTTCTACGGCGAGGCGGGGCAACGCCACGGGTACGCCCGCGACTATGCCCGCGCACACGGCGCGGCCGAGGCCGAGAGCGACCCGTTCGCGATCGACCTCGCCGCCAACCCGCACCTGCGCGCGCTCTACCTGGACGCCGAGGCCGAGGACGGGTACCACCGAGACCAGAACGTCTTCGCCCCCGGCGTGACCATCGAGGACGACATGGCGGTGCTGGCCCGCTACACAAACGGCGCCACGATGACCTACCACCTGACGGCGTATTCGCCGTGGGAGGGCTACCGGGTCATGTTCAACGGCAGCCGCGGCCGGCTTGAGCTGCACGTGGTGGAAAACGACTTTGTCAGTCCGGCCGGGGCGAAGGGCGTCAAGGGCGCTGTGCACGGGGTCGAGGCGGCGGTCGAGGAGGGCTCGGCCCGGATCACCGTGCACCCGTTCTGGGAGCGGCCGCGCGAGGTGCCCGTACCTGGACACACGCGCGAAGGCCACGGAGGTGCGGACGCCCGCATGACCGCGGTGCTGTTCGGCGGTGAAAATGACCCTATGGGCCGGGAGGCCAGTGCCCGCGACGGCGCGTTGGCGCTGCTCACCGGCCTGGCCGCCAACCGTTCTTTCGAGACTGGACAGCCGGTCCAGGTCGCCGACCTGCTCACCCTGGGATAGGAGCCCGACGTGACCCGAGCCGACCTGCTCTTCCCGTCCGAGCCCACGCAGCGAGCCATCGCCCGCGAGCTGTACGCCCAGGCGAAGGACCAGCCGATCATCTCGCCGCACGGGCACGTCGACCCCGCCATCCTCGCCGACGACGCGCCGTTCCCCGACCCCGCCCAGCTGATCATCTGCCCCGACCACTACGTCACGCGGATGCTGCTGAGCCAGGGCGTCTCGCCGGCCTCGCTGGGCGTACCCACGCTGGACGGCGAGCCGTACGAGACGGACGGGCGGGCGATCTGGCGGCGATTCGCCGAGCACTGGCGCCTCTTCCGGGGCACTCCCTCGCGGCTGTGGCTGGAGGAGACGTTCCGCGAGGTCTTTGGCGTGACCACCGCGTTCGGGCCGGACACGGCCGACGAGGTGTACGACGCGATCGCCGCGAGGCTGGCCGAGCCGGAGTTCCGCCCGCGGGCGCTCTTCGAGCGGTTCAACATCGAGGTGCTGGCCACCACCGAGTCGCCGCTGGACGATCTGGGCCGGCACGCCAAGCTCGCCGCCGACGGCTGGGGCGGTCCGGGCGGCCGGGTCATCACGACATTCCGCCCGGACAACGTGGTCGACCCCGAGTTCGAAAACTGGGCCGGCAATGTCGCCAAGCTCGCCGAGATGACCGGTGAGGACACCGCCACGTACCGCGGCTATCTCGCCGCGCTGCGCAAGCGGCGGGAGGCGTTCATCGCCGCCGGCGCCACCTCCTCCGACCACGGTCACCTGACCGCCCGCACGCTCGTGCTGGACGAGAGCGAGGCGACCGCGCTCTTCGAGGCGCACCTGCGCGGCGACGGCGACCCGGACAAGGCCGAGGCGTTCCGGGCGCACATGCTCGTCGAGCTGGCCCGGATGTCCATCGAGGACGGTCTGGTGATGCAGCTGCACCCGGGCGCGGTGCGCAACCACAACCGCTGGCTGTACGGCAAGCACGGGCGCGACGTGGGTGGCGACGTCCCGCAGGCCACCGACTACGTGCACGGCCTCGAGCCGCTGCTGTCCGCGTACGGGAACGACCCGCGGCTGCGCCTTGTCGTGTACACGCTGGACGAGGACACGTTCACCCGGGAGCTGGCCCCGCTGGCCGGCGGCTACGCGGCCATGTACCTCGGCGCGCCCTGGTGGTTCCTCGACTCGCCCGAGGTGCTGCGCCGCTTCCGCGAGTCCGTCACCGAGAGCGCCGGCTTCTACAACACCGCCGGCTTCGTCGACGACACCCGGGCGTTCTGCTCGATCCCCGTGCGGCACGACGTCGCCCGCCGGATCGACGCCGGCTTCCTCGCCCGGCTGGTGGCCGAGCACCGCCTGCCGCTGGACGAGGCGGCCGAGACGATAGTCGACCTGGCCTACCGACTGCCCAAGGGGATCTTCCGACTGTGAATGCTGTGATCACTGGCCTCGACGTCCACGACGTCCGGTTTCCGACCGCGGACGCGGGAGACGGATCGGACGCCATCAACCGGGGCGACTACTCGGCGACCTACGTCCGCCTGACCACCGACACCGGGGTGGAGGGGGCCGGCTTCACGTTCACCAACGGGCGGGGCAACGAGATCACCTGCGCCGCGGTGCGGGCGCTCGCCCACCACGCGGTGGGGCGGTCCGTGGCGGACATCTTCGCCGAGCCCGTCGCGTTCTCGCGGTCGCTCGCCGCGGACTCGCAGCTGCGGTGGCTGGGCCCGGAAAAGGGCGTCATCCACATGGCCACCGGCGCGATCGTGAACGCGGTGTGGGACCTGCGGGCCAAGCTCGAGGGCAAGCCGCTCTGGAAGCTGCTCGCCGAGATGCCGACCGAGGAGCTTGTCCGCAACATCGACTTCCATCACATCACCGACGCCATCATGCCGGACGAGGCGGCCGCGATCCTCGACAAGGGACTGTCCGGTATGGACGATCGCCGCGCGGATCTGGAGCGGGACGGCTTTCCTTCGTACACGACGTCGGTGGGCTGGCTGGGCTACCCGGACGACAAGGTGCGGGCGCTGACCCGGCAGGCGTACGCCGAGGGCTGGCGCGCGATGAAGATGAAGGTCGGCGGGCCGATCGAGGACGACGTGCGCCGCGCCCGCATCATCCGGGCGGAGATCGGGCCGGACGCGCTGCTCATGATGGACGCCAACCAGGTGTGGGACGTCGACGAGGCGATCGCCAACATGGCCCGGCTGGCCGAGTTCGACCCGTACTGGATCGAGGAGCCGACGCACGCCGACGACGTGCTCGGGCACGCGAGAATCGCACGAGCGGTCGCACAGATCACCGGCGGAAGATGCAGAGTCGCCACCGGCGAGGTCGCCGCAAACCGGGTCATCTTCAAGCAGCTGCTCCAGGCCGAGGCGATCGGCGTGATGCAGATCGACGCCTGCCGCGTGGGCGGAGTGAACGAGGTGCTCGCCGAGATCCTGATGGCGGCCAAGTTTGGCGTGCCGATCTGCCCGCACGCGGGTGGTGTCGGGCTTTGTGAGCTCGTACAGCACCTCGCTGTCTTCGACTACCTGCGGGTCGGCACATCGCTCGAGGGCCGGATGGTCGAGTACGTCGACCACCTGCACGAGCACTTCACCGACCCGGTGCGCACCCGCGACGGCCGCTACCTGCTGCCCTCCCAGGCGGGCTACAGCGCCACCATGAAACCCGACTCCATCGCGGAGTTCAGCTTCCCGGAGGGGCCGGCATGGCGATGAGGTTGGGCCTCGGCACCCTGCGCCAGGTCCCCGTCGAGTGCCGGCCGCGGATACGGCCCGGCACCGTGCCAGCCGGCATCGTCCACCTCGGACTCGGTGCCTTCCACCGGGCGCACCAGGCGGTGTACACCGAGGCGGCGGTCGCGGAGGCCGGCGGTGACTGGGGCATCGTCGGCGTGGCACCGCGCAGCACCGAGGTCATCGGCCGCCTCGCCGAGCAGGACAACCTCTTCAGCGTCACGTCGCTCTCCAACGACGCGGCGCGTACCCACGTGGTCGGCTCCCTCGCCGGTGTCTGCCACGCGGCCAGCGACCCGATGGCGGTGGTCGCGCTGCTGGCCGACCCGGCGATCCGGGTGGTGACGCTCACGGTCACCGAGAAGGCGTACCAGATGGACCCCGCGACCGGCCGGCTGCGACCCGACCCGGCCGTGGCGGCCGACCTGGTGGGCGACGGCCCGCCGGCGACCGTGCCCGGGCTGCTGGTGCGCGGCCTGATCGCCCGGGCACGGGCCGGCGCCGGGCCGATCGCGCTGGTCAGCTGCGACAACCTGCCGTCCAACGGAAAGCGCCTGCACGGCCTGGTCACGCAGGCGCTCGCGTACGGCGGCACCGCGGAGGCGCTCGTGGCGTGGGTAAACGACAACGTGGCGTTCCCCGGCACGATGGTCGACCGGATCGTCCCGGCCACCACGGCCGAGACACTGGCTACGGTGGAGCGCGTCCTTGGCGTCTCCGACCAGGCGGCGGTGGCCGCCGAGCCCTACCAGCAGTGGGTGATCGAGGACGACTTCCCCGCCGGCCGCCCGGCCTGGGAGCGGGCCGGCGCGGTGCTCACCGGCGACGCCAGCCCGTGGGAGCGGCTCAAGCTGCGCTCGCTCAACGGCGTGCACTCCGCCATCGCTTACCTGGGCGCGCTCGCCGGCCGGGAGATGATCGCCGAGGCGCTGGAGATCCCCGGCATGTCCGCGATGCTGCGCCGCTTCGTGGCCGAGGACGTCGCCGGCAGTTTCACCCCGCCGGACGGCGTCTCAGTGGTGGAGTACGGCGACTCGGTGCTGGAGCGCTTCGCCAACGCGGCGATCCGGCACCGCACGATCCAGGTGGCGATGGACGGCTCGCAGAAGCTGCCCCAGCGGGTACTGCACACGCTGGTCGACCGCCGCGCGGCCGGTGCCTCGCCGCGGTGGGGCGCGCTCGTGCTGGCGGCCTGGATGCGCTTCGTACAGGGGGAGAGCGACGCCGGCCAGCCGCTCCCGCTGGACGACCCGCTGGCCGAGCGGATTCGCAAGGCGCTGGCCGACGGCAAACCCACCTCCGAGGGCGTGGTCGACGCGCTCTTCGGCCTGACCGAGGTCTTCCCCGCCGAGCTGGCGGCTGACAGCATCGTGCGCGAGCTCGTCGCCGGCTGGCTGCGCGCGCTGGAACGCCACGGGGTAGAGCAGGTACTGCGGGAGCTGCGATGACTCCACGTGTTGCGCTGATCGGGGCCAACGGGCACGGCCGGTGGCATCGGCGGCGGATCGCCGAGCTTCAGGAGGCCGGTACCGTCGAGCTCGCCGCGCTCGTCGACGTCCGCCCGATCGAGCCCGGCCCCGACACGGCGCCGCACTTCACCGACCATCACGAGATGCTGCGCGAGACGGCGCCGGACGTGGTGATCATCTGTACGCCGCCGCACACCCACCGTCCGATCGCGACAGACGCGCTCCGGGCGGGCGCGGACGTACTGCTGGAGAAGCCGCCAGTCCTCTCCCTCGCCGAGCACCGCGCGCTGATCGAGGTGCTCGGCGAGACCGGCCGTGTCTGCCAGGTTGGCTTCCAGGCGCTCGGCTCGACGGCGCTGAACGAGATGCGGCGCTCCATCGCGTACGGCGTGGTCGGCACGGTCACCGGGGTCGCCACCGTCGCCTCGTGGCAGCGGGACGACGCGTACTACAAGCGCTCCCCGTGGGCCGGCAAGCGCAGTGTGGACGGTCGGCCGGCGCTGGACGGCGCACTCGCCAACCCACTCGCGCACGCCTGGATGCAGTGTCTGGCCATCATGGACGGTGACCGGCCGGTCGGCGTCGAGCTGGAGCGCTACCGCTGCCGCGACATCGAGGTGGACGACACCGCCTGCATGCGCATCACGCTCGCCTCCGGACGGCCCATCCTCGTCGCGGTGACCCTGTGCGGCGAGGAGAAGATCGAGGGCGAGGTCATCGTGTACGGCACGGGTGGTCGCGCCGTGCTCGAATATCCGACCGACCGGCTGCGGCTGCCGGGAGACGACGACTTCCGCGCGCTACCGGGCCGCGTGGACCTGCTGGAAAACCTGATACAGCACCGGGCGGACGGCACCGCGCTGATCGCGCCGCTGGCGCGCACGGAGCCGTTCACGGCGGTGCTGGACGTACTCAACTCAGCTCCCGAGCCGGCGTTCCTCGGCGGCGACCTGGTCGCCGAGCAAGGCGAGAAGCCGGCACGCATAGTCACGATCAAGGGCGTCAACGCGGCGCTCCGGCAGGCGGCGGAGAGGCTGGCGCTGCTGTCGGAACTGCCGGTTCCGTGGGCGGTGGGCCCGCATCGCGTGCGCCTCACGGCAACTCCGGAAAGCGGACTGCAAATCACGGAGGAACCCGTTCGGTAAAAATCGGACGGGGTACCCGCTTTCTCGGCAATTCGACGCCGGGTAAATCGCCCTTGCCTCCTTTTATTGCAAAATACCTGCAAGCACAGGGCATTGACACTCTTAAGCGTAAATACCTACTTTCTCGTTAAGAAGATTTCGGCTTCGTTACGAGATCTGCAACGAGTACTGGGCATACGCGGAGAGTGCGATGCAACTAAAGGTATTGACCGCCGTGGTTGTCGGAGTCGGCCTCGTCGCAGCGCTTGGCCCGTCGGGCGCGGCAACCGCGGGCGGCGACCGCCATAGTGGACAGATCATCAAGCTGGGCCGGCAGGTGCTGCCGGCCAACGACGGTTGGGCCGCCTCCGGGCCCGGCACTACCGGCGGCTCGGCCGCCGCAAGCGGCGACGTGCACATCGTCGACACCCGTGCCGAGCTGATCGAGGCACTCGGCGGCGACAACGCCACCAACCGCACGAACGCCACCCCGAAGATCATCGTCATCCGGGGCACGATCAACGGGTTCGAGGGCCTCACCGGCCGCTGCGCCGACCTCGCCGACCCGGCGTACTCGCTGGACGCCTACCTCGCCGCGTACGACCCCGCGGTGTGGGGGCGGGTCAACCCGAGCGGCCCGCTGGAGGAAGCGCGGGTGCGGTCGGTGGCCAACCAGACCCGCTACACCCAGATCAACGTCGGCCCGAACACGACGATCGTCGGGATGCGCGGGGCAAAACTGCAAAACCTCACGCTGATGGTCGACTCGGCCAACAACGTGATCGTCCGCAACATCAATTTCGTCGACGCATTCGACTGCTTCCCGGCCTGGTCGCCAACTGACGGCGACGCGGGCAACTGGAACAGCCAGTTCGACCTCATGTCGGTCCGCCGGAGCGTGAACGTGTGGGTCGACCACAACACGTTCACCGACGGCGACAACCCGGACAGCGGCCAGCCGATCCACTTCGGACGGCCGTACCAGGTGCACGACGGCTCGCTCGACATCACGCACACCGCCAGCCTTGTCACCGCGTCGTACAACCGCTTCGTCAGCCGCGACAAAGTGATGCTGATCGGCTCGTCCAACACGGTCGGCCCGGACGTCGGGCGGCTCAACGTGACACTGCACCACAACGTCTTCGACGGCACCATGCAGCGGCTGCCGCGGGTGCGCTTCGGCCAGGTCGACATCTACAACAACTACTACCGGCTGGCCGGCGACGGCTTCTCGTACGCCCTGGGCGTCGGGGTCCAGTCGTCGATCTACGCGGAGAACAACTACTTCTCGCTGGCCGACGGCATCGCCGCCGAGGACATCCTCTTCGACTGGGGCGGCACGGTCGTCACCGAGAAAGGCAACTGGGTGCGCGCCGGCTCCGACCGGCCGCGGCAGGTGAGCCTGCTCGACGCCTACAACGCCGCCCACGACCCGGACCTCGGCGCGGACTCCGGCTGGACGCCGGCCCTGCGCCACGGCCCGGTGCTCCCCGCCCCGCTCGTTCCCCTCGCCGCGCTGGCGCTCGCCGGCGCGCGTCTGTGACCGGGAGGTCCCCACCAATGACGCACAAGCGCCTCGCGGCCTCGGGGCTGGCGGGAGCACTCGCCGCCGCCCTTATCGCCGCCGGCACCACCAGCGCGTTCGCGGACACGCTCCTCTCCGACGACTTCCAGGACGGCAACTCCAACGGCTGGTCGAAGTCCGGCGGTACGTGGTCGGTGGTCACGGACGGCTCGCTCGCCTACCGGCAGTCCGGCACGAGCAGCGACGCCCGCAGCCTCGTCGGCGCCACGACCTGGACCGACTACTCGGTGCAGGCGCGGGTCAAGCCGACCGGGTTCGCGGCGGGCAACCGCTACGCCGGCCTGATCGCCCGAGCGCAGAGCAGCAGCAACTACTACGCCCTGGTGCTCACGAGCTCCGGCGGCGTACAGCTGATCAAGCGGGCCGGCGGCGAGCCGGTCGTGCTCGGTAGCGGCTCGGGCGCCGGCGGCACCGGCACCTGGACCACGCTCATGCTCGCGGCCTCCGGCAGCCAGCTGTACGGCTACGTCAACGGCAACCTGGCCGTCAGCGCCACGGACAGTGCGTTCAGCGCGGGCCGGGCCGGCGTCGCGGCCAACTACGCCAGCGTCACCGTTGACGACGTGGTAGTCAGCACCGTGAGCGGTACCCCGACGCCCGGCCCCACGACGGGCGGCCCGACGCTCCCGCCGACCGAGCCGCCGCTCGACCCGAGCGCACCGCCGATCGGCTTCGCCTCCGTCAACGCTCTGGGCCAGAACGGCACCACGGGCGGCTCCGGCGGACCGACCGTCACGGTGGACACGGCGGCCGAGCTGCTCACCGCGATCGCTCAGTCCGGTCCGCTCAACATCCGGGTACAGGGCATGATCGCGCTGCCCGGCCCGATGCACGACGTCACCTCGGACAAGACGATCATCGGTGTCGGCGCCAGCTCGGGCATTACCGGCGCCGGCTTCAACATCGGCCTGCCGACCAGCGACATCACGTCGCCGCCCGCCAACGCGGTGCACAACGTGATCATCCGGAACCTCAACTTCCGGGACGCGGCCGACGACTCGGTCAACGTGCAGATGTACTCGCACCACGTGTGGATCGACCACAACGACCTCGCCGAGGGGTACGACGGTCTGATCGACATCAAGCGCGGCGCGTCGTACGTGACCGTGTCGTGGAACCACACCCACCACCACACCAAGAACATGCTGCTCGGCCACGACGACGGCAACGCCGCGCAGGACACCGGCTACCTGAAGGTGACCTACCACAACAACTGGTTCGACCGGACGCCGCAGCGGAACCCACGCGCCCGGTTCGGCGAGCCGATCCACGTGTTCAACAACTACTTCGTCTACAACACCGACACGGGCGTGGCCTGCCAGGCGAACGCCGGCTGCGTGGTCGAGGGCAACTACTTCGAGGACGTCGAGGAGCCGGTGACCAACACCTACGCCGGGCCGGCCGGCCGCTGCGTGGCCCGCAACAACGTGTTCGCCGGCGAGTCCGGCCAGCCGGAATGCAGTGGGAGCGTGCAGGAGCCGTCGGCGTACTACCGCTACACGGTCGCGGACCCGAACACCATCAAGTCGGTCGTGATGGCCGGCGCGGGTACCGGGCGACTGTGACGCAGATGTGACCGCGGGCGGTGGGCAGACACCGCCCGCGGGCACCACACCCGGCCGGGTCGGGGCACGGGCGGCACAGCCCGGGTCTCCCGCGTCCCACCCGGCCGGTCCTCCCATCCCACCTCGCTAGGAGGCCCTGTGCAGCTCAAACACGCCCGCGTGCGGATCCTCGCACCGGTCGCGGCGGCACTCGCCGCCGTGGTCATCGCGCTCGGCTACAGCGCTGTCGCGTACGCCGACACCGTGTTCTCGGACGACTTCGAGGACGGCAACTCAAGTGGCTGGAGCGGCTCCGGCGGCAGCTGGTCGGTGGCGACCGACGGCTCGCGCGTACTCCGCCAGGGCGGCACCAGCAGCGACGCCCGCTTCACCGCGGGCACCCAGAGCTGGACCGCGTACTCGGTGCAGGCGCGGGTCAAGCCGACCGCGTTCAACGGCAGCAACCGCTTCGTCGCGGTGCTCGCCCGGGTGCAGAGCAACACCAGCTACTACTACCTCGCCCTGCGTAGCAACAACACGGTCGAGCTCAAGAAGCTCGCGAACGGCTCGTCCACCACATTGGACACCGCGAGCCTCACGGTGAGCACCAACACCTGGTACACCGTGCGGCTGGAAGTCTCCGGCACCTCGCTGCGCGGGTACGTCAACGGCAACCTGCTGACCGAGGCGACCGACAGCCAGTACTCCTCCGGCCGGATCGGCGTGGCCACCTTCTACGGCTCGGCCAACTTCGACGACGTCGTGGTGAGCACGATCGGCTCCACGCCGACCACGCCGCCGACGAGCACGCCGCCCACAAGTACGCCCCCGACCAGCACGCCGCCGACCACCGGACCGCCCACCAACCCCGGCCCGAACCAGGCCGACGGCTGGGCCTCGGTCGACGCCTGGGGCCAGAGCGGCACGACCGGCGGCACCGGCGGCCCGACGGTCACTGTGGACACCGCCGCCGAGTTCCTCGCCGAGGTGGCCACGGCCGGCCCCCGCATCATCCAGGTCCAGGGCATGATCGACCTGCCCGGGCCGATGCACGACGTGACCTCGGACAAGACGATCGTCGGCGTCGGGGGCAACTCCGGCTTCACTGGCGGTGGTCTCAACGTCGGCCTGCCGATCGACGACGACATCACGTCGCCGCCGGCGAACGCCGTGCACAACGTCATCATCCGCAACCTGAACTTCCGCAGCTGGGATGACGACGCGATCAACGTGCAGATGTTCTCCCACCACGTCTGGGTCGACCACAACACCTGGACGACCGGTGTCGACGGTGGCGTGGACATCAAGCGGGGCTCGTCCTACGTGACGGTCTCATACAACCACGCCGACGGCACCGACAAGAACATGCTGCTCGGCCACGACGACGGCAACGCGGCGCAGGACGTGGGCCGGCTGAAGGTGTCGTACCACCACAACTTCTTCGACAACACCAACCAGCGCAACCCGCGGATCCGCTTCGGCGACCAGGTGCACGTCTACAACAACTACTACCTGAACACCGGAAACTACGGTGTCGCGTCCACCGAGAACGCCGGCGTGATCGTCGAGGGCAACTACTTCGAAGGCGTCGACGACCCGTTCCACCTCGGTGAGGCCAGCTCCGGCGACGGTCGATTGGTCGCGCGGAACAACTGCCTCGTCAACTCCGGCGCCGGCCAGACCGGCGGCAGCGTGTCCAACCCGACGTACTCGTACACGCTCACCCCGCAGTGCGACGTCAAGGCGAACGTGACGGCGAACGCGGGCGCGGGCCGCATCTAGCCACCATCACACCTTGGGGGCGGCGGCCGTGCGGTCGCCGCCCCACGTGAAAGGGACCCCCATGCGCGTCAGAAACAAGCTCCTCCTGGCCGCCGGGGCGGGCGCCACAGCGGTGGCCCTCGTCGCCGGCCTGACCGGGGCCGCGTACGCCGCGACCCTCCTCTCCGACGACTTCAACGACGGCAACTCCAGCGGCTGGTCCAAGTCCGGCGGTACCTGGTCGGTCGTCACCGACGGGTCCGGGACGCTCGAGCAGACCGACAACGGCAGCGAGCGCGCCCGCCAGTTCGCCGGCGACACCGGGTGGACCAACTACCAGGTCCAGGCGCGGGTCAAGCCGCTGTCGTACAACGGCTCCGGCCGGGTCGTCGCCCTCGCCACGCGCTCGACCAGCGCCACCAAGATGTACCGCCTGGCGCTGCTGAACAGCGGCCGGGCCGAGCTTCAGGCCGTCAACGGCAGCAGCGTCACCGTGATCGGCGGCGTGGGGCTGAGCGTCGCCACCGGCACCTGGTACACCCTGCGCATCGAGGCGAGCGGCAGCACGATCCGCGGCTTCGTCAACGGCTCGCAGATCGCCTCCGGGACGAACACGCTGAACAGCTCGGGGCGGATCGGGCTGGTCACCGAATTCGCCAGCGCCCGCTTCGACGACGTCGTGGTGAGCGACTCCGGTACCACCCCGCCGACGACCGCGCCGCCCACCACGGGTGCCCCGCCCACGACCGGCGCGCCACCGACCACCGGCCCGCCGCCCGGCAACGCCAACGGCCTCGTCGGCTGGGCCACCCAGAACGGCGGTACGAACGGTGGCGGCAACGCGGGCGCCACGACGGTAACCAGCGCGTCGGCCCTGACCAGCGCGATCTCCGGCACCAACGCGGCGGTCGTCCGGATCTCCGGCACGATCTCCTGCTCCGGCATGCTGCGGGTGGGCTCCAACAAGACCATCGTCGGCAACTCCGGCGCCACGATCGCGGGCTGCGGGCTCACGCTCAGCGGCAGCCGGAACGTCATCATCCGCAACATCAGCTTCCGCGACTGGGATGACGACGCGATCAACGTGGAGACCTCGTCGCTCAACGTCTGGGTCGACCACAACAGCTTCACCAACGGGTACGACGGCGCGGTCGACATCAAGCGCGGCTCCGACTTCGTCACCGTCTCGTGGAACCGGATCTACGGCCACGACAAGTCGATGCTGCTGGGTCACAGTGACGACAACGCCAGCCAGGACGTGGGGCACCTGCGCGTCACGTACCACCACAACTGGTTCGACGGCTCGGGCACGCGGCACCCGCGGGTGCGCTTCGGCAACCCGGTCCACGTGTACAACAACTACTACTTCAACAACGAGTACGGCGTGGCGTCCACGATGGGCGCGGGCGTGCTGGTCGAGGGCAACTACTTCGAGCAGTGCGACGAGCCCACGCTGGTCGGGTACGCCGACTCGGACGACGGCGCGATCGTTCAGCGCAACAACGTCTTCGTCGGCTCCGGCACGCCGGAGAGCGGTGGCGGCAGCGTGGCGGGCATCCCGTACTCGTACTCGGTCGACAACCCGAACAACGTGAAGTCGATCGTGACGGGCGGAGCCGGCGCGGGCCGTATCAGCGTCTGACCTCGGACCGACAGTTCCCACAGAGCGCCGCCGGGTGTCGCGGATTTGACCGCGCCCTGGCGGCGTTTCATTGCGATGATGGGGCCCCAGCCAGGTCGGTGAGAGCTTGTGGCTACAGAAAAGCCGGGCCGAAAGGTCGATCTGCCGGATGGCGTTGCCCTTGTCGCGACGCTCCGCGGCCATACCGGAAACATTGGACGGATGGCGTGGTCTCCTGACGGCCGCCTGCTCGCGACACCGTCCGAAGACGACACCGTCCGTATCTGGGACGGCTCGACGGGCGAGCATCTGCACACCATCAGCGCTCACAAAGACGATGTCGACGTGGTGGCGTTCGACCGCACCGGCAAGATCCTCGCCACCGCCGGCGACGACGACGTCGTCAAGTTGTGGCGAGTGGATGCCTGGACGCTGCGGACGTCCCTGAAGATCTCGGGAAGCGACGCGCTCGCGTTCAGCCCACGCGACGATCTGCTTGCCATCGGTGGGATGCAGCGTGCGCAGGTCTACGACATCCACACCGGCAGGGTCCGCTACCAGGCTCACAAGCAGGACAGCTACCGGTATGTCGACGCGGTTGCGTTCGATCCGGCCGGAGACCTCCTCGCCTCCGGTGGCGACGACCGCCTCGTGAAGGTGCGGACGGCCTCGGACGGGCGCAGGCTTGTGACGCTCAAGGGGCACAAGGCGGACGTCTACGACGTCGCGTTCACGCCGGACGGCCGGCTGCTGGTCAGCTGCGCTCGCGACAACACGATCAAGGTGTGGGATCACCGGGCAGGCCGGCTACTGACCACACTTGAAAGTCACACCGACGACGTAAGCTCGCTGTCGTTCGCCGCGGGCGGGCGCCTGATGGCGTCAAAGGGCACCGACGGCACCGTGCGGCTCTGGGACTGCGCGACCTGGGCCGAGGTTGGTCTCATCCGGGAGCCGGACCGTGCCACCTGGCAGAGTGTCGCTTTCCACCCGACCCTCCCCATCCTCGCCACGACGGGTAGAGAAGGGTCGAAGAACGTCGTCCACCTCTGGCGCCTCGATCCGGATCTCATCATCGGCCGGTCCCGTCCAGCCTCTGTCACATACACGTCGGCCAAGATCGTGCTGGTCGGGGACTCGGGGGTGGGTAAGACCGGACTTGGCTACCGGCTCGCCAACGGGAGGTTCAAAAACCACCCGTCCACCCACGGGCAGCAGTTCTGGGTACTCGACGACCTCGGCGGCACCCGCGCCGACGGGGCGCAGTGCGAAGCGATTCTCTGGGACCTCGCCGGTCAGCCGGACTACCGGCTCATCCATGCGCTCTTCCTCGACGACGCCGACATCGCTCTCGTGCTCTTCGACCCGACCCGCGACGACGACCCGCTCCGGGCGGTCGACTACTGGCTCCGCCAGCTCGGCACGGAGCGCCGTGAGGTTGTCCTGGTGGCCGCACGCGCCGACCGGGGCAGCGCGCGCCTGGCCGAGAGCGAGATCGCCGAGTTCTGCGCGGAGCGCGGCGTCGCGTCGTACGTGACGACGAGCGCGTTCGACGGCACGGGCATCGAAGAGCTGATGAAGCTCATGCGTGCTGCCGTCCGGTGGGACGAGCGGCCGACCACGGTCACGACGGCGACGTTCAAGTGGATCAAAGACACGGTGCTGACGCTGAAGGAGGCGCAAAGGCGGGAGCCGGTCATCCTCTCGCCCGGAAAGCTGCGCGAGCGCCTGGAGCGAGACGACCCCACGCGCCGCTTCACCGACCGCGAAATGCGGAGCGCGGTCGGCCATCTCGCCAACCACGGCTATGTGGCGTGGCTGCGCACCTCCACCAACAAGACCCGCATCCTGCTCGCGCCCGAGCTGCTCAACAACATCGCGGCGTCGATTGTCCTGGAGGCGCGCCGCAACCCTAAGGGCCTCGGCTCGCTGGAGGAGCGCCGCGTGCTGGCCGGCGCTTACGCCTTTCCGGAGCTTCAGGGCCTGTCCGGCGCCGAACGGGACGCGCTGCTCGACTCGGCCGTGGCGCTCTTCCTCAAGCACAACGTCTGCTTCCGCGAGACCGACCCGCTCACCTCGCGCGTGTACCTCGTATTTCCCGAGCTGATCAACCTCAAGCGGCCCGTGGTCGACGACACGCAGCCGGTCGAGGAGGGCGCGGCGTACACCGCGACGGGCGCGGTCGAGAACGTCTACGCCTCGCTCGTCGTGCTGCTCGGCTACACCGGAGTGTTCGCCCGCACGAACCAGTGGCGCAGCCAGGCCGAGTACACGTTCGGAGACGGGCTGGTGTGTGGCTTCCGGATGGAGGCCGAGCGGGAGGGCGAGCTGGACCTCGTCCTCCACTTCGGAGCCAACGTCGGAGAGGCGATCCGGCGGCTCTTCCAGAGCCTGTTCGAGAGCTTCCTCGCCCGCCCGGACCTGACCGTGCGCCGCTACGAGCCGATCGTGTGCGGCGAGGGGCACCGGGTCCACCGGGCGGTCGTCCGCGAGCGGCTCACCGCCGGCGCCGACGATGTCTTCTGCACCGGTTGCGGCGAGCGGCTCGCCCTTCCCCAGGCCGACGAGCCGATCCAGCTCGCTCGCGGCCAAGCCGAGGACGTACGGGCCCGGCGCCGCGCCGCGAGCCAGCGGTCCCGGTTCGAGGAGGCCGTCTTCAAGCTCAAGACGTACGTCATCCAGGACGACGCGACCCAGCCGACCTGCTTCATCAGCTACGCCTGGGGCGACCCGGAGCAGGAGCGGTGGGTCGCCCGTGAGCTGGCGACCGACCTCGTCAAGGCGGGTATCACCGTGATCCTGGACCAATGGGACAACGCCCGGATCGGCGCCAGCGTCCCGCGCTTTGTCGAGCGCGTCGAGAGCGCTGACCGGGTGGTGGTCGTCGGGACGCCGCGCTACCGCTACAAGTACGACAACAACGATCCGATGCGCGGCTTCGTCCTCGCGGCCGAGGGCGACCTGATCGGCAAACGGATGATCGGCACGAAGCGGAGCAAGGAGACGGTGCTCCCGATCATCCTGGAGGGCTCGGAGGAGCAATCCCTACCGCCCCTGCTGCACGGCCGCGTGTATTGCGACTTCCGGCGCCCGGAGGCGTACTTCGAGGCGGTGTTCGATCTGATTCTGAGCCTGCACGAGGTCCCGCCCACGGACATAGTCGCAGCCGAGTTGCGGTCCGAGATCGTGGAGACGCCGAAGTGAGACAGAGGGGGCCGGCCCATCGGGCCCGCCCCCTCGTTCGCCTGCCTGCTTACGTTCAGAGGCGCTGGCCGGTCACCGCGTGGAACGCGTGGTTCTGGCCGGTGCGCGGCTTGACGAAGACGGTGTCGCCCATGTTGGGCATGCGGCGGCGGTCAGTGCGGACGACGAAGCGCTCCGAGCCACCGTCGAGGGCCGCGTGACCGTACACATTCGCGTCGGAGCCGAGGTCCTCGACAAGCTCGACGACGACGGGCAGGCCGCCCTCGGTCGGGCTGACCAGGTCGCAGTCCTCGGGGCGGAAGCCGACCGTGATCTTGCTGTTGCCGCCGTTGGCCTGGGCGGCCGCGACCTGCTCGCGGCTCAGCGGCACGATCATCTGGGCGAACATGGCGCCCTGCTCGGTGAGCGGGACGGTCTTGATGTTCATGGCGGGGGAGCCGATGAAGCCGGCCACGAACACGTTGCCCGGGCTGTCGTACAGGGCCCGCGGGGTGTCCACCTGCTGGAGCACGCCGTCGAGGAGGACCGCCACACGGTGGCCCATCGTCATGGCCTCGACCTGGTCGTGGGTCACGTAGACGGTGGTGATGCCGAGCTTGGCCTGGAGGGTCGCGATCTGGGTACGCGTCTGCACGCGGAGCTTGGCGTCCAGGTTGGACAGCGGCTCGTCCATGAGGAAGACCTGGGGCTCGCGCACGATCGCGCGGCCCATCGCGACACGCTGGCGCTGACCACCGGAGAGCGCCTTCGGCTTACGGCTGAGGTACTCCTCCAGCTGAAGCAGCGCGGCCGCCTCCTTGACCCGACGGTCGATCTCCGACTTCGAGGTCTTGCGGAGTTTGAGGGCGAACGCCATGTTCTCGTACACCGTCATGTGCGGGTACAGCGCGTAGTTCTGGAAGACCATCGCGATGTCGCGGGCCTTGGGCGGCAGGTGGGTGACGTCGCGGCTGTCGATGTAGATCGAGCCCTCGTCGACGTCCTCAAGGCCGGCGAGCATCCGCAGGCTGGTGGACTTTCCGCAGCCGGACGGGCCGACCAGGACGAGGAACTCCCCGTCGCCGATCTCCAGGTCCAGGTGGTCGACCGCGGGACGCTCGGTGCCCGGGTAGACCCGGGTGGCCTTGGAGTACGTGACCGTAGCCATGGTGAAGCGCTTCCTTTCACCGGCAGGAACGTGCCGGACGATCCGAGTGAAGGAGCGACCGGCACCCTCGTGCCGGCCAACGGGGGCACCAGGTGTCGCCCGTGTCACGCAACGGTAAACGGTTTCGGTGTGTCTGCCAAGGTAGGAGGGGTTGACAGCCCTCGCTCAAGCGGATCATTCGGTCACACGGGCACGAACGGCGTCCGGCTCGCATGCTTACCCAGCGAGGGCCTTTCAACACGCCGTGTACGCTGCCCAAACGCGGATCACCAGGCATGCCCGTCGGTCGTTATGCTGGCGTCAACACGCCCCTGTAGCTCAGCTGGCCAGAGCACTCGCCTTGTAAGCGAGTGGTCGTCGGTTCGAATCCGACCGGGGGCTCCAGTAACACCTGTATTCAGCGGCGGCGGGTGCGGGCGCGCGTCGAGCGGATGCGGCGGAGCCGTCCGACGAGGACCGGGTCGTGGGCCAGCGCCGCCGGGTTGTCCAGCAGCCCGTTGAGGAGCTGGTAGTAGCGGGTCGCGGACAGGTCGAACTCGTCGCGGATGGCCTGCTCCTTGGCCCCTGCGTGCTTCCACCACTTGCTCTCGAAGGCCAGGATCATCCGCTCGCGCTCGGATAGCGGCGGCTGCTCCTCCGCTATAGCGAGATCAGTCGCGAATGAGGCGTCGACGGCGTCGGAGTCGAGGTCCTCGTCGGGCTCGACGTCGAGGTCATGCTCCACGGTGGGGGATGCCTCGGCGTCGAGCGCGCGAGCGTCACTGGCGGGGGCTTCATGAGGCTCCTCGCGAGATATCGATTAGCACGGAAGTGCTAAGAGACTATCTCACGTGATGTCACGGCTGCGCATCAGCCAGATCGCCGCAGCCAGTACCACCGCCGTGCCCAGGCCGAAGACCAGGGCAGACTGCTGCCAGGTGACGATGAAGATGTCAGGCTCACACTGGCCGCTGGCGCTGAGGTTGCAGGCCCGCCACTCCTGGAGCTCCCACCGCTTTTGGAACCAGGCCAGCACGTACGTCGACAGCACCCACCGGTCGGCGAACCGCACCTGTGCGACGGTCAGCGCGATCCGTATGCCGATCTCGCTCAGCACGCCCACACCGACCGCCGCGCCCAGTGCCATCGCCGTGTGGCGGCCGATCGACGCGAGGCCGAACGCGACCGCGGTGACCGCCAGCACCAGGCCGGCACCCCGCGCGCCGGTCAGCGCGAACGACTCCCAGGCGCCCTGGGTCATCTTGCCGGTCTGGCCGTCGTACCTGCCGATCAGCCAGAACGCGGCGGTCCACAGTGCACCCAGCACGACCGTGATCCCGAGTACGCCGCCGAGCAGCACACCAAGCTTCGTGAAGAGCACCGAGAGCCGGCGCGGGCGCCACAGCAGGAGGTTCATCATGGCGCCGGTGTGCCACTCGGCGCCCACATACGACGCGCCGACGATGAAGCCGAAGAGCGCGAGGATGCCGGCGAACACCGAGATGAAGGTGCCGAACTGGTCGCGGAAGTGGAACTCGTACGGCAGGTTCCACGACGTGTCGAACTGGTCCCGCTGCGGCGCGAACCCCGGATCCGTGCTGCAGTCGGGCGGCCAGTACAGGCTGACGTTTTCGCCGCGCGTCCGCGCCGCCTCGCACTCGGCGAGGTTCTGCTGGTGCATGCGCAGGGACTCCTCGTACTGCCGCTGCGTCTCCGCCTCGGCGGCGGCCACCTGGGCCGGTCCGACCTTCGTGCTGGCGGCCGTGAACGCGACCGCGATCGCGCCCAGCCCGAGCACCAGCAGGACCACCATCAGCCGGGTGACGCGGCGCTTCGCGAGGCGGCGCACCTCGGCGCGGATCAGACCCTTCATGCCGGCACCTCCACGGACTGGTCGACCTGGCGGTGCTGTCCGGCCACCGGCGCGGTGCCGGTCAGCTCCAGGAAGACGCTTTCGAGGTCGACCGTGACCGGGGCCAGCTCGTTCACATAGAGGTCGTGGCCGGCTAGGGTGCGAGTGACCCACGCGGGCTTTTCGATGCCGGTGACCAGCAGGTGGTCGGGCTTGAGGTCGACCCGCGCGCCGGCCGCGACAAGCACCTGGGCGGCCTGCGGGAGGTCGGTGGCGGACTCGAGCCGCACGACGACCCCGCCGCCGGAGTGCTGGGCCAGCACCTCGGCGACCGGGCCGGAGGCAACCCGCCGGCCCAGCGAGATGATCGTGACGGAGTCGCAGATCTGCTGCACCTCGCCGAGGATGTGGCTGGAGAGCACCACCGTCATGCCGGACGCGGAGAGCTGCCGCATCAGGTCGCGCATCTCGCGGATGCCGCCCGGGTCGAGGCCGTTGGCCGGCTCGTCGAGGATCAGCAGCTCCGGGCTCTTGAGCAGTGCCGAAGCCACCGCGAGCCGCTGCTTCATGCCCAGCGAGTAGGTCTTGACCCGCTCCTTCGCCCGGTCGCGCAGGCCGACCAGCTCCAGGACCTCGGGCACCCGCGCCTGTGGCACCTCGCCGGCGTCGGCTAGCAGCGAGAGCGTGTCCTGGGCCGAGAAGTGCGGGAAGAACTGTGGACTCTCCACAATGGCGCCCACCCGGCCGGCGACCGCGGGCAGGCGGACCGGCACCTCCTCGCCGAGGATCGCCATCCGGCCGCCGTTGGGGCGGATGAGGCCCAGCAGGGTACGCAACGTCGTGGTCTTGCCAGACCCGTTCGGGCCAAGGAAGCCGTGCACCTGGCCGGCCTCCACCACCATGTCGAAGCCGTCGAGCGCCTGGCGGGCTCCCCTGAAACGGCTGCGATAGGTCTTTCGCAGACCTTCGATCTCCAGCACCGCTGTCACGCCGGACAACATACTCGGTATGCACAAGCGCCGCTGCCCCGTCGGCCTTGTGCCGAGTTAGGCGCAGATGACCCGTACGCCGGCCGCCTCGAAAGCGGCCACAATCTCCGGCGGCGCCCCCGAGTCGGTCACCAGCATCTCGATCCGCTCGATCGGGCAGATCCGGGCGAACGCGTGCCCGCCCAGCTTGGACGAGTCCGCGATGATGACCACCCGCTTCGCGCGGGCGACCATCAGGTTGTTCATCGACGCCTCGCCCTCGTGGTGTGCCGCGGCGCCGAGCTGTACGTCGATCGCGTCCACGCCCAGCAGCGCCACGTCGAGCGTCACCTCGCGCAGCAGCGCCCCGCCGAGCGGCCCCACCAGCTCGTACGACTGTGGTCGCACCACGCCGCCGGCCACCACGATCTTCATCCGGGAGCGGACGAGCAGCTCGTTCGCGATGTTCAGCGCGTTCGTCACGACGGTTAGCTGGGCGCCGTCGTTGCCGGTGTTGAGGTCGGGACGTACGGCCAGCGCGCGGGCCACCTCGGTCATCGTGGTGCCGCCATTGAGGCCCACCACCATGCCCGGCGACACCAGCGCCGCGGCCGATGCGCCGATCCGCTGCTTCTCGGCCGAGTGCTTCGCCGTCTTGTACCGCAGTGGCAGGTCGTACGACACACCATTGGCCACAGCGCCACCGCGCGTGCGCGTAATCATCTGCTGCTGGGCGAGCTGGTCGAAGTCGCGGCGGATCGTGGCCTGCGAAACGTCCAGGCGGCTAGCGGCCTCTTCCACGCTGACCCGCCCGCTGTCGGTCAAGAGCTCGAGCAGGGCGTTCCAGCGTGCGTAGCGGTCCACCGTAGCCTCCGCGGTACGGACGGTGCGTGAATGCGTGCACAATAGTGCGCAAAACATCGGTACGCAAAACAGGGCGCTGCGCAAAGCTGCGCACGGTTGCCAGCACCCGGCTGGAACGCGCACAATGACGCTTGAAAACCGGCCGCTCTGAACCGTTACGCGCAGGAGAATCATGGCTTACGTAGACGGTGAGATAGCCAGCCAGCCCGACTGCTGGCGCGAAGCGGCGGACCTCGCCGGCCGTTCGGAAGGGCTGCCACGCCCGGGTGAGCGGGTCGCCGTCGTCGGTTGCGGCACGTCGTGGTTCATGGCGATGGCGTACGCGGCGCTCCGCGAGCGCGCCGGCCACGGCGAGACCGACGCGTTCCAGGCCTCGGAGTTCCTCACCACCCGGCGCTACGACCGGATCGTGGCGATCACTCGCTCGGGTACCACCACCGAGGTCGTCGACCTGCTCGGCGCTGTTGACGTGCCGACGACCGCGATCGTGGGCGACCCGTCCGCGCCCGCGGTCCATCTGGCGAGCGACGCGGTGCTGCTGTCCTTCGCGGACGAGCGGTCGGTGGTGCAGACCCGCTTCGCCACGACCGTGCTCGCCCTGCTCCGTGCCCACCTGGGCGAGGACCTCGGGCCGATCGCGGTCGACGCCGAGGTGGCCGTGCGGGCGCCGCTGCCGGTCGACCTGACCATGATCGAGCAGGCCACCTTCCTGGGGCGCGGCTGGACCGTGGGGCTGGCCCACGAGGCGGCGCTGAAGTGTCGTGAGGCGGCCACGTTCTGGGCCGAGGCGTACCCGGCGATGGACTACCGCCACGGCCCGATCTCCATCGCGGCGGTCGGCCGGCTGGTGTGGGCCTTCGGCGAGGTGCCGGACGGGCTTGCCGAGGACGTGGCGGCGACCGGTGCGGCCTTCGTGCACGGCAGCCTCGGTCGAGGCTACTCGGCGCTGGGCCGGTGGGGCGGCGGCCGCAAGCCGCTGGACCCGATGGCAGACCTCATCCTCGCCCAGCGGTTCGCGGTCGCGCTTGCCGCCAGCCGTGGCCTCAACCCGGACGCGCCCCGGCACCTGACGCGATCGGTCGTGCTTGCATGACCCAGTGCGTCGTCGCGCTCGACGTCGGCGGTACGGGCATCAAGTGCGCGCTGGTGTCCGAGGCCGGCGACGTGCTGCACACCGAGCGCCACGCCACCGGTGCCGACCGTGGCCCGGCCGCGGTGGTGGAGACGATCCTCGACCTAGCCGCGAGCCTCGCCGCCAAGGCGCGGGCTGAGGGCCTCACCCCGGTCGCGGTCGGGGTGACCGTGCCCGGGGTTGTCGACGAGGTCGCCGGCGTGGCGGCCTGGTCGGCGAATGTGGGCTTCCGCGACGTACCACTGCGTGATCTTGTCGTGGAGCGGCTCGGACTGACCGCGGCGCTCGGCCACGACGTGCGCGCGGGTGGCCTGGCCGAGGCCAGGCTGGGGTCCGGGCAGGGCTTCCGGCACGTCCTTTTTGTCGCGATTGGCACCGGTATCGCGGCCGCGCACGTGGTCGACGGGCAGGGCTTCGCGGGCGCGCACGGGGCCGCGGGCGAGCTCGGGCACATCGTGGTACGCCCCGGAGGTACCCCCTGCGGCTGCGGCGCCCGCGGGTGCCTGGAGGCCGAAGCGTCCGCGGCCGGGGTGAGCCGGCGGTATGCCTCGCTTGCCGGCAGCCCGGCGACGGCCGCCGAGGTCGTCGCCCGCGCGGCCGATGGCGACGCCGTCGCCACGCGGGTCTGGACCGAGACGATCGAGGTACTGGCCGACGGGCTGGTCACCGCGCAGACCCTCTACGACACGGAGGCGATGGTGCTTGGCGGTGGCCTGGCCGAGGCGGGCGACACTCTGCTCGACCCGCTGCGTGTGGCGATCCGCGAACGGCTGCGCTTCCAGATCGAGCCTGTCCTCGTCCGCGCTGCCCTCGGTGACGAGGCCGGGTGCGTCGGCGCCGCCCTGCTCGCCCTGGACGCGCGCGCATGAGGGTCGAGGGACGGGTGGTGACGCCGAGCGGCGTCGTCGACGGATACGTCGAGGTGACCGGCCAGACCATCGTCACGGTCGGCACCGGCACTCCAGCGACCGGGAGCTGGGTCGTGCCCGGGTTCGTCGACATCCACACGCACGGCGGGGGCGGGCACACGTTTACGACGGGTGACGCCGCGGCTGCCCGCGAGGCGGCCGCTTTCCACCTGCGGCACGGTACGACCACGCTGCTTGCCAGCCTGGTCAGTGCGCCGCCCGAGCTGATGCGCCAAGCCACCGCCGCTTTCGCCCCGCTGGTGGCCGAGGGTGTGCTCGCCGGCATCCACTACGAGGGGCCGTACCTGTCGCAGGCCCGGTGTGGCGCGCAGAACCCGCAGTACCTGCGCGACCCGTCTCTGGCCGAGCTGGAGGCGCTGGTCGAGCTGGGCGGCGGCGCGGTGCGGATGGTCACGATCGCCCCCGAGCGGCCGGGCGCGCTGGAGGCCATCAAGCTGCTCGTATCGCGCGGCGTGGTGGCCGCGATCGGGCACACCGACGCCACTTATGACCAGACGCTCGCCGGCGTCGCGGCAGGTGCCACGGTCGGTACCCACGTCTTCAACGGCATGCGCCCGGTCCACCACCGCGAGCCCGGTCCGATCCTTGCGCTGCTCGGCGCCGAGTCGGTGGTGTGCGAGCTGGTCCCGGACGGTATACACCTGCACGACGGGACGCTGGCGTTCGCGGCCAAGGTCGCCGGCCCCGACCGCACCGCCCTGATCACCGACGCGATGGCGGCGGCCGGGATGCCCGACGGCGAGTACGAGCTGGGTGGCCAGGCGGTCGTCGTGGCCGACCGCGCGGCCCGGCTGGCCCGGGACGGCGCGATCGCCGGCAGCACGCTGACGATGGACGTGGGCCTGCGCCGGGCGGTAGACGTCGGGATGTCCATGGAGGACGCGGTACGCATGCTGACCACCACCCCGGCCAGGGCGATCGGCATGGCCGGCGAGGTGGGCGCGCTGGCCCCGGGCCTCCGCGCCGACTTGGTGGTGCTCGACGAAGCCCTGCGGGTGGAACGGGTGATGCGCGCCGGCTCCTGGCTCTGAAGGCGGCTACGCGGGCGACTGCCGAGCAGGGTCGCGGGGCCGGGGAGAGACGGCCAGGGGACGCGGGTGAGCAGGCGGCCCAACAGCAGCCCTGTCAGCAGGCCGGCCACGGAGTCGGTGACCCAGTGGTAGTTGAGGTAGACGGTCGTGCAGAAGACGATCGCCGGGGGCGCGATGCGGAGCCAGCGGCGGGCGGTGCGGCCGAGCCACGGGGCTAGCAGCAGGGCCAGCACGCCGTACCAGACCACGGTGTTGACCAGGTGGCCGGAGGGATAGGAGAGGCTGTACTCGCCCGGCGGCAGGTGGTTGAACAGCTCGACCGCGTCCGGGAGGGGCGAGCGGGGTGCGGCGCGGTCGGTCCAGAGCTTGAGCGGCATGATGGCGAAGCCCGTGACCAGGAACGCGGCCACCACCAGGCCAAAAGGCCACGCCGAGCGCCTCCGGACGCCGAGCCAGATCGCGATCACGGCGCAGAGCACGGTGAGCGGGCCGCCGTTGCCCAGGAAGTTGAGCGCGCGGCTCGCCCGGTAGGCCGGGTCCCACTGGTGGCCGTCGACCCAGTCGGCGACGGCCTGGTCCAGGTGGAGGAGCCAGCCGGTGGCGAGCGCGGCGGTCAGGATGACGAACGCGACAAGCAGCAGGGCGTCGAACCACCAACCCTCGGGCCACACCCGCTCGAGCCGGCGCGCCGCCGACCTGGTGCGCTGGGCGCGAGTCTCCTGCACAAACCCCAAGCTACAGTCGCGACTTGATCTTGTTGTAGATCGTTCCACTTCCTCACCAACACATACCGTGACAATCCGTTTCGACTGTGTGTAACGAGCCACGGTTAGCGGCGACGCGGACCTTGACCCGGCATGCTTGTGTGCGTGCGCATCACATCGGCCCTCGTAGACCCGGCGTTGCTCGACCTCCCATGGTCGACTCCGCTGGAGGAGTGGCCTGCCGACCACCTGGTGGCGCTGCCCCAGGGCATCTCGCGGCACGTGGTGCGATTCGTGAAGCTCGCTGGCACTGTGTACGCGGTGAAGGAGACCGGCGAGCGGGTGGCCGAGCGGGAGTACGACCTGCTGCGCGCGCTGGAGCGCATCGACTTCCCGGCTGTACAGGCGGTAGCGATCGTGGCCGACCGGGCGGCCCTGGACGGTGAGCCGCTCGACCCGGTGCTGATCACGCGGCACCTCCAGTTCTCGCTGCCGTACCGGGCGCTCTTCTCGCACACGCTCCGCCCGGAGACGATGAACCGGCTCCTCGACGCGCTCGCGGCGCTGATCGTGCGGATGCACCTGACCGGCTTCTTCTGGGGCGACTGCTCGCTGTCCAACACGCTGTTCCGGCGTGACGCGGGTGCGTTCGCCGCGTACCTGGTGGACGCCGAGACAGGTGCGCTGTACCCCTCGCTCTCGAAGGGGCAGCGCGGTGAGGACCTGGAGATCGCTCGGGTCAACATCTTCGGCGAGGCGCTCGACCTTCAGGCCGCGGGGCTGCTGCACGAGTCGATCGACCCGGAGATCGTCGCCGAGGAGGTCGTCGAGCGGTACGACCGGCTGTGGCACGAGATCACGTACGAGCAGGAGATCAAGCGGGAGGACCGCCACGACATCGAGGGGCGCATCCGCCGCCTCAACGAGCTCGGCTTCGACGTGGCCGAGGTGGCGATGTCCCTCGTGGACGGTGACGGCGGCTACCGCGTGCGCCCCAAGGTCGTCGACGCCGGGTACCACACCCGCCGGCTGCTGCGCCTGACCGGACTGGACGCCGAGGAAAACCAGGCCCGCCGGCTGCTCAACGACCTCGACACGTACCGCGCGGAGAGCGACCTCGCCGACGAGCAGCAGGCGGCGCACCGCTGGCTGACCGAGGTGTTCGAGCCGGTGGTCCGCGCGGTGCCAGGGCACCTGCGGCGCAAGCTGGAGCCGGCGGAGCTGTTCGTGCAGATCATCGAGCACCGGTGGCGGCTCTCCGAGGAGGCCGGCCGTGACGTGGGCCTGGCGCCCGCGGTGCAGTCGTTCCTCGCCGACGTGCTGGTGCACCGCCCGGACGAGCAGGCCGTGCTGGGTGTGGAGCTGACCGCGTCCCTCTGATTCAGGGGGTGGTTTCCGCAGTGGGCTCCGGCTGCTCCGCCGCGCGTTTGAGCAGCCAGCCGAGGCCGGAGCGGCGGGCGACGACGGTGAGGCGGTCCCCGCCGTGTACCCGGAATGCTTCGGACGGTGTCCAGATCGGGCGCGGCTCGGCAAACTTGGCGAGCGCGATGACCCGTACCTCGCCGGGACGGCTGGCGTCGCCGATCGAGCCGCCGTCGAGGATCGAGCCGCGTGCGACCACCACTTCGGAGACGAGCAGCACGTGGCGGTCGACCGGGATGGTGGCGATCACGTCGCGGTTCATCAGCGCGCCGACGAAGGCGGGCGCGGCGAGGTAGGAGACGCTGCGCGAGGTGCCGATGTTGAACGCCTTCTGGATCCGGTACGCCAGGTCGCCGTCGAACAGGCGCATGACCACCCGTACGTCGGGGCGGATCGCGCGGCCGTTGAGCGCGGCCTGGAGGTTGCTCACGTCGTCGGTCGAGACCACGACAAGTGCCTGGCAGGTGCCGACCGAGGCGGCCCGGAGCACCACCTCCAGCGACGCGTCCCCGATGATCAGAGGGACGCCGAGCTGCCGGGCGATCGGCGCGCCCCGGGCGGACGGGTCCTTGTCGATCGCCACGACCTCGATGCCCAGCTCGTGCAGGTGGCGGATGATCCGGGTACCGACGTTGCCGACGCCGACCACGACCACGTGGTCTTCTCGGGGCATCCGCAGGCGGCCGGCATTGAGCGCCAGGCGGGCGTTCACGATCGCGTCGACCACGACCGCTGTGATCAGCGGTACGAGCGCGAGCCCGGCAAGCGTCAGCACGATCTGGATCAGCTGCACGCCCAGCGACTCTTCGAGGTCCACATCGGACCCGGTGACCGTGGTGAGCAGCGTGGAGTAGACCGCCTGCCACGGTGACAGCCCTTGCGAGCGGGCCAGCAGCGCCCCGAAGATCGCCGACACAAGCAGGACCGCGATGGTCGCGATGCCCAGCTTGCGGCTGACAAACCATCGCAAACCACGGAAGATCACTGCGAACGGTGTACGCCGTCGCCGCTGCTGCACGATCCGGCGGGCCGCGAGGACAGTGCCGGCCTGCTGCCCTCTGACCTCGGCGAGCACAAGGTCGGCGCGGCTCTGGTCGGCCGGCAGCACACGCGGGTTGTTGCGCTCGCGGGTGTCGGCCAGCCCGCAGACGATGCTGTCCGGCCGCACTTCAGATCGCCGAGCCACGTAGAAATTACGCCCAGCGTGCCGAAAGTCCGTCGGCGCCGGCTCGCCCAGCGCGGCGGCAACGAAGGCGGGCGCCGCCATCGCCGAGTCGGACATCACCTCGCAGTCGGCGAAGAGGCGCTTGACGCCCTCGGCCAGCCGTGGCGTGAACATGCGGATCACCAGGCGCACGCTGGGCTCGACGTCCTGGGCGCAGAGGGCGGCGTGGATGTTGCCCACGTCGTTCTGGTGGAGCAGCGCGAGCCCGTCGGCTCCGGCCAGGCCCGCCCGCCGGAAGGTCTCCTCGTCGAGCCGGTCGGCCCGGATCAGCTGGATGCCCTTGATGTCGGCGATGTCGGGCCCTTCGGGGCGGCGGCGGTTCGGCACGATGACGGTGATCCGCGCCTCGTACGACTGCGTCAGCTCCATCACCACGCGATAGGCGAGGGGATCGCTGCCACAGATGACGTAGTGCGGCGCGTCGCCGTTGACTCGAAGCCCATCACGCAGGCGGGAAACCACTGCGCGCCGCGCCCTGTTGCGCCACGGGTCTTGCGACATGCACGGGATCGTAGTCAGGCGGTTCACCCTCCGCAGCCCTGAAGATCAAGAGCTGTGAAGTATTCGGGGTCACAGGGGCGCGGGTCAATCCGATCCGCGCCCCTCGGCGTTGCCCGCCTCGCCCTCGTCAGTCCTGCTCTCCTCGCGTCCGTCCGCGTTGCCGGCGTCGCGTCGCTCTGTCTTGCCGCCGAGCAGGCGCTCCAGCAGCCGCGGGTCACCGGGCCAGGCACCGAGGAGTACCTCCCGGGGGACCTGACGTCCGGCGTACCGCAGGGCGAGCGCGACCACGACGATGTCGTCGAGTGGCCCGATGACGGGGAGAAACTCCGGGATCAAGTCGATCGGGCTGGCCACCCACAGGCCCGCGACCACGATCGCCACCTTCGCCCGCCGCGGCACGCGCGGGTCCTTGCGCAGCCGCCGGACGGTAGTGACACAGTCCGGGATGAAGGCGGCCATGTCACGCAAAATCCCAGGCGGCAGCCGTCGGGCCAGCAGCACCAGCAAAGCCCAACTCGCGACGAGACAGCCGGCCGCGACCGCCAGCCCAAGCAGCCAGCTCCGCACGATCGAATCGTACCGAGCTTTTATAACCCCAATTTGGCTGCAACCCCTGGCTTCCGGCGTGCTTCGTGGCGTACTTTCTGCGCGCCTACGACAGTGGAGGTCGCGATGACGGTGACGAGTTCGCTCCCAGATCTACTAGATTTTTACTACACTGCTCCTGTGGCCGCATCACCATCGCCATCGCCGGCCGGTGACGCCGTGACCGTCACCGAGCTCAACCAGCAGACCACCTCTGTGCTGCGACGAGTCAAGGAGGGACAGGTGCTTCCCATCACCGAGCGGGGCAAGGTCATCGCCTTCCTCACGCCACCCCCACCCACCGTGACCGGCAACCCGACGATCGACCGCTGGATCGCCGAGGGCCGGCTGGTCCCGCAGGCCGTCCCGGGCACGGTGCTGGATCTGCTTCCGCTGCCCGAGAGTGCCGGCGGCAGCCTCGCCGACACGGTCATCGCCGAGCGGGACACCGAGCGGTGATCTACCTCGACACCTCGGCGGCGGCGAAGCTCATCCGTGTCGAGCCCGAGTCGGTGGCGCTGACGACATTCCTCGCGGAGCGCATCGCCCTGCCGCTGGTCTCGTCCGCGCTGCTCTACCCCGAGCTGGTCCGAGCCGCCGCCCGGCACGAGCCGGACCACGTCGGCCGGGCCATTGCCCTCACCCAGAGGGTCATGACGGTGCCGCTCGCCAGCGACATCGTCACGAGCGCTGCCACGATCGGCGGCCCGCTGATCCGCACCCTCGACGCCTTGCACCTCGCGACGGCCAAGGTGATCGCGGAGAGCCTGCACGCCTTCGTTACGTACGACAAACGCCAAGCCGATGCCGCCGCGAGCGAGGGCCTCCCAGTCGCTACCCCCGCGTGACGGCGGGTCAGCGGGCGGCTTGCTTTTCGGCGTACGTCTCGAGCCAGGCGACCTGGCCAGGGTCCAAAGACGGGCGCACCCGCGCCCTCGCGGTGGTGACGTGTGCCGCCGTCACCGAGGAGGCCTCCAGCGACTCGCGCATCGCGGCCAGTGCGGCCTCGCGGATCAGGGCAGCGCAGTCGGCGGCGGAGAAGCGCTCCAGCGACGATGCCAACGCCTGTAGGTCCACGTCGCCGGCCAAGGGGACCGTGCGGGCGGCCGCGCGCAGGATTTCGCCGCGGGCTTCCGCGTCTGGTGGGGGGACGTACACCAGGCGTTCCAGGCGGCCGGGGCGCAGTAGTGCCGCGTCGACGAGGTCGGGGCGGTTTGTGGCGCCAATCACGACCACGTTGCGCAGGTCCTCCACGCCGTCCAGTTCGGTGAGCAGCGCGGCGACCACGCGGTCGGTCGTACCGCCGTCCGTTGCCTGTCCGCGTATCGGGGCGAGCGCGTCCACCTCGTCCAGGAAGACGAGCGTCGGGGCGGCTTCGCGGGCTCGGCGGAAGAGCTCGCGTACCGCACGCTCACTGTCGCCCACCCACTTGGAGAGCAGCTCGGCGCCCTTCACCGAGAGCACGTTGGCCTTGCCCGTGCCCGCGATCGCCTTGACCAGATAGGTCTTGCCGCAGCCAGGCGGTCCGTACAGCAGGACGCCGCGCGGTGGCTGCACGCCCAGCCGGGCGAAGGTGTCGGGATACGTCAGTGGCCACAGCACCGACTCGGTCAGCACCTGCTTGACCTCGACCATGTCGCCCACGTCGTCGAGCGTGACGGCGGCGACCTCCAGTGTGGACTGTGCCATCGAGGTGGGGCGGACGACCTCCAGCGCCGCCTCGAAGTCGGCCATCGAGATCGTGGGCGTGGAGTCGGCCGACGCGCCGGAGGAGCGGATCCGCAGCGCTGCCCGCACGCCCGCCTCGCGGGCCAGCGCGGCCAGGTCGGCGGCGACGAAGCCCGGTGTGCGGCCGGCCACGTCGTCCAGGCGCACGTCCTCGGCGAGCGGCATCCCCCTCGTGAGCACGGCCAGCTGCTCGCGTCGCATCGCGGCGTCGGGCAGGGCCACCGCGAGCTGTACGGAAAGCAGGTCCGGTCCGCGGAGCGCGAGGTCGACGGACTCGGGGCGGCTGGTGGTGCAGATGACCGCGGCGCCGGCGCGGACCAGCTCGGCGATCAGCTGGCGGAAGACCGTCGACAGTGGACCGGGCTGGTCGCGTGGGGCTAGCGCCTCCACGTCCGACACAAGGAGCACCGCCGGGCCACGGCCGCGTACCCCCGCCGCGGCCGTGCGGAGCCGCGCCGCCGCGTCGTTGTTGGTGAGCGCGGCGACCTCGGGGGCCCACACGGTGGTGACGGTCGCCCCGACGGCGGCCGCCACCGCACGTACGAGCGCGGACTTCCCCGAGCCGGCCGGGCCGGTGATGAGCACGCCGAGCGCGACGGAGGTGCCGAGCTTGGTGAGCACCTCGCTGTGGTGGAAGCCGAGGTCGAGCAGCTCGGTTAGCTCCTGCGCCTGCATGCGCAGCCCAGGCAGGTCGTCGACGGAAGGAGCGGCCTCAGCTTCAGCCTCGGCGGCGCCGGTGGCAGCAGCAGCGGCGGCAGGCGGCTGCACGCCCACCGAACCGGGCTCGTGTGTGGCCTGCCCGCCCTCCCAGGCGACCACGGTGTCCATTGTGACCAGTGCGGCATCGGCCGGCTCGACGGCGCCGACCGTGAGGAGGGTGCTCGTCCATGCGTACCCGACAGTGTTGGCGAGGCTGCGCCGCGCGGCGTGGATGAGCGCGCGGACGCCGGACTGGGTCACCACGTCCTGGGGTAGGAGCGAGACGTTGTCGCCGGCGGTGACCACCTTGCCGAGCAGCGCGAGGCGAAGCATCTCGGGAGAGACCGCGGCGATGATCTCGACCGGACCGGCAAGCGTGACGCTGCGGGCAGCTACGACCGGCGCGGGGGCGACGGTGATCTGGCCGCCGTCGCGAACGCCGAGGTTGCCGAGAATGAGGTCGTCGGCGTAGAGCAGCGCGCGGCTCGCACCCGGCTCGGCGCGGGCCGCGATGCCGGCCGTCGCGCGCCTGCCGGTCAGCCGCACCGGGTCGCCGGGATTGAGGTCGAGCGCGGTCAGCACCTCGGGATGCAGTCGCACCACGCCGCGACGGGCGTCCAGCGCCGCCGGACGCATGCTTGCGGTCAGGGTGAGATCGCGTTCGGCCACTCGCCGAGAGTAGCCCGGCGCTTCATCCTGAGAGGGTTCTCAGGATGAAGCGTGCCCCGCGCCGTACCGTTTGCGTCATGCCAGCGATCCGCTCCGCGCGCGTGCGCCGTGCCCTGCCCGCGGTTGTGGTCGCGTCCGCCCTGCTCGTCGCTGCCGCGGTGTGGGCTGCCTGGCCCGAGTCGCAGGCGTATACGACCGAGGAGCAGGTGATCACCGTCCGCTCCGGGCCGGGTGGCGACGAGCCGGTCGACCTGGACACGACGCTTTACCTGCCCACCGACCGGAGCGGGCCGGTGCCGGCGGTGCTGCTGGCGCACGGCTTCGGCGGTACGAAGGAGAGCGTGCGCGCCGACGCCCAAGACCTCGCCGGGCTCGGCTACGCGGTGCTGGCGTACACGGCTCGCGGCTTCGGGCGCAGCGGCGGCGAAATCCACCTGGACAGCCCCGACTACGAGGTACGGGACGCGCAGCGCCTCCTCGACTGGCTCGCCACCCGCCCCGAGGTCAGCGAGGACGCTGACGGGGACCCGAAGGTGGGCGTGGTCGGCGGGTCGTACGGCGGCGGCCTGGCGCTCATGCTCGCCGCACAGGACCAGCGGGTGGACGCGATCGTCCCCATGATCACCTGGAACGACCTGGCCCGCTCCTTCCTCCCCGAGTCCGCCGGCGCCAACACGGTCGACGGGGTGTTCAAGAAGGGCTGGGCGGGACTCTTCTTCGGCGGGAGCGCCGGCATCGGCACGGACCCGATCTGCGGGCGCTTCGCGCGGGACGTCTGTGAGATGTACCAGCGCACCGCCACCACCGGGCGCGCCACCCCCGAGGCCGTCGACCTGCTGCGCCGCTCCAGCCCGGCGACCGTCCTCGACCGGATCAAGGCGCCCACCCTGCTTATCCAGGGCGAGTCGGACACGCTCTTCCCGCTCAGCGAGGCGGACGCCAACGCGCGGGGCATCGCCGCCAACGGCACACCGGTGCGTGTGGCCTGGTTCACCGGTGGCCACGACGGCGGTCAGGGCCCGCGCTCCGACCGTGACCGGGTGAGGTTTCTGACCGGGCAGTGGCTCGACCACTACGTCAAGGGTGAGGGTGAGGCGCCGGCCAACAGCTTCACCTGGTCGCGCGTTGCCGGCTTCGACGCGATGGACCGTGGCCTGGTCACCAACGGCTACTCGGTCGACGACTACCCCGGCCTCTCCGGTACCGCCACCGAGCGGGTGCCGCTCGCCGGCCCGCCGCAGCCGATCGCGAACCCGGCCGGCGGCAACCCGGCCGCGATCTCCGCCCTCCCCGGCGGGGGCGACCTGGCCAGCGCCGCCTCCGAGGTGGGCGGGCTGATCGGCGACCTGCCCGGCCAGCACGCCATCTTCCAGTCCGAGCCGCTCGCGCAGGCGGTCGACATCGTCGGCGCGCCCACAGTCTCCATCCGGGCCGCGTCGCCGACCGGTGAGGCGGTGCTCTTCGTCAAGCTCTACGACGTCGACGAGAGCGGCGCCGCCACGCTCCCCGGCGGCATTGTCGCCCCGGTGCGACTGACCGGCCTGCCCGCCGAGCCGGCCCAGGCGCGGACGGTCACCGTTACGCTGCCGGCCATCGTGCGGCGGATCGAGGCCGATCACCGGCTGCGGGTCGTCGTAGCAACGTCCGACCAGGGGTACGCCACGCCGGCGGAGCCCACCCTCTACACAGTCGCCCTGGGCGGCGACGGGATCACGGTGCCGACGGTCGCCGGCGAGCCCATCCCCACGACCGCGGTGCTGTGGCGCTGGGTGCTCGCCGGGCTCATCGCCGCGGTGCTGCTGGGGCTCGTGGTGGTCCTCCTGGTCGTGCGGCGCCGGCAGCGCCGCGCCGACTCCACCATCAGGGAGGAGTACGCGCAGACGCCGCTCGTGGTCAGCCGGCTGCGCAAGGAGTACGCGGACGGCTTCGTCGCGGTGTCCAACGTGGACTTCACAGTGGAGCGCGGTCAGGTCGTGGGGCTGCTCGGTCCGAACGGCGCGGGCAAGACCACGACGCTGCGGGTACTGATGGGATTGACCCAGCCCAGCGGCGGCGAGATATACGTCTTCGGCCACCGCCTCGTGCCCGGCTCGCCGGTGCTCTCCCGCCTCGGCGCGCTGGTCGAGGGGCCGGGCTTCCTGCCGCACCTGAGCGGGCTCGACAACCTCAAGGCGTACTGGCGGGCCACCGGGCGTCCGGAGGCGGACGCGCGGCTCGACGAGGCGGTGGAGATCGCCGGGCTGGGCGACTCGATCCACCGCAAGGTCCGCAAGTACAGCCACGGCATGAAGCAGCGCCTCGCGATCGCCCAAGCCATGCTGGGCCAGCCCGAGCTGCTGGTGCTCGACGAGCCGACCGACGGGCTGGACCCGCCGCAGATCGCCGAGATGCGCCGGGTGCTCAAGCGGTACGCCACCGACGGGCGGGCGGTGCTCGTCTCCAGCCACCTGCTTGCCGAGGTGGAGCAGACATGTACCCACGCGGTGGTCGTCAACAAGGGGGAGATCGTGGCGTCCGGCCCGGTCGAGGAGATCGTCGGCGACTCGCCATCGGTACGGCTTGACGTCTCCGACGTGGGCGCCGCCGAGGCGGTGCTTCAGCGGCTGGACGGCGTCCGGTCGGTCATCGGCGACGGCGCCAACGGGCTTGTGG
This sequence comes from Phytohabitans flavus, assembly GCF_011764545.1. Classification (GTDB taxonomy): domain Bacteria; phylum Actinomycetota; class Actinomycetes; order Mycobacteriales; family Micromonosporaceae; genus Phytohabitans; species Phytohabitans flavus. The sequence continues at coordinate 7,147,053 of NZ_AP022870.1, read as the reverse complement.
TGGACATCAACGGCACCGCGCGCAGCGAGGTGGTGGCCGAGCTCGTCCGCGCCGGTGTCGGGGTCGACCGCGTGGTGCCCCGGCGGCGGCTCGAAGACGCCTTCCTGTCCCTGGTAGGCGACAACTCGCGGGGGAGTGGCGACCGATGAGCACCGGGACGATCGGCGCGACCGCGGGCTACCGTCCCGGCCGCACCCTCACCGTCTGGCAGGAGTGGCGGCGGCAGGCGACCCGGCGGCGTACCCAGTTCGCCCTGGGCTTCATGATCCTGCTCCCGCTGATCGTGCTGGTCGCCTTCCAGTTCGACACCGGTGGCGACGACGACAACGGCGGCGGCGAGTTCGCCAGCCTGATCGACCTCGCCACGTCGGGCGGGCTCAACTTCACGCTGTTCACGCTCTTCGTCTCGGCCGGCTTCCTGCTGACCGTCGTGGTGGCCCTCTTCTGCGGCGACACCGTGGCCAGCGAGGCGAGCTGGGGCAGCCTGCGTTACCTGCTGGCCGTACCGGTGCCGCGGGCGCGGCTGCTGGCGGTGAAGCTTGTCGTCGCGCTCGGGTACTCGGCGGTCGCCCTGATCCTGCTCGCCAGTACCGCCCTGCTCCTCGGCACACTCCGGTACGGCTGGTCGCCGCTGCGCAGCACCGTGGCCGCCGAGATCCCGGCCGGCGAGGGGCTGCTGCGGCTGCTCGGCATCCTCGGCTACCTCGCGGTGGGGCTACTCGTCGTGGCCGGGCTCGCGTTTCTGCTCTCGGTGCTCACGGACGCCCCGCTCGGCGCGGTCGGCGGCGCGGTGCTGCTCTTCATCCTCTCCAGCATCCTGGACCAGATCACCGCGCTGGGCAGCATCCGTTCCTTCCTGCCCACGCACTACACCGACGCGTGGCTAGGGCTGCTGTCGACGCCGGTGCAGTCCGACGACATCGTCAAGGGGTGCATCTCGGCGGTCGCCTACGCAACGCTCTTCTGGTCCCTCGCGTTCTGGCGGTTCACCCGCAAAGATGTGGTCTCCTGACTGCGGAGCGTGAGGCAGATCACCAGAAAGGCGTGGTAGGCCTTTCGCCCCGTACACTGTGGCGAGTACACACAACTGAATACCTCATCCAGAGGGGCTGAGGGATACGGCCCGACGACGCCCCGGCAACCACCCCGCATATGGCGGGACAGGTGCCAATTCCGTCCCTGCCGCACGGCGCGGCGCAGGGGAAAGATGAGAGGACGCCTCGATGCCGTCGACCCTCGACGCTACTTCCGCCACCACCTCCGACGCCCCGGCCCAGGCCAGCCCCGCTCGCGCGCTCGTCTGCCGCGGCTGCGGCAAGGAGTACCCGCTCGCCGCCCAGCACGCCTGTTACGAGTGTTTCGGCCCGCTCGAGGTGGCCTACGACCAAGCCGCCCTCGCGCGGGTGACCCGGGCCCAGATCGAGGCGGGTCCGCACAGCATCTGGCGCTACGCGGCGCTGCTGCCCGCGGGGCAGGACCCGGCGAGCCGCGTGACCCTCGACCCCGGCCTCACGCCGCTTGTCTCCGCCCCGCGACTGGCCGAGGAGCTGGGCCTGCGCGGGCCGCTGTGGGTCAAAGACGACAGCGCCAACCCGACCCACTCCTTCAAGGACCGGGTGGTCTCGGTGGCCCTCACCGCGGCACGGGGGCTGGGCTTCAGCCGCTTCGCCTGCGCCTCCACCGGCAACCTGGCCAACTCGGTGGCCGCGCACGCGGCCCGCGCCGGCGTCCCGTCGATCGTCTTCATCCCCGGTGACCTCGAGCCCGGCAAGGTCGTCACGACGGCTGTGTATGGCGGTGACCTGGTCGCGATCGAGGGGTCGTACGACGACGTCAACCGGCTCTGCAGCGAGCTTGTCGAGACCGACGAGTTCGAGGACACCGCATTCGTCAACGTGAACGTGCGGCCGTACTACGCCGAGGGTTCCAAGACCCTCGGCTACGAGGTGGCTGAGCAGCTCGGCTGGCGCCTGCCCGAGCAGGTGGTCATCCCGATGGCGAGCGGCGAGCTGCTGACCAAGGTGGACAAGGCGTTCAGCGAGCTTGTCGAGATCGGCCTCGTCGAGGCCCCGGCCAACGGGTGGCGGGTCTTCGGCGCCCAGTCCGCCGGTTGCAACCCGATCGCGGTCGCCCTGCACAACGGCGTCAGCGAGATCACCCCGGTCAAGCCGGTCGGCATCGCGAAGTCGCTCAACATCGGCGACCCGGCCGCCGGCCTGTACGCGCTGGAGGCCGTGCGCCGTTCCGGCGGCTGGATGGACTACGCGAGCGACGACGAGATCCGCGACGCGATCCAGCTGCTGGCCCGGACGACCGGCGTGTTCGCCGAGACCGCCGGCGGGGTGACCGTGGCCGTGCTCAAGAAGCTCGTCGAGTCGGGCAAGCTCGACCCGGACGCCGAGACGGTCGTGTTCAACACCGGTGAAGGGCTCAAGACGATCGACGCGGTCGCCGAGCAGGTGGGCCCGACGTACCGGATCAAGCCCTCGCTGCGGGGCGCCCGGGACGCCGGTCTCCTCGGCGGCTGACGCCTTCGCGACACGCCGATGCTGCAACTCCCGGTTACGGGGAGCGGGAGCCTGACCACGGAGGGAAGCCCAGGTAAGGGGCGCTGGTCCGGGATGGGAGTTGCATTCCGTAGTCGTGAATTTGCCGTCCGTCGAGAAAACACCGCCCCGGGGACTTGACGGCGCCATCTGGACGACGCAGGATGCTCCGTGCGGGAGGGCGGCCGCCGTAGGCTTTGTTCTAACGTCCCAGCGCCGGAGGCGCTGTGCGGCCTTCCCTCCCGACCAAAATCTCTTCAGTAAAATCGGTCGCGGTGAGCGTTGCGGCAGGGCAACCTCGGTGGCATGGACATCGCCGTCAAGCCCCTGGATCCGGCCGACGAGAAAGCCGTCGAGCAGGCGTACCAGATTGTTGAAGCCGCGCTTGCCGTGGATGTGCCGGACTTCCCACCCGTGGGCCGGCAGCGTTTCCTCGCCGAGCTGCGTCACCCGTGGCCCAGCGCCACGCATGAGCGAGCCCTCGCCACGATCGACGGCGCCGCCGCCGGCTACGTGACGATCGAGCTGCCGCAGCTGGACAACCTCGAAAACGCCGACGCCGAGATCACCGTGCACCCCGAGCACCGCCGCCGCGGCGTGGGGCGGGCGCTGTACGAGCACGTCCAGGGCGTGCTCCGCGGTGCGGGTCGCAAGCGGGTGATGGGTATGTCCCCCAAGACGCTGCCCGGCGGCGTGGCGCGCGACGAGGCGGCCGCCAGGTTCGCCACCGCGATGGGCGCGAAGAATGCGCTGACCGACGTGCGCCGGCGCCTCGACGTCACGAAGGTGGACGACGCCGACCTGGAGCGGCAGCTGGCCGACGCGTGGGAGCGCGCCGCCGGGTACTCCCTGATCCAGTGGCGGGGTGCCACGCCCGAGGAGATCATCGACGACATCGCGTACCTCGACGGGCGGCTGCTCACCGACGCGCCGATGGGCGAGCTGGACTGGGAGGCGGAAAAGATCGACGCCGACCGCATCCGCGCGGTCGATGCCGTGGTCGCCGCCCGCGGCCGCCGCCGGTACCACACGGCGGTGCGTCACGACGAGAGCGGCAAGGTCGTCGCGTTCACCACGATCGACTTCCCCGGTACCGTCGACTGGCACGCCTTCCAGCAGATCACGATCGTCGAGCCGACCCACCGCGGCCACCGCCTCGGCACGGTCGTCAAGCTGGAAAACCTCAGCTATACCCGGACGTACGAGCCGGGGGTGCGGGCGATCGACACCTGGAACGCCGGAGTCAACGACCACATGATCTCGATCAACGAGGCGATGGGCTTCCGCGCCGTCGACGGCTGGCAGAACTGGCAGGCCGACGTGTAAGAGAGGTGGGCCCGCGGACCAGCGGGAGCACGTCAGCGCTGGGGCATGATGGCGGAATGACGGACCGCCATCTGTACGACAAGCACGCCGATACCCTCGTGCGTGCCTTGGCCGCGATCTCCGAGCGCGGCTACTGGTCGGCCTACCCTGAGTCGCCCAGCCCTCGTATCTATGGAGAGAAGGCCGCCGCCGAGGGCGCGACGGCCTTCCAGGCGTACCTCGACAACCGCTTCCCGCTCGACCAGCCCGGTACCGACGGCTGGATCGCGACCGAGGCGAGCCCGTTCGGCGTCGAGCTCGCGGTGACGTACCCGCATGCCGAGGCCGGCGCGCTTGTCGCCGCGGCGACGGCGGCGATGCCGGCATGGCGCGACGCGGGCCCGCAGGTCCGTGCCGGCGTGTGCCTGGAGATCCTGGCGCGGCTGCACGCGCATGTGTTCGAGCTCGCCAACGCGGTGCAGTTCACGAGCGGGCAGGCGTTCGTGATGGCGTTCCAGGCGGGCGGGGCGCACGCGCTCGACCGCGCGCTGGAGGCGCTGGCGTATGCGTACGCGGAAATGACCCGCCACCCCGGCGAGGCCGAGTGGGAGAAGCCGGCCGGCTCCAAAGCCTCAGCCGAGCCGCTCCGGTTGCTCAAGCGGTTCCACGTGGTGCCGCGCGGGATCGGCCTGGTCGTCGGCTGCAACACGTTCCCGACCTGGAACTCGTACCCGGGGCTCTTCGCCTCTCTCGTCACCGGCAACCCGGTGATCGTGAAGCCGCACCCGCGGGCGGTGCTCCCGCTCGCCATCACCGTGCGGTACGCCCGTGAGGTGCTCGCCGAGGCCGGCTTCGACCCCAACCTGGTGCTGCTGGCGCCCGAGGCGCCCGGCGAGGCGCTCGCCTCCACGCTGGCGGTGCGCCCGGAAGTGAAGATCATCGACTACACCGGGTCGACCGCGTTCGGCGAGTGGCTGGAGGAGAACGCCCGCCAGGCCGTCGTCTACACGGAGAAGGCCGGCGTCAACACGATCGTGGTCGACTCGACCGACGACTTCGCCGGCATGTGCCGCAACATCGGCTTCTCGCTGACCCTCTACAGCGGACAGATGTGCACCACTCCGCAGAACGTGCTGGTGCCGGCCGGCGGCATCGGTACCGATCAGGGGCACAAGTCGTTCGACGAGGTGGCGGCCGGCATCGCGGCCTCGGTGGGCAAGCTGACCGGCGACCCGGCCCGCGCGGTGGAGCTGACCGGCGCGATCGTCAACGACGGTGTGCTCGACCGGCTCGACGAGGTCAAGTCGATCGGTGAGCCGGTGCTGGACTCGCGGGTCGTCGAGCACCCGGCGTACGAGGGCGCGATCGTCCGCACCCCCGCGATCGTGAAGCTGCCCGCGGACGCCGAGGCGACCTACGGCAAGGAGTGGTTCGGACCCATCTCGTTCGTGATCGCCACCGACTCGACGGCGGAGAGCCTTGAGATCTTCCGGTCCACCGCGGGCACGCGGGGCGCGATCACCGCGTCGGTGTACTCGACCGACGACAAGGTGCTGGACGACGCCGAGGCGGCCGCGCTCGACGTGGGCGTGCACCTTTCCTGCAACCTGACCGGCGGCGTCTTCGTCAACCAGTCGGCGGCCTTCTCCGACTTCCACGCGAGCGGCGCCAACCCGGCGGCGAACGCGGCCCTGACCGACGGCGCGTACGTGGCCAGCCGCTTCCGGATCGTCCAGTCGCGGCGGCACACCACCAGCTAGGCCGGACGGCGCATCTGGATCTCCCGGAGCACCGGGATGACCGGGTGCGGCACGCGTACGCCGGTGTCGACGAAGCCGAGCCGCTCGTACGCCTTCCGCGCCCGGTCGTTGCCGACCACCACCTCCAGCATCAGCTCCGGGCGGCCGGTGCGCAGCGACCAGGCGGCCACGTCGTCGACAAGCTGCTTCAGCATCCCGCTGCCGCGGTGGGCGGGCGTGATGTATACGGCGAAGATGATCGTGATCTTGGGGTCGTCGGGCGACATGATGCCGCCGGCGTGCCCCACGAAGCGCCCGTCCACCTCCGCGATGAACTGCGCGCAGAAGTGGCCGGACGCGCTGCGGGCAAGCCGGTCAGCGAACTCGCTGTGCGGGACCGCCGCCGCCTCGGCCAGCGTCTCCAGGAAGGCGAGCGGGGTGTCGGCGAGCATCTCCAGGCGCAGTGCCCGCATCCGGGCCGCATCCTGGTGCCGCACCCGGCGTACGGTCGCTCGCGTCGTCACCAGGCCACCCTAAACCGGGGCGGCCACCCGCCTACCAACCTCTTGGCACAGCGCCGAGCCGTACTCGAAGCCGCGCTCGCCCGAGTAGCGCAGCAGCACCCGAGCACCGGTGCTGCGGTCGAGCATCGCCCACGAGGAAGCCAACGTGGTCTATGCGAGCCACGGCCGTCAAGGCGGCTATCACGTACGCCGTAACGAACCGTCCGTGGCCGATTCTCGCCCGATGTCTGCCTCGTCCGTTCGGTCTGTGCGAAACAACGTTCGTCTAACGGGGCAGGAGTGCAGGTAGGGGCGACGGGATGCCGGGTGACGACCCGGGTGTCCGGTTTGGGGTAGTGCGCGGGCGGGGGTCCTCGTGTAGCGTGCGATTTCGGCCGCTGTGTTCGACGGACCACCCCGGACCACGGATCGGCGGCCCCGGCCAGCAAACAGCGTGGCCGGGGGTTGTCGAACCCAGCACCATCGAAGTGAGGGAAGTGCACCGTGGCACAGGGCACCGTCAAGTGGTTCAACAGCGAAAAGGGCTACGGCTTCATCGCGGTCGACGGCGGGCAGGACGTCTTCGTCCACTTCTCGGCGATCGAGATGGACGGCTACAAGGCGTTGGACGACGGCCAGCGTGTGGAGTTCGAGATCGCTCAGGGCCAGAAGGGGCCGCAGGCCGAGAAGGTTCGGCTCATCGCCTGAGCCGCAGTAACACCTGAGGCGGGGCACCGGTATCCGGCCCCGCCTCCGAGCTTTCTCCAGCCATTTACGTCCCTCACCTCCTCCGGGCTACAGGTGCCCACTGGCCACCGCCCGTTCACCCGACGCGCTTGCACTCCCTAGGGCAGAGTGCTAAACAGGTGATTGGCACTCGCGGCATGCGAGTGCCAGTGGTCGGGGCGGTGGGGCCCACGGTCGTGTCACCTCAAGGGTGGCGCGGCACGGGGCCGGTCGTCGCGGGCTATCCGGCCCGGCCGGACGGAAGGTCGCTGCGCGCTTCGAGCTGACCGCTCGGGGTGCTGTGGATGTCCAGCTGGAGGACAACGCCGTATGGCCAAGATTATCGCGTTCGACGAGGAGGCGCGCCGCGGCCTTGAGCGGGGCATGAACACCCTCGCCGACGCCGTAAAGGTGACGCTGGGCCCGAAGGGCCGCAACGTCGTGCTCGAGAAGAAGTGGGGCGCGCCCACCATCACCAACGATGGTGTGAGCATCGCCAAGGAGATCGAGCTCGAGGACCCCTACGAGAAGATCGGCGCGGAGCTGGTCAAGGAGGTCGCGAAGAAGACCGACGACGTGGCCGGCGACGGCACGACGACGGCGACCGTCCTGGCCCAGGCACTGGTCCGCGAGGGCCTGCGCAACGTTGCGGCCGGCGCCAACCCGATGGCCCTGAAGCGGGGCATCGAGGCGGCTGTCGCCAACGTCGCGGAGGAGCTGGCGAAGATCGCCAAGGACGTCGAGACCAAGGAGCAGATCGCTTCCACCGCGTCGATCTCGGCCGGTGACGCCACCGTCGGCGAGATCATCGCCGAGGCGATGGACAAGGTCGGCAAGGAAGGCGTCATCACCGTCGAGGAGAGCAACACCTTCGGCCTCGAGCTTGAGCTCACCGAGGGCATGCGCTTCGACAAGGGCTACATCTCGCCGTACTTCTGGACCGACGCAGAGCGGATGGAGGCGGTCCTCGACGACCCCTACATCCTGATCGTCAACAGCAAGATATCGTCGGTGAAGGACCTGCTGCCGATCCTTGAGAAGGTCATGCAGTCGGGCAAGCCGCTCGCGATCATCGCCGAGGACGTCGAGGGCGAGGCGCTGGCCACCCTGGTCGTCAACAAGGTGCGTGGCACGTTCAAGTCCGTCGCGGTGAAGGCGCCCGGCTTCGGTGACCGCCGCAAGGCGATGCTGACCGACATCGGCATCCTCACTGGCGGCCAGGTCATCAGCGAGGAGGTCGGCCTCAAGCTCGACGCCGCCACGCTCGACCTGCTGGGCCGCGCCCGCAAGGTCGTGGTGACCAAGGACGAGACCACGATCGTCGACGGTTCCGGCGACGCCGACCAGATCCAGGGCCGGGTCAACCAGATCCGCGCTGAGATCGAGAAGAGCGACTCCGACTACGACCGCGAGAAGCTCCAGGAGCGCCTGGCGAAGCTCGCCGGCGGTGTTGCGGTCATCAAGGTCGGCGCGGCCACCGAGGTCGAGCTCAAGGAGCGCAAGCACCGCATCGAGGACGCGGTCCGCAACGCCAAGGCCGCGGTCGAGGAGGGCATCGTCCCGGGTGGTGGCGTCGCGCTGGTGCAGGCCGGCAAGACCGCCTTCGACAAGCTCGACCTGGCTGGCGACGAGGCCACCGGCGCGACGATCGTGAAGATCGCGCTGGACGCCCCGCTGCGCCAGATCGCTGTCAACGCCGGCCTCGAGGGCGGCGTCGTGGTGGAGCGGGTGCGCAACCTGGAGACCAACCACGGCCTCAACGCGGCCACCGGTGAGTACGTCGACCTGCTGGCGGCGGGCATCATCGACCCGGCCAAGGTGACCCGCTCGGCGCTGCAGAACGCGGCGTCGATCGCGGCTCTGTTCCTCACCACCGAGGCTGTGGTGGCGGACAAGCCGGAGAAGGAGAAGGCCCGGCGGGTGCGCCCGGCGGCGGCGACATGGACTTCTGATCCAAGTCCTTAAGGGAGGGGCGAGCCGGTTCTCCGGCTCGCCCCTTTCGCTATCTATGGGTTGAGCAGGTCCGGCCCGTCTTACCGTGGCGAGAGCACCATCGGCATGAGCGGGTCGGTCTCGGTCGTGCGCCAGCTGCTCGCCGCGTCTACGGCCCGGCCCCCGAGGCGCCTCAGGGCGGCTACGAGGACGCTCGGGCGCACCTGCCGGCCGAGTGACTCAGAGCTCCTTCCGGTACAGGAAGAAGACACGTTCGATCCGGGCGCCCACGGCCGAGGCGTAGAACGGCACCGGCCCGACCCAGCCGATCTGGGCCTGCCGAAAGCCGGCGTCCCGCTGGTCGCGCAGGCACCGGCGGAGCAGCACGCCACCGATGCCCAGCCCTTGGGCGGCGGGCGCGGTGCCCATCGGGCCGAACCAGCTCGGCCGGGACGAGCCGTACGCGGCGAAGCCGAGCACCTCACCGTCCCGGAGCGCGACGTGGCAGCCGGCGCCGGGCCGCCCGACCGAGTCGGAGACCTCACCGGCCCAGCCGTCGCTGAAGTTGGCGCGGGCGAACTCGACAAGCGCGGGTACGTCCCCCGCCTCCGCTCGCCGGACGGTTACGCCGCCCGCCGCCAGCCGCTCCTCGGCCTCCACAGTGGACTCGATGGTGGTGAGGTCGGCGGTCATGTTCCAGGCGGTGCGGTCCTGCTCGTACCCCAGGGCATTCGCCGCGCAGACCGCTGGCGTGTAGCGGACGTCGATGCCCGGCCAGGCGTAGTACGGCGGGTTTCCGGCCAGCAGCACCTCGACCGCGCCCCGGCCGGCCAGCGCCCCTTCGGCCCGGGCCAGCAGCGCCCGCCCGATGCCCTGGCGGCGCACGTCCCGCCGTACCGCGATCAGGTCGACGTGCCCGATCGAGTCGTCGCGGTGCGAGAGCGACCCCAGCACCACGCCGGCCAGCTCGCCGTCCGCGGTGGCGGCGAAGCCGATGCCCGGCTGCGCACGCAGCCGGGCCACGATCTGGTCCGCCTCCGCGGCGTCGTCGGGCAGGTCCAGCGCCTCGCGGCACAGGTCGACCATGGCGGGTACGTCGGCGTCGGTCAGCGCGGCGATCGAAAACTCCACGGTCGCCGACACTAACCGGCAGTCAGGACGCGGTGCGGGCGGCCTGCACCGCCGCGTACGCGTCGACCATCCCGGCGCCGGTCACGTCGGCCGGTGAGCACTCGCCGGAACTCTCGCCAGGAGTCGCGGGTACCGCCGTGTCGCGCAGGATCTCGCGGGTACGGGTGATGTCGCCGACCAGCCGGGGGTTGGCCGACCACATCAGCGCCACCACGCCGGCCACCTGCGGTGTGGCCATGGACGTGCCGCTCAGCTCCGCGTACCCACCGCCGGGCATCGTCGACAGCACGTCCTCGCCGGGCGCCACGAGGTCGGGCTTGGCGAGGTCGGCGTTGGTCGGGCCACGGCTGGAGAACTGCGTGACCTCCTTGCGCCGGTCGACCGCGCCGATGGTCTCCACGTCCGGGTACTGGGAGGGCGGATCGTCCACCGAGCCGCAGAACGGGCCAGTGTTGCCCGCCGCGACCACGAAGAAGATGCCGGCGGCCGCGAACGCCGCGGTGGCCGCGCGCAGCGAGTTTTCGTCGCAGCCCTCGATCCGCGGGCAACCCCACGAGTTCGTGAGTACATGCGGGGCCCGCCCCGGCTGGCCGTCCCTGAAGGGGTCACCGCCGAACGGGAACGGGGCCAGCATGAACTGCATACAGTCCAGGTAGTGGGCCGGGTTACCGAGGTTGCGGTCGAGGTTGACGCAGCCGACCCACTCCGCTCCGGGGGCCACGCCGACGGTACGGCCCACCGCCGAGCCGAGCGTGTGCGTGCCGTGGCCACCCCGGTCGGTCGGCGTGCGGGTGTGGTTCCAGGGGTCGAACCAGGAGTCGTCGCCGCCCCGGAAGTTGCCGGAGAGCGCCGGATGCGTACCGTCCACGCCGGAATCGGAGGTGCCCACCACGATCCCCGAGCCGTTGACGCCGAGCTGGCTGGCGGCGCGGTCGGCGCCGATCAGCGAGATGTTCCACGGCGGTGCGGTGGGCGCGGGTACGTGTCCGTGCGTCACGCCGGGCTCGGCGGGCAGCGGGCGCAGCCGCTGACTGAGCAGCACCCGGTCGACGTCACCGCGCCGGGACAGCCACGCGCGGATCGCCGGCCCGCCGTCCACCTCCACGGCGTTGACCAGGTAGTACGGCGTGTAGTCGAGGTGCCAGCGGTCGAGGGTCGCGCGCAGGTCGGCCTGGCTGCTCTGGGCGTGCTCGACGAGCCGGCGGTACACGTCGGCGACCCGGGCCTCGCGGCTGGCCGTGGTCACCCCGGTCAGGTCGGCCTGCGACTTGAGGATCACGAATAGGCGCTCACCGAACAGGCCGGGCTGGCCGGGTCCCAGGTATATCGCGCCGCCGGCAATCAGCAGGATCACGACCGCCACGGCACCGACCCACCGCGCGGCCAGGCGGGTGCGCGCCAGCCCGTACCCGATGCCGACAAGGACCGCGACGGTGAGTGAGACGGCGGTGGCGATGCTGGCCCAGACGGGCAGGTCCCGCCCGCTGCTGAGCAGCAGCGTGATCTCCTCGGGATCGGCGAAGGCCAGCGGGCCCAGCGCCGCGACCGCGACAAGCGGTCCGGCGCTGCGTAGCGCGGCGGCCGCGAACGAGAGCGGCGGCAGCACCAGCATCGCGGCAAGCTGCGCCCCGGACTGGCCCACACCGGCGGCGAGCAGGAGCAGCGCGACGCCGCCGACGAGGCCGCCGAGCGCGACCCCGTACCGGGCCCAGAAAGCGGCGTTCAGGATGGCGGCGGCGAGCCAGCCGACCGCCGCGGACGCGAATACGGCGAGCACCGTCTCCGCCAGCCCGCCCAGCGCGCCGATCCACAGCCAGGGCAGGAGCACGGCGAGGCCGCCGGCGAAGCCGAGCGCCGGGAGCGACGGGCGGCCGCGCAGGGCGACCGCCGCACCCGCGGCGAGCAGGGCGAGAAGCGCGAGGTAGAGCTCGTTGTGCGGCTCTGGTATCGCGCGCAGCAGGCCGAGGCCGGCGAGTGCGGCGGCGCCGGCCAGCCAGACGCGGCCGGCGGTGCGCACGGCCGGGGAGCGGGGTACGAAGGCGAGGACGGCCGCGGGTGCGCCGGCCAGCGCCGCGTTGATGACCGCGACGACCGGCCAGGTCCAGATCGGGGTCGCCAGCCCGGTCACCAGCAGCACCTGGTCGGCCAGCCACCCGACCGCCTGGCTCAGGACGGTGATCAGTACCGCCCAGACGCCAATCGATGCGGCCGCAACCACCACCCACGGGTTGGTCTGCCGTTCCGGGGCGGGGAAGGGATACGCCATGCGCGAAACACTACGGCGGAGCGCCAGTTACGGTGGACAGGTGCGAGACCCTGCCGTATCGCGGTATGCCGCCAGCGAGCTCTCCCCGAGCGGCGCGCCGCCGACCTGCACCGGCTGCGGACCGAGCGCTTCGACGTCCTCGTCATCGGTGGCGGTGTCACCGGCGCGGGCGCCGCGCTGGATGCCGCCTCCCGAGGGCTGAGCGTCGCGCTGGTCGAGTCCCGTGACCTGGCGTCGGGCACGTCGAGCCGGTCGAGCAAGCTGATCCACGGCGGCCTGCGCTACCTCGAGCAGTTCGAGCTGCACCTGGTGCACGAGGCGCTCACCGAGCGGGGCCTGCTCGCGACCCGCCTCGCCCCGCACCTGGTGCGGCCGGTGCCGATCCTCGTGCCGCTGCCGGGTGGCCACTCGCCGCGGGAGCTCCCCGCCCGTGCGTGGCGCCGGGCGTACTACGGAGCGGGTGTCGCGGCGTACGACGCGTTCGCCGGGTTCTTCGGCGGCGGGCGGGGGATGCCCGTCCACCGCCACCTGTCCCGGGACGGCGCCCGGCATCTATTCCCGAGCCTTCGTCCGGACGTGGTCACCGGGGCGATCCGCTACTACGACGGGCAGGTCGACGACGCCCGCCTGGTGGTCACCCTCGCGCGCACCGCAGCCAGCCTTGGCGCGGCGGTCGTGACCAGCGTGCGCGCCGTCGGCATGGTGCGCCAGGCACGGGAGGTGACCGGGGTACGGGTACGTGACCTGGAGTCGCCGACCGGTGAGTTCGAGGTGCGGGCGCGCACGGTGATCGCGGCGACCGGGGTGTGGAGCGACGACATCTCCGCGATGCTCGGCGACGTCGGCGTGCGCCCGGGGCTGCGCGTGCGCGCCTCGAAGGGCGTCCACGTGGTGGTGCCCCGCTCGGCGATCACCGGCGACGCTGGGCTGATCTTGCGCACGCCCACTTCCGTGCTCTTCGTGCTGCCGTGGGGCGGGCACTGGATCATCGGTACCACCGACACCGACTGGCAGCTCGACCGCGACCACCCGGCCGCGTCCGCGCGGGACATCGAGTACCTGCTCGAACAGGTCAACACCGTGCTCGACCGCCCGGTGTCCACATCGGACATCGAGGGCGTCTACGCCGGGCTCCGCCCGCTTCTGTCCGGCGAGGCGGAGCCGACGTCCAAGCTCTCCCGTGAGCACGCCGTCGTCGAGCCCATGCTCGGTCTGATGCTCGTGGCCGGTGGCAAGTACACGACGTACCGGGTGATGGCCGCCGACGTGGTCGACCGTGCGGCGCGGCGGCTGGGCGCGGACGTCCCGTCGCGCACCGCCGACCTGCCGCTGCTCGGCGCGGACGGGTTCGCGGCGATGTGGCGGGACCGGCTCGACCTGGCTCGGCGGCACGGGGTGCAGGCCGGGGTGCTGGAACACCTGCTGGAGCGGTACGGCACGCTGGCACCCCAGCTGATCGCGATGATCCACGCCGAGCCGGGGCTGGCCGCGCCGCTCGCCGGTGCCCCGGAGTACCTGGCGGCGGAGGTGGCGTACGCGGCCCGGGTCGAGGGCGCGCTGCACCTGGACGACGTGCTGACCCGGCGCACGCGGATCTCGTTCGAGACGCCGCACCGGGGTACCGAGTCGGCGCACCACGCGGCCGAGATCATGGGCTCGGTGCTGGGCTGGGACGCCGAGATGCGGGCCCGCGAGGTGGAGCACTACCTCGCCCGCGTCGAGGCCGAGCGGCAGTCGCAGAAGATGCCCGACGACGCGACGGCGGACGCGGCCCGGCTCGGCGCGCCGGACGTGCGGGGGGCGAGTCCGCTCGCCTCGTAGGGGGAACCGGTTAGGCGTAGCGTCCGTCGCATGAAGATGGCGTACGGACGTCTATGCGTTCTAGTGGTGCTCGCGGCCTCGGCCTGCACCTCGTCGCCGTCCGCACCGGATGCGGCGGCCCCTTCCACAGTGGGGATCACCGCCACCGTCGGGCCGGCGTCCCCTCCCGAGAGTGTGGTGCCGACCAGGGCCACGGCCGTGCCCACGCTGGCCGCTGGCCTCACGATCGACCGGGAGGGCGGCTTCGTGGGGATCAGCCAGACCATCACGGTGGAGGCGGACGGGCGGTGGACCTACTACCGAAACCGCCCCGGACCAGGTGGCGGCACACCGGTGCGCGGCAAGCTCAACGAAGTACAGCTCGCCGACCTGCGGGCGCTCCTCGCCGACCCGAGGCTGGGCACCGAGGCAGGCGATCCATCCGGGTGCGAAGACGGCTACGAATACACGCTGGTGACCGGCCCGACCAAGGTGCAGTGGGCCGACTGCGGCACAGAAGCTCCGGCGACGGCCAAGCGCGTGGTCGAGCTGGTCTCGACCAGCACGCCCTTCTAGGGGTTTGCTTGTGAAGCGCGAAGGGTGAGGCCGCGGGAGCAGCGGTCCGGACCACGACGGGCGTCGCGGTAGCTCAATGGGTCTAAAGGACCTTGCCCGGGTTGAGCAGGCCCTCGGGGTCGAGGGCGGCCTTGATGGCCTGCTGCACGCGGAGGCTGACCGGGCCGATCTCGCGGGCCAGCCACCTCCGCTTGAGTAGCCCGACGCCGTGCTCGCCGGTGCACGTGCCGCCGAGCGCGAGCGCCAGCTCCACGATGTCGTCGAACGCCCGCTGGCTGTCGGCCACGCTCGCCGGGTCGGCGCGGTCGACCACGATGTTGGGGTGCATGTTGCCGTCGCCGGCGTGGCCGACGACGCCGATCGCGACGCCGTTTTCCGCGGCGATCTTCTCGACGCCGTCGAGCAGGGCGGCCAGCGCCGAGCGCGGCACCGCCACATCGTCGATGATCAGGCCGCCGTTGCCCTGCGGGAACATCTCGGCCGCGTACTTCTCCATCGCCGGGTGCGCCAGCCGCCGAGCCTGGAGCAGCTGGGCCGCCTCGATCGAGTCGGTGGCCGCGTACACCTCGTCGGCGCCCGCCTCCTCGCAGAGCGCGGCGATCCGCTCCAGGTCGGCTGCGGCCTGGCTGCCGGTGTCGGAGGCGGCCAGCAGTAGCGCCTTCGCCTCGGTGCGCAGCCCCATCGGCTGGTACGCCTCCAGCGCGATCAAGTGGGTCTGGTCGAGCAGCTCCAGCAGGCTGGGCGAGAGGCCCTGCGCGGAGATGGCGGCGACCGCGTCGCCTGCGGCGGCTGTAGACGGGAAGAGTGCCACGAGCGTGAGCGACTCCCCGGCGGCCGGCCGTAGGCCCACGGTGATCTCGGTGATCACGCCGAGCGTGCCCTCCGAGCCGACGAAGAGCCGGGTCAGGTCGTACCCGGCCACACCCTTCGCGGTACGCCGCCCGGTGCGCAGCACCTCGCCGGAGGCGAGCACGACCTCCAGCCCGAACACGTACTCGGTGGTGACGCCGTACTTGACGCAGCACATGCCGCCCGCGTTGGTGGCGACGTTGCCGCCGATCATGGACGACTCCCACGAGCCGGGGTCGGGCGGGTAGCGCAGGCCGTGCTTGGCCACCTCGGCCGCGAGGGCGGCGTTGACCACGCCAGGCTGGAGCACGGCGATGCGGTTGACCGGGTCGACCTCAAGGATGCGGTCCATGGCGACGGTGGAGAGGACGACCGCACCGTCCACGGCGTTCGCGGCGCCGGCCAGGCCGGTGCGGGCACCCTGCGGCACGAGCGGCACCCGGTGCTCGGCCGCGATCTTCACGACGGCGGCCACCTGCTCGGTCGTCCGCGGGCGAACCACCACCGCCGGCAGACCTGCCGCGCACAGGTCGGCCTCGTCGCGCGAATGCCCGCTGAGCAGGTCGGGATCGGTCAGGACGGCTTCGGCGGGGAGGGCGGCACGCAGTGCATCGAGCAGGTCGACCATGTGTCGGAGGCTATCCGCCGGGCTACGGTGACGCCATGCTGTACGTCGACCCGCCCGCCTGGCCGTCCCGTGGGCGGCTGTGGTCCCACATGGTCAGCGACGTGTCGTACGAGGAGTTGCACGCCTTCGCCGAGATGCTTGGTGTGCCCCGCCGCGGCTTTGACCGCGATCACTACGACGTGCCGGCCGAGCGGGTGCCGGTGGCGGTGTGGCTGGGTGCCCGGTTTGTGTCGAGCCGGGAGATCGTCCGCCTGCTTCGGGAGGCCGGCCTGCGCCGCCCCAAGCACCTGGCCTCACGCCGTTAGGGCATTCAGCTCCCGCCGCAGGTTTGCCCGCGCCGGGCTCTCCCAGCGCTCGGCCAGTGCCGGGCGGCGGTAGAGCGCGGGCAGGTCCAGCAGGCTCTGGAGCACGGCCGCCCGCCCGATCCGGAAGAGCTCGTCCGGCACGTGCGCGTACTCCCGGCGGACCGCGGCGGCGTAGGCGTCGTACTCGGCCGGTGGGCGGGCGAGTACCGCCAGGTCGGCGTCACAGAGCAGCTCGCCGTCGCCGTCGCCGGGTGCTACCACGTGTCCGGCGGTGATCAGCACAAGCCGCTCCACCTCGGCCCCGACCGGCTCGGGCACGCCCAGGTCAGCCAGCTCGGTGCGGGCCAGCGCGGCACTCTCCCGCTCGTTGGCGTCGCCGGGCGAGCGCGGGTCGTAGATCGCATCGTGGAACCAGGTCGCGAGGCGTACTGGGTCGCTGCCGCCCTCGGTGTCCACAATAGACAGCATGGCGGCGAGATGGTCGACCGTGTGGTAGTGCCGCTGCGGCTCCGCCCAGCGGACGAGCAGAGCCTCGCCCGCCGCGACAACGGCCTCCTGGCCGGCGGTCGCGCCGGCACCGCAGGCCGCCGAGACCCAGCCTTCGACAAGCGTCATGGGTCGATCATGCCGGTAGTCTCCCCGGCATGGTGCTCGCGACCGACGACCTGGCCCGGCGTACCGGCGCCCAGTTGCGGGACCGCTTCCGCCGCGTCCGGCTGAACGTGCTGCTCGCACTCCAGACCGGCATCGCCGCCGGGCTTGCCTGGCTGATCGCGCACGAGGCGATCGGCCACCGCGCGCCGTTCTTCGCCCCGATCGCAGCGGTGATCACGCTCGCCGTGTCGGTGGGGCAGCGGCTGCGGCGCGCGTTCGAGCTGGTCTTCGGCGTGGCCATCGGCATCGCGGTCGGTGACGTGCTGATCTACCTGATCGGCACCGGACCGTGGCAGATCGGGCTCGTGGTCACGCTCGCGATCGTCACCGCCATCTTCCTCGGCGGCGGGTCCTCGCTGGTCACCCAGGCCGCCTCGTCGGCCGTGCTGGTCGCCACGCTCACGCCGCCGACCACGAACGGTGTCTCGTACGACCGCTTCGTGGACGCGCTCGTCGGCGGTCTCGTGGGGCTCGGCGTGATGGCGCTGCTGCTCCCGATCAACCCGCTGACCGTGGTGGGCCGGGCGGCCGCGCCGGCGCTGGACGCGCTGGCCGACGGTCTGGCCGAGACCGCCGAGGCGCTTGTGGCGCACGACACCGAGCGGGTGGAGGCGGCGCTGGCGCGGATGCGGGCGGCGGAGGGCGACCTTCGTACGCTCCAGGAAGCGATCGACGCGGCGACTGAGACCGCCGCGCTGGCGCCCGTGCGGTGGCGGACGCGAAGCGCGCTCAACCAGTACATCGACGCAGCCGAGCACGTCGCCCGGGCGCTGCGCAACAGCCGTGTCCTGGTACGGCGGGCGCTGACGCTCTTGCGGGATGGCGAGACGCTGCCGCCCCCGCTGATCGAGGCGGTGGGTGCGCTCGGCGAGGCGGTGAGCTGGCTACGGCGGGAGCTCGCCGACGGCGTCGAGCCGGTCGCCGCACGGGAGCGCGCGCTCCGGGCGGCGAGCGAGGTCGGCATCGCGTACGCGGAGGGCGTCGACTTCTCTGGCAGCGTGATCGTCGCCCAGGTCCGCTCGGCCGCGGTGGACCTGGTCCGCGCTTCCGGCCTGGACGGGAAGGAGACCCACCGGCTGGTCCGCCGCGCGGTGGGCCGGCACGTCCCGCCCGACGGCCGCTGACACCTGCCTTCAAAAGCTAGGCTGGGCGGCATGAGCGAGTTCGCGCTGGCGCCGCCGCCCCCGCGTCGGCCGGCGGTCCGGCGCGGACTCCAGGTCGGCGCGGTCATCCTGTTCATCGCCGCATGCGCGATCGGGATACTGGGGTACCTCGGCTACAGCATCGGTGTCACCGCGCTGGTCATCGGGCTCGTCGCGGCGATCCTGCCGGTGCCCGTGCTGGTCGCCTGCTTCCTGTGGCTGGACAGGTATGAGCCGGAGCCCGCCAAGTACCTCGTCTTCTGCTTCGTCTGGGGCGCGTTCGTGTCGACGACCGCGGCCTTGGTCGTCAACTCGGGGGCGGCCGTGCTCTTCGGCCGTTGGGGGATCCCGGACGCGCTGGTGGCGGTGCTGGTCGCCCCGTTCATCGAGGAGCTGACCAAGGCGCTCGGCCCGTTCCTGCTGCTGTGGCGGCGGCGGCGCGAGTGGTCCGGCATCACCGACGGCATTGTCTACTGTGGCCTATCCGCGATCGGCTTCGCGATGGTGGAAAACATCCTCTATCTCGGCGGCCACGGCTACGCGGCCGGCGCCGACCAGTACGGTCCGGCCACCGGCGCCCAGATGGTCTTCGCCCTCTTCATCGGCCGCATCCTGCTCTTCGGCTTCGCCCACCCGCTCTTCACCTCGATGACCGGCGTGGGGCTGGGCATCTCGGCCCGCACGGGCGACCGCAATATCCGGTGGATCGCCCCGCTCGCCGGCCTGCTGCTCGCGATGATCCTGCACGGCTCGTGGAACGCCATCCCCACGCTGGCCCAGGCCACCGGCGAAAACCTCATCCTGCTGTACGGGTTCATCGGCGTGATGGTCCCGGTCTTCTTCGGCATGGTCGGCCTAGCGGTGTGGCTGCGCAGCTGGGAGGGGCGGCTCACCGAGCGCACGCTCCCGGAGTACGTCCGGGCGGGCTGGCTCTCCCCGCCCGAGGTCGCCGCACTCGCCAACCTGGCGCGGCGGCACTCGGCCCGGCGGTGGGCCCGCCGGGTGGCTGGCGACGCCGGGCTCAAGGCGATGCGGGGGTACCAGTTCGCCGCGACCCGGCTCGCGTTGCTCCGGGACGGGATGCGGCGCGGCCTCTACACCGACCCGAAGGAGGTCGGCCGGGCGCTCGCCGAGGAGCGGCAGCTACTGGAGGCGATCGCCGGGTACCGCCAGGTGTTCGCCGGTCGCGACCCGCAGGCGCCGGTCGCGCGGTGGGATGGCGCCCGCTATCAGGTGACCTTCCCGGACGGCGTGGCCCGGACGATCGAGGCGCCTGACCAGCCGGTGGTGCCGATCCCGGTGGTGCTGGCTCCGCCACCGCCGCCACCGCCCCCGCCGGCGTACTACGGGTACTACCAGCCCTACAGGTAGAGGCCGGTCGCGTCCGGCTCGACCCGCTCGGCCGCCACGGCGTGCACGTCGCGCTCGCGCAGCAGCACATACCCCCGGCCGTGCAGCTCGACCTCCGAGCGGTCGTCCGGGTCGAAGAGCACCCGATCCCGGCCACTATCGAACGCACGTGCGGCCCGACGCCGACTGCGGTAGCCCACGACAGCCGCCGCCCGACGGCGGCAGTGGCCGGGATCACGATGCCGGCGCTCGACCGGCGCTCGCCCTCGTTGCCATCGAGGCGGACGAGGACACGGTCGTGCAGCAGCCGGATGGGCAGGCCGTGGTCGAGGTCGGGATCGGCGGTCACCTGTGAAACGCTACAACGAGCGTCTAATGGCCCGGCAAGCGCCGTGTCCCATTACTGGGCATGACGCCAATGTGGGGAGAACTCAGGGACTAATAGGTCGGGGTTGGAGGTTGCTGCCCGATACGGTAAGGAACGTCGTGGCAGCGGCGAGGGGGATTCGTGAGTCGGTTCGAGCGGGTGCGGGCCAATCTGCGCCGGGCGTACGAGGCCGGTCGCGAGACCGTGCGCGCCCGCCGCGAGGAAGCACGCCGCGCCGCCGAGTCGGGTAACGGCAGTTCGTTCCGTGACCTGGACGATCCGCCGCCCACGACGCCGCAGGACGTGCACCCGTCGACCACCAGCCGCGACGACATCGAGGTGCCGCGCTCGCTGCGGATCGGGTCGGCGTGGGCGTGGCGCCTGATCGTGCTGGGCGTCCTCGGCTGGGCGCTGCTCCAGATCATCAGCCGGGTCCACATCGTGATCATCCCGCTGGTGATCGCGATGCTGCTCTCCGCGCTGCTCGCGCCGGCCGTGCGGTGGCTGCTGCGGCTCGGGCTGCCCCGCTCGCTGGCCACCGCGGTCGTGCTCATCGCCGGCCTCGCCGCGGTCGCGGGCACGCTGACACTTGTCATCACCGAGTTCATCGACGGCCTGCCGCAGCTCACCGACAGCGCCACGCAGGGCATCCGGCAGATCCAGAATTGGCTGCAGACCGGGCCCCTCCATCTCTCCGACCGGCAGATCGACAGCTACGTCGACACGGCGGAAAAGTGGCTGGACGACAATACCCAGTCGCTCACCAGCGGGGCGGTCTCCACCGCGACCACGCTCTTCGAAGTGCTCACGGGCATGTTCCTGGTGCTCTTCGCGACGTTCTTCTTCCTCCGCGACGGCGGCCGCATCTGGC
Source organism: Phytohabitans flavus (assembly GCF_011764545.1). GTDB lineage: Bacteria > Actinomycetota > Actinomycetes > Mycobacteriales > Micromonosporaceae > Phytohabitans > Phytohabitans flavus. The sequence continues at coordinate 7,126,363 of NZ_AP022870.1, read as the reverse complement.
GCTTCATGGTGCGGCTGCTGCCGCTGCGGGCGCGGTGGCAGGTCGACGACGCGGGCCGGGCGGGCTGGCTGACCCTCGTGGCGTACGTGCGGGCGACCGTGCTTGTGGCGTTCATCGACGCGGTCGGCATCGGCGTGGCGGTGTGGATCCTCGGCGTGCCGTTCCCGCTGCCGCTGGCCGCGCTTGTGTTCCTCGGCGCGTTCATCCCGATCGTCGGTGCCACGCTCTCCGGCGCGGTCGCGGTGCTCATCGCGCTTGTCGACAGCGGCTGGGTGAGCGCGCTGATCCTGCTCGGCGCGGTGATCGCGGTGCAGCAGGTCGAAGGTCACGTGCTCCAGCCGCTGATCATGGGCCGTGCGGTGGCGATCCATCCGCTCGCCGTGATCGTGTCGATCGCCGCCGGCGTGGTGCTGGCCGGCATCGTGGGCGCGCTTGTGGCGGTGCCGCTCGTCGCGGTGCTCAACACGGCCATCCGCCGGCTCAGCAACCCGCGCCGCCCGGAGGTGCCTCCCGATGCGGTGGTGGTGCGGGCGACCCCGCCCTAGCCAGCGTCGCGGAGGCGCTTGAGCGCGCCGAGCGCGACCTCGCGCTTTGTCGTGTACCAGAACGGGGGCAGCGACTTGCGCAGGAACGGCCCGTAGCCGCGGGCGGTCTCCAGCCGCGAGTCGAGCACCGCCACCACGCCCTTGTCGCCGGTCGAGCGGATCAGCCGCCCCACGCCCTGGGCCAGCCGGATCGCCGCGATCGGCACGCTCACCGAGGCGAAGCCGGAACCGCCCTTGGCGTCGACAGCCGCCGCGCGGGCCGCGGCGAGGGGCTCGTCGGGACGCGGGAAGGGCAGCCGGTCGATGACCACGAGCTGGCACGAGTCGCCGGGCACGTCGACCCCCTGCCACAGCGACATGACGCCGAAAAGGCAGCTGGCCCGCTCCTCGCGGAAGCGGCGGACGAGCAGGGGCAGCGCCTCCTCGCCCTGGAGGAGCACGGGCAGGTCGACCTTCGACCGCAGCAGCTCGGCCGCCTGCTGGGCGGCCCGGCGCGAGGAGAAGAGCCCGAGCGTGCGGCCGCCGAGCGCGTCGACGAGTGCGAGCAGCTCATCGCCCGCGGCGCTGGGCAAGCCGGAGGCGGCGGGGCGGGGCAGGTGCGAAGCCACGTACAGAATGCCCTGCCGCGGGTAGTCGAACGGCGAACCGACGTCGAGCGAGTGCCAGTCACCGTCGTCGCCGTCCTTGCCGTCGGGTGCCGCCAGCCCCAGCGCCTTCGCGACGGTCTCGAACTGGCCGCCCAGCGTCAGTGTCGCCGAGGTGGCGACGACGGTGCGCTCGTCGTACAGGTGGGTGGCGAGCGTGCCCGCGACGGAGAGCGGCGCGACCACGAGGGCTCGGCGCCCTCCGACGTCCGGCTTCTCCACCCAGGCCACGTCGTGCGCGGCCTCCTCCAGCAGCCGCTGGGCGGTCTTGGACATGTCGTCGAGCACCGCCTTGGCCTGCTGCTTACGCACCGGGTCGGGGTCGTCGGACTTGATGTCGCCGATCGCCTCGAGGCCCGTGCGGGTGGCGGCGTCGAGGAGCGTGCACGCCCCGCTCAGCGCGAGCGGGAGCCCGGTGGTGATCCGCCCGGCCGGCGCCTCGGCCAGCCCGACCGTGAGCGCGTCGCCCGCCTCGGCCAGCGCCTCATACGCCTCTGGGGAGATGAACGTGCGGGCCCGCCGCGCCGCCCGGTCGACCATGTCCGGCGTCAGCTCGGCCTGCGCCGCGGACGAGACCCGGTCGGAGAGCTCGTGCGCCTCGTCGACCACGAGCAGCTTGTGCGGCGGGACGATGTGGCGCCCGGCCAGCATGTCGACCGCGAGCAGGCTGTGGTTGGTGACCACGATGTCGGCCTCGCGAGCCCGCGCGCGGGAGGCCTCGGCGAAGCACTCCCCGCCGAACGGACAGCGGCCGGCACCCACGCACTCCCGCGCCGGCATCGACACCTGCCGCCAGGCGGTGTCGTCGACGCCCGGGTCAAGCTCGTCGCGGTCGCCGGTCTTGGTCTTCATCGCCCACTCGCGCAGCCGCTGGACCTGCTTGCCCAGCCGCCCCGCCTCGCCCAGCCACTTCGTGGTACCGGGGGCGGGCGCGTCGAAGAGACCGTCGTCGGGCTCGTCCTCCGCGGAGCTGTCGAGGCGGGCCAGGCACAGGTAGTGGTGCCGCCCTTTCAACACCGCGAACGTGGGTCGGCGCCCCAGCACCGGCTCGACCGCGTCGGCCAGGCGTGGCAGGTCGTGGTCGACCAGCTGGGACTGGAGCGCGAGCGTCGCGGTGGAGACCACGACGGGCCCGTCCACGAGGAGAGCGGGCGTGAGGTAGGCCAGCGACTTGCCGGTGCCGGTGCCCGCCTGGACCAGCAGGTGCTCGCCGGTCTCGATCGACCGCTCGATGGCCAGCGCCATCTCCTGCTGCCCCGGCCGCGCCGCACCGCCCGGCACCGCGCCCACCGCCGCCGCCAGCAGGTCCGTCGCCGTCGGCTCGTGCCCGCGAGACCGAGGCTTTGGCGCCTTAGGGCGTGACGGTGGTGCGTTGGTCGCGGTGGTCACCGTGCGACGGTACCCGTACCCGCCGACGCATCCGTGCTTATCCACAACCCGCGCGCGTTATCCACAACCTCGCAGCTCGGCGCGTCGGCCCGGTCACCAGGTGGCGCCGCGGTCAGGTGCGGAAGCCGAGCTGTCGCAGCATCCGCGCGGGATCCGCGGCAAATGACATCAGGTCGCCCAACTCGCGTGGTAGAAGGTCGCCAATTCCAACCCAGGCGCGGTCATGCGCGTCCTGCATGAGCCGACATACGTGGTACGCGACATCTTCCGCACTCGCCGACGCGATCCAGCGATCGTGGAATTCGATCTCGGCCACCTGGCCGCCCCGGCTCGTAATGGTCAATTCGCCGTCCGGGGTAGACAGCTGTGCTTTCTCGGCAAAATGGTCCGCCAGTCGCCGGCTCGCTTCGTCGAGCTGCCGCTCAGACTGATCCACCAACGGCAGGAGATCCCGAATCAGATCCGGGCCGGACGCATCGGCCAGCCCAGGCGCCAGAGCGCGGTCGAGCAGAGCGGTGGTCGCCGGTGCGCCGCCCATGGCCCAGGACTCCAGGCGCCGGGCCTGCGCTTCGCCGGTCGCGTCGAGGAGGGCGCGGGCCAGGCCAGCAGGGTCGGTGACCTGCCGCCAGTGGCGTACCACCACCACATCGGTGGTGCGGCCGTGACCGTCGACAGTCACCCGCGCCAACCCGTCTCGGTCCTCCCCGGCGAAGCGCGATCGAGGGTCATGGTTTGCGGACAGGCGTGTGGACAAGGCATCCGCTTGCGCGCGCAGCTCTTCCAGATCGGCGAGAAGTCGGGCACTGTCGTCTTCGGACATATGGCGGCTCACCCAAGAATCGACATCGTTTTATGGACTGTGGTGCGGGTGCAAATACTGTAGCGACAATTCTCGATCTCTATTCGCTCGGGTGCGCGGAGTGATGGGCAACGGATGTGGCATCCACCGAACGGACATCGGCTAGGGTGCGGGCATGCCGAGCGACATGGTCCGGGTCGTCTACCGCAAGTACGACGGCACGGCACACCGTGACTACCCCGCGCGCCGGCTGGCCGAAGACGACCTGGGCATCTGGCTGGGCGTGACCGCCGGCACCCGCTCGGTGTACCACGGGCGTCCATCGGTGGAGCAGATCCCGTTCGTGTTGCTGGTACCGCACGACGCGTGGTGGACCGGCATGTTCAACCCGCCGCCGCGTACCAGCGAGGTGTATTGCGACATCGCCACGCCGGCCGAGTGGGAGGGCGACACCGTCCACATCATCGACCTCGATCTCGACGTCGTGCGGCGGCGGGCGACCGGCGCGGTGGAGCTGCGCGACGAGGACGAGTTCGCCGAGCACCGGGAGCGGTTCGGCTACCCCGACGACCTCGCCGAAAACGCGCACGCGGCCGCGGAGTGGCTCCTCGGCGCGCTCGACGACGGCACCGAGCCGTTCGCGTCCGCGTACCGTAAATGGCTTGCCCTGGTCGTCTAAAGCTCCAGCGGCCAAGCGCTCGAGTCCGGCGGCAGAGGCGGCACTGATGCCACCTTCTCGGGGCTCAGCTGATTGAAGACGCCGGTGATCCGGCCATCCGCCGCCGCGAACGACACCACGACGCGCATCGGCCGGCCGTCCTTGTACTCCGCGTCGACCTGGATGCCGAACCCACCGTTGACCTCGACCGCGGCGGCGCGGATGTCGCGCATGTCCTTGCCGGTCCGGCCGAAGAGGCCGAGCACGAAGCGGGCCACCTCGGCGGCGCCGGCCAGCGGGCGCCCGGCGGCCGGGAAGACGCCGCCGCCGTCGCCGAGCATCACCGCGTCGGGTGCCAGCACGGCGAGGAGCTCGTCGATGTCGCCTGATCGCACCGCGCTGAAGAACGCCGCCGCCAGGCGGCGCTGCTCGGGCAGGTCGGCCGTGTGCTTCGGCGGGCCCTCGGCGACCGCCCGGCGGGCCCGCGAGGCCAACTGCCGGGCGGCCTCCACCGTCGTGCCCAGGGCCGTCGCGATCTCGTCGAACGGCACCGCGAACACATCGTGCAGCACGAACGAGACCCGCTGCTCCGGCGTGAGGCGCTCGAGCACGACGAGGAGCGCCATGCTGACCTCGTCAGAGCGGGCCACGACCTCCGAGGGATCCGGGCCGCCGTCGGGCAGGCGGTTGACGAGCGGCTCCGGGAGCCACTGGCCGGGGTACGCCTCGCGACGCACCCGCGCCGACCGCAGCACGTCGAGGCAGATGCGGCTGACCGTGGTGGTGAGCCAGCCGCGCAGGTCGCGAACCTTGGCGCGGGCGGCCGGGTCGGCGAGCGCGTCAGCATAGCGCAGCCAGGTCTCCTGCACCGCGTCTTCGGCCTCGGCGCGGCTGCCGAGCATCCGGTAGGCGACCGCGCCCAAGTGGCTCCGCTCGGCCTCGAACTCCGTGGCGAGATCCCGCACCCGTCCAGTGTTACCTACCCTGAGCGGCACAGACGCCCTGGGTAAGCGATGATCGGTTGATGACGTCTGTACGCGAGCTGCTTCGGGTCGGTCCGGCTGTGGATCTCAAGGACATCGACCCGAGCTCGACGCCCGGCCTGCCCGGCCGCAAGATCACGGGCAAGGACAGCAAGTCCTGGGCCCGGGAGCAGCTCGCGTTGATCGGCGGTCAGCTCACGGTGAAGCAGGAAATGCTGTACGCGGGCGCGAAGGCCGGCGACAACCGGCGGCTGTTGCTGGTGCTTCAGGCGATGGACTGTGGCGGCAAGGACGGCACCGTCAAGAAGGTGGCCGGCGCCATGAACCCACTCGGGCTGCACATCGTGAGCTTCGGTCCGCCCACCGAGGAGGAGCGCGAGCACGACTTCCTGTGGCGGATCCGGCGCGCGCTGCCGCCCACCGGACTCGTTGGTGTTTTCAACCGGTCGCAGTACGAGGACGTGCTCATCGCGCGGGTCGAGTCGCTGGTGCCGGAGACCGCGTGGCGGGCGCGGTACGGACAGATCAACGGCTTCGAGCGCGAGCTTGCCGACAACGGATTTGCCCTCGTCAAGGTCATGCTCCATATTTCGTACGACGAGCAGCGCGAGCGCCTGCTGGAACGGTTGACCGACCCGACCAAGCACTGGAAGTACGATCCGGCCGATGTGGACGCCCGGGCCAGGTGGGCGGACTACCAGGGGCCTACAGCGACGCGCTGAGCCAGTGTTCGACCGACCATGCCCCGTGGTACGTGGTGCCGGCCAACCGAAAGTGGTACCGCGACTGGGCAGTGGCCAACCTCGTGCTGGAGGCATTCGACGAGATGCGCCTGTCGTACCCAGAGGCTGATTTCGATCTCGACGCGGAGCGTCGGCGGCTGGAGGCGGACCGCGCGCCGGCGATGGCCCCGTGAGGTTTTCCTTCCGGCCCTCCGAGGGTGCCTTCTTCGAGCTTTTCACCAGGGCGGCGCAGAACCTGGTCCGCGGTACCGACCTGCTCAACGAGCTGGCGCTGCCCGGCGTTGACGTGCAGTCGGTCAGCGAGCGACTCACCGAGGTGGAGCACGACAGCGACCAGCTGACGCACGAGCTGTACCAAAAGATCAACTCGTCCTTCATCACGCCCTTCGACCGGGAGGACATCTATCGGCTGGGCTCACAGCTCGACGACGTGATGGACCATCTGGAGGCGGTCGGGAGCCTGCTCTACCTGTACGGCCTCACCAAGCTGCCCGCGCTACCCCGGGAGATGCACGAGCTGATCGCGGTGCTCGACGAGCAGGCCAAGCTGACCGCTGACGCCATGCCCCGGCTGAAGACGATGAAGGCGCTCGAGGACTACTGGATCGAGTGCAACCGCCTGGAGAACAACGGCGACCGCGCCTACCGCATGCTGCTCGTGCGGCTCTTCTCCGGCGAGTACGACGCGCTGACGGTGCTGAAGATGAAGGAGGTCGCCGACGAGCTGGAGGCGGCCTGTGACGCGTTCGAGCACGTGGCCAACATCGTCGAGACAATCGCGGTCAAGGAGTCTTAGTCCTTGAGCGGGGAGCTCGTCGCCGTCCTTGCGGTGATCGTCATCGCGCTTGCCTTCGAGTACACGAACGGCTTTCACGACGCGGCCAACGCGATCGCGACGAGCGTCTCCACCCGCGCCCTCACGCCACGCGTGGCCCTGCTGATGGCGGCGATCGGCAACTTCGTGGGCGCGCACTTCGGCGCCGAGGTCGCCAGGACCGTGGGCAGCGGGCTTGTGGCGCTGCCGACCGGGCGGGACAGCCTGAGCATCGTATTCGCGGGGGTGCTCGGCGCGATCGCGTGGAACCTCGTCACCTGGTACTTCGGCCTGCCTTCATCCTCGTCGCACGCGCTGATCGGCGGTCTCGTGGGCGCCACGATCGCCGCGGCCGGCGACGTGTTGTGGCGCGGGATCGTCATAGACGTCATCCTGCCGATGATCCTGTCGCCGGTGGTCGGCTTCACGCTCGGCTACCTGTTCATGATCGCCGTCCTCTGGACCTTCCGGCGGGCCCACCCGGCCAGGCTCAACCGCGGCTTCCGCATCGCGCAGAGCTTCTCCGCGGCTGCCATGTCGATCGGGCACGGCATGCAGGACGCGGCGAAGACCATCGGCATCGTGGTGCTCGCGCTTTACGTGGGCGGATACCAGGAGAGCGTCGAGCACATTCCGGAGTGGACGTTCTGGGCGTCGGCGACGGTGCTGGCGCTCGGCACGTACGCGGGCGGCTGGCGGATCATCCGTACGCTCGGCCGGAAGATCGTCGACCTGCGCCCGCCGGAGGGCTTCGCGGCGGAGACGGTGGCCAGCTCGGTGCTGTACTTCAACGCACTCGTGCTGGGCGTCCCGATCTCCACGACCCACACCATCACGTCCGCGATCATGGGTGTGGGCGCGACGAAACGCCTCTCCGCCGTCCGCTGGGAGGTGGCGGGCACGATCGTCGGCGGCTGGGTGCTGACGTTTCCCGCCGCCGGACTGATCGCCAGTCTGGCGTACCTGGCCGTGCGCCCGCTTTTCTGAACCCCGCTGGCGCGTCAGGCGTACGACACACCGATCTGGTCGCGGATCTGGTCGAGCAGCTCCATCACCTGGATCGTCACCGCGTGCGGCACGAGCGGGCTCTCGGTCAGCCCTTCGCGGAGGCAGCGCTGCACCTCGGCGGCCTCGTAGAGGTATCCGAGCCCGTCCCGGGAATTCTCCACGACCTCGGGCTCAGCGCCCTCTCGGTGCAGCGTGAACCGGTCCGGCCGGAAGAACGGTGGGTCCAGGACGAGCCGACCCTTGGTACCGCTCACCGTGGCGCCGAGCGCGGTCTCCCCGAGCATGCCGCTGGTGAGCGCCGCGATGGCACCCGAGTCGTACCCGAAGATGATCCCGGTGTTCTCGTCCGTGCCCTCGGGCCCGATCTTGGCCCAGGCGCGTACGTGCTCAGGCATGCCGAGGATCAGGTGGGCGAAGCTCACCGGGTACACACCCAGGTCGAGCAGCGCGCCGCCGCCCAGCTCCGGCGCCCGCATGCGGTGGGTCGGCTCGAAGGGCCCGGCTACCCCGAAGTCGGCGTGGACGCTGGTCACCTCGCCGATCGCGCCGTCGCGGATCAGGTTGACGATGCGCAGCACATTCGGGTTGCACCGCATCCACATTGCCTCCATGAGGAAGAGGCCGCGGTCGCGGGCCAGGTCGATCAGCTCGACCGTGGTGGTGAGGTCCAGCGTGAACGGCTTTTCGCAGAGCACCGCCCGCCCCGCCTCCAGCAGGATGCGGGTGGCGGCGTAGTGGGCCGAGTGCGGCGTGGCCACGTAGACGACGTCGATGTCGCTGTCGTCGGCGAACTCGCGCCAGGACCCGTACGCCCGGGGGATCTCGTGCTTGCCGGCGAATGCCTGCGCCGCCTCCGGCGACCGTGAGCCAACGGCCACCACCTCGGCGTCGGGCAGCAGCTTCAGGTCCTGCACGAAGGCCGTGGCGATGCTACCGGTGGCCAGGATGCCCCAACGCGTGCGCTCACTCATGACATCGGATCGTACGGGCATACTGTTGCCAATGACCGAGGTGGACGGCTGGGAGCTGCCGGAACAGTTCGAGGCGCACGCGCGGCGGTTTTTGGCGGGTGAGGCCGGAGAGCCGGTGGTGCCGCGGGTGGCGGCGACCGTGGTGCTGTTGCGGCCGGCGGACGCCGGCTTCGAGGCGTATGTGCTGCGGCGGGCGGCCTCGATGGCGTTCGCCGCGGGGATGTACGCGTTTCCGGGCGGCGGGGTCGACCCGGCCGACGCCGGTGCCGACCTGGGCTGGGCAGGGCCGTCGCCGGAGGAGTGGGCGCGGCGCCTCGGACGGCCGCCGGCCGAGGCGCAAGCGGTGGTGTGCGCGGCCGTGCGCGAGGTCTTCGAAGAGGCCGGTGTGCTGCTCGCCGAGGGAGCCACGCTGCCCGAGAGCGACGAGCTCGAAGGTGACCGCCAGCGGCTGGTACGCCGGGATGTGCACCTCGCCGAGGTGCTCGCGCGGCGCGGGCTGGTGCTCCGCTCGGACCTGCTCGGTGCGTGGGCGCGCTGGATTACGCCGGAGTTCGAGGCACGGCGCTTCGACACGTACTTCTTCGTGGCCGCCCTCCCCGACAACCAGCTGCCCCGGGACGTGTCGGGCGAGGCGGACCTCACGATGTGGGTGCGGCCCGCCGACGCCATCGCCGGGTTCGAGGCGGGCCGGATCGCCATGCTGCCGCCCACCGTCGTGTTGCTGCGCGAGCTGGCCGAGTACCCCGATATCGCCGGCGTGCTGGCAGCGGTGCCGGACCGGGACGCGGCGACGGCCGTGATCCCGCGCCCGGAGATCGCCTCCGACGGCACCCTGCGGATCAGGCTCCGCTGACCGAACGAAAACGGCCCGGCAGCGCGAAGCTGCCGGGCCGTCCAGGAAGTGCCTCAGCCGAAGCGGCCCGTGATGTAGTCCTCGGTGCGCTTGTCGGTGGGGTTGGTGAAGAGCTTGCCGGTCTCGCTGAACTCGACCAGCCGCCCGTGCCGCACCTGCTTCTCGTCGACCTCAGCCGTGAAGAACGCCGTGAAGTGGCTCACCCGAGCAGCCTGCTGCATGTTGTGCGTGACGATGACGATCGTGTACGACTTCGCCAGCTCGTGCATCAGGTCTTCGATCTTGCCGGTCGCGATCGGGTCGAGGGCGGAGCAGGGCTCGTCCATCAGGATCACGTCCGGGCGGACCGCGATCGTGCGGGCGATGCACAGCCGCTGCTGCTGGCCGCCGGAGAGGGACAGGCCGCTCTGCTTGAGCTTGTCCTTCACCTCGTCCCACAGGGCGGCGCCGGTCAGCGCCTCCTCGACCTGGTCGTGGACGTTGCCCTTGATGCCGTTGATCTTCAGGCCGTACGCCACGTTGTCGAAGATGGACTTCGGGAACGGGTTGGGCTTCTGGAAGACCATGCCGATGCGGCGGCGCACCTGGATCGGGTCGACGTCCTTGGCGTAGAGGTCCTGGCCGTGGTACGTCACCTTGCCAGCCACACGGGCGCCGGGCACGAGGTCGTTCATGCGGTTGAGCGACCGCAGGATCGTCGACTTGCCGCAGCCGGACGGGCCGATCATGGCGGTGATCTGGTTTTGCCGGATCGGCATCGAGGTACCGCGGACGGCCTCGTAGTTGCCGTAGAAGACGCTGACGTCACGCAGGTCCATGACGGGAGCGCCGGCTGCCTGCGGAGTGTCCACACCGACGGCACCCCACCCGCTGCTGGGGGCGCCGATGCTGACGGATGGGCGGTCCTGCACTGTATCCACCCGGGGATCTGGCGTGGTCATGTCAGCGCTCCTTAATGGCGAAGCGGTTGGCGATAATGCGGGCAACGATCGTGAACAACAGCACGATCACGATGAGGGTCAGGGCCGAGCCCCAGGCCCGCTCCTGCGCGGGCTCGAACACCTGGCTCGCGTTCCGGAAGATCTGTGCCGGCAGCGCGGTGTTCTCCCCGTCGAAGAGGCTCAAGTTCGTCGAGGACGTGATGCCCACGACGAAGACGATCGGTGCGGTCTCGCCGGCCGCCCGCGCGATCGCCAGCAGGATGCCGCTGGTGATGCCGGAGATCGCCGCGGGAAGCACCACCGTCACGGTGGTCCGCCACTTCCGGGCGCCCAGCGCGAGGCTGGCCTGCCGGAGCTCGTCGGGCACCAGCCGGAGCATCTCCTCGGTGCTTCGGATGATCACCGGAAGCATCAGGCAGGCGAGCGCGAGAGAGCCCGCGAAGCCGGTGCGCGTTTCGAAGAGCAGCACCCACGTGGAGTAGATGAAGAGGCCCATCACGATCGACGGAACGCCGGTCATGATGTCGGCCATCATCCGGATCAGCCGGGCGAGCGGCCTCTGCTTGCCGTACTCGTTCAGGTAGACCGCGCCGAGCACGCCGAGCGGGATCGCCATCAGTGCGGCCATGCCTGTGATGAGCAGGGTGCCGACAATGGCCGGGCCCACGCCGCCACCGGAGCGGCGGAACGAGTTAGGGATGTCGGCGGTGAGGAACTCCCAGCTGATCACGCTGCCGCCGCGGCTGATCACCGCCCAGACCACCAGACCGAGCGGTATGACCGCGACGAGCACGGCGACAACGAACAGGCCGAGGAAGATCTGGTTGGCGAGCCGGCGGCGCAGCGAGAGCGCGCCACGGCTCAGATCGGGCGCGCCGGCGGAGGGCCGGGTGACCGGAGGGGCAGTGGTCGTCATGATGCCGTTCCCCTCATCCGGATCTCCGCCCGGCGGACGATGGCCTGGGCGGCCGTGTTGATGATCACCGTCATGATGAAGAGGACCACGCCGAGGCCGATGAGAGCCGCGGTGAAGGTGCCGGTCGACTCGCCGATCTGGGACACGATGACCGCGGGCATCGCGTTGCCGCTGGCGAAGACATTGGCGGTGATCTGGGTCGAACTACCGATGATCAGTGCGATCGCGATCGTCTCGCCCATCGCGCGGCCGAGGCCGAGGATCACGGCGCCGACCAGGCCGCCGAAGCTGTGCGGGAAGACCGCGCCGGTGATCATTTCCCAGCGCGTGGCGCCGAGGGCCAGCGCCGCGTCCTTGTCCGCCCGGGGCACCGTGTCGAACACCTCGCGGGCGATCGAGGTGATGATCGGCGTGATCATGATGGCGAGGATGAGGCCGGCCGTCATGAAGTTACGTCCACTGCCGACCGGTTGGCCGAAGATCGCACCGATCACGGGGATGCCGCCGAGGACGTCGTGGATCCACTGGTAAATCGGGACCAGCTTGGGCGCCACGACGAGGACGCCCCAGAGGCCGAAGACAACGGATGGCACCGCGGCGAGCAGGTCGATCACGGTCACGGCCGGCGCGCGCAGGCGCCGCGGAGCCAGCTCGGTGAGGAAGAGCGCGATGCCGATGGAGACGGGCACGGCGAAGATGAGGGCAATCAGCGAGACGATCGCGGTGCCGTAGATGAACGCGAGCCCGCCGAAGATCTCGCTTGGCGGGTCCCACCGGTTTTGGGTAATGAAGCGCAGTCCCATTTCGCGGAACGCCGGCCACGCTTCCCTCGTCGTGGTGATGAGGATGAGCGCTAGCACGGCGAGCACGAGGAGGCCCGCGGCGAGGGTCAACACCTGGAAGGAGCGGTCGGCGCGCGGGCCGCCGCCCCGGCTGGACAGCTCTGTCTTCGGGTCGGGCCCGGTCTGCGTCTGAGTCGTCAAGGTCTCAACTCCGGTGGGCTAGGGCGCCCATAGGGGCGGGATCGACTCGATCCCGCCCCCGTAGGAAACGCCCGTTCCTTGTTCTCAGCTGGTCACTGGATCTTGTCGAGCTGGGCAAGCGCCTTGGTCTTGAGCGCCTCCGGCAGCGGAGCGAAGTCCACCTCCGGAGCCAGCGTCTGGCCCTCGTTCAGGATGTAGGTGACGAAGCCCTTGACCGCGTCCTTCTTCGCCGCATCCGAGTACGTGGTGCGGACCAGGATGTACGTCGGAGCGGTGATCGCGTAGGTCGTCGGACCCGCGGCGTTCAGCGGGTCGTACGTCAGGTCATCCTTGATCGTCGCGCCGTTCAGCGCGGCGGTCGCACCCTCAAGGCTGGCGGCGACGAACTGGCCGTCCTTGTTCTTGATCGCGGCGAACGACAGGCCACTGGCCTTGGCGTCGCTGAAGTCGACGTAGCCGATGCCGCCGTCAGCCGACTTGATCAGCTGCGCGACACCCGAGTTCTTCTCAGCGCCCTGGGTGCTGGCCGGCCAGTCGAGGGTGTCACCGCTCTTCAGCTTCCAGGCGGGAGCCGCGGCAACCAGGAACTTGCTGAAGTTGTTCGTGGTGCCGGAGCCGTCCGAGCGGTGCGCCACCGTGATGTTCTTGTCCGGCAGCGTGACGCCCGGGTTGTCAGCGCCGATCAGCGGGTCGTTCCACTTCTTGATGTCCGTCTGGAAGATCTTCGCCAGCGTGTCAGGGCTCAGCTGGAGCTTGTCCACGCCGGAAAGGTTGTACGAGACGGTGATCGGAGCGGCGACGGTCGGCACGTACAGGTACGAACCGGCCGCCGGGCCGTCGGTGTCCTTGACCGTGCTGTCGGTGCCGGCGAAGTCGTTCAGGTTGGCACCGAAGTCCTTCTTGCCCTGGCCCGAGCCGACCGCGTTGTAGTTGACCGTGAGGCCCGAGGCCACGGTCTTGAACTCGGTGATGACCTCTTGGTAGAACGCGTCCGGGAAGCTAGCCCCGGATGCCTTCAGCTCGCCGGAAAGGTTGGCGTAGTCGCTGGCGCCGGCGCTGGCGTCAGTCCCGGTGCCCGTGCCGGTGTCGCTGTCGTCATCTCCGCCACCGCAGCCGGCAAGTGCGAGCGCGGCGACCGCGACGCCGACGAGGGCGCGCCGCGAGAGCACGTTGCGGTTCACCTCAGGTAGACCTCTCTGTTGGGATGCGTCCGACCATGAACGGGCCGAACAAAGGCGACGCTAAGAGCGCCAGGTAGCCGGCTTCCACGGCGTGGATGAACGACTCGTGAATACGTTTGTCAGCCAAGTTTGCGCGATGCTGAGGGAGAGTTGTCTGTTCCGTGAACCAGGGGGCCCGTGCCGGAAATTTACGAAATTTCTGGCGCGTCGTTACCACTACGCGATGTCACCTTGATGCAGCCGTGACCGGGTGAACAACTCGTCGGTAACTAACGTCCGTGGACCAACGGGCGAACCCGAGTCGGGTGTAGAGCGCCACCGCCCGAACGTTCGACTCGTCGACGTAGAGCATCGCCTGATCGAGCCCTCGGCCGCGCAGATGCCGCAGCCCGGCCGCGGTAAGCGCGGAGCCAAGGCCGGTGCCGTGCGCATCCGGGTCGATGCCGAGCACGTACACCTCGCCGATCGGCTCGTGCTGATGCTCGTGGTGGTGACCTCGATCGCCATGCACCTTGGTCCAGTGGAAGCCGAGCAGCCGCCCGCTCGCCTCGTCCACCGCAAGGAGGAAGCCAGCCGGGTCGAACCACGGCTCCGCCATCCGCAGCCGCAGGTCGTGTAGCGTCCAGCGGCCCTGGTCCGGGTGGTCGGCGAAGGCCCGGGCGTTGAGTGCCACCCACGCCTCGTCGTCCGCGCCGGGCTGGAACGGCCGCAGCGCCACCCCGTCGGGCAGCCGCGACTCGGGCAGCGGGGCGAAGAGCGAGCGGCGCATCTGTAGGAGCACGCGGTCGCGTACGAACCCGAGGCCGAGCGCGAGCGCCCCGGCCGACGGGTGATCCCCGTGCGCCCACAGGCGCAGGCGGCCGCGGGGGTCGGTCTTGTCGGCGACGTCCATCGCCGTCCGCACAAGGGCCCGCCCGAGCCCGCGCCGGCGGCGCAGCGGGTGCACCACGACCTCCGCGGACGCACCCTCGACCTCGTCGGTGGTGTCCAGGTGGGCATATCCGGCGAGGACGCCGTCCTGGTCCCTCGCCAGCAGGTGTACGGCCGGGGCGTCGCCGCCGTGTCGAAGGTGGAGCACGACGTGCTCGGAGAGGGGGTACGCCCCGTCGGTGTCGCCCGCCGCCTGCGCGAGGGTGAGCACCTCCCGTACCTCCTCCAGGCTCAGCTGGTCCGCACGGGCGGCGACGGGTTGAACGGAGGTCACCCGGTCACCGTATAGCGCGATCAGGTCTGGCCCACCTTGAGTGGCCACTCGTGGCCATGCATCCGCGGCGGGTCGATGCCGGGCGGGAGTGCGCCGAGCTGGAAGCGACGGCCCAGGTTGGGCAGGATCGACCGGAGTGCCGCGATCGTGCTGCGGCGGTCGCCGCCGGCGTCGTGCAGCAGGATTATCGCGCCGCTGGTAGTGCTGGAGTTCACCGTGCTGGCGATGCTCCCCGCGCTCGGCCGGCGCCAGTCCTGCGGGTCGACCGTCCAGTGCAGCGAGGTCATGCCGATCTCGCGGGCGACCGCCACGACCGGCGCGGTCCAGGCGCCGCCGGGCTGGCGGTAGTACGACACGCGGGCGCCGGGCACGGCGGCGCGGATCGCCTCGTTGGTGCGCAGGAGGTCGGCCCGGATGGCGGCCTTGGGGCGGGCGCCCAGCCGTATGTCATGCCTCCACGAGTGGTTGCAGAACGTGTGCCCGTCCCGGGCGATCTGCCGTACCAGCCCCGGGAACGCCTTCACGTTGATCCCGACCAGGCAGAACGTCGCCTTCACGCCGTACTGCCGCAGCAGCGCGAGCGCCTGTGGGGTCTGCGCGGGGTCGGGCCCGTCGTCGAAGGTGAGCGCCACCTGCGGCGTGCCCGTGGTGCGGCGGCTGCCGAACGGTCCACCGTGCTCCAAGGGCAGCGGCGGGCGGCCGGGACCGCTGACGGGCTGCACGCCCAGCTGCGGGGCGGTGCGGCCGGCGGTCGGGCCGCGGCCGCCACCTTCCGCGGCGTACCGGTGGCTGGCGCGGCGCTCGGCGCGGCACTCGACGCCGCGCGCAGTTGGGCGGTGTCGGTACCGAGTTGGTTCCCGACCAGATACGCACTCGCGACGATCGCGGCGATCACACCCGCGACGATCACCACCATACGAACGTTGGACTGGATGGCACCGGTGCGCGCGTGGGTCTCACCGGCCTCTGGGGCCTCCTGGTTAACAGGCACGGCCTTGAGGATAAAACTCTCTTAAGGCTCGTAAGGCCAAAATCGCACAAGTACCTCGCATACGACGAAGCGCCACCCAGCCTGAGCTGGATGGCGCTTCCGGGTGGTCTTGTGGAGGGGTGTCAGACGTGCAGCGCGGCGGGCTCGCTGTCGGGGAGCGGGCGGCTCGGCGGCACCACGAACTTGTAGCCAACCTGGCGGACGGTGCCGATCATCGACTCGTACTCCGAGCCGAGCTTGGCCCGCAGCCGCCGGACGTGCACGTCGACCGTGCGCGTACCGCCGAAGTAGTCGTAGCCCCACACCTCGCGCAGCAGCTGGTCGCGGGTGAACACCCGGCCCGGGTGCTGGGCCAGGAACTTCAGCAGCTCGAACTCCTTGTACGTCAGGTCGAGCGGGCGGCCCTTGAGCTTGGCCGCGTAGGTGTCCGGGTCGATGGTCAGCTCGCCGGCCCGGATCAGGCCACCGGCGCCGGAGGTGGCGTTGGTGAGGCGGCCGACCGCGAGGCGGAGGCGGGCCTCGACCTCGGCGGGACCGGCGCTGGCCAGGATCACGTCGTCGACACCCCAGTCGGCGTTGAGCGCGATCAGGCCGGCCTCGGTGACCACGGCGACCAGCGGCACGCCCAGCCCGGTGGCGTGGAGCATGCGGCAGGTGGCGCGGGCCTCGGCCAGCTCGGAGCGGGCATCCACCATGACGGCGTCCGGGCTCGGGCCGGAAACGAGGGTGCGGACATCGCGCGGAGCGGTGCGCACCGAGTGAGGGAGCAGGTCGAGGGCGGGGAGCACGGCAGACGGCTCACCGGCGCGGGCTGTCACCAGCAACAGGATTTCCACATGAACTCCGTCCTCGCGGCGCTCGGCCGCGCGGTGACCGGCGGTAATCCGGATTACCGGCTTACCGTGTGACTCTGCGTCGGTCCCGGCGTCGCTGACGGGCGGGTGCTGTTGACTTCGGAAGAGCTTAACCGATGGTCAGCCGTAAACGCTCCCGTGCCCAAGCGTTCATCTGTGTGATCGACCATAAAATCGACGATGTCGATCGGCATTCCGGTGATCGGGCCGGGGTGGCGGGGCGGCCTAGTATCGATGACGTGTTTCCCTCAGCCTCCGATACCGCCCCGCGTGGCGTGGCCGAAGACGAGGACGAATTCGAAGAGGTCGAGGTCGTCCCGGTCCGCCCGATCCTCTCGGTCGCCATCGCCGGCTTCGCCGCGCTGCTGGCCGTCGGTCTGGTGTTCGGGGCGCAGACCGCCGGGCCGGGGAGCGCGCGGGTTCCGTACGCCATCGTGATCTTCGGGGTGCAGCTCCTCTTCGTCCTCGCCTGGACGATGGCCATCCGGCCGCCCGCACTGCCCGCCGTCGCCGGAGTCTGCGCGGTCGCGGCGCTGCTCGCCGATGTGGCCGCGGTCCGCCCGCAGAGCGCGACGATCGTCCCCCTGCTGTACGTGTCGATCGGTGGCTTCGCGGTCGCGGTGCTGAGCCAGTTCATTCGCGACGTCGACCGCGTGCGGGCCAAGGACTCGCTCAGCTCCACTTTGCTCATCGTGGTCGGTGTGGTGTCGTTCGCGTCGCTGATCGTGCTCGGCCGCGAGCCGCTCGGCACTCAAACGATCTTCGTGTGCCTGGCCGCGACCGGCATATCGCTGATCGTGGCGCGGCTGACGGACGCGGTGCTCGCCTGGCCGCGGCTCGCGCCCCAGGTGCCCCGCGGTGCCGCGGGCGTGGTCTTCGGCGCGATGGCCGGCACGCTCACCGCGGCGGTCATCGGCAGCTTCCTTGTCGGCTTCACTCCCACCAGCGCCGCGATCGCCGGCCTTGTCGCGGCCGGCCTGGGCGCCCTCGCCGACCTCGCGGTCGGGTACGCCGAGGCCGGGCGCCAGATGGCCGGCGAGCCGCCGACGATGTGGATCGCCCGGCACATGCAGGGCCCGCTCGGCGGGTTCGCGCTGGCCGCGCCGGCCGCGTACACCATGTGCGTCCTGTTCCTGAACTGACCGACGACTCGCATCCTGGAGAGCGGGGTATAACGGCCGCCGTGACGACGTACGGGCATGGATACGGATATGAAGAGGCACCCCCGCGCCGCCGGCGCCGCTGGGGACGGCGGCTGCTGATCGTCTTCCTCGTCCTGCTGGTGATCATCGGCGGGCTGCTCGTCGTCGTGGACCGGGTGGCCGCGAGCGTGGCCGAGCGGACGATCAGCGACGAGATCGCCAAGGAGCTTGTCGCCCAAAACATCACGTCCTCCCCGCCCGATGTCGGCGTGGGCGGCTTTCCGTTCCTGACCCAGGTGCTCTCCGGCGAGTACAAGTCGATCAAGATCAGCCTCCGCGACCTGGAGGGCAACGTCGAGGGCAACGGTGTGCGCGTGCCCCGGCTCGACGTCGACGCCCGCAACGTCTCCGCGCCGCTGGAGGCGATCCGCAGCGGCCAGGGCGACGTCGTGGCGCAGACCCTCAACGGCACGGCCACCATCTCGTACGCCAGCGTGGTGGACCTCATGAACGCGCCCGACCTGCGGCTGTCCGAGCGGGACGGCAAGCTCGTCGTAAACGGGCCGATCGAGTTCGCCGGCCAGCGCATCACCGTCAGCGGCACCGCCTCCGACCTGCGCTACGAGGACGGGCGGGTGCGGATCCGCTTCGACGAGCTGGATGCCGAAGGGGCGCCGACACAGCTTCCCGGCGTGGAGGCGTTTCTCAACCAGCTCGCCCGCCAGTTCTCGATCAGCCTGACGCTGCCTGAGCTCCCGTTCAAACTCGACGTCGGCAGCGTCCGGCCGCAGCCGGACGGGCTCGCCGTGGAAGCGCAGGCCGCCAACGTGGCGCTCAACCAGTGGTAGCCGTGCCGTCCCGGATGGTGAGTCGGTTCTGTCACCAGCAGAAGAACGGCTGGTAAGCTCCCTGCCCATGGGGACGCTCCTCACCAAACGGCGCGCGGTCGACCTGTGCCGCGTGGCCACGTGCCTGTGTCGCCCCGTCATCTGACGGCGGGGCCGGTTCTGCGTACCCTCTGATCCATTACGCCCGGCAGTGGCGCCGTCGCACGTACCCGTGATCCGTCCTAACCCATGGGTCGCGCGCTACGGCGAAGTTTTGAGCGCCCGCGCGCCGACCTCGAATCAATCCTCACAAGGAGTTCATTCGATGAGTCGCGACACTGCACTCGTATCAGCCGACTGGGCCGAGAAGAACCTGGATGCCTCGGGCGTCGTCTTCGTCGAGGTCGACGAGGACACCTCCGCGTACGACACGGGCCACATCCCGGGTGCCATCAAGCTGGACTGGAGGAATGACCTTCAGGACCCGGTGCGCCGGGACTTCGTCAACAAGCAGCAGTTCGAGGCGCTGCTCTCCGAGCGCGGCATCGGCAACGACGACACCGTGATCCTGTACGGCGGCAACAACAACTGGTTCGCCGCGTACGCGTACTGGTACTTCAAGCTGTACGGCCACGGCGACGTCAAGCTGCTCGACGGTGGCCGCAAGAAGTGGGAGCTCGACGCCCGTACGCTCACCAAGGACCCGGTGAGCCGCCCCGCCACGCAGTACACGGCGCAGGAGCCCGACCTCTCCATCCGCGCGTTCCGCGACGAGGTGGTCGCCGCGATCGGCACGAAGAACCTTGTCGACGTTCGCTCGCCCGACGAGTTCGCCGGCCGCCTCCTCGCCCCCGCCCACCTGCCCCAGGAGCAGGCGCAGCGGGCCGGCCACATCCCCACCGCGGTCAGCGTGCCGTGGAGCAAGGCGGCCAACGAGGACGGCACGTTCAAGTCCGACGACGACCTGCGCCAGATCTACGGCGAGGCCGGGCTCGACGACAGCAAGGCCACGATCGCGTACTGCCGCATCGGCGAGCGCTCCTCGCACACCTGGTTCGTGCTGGCGGAGCTGCTCGGTCACCAGGACGTGAAGAACTACGACGGTTCGTGGACCGAGTACGGCTCGCTGGTCGGGGTGCCGGTGGCGCTCGGCGACGAGCCGGGGAAGGCGTGACGATGACTGCCGTTACCTCCGCCAACACCGCCGCGGGCTGCGCGGCGCCAGACCAGGCGGCTCCCCTCCCGGCCAGTGTCGACCTGGAGAAGGAGACCGTGATCACGGGTACCGTCGTGGCCGACTCGGGCGAGGCGGTGGCCGGTGCGTACGTGCGGCTGCTCGACTCGACCGGCGAGTTCACCGCCGAGGTCGTCACCTCGCCGGAGGGCCTGTTCCGCTTCTTCGCCGCGCCCGGCACGTGGACGCTGCGCGCCCTCTCCCGCCACGGCAACGGCGACGCCACGGTTACCGCCAGCCAGGGCATCAACCAGGTGGGCGTTACCGTCGCTTAGTCAACTTCTTGTCACACTCGCCGCCCGGTCGCAGCCGCGACCGGGCGGCGACTTTTTTGTCGGGCGACTACCTTGTCCCCGGGGAATTAAGAAGGGGCGCCCGGCTGCACCCGGACGCCCACTCTGTCCCGACGCTCGTCCGCGGAACGTTTCCCTCTGAGTCATCGCCTGGCCCGTTCCAGGTAGTGCTCGCGACAATCGTCATAGTCGTGTTACTGCCAGCGGCACACCGGTATGGGGTCGACACCGTCGAGACCCTCACCGTGTTGACCGCTACGATCGCACTCGTCAACGCACTCTTCACCCGACAGGGATCTTCGCAGCCTGCCTTGTGACGACCCTGGCGCTGGCTCTGCCGAACCGTTGTGGAGCCAGCGCGTTCGGGTCTCACATTAGGAAGGTCATTCGATGCGTCTTGAGGACGCCGGCATTATTTGGCGAAAGAGCACCAAAAGCGGGGACAGCGAGTGTCTGGAGTTCGCTGCGGTAGGCGATCTGGTACTCATTCGTGATTCGAAGGACGCGGGCGGTCCGCGGCTACAGTTCTTGAACGACGCTTGGCGCTCCTTCGTATCTGCGCTAAGAGCGCCGGATGCGATCCATCGTGGCGAGGACGGCGGTCGAGGTTTCGCCGGCCGGTGACGCGAGCCCCTCGAGGCTCCAGAATTTTTCCATGTAGAGCGCGACGTCCTCGGGATCCTCGCGGAGGATCACGTCATCGAGGTGGCCCTCCAAGAACGCGATAGGCTCGTCTTCGGGCGCGGGAAACTCCAAGACTATGAAACTGCCGAACAACCCGGAGTGCTCGCCGCGCCCGAAGGGCAGCACCTGGATGTGCACTTCGGGCTTCCCGTCGAAGATCAGCAGGTGCTCGAGCTGCCGCAGCATGACATCCTTGCCGCCGATATGCCGGCTGAGCGCCGCCTCGTCGAGGATGAAGAACAGCTCCGGCCCATCGTCCTTGAGGAGCACCTCTTGGCGCTCCATCCGGGCCTGAAGCCGCCGATCGATTACCTCTTCGGTATCGAATGGCCGGTGCGCCAGCTTCAAGATCGACTCAGCGTACTCGCGAGTCTGTAGTGGGCCTGGAATCAGCAATGGCTGGAACGAGCGGATGACCGTAGCGGCGGTCTCGTACTGAAGGTAGGTGAAGTACTGCGTCTTCAGGACGTCGCTGTAGCTGTTGAAGAGTTGTCTCCGCGCGAATCGGGCCATGGTCACCAACTCCTCCACGCGCTCCGACGACGTGATGTTGTAGTGCGCCAAGAGCGACCGGAGATCGACGGTCGAGATGTTGGAGGAGCCTGCCTCTATGCGCAGGAGCTTGGACGGCGACCAGTCGAGCGCCTCCGCTACGTCTTTCTGCGACTCGCCCAGGCTGATACGTGCGTTGCGAAGCGCGATACGGAGTCGGCGGCGAAGGATCACGGGACTTTCGTCTCTTCTCACATCCGTACCTTCCTCGACCCGACGGCCTCCGTCGTGGGCTATAACTAGATGATGCCTCACGCGTTCGACCCGTCATAGGCTGAGCAGCGGACGTGAATGTCCGATGTTGGCTAGTGGCGCCCAAGGCCCTGGTGATGATCCGAAACGGATTCGCCACCTTATCTTCGGTGCTGACCGCATTGGTCCACATTCATTTGCTGGCAATGGTCGCCAGGTGATTTTCCGATCTTTGTCGAAGTTGCCGCCGGACCTTTGATCCGGAGTCCCCGCATTTCTCGATCAGTTGCCGCTGCGCGGGGTGGGCACGGTTCGGGCCGGTCGCCGGGCAGGGGGCTCGTCCGTGTGGCAGCTGTCGGGCAGAACGCGGTCGGACGGACCATAAGCTCTGCGGATTACGACGTTTCGGCGACATCCAGTTGACTTCGTCAATCCCGGGGCGTTGGCTTTGCTTCACGCGACGCTGTGCGCCTGGGGAGGGGATGCGGTGGTCAGCGGAGAGGTGCCGTTCGTCGTCTGCGTTTCGTCAGACGTGGCGGTCCGGGAGCGGGTGGTGCGGCGGCTTGATGACTGTGGGGCGGTGGTGCTCTGTGCCGACCTGTCCGAGCTGCGGGCGATGCTGTTCCCGTCGGCGGTTGCCGTGCCGGTCGCCGTACCGGCCAGCGGACCGGTGCGCTTCGGCGAACTCGTCGTCGACACCGTCGGCCACCTGGTCACCTGGCGGGAAAAGCCGCTGGCGTTGACTCGGCTGGAGCGCGAGCTGCTGGCCCGGCTGGCCAGTCCGCCGCTGGGGTCTGGACGTACGAGCGGCTGTTCGACACGGTGTGGGGTGGCGCCTACCTGGGCGACACATCGATCCTCCACTCCGCGATCAAGCGGCTGCGCCGCAAGCTGCGCGCCGCTCCGGAGGGCCCGTCGGTCGAGACGGTCCGCGGGGTGGGCTATCGGCTGGCCGCCGTCTGAATCCCGCCCGCGCTCGGCCCGGCAGGCACTCGTTGGGCACCGCCTGGCACCATGGCCGGGTGAGCGAGCGAGTTGGCGCGGCGGCGTCTGGACGGAGCCGCCCCGCCGACGAAGTCGGGGTTTCGGGGTGGCGGAGGAAGACGTCGCCTTCAGCGCCGCACGAGCGAGCGCACCAGGAGGCACAGTGACCGGTCCCGTCGCCGCGCCCCCGCGCACGCCACCGAGTCGCCGTGGGCGGTGGCTGACGGTGGTCGCCGTGGCCTGGGCGGTGGTGCTCGGCGTCCTGGGGTACGTGTCGATGCGGAGCGATCCACCCACCGTCCGCGACCAGCGCAGCATCGGTGAGGCCAGGCCACTTGTCGACCGCGCGGTGGGCGAGCTGGCCGTCGCCGCCGGCTCCGACGCGGTGCTCTCCATCTCCAGGTACGAGGTGACGAGCGGTTGCCGCATCACCCCGATCCGTTCCGGGGAGACGCTGGAGCGCGACGTCATCGTCTACACGGGTCAGACCGACGGGCCGGCCCTGCTCGACCGGATCGTGGACCGGCTTCCGCCGTCGTACGAGGCAAGCGTCCGCCACGGCCAGCAGCACGACACACTGCGCGCGGACGCGGGAGAGTTCGTCTCGGTGCGCGGCGGGGTCACCGCACCCGGCATCGTGATCATCACCGTCGGCACCGGCTGCCGCCCGCCCGCCCCGCTCGGCGTGGAGGTCCCAACTCCCAGTGGCGAGGACCGGCGTATCGGTGACCGGATGCTCGTAGCGCTGGGCGGCACGCTCGACGACGTCACGGTGGCCGAGGCGCCCTGCCCGACCGGCGGTACGGTCCGCACCGTCTCCGCGACCGGCTCCAGGTCCGGCTCGGGCAAGCCGCTCCGCGAGGTGCTGGTGCCGCTGTTCGGTAGCGCACAAGGCGGCCCCGCCCTGATCGACACCGTCGACCTGTACGCCTACCGCAGCGACGAGGCCATGGTCGCGGTCGACGCCGAAGAGGACGGCACGCTCGGCGCTTCGGTCACCACGCTCTGCTGAGCGAGCGTCAGTAGACCAGCGCCTGCGCGCCGTCGGCCAACGCTTCCTCCACGAACACCGCCGCCCCGGCGATCCGTACGCCCTTCAGCACATCCGCCTCGGTGATCTCCCGGCGGGCGGCGCACTGGGTACAGAGGGTCACCCGACCGCCGGCGAGCACGGCGTCGAGCAGGTCCGGCAGGGGCGCCGAGTGCGGCAGCGAGAACTCCGCGGCGCGCCCGGGCAACGCGAACCAGGCCGACTCGCCGGTCAGCCACAGTGAAACGTCGACCCCGGAGGCGACGGCCGTCGCGGCCACCGTGAATGCCTGGGCACACCGCTCAGGCGAATCTGTTCCCGCGGTTACCTTGACGACGAGCGAACGAGCCATGCCGGCCAGCATAGGCCGCGCCGCTCATAGCCTGTGTTCGTCATAAGCTATGGCAGTCATGGTTACCGAGATCGGGTTCGTCAGCCTGCTTGTCGCGGGCTTCGGCGTGCTCGCCGGTGGCCTCGTCTATCTGGCCGTGCGCATCTCAAGAGGACGCTGGTGACTGACAACCCGCTCGGACCCCCGCCCTGGCTCAACGCGCCGCCGGTCGACCCGTACCCGTTCGAGGACACCCACGACCTGCGCACCGGCCCGGATCTGCACCCCGCGCTGCTGGCGCTGCTGCCGTACGTCGGGCAGTGGCGGGGGCGCGGTAGGGGCGGCTTCCCGACGATCGAAGACTTCGACTACGCGCAGGAGCTCCGGATCAGCCACGACGGCCGGCCGTTCCTGCACTACGAGTCGCGGGCGTGGATCCTCGACGAGCAGAGCCAGCCGGTGCGCCCGGCCATGCGCGAGGTCGGCTGGCTGCGCCCGGTGATGGAGGACGGCCGCGCGACCGACGAGGTCGAGGCGCTGCTCACCAATCCCACCGGGATCATGGAGCTGTACCTGGGCCGGGTGAAGGGTACGCAGCTGGAGATGGCCACCGACGCGGTCCTGCGCACCGCCACGGCCAAGGAGGTCACCGCCGGCCACCGGCTGTACGGCATTGTCGAGGGCGCGCTGCTCTACGCCCAGGACATGGCCGCGGTAGGCCAAGGCCTCTCGCCGCACCTGTCCGCCCGCCTTATCCGTGTGGGCGGCTAGCACCAACACACTGAGCGTTCATAGCGTGGAGCGAGCATCGAGGAGGGCATCGATGGAATTGAAAATAGACCTTCCGGGTGCGCTCCCGCTGACCGCCGAAGAATTCGTCGCTGTGCCAGTCATCGAGGGTGCCCGGATCGAGCTTGAGGAAGGCAATCTCATCGTGATGGCAGCGGCCCAGATGAAGTGGCACACCATGACCGCCAGGCGGATCGAGGCGTGGTTCCGCGCCAAGGGCCTGGATGCGGAGCGGGAGGTCGGCGTGGTTGTCGGGCGGCGCAGCGTCCCCGCGCCGGATGTGACGGTCTTCCGTAAGCCCGTCACCGACTTGCGCTGGTCGCAGTTTCCCGCCACAGACGTCCAGTGCGTTGTGGAGGTCGTCTCGCCCAACTCTATTAATCGGGACCGGGTGATCAAGCCCTTGATGTATGCCGACGCCGGCATTCCCGAGTTCTGGCTCGTGGAAGAGCATCCCGACCTCCCTGCGGACGCGGTGATCAAGCAGCACCAGCTGACCCGCACTGCTACCGGTGCGGCTTATTCCATCGTGCGGACCATCACCCTCTTCGAGCTGGAGGAGAGTCAGTAGCCGAGCAGTGCTCGGAGGCGCTCGGTGTGCAGGGACTGGAGCAGCTCGACGCCGTCCAGTACCCGTACCTCGGCCAGCCCGCGCACCGACGACGCCAGCCACACACCGCCCGTCGAGTGCAGATCGGCGGGCTTGATCATGCGATGCTCGGCGCGCCAGCCTTGGGACGGCGCCTGAGCCAGTAGCCAGGCCGCGGTCACGCCGGGCAGCACCCCGGCCGAGGGCGGCACCGTGCAGAGGGTCTCGCCGTCCAGCCAGACAAGGCTCGCGGTCGGCCCTTCCAGCGCGTACCCCTCGGGGGAGACCCACAACGCGTCGTCCACGCCGTTTGCGGCGACCCAGCGGCGGGCGGCGATGCTCGGCCCGTACGACAGCGACTTGACCGGCAGCCCGGACGCCGCCGGCAGCGTGCGCACCCGGAGCGAGAGCACGCGGGGTGGCACCGCGTTGATCGTGCAGAACGCGGTCATCGGCGTGCACACGAGCCGCAGCGCGCCGTCGATGTCGACCGGCCACTCGGCGCACGCCGACAGCACGAAGTCGTGCAGGCTCGCGGGCACGGCCAGCCCGAGCGTGGGGGCGGAGGCGCTGAGGCGGTCCAGGTGCTCGTCGAGCAGCCAGGGCCGCCCGTCGCGGACGAGCATGGTCTCGAAGAGCCCGTCGCCGAGGATCCCCGGGTCGTCCGCGCGCATGACCGGTGTACCGGAGGGGACCACGCCGCGGCCAAGCACGGCGACGACCGAAGCTTGCACCGCACTATTATCAGGCAGTGTCGGAAACGTCCCTACCGGACATCTTGCGGAGCCGCGGACTGCGGCTGACCGCCCAGCGGCAGCTTGTGCTGGAGGCCGTGCACCAGCTCGGCCACGCCACGCCCGAGCAGCTGCACACGGCCGTCCGCGAGGTGGCCGCCGGCGTGAACATCACCACGATCTACCGCACCTTGGAATTACTCGAGGACCTCGGGCTGGTTACCCATACGCACCTGTCGCACGGGTCTCCGACGTACCACCCGGTGGGTGAGGACCAGCATGCCCACCTGGTGTGCCGGGACTGCGGTGCGGTGATCGAGATCGAGCACGAGGTGCTCGCGCCGCTGGCCACTGACCTGGCCAAGGAGCGCGGGTTCCAGCTGGACATCGGTCACGTGGCATTGTTCGGCACCTGCGGGGATTGTGGGGAAGCGAAATGATCGACACAGCCGGGGCAGTCGCGGTCGAGGCGTTGGAGCCGGAGTCGCGGGACGCAGGGGTGGCGGCACACTACGGCGACCCGATGCGCGAGCAGCGCACGCTCGCCACCGACGTTGGCCTTGTGGACCGCTCGCACCGCGGCGTCGTCGCCGTGCCCGGCCCGGAGCGGGCCAGCTGGCTGCACAGCATCACCACCCAGCACCTCGCCGACCTGCGCGCTGGCCAGGGCACCGAGCTGCTCGTCCTCTCCCCGAACGGGCACGTCGAGCACCACGCCCAGGTCGCCGAGGACGGCGCCACCACCTGGCTCGACACCGAGCCGGGCGCCGCGGGCGACCTGCTCACCTTCCTGGAGAAGATGCGCTTCCTGACCCGGGTCGAGCCGCGCGACGCGACGGCCGAGCTCGCCGTGCTGACGCTCGTCGGGCCGCGGGCCGCCGAGGTCGTCCCCGACCTGAAGGAGCCGGAGGTCCGCGCGGTGCCGGGCCCGAAGTTCGCCGCCGGCTCCGTGCCGGCCACACCCACCACGTTGTACGACGTGCGCGTCCTCCCCGAGGGTGGGTTCGCCCGCCGCGGTCATTTGGGCATTGACCTGGTGGTACCGCGTGAGTCCGTCGACGGCGTGGTCCAGCGGCTCGGCGTACCCCTCGCCGGCCTGTGGGCGTACGAGGCGATGCGCGTCGCCGCCCGTGTACCCCGGCTGAGTCTGGAGACCGACCACCGCACGATCCCCGCGGAGATCGACCTGCTCGCGCCCGCGGTCCACCTCGACAAGGGCTGCTACCGCGGGCAGGAGACCGTGGCCCGGGTGCACAACCTGGGGCGGCCGCCGCGCCGGCTCGTACTCCTGCATCTCGACGGCGTGGCCACCGATCAGCCGCCGGCGCCGGGCACGGCCGTGACCAGCGAGGACGGGCGCGCGGTGGGCTTCGTCGGCACCGCGCTACGCCACTTCGAGCTCGGCATGGTCGCCCTCGCGGTGTTGAAGCGGAATGTCGCCGACGACGCGGTCCTCCGGATCGGCGAATCGGCTGCCGCGATCGACCTAGAGTGAGCGGATGACGGGAACTCTGATCACGGTCGCGCCCACCGGCGCGGAGTCGTCGAAGGCGGATGTGCCGGCGCTGCCAGTGACCCTGGACGAGCTGGTGACCACCGCCAAGGAGTGCGAGGCGCTCGGCGCGAGCGTGGTGCACGTACACATCCGGGACGACGCGGCGCGGCCGACGCTCGACCTGGGCCGGCTGCGGGCGACCGTGGCGGCACTGCGCGACAGCACCGACCTGATCGTGCAGCTCTCCTCGGGCGGCGCGGTGACCGACCCGGAGGCTGACCGGCTGGCCGTGCTCGACGCCGGCCCCGACATGGCCTCGTGCACGATGGGCACCGTCAACTTCGGCGACGACGTCTTCATGAACCGCTGGGAGTTCGTCGTCGAGCTGCACACCCGCATGCGCGACCGGGGCATCGTGCCGGAGTACGAGATCTTCGACCTCGGCCAGCTCGCCGCGCTCCAGCGGCTGCTCGACAAGTACGGCCTCCCGGCGGGCGGGCACGTGCACGTCGACCTCGTGATGGGCGTGCCCGGCGGGATGCCCGGCACGACGGAGGCGCTTGTCGCGTGCCGGCAGGCGATGCGTGACCTGCCCGAGGGCACCACCTTCTCCGCCACCGGCATCGGGCGCTCGACGATCCCGGTCATGCTCGCGTCGCTCTCGACGGGTGGGCACCTGCGAGTCGGGATGGAAGACACGGTCACGTACGCGAAGGGCCGTCCCGTCGAGTCCAACATGCAGCTCGTGGCTCGCGCGGTCGGCTTCGCCCAGCTTGCCCAGCGCCCGCCGCTGACCGCCGCGCAGGCCCGTACCCTCCTCGGTGTACCGGTGCGGGGCGTGCTGGCATGACCGGCGGCGTGCCGCTCGCCGAGGTTGTCCGATCGGGTTTCGTGGAGGGCCTGCACCGGGGCTCGGTTGTGGTGCTCGACCCGAGTGGAGCAGTGATCGAGTCGGCCGGAGACGTGAAGTCCCCGATCTTCCCGCGCTCCTCCAACAAGCCGCTCCAGGCCATTGGCATGCTCCGCTCCGGGCTGCGCCTCGTCGATCCGGCCGACCTCGCGCTCGTCTGCGCCAGCCACTTCGGCGAGGACTACCACGTGGCCCGGGTACGCGCCCTGCTGCGTAGCGCCGCCCTGGACGAGAGCGCGCTGCGCTGTCCGCCAGACCTACCACTGCACCAGCCGACCGCCGAGGCGGTGCTGCGCTCCGGCGGTGGCCGCTCGCGCGTGCAGATGAACTGCTCCGGCAAGCACACCGGCATGCTCCTGACCTGCCGGGCGTCCGGGTGGTCGCTGGAGGAGTACTGGCTGCCGGAACATCCGCTCCAGGAGCGGGTGCGGTCAGCGGTCGAGGAGTTCACCGGGGAGCCGGACGCGGCGATGGGCGTCGACGGCTGCGGTGCGCCGGTGCTCGCGGCGTCGCTGGCCGGGCTGGCATCGGCGTACCTGCGGCTCGTGTCGGGCGCACCCGGATCGATCGAGCGCAGCGTCGCCGACGCGATGCGGGCCAACCCCGACGTTGTCGCCGGCACGGGCGCCGAGGACACCCAGATTATGCAGGCCATGCCCGGGCTTCTGGCCAAGGGCGGCGCCGAGGGCGTGATGGCCGTCGCGATCCCGGACGTCGGCGCGGTGGCCTTGAAGATCGAGGACGGCGGAATGCGCCCACGCATGCCTGTGCTGCTCTCCGCCCTCCGCCGGCTCGGCGTGGAGGCTCCCGCCCACCTGGCCGAGGTCCCCGTGTTAGGCGGGGGCGAGCCGGTCGGCGTGGTCCGCGCCGTCTGGTGAGTTAGCCCACAGTTAGCAGTTTGCTTGCAGGAGCAAGCGCGACCGACGTACGGTGAGGCCATGGCCACCCCGAAGGATCTGCCCCGCGACATCGGCGGGTTCATCCGTGATCTGCGGCGCAATGCCAAGATTTCGCTACGGCAGCTCGCCGATCAGGCCGGGGTCAGCAACCCGTATCTGAGCCAGGTCGAGCGCGGGCTGCGTAAGCCGAGCGCCGAGGTGCTCCAGCAGCTGGCCAGCGCGCTGCGCGTCTCGACCCCCGTCATGTACCTGCGGGCCGGGCTGCTCGACGCGCTGGATGCCAAGGAGGGGCAGGGCGTGCTCGCCGCGATCGCGGCGGACCCGGACCTGACGCTTTCGCAGAAGCAGTCGCTGAGCCAGATCTACGACACCTTCCGCCGGGAGAACGCCCGCGCCGCCGCCGACGTAGCCGCCGCCGAAGCGGCCAGCTCGGACGCGGCCGAATCCGCCGGGCCGGATGTGGCCCGCTCGACCGAGTCGGACACGGCCGGCTCCACCGACCCGGACGTGGCGCCGGAGTCGGCCGACACCCAGACCGCCACCCCTGAGCCCGCGAAGAAAACCGTCAAGAAGGCGGTCAAGAAGACGGTCGCACCCGCGGCCGAGGAGGAGAACCAATGACCGAGCAGAGCAAGCCGACCCGAATTCCCGGCCCGCTCTACGCCGCCGCTGGCGCCGGTGACATGGCGTACCAGCAGCTGCGCAAGCTGCCGGCCGTGGTCAACGGTCTGAGCGGCAAGGCCGCCGGCGGCGCCGTCGACCTGCGCGCCCGGGCGGTCGCCACGCTGCGGGCCGCCAACACGACCGCGACCAGCCTGCGTGACCGGGCCTCGTCCACCGACTTCGACGCCGAGCGCCTGCGCGGGGTCGCCCGGCGCAACGCCGCCGCGCTCCTGGCAAGCGCCCACGCCGCGCAGGAGCGGGCCCTCGCGTTCTACGGCGAGCTCGTCGCACACGGCGAGCGGGTCGTCGGCACCAATGTGGTCCGTACCGCCGACGCGGTCAACTCGGACATCGAGGCCACTCCGCCGCCGGCCGAGGTGACCGCCGCTCCGGCCCCCGAGTCCACTGAGGCGCAGGGGCAGTCCGCCGCTCCGGCCGTCGAGTCCACTGAGGCGTCGGCCGAGGAGCAGCCCGCGGCGAAGGCGGCCAAGGTCGCCAAGGCTGCCAAGGCGCCCAAGGCCACTAAGGCCACCCCGCCCGCAGCCGAGTAACTCTCCGCACCGCTGCGGGCGCCGACAGGGCATGGCCAGGTCGGCGCCCGCAGCTAAGCTTTCAGACATGGCCATCACCGCGCCGCTGTTCTACCTCGACGTCCGGTACGTCATCGACATGGCGCTGCTCATCTTCGCCCTGGTGATCGAGGGCGTGGCGCTCGTGCACTGTCTCACCCAGCGGTCCGACGCGTTTCCGGCTATCGGCACGATTCCCAAGGGTGCCTGGCTGGCCATCCTCGGCGTTTCCCTCCTGCTGACGCTCTTCTTCTTCAGCGCGGTCAACATCTTCGGCTTGATCGGTATCGCCGCGGCGTCCGTATACCTGCTCGACGTACGTGTCGGCCTGCGTGACCTGACGGACGGTAAGGGCTTCTGGTGAGAGACTTCCGCTGGCCACCGCCGCCAGACGGCGGCCCGCGGACGTATGGACCGGGGCCCTCGGCGCCGCGGACCGGCCGGCCGGCACTGCCTGAGCCGGCGACCGAACTGGTCACCACCCCGCACGGCATCCGCCTGGAGCGCCTCGTCACGGGCTCGGGCGATCCGGTGACGGTCTTCGCGCACGGGTTCGCCACCGGCATCGCGGCGACCCGGCCCCTCGGCAGCGCGGTCGATGGCCGCAAGGTCTTCTTCCAGTTTCGGGGGCACGGGCGGTCGGACCCGCCGGGCGGCCCGCTGACCTATCGCGACCTGGCTCGTGACCTCCGGGCGATCGCCGACCTGTCCGGCGCGACCCGGGCGCTGGGCGTCAGCCTTGGCGCCGGGGCGCTGTGCCACCTGCTGGCGGAGAGCCCGGAGCGCTTCGAGCGGGTGGTTTTCTTCCTCCCGGCGGTACTCGACAAGCCACGGGCCGCGGCGGCGCGCGACCGGCTGACGGCTCTTGTGGAGGCCGTGCAGTCGGGTGATGTGTCGGCGGTGGCGGACGCCGTCTCGGCGGACACCCCGGCCGCCGTGCGCAACACCCCGGCCGGCTGGGCATACCTCCGGCAGCGCATCGACCAGCTGATGCGCGACGGACTGGCGTCCGAGCTGACCAGCCTCGCCGACCAGGCCGCCGTCGCCGCTCCCGCCGACCTCGCCGCGGTCACCGCCCGCGCGCTCGTCATCAGCAGCGCCGGCGACGACCTCCACCCGGCCTCGGTCGCGGAGCAGTTGGCCGCCGCGCTGCCAAGGGCCGAGCTGCACCTGTACGACCGGCCCGGCATCCTCTGGAGCGAGCGGGCCGACCTTCGCGATCGGATATCAACGTTCTTGAACGAGTAGGACCACGTCATGGGCGTCACGCGACACGGCCGCACCGAGCGGCTCGACCTGGCCGACCCGACCCTGCGCGAGTGGGAGTGCACGGTGCTCGCCGCCGATCCCGAGCAGGGCATCGTGCTGGACTGTTCGGCCTTCTACCCCGGCGGTGGCGGGCAGCCGCCGGACCACGGCGTCCTGCTGTGGCAGGGCGTGCAGACCCGGATCGTCGGTACCCGTAAAGGCGACGACCTCTACCTCCTGCCCGCCGAGGGCGACCCGCTGCCACCGCCCGGTACGGCGGTCAGCGGCGCGCTCGAGGACGAGCGGCGCAGCCTGCTGATGCGCACCCATAGCGGCTTGCACGTGCTGTGCGGCGTGGTGTTCCGCGACTTCGGGGCGCTGGTCACTGGCGGCAACATGGAGCCCGGCGAGGCCCGGATGGACTTCAACCTCCCGCAGGTACCGCCCGACTTCAAGACCTCGCTGGAAGACCTCGTCAACGCGGAGGTCACGGCCGACCGCGCGATCGCGGTGCGGGTGCTGCCCCGCGCGGAGGCGCTCGTGATCCCGGACATCGTGCGCACCCAGACCAACCTGATCCCGCCGGACGAGGAAGAGGTCCGCATCGTCGACATCACCGGCCTGGACGTCCAGGCCGATGGCGGTACCCACGTGGCGGCGACGGCCCAGATCGGCAAGGTCCAGGTCGTCAAGGTCGAGAGCAAGGGCAAGGCCAACCGCCGGGTACGGATCCGCCTGGTTCCATAACCTTTTGCCGTTTGTGCGGTGAAAGGTGTGGACAAGACGGAGCTCTCCCCGAGCGCGTAGCACCGCCGCTTTGGGGTCGTCGCCGGGCGGTTCTGGGCGCGGTGTTCTACGCTCCCGGCGTGGTTGCTGAGTTCTTCGCGGGCGTCGCTCTGCTCGGTCGCGGCATCGGCCTGTACGCGCGCAGCCCTCGCCTGGTCATCCTCGGCATCATCCCGGCGCTCATCTCGGGGTGCTGTTCATCGCGGCGTTCGCGACGCTGATCTACTTCGTGGCCGACCTCGCCGAGCTGTTCACCTGGTTCGCCGATGGCTGGTCCGACGGGTTGCGGGACGCGGTGCAGTTTCTGGCCGCGATCGCGATCCTGGGCCTCGGCGGGCTCGTCGGCGTGCTGACCTTCACGGCGGTCACGCTGCTCATCGGCGACCCGTTCTACGAGAAGATCTCCGGGCGGATCGAGGAGCGGTTCGGCGGTGTGCCGGGCGAGGTCGAGGTGCCGTGGTGGCGTTCGCTGCGGCGCAGCCTGTGGGACTCGATCCGGCTGATCGCCCTCTCGCTGGCGATCGGCATCCCGCTTTTCTTTCTCGGCCTGCTGCCGTTCATCGGCCAGACCGTGATCCCGGTGATCGGTGCGCTGATCGGCGGGTGGTTCCTCGCGCTGGAGCTTGTGGGCGTCGCGTTCTCCCGGCGTGGGCTGCGCCTGCCCGACCGGCGCCGCATCCTCGGCGCCAACCGCCCGCTGGCGCTGGGCTTCGGGGTGAGCGTCTTCTGCTGCTTCCTGATCCCGCTCGGCGCCGTGCTCATCATGCCGGCCGCGGTGGCGGGTGGCACGCTGCTGGCCCGTAAGGTGCTCGGCCTGCCCATCGACGCGCCAGTCCCGGCCGCGGCGCCGCCACGAGCCGCGATCGACAACCGCTAGCCTAGGCGCTCTCCCGTACGACAAGCTCGGTCTGGAGGATCAGTGCCTCCTCGACCTCCTCGCCCTGGGCGATCCGCAACAGCTGGCGCACCATCTCGCGGCCGATCTCGATGATCGGCTGGCGCACCGTGGTGAGCGGCGGATCGGTGTAGCGGGCGATCTCCACGTCGTCGAAGCCGACCACCGCCACGTCGTCAGGGACGCGCCGGCCGGCCTCGCGCAGCGTACGGAGTGCGCCGTGCGCCATCAGGTCGGACGCCACGAAGACCGCGTCGAGTGACGGGTCGTCCTCAAGGAGCTGGCGCATCGCGATCGCGCCGGACTCGCGGGTGAAGTCGCCGTTGGCCACGATCGAGCGGCGGCGCGAGCCCTTCAGCTCGTTGCGGTAGCCGGCCAGCCGGTCGATGCCGGCCACCATGTCCTGCGGGCCGGCGATCGTGGCGATCCGCTGGCGCCCGGCGTCGAGCAGATACCGCACGGCGTGCGCGACCCCGCCCACGGAGTCCACGTCCACGTACGGCACCGGGGGCGTACCCCGGCCCATGGGGCGGCCGCTGCACACGACCGGGATGCCGATGCGGGCGAGCGTGCCGGGCAGCGGGTCGACGCCGTGCATCGACGCGAACATGACGCCGTCGACGTGGCGGCCGGTCGTGTACCGCTCGACCCGGTCGTAGCTGGCCGCCGAGCCGGCCATGATGAGCACGAGCTGCTTGTCGGCCGCCTCCAGCTCCTGGCTGACCCCCCGCACGATGCCCGGGAAGAACTGGTCGTCGGAGAAGACGCGGGTCGCCGACTCGGGCAGGATCAGCGCGATCGAGTCGGTGCGCTGGGTGACCAGGCTGCGGGCGGCGAGATTCGGCACGTACCCGAGCTCGCGCACCGCCTGCCGCACCGCCTCCTGGATCGGCTCGGCCACCGTCGTCGAGCCGTTTACCACGCGCGACACTGTGGCGCGGGAAACCCCGGCACGGCGCGCGACCGCTTCCAGAGTGGGGCGTTCCCGCGCGATGGTCATGACGGCAGCCCGTTGCGAGCGATGACGTCCCGGTACCAGAGCGCGCTGTCCTTCGGCGTACGCCGCTGGGTCTGGTAGTCGACGTGGATGATGCCGAACCGCTTGCGGTAGCCCTCCGCCCACTCGAAGTTGTCCATCAGGGACCACACGAGGTAGCCGCGCACGTCGACGCCGCGCTCGATCGCGGTGTGCACGGCGCGGAGGTGGCCGTCGAGGTACGCGATCCGGTTGGCGTCGGCCACCTGACCGTCCGCCCCAGGCTTGTCGTCGAAGGCCGCGCCGTTCTCCGTGATGTAGAGCGGGGTGGTCGGGTAGTCGCGGCCGAGCCGCTCCAGCAGCGCGGTGAGGCCGGCGGGCTCGATCTGCCAGCCCATCTCGGTGAGCGGGCCGGCCGGCGGCAGGAAGAGGATGCCCTCGGTGCCGGGGTGGGCGGGGCCGCCACCGGGCGCGCCCGGGCGTCCCGCCACATAGGTCGGGGAGTAGTAGTTGACGCCGAGCAGGTCGATCGCCGCCGCGATGGCCTTCTCATCGCCGTCCTGGATGAACGCCAGGTCGGTGAAGCGGCGCATGTGCTCCAGCACGTCCGACGGGTAGCCACTGGCCAGGATCGGCTCGAGGAAGATGCGGTTGGACAGGCCGTCGACGACCCGCACGGCCTCGGCGTCGGCCGCGCTCTCCGGGTCGGCGGGCAGCACCGCCGCCGGGTTGAGCGTGATCCCTACGGTTTCCGCGCCCGCGGCGCGCAGGGCCCGCGCGGCCAGGCCATGCCCGAGGAGCAGGTGGTGTACCGAGGCGAACGCAGCCGCGGGGTCCTGCCGGCCCGGCGCGTGGATGCCCGAGGCATAGCCGAGGTACGCCGAGCACCAGGGCTCGTTGAGCGTGGTCCAGGTGGAGACCCGGTCGCCGAGCCGCGCGTACGCCGCCGCCGCGTACTCCGCGAACCAGGAGGCGGTGTCACGGCTGGTCCAGCCACCCCGGTCTTCCAGCGTCTGGGGCAGGTCCCAGTGGTAGAGCGTGACGATGGGGTCGATGCCCCGGCCGATCAGCTCGTCGACGAGGCGGTCGTAGAAGTCGAGGCCGCGCGGGTTGACCGGGCCGCTGCCGTCGGGCTGCACCCGCGGCCACGAGATCGAGAACCGGTACGCACGCAGGCCCAGGTCGGCCATGAGCCGCACGTCGTCCGGGTACCGGTGGTAGTGGTCGCAGGCCACATCGCCGGTGTGGCCGGCGTAGACCTTGCCCGGCGTACGCGAGAACGTGTCCCAGATGGAGGGCCCCCGCCCTTCGTCGCGGGCCGCGCCCTCGATCTGGTACGCCGCAGTGGCCGCACCCCATACGAACCCGTCTGGAAACTGCAGGCCCACCGTCATCCCCTCACCACGCCCTGGCACGGTCCTTACGATTATGTGCCACGGAGCGCGGTGGACGGGGTCCGCGTCAGCCCGTACGGAGGCAATCGAGCAGCGTAACGTCGCCCGTGACGTCGAGCACGTCGAAGCCCACCCGGCCGTAGAGGGCCAGCAACAGGTCGCTCGCCGTGCCCGCCGCATAGGCCCGAGCGGGGTGCTCGTCGGTGTCCAGCAGCGTGCCGGTGTCGAGCAGCGCCACCCCCTCACCGCGCAGCCGGAGGAACCACTCCTGCGCCGCGTCGGTCGCCACAAGGTGCACCACACCCTGCCGCGAGCTGGGGTTGTGACGGCGGCCGGCGGGCAGCCAGGTGTCCAGCACCTCGCTCACGCCGTCGACCGCGAGCTTGGCCTCCACGGGCTCGCCGGCTCCGATCGCCATCTGCGCGTCCCACCTGTGTACGGCGGTCTCGTGCGCCATCCGGCGATGCCAGAAGCCGGCCTTCTTGGCCTGAGGCGCCCAGTTCCACGCCGGGAGCTCGGGGTCGAGCGCCTCGAGCGTGTCGATCAGCGCCTTGTACTCACCCTGCCACCACTCGACGGCGGCGGGTCCGGTCGGGGCGCCCTCGGGGACGGTCGCACGGCGGGGCTCCGGGGGCGACGTGACGCCTCGGGCGGCGTGCCCGCGCACCCACTGGTACAGCGAACCGAGGTGGTGGACGAGGTCCGTGACGGTCCACTCGGGGCAGGAGGGCACCGGCGTGTCGGGAGGGGCCTGGGTGACCGCGTCGTGGAAAGGCGGACCCTCGGCCCGCAGCCCCGCGATCCAGAAGTCCTTCGACCCGTGCAGTCTGCTGGTCATAACACCCTCCTGACGCGGCTGGGCGGCCCTTGGGTTGCCCTCGCGGAGTCCAGCCTAGGGTGAATGGCGTGCCCGACGTTAGCGCCGAACTGCCGACTGCCGCCCAACCGTCCGTGCCCGATTCGCTCTCGGCCTACACCACCCTGCGTCTCGGTGGCCAAGCGCAGCGGATATTGGTCGCTACCAACGCGGATGAGCTGGCGCAAAGCCCCGCGAACTCGTTCATTCTGGCGGGCGGTAGCAACGTCGTCGTCGGCGACGACGACTACCCCGGCATCGTGGTCCTGGTCCGCTCCACTGGCGTGACAGTCCGCGAGGCCGAGCCCGAGACGGTGACCGTGACGGTCCAAGCCGGCGAGTCGTGGGACAGCGTGGTGGCCCAGGCCGTGGACGCTGGGTGGTCCGGCATCGAATGCCTCTCCGGCATCCCCGGGTCGGC
The DNA here is from genome assembly GCF_011764545.1 of Phytohabitans flavus. GTDB lineage: Bacteria > Actinomycetota > Actinomycetes > Mycobacteriales > Micromonosporaceae > Phytohabitans > Phytohabitans flavus. The sequence goes on along the minus strand of NZ_AP022870.1, from coordinate 7,089,393 downwards.
CGGCGCCACCCCGATCCAAAACGTGGGGGCGTATGGCCAGGAGGTCGCCGAGACCATCACGGCGGTACAGGCCCTCGACCGGACCACGGGCGAGCGCCGGGTGATGACGCCCGAGGAGTGCGGCTTCGCGTACCGGGCCAGCGTTTTCAAGCACAGTGACCGCTGGGTGGTGCTCTCGGTCGACTTCCGCCTGGCCCGCTCGCCCGAGTCGGCGCCGGTACGGTACGCCGAGCTGGCCCGCGCGCTGGGCGTGGAGATCGGTCAGCGGGTGCCTCTGGCCGACGCGCGGGCGGCGGTGCTGGCGCTGAGGGCCGGCAAGGGCATGGTGCTCGACCCGTCCGATCCGGACACCCGCTCGGTCGGCTCGTTCTTCACCAACCCGGTGCTGGAGGCTGCGGCGTACACGGCGCTCCTCGATCGCGCGAACGGCGTGGGCGAGCCGCCGTCGTGGCCGGGACCTGACGGCGTCGTCAAGGTCAGCGCGGCCTGGCTGATCGACAAGGCGGGTTTCACGAAGGGGTACGGCTCCGGCCCGGTCGGCATCTCCACGAAGCACACGCTCGCCCTCACGCATCGCGGGGACGGCTCCACGGCCGAGCTGCTCGGCCTGGCCCGGGAGATCCGGGACGGTGTGAAAAACCGGTTCGGGGTGACGCTCCACCCCGAACCGGTCCTGGTCAACTGTGAGCTGTGACGCGGCTCAGCCCTCGAAGCGGCGCCGGCGGGAGAACGCGTAGGCGCCGAGGCCCAACGCCGCTCCGGAACCCACGAGCACGGCGCCGGCCAGCGCGATGTTCCCCGTCGAGTCACCGGTCGTCGGCAGCGCCGGTGGCGTGGTGGGAGCCACGGTGGGCGGGGCGGTCGTCGGCGCGGTTGTCGGAGGCGTGGTCGGCGGCGTCGTGGGTGGCGTGGTCGGTGGCGTCGTCGGAGGCGTGGTGGGCGGCGTCGTGGGTGGCTTCGTGGTCGGCTTGTGGGTTGGGGGCCGGTGGGTCGGCCGGTGGGTCGGCCGGTGGCTCGTCGGCCTGGTCGTTGGCTCTGTGGTGTGGCATTCGTAGCCTGTGCAGTCACCCGGTGCCGTGGCCGCCTGCGCGGAGGAGAGCATCGCGCTGGCGCCGAGCACGGTCAACGGGATGGTAACGAGAGCGGCTGCAGCCGCCATCCGCAGCTTTGTACGCACCGATTACTCCAGGTTTGATCGTCTACGAAAAGTATTGGCCGCTTTCTCAACGATTCACCTGCTGGTTAGGTAACTCGGTGCGACGGTCTGCCATCTGACCGTTATCTCGCCCAGGCGCCAACGTGCTGGCCGGTCCTCGATCGGCCAACCTGCGGCGCGTACGGTGGATACTGTGCGTAACCACCGCTGACGAGGCCCGAAGGTGGCGTATGGTGCCGCATCCCGCCAGGCGTCGTCCAATGCGGAGACTAACGCGTGGATCGGCTCGCCCGGCACGTTTCGGTGGATGAGCGCCTTGGGCAGCCGCTCGGCGAGCGTGGCGGGTGTGTCCAAGGTGGAGAGCTTGGCGGCGAGCGTGAGCGTCTGCGGGCCGGCCGCGTCGAGCAGTACCCAGGAGGCGAGGCGGCCCAGCTCGTCGCAGGTACCCTCGACGACCGCGCCACCCGGAGCGAGCGCCGCGGTCATCGTTCGCCAGGCCACCTCCACGGCCGCCTCCTCGTACTGGCGCAGCACGTTGAAGGCGCGTACGACCACTGGGCGCAGGCCGGCCAGCTCGAAGCCGCCGCGCGCGAACGTGAGACCCGGGGCTCGGCTACCGGCGCGGCGGCGGCCACCCGCGCGGGGTCGATCTCCAGCCCCACCACGCGCACGTCGGGGCGTACCGCCGTCAAGCGGCTGTGCAGCTCGACAGTGGTCACCGGGCTCTCGCCGTACCCGAGGTCGACCACGAGCGGATCGGGCACGTCCCGCAGCGTGCCGCCCAGCCTGGCCGCGATCCAGCGATCCACCCGCCGCAGGCGGTTGGGGTTGGTGGTCCCGCGGGTGATCTCACCCTGCGGCCGGGCGGGCATCAGAGCACCCGGTGCACCTTGTGCTGGGCGGCCTGGGCGAGCGGGCGTACGACGATGCGGTCGATGTTGACGTAGTGCGGGCGGGTCACCGTCCACGCGATGCAGTCGGCGATGTCGTCCGCGACGAGCGGCTCGGCCACGCCCGCGTACACGGCCTCGGCCCTCTGCGTGTCACCGCCGAAGCGGGTCAGCCCGAACTCCTCGGTGCGCACCATGCCCGGGTCGATCTCGATGACCCGGATCGGCCTGCCGCTCAGCTCCAGCCGCAACGTCTCGGCGACCGCGGTCTGGGCGTGCTTGGCGGCCGCGTAGCCGCCCCCACCCTCGTACACGATGAGTCCGGCCGTGGAGCTGAGTACCACGATGGTGCCGGCGCCTGACGCGTCGAGAGCGGGCAGGAACGCCTGCGTGACGCGGACGGTGCCCAGGACGTTCACGTCGAACATCCACTGCCAGTCGGAGACCGACCCGGTCTCCACCGGGTCGAGGCCGCGCGCGCCGCCGGCGTTGTTGACCAGGACGGTGACCGGCCGGCCGAGCTCGGCCACGGCGGCGGCCAGCGCGGACACCGACTCGTCGGAGGTGACGTCGCAGGTCAGGGCCGTGGCCTCGCCACCGGCCGCGGCGATCTCCTTGACCAGCTCGTCCAACCGGTCGGCACGCCGAGCGGCGGCGACGACGTGGAAGCCTTCGGCGGCCAGCCGGCGGGCGGTGGCGGCGCCGATCCCGCTGGAGGCGCCGGTCACGATCGCGATCGAGGGAGTCATGGGGCGATTCTTCCTTACCGGGCGGTCCGACCCGCCGCCGGAAGAGAGCTGGATCACGTCTGGCACCACGTTAGATGCGCGCTCAACTGGTGATCGGGAAGATGAATCCCGCCACGGGGGTTGCAATGCCGGGGGCAGAGACTGCCGTCGTGGAAGGAGTACGCGTGTCGCACTGGCCGACGCCACGGCGCATCGCCACCCTGTCGGTACACACCTCACCGCTCGACCAGCCAGGCACCGGTGACGCCGGTGGCCTGAACGTTTACGTGGTCGAGGTCGCCCGCCGCCTCGCCGAGGCCGGGGTCGAGGTGGAGATCTTCACCCGGGCCACATCGCGCGAACGGCCCGGGTGCGTGGAGATGGCACCAGGGGTGACCGTCCGGCACATCATCTCCGGGCCGCTCGAAGGGCTCGCGAAGGAAGACCTGCCGGGCCAGATGTGCGCGTTCACCAACGGGGTGCTGCGCGCCGAGGCCGCGCACCCGCCGGGCTACTACGACCTGATCCACTCGCACTACTGGCTCTCCGGGCAGGTCGGCTGGCTGGCCAAGGAGCGGTGGGGCGTACCGCTGGTGCACACCGCGCACACGCTCGCCAAGGTCAAGAACACGCAGCTGGCCGCGGGTGACCGGCCCGAGCCGCTGGCTCGCGTCGTGGGCGAAGAGCAGGTGGTCGCCGTCGCGGACCGGCTTGTCGCCAACACCCAGGCCGAGGCCCGCGACCTCATCACGCGGTACGAGGCCGACCCGGCCCGCGTCTCAGTGGTGGAGCCGGGCGTCGACCTCGATCGCTTCCGCCCCGGCGCCGGTGGCCGGGCCGCCGCGCGGCGCCGACTGGGGCTGCCCGAGCGGGGGTACATCGTCGCGTTCGTCGGTCGCATCCAGCCGCTCAAGGCGCCCGACGTGCTGCTGCGCACGCTGGCCGCCCTGCGCGACCGGGAGCCCGAGATGGCCGAGCAGGTGACCGTCGTGGTCTGCGGCGGGCCAAGCGGGAGCGGTCTCGAGCGGCCCACCGCGCTCATCGATCTCGCTGACTCGCTTGGCGTCGCCGACTCGGTCCGCTTCCTGCCGCCGCAGACAGGTGAGGACCTGCCGGCCCTCTACCGCGCGGCCGACCTCGTGGCGGTGCCGTCGTACAACGAGTCGTTCGGGCTCGTCGCGCTGGAGGCGCAGGCATGCGGTACGCCGGTGGTGGCGGCCGCGGTCGGCGGTCTGGTTACGGCGGTACACGACGGCGTCAGCGGCGTGCTCGTCGACGGGCACGACCCGGCCGACTGGGCGATCGTGCTCGGCAAGCTGCTGGCCTGCCCGAGGCGGCGCGACGAGTTGGCCGCCGGCGCGGTCGGACACGCCCGCAACTTCTCCTGGACCCGTACGGTGTCCGGACTGCTCGCGGTCTACCGTGAGGCGGTGACCGAGCATCGCGAGCGGCTGGCCTCGTCGCTGGACGCCGCGGCGTTGAGGGCCCTGGCCTGATGAGCCGGGCCGAGGTCGGCGCGCTCATCGAGGCGGTCTGCGCGGAGCGGGAGCTGCCGTGCGAGGCGACCGGCGAGCTGTCGTACGCGGTGACGCTGCCCGGCACCCACAAGCTCAAGACCGTATGCAACCTCATCGTGGGCGAGCACGCGCTGCGCGTCGAGGCGTTCGTGATGCGGCAGCCGGACGAGCGGCGCGAGGAGCTCTGGGCGTGGTTACTGCGGCGCAACGCCCGGATGTACGGTGTGGCCTTTTCCATCGATAACGTTGGTGACGTTTATCTGACTGGCCGAGTGGGACTGTCCGGACTCGACGAGGACGAGCTTGATCGGCTGCTCGGATCCGTGCTGACGTACGCGGACGAATCGTTCGACACGATGCTCGAAATCGGCTTTGGTACGGCGATCCGGCGCGAATGGGAGTGGCGGGTCAAGCGCGGTGAGTCACTGGCTAACCTCCAGGCTTTCGCCCACATGTTCCCCGCTGGGCAGCAGCCAAACGTGTGACGGGCGAGACAACGTAATCGCCTTGTGTCAAGAAAGTGTTGCGCCGTAGCGTGATCTACACGCGCCGCACCTGGCAAAACAGTTCGGGGGAACTCTGGTCCGTCGTCGGGACCGCGTCAGGACAGGTGCTGGGGGATGGGTGGCAACCAAACGCCGTTGGGGGACGGCGCCACCTAAAGACCGGCGGCGACTGCGGGCGACGCTTACGGGGGTGAGTGTCGTCCGCCGCCGCCGGGCCGAAGATCCCGCCCCGCTTAGAGTCGGTGCATGGTTGGACCGCTCGCGGGTTGACGGTTATCGAAATTGCCGGGCTCGGGCCCGCTCCCTTCGCCGGTATGGTGCTCGCCGATCTCGGTGCCGCCGTCGTGCGCGTCGATCGCGTGGGCGTACCTGCCGTACCGCTGCCACCCCGCGAAGACCTGCAAGGCCGGGGCAAGCGCTCCATCGCGGTCGACCTCAAGCGACCCGAAGGCGCGGCTTTGGTCCGTACCCTCGCGGCCTCCGCAGACGTGCTCATCGAGGGCTTCCGGCCGGGCGTCGCCGAACGGTTGGGCATCGGACCGGCCGAGTGTCACGCGGTCAACCCACGCCTCGTGTACGGCCGGGTTACCGGCTGGGGTCAGGACGGCCCGCTCGCCACCACCGCCGGCCACGACATCACCTACCTGGCGCGCACCGGTGTCCTGCACGCGATCGGCCCAGCGGACGGCCCGCCGGTGCCACCGCTCAACCTGCTCGGCGACTACGGCGGCGGCGGGATGCTGCTCGTAGCTGGTGTGCTCGCCGCGCTGTGGCAGGCCCAGCGCACCGGCTCGGGCCAGGTGGTCGACGCCGCGATCGTAGACGGCGCAACGCTTCTGGCCACCCAGCTCTACGGCCTGCTCTACAGTGGAGCATGGCAGGACCGGCGCGGCGCCAACCTCCTCGACGGGGGCGCGCCCTTCTACGGCGTGTACGAGACGGCTGACGGTCGCCACCTGGCGGTGGGGCCGCTGGAGCCGAAGTTCTACGCCGAGTTCGCTGACCGGCTGGGCTTGGACTCGGCTGGGACGCCCGATCAACTCGATCTCCTGTCCTGGCCCCGCCTCCGCACCCTCATCGCCGCCCGGGTCGCCACCCGTACCCGTGACGAGTGGACAGAGGTCTTCGCGGACAGCGACGCCTGCGTGGCACCGGTGCTGTCGCTCGGCGAGGCACCGGCCGATCCGCATCTGAGCGCGCGTGGCGTCTTCGTCGAGGCGCACGGCGTCCGGCAGCCCGCAGCGGCCCCGCGTTTCTCGGCAACGCCCGCCGCTCCACCGTCCCTGCCCCCACCGCTGCCGGGCGAGCACACCCGCGCGGTACTGGAGGAGTGGTCCGTCCCCGACGCCGAGGCCCTGCTCGCCGCCGGCGTGGCTCACCAGGCCGCTCGCCAGGATTGAGGCGTCTCAGGAGACCCTGCTGAGATCGTCGGTGGCTGGCACGGCCTCGTCCGCGACAGCCGCGCCAAGGGCGGCGGTCGGGGCGGGGGCGGGCGGTGCGGGGGCCGGAGACGCCGACGCCGCGGCGAGTGTGGCCACGCGGCGCTCGCGGGAGGGACCGGAGAGGATATGGCCGACCGCGACGGCGGCGCCGATGCCCGCCGTGCCCAGCCACAGCGCGGTGTTGCCGCCGTGCTGCATGACGAAGCCGCCCAGCGTCGGCGCCAGGAACGCGGCCCCCGACCAGGAGAGGGAGAAAACACCCTGATAGCGCCCGCGGATGGCGGACGGCGACAGCTCGGCGATAAGCGTGGCGTTGGAGGGTGACGTGAGCATCTCGCCCATGGTCCAGATGAGCACCGTGACCGCGTACAGCCAGGGCGCGTCGGCCGCGGCGGTCAGGCCGAAGCCGAGCCCCGTGACAAGCGAGGCGACGGCGAGCGTGCGGGAGCGATCACGACCGCGGATCAGGCGGGGCACGAAGAGCTGGCCCGCGACGATGAGCACGCCGTTGAGTGCGATCACCCAGCCGAACGTCGACGGCGAGAGGCCATCCTGCCCCATCGCGATCGGGAGCATCGAGATGTGCTGTAGGAAGATCACGGCGCTGAGCAGGTTGAGCAGCAGGAAGCCGACGAACACCCGGTCGGCGAAGACGGTGTGCAGGCCGACCGCTGGTGTACTTGTGTCGCGGCGGCGACCGAAGCCCTGCGGGCGCCGGGTCTCCCGCACCTTGGCGAAGATGATGGCGGCCGTGGCGACCGTGGTGGTCGCGTCGACCACGAAGAGCAGCAGGAAGTCGGCCTGCGCGGCGAGGCCGGCGAGCACCGCGGCGAAGGCGAAGCCGAGGTTGATCGCCCAGTAGTTGAGTGAGAAGGCGCGCAGCCTGTCGCGCTCCGGCACGACGTCGACCATCATCGCCTGGAACGCGGGGCGCGTGGCGTCCATGAAGAAGCCGAGCACCAGCGCGCAGAGCGTGATTGTCCAGAGGTCGCGGGCAAACCCCATCGCCAGCAGCATGGTCGCCGCGCCGAGGTGCGCGGTGAGGAGCGTGGGGCGGCGCCCCCAGCGGTCGGCCAGCACGCCGCCGACCGTCACCCCCGCCGCGCTACCCAGGCCGAAGAGACCGATCACCAGGCCGGCCTGCGTCTGGGTGAAGTGCCGCTCGCTGGTGAGGTAGATCGCCATGAAGATGATGACGAACGAGCCGAGGCGGTTTACCAGCGTGCCGGTCCAGAGGTACCAGAAGGTGGTGGGTAGACCACCCGCGGTCTCCCGCAGCCAGCTCCGCACGTCCGGTACCTCCCCCGTAACGGCCGCACTCCTCGGCGTTCCTTACAAGCTAGTCCGGTGAATGGGAGCCACGCAGCCCGATTTCCGTGTGGCGGCTGTCACGGTGGCAGGATGAGGCCATGAGTCTGGGGACACTGGTGCTGCTACGGCACGGTGAGAGCGAGTGGAATGCGAAGAATCTCTTCACCGGGTGGGTCGACGTCGACCTGACCGCCAAGGGCGAGGCTGAGGCGCGGCACAGTGGCGACCTGCTTCGCGAGCACGGACTGCTTCCCGACGTGGTGCACACTTCCGTGCTGCGGCGCGCGATCCGCACCGCCGAGCTGGCGCTCAACGCGGCCGACCGGCACTGGATCGCCGTGCGGCGGTCGTGGCGGCTCAACGAGCGGCACTACGGCGCGCTTCAGGGCAAGAACAAGAAGCAGACCCTGGAGCAGTACGGCGAGGAGCAGTTCATGCTCTGGCGCCGGTCGTATGACACGCCGCCCCCGCCGATCGACGACAACGACGAGTGGTCGCAGGCCGGCGACCCGCGCTACGGCACGCTTCCGCCGGAGCTGATGCCGCGCACAGAGTGCCTCAAGGACGTGCTCGACCGGGCGCTGCCGTACTGGTACGACGGGATCGTGCCGGACCTGCTCGCCGGCCGGACGGTGCTGGTCGCCGCGCACGGCAACTCGCTGCGCGCCTTCGTCAAGCACCTCGACAACGTCTCCGACGAGGCGATCGCCAAGCTCAACATCCCCACCGGGATCCCGCTGCGCTACGACCTGGACGCCGCGCTGCGCCCGGTTACCGCCGGCGGTACCTACCTGGACCCGACCGCGGCCGAGGAAGCCGCCGCCGCGGTCGCCAACCAGGGGCGCTAGCGCTTAGGCCACGCCGGGCGGCTCGCTCGTCTCACCCGTGACGAGGTAGACGACCTGTCGCCCGGCGTTGACCGCGTGGTCCGCGTACCGCTCGTAGAAGCGGCCGAGCAGCGCGCCGTCGATCGCGGCCTCGGCGCCGTGTGGCCACTCCCTGTGCAGCAGGACGTTGAAGAGCTGCCGCTGCAAGTCGTCCATCGCGTCGTCGTCGCTCTCGAGCTCGGCGCCGAGCGTCGCATTCTGCGTGGTGAGCACCAAGCCGACCTTGCCCGCCATGCGGTCGGCCACCTCGCCCATGGAAGTGATCACACCGCGCAGCTCGGGTGGCACCGCCGGCGCCGGGTAGCGCCGGAGCGCGGTCTTGGCCACGTGCATGGCGAGGTCGCCCATCCGCTCGATGTCGAGGCTGATCTGGATGCCCGTGATCACCAGCCGGAGATCCGTGGCGACCGGCGCCTGGCGAGCCAGCGTGTCGTACACCAGCTGGTCGACCTGGCGCTGAAGATCGTTGATCTCGACATCGCGTGCGATCACCGTCTCGCAGATCTCGCGGTCGGCGGTGAGGAGGGCCTCGGTGGCGTGGCCCATCGCGGTGCGCGCCGCCTCGGCCATAGACACGAGGAGGCGGCCCACCTCCAGCAGGTCTGCTCGCAGCTCGTCACGCATCGCGTTGATGGTAGGCGATGGCTCGCGATCTCCGCCGTACGGGGGTAAACGACGCTCGGCCGAGCGGTGAACTCTATCAAAAGCGGGCCAAGTTTGTACCGTTCTGCGAATCAGCTTGGTTAACAATGACCCTACGATCACGACGTGGAGTGGGCGGTCGGAGCCGGCGTGGTCGGCAGTGTCCTTGGCCTGGTGGCCGGGGGTGCTGCGCTGCTGGCCGTGCGCGGCCGTGTGGGGGTCCGTGGTCCGCTCGTCCCGGCTGGCGATCAAGAGCCGGGGGAGAGGGCGCGGTTGCCGGGGGCTTCGGAGAAGCCACCCGCGAAAACGGGAGGCCGGCTATCGCCAAGGAGCAGCAGGGCCAGGTCTCTGGGCTGGGCCGCAAGAGTCTCGACGCGCTGCGGGTCGGGGTGGTGGTGCTCGATCAGGACGACGTCCCGGTGCTTGTCAACCCGGCGGCGCGGGCGATGGGCCTTCTGCGCGCCGGACCCCAGCCGGGCACGATCGCCGCGCACCCGATCGTGCGTACGCTTGCCGGCCAGGTCCGCCGCACCGGCGTGCGCCGGGAGGTAGAGCTCGACCTGCCGCGGGGCCGCGAGGGCGGGCCGCAGTCGCCGCTCGGCGTCCACCTGCGGGCCGTCGCGTTGGGCGGCAGCTTCGTGTCGGTCGAGGCCGCCGACGTGACCGAGTCGCACCGGGTCGACCGGGTGCGGCGAGACTTCGTGGCAAATGTGAGCCATGAGCTGAAGACCCCGATCGGTGCGTTGCAGCTGCTGGCCGAAGCGCTGCTCGACGCGACCGATCCGGACAGCGTCACCACCGACCCCGCCGAGGACGTGGCGGCCGCCCGGCGGTTCGCCGAGCGGATCCAGTCGGAGTCCACCCGCCTCGGCCGCCTCGTCAACGAGCTGCTGGAGCTGACCCGCCTCCAGGGCGCCGAGCCGCTGCCCGCACCCGAGCCGGTCGCGGTCGACTGGGTGGTGGCCGAGGTTATCGACCGCACCCGTACCGCCGCGTCCGCCCGGGACATCGAGGTCTACGTCAGCGGCGCCCGCGGCCTGACGGTGTACGGCAGCGACAGCCAGATCGCCACCGCCGTCGCCAATCTGGTGGAAAACGCGATCGCCTACTCGGCGGAGCACACAAAGGTCGATGTGGTCACGCGCGGTGACGACGAGTACGTTGAGATCGCGGTGACCGACCAGGGCATCGGGATCGGGCCGAGCGACCTCGACCGGATCTTCGAGCGGTTCTACCGAGCCGACCAGGCCCGGTCCCGCGCGACCGGTGGCACCGGCCTTGGCCTGGCAATTGTCAAACACATAGCGACGAATCACGGTGGTCGGGTGGAGGTGACGAGCAGGCTTGGCGGAGGGTCTACGTTCACCATCCGGCTGCCCGCGCGTCCGCCGGACGCCGTTCTGCCGCTACCACCGTCGGTTGAGATCGAGGCCGGTCCGGCCGAGCTTCGACAGGCCTGACGAGCAATAGGAAGGAAAGTCTGTTGGCCCGCGTGCTCGTGGTCGAGGATGAGGAGTCGTTCTCTGACGCCTTGTCCTACATGCTCCGCAAGGAGGGATTCGAGGTCTCGGTCGCCGCGACCGGCACCTCCGCCCTCACCGAGTTTGACCGGACCGGTGCGGACATTGTTCTGCTCGACCTGATGCTGCCCGAGATGTCTGGCACCGAGGTGTGCCGCCAGCTACGCCAGCGCTCCCACGTTCCGATCATCATGGTGACCGCGCGAGACAGCGAGATCGACAAGGTCGTCGGGCTGGAAATCGGTGCCGACGACTACGTGACGAAGCCGTACTCGCCTCGCGAGCTTGTCGCCCGCATCCGGGCGGTCCTGCGTCGCCAGAGCGTCGACGCGGTCGAGCTTTCCGCGCCCACGCTTGCCGCTGGCCCGGTGCGCATGGACGTCGAGCGCCACGTGGTGACCGTGGCCGGCGCCGCCGTCCAGCTGCCGCTCAAGGAGTTCGAGCTGCTGGAGCTGCTGCTGCGCAACGCCGGTCGGGTGCTCACGCGGGGACAGCTGATCGACCGGGTGTGGGGCGCCGACTACGTCGGCGACACGAAGACGCTCGACGTGCACGTCAAGCGCCTCCGGTCGAAGGTCGAGCCCGAGCCGAGCACGCCGCGCTACATCGTCACCGTCCGCGGCCTGGGCTACAAGTTCGAGCCCTAAATCGAGGCCTGGCGTTGCCGCCTCGTGGGCTTGAGTGGGATCGGGACCGGGGTCGCTGCCGTCGTGGCCGGGTGCGGCGCGACCATTCCGGCCTTGAGCCGCGCCGCGCACAGCTCGGCCAGCTTCGAATACGCCGCCTTGCCCACCAGCGCGGTCAGCTCCGGCTCGTAAGACAGGTACATCGCCTCGGTGCCGACGTGTGCCTCGGGCGAAGATGTGCACCACCAGTCGAGGTCGTGCCCGCCCGCGCCCCAGCCCCGCCGGTCAAACTCGGTCAGCGTCGTGACCAGCACCTTCGTGCCGTCCGGCCGCTTCGACCACTCCTGCTCGCGGCGCACCGGGAGCTGCCAGCACACATCCGGCTTGTACTCCAGCGGGTGCACCCCGTCGCGGAGCGCCTGGGCGTGCAGGGCGCAGCCGCCACCACCGGGGAAGTCGGCGTCGTTGAGGAACACGCACGGTCCCTCCTCGCCCTGCGTGGCCGTGCGGCGGGCCGGGTTGTTGCCGTCGATGGTGTCCATCTCCGTGTAGTTCTTGAACCCGCGGCGGTAGTGCTGCCAGGTCTCCGGCTTCAGCCGCTTGACCGCCGCCTTGACCCGGTTTTCATCGTCCGAGTCGGTGAAGAAAGCGCCGTGCGAGCAGCACCCATCGGCCGCGCGGCCGGCGATGATCCCGTGACACGCCTTACCGAAGACGCAGGTCCAGCGGGACAGCAGCCAGGTGAGATCGGCACGTACGACGTGCTTGGGGTCCTCCGGGTCGACGAACTCGATCCACTCCCGGGGGAAGTCGAGCGCGACTTCCTTGCTCCGCGGGTCCTGGGGATCATCGACGAGGACGTGCAGGCTTGCCACCTGGTCAGCTTACGCGCGCCTCATGCGTTCCCGTCGCTGGTCGCCGTGTCGCGCAAGCGATACATAGCGGCCCTCTGTCCAGTCCTCGACCTAAGGTTTGCGTATGCGTCTCGGTGTCCTTGACGTCGGTTCCAACACCGTGCACCTCCTCGTCGTGGATGCCCACCACGGCGCACACCCCTGGCCGGCCCACTCCGAGAAGGCCGTGCTCCGCCTGGCCGAGCAGATCGGCAAGGACGGCGCGCTCACCAAGACGGGCGCTGACGCGCTGGTCAAGGCCGCTGCCGACGCGATGACCGCCGCGGCCCGGCTGGTCACGGACGACCTGCTGGCATTCGCGACCTCCGCGGTCCGGGACGCCACCAACTCCGCCGCGGTGCTCGCCCGGGTCCGGGAGGAGACGGGGGTACGGCTTCAGGTGCTCACCGGCGCCGACGAGGCTCGGGCCACCTTCTTGGCGGTACGGCGGTGGTTCGGCTGGTCCGCCGGGCGCCTGCTGGTGATGGACATCGGCGGCGGCTCGCTGGAGCTCGCGGCCGGTATCGACGAGGACCCGGACCTGGCGATGTCGCTGCCGCTCGGCGCCGGCCGGCTGACCCGCGACCGGCTGCACATCGACGGCAACACCGCCACGCCGCCGTCCGCGCACCGGGTCGACGAGCTGCTCGAGTACGTGGAGGACATGCTCGACCCAGCCGTGGAGAAGCTCTCCGAGGTCGGCTGGGACCGGCCGGTCGCCACGTCGAAGACGTTCCGCACGCTTGCCCGCCTCGCCGGCGCCGCCCCCTCGACCTCCGGGCTGTGGGTACCCCGTCAGCTGCACCGCGATGGGCTCCGGCAGGTGATTGGATTCATCCGGCACATCTCGCCCCGCGAGCTGTCCGGCTTGGAGGGTGTGAGCGCGCGCAGGGCCCACCAGCTGCTCGCGGGCGCGATAGTGGCCGAGGCGACGATGCGCCGGCTCAACATCGACGCGGTCGATGTCTGCCCCTGGGCGCTGCGCGAAGGGGTCATTCTTCGCCGCCTAGACCAATTGGAGCCGGCGTAGCGCCAAAGCGCATTTACCACCGTGGCGATACTCTGGCAAGCGTGAGTTCCAGCGTCCCAGTGCTCCTGTCCAGTTCCTCCGTCTTCCCTGAGCCGACGGCGGCGGCCTTCGAGATGGCCGCCACCCTGGGCTACGACGGCATCGAGGTCATGGTCTGGACCGACGCTGTCAGCCAGGACGCCGGTGCGCTGCGTGGCCTGGCCACGCACTATGGCGTGCCGGTGCTCTCCGTGCACGCGCCGTGCCTCCTGGTCACCCAGCGGGTGTGGAGCTCTGATCCGTGGGAGCGGTTGCGCCGCGCGGCGGTGCTCGCCGAGTCCCTGGGGGCGCCGACCGTGGTCATCCACCCGCCGTTCACGTGGCAGCGTGACTACGCTCGTACCTTCGGTGAAGGATTGACCCGATTGGCCGAAAAGCACCCGGATGTGACGTTCGCGGTCGAAAACATGTACCCGGTGCGGATGGCTGGCCGGGAGTTCGTGCCGTATGTCCCGGGTTGGGATCCCACCGCGACCGGCTACGACGCGTATACGCTGGATCTTTCGCACTGCGCGGCCTCGCGCTCAGATCCGCTGGCCATGGCCGACACGATGGGCTCCCACCTCGCCCACGTGCACCTGGGCGACGGCACAGGCGAGGGGCGCGACGAGCACCTGGTGCCCGGGCGTGGCAATCAGCCCTGCGGCGAGCTGCTGGCGTCGCTGGCAGGGCGCGGGTTTACCGGCTCGGTGGCGATCGAGGTGGCCACGCGCAAGGCGAGCAGCCGCGCGGTCCGCGAGGCCGACCTGCGTGAGTCCTTGGCGTTCGCGCGGCAGCACCTCGCCACACCGACGCCTGTCACACCGCGGTAAGCAGCTTCTCCTTCTTACGGGCGCGGTGGGCGGCCACGTGGGAGCGGGTGGCGCACCGCTCCGAGCAGAACCGCCGGCAGTTGTTGGACGAGGTGTCCAGGTAGACGTTGCCGCAGCGCTCGTCGGCGCAGACGCCGAAGCGGGCGCTGCCGTACTCACACAGCCAGACGGCCAGGCCCCAGACGGCGCCCGCGAGGAACTCGGCGCTGACTGAGGCGCCCCGGCTGGTCACGTGCATGTGCCAGTCACTGGCGTCGTGACCGGAGATCCGCGGCTGGACGGGGAAGGCCTCCAGCAGCGCGTTGAGCTCGGCGACAGCCTCGGTGTCGCGGCAGGTGGTGCCGAACTCGAAGACATCTCGCAGGCGCTTCTGCGCCCGGCGGAAGATGGCCAGGTCGCGCTCGACAACCTCGCCGCCCATCCAGGAATTCTCTTCGCCGAAGAGGCCCCGGAGGCCGTCGAGGTCGTCCAGCGACGCGTTGACAAGGTCAACGGCGGTCCTGGCATACGCGTCGAAGTTCACCCGACAACCGTAGACGACGGGGGGCCTCAATGGCGCGTCGCGACGGTGCGGACGGTAACCGTTCCACTCCGGGAGGCGGGCGTTACGCTCGCCTCATGCTGCGATCGGTCATCCTCGCCGCCTCCCGGTCAACCCGGATGGAGCGGCTCGTCGAAACCGCCCCGCTCACGCGTGGTGTGGTGCGGCGGTTCGTCGCCGGTACGTCCCCGGACGACGCGCTACGGGCGACCGGTGAGCTGGTCGCCAACGGCCTCGCGGTGAGCCTCGACGTGCTGGGTGAGGACACCGAGACAGCTGAGCAGGCGGTCGCCACCCGGGATGCGTACGTGTCGTTGCTGGCCAGCCTCCGGGGTGCCGGGATGACCCCGGCCGCCGAGGTGAGCGTCAAGCTCTCCGCGCTGGGGCAGAAGTTCGACGAGCAGTTGGCGTACGACGGGGCGCGGGCGATCTGCGTGGCCGCCTCCGAGGCGGGCACCACTGTCACGTTGGACGCCGAGGACCACACCACCACCGACTCGACCCTGGACATCCTGACCAAGCTGCGGACCGACTTCCCGACCACGGGCGCGGTGCTCCAGGCGTACCTGCGGCGGACCGAGGCGGACTGCCGGGAGCTGGCGACCGCGGGCTCACGGGTGCGGCTGTGCAAGGGGGCGTACAAGGAGCCCGAGTCGGTGGCGTACCAGTCCACTCTGGACGTCGACAAGTCGTACGTGCGCTGCCTCAACATCCTTATGTCCGGCGACGGGTACCCGATGCTGGCCACCCACGACCCGCGCCTGATCGCGATCGGCGAGGACCGGGCCCGGTGGTTCGACCGCTCGCCGGACGAGTTCGAGTTCCAGCTGCTGTATGGCGTACGCCCGGAGGAGCAGGCTCGCTTGGCGGCCGAGGGGTACACGGTGCGTGTCTATGTCCCCTACGGCACGCAGTGGTACCCGTACCTCATGCGCCGCCTGGCCGAACGGCCCGCGAACATGGCCTTCTTCCTCAGGGCGCTGCGCGCAAAGGGTGCGTGAGCGAGCTTGCGAGCGAACCATTGGGCTCAGGGATAAACACACGACGCTGGCCGCACCGCCAGACGGCCCTCAGTTAGTCTCCGCTCGTGACGGAGGCACCTAGATCGCGCCGCTGGCCACTCTGGGTGTTCCTGGGTGTGCTCGCAGCGTTGCTTTCCTGTGGCGTGCCGGCCGTCGTGATCGTGACCTTCCGCGATTCCGGTCCGGGCGCGGCGGCCAACGCCAGCCCGATCCCGATCCACAGCCCCAAGCCGGGTGACCCGGAGCAGGTGAGCCAGCTCTGGCTGCGCGAGCGGATCGCCGAGGTGCTGACCCAGCAGGCGGGGCGCTGCTTCGCGGCGACGAGCGGGGCTTCCTCGCGGTGGCTGAGCCGAAGTCGGCGGCGCTGGGCGCGCTGCGCCGGCAGTTCCGGTCGCTCCGCGCACTGAAGGTCAGGGCGTGGCAGGTACGGATCACCGACATCCCGGAACGTGTCGGGGCGCGGTGGCGGGTCGCGGTGACGTACCAGCACTGCTTCGTCGACCCCGGCTGCATTACGGGTCCCGTGTCGATCGAGACGACCTGGGTGGAGCGCGCCGGCGTGCCGCGCATGGTGGCGTTGGCGCCATCACCCTCCGCGCAGGACGGCCCGCGGCCATGGGAGGCCAGCGACCTCGTCGTGGCGGTGGGCCGGCGGGCGGTGGTCGCCACGACGGCGAAGCAGAAGGGGCGCCTGGCCGAGGTGCTGCGCGAGGCCGAGCGGGCGGCCGAGGTCGCCGACCGGTACGCGGTGGACGGCACGCCGCCCCGGCACTACCAGATCTTCTACGCCGGAGAGGCGGAGTGGGGCCGCTGGTATGGCGGTGACCGGCCGGAGTGGACCGCCGGATACGCGGTACCGGTCGGGGGTGGCCACTTCGACGTCGTGCTCAACGGCAAGGACCTGCACAGCAGCGTGCTCGACGACCTGCTCCGGCACGAGATGACGCATGCCGCCTCGCTGCCGAGTGGCGGCTACCGCACCGGCGACAACTGGTGGCTTGTCGAGGGTGTGGCCGACCTCGCCGCGGCGGGCGGGCGGCCGGTCAGCCGGTACGAGAGCCTGGGCGACGTGCGGCGGCTCGTCTCCGGCGGGTGGAAGGGACCGCTGAGCGCCGCCGAGCCGGGCGAGCGGGCCACGGACTGGCAGGTCAGCGCCGCGTACGGGGTCGGCTATCTGGCTGTGCGGCACCTTGTCGACCGCTTCGGTGAGCAGACGATGTTGGACTTCTTCAAGGCGGTCGTGCACGAGCGGAAGTCGCCGGACGAGGCGTCCACCGCTGTCTTCGGCGAGTCCTGGCAGTCCTTGCAGGACGACTGCGTGTCGTACGTCCGGAGCGCCGCCTCGTAGCATTACCCGCGTGTCTGGCGTCCCCCGCCACGAAGACTGATCCTGCTCGCCGGCGCGACCCTCCTCGCGCTCGGCGGGACAGCCGCGTCCTGCGACGGCGACGAGTCCGCCGTCGCCCTCGGCAGCGCGTCCCGAGGCGCGGTGTCCGAGGTGGTCGATGCCCCGGCTGCCATCACCGCCAAGGCGGCCGCCACGCTCACCTCGCCGGCCGACGGCACGCTCGCCGCGATGCGCGTACGGCCGGGTGACACCGTGCGGCGCGGGCAGGTGCTCGCGATCATCGACTCGCCCGGTGCGAAGCAGCGGCTCACCCAGGCCAAGGCGGCACTCGACGCGGCGAAGCGGGCGGGCGGTGGCTTCGGCGGCGGCGTCAATCTTACGACCGTGCAGCGCAATACCGACGAGGCCGCGGCGGCCGCGTTCGACGCCGCCCGGGCCGCCGCCGGCAAGATCGCGGATAAGCAGGTACGCGGCGCGCTGCTCGCCCACGTCGACGCCGCCGAGAAGCAGTACGAGGCCGCCGCCCGCGCCGCTGGGCAGGCGGTCCGCGCGGTGCAGCGGGGCGTAGCCGGGCTGAGCTCCGCGGTCAGCGCGCTCTCCGCCGCCCAGCGGTTGCAGGCGCAGCAGGCGTACGACCTGGCGAAGTCCACCGTGGACGCTTTGACGCTGCGGGCGCCGATACCCGGCGTGGTACAGCTCGGCGGCGCGGCCTCACCAGCCGGCGGTGCCTCGGCCGAGGCGCTGGCCGGGCTGCTCGGCGGATCCGGCGCGCAGCTGCCGGCCGGTGTGCTGCCGCCAGGCTCGGCGGCGTCCGGCCCGGCCGCCGGCGTCGATGTCGCCGTACCGGTCGGCGGGGTGGTCACGGCAGGCGTCGCGATCCTCACCGTGGTGGATGTCTCCGCGCTCGGGCTTGTGGCCGAGGTGGACGAGACCGACGTGCTGCTGGTCCGCCCCGGGCTCAAAGCGACGGTGGAGCTGGACGCGGCGACCGGCGCCACGTACGAGGGTGAGGTCCGCTCGGTTGACGTGCTGCCGACCGCCTCGGCACGTGGCGGCGTGTCGTACCGGGTGCGGCTCGCCCTCGGCCCCGGCGAGTACGCCGACGGCCGGGACGCGCCACTGCCCCGCCCGGGGATGAGCGCGGTCGTCCACCTCCAGGTACGCGAAGCGGCCGACGCGGTCACCGTGCCCGCGGCGGCGGTCTTCTCGGCCGAGGGGCGGGAGGCGGTCTGGGTCGTACGCGACGGGCGCGCCGAGCGGGTCGACGTGACAGTGGGTGTGCAGGGGCAGGACGTCGTGCAGATCGTCACCGGGGTGTCGCCCGGCGACAGCGTGGTCGTCCGCGGCACCGACCAGGTCACCGCCGGCCAAGAGGTGCCGTGACCAGGGCGGCGCAGGCCGTTGAGGCCACCGATGTGAGCCGCACGTACGAGCTGGACGGCGTATCCGTGCCCGCGCTGCGCGGTGTCTCGCTGGTCATCGAGCCGGGCGACTACGTGGCGATCGTCGGGCCGTCCGGCTCCGGCAAGTCCACGCTTATGCACCTGCTCGGCGGGTTGGACCGGCCGACCGGCGGCCGGCTGGTCATCGGCGGGCGGGACGTGTCGACGCTCTCCCCACCGGAGATGGCGCGGCTGCGCAACGAGACGATCGGCTTTGTCTTCCAGGCGTTCCACCTGCTGCCCCGGACCTCCGCGGTGGACAACGTCGCGCTGCCGCTGGTGTACCGCGGTGTGGGCGCCCGGGAGCGGCGGGCGAAGGCGGCCGAGATGCTGGAGCGGGTCGGCCTCGGCCACCGCCTGCACCACCGGCCCAACCAGCTCTCCGGCGGCGAGCAGCAGCGCGTGGCCATCGCGCGGGCGCTGGTCACCGACCCGGCCGTGCTGCTCGCCGACGAGCCCACCGGAAACCTGGACACCGCGACCGGCGCCGCCGTGCTGGCCCTCCTGGAAGACCTGAACACGACCTCTGGCGTGGCCCTCGTGCTGGTCACCCACGATCGCGATGTCGCGGCGCGGGCTCACCGCCAGATCGTCATGCGCGATGGCGCGATCGTGTCAGCGCCCGCGGGACCGTCCATTCCCGCACCACGCAGGCCCACCGAGGACGAGTCGTGAGGATCGCCGAGGCCTGGCGGGTCGCACTCGACGCCCTGCGCGCCAATCGGCTGCGCAGCGGCCTGACCATGCTCGGGGTGGTGATCGGCGTCGCCGCGGTGGTGGTGCTCGTCGCGATCGGTACCGGTGCGAAGCGCGAGGTGGAGCAGCAGGTCGAGGGGCTCGGCAGCAACCTGTTGATCGTCGTGCCGGGGCGGCTGGAGTTCAACTCCGCGCCCTCCGTCTCCCGACTCTCGCTGTCTGACGTCGACGCGGTGAGCCGGGTGGTCGGCGACCCGTCGCGGGTGGCGGTCACGGTGACCTCGGGCGAGACGGTACGGGCCGGCACCCGCTCCACGTTCACCACCGTGCAGGGAGTGCTGGAGACGACGCCGCAGGTCTTCGTCCGGAACGTCGCGCGCGGCAGCTACCTCACCTCGTCCGACGTGGACACCGCGCGGCGGGTGGCGGTGCTCGGCGCGACGGTGGCCCGCACCCTCTTCGGCGACCGTGACCCGATCGGACAGCAGGTGTCGGTGGCGGGCGTACGGTTCCGGGTGATCGGCGTCTTCGCCCCGCTCGGCCAGAGCCTTGGCGTGGACCGGGACGACGAGGTGCACATACCGGTGACCACGGCACACCGGCTGTACGGCACCAACCGCATCGACGGCATCGCGGTCAAGGCGCCGGATCGGGAGCGGATCGACGCGCTGGGCGAGCGGATCGTGGCCGAGCTGAGTAAGCGCCATCCGGACACCGAGTTCAGCGCTGTGACGCAGGAGCAGATCCTCGGGGTACTCGGCGACATCCTGGGCGTACTGACCGGCGTGCTGGCCGCCATCGCGGGCATCTCGCTGCTCGTGGGCGGGGTGGGGGTGTCCAACATCATGCTGGTCTCGGTGCGCGAGCGGACTCGGGAGATCGGGCTGCGGAAGGCGGTCGGCGCCCGGCCACGGGACATCGGCGTGCAGTTCCTGCTGGAGGCGGTGCTGCTGACGACCATCGGCGGGGTCACCGGCATGGCGCTCGGCGTGGGTGCGGCGCTGCTGGTGGGTGAGCTCTCGCCGGTACCGGCGGCGATCACGTGGTGGTCGCTGGCGCTGGCGTTCGGGGTCTCGGCGGCGGTGGGCATCATCTTCGGCGTGGTACCCGCCCAGCG
Source organism: Phytohabitans flavus (assembly GCF_011764545.1). Taxonomy (GTDB): domain Bacteria; phylum Actinomycetota; class Actinomycetes; order Mycobacteriales; family Micromonosporaceae; genus Phytohabitans; species Phytohabitans flavus. Next base: position 7,069,228 of record NZ_AP022870.1, on the reverse strand, counting down.
CGCCGGGCGCCTCGACCCGGTGATCGCGCTCCGTACGGAGTAGCCCTCTCCGTGTGATCAGAGTTACGCCCGAGTCGTTGGAATTGCATGAGGCGAGGCTTTAGGCATAGGTACGGTATGCGCTATTGGGGCGAATTGGGGCGATCGCCCGGAGTGGTGACCTGACTGATCATGATCATCTGGCTGAAGGGATCGCGTGGGTCACAGCCGTCCCGGTACCGTACTAGTTACACGCGCGTTGCCCGCCGCGGCGCATCCCGCCCGTCGGCGCGCGCCGGGGATGGGATGGGTTGGTGAGCCATGGCAGGATCACCACAGTCCGAGAGCAGACTGTCGGAGGTCAAGTTCCTGACCGTCGCCGAGGTGGCGACGCTGATGCGGGTCTCGAAGATGACCGTTTACCGGCTGGTGCATTCGGGCGAGTTGACGGCGGTCCGGGTCGGCCGGTCCTTCCGGGTCCCGGAGCACGCGGTGCACGAATACCTTCGGGGGGCGTTCCAAGAGTCGGCGTAGCAGGGGCTACCCTGGTGGGCGACCGTGAGTCCGACGGGCGTCGGCGCCCACCAGGCAGCTCCGGTCCGCTGTCCAGATTGGTCGCCGGTTGGCGACCGGCTGTAGCCGAGGAATCGCAACGGGAAGGCTTTCGTATGGGCTCGGTCGTCAAAAAGCGCCGCAAGCGCATGGCTAAGAAGAAGCACCGCAAGCTGCTGCGCAAGACCCGCGTCCAGCGTCGTCGTCTCGGCAAGTAGCCACGTCCGGCTTTCCGCGCCGGACGAGCATCGAAACGTGAGGTGGCGGTGACTGCCGCCGTTAGCGTCGTCGTGGTAACCGGCATCTGCCGGTACCTTGGCGCGCACGTCGCCGCTCGCCTCGCCGCCGATGATCGCGTCGGCCGCGTGGTCGGTCTCGACCCAAACGAGCCCGCCGCCGAGATTCAGGAGCTGCTCGGCGGCGTTGAGCACGTGCGCGCCGACGCCGCATCGGCCCCGACAGTCGTGGCCGAGCTTGACGCCGAGGTCGTGGTGCATCTCGCGCTGCTCACATCGCCCGAGCCGGGCGGTCGGGCGGCGATGAAAGAGCAAAACGTCATCGGCACAATGCAGCTCCTCGCTGCCTGCCAGCAGGCACCCCACCTGCGCAAGCTGGTGATGCGTTCGTCCACGGCGGCCTATGGCGCATCGTTCCGCGACCCCGCCGTCTTCACCGAGGACACCGAGCCGCGCCAGGTGCCGCGGGGCGGGTTCGCGCGGGACATCCTCGACGTCGAGGGCTACCTGCGCGGCTTCCGCCGCCGGCGGCCCGACGTCAGCGCGACAGTGCTCCGCTTCGCGCCCTTCATCGGTTCGAGGGCGGACACCTCGCTGACCCGGTACTTCGCCCAGCCGATCGTGCCCACCGTGTTCGGTCGCGATCCGCGGTTGCAGTTCCTGCACGTGGACGACGCGCTCGAGGTGCTGCACCGTTCGGTGGTGGAGGACCACCCCGGTACGTACAACGTGGCGGGCGCCGGGGTCCTCGCGCTCTCCCAGGCAATCCGGCGGGCGGGGCGGCTCGCCGTGCCGGTCTTCGAGCCCGGCCTATCCGCCGCCGCGACGCTCGCTGGCGGGCTCCGTTTCGGCCGCTATGGCCTCGACCAGCTCGACCTCTTCGTGCACGGCCGCGTGGTGGACACCACCCGCCTCGTCGAGGAGTACGGCTTCGAGCCGCGCACCACCGCGGCGGCGTTCGACGACTTCATCCGCGGGCACGCCGACGGCGCACTGGTGACCGCCGACCAGCTGGCGGTGGCCGAGCGGGCCATCCTGGACGGGATCCGGCGGGTCCGCGCCGTCGCTGCGAAAGAAAGCTCATGAGCGATCGGGATCGGGAGATCGAGGACTGGCCGGGCGACCCGTGGGACCAGCGGGTCGCGTCGGCCCTCTCCTTCCTGCGTCGTCGCGTCTCCGGGCAGTACGAGGTGGACGAGTTCGGCTTCGACCCCGAGCTGACCGGCCACGTCTTCTATCCGATCCTGCGCCGGCTGCACCGCGACTGGTTCCGCACCGAGGTCTTCGGCCTGGAGCACCTGCCCGACGACGGCGCGGGCCTGGTCGTCGGCAACCACTCCGGCACCATCGCGATGGACGCGCTGATGCTCTCGATCGCCGTGCACGACGGGCATCCCAAGGCCCGCTACCTGCGGCTGCTCGGCGCCGACCTGGTCTTCCGGGTGCCGGTGCTCTCCGAGCTGACCCGCAAGTCGGGCGGCACCGTGGCCTGCAACCCGGACGCCGAGCGGCTGCTGCGTGCTGGTGAGCTGGTCGGCGTCTTCCCGGAGGGCTTCAAGGGCGTCGGCAAGCACTACCGCGACCGGTACAAGCTCCAGCGCTTCGGCCGCGGCGGCTTCGTCTCGGCGGCGCTCCGCACCGGTACCCCGATCGTGCCGGTGGCGATCGTCGGCGCCGAGGAGATCTACCCGATCCTGGCCGACCTCAAGCCGCTGGCCCGCCTGCTCAAGCTGCCGTACTTCCCGGTCACCCCCACATTCCCCTGGCTGGGGCCGCTCGGGCTGCTGCCGCTGCCGAGCAAGTGGCTGATCGAGTTCTGCCCGCCGATCTCCACCGCCGACCTGGTCGACTACGCCGACGACCCGATGGTCATCTTCAACCTCGCCGACCAGGTGCGCGAGACGATCCAGCAGACCCTCCACCAGCTCCTGGAAAAGCGCCCCGACCCCTTCGGCCGCTAACCCCAAAGACAGAGATCTTGAGCTACCGCGACGTCCGTTGTGGTCCAGACCGTCGCTCCCGCGGCCTCACCCACCGCGGTTTCACAACCAGACTTCGCCGCACGGCGGTTGAGGTGGTCTCGTCCCTCCGACGCCATCGCCCGCAGGGCGAACCCCGCCCTTGATCGGCGGGCGCTGCGGTCGTCCGTGGCGATCATCGCGCTGGCCGGGGTGATGGTCGTGAAGCGCGGAGGGTGAGGCTGCGGGAGCAGCGGTCTGGACCACAACGGGCATCGCGGTAGCTCAATCTCTGATGAAATTGATCCTCTACTTCAGGGTGCGTAGGTCGATCGTGTGCCAGGCGGTCGTTTCGTTGTCGCCGGTCGACCACCAGAGCAGGCCACCGCGGCTCTGGACGATCCCGACGCCGTCGGCCACCACCACGACGCGCTGCTCCTTCAGGTCGTAGAGCAACAGCTGCTGGGAGCTGATCGGTGCGCTGCCATCGCCGCCGCTCTGGGAGAGCACCTCGAACCGGTCGAGGAGCGCGACGTCGATCACCGAGGCGGTGGCCGCGCCGCCCGCTACCCGGCGCCGGTCGCCGCCGTCCGGGCGCATCAGGTCGATGCGGGACGGTCCCTCGCCGGCCAGCACCAGCACGCGGCACCAGGCCGGGCCGCAGGTGGCGAGCTCGGTGGCCGTCGCGTCCACCGTCGTCACCTGCTGGGTGTCCAGGTTGCGGAGCTGGACCGGGCCGGTCTGTCCGCTGCCGGCGCTGACCAGCCACGGCCAGGCCGACAGTGCCCAGGCGCCCGGCTCGTCGCGTACCGACACCGTGCCCCCGCCGAGCGGTACCGACCGGACCTCGGTGGCCGTCTCGCTCTGGGGGGAGACCGACACCCAGTGCAGGCGGCCGCCGGCGATCACCATGTCGTACTCCGAGTTGAAGAGCACCACGTCGCCGGTGTCCTCGGTGAGCATGCGGGCGGGCCCACCGCTCGCCACGTTGGCGATCCACATGCGGGTGCGGGCGGAACCGTCGGCGTCGCTTACCGACTCCGCCCAGGCCACCTCGTCACCGGCGCGGACGAACCCGCCGAACTGCGGGGTGCCGTCGACGGGCAGGCGGCGCAGCTCCCGTACCGAGCCGTCTGCCGTCCGCAGGACCAGCCGCTGGTCGGTGCCGCCGGGCTCGGGCGCCGTACCCAGCGAGGTCTTGGCGTCCAGGAAGTAGACCGGGCTGTACTGCGGCCCGTCCGGCAGCCCGCCAGCGAGGTCGGCGCGCTCGGCGTCCGGCCACACCTCGGCGACGGTGCGTGGCTGCTGGGGTCCCGCGGGCTGCTTGTGGTCGGGCGAGAGCGCGAGCAGGGTACCGGCGGCGGCCACCGCGACGCCGAGGCCAGCCAGCCCAACCACCCGCCGGCCCGATCGCGGCGCCGGCACCACCGGTCGCCCGGCGGTCGGGGTCATCTGCCTGCCTTTCATTCGCGGCCGCGGGCCTCGCGTGCGGGGCCACTGCCGCTGGTACCACGGCCGCCTAAGCTCACGCCGGGCGCTTCACCGGCGGGACCTGCGGCGGCGTAGTGCCACGCCAGCGGCGACCGCGCCGACGAGCACCGCCGTGGCGGCGGTCGTGGGTACCGCGATCTTGGCGGCCTTGCGTCCGGTGCGGAAGTCGCGCACGTCCCAGCCCCGCTCGCGGGCCTCGGCGAGGAGCGCGCTGTCCGGGTTGACGGCGCACGCATTGCCCACGATCGACAGCATCGGGATGTCGTTGGACGAGTCGCTGTAGGCCGTACAGCGGGACAGGTCGAGCCCCTCGACCTCGGAGAGCTGGAGGATCGCGTCCGCCTTGGCCGGTCCGTGCATGAGATCGCCAACCAGGCGCCCGGTGTACGCACCGTCCTTGACCTCGGCGACCGTGCCGACCGCGCCGGTGAGGCCGAGCCGCCCGGCGATCACGCGGCCGAGCTCGACCGGCGCCGCGCTCACCAGCCACACCCGCTGGCCGGCGTCGAGGTGGAGCTGGGCGAGCGCGCGGGTGCCGTCCCAGATCCGCTCGGCCATCAGCTCGTCGAAGATCTCCTCGCTGAGCCGCTCCATGTCGTCGACCCGCCAGCCCTCGACGAACGCGAGTGCGGTGGCCTTGGCCCGGGACATGTCGCCGGCGTGCTCGCGCGCGAGCAGCCGGAAGCGGGCCTGCTGCCAGGCGAAACGGGCGAGGTCGCCGGTCGTCAGGTACTTGCGGGCGGCCAGCCCGCGGGCGAACCAGTAGATCGAGGCGCCCTGCATCATCGTGTTGTCGACGTCGAAGAACGCCGCTGCCTCGCTGTCCGGCGGAACAGCCAGGGCCGCCTCCAGGTCGGTGGCGGCCCAGCCGGCGGTGTGGCCGTAGGCGTCAGTGCTGACGGTCACCTTCTTGGACTTTCCGCCGACGACCCTGCGGGTGCGCGCCACGCGTGGACCTCCCTCTGGCTCTTTTCCTAGGGAGGGTAGCCAACGAGACCCTGAATCACCCTTAAAGCGGGGGCTGCTCGGGGCGTCGGCCCTAACCCAGCAGGTCACCGAGGATTCGTCCCAGGCCATCGAGGAGTCCACCGTCGTCGGTACTGGACGGAGTCGGCGCGGGCTGCTCCACAGACGCTGAGGCGGCCGGCGTGGGCGTACCCGCCGTCGCCGTCGCCTTGGCGCTGCTGGTCGGCTCGGGCGAGGCACCCCCGGAGGGCTCCGCGGCCGGCTTGGCGCCGCCACGCTCCGGGGTACCCGCGCCCGGACCGGATCCCGGACCCGCGCGGTCGTGCCTTGGTGCCGACCAGCAGGTGCCCGGCTTCGGGCCGAGCGCGTCGGCACCGACGGTCGCCGCGTCGCCGCAGGAGAGCGTGTTACGCAGACCCTTGGCGCGCTGGCTCACCTGGTCGAGCACCGTGAGCGACTCGACGGCGCGGTCGCGGCTGGCGCGGGGCAGCCGGTCGAGCATCTTGGTGATCTGCTTGCGCTGCCCACTCACGAACGTGTCGACCGCGTCCAACGGGGTCGCGTCGCGCCTTTCCACGGCCGCGCCGTGCAGCAGCTTCGCGCCCTCGCGGGTGTCGCCGTCCATGTCGTCGAGCACCCCGGAGAACTCGCGGGTGTCCCGCACCTCGCCGGCCTCGGCGACCCGGGTGCGGGCGAAGTCGAGGAAGAGCTGGCCCCGCGTGACGTCCGAGCTGGCCAGCGCGAGCTGGGCCCGCTCGGTCGAGCGCTTGACGCCGTACAGCGCATCGCCGGGCATCGCGTTTTCGCTGGCCGCGGACATGCCCGAGACGGCGATCGCGCCAATGGCCACACCGACGATCACGGCGCCGCGGGCGCGGATCCGGCGGCCGGCGAACCGCGTGCGCGACTCGGGCGAGAAGTCAGGCTCTGGTGCCTTTGCCGCGGTCGCGCCGATCCCGTCCCGCTCGGCCTTGGCCACGAGCATCGCCCGCAGGCCGGTACGGAATTCTGGGTCGATCTCGACGGGCGGCTTCGCGGCGATCAGGTGGTCGCTGACCGCGATGAGCTCGGCTAGCTCCTCGTCGGCACGGTCGCGCACATGGTGCCGGCGACCGCCATGGGCCTCGTCAAGGAGCTGCGCGAAGCGCTCGGCGCGCCGGCGGTTGAAGATGTTCGTGGTCACCGCGGGCACCTCCCTTCGCTGGTCACGGCTGCGCGGTCGGCGTCGTCGCCGGCCGGTGCGACGGCAGCGGATACCGCGGGATGAGCCAGGGGGATGTCTGGGCCACCGCCGGTCGCACCAATACAAACGCTGAATGGGCACGACCGGTTACGGGTGGGCGTGAGCCGCAATTACGAAGAGTGAGGAGGGTCACGGTTGGAACCCGTCCGGCAGGAGCCGGGCGAGTGCGCGTACCGCTCGGTACTGGAGGGCCTTGATGGCCCTTCGTTCTTGCCCATCGCCTGGGCGGTCTCGGCGACGGAGAAGCCTTGCAGGAAGCGGAGAACGATGCACTCCTGCTGCTCTGGGTTGAGCTGCTTGACGGCGCTCAGCAGGGCCACGTTGGTGATGTGGTCGACGACGGCGGCCTCGGGGCTTCCCTCAGGTCCACGGTCCTCACGGTCGGCGTCCAGAACGTCGCCCGTTGTGACCTCCAGCCTGTAGCGGCCGGACTTGAAGTGGTCGGCGACCAGGTTGCGGGCGATCGTGACGAGCCATGCCCCGAGGTCGCGGCCCTGCCAGGTGAAGCTGCCGATGCGCTTGAGGGCGCGCAGGAACGTGTCGGACGTCAGGTCTTCGGCGAGCTGGCGGTTGCCGACCCGGAAGTAGACGAACCGGAAGACCGTGTCGACGTAGCGGTCGTAGATCAGGCCGAATGCCTCCGCCTCGCCGGCCTGGGCCCGCTCGACAAGCGCCCACACCTCGGCCGCCGCGTCCGTGGGGTCGGGCCGGTCCGGGAATCGGGCTGGCGCGCCGCCGCCTCCGCCGGAGCCGGTCTCGACGGCCGGCAACACCGCGGTGTCGCCACTATCGACAGCCGGCAATACCGCAGTATCGCCAGTCTCGACCGCCGGCAATACCGCGGTGTCGGTATCTCCGCCCGCGTGGGCGCTGGGGTCGGCCGGGTTGTGCCCCTGGGCCGGCTGGGCCGGCATCGACGGGCGGCCCGGCGCGACGACGCGGCCGCCGACCGGCTTGGCGTTGGAGCCCGGCACGTGCCGCCCCGGCGCCTCGTTGACGTGGGGGGTCCGGTTACGCGAGTGCCGGGTGCCCATGTCATTCATGGCCATGCGCAGTGCCCGCAGACCGTCGGCGAGCGCCATCTGCGCGTACAGCTCCTGGTACGTGTAGGCCGTCACTGCCCCTCCTCCGTGACCCCGCGCAGCGCCATCATCGGGCATGTGCCGGGTCTGGCGCGGTCCCCTACCAGCGGGACAGGACGCGCCATCGGGCGACACACACCCTTGAGGTGCAGGTGCGGTGCGTTAACGGGCACGGCGGCCTCCTCGGGGTGAGGGGTGTCGACTCACGGCAAAAGGGGTGAGCCGACCCAGAGATAATAGGGGCAACATCACCCACGTGTGCGGAGTCCGTTACACAGAGCCGAATTATTTACCGACCGTGGGCCAATCTGTCGCACGCCGTGCGCGGTGTGGAACACCCGACAGGGGTAAATGCAGCACCGTTCGGGTGACGCGAGGTGCGACACGCCGCAGGCGGCCCGTAGACGCCATTGGCGCCCAAAATCCCTTACCGGGCGTAGGTGGGCATGAACTGAACATCAGCCGACACCGAAGTAAGGCGGGCCACACTAACCTGTTTAGGGTGTCCGAACCAGCGGCCGTCCACGAGACCGCCTGCAACCTGGCCGACTACGTCCGCCGGGCGGCGCGGGCGGGCGCGGATCGGCCGGCGCTGGTCTGGCGGGACGAGACGGTGAGCTGGGGCCAGCTCGACGCGCGCGTGGACGCGGCGGCACGCGGCCTGGGCGCGCTCGCCGAGGCGGGTGCCAGGGCCGCCCTGGCAACGGCGGGACACCCGGCCCGCGTGGCGATCGCCCTGGGCAATACGCCGGACTTCGCGGTGGCCTTCTTCGGCGCGCTGCGCGCAGGGCTGGCCGCGGTGCCGGTAAACCCGGAGTACACCGCCCACGAGCTGCGGCACGTGCTCGCCGACTCGGCGGCCACCGTGCTGATCTGTTCCGAGCGGGTGCGGGACACGGTCGACGGGATCCGGGGTGAGCTGCCCGCGCTCTCGGCCGTACAGGTGCATCTGCCGGAGTCGGGCGGTCCGCCGCCGGCCCGCGAGACCCGCGGTGATGACCTGGCCGTGCTGCTCTACACCTCGGGCACCGCGGGCAGTCCGAAGGGCGCGATGCTCTCCCACCGCGCGCTGATCGCCAACCACGTGCAGGTCGCGCGCGTGCCCTCGGTGGTCGGTCCCGACGACGTGGTGCTGCTGGCGGTGCCGCTCTTCCACGCGTACGGGCTCAACTCCGGGCTCGGCGCGGTCGCCTTCCACGGCGCGTGCGGCGTGCTTGTGGAGCGCTTCGACCCGGCGGCCACGCTGGAGACCATTGCCCGGCATTCGGTGTCGGCGGTGGTCGGCGTCCCGTCGATGTACGTGGGCTGGGCCGGGCGGCCCGAGCTGGACCACGCGTTCGGCTCGGTGCGGCTGGCGGTGTGCGGCGCGGCGCCGCTGGAGCCGGCCACCGCGACGCGCATCGGCGACGCGACCGGACGCCAGGTCTTCGTGGGGTACGGGCTTACCGAGACCGCCCCGGTCCTCACCTCCACGCTGCTGAGTAGCGCCGCCAAACTGGGCTCGATCGGGCAGCCGATCCCCGGTGTGGAGCTCCGCCTCGTCGCGGCCGACGGCGGTGACATCTGGCGCGACGGCACTGTCGATCCAGATGCCGAAGACGAGCTGTTCGTCGAGCTGGACTCGCCGGGCACCGACCCCGGCGAGATCGTGGTGCGGGGTGCCAACCTCTTCTCGGGCTACTGGCCGGACGGGCGTGACGGGCCGAATCCCGACGGCTGGTGGGCCACCGGCGACGTGGCGTACGCGGACGCCGACGGCGACCTCTTCCTGGTCGACCGCCTGGGTGAGCTGATCCTTGTCTCCGGCTTCAACGTCTACCCTCACGAGGTGGAGTTGGTGATCGAAGCCTGTCCGGGCGTGGCGGAGGCCGCGGTGCTCGGTGCGCCGCACCCGCAGACCGGCCAGACCGTGAAGGCGTACGTGGTGCGCGAGCCGGGCAGCGAGCTGACCGTGGCCGAGCTGCGACGGCACTGCGAGCGCAACCTGGCCCGGTTCAAGTGCCCGACGGCGGTCGAGTTCGTGCCGTCGCTGCCGCACTCGGCGACCGGAAAGGTGCGCAAGACGCTGCTGCGCTCGGAGGCGGTCCATGACTGACGCCCGGCTGACCCTGATCACGCGCACCGGCTGCCACCTGTGCGACGTGGCCAAGGAAGCGATCGAGCGGGTCGCGGCGACCACCGGCGAGCGGTGGGTCGAGGTCGACGTGGAGTCCGACCGCGAGCTCGAAGCGGAGTACGGCGACCGGGTGCCGGTGACCCTGCTCGACGGCAAGGAGCACGGTTACTGGAGGGTCGAGGAGGAGCGGCTCCTGCGGGACCTCACGAAATCGAAATGAGCACATCCGGGTCCCCAAGTAGAGTGCCTCAGGTGGCGAGCAAGCACCTTGTGTGGGACTGGAATGGCACGCTCCTCGACGACCTGCCTCTCGTCGTCTCCTCGACGAACATGGCGTTCGCCAGCGTCGCCGCGCCGGCGCTGACCGTCGAGGCGCACCGCAGCACGTTCCGCCGGCCGGTCGCGGACTTCTACGCCGAGGTGCTGGGGCGGGCGCTGGAGGAGGGCGAGTTCGGCCGGCTCGACAAGATCTTCCACGACGCGTACCGGCTGGGCCTCACGACCTGCGCGCTGGCGATCGACGCCACGACCGCCATGTCCAGCTGGACGGGCACCCAGTCGCTGCTGTCCATGTGGTTTCACCACGAGCTGGTGCCCGAGATCGAGCGGCGCGGACTCACCAAGCTGCTGGCCCGGATCGACGGGCTGCGCGGCACGGTCGGCGGCGACCTCAAGGCCGAGCACCTCGCCCGACACCTGTCCGAGCTCGGCGTCGAGGGCTCGACGACGGTGCTGATCGGCGACTCGGTCGACGACGCCGACGCGGCCGCCTCGGTCGGTGCCCGCTGCGTGCTGTACACCGGCGGCTTCACCGATCCGGCCCGGCTGCGGGCGGTCGGGGTACCGGTGGCGGACTCGCTGGTGGAGGCCGTGCGCCTCGCCGCGGACGCCTAGCCGGGCGAAGGCCGGGGCCGTGGCGGGCGCCGTCGCCGCCGCTGGTCGGCGATAGTAGGGAAAGCCCTACCGCCAAGAGGCCAGCCGACGGGATGGGAGCCGGCCAGCCCGATGCCTAGCGTCGATGACATGACCACCACCGCACTCGCGAGCGTCAGCGCCGAGCCGAGCGCCCGCCGTCCCATGCTCCGCCAACTGGCGGCCGACTCCGGCTACGTACTGCTGGGCTTCCCCATCGCGGTGGCGTCATTCATCGTGCTGATGACGGGCCTGGCCGCCGGCGTCGGACTCGGCATCACCGTCATCGGCCTGCCGATCCTGGCCGGCGCGCTGTACGCGGCCCGCGCCTTCGCGGACATGGAGCGGCTGCGCATGCCGCTGGTGCTGCGGCAGGACCGGGTCCGACCGCACTACCGCACCGCCGAAGAGGGCGCGAGCGTGTGGCGCCGCGTGATCACGCCGATCGTCGACGCGCAGTCCTGGCTCGACCTGGCACACGGCATCATCAAGCTCCCGGTCTCGGTCTGCGCGTTCCTCGTCACGGTCATCTGGTGGGCCGGCGCGATCGGCGGCTGCCTCTACTGGTCGTACGCCTGGGCGATCCCCAACGGTCCGGACGACCAGGACCTGGCGGAGCTGCTCGGCCTCGGCGACTCGATCGGCGCCCGCATCGCGATGTACAGCGCGTTCGGCGTCTTCTTCCTGATCACGCTCCCGGTCGTGGTGCGAGCGAGCGCGCTGCTGGAGGCGAGCTTCGGCAAGGCGCTGCTCACTGGCGTGGCCGAGATGCGCAACCGGATCACGGTGCTGGAGGAGCAGCGGGCGGCGGCCGTCTCCGCCGAGGCCAACGCGCTGCGCCGCCTGGAGCGGGACATCCACGACGGCCCGCAGCAGCGCCTGGTGCGGCTGGCCATGGACCTCGGTCGGGCGCAGCAGCAGATGGACACCGACCCCGATGCCGCCCGGCGCACGCTCGAAGAGGCGCTCACCCAGACCCGCGACACGCTGGCCGAGCTGCGCGCGCTCTCCCGGGGCATCGCGCCGCCGATCCTGGTCGACCGCGGCCTGCCGAGCGCGCTCGCCGCACTCGCCGCCCGCGGCGTGATCCCGGTCGACCTCACCATCGATCCCAAGCTCGGCCGGCTGGAGCCGTCCGTGGAGACCACGGCGTACTTCGTGGTTGCGGAAGCGCTGACCAACGTGGCCAAGCACAGCCACGCCACCGAGTGCTGGGTGGTCGTCTCCCGCGCGGGCGATCACCTGAAGATCGACATCATCGACGACGGCGACGGCGGCGCGCACGTATCCAAGGGCCACGGCCTCGCTGGCATCGCCGACCGGCTGCGGGCAAACGGCGGCACGCTCGACGTGCTGAGCCCGGTGGGTGGTCCGACCGAGGTACGCGCCGAGTTGCCATGCTGAACCGCGACCGGTTAGAAAGCCCCATGCGCGTCGTGATAGCCGATGACGCGGTCCTCCTCCGCGAGGGCCTCGTCCGGTTGCTGACGGAAAACGGCCACGATGTGGTGGCCGCAGTCGGCGACGGAGACAGCCTTGTCGAGGCGGTCGAGGAGCACCGGCCGGACCTCTCGATCGTGGACGTGCGCATGCCGCCGACCCACACGGACGAGGGACTTCGGGCTGCGGTCACCGCCCGTGAGCGGGTGCCGCGTACCCCGATCCTGGTGCTCTCCCAGTACGTCGAGGTGTCGTACGCGGACGACCTGCTCGCCGACCGCGCCGGTGCCGTGGGTTACCTGCTCAAGGACCGGGTAGCCGCGATCGCGGAGTTCCTCGACGCGGTCAGCCGGGTGGCCGCCGGCGGTACGGTGCTCGACCCCGAGGTAGTGAGCCAGCTGCTGGTGCGGCGGCGCCGCGACGACCCGCTGCGCGAGCTGACTCCACGTGAGCGGGAGGTGCTCTCGCTGATGGCCGAGGGCCGGTCGAATACGGCGATCGCCCGCGTCCTCGTGGTGAGCGACGGCGCGGTGGAAAAGCACGTCCGCAACATCTTCACCAAGCTTCAACTCCCTCCCGACGAGGAGCAGCACCGACGGGTATTGGCCGTGCTGGCGTACCTCCGCACGTGAGCGGTTGATCAAGATCGCGATTTGTGCACGACTTCACAAGCGCCTACTCTGTAAAGCCGTAGCGCCCCACTAGCACGGCCCTCGGAGGCTGTCGACGGTGGGTTTCCCCACGGAGCACGGAGTCACATGAGCCAGCAGCGCCCCGGTGGTCAGTCCGGGCAGCCCGGTGCCGTTCCGGCCCTTCCGGACCTGCCGGAGGCCACGGTGGCCCGCCTTCCGGAATACCTCCGTGCGCTGCACAACCTCGCCGAGACAGGCCACGACACCGTCTCCAGCGAGGGCCTTGCCGCCGCCGCCGGGGTCAACTCGGCAAAGCTCCGCAAAGACCTGTCCCACCTGGGGTCGTATGGGACGCGTGGCGTCGGCTACGACGTGGCCCTGCTGATCGAGCAGATCGAGTATGTGTTGGGTCTCACCCAGCGCCGGGCGGTTGCCCTGGTCGGCGTGGGTAACCTCGGTCATGCCCTCGCCGGTTACGCGGGCTTCGCTACCCGGGGTTTCCGCATCGCCGCCCTATTCGACGCTGATCCGTCCCGCGTGGGCGAGCAGATAAGCGGGCTGGTCGTCCGCCATATCGAAGACCTCGCGGAGATCGCTGCCGCCGAGTCGATCGCCATTGGCGTGATCGCGACTCCGGCCGCCGCCGCGCAAAGCGTCGCCGATCAGTTGGTCGCCGCGGGTGTTACGAGCATCCTCAACTTCGCTCCTTGCGTACTCTCGGTACCGGAGGGGGTCGATGTTCGCAAGGTCGATCTGGCGATCGAGTTGCAGATCCTCTCGTTCCACGAGCACCGCAAGGCATCGCTCACCTCGTTGCCGGCCACCGGCCCCACGGGTGGGCTCACGGCGTTGCCGGGCGGACTGTCCGCCACCGGCACGGAGGAGGCGGTCGGCACGTGAACCTCATCGTGGTAGGCGCGTCGTACCGTACGACGCCGGTATCGACCCTTGAGCAGATCGCCGTCGCCCCCACTGACCTCGCCGCCGTCCACGACCGGCTCCTCGCCCAGTCGTACGTGAGCGAGGCCGTCGTGCTCTCCACGTGCAACCGCGTAGAGGTGTACGCGGCGGTCAACGGCTTCCACGGCGGCCTCGGCGAGATCTGTGCGGTCCTTGGCGAGCAGGCCGGGCGCACGTCGACCGACCTGGCCGAGCACCTGTACGTACACTACGAGGCCGCCGCGGTGCAGCACGCCTTCCGGGTGGCCACCGGCCTCGACTCGATGGTCGTCGGCGAGGCGCAGATCCTGGGGCAGCTCCGCGAGGCGTACCAGGCGGCGATCGAGCACGGGAGCACCGGCCGGCTGCTGCACGAGCTGATGCAGCAGGCCCTGCGGGTGGGCAAGCGGGCGCACACGGAGACCGGCATCGACCGGGCCGGCCAGAGTGTGGTGACCGCCGCGCTGGGCGTGGCCGCGTCCGCGCTCGCCGGTGACCACGACTGCCCGCTCGGCTGCGACTGCGAGCACCCAACCACGGATCTGGCCGGCCGTCCGGCGCTGGTGATCGGCGCGGGCGCGATGGGTGCGCTCTCGCTGGCCACGCTGGCACGTTCCGGCGCCGGCCCGCTGAGCGTGACCAACCGCGGCGCGGAGCGGGCCGAGCGGCTCGCCGCGGCGTATGGGGCGACGGCGGTACCCTTCGCCGACCTGGCCACCGCGATGTCCGGCGTCGACGTCGTGGCCACCGCGACCGCGTCGACCGAGCATGTGCTGACCCGCGAGGCTGTGGCCCGCGCGGTCGATGGGCGCGACCGGCCGCTGATCATCCTCGACCTGGCGGTGCCGCGCGACGTCGAGCCGGCGGCCGCCGAGGTGCCGGGCGTCGTGGTGATCGACATCGATCGCCTTGCCGCCAGCCTGCGCACCGGCCCGGCCGCTGCCGACGAGGCCGCGGTCGAGGCGATCGTGGCCGCCGAGGTGGAGTCGTTCCTCGGCTGGCTGCGGGGCGCCGACGTCGCACCCACGGTCGCCGCGCTGCGTACCCGCGCCGACGACGTGGTTACCGCTGAGCTGCGCCGGCTGGCCCAGCGCCGCCCCGACCTGACCGACCAGCAGCGCGCCGACGTGGCACACACCGTGCACCGGGTCGTGCAGCGGCTGCTCCACTCGCCGACCGTACGGGTGCGCCAGCTCGCCGCGGAGCCCGGGGGCGACCAGTACACCGCGCTGCTGCGCGAGCTGTTCGACCTCGAGGTGCCGCGCAGCGCCCAGGCCGGCGAGGTGCCCGACCTGGAGGATCACTCGTGAGCTTGCGGCTCGGCACGCGTGGGAGCGCGCTCGCCCTCGCCCAGTCCCAGCAGGTCGCCGACAGCCTGCGCGCGGCGACCGGTCGCGACGTGGAGCTTGTGGAGATCGTGACGGCTGGCGACCGGTCGAGTGCGCCGGTGCCACAGCTCGGCGTGGGCGTCTTCGTGTCCGCCCTGCGCGACGCGCTTGTCGCCAAGGAGATCGACTTCGCCGTCCACTCGTACAAGGACCTCCCCACCGCGCCGGCCGACGGGTTGCACATCGCCGCCATACCGCCGCGGGAGGACCCGCGCGACGCGCTCGTGGCCAGCGGTAACCGCACGCTCGCGGAGCTGCCGCCCGGGGCCCGCGTGGGCACCGGCGCGCTGCGGCGGATGGCCCAGCTGCGTGCGCTCGGCTTGCAGTTGGAGGTCGTGCCGATCCGGGGCAACGTCGACACTCGCCTGCGCAAGGTGAGCGAGGGTGAGCTGGACGCGGTCGTGCTGGCCCGTGCCGGCATCGCCCGCCTCGGGCGCACCGCCGAGATCACCGAGACTCTCGATCCGATGCTCATGCTGCCCGCCCCGGCTCAGGGTGCGCTTGCGGTGGAGTGCCGGATCGACGACGAAGACCTGGTCGAGCTGCTGGGGAGGCTCGACCACGCACCGACCCGCGCCGCGGTCACCGCGGAGCGGGCGTTGCTGGCCACGCTGGAGGCCGGGTGCAGTGCTCCGGTGGCCGCCTTCGCCGAGGTCGCCGAGGGCGACAGCGGTGAGGAGATCTACTTGCGCGGTGCGGTGATCAGTCCGGATGGCACCCGAGACATCCGGCTGTCCCGCACCGGTACGCCCGCCGCCGCGGCGGAGATCGGACGGGCTCTCGCCGCCGATCTTGTCGAGAGCGGCGCCGAGACCCTAATTGGGAGCACAGAAAATGAGCCGCACCCGTAAGCCCGCAGGCCGGATTGCCTTCGTCGGGGCCGGTCCCGGCGATCCTGGCCTGCTGACCCGCCGGGCGCACGCCGCGCTTACGGAGGCCGACCAGGTCGTCTACGACCGGGGCGTCTCCGAGCCGCTGCTCGACGCGATCCGTGCGGAAGCCAAGAGCGACACCCAGTTCAGCCCGGCCGAGGGGGCACCGGGCGACGTGGCCAAGGTCCTGATCTCCGCGGCCCGTTCCGGCCTCCAGGCGGTACACCTTGTCGCGGGCGACCCGTTCGGCCACGACTCCGTGGTCAAGGAGGTGCAGGCGGTCGCGCGTACCGCCGTGCACTTCGAGGTGGTGCCCGGCGTCGGCCAGGCCGAGGGCGTCTCCACCTACGCCGGCGTGCCGCTGCCCGGCGTGCGCACGGCCGCCGACGTCGACGACGTGTCCGCGTTGGACTTCGAGGCACTCGCCGCGGCGATCACCCGTGGCTCGCTCGCGCTCGCGGTCGACGCGGGCGACCTCGCCGCCGTACGTGACGGCCTGCTCGCCGTCGGGGTGGATGGCGAGACGGCCGTGGGCGTGACCGGCGACGGCACCGGCGAGACGCAGTACACGACGTCGTCCACCGTGGACAGCTTCGTGGCCGCCGCGCTCGGCTTCACCGGCCGCGTCGTGCTCACGCTGGGCCAGGGCGTCGCCCACCGCGACAAGCTGAGCTGGTGGGAAAACCGCCCGTTGTACGGGTGGAAGGTGCTCGTGCCCCGTACCAAGGAGCAGGCCGGCCTGATGAGCGAGGCGCTGCGGGCGTATGGGGCGATCCCGTGCGAGGTGCCGACCATCGCGGTCGAGCCGCCGCGGACGCCGGCCCAGATGGAGCGGGCGGTCAAGGGGCTTGTCGACGGCCGGTACGCGTGGGTCATCTTCACCTCCGTCAACGCGGTGCGTGCGGTCTGGGAGAAGTTCGGTGAGCACGGCCTCGACGCCCGCCACTTCGGCGGCGTGAAGATCGCCTGCATCGGCGAGGCGACGGCCGACGCGGTTCGTGCGTTCGGCATCCAGCCCGAGCTAATCCCGGCGGGCGAGCAGTCGAGCGAGGGCCTGCTGGCTGAGTTCTCGCCGCACGACGAGGTGCTCGACCCGGTCGGCCGCGTGCTGCTGCCGCGCGCCGACATCGCGACCGAGACGCTCGCGGCCGGCCTGAGCGAGCGCGGATGGGAGGTCGACGACGTCACCGCGTACCGCACGGTGCGCGCCGCGCCGCCACCCGCCGAGATCCGGGACGCCATCAAATCGGGCGGCTTCGATGCGGTTCTCTTCACGTCGTCCTCCACGGTGCGTAACCTGGTGGGTATCGCCGGTAAGCCACACACCCGCACAGTGGTCGCCGTGATCGGCCCGAAGACGGCCGAGACGGCGACGGAGTTTGGCCTCCGGGTCGACGTCCAGCCCCCACACGCGTCCGTCCCAGACCTTGTCGAGGCCCTCGCCGGGTATGCCGTGGAGCTGCGCGAGAAGCTGGCCGCCATGCCGGCCAAGCAGCGCCGTGGTTCGAAGGTGCAGGGGCCCACCGCCCTTAGGTTCCGGTGATGTCCTTCCCTGACGTGCGCCTGCGGCGCCTGCGCCGCACGCCCGCGATGCGCCGGCTGGTCGAGGAGACCAAGCTGGCCCCGTCCGAGCTGATCCTCCCGATGTTCGTCAAGGAAGGCCTGACCGAGCCGCGCCCGATCGCGTCAATGCCGGGCGTCCTCCAGCACACGCGCGACTCGCTGCGCAAGGCGACGGTCGAGGCGGCCGAGGCCGGTATCGGCGGCATCATGCTCTTCGGCGTGCCAGCCACGGAGTCGAAGGACGAGACCGGTTCGGCCGGCATCGACCCCGACGGCATCCTCAACGCCGCGCTGCGCGACGTGGTCGCCGAGGTCGGCGACGCCACCGTGGTGATGAGCGACCTGTGCCTGGACGAGTTCACGTCGCACGGCCACTGCGGCGTGCTCGCGCCGGACGGCTCGGTCGACAATGACGCCACGCTGGCCATCTACGCCGAGATGGCGGTGGCCCAGGCCGCCGCCGGCGCGGCCGTGGTCGGCCCGTCCGGCATGATGGACGGCCAGGTAGGCGTGGTGCGCAAGGCGTTGGACGCCGCCGGGTACCAGGACGTCACAATCCTGGCGTACGCGGCCAAGTACGCCTCGGCGCTCTACGGCCCCTTCCGCGACGCGGTGGAGTCCTCCCTGGTCGGCGACCGCCGCACGTACCAGCAGGACCCACCCAACTTGCGCGAGGCGCTGCGTGAGGTCGCACTGGACGTCGACGAGGGCGCGGACATCGTGATGGTCAAGCCGGCCCTGCCATACCTCGACGTGATCGCGGCCGTCCACGCGACCTTCGACGTCCCGGTGGCGGCCTACCAGATCTCCGGCGAGTACGCGATGGTCGAGGCCGCCGCGGCCAACGGCTGGCTGGACCGCGACCGCACGATGCTGGAGACGCTGACGTCGATCCGCCGGGCCGGTGCCCAGATGATCCTCACGTACTGGGCTCTCGACGCAGCCGCCGCCCTCCGCGCCCGCTACTAGGGCCTGTTTCAAAATCCTTGCCGGGCTGCGCCGGGTCCAGACGACGACCGGCGGCGCCAGGCGTAAGGCCGCATACAACGGCCGTGGGATGGTGCCGGCCAGCGTCGTGTGTCCATCACTGAGCCTGATGGTTCGCTCGCAAGCTCGCTCACGCCCGGTATGCGACCTTGCGCCCGACTTGCCGGATCGCCGCCTGGATCCCGGCTCGCCTCGACAATCCTTTTGAAACAGGCCCTAGCCCCAAAACGCCGCTGCCCCTGCCGAGCGTGAGCTCGACAGGGGCAGGCGGGTGAAGCTGGCTCAGTCGTCGTTGACGATCGTGCCGTAGGCGATCGGGTCGCCGGACCACTGGCCGGGCAGCGAGCCGACCAGCAGCGCGAGCTTCTCGTCGGGCTCGCGCTTGCGGTCGCCGTTGACCGACACGGTGAAGGTGGCCGTAGTGGCGCCAGCCGGCATCACCGTGCAGCGGACCAGGGTGTCGAAGTCCGAGCCGGGCATCGCGGTTACGCCCAGCGTGGCGGCGCACAGCACGATCGGCTGGGGCACCGGGCGGGAGGCCGTCACCGTGAAGGTCATCGGCGTCTCACCCCGGTTGCCCTCCACCACCGACACGTCGGCGATGGACAGCGTGGGCTTGGACCGGAAGCGGGCGACCTGCGGGTCGTGGTCGCTGGAGCCGCGCGAGCCGTCGCCGTCGTAGTTTGCCGCCCAGTCGGCGTTGACGTGGGCCGCCCGCATCTGCACGAGGTCAGCGCGGAGCGTGGGGCTGACGAAGAGGTGGTCGAGCGTCTGCGCCTGGCCCTCGAAGACGTACGAGTACGCCGACTCGGGCTTGTCCGCGGCGAGGTCCTCCCACAGGTTGTGCAGCCCGGCGTTGTAGAGCGGGGCGAGCTGGTCCGAGACAGGCTGCACCGGGTCGTCGGGGCGGGGAAGACGTTGAGGTCACCGCCGTACACCACGCGGGCGCCGGCACCGATCGCGGTCACGATCGCGGCGCCGTACGCGGCCTGCTCGCGCCGCTGGCCGATGCGACCGTCCGGAGTGGACGAGTAGTGGTTGCTGACCGCCCACACCGTGAACTTGTCCGACGATCCCGGCGCGGCCGCGACCGTGAACTTGCCCACCTGCGGCGCCCGGGTGAAGACGTCCGAGCCGTCCACGCCGGTGGAGGTGTCCACGTCGGCGGGGAGGTCGGCGTTGAGCACCTTCGGGTTCTGCACCTCCGTGTTGTACGCCAGCCCGGGCGCCCGGTACGACACGGTGGGCGCCGAGCCCAGCACCGGGTCGTTCGCGGCGGCCGGGGCGAGCGACACCCGGTCGGTGCGGTACAGGAACGCGGCCGTGATGCCCCGGTCGTCCGCGCCGTCCCGGTCGTACGCCGCGGCGTAGGCGGGGCCACGGGCCGAGCGGATGCGCAGCGCGAGCTCCTGGAGTGTGTCGGGCGCGCCGTCCGCGTTGTCCACGGTGCCGCAGACCAGCGAGGTGCCCGAGACCGAGCAGATGTCCTGGTCCTCGGCCTCCTGCACCAGGATCAGGTCCGGCGAGTGCAGGTCCTTGACGATCTGGTCAGCGAGGTTGCCGAGCTGTGCCTGGTACTCCTCCTCCGACAGCGGCACGTAGTCGAACGGCGGGCTCACGCCAGGGCAGCCGGAGTTGCCGAGGAAGTCGCAGCCGTCGAACGGGTCGTCGCGGAAGTCGTACAGGTTTTCCACGTTGTACGTCGCGACCGCGAACTCACGGTCACGGGAGGCCGCGGACGGCGGTGCGTTGTTGGCCGGCGAGGTGCCGGAGGCGATCGAGGCCGAGACCGCCTGGACGCCGAACTTCTCGAACGAGAAGTAGAGGCCACCGACCGCGTCGGCGGTCAGCTTGTCGAACGTGTGCGCCGGCGGGAGCAGCGTCGTGTTGTCCTGTGCGGCCCACTTCACGCCCATGCTGCCGAGCATGATGCGCTCGCCGTTGCCGTCGTCGAAGGTCTGGCCAGGCACATTGTCGCTCGGGTGCGCGTCGCGGAAGACGCGGCGGCCGAACTGGTTGCCCCGGTCGAGCAGCGCCGAGTCCTTGTCCACCAGCCACACCTCGGAGTCGGCGGTCGAGGCGAAGACGTCCCGCCCGCTGACCACGCCGCTGCCGGCGCGTACCCGGATCTGCTCGCCCTCGTGCCGCTCCCAAAAGCGGTCGGCGGCGGTCAGGTCGAGCGGCGGCCGCGCGTCGGTGACCGCCACGTCGGTCACGCCCGTGGCGAGCACCCGCACGAGCGAGGCGCTGGAGAGCTGGGTCAGGTTGAAGAACTCCGACACCCGGCCGCGCAGCACGACCTCGTCGCCGACGACCGGCTCGTACCCGCCGATCAGGCTGCTGAAGGTGTTCATGAACACGAAGAGGCCGTCGGAGGTGAGCGGGTCACCGTCCTCGGTGCCGGCCCGGCTCTGGAGGAAGAAGCCGTACTGGTTGGCGCCGGCCGAGGTGCGGGCCAGCGTGCGCTGGGTGATCACGCCGCGGACGTCGTAGAGCGTGCTGCTCGTCCCGTTGCCGGAGGCCGGCGCGAGCGGCGAGCGGTCCAGCTTGCCGTCCTCGGCGTCGGCGGTCTGGCCCTGCACCTCGCCGATCGAGAGCACGGTCGTGACCTGCACGGTGAAGCCGCAGGTGGCGGTCGTGCCGTCGGTGTCGGTCGAGGTGACCGTCACGGGGTACGTACCGGCGGGCAGGTCGGCACCGGCGGTGACCACCGCGGTGGCGGTGCCACCGGTCGCGGTCGCCGGGGTGAACGAGGTCCGCGTGATCGCGGCGTGCGGCGCGGTGACCGCCAGCTCGACGATGGTGTCGTCCACGTCGGTCGCGGTGACTTCGCGGGTCGCGGCCACACCGAGGGACGTGGTGAGCGTGCTGCCGCAGGAGAGCGAGGCGGGAGCGTCACCGCCGCCACCGGTCGAGTGGGTGCCCAGACCGTCGAACGTGTCGGTCGCGAAGCCCTCCCACTGCGTGGCGGGGTCGAAGGCGTCACTGGGGTCGGTGTCCGGGGCCGTAACCCGCCGCAGCGTGTTGTCCGCCGTGCTGGTGAGGCCGGTGCCCCACTCGGTGCCCGGGTCCGCGCCCACCTGGCCGATGGCGTCGACAACCTCGGCCGCGGCGCCCTTGACCAGCACGACCGCGTCGTCGCCGTTGAAGAGGCCGGAGCCGGTGGTCTGGTCGGCCTGCGCGAGGATCGCGGCGGAGGCGGAGGAGTGGGCGAAGACGAACACCTCGCCGTCGGCCACCGTGCCGGTCAGCGCGAAGTTTGTCGAGGTGGTGGCCCCGTTGAAGTACATCCGAAGCTGGTATCCGGCGGCCGCGAGGTCGATCGCGGCACCAGTACCGTTGAATATCTCGATCGCCTTGTTGTTGGACGATCCTTCGATGTACTCAGATATGAATAAGTCGGTCGGCGCGGCCGACGCTGCGGCGGGCGCGAGCCCGA
This sequence comes from Phytohabitans flavus, assembly GCF_011764545.1. Lineage (GTDB taxonomy): Bacteria > Actinomycetota > Actinomycetes > Mycobacteriales > Micromonosporaceae > Phytohabitans > Phytohabitans flavus. Next base: position 7,047,433 of record NZ_AP022870.1, on the reverse strand, counting down.
CCGAGGCGACCGTGATCGCGACCAGAGCGCACAAGCGGCGGCGCATGCATTCCTCCAGGTAGACGGCAGATCAACGCACGTTAAGTGGTTGATCCGACCCACGTCTGTCGCCTGGGTGTCATCTAGGTGTCACGTTTTCGGATCGAGACGGTGGAGCAGGTCCGGAACGTCCGCTCCGTACTCATACCACTCGCGATCTGCCATGAATCCCAGCTCAGCGTTCACTTTGAGCATCGGCTCGTTGTCCGGAGCGTTCCACGTCTGGACTTCGGTGAGGCGGGGCTCGGCCGAGCGGAGCTCGACGAGCATGCGCGCCTTGAGCGCCCGGTCGATGCCGTAGCCGCGGTGCTCGGGCACCACGATCGTGTCGTACTGATCGGCGCGGGTGGGGTGCTGGGCGGGCACGACCACCTCGGTCAGCCCGGCGACCGCACCGGTGCGCTCGTGGATCGCCAGCACGATGTACGGCTTCATACCGCGCCGATGCAGGCAGGCGAGGCTGTCCCGGAGCCGCTCCGGATCGTACGAACTCGGGCGCAGGTCGAGATCGCCGTCGTCGACGTCGCGGACAGCCGCCTTTGCCACGGCGTAGCCCTCGATCAGCTCATCAGGCGGTCCGCCCGGGAAATACTCCACGCGGTAGCCGTCGCCGATGGTGCCGGCCGTCTCGCCTACCGCAAGCCAATCCACCGTGGACAGCTTGAGCACACTTCGGGTCTCCACATACTCCCTGGCGAAGCCGAGCGACTCGTAGAACGCCACGGCCGGTGTGCCGCCGACCACCTCGACACCGATCGCGGAAAAGCCCTCGTCGTAGACCCGGCGGACGACCTTGGTGAGCAGTGTCTGGGCCAGGCCGGTGCGGCGCATCGACGGGTGGACGAAAAGCTCGACCACACCGATGTCACCGAGCAAAAGCACATTGGCATGGCCGGGAAGGCGACCGGACTCGTCCTCGGCCAGCCAGGAGATCCGCCGCTCGCCGGGCATGGTCTCCGACTGGTACTCCCGCAGGAACGAGTCCTGCCATGGGGGATCTTCGGGGAGGTCGGCCGCGAGCACCGCGTTGAGAGTGTCCAGCAGGGACTCGATCTCGGCGGGTGACGCGGTCCGCGGATCCCACTCGCGCACCATCACCCGTACAGCTTGCCGTTATCCGAAGGTGAGCGGAAGGGTCTTGTCCCTTGAAAGTGCCTGAGAGGTGACGCTACGTGCGGCTGCGGTTTCCGTAGTCGTTTGCCGCGTCAAACACCGCTTGGGCATAACGGCGCACGTCATTGTAGGAGAGGATGGCGTTCCACCAGTCGGTGGCAAGATCCAGGTTGCGGCCGCCCTGGCACAGATAGTTACCGGCGGCGAGGGCGGCGTCGTCGATGTCATTGACGTCTTTGAGGCCGTCGTTGTCCGCGTCGACCTCGTGTTGCTTCCACGTCGACGGGATGAACTGCATCGCGCCCACCGCGCGGTCATACGTGATGTCACCGTCCATCACGCCGTCGTCGGTGTCGTTGATCCGCTGGGTGTCACCTGTGCCGTCGAGCACCGGCCCGAGGATGCGTGGCGACGATTCGCCGTCGTCACCGAGCACGGCGTTGTGGCGGCCGTGGTTGGACTCGATCTTGGCGATCGCCGCGAGGGTCGTCCACTTGAGATGGCACTGCGGCCGCGTCTGGTTGAGGACGAGCTCGGCGTACCCATACGCCTGCATCGCCACCCACGGGACCTCCAGCTTGTTGCCGGTCTGGCTGGCCCAGGCGGCGAGCACGTCGGCCGGGCGGCTGCCGGCCGGCGGACCGGTGGTCACGGTCGCGCCGGGCGACGGTGTGGCGCCGCCGAAAACCGGGGGCCGGTCGAGGGCGCTGGCGGCAGGCCATCCGAGAACGTCGGCGCGGGCAAGGTGGTGTCCTCGACCGGCATGCTCGGCGCCAACTGGCGCGAGCCAGCGGTCATCGGAAGCGCGATCGCGCCCGCGGTCACGCCGCCCACGATCAACACGAGCAGCAGTACCATCGGCAGCGTCACCCGGCCGCTCGGCCCCCGGACCAGGCCCGCACGTCGCGGGCCATCTTCCGGGCCCGAGGCGCGCGCCGAAGAGCATGCGCGAAACGCACCCGCCGTCGTGCTCCAGCAGGAGTCGGTGGTACGGCAGCCGAGGCGGCCGCCTGGGTGACCGTGGGCAGATCGGTGCCTGGTGTTGTGGTGTCCGCCGCGGGGGCGGGAGGCGTCGCCGCGGGCGCCGCCTCACCCTTTTCGTCACCTGAATCAGGGCGTGCCCACTCCGAGCGCGGCCCGGACGCGTCAGCCTCGTCCGGTGCGGTCTCCGGCTTGTCGGTCTCGGGCTCCGCGATCTCGGCCTTGGGCTCGACGACCTCGGACTCGACGGTCTCGGCCTTCGGCTCGACGGCCTCGGGCTCGGGCGTCTCGGCCTTGGCGGGCACGGGCTCGACGGGCACGGTCGGCTCCGGCGCCACCTTCTCGGTTGTCGCCGCGAGTCTTTCTGGCACGCCCCGGCCACCGGCTCCTCCGGTGCCGCGCCAGAACTGCCCAGCGGTCCAGCCCACTCGGGCGCAGCCGAACGCAGCGGCCGCTCCCGTCTCGCCTCCCCGTCCACCACGCGTCGAGTATGGCGCATCGCGCTGCGCAGTGCCCTGGTCGTACCCTGTCAGGTATGCCTCGGTACGAGTTCCGCTGTCGCGCGTGTGGTGACACCTTCGAGGTCAACCGCCCGATGACCGAGTCCGCCGATCCTGCGAGCTGTCCGCAGGGTCACGCCGACACGGTCAAGCTCCTCTCCACCGTCGCCATTACCGGGCGTGGCGGTGGATTCACGCCCAGTCCCGGTCCGGTCGCATCGGGTGGTGGCGGCTGCTGTGGTGGCGGCTGCGGCTGCGGGTAAGCGGCCCGCTGGGTAGGGCCAGAAGGTGGGTCAGATTTGACCTGTCGTGCCGCAACCCGTTCCGCCGGTCGTCGTTACGTCAGCCGTAACACCCTCGACACACCCCTCTCGTTGGCTGCTGCTTGGTTGTGATCGCACCCCTGGCTACGACCGTGGGGGCAGGTCCGTACCGGCCGTTCCTACGATGTGCCAGGTTGCGGGGGTACGGGAGCATAAACCGCGACTTCCAGGGGGGCGGAGGTTCCACGCGTGCCGGCACAACACTTGCCGAGTGGCCTGGTTACTTTCATGTTCACCGACATTGAGGGGTCAACCAGGTTGGCCCGGATGCTCGGTGCAGGCTACCGTCCGGTCTTGAGCGAGCACAGACGGTTACTACGCCGTACACTGTCCGAAAGCGACGGTACGGAGCTGTTCACCGAGGGTGACTCTTTCTTCGTCGCGTTCTCTGACGCGGGTGCGGCGATCGAGGCTTGCGCGACCGCCCAGCGGGCGTTGGCCGCGCACGAGTGGCCCTCGCCGGACTCCACCCCCAAGGTCCGCATGGGCCTGCACACCGGCCAAGCCGAGGCGGTCAACGGCGAGTACGCGAGCCCCGAGGTGCACCGCGCGGCCCGGATCTCCGCCGCGGCCCACGGTGGGCAGGTGCTCTGCTCGGCGGCGACCGCCCGCTACGCGGGAACGCTGCCGCCCGACGCTTCGCTGCTCGACCTAGGGCTGCACCGGCTACGTGGCTTCGATGACCGTGAGCGGCTGTACCAGCTTGTCGCGCCCGGCCTGGAGCTCCAGTTTCCCCGCCCACGCACCGCTGACGCGCTCGCGCACAACCTGCCGACCCAGGTGACCTCGTTCGTCGGGCGGCATGCCGAGCGGGCCGAGGTGTCCAGCCTGATGGCCGACCACCGGCTGGTGACGCTGGTAGGTGCCGGCGGCGCGGGCAAGACCCGGCTGGCGGTCGAGATGGCTGGCGGGCTCGTCGAGACGTACCAGGATGGCGTCTGGTTTGTCGATCTCGCCTCGGTGACCGACCCTGGCCTCGTCGCGTTCGCAATCGCGGCGGTGTTGGGTTTGCGGCCCGAGCCGGGCCGACCGGTGGTCGACACGCTGGCGGATTTCGCGGCGTTCCGGCGGATGCTGCTGGTGCTCGACACCTGCGACGCTCAGCTCGGCGCGACGGCCGAGGTGGTCTCGCGGCTGCTGACCGGCGGTAGCGGGATCCGGGTGTTGGCGACCAGCCGCGAGCCGTTCAACCTGCCCGGCGAGACGGTCTGGCGGATCCCGCCGCTGTCGGTGCGGCCGGGTCCGGGTGGCGGGCCGAGCGAGGCTGTGTCGCTGCTGCTGGACCGTACGACGGCGGCGCGTGGTGGCCGGCGTTCGGAGCCGACCGAGTCCGACGACCTTCAGCGGGTGGTGGCCCGGCTCGACGGGCTGCCGCTGGCGATCGAGCTGGCCGCGGCCCGGCTGCGGGTGCTGTCTGCCAGCCAGCTCGCCGAGCGCCTCGACGACGTGCTTGGCGCGCTCGACGCCGGCCGCGACGACCCTGGTGGGGCGTACGCGGGGAGGGCCGGTGGGTAGCCAGCCAGCTCGCGACCGTCGACCTGGCCCAGGCCGGCGCGGCGCGGCGGGCCGAGGCGGCCACCCGTGCGGCGACCCAGCGGCACGCGACGATCCAGGCGACGGTGACGTGGTCGTACCGGACGTTGGGGCCGCGGGCGGCTCGGCTGCTGCGGTGGCTGTCGGTCTTCGCCGGGCCGGTCGACCTGCCGACGGTGGAGTGGCTGCTCGACGACGACCCGCTGGACCCGCTCTCGGTGCTTGTCGACAAGTCGATGATCCAGGCGGAGCCGCACGCGTCCGGGACGACGTACCGGATGCTCGACCCGATCCGGGCGTACGCGGCCCGCCGGCTGGCCGAGGCCGGTGAGGAGCAGACTGCCCGCGACCGGCACGTGGCCTGGTCGCTGCACGCGATGGAGAAGGCGCACCTCGGCCCCGACCACCGGCCGGTGACGCTGTCGCTGTACGCACTGGACTCGCTCGCCGACGAGATGCGCGCCGCGTTGCGCTGGTCCGCGACTGGTGGCAGCGCGCGAGGTGGCCTGCGCCTGGCCAATGGGCTGGACCAGTGGTGGCGGGAGCGGGGCCTGGCTCGCGAGGGCAGGTTGTGGCTGTTCCGGCTGTACGGGCGGATCGCCGAGACCGGCGAGCCGATTCCCGAGGCCGAGCTCGCGGCGGCGTACCACATGCACTCGCTGCACGCCGGCGCGGACGGTGAGGTGGCCGAGGAGCTGCGTTTCTCACAGCGGGCCGAGGCCGCGGCGCGGCAGGCCGGCGACGCCGGGTTGCTGGCCGGGTGCTCACCGGCCGGGGCGGGTCCCTTGTCGACGTGGGCCAGTTCAACGACGCCGAGCGGCTCTGCCGCGAGGTGATCTCCTGGGCCGAGGCGAGCGGGGTGGCCAGCGACGCGCTGCTGGCCGTTTACACGCTGGCTGAGCTGCTGTGGCGGCGTGGCGCACTGGACGACGCGGCCGACGTGCTGGCCGGAGCCCGGCTGCTGGAGGCCGCCCGCCCGGCCGAGCGGGGCCGGCGCAGCGTCGATTTCCTGCTCGGCATGGTCGCGCTGGGCCGCCGTGACCTTGTCGCCGCTCACGACCACCTGGTCGTGGCGTTGCGCTCCCGGATGACGTACGGCTATCACAGCCGCGCCTGCGACACGATCTGCGCGATCGCGGTCCGCTGCGCGCTCGGCGGCGACGCGATCACCGCGGCCCGCCTTTTCGGCGCGGCGCAGGCCACCCGCTCGGCGCTGCGCAGCACGCCCGGCCGGTTCGGTGCCTACTGGGCGGAGCAGCAGGCCGCCGTACGGGCCACGCTGGGCGACGCGGCATTCGACGCCGCCTACGCCGAGGGTGGGGCGTTCACGGTGGAGGAGGCCGCGGCGCTGGCGCTGTCGGTCGACCACCCGGACATGGCGGTCGGCTCCCGCCGGTTCGCCGCCTGATCTAGCGAAACGCCCGGCCGCGAGTACGCGGCCGGGCGTCCGAAGGTTTGCTTAGCGGGCCGAGCCAGCCGGCAGCAGCAGCGCGGCCCGGTCGATGTCCGCGCGGCTCACGGAGCCGAAGATCGACACGGCCTGGTAGTACGTCCAGGCGAGGGCCAGGCAGGCCGGCCGGACGACCGCGTTGTACGTGTTGCACTTGCGCTTGAGGTCCTCGTAGAAGGCACTGTCCAGCCGGGACTTGTTGGCCGGGAACTGGCCGATCGCCTTGTAGTTGCGGTAGCCGAAGTCGTGCCGGTAGCAGGACAGGGCGAAGTCGAACCCGAGGGGGTTGTCCGGGCTCGACGAGCAGTAGTCGGTCGACCAGTCGAAGCCGTACGCCGCCCAGGCACCCTGGTTCTGGCGGGCGGAGTTCCAGGCGTTGTAGCTGGACACGCTGGTCTGGGTCCAGTTGGACATGACGACGGGCTTGTCGGCCGGCGCGGCCGCCGCCGGACCCGCCAGCCCCAGCAGGGTGAGCAGGGCGACAGGTACGGCGACGAGCAGGGTTGCGACCCGACGGGACACATTTCCTCCATGGGATGGAAGGGGAACCAGCCTCGGTTACCGGTGGGTCAACCGAGGTGTCCACAGTCTCGGGGGATCGCCTTGCATAAATCCTTAAATGTCGTTGACGCTGGTAGAACGCTTAGTGCATCAGGGGCCACGGCAGGCTCGGTGTGCTCTCGTTCCACAGCCGATCCAGAGCCGTGACGTAGTACGTGTATCTCGCACCCGGCGCCGCGGTCGTGTCCACGTAGGAGGTGCCGCGGGCGGTACCGATCAGGTGCGCCGCGTCGGCCAAACCGCAGCGGCCGGGCAGCGCGAGACCGTCGAAGCGGTAAACGGCGTACGACGTCGCGTGGCCCAGCGGCTGCTTCCAGCGCAGCGTCACCGCGCCGTCCGCCGCCCGCGAAGCCCCGGTCACCAGCGGAAACAGCGGTGGCGTCCGGTCGAGGTGCGGCATTTGCGGTACCAGCGCGGGGCGGGAGTAGTGCTCGGCCGCGTACATGTCGGTGGCGCCGAGCTTGTTCGCCCGTACCTGTACCGCGCTGAAGTGCACGTTGCCGTCCACTTCGGGATAGTCGCGGTTGAAGGTCAGGTGGCGGGACATCTCGGCCGGGTCCTGCCACGGCGCCGGCTGCGCGGGGTCAGCGATCTTGTAGTCGGCCTGCCCGATGTAGAGGTGCACCCGCGTGCCGGCGACCACGTCCGACCACCACGGCACGAGCTTGGCGTAGTCGGCCACGGCCAGCCCGATGTGCCAGTACACCTGGGGCAGGATGTAGTCGATCCACTCCTGCTTGACCCACTTGCGGGTATCCGCGTAGATCGCGTCGTACGACTGGAGCCCGTTCGTGTCCGAGCCGAGCGGGTCGGTCGCCTTGTTGCGCCAGATGCCGAACGGGCTGATGCCGAACTTCACCCACGGCTTGGCCGCCTTCACTTTCGCGCCGAACTCCTGGACCAGCAGGTCGATGTTGTGGCGCCGCCAGTCCGCCTTGTTCGCGAAGCCGGCGCCGTACTGCGCGAACGTCGCGTCGTCCGCGAAGTCCTGCCCAGCTGCCGGGTACGGGTAGAAGTAGTCGTCGAAGTGCACGCCGTCGATGTCGTACTTCACCACCGCGTCGAGCATCGCCCGCTGCACGAAGTCCCGTAGCGCCGGAATGCCCGGGTTGTAGTAGAGCCGCGACCCGGCCGCGTCGATCGGGTAGGGCACCGCCCACTCCGGGTGCTGCCGCACGGGGTGGTTTGGCGCGAGCTTGGTGAGGTCCGGCCCAGCGCCCTGTGGCATCGAGATCCGGTACGGGTTGAACCACGCGTGGAACTCAAGGTTGCGCGCGTGCGCCTCGGCGACCAGGAACTTCAGTGGGTCCCAGCCGGGCGAGACCCCGTCCCGCGCGCCGGTGAGCCACTCCGACCACGGCTCGTACGGCGACGGCCAGAACGCGTCAGCGGTGGGTCGCACCTGCACGATCACCGCGTTGTGGTTGAGGCGCTGGGCCAGGTCGAGCCAGGCGCGGTACTCCGCCTTGAGCTTCTCCTCGCTCTGGCCCGGCGCGCTCGGCCAGTCGATGTTCGTGACGCTCGCGATCCACATCGCCCGGAACTGCCGCTTGGGCGTGGCCGGGTTCGTCGTACAGGTGGGGGCTGCCGGCGCGGCGCTCGCGGGTGCCGCCGGCGCCACGAGCCCGCCGGCGACGACCAGCGCGGCTAGCAGCGCCCTCCCCAGGGGTCGATTCTTCGACAACATTCGCCGCCTCCTACCTCTTGGTAGAAGGAAATTTTCACAGTGGCCGCGTCGAGCGCAAGAGCGATGCCGGGGTTTTCCCTGATGCGGCGGTTGCGGGCGAGGAGCACTCTGGGTGTATGGGACGTTTCTTGGCCTGGACCGCGGTGGGTGTCGTCGCCGTGGTGGCAGTGGGTTGGATCGCGATCGCACTACTCAAGGCGCTGCTGGGTGTAGCTGTGTACCTGATCGTGGGCGCGGCCGTGATCGGCGGCGGGGTTTACCTGTACCAGAAGGGCAAGCGGGCGATCTCCCGCGACCAGCGCCTGCGTAACCGCATCGAGGCGGCGACCACCACGTACCGCCAGCGCAACCGCTGACAACACGCGGCTCCGCTCCTTGGACGGGAGCGGAGCCGATGCTTCGAATAGCTAGATGATTGTCCAGGTGTCGCCGCTGCTCAGGAGGCCGGCGAGCTGGTCCTCGGGCGTACCGGTGACCTTTGCCTTGGCCGCCTCGAGCTGGCTCTGCACGAGGTCGTCGTAGGACGGCCGGGAGACGTTGCGGAAGACCCCGATCGGCGTGTTGCGCAGGTCGAGGCCGGGCAGGCGGGAGAGGGCGAAGGCGTAGGCCGGCTCAGCCACGCCGGCGTCGTGCACGACGATCTCCTCGGGCGAGACCATGGCCGTCTCCCGTACCTCCAGGCCGAAGCCGCCGGGCGGGTGCACCACGCAGAACTGCCCGTCCTTGCCGAAGGTGATCGGCTGCCCGTGCTCCAGCCGGATCAGGTAGTCGTCGCGGGTGCCGGGGTCTTTGAGCTCGTCGAAGGCGCCGTCGTTGAAGATGTTGCAGTTTTGGTAGATCTCCACGAACGCGGAGCCGTTGTGCTCGGCGGCGGCCCGCAGCACCGATTGCAGGTGCTTGCGGTCGGAGTCGATCGTCCGGCCCACGAACGTCGCCTCGGCGCCCAGCGCCAGCGACAGCGGGTTGAACGGGGAGTCCGCCGACCCGGCCGGCGTCGACTTTGTGATCTTGCCGAGCTCCGACGTCGGCGAGTACTGCCCCTTGGTCAGCCCGTAGATCCGGTTGTTGAAGAGCAGGATCTTGAGGTTGACGTTGCGCCGGAGGGCGTGGATGAGGTGGTTGCCGCCGATCGAGAGCGCGTCGCCGTCGCCGGTGACCACCCATACCGACAGGTCAGGCCGGGTGGCGGAGAGGCCCGTGGCGATCGCCGGGGCGCGGCCGTGGATCGAGTGCATCCCGTACGTGTTCATGTAGTACGGGAAGCGGGACGAGCAGCCGATACCGGAGACGAAGACGATCCGCTCGCGCGGAATGTTCAGCTCGGGCATGAACGACTGCACGGCCGCGAGGATCGCGTAGTCACCGCAGCCCGGGCACCAGCGCACCTCCTGGTCGGACTTGAAGTCCTTCGCGGTGAGCTTCAGTGCGACTGGCTCAGGCATTCTTAACCACTTCTTCCAGCATTGTCTCCAGTTCGGCGGCGGTGAATGGCAGGCCGCGGACCTGGTTGTACGGGATGGCGTCGACGAGGAAGCGGGCCCGGATGACGTTGGCGAGCTGGCCCAGGTTCATCTCCGGAATGACGACGCGGTCATACCGGCGGAGCACCTCACCCACATTGCGTGGCATCGGGGCGAGGTGGCGCAGGTGCGCCTGGGCCACCGACTGGCCACGCTGGCGCAGCGCCCGGCAGGCGGCACCGATCGGCCCGTACGTCGAGCCCCAGCCGAGCACCAGTACCCGCGCGTCGCCGTCGGGATCCTCGACCTCCAGGTCGGGCACCTCGATCGCCTCGATCCGGGCCGCTCGGGTGCGCACCATGAAGTCGTGGTTGGCCGGGTCGTACGAGATGTCGCCGGTCTTGTCCGCCTTCTCCAGGCCGCCAATCCGGTGCTCCAGCCCCGGGGTGCCTGGGATCGCCCACGGCCGGGCGAGCGTCCGTGGGTCGCGCAGGTACGGCAGGAAGGTGCTGCCGTCCTCGCCGTTGGGCTGGGTGGCGAACTCGACGCGCAGGTCGGGCAGCGAGTCGACGTCGGGCAGCAGCCACGGCTCGGAGCCGTTGGCCACGTAGTTGTCGGAGAGCAGGATCACCGGCGTGCGGTGGGTCAGCGCGATCCTGGCCGCCTCGATCGCCGCGTGGAAGCAGTCGGAGGGGGAGCGCGGCGCGATCACCGCCACCGGCGCCTCGCCGTGCCGGCCGAAGAGCGCCATGTTGAGGTCGGCCTGCTCGGTCTTCGTGGGCATACCGGTCGACGGGCCGGCCCGCTGCACGTCGACGACGACGAGCGGCAGCTCGAGGGCGACCGCCAGCGAGATCGTCTCACCCTTGAGGGCAACGCCCGGGCCGCTGGTGGTGGTGATGCCGAGCGACCCGCCATACGCCGCGCCAAGGGCGGCGCCGATCGCCGCGATCTCGTCTTCGGCCTGCATGGTCGTGATGCCGAAGCGCTTGTGCTTGCTCAGCTCGTGGAGGATGTCCGAGGCCGGCGTGATCGGGTACGCGCCGAGGAAGACCGGCAGCTTGGAGCGCACGCCCGCGGCGATGATGCCCAGCGCGAGCGCGGCGTTGCCGGTGATGTTGCGGTACGTGCCCGGCGGCATCTTGGCCGGCTTCACCTCGTACCGGACGCTGAAGTCCTCGGTCGTCTCGCCGAAGTTCCACCCCGCCTTGAAGGCGGCGATGTTGGCCGTGACGAGCTCGGGGCGGGCGGCGAACTTGCGCTCCAGGAACCGGATCGTCGACTCGTACGGCCGGGAGTACATCCAGGACAGCAGGCCCAGGGCGAACATGTTCTTGGCGCGCTCGGCGTCCTTCTTCGAGACGTCGTGCTCGGCCAGCGCGCCCACCGTCATCGACGTGAGGCCGACCGGGTGCACCGCATACCCGTCGAGCGAGCCGTCCTCCAGCGGGTTGGCCGCGTAGCCGACCTTCGCCAGGTTGCGCTTGGTGAACTCGTCGGTGTTGACGATGATGTCCGCGCCGCGGGGCAGGTCAACCAGGTTGGCCTTGAGAGCCGCCGGGTTCATCGCCACGAGTACGTTGGGCGCGTCGCCAGGGGTAAGGATGTCGTAGTCGGCGAAGTGCACCTGGAAGCTCGACACTCCGGGCAGCGTGCCGGCGGGCGCGCGGATCTCGGCCGGGAAGTTGGGCAACGTCGAGATGTCGTTGCCCAGCTGGGCGGTCTCCGAGGTAAAGCGGTCACCGGTGAGCTGCATGCCGTCGCCTGAGTCGCCAGCGAACCGGATGACCACCCGATCCAGCTGGCGGACCTGTTTGGTCACTGACCCCTGACCTCCTTGCGAGCCGGCAGCGGCGGGTGGGCACACCCGGTTGTTCGGGCCCCGCCTTGTTTTGTTCACCCACGAGCGTACGTCCAACGACTGAGGTCATCCTTCCCCTGTCCGCCGGATGAGACCCCTAGACAGGGCAAGTAAGCAAGATCACGCGGTACGCTGCGGCAGGTGGACAGCTATCTGGGGTCGTACGCGACACTGGGTTTATTGCTGCTTGCGGGCTTTTTGGTCTTTGCCGGGGCGTTCTCGGCCAACCGGCTGCTGAGCCCGGCCAGTCCGGCCGAGCCGGCCGGCAAGCGCGAGGCGTACGAATGCGGTGTCGACCCGGTCGGCGGTGACTGGGCACAAGCCCAGATCCGTTATTACGTTTATGCTTATCTATATGTGCTCTTTGCGGTCGAGAGCGTGTTCCTGTTTCCGTGGGCGGTGGTCTTCGATCGCCCCGGCTTCGGCATGACGACCGTGGTGGAGATGGCGATCTTCGTCGCTGTGCTGGCGCTCGGCATCCTGTATGCGTGGCGCAAGCGCATCCTCCGCTGGACGTGAGCGCCTAGGCGAGTCCTCGGCGCGAGACCGCCGGGGGGCGGTCGCCCTTGATGGACGCGACCATGTCGAGCACCTGGCGGGTGGGTCGCACCTGATGGGCCCGGAAGACTCGAGCGCCGAGCCAGGCGGAGACCGCCGTCGCGGCGAGCGTGCCGGAGAGCCGCTCCGCCACTGGTAGGTCGAGGGTCTCGCCGACGAAGTCCTTGTTCGAGAGCGCGACGAGCACCGGCCACCCGGTGGCGACGAGCTCGCCCAGCCGGCGGGTCATCTCCAGCGAGTGCCGGGTGTTCTTGCCGAAGTCGTGGGCCGGGTCGATCAAGATCCCGTCGGGACGTACGCCAAGGTCGCGGGCCCGCTCGGCGAGCCGCGTGACGGTCGAGACGGCGTCCGCGACCACGTCGTCGAAGGCGGCCCGGTGCGGGCGGGTGCGCGGCCGCAGCCCACCCGCGTGCGCGCAGACGAGCCCGGCGCCGGTGGCGGCGGCCACCTCGGCGAGCGCCGGGTCCGCGCCGGCCCAGGTGTCGTTGATCAGATGGGCGCCGGCGGCCACCGCCTCCCGGGCCACCTCGGCCCGCCAGGTGTCGATCGAGATCACCACGTCGGGGTGCTCGGCGCGAACCGCGGTGATCGTGTCGACCGTACGACGGATCTCCTCGGCCGCGTCCACCTCGGCGCCCGGCCCGGCCTTGACCCCGCCGATGTCCACGATCTGCGCGCCCTCCTCGACCGCCTGGGCGACCGCGCGGAGTGCCGCGTCCGGGGAAAAGGTCGAGCCCCGGTCGAAGAACGAGTCGGGCGTGCGATTGACGATGGCCATCACGACCAGCTCACCGGGCCCGAAGACCCGTTCACCGAGGCGTAGATCGTCCATGCGTGAAAACTTAGACCGGGGTGGCGGGGTCGCCCGGTTCGGCCGGCCGTGCCACGATCGGTCCATGGGTCAGGTACTGCTTCTCGTCGTCGTGGCGTTGACCGTCGCCGCTGTCGTTTTCGGGGTCACCGTGCTGGTGACCGGCGGTGACTCGGGCCTCGGCACTGCCGAGCCGGATGGCCGCGCGGTGCCGCTGCCGGGCACCCGGCCACTGATGGAGGCTGATGTCTCGGCAGTCCGGTTCGACACGACCGTGCGCGGCTACCGCATGGCTCAGGTCGACCAGGCGTTGCGCCGGGCGGCGTACGACATCGGATACAAGGACGAACTCATCGGCGTGCTGGAGGCCGAGGTCACGGCGCTGCGTGAGGGACGCGCGAGCGAGGCAGACTCGCTGCGCCGGGCCCGCGAGGCGGCCCTGGTGCCGGCCGGCGTGGGCGTGGGCGGCGCTGGGTATGGCAGCCCGGAGCCGGGCGTCGTCGACCTTGGCGACGTCTCGAGGCCGCGCAAGGACGGCGACGAGCGTGACGAGGCCGAGGGCGTCGCGACCGCGGCCGCCGCAGGGGTCTCCGCCCTGACGGTCACGGGTGCGGCGGTGACGGCCGACGAGGTGATCGGCGACGACACCGACGACGAGGTCGACACCGATGCCGCCGACGCCGACGCCGACGACACCGCGGCGGCCGAGGCCTCCGGAGCCGAGGCGGCGGACGAGGTCGAAGACGAGCCGGACGACATCGCCGACTCGGACGCCCGCCGGACGCTCCCCGACCGGGACGAGAGGGCGTGAGCGAGGAAGAGCTTCGCTCGGCGGCCGAGCCGGGGTCGGGCGAGGTGACCGCGACGGTGATCGTCAACGCGGCGGCCGCCTCTGTCTTCAAGGCGTTCACCGCGTGGGAGCGGCAGTCCGACTGGATCCCGTTCACCAAGGTGCGCGTGGTGGAGGGGGACGGCGGCGAGGGCAGCCTGGTCGAGGCGATCACCGCGATCGGCCCGGCGGTCCTGCGCGACGAGATGCGCGTCGTACGGGTCGACCCGCCGTACGAGGTGCGTGTCGTGCACTTCGGCGGCGTCCTGCGCGGTCCTGGCGTCCTGCGCTGCACCCCGATGGGCGAGGCTCGTACGCAGGTGGTGTGGCACGAGTGGTTCCATCTGCCGGGCGGAGCCGCGGGGCGCGTAGCGTGGCCGGTGCTGTGGCCGGGCTCCAAGATGGGCCTGACCCAGGCGCTGAAGAAGTTCGCCCGGCTGGTGGAGGCTGGAAAAATCTAATGTCCGACCTCATGATCGGGGCCGATGGGCTGGCCCGGTGCGGGTGGGGCCGCACGCCCGAGTACATCGCGTACCACGACGACGAGTGGGGCCGGCCGGTGCGCACCGACGACAGCCTCTACGAGAAGGTCACGCTGGAGGCGTTCCAGTCCGGCCTGTCGTGGCTCATCATCCTTCGTAAGCGGGAGTCGTTCCGGGCCGCCTTCGACGGCTTCCACATCGAGACCGTCGCCAAGTACGGCGAGGCCGACGTGACCCGGCTGCTCGGCGACCCGGGCATCGTGCGCAACCGGGCCAAGGTAGAGGCCGCCATCAGCAACGCGCGAGCCGCCCTCGACCTGCCGGACGGGTTGGCGTCACTGCTGTGGTCGTACGCGCCGCCACCGCGCGCCCGCCGCCCGAAGTCGTTCGCCGAGGTCCCCGCGCTCACCCCCGAGTCCACCGCGATGGCAAAGGCGCTGAAGAAGAGCGGTTTCCGCTTCGTGGGCCCCACGACGGCGTATGCGCTGATGCAGGCGACCGGCATGGTCGACGACCACCTCGACGGGTGCCACGTCCAGGTCCCGTGATGGGATGGCGAGATGGCGCACTGGGCGGTGGTCATCTCGGATGAGCGGCACGAGGCAGAGCGGCTTTTTCACCACGACACGCTGGAGCTGACCGGCGTCGGCCGGCCCCGCCCGGGCCCGGTGACGAGGTGCTGGTGGTGGCCGGGCACGAGTCACCCGTCGTGGTGGCGCTCGGCCGGGTCCAGATGGTCGCGCCCGAACACGACCCGGACGACCCGCCGCCCGGCGAAGACGAGCCGCTCGTCGTGGCGTACACGCGGAGGGCCTTCGACGAGCCGGTACCGGCCGAGCGGATCGCGCTCGACCGGCCGGTGGCCCCGGTAGACCCGGACACCTTCCAGGCCATCATCGGCAGCCTCCGGCCGGCCGTCGACCGCAGTACCTGGATGGTCAGCCTCGACCTGCCGATCGAGGCGTCCTCCCCAGCGGAGGCGGTCCGCGTCTTCTGGACGTACGTGATGGAGCTCGGCCCGCGCGAGCTGCCCGCGTTCGTCTCGCCGGCCGGCGACGAGCTGGCGATGCAGGCGTTCGTGTTGGGCGAGGAGGCCAACCTCGACCCCGAGGAAGAGGACGAAGACTCGCTCGGCGACAGCGGGTGAGCATCGCAGGGAGCGCTAGCGACCGAGGAGCGGAGCAGAGCGCGCAGCCGAGCCCATTGGGCAATGTCTAGCGGCCCTCGAAGGCGGGCTTCTCCTTCGCGACGAAGGCGGCCGTGGCGTTGCGGTGGTCGGCGGTGGCACCGCAGATCGTCTGGGCCTGCGCCTCGGCCGCGAGCGCGTCGCCGAGCGTGCCGGCGTCGCCGACGGAGAGCTGACGCTTGATCGCGCCATACGCCACCGTGGGACCCGCGGCCAGCCGGGCGGCCAGCTCCTGCGCCGTGGGCAGCACAAGGTCGTCGTCGTCCAGGAGACGGGTGAGCAGCCCCAGCCGCTGCGCCTCGTCGGCGCGCACCGGCTCGGCGAGCATGAGCAGCTCGACCGCCTTGGCGTGACCGACCAGCCGGGGCAGCGACCAGGAGACGCCGGTGTCGCCGGCCAGTCCGACGTTGGCGAAGGCCATCAGAAACGTGGTCTTCGGCCCGCCGACCCGGAAGTCGGCCAGCAGTGCCAGCGACGCACCGGCGCCGGCGGCCGTACCGCGCACGGCCGCGACGACGGGCTTGGGCAGGCCGGCCAGGCGCGCGGCGATCGGGTTGTAGTGGGTGCGCACGGTGCCCAGCGGGTCGTTGCTACCCGTCTCCAGCGTGGCCGCGTGCTCCTGGAGGTCCTGCCCGACGCAGAACGCCCGCCCGGCACCGGCCAGCACCACCGCCCGGCAGGTCCGGTCCCGCTCCAGTGCGCCGAGCGCGTCCCGCAGCGCCTCTTTGAGGGCTGTGTCCAGGGAGTTGAGCGAGTCCGGCCGGTTGAGCGTGACTGTGACGACGGGGCCGTCACGCTCGACGAGAAGTGGTTCGGTCACTGAGCCTCCCTGATCGCTCGCGCACCGTCGTCGGGCGCGGGCTCCCCGCCACACGCTCGTTCACGGTTGTGCGCCCTTCTTGTCCAAGCAGAGATCCACGTACCGGTCGGCCGCCGGCCGGAGCCGGGCGGCGTGACGGTCGAAGAAGGACGCCGCGCTGGTGCCGGCCCAACGCTCGGGAGTAGGGCCGGCGGCAGCTGCGGGTCCCGGAACAAGAAGGTACGCCAGGCGTGCACGAGCCGAAATCGGGCCGCGTATGCCTCCTCGTCACTGCTGCGGCTGGTGATCCGGCCGAGCGCGTCGCGCTGCTCGGCGACGAAGTTCTCGTACGCCGAGCCGATCTCGCCGAGGTCCCAGGCCCGGCGGACCATGCCCATCGCGCCTGGCCCGCCCATCGCGTGGTTGGCGCTGAACCGCTCGTACCGGATGCCGGACTCGCTCAGCAGCCCGTCGACGTCCTCGCCCGGACGGGGCGCCACCCAGGTGCGCTCGTCCAGCGCGCCGTACCCGAGGAACGAGAGGTTGGCCGCGAGCCGCAGCCGGTCGCGCCGGGACGCCGGGGGCTCCAGGACGATCAGATCGAAGCGGCCGTCCCAGCTGATCTTGCCGGTGCGATAGATCCTGGAGGCCGCCTCGTCAAGGCGACGAGCCGCCTTGGGCGTGAGTAGATAGCCTGGTCCGGTCGAAAGCCGAAGCGGATGAAGCCACCCTTGACGGACCATACGGGACACGGCCGTACGCACCGCCGGTGGCGCGATCCCGAGCGGGGAAAGCAGCCTGACCAGGGCGGCGACCGGCGCCCGCCCGCCCCGGGGCGGAGGTAGTCGCCGTAGAGGTCAAATAGCGCCGACCGTGCCTGCATGACGGGACATTGTGACAGCCGGTTTCGGGATAAGCTAGATATTGTCACATCAATCCGGCTTCAGTTTGGGCCCAGCGGGTTTCATCAGGGAAAATCGTTGGTCGGCACCGCGGGCCCTGAGCGCGGTGACGCTGACGGAGTGGCTGTGGGGAGACCCACCGACCCTGGTGTAGAGGTCTGAGGGGAGACAAGATGGCGGCGATGAAGCCGCGGACGGGCGATGGTCCGCTTGAGGTCACCAAGGAGGGCCGGGGCATCGTGATGCGGGTTCCGCTGGAGGGTGGTGGCCGACTCGTCGTCGAGATGACTCCCGACGAGGCGAACGCGCTCGGTGACGCGTTGAAGGCCGCCGCCGGATAACTGATGTTTGCAGGGCCCACCTGGGGATCTCACAAGATCCACCGGGTGGGCTTTGTGACCCGCCGGCGCGGCGTCGTGGCCGTTCCGGCGGGTCTCTCTGTCGTAAACCTGGAGGTTTCCGTGATGGCCATCCGCGTCGCTGCCGTCCCTGGCGCCGCGCCCGCCGTCGCTCTGCCGGCGCTCGTGCAGGAGGGCGGGGTGGGGCTGCCGCCGACCGCCTACGACCTGCCGGAGGATGCCCGCGCCGAGGCGATGGAGCTGCTGGGCGACCTCGACGCCGAGGCGGGCGCGACATGCGTGCTGCGCCGGCCGCTGCGTACGCCGGGACGCCTCCTGCTGGTCCACGCGGGCAGCGGCGACGAGGCCGGCTGGAGGGTCGCCGGAGCCGCGGTGAGCAGGGCGTTCGAGGATGAGTCGTCGATCACGGTGGCCATGCCGGCCGATGTTTCGCCGGCAGCCGTTCGCGGGCTCGCGGAAGGGCTGTCGCTGGCGGCGTACCGGTTTTCGATGCGGGACGAGTCGGCGGCCGAGCGCGAGGTGACCGTGGTCGTCGACGACCCCGCGCGGTACGCCGAGGCCCTCGCCACCGCCCTCGCCACCGCGGACGCCACCCGCCTGGCCCGCGACCTCACCAACACTCCCTCGTCACTGAAGAACCCGGCATGGTTCGTCGACCAGGTGGTGGCCGCCGTTGACGGGCGGCCCGGCCTCAGCGTCACCGTGCGCGAGCCGGAGCAGCTCGCCGCGGAGGGCTTCGGCGGCATCCTGGCGGTCGGCGGCGGCTCGGCCAGCCCACCCCGTCTCGTCGAGCTCTCCTGGCGTCCCGAGCGGGCGCGGACGCACGTGGTGCTGGTCGGCAAGGGCATCACGTTCGACACCGGCGGCATTTCGATCAAGCCGGTCGACGGGATGAAACTCATGCGCAAGGACATGGGCGGCGCCGCGTCGATCGTCGCGGCCACGCTCGGTGCCGCGGCGCTGGATCTGCCGGTACGGGTCACCGCGCTCGCCCCGCTCGCGGAAAACCTGCTCAGCGGCTCGGCGTTCCGTCCGGGCGACGTGGTGCGGCACTACGGCGGGCTCACGAGCGAGACCACCAACTCCGACGCCGAGGGCCGGCTCGTGGTGGCCGACGCGCTGGCGTACGCCGTCGAGCGCCTCTCGCCCGACCTGCTCGTCGACCTGGCGACCCTGACCGGGGCGAATGCCGTGGCGCTGGGCAAGCGGACCGCGGCCCTCTACAGCGACAGCGACGAGCTCGCCGCCGATCTGATCGGTGCCGCCGCGGAGGCGGGCGAGCAGGCCTGGCGGATGCCGCTGGCGGCCGACTACGTCGAGTACCTCGGCAGCGACGTCGCCGACCTCTACAGCGCGCCCGACCGCGGGGCCGGCTCGGTGACCGCGGCGCTGTTCCTGCGCGAGTTCGTCGGCGACCGGCGCGAGCGCTGGGTGCACGTCGACATGTCGGCGCCGTCCTGGGCGGACAGCGCTGACGGGGTGCTGTCGAAAGGCGCCACCGGCTGGGGCGTGCGTACGCTGCTGCGCTGGCTCGCCGCGCTGCCCGCGGCACCGGAGGACGAGAAGGTCGGGTCAGGCGTGCTTGACGGCGGCGAGTAGGCCGTCGCCGGCCGGGATCAGCGCCGGGATCCACTCCTCGCTTTCCCGTACCGCCTTCACCACCTCGCGGATCGTCACGGTGTCGAGGTCGCGGGCGGCAGGGTCGCCGATCCGGCCACCGGCCAGCGCGCCGTTGAGCGCCAGCACACCTGCCGGGCGGAGCAGGCGGAGGGCGGCATCGACGCAGGCACCGTACTCGGCCGGGTCGGCATCCACAAAGATCATGTCGTAGGCGCCGTCGGCCAGCCGGGGGAGCACGTCGAGGGCCCGGCCGGTGATGATCCGGGTGCGCGAAGAGGCGAAGCCCGCCTCCTGGAAGATCCGCCGCGCGATGCGCTGGTGCTCGTTTTCCAGATCGATCGTGGTCAGCACCCCGTCTGACCGCATGCCGCGCAGCAGCCACACGCCGCTCACGCCCGTGCCGGTGCCGATCTCGACCACCGCGCGGGCCCCGCCGGCCGCCGCGAGCAGGCGCAAGGCCGCTCCCGAGCTGGGCGCGACCGGCTCCAGCCCCACCTCACGGGCGAGCGTGCGCGCGGTCTGCAGGACGATGTCCTCGGCAACGTACCCCTCGGCGAAGTGGAGCGCCTGGGCGGTCGTAAGGCCGTCGAAGCGTGCGACCGTGGCGATGGTGGACCTCCTGCTGCGGGGATGTCGGTCGGGGTATGCCGGGTGCCGGTCGGAGTAACAGCCTACGGGCCCGGGTATCGGAACGGGAGCCGGCGCATCCACTGAATGCTTCTGGGATATCCATGCCATCCTGGATGGACCGAAGTACCGACTGAGAGGCTGCGAACGTGACGGACGGCTGGCACTGGCACCAGCCCGACGGCACCGCGACGCCGGCGACTTCGCCGCCGTCGGCGAGGCCGCCGGTGACCCCTCACGATGCCGGTTCACCCTGGTGGTCCGACGCGCTCGGCGACCCGTGGCGAGATCCGCGGGCACCGGCCGCCGTGGTGCTGCCAACGCCGCCGAGCCCGGGCGCGGCGCCCGAGCCGGTCACCGACCCGGACGCGGTACCGCGGCGCGGGATGACGTCGGTGCTCTTCATCGCGATGTTCTCGGCGCTGCTGGCCGGCGCGCTCGGCGGTTCGCTCGGGTATGCCTTGGCGGTGCGCGGGGGCATCGGTGGCACCGTGCTTGGCGGTGACCCCGGCGAGGCACCCGCGGCCGCGCAGCGCCCGCCAGACTCGCTCGCTGGAGTGGCCGAGCGCGTGGCGCCCAGCGTCGTGACCGTGCGGGCGGCCACCAAAGGCGGGTCCAGCATCGGTTCCGGCTTCGTGGCAAGCGCCGATGGATATGTGATCACGAACGACCACGTGGTCGAGGGCGCGACCGGCGGCGCCACGGTGGTCTTCAACGACGGCTCGACCGCGTCCGGCTCGATCGTGGGGCACGACGCGGAATCGGACATCGCGGTCATCAAGGTGTCGCGGCCCAACCTCGTGCCGGTCGAGTTCGGCGACTCGGAGGCCATCGCGGTCGGCGACCCGGTGCTCGCGTTCGGCTCTCCGCTCGCGCTCGCCAACACGGTCACCGCTGGCATCGTCAGCGCGCTCGACCGCACCATCCAGTCCGGCGAGCCCGGCGGTCAGGTCCGCTACTACGCGGCCATCCAGACCGACGCCGCGGTCAACCAGGGCAACTCGGGCGGTCCGCTGGTCGACGGCGGCGGCCGGGTCGTGGGCGTCAACTCGGTGATCAAGTCGCTGGCGGTCGACGAGCAGCAGGCCGGCAACATCGGGCTCGCGTTCGCCATCCCGATCAACCAGGCAAAGCGGGTGGCACAGGACATCATCGACACCGGCAAAGCCCGCCGCACGGTCATCGGCGCCCAGGTCGACAGCAGTGGCCGCAACCCCGGTGGCGGCGCCCGGCTCGGCGCCGTCGACCCCGGCGGTCCAGCGGCTGCGGCTGGCATCCGTGCCGGCGACGTGATCACAAAGCTCGACGGGCGGCCAGTGGAGGAGGGTACCGACCTGATCGCCCTCGTCCGCAAGTATGCGCCGGGCGCCGTGGTGACGATCGAGTACCGCCGGGGAAACTCCAAGCAGACGGCGTCCGTCACCTTGGCGGCGGACGCGAAGTGAGCGAGCCCGCCAGCTGAACCGCCGGCTCAGGGATTGGCCACACGACGCTGGTCGCACCGCCAGACCGCCAGTAGGGTCATTCTTGGCCGGCGTGTGGGCTCTCTGCGCCGGCGCACGAGAGGGGTCCTGGCGTGTTCGAAAACCTCAACTGGTGGGAGATCGGCGCCCTCCTGCTGCTCGCCCTGCTCATCTTCGGCGACAAGCTGCCCAACGTGATCTCCGACGGCCTTCGCATGGTGCGCAATCTGCGCAACATGGCCCGAAACGCCACTGGTGACCTGAGCCGCGAGCTGGGCACCGACATCCAGCTCGAAGACCTGCACCCGAAGGCGTTCATCCGCAAGCACCTGCTCAGCGAGGAAGACGAAGAGAAGCTGCGCAAGCCGCTGCGGGGCATTTACGACACGGTCAAGTCCGACCTCAACGGCGTCAAGGACGAGATCAACGACGTGGCAGCGTCGGTCGACATCCACACCCCGGCCCCGCGCCCGCGCCCGCGACTACGCCGGCGACTCGGCCGCACAGGTTCGACATCGACGCGACCTGAGGCGGCCACCCCGGACCTCGGGCCTGCTTCAAGATCCTTGTCGGGCTGCGCCGGGCCCAGAAGCCGCCTGGACTCCGGCTCGCCTCGACAAACGTTATGAAACAGGCCCTAGCGGGACGGGCGCAGGCCGAGCGGCTTGCCGACCAGCGACTCACGGCGTAGAGCGAGGCGGTCGGCCACGTCCCGCAGCGCGACCGAGGCCGGCGCTTCCGGCGCCTCCAGCACGATCGGCCGGCCGGCGTCGCCCGCCTCCCGCACGCGGGTGTCCAACGGTATCTGACCCAGCAGTGGCACCTCGGCGCCCACCACGCGGGTGAGCGACTCGGCGACCGTGGCCCCCCGCCCGCGCCGAAGATCTCCATCCGCTCGCCGGTGGGCAGCTCCAGCCAGGACATATTCTCCACCACACCGACAAGGCGCTGGTGGGTCTGTAGCGCGATCGCGCCGGCCCGCTCGGCCACCTCGGCGGCCGCGGTCTGCGGGGTGGTCACCACCAGGATCTCGGCGTTGGGCAGCAGCTGAGCCAGCGAGATCGCCACGTCGCCGGTGCCCGGGGGAGGTCGAGCAGCAGCACGTCGAGGTCGCCCCAGTACACGTCGGCGAGGAACTGCTGAAGCGCCCGGTGCAGCATCGGCCCGCGCCACACGACCGCGGCGTTGCCGGCGGTGAACATGCCGATCGAGATGACCTTCACGCCGTGCGCCTGGGGCGGCATGATCATGTCTTCCACGCGGGTGGGCTTGCCGTCCGCGCCGAGCATGCGGGGCACCGAGTGCCCGTAGATGTCCGCGTCGACCACGCCGACCGAGAGGCCGCGGGCGGCCAGCGCGGCCGCCAGGTTGACCGTCACGCTGGACTTGCCGACGCCGCCCTTGCCGCTTGCCACCGCATACACCCGGGTGCGCGAGCCGGGCTGGGCGAACGGGATCACCGGCTCGGGCGTAGAACCGCCGCGCAGCCGGCTCTGTAGCTCCTGCCGCTGCTCCTGGCTCATCACACCGAAGTCGATCTCGACTGCGGTCACGCCCGGCACGGCGCTGACCGCGGCGGTGATGTCCGTCCGGAGCTTGTCGCGCAGCGGGCAGCCGGCGACCGTGAGCAGCAACTCGACCTTCACCGCGCCGGACGCGTCGACTGTGGCGGAGCGGACCATGCCGAGATCGGTGATCGGGCGGCGGATCTCCGGGTCGTCGACGGTGGCGAGAGCGGCCTGCACCGCTTCCTCGATTGTGCTTACCGGTGCGGACATGTACGCCATGCTACGTCGGTGCATACCCCTGAATCGCATGTATCGGCGGGCGGAGGCGTGCATTTTAAGTCACTCGCCGGTCCTGTGTGGTCTTTTTGGATATTGTCGGTTTCCGTCTGGACTCCGTACCCCCTGAGGTGCGACGATCGTTGTAGAACGCCGCGCGCCTAGCCCCTTGAGGCGCGCGGCGCCACCCTTTTCCAGGGCCTCCGTGTGTAGAACGCCGCGCGCCCAGCCACAGCGCTCTCAGTGCGGCGCGCGGCGCCACCCTTTCTGGACCGCTGCGCGGTGCCGCCCTTTCCAGGGCTGGCGGCCGCTCAGGGCTGGTCGCTGTCGACCTCGTCGTCGTAAGGCTCGGACGGGACCTTCTTCTTGGCCTTGCGAGCGCGTTTCTGCGATTCCGCGATCTCCTCGGTCAGCCGCTGTAGCTCCGACCGGACGAAGTCGCGCGTCGCCACCTCGCCGAGCGCGATCCGCAGCGCCGCGATCTCGCGTGTCAGGTACTCGGTGTCCGCCTTCTGCATCTCCGCTCGCCGCCGATCCTGCTCCAGGGCCACGCGGTCGCGGTCGGCCTGCCGGTTCTGCGCGAGCAGGATCAGCGGGGCCGCGTACGACGCCTGTAGCGAGAGCATCAGCGTCAGGAACGTGAACGTGTACGGGTCGAAGCGCAGACCAGCCGGGGCCAGCGCGTTCCAGCCGAGCCACAGCAGGATCACCACGGTCATGTAGACCAGGAACTTCGCCGTACCCATGTACCGGGCGATGCCCTCGGACAACTGCCCGAAGGCCTCCGGGTTGAAGCGCGGCATGCGGAACCGGCGCGGCTCGCGGGGCTGGTCCAGCCGGCCAGGGCGGGATGTGTCAGCCACCGGCACCTCCCGGAGCGGTGTCCCGGTCGCGCCAGTCCGGCGGCAGGGAGTGGTCGAGGACGTCGTCGACGGTGACCGCGCCGACAAGCCGGTTGGCGCCGTCGACCACAGGCAGCGCGACAAGATCGTACGTCGCCATCCGCCGGGTCACTTCCACCAGCGGCGTCTCCGGCCGGAGCGGGTCTATCCCGCTGTCCAGCACCCCGCCGAGGATCTCGGCCGGCGGCTCCCGCAGCAGCCGCTGAAAGTGGACGATGCCCAGGTACCGCCCGGTGGGCGTGGCCATCGGCGCCCGGGTCACGAAGACCTGCGCGGCCACGGCGGGCGGCAGCTGGGGCTCGCGGATGCGGGCCAGTGCCTCGGCCACCGTGCTGTCCGGCGTCAGGATCACCGGCTCCGACGTCATCACGCTGCCGGCCGTCCCCTTGTGGTACTTCATCAGCTGGCGGACCGGGTTGGCCTCCTCCGGCTCCATCAGCTCGAAGAGCACCTCCCTGCTCCGCGCGAGGTAGCTCGGCGAGCAGGTCGGCGGCGTCGTCCGGGTCCATCTCCTCCAGCACGTCCGCCGCCCGCTCGCGGTCGAGCCCGGCGAGGATCTCGACCTGGTCGTGTTCGGGCAGCTCACCCAGCACGTCGGCGAGGCGCTCGTCATCCAGCGCGGCGGCCACCTCGTTGCGCCGCCCGTCGGTCATGTCCTGGAGCGCGTTGGCCAGGTCGGCGGGGCGCATGCCCTCCAGAAGCGCGAGCAGGTTGGCGGTGCCCTGCGTGTCCGGTACCCCGATCAGGCCCCGGGCGCGCGCCCAGTCGACCTCCCGCAGGTGGCCGCGGCGGGCGAGGCGGCCTGCGTGCTGGCGTACCGCGACGCGGACGAGCGACCACTCACGCTGCCGGTTCGGCTCCATCGCCACGTCGACCACGACGCCCGGCACCTCGTCCGGCTCGACCGTGACCCGGCGGTCCAGGAGGTCTTCGAGGACCAGCAGCTCGTTGGGGCGCTTTTCGAAGCGGCGTAGGTTGAGCGTGCCGGTACCGAGCTCCACTGCGTCCGCGTGAATCGAGGTCACGCGTCCCATGGGCAGGAAGATCCGGCGGCGCAGCGGCATCTCCGCGACCAGGCCGACAGCCTGGGGCGGGCGGTTGGTCGTACGCAGCCGCACGACCGCGTCCCGGACCCGGCCGACCTGGTCGCCGCTTGGGTCGAACACGGGGAGCCCGGCGAGCCGGGCGACGTACACCCTGGTCGCCGTGGTCACCAGATCAGCGTAGTGCCATAGGCTGCGGAGGCATGTCGACCTTGGACTACCAGATCGTTGACGTCTTCACCGACCGGGCCTTCACCGGTAACCCCCTCGCGGTGGTCTTCGGCGCCCAGGCGCTCTCCACCGATCAACTCCAGGCGATTGCACGGGAGTTCAACCTCTCGGAAACCGTGTTCGTCCTGCCGCCCACCGACCCGGCCGCAGCCACGTACCGCGCGCGGATCTTCACGCCGAAGGTAGAGCTGCCGTTCGCCGGTCACCCCAGCGTTGGCGCCGCGGTCGTCCAGGCCGGCGGGCCGGGCCGGGTGATCCAGGAGTGCGGCGCCGGCCTGCTGCCGATCGAGGTGGCGGCGGACGGCCGGGCCACCCTCACCGGCGGCGTTCCGTCGGTCGGCCCTGAGATCGACCCCGCGCCCCTGCTCGCCGTCGCCGGGTTGGCCGCGGCGGACTTCGTCGGCCCGCCGCCGCGGATGGCCGGGTGCGGCATCGACTTCCCCTACCTGGCGGTGCACCCCGACGCGGTGGCCCGCGCGGTGCCCAACCACAGCGCGGCGGCCCGGGAGAGGGTCGACAGCGTGACGATCGTGGCGTGGGACGCGGCCACGAGCACCGCGCACGTGCGGATGTTCGCCCCCGGTGTCGGCGTCGCTGAGGATCCGGCCACGGGCTCGGCCGCGCTCGGCTTGGGCGTGTGGCTGGTGACGAGCGGGCTGCTGGCCGGCGAGGGCGAGTCGGCGTACTCCGTCCGGCAGGGCGCCGAGATCCACCGTCCGTCCATACTGGACTGTACGGTGACGGCGGCGGGCGGCGTGGCGGTGAAGGCCACCGTGACCGGCCAGGTGGTGCCGGTCGCGGATGGCCGGATCAACGTGCCGTGACTAGAGAGCTTTGGAGTCGCGGTGGCCTCGGCGTCTTGGTCGCGGATAAATATCCAAAATCAAGGAAGTCGAGCTACCGCGATGCCCGCGGTGGTCCAGACCGTCGCTCCCGCGGCCTCACCCTCCGCGGTTGGGCAAGCTCACCCCTGGGTCGTGGTCGGCCGACCGCGACCTTGGCTGCTAGGTCCGAGGTCCAAGCCCAACCTTTGGCCTGGCTCGGCGGTTGGGCGGGGGTCCATCCACGGCAGACATGCGCCCGAAGGGCGCTCGGTTTCCCCTTGATCGGCGCTACGACGGGACGGCGTCTGGCAGATCGTGGTACCTAGTTGCCCCTGGAGGGGCAGTTGGATACCACGATCTCTCGCGTACGCCAACGCGGACGTGGCAGCGGAGGTCGGGGATCTCGGCGAGCGCCAGCGAGCCGCCGGCCTGCGCGGTGCCCGCGGGAGCATACGGTCTGTGACTGACGCGGACCGGGGCGAATACCGATCTTAAGAAATCGAATGTGACCCCGACCCTGAAAGATCTCTCGACCCTAGCGTCGCGTGGCGCCCCGGACGCGGTGGAGGCGGAAGGGGCGCTTCGCGGGCCGCGCGGCGGGCGACTCGCGGGGCGGCGCCGCCTCCGACTCGTCCCCCGGCGGCTCCGGGTCGCCTGCGGGCGCCAGCCGGTTGACCGCGCACTCGGCGGCCCACCGCTCGGCGAGGGCGGTGGCCGGGCCGGGCGCGTTCAGCCGCTTGGTGGCGAGCTGGGGCGCCACGACGGTCCACTCCTCGCTGTGCGGCTCGACCCGCGTCACCTTGGCCGGCCAGGTCACGATCCGCCCGCCGTGGTCGCCGCGCAGGCTCACCCGCGCCTCCGCCGCGTCAGCGAGGCCGGGCGCGGCCTGCTCGCCGGGGCCGCTCACCACGTACAGCGCGTCGTCGATCGGCAGGCACCACAGCGCGCGGGCCGGCTCGCCGCCGACCGACACCCAGGCGACGGCCGCCTTCTTCAGCGCCTCCGTGACAAGTGGATCCGCCATGGAGGCATCATGCCTCAACCGGACTCCGTGGCGCCCGACTCAGCCGACCGAGACCGGCGCGCGGTCGACAATGCGTACCAGCTCCGACAGCGAGGTCACCACCGGCCCGGCCCAGTCAGGCTCGGCGTTGAAGACCAGGTGCTGGGAGAGATCGGGGGCGGCGAGCCGCACCGCGGTCATACCAACGCCGGCCGCGCCGGTCAGCTCGCGGCTGCCGCCGTCGCCGACGTACAGGCACTCGCTCGGCGGCACGCCCAGCCGTGCGCACGCCGCCAGGTAGATCGCCTCGTTCGGCTTGCAGTGTCCGATCTCGACGGAGTACACGCACGCGTCCAGCAGGCTGGCGACCGGCAGCGTGGGCATGATTTCTGGCAGCTCGTGCGTGCAGTCGCTCACCACCGCCGTACGCAGCCCGCGGAGGCGCAGCGCGCGGACCGTGGCCACCGCGTCGGAGCGCAGCGTGATGTCCGCGCGCACCGCCGCGAGCCGGGCGGCCAGCGCGGCGTGGAGCGCGCTTTGCGAGGGCCGGACCCCGACCTGCCCGGCCAGCCACCGCATCGTCTCCTCGGCGGTGCCGTGCCCGCCCTGGGCCCGGTCGTAGTACGAGCGGTCGAGCACCTCGACCAGCGTCTCCGGGTCGCAGCCGAGTGCGCGGGCGACAGCGGCGTGCGCCGGCCCTCGCCGCACCGACGAGGTCAAAGTGCCGAAAAAGTCGAAAATCACCGCACGATACACGGACACGGTGAATCAACCTCCAATGTGTCCTGTTGGCATTCCGGGGCACGGATCGGGCGAGCCTATCCGGATCAGGTCAGAGGAAGATGTCGCCACTGTTGGCGATCGCTCAACTGCAACAAGTTACGTGTGAGGATAAATCACCGTGCATCACCGCCTTGATCCCCTCACGATGGCGGCGGTCGGACTGGCGGTGGCCTCCGTGTCGTCGTCGGCGCCCCTGATCGCGTACGCGGCCGCTCCCGCCCTGGCCATCGCCTTCTGGCGTACCTTCCTCGCGGCCGGTGTGCTTGGCCCGTTCGCGCTGGTACGCCGCCGTGCCGAGCTGCGGGACATGGTCACCGGCGACCGCCGTCGCGAAGCCCGGTACAGCGTGCTGGCCGGCCTCGCACTCGCGGTCCACTTCGCCACCTGGATGCCGAGCGCCCAGCTCACCTCGGTGGCCACCGCGACCGCGCTGGTCGCCACCCAGCCGGTGTGGCAGGGCCTGCTCGCGCTCGCCCAGGGGCGGCGGCTGCGCCCGGTCATGTGGCTCGGGATCGGCATCGCGGTCGCCGGCGCGGTACTCGCCACCGGCGCCGACCTCGGCACCTCCAGCCGGGCGATCGTCGGCGACCTGCTGGCGCTGGCCGGGGGATGGCGGCCGCCGTGTACACCGGGCTCGGCGAGCGGGCCCGCGCCGCACTGAGCACCACCTCGTACACCCTTGTCTGCTACTCGGTCTGCGCCGCGGTGCTGCTGGTGGTCTGCCTCGTCGGCGGGGTCCGGCTGGGCGGGTACGAGCAGAGCACCTGGCTCGCCATCCTCGGCATCGTGGCGGGCGCCCAGCTGCTGGGGCACTCGATGTTCAACTACGCGCTGCACAAGATCTCCGCGACGACGGTCAGCATGCTGATTCTGCTCGAGGTGCCCGGCTCGGCGGTGATCGCCTGGCTCTGGCTCGGGCAGGTCCCGCCCGCCGCCGCGTACCCCGGACTGGCCCTGCTCGTCGTGGGCGTCGCCGTGGTCGTGCTCGGTAGCACGCGGGCGCTCCGCCGCCCGCCGGAGCCCGTGGTCTGACCGGCAGTGAGATCATCCACAGGTTGGTTCTCGCCGGTCCGAGGCCGGCATTACCGTTGCCTATCCCAGCGCCTGATCGATCGCTAAGGAGCCCCGATGGTCGCAGCCGGACGCCCGCGCCGCTCCTGCCTGGCTGTCCCCGGGTCGAGCCTGAAGATGCTGGACAAGGCCCGTGGTCTGCCGGCTGATCAGGTGTTCCTCGATCTGGAGGACGCGGTGGCCCCGCTGGCGAAGCCGGCCGCTCGTAAGAACGTCGTGGCGGCGCTCAAAGAGGGCGGCTGGGGTGGCAAGACCCGGGTGGTGCGGGTCAACGACCTGACGACGCCGTGGACGTATCGGGACGTGGTCGAGGTGGTCGAGGGTGCCGGTGCCGGCCTTGACTGTGTGATGTTGCCGAAGGTGCAGTCGGCGTCGCATGTGGAGTGGTTGGACCTGACGTTGACCCAGATCGAGAAGGCGCTCGGTCTGGAGGTGGGCCGCATTGGTATCGAGGCGCAGATCGAGAATGCGGCTGGTCTGGTCAATGTGGACGCGATCGCGGGCGCGTCGCCGCGGGTGGAGACGATCATCTTCGGTCCGGCCGATTTCATGGCGAGTATCAACATGCGGTCGCTGGCGGTCGGTGCGCTGATCCCGGAGTATCCGGGTGACCCGTATCACTACATTTTGATGCGGCTGTTGATGGCCGCTCGGATGCATGACAAGCAGGCGATCGACGGGCCGTTCCTGCAGATCCGGGATGTGGACGGTTTTCGTGAGGTGGCGCGGCGGTCGGCGGCGCTCGGCTTCGACGGCAAGTGGGTGTTGCATCCGGGGCAGATCGAGGCGGCCAACGAGGTGTATTCGCCGGCTCAGGAGGACTACGACCACGCCGAGTTGATCCTGGACGCGTATGAGCACTACACGTCGGAGGCGGGTGGGCGGCGAGGCGCGGTGATGCTCGGTGACGAGATGATCGACGAGGCGTCACGCAAGATGGCGCTGGTCATCGCCGCCAAGGGCCGCGCCGCGGGCATGCGGCGTACGAGCACCTTCTCGCCGGAGGGTTGAGCGTCAGTACGTCGAGCTTGTCTCGGCGTTGACCGCGATGACGATGATCACGACGTAGAAGGCGATGACCAGGGCCAGCAGGCCGGTCAGGATCCAGCCGACGATGATGCCGGCCAGCGCCAAGCCCTCGCCACCCTCGCCCCGCTCCCGGATCTGCCGCCGCGCAATGTGGCCGAGGATCGCGCCAACCGGCGCGCTGATGCAGGTCGCGAGGCCGGCGAGCGAGCAGACCAGCGAGGCGATCGCCAAGCCGTTGGTAGCTCGCTGGGGCGGAGGGTACCCGTAGCCGGGGTACATCGGTGCCGCGTAGCCCTGCGGGATCGGCTCACCGCTGACCGGGTAGCCCGGGTAGCCCGCGTCCTGCTTGCCCTGCTGCGGCCAGGAAGGGTCGCTCCAGTTGCCCGGCTGCTGGTACGTCATCACGATCTCCGTGGTAGGGGTCGGCCGTCAGGGTAGCTGTCCCGGGCCACTCGATGGGTACCCCCGTCGTTGCCCACACCGCGCGGACCGGGCAGGATCGCGGGCATGGACGACGACGCGACCCCCGCGCCCGACTACGGCACGCTCCGCCTCGACGGCAAGGTGGCGCTTGTCACCGGCGCCGGCAGTCCCGACGGTATCGGGTACGCGACCGCCCGCCGGCTCGTCGACCTCGGCGCGCGGGTGGCGATCGTGTCCACCACGCGTCGCATCCACGAGCGCGCGTCGGAGTTGGGTGCCACCGGATTCGTCGCCGACCTGACCGACGAGTCCGAGGTGGGCGCGTTGGCCGACGCGATCGCCGAGCAGCTTGGCGACGTCGAGGTGCTGGTCAACAACGCCGGCCTCGCCAGCCGTACCAGCCCGGAGGTGCTGCGGCCGGTCGCGCAGCTCACGTTCGACGAGTGGCGGGCCGAGATCGACCGAAACCTCACCACGGCGTTCCTGTGCAGCCGGGCGTTCATCGGCGGCATGGCTGAGCGCGGGTGGGGGCGCATCGTCAACCTCGCCGCCACCGCCGGCCCGATCAACGCGCTGCCCACCGAGGCGGCGTACGCGGCGGCCAAGGCCGGTGTGGTCGGCCTCACCCGAGCCCTGGCCATGGAGATGGTCGCCGACGGCGTGACGGTCAACGCGGTCGCGCCCGGGACGATCTACACCGCGGCGTCCACTGTGGCCGAACTCAAGCAGGGCCTGGGCACGCCGATCGGCCGGCCGGGCACGCCGGACGAGGTGGCGGCCGCGATCACGTTCCTCTGCTCGCCGGCCGCGTCGTACATCACCGGGCAGATGCTCGTCGTCGACGGAGGCAACAGCGTGCGCGAGGCGCAGTTCCGGTAGGCCCGGAGCCCGCGCCCCGGCTCAGCTAGTACGTGGAGCTGCTGCCGCCGCTGGCCATCGCGGCGACGATGACGAAGCAGCAACTGAGCACGGACAGCCCGGTGAAGATGTAGCCGAGCACGAGGCCTGCGGTGGCCAGCCCGCCGCCCTGCTCACCGCGCTCCTTGATCTGCTTCTTGGAAATGTGGCCGAGCACGATGCCCACCGGCGGGAAGACGAACGCGAACACAAGCGACAGGATCGCCATCACGTTCATGCTGCTCGACTGCGGAGTGCCGTAGCCGGAAGCGGGGTACTGGGAGGTGCCATAGCCCTGCGCGCCGTACTGCGGCGTGCTGTACTGCCCGCCATAGGGCTGGCCTCCGTAGGGCTGGCTCCCGTACTCCTGGCCCTGGTACGGCTGGCCTGTGTAAGGCGGACCGCTGTAGGGCGCGGAGGGCGAACCGGGCTGGCCACCGTAGGACGGACCGGGCGACCCAGGCTGGCTGCCGTACGGGGCGGCCGGCGACCCGGACTGCGGCGTGCCATACGGGTCCGAATACGGCTGCTGCGGCTGGTTGGGGTCGTAAGGCTGCTGCGGCTGGTACGGGTCGGTCATTTCTATTGCCTCCTTGTCCCCCCGGCACGGTACTAGGCCCGGTGAACCTTTTCACACACGTGACCGTTCGGGAGTCAGCCCTTGTCCTTCTTGTCTTTCTCGTCGCAGGCGATGCCGTTGCCGTCCTTGTCGAGCCTCGTGGAGTAGCCGGGGTCGCCGGGGTGGAGCGGCGCGGCGCCGGCCCTGCGGGCCTTGTTGCAGTTCTGGTAGTACACCGTCGGGCTCGGCGCCGGTCCGGTCGGACTTGC
This sequence comes from Phytohabitans flavus, assembly GCF_011764545.1. Taxonomy (GTDB): domain Bacteria; phylum Actinomycetota; class Actinomycetes; order Mycobacteriales; family Micromonosporaceae; genus Phytohabitans; species Phytohabitans flavus. The sequence continues at coordinate 7,015,471 of NZ_AP022870.1, read as the reverse complement.
CGCCTCGCCGCCTACTCCCGCCGCGTGCTTGGTCGTGCCGGTCTGGTGATGCCTCGTGGTGCCCGCGGGCGAGCCGGACTTGCCCGCGGCCGGCTGCGCGTGCTCGGCCGGCACACCGCGGCCGGTCGGCGGCAGCGGATGGTGCTCCGGCTCGGGCACCTCGCGCGCGGGCGCGTTCGGCACGTGCGCCATCGGCGCCGGGCTGGCGAGCACCACCCCGATGAACGCGGTGCCGAACGCGATCGCCGCGAGCAGCGCCACCACGAACAGCACGAAGCGCCGCCGGTTTGCCGACTTCGCCACCTTGCTGGTCGGGCCCGGTACCGGCGCCGGGTCGGACACCGGTCGCCCCTTGCGCAGCGGCCGGTAGTGCACGGACCCCTGGTTGGCCCGGCCGTAGACGACCACACGCCGCTGCTGCGACGGCTCGTCTGGGGCCGGGTACGTCACCCGAAGAGTTTTACATGTACGAACGGCACAGATGAGAGCCGATGCGCCATTCTGCAGTCGGAAATCCGGCCGATGCTCAGAAGTCCAGCGAAGCGATCAGTCGGTCAAGCTCGTTGCGGGTGCCTATGTCGGCCCGGTGCTGCGGGTTGTCGACGTAGTGTCGGATCGCGCCGGCGAGGAAAGCGGCGTCGACGGCGAGCCAGCGGTGCAGGATGCGCACCACGTACGCGCCGTAATCCGGTTGCTGCCGACGCACGAGTATCGAGATCTGCCGGGGCTTTTCCACCGGTGCCGGCGGCCCACTCGCGAGCACCGCCTCCCACTCGACGAAGCGGGTGCGCACGGTCCGCACGAGCAGCCCGCCCGGCCGCAGCTCCACTCGCGGACCGCGGAAGAGGGTCCAGCCCGCCACCGCGAAGATCAACGCGACGGTCACCACCGTCTGCGCCCAGCCGGCCGCGGAGATGCTCACGTCGCCGTCCGGCGCGCGGTCGGTCGCCAACCCGTTGCCGGCCAGGAACATCAGCATGATGACGAACGGCCCCACCATCCACGGCGACGTCGGCGTCACGAACGCCGGGTGCCCGCGGTCCGGGCCGATCAGCAGCGTCCGCGGGGCCGGTCGCGGTCGTGGGCACAGGCGGTTGAAAGCAAGCAGGGGTACGGCCAGCGCCGTCACCGCGCCGGCCGCGTAGACCGCGAACGCCGGCACGAAGCTCAGTCGCCAGGACATCGGCTCGATGCCGAACTCCACCACCACGCGCAGGGCGAACGCGCCCAGGCCCAGCAGCAACGCCGTGGCCTGCACGTTGCTCACGCCGGTGGTGAGGTCCTCCCGGACGTGTCGGGTCACGAGATCTCCGGACCGGGGGAGGGTTGTGCCGGGGAGGTCATGCTTCGCAGGGTAGGAAAACCTCTCGTCCCGCGCGAGTCCGGTTTTGTGCGACGCCGGCACGGCTCAGGCGGCCGGAAGGCGGGTGAGCTGGCCCAGCGCGCGCTCGACCGCGAGGCAACGATTTTCCACGTAGTCGATGCCCGCCTCGGTCGCGATGCGGCGGGCCTCGGCCGAGACGATGTCGAGCTGTAGCCAGACCGCGGGCGCCCCGATCGCGACCGCCTGGCGCACGACGTCGACCGCGTCCTCGGCCGGGCGGAACACGTCGACGAGGTCGACCTTCCCTGGGATGTCGGCGAGCCTCCGGTAGACCTTCTCGCCGAACAGTTCGTCCGCGTACGGGTTGACGGGGATGATCCGCCAGCCGTGGCGCCGCATCTGCAACGGCACGGTGTGTGCCGGCTTTTCGGGGTGGCGGGACGCGCCGACCACCGCGATGACCGCGGACTCCGCCAGGATCTGCTGAGCGCTTCGCACGTTTGTGACGATAGCTCGATTTCGATCACGCATTCCGGTACACCCCGCGGGACCGGTCGAGGAGGTCGGCGGCCAGCGCGTGGAGCGGGTGGTCCGTCGGCACGGTGCGCTGGATGCTCTGCGCGATCTCGGTCGCCGCCGCGTTGTCCGCCTCGTCGCCGAGCCGCTCGTACCGCGCGAGGTGGGTGACGCCGACGTCGAAGATGCGCTCGAGATAGTCCATGTGGTCCGGCGGCGTCGCCTCCACCGCCGCGTGCGCCGTACGCATCGCCGAGGCAAGGTCGGGGAACTCGTTCGTGGCCTCGTACCGGGCCCGGTACGCCTGGTGCAGCCCGCTGAGCCGGGTGCCCCGACCCGGGTCGTCCGGTGTGGTCGTGTCCACCGCTGTCTGGAGCTCCGCCACCGCGGCGTCGAGCTCGGCGAGGTCCTGCGACACGTACGCGTACCGCAGAAGCCTGGTCTGCCCGAGGTTGGACAGGTACATCGGGCGGTCCTCGTGGTCGGCACCTGCGGCGGCCAGCGCCTTCTCGTACGACTGGATCGCCGCGTCCACGTCGGTCACGTCCATGGTGGACAGGAACCGCGCCTGGAGGAAGCCGCCGAACGTGCTGAGCCGGTTGGTGTACTTCGGGTCGTATCTCGCTGTCTCTCCGAGCACCGCCCGCGCCGTCGTGATCGCGTCGGTGAGATCCGCCACGTCACCCGTGCGGACGAAGCGCAGGTGGTGGGCCTCGGCGAGGTTCATCCGGAACGCCAGGCTCTCCGACCAGTCACGGCACTCGCGGATCGCGTGCCGGGTGGCGGTGATGACCGCGTCGATGTCGTCGAGCGGTGACCCGGAGAACGAGAAGACCGCGATCCGCTGGGGGTTGAGCCGCAGCGGCTGCCTGGGCACCTCGGTCAGCTTGCGCACCTGCGTGGCCAGGTCGGGAACCCACTCGTACACCGGACCCAGCAGCGAGTCGGCCTGCTCCCGGTCGGCGCCGTCCGGCCGGGCGACATCGCGGGCATGATGCAGGAGTCCGGCCGCGTGATAGGCGTGGATCCAGGGCAGTGCGCCGTCCGCCCGGGCGTCGTGGGTCTCTTCGGTCACCGTCAGCAGTGCCTGCGCGTCGCGCACGCCCGCCGGGTCCAGCACGTCTTCTACGTCGCCGCTGTTCACATACCGATTGACTCGGGCCCGCACCGCGGCGAGGAGCTCATCCGGCGGGAGCACAGCCAAGTAGAGCATCCCTCCGCCACCGGTTGGCTACAGCAGGGTTAACTGCTCTGGCTCCGGCGGCTGTGGTGGCGGCTCGGTTTGGCGGGCCTCGCCGGGCTCGGTGCGATCGAGGCCGTGCCGCCGGGCGGCCATGCGCACCCGGGCGGTCACCTCGCGCTGGTACTCCTTCGGCAGGTATGAACCCCGCCCGTACAGCCGGCGGTAGTGCGGGGCCAGCGCCGGAAACTCGCGGGTCAGCCACGACGCGTACCACTCTCGGGCGCCGGGTCGCAGGTGCAGCGGGATCGGCGTGACGCTGGCCGCCCCGGAGGCGGCTATCGCCGTGACCGTGGCCTCGATCGACTCCTCGGTGTCGGTGAGGCCGGGCAGGATCGGCGCCATCAGCACACTCACCCGGAAGCCGGCGTCGGTCAGCGCGCGCACCGCGTCGAGCCGCCGCCGAGGGCTGGGGGTACCGGACTCCACTGACCGCCACATCCGCTCGTCGACGAAGCCCACCGACATCGCCACGCCCACCTGCGTCACCTCGGCCGCCTGCCGGAGCAGTGGCAGGTCGCGCAGGATCAGCGTGCCCTTTGTGAGGATCGAGAACGGGTTGGCGAAGTCGCGCAGCGCCGACAGGATCCGCGGCATCAGCCGGTATCGCCCCTCGGCCCGCTGGTACGGGTCGACGTTGGTGCCCATCGCGATGTGCTCGCCCCGCCACTTGGGCGCGGCCAGCTCGCGCCGCACGAGCTCGCCCGCGTTGACCTTGACGACGACCTTGGTGTCGAAGTCGTGCCCGGCATCGAGGTCCAGGTAGGTGTGCGTGCCGCGGGCGAAGCAGTTGTGGCTTACCACGCCGTTGGCGATGAAGTCGGCGGTGCCGGTGGTGATGTCGTACAGCGGCAGGTCGACGCCGAGCGGCTCGATCGAGACGACGCGGAGCCGGGCGTCCGACCCGACGGTCCGGCCGGAGATCGAGCGCTTGCGGCTGATCGCCGGATCCGCGAGGTGGTAGAAGCGCATGTGCTCGGTCAGGCCACCGCGCAGCCGCACCGCGGCGTGGGAGCTTTCCAGCCACGCGTCGAACCCGAACCGGCGCAGCGCCGCGGCGATCTGGTCGAGGATCTCCGTGTCGTTACTGCGGATCCACAGGTCACGGCCGTCGCGGCTGCCATCGGAGTCGAAGACGCCGGCGAGGAAGCCCTTGCACCAGTCGTCGCTGACCCGATCGGGCCAGCGGATCAGGTCGCGGATCGCGTCGATGGTCGCGGCGCCGAAACCGGCCAGGTAGTCCAGCGAGCGGTCGACCGCCTCCGGCGCATACGTGGCGAGGTGCGCGTCGCCCCGGATCATGCCGCTCAGGTAACCGCGCCGGTAGTCGGCCGAGTCCTTGGGACCCTCGGCGAACTGCCCAGTGCCCATGAACTGGTCGCCGGCGGCCAGCCCCGGCCCGCGCGGGCCCTCCGCCACCTGCCGCCAGCCGCGCTCACTCAGGAAGCGGTGGTCGCCGCTCGCGATCAGCTGGGTGCCGTCGGCGAGCGTCACGCGATACGCCGGCTTTGTGGTGCTCCAATGGGCGAGAACGGTCGTGACCGTGTAACGCCGGGACGTACCGACCGGAACCGTGCCGTAGATCGCGTCGCCGACCTTGAGGTCACGAAGTGCCCGGGTGGAGCCGTCCGCCATCAGGATCGGCGTGTCGCCGGCCAGGCAGTAGCTGCACGCGTGGCTGCACCCGCGATACGGGTTGACGGTCCACATGAACGACATGCGGGACGAGGCGGGAACCCGGTTGATGATGCTCTTGGCTTGCACCTCGTAGAACGTCATGCCGGCGAAGCCCGGTGTGTCGAACGTGCGGGCCACCGCTCCGGGCAGCGCCAGCGGCAGGGGTGGAGCCGCTGGCGCTGGCCCATCCGGGACCTCCCCGTCGGGGGGAGCCGACAGGTTGTCCCAGCGCATGCAGCCTATTCGAACATGTGTACGAGCAGAACGCAAGCAGCTACGCCGGCGCGCCGGTGCTGTCCCGCCGGACCAGCTCGGCGCCCACCTGCTCGATCCGGGGCGCCACGCGATCGGCCGGCTCCTCCAGGGCGAGGGTCATCGCCCGGGCGCCCATGTCTACAAGCGGCAGCCGTACGGTGGTCAGCGCCGGCGTCACGTCGCGGGCGATCGGCATGTCGTCGAAGCCGATGACGCTGACCCGCTCCGGCACCGCGATGCCGCGGGAGCGGAGCAGTGACAGCGCGCCGATCGCCATCGAGTCGTTGAGCGCGGCGAGCGCGGTGAGGCTGGGCTCGGCGTCCAGGAGTGTGGCGGCCGCGTCGGCGCCGCTGGTGCGGTCGAAGTCGGCGTACGCCACGCAGGAGGCGGGCAGCTTGCGACCGTACTCCCGGGCCGCTCGGCGCAGGCCGGCGAGCCGGTCGGTGGTGGTGGTGAGCTGCTTCGGCCCGGCGATCACGCCGATCTGCTCGTGGCCGAGCTCGTACAGGTGGCTGGCGAGCAGGTAGCCACCCATCTCGTTGTCCGGCACCACCGCGTCGCCGGCGTGCTCGTGCCGCCCGATCACGGCGACCCGGCCGCCCGTGCTCTCGTACACCCGGAGCTTGCCGTCGAGCGCCTTCGTGAACTCCTCGTCGTGGTAGCCGGAGCCGGCCAGCACGATCGCGGCGACCTGGTGGGCGCGGAGCAGCTCGACGTACTCAAGCTCCTTGACCGGGTCGCGGTAGCTGTTGCAGATGATCACCAGGCGGCCGTGCGCGGTGGCGACCCGCTGGAGGCCCCGGGTGATCTCCGCGAAGTACGGGTCGGAGACGTCGTGGACGATCACGCCGATCGCCGTACGGTGCGAGCGGGCCAGGAGCTGGGCGTGCGCGTTCGGCACGTACTGGAGCTCCTCGACGGCGGCCAGCACCCGCTCGCGGAGCGCGTCGGTGACCGGCTTGGGGCTGCCGTTGATGATCCGTGACGCGGTGGCCGGCGATACGCCCGCGCGCCGCGCGACATCGGCCAGCGTCGCCATCCGAACCCTCCGACTCACGCACACGAGCACCGGTCGCCCGAAGGCCGCCTGGACCTCGCCTTGCTCCACCGAGATCCAGGAGGCAGGCTCCAGGGCCACTTGCCGATTGAGAATACCGTGGACCTGCCCATATGTAGGAAAGGCCTTGCAGCGCAACGGGGATCGCCAGTACGGTGATCGAGGAAAGCGCTTACCTCGCTACGATTGGACCTCCGCATGGCCCGCAGGACGATCGGCATCGCGCTCAACGGCGTGACCGGCCGGATGGGATATCGGCAGCATCTGGTGCGGTCGCTGCTCGCGATCCGCGAGCAGGGCGGGCTGCCGCTGCGCGACGGCACACGGTTGTGGCCGGAGCCGGTGCTCGTCGGCCGGAGTGAGGCAAAGCTCCGCGAGATCGCCGATCGGCACGGCCTCACCGACTGGACCACCGACCTGACGGCCGCGCTGGCCCGCCCGGACGTCGAGGTCTACTTCGACTCCCAGGTGACCGCCCAGCGGGAAAAGGCACTGCGCGCCGCGATCGACGCGGGCAAGCACATCTACACCGAGAAGCCGATCGCCGAAGACCTGGCCACCGCCGTCGACATGGCCCGTCTCGCCGATGCCGCGGGCATCAAGCACGGCGTCGTGCAGGACAAGCTCTTCCTGCCTGGCCTGCGCAAGCTGGCCCGCCTCGTCGAGGGCGGCTTCTTCGGGCGCATCCTGTCGGTGCGCGGCGAGTTCGGCTACTGGGTCTTCGAGGGCGACTGGCAGGCCGCCCAGCGTCCCTCGTGGAACTACCGGGCCGCGGACGGCGGCGGCATCACAGTGGACATGTTCCCGCACTGGCACTACGTGCTGGAGCAGATCTTCGGCACCGTCAAGGCGGTGACCGCACACGTCACCAACCACATCGACCGCCGCTGGGACGAGGCCGGCGTGGGCTACGACGCGACGGCCGACGACGCGGCGTACGGGATCTTCGAGATCGAGGGCGGCATCGTCGCGCAGATCAACTCCTCGTGGGCCGTCCGGGTCTACCGCGACGAGCTGGTGGAGTTCCAGGTGGACGGCACCGAGGGGAGTGCCGTCGCCGGTCTGCGCAACTGCCGCGTCCAGCACCGCGCCACCACCCCCAAGCCGGTGTGGAACCCTGACCTGCCGGCCACCGAGGACTTCCGCTCGCAGTGGCAGGTCGTGCCGGACAACGAGGAGTTCGACAACGGCTTCAAGGCGCAGTGGGAGCTCTTCCTGCGGCACGTGGTCGAGGACGCGCCGTACACCTGGGATCTTTGGGCCGGCGCCCGCGGCGTCCAGCTCGCCGAGCTCGGTCTGCGGTCCGCGCGAGAGGGCCGCCGCATGGAGATTCCCGAGCTGTGACGCGCTTTTCGTTCAACCAGGCGACGGCCAACCGGTGGCCGATCCCGGACCTCGTCGCCGGCTGTGTCGAGGCCGGCGTCACGCGGGTGGGGCTGTGGCGCGGGCAGGTCGCGGAGTTTGGCCTGGAGAAGACCGCGGCGCTCGTGAAAGACGCCGGGATCGAGGTCACCTCACTGTGCCGCGGGGGTTTCTTCGACAACCCGCAGTGGTACGAGGAGAATCGTCGCGCCGTGGAAGAGGCGCAGGTGCTCGGGGCGCCGGTACTCGTGCTTGTCTCAGGCGGGCTGCCGCCCGGTAGCCGCGATATCGACGCGGCCCGCAGTCACATCGGCGAGTCGATCGGTCGCCTTGTGCCGGCCACTGTGGAGGCGGGCGTCCAGCTGGCGATCGAGCCACTGCACCCGATGTTCGCCTCGGACCGGTGCGTGGTCTCCACCCTCGGCCAGGCGCTCGACCTCGCCGCGCCGTACCCGGCCGAGGCGGTCGGCGTGGTCGTCGACACCTACCACGTGTGGTGGGACGACTCGGTCTGGGCGCAGATCGCGCGGGCCGGCCGGGAGCGGCGGATCGCCAGCTTCCAGGCCGCCGACTGGATCACCCCGCTGCCCGAGGGCGTGCTGCTGGGGCGAGGGCTGCCGGGGGAGGGCTGCATCGAGCTGCGGCGCTTCCGCGAGGCGGTCGACGCGGCGGGCTACACCGGGCCGGTCGAGGTGGAGGTCTTCCACGCCGACCTGTGGGCCCGCCCGGGCGCGGAGATTCTGGCGGACACGATCGCGGCGTACGAGGCCCACGTGGCCTGAGGCGTACCCGCATGAGCAAGGGCGCCCCTCAACGGTGCGGGGCGCCCTCTGCGGTGCGGGAAAGGCTTGTCAGTGGTTGTGCGCGGCGAGCTTCTTGCGGACGTCGTCCATGTCGAGCCCCTGCACCTGCTCGATCAGCGACTCGAGCGCCGACTCGGGCAGCGCACCGGGCTGCGCGAACACGATCACGCCGTCGCGGATGGCCATGATGGTCGGAATCGACCGGATCTCGAACTTGGCCGCGAGCTCCTGCTGCGCCTCGGTGTCGACCTTGCCGAACACGATGTCTTGGTGCTTTTCCGAGGAGCGCTCGTAGATCGGCGCGAACCGGACACAGGGACCACACCAGCTGGCCCAGAAATCGACCAGTACGGTGCCGTCCTTGCTGGTCACCTCGTCGAAGTTCGTCGTGGTCAGCTCAACGGTCGCCATTTGATCTCTCCGATCACAGGGATGTCGCCTACGGGTACTGAAACCTAGCGAGGCGGGCCTGCATTCCCGTCGAACCGGACACCCGGCGCGGCGTGGCGGGTCTCACCAGGGGTTATGTCAGCGACCTGCCGGGCCCGTCCGAACAGTGACCAACGGCGATGATCGGAGCGTCACCGATGGTGATGGGAGCGATCCCACGGATTTACCTGACCGTAACACAGAAAACCTTCGAACGTCCTGGCTGGTGTAGCCGGTGGAGATCGACAACGCTGGGTGGTAAGTCACTCGTCCTTCACTAACTGTAATGTCACAAAGGTATAACTGTGACCTCCGTCTCCCCCTGAAACCTTTCGTCAGTGCGAGTTGCACGGCAAAATCGACTCATCAAAGCGTGGGCGGCGGGTGCCGGGGAGGGCCCCGCCGCTCATTGCGTCCGGGGTCAGTTTCGAAACGGCGCCGAGCCCCCAGGGGCCCGCCATCCCGCGGTGCTCGGCGGTGCCGACCCGGACCGGCCCAGCTTCCCCGAAGCGAAGATCTGAAACCTCCGACACGCAGGCCTGCACCGCAAGCCACGCATCGCCGCAAAACTGGGCATATGCTGACCTCGGGAGGTCGCTATGCCGAACCAGTCCGCAGACCAACCTTCTCCAGGCACCGCCGGCCAGGTCGCCGCGATGGCGTTCGCACCGGGCGAGTGGGAGCTGCTGACCCACCTGCCCGCGCGGGTGATCGTGGCAGCCACATCCGCCGAGCCGGACGGCGCCCGCCGTACGGTCGCTGAAGGCCTCGCCGGGCTCGACGCGATCGCCGCCGGGCGGGCGTTCGACAGTGATCTGGTCCGGGCCGTCGTTTCCGCCATCTACGCCGAGGCCGACGACGATCGGCCCACGGCGGAGGAGTTCACCGACCGGGCCGCTGGCTTCGCCGAGGTGCTGGAAGCCTGCCGCCGGGCGACCGGGGTGCTGGCCGCCCGGGCCGACCCGGCCGATTCGGCGGCATATCGCCAGTGGGTGCAGTCGGTGGCCGCGCGGGTCTGCGGCGCGGCCCGCTTCGGCGATCTGCTGGGGCTCGGCGGTGAGCAGGTCAGCGAGGCCGAGCGGCGGTTCCTCGACGACCTGGCGCGCGCTCTCGCCCTGCGCTGAGGGCATCGGCCCGCCCGCCGCTTTGGGCGGCCGGGCGTAGGCCGTACCCTCTGATGACCGTGAGTGGCGATGAGATTGAGGTCGGCGTCGGGCCGTGGCCAGGTGAGTGGCCGGCCGATCCGCGCTTTGACCCTGAGCTGCTCGCGCAGGGTGACCGGCGCAACGTGGTCGACCGCTACCGGTACTGGCGGCGCGAGGCGGTCGTGGCCGATCTCGACGAGCGGCGGCACGACTTCCACGTGGCGATCGAAAACTGGCAGCACGATCTCAACATCGGCACTGTCGTGCGCAACGCCAACGCGTTTCTGGCCGCGGAGGTCCACATCGTCGGGCGGCGCCGGTGGAACCGGCGGGGCGCAATGGTGACTGACCGTTACCAGCATGTACGGCACCACGAGACGATCGAAGAGTTCGTCGCCTGGGCGCATGTGCAGGAACTGCCGGTGGTGGGTATCGACAACCTGCCCGGTGCGCACCCGATGGAGGCGGTGACGCTGCCGCGGCGGTGTGTGCTGCTTTTCGGCCAGGAGGGACCGGGGCTCTCGGACGTCGCGCGAGCCTCCTGCGACGAGGTCTTCTCGATTGCTCAGTATGGCTCCACCCGCTCGATCAACGCGGGCGTGGCCAGCGGAATCGCCATGCACGCCTGGATCCGCGCGCACGCCGGCCCACCCCCGCCGGAGGCCCCGCCAGCCTCTGAAGACCTTGACGGGAAGGCGGTGCGGCCCGCAGGGTAGGGAGGTGGGCATTGAGATGAGTTGCCCGAGATGTGGCGGTCCGGTGCGACCGCCAGACCTGATGCACACCGACTGGCGCTGCGACGAAGACGGCCCGGTGCCACCGCTGCACGTCGCCGAGCACGTGGGCGCCGACATCGTGGCGGGCGTGCTTGCCGCGGTCGAAAAGGCGCAGGAGGCGAGCGGCCGGCCACCGGTCCCGGCGTGGTGCCCCTGGCCGCTGCCGCCGGGCTGGACGATGACCGGGGTGGCCTGGGCCGGTGACGACCGCACGGGCGTGCGCGCCACAGCTGTGGCCTGTAGCGGGCCGTCCCCACTGCGTGGCGGGCCGGCCGATCTGGTGTTCGTGGCGGAGGAGCCGGGCGTCGGGCTGGGCAACCGGTTCGGCGGCCTTCCGGGCCCGGATCCGGGTGCGCTGATCGCCGACGCGCTGGGCGACGAGGGCTCGCCCGGGGGTGACCACGGTGGACCTCACGCGAAGATCAAAGTGGGCGGTCATCCGACTCCACTTTGGTCTGTGAAGTCGCCGACGGATCGGTGCGCCTACGCTGGGGAAGCCAGGGGGATGTGGCTGTATGCGATAGCCTGGCCGGCGAGCGCGGGTTACCTCCTCGCGGAGCATGTCGTGCTGCACGACATCTCCGAGTGGTTGCCGCCCGAGCTTGTGTACGGCGCACCTTCGCCGTACTTGCACGGGAGAGCGTGAGCGCGTTTTCCAGTGGACTTGGATCAACACGTAATGACGCTCGACTGATACTCTGGGTACTGCCGACACCGGCTCGGCGGCTGCAGTGCGGAGGGACGGCCCTGCAATGATCAAGAAGATCTTCCTCTGGGGTGGAGTCGCGTTCCTGCTGTTTTTCATCGCGTACCGGCCTGATTCAGCGGCGGACGTGTTCCAGGCTCTGGGCAGCACGGCCGCCGACATTGCACAAGGCCTTGGCGACTTCGTAACCAGCCTGATCGCATAGTCACTCATGGGCAGCGCACCGGGCGGACCCCCCGACGACCCTGACGAGCCCGAACGACTGCGTCGCCAGCGCGACACGGAGCCCATCCCGCGTACGCGGGGTGACGGTCCCGGCTACGGCGAGGACGCGGCGTATTCCCGAGGGGCCTCCTATTCGGACGGCACGGCCTACTCCGAGGGTGCGGACTACGGGGAGAGTGGGCGCGGGAGCTACCTGCCGCCCGAGTTCTCCGAGGACGAGCTGGCCGGCCTGCGGGTCGATGCCGCCGGTATGCCGATCGGGCCGCGGCGCGTGCTGCCGTTGGAGGACGAGCCCAGCTCGCTGGTCGCCCGATACCTTTTCCCTACGGAGCGTTACCGTGGGGAGTGGAAGCGGCACTGGATCCACCTGACCACGCCGCTGCTGATCGGCACCGTCGCGACGTTCGCGCTCGGCTACCTGTCCGGCTTCCTCGCCCGGCAGGATGTCAACGGCCTCACCACGGCCGCGGTCATCCTCTGGTTCGCCGTGATGGGCTGGGTCACGTGGCAGATCGGTGACTGGTATTTCGACCGGTTCATCCTGACCAACAAGCGGGTCATGGTGGTCAACGGCATCGTCACCCGCAAGGTCGGCATGATGCCGCTACTGCGCGTCACCGACATGAAGTACGAGCAATCCCCGCTCGGCCGCCTGCTCAACTACGGCACGTTCGTGCTGGAGTCGGCCGGCCAGGACCAGGCGCTTCGCGAGGTCAAGCACCTGCCCAACCCCAATGAGCTCTATCTCCGCGTCGTCGAGGAGATGTACGAGCCGCAGGCTGTCGAGGCGCGCCTCGGCAAGGCCGAAGAAAGCCCGGCCGAAGACGGCGCCTGACAGACGCCGCCCCGACCTCCACACTTTCGTTACCGCAGCCGGCGGTGGTTTGCCCGTCCGTGCCATGGCCCTTGTGCAGGGGCTGTGACAACCTTCGGAAGGGCACCTATCACGGGGAGGCGATGAGTGTCGGCCGCCAGGCAGGAAATGGAGGAGGAGTTCCGCGAGTTCGTCGCGGCACGCTCCGCCGCCCTGCTTCGCACGGCCTACCTGCTCGCCGGTGACTGGGCCACCGCCGAAGACCTCCTCCAGACCGCCCTCACCAAGACGTACCTTGCGTGGAAGCGGCTGGGCGAGATCGAGGCCGTGGAGCCGTACGCGCGGCGTGTCCTGGTCAACACCGCGACAAGCTGGTGGCGGCGGCGCTGGCACGGCGAGCGCCCCACCGAGGTCCTCCCCGAGCGGGCGGCCCCCGACCAGATCGAGGAGCAGCTCGAGCGCGACGCTCTGTGGCGGCACGTCAAGGCGCTCCCGGCCCGCCAGCGCGCGGTGCTCGTGCTGCGCTTCTACGAAGACCTGACCGAGGCGCAGACCGCTGCCCTGCTCGACATCTCCACCGGCACGGTGAAGAGCCAGACCTCCCGCGCCCTGAATACTCTGCGGCAGCGGCTCGGCGCCGAGGGCGCCGCCTCGGGGCTGGCGGCCGCCGGCGCGGGGAGTTCGGCGGAAGCGGGTTCCGAGACCCCGGCGCGGACGAAGCGGGTGCCGGCCAGCAGGGCGCCGGAGCCCGGTCCCACTCCCACCCCCACCCGCGCGCGGCCGTCGCAGGTCGTGCCGGCCATGCCGATCCCCGCACCGGCCGCCGGGATGGAGCGCGGGTGATGATGCGCGAGCCGGACAACCTGGGCCCGCCGCCAAGGCGTCCATTGGGCGTGGCATCGGACGATCTGGAGCGGGCACTGCGGGAGACCCTGGCGCGGGCCGCAGACCCGGGGCACGCGGTGGGCCGGTACGACCCGGCCGGCCGCGCGATCGGCAAGGGGCGCGTCATCGACCGGCGCCGTTCGATCGTGGGCGCCGCCCTGCTCGTCGCCGCCACGGCTGCCGCCACCGCCGGCGTCGTCCAGCTCAACCCCGACAACCAGCGCTACGCGGGGCCCGCCTGGGTCGACGAGCCGCCCCCGGAGATCGTCCAGTCACTGCCGGCGATCGAGCCGACCACGGCCGTCCCGGTCCCGAACGGCACCATTGGTCTCGACAAGATGTCCGCCACCGACGTGCCGGTCGACCTTGTGGTCGCCAGCCAGTTGCGCACGACGACCGGCACCGCGATCACGCTGCCCCAGGTCGGCACCGTCACGCAGACGCACCAGGCCACCAAGGGCTGGCTCGTCGTCGGCGTCCCACCGTCCGGCGGCTCCACGCTCTGGTATGTGGCGTCCGACGGCTCCTCCGTCCAGGTGCTCCACGCGGTCGACGCGGTGGTGCTGGCGCCCGACGGCCGCCGGGTGGCCTGGCGGGACAGCGCGCGGCTGTTCAGCGCGATCGTCGACCAGGGCACGCTCAAGGACGCCACCCAGGCCTCCGCGCCGGCGGAAGGGCTTCCGGTGAGCTTCGTCGGGCACGGCGTGGTCATGGAGCGCGGTGCCTCCGGAGCCGAGCGGGCCGGTTTCGACGTGTGGTGGCCCCGGCGCGGCACGCCGTACAAGCCGGCGTGGAAGGCGAGCACCTCCGAGATCTACGGGCCGCTGCCCGACGGCCGTACCGTCGTCGGCCAGGTCTCCGCCGAGACGGGCGACCGTCCGTGCCTCGCCCTCCTCGACGCGGTCAACGCGCTGAACGTGCTCAAGACGGCCTGCACGCTCCAGCTCAACGCAAGCGGCCTCGGCACTGTCTCGCCCGACGGCCACTGGCTGGTGGCCGATGGCGGCGGGCGGGCGCGGCTTGTCGACCTGCGCCTGGTCTTCGAGGGCAAGGCCGGTGCCGCCGATGCCGGTCCTGAGCTGAGCGACCAGGCAGCCTGGGCCGGCGGCAGCACGCTTGTGCACGTCTCCCGCGACGGCGACCTCATGCGGGTCAAGGCGGGCCGGGAGCCGAAGGTCGAAGAGGTCCCGGTGTCCGGCGTGGGTACCAACGACAGGCTGCTTGTGGTGGACCCCATGCTTGTCTGATGCGCATCGACCTGCACGCCCACTCCGCCGCCAGCGATGGCACCCTCACCCCGGCCGAGTTGATCGCCGCTGGTGCTGCCGCTGGGCTGGACGTACTCGCGATCACCGATCACGACACCACGGCCGGCTGGGTGCCGGCTGCGGAGGCTCGGCCCGACGGCCTCGCGCTGGTGCGTGGCGCCGAGCTTTCCTGCCAGTGGAACGGCCAGTCGCCGGCGATCCCGCTGCATCTGCTCGCGTACCTCTTCGACCCCACCGTGCCGCCCCTGGTGACCGAGATGGCCCGGGTGCGGCGCAGCCGCGAGGAGCGGGCACAGCGCATCGTCGAGCGGTTGCGCGTGGACGGGTTCGGCGTGACCTGGGACGAGGTACGCGAGTACGCCGGCGGCGGCACCGTCGGGCGGCCGCACATCGCGCAGGCACTGATCCGGGCCGGACTTGTGGCCGATACAGACGAGGCCTTCGAGGACCAGTGGCTGGGCCAGCGCTACCGGGTGCCCAGAGAGGACACGGACGTCTTCACGGCGGTACGGCTGGTGCGCGAGGCGGGCGGCGTACCCGTGTTCGCCCACCCCAAGGCGACCAAGCGCGGCGCGGTGGTGCCCGACTCGATGATCGTGGAGCTGGCGGCGGCCGGCCTCTTTGGCCTGGAAGCCGACCACGAGGCACACTCGCCCGCCGAGCGCGACCACGTGCGCGGGCTCGCCGCGGACCTCGGGCTGGTGGCCACCGGCTCCTCCGACTTTCATGGCGCGCACAAGCAGGTCAAGCTCGGCGCGTTCACCACGGAGACGGCGGCCTACGAGGCGATCATCGCGGCCGCCACGGGCGTACCTGTACTAGGGCCTTGATCGGTCCTCTAGCGTGACCATGTGGATCTCAAGCTGTTCGGCGAGGTGTTCGTCACCCTCATCGTGATCATGGATCCGCCGGGCATGGTGCCGATCTTTCTCGCCCTCACCGGCACCCTCGCCGCCCGCGAGCGCAACCGGGCCGGTACCCAGGCCGTCGCCCTCGCGTTCGGGGTGATCGTGGTCTTCGCGGTGGCCGGCCAGAACCTGCTCGACTACCTCCACGTCGACCTGCCCGCGCTCCAGGGCGCCGGCGGCCTCCTGCTGATCCTGATCGCGCTGGAGCTGCTCACCGGCCGCACCGGCGACCCCAACCAGCAGGTCACCTCCAACATCGCCCTGGTACCGCTGGGTACGCCGCTGCTCGCCGGTCCGGGCGCGATCGTGGCGACGATGCTCTTCGTCCAGCGGTCGGACGGCGCGGCCGACTACGTCGCGGTAGCGGTCGGGATCGTCGCGGCAATGGCCGTGGTGTGGCTGGTGCTGCGCTTCTCCGGTGGCATCGTCAAGGTGCTCCGGCCGAGCGGCATCGAGGTGCTGACCCGCATCGCGGGCCTGCTGCTGGCCGCGATCGCGGTACAGCTGATCGCCGACGCGGTGGCCGCTTTCGTGCAGGAGTACACGAACGGCGGGTGATGTCCCGCCGTGGCGGGCGGCGCGATGTCGTACAGCGGTGGGAGGATCGTCGGGTGCGTAGGGCATATTCCGCGACCCCGCGTCCGCGCGGCGGTGCCGGCCGGTCAGAGCCGGAGCAGCTCGGCTTCGAGGGCATGCCGGAGCGACTTTTCGTCTGTACGCCCAGCAAGCTCGGCTCCTACGAGGACTGCCCGCGCCGCTATCGGTATTCCTATGTAGACCGTCCGACCCCGCCGAAGGGTCCGCCCTGGGCGCACAACTCGCTCGGCGCCAGCGTGCACACCGCCCTGCGCAACTGGTTCGCGCTGCCGGTCGACCGCCGTCGCCCCGAGGCGCTGCCCACGCTGCTGAAGGGCACGTGGGTGCGCGAGGGCTACCGCGACGAGGCCCAGGAGCGGCTCGCCTTCCGCCGGGCGCTGGAGTGGCTCGAGTCCTATGTGGAGACGCTGGACCCGGCCACCGAGCCGCTCGGGGTCGAGCGCGTGGTGGCCGTGAAGACGTCGGTGCTGGCGTTCAACGGCCGTGCCGACCGCATCGACTCCCGCCCCGGGCCCGATGGACCCGAGCTGGCGATCGTCGACTACAAGACTGGCCGCACCGGCCTCGACTCCGACGACGCCCGCGGCTCCCAGGCCCTCGCGCTGTATGCGTACGCGGCCGAGCGGGTCTTCCGCCGCCCGTGCCGCACGGTCGAGCTGCACCACCTGCCCTCCGGCACCGTGGCCGCGCACGAGCACACGCCGGAGTCGCTGGCCCGGCAGGTCGCCCGCGCGGAAGACACCGCCCGCGACATCGTCGCCGCTGAGCGGTCGGTCGCCGAGGGCGGCGACCCCGACGAGGCCTTCCCGACGTCGCCCGGCCCGATCTGCACCTGGTGCGACTTCCGCAAGAGCTGCCCGGCCGGCGCCGAGGCCCCGACCAAGGAGCCCTGGGCCGCCGTCGAGCGCGTGCTGACCCCGGCGGTCGACGACGCCTAGAGAGCTTTGGGTTCAAATTGGCCCCGGGCTCGTGCCTCGGATAAAGATCCAAAACCAAGGAGATTGAGCTACCGCGACGTTCGTCGTGGTTCGGACCGTTGCTCCCGCAGCCTCACCCTTCGCGATCGGCAAGCTCACCCCCAGGGGTCGTGGTCGGCTGATCCGAGGGCTTGCCGCCGGGTCTGCGGTCCAAGCCCCGACGTTGGCCTCGCTGCGCGGTTGGGCGCGTAGACGTGGCAGCTCGACAGCTGCGCACGTCACCAATGCCGGCGTCCAGCGGTGCGTCGACCGACGCTGTGGTGGTCTCGACCGAGAAGCACGCGCCGCTGGCGCCCGGCAGCGGCTGCGCGATGGAGACGGACAGCGGCGCGGTGCGGCCGGTGGTGGGCCAGCCTCCCGGCCACCGGCACGGTCCTCAGGGTGTCGCGGCCGAGTGCCTCTCGAGCTGGGCGCATCGATGCGCCCAGCACCCTGGCGGCAAGGGGTCCGCGTCCGAAGTCAAGGTTGTGTCGTGGTTCTGTGGCTGGGCGCGACCACGCGCCCAGCTCGACAGCTCGCGAAATGAGGACCCGGGTTGGGCTTGGACCGCCGACCCGGCAGGCTTCACAGCCGGGTGCTGGCGGCCCTACGGCGACCCAGAAACCTGGTTCCCTTGATCCGCACGATGAGGTCGGAGCAACCCGGCGATCGTGGTACTCAACTGCTGCCATAGGCGCAGCGAAATACCACGATCCGTCGGATCGTGCTCAAGATCGGCCAGTGCTGCTCATTGCGCGGGGGCCGGCCATGCCGGCGGGTGGGATCGTGAACCGCGGAGGGTGAGGCCGCGGGAGCAGCGGTCCGGACCACAGCGGACGTCGCGGTAGCTCAAATCTCCATTTTTGTGAAGTTTCTGCGACCGCCAATGTGGACAGGCCCGATGGCCCCGAGCCCGAAAGATCTTTAGAGGCGGTAGACCGAGACGTGCGAGCGCGAGTCCTCGGTGAACTCGGCGCCGGACCAGTCGGCGTGCCGGCTCTCCAGCTCGAAGCCGGCCAGCTGGCCCATCAGGTCGAGCTCGGCGGGCCAGATGTAGCGGTGCGGGCTGCGGGTCAGCCGGGCCTCCTTGCCTGCGCCGTACCTGACGTGGTGCGAGACCACGTGCTGGCGCAGCACGTCGTAGGTGTCGAGGCCGATGTACCCCGGCTCGATCTGCCAGACGACGGCCTCCTGGCCCGGCGGGAGCTTGCGCAGCTCGGGCACCCACAGCTCGATCACGAAGCGGCCACCGGGCGCGAGGTGGCGGGCGGCATTGCGGAAGCAGGCGACCTGTGCGGCCTGGTCGAGCAGGTTGGAGATGGTGTTGAAGACGAGATAGACGAGTGTGTACTCGCCCGGGGCGACCGTGGTGGTCATGTCGCCGACGATGACCGGGAGTGCCGTCTCGTCCACCTTTGTGCGTAGGCGGTCGACCATCGGGCGGGACAGCTCGATGCCGGTGACCGGCACTCCCCGCTCGGCGAGTGGGACGCCCACCCGGCCCGTGCCGATCGCGAACTCCAGCGCCCGCCCGTCGCCTGCGAGCTCGGCCAGGCGGTCGACGGTCGGCCCCAGCACCTGCGCCGCGAACATGCCGCTGCCGGGCGTGTCGTACCTCTGGGCGGCCTCGACGTCCCAGAGGTCCTCCTGCCGCCAGATCTCCTCTTGCCGCATGCGGCCCACGATGGTCCTGACGGCCCGCGCCGTCCAACGATTTTGGGCTCAGCTGGCGACGAGGTCGGCGGCCTGCCGGGCGCGGGCGGCACGTTCCATGGCGCCTTTGTGGATCGGGCCGCTGCGGTAGCGCTTGGGCAGCGCGGACAGCAGCAGCCGCAGCCCGCGCACGGATACGTCGGCCGAGACGTCGGCAAGGGGCAGGCCGAGCGCGCCGTACATCCGGCGGGCCCAGGGCGGGAGCAGCGAAAACGCCGTGGCGGCGACACCCATGTACGCGAGGCGAACCGGGGTAAGGCCCAGCCGCCACGGGAGCGGCGGGTGGCTGAGGAACAGGAAGGTCTCGGCGCCAGCCTTGGTCATGCCCAGCTCGGGGCGGACGCGCGCGTAGTACTCGGACACCTCGGCGGCGTTGCCGGGCACCGTGGCGGGGTCGAGGCCCACGAGGGCGGCGGCGCGGCGCTGCTCGGCGTAATACGTATCGATGTCGGCCGCGCTCAGCGGCACGCCCGCGCGGCGGGCCGTGGAGACGAAGGACTCGATCTCGGCGACGTGCACCCAGCGCAGCAGGTCAGGCTCGTCGACCCGAAACGCGGCACCGGTGCTCGGATCGGTGCCGCGCAGCCGAGCGTGCAGCGCGCGCACCCGGCGTCCGGCGGCCTCGGCCTGGGCGGTGGTGCCGTAGATAGTGGTGGCGACGTACTGCGAGGTGCGGACAAGCCGGCCCCAGGGGTCGCTCTTGTAGTCGGAGTTTTGCACCACGGCCGCCACGGCCAGGGGGTGCAGAGCCTGGAGGTAGAGCGAGCGCAGGCCGGCGACGAAGAGGATGGGCTCCTCGTGCACCCGCCAACTCACCGAGTCAGGGCCGAAGAGCCCGAGATCCTCAGATGTCATCGGTCTTGCGGGACTGGCAGGCCGGGCACAGCCCCCAGAATGTGACCTCCGCCTCGTCAATCTCGAAGCCGTGCGAGACGTTGGGGTCGAGGCACGGGGCCTCACCGACGGCGCAGTCGATGTCGGCCACCTCGCCGCAGCCG
Source organism: Phytohabitans flavus (assembly GCF_011764545.1). Classification (GTDB taxonomy): domain Bacteria; phylum Actinomycetota; class Actinomycetes; order Mycobacteriales; family Micromonosporaceae; genus Phytohabitans; species Phytohabitans flavus. The sequence continues at coordinate 6,995,817 of NZ_AP022870.1, read as the reverse complement.
CGGCAGACGACGTGGTGGTGGTTGTCACCGGCGCGGGCCTCGTAGCGGGCGGGGCTGCCGGCCGGCTCGAGCCGCCGGGCGAGGCCAGCGCGAGAGAGGGCACCGAGCACGTCGTAGACCGCCTGGGTGGAGACGGAGTCGAGGCGGGTGCGCACCCGCCGGGCGATCTCGTCGACCTCAAGGTGGCCGCCACCGGCGAGGACATCAAGGACGGCGAGACGCGGTCGGGTCACCCGCAGGCCGCGTGACCGCAGCAGCTCTTCGCCGTGCATCTAGCAATAACAGCACGCGAATCGGCCACCAGCAAGGCATACGGAACCTGGATGAACCTCAGAACAGCACTCGCGAGCAGAGCAGGCAGATGACCACCACGAGCACGGCGGCGGCGATCATGCCGATGCCGTACGTCAGCGTGCGTGCGTTCCGCTCCTCTTCCTCGATCCCCGCATCGTCCTGCCGGGGAGCTCGCGCGGCGCGGACGGCTGAAGGACGACCGGCGGGCGCCATCCCCTCGGCGGCGGTGCGCTCGGCGGCGGCCCGGGGTACGGCTGTGCGGGCGGCTCGGCGGGAGGCGGCTCGGGCGGGGATGGGGCGCCATCTGCCGGCCGCCGCCAGAACTCGTCGTCGGCCGGACCGCCGTTGCGGGTCGTCACGCTCACTGACGCTATCAACGCCAACCTGTCCCCCGCGGTTAACCATGCCTCGGTACGCTGCTTTCCGTGAACGGGGCGGAAGACCTGCGCGAAGATCAAGACCGCATGGTCGACCTTGACGAGGACGACCTCCCGGTGCTGCCGGACCAGACCCGCGACGACACCGATCGCGGGTGGGGTGACTTGTCGTATTCGAACGACGACCGACTCCTGGAGGACCGGCCGCCCCACTGGGACTGATCACTGACCTGTTCACTTCGGTCGCACCATTACGCCGAAGCGGGTGCCCTCGGGCAGGCCGACGATCGAGCGAGCCCGCTCCGGGTCGAGCCCCAGGAGTATCGCCCCGTCGGCGCCCACCACACCCAGCACCAGTGCGTCGCGCGCCAGGAGCGTGGAATCGCGGCTAGGCGAAGCCGGCGGTGTGGCGCTGCCCGCCGCCAGCAGGTCGACCCGATCTCCAGGGTGGACCAGCGCCAGCACCGCGGGCTCGGTAAGCCGCACCGGCACGCCGACCGCGCCCGGCGGCACCGCGAGGCGCCCGCTGGCATCGACGGACGGTGCCGGAGCGGCGGCGGTCGGCGGTGGCGCGCAGGAGGGCGCCGGGTCGCGGGCGAAGAGCGCGGCGAGCGCGGTCAGCAGAAACGTGGCGATCAGCCCGGTGCGCAGCAGCGTGCGGCCGCGCGGCAGCCGAGGCCGGCGTACGGGGTCGAGGGTGGGCTCCCGCATGGCCCAGGACGGTAGGCCCCGGGCGGGGTAGCCCGATCGCGCCGGACAGGCGCCTGTGGATAACCGGTCCGGGTGTGGATAACACCCGGGCACCCGGTGGATCTGCTAGGAGGTCGCCGCCGCGGCGGGCTTGCTGGCTGAGCTGGACGAAGACGTCGAGGACGACGACTTCTCCGACGACGAGCTCGAAGACGAGGTCGACGAGGACGAGGTCGAGGAAGACGACGTGTCCGAAGACGTCGAGGTCGACGACGAGTCAGCGGACTTGTCGGACGAGGAGCGGGAGTCGGTGCGGTAGAAGCCCGAGCCCTTGAACACGATGCCGACGGAGTTGAAGAGCTTGCGGAGCCGGCCCTCGCACGCCGGGCACTCGGTCAGCGGCTCGTCGGAGAAGGACTGCACCGCCTCGAGCTGGTGGCCGCACGCAGTGCAGGCGTACTGGTAGGTGGGCAACGGATCCTCCGCAGGCTGGCACTCCACTAATCCGAGTGCTAATAATGCGCCACCGACGGCCGTTGCGTCCACCTCAAGCGGGCAACATCACCAGGCCCTCGCTAGGAGTGATTATCGCGTTGACCCGCCGGTCGTGGGGCTCGTCCGGCACCTGCTCGACCACCTCGCCGTCGTGCAACAGCGCTATGACCAGGGTGTCCGGCGACACCCGGCTCAGTGCCCGGTCGTAGGAGCCGCCGCCCCGCCCAAGCCGCGTGCCACGCAGGTCCACGGCCACGGCGGGTACCACCACCATATTCGCGGTGGTTATCCCTTCGGGTCCCAGCCGGCGGCCGCTGGGCTCGCGCAGCCCGTGCGGGCCGGGCGTCAGCGTGTACGGCCCGTGGTAGAGCGCCCAGTCCAGGTCGAGGTCGGGTAGCAGCACCGGCAGTAGCATGCGCCCCTCTGTGCCCAGCATCCCCTCCAGCGCCTCGGGCAGGCCGGGGCCGCCCGGCTCCGGACCGACGGGTACATATGCGGCGACGCAGTTGGGCTCCTCCTGCCGTACCAGGGTGCCAAGCTCAGCCGCGATCCGCGCGGACGCCTCCTCCAGCGTGGAAGCCGGCAGCGCCCGCCGACGGTCGAGCAGCGCGGCCCTGAGGGTCGCCTTTCGCGGAAGATCCGATAAATCCGGCACGCAACACTCCTGCCATAACCCACCTGAGTTAGTCCTTGTGCCAGCATCCCAGTTGAGGAGGCAACTGTGACGCTCCGTGGGCGATTGACAACCGCTTTCCTCGCGGTCGTGCTCGGTCCCGTGCTACTCGGGGCCTTCTTCGTGGGTGCCACCGTGGCGGCGGTGAGCCGGGACCGCTCGGTCGACCGGCTGGCCTTCGCTGCCGCCACCGTCCATTCTTCGGTAGGCGCGCTCTGCCAGCAGCTGCACGCTGTGGCCGACGCCGTCGCCCTACCGCCGACGCCGGAGCAGCGCCTCGCCGTCGCCGACCAGGTCATCGGCCGCAGGCTCGCCACGGTGGTACACGTCGACGGAATGACCACGCCCGGCGGCCCGGCGCGGCCCTGGGCCGACTGCTCCGGCGCTACGCCCGGCGGGTTCCAGGCGCTCGCCGTCCGGGTCGAGCGGCGCGACGCGGCCGGCGTCGTCCTCGGCTCGGTCGAGGTGGCGCAGACCGTCGACACGGCCTTCGTCCGCCGGCTCGCCGACGCCGCGGGCGCGGCGGTGACGCTGCGGGCCGGCCCGACCTACACCACCGAGTCCACCCGCTACCGCGAGGCGGTGGTCCAGGCTGCCCTCGGGGTACGGGGAGACGCCGTCGCCGAGTCCGCGCCCGGCCGCTACGTGCGGCGCATCGACCCCTCGCCCGGCCAGCCGCTGCCGCTCGCCCTGTCGGTACCGCGCAGCGAGCCGGACGGGATCTACGCGGTGCTGATCGGTGCGGTGGTGCTGGCCGGGCTGCTCGCGGTGCTCGCGGCCTGGTGGCTGGCCCGCTCGACCACCCGCCCGCTCGCCGAGCTCGGGCACGCCGCCGACCGGGTGGCCGGTGGCGACCTGGCGGCCCGCGTGCCGGTACGGGCCCGCGACGAGGTGGGGCGGCTGGCCGCCGCGTTCAACCGGATGACCCGCGAGACCCAGTCGTACGTACGGGCGCTCACCGCCAGCCGCGACCAGCTCCGCAACCACCTGGCGGTACTCGGCGACACGCTCTCCAGCACCCACGACCTGCACCGCATTCTCCAGGTGATCTTGCAGACCGCGCTCGCCGCGACAGGTGCGCGGGCCGGCGTGGTGCTGCTTCTCGACCCCGCTGACGGCACGCTCGTCGCCCAGTGCACGGAAGGGCTCGACGAACCCGACCTGCGGGTACCGGTGGGCCGCGGCCTCCTCGGTCTCGTGGCCGCGACCGGCGAGCCGCTGCGCGGGCGGGTCGACCGCGACGGCCCGCCGATGACGGACCAGGAGCCGCGCTGCCTCACGTACGTTGCGCTGCCCTTCGCCAGCCCCACCCGCGGTACGGACCTCGATCCGCCCGCGCTGGGCGTGCTCGCCTTGTACGACCGGCTGGGCTTCGACGAGTTCGACGACGCGGACCTGGTCACGCTCCGGACGTTCGCGGGGCAGGCCGCGGTCGCGGTCGACAACGTGCGGGTACACGAGGAGGCGCAGCGGCTCTCGCTCACCGACCCGTTGACCGGCCTCTGGAACTACCGCTACCTGAAGGAATCCGTACGTCGTGAGGTGGAACGGGCCAGCCGCTTCGGGCGCATGCTCGCGGTGCTCGCGCTCGACCTCGACCGCTTCAAGGAGGTCAACGACACGTACGGGCACGCGGCGGGTGATGCGGTGCTGGCCGAGTTCGCCCGGCGGGTGCGAGCAGAGGTGCGGGAGGTGGACCTCGCGTTCCGGCAGGGGGGTGAAGAGTTCGTGGTACTGCTGCCCGAGACCGATGCGCGGGGCGGCGCGATCGTGGCCCAGCGCCTCGGCGCGGCGATCCGCGACACGCCGGTCGAGTATGGCGAACAATCGATCGGCGTGTCCGTCTCGATCGGCATCGCCGTCTATCCCGACCACGGCGTGACCGGCGCGCAGGTGCTGGATGGGGCCGACGACGCCCTGTACGCGGCGAAAGCGGCCGGTCGCGACACGTACCAGGTCGCGTCGGACGGTGCGCGTCCAGAGTCGCGGGAGCTACCGGTGCCGACCGGCGCGGCACCCCCGGATGACAATCTGCCCCGGGCCGGCGGCGCGTCACCTGGGACTCACCCGCCGCGACAGAGCCGTGGCCGATAGTCTCGCGGCATGTCGGAGCACGCAGCCACCACCCTCCCCTCTGGTCGACGAGCCATCAAGGCGGTCATCCCGGCCGCTGGCCTGGCCACCCGCTTCCTGCCCGCCACCAAGGCGGTGCCCAAGGAACTGCTGCCGGTGGTCGACCGGCCGGTCCTCCAGTACATCGTGGAGGAGGCCGCGGCCGCCGGGATCACAGACGTCCTGCTCATTACCGGGCGGGGCAAGACATCGATGGTCGACCACTTCGACCGCCAGCCGTACCTGGAGTCGCGGCTGGAGGAGAAGGGCGACAAGGAGCGGCTGGCGGCCGTGCGCAAGCCCAGCCAGCTCGCTGACATCTACACCTGCCGCCAGCACGAGCCGCTGGGCCTCGGGCACGCGGTGGGATGCGCCGAGGCGCACGTGGGCGACGAGCCGTTCGCGGTGCTGCTCGGCGACGAGTTCGTCGACCTGGCCGACCCGCTGCTCCCGGCGATGCTGGACCTTCAGGCGCGCACCGGCGGCATCGTGCTGTCCTTCATGGAGGTAGCGCCCGAGGAGACCAAGCGGTACGGCATCGCCTCCGTCATCGACCCGGAGCCGGAGGTCGCCGACATCGGCGAGGTGGTGCGGGTGACCGGCCTGGTGGAAAAGCCATCGCAGGAAGACGCGCCGAGCAACCTTGCGGTGCTCGGGCGGTACGTCCTGCCGGGCGCGATCTTCCAGGCGATCAAGAGCACCGGGCCGGGCAGCGGTGGTGAGATCCAGCTGACCGACGCGATGGCGATGCTGCTGGATCAAGGGACGCCGGTGCACGGCATCGTCTACCGCGGCACCCGCTACGACACCGGCATGCCGCTTGGCTACCTCCAGGCGGTCGTGCAGATCGCGTCCCAGCGAGAGGATCTCGGCGAGGCGTTCACCTCGTGGCTGCGTAACTTTGTGGGGACACGTACATGACATCCACGGCCGATGCCGAGGCGGCCGCTAACGAGCTGACGCCGCTCGCCGACTACCTGGGCAGCGTGCTGCGCAGGTTGCGGCCGCTGCCACCGCTCGACCTCGACCTCACCCAGGCGTATGGGAACGTGCTCGCCCAGGACGTGGTGGCGGCGCACGCCTACCCGGCGTTCGACCAGGCCGCGATCGACGGGTACGCGGCCCGCTGGGAGGACGTCGCCGGCGCCTCCGCGTCGCTCGACGGGGCGCTGCGGGCCAGCGGCGTGCGGCTGAACGTCGTGGGTGACCTCGGTGCGGCAAGCTGGCGGCCGGTGCGGCTCACCGCGGGGACCTGTTTCTCGGTCGCCGCGGGCGCGCCGCTGCCGGCCGCCGCCGACGTCGTGGTGCCGGTGGAGTGGACCGACCAGGGCATGGCCGCCGTCGAGATCTTCCGGGCCCCCAAGCGGGGGTACGGGCTGCGTCGTGCCGGCGAGGAACTGCCCGCCGGCACGCTGCTGGCGCATGCCGGCACGGAGGTCAACCCGGCACTCGTGGCCGTGTTCGCGGCCACCGGCATCGGCCACGTGGTGGTCCGCTCCAGCCCGCGGGTGGTCGTGGTGGCCACCGGCGACGAGCTTGTCGACGTGGGCCGGGCCAGCCAGCCCGGCCAGGTGGTCGACGCCAACTCGCACGCGCTCACCGCCGCGGCGGTCGAGGCCGGCGCGATGGCGTACCGGGTGGGCATCTGCGACGACGACCCCGAGGGGCTGCGGGGGCTTCTCGAGGACCAGACGCTGCGCGCCGACCTGATCGTCACCACCGGCGGTACCGGCAACGGGCCTGGCGACATGGTGCGCCGCATCCTCTCCCGGCGCGACGGCGCGGTGACGTTTCAGGACGTCGCGCTGTATCCCGGAACCACCCTCGGATTCGGTACGGTCGGTGGTGAGGAGGTGCCGATCGTGTGTCTACCGGGTGAACCCGCAGCGGCGCTGATCGGCTTCGAGGTGCTGGCCCGACCCGCGATCCAGTTGCTCGCCGGGGCCGAGCCGGTCTTCCGGCCGAGCGTGCGCGCCCACCTGCTGGAGACGGTCCCGTCGCCGGCGGGGCTGCGCGAGTTCCGGCCGGCTCACGTGGCCGAGCGGCGCGGCGGTGGTTACACGGTGCAGCCACTTCCCGGCGGGCCGTACACGATGTCGGGGCTGGCCGAGGCCAACGGGCTGCTGGTGCTCGGCGAAAAGGTCACCACCGCGACCGCCGGCTCCACTGTGGATGTGCTGTTGCTGGACCGGCGCAGATGATCTTCGCGGTGACGCCGGGGTGGCCGGTCGTTCTTGCCGACGGGCACGTCTCACTGCGCCCCTACCGGCGCTCCGACGCGGGCACCTGGTCCGAGGTGCGGCGCGCCAACCAGGACTGGCTGGCCCCGTGGGAGTCGTCCCCGCCCGGCCCCTGGGACCAGCTCAACTCGCCGGCCGCCTTCCGGTACGTGCACCGCGACCAGCGCCGCTCGGCCCGGCGTGGCGAGAGCATGCCGTTCGCGGTCTGCCTGCGCGGCCACCTGGTCGGCCACCTCAACCTGGGCAACATCGTGCGGCGGGCCTTCTGCTCGGCGTACGTGGGCTACTGGATCGACTCCCGCGTGGCCGGGCAGGGCGTGATCCCGACCGCGCTGGCGCTCGCCGTCGACCATGCGTTCGGCCCGGGCGGGCTGCACCGTCTCGAGGTGAACATCCGGCCGGAAAACAAGCCCTCCCGGCGGGTGGTGGAAAAGCTCGGGTTCCGCGAGGAGGCATACCACCCGCGGTACATGCACATCGACGGCGCCTGGCGTGACCACATCGGGTACGCGTTGACGAGCGAGGAGGTCGCGGCGGACGGCGGCCTGCTGGCGCGGTGGCACCGCCTGCGCGCGACCGCCGCCTGACCCGCCACCCGTCCGTGTCCTTTGGGGCATCGTTGATCTTTGGCCCCCGAGTGCTGCGGCGCGGCGCCCCTTGTTCCTGGTCAGCCCCTTTAACCTCAGTTAACTGGGACAACGGTGACGGCTTCGGCGGCGCTGCTGTGGCGACAGGTCGCCGTCAGGGTGATGGGAGGGGTGAGGGTGCCGACCTCGGTGCTCCTCGCCGTCCTCGCCGCCGCCGGGCTGCTCGCCCTCGCGCCGGCGCTGGTACGCCGGTACGACGCGACCGAGCGCCTGGTGGCGGAGCGGGCGCAGTCGACGGCGCGGGTGCTGCAACGCCACCGCCGTCGCCGTACCGTGCCCGGAGCCCGGCCGGTCCGCGCCTCCCGTGTGGTGCTCTCGCTCCGCCCGGCCGCGCCCGTCTCCGGTATCCCGGTCTCGGCGGCCCCGGTCTCGCCCGCCCCGACGAGCCGCCGTGGCCGCCTGCGCCCGGTACCGGCCAAGGCTGCCCGCCCACGCCGCCGCCCGCCCACGCGCCGCCACACGCCAGCGGTCTACCGGCGCCGCCGGGTGCTCGCCGCGCTCTTCCTGCTCAACCTGGTCGAGTTGGTCGGCGTCATCGTGGTCGGCCCCGGCTTCTGGATCAGCGTCAGCGTCACCGGCACGCTGCTGGTGGTGTACGTGGTGCACCTGCGCAACCGGGCGCTGCAGGAGCGCCGCCGGCGCCGCCAGGAGGCCCGTGAGGCCGCGTGGCTGGCGGCCCGCCAGGCGGAGGTACGGCGGGAGCAGGCCCGCCGCGCTGCGTGGCGCCGCGAGCAGCAGCGCCGGCTGGCCGCACAGCGCGAGGCGGTGCGCCGGGCCGCGATGGGGCTGGAGACCGGCGTACAGGCGCCCTCCGTGTCGTACCGCCGGGCGGGCGGGCTGCGCGGCCGGGCCTACGAGGCCGGGCGCCCCGGGGCCGCGCACTCGGCCTGATGGCTTTCCGCAGGCCAGATCCGGTGAGCGCGGCACGCCGGGATCTGATTCGCGGTGAAGGTGGGCGACCTGTTAGCCTTGTCGCCGGTCCGCTGCCACGTTTGCTGGCGAGCGGGACGGCTTGCTGGGCTCCGGCCCAGCGGCGGGGCTGTGGCGCAGACCGGTAGCGCACCTCGTTCGCATCGAGGGGGTCAGGGGTTCAAATCCCCTCAGCTCCACAAGCTTGGGCGACGTCTGTCCGCGGTTAGCGCGGACCGGCGTCGCTTGTCATATCTGCTCCGGGGGCCGAGCCCCCGGACGCCCCACGGCCGTGGTTGCGGTCCGCGTGTCGGTTGCGGTTCGAGCGGGCCCGATGGGGCTGACATGTGTCTGGGGCGAGCCCTCGGACGCCCCAGGGTGTCGTGGTCGTGGTTCGCGTGCTGGTTGCGGTGTCGTGGTTCGCGTGCTGGTTGCGGTTTGAGCAGGCCCGATCGGGCTGACATGCGTCTGGGCTGAGCCCCGGACGCCCCCACGGTGTCGTGGTCGTGGTTCGCGTGCTGGTTGCGGTTCGAGTAAGGCCCTACGGGGCCCCACAAGCGTCTGGGTCGAGCCCTCGGACGCCTCGCGGTGCGGGCTTGAGTATGGGCCCGTAGGGCCCATTTGCCTCTCGGGCGAGCGCTGGGGCGGGGGTGTAACGCGTGGGGCGTGTGGGCGCTTATTGGGGTGGACGGAGTGGCTTTTTGCAGGTCGTGAATAGCTTTTGTTCGATTGACTGAAAGATTGCATAGTCTGATCAGAAGTCAAGGCGAACGGGTATTTAGTTTTGGGAATCGGTGTTGTAACGTCCTAGACACAAGAAGGTCAAAGGGCTCCGTTGGCACCGACCCCTAGGCCTGGCGGCGCGAGGGTGTGGCATCCCTTTCCGCGATACAACCCACCCTCTTCGCTCCCACCTCCGGCGGCATCTTCGGCGAGGCCGCGTGTCCGACGTCCGCGTCGCCGTGCGGCGCGTGCGTCCTGACCCCAACCAGCCGTATTCGCAGCTCGCCGAGGCGCGTCCGCGCGTCCGGACGGCTCCAGCTGCCTGCCAAACGGGCCCGGCCGCGTCCTGGCCCGTGAAGGAGCCCGATGCACACGACCTCAATCAGACGAAGGGCCTTGGCTGCCGCCGGTGCCCTCGCGCTGGCCGCCGCCACGCTGGTCGGTGGCCCTACCGCGAGCCCGGCTCTGGCCGAGCCCGCGCCCGGGAGCACCGGCAACCAGTTCAAGGTGCTGGTCTTCACCAAGAGCGAGGGCGCGACGCCCTCGTCCACCGCGGCCGGTGTCGCCGCGATCCAGAAGCTCGGAAACGCCCAGCGGTTCGCGGTGCAGGTCACCGGTGATCCCCGGAAGTTCGACCGGGCACATCTCCAGCAGTACCGCGTCGTGGTCTTCCTGAACACCGCCGGCGATGTGCTGAGCGACGCCCAGCAGGCCGCGTTCGAGGAGTACTACCGCGATGGCGGCGGATTCGTCGGTATCCACTCGGCGATCGAGGCCGAGCCCAGCTGGTCGTTCCTGACCAACGTGCTCGGCGCGCGGGCCAGCGGTGCCTCCGCGGTCGCGCCGGCCACGATCAAGGTCGCCGACCGGGTGCACCCGGCCTCGGAGACGCTGCCCGAACGGTGGAACCGCACCGACCGGTGGTACAACTTCGCCGCCAATGTGCGCGGCGTGTCGCACGTGCTGGCCACGGTCGACGAGACCACGTACACCGGCGGCACGATGGGCGCCGACCACCCCATCACCTGGTGCAAGGACTACCAGGGCGGCCGCTCGTTCTACACCGGGCTGGGCGGTACGGCGGAAAGCTTCGGGAGCGAGGACCTCGCCGCGCACCTGGGTGGCGCGATCCGCTGGGCGGCCGGCGTGACCGACGGCGACTGCGGCGCGACCGTGCTGGCCAACTACCAGATGACCGTCATCGGGGCCCAGCCGAACGTCAACGAGCCGATCGGCTTCGATGTGCTGCCCGACGGCCGGGTGATCCAGACCGACCGCCGCGGTGGGGTGCGCCTGCACAACCCGGCCACCAACAGCACCACGGTCCTGGCCCAGATTCCGGTCTACACGCACAGCGAGGACGGCATGTACGGGCCGGCCATCGACCGGGATTTCGCGACCAACAAATGGGTGTACCTGTACTACGCGCCGACCTTGAACACTCCGGCCGGAGCCGCGCCGACCACGAGCACCGACCCGGCCGCGTGGGAGGTCTGGAAGGGGTACTTCCAGCTGTCCCGGTTCAAGTTCGTGGACGGGGAGACGCCCTCGCTCGACCTCGCGACCGAGCAGCAGATCATGCGCGTGCCGGTCGACCGGGGTGCCTGCTGCCACGTCGCCGGCGACATCGCGTTCGACTCGCACAACAACCTGTGGCTGGTCACCGGCGACGACACGCCCTCCGGTGCCGGCGGCTCCGGCGGGTTCTCGCCGCACAACGACTCGGTCAGCGCCACCGGCGTGTACCAGGCGCCGTTCGCGGACGCCCGCCGGTCCTCGACCAACACCAACGACCTACGGGGCAAGGCCCTGCGGATCACCGTCCAGCCGGACGGGTCGTACACGATCCCGCCGGGCAACCTCTTCGCCGAGTCCGCCGACCCGGGTGACAAGACCCGCCCGGAGATCTACGCGATGGGCTTCCGCAACCCGTTCCGCATCACGGTGGACAAGAACGACGTCGCGTTCGTCACCGACTACTCGCCGGACTCCTCGACCCCGCAGGTCGGGCGCGGGCCGGCCGGCACCGGCCGGATGATGGTCGTGGACGAGCCGGCAAACTACGGCTGGCCGATGTGCGTGCAGCCGAACCTGCCGTACATCGAGATGAACTGGACCACCAGCCCGATCTCGCCGGTCGCGCCCTTCGACTGCGCGGCACCGCGCAACACGTCCCGGCACAACACCGGCCTGACCTCGCTGCCAACGGTGAAGAAGTCGGAGCTGTGGTACTCGTTCCAGGCGCCGACGCCGTGCCCGGAGTCGTACCTGTCGACGCCGACCCAGACCTGTCCCGTGCTCTGGCCCGAGCTCGGCACCGGCGGGGTGGGTCCGCACGGCGCGGCGAAGTACGACTACGACCCCAACCTCGCCTCGGAGACCAAGTTCCCGGAGTACTACGACGGAGCGATCTTCTTCGGCGAGTTCACCCGGGACACTCTCAAGGAGATCCGGCTCGACTCGCAGGGCGACATCCTCAAGATCAATAGCTTGTTGAACTGCGGGCAGGCGCCGACCACGCCGACGCAGCCGTTCCTGTGCGACAACCCCATGGACATGAAGTGGGGACCGGACGGCAACTTCTACCTGCTCACGTACGGCGACGGGTTCTTCAACATCAACCCCGACGCGGCAATGCTCAAGTTCAGCTACGTCAAGGGCCTGCGGGCGCCGAACGCGGTGCTCAAGGCCACGCCGACAAATGGGCAGGCGCCGCTGAACGTGGCGTTCTCCAGCGACGGCTCGAACGACCCCGACCCGGCCGACTCGATCTCCTTCGCGTGGGACTTCGACGGCAACGGCACGACCGACTCGATCGACCCCAACCCCTCGTACACGTACACCGCCAACGGCGTTTACACCGCGCGGCTGACGGTGACCGACTCCAGCGGCAAGACGGCGTCGGCCAACACCACCATCACCGTGGGCAACACCGCGCCCTCGGTAACGGTGAACGTGCCGGTCGAGGGCGGGTTCTTCAGCTGGGGTGACAACATCCCGTGGTCGGTGACCGTCACCGACCCGGAGGACGGTCCGATCGACTGCTCCCGGGTCGAGGTCACCTTCGTACTCGGCCACGACGAGCACGGCCACGGCGAAGCCAACCAGTTCGGCTGCTCCGGCGTCCTACCGACGCTCGCCGACGACGCGTCGCATGGCGGGTACATCTTCGGGGCTATCAGCGCCCGCTACACGGACAACGGCGCGAACGGCCAGCCGGCACTGACCACAGTGGATCAGCAGGTGATCCAGGACAAGTTGCAGCAGGTCGAGTTCGCCAGCGCCCAGTCCGGTACCACCGTGGGCAACAGCGCCGACACCGGCGCCGGGCAGCAGCGCGGCAGCCTCGACCCAGGCGACTGGATCGCCATCAACAACACCGTCAATTTGCAGAACATGACCGCGGTAACCCTGCGCACCTCAGGCGGCAGCGCGGCCACGGCCGGGCAGCCCAGGTTTGCCGTGCAGCTGCGGCTGGACGCGGTGGACGGTCCGGTGCTCGCCACCGCGACGGTCAACGCCACCTCCGGCAACAACGCCTTCACCAGCACCACCGTCCCGATCACCGATCCGGGCGGCACGCACAAGCTCTACCTGGTGTTCCAGCCCGTAAGCGGGGGCCGGCCAGTGGCTTCGGCAACCTCAACTGGGTCCAGTTCACCGGCGCGGGCGTCGGCGTCACCCCCTAGCCACCTTCCGGGCGCCCCACCGGGACCGGGGCGCCCCACGTTAACCACGGGAACCCACCTCATCGATGGAAGGCAGATCGACATGAACGACAACCATGGGTTGAGCCGGCGCCGCTTTCTAGGCGCCACGGCCGGCGCGGCCGCCGGTGCCGCGGCGCTCGGCGTCACCGGCTGGCCTTCGGCCGCCGCGGCGGGAGGCAACGGGGTGCTGGTGCCGCCCGGCAAGCGCGGGATCATCCTGTACACCGTCCGCGACGCGATCAGCCGCGACCCGCTGACCACCTCGCAGCCGTCCGGCTTCCGCCGGGTGCTGGAGGAGCTGGCCCGCTTCGGCTACAAGCAGGTCGAGTTCGCCGGGTACACCCAGCACGCCAACTCGGAGGGTGGAAACAACCTCGGCAACCCGGCCGGCGCGGCGCTGCTGCGGACGTGGCTGGACGACAACGGGCTTGAGGCCGAGGGCAACCACGGCTCGATCCCGTCGACGCTCACCGACACCACGCTCGCCCAGTTCGACGCCGCCTGCGAGATCGCGGCGATCCTCGGCCTCGGGCACATCGGTACGGGCAACGACCCGACCAGCAGCAACTTCAAGGCCGACTGGGACGCCGCCGCCGAGCGGTGGAACATCCTCGGCGAGCGCGCGATGACCGGATTCGGGCTGAAGCTGTACACGCACAACCACGACGCGGCGTACAACTTCCTGCTCGACAGCGGCCCGCTTGACGCGCTCGGCCGGCCCACCCGGTCCTCCGGCGTCCGCAAGCTGGAGTACTTCCTGGCGCAGACCAGCAAGGACTACGTCTTCCTGGAGATGGACATCTACTGGGCGCACGTGGCCCAGCACCGGTTCATCAGCTACACGGCGGCTGACGGGACCGTGGTGCCGAACACCTTCAACCCGCTCGCCGTCGTCCAGGCCCAGCCCATCCGCTTCCCGCTCTTCCACGCCAAGGACGGTGCGCGCACCGCTGAGGCACCGGGAGTCGGCTCCGGATACGTGATGGTCCCCCTGGGCACCGGCAACATCGACTACGGCACGTTCTTCGCCAACATGGGCGCGAAGGGCTACCACAACCCGATGTACGAGCAGGACAACGCGCCGAGCTACGCGGGCGGTGGCTCGCTGGGCGCGGCCGCGATCAGCTACGAGAACATGGCCAGCCTGCGCGGCTGACCCGGATCCACACCGCGGTCGGCGCTACCGCCGCCGTTGTCACCCAGGCCCTCGCCGGCACCGCCGGCGAGGGCCTGTCCAGATGTGACTGGAGCCACCCTTGGTCCCGGATCGTTCGGGCGACTAACGTTAGGGCCACTAACGTTATCGAACGGGGAGCCTCACATGGCCACGCTGGATATGACGATGATGTACGCCTTCCACGACGCGTTGCGGCGGGAGGTGGAGCGGATCGCGCGCATCAGTGCGCGCCAGGATGCCGATCCCCGCGCCGTGCTGCGTACCGCCGTCGGTTGGCAGATGTTCAAGGACTACCTGCGGGTGCACCACACCTCGGAGGACGACGCGCTCTGGCCGCCGCTCCAGAAGGCTCTCGCCGAGAAGCCCGAAGACCTCGCCCTGCTCGACGCGATGGAGGCCGAGCACGCCGCCATCGACCCGCTCCTGGAAAGCGTGGACGCGGCACTGGCCGACCGCGACTCGGGGCTGGAGCGGCTCGGCGGGCTCGTCGACGCGCTCACCAGCGGGCTGGGCGGGCACCTGCGCCACGAGGAGAAGGAGGCCCTGCCGCTGATCGGGGCCACCCTCGACCGGGAGCAGTGGGCGCGTTTCGGCGAGTTGCACCGTACGCGGATCGGTGCCGACCTGTCCCGTTACCTGCCCTGGATGCTGGACAGCGTTGACCCGGCGCGTACCGAGCAGATTCTCGGCGGGCTGCCGGCGCCGCTGCTCGCGTCCTACCGGGACGAGTGGCAGCCCGCGTACGCACGGCTGGAAATATGGGGGCGCCCGGTGGCTGGCTGAGCTTAGGCGTCCAGCCGCCTGACCAGGGTCGCGGGCGCCACAGTGCGGTACGCGTCTTCGCAGAGCTCGGCGATCTCCGCCCAGTCGACCGGCCCGTCGAGTCGGACGCCGAGCCAGCCTCGGTGCCCTACGTACGGTGGGCGGAAGAAGCGCTCAGGTGCCTCGGCGGTCAGCTCGCCCTGCACGCCGGGCGGCGCGGCACACCAGAGGTGCGGGAAGTCGTTGTCGTGGTGGCCGTGCTGCCACAGCGTCACGAACGTGCTCTTCCCGCGCACGAACCAGGTCGGCGCGCCGTGACTGGGACGCTCGGTCACCTCCGGTAACGCCCCGCATATCGCCCGCAGCCGCTCTACCGCCTCCACGTCAGGAGCGTATCCGGGCGAGTCACCAGCGGAGCGTAAAGATCGGATGTCAAGGGGCCCCCATTTCCTGTCCTTTCAATGGGGCACCAGAATCGTGCAAAGAATTGTCCAAAATTGCGGTGTGGCGCTCCACGCGCGTTTATGCAGCGCCGTGAGCAGCCGCAATGCCCCACCCGGAATGTGGGTACTGTCCGGATGATAACGATTCAATGCATGTCGTCCCGGGTCGGATCCGAGAAACCTCAAGATCTCTTCAAAACGTGAGACCGGGCCCGTCTGGGCACGTCGGCAAACCTCCGTCTTGTTCGTACATGTCTGACAAATCGCATAGGCAAGGCGAACCTTAGAGGGACTGTGATCGATGTCATGGTCGTCGCGTCAGAAATCTGACCAGCGGTGACCTGTTGTGCGGTCGATCCGGGATGACTAAGCTGACCGGTGCGCGCCCCTATCGCCCGCTTCCCCCGTGGCAGGCGATCGGGGCGCGCCTCTTTGTGTCAGGCTCCGCCAGCCCGCCTGGATCTTGCGCTTGGGCATATCGGACATAGCCGGGCACAAGATCCTTCTAACTCCGCCACAGATCATGCCTGTCCGCTGACCCGCTGATATTCCCGGTATCAACTGCCATGAACGTTCCGGTTGAGTTTCTTTCACACCAGTTGACATTGTGCCCCCTTGGTCGCGAGAGTTGTCCCGGACCGTCGGCCATAACGGGGGCGCTCTCGTCTCCGCAAGGGCGCCGAGGGCGCGTGTCGGCGGCGGTCACCGGTGTGGGCCGGGACGAGCTTCTGGTCCACACCGGTTGGACCGCTCCCTCGGAGGTGATCCCGGTGACGAGTTCCGCTGAGCCGCGTACCCTCGCCGAGAAGATCAATCAGCTCTTCCGCACGATCCACCCGGGTGGCCGCGGGCCGTACAGCAACGAAGAGGTGGCCTCGGCGATCCGCGACGGCGGCGAGAGCATGTCGGCCACGTACCTGTGGATGCTCCGCCGTGGTGAGCGCACCAACCCCACGATGCGCCACCTCCAGGCGCTAGCCGGGTTCTTCGGGGTCGCGCCGGCCTACTTCTTCGACGAGGCGGTCACCCGTCGCACCGACCGCGACCTGGAGCTGCTCTCCAGCCTGCGGCAGCTGGGCGCCAAGCGGGTCGCGCTGCGCACGGTCCTTGCGAGCGCCGGGCTCTCCGAGGCCAGCCAGCAGCTCGTCCAGCAGGTCGTCGACCGCTGCCTCGAGTTGGAGGGGCTGAGCGACGAAGCCAAGCCGGACGCATCGCGCGGCGAGTCCGGTCGGGAAGCGTCAGGATCCCGCGGGGGCCCCGCATGACCCCATGGCTGAGCCGGGATGAGGGCAATGACGACCGGCGGCGGATGCGCCGCCGCTGCGCCCGGCTCGTGCGGGACATCAAGGTGCCCGTGCCGTTCGACGCGGAGGCGCTGTGCCGCGAGGTGGGTGACCGGATCGGCCAGCCGATCCACCTGCTGCCCGTCCCGATGCCCGCGGACGGCCCTTCCGGCCTGGTGATCAGCGGTACGCGGGCGCACTACCTCTGCTACGACAGCGGCACCCGCCCGCTGCACCAGCAGCACATCATCGCCCACGAGCTGGGGCATCTGATCGCCGGCCACACGACCGACCAGGTCGGTGACGCCGCGCCCGGCCCGCCCTCCCTCCTGTCCACACTGGATCCCGTCGTGGTGCGGCAGGCGCTCGCCCGGGACGCGGGCTACGACCGGCGCGAGGAGGCCGAGGCCGAGATCATCGCCGAGCTCCTGCTTCAGCGGGCGCACTCGTGGGCACCGGAGCGCACCTGGCACGTGCCGATGGACGCGGCGGATGTGGTGGCACGGATCGAGCGCTCACTAGGGTGAGCCCGTGAACGAGGTGCTGTACCCAGCACTGGCGGCGGTGGCCTGGATCGGCCTCGCCGTCAAGATCCGCGACCTGGGCCGTGGGCGCAGTCCGTCGCGGGTCGCCGTGTGCGCCGCATTGGCCCTGCTCGGCTCCACCTTCACCGTCTCGACGCCGGCGGTGTGGGGCTGGCTCGACCGCATCACGGGCGTGGCCAACCTCGCCGCCCTCTGGGCCCACCTGAGCGTTGTCGCGTTCTCCGGCACCGTGCAGCTGCTGGTGCTGTGGTGGGTCTACCCGGCCGAGGCGGCCCGCAAGCGGACCCGCACCCGTTTGGCCTTCCTCGTGGTGACCGGGGTCGCGCTCGTGGTGCTCTTCCTCGCCGCCGGGCCGACCGAGCCGCGTACGACGGACTTCGTGGCCACCTACGCCGGCCACCCGATCTTCGCCGCGTACCTGCTGGTCTACCTGTCGGCGTTCGCGCTCGGCATGGTCGACGTGGTGGGGCTCTGCTGGCCGTACGCGCGGGTCGCCGGCCGCTCCTGGCTCCGGCGCGGGTTGCGAACCACGGCGGTCGGCGCGGCGAGCGGGCTGGTCTATTCGGCCGTACGGGTCGCCGACGTGATCGGTGCTCAGGTGGGTGCCGACATCAGGCGGTGGGAGCCGATCGCGCCACCGGCGGCCAGCCTCGGCGCCCTTCTGGTCATCCTCGGGCTCACGATGCCGGCGTGGGGCCGCGGCTGTCCGAGTTTCGCGGGTGGTTGCGCCGCCGGCGGCAGTACCGGCAGCTCCAGCCGCTCTGGTCGGACCTGCACCGGCTGATGCCCCAGATCGCCCTGGAGCCGCCGGTGGCCGCCCCGCTGTCCAACCTGGACCGCCGCCTGTACCGGCGGGTGATCGAGCTGTACGACGGCTCGCTGGCGCTCCGCCCATACCTGGACGAGGCCGCCGCCAATCGGGCCGGACGGATCGGTACCCGGCTGGGGATGCGGGCCGACGACCTGGCCGCGGTGATGGAGGCGGCCCGGCTGCGCGGCGCGGTGCGCGCGTACGGTCACGGGGCGCCGCAGCCGGCTGTCGAAGAGGACGCCATGCCGGCCCGCCTGGACGAGGGCACCGACTTGGCCGAGGAGGTGGCCCGGCTGGTGCGCGTCTCGCGCGCCTACGCTGGCTCGCCGGTCGTGGCCGCCGCCGTTGCCGGCCGCGACGCACTGCCCGCCGAAGAGACCGAGGTGGCAATGTGACACATGACGTGGGACCCGCACGGAAGATCACGCTGCCGGACGGGTCACCCGTCTGGCTCGTGACGCGGTACGCCGAGGTCCGGGCGGCACTCGCCGACCCGCGGCTCTCCCTCGACAAGCGCCACGCGCACGGGTGGGCTGGCTTCAGGCTGCCGCCGGCGCTCGACGCCAACCTGCTCAACATGGACCCGCCCCAGCACACCCGGATCCGCGCGCTGGTGAGTCAGGCGTTCACGCCGCGCCGGGTGGAGGAGATGCGGCCGGGCGTGCAGGGCATCGCCGACCGTTTGCTCGACGCGTTTCCCACGAGCGGGCCGGTGGACCTGATCGCCGCGTACGCCGAGCCGCTCCCGATCGGCGTGATCGGTGAGATGTTCGACGTGCCGATCGAAGACCTCGCCCGCCTGCGCGGCTGGACCAACGACATGGTCACCGGCTCGCGGGAGGCGGCCGGCGCGGCGATCGTGGCGATCCACCACTTCTTCGCCGGTCTTGTCGCGCACCGCCGAGCGGCGCCCGGTACCGACCTGCTCTCCGCGATGATCGCCGCGCGCGACGAGGGCGACCGGCTCTCCGAGGACGAGCTGACGTCGCTGGCGTTCCTGGTGCTCTTCGCCGGGTACGAGAACAGCGTCAACCTCATCGGTAACGCTGTCCTGGCGCTGCTGGCCGGCCCGGGGGCTGGCGACCGCCGTTCCGAGGAGCGCAGCGACGAGGGCGGCGGAAGCCGGCAGCCCGGGACGACAGCGAGCGGAGCGAGCGCAGCCAACTCAGCCCCCGCGTGGGCGGCAGCGCTCCGCGCCGACGAGTCGCTCCTGCCGGCCGCCGTGGAGGAGATCCTTCGGTACGAGGCGCCGGCGCCGGTGTCAATCCGCCGCTTTCCCACCGAGGACGTGACGATCGGCGAGGTGACCGTCCCCAAGGGCGAGACGGTGTTGCTGGGGCTGGCGGCGGCCAACCGTGACCCGGAGCGGTGGGCCGGCGGTGACGTGCTCGACCTGGCCCGCGCGGAAAACCCGCACGTCTCGCTCGGCCACGGCATCCACTACTGCCTGGGCGCGCCGCTGGCCCGGCTGGAGGCGCGGGTCGCCATCGGTACGCTGCTGCGCCGCCTGCCGGACCTGACCCTGGCCGTGCCCGAGGAGGAGCTGCGCTGGCGCCCGACCTTCCGTACCCGGGGCCTTGTCGAGCTCCCCGTACACGTCCAGCCCCTAAATCCAGCGGCTGCCTAGCCACATCCGGGCCGACCAGTCCTCGTACGGGATGAACTGGCCGACGTAGATCGGATAGAAGTACGCGAAGCAGACCGCGACCAGCAGCACATAGGCGCCGGCGACCACCGCGCCGACCATCCGCCGGTCGACGCCCGACTCGGTGGAGCCGCCGCCGTCACTGGTGGCCAGGGATCTGGCCGGATTCATGATCGCGCCCAGCACGTACACGACGGCGAGGACCAGGAACGGCTCGGCCGGCAGCGCGTAGAAGGCGAACATCGTGCGGTGCTGGGTGGCGAAGTAGAACCACGGCAGCAGGGCGGCCGCCACGCTCAGCAGGATCGCGCCGGCCCGCCAGTCGCGGCGGGCGATGCCGAACCAGGTCAGCGCGACCAGCGCCGGGATGAACGACCACCACAGCAGCGGGGTGCCGAGCAGCAGGATGTGCGAGGCGCAGCTGGATGCCCCGCAGGCACCGTCGGTGGTCCAGTGGAACGCGATCGGGCGGCCGAGCAGCAGCCACTGCCAGGGCCACGACTGGTACTGGTGCTTGTCGTCAAGCCCACTGTGGAACTTGTACGCCTCGACGTGGTAGTGCCACAGGTTGCGCAGTGGCCCGATGATCGGCGGCTCGGACTGGCCGTTGTCGGCGAGCCAGTGCCGGAAGTACCCCTCGTCGGTGAAGAACCACCCCGACCAGCTCGCGGTGTAGGTCAGCACCATCACCACGCCGCCCAGCGCCAGCCAGCCGGTCTCGCCGATGAACGTGTCGCGCCACGGGCGGGCCACACCCGCCGAGCGGCGCGCGCCCACCTCCCACAGCACGATCATCAGCACGAACACCGGCACGAACCAGATCGCGCTCCACTTGACCGCGCACGCGCAGCCGAGCAGTGCGAACGTGGCTATGCGCCACCACGGCACACCGATGGGCAGCCGCCCTGCGGGGCCGGGCGCGGTGGGGTCGAGGCCGCCCTCCAGCGCGCGTAGCCAGCGGGCACGCCGCGAGTCGCGATCCATCACCAGCGTGCCGAACGCGGCCACGATGAAGAACATCAGGAAGATGTCGAGCAGCGCGATGCGGGAGAGCACGAGGTGAAACCCGTCGAGCGCCATCAGCAGGCCGGCCGCGCACCCCAGGACCGTCGAGTGGAACATCCGGCGGGCGACCCGGATCATGATCAGGATGGAGAGGGTGCCGATGACAGCGCCGGAGATCCGCCAGCCCCACTCGTTGTACCCGAAGATCTGCTCGCCGATCGCGATCATCCACTTGCCGAGCGGCGGGTGCACGACGTAGGCCGGGCCGTTGTTCTTTTCGTCCCACTCCACGCCGTGCTGCAACATGTCCCAGGCGTCGGTGGGGTAGTAGACCTCGTCGAAGATCAGGCCCTTTGGCCGGTCGAGGTTGACCAGCCGGAGGATGCCCGCGATGAGCACGATGACGCCGGTCGCCAGCCACGAATACGGATCAAGGCGCGCCTCGAACGGCAGCAGACGCCGCCGCACGATCTCGGCGACGCCGGAACGCTCCGGCTCGCTCGCGGGCCTGTCTTCGCCATCGGCTACGGCACCGGTGGTCTCGGCCGCCTCAGGGGCGGCCTCCGGTGCCGTGGGGCTGGCTGTCTGTGCTGTCGCCGCCGGGGTCACCCCGCGATCGTAGGCTGCCGGAGTGTGATCTGGCGCGCACTGCCCATGTGTTGGTTCCATGATTATCGATGAAAGGCCGTTGACTGTGGGTGAAACGTCCGAAACCGGGAGGTTAGTGCTGGTTGGTGCGCCGCTCGGCAATGCCGCCGACGCGTCCGCCCGACTGCGCGCGACCCTGACCACCGCCGACGTGGTGGCGGCCGAGGACACCCGCAGGCTGACCCGGCTGGCGCGCGACCTGGAGATCGACGTCCCCGGCCGGATCGTCTCCTACTTTGAGGGCAACGAGGAACGCCGTACTCCGGATCTGGTCGACGCGCTCCGGGAGGGTGCGCTCGTCGCACTGATCACGGACGGTGGCATGCCGAGCGTGTCCGACCCGGGCTACCGGCTCGTGCGGGCGGCGCTCGACGCCGGGGTGCCGGTCACCGCGGCCCCCGGCCCCAGCGCGGTCACCACCGCGCTCGCGGTCTCCGGGCTGCCCGCGGACAGGTTCTGCTTCGAGGGCTTCCTGCCCCGGGGCGGCGGTGCCCGGCGCGGCCGGCTGCGCGAACTGGCCGCCGAGCCGCGCACGATGGTCTTCTTCGAGGCGCCGCACCGGGTGGCCGCCTGCCTCGCCGACCTGGCCGAGGCGTTCGGGGCGGAGCGATCTGCGGCGGTGTGCCGGGAGCTGACGAAGACGTACGAGGAGGTGCTCCGCCGCCCGCTCGGCGAGCTGGCCGCCTGGGCCGCGGCATCCCCGCCGCGCGGCGAGATCACCCTGGTCGTGGGCGGAGCCGCGCCGGCCGATCGGGAAGCACCGGCCGCGGACGAGGTCCGGGCCGCGGTCGCCCGGCTGGAGGCCACGGGTACCACCCGGCGCGACGCCATCACGGCGGTGGCCGAGGAGTACGGGCTGCGGCGGCGCGAGGTGTACGAGGTGGTGCACGCCGCCCGCTAGGCGTGCTGCCGGATTCAGGCCGCTCAGAAGGTCGCGGCTTCAGAAGGTGGCGGCGAGGAAGGCGACCGCGACGAGGAGAGGGGCGGCGAGGCCGGCGAGCGTGGCGCGGCGCCGGGCGCGGCCGCTTTCGAGGCGCAGGGCGCCGGTGGCCCACACGATGCCGATGCCGCAGAGCAGGACCAGGCCCATGCCGAGCCCCCAGCGCAGGTGGAGGAGGACGTCACTGGCCGCGTCGACGTACGCCCGGCCGCTGTCCGAGCCCACCATCTTGGCGGACACGATGGTGCCCGCGCCGCCCCGGTCGCCGACGCCGAGCAGCCGTACCCGCTCGGCCGTGAAGGCGCCACCCTCCGCCGTGAACTCGCCAAGGCACCGCTGCGACACCCCGTTTCCGGTGCACTCGGTCACGGTGGCGGTGCCCTCGTCGCCATGCCCGACCGCCAGCCAGAGCGGCTCGGCGCTGACCCACGCGAAAAACGTCGCCAGCAGCGCGAACACCAGCAGCGCGATAAGCCCCGTGGCCGGCCGGCGGGGCGGCTTGGGCGGCCGTCCGGGGCGCCCACGCATGGGCGGACGGCGCGAGCCGAGCGACATGTCCTGGACAGGCATCCAGAACGGCCGCTCGGCAGGCGGTTCGGCGCTGTCGAGCCGCGGGTCGGCGTCCGCGGGCGGGCCGCCGGACAGGACGCCTGCCGAGGCCGGCGCGGTCGGCGCCAGCGGGCCGTCGGGCGTCAAGGGCTCGCCGGGCGGTGGGCGCAGGGTGACCGTCGGGGCCGGCGGGATCGGGTCGATGGGGCGCACCGCGGCGAATCTCGCCGCCGCGGCTGCCGCGTCGCCGCGCCACCAAGCGCCATCCGGACCGTCCGACGCCCACGGACTGCTCCCGGCCGGTGTGTCGGGCGGCTGCGTTTCGCCTGGTTGCGGCGCTGATCCGGTCACAACTTTCATTGGACAACGGCAAGTGGCGCTGGCCGCGTAACGCTCTGCGCGTGTCGGGCGATTCTCTGTTGCGGGTCGGGCTGGGAGGACCCCGTACCGGCCATGGGCAAGGGCCTACGCTTGGGCGCTATGAGTCACGTTCTCGCGGCGGTCGCCTGGCCGTACGCCAACGGCCCGCGCCACATCGGTCACGTCTCCGGCTTCGGGGTGCCCTCCGACGTGTTCAGCCGGTACATGCGGATGGCCGGACACGACGTGCTCATGGTCTCCGGCACCGACGAGCACGGAACGCCCATCCAGGTCCAGGCCGACAAGGAGGGCGTGACCCCGCGCGAGCTGGCCGACCGGTACAACCGGGTGATCGTGGAAGACCTGCACGGGCTCGGCCTGGCGTATGACCTCTTCACCCGTACCACCACCGGCAACCACTACGCCGTCGTGCAGCAGCTGTTCGAGGGCTGTACCGCAACGGGTACATCGTTCCCAAGGTCACGATGGGCGCGATCTCGCCGTCGACCGGGCGCACGCTGCCCGACCGGTACATCGAGGGCACCTGCCCCATCTGCGGGTACGACAGCGCGCGCGGCGACCAGTGCGACAACTGCGGCAACCAGCTCGACCCGATCGACCTCGTCAACCCGCGCTCCAAGATCAACGGTGAGACGCCGCGGTTCGTGGAGACCGAGCACTTCTTCCTCGACCTGCCCGCGTTCGCCCAGGCGCTCGGCAAGTGGCTGGACACCCGCGAGGGCTGGCGCCCCAACGTGCTGCGCTTCTCCAAGAACCTGCTCGACGACCTCCAGCCTCGCGCGATCACCCGCGACCTTGAGTGGGGCGTGCCGATCCCGCTGGAGGGCTGGCGCGATCGTAGCGACAAGCGGATCTACGTGTGGTTCGACGCGGTGATCGGCTACCTCTCCGCCTCGATCGAGTGGGCCCGCCGCTCCGGCGACCCCGAGGCGTGGCGCCGCTGGTGGGAGGCGGACGGCGCGGGCAAGGACGCGCGCGGCTACTACTTCATGGGCAAGGACAACATCGTCTTCCACTCGGTGATCTGGCCGTCGCTGCTGCTCGGGTACTCGGGCGAGGGCGACCGCGGCGGCGAGCCGGGCGACCTGGGCCGGCTCAACCTGCCGACCGAGGTCGTCTCCAGCGAGTTCTTGACCATGGAGGGGCGCAAGTTCTCCTCGTCCCGCCAGGTCGTCATCTACGTGCGCGACTTCCTCGACAGGTACGACGCGGACGCCCTGCGCTACTTCATCGCGGTCGCCGGGCCGGAGAGCCAGGACACCGACTTCACGTGGGCGGAGTTCCTGCGGCGCAACAACGACGAGCTGGTGGCCGGCTGGGGCAACCTGGTCAACCGCTCGGTCTCGATGGCCGCCAAGAACTTCGGCGCGATCCCGCCCGCTGGCCCTCTGACCGACGAGGACCGCGCGCTGCTGGAGACCGCGAAGGCGGGGTTCGCGCAGGTGGGTGGCCTGATCGAAAAGCACCGCCAGAAGCAGGCGATCAGCGAGGCGATGCGGGTCGTGGGCGAGGCGAACAAGTACCTGTCCGACCAGGCGCCCTGGAAGATGAAGGACGACCCGGAGCGGATGGGCACGGTGCTGCACGTGGCGCTCCAGGCGGTGAGCGACTGCAACACGCTGCTCACCCCGTTCCTGCCGCACAGCGCGCAGCGGGTGCACGAGCTGCTCGGCGGTACCGGTGTGCACGCGCCGATGCCCTCGATCGTCGAGGTGGAGGATCTGGACGGCGGCCCGTCGTACCCGATCCTGACCGGCGACTACACCGTCGGTGCGCGCTGGGAGTCGGTACCGATCGAGGCTGGTCGCTCGCTCGCGACGCCGAAGCCGGTCTTCCGCAAGCTCGATCCGTCGATCGTCGACGAGGAGCTGGCCCGCCTAGACCCACGGGAGTAGACCCGGGGGAGTAGGCGGCACCCCGACAGATTTCAGGGTGTCGTGCGGAGCCGCGTACCCGGAAGACTGGCAGGTGTGAAGACACCGGCCGCTGCCCTGACCGGTGCCGTGGCACTGGCGTTCGCCGACGCGTCGATCGTCGCTTTGGCGCTACCCGCGATCTACGCGCGCTTCGACACCACGATCGTCGGCGTCTCCTGGGTCCTGACCGGGTACGCGGTGGCGGTCACGGTCGCGGCGGTGGCCTTGATCCTCGTCCGCCGGTGGCTGCCGACCAGACCCCTGACCCTGGGCGGGCTCGTGCTCTTCGCCGCCGGCTCGACATGGTGCGGCGTCACCGGCTCGCTGGCCGGCCTCTTCGCCGGCCGGGTGGTGCAGGGCATCGGGGCGGCCGCGCTGCTGGCCGGCGCCCTTGAGCTGCTCAGCGCACACGTGGGCCGCGATCGGGGCCGTCGCTTGTGGAGCGGCGCCGCGACCGCCGGCCTGGCCGTGGGGCCGGCGCTGGGCGGGGCGCTCACGGAGGCGTTCGACTGGCGGGTGATCTTTATCGCCCAGGTGCCGGTGGCCCTGCTGGCGCTCGCGGTGCTCGCCACGTCGCGTACGCCGGAGCTCGAGCCCGAGTCCGATGGACCCTCCACAAATCCACTGTGGGCGACCGCCGGCTACGTCACGCTCTTCGCCGGTCTTGTCGCTGCGCTGTTCCTCGGCGTGCTGCTGCTGGTCGAGATCTGGCGGTTCAGCCCGCTGGCCGCCGCGTTCGTGATGATGGCGCTGCCCGCCGGCACGATCGTCGCCAGCCGCCTGACCGCGACCGCTGGCCCCGCGGTCCGCGTGGTGGGCGGCACGCTCGCGCTCTCCGCAGGGCTGCTCGGCCTGGCGTTTCTGCCCGCAGCGAGCCTGACCTGGGCGGCTGCGGCCCTCTTCCTGTGCGGCGCCGGCTCCGGCGTGGTGACGCGGGTGCTCTCGTCGGCCGCCGTGCCCGCCTCGGCCCCGCTCGTGCGCTCCGGCGGCTCGGTGGTGGCGGCCAAGCACGCCGGCTTGGTGCTGGGCCTCGTCGTCATCGCGCCGCTGCTGGCCGGCACGCTCACCGACGGCGCGGAGCAGGCCGTCGTCACCGGCACCGGCGTGCTGCTCGACGCGCGCATGCCGGTGCAGGAGAAGCTGTCGCTGGCGCTCTCTGTGCGCGACACGTTCGCCGAGGCGCCGCGTGGGGCCGTGCCCGACCTGGCCGCCGTCGTCGACACCACCGACCGCAGCGCCGCGGCCACCGCCGTGGTCGAGGAGGTCGACCAGCGGCTCAGCGCCGTGCTCACCCGGGCGTTCCGCCCGGCTTTCCTGGCCGCCGCCGCGCTCGCTCTCCTGACCATCCTGGCCGCTTTCGGCGTCCGCAAGACCCCGATGGGATACGCGCGGTCGCGTGCCGCCCCGACGGCGATCCTTGCCGTTCTCGTCCTGGCCGGGCCCGCCCTGGTCGGCGCGGAGGCGGCCGCCGGTGCCCGCGACTACGGGCGCTATCAGGAGACCGACCCGTGCGCGGCACCCGCCGACCCGTACCCGGGCGAGGGCGTGGACGCACTGGTCCAGCGCGTGGCCTACGGCGCGCTGCACGGCGCGGCGTGCGAGCTCGGCCTGTCCCGCGAGCGCTTCCTGCTCGCGCTGGCCGGGCAGCCGGGTTTCGCCGATGTGGAGTGGGACCTGGAGACCGTGGAGCGCACCGTGCGCGCGGCGGCCAACAAGGCGCTCGACGACATCGAGCAGCGCGGCGACCTGCCCGGCTGGACGATCAGCCTGGTACGCGCGGCGGTGCGGTCGATGCCGCTGGAGGAGATCCTGCGGGCCGTGGGCCTCAAATGAGCCAGCGCGACCCGGCTAGCCGAGCGCGTACTCGATGTTGACCGTGCGGTGGTCGGTGATCTCGGCCGCTGGCGCCCACGCCTCGTAGATGCCCCGCTCGTAGCACTGCGCGCCGAGGGCCGCCACGTTGTCCGGGTTGGGACGGCACAAGCGCAGCCGGGTCCAGCCCGACTCCTGGCGCAGCACCAGGCAGTCGGCGCCCCGCCACCGCGCATACGACGCGCGGCGGGCCAGCGCCTCCACCGGGTAGCGCGCCGCCCGCGTCATAGCCAGCACCCGGAACTCGCCGGGCGGGTCGGCCACCGCCTCGTACTCCTGGCCGCGGTAGCGCCCCACCAGGCGGGTGGACTTGGTCTTCTCGTCGCTCGGCACGTACTCCTGCTCGGGCACGATGTCGGGCACCCCGTTGAGCAGGTGGCGCCACTGCGGGCCGACCATGCGCAGCCAGCCTCGCTGCTCCGGCTGGTACGTATACAGCACGACCTCGGTGCCGTCCGGCGTATACGCCAGCAGGGTGGCATTGGCCGGCAGCGGCAGGTCGGCGAGGTCGGTGGTGACGAACTCGGGGATCACGAACCGACCGCTCGGGGTGAACCCTGTGCCCAGCACCGGCGCACCCATCCGGTCGTGCGAGGGCATGCCGACCAGCCCGCGGTGGTTGTCGCCGAGCGGGACCTCGAAGTCATACGGATCGACGGCCCGCCACCGGATCGCGAAGACGACGTCCGGGTCGTCGCGTGTCGACTCGCTATCGGTGCGCAGCAGCGCGAGGTCGGCCGGCGTGCGCAGGTGGGCGATGTCGTGCTCGCGGTAGCAGAACCCGTGCGGCAGCCAGCCCCGCAGGTAACCGTTGAGCTGGCGGGCGGAAAGCACCTTGAACATGCGGGTGCCGCGCCGGATCGTCGCGGTGCGCCGGATGCCGCTGATCGTCGGGTCGTGCGCGTAGACCGGGGACTGGCTGAGCGTGTGGATGTCGCGCCACCCGAGGGCCCGGTTGAGCGGCACCATGAGCGGTGTCTCCGGCCCGTCGGGTGTGGCCGGGCGCATGCCCTGCACGGCCGTCACCTCGGTCACGTGCACGAAACGGTGCCACGGGTGCGCGGAGCCGGGCCGGGGGTTGCGCTCGAAGCCGTCGGTCGGGTCGAAGCTGAACAGCTCGAAGGCCGCGCCGTGGGCGAGCTCCTCGGCCGGGTAGACGACCCCCTCGAAGGTGACATGCAGCCCTGCCCCAGCCATGTGCGGCTGCGTCGGCGAGGGGGTAACTGTCACCCGCCTGACAATAGGGCGCAGCCTGTGCTGGTGGGTGAACGCTGGGTTACGCCTGCCTGTGACACCTGGCACGACGCAACAGGACTAGGTAAACGCCAGTGAACGGAGCCGGCGGAACGCGTGGGATGCTGGGCGCGATGAGGAG
Source organism: Phytohabitans flavus (assembly GCF_011764545.1). Lineage (GTDB taxonomy): Bacteria > Actinomycetota > Actinomycetes > Mycobacteriales > Micromonosporaceae > Phytohabitans > Phytohabitans flavus. The sequence continues at coordinate 6,967,595 of NZ_AP022870.1, read as the reverse complement.
TACGCGACGCCAGCGCCAAGGGGAGTTTCCGCCGGCACCGGAGCCGCTGGCGGTTCCCGTGATCGACAGCCACACGCACCTGGACATCACCGTGGCCGAGGAGGGGGCGCCCGGTGGGGTGGCGGAGCTCGTGGGGCTCGCCGCCACCGCGGGCGTCGACCGGCTGGTGCAGGTCGGCGTCGACGTGGAGTCCTCGCGCTTGGGTGTCGATCTCGCCGCCCGGCACTCCGCCGTCGTCGCGACCGTGGCGCTGCACCCCAACGAGGCACCCCGCCTCGGCGCCCAGCTAGACGAGGCTCTTCGGGTGATCGAGGGGCTGGCGGCCGACGAGCGGGTACGCGGCATCGGCGAGACGGGGATGGACACGTTCCGCACCGGCGACGAGGGGCGGGCCGCGCAGGAGGCGAGCTTCCGCGCGCACATCGCGATCGCCAAGCGGCACGGCAAGGCGCTGGTGATCCACGACCGGGAGGCACATGCGGACATCCTGCGCATCCTGGACGACGAGGGCGCGCCGGAAACCGTGGTGCTGCACTGCTTCTCTGGGGACGCCGACTTCGCGGCCGAGTGCGTCCGTCGGGGGTACCTGCTGAGCTTCGCCGGCACGGTCACCTTCGCCAACGCGGTGGCCCTGCGCGACGCGGCCCGGGTGACGCCGATCAAGCAGATGCTGGTGGAGACCGACGCGCCGTACCTGACCCCGATGCCGTTCCGTGGCCGGCCCAACGCCTCGTACCTGATTCCGCTGACCGTCCGCGCCTTGGCGGAAACGACCGGGGCCGACCTCGACGACCTCTGCGCCGCGATCTCCGCGACCGGCGACCGCGTCTTCGGACCGTGGTGACCGACCTGCTCGGCCCGGCGGAGATCCGGGAGCTGGCCGCGCGGCTGGGCATCGCGCCCACCAAGCGGCTCGGCCAGAACTTCGTGCACGACCCCAATACGGTGCGGCGCATCGTGTCGGCCGCCGCGCTCGACCCGGACGACGTCGTGGTCGAGGTGGGGCCGGGGCTCGGGTCGCTCACCCTGGGACTGCTGCCGGTCTCCCGTCACGTACACGCCGTGGAGATCGACCCGGTACTGGCCGGTGCGCTCGCCGATACCGCCGGCCACCCCGGCAACCTCACTGTGCACCGGGCGGACGCGCTGCGGGTCACCGCCGCGGAGCTCGACCCGGTGCCGACCGCGCTGGTGGCCAACCTGCCGTACAACGTTGCCGTGCCCGTGGTCCTCACCCTGCTCGCCGAGCTGCCCACGCTGCGGCACGGGCTGGTCATGGTGCAGAAGGAGGTCGCCGACCGGCTGGTGGCCGGCCCTGGCTCCAAGGTGTACGGGGTGCCGTCGGTCAAGCTCGCCTGGTACGCGAGCGCACGCACCGCCGGCCGGGTACCGCCGAGCGTCTTCTGGCCCGTACCGAACGTCGATTCCGGCCTCGTCGCCTTCACCAGGCGAGAGCCGCCGGCCGCTCCGCGCGAGCGGGTGTTCGCGGTCGTCGATGCCGCGTTCGCCCAGCGGCGCAAGACCCTCCGCGCCGCGCTGGCCGGCTGGGCGGGCGGCGCCGACCGTGCGGGAGCCATGCTTGAGGCGGCCGGGGTCGATCCGGGCGCGCGTGGGGAGTCCCTGACCGTGGACCAGTTCGCCGCCATAGCGCTTGCCGCGCCCGTACCGAGCCGGGCCGCCGAGTAGGCTGACCACGTGCGAGCGCGAGTGCAGGACATCACTCCGTGACCGAGGCTTGGCGGCCGGACGAGGAGCTGGACCGGCCGCGCCTTGCGGCGTCCGGGCCGGTGAAGGTACGCGTACCCGCGAAGATCAATCTGCATCTCGGCGTCGGGCCCCTGCGGGTGGACGGCTATCACGAGCTCAGCACCGTCTACCACGCGATCTCGCTGTACGACGAGCTGACCGCCCGCCGCGGCGACACGCTCACCCTCACGATGGAGGGTGAGGGCGCCGGTGAGCTGGCCCTCGACGAGAGCAACCTGGTGATCCGCGCGGCCCGCGCCCTCGCCGCCCACGCGAAGGTGCCCGCCCACGCCCGCCTCCACCTGCGCAAGCAGATCCCGCTCGCGGCCGGCCTCGCCGGTGGCAGCGCGGACGCGGCCGCCGCGCTCGTCGCCTGCGACGCGCTGTGGGGGCTCGGCCTCTCCCGTGACGAGCTCGCCACCGTCGCCGCCGGCATCGGCTCCGATGTGCCCTTCCTCGTGTATGGGGGCACGGCCCTCGGCACCGGCCGGGGCGAGGCGGTCAGCCCGGTGCTCGCCCGGCCCAACTCGTGGCACTGGGTGGTCGCGATCGCCGACGGCGGCCTGTCCACGCCGGACGTCTACCGCGAGCTCGACCGGCTGCGGGAGTCCGGCCAGGCGCCGCGCCTCCCCGGCCACGCCAGCAACCCGCTGCTCGGCACCGCCGACCAGCTGCTCGCCGCGCTGCGGCAGCGCGACCCGGCCGTGCTCGGCGCGGCGCTCGACAACGACCTCCAGGCCGCGGCGCTCTCGCTCCGGCCCGGCCTCGCCGATGTGCTCAAGGCCGGCCACGCCGCCGGCGCCCTCGCCGGCCTCGTCTCCGGGTCGGGCCCGACCTGCGTCTTCCTCGCGGCGGACGGGCCGCACGGCACCCGCATCGCCGAAGAGCTGACCGCGGCCGAGACGTGCCGCGTCGCCCGGACAGCGCACGGACCGGTCCCTGGAGCCCGCGTCATCTGATGGCCAACATCGTCAATCTGGACCGGGTGTCCAAGGGGTACGGCGCGGCCGGCCCTCTCCTCACCGACGTCTCCCTCGGGCTCGACGACGCCGACCGGGTCGGCGTCGTGGGGCTCAACGGGGCCGGCAAGTCCACGCTGCTGCGGCTGCTCACGAAGAGCGAGGAGCCGGACGCGGGCCGGGTCACCCACCGGCGTGACCTGCGCGTGGCGTCGCTGCCGCAGTCGCTCGACCTGGCCGCCGACGCCACCGTCCACGACGTCGTGATCGGTACCGCGTGGCTGGGTGAGGGGTTCGGCGCCGAGCACGAGTGGGCCGGCGATGCCGGTGTCCGTTCCATCCTCGATGGTCTGGGGATGCCCCACCTCGGCCTGGACCAGCCGGTCGGGCCGATGTCCGGCGGCGAGCGGCGGCGCGTCGCGCTCGCCGCGCTGCTGGTCCGCGCGGCCGACCTGCTCATCCTCGACGAGCCCACCAACCACCTCGACGTGGCCGGCGTCGACTGGCTGGCCCGCCACCTCACCACCCGCCGCGGTGCGCTCGTGGTCGTCACCCACGACAGGTGGTTCCTCGACGCCGTCTGCACCGCCACCTGGGAGGTCGGCGACCAGACGGTGCGGGCCTACGAAGGCGGCTTCGCGGCCTGGACCCTCGCCCGGGTCGAGCGCGAGCGGGTCGCCGCGGCCACCGAGGCCCGCCGGCAAAACCTGCTCCGCAAGGAGATCGCCTGGCTGCGGCGCGGCCCGCCGGCCCGCACCTCCAAGCCGCGCTTCCGGATCGACGCGGCAAACGCGCTCATCGCCGACGTCCCACCGGCGCGCGACACCGTCTCCCTGCAAAGGCTCGCCACCGCCCGGCTGGGCAAGCAGGTGTACGACCTGGCGGACGTCACTCTCCACGCTGGGCCGAAGAAGATCCTGGACCGGGTCACGTGGCAGGTCGGCCCGGGTGACCGCATCGCCATCCTGGGCGCCAACGGTGCCGGCAAGACCACGCTGCTGCGGCTGCTGGCCCAGCGGATCGAGCCGACCGAGGGCACGGTTCGGATCGGCGCCACCGTCCGCACCGCGTTCCTCTCCCAGGAGCTCGCCGAGCTCCCTGGGCACCTGCGCCTGCTCGAAGCCGTCGAGGAGGTCGCCAAGCGGGTCAAGCTCGGCGACCGGGAGCTCTCGGCGACCCAGCTCGCCGAGGTGTTCGGCTTCACCGACCGTCGCGTGTGGACACCCGTGTCCGACCTCTCCGGGGGTGAGCGGCGGCGGCTCCAGATGCTGCGCCTGCTCGCCGGCGAGCCCAACGTGCTGATCCTCGACGAGCCGACCAACGACCTCGACACCGACACGCTCGCCTCGCTGGAAGACCTGCTGGACACCTGGCCCGGCACCCTCGTTGTGGCCAGCCACGACCGGTACCTGGTCGAGCGGGTCACCGACACCGTGTACGCGCTGATGGGCGACGGCCGGCTCCGCCATCTCGTCAACGGCGTCGAGGAGTTCCTGGCCTCGGTGCCGGCCACCGGTTCCGTACCCGAAGTGCCGCGCGCACCGGCACCAACCGCCGACCGGCCCTCCGCCGGCGAGGTACGGGCGGCGCGCAAGGAGCTGTCCCGGCTGGAGCGTGCGGTTTCCAAGCTGGAGCAGCGGGAAGCGACACTGCACGACGAGATGGCCCGAAACGCCACGGACTACGCCCGGATCGCCGAGCTGGACGCGCAGCTCAAGGCGGTACAGGCAGAGCGGGCCGAGGCCGAGGAAGCCTGGCTGGCGCTCGCCGATCAGGTGCCAGATCACGGATAGCGGGGCTGCCCGGCACCCGTCGAGGGCGATAGTCCACAATCAGCGGCCATGGCGCACTTTCCCGTCAACCACCCGCTGCGGCCCACCTACCGGGCGCTCGGCGGGCTGACCGGCCTCTACCTGATCATCTTCGGCGTCCTCGGGCTGATCGAGACCAGCGGCGACGAGTTCTTCGCCCAGAACGGCGCCGAGGCCCTATGGCAGGGCACCAACCTCGGCTACTCGGTCATCTCGATCGCGGTAGGGCTGATCATCCTGATCGGCATCGGTGTCGGCCGTAACGCCGACGTGGCGATCAACAAGTTGTTCGGGTACGCGCTCGCCGCGCTCAGCCTGGCCGGGCTCGCCCTGATGCGCACCGACGCCAACTACCTCAGCTTCACGATGCCCACGGTCATCGTGACGATGGTGCTGGCGCTGGTGCTGCTGACGGCCGCCATGTACGGCAAGCTCGGCACCGAGGAGCAGGCGCAGGCGTCGCGCGAGGCCAGGCTCTTCCTGGAGTAGCCGTTGCGCTGCGGAGAGGTCGCGGCGGGGATGACAATCCAGGTATGGCGCACATCCCGATCAATCACCCGCTGCGACCGCTGTGGCGCACGTTCGCCGGCCTGATCGGCCTGTACATCCTGGCCTTCGGGATCCTCGGCGTGGTTCAGACCGCGGGTGAGCCGCTTTTCGCCCAGGACGGCAAGTGGGTGCTCGGCCTGCGCACCAACCTGGCCTTCGCCATCGTCTCGATCATCTGGGGTGCGGTGCTGGCCATCGGCGCGGTGGTCGGCGGCAACATCGAACACATGCTCAACCTCGGTGCCGGCCTGGTCTTCATCGTCGTCGGGCTGACCATGATGGTGCTCTTGCGCACCGACGCCAACTTCCTCAACTTCTCGATGTCCACGGTGATCGTTTCGTTCGTCTTCGGGCTGTTCGCGCTTACCGCCGGCTTCTACGACAAGGTCGGCTCGTCTGAAGACGTCGAGGCCGAGGCGCGCTTCCGCCGCCACATCGAGGCGGTACCCACTACTTCGCGCGACGAGTGAGCAGGACCGGCTTCGCCTCCAGGTGGGACAGGCCATTCCACGCCAGGTTGACGAGGTGGGCCGCCACCGTGTCCTTGCGCGGCTTGCGCACCTCCAGCCACCAGCGGCCGGTCAGCGCCACCATGCCTACGAGCGCCTGCGAGTAAAGCTCGGCCAGCTTCGGGTCGTACCCACGCGTCTTGAACTCGGCACCCAGGATGTGCTCCACCTGGTGCGCCACGTCGTTCATCACGCTGCTGAAGTTGCCCGTCGCGGACATCAGCGGCGACTCCCGCACGAGCACGCGGAAGCCGGCCGTCTCCGACTCGATGTAGTCGAGCAGCGCCAGCGCCGCCTGCTCCAGCAGCTCCCGGGGGTGCCCGGCGGTCAGCGCGTTCGTGATCCGGTCCAGCAGCGCCCGCACCTCGCGGTCGACCACCACCGCGTACAGGCCTTCCTTGCCGCCGAAGTGCTCGTACACGACGGGTTTGGAGACCTTCGCGCGGGCCGCGACCTCCTCGATGGAGGTCGCGTCGAACCCGCGCTCCGCGAAAAGCTCGCGGCCGATCGCGATCAGCTGCTCGCGACGCTGCGCCGCGGACATCCGCACCCGGCTGCCGGTCTTGGCCGGCGCCGCCCCGTTGGCGCTCGGACTGTCAGTCACGAGGAAGGTTTTACCAGCTTCGCCGCGATGCGCTCCGGCTTCGGCCAGCGCACATCCGAGGCCGCGCCGAGCTTCTCGAAGATCCAGATGGTGCGGGCCGAGATGTCGATCTGGCCGCGCAGCACGCCGTGACGGGCCGAGGTCGGATCCGCGTGGTGCAGGTTGTGCCAGCTCTCGCCGAACGACAGGATCGCCAACGGCCAGAAGTTGGCCGCGCGGTCACCCTGGCGCACCTCGAAGGGGCGCTCGCCGTAGACGTGGCAGATCGAGTTGATCGACCAGGTGACATGGTGCAGCAGGCCGACGCGCACCAGCCCGGCCCAGAAGAACGCGGTCAGCGCTCCCATCCACGACCAGGTCACGAGCCCGCCGATGACCGCCGGCGCCAGCATCGAGATCGTCACCAGCAGCGGGAACAGCCGGTCGACCTTGCTGATGTCCTTGTCGGCCACCAGATCGGGCGCGAAGCGGTCACGGTTGGACAGCTCGCGGTGGAAGAGCCACCCCATGTGGGCGAACCAGAGGCCCTTGGTCAGCGCCCAGAAGCTGGTGCCGAACCGCCACGGCGAGTGCGGGTCACCCTCCACGTCCGAGAACATGTGGTGCCGGCGGTGGTCCGCCACCCACTGGGTGATGTTGCCCTCGACAGCGAACGAGCCGGCGACCGCCAGCGTCACCCGCAGCCACCGCTTGGCCTTGAACGACCCGTGGGTGAAGTAGCGGTGGAAGCCCACGGTGATGCCGAGGCCGGAGACCGTGTAGATCACCAGGAAGATCGCGACGTCGGTCCAGGAGAGCCAGCCGCCCCACGCGACGGGCACGGCAGCGAAGACCGCGAGGAACGGGATCACCACGAAGGCCCAGAGGCCGATCAGGATGCCGCTGGACTGCTTGCCATCGGTGAGCGGCTTGGGGCTGTTGACAGGAGTGTCGTCGAGGGTGGCGGTGTTCATGGCACCTCGCTGAGCTGGTGGTGTGGCTTTTGGCGTCCGGGGGGCGTCAAGCTACGCCTACGTCACCGTAACTTACGGGACCGTAGTCTGACAGGGGTTGATGCCCCGTTTCTGCGCCGCCAACCCCTTTGGCGAACAGCAGACGTACCAGCGAAGCCGGCGAAGTAGTTTCCCGTTGTGATCTGTCGAGCGCTACGCTGTCAGGCGCGAAAGCAGTCGGCTGTGGTGTAATTGGCAACACCTGCGGTTTTGGTCCGTATGTTCCAGGTTCGAGTCCTGGCAGCCGAGCTGTCGCTGATGTCCGGATGTGTCCGGATCGCGACAACGGGCCACCCGCAGCGGCCAGCTCGCGCGCGACTAGCATGAGGCAGCAACCCGCAGACATCCCTGAGGGAGCTAGCTCGTGACATCCTCGCAATCCCGTACCGTCGTCGTCCTTGCCGCCGGTGAGGGCAAGCGGATGAAGTCGGCGCTTCCGAAGGTGCTGCACCCGCTGCTCGGCCGCACCCTCGCCGGCCACGTGCTCGTCGCCGCCGCCGGGATTCAGGCGCAGCGCACGCTCGTCGTCGTCGGCCACGGTGCCGACCAGGTCAAGGCGCACCTCGCCGAGGTGGCGCCGGACGCCGAGCCGGTGCTCCAGGCGGTGCAGCACGGCACGGGGCACGCGGTGCGGATCGCGATCGAGGCCGCGGGCGACGTCGGTGACACCGTCGTCGTGCTCAACGGCGACGTGCCGCTCCTGCGCCCGGAGACGGTTCGGGACCTCGTCGAGACCCACGAGGCGGGTGGTTGTGGCGCGACCGTGCTGGCCGCCGAGGTGGCCGATCCGACCGGGCTCGGTCGTATCGTGCGCGACGAGTCCGGCCGCCTCGAGCGGATCGTCGAGGAGCGCGACGCGACGGCGGAGCAGCGCGCGATCCGCGAGATCAACGCGGGCATCTACGCGTTCGACGGCGCGCTGCTGCGCGAGGCGCTCGGCAAGCTGTCGACCGACAACGACCAGGGCGAGGAGTACCTGACCGACGTCTTCGGGCTGCTCGCGACAGACGGCAAGCCGGTGGGTGTGCACGTGGCCGCGGACGCCACCGAGACGCTCGGCTGCAACGACCGCGCGGAGCTGGCCGGGTTGCGGGCCTTGCTGCGCGACCGGATCAACCGGGCCTGGATGCGCTCGGGGGTCACGATCCTCGACCCGGCGACGACGTGGATCGACGTGACCGTGACGCTGGAGCGCGACGTGCTGCTGGACCAAAATACGCAGCTGCGCGGGGCCACCTCCGTCGCCGCCGGTGCGACGGTCGGCCCGGACACCACGCTGATCGACACGGTGGTGGGCGCGGGCGCCTCCGTGGTGCGTACGCACTCGGTCGGTGCCGAGGTGGGTCCGGAGGCGGGCGTGGGGCCGTTCGCGTACCTGCGCCCGGGCACGAGGCTGGCCCGCAAGTCCAAAGTGGGCACGTTCGTGGAGACAAAGAACTCGGAGCTCGGCGAGGGTTCGAAAGTACCCCACCTGTCGTACGTGGGTGACGCCACGATCGGCGAGCACACGAATATCGGCGCGGCCTCCGTGTTCGTCAACTACGACGGGGTGGACAAGCACCGTACGGTGATCGGCAGCTACGCGCGTACCGGCTCGGACAACATGTTCGTGGCACCGGTCGAGGTAGGCGACGGCGCCTACACGGGTGCTGGCACGGTCGTCCGCGAGGACGTGCCGCCCGGCGCGCTCGCGGTGTCCGCTGGGGCACTGCGCATTTTCGAGGGCTGGACGGAGAGTAAGCGTCCGGGCACCCCATCCGCAGAAGCGGCGGCTCGCGCGAGAGCGGCGCGAGGTGAGACTCCGCACGACGGGGACGATGCCGGGCGAGATGGGTTGACCTCGGGAGATACTGCAACCGAGTGACTCGTTAGACCCCAACCGACCCACTGGAGCGATAGCCGATGGGCAGTATCGTCGCGGAAAACCGAAAGAGCCTGATGCTCTTCTCAGGCCGCGGTTTTCCGGAGCTTGCCGACGAGATTGGGGCGGCCTTGGGAGTCGCTCCCACCCCCGCCGATGCGTACGACTTCGCGAATGGCGAGATCTTCGTGCGCTACAAGGAGTCCGTGCGTGGCTCGGACGCGTTCGTCGTTCAGTCGATCTCGCAGGGCGTCAATAAGTGGGTCATGGAGACCCTCCTTATGATCGATGCCTTGAAGCGTGGCTCGGCCAAGCGGATCACCGTGGTGCTGCCGTTCTACCCGTACTCGCGGCAGGACAAGAAGCACCGCGGCCGGGAGCCGATCTCGGCGCGCCTTGTGGCCGACCTGCTCAAGACCGCGGGGGCCAACCGGATCCTGACGGTCGACCTGCACACCGCGCAGATCCAGGGCTTCTTCGACGGTCCGGTCGACCACCTCTTCGCGATGGACACGCTCGCCGGGTACGTGGAGCGCAAGTACGCCGGCCGTCCGCTGTCCGTGGTGGCACCGGACTCGGGCCGGGTGCGGGTCGCCGAGCGGTGGACCGACCGGCTGGGCGGCTGCCCGCTGGCGTTCATCCACAAGACGCGTGACCCGATGAAGCCCAACCAGGTGGTCGCCAACCGGGTCGTGGGTGACGTCGAGGGGCGGGTCTGCCTGATCGTCGACGACATGATCGATACGGGTGGCACTATCACCCGGGCCGCCGACATCCTGTACGACTCGGGCGCCGCCGACGTGGTGGTGGCCGCGACGCACGCGCTGCTCTCCGACCCGGCTACAGAAAAGCTCAAGAACAGCCGGATCAGCGAGCTCGTATTGACGAACACGCTGCCGCTGCCGCCGGAGAAGCGCCTCGACAAGATCACGGTCCTGTCGATCGCGCCGCTGCTCGCGCGAGCGATTCGTGAGGTCTTTGATGACGGTTCCGTTACGACCCTGTTTGGCGGATTGAGTTAGACGGGTAGTCCCCGGCGCGAATCTTGGCCATGGGCTCCGCTAGACTGGATAGGTTGCCACGGCGAGGGTGTCCTGCGGGCCGCTGCTGACACAGCGCATACCGCTAGGCGCACCGTGATCGACGCGGTGCTCCGGGCCCTGCCCCGTGCGCGCCCCCGCCCGGCACCGCCGACCTCATGCAGCAAGACGAAACATCAGGAGTACTCCCGTGTCCGAGGTAAAGATCAGCGCCGAGCCCCGCACCGAGTTCGGCAAGGGCGGTGCCCGTCGCACCCGTCGGGCCGGCAAAGTGCCCGCCGTCCTTTACGGTCATGGCGAGAAGCCGCAGCACATCGCGCTTCCCGCTCGTGAGTTCGCCGCCGCGATCCGCCACGGCGGTATAAACCAGGTCTTCGCGATCGACATCGTGGGAGGCAGCACCACGCTCGCCCTGCCCAAGGCGATCCAGCGTGACCCGATCAAGGACACCTTCGAGCACGTCGACCTGCTGATCGTGCGTCGCGGTGAGAAGGTGACCGTCGAGGTTCCGGTGCAGCTGACCGGCGAGGCTGCCCGCGGCACGCTGGTCGTGACCGAGAGCACCACGCTTTCGCTCACCGCCGAGGCACTGCACCTGCCCGAGCACGTCGAAGCCTCGATCGAGGGCTTGGAGGCCGGTTCCCGGGTGACCGCCGCCGACGTCCCGCTGCCGCGCGGCGCCGAGCTGGCCGCCGACCCCGAGCTGGTCATCGCCCTGATCACGGTGGCGCCGAGCGCCGAGGAGCTGGAAGGCGAGACGGCGGCTGCCGAGGAGACGGAGGAGGAGGCCGCTGAGGAGGCCGCCACCGAGGAGCAGCCGGCTGAGGCCGCCGCGTCGGCCTGATTCGACAGGCGATAAAGGGGGCCCGGACGGGCCCCTTTTTTGCGTAGAGGGCAGCGTGATGGACGACAGTTGGCTCGTGGTGGGCCTGGGCAACCCGGGCCGGGAGTACACGGGTAACCGGCACAACGCGGGCTTCATGGTGGCCGACCTGCTCGCCGGGCGGATGAGTGCGCGCTTCAGCCGTCACAAGCGGGCGGTGGCCGAGGTCGCCGAGGGGCGCCTGGCACCGGGTGGGCCGCGGCTGGTGCTGGCCAAGCCGCTGACGTACATGAACCTGTCCGGCGGCCCGGTGGCGGCGCTGTCCCAGTTCTACAAGATCCCGCTCGGCAACATCGTCGCCGTCCACGACGAGCTCGACCTCGGGTACGGCACGGTGCGCGCCAAGCTCGGCGGTGGTGAGGGCGGCCACAACGGGCTGCGTTCGATGTCGAAGTCCTTGGGTGGCAAGGACTATGTGCGGGTGCGCTTCGGCATCGGGCGGCCGCCGGGGCGGCAGGACCCGGCCGACTTCGTGCTCTCCGACTTCTCCTCGACGGAGCGTAAGGAGTTGGAGTTCCTCGTCGACCGGGCGGCTGACGTCGTCGAAACGGTTGTCACCCGCGGTGTGGAAGTCGCGCAAAACGCCTTTAATGGGGCGTGACGGCCAGACCGGTCATCGCGTTGGTCACGGCAGACGCGATTACCGGGGGCATGGTGCGGCAGCTGTGGGACGTCGACGACGAGCTAGACCTCTTCCCCGCGCCGCTGCCGTCCCGCCCTCCGTCCCGCCCGCTGCGGCGCGTACCCGGCCGCCACGTGGCCCGCTCCCGCCTGCGCCGCGTGATCGTGGTGGGGCACGAGCTGGCGGTCGTGCACATCACCCGCCAGTTGCGCCGCGAGCGGTACCACGGCTTGGAGGTTGTGGGTGCTTGCCTGCCCGCGGACGGCGACGGCGACGCGGGCCTTCCGATGTACGGCACGTTTGAAGACGTGGCCGACGCCGTGGACGCGGCGGCCGCGGACACGGTGATCGTGCTCTCCTGCCCTGAGCTGGACGGCCACGCGCTGCGCCGGCTCGCGTGGCGGCTGGAGCGCGACGAGGTGGACCTGATCGTGGCGAGCGCGCTTGTCGACGTCGCGGGCGACCGCACGACGATCCGCCCGGTGGACGGCTTGCCGATGCTGCACGTCGAACACCCACGGCTGGTGGGCGGTGCCCGGGTCGTGAAGGAGATCGTCGATCGGGTGGGCGCGGCGATGCTGCTCGCGTTCTTCGCCCCAGTCTTACTGACTCTTGCCGTCCGTATTCGTCGGGACTCGGCCGGGCCGGTATTCTTCCGTCAGGTTCGGGTGGGTCGGGATGGGCAGCCCTTCGTGATGTACAAGTTCCGCAGCATGTACCTCGACGCGGAGGCGCGGCTCGCCGAGATCCGGCACCTCAACGAGCACGACGGTGTGCTCTTCAAGGTGCGCGACGACCCACGGGTGACGCCCGTCGGTCGGTGGCTGCGCCGGCTGTCGCTCGACGAGCTGCCGCAGTTGTTCAACGTGCTACGCGGCCAGATGTCGCTGGTGGGCCCGCGCCCGCCGCTGCCGGAGGAGGTGGCGGCCTACCCGGACGACGTCCGGCGCCGGCTCGCGGTCAAGCCCGGCATGACCGGGTTGTGGCAGGTTTCCGGTAGGTCGGACCTGCCGTGGGAGGAGGCGGTCCGCTTGGACCTGCGGTACGTGGAGAACTGGTCCCTGTCGTTCGACCTGGTCATCATGGCGCGCACCGTTTCAGCGGTGGCCCGGTCCGCGGGGCGTACTGATGGCGCCCCCAGCGGTCGACGGCGCGTTCGCTCGGTGGCTCGCGGGGCGTGCCGGTGAGCTGCTGCTCGAGGTGCGGTCCGAGCGCGGTCACGCCGACCCGGCCGCGCTCAAGGCGGCCGGCGACAAGCTCGCCCACGACCTGATCCGCACCGAGCTTGGGCGGTGGCGCCCAGCCGACGCGGTGCTGTCGGAGGAAGACGACCACGCCCGGAAGGCATGGACCGAGGGTGACGGTCCCCAGCCGCCCGCACGGCTGGAGGCCGAGCGGGTCTGGATCATCGATCCGCTCGACGGCACCCGCGAGTTCGCCGAAGAGGGTCGGGCCGACTGGGCGGTCCACGTCGCGCTCTGGTCGAAGCAGGCCACCGGGCCACTCAAGCTGGCCGCCGGCGCGATCGCCCTGCCCGCGCAGGACCGGGTGCTCGGCACGGACTACCCGCCCGCGTACCCGCCGATGCCCGTCTCGACGGCCAGCGGCGGCCCGGTGCGCCTGGCGGCGAGTCGCAGCCGCCCCCGGCGTTCCTCAGCGCGGTCGCCGAGGAGGTCAGCGCGGAGCTGGTGCCCATGGGCTCCGCCGGCGCCAAGATCGCCGCGGTCATCAGCGGTGACGTCGACGGGTACCTGCACGCGGGCGGCCAGTACGAGTGGGACTCGGCCGCGCCTGTCGCTGTGGCCGTGGCCACCGGCCTGCACGCTTCCCGAATCGACGGCTCTGCGCTGAAATACAATCAGCCGGATCCCCGCCTACCGGATCTCCTGGTGTGCCGGACGGACCTCGCCCCCGGCTGCTCGCCGCGCTGCGGCGACAACTGAAGGTAGAGTGATCCTGGGTTAACCGACCGGAAAGGTCTGGAAACGTGAGCGAGCGTAGCGAGCGAACCGTCAGGCACAGCGCCGTTCGAGTCTCGTGGCCGCCCGCAGCGAAGCGAGGACGGCGATGAGCCAGACGTCGCGGTACCGGGTCTCGCACCTGGCCGCTCTCGAAGCCGAGAGCATCTTCATCATGCGCGAGGTTGTCGCCGAGTTGGAGCGGCCGGTGTTGCTGTTCTCCGGCGGCAAGGACTCGATCGTGATGCTGCGGTTGGCGGAGAAGGCGTTCGCGCCCGCGCGGATCCCGTTCCCGGTGATGCACGTCGACACGGGGCACAACTTCCCCGAGGTGCTCGAGTACCGGGATCGCCGCGTCGCCCACCTGGGCCTACAGCTTGTCGTCGCGAGCGTGCCCGAGGCGCTCGAGGCCGGGCTGGTGCGCGAGCCGGCGGACGGTACCCGGAATCGGATCCAGACGCCGGTGCTGCTCTCGGCGGTGGAGAAGTACCGGTTTGATGCGCTGTTCGGCGGTGCTCGGCGGGACGAGGAGAAGGCGCGGGCCAAGGAGCGGGTGTTCAGCTTCCGCGACGACTTCGGCCAGTGGGATCCGAAGAACCAGCGCCCCGAGCTGTGGTCCCTCTACAACGGGCGGCACCACCCGGGCGAGTCGATCCGCGTCTTCCCGCTGTCAAACTGGACCGAGCTGGACGTGTGGCACTACATCGCCGCCGAGGGCCTAGCGCTGCCGGAGATCTACTACGCGCACGAGCGTGAGGTCGTCGAGCGCGACGGCATGTTGTACGGGGTGAATGAGTTCTTCGCCGCCCGCGCCGACGAGACCCCATTCGTGGAGACAGTGCGCTACCGCACGGTCGGTGACGCCTCCTGCACCGCCGCTGTCCGCTCGGTCGCGGACACGGTGGAGAAGGTGATCGAGGAGGTCGCCGCCACCCGGATCACCGAGCGCGGCGCCACCCGCGGCGATGACCGGGTCAGTGAGGCCGCGATGGAAGACCGTAAGCGGGAGGGCTACTTCTGATGACCGCGCCCGTGTTGGAGCCGCGCACGATGGACCTGCTCCGGTTCGCGACCGCCGGGTCGGTCGACGACGGCAAGTCCACCCTGATCGGGCGGCTGCTGTACGACACCAAGTCGCTGTTCACCGACCAGCTTGCCGCGGTCGAGGCGGTCAGCCTGGCCCGCGGCGATGAGTACACCAACCTGGCGCTGCTAACCGACGGCCTGCGGGCGGAGCGGGAGCAGGGCATCACGATCGATGTGGCCTACCGCTACTTCGCGACGCCGCGGCGTAAGTTCATCATCGCGGACACGCCGGGGCACATTCAGTACACGCGGAACATGGTGACCGGGGCGTCGACCGCCGATCTGGCGTTGATCCTGGTCGACGCGCGCAAGGGTTTGGTGGAGCAGTCGCGGCGGCACGCGTTCCTGTGCTCGCTGCTGCGCGTCCCGCACGTGGTGCTGTGTGTGAACAAGATGGACCTGGTCGACTGGTCGCAGGAGGTCTACGAGCGGATCGCGGACGAGTTCACCTCGTTCGCGGCGAAGCTGGAGGCGCCGGACCTGACGGTCATCCCGATCTCCGCGCTGCACGGCGACAACATCGTGTCCCGGTCGGAGAAGACCCCGTGGTACGAGGGGCCGTCGCTGCTGCACCACCTGGAGCATGTGCACATCGCCTCCGACCGCAACCTTGTCGACGTGCGGTTTCCGGTGCAGTACGTGATCCGCCCCCAGTCGACCACGATCACTGACTACCGCGGGTATGCCGGGCAGGTCGCCTCGGGTGTGCTCAAGCCCGGTGACGAGGTGATGGTGCTGCCGTCCGGCTTTACCAGCCGGATCGCCGCGATCGAGACAGCGGACGGCCCGGTCACCGAGGCGTACCCGCCGATGTCCGTCACGGTCCGCCTCGAAGACGAGATCGACATCTCCCGCGGCGACATGATCTGCCGCCCGCACAACGCACCATCCGTCGGTCAGGACATCGAAGCGATGGTCTGCTGGATGGACGAGACCCGCCCGCTGACGGTCGGCGGAAAGTACGCGGTCAAGCACACCACTCGCGCGGCCCGCGCCGTCGTCCGCGGCCTTCAGTACCGGCTCGACGTCAACTCACTGCACCGCGACGAAAGCGCCACCCAACTCACCCTCAACGAGATCGGCCGCATCCGCATCCGCACGACCCTGCCCCTGCTCGCCGACGAATACCGCCGCAACCGCACCACCGGCGGCTTCATCCTCATCGACGAGACCACCAACCGCACGGTCGGCGCCGCCATGATCATCGAGACGGCTTAGAGGATCTGAGCTACCGCGATGTCCGCGGTGGTCCAGACCGCTGCTCCCGCGGCCTCACCCTCCGCGGTTCACAACCCATCGCGCCCGGGTGCGCGTGCGCACCCAGGCTGAGTGGGCGCAGCTACAGGCGGACCGCTCCCGGGCCGGGGACGGCGACAAACGGCTCGGGCGGGATGTAGCCGCGGGCGGCGAAAGCCTCGGCGACCGCACTGGCCACCTTGTCCGTCGCGTCGGAGTCGACAAGCGCGAGCACGCAGCCGCCGAAGCCGCCGCCGGTCATCCGGGCGCCGTACGCGCCGGCGGACAGGGCCGCCTCGACCGCGGTATCGACCTCGGGCACCGTGATCTCGAAGTCGTCGCGCATCGAGGTGTGCGAGGCGGTCATCAGGGGGCCGATCTCGCGTACCCGGCCCTCGCGCAGCAGAGCCACCGTGTCGAGTACGCGCTGGTCCTCGGTGACCACGTGCCGCGCGCGCCGCTGCTGTACCGGGTCGGCCAGCTCCGCCACCATCGAGAGCGTCGCGTCGCGCAGGGCGGGTACGCCCAGGGCCCGGGCGGCCTCCTCGCAGGTGGCGCGGCGCGCGGCGTACTCACCTGTGACGTGCCTGTGCGGCGCCTTCGTGTCGATGACCAGCACCGCGAGCCCGGCCGCCGCCACGTCGAACGGGATGTGCTCGACCTCCAGCGACCGGCAGTCGAGGAACAGCGCGTGCCCCTCCCGAGACCGGATCGACGCCGACTGGTCCATGATCCCGCAGGGCATGCCGGCGTAGTCGTTCTCCGCGCGCTGGGCCAGCGCCGGTCGCTCGTCCACCGGCAGGTCGAGGCCGCCGAGGTCGACGAGCGCGGTGAGCACGGCGGACTCCAGCGCGGCCGACGACGACAGGCCGGCGCCCAGCGGGACATCGGACGTGATCACCACGCGCGCGCCGGGCACGTCGAAGCCGGCCTCGCGCAGGACCCAGACCACGCCGGCGACGTACGCCCCCCAGCCTGAGACGCGGTTGGACAGGTCGAACGTGATCTGCTCGTCCGCCTGCTCGGACCAGACTGTCCACTCCGGAGTGTCCGACCTGGACGCGGCCACCACCGTACGCTGCGGGAGCGCGAACGGGAGCACGAAGCCGTCGTTGTAGTCGGTGTGCTCGCCGATCAGGTTGACCCGACCGGGCGCGGCCCACACACCGTCGGGCTCGGTGCCGTAGGCCGCGACGAACTGCTTCACGAGACGTGCTCGCTGTAGAACGCCCACGCGTCGGAGACCATGTCGCGCAGCGTCGTCTTGACCGGCGTCCAACCCAGCTCCTGGCGGGCCAGCTCGGAGGAGGCCACCAGCGCCGCCGGGTCGCCGGAGCGGCGGGGCGCGATCTCGACCGGGAGCGGGTGGCCGGTCACCTCGCGGACCACTTCGACCACCTGGCGGTTGGAGAAGCCGGTACCGCTGCCGAGGTTGTAGATCTTGTGTTCGCCGGGCGTCGCGCCTTCCAGCGCGAGCAGGTGGGCCCGGGCCAGGTCCTCGACGTGGATGTAGTCGCGCACGCAGGTGCCGTCGTCGGTGGGGTAGTCGTCGCCGAAGAGCTGGAGCTTGTCCCGCTTGCCGGAGACCACCTGCAATGCGATCGGGATCAGGTGGGTCTCCGGGTCGTGCCGCTCGCCGATCGACACTCCCGGGCGCAGGTAGGCGCCGGCGACGTTGAAGTAGCGCAGCGACACCGCGGCCAGCTCGTGCGCGAACGCCTCCGACGTCAGCGCCAGGTCGAAGGCCAGCTTGGTCGACCCGTACGTGCTCGTCGGGTGCTTGACCGCGGTCTCCCGGATCGGCAGCTCGGTCGGGTTGCCATACACCGCCGCGGTGGAGGAGAAGACGAACCGCCGCACCCCCGCCGCGCGCACGGCGTCGAGCAGGGCCAGCGAGCCGACCACGTTGGCGTCCCAGTACAGCTCGGGCTTTGCCATCGACTCGCCGGCGGCGATCAGCCCGGCGAAGTGCAGCACCCCGTCGAAGCCCGCCTCCGGCGTGAGGACCTGCGCCGCGTCGTGGATCGACGCCTGGACGAACGTGGCCTCCGGCGCGATCGCGACCGCGTGGCCGGTGCACAGGTCGTCGAGGACGACAACCTCGTGGCCGGCGTCGAGGAGCATCCGGCTGACAACGCTGCCGACGTATCCGGCGCCGCCGGTGACGAGCAGTTTCACGAGATGGCCTCTCTCCTCGAACGGTGCGGGTGCGTGGCTAGGCTACGAGGTTCCACTATTCCACCAGATTCGACCAAGAACAAACAACTTCGAACACTGGTTGGGAAGGCACGTGCGCCCGCGCCTGTCTACCATTTCCCCATGCAGGACACGGGCGGCGGTAACGCCGGGCCCCGACGACATACCAAGACGTCGGGGCGTTCCCGACGAGAGTCCGGTCCGGTCAGGCGTGCCGCCGCCCGGATCGTGATCCGGCTGGCTGACGCGGTCGCCGGACTGCTCGGCGCAGACCGCACGGCCGGGCGCGAGCGGATCAGCGAGGGCGAGCTGCGCGACCTGATCGCGGCGAACACGCTCCTCGACCCGGTCGAGCGCCGGATCATCGACGAGGTGCTCACCGCCGGCGCCAGCCTGGTTCGCGAAGTGATGATGCCGCGCACCGACGTAACCTTCCTCGACGCCGGGCTCACCCTTGACGAGGCGGCCCAGATGGTACGGGCGGAGACTCACACCCGATACCCCGTAATGGACGGCACACACGATGACGTCGTGGGCTTCGTCCACCTGCGCGACCTGCTGATCCGCCCACCGGGCGACGGCCGAGGCACGGTCCGCGAGCTGACCCGCGAGGTCAAGCGGCTGCCCGGCAGCAAGCGGGTGCTCGCCGCCCTCTCCGAGATGCGCCGTGAGCGGCAGCACCTGGCGGTGGTCGTCGACGAGTACGGCGGGACGGCCGGCATCGTCACGCTCGAAGACCTGATCGAAGAGCTGGTCGGCGAGATCCACGACGAGTACGACGCCGCGCCCGACCCGGCCCCCGCCAGCGGCGCCGAGGTGGACGGCCGCCTCAACCTCGCCGACTTCGCCGAGCGTGCCGGCTTCCCGCTGCCCACCGGCCCCTACGAGACGGTGGGCGGCTTCGTGATGGCGCGGCTGGGCCGGCTCCCGCTGGTGGGCGACGAGGTGACCGCCGTGGTGCCCGAGGACGACGACGGCGAGCCGGCCGCGTGGCGGCTGCGCGTGCTGGAGCTCGACGGCAGGCGGGTGGCCCGGGTGGCCATCGCCGCGCACGTACCGCCCCCGGCGCCGGTCCCGGCCACCCGCGTCGCGGTCGAGGTGACGATCAGGGAGAACGCCTGATCAGTTCACCTGGAGCTTGCGCCACGTCGAGCCGTCGGCGGAGAACGCCGCCCAGTCCGAGCCGAAGAGGTCGTACGCGACGTAGCCGGCGGGTGTGCGGACGATCGGCCCGACGATGGGGAGGCTGCCGTCGGCCCACGTGAACGTGCGACCGTCGTCCTCGCTGAGGTACCACTTCTGGTCGGTCCCGGTGATCAGCAGCCGCCCGTCGAGCAGCGGTACCGCCTCGCCGGCCAGCCCGCCCGGGGTGGTGACCGGGCCGCTCGTCGTACGGGTGAACCGCTGGCCGGAGTCGGTCGACATGTAGATCGCGGTGATCTGGCGGTCGGGGCCGAGCACAGTCGCGTACACGTGATCGCCGAGCACCGACACCTGCGCGGTCTGGCCGGGGGCGCCGAGCGCGTGCACCTCCCAGCTGGCCCCGCCGTCACGGGTCACCGCCACCGCCGGCCCGCTGTCCCCGGTGCCGCCGACCCACCATCCGCCGGTCGCCGTGGGAGCACCGGCGACCCAGCTGACCGTCATGCCCGGCGGCTGCCGGACCAGTTCGCCACGGTTTCCGTACATGGAGCTCCAGACCTCGACCCCGCCGTCGCCCAGCCGCGGCACCTGGCCCTTTCCGATCACCGTCGTGGGGCCGTTGGGGCGCGTGGTGGCCTGCCAGGTCTGCCCGCTGTCTGTCGAGACGTACCCGGCGACGACGAGCCGCCCATCCGGGAACGCGGTGATGTCCAGGGGCGCGCCTGCCGAGGGCGGCATCGTCGCGAGCCGCCAGGTGATGCCGCCGTCGGTGGAGCGGGCCAGGCTCGCCGGGCAGGGATCCTCGCCGGCCCGGCACTGGACCAGCGCGTACCCGTTGTCGGGGTCGGTGAACTCGACGTCGGTGATCCAGCCGCGCGGGTCGATGTAGCCGTCGCCGGTCAGGCCGTTGATCGTGATGCCGGCGTCGGTGTACACGACGCCTGGCGAAGGGCTGGCTACCGCCACCGGCGGCGGCTCGGGATCGGTGCTCCACGGCCGCACCGCCACGAAACCGGCGGCCGCCACGACCGCCAGTGCCACGCCCGCCCGCCGTGCCCGGCGGCGGTGGCGGATGCCGGCAGCCCGCGCCCCGATCCGCTCCAGCGGCGGCTGCTCGATCGCGTCGAGTAGGTCCTCGCGCTCGTGGGCGAGCCTCGTCTCCAGCTCAGGCACGTGCCACCTCCGTGGAGGCCCCGCCGCCCGGCGGTGGCGCGGACCCTCTGGGCGCGGCGCCGCCCGGCCGGGGGGCCGTGCCTTGGTCGCGGTAGTCGCCGAGCCGCTCGGCGAGCGCGGCGCGGCCGCGGGACAGGCGGGACTTGACCGTGCCCACCGGCACCTCCAGAACCGCCGCGACCTCCTCGACCGGCAGGTCGGCGAAGTAGTGCAGCACGACCACCTCGCGGTACGTGGCGGGGATGCCGGCGAGCGCGTCCCGCAGGTCGGCGCGCTCCGGCCCCGGTGCCGGCACGACGGTACGGGCCACCGGGCGGTCGCGGAGCAGGATCGTGTCGAGCAGTTTGCGGCGCCGCCACCGCCGGCGGACCACGTTGACCGCCACTGTCCGCAGCCACGCCTCCGGGTTGTCCACGTCGGCCAGACCGCGCGGCCGGGCCAGTGCCCGGGCGAATGCCTCCTGGACCACGTCCTGCGCCTCCGTCAGATCGGTGGTGAACGCGTAGACCTGCGCGACCAGGCGCCGATAGCAGGCGTGGTAAAGCTCACCGATTGCCTGCTCCGGCGAAGCCCGCGCGTCGCGTCCCGGCACCGACCACCGCCTTCACTCAGAGTTCCTGTGATACGAGCCCCGGCCGGCGTCGGCGGTTCCCGCTACTCCTGTCAGAATGGCCGGCATGTCGGTGTCTGACGCAACCCCCCGCCCTCGGGTGCTTTCCGGCATCCAGCCGACCGCCGACTCATTCCATCTCGGTAACTACTTAGGGGCGGTGCGTAACTGGGTCGCGATGCAGGAGACGCACGACACCTTCTACTGTGTCGTCGACCTCCACGCCATCACGATGGGTCACGACCCGGCCCAGCTGCGCCAGCGCACCCGGCTGTCAGCGGCCCAGCTGCTCGCGGCCGGCCTCGACCCGGAGCGGTGCACGCTCTTCGTGCAGTCACACGTGCCCGAGCACCCGCAGCTGGCCTGGGTGATGAGCTGCATCACCGGGTTCGGCGAGGCGAGCCGGATGACCCAGTTCAAGGACAAGTCGGCAAAGCAGGGCGCCGACCGGTCCAGCGTCGGCCTGTTCACGTACCCGATCCTCCAGGCCGCCGACATCCTGCTCTACCAGGCGGACGCGGTGCCGGTGGGCGAGGACCAGCGGCAGCACCTGGAGCTGACCCGTGACCTGGCCCAGCGGTTCAACGGGCTGTTCGGCAAGACGTTCACGATGCCGGCGCCGTTCATCGTGCGGGACACCGCGAAGATCACCGACCTACAGGAGCCGACCGCCAAGATGTCCAAGTCGGCCTCGTCGCCGGCTGGCATCATCGAGCTGCTGGACGACCCGGCGCGCTCGGCGAAGAAGATCCGGTCGGCGGTCACCGACACCGGTCGCGAGATCATCTTCGACCCGGAGGCCAAGGCGGGCGTCTCCAACCTGCTGACGATCTACTCGGCCCTCACCGGCCGCACGATCGAGGACCTCGTCGCCGGGTACGAGGGCAAGGGCTACGGCGACCTGAAGAAGGATCTCGCCGAGGTCGTGGTCGGGTTCGTCAAGCCGATACAGGAGCGCACCCGGGCGTACCTCGAAGACCCCAGCCAGCTCGACAAGCTGCTCGCGATCGGCGCGGAGAAGGCCCGTGCGGTCGCCGCCGAGACGCTGCGCACGGTGTACGACCGGGTCGGGTTCTTGCCGCCGGCGCGGAACGCGTAAAAGGTGGCCACCCCCGATGATCGGGTCGCCCGGATCGGGGTGGCCATCGACATCCCCGAGCCGTGGGGGAGCATCCTCACTCACCGGCGGGCCGAGGCGGGCGACCCGCAGGCCGCGTACGTGCCGGCGCACCTGACCCTCCTCGGGCCGACCGAGATCGAGCCCGACCGGCTGTCCGCGATCGAGGACCACTTGGCCGCGGTGGCGGCCGCACATCCACCGTTCTCGCTGCACCTGCGCGGTACCGGCACGTTCCGGCCGCTCACCGAGGTGGTCTTCGTCGTGGTCGCGGCCGGTATCAGCGAGTGTGAGCTGATCGCCGCCGCGATCGGCAAGACCGGCGACCTGCGGCGGGAGGGGCGCTTCCCGTACCACCCGCACGTCACCGTCGCGCAGGACGTGTCACCCGAGGCGCTCGACGCGGTGTACGAGGACCTGGCCGGCTTCTCCGCGCTGTTCCAAGTGGACGCCTTCACCCTCTTCTCGCACACGGGCGAGGCCCGCTGGCAGCCACGCCGGGATTTTCGTCTGGGCGGGTAACCCGCGCGGCGGGCGCGTATCCGTCAGGATGTCGGCGTGAACATCGTCGCGCGGGTGGAAGCGGGCATCACCGGGCGGCTCGACGCCGCCCGGCGCCGTTCCCGGGCGTTCGACCACCTCTACCGGGCCCTCGACAGGTACGGCGCGGTGCTTGGCGGCCGGCTCGCGGCGGCGATCGCCTACTACGGCTTCTTCGCGGTGTTCGCGCTCGGCCTTCTCGCGTACTGGGCGTTCGCCTTCGTACTCGACCGGAGTGCGCCGCTGCGCCACGCGGCTGACCGGTTCCTCGACCAGAACCTGCCGTTCCTGCGGCTCGAGCAGATCCAGGAGAGCAGCGGCACGATCGGTGTCGTCGGCCTCTTCACGCTGGTGATCACCGGAATCGGCTGGGTGGAGGCGATCCGCTCCTCCCAGCGCGCGCTTTACGAGGTGAAGCAGCAGCCGGGCAACATCGTGGTCCGGCGGATCGTCGACCTGATCGTGCTGGTCGTGGTGTTCGTGCTGCTGGCGATCTCGGTGGCCGCCGCCGACGCGATCGAGGCGCTCATCCGGGGCATGGTGGGCGCGGACGGCTCGCTCCTGCTCTCGTTC
This sequence comes from Phytohabitans flavus, assembly GCF_011764545.1. Classification (GTDB taxonomy): domain Bacteria; phylum Actinomycetota; class Actinomycetes; order Mycobacteriales; family Micromonosporaceae; genus Phytohabitans; species Phytohabitans flavus. The sequence continues at coordinate 6,944,387 of NZ_AP022870.1, read as the reverse complement.
GTCGGGTGGATCCTGACCGTGGCGTACAACATGGTCCTGGCGGCCGCGCTGCTGGTGGTCATCCCTCGGCTGCGCATGCCGCTGCGGCGGCTCTACCCGTCCATGCTCCTGGTCGCGGTCGGCATCACGGTCCTCAACACCGCCGGCCGGGAGTACGTGATCCGGGTCGACCGCAACCCCGCGTACACGGTGGTCACCGGCGCGGTGGGCCTGCTGCTCTACCTGTACCTGCTCAACCAGCTGCTGCTGCTCGCCGCCGCGCTGGCGGCGACCGGCAGCTACGGCGAGGTAACCGACCTCGCGGACGGCGAGCAGCCCGACGATTTGTCCGAAAACAATGATCCACAGCGCTCAGACGCCTCATCATGACTGGAATGGGGGCACTGGTGACGCTGGAGCTGCCGGAGGACTCGCCGGCACGCGATCTGCCGTGGATCGTGACGTTCGGGCCGCTCGGCGAGGACGAGGAGTGGGAGCCCGTGGTCTGCGGCCCGTACGAGCGCCCGCACGCGCTCGCGCTGGCCGAGTCGGTGGTCGCGGACGAGGACCTGATGGCGGTGGTGGAGCCGCTGCTGCCGCACGTGACGGTGGAGGAGATCCAGGGCGAGATCGCGGCGGCCCGGATGGCGGCGGAGGACAACCGGGCCGAGGTCGAGGACGCCGCAGACTTCGGCGACTACGACGAGTTCGCGCTGGACGGCCCCGCCTCGGCCGAGCCGGAACAGATGGTCGAGGCCTCCCCACCGCCGTCCCCGGAAGAGGTACGGGCCGGAATGTCACGCATAGCCGCACGGTTGACGGGGTAGCAGGAGGAGAAGCCCGGTCGTTCGTTGTGCTTCCTCGCCGACGGGCGGCTGGGATGGGCGGCTCCCGGGCCGCCACGGGCCACCGGGAGCCGCTTTCCTCCCCAATAGTGGACCGACCTGCCGAGAGGCGGGCCGGTCCACTGCTATGCGGGTACCGGCACCGGGGCCGCGCCCGTCGAGGAGCGGACCACGAGCTCGGGGCGGAAGACGTACTCCGAGCGGTGCGTGCCGTGGCCGTTGATCTCGTCGATCAGCGCCCGTACGGCCGCCACGGCCATCGCGGTCACCGGCTGCCGTACGGTCGTCAGCGGCGGGTCGGTGAACGCGATCAGCGGCGAGTCGTCGTACCCGACCACGGACACGTCGTCCGGGATGGACAGTCCGCGCTGGCGGGCGGCCCGGATCGCGCCCAGTGCCATCAGGTCGGAGCCGCACACGATGCCGGTCACTCCTCGGTCGAAGAGCCGGCCGGCGGCCGCCTGGCCACCCTCGACCCCGAAAAGCGAGAGCGAGATCAGCTCGTCGACCGCCGTGTCGCCGAGCCCGACGAGCTTCTTCATCGCCGCGCGGTACCCGGCGATCTTCCGCTGGACGGGCATGAAGCGCTTGGGGCCGGAGATCAGCCCGATCCGCCGGTGGCCGAGCGCGACAAGGTGCGCCACGCCCAGCTCGCCGGCCTCCCGGTCGTCGCAGGAGACGAACGGCGCGTCGACGCCGTCGACGTACCCGTTGAGCAGCACGATCGGCAGCGGCCGGGCGAGCAGCTTGTGGTACCGCTCGGGGTCCGCCGAGGTGTCCGCGTGCAGGCCGGAGACGAAGACGATCCCGGAGACCTGGCGGTCGAGCAGCATCTCCACGTACTCGTCCTCGGTCACCCCGCCCGGCGTCTGCGTGCACAGCACCGGCGTGTATCCGCCCTGAGCCAGGTTGGACTCGATGATCTGGGCGAACGCCGGGAAGATCGGGTTGTCCAGCTCGGGCACGACAAGTCCCACCAGGCCGGCGCTGCGCTTGCGCAACCGCGCTGGACGCTCGTATCCGAGGACGTCCAGCGCGGTCAGCACCGCCTGGCGGGTGTCGGTCGACACGCCGGGCCGGTCGTTGAGCACGCGGGACACGGTGGCCTCGCTGACTCCGGCCTGCTGGGCGATGTCGGACAGTCGTGCCGCCATGGCGAATACGCTAGCGCAGCAGCAACTTCTTACGCTGCGTGCAAGAGCTTGCTAGGTCGTTGAGGCCCGCAAGGCATCCCGTACCCAGACATACAGCGGCGTCTGAGTCGGGATCGGCGGCCACCCGTTGATGATCGCCATGAGCTGCCAGTACCGCTCCGGGCGCGGGTCGGTCGACGATTCGAGCGCGGCGAGCACCTCCCGCCGGTACTCCGGCAGGTCCGTCCGACCCGACGCGGCGGCCATCGCCGCGGCAAGGTCGTCGATGATCGGCGCCGCGGCCGGGGAGGCCGGGTCGACGCCGGCCGTGACCGCCGCGCCCGCCTTCTCCGTGATCAGCTCGGCGGTCTGCGCGCCGACGACGGGCGGCGTCGCCGCGCCATCACCCCACGACCCCTCGCTCATCCGCCGCAGCAGCGCCCGGAAGTCCGGGTCGCTGACCAGCTCGTGCAGCTCCAGCCAGGCGTCGACCTGCTCGTCCGTGGGCTCGTCGGGCAGCTCCGGCGCTGCCGAGCGCATCCGCCCCTCGAACTCCGGGTCGACGGGTATCCCCTCGAAGACGCTGTCAAAGAACTCGGCGATGATGCGGCGGCGCTCCTCTGACGTGGCGCGTGCGATGCGGTTCATCCGGTCCACCTCCTGTGGCGTGGGTTCATGCTTGGCCAGCGCGCGCAGCACAGCTCGCTGCACGCGCAGCACTCGGATCTGGGCACCAAGAGCGTCCGCGTGGCGTAAAGCGACGCTCCGCAGGTCGGTCTCCTGGTCCAGCAGCCGCCGGATGGTGGCCAGGTCGAGACCGAGCTCGCGCAGCGTCCGCACGAAGTCGAGGCGGAGCGCGCTCTCCGCGTCGTACCGCCGGTGTCCGGTCCGGGTCCGCGCCACCTCGGGCACCAGCCCGAGGTCGGAGTAGTACCGGATGGTCTTCACCGACAGGCCGGTGCGTCGAGCGAGCTCTCCGATGTGCATGAAACCGATCGTGAAACCTCCAGCCACTGGAGATTCAAGCCCTTATTAGGACCCGGAGCGCGTCCGCGTACGTCTTCTTGTCCGGGCCGTGGGCGAGGATGCGCTGGAGCGCGTAGCCGGGGATCATGCCGAAGAGCGCGGCGCCGATCGCCTCCGGGTCGGCGTCGGCCGGCAGTTCGCCGGTCTCCTGCGCGCGCCGGGCCAGCGCGGCGAAGAGCCCGCGGAAGTGCCCGTACTTGTCCGCGACGAAGACGGCCAGCGCCGGGTCGCGCAGGGACTCGGCCCACACCTGGATCGCGATCCGCAACGCGCCCCGGGGACCGGTCTGCGAGTCGGCGAAGCCGAGCGCCCGCTCCATCGCGTCGGCCAGGGGCAGCGGCGGCTCCTGCGACACAAGCTCCGCGAACATCTCCTGCGCGCCCTGTAGCGCCCCCTCGGCGATCGCGGTGATCAGGTCGTTCTTGCTCTTGAAGTAGCGGTAGACGGCGCCGACCGAGAGCCCGGCCTCGGCGATCACGTCCTGCATCGAGGTGTTGTGGAAGCCGTTGCGGCTGAAGCAGGTGAGTGCGGCGTCGAGGATCTGCTGCCGCCGCGCGGCGAGGTGTTCGTCCGAGACTCGGGGCATGCCGGCAAGTATAAAACGAACGCTCGTTTGAAGAGCTCGCGCCGATCTCGTGAACCACAGCGCGAACCTGTATTCTCCTCCGCCGTGGAGGCTCTGCGACTGATCCTGCTGTACGTCCACCTGATCGGCTTCGCGCTGCTGCTCGGGGGCGTGGTGGTCCAGTACGTCACGGGCCCGCTGCGGATCAACCCGCCGATGCTCTGGGGCTCGATCATCCAGCTCGTCACCGGCATCGGGCTGGCCGCCCCACTGCGCGGCGAGGGCGAGGAGCCAAACCCGGCCAAACTCGCGGTCAAGCTCGTGATCGCGTTGATGATCTTCGCGATGGTGTTCTTCTCCCGCAAGCGCGAGGTGGTCAACAAGGGCCACTTCCTGGCGATCGGCGGGCTCACGCTGGTCAACGCGGCGGTCGCCGTCTTCTGGCGCTCCTGAAGCGCCGTCACCTGGCCGCCGCCGCGCGTTAGGGTTGGAGAAACCTACAAGCGGGCGTGAAGGCTGGCCCCTCTCCTTTGGACGGCACGGCCATTACCGGTCGCCTGGGCGCCTGTTCTACTACCCGGAACACGGCTCACGTTCGTCAAGTGATCTCTGAACCCGCCGGTCACAGGCGGGTAACAGGGGTTCAACAACAGTGTACGAATCTCGGCTGTTGAGCGTACGGCAGCGTACGCTCCCGACCGTGGAAGCACCGCAATCTTTGTGGTGAGCTTTGGGGAAGGAGACCGTCTTGCGCTCTGCGCGTGGGATGCGGGTCGTCTCGTTGTTCGCGGTGGGCGGGCTCGCGCTGAGCGCCGCCGCTTGCGGAGACGCGCCTGAGGAGAGCGGTGACTCGGGCACCGCTCAGAAGTACACCGCCTGCATGGTTACCGACGTCGGCGGCATCGACGACCGTTCGTTCAACACCTCCGCCTGGAAGGGTGTCCAGGCTGCCGCCAGCGAAAATAGCAACATCGATCCGAAGTACGTCGCGTCGAGCGCCGAGGCGGACTACGAGCCCAACCTGACCGGCTTCGTGACACAGAAGTGCAACTTCATCCTGGCGGTCGGCGGCCTCATGACCGACGCCACGAAGAAGGTGGCCCAGGCCAACACGAGCCAGCAGTTCGGCATCGTCGACTCCAACCCGGGCGTGTCCAACATCTACCCGATGCAGTTCGACACCGCGCAGGCCGCGTTCCTCGCCGGCTACCTCGCGGCCGGCTACTCGCAGTCCGGCAAGGTCGGCACCTACGGCGGTCTGCCGATCCCGCCGGTGACGATCTTCATGGACGGCTTCGCCGACGGCGTCGCGCACTACAACCAGGTCAAGGGGAAGAAAGTCCAGGTGCTCGGCTGGGACAAGAGCACCCAGAAGGGCAACTTCACCAACGACTTCGTCAAGCAGGACGAGGGCAAGAAGGTCAGCGACACCCTGGTCGCCCAGGGCGCCGACATCGTCTTCCCGGTGGCCGGTGGCGCGGGTCTCGGCACGGCGGCGGCCGCACAGGCCTCGGCCGGCAAGTACAGCGTGATCTGGGTTGACGTCGACGGGTGCGAGAGTGCCCAGCAGTACTGCTCGACGTTCCTCACGACCGTCGTGAAGAACATCCCGGACGCCGTGAAGGACGCGGTCTCGAAGGGCGCCAAGGGCGAGACCCTGCCCAGCTCGCCGGGCTTCCTCGGCACGCTGGCCAACAACGGTGTCTCGCTCGCGCCGTACCACGAGTTCGACAGCAAGGTCCCGGCCGAGCTCAAGGCCGAGGTCGACAAGCTGAAGCAGGACATCATCTCGGGCACCATCAAGGTCACCTCGGCGGCCCAGCCCAAGTAAAACACTTACCCCCTCGTTGACCAGGGCGTCCCTCGTACGCGGGGGACGCCCTGGTCACAAGCAAGCAAGCGGAGGTTCCGCTGAAACTCGAGCTGCGCGGCATCACGAAGCGGTTCGGTGAGCTGGTCGCCAACGACCACATCGACCTGACGGTGGAGCCAGGTGAGATCCACGCCCTGCTGGGCGAAAACGGCGCCGGCAAGTCGACGCTCATGAACGTCCTCTACGGCCTGCTCCAGCCCGACGAGGGCGAGATCCTTGTCAACGACAAGCCGGTGCAGATCCGCAGCCCCCGCGACGCGATCAACGTGGGCATCGGCATGGTCCACCAGCACTTCATGCTGGTGCCGGTCTTCACCGTGGCGGAAAACGTGATGCTGGGTGCGGAGAAGGTGCGCGGCGGGATCGCCGGCTTCCTCGACCACCGCCGCGCGCGCCGCGAGGTGGAGGAGGTCTCCACGCGGTACGGCCTGCGGGTCGACCCGGACGCCGTGGTCGAGGACCTGCCGGTCGGCATCCAGCAGCGGGTCGAGATCGTCAAGGCGCTCACCCGCGAGGTCGATTTGCTCATCCTCGACGAGCCGACCGCCGTGCTCACCCCGCAGGAGACCGACGAGCTGCTCGCCGTGATGCGTTCGCTCAAGGAGTCCGGCAAGTCGATCGTCTTCATCACCCACAAGCTGGGCGAGGTGAAGGCCATTGCCGACCGGATCACGGTGATCCGCCGCGGGCGTACCGTCGGCACCGCGACGCCCGACGCCAGCCGTGACGAGCTCGCCGCGCTGATGGTGGGGCGCAGCGTGAGCCTCACCGTGACCAAGGTCGCCAAGGAGCCAGGCGCGCCGGTGCTTCAAGTCGAGGGCCTCGTCGTCCAGGACGAGCGCGGCCATCAGGCGGTCGCCGGCGTCGACCTTGAGGTACGCGCGGGTGAGGTGCTCGGCGTCGCCGGTGTGCAGGGCAACGGGCAGACCGAGCTGGTCGAGGCGATCATGGGCCTGCGCCCCACACTGGCCGGCACCGTCACCCTCGACGGTCAGCGGATCGACGGCTGGACGACCAAGCGGGTGCTCCGCGCCGGCGTCGGCTACGTGCCCGAGGACCGCAGCGTCGACGGGCTGGTCAAGGAGTTCACCGTCGCGGAAAACCTGGTGCTGGACATCTACGACCAGCCGCCATTCGGCTCCCGCGGCGTGCTCCGCCCGGACGAGATCGCAAAGTCGGCGAAGGAGCGCATCGCCCAGTTCGACGTGCGCACCTCGTCACACGAGTCGGCGGTCGGCACGCTCTCCGGTGGCAACCAGCAGAAGGTCATCGTGGCGCGGGAGATGTCCCGCCCCCTCAAGCTCTTCATCGCCGCGCAGCCCACGCGCGGCGTCGACGTCGGCTCGATCGAGTTCATCCACAGCCGGATCGTGCACGAGCGCGACGTCAATACCGCCGTACTACTTGTGTCGAGCGAGCTCGACGAGGTGATCGGCCTCGCCGACCGGATCGCGGTCATGTACCGGGGCCGGATCCTCGCTATCGTCCCGCCCGACACCCCGCGCGAGGAGATCGGCCTCCTGATGGCCGGTGTCGTCAACGAGCAAGGCATGAGCGAGGTCGGGCATGAGTGAGGCAGCGCAGGAGACGGCACCGCCGCCGGCGAAGGCGCCCGAGCCCGAGCGGGAGTCCTTCGGCCAGGCGTTCCTACAGGGCCTCTGGGCTGCCAACACGGTCACGGTGACGATCCTGGCGGTGGTGCTCGCGCTGGTCATCGGCGGGATTCTGATCATCGTCTCCGATCCCGACGTGATGGCCCAGTACGGCTACTTCACCGCCCGGCCCGGCGACGCGCTCCAGTCCAGCTGGGAAGTTGTCCGCGACGCGTACGCCAGCCTCTTCAAGGGCGCGATCGTCGACCCGGCCGCGGTCAGCGACTGGATCAGCGGCGACGGCGGCTGGGAGCGGGTGTTCGCGCCGATCTCGGAGACGCTGACGTACACGACTCCGCTTGTCTTCACCGGCCTGTCGGTGGCGCTTGCCTTCCGCGGCGGCCTTTTCAACATCGGCGCGCAGGGCCAGGCGATCGTCGGCGTGATCCTGGCCGCGCTGGCCGGCTTCCTGATCCCGCTGCCGCCGGTGCTCCACCTGATCGTGGCGCTGCTGGCGGGCGCGCTGGGCGGTGCCATCTGGGGGTTCATCCCGGGCTTCCTCAAGGCACGCACGGGTGCGCACGAGGTGATCAATACGATCATGCTCAACTACGTCGCGCTGTACTTCCTGACCTGGATCATCATCCAGAAGGGCGTCCAGAACCCGGAACGCACCGACGCGATCAGCAAGCCGGTCGAGTCGTCCGCCCAGCTGCCTCGCCTGCTCGGTGACAATCTGCGCGTGCACGCCGGGATCATCCTGGCGGTGCTGGTCACCTGGGGCGTGGCCTGGCTGCTCAACCGGTCGACACTCGGCTTCGAGCTGCGCGCGGTGGGCAACAACCCGGACGCTTCCCGGACGGCCGGCATCAGCGTCACCACCACGTACATCGCGGTCATGGTCATCGCCGGCGCGCTGGCCGGCCTCGGCGGCGCCAACATGGTGGTCGGCTCCACCGCCGACGCGCTGACGCCGCTGGTCGTGGCGCAGATCGGATTCGACGGCATACTTGTCGCCCTGCTCGGCCGGGTCAAACCCTGGGGCGTCGCGCTCGCCGCGCTGCTCTTCGGCGCGCTGCGGGCGGGTGGCAACACGATGCAGTCGGTGTCGAGCATCTCGCTGGAGCTGGTGACCGTGCTCCAGGCGCTGATCGTCATCTTCATCGCCGCACCCGCCCTGGTGAAGGCGATCTTCCGGCTGCGGGCCGCCCGCGCCGCGCGCCTGTCCACGAGCTTGGCGAAGGGCTGGTGACCCCGGTGTCCACGATCACCGCGAACGAGATGGTCGCCGCGCCGATCCAGACCGGCTATTGGACCCGCTCCCGCAAGGTCGGTGTCGGGCTCGTCGCCGCCGGTGTGCTCGCCGCTGTCGTGTTCGGCGCGCTCGCCACGTCGCAGACCGCGCGCTTCACGCTCAGCGAGGACGCGCAGGGTGCGGCGCTGGCCATCGACGGTACGGTCGGCGCGATCCTCTTCGGCCTGATCGCCGCCGCCGCGGGCGCCGCCATGTTCACCGACCGGTGGTTCCCGTGGCTGCTCGGCGTCGGCATCGTCTGCTTCGTCCTGTCGTTCCTGTGCTGGCAGATCTCGGACGCGCCGGCCGGGCAGAACTTCATGCCGCTGGTCAACATCGTCCGCGGCACGTTCCTCCTGGCCGTACCACTGATCTTCGGCGCCCTCGCCGGCGTGCTGTGCGAGCGCTCCGGCGTGGTCAACGTGGCGATCGAGGGGCAGCTGCTGATGGGCGCGTTCGCCGGCGCGCTTGTCGGCACGATGGCGGGCAACGTCTGGGTGGGCCTTGTCGCGGCGGCGCTCGGTGGCGCGTTCATCTCCCTGCTGCTCGCCGTCTTCACGATCCGCTACCTGGTCGACCAGGTCGTGATGGGCATCGTGCTCAACCTGCTCGCGCTCGGCCTCACCGGCTTCCTCTACGAGCGGCTGATGCAGACAAACCAGGCCAAGTACAACCAGCCGCCGCACTTCGGCAACTGGGAGATCCCGCTGCTCAAGGACATCCCGGTACTGGGGCCGGCGCTCTTCCGGAGCAACCTGTTCCTGTACCTGGCGCTGATCCTCGTGCTCGTCATCCACATCGCGCTCTTCCGCACCCGGTGGGGCCTGCGGACGCGCTCGGTCGGCGAGCACCCGACGGCGGCCGACACGCTCGGTGTACGCGTGCTGGGGCTGCGTTACCGCAACGTGCTGCTGGCCGGCGTCGTGGCCGGGATCGGCGGCGCTTCGTACACGCTGCTGCTCTACTCGTTCACCAAGAACATGATCGGCGGCAAGGGCTTCATCGCGCTGGCCGCGCTGATCTTCGGTCGCTGGAGCCCGACGGGCGCGCTGCTCGCCGCGCTCTTCTTCGGCTTCGCCGACCAGCTCGGCGTCTACCTCGGCGCGATCAACAGCATCATCCCCAGCCAGTTCCTGGCGATGCTGCCGTACCTCGCGACGATCCTCGCCGTGGCCGGCCTCGTCGGTAGGGTCCGGGCCCCCGCCGCCGACGGCAAGCCGTACATCAAGGGGTGAAGGCGGGTCTTGTCGGCCGGGTACGGGGCCCCTGCGGCTGATGGCAAGCCGTACATAAAGGGGTAAGAGAGCAGCGAGAGTAAAAAGGAACCGTGGAGATCGATTGGGAACAGCTGCGCACGGCGGCCGTGGAAGCCATGCGCAACGCGTACGCGCCGTACTCGAACTTTCCGGTGGGCGTGGCCGGGCTCGTCGACGACGGCCGGGTGATCGTGGGCTGCAATGTGGAGAACGCCTCGTACGGCGTGACGCTCTGCGCCGAGTGCGGCCTGGTTTCGTCGCTGCACGCCACCGGCGGGGGCCGGCTTGTCGCGGTCTCCTGTGTCGGCGGTGACGGCGAGCCGCTGATGCCGTGCGGCCGCTGCCGCCAGCTGCTGTACGAGCACGGCGGCGCCGACTGCCTGGTCGAGGCGGTGCCCCGGCCGCTGCGGGTGTCCGAGCTGCTGCCCTTCGCGTTCGGTCCGGAGGACCTTGTCGCGGCCGAGGCGTCGAAGGAGCCGAAGGTGCCCAGCCGGCTGCTGCGCTGGCGCGGACGCGGCACCGTGTTCGTGCACCCCGACCTGGCCGCCGGGCAGCGGGTCTGGACCGGCTACTGGGACCGGTCCACCGGGACCGACGGCAAGGAGACCGGCATCCTTGAGGAGGCCCCCACCTGGGGAACGTCGACGACGCGATTGCCTGGGGCCGGGTGCGCACACCCCGGGTCGTGCTGATCGACGAAGAGGGCAAGATGCGCTGGGTCGGCGAGGGCGAGCCGTCGGATTCGGATGGGGAATAGGTGCCATGGGTTTTGCCGCGGTTGATGTGATCCGGACCAAGCGCGACGGCAGGGTGCTGTCCGACGCGCAGATCGACTGGGTGGTCGACGCGTACACCGCGGGCGACGTCGCCGACGAGCAGATGTCCGCGCTTGCCATGGCGATCCTGCTGCGCGGCATGACGCCCGCGGAGATCGCCCGGTGGACCGCCGCGATGATCGCCAGCGGGGAGCGGCTGGACCTCTCCGCGGTGTCCCGCCCGACCGTCGACAAGCACTCCACCGGTGGCGTGGGCGACAAGATCACGCTGCCGCTGACGCCGCTGGTGGCCGCCTGCGGCGCCGCGGTACCGCAGCTGTCCGGGCGAGGGCTCGGTCACACCGGTGGCACGCTGGACAAGCTGGAAGCGATCCCGGGGTGGCGGGCCAGCCTCACCACGGAGGAGTTCGTGACCCAGCTCCGGGACGTCGGCGCGGTGGTCTGCGCGGCCGGCGATGGCCTGGCGCCCGCCGACCGCAAGCTGTATGCCCTCCGCGACGTCACCGCCACGGTCGAGTCGATCCCGCTCATCGCCAGCTCGATCATGAGCAAGAAGATCGCCGAGGGCACCGGCGCGCTGGTGCTGGACGTCAAGGTCGGCTCCGGCGCCTTCATGAAGTCGGCGGCCGACGCCCGCGAGCTCGCCCGCACGATGGTGGACCTCGGCAAGGCACACGACGTGGCGACGGTCGCGCTGCTCACCGACATGTCCACGCCGCTCGGGCGCGCGGTGGGCAACGCGGTGGAGGTGGCCGAGGCGGTCGAGGTGCTGGCCGGCGGCGGACCGTCCGATGTGGTCGAGCTGACGCTCGCGCTGGCCGACGAGATGGTCGCCGCCGCCGGGCTCGCCGTCGACCCGTCGCAGGTGCTCAAGAGCGGCAAGGCGATGGACTCGTGGCGCGCGATGATCCGCGCACAGGGCGGCGACCCGCAGGCGCCGTTGCCCGTCGCGCGGGAGACCGAGACGGTACGGGCCGAGCGGGACGGCTTTGTCTCCACAGTGGATGCCCTCAGCATCGGGGTGGCCGCCTGGCGGCTCGGTTCCGGCCGGGCGCGCAAGGAGGACCCGGTCAGCGCCTCGGCCGGGGTGGTGCTGCACAAGAAGCCGGGCGATCCGGTGCGGGCCGGCGAGCCGCTGTTCGAGCTGCGTACCGACGATGCCAGTCGGATCCCCGCGGCGCTGGCGGAGGCCGTCGGCGCGGTCGCGGTCAGCGAGGCCGCGCCCGGGCCTCGTGCCCTCGTCATGGAACGTATCGCGTAGCTCGGGAAGGCGCGGCGGGCTCCGCCGCACAGAGGGCGTGGTGCGCCTGGGCCGGAGCGGCTATTCTCCCTGGCCAGGGGGCGCAGCAGCGACGAATGGCAGGACGAGTATCAGTGGCTGTTTCGGCTCCCGACCCGCGCCAGGTGCGCGTGGCCAGCGTGGAAGAGATGCGCCGTCTGCGGCTGCCCCAGCCACCGCCGCAGTTTCCGCTGGTCTGGGAGCCCGGTGACGAGGTAGAGCTGCGGCCGACCGCGGAGATCGAGGCCCGTGCGGCGATCCTCCACGTGGTGCTCGCCCGTTGCTTCGGCATGCCGGCCGAGGCGGCGATGAGCTGGCTGCTCGGCTCGCGCCTGGTTGAGCAGGTGACCCCGCCGGAGTGGCAGTTCGTGATGGGTGGGCGGGGCGACCACCGCTCGTTCGTGCTGCACCACGACGCCGTGTACGCGCTGGCCTGGCTCCTCGGCCTCTCCAAGCACCTCGACCCCGAGCAGGCCGCGGACGACCGGCTGGTGGAGCTGCTGCCCAATCTGCCGGCGGGGGAGACGTTCGCCGAGTGGCGCTCGCGCAGCCTCGCCGCGCCCCGATCGGCGCTCGACGCCGCCACCGTGCTCGACTTCTACTACTGCCTCGACTGGGGATACCTCGAGGCCGAGCGGACCGGCGCACCGCTGCCCGGCGAGATCGACGCCAACGCGATCGGCCAGCGGCGGTGGGCTCTGGAGTGGGCGGTGGTCTTCCGGGGGCCTTATCACGACCCGCCGGCCGGCTGGGAAGAGGTCGACCTCTCCACATAGACGCCGAGCCGCACCGACGCGGCCACGGTGATCGGGCCGGGGAGTGCCACAGGTGTGGTGTGCCAGGCGCTCGGGCCCATCCCCACCAAAGTGGACGCCTCGCGCGGGCTGAGCGTCAACGTGCGGGTGAGCGCCGTCTCCTCGGCGAGCGCGAACTGCCCCTCCAGGCTGGCCGCCACCCGCTCGGCCTTGTCCGGGTCGACCTGGAGCAGGGACAGCCGCTCGACGAGTTCCGCCAGGTGTTCGGCGGCGGGCGTCACCACCAGCAGTACCCCACCGGGCCGCAGCACCCGCCGGAACTCCGGGCCGTTGCGCGGCGCGAACACGTCCAGCACCACCCCGGCCGACCCGTCCGCCACCGGCAGCCGTCCCCACGTGTCACAGATGGCGGCACCGGCCCGTGGGTGGGCCCGCGCCGCGCGCCGCAGCGCCGGCTTCGAGACGTCCAGGGCAAGGCCGGGCGCGGCCGGGAGGGCGTCGAGCACCGCGGCCAGGTGCCGGCCGGTGCCGGCGCCGGCGTCCAGGACAAGACCGCCTGGGTACGCGGCACGCGCGGCGCCCGCCAGCGCGGCCGAGATGAAGTCGTAGTGCCCGGCGTCCAGGAACTCGGCGCGCGCGGCCACCATCTCCGCCGTGTCGCCGGAGTGCGGGGAGCGCCCGGTGCTCAGGTTGACGTACCCCTGGCGGGCGACGTCGAAGCTGTGGCCGCGCGGGCAGCGCAGGGCGTCAGGGGCGGGAGCCGGGCCAGCGCCGGCCGGCGCGCCGTCCAGCGGCTCGCCGCAAACCGGGCAGCGGAGGTATGCGAGCACGTCAGCGTCCATAATCGTTCCCATGGTCGCAATCGCGTACGAGGACATCGTCAAGGCCCCGAAGGCTCTCCTGCACGACCACCTCGACGGCGGGCTCCGCCCGGCGACGATCATCGAGCTGGCGGCCGAGGTCGGCCATCCCCTCCCGGCCACCGATCCGGCCACGCTGGCCAGCTGGTTCGTCTCCGCATGCGACTCCGGCTCGCTTGAGCGGTACATCGCGACGTTCGAGCACACCGTCGCCGTCATGCAGACCGAGGCGGCGCTCCAGCGGGTGGCCGCCGAGTGCGCAATCGACCTGGCCGACGACGGTGTGGTGTACGCGGAGGTCCGCTTCGCCCCGAGCAGCACCTCGCCCGCGGGCTCACGCTGGAGCAGGTGGTGGAGGCGGTGCTGGCCGGCTTCACCGATGGCGCGGCGCAGGCGGCGGCTGCCGGCCGGCCGATCCGGATTGGCACGCTGCTGACCGCGATGCGCCACGCGGCCCGCTCGCAGGAGATCGCCGAGCTTGCCGTGCGCTTCCGCGACGTCGGCGTGGTCGGCTTCGACATCGCCGGCGCCGAGGCCGGCTTCCCGCCCACCCGACACCTGGACGCATTCGAATACCTCCAGCGGGAAAACTTCCACTTCACCATTCACGCCGGCGAGGCGTTCGGGCTGCCGTCGATCTGGCAGGCGATCCAGTGGTGCGGTGCCGACCGGTTGGGGCACGGCGTCCGGATCGTCGACGACATCACGGGCGACGTGCTGGGGCGGCTCGCGGCGTACGTGCGGGACAAGCGGATCCCGCTGGAGCTGTGCCCGTCCTCCAACGTCCAGACAGGTGCCGCCCCGTCGATCGCGGAACACCCGATCGGCCTGCTGCGTGATCTGCGTTTCCGGGCGACGGTCAACACCGACAACCGACTCATGAGCGGTACATCCATGTCACGCGAGATGGCGCTGCTCGTCGAGGCATTCGGGTACGGCTGGAGTGAATTGCAGTGGTTCACGATCAATGCGATGAAGAGCGCTTTTATCCCGTTTGACGAGCGACTCGCGATCATCAACGAGATCATCAAGCCCGCGTACGCGAAGTTGTTGTAATACCGAGCCTCCGGCTGGTCCGGCAACTGTGGCGATTCGGTCAGCTGGGCCTCGCCGAGTGGTTACCTGGCGGTATGCACGCAGCGCGTAATCCGGCACATCAGCCTTGTCGTCGCTGGCCGCTCGGGCAATGGTCGTCACTGCCGCGGCGTCGCCATCCTTGGCGAGGTGCTCATCGCGGCCCGGCATCTGCGGGCGGGACAAGTTGGACAGCACGTGCGCTCACATACAGTAACCGGTCGCGAACGCATTGCTATCAATCGCTACTTTCGTCCGAATGCGGGGACGGTTAGGGCGAACCTGGCCTTTCTCTTTGACACGGGTCGTGATGGAATCTCGGGGGTTCGACCCGACCGGGTCGGTCGATGAGCGGCGCCCAGTTTGACGGGCCGGGCGCTTGGAGCTGGAGAGGGCGGTGACGTGAGTAAGCAGCCGAAGACGGCGGACTCTGTCATGTCGCGTCTCCGCCGGCCACTCAGCCGGCTTGGCGATCTGCCGATCTGGTCGAAACTCGGCCTGATCATGATCGTGCCCACGCTGGCGACGATCGGGGTCGGTACCAATGGCCTGATCGAGCACCTCGGCACGGCAAATGACGCTGACCGCGCGCGCACTCTGTCGCAGCTGTCGGAGGCGTCGGGCGCTCTGGTGCACAACCTTCAGAACGAGCGGGCCGCCGCGGCGATGCTGCTCGGCGTGAAGCCGAGCGACCAGGTCGGGAAGCAGAGGTACAACCAGGCGTACGCGAAGGTCCAGCCCACGGTCGACGAGACCAAGCGGCCGTACCAGCAGGAGCGCAACGCGCTCAACGCCGACGACCTCCCGGCCAACTTCCGCGACACGCTCACCGCGATCGACCAGCGCCTCGCCGACCTGCCCGCGATCCGTAGCCAGGTGACCAACGGCCGGCTCCAGCTCAGCCAGACCAGCAACAACTACACGACGCTGCTCACCAGCTTGATCTCGGTGCGCGACTCGGCGGCGCAGCTCGCCGGCGACACGACGCTCGGCGACCAGATGCGCGCCACGTCGGCGCTCGCTCGCTTCAAGGAGTCCATCTCCCAGGAGCGGATCGTCGGCCTCAACATCATCAACACCGGTACGTTCACGCCCAACCTGCGCCGGGAGTACATCGAGACGCAGACCGGGCAGGACCAGGCCGTGCAGGGGTTCAAGGCGGTCGCCGGCCGCACCGACGCCGAGCTGTTCGACCAGACGGTCGCCGGCTCCGACCTGCGCAAGGTCGAGGCCTACGCGGGTTACCTTCAGAGCCGCGACGGTGCGGACATCCGTGACCGGCCGTTCGACGCGGCTAGCTGGGACGGCGCACTGCTGGCCAAGGCCGAGCTGGTCCGCAAGGTCGAGGTGTCCGTCGACTCCGAGGTCGTCGACCGCGCCACCACGCTGCGTGACCAGGAGTATGAGCAGCTGCTCATCGAGGCCGGCGTGCTGCTCGGCGTCCTCCTGCTCGCCATCCTCTTCGCCTGGGCGGTCGCCCGCTCGATGGCAAGGTCGCTGCGCGAGCTGCGGCACGGCGCTCTCTCCGTCGCGCAGTACGGGCTGCCCCAGGCGGTCGCCCGGCTCCGCGACCCGGCCGTCTCCGGCCAGCTCTCGCCGGTACAGGTGGCAAGCCAGATCGCCGAGCCGCTGCCGGTCCGGAGCAAGGACGAGTTCGGGCAGGTGACCGAGGCGTTCAACGCGGTCCACCTGGAAGCCGTCCGCACCGCCGCCGAGCAGGCCGCACTGCGTGCCTCCGTCGCGACGATGTTCGTCAACCTGGCCCGCCGTTCGCAGATCCTGGTCGACCGGCTGATCGGCCACCTCGACCGGCTCGAGCGCGGCGAGGAAGACCCGGACCGCCTGGCCGAGCTCTTCCAGCTCGACCACCTGGCCACCCGGATGCGCCGCAACGACGAAAACCTCCTGGTCCTCGCCGGCGCGGACTCCACCCGCGTGCAGCGCGAGCCGGCGGCGCTCATCGACGTGCTGCGGGCCGCCCAGTCCGAGGTCGAGCACTACACGCGCATCGAGTTCGGCATGATCGACCGCGACATCGAGGTCGCGTCCAGCGCGGTCAACGACCTTGTCCACCTGGTCGCCGAGCTGTTCGACAACGCCACCGCGTTCTCGCCGCCCGACTCGCATGTCATGGTCGAGGCGCGCCGGGTCGGCGACCGCGCCGTGCTGTACGTCGAGGACCGCGGCATCGGCATCACGCCCGACCAGATGCACGACCTCAATGAGCGGCTCGCCACGCCGCCGATGGTCGACGTCGCCGTCTCCCGGATGATGGGCCTGGTCGTGGTCGCGCGGCTGGCCGCCCGGCACGCGGTAAAGGTCGAGCTGCGCGCGGCCACCGAGCGTGGCACCATCGCCGACGTGACGCTGCCGACGTCGGTCCTCGTGCCCCGGGCGCTGTCCGGGCGCAATGAGCCGGGCGCGTCGCCGTTCCAGCCCACGATGGTGCCGCCCGCGATGGCACCGCCCATGATGGCGCCGTCCACGCCGCCCCCAGCTCCGCCCGCGCCGCCGGCGCAGCGCCCGCCGATGGTGGGTGCGACACCGCCGCGGGCACTGGAGAGCGGCCCGACCGCGACACCTCCCGCCTCCGGGCGTCCGTTCGACCCCGCGCCGCTCAATGGCGGCCGCATGGTCGGCCCCTCGGGCTCGCCGCAGCGGTCGATGCCGGCCTGGTCCGACCTTACCGGCGCCACCTCGGCCGCCAATGGCGCCAGCAACGGCTCGGGCGGCACGTTCAGCCCGCGTACGCCGTCGAATGGCCAGTCCAGCGACCCGCTGCCGCAGCGGCGGGGCTCGGACCACTGGACCGTCGACGGCGAGGTGACCGGCAGCGACCCCGCGCCGAATGTCCCGCGGCAGATCCCGTCCAACCCGGAGACGCCGACGCACAGCGGTGGCTTCCCGTCGGTACCCCCGGTGTCCGCCCCGCCCATGCCGCCGGTCTCCGCCCCGCCGGTCTCGCCCCAGGCGCAGGTGCCCCCGCCCGTCTCGGCTCCGCCGGTGACCCCGGCCCGGCCCACCCAGGCCGTGCCGCCGGTCATGCCGCCGTCCACCGCGCCACCGGCCTGGCCGCCGGTCAGCGCGCCGGAGACGGGGCCGTCGACCACGCCACCGGTGCCGGAGATGCTCGCCGCGGCGCTCGACATGACCGCCGAGCTGCCCAAGGTCAACAACCGGAACGAGTCCGGGACCAAGCCGCCCGTGAGCGCCCCGCCGGCGCCCGAGGCCGCTCCCGCTGTGGCTACCGGGCCCACGACCGCCGCGACGGCCGGACCGGCTGCCGCGCCGCGGTTCGCTGACGAGACCATGGAACTGCCGATCTTCCGCGAGTTGGAGTCGGCCTGGTTCCGTACCCGGCGTGGTGCGCCAGAGGAGCCGCGCACGCCCGCGCCGAACGGCGACTACGTCACCGTCGACGCCGCACGACCGGCCAGCCCCGCCCCCAGGGCGCCCCGACGGCCAGCGCGGTCACCGCCACACCGGTGCCTGCCGCGGCCACCCGCCCCTCCGTGCCGCCACCCCCGGTGGCAACGGCAACGGAGCGGTGCGCCGGGAGCCTCTGGGCGGATGGCAGACCGCTGCCGACGACGGCTGGCGTGCGGCCACCGCCGCGGCCGAGCGCCCGGCCGCCGAGACCACCCAGGCCGGGCTCCCCAAGCGGGTGCCGATGGCTCAGCTTGTGCCCGGTGGGGTGGACAAGGGCGCCGCTGCCGTGCAGCGTCGTACACCAGAGGCGGTGCGCGGTCTGCTGTCCGCGTACCACCGGGGGGTGCAGCGTGGTCGTACACACCCCAAGGACGACCAGCCGGTGATTTCGGGGGAGACCTCGCAGACCGGTTTGGGCCCCGCGGCCGGGAGCGGCCAGAAGGAGCATGAGGGATGACAACAACGCAGGATCTCGGCTGGCTACTCGCCAACTTCGCCGATCGAGTGCCGGGCGTCGCGCACGCGGTCGCGGTGTCCGCCGATGGTCTGCTGCTCGCAGCGTCGCGTGATCTCCCGCGCGACCGGGCAGACCAGCTCGCGGCGATCGCGTCCGGGCTCGTGAGCCTCACTCAGGGGCCGCACGGTGCTTCGAGGGCGGCGCGGTGCTCCAGACAGTGGTCGAGATGGACAATGGCTTCCTGTTCCTGATGTCGATCTCGGACGGCTCCTCCTTTGCCGTGCTGGCGGCGCGCAGCTGCGACGTCGGCCAGGTCGGCTACGAGATGGCTCTGCTCGTCGACCGTGTGGGCGACGCGCTGACGCCAGCTCCGCGCACGACCGCGGGCATGTTGGGTTGAGCGCACAAGCGGTCCGACACAGGGGGCCGTATGTGCACGGATTCTTGTTGAGATTTGTTTCGGGTCGACAGGAGGGGGTGAACGGCGATGATGGCGGAACGCGATGAGCCGACCGGCGCGCTGGTCCGACCGTATGCCGTTACCCGCGGCCGGACCCGTCCCAAGCTTGAGATCGCGCTAGAAGCGCTTGTCGAGACCACCGTACGAGGGCGGTCCGCGGGCGCGACGAAGGGCGGTCAAGGCCGGGAGCATCAATACATCGCCGCGCTCTGTGACGGCCGGCTGCAATCGCTTGCGGAAATCGCCGCGCGGATGCAGCTTCCGCTCGGGGTGGCCCGGGTCCTCATCGCCGACATGGCCGCCGACGGCCTGCTCGCGGTGTACGAGCCGACGTCTCTCGATGACACTAATGACGCGGTGGGCACTGAACTGCTGGAGAGGGTGCTGAGTGGACTTCGCAGGCTCTGACATGTCGCAACGCCCGCCGCTGACGGGGCGCGTGACGTCGGCGAAGATCGTCATCGCCGGTGGGTTCGGCGTAGGTAAGACGACGCTGGTCGGCTCGGTTTCGGAGATCACACCGCTGACCACCGAGGCGATCATGACGTCGGCCGGTGTCGGCGTCGACGACACCCGGCAGGTGCCGGGTAAGACGACCACCACCGTGGCCATGGACTTCGGCCGCATCTCGATCGACCGTGACCTGATCCTGTACCTGTTCGGCACGCCCGGCCAGACCCGGTTCTGGTTCATGTGGGACGAGCTGGTGCGGGGAGCCATCGGTGCGGTCGTGCTCGTGGACACCCGTCGACTCGCCGACTGCTTCGCGGCGATCGACTTCTTCGAGCACCGCCGGCTGCCGTACCTGGTGGCCATCAACTGCTTCGACGGCATGCAGTACCACGACCCGCAGGATGTGCGCGACGCGCTCGCCATCTCCAGCGAGATCCCCGTGGTCAGCTGCGATGCCCGCAACCGCGAGTCCACAAAGCACGTCCTCATCTCCCTTGTGGAGTACGTGCTGAGCATGCGCCGCTCTCGGGCCGTCGCACCCGCCTGACGGGCTCGCGAACACCTCGCCGCCGGCGGGCAGATGCCCGTCGGCGGCTGCGTGCTGCCGCTTGTCCACAGTGGCACTTCGAGACAAAGGTCGCGCGGTCGGGCGCCGCTGCCCGCAGGAAGGTTTGCCTTCATCGGCGCACGTATAGAGATCTTTTCGGGGTCGGGGCCTTTAGGTCCGTCCACAATGGCGGCTTCGGGCTCATTGCCTGATGAAGATTTGAGCTACCGCGACGTCCGCTGTGGTCCGGACCGCTGCTCCCGCGGCCTCACCCTCCGCTGCCCACGAGCCAAACCCCGGCCGGCACGGCCGGCGGGCCCGCGAAGGCGGCCTCCATCGCCTTCGCTCTCCGCGCATCCTCGGTGCCGCCGGCCTCGACCAGGAGTCTGTGAGGCCGCGGCCACCTGGCGCGCGCGACGCACAGAGCTTGCACATCTTTGATCGCTGCGTGCTCCGATCCCATCGCGCCGACGAGGGGCGACGGTGGTAGGTGGCGGGGCCTTGATCGGCGGAGTTGATCAGGGAGTTGGTGGAGGGACACGCGGGACGACTCGCCCACGAAGTCCCTGATCAACTGTCGTGGGCCGTGGCGAGTGTGGGCGGCGAAGGCAGCGGCTTGGGCCATTGTGGACAGATTCGATGAGCCTCGACGGCAGAGAGTCTCTCTGGACCTCGCGCGGTTGGGGCAGCCCTCTTCGCGGAGAGGCCAGGTAGCGGCCCTCATTTCCACACAGGACGTCTAACCCGCGTGAGTCAGCCAACCCCCGCGACGGCGGTGTTGGAGGCCCACAGCGGCGAAAGGGGCGCTAGGCCCGCAGGCCCGGCGCCCCCTTTCACGGTCCTGGGTCAGGAGCGGTAGCCCGCCGAGCGGTACTCGTCTTCGCGGCCCGATTCACGGCTGAAGTCCCAGCCGCCCGCAGCCTCACGGCCCGGCCGGCCGCCGACCGCGTAACCGCCGATCTCCTGCCCGCGGCGCCAGCCGCGGAAGTAGCCGGTCGTGTGGGCGGCGATGCTCTGCGCGTCCCGGACGATCCGCAGCGGGCGCTCCTCGCGGGGCGGCAGGGCGGAGCCGGGCACCAGGTTGGCCTGGGGGACACGGCGCGGCAGGCCTGAGGTCGTCTCGGCGCCCACCTGCGGCGTGGCGGCCTGCGAGGCGGCCTGCCAGCCGGTGTCGGCGGACGAGGCCCAGTCGGGCTTGTTTTCGTCTTCCGGGTGTCCGACGAACCAGGCCGAGCGGGTCTGAGCGAAGATCAGCAGGTCGCCGTCGCCCTCTTCGGCCACTGGCACGGCACTGCGCTCCACCGCGCGGCGGGACCGGGCCGTACGCGCGCCACGGTCGCTCGCCTCAGCGTCGACGAGGCGCAGGGACGGGGCATCCAGCGCGGTCGTACCGCTCAGGGGGCGGTCGTCGAGCGCGCGGTCGGACAGCGGCGGCGGCTCGACCAGGCGCAGCATCGGCGGCTCCTGCGGCAGGTCGTCCGCCTGCCACGGTGGCGTCACGCGACCGTCGCTGGCGGCCGGCTGAGCGGGCCGGTCCAACTCGCCGAAGCCGGAGTAGGGCCGATCGCCGTTTGCCCGCTGGTACGTCACGCCGCGCGCCGCCGGCTCGGCCTCAAGGCGCGGTCGGGGCTCCGGCTCAAGGCGCGGCCGGGGTGCCGGCTCTGGCTCGAGGCGCGGTCGCGCCGTCGGCTGAGCGTCCAAACGAGACGGTAGCGGCGCGGCGTCGGCGCGGGTGCGGTCGTTTTCGGCCGGGTTGACCAAGGGCCAAGCGGCGCGGGAGCCGGGCTCGGGCACGTGTCGTGGCAAGGGCACGTTCAGATCCGTAGCACCAAAACCACTCGGAGTAGCTGCACCACCCTGGGCCGCCGGCGGAACGTCCGGCCGGGTGTTGGGGCGCGGCGGTATCGGCGTGGGGCGCTGCCGCTCGGCGCGTGCGCTATTCATCGCGGCTGTCGTGAGCGTGGCGCGGAACGGCTCGCCGCTGTCGGCCGGCGCGAGACCACGCTGGGCCGGCACCACGGCGGCGGGCGCGATAGGCGTGATGCCGGGCGGCGGGGGCGGTGGCGCGGAGACCGGCCGGTTGCTCATCGGGTCGGGGACGCGCGGTGGCTCCATCCGGGGCGGCTCAGGTGTGCGCGGCAGCTCGGGCCGGGACAGCGGCAGGGCGATCTGCGTCGTGTCGGGACCGCCACCGCCATACACCGTCGAGGTCCCGGGCCGGGCGGGCGGAGCCGACGAGCGGATCGGCAGCGGCGTCGGTGCGCTGATCGCGGCCGGAGCCACCGGCGGGACAGCCGCTGGGCGGCTCGCCGGGGCGGCGCGACGGGCGGCCGCACGACCGGCGAGGCCGAGGCGGCTGGCGCCATCGGCGGGGCCGACGACGGCGCGGTCGCCGGGCGCGCGGCCGGCTCGGCGTGGCGGCGGCCGGTGTCCGTGCCCCGTGCGGCGGCCGGGCGGTTGACCGGCGGAGGTGCCACCGGCGGACGGGTCACGGGTGCGGGTGCGACCGGCGGCGTCGTCATCGCGTGCGGCACTGCCGGAGCGGCGCTGGCGGCCGCGGGCTCGGGGCGGGCCCGGCGTCCGACCCGGGTCGGCGCGGGCTCCTCGGCCGGCGGGCGGACCGCGTGCAGACCGGGGGTGGTGGGTGCGGACTGTGCCGTGCTGACTTCTGCGGCCTGGCGCAGCGTGCTGCGCCGGCCGGCGGTCGTGGGCGGAGCAGTCAGGCGGGCGCTGAGCGTCGAGATGAGAGCGTCGCAGCCCAGGTCGCAGGCGCGCACCGCGGCGACCGCCTGCCGCACGGTCTCGGAGATGGCCGGGACCAGCGCCTTGCTCGTGCTGCCGCGTCGGGGGGACTCGGCGATCGCCACACGGAGCGCGGTGATCTTGTCGGCGACCGTATCGGCGTCGGCGATGCCCTCGTCCGCGAGCTGCTTGATGACCGCGTCGGTGGCGGAGGTGGACTCCCGCCCCCGACCGCTGGCGGTGCCATTGAGCAGGCTGGGCTCGGGCAACGCGTCGAGCACCGCGAGCGACAGCGGCTCAGCCGGGTCCGGGTATGCCCGCAAAGCCGCCGGGTAGAGCTCGCGGAGCACCTCGCGCAGCGCGACAGCGGCGGAGAGCCGGCCGTTGCAGAGCGCGGCGTGCGCGGCGAGCACCGGCTTGTACGTCAACAGGTCGCGCGGCACGGGGAGGGCGACCGCGGAGAGGGCACCGGCCTGGAGGGCGCGGGCCAGCCCGACCGCACGCCGCTCGGCGGCCGGAGACTCCATCTCCTCCAACGATTCGTCATCGGCAAAGCGCTCTGCGTAATCGTCGGCCGCGTCGTCGTCGGCGATGGCGAGCGGGCGCCCGGCTGCGGTGAGGAGCGACGTGACCAGGTGATCATCGCTGTCCGCGGCGATCGCGACCCCGGTCGGCCCGCTGGAGCGCTCCACGAGCAGCGCGCCCAGCTGGGCATAGCCCGCCGGATCGTCGCTGACCTCGCAGACGTCGAGCAGCCGCCCCGCGTCGTCGACCACGGCGACCGTCAAACGCGACTCGGCCGAGGCCGCTTGCGCTGTCGGATCCGCCGACGCCAGACCGCAGTACACGCGCACGAGCGCCACGGCGTCGTCCTCCTCCCCGGACTTGAGCGTGTGCCAACGACTGATGGTCCCTGGTGAGGGGTCAGTCGCGCCAGTCCACAGCCGCAGAGATCTTGCCGATTATCGTGCGCCAGCCCAGACTTGCCTGTTGTGCCCCGATTTTCTTCAATCGGCGGCGACCCCTAAATGCACCAAGACCGCCACCTGCCGCGGAACGAAGTGCCTCGTCAAGGTCATCGAGAGGTGACCCGGGGACAGGGCGGTGAGTACCGGAGTGAGGCGCAGCGCATACGCCAGGTCGCGGGCTGCCTCACCGGCCTCGATCAGCAGGTTGAAGTCCCATGTGTCGTGTCCACCGCGCAGGTTTTCCACGACCAGATCCAGCTCGTACGAGTCGTCGTCCGAGGGGCCACGTCGGTCGGCTGCATCCGCTCGACCACCTCGGCCCAGCCGTCCACCTGAGCGAGGTCGTTGGGCGCACCGGAGCGCACGAACGACACAAGCGACTCGGGGCTCTTGAAGAGCAGCAGCCGGCCGCGGTGGCTGAGGAAGACCGGCACCTCCTCGGCCGCCTCCTCCTCTTCCTCGTCCTCGAAGTCTTCGGCCGACGGCTCGTCCGAGTCCTCGTCGCGGGCGTGCTTGCCGCGGCGCTTGATCTCCTCGGTCTCGTCGTCCTCGTCGTCTTCCTCGCTCGGGAAGTCGTCATCGAGGATCACGACGGTCTCGTCGTCCTCCTCCGGGATGCCGTGCCGGGCCTTTGCCGCGAAGGGGTCTTCCTCGTCGCGGTCGGCGATGTCGGTCGGCGTGAGCGCGGTGGAGAGCCGGTACGCCCGCAGGGTGTAGCCCACGCCGGACGGCAGCGCGATCTCGACCGGGTCGATCTTTGTGTCGGACCACAGGGACGACGCGCCGCGCGTCGAGGCGGACGGCGAGGTCTCCTCGTCGTCCTCTACTTCTTCCTCGTCGGCGTCGACCTCGTCGAGATCCTCGTCGATCTCGAGGTCGGGCTCGGGCTTGTCGGCGTCCGGCCGGTTGGGCGACTGGCGGGCCACGCTGACCTCCGTGTGGGCTCAGATCCGGCACCGACCCGAGGGCTGTCGGGTCGGCGACTCTGCGGACACAGTAGTAGCCCATCCTGCGCGATGAACGCCCGCACCCCGTTGGAGAAGCATGCGGACATCGGTAGCCTTACTACCTATGAAGTCGCAGGCCCTGCACGGACACCTGGATGCCCTGCTGCTTTCCGTGCTGGAGGGCGGTGCGCTGCACGGCTACGCGATCATCGAAGCGCTCAAGTCGCGCAGCGGCGGCACGCTCAACCTGCCGACCGGCACCATCTATCCCGCGCTGCGCCGCCTTGAGCGCGCCGGGCACGTGGAGAGCGAGTGGAGCACGGTCAATGGGCGCGAGCGCCGTACGTACCGGCTCACCGGCTCGGGCCACCGCGCACTCGCCGGGGAGCGGGCCAGCTGGCAGGAGCTGAGCTCCACAGTGAGCCGATTTTTGGGGACCGAGGGCCCGCCGCCGGCTACGACGTGACCGGGCGGCGCTTCGGTGCCGCCCCAAGGCAGGCGACCGCCGAGCGCGTCAGCCACGTGTACGCCACCACGACAAGCAGCCCGCCCGCCACCATCGGCGGCCAGGTGAGCGCCGCGTCCCACAGCCAGAGCGACCAGACGTAGATGACGGTGCCGGCCAGCCAGGTCAGGCCCACGATCGAGAGCGTGACGAGCGCGATCACGCGCACCGTGACCCGCCCGCCCGGGTGGCCGCGCCGGGCAGCCCAGGCCAGCCACGCGTACACCGCCAGCGCCAGGCCGATCCATACGTAGCCGAAGTAGTCCTGCGCCTGCGAGATGAAGAGGTATCCGACGGGCGGGTACGGCTCGGTCGTCGAGGTCGACCACGGCGAGCCCCGCCACATGAAGTCGGCCAGCGCGGCGATCAGCACGTACACCAGCATCATCTTGATCGCCAGCCTGCGCGCCGCGCCGAGGCCCAACTCCGCCTGGTAGGCCGGGGCCAGCGCACGGACCTCGCCGAACTCCGCCACCGCGAGCCGCTCGGCCTCCGCGCGGGGCAGCCCGTCCTCCTGGTACGCCTCCGCCGCGTCCGCCAGCCCATCCCGCGCCTCGCGCAGCATGTCGACCTTGAGCCGACCCGGGCCGGTCAGGGCGCGGTCGAGCGTCCGGACATACTCGTCGATCGGCGCGTGCATGGCCCGAGCGTGCCATGGGAGCCACCCGTGCTACATCCGGGAGGCGCCCTTAAGGGCTCGCGGCGACGTACCCGCGCTCGGCCGTCTCCTGGGCCAGCCACTGGTCGCGGTACCAGCCCGGTGCCTCCACAAGCTCGGCGTGCGTGCCCCGCGTCACCACCCGGCCGGCGTCCAGCACGATCACCTCGTCCAGGCCCTCCAGCCCGCGCAGCCGGTGCGTGACGAGCACCACCCCGCCCCGGGCCGCCCCAAGCACTCCGGCCAGCACCTGGTCGGCCGCCGCCGGGTCGAGGCCCTCGGTGGGCTCGTCGAGCAGGAGTACGTCGGGGTCGAGCAGTACCGCGCGGGCCAGCGCCAGCCGCTGCCGCTGCCCGCCGGACAGCTGCGCGCCGTCCTCGCCGACCACTGTGTCCCAGCCGTCCGGCTGCTCCCGTACCCAATCCAGGAGCCCAGCCGCCGCGCAGGCCGCGGCCAGGTCGTCGTCGGTGGCGTCCGGGCGGCCGAGGTGGAGGTTTTCGCGCACCGTCGCGTGGAAGACGTACGCCTCGGCGAGCAGCCCGCCCACCTTCCGAGGCGACCCACCCCACTCGGCGAGCGCGGCCAGCAGCGTGCTCTTGCCCGCGCCGCTCGGGCCGACGACGCCGAGCCGTCGGCCGGGCGGCAGGTCCACGCACACGCTGTCGAGCGCGGGCGGACCTTCAGGGCGGTACCGCACGGTGATATCCGCGAGGTCAAGGGAGCTTGGCGGCGGAGAGGAGGCCTCCGGCGTCAGCAGCGTGGCGACCCGAGCGAGCGGGGCCCGCAGCTCCGTCCACTGCCGAGCCGCGACGACCAGCGCCAGGCACGCCTCGACCGCGGCGAGGGTGCCGACCGCCAGTACCCCGACGAGCACCCCGTCGACGCCGGCCCGCAGCGCGATCGCGGCCACCGCGCCCGCCGTCGCGCCGGAGACCAGCACCCCGGCAGCGTCCACCGCCCATCCCGACGTGGCGAGGCGCCGCTCCAGCCGGGCCAGCTCGTCCGCCCGGCGCTGGGCCCCGGCGAGGGCGGTGCCGGTCGCGCCGTACGCGGCGAGGTCGGCCGCACCATGCGTCAGGTCGATCGCGTCGTTGGCGAGCGCGCCGCGCAGCGGGGCGACCCGCTCGGCGGTGCGCCGGGTCAGCGCGGTGGCCGCCGCGGGCAGGCCGATGCCGGCGACCAGCAGCCCCACCGCGAACACCGTCGCCGCGGCCGGGGAGATGAGGGACGCGCCACCCACGGCGACTACCGCCACCATGGCCGCCGCCGCGCCAGGCACAAGTACCCGCAGCAGCAGATCCTGTACGGCGTCCACATCGGACACCATGCGGCTGAGCGCGTCGCCCGATCGAGCCGCCTCCCGCCGGGTGGCGAGCGTGCCGAAGACCCGCGCCCGCACGTCCGTGACGATCCGCAGCACCGCGTCGTGCCCGGTGAGCCGCTCGGTGTACCGGAGCACACCCCGCCCGATCGCCAGCGCCCGCACCGACACGATCGCGACCGTCAGTGCGCTGATCGGCGGCTGGCCCGCAGCCGTCATCAGCAGCCAGGTCGCGGTGGCCATCAGCGCTACGCCGGCGATCTCGGTACCGGCGGCGAGCAGACCCGCGCCGATCAGCCGGCCGAGGTAGGGGCGGGCGAGCCGCAGGACGGGAGTCATGCCGCCGCCTCCGCGAGGGAGACCACGTGCCCGTCCGTCACCCGGATCACCCGGTCGGCCTCGGCCAGCAGCGCCGGGCGGTGGGCCACCATCAGCGCGGTACGGCCGGCAACCAGCCGCCGGGTCGCGTCGAGCACCGCCGCCTCCGAGCCGCCGTCGAGGCGCGCGGTGGGCTCGTCGAGCAGCAGGATGGGCGCGTCGCGGACGAACGCCCGGGCCAGCGCCACCCGCTGCCGCTGCCCGCTGGAGAGCCCATGGCCGCGCTCGCCGAGCACGGTGTCAAGCCCGTCCGGCAGGGCCTCGACGACCTCGTCCAGCGCGGCCGACCTGACCGCTATCCGTACCGCCTCGTCCGTGGCGCCGGGCGCGCCGAGCCGGATGTTGTCGGCGAGCGAGGCGGCGAAGAGGTGCGCCCGCTGCGGCACCCAGGCGAGCCGCCCCCGCCACGCGTCCAGGTCCAGCGTGGCCAGGTCGACGCCGTCGACAAGCACCCGCCCGCTCGTCGGCCGTACGAAGCCGAGCAGCAGCCCGAGCAGCGTGCTCTTGCCCGCCCCGCTCGGGCCGATGATCGCCACCCGCTCGCCGGCCCGGATGGTCAGCGAGACGTCGCGGAGGGCGACAGTGCGGTCGTACTCGACCGTGACCGACTCCAGCCGGATCTCCCGTACCACGCCCGGCACATCATCCGCCCGCGCGGAAGTCTCCACAGTGGAGAGTGACAGCGCGGCGTCCAGCGCGGTCACCCCCTCCATGCTCGCGTGGAAGCGGGCACCGGCCGCGCGCAGCGGCAGGTACGCCTCCGGGGCGAGCAGCAGCACCAGCAGGGCCGTCTCCAGACCGATGCCACCGTCCAGCAGTCGCAGGCCGATCGGCACCGCGACAAGCGCGACCGAGAGCGTGGCGACCAGCTCCAGCACCATCCCGGAGAGGAACGCGATCCGGAGCGTCCGCATCGTCGCCGTACGGTGCTCGTCGGCCATCCGATGGACCACGTCGACCTGCGCCCGCTCCCGCCCGAACGCGCGCAGCGTGGGCAGCCCGGCCACCATGTCGAGGAAGTGGCCGCCGAGCATCGCCAGCCGGCGCCACTGGCGCTTTGTCGCCGCCTCCGTCTGCCACCCCAGCAGCGCCCCGAAGATCGGAATGAGCGGGAGCGTCACCGCCACGATCAGCGCCGAACTCCAGTCCGCGAAGACCATCCGTCCCAGCACCGCGACCGGCACGGTCACGCCGAGCACGAGCTGCGGCAGGTAGCCCGTGAAATACGCGTCCAGCGCGTCCAGCCCGCGCCCGGCGAGCGTGGCGATCTCGCCGGCCCGCTGTCCGGCCACCCACTCCGGCCCGCGCCGCCCGACCGCGCCGAGCAGCTCGCCGCGGAGTGCCGCCTTGACCGTGGCCGCCGCCCGGGCCGCCACGACACCCTGCCCCCACACCACGCCCGCTCGGGCGGCCACCGCGGCCACGAACCCGGCCAGCGCCGCCCGGTCCAACTGCCCTCCGACCGCGCCGGCGAGCAGCGCCGCCAGCGTTGTGGCCTGCGCGATCACGACCACCGCGGCGGCCACGCCGAGGAGTCCGAGCGCGGCGAACTGCCGCCGGGTCGCGGGGACCCGGCGTAGCAGGCGCGGATCGAAGGGCCGGCGACTCACCAGTACACCGGAGCTCGGCCGTCGATCCGTCCGCGGAAGACCCACCAGGACATCATCTGGAAGCTTAATAAGACCGGAATGAGCGGTACCGCCAGCCAGCTCAGCAGCCGCAGCGTGGGACCGCTCGCGGCCGCGTCGGCCACGGTGAGGCTCGCCGCCGGATCGACGGTGGAGACCAGCGCGTAGGGCCACGTGGCCACCCCGACCAGTGCTACCGGCACGACGAGCGCCACCGACGTCGCGGCGAAACCCACGCCGGGCCTTCCCCGGGCGAGCGCGCCGCCGGCGACCACCAACGCCGCCACCAGCAGGCACAACAGGGGTACGGCCGCGGCTGGGCGCTGCACCGCGTCGCGTACCCGAGCGGAGAGAACGCCCACGACGGTGGTCGCGGCGACCGCGGCGAGCGCCCACGGCACCAGCCGGCGACCGATCCGAGCGTGCCCCGCCTCGGGCAGCCGCAGCGTGAGGAACGCCGCCCCGTGTACCGCCGCGAGCGTGAGCAGTGTCACGGCGGAGGCGGCCGCGAACGGCGTGACGACGTGGCTGACACCCTCGACGTGGCCGTCCTCGTGCAGCGGTACGCCCTGGAGCAGCCCGCCGAGGACCGCGCCCCAACCCAGCGCGGCGAGCGCGCTGCCCGCGATGACGACGCGGTCCCAGGCGGCCCGAGCGTGGTCCGTCCGGCTGCGCAGCTGCACCGCGGCGGTGACGGTGAGCACACCGGCCAGCGCCAGCGCCACCGCCGGGTAGAGGCCGGACAGCAGCTCACCCTCCAGCATCGGGAACGCCCCGAAGAGGATGCCGACCGCCGCCACGAGCCACACCTCGTTGCCGAGGAAGAACGGGCCGACGGCGGTGAGCACCGCCCGCCGATCCGCGTTGTTTCGGGACCGGGCGAGCAGCAGTCCGGACCCGTAGTCGTATCCGCCCAGCACGAGGTAGGCGGCGAAGAAGAGGCCGAGCAGGCCGTACCAGATGGTCACCACGGTGTGCCTCCGTCAGGCCAGGACCGGCTCGGGCCGGTCGGCGGGTTCGGGGAGCGGCTCGTCCGGCCGGCGGCCGAGCGCGGGGTCGGCGGTGCCTCGGTGCGCGACGCGGGCGAGCAGCATCCAGTCGGCGACGGCGAGCCCGAGCAGCAGGACGGTGAAGCCGATGTAGGAGGTGAGCATGACCGCGCCGCTCGTCTTGGTGACCGCGTCTTCGGTGCGCAGCAGGCCGTACACGACCCAGGGCTGGCGGCCGATCTCCCGCACCAGCCAGCCGAAGATCGCCGCGATGAACGGCAGCGGCGTCGCGATCAGGAGCAGGTAGAGCGGCAGCTTCAGCCGGATGATCCAGTCGCGGAAGAAGAAAGGGATGAAGAGCCAGACCCACATCAGCGTGAACCCGATGAGGATCATGAAGCCCAGTGGTGCGCCCACCCAGCCCGGCGGCAGGTAGTCAGCTGGGCTGCCGCCGAAGCGGGCGGCGAAGTCGGCGGCGGCCGCGGCCTTGTCCCCTTCGTTGCCGAACTTAGTGGGCTGGATGTCGCCGAGGTAGCCGAACTGGGCGAAGCCGAAGCCAACCACGAGCATGACGCCGAGGCTCGCCGTGACGACGCCGATCCGCAGCGACTTGCGGAACGCCTCATAGTCGGGGGTACGGCGGATGAGCTGCCACGAGCTGATCCCGGCCACGAGGAAGCCGCCGGTGGTCAGCGCGGCCGACACCACGTGGCCGAACGCCATGCCGAACGCCTGGTTGCTGAGCAGTGCCCCGAAGTCGGTGAGGTGCGCGATGCCCTCCCGCTGCTCGTACCCCACGGGGTGCTGAAGCCACGAGTTGGCAACCAGGATCCAGAAAGCCGACGCGTACGCGGTGAGCGCGACACCGTAGAGCAGCGCAAGGTGTACGCCCCGCCGCAGCCGGTGCCACCCGAAGATCCACATGCCCAGCAGCGTGGACTCCAGGAAGAACGCCACCAGCGTCTCGATCGCCAGCGGGGCGCCGAAGACGTTGCCGACGTACCGCGAGAGGCCGCTCCAGTTCAGCCCGAACTGGAACTCCATCACGATCCCGGTGGTGATGCCGAGCGCGTAGTTGACCAGGTAGAAGGTGCCCCAGAAGCGGGTCAGTCGTTCGTACACCGGCTTTCGGGTGAGGAACCACGCGGTCTGGAGGTACACCAGCAGCGTGACGAGGCCGAGCGTGACGAGCACGAAAAGGAAGTGGATCGAGGTGGTGGTCGCGAACTGAAGGCGCGCGAGGAGAAGCGGGTCCATAGGCCCTCCCGGGTCGGCTCTTCAGTCAGCCTACATGTAGAACGTCTACCTAATACTACGACGTCATGTAGTAGAAAACTCTACTGGACCGGGTTTCAGCGCCGGATGCCGTCCAGGCAGACCTGCCGCACGGCGGCGGGGTCGTCGCGGGCCTCCGGTCCGAGGGAGCGCTGCACCAGATCGTGCGGGAGCATTAGCGAGATGCCGCGCTGGCTGAGGATGGTGGCGGCGTCGCGGTTGCGCTGGACGTTGGCGTGTGGGGCGCACCAGTACACGCTGGGGCGCGCGGTCGGCCGTCGCACCGGCCCGAGCTCGCGGGCCCGTCGTTTGATCTTTCCGGCGGTGGTGGCGAGGTCGCCGGCGTGGATGCTGCCGGGGTCGCGCTGCCGGTAGCTGAGGCCGGTGACGCCGATGACGTCGGTCGGGCGCTTGGGGGCACGGGCGGCGTCGTAGAGGAAGAACGTGCGCGACGGCCCGATCCGGCCCATGAAGAGGCCCAGCTCGAAGATCACGTTGTCCCGAGGCGCCGGGTGCTCCACACCGCGCTCGATCAGTCGGTCGTGGTCGCCCAGCACCAGTACGGCGAAGTCACACTGTGTGCGATCTCAGATGGTGGCTCAGCCGACGAAGAGCGCGACGGTCGTGACGACCAGGGTCGCGGTGACGCCGAGCGCGATCGCACCGCGGACCCGAGCCGGGCGCCCGGTGGTGAGCAGCCGGCGCACGCGGGCGTCGAGGTGGCTGTCGGCGATGCTGAGCGTGATCGGCAGCGGGCGGGTGGACCGGGACTCCGCGATGCCGAGCGCGCCCGCAGGCGTCACCCGGGACGGGGCTGAGGCGAAGCGCAGGAGAGCAGCGGCAAGCGCACCGTCCATGTGCTGGCGCCGCGCCCGGTCGTCCGCGCGCATCTCGACGAGCAGTGCCACGGTGTCGCGCGCCGCCCGCACCCACGCGGCCCACGGCAGCGCCCGGCACAGCGCCGTGAACGGCAGCAGCACCAGGTCGTGCCGCTCGTCGGCGTGTGCCCGCTCGTGGCTGAGCACCGCCGCGAGCTCGGCCCGGTCGAGCAGGCTGAGCGTGCCGGCGCTGACCACGACGGTCGGCCGCACGCCGGGCAGGCAATACGCCGCGGCGCTCGGGTGGTCGAGCACCAGCGCACCGGGCGCCGCCGGATCGTCGCGGGCGACGAGCGTGAGCAGGTCGCGGTGGCGGCGCTGGGCGCTCAGCGCGCGCAGTCCGCAGATGACGGTCGTGCCGGTCAGCACCCCGGCGACGCCGAAGCCGGCCATGACCAGCGCCGCGTGGGCCAGGCCGAAGCCCGGCGCCAGCTCACCCGAGGCGAGCCGCATCAGCGCGTTGCCGACACCGTCGTCGTACGGCGCGAGGCCCGCCGCCAGCGGCAGGCCGATCGCCGCCAACCCCAGCGCGAGCCCCACCGCCTGCCAGCAGACGATCGCCACCCGCGGCGAGTTGTACGTCCAGGTGGACCGGGTGAGCACCTGGGCGATGAGGTAGCACGCCAGCACGGCGACGGCGAAATGCACGGCGTACACCATGGCCGTCAGTCTTTCCCGTCTCTACCGTCCGCGGCTTCCTCGGCCAGCGCCGCGCGCAGCACCTCGGCCTCGGTGCCGCTCACCGAGCGGGCGAAGCGAACCAGCGCCGCGTCGCGGCTGCTGGAGAGGTCGAGGGCGTCGAGCATGAG
This sequence comes from Phytohabitans flavus, assembly GCF_011764545.1. Taxonomy (GTDB): domain Bacteria; phylum Actinomycetota; class Actinomycetes; order Mycobacteriales; family Micromonosporaceae; genus Phytohabitans; species Phytohabitans flavus. Next base: position 6,911,636 of record NZ_AP022870.1, on the reverse strand, counting down.
CTGAGCGATATACGCCTCGCGGCTGGCCGCCGGCCGGTAGCTCCACGCCCGCCCGGCCCGCTCCCGCTCCACCATCTCCTTGCCAGCCAGCCGGTCCAGCACCGTCATGACAGTGGTGTATGCCAGCTCACGGTTTTGCAAGGCCTCGGCGACCTCCCGCACGGTCAACGGCGTGCCGCGATCCCACAGCACGTCCATCACCGCGCGTTCCAACTCACCCAGCCGCATCACGCCACCGATCCTACCGACTCACCCGCGGGATCCGCCCCCTCGCGAACGACCGCTTGGGTTCACTCACCCACTCCCGAGAAGGCAGGATGCCCGGCGGAGGTGTCGACATGCTCATCCTGCCAGTCGACCTGCGAGATCCCCTGACGGAAGACGATGTCGAAGCGTTGAGCTCGCTCGAGCGGGACGGGCTGCGCTTCGAGATCGACAACGGGCGACTAATCTTGACCGCGCCGCGAAGCCTGTGGCACTCCAACATCTGTGTGCGGATCGCGAATCTCCGTCCCCATGCCTACGGCCGTCAGGGCCTGCGGATAACCCGGACAACGGTCCGGTGTCCGGATGTGCTGGCGTTCTATTCGCGGCCAAACCCAGACGCCTCGTGCCACGATCCGGCCGACGTCGCGCTTGTCGCCGAAGTCGTCTCGCCGGACACGGCGGTCGAAGACCGCCTGGTGAAGGCGCGTCTCTACGCGGGCGCGGGCATTCCGGAATACTGGATCGTGGACCGGCATCCAGCCGACCCGCGCGATGCCGTCGTCGAGTGTTTCAAGATCGGTGCCGCCGGTGTCTACGAGGGCGCCGGCCAGGCCGTCCTCAGCGAGCTAGAGGCGAAGGGCTACAGGCCGGTGGGTTTGTAGCCGCGGAGGGTGAGGCCGCGGGAGCAGCGGTCTGGACCACGACGGACGCCGCGGTAGCCCAAATCTCTTTGAATCGCTTCTAAATGCCCTTGGGGTGCCAGACGGTCTTGGTTTCGAGGAACGCGGTCATCCGGCCGATGCCCGGGTCGGCGGACCAGTCCACCGGCGCAGCCGGCGGGCGTACCACGCGCTTGAGGTTTTCCGCCGCGGCCTCCTCGAGCGCCTTCGCCAGCTCCGCCTCGCGGACGCCGGCCAGGTCGAGCGCGTTGACGTCCATGTGGGCGGCCAGCCACGGGCCGGTCTCCGCCACCTTGCCGGTGAGGATGTTGACCACGCCGCCGGGCAGGTCGGAGGTGGCCAGCACCTCGGCGAGCGTGACTGCGGCGAGCGGGTGCTCCTCGGCGGCGAGGACCACCACCGTGTTGCCCGTGACGATCGCCGGTGCCACCACGCTGACCAGGCCGAGCAGCGCGGACTCCGGTGGGGCGACCACGCCGACCACGCCGGTCGGCTCGGGCGAGGAGAGGTTGAAGTACGGGCCGGCGACCGGGTTGGCGTTGCCGTAGACCTGGGCGATCTTGTCGGACCAGCCGGCGTACCAGACCCAGCGGTCGATCGCGGCGTCCACCTCGGCCTCGGGCTCACCCAGCGCCACGAACTGGTCGCGCCGGCCCTCCAGCATCTCGGCCGCCCGGTAGAGGATCTGGCCCCGGTTGTACGCGGTGGCGCCCGACCAGCCCTTCACGGCCGCGCGGGCGGCGACGACCGCGTCCCGCACGTCCTTGCGAGAGGCCAGTGCGACGTTGGCGTCCTGCACGAGATACGACCGCCCTGACTCGCTCCGCGGAAACTTGCCCCCGATGAAGAGCTTGTACGTCTTCCTGACGGCGAGCCTAGACATCGAGGTAGGCCTCCAACCCGTGCCGGCCGCCCTCGCGACCGTAGCCGGACTCCTTGAAACCGCCGAACGGCGACGTCGGGTCGAACTTGTTGAACGTGTTGGCCCACACCACGCCGGCGCGCAGCCGGTCGGCCATCCACAGGATGCGCGAGCCCTTGTCCGTCCAGACGCCGGCGGAGAGCCCGTACGGCGTGTTGTTGGCCTTGTCGACCGCCTCGGCCGGCGTACGGAACGTGAGCACCGACAGCACCGGCCCGAAGATCTCCTCGCGGGCGATCCGGTGCGCCTGCGTCACGCCCGTGAAGATCGTCGGGGCGAACCAGAAACCGCGCTCCGGCAGCTCGCACGGGGTGACCACCGCTCGGCGCCCTCCTCCGAGCCGATCTCCGAGAGCGTACGGATGCGCTCCAGCTGAGCGGCCGAGTTGATCGCGCCGATGTCGGTGTTCTTGTCCAGCGGGTCACCGACGCGCAGCAGCGCCATCCGCCGCTTCAGGGCGGCGAGCACCTCGTCGTACACCGACTCCTGGACCAGCAGCCGCGAGCCGGCGCAGCAGACGTGCCCCTGGTTGAAGAAGATGCCGTTGACGATGCCCTCGACGGCCTGGTCGATCGGGGCGTCCTCGAAGACGATGTTGGCCGCCTTGCCACCGAGCTCCAGCGTGACCTTCTTGCGGGTACCGGCCACCGCGCGCGCGATCGCCCGCCCCACCTCGGTCGAGCCGGTGAACGCCACCTTGTCCACGCCCGGGTGCGACACAAGCGCGTGCCCGGTCTCGCCGGCGCCGGTCACGATGTTGACCACGCCGGGCGGCAGGTCGGCCTCCTGGCAGATCTCGGCGAAGACGAGCGCGGTCAGCGGTGTGGTCTCGGCCGGCTTGAGCACCACCGTATTGCCGGCGGCCAGCGCGGGCGCGATCTTCCAAGCCAGCATGAGCAGCGGGAAGTTCCACGGGATTACCTGGCCGGCGACGCCGATCGGGCGGGGGTCCGGACCGAACCCGGCATACCCGAGCTTGTCGGCCCACCCGGCGTAGTAGAAGAAGTGCGCGGCGACAAGCGGTACGTCGACGTCGCGCGACTCGCGGATCGGCTTGCCGTTGTCGAGCGACTCCAGCACGGCCAGCTCGCGGGCGCGCTCCTGGATGATGCGGGCGATCCGGAAGAGGTACTTGGCTCGGTCGCGGCCCGGCATCTTCGACCAGACCTGCTCGTACGCCGTGCGGGCCGCTCGTACCGCACTGTCCACTTCGGACTCGGTGGCCCAGGCGACCTCGGCGAGGACCTCTTCGTTGGCCGGGTTGACGGTCTTGTTGCGTACTTCGCCGTCGACCCACTCCCCGTTGACGAACAAGCCATACGACGGCTTGATGTCCACAATGGAGCGTGATTCGGGCGCGGGGCGTATTCGAACATCGTCAGTCCACTGTGAAATAGTCCGGACCGGAGTAGCGCCCGGTCGTCATCTTGGTGCGCTGCATGAGCAGGTCGTTGAGGAGCGTGGAGGCGCCGAAGCGGAACCAGGCCGGGTCGAGCCAGTCCTCGCCAGCGGTCTCGTTGACCACCACCAGGTATTTGATCGCGTCTTTCGTCGTGCGGATGCCGCCCGCCGGCTTGACTCCCACCTGGCGCCCCGAGGCGGCCCGGAAGTCGCGGACGGCCTCGAGCATCACCAGCGTCACGGGCAGCGTCGCGGCGACCGGCACCTTGCCCGTCGAGGTCTTGATGAAGTCGCCGCCAGCGAGCATCGCCAGCCAGGAGGCGCGGCGCACGTTGTCGTACGTGGCCAGCTCGCCGGTCTCCAGGATGACCTTGAGGTGCGCGTCGCCGCAGGCGTCCTTGACGGCGACGATCTCGTCGTACACCTGCTGGTAGCGCCCGGCCAGGAAGGCGCCGCGGTTGATCACCATGTCGATCTCGTCGGCCCCGGCCGCGACGGCGGCCCTCGTGTCGGCGAGCTTGACCTCGAGCGGCGCCTGCCCGGACGGGAACGCCGTGGCGACGCTCGCGAGATGCACGCCGGAGCCGCGAAGGGCCTCGGAAGCGACCGGCACCATCGACGGGTACACGCACAGGGCGGCGACGGCGGGCAGGACGGGTCGGCCGGGTCGGGGCGGCGGGCCTTGGCGGAGAGAGCGCGCACCTTGCCGGGCGTGTCCGCGCCCTCCAAGGTGGTCAGGTCGACCATGCGGATCGCGAGGTCGATGGCCCACGCCTTGGCGGTCGTCTTGATCGAGCGGGTGGCGAGCATGGCGGCGCGCTGCTCGGCGCCGACCTGGTCCACTCCGGGCAATCCATGCAGAAAGGCGCGCAATGTCGCCTCAGAGCGCCCTATGTCGGCCAGCGCCGCCGACGTCGCTGTCGCCGTCATACCGCGAGTCTAGACAGGCGGTAGGTTGACCGCCGTGGACGTACTCGTCGTTGATCACCCCCTGGCCCAATCGCGCCTGACCGCCATGCGCGATGCCCGCACCGACTCGGCGGCGTTCCGCGCCGCGCTCCACGAGCTCACCACCATGCTCGTGTACGAGGCCGCCCGCCTCCTCACCGTCGAGCACTACCCGATCCAGACGCCGGTCGAGCCGACCCAGGGCACCCGCCTGGCCGACCCGCCGCTGCTGGTACCGGTGCTCCGGGCCGGGCTCGGCATGGCCGACGCCGCGCTCGCGCTGCTACCCGAGTCGTCGATGGGGTTCGTGGGGCTGGCCCGTGACGAGCACACCTTCGAGCCCCGGCCGTACATGGAGTCGCTCCCGGTCGACCTCGCCGGGCAGCCGGTGTTCGTGCTCGACCCGATGCTCGCCACCGGCGGCTCGCTGGAGCACTGCTGCCGCCTGCTGGCCGACCGCGGCTGCACCGACATCACCGTGCTCTGCGTGCTCGCCGCGCCGGCCGGCGTCGAGCGGCTGGAGCGCTCCGGGCTGCCGCTGCGCCTGGTTACCGCCTCGATCGACGAGGGCCTCAACGACAAGGCATTCATCGTGCCCGGCCTGGGCGACGCCGGCGATCGCCAGTTCGGTGGTATGCCGCGCTTCTGATCATGGAAAGCGCCGGGAGGGTGAGTGCGCCGGTGGCGTGGAGGGGATACCGTTCGGGCTCATGAGCTCCGTTGCCCTGGCCGAGGAACTGCTGCTACTCGCGTACGACAACGAGTCCGGCAAAGCTATCGGCTCCCGGATCGGTCTCGACCTGGGCATGGCCGCGGCCATACTGGTTGAGCTGGCGCTCGCCGGCCGGATCGCGTATTCCGACGGCACGATCATCGTCACCGACGCCAAGCCCACCGGTGAGCCGATCGCCGACGACGTGCTGGTCCGGATCGCCGCCGACACGCCGCACACGCCCGCGTCCTGGGTGCAGCGGCTGCGCCACGGGCTGCGCGCCCGGGTGCTGGCCGACCTGTGCACCCGCGGGGTGATCTGCGACGTCGACGAGACCGCCATGGACGGCTACGTCCACCTGCACCGCTACCCGACCATTGACGCGTCGGTGGAGAGGGAGGTGCGGGAGCGGCTCAGCAAGGCGCTGACCGGCGAGGAGGTGCCCGCCGAGCGCACGGCGGCGCTGGCCACGCTCGTGTCGGCGGTGCGCATGGAGCCGACGCTGGGGCTGTCCGGCGCGGAGGTCCAGGAGGCGCACAAGCAGCTGGAGAAGATCGCCGGCGGCGCTGGCTTCTCCGGCAGCGTGGGCCTGGAGGAATCCACGATCCGGCCGTCGGTCGCCCTGGTCATCGCCGCGCTGGCGAGAGCCATCCACCAGGCGCTCGGCGCGCCCCGCCCGGCCGCTAGCTGACCGGCGCGATGCCGCGCCGGCATCGCGGGTGAGCGGGCGGCGACCCCTCACCAGATGCCGAGCGCGGCCGCCGTCTCCGTGCGCAGGGCCCGCACCGACGCGGTGGCACGCTCACGGGCACCGGCCACGTCGTCGTCCACGACCGGCTCGACCACTTCCAGGTACGCCTTGAGCTTCGGTTCGGTTCCCGACGGGCGGACCACTACACGGGCGGTCTCGGTACGCAGGATCACCACGTCGGCGTCCGGCAGCAGGTCCTCGACCGAGGTGACCGGCTCGTCCAGGAGCGCGTCGGGCGTCTTCTGCCGCAGGTGGGCCATGATGCCCTGGATCTCGTGCGGGGCGTCGACCCGTACCGAGAGCTGGTCGGTGGCGTAGACGCCGAACTCCTCGGCCAGGTCGTCGAGCCGGTCGGCGAGCGTGCGCAGCTCCGCCTTCAGCCCGGCGGCGAGCTCGGCCACGGTCAGGGCGGCGGTGATGCCGTCCTTGTCCCGTACGTGCTCGGGCGCCACGCAGTAGCCGAGCGCCTCCTCGTAGCCGAAGACAAGCCCGTCGCCGGCCCGCACGATCCACTTGAAGCCGGTGAGCGTCTGCGCGTACGGCACATCACGGGCCGCGCACATCGCCCTGAGCAGGGAGGACGACACGATCGTCGTGGCGTACAGCCCACGCTTGCCCTGCCGCATGAGGTGATCGGCGATCAGCACGCCAACCTCGTCGCCGCGGAGCATCCGCCAGCCGCGCACCCCGTCGGGGATGGCGACCGCGCACCGGTCCGCGTCCGGGTCGTTGGCGATCGCGATGTCCGCGCCGTTGGCCGTGGCCAGTGCGATGGCCCGGTCGATCGCGCCCGGCTCCTCGGGGTTGGGAAACGCCACGGTCGGGAAGGCCGGGTCCGGCTCGGCCTGCTCCGGCACCACCGCCGGTCGGGCGAACCCGGCGCGCGCGAACGCCTCCGCGAGCACCGCCGCGCCGACCCCGTGCAGCGGCGTGTACGCCACCGCGAGGTCGCGCGGGGTGTCCGGGTCGAGTACCGCCACCGCACCGTCAACGTACGCCGTCACGAGATCATCGCCGAGCACCTCGCCGGGCGGGCCGAGCGGCACGTCCGCGATCCGTCCGACCGCCTGGATCGCCGTCTCGATCTCCCGGTCGACCGGCGGCACGATCTGGGCGCCGTCTTCCAGGTAGACCTTGTAGCCGTTGTCCTGGGGCGGGTTGTGGCTGGCGGTCACCATCACGCCGGCGGCCGCGCCCAGCTCGCGGATCGCGAAGGCCAGCACGGGCGTCGGCAGCGGGCGGGGGAGCACCAGCGCGTCGCGGCCCGCCCCGGTGGCGACCCGCGCGGTCTGCTCGGCGAACGCCTTCGAGCCGTACCGCGCGTCGTACCCGATGACGAGCGGACCCTGCGCCCCGCGGGCGGCGAGCCAGCCGACGAGCCCGGCCGCGGCCCGGGTGACGACGGCGAGGTTCATGCCGTTGGGGCCCGCGCGCAGCGGACCCCGCAGCCCAGCGGTACCGAACTCCAGCGTGCCCGCGAAGCGGTCGGCCAGGTCGGCCGAGCTGGCCGGCAGTCGGTCCAGCACAGCGCGCAGCTCGTCGCGGCTCGCGGGGTCAGGGTCGTCTTCGAGCCAAGCGAGTGCGCGCTCGCGCAAGTCCTCCATGCCGCTTTGATAGCACGTGTCCGTTACGGCGCGCGAGCGAGGGCCCGCGGAGCCCCCAGGCACGTCAGGCGGTGAGCTGGAACGTCCGCACCATCTCGTCGAAGATCTGCTTGCTCTCGGCGAACTTGGTCTCCGGCGTCGTGAGGTAGAACGAATACGCCTTGCCGCCCTCGACGACCGCGCGCCACACCCCGTGCCGCATCTCTCCGCCGGCGCCGCAGGTGTACTCCAGCTCCGCGGCCGGCTTGCCGTCGACCTCCACCTCGGCCAACCCGAGCTCCGCGTACGGCCGGGCGCAGTTGTTCGAGACGTTGTCGCGGAGGCGGTTGCCCGCGCTCTGGAGGAACCGCACGGGCTCGGCCTTGGAGGTCTCGATCAGGATGCGCACGCGGCGCCCCTTGTCGGCCGGGTCGGTGTAGTCGATGAAGAGCGTGCCGTTGGTCTTCTTCCAGCCCTTCGGCACGTCGACGGCGACGCCGCGCTCGGCGTGCTGCTGTGTCTCGAACGTCGGCGCCGCCGGCTCCGAGGACACATTGCCGGCCTGGGCCGGGATGTTGCCCCCGTCGTCACCACCACCGCCGCCGCTGAGCAGCACGATGCTGCCGAGCAGCACCACTGCGGCGACGCCCGCCGCGGCGGCGATCTGGACGTTGCGCGGCCAGCCCTTGACTGTGGTGACCAGCTGCTGTCCGGCGCGCTTGGCGGACTCCACCAGGGCCGCGCCCCGGCTGGCCGGCTTGGCGCCGCTCGGACCCCAGCCGGCCTGCTCCCACGCGGGCTGGGCGCCGGTCGGTGCGTCGTACCGCGCCGACGACTGGACCACCGCGTGTGGCGGGATCGGCGCGGTCGGCGAGGCGCCCGTGGGCTCGTCGTATCGTGCTGCGCCGGCTGGTGCCGGCGACTGCTGGGCGGGGGCCCCGCCCTTCTGGAGCTCGCGCAGCCGGTCGGTGAGCGACTCGCCGGGCTGAAGCATGGCCCGCCCGCCGATCTGCCCGCTCGGCTGCGCCGGCGCTGGTGCGGGCGTCGGCGGCTGCCAGCCGGAGCGCTGGGTGGGCACCACCGCGTACGGGTCGGTCATCATGTGCGCCGGCGCCTTGCTGGCCAGCGGGCCGGCGAGCAGCTCGCGGAGCATGTTGCGGGCGAGCATCACGTCGTAGCGCTGGGACGGGTCCTTCTCCAGCAGGCCCATGAGCACCTGGGTGAGCGCGCCGGCCCGGGTCGCCGGGGCGGGCGGGTCCTCGACCACCGCGTGCATGGTCTCGATCGGGTCACCCTTGTCGAACGGGGGCCGTCCCTCCACCGCCGTGTAAAGCGTCACACCGAGCGAGAAGAGGTCGCTGGGCGGACCGAAGTCCTGGCCCATGGCCCGCTCGGGCGAGATGAAGTGCGGCGAGCCGAGCACCATGCCGGGCGTGGTGAGCTGGACGTCGGTAGGCATCCGGGCGACGCCGAAGTCGGTGAGTACGCAGCGGCCGTCAGTACAGATCAGCACATTGGCCGGCTTGACATCGCGGTGCAGCACGCCGATCGCGTGTGCCACCTCGAGCGCGCCGAGTAGCGCGATACCGATCTTGGCGACCGCGCGGGGGGCGACCGGGCCGTCTTCGATGATCATGTCGGCGAGGCTGCGGGCGTCGAGCAGCTCCATCACGATCCACGGCCGTCCAGCCTCGTGGACGACGTCATAGACCTGCACCACCGCCGGGTGCTGGAGCGCGGCGGCCGCGCGGGCCTCGCGCAGCGTCCGCTCGTACATCGAGTCGCGGTCACTGGGTGCCATCCCCGGGGGAAGGAGGACCTCCTTGACGGCGACGTCCCGCCGCAGCAGGGTGTCGGCGGCACGCCAGACCGTGCCCATGCCGCCATGCCCCACCGCCGCACGCAGCGCGTATCGACCGCCAATGGTGGTGCCTGGTGCCGCGCGTCCGTTGGTGGGGCTGACTTGTCCGCCACTCCACGTCGGAATCTGAGTCACTGGTTATGCCACCGAGGGGGATCGAGGGGCCGAAAAACCAACCCCCCTATCTTGCGGGGTAGTTCGCCCGGAGAAAAGCTGCGGGGGCCGGGTTCACTGGGTGTGGTCGGTCGACGGCCTAGCGTACAAGTTGTGTGGTGTGCCTCGCGCTATACCGGGTCGGTTGGGGACCTACCGCCCGGTACTGAGCGAGCCGGGTTTTCCGATCAAAAACCTATACGACGAGAATGATCTTCCGGATCAACTCTCGTCGACATTGGGTGCGGCGAGTAAGTATCCGTGCACCCGGTGTGCCTGCGGGACGATCACGCGTCCCGCCCATGAGCCATGCGACAGTATGCCGTTTTCGGCGCCGCCGCGTCCCCGAATGCCGGGTATCACAAGCTGCTTGGCGCCGGCGCGACGCGGCCTCTCTCTGAGGCGATCGCACCGCCCACCCGTGACGTGCGTCCACTGTGGACTCTGCTGTTCGCTGGATCGATCTTGATCTCTTTGGTCAGATCGACGAACGATCTACGAATGCGAACCGTCCTCATGGGTACCCGTTACGACGGACGGGATGTGCGCGCGTCGGCCGTACGGCGTGCCAGTGTTGCCCATCCGCGAAAACGCCCGCCCAGGCAGGCGAATTTGAGTAGATTAGCTGGTTTGTCGATTGGCCGACGTGACCGACGAGACCGTCACGCGTTGTAGGAGGTGTGGGACACTTGGCAGCGTTCCAAAGTGACGCCAACCGGGTTCCACAGCTTGCCGAACGCGTTTACCAGGGCTTTCGTAACGCTCCGCGAGCCCACCGCTACCAGAACGATGTTGCGCAGCGTCACCGTTCTGGGTCTAGGCTGTCCGAGTCCTATCCCATTCACAGTGATCGAGAATCCGACGTGACGAGTGCGTTGACGCTACCCACAAGTGGTAGCCCGCTGGCATCGTCGTGGCCCGAGACACCACCCGGGGCCGACCCGTTGCCAGGCCAGCTAGACCGATGGCTCGCCTCCCGGGGCGCCGAGCTGGTAGCCGTACGCCGTCACATTCACGCCCATCCGGAGCTGTCCAATCAGGAGTTCGAGACGGCCGCGCTGGTGGCCCGCGAGCTTGCTGTGGCTGGGCTCTCGCCGCGCTTCCTGCCCAAGGGCAACGGCGTGATCTGTGACATCGGCGAGGGTGACCGGGTGCTCGCGCTCCGCGCCGATCTCGACGCGCTTCCGATGATGGACACAAAGGACGTCCCGTACCGATCCACTGTGGATAACGTGGCGCACGCGTGTGGTCACGACGTGCACACCACGATCCTGCTGGGCGTCGGCCTCGCGCTGGCCCAGCTCGCGGAGCGCGGCGAGCTGCCCGGCCGGGTGCGGCTGCTGTTCCAGCCGGCCGAGGAGCAGATCCCGTCCGGCGCGCCCGAGGTGATCGCCGCTGGCGGCCTCAAGGACGTCGGGGGTATCTACGCCCTGCACTGCGCCCCGCAGCTCCCCACCGGGCTCGTGGGCGTGCGTTCCGGGCCGTTCACGGCGGCGGCCGACACTGTCGAGGTCCGGCTGAGTGGGCGTGGCGGGCACACCGCCCGGCCGCACCTGACCGCCGACCTGGTGCACGCGCTCGGCCGGGTGATCGTCGACGTGCCGTCGCTGCTCGACCGGCGGGTGGATCCGCGCGCCGGCGTCTCGATGGTGTGGGGGAAGGTGCACGCCGGCGAGGCGTACAACGCGATCCCCGCCGAGGGCAGCCTCAAGGGCACCGTGCGGGTGCTCAACCGGGAGGCCTGGCGCGAGGCGCCCGAGCTGATCAAGAAGCTCGTGCAGGACGTCATCTCGGGCACCGGCGCCAACGCGGAAGTGATCTACACTCGTGGTGTCCCGCCTGTGATCAATGATCGAATGGCCTCCGCGATCATCGCGGGTGCCGCCGGCGCCGCGCTCGGCCCGGACCGGGTGGTCGAGGCCGAGATCAGCATGGGTGGCGAAGACTTCGCCTTCTACGTGGAGCAGGTGCCGGGCGCGATGATCCGGCTCGGCACCGGCATCCCGGGCGCCGACGCGCCGCTGGACATCCACCAGTCCGGCTTCGACGTCGACGAGCGCTGCATCGGGTACGGCGTGCGGGTGATGGTCCACACCGCCCTGGCCGCGCTGTCCACCCCGATGCTGTAGCAAGCACCACGTACGAGAGCGCCCCGCCAGTGCGGGGCGCTCTCTCCGTCTACGGGGCGGGTGCGGCCGGCGGTGCCGCGGGTGGGGGCGGTGGTAGCTGCAACGGGCGGGGGCGGCGCAGGCGGCGGGCAATCCACAGCGCGCCGGCTGCCGGCAGGCCCAGCGCGATCAGCCACGGGAGCAGTGCCCCGAGCACCGTCAGCATGACGACCAGCGCCCCCACCAACGCCTTCCACCCGCCCTTGAGCCCGGTGAGGAAGCCGATCCCGCCCTCCTCCTCCGCGACCGGCGTGGGGGCCTGCGGGTCGAGCAGCGTCACGGTGATCGTGGAGAGCGCGGTGAGGTCGTCCATCCGCCGCTTCTTGGCCTCCAGCGAGGCCAGGTCGGCCTCCCGCTTGGCCAGCTCACCCTCCAGCATCACAAGCTCGCTGAGCGTCTTGGCCTGGGCGAGCAGCCGCCGCCCGCTGTCCACACGGGCACGCTGGCTGCTGATCCGGGCGTCGAGGTCGAGGGCCTCCTCGGTGACATCCTCGGTGCTGATGTCCCGCTGCTGCTGCTCGCCGAGCTTGGCGAGCTGGTCCACCACCCCGCTGAACTTCGGCGCCGGTACGCGCAGGACGATCGTGGCCTCGTCGTGCTCGCCGGTGCTCGACCGCTTGTCACCCCGACGAAGCCGCCCGCGGCGGTGGCGATCGACGTGGCGTCCGCGGCGGCGTCGGTCACATCCTCGACCCGTACCGTGATCGAGCCGGTGTAGATGATGGCCCGCTCGTCCAGGCGGTACTTCACCGGCGCACCCGCGTTCGGCGCACCCGCGTCGGCGTCCTGCTTCTCGACCGCGGGAGGGGCGGCCTCACCCAGACCAGGCGCCGGGGCCACCGCCGCGTCGTCCCGCGCCTGCGAGGTACCGCTGGCCGAGTCCTCCGACCCACCGCTGCCGCAGCCGGCCGCGACGAACGCCACGACACCGGCTGCCAGCGCGGATCTCCACCATTTCCTGTGCGACATCTATCTGCCCCTGACGGATCGCTGTCATTCGTGTTTCTTGGGACGAGCGGCGGCGGTCGAGCGGTTCCGGCAGACTGCGTTCCGGGCAGTCACATTTGGAGGACGAGGAGGTCACGATGCGGTTGACGAAGTACGGCCACTCCTGCGTACGCATAGAGCGCGACGGTGCGGTCCTGGTCATCGACCCGGGTGAGTTCAGCGGGCGGGAGCCGCTCGACGGGGCGGACGCCGTGCTCGTCACGCACCAGCACCCCGACCACGTCGACGTGGACGCGGTGGCCGAGGCGTGCGAGAAGAACCCGTCGCTGCGGGTGTACGCACACCCCGGTACCGCGTCCACCCTGGACCGGCTGGGCTCGGCGGTGACCACAGTGGAGTCGGGCGACACGTTCGAGGCGGCCGGCTTCGAGGTGAGCGCGTGGGGCGGTATGCACGCCGTCAACCACCCGGACATCCCTCGGGTGCCCAACCTCGGCTACCTCGTCGAGGGTGAGGTCTACCACCCGGGCGACTCGTTCGACCCGCCGTCCGGCGTCGAGGTGGGCACGCTTTTCGTACCGGTCTCCGCGCCCTGGCTCAAGCTGGCCGAGGCGATCGAGTTCGCGCGTGCGGTGCGCCCCCGCCGGGCGTACGCGCTGCACGACGGCATCCTCAACGACCGCGGCCTGGGGCTCGTCAACACCCACATGTCCCGCCTCTCCGGCACGGACTACGCCTGGCTGCGGCCCGGGACTACGATCAACTGATGCGCGGCGAGGTCGGCGAGCGGCTGTACAGCGCGCCGCCGGAGGGCTTCATCGCCGCCCGTGACGAGGCGGTGGCGGAGGCCAAGGCATCCGGCGACGTCGACGCCGCGCGCGAGATCGCCAAGCTGCGCAAGCCGACCGTGGCCGCCTGGCTCGTCAACCTGCTCGCGATTCGGCGCCCTGACCTGATGGGTGAGCTTGTCGAGCTGTCCCGGGCGCTGCGGGCGGCCCAGCGCGACCTTCAGGGCCCGCAGCTGCGCGAGCTGTCGGCGCAGCGGCGGCAGGCGGTCGCGGGCCTGGTCGACGAGGCCCGCAAGCTCGGGCTCGCCGCCGACCCCTCGCTCACCCGGGCCAAGCTGCCGCTGAGCGAGGTGGAAAACACGCTCACCGCCGCGCTGTCCGATGAGGACGTCGCCGCCCAGGTCCGCTCCGGGCGCCTGGTGCGCGCGGCGGCGTACGCGGGGTTCGGCGAGGTGCCCCGGCCACAGTTGCGGCTGGTGACGGCCGAGGAGGCGGTCCCGGAGCGCCCCGCGCCGCGGGCCGAGGACCGGCGCGGTCCACTGAAGAGGGAGCTGACCGCCGCGCGTACCGCGCAGAAGCAGGCGGAGACCGACCTGGAGAAGGCCGCGACGGCCGAGCGGCGCGGCGCCGACGCACTGGCCCGGGTCGAGGCGGAGCTTGCCGAGGTGGAGCGCCGGCGGGCGGCGGCCGAGGAGGAGCTGAGCCGGCGAAAGGTGGCCCGCAAGGCCGCCGAGCGCGCCGTGGCGACGGCCCGGCGGCATACCGGTGAGGTGGAGGGCGCCCTGGAAGCTCTCGACCGGGACCGCACCGGGAAGGCACAATCTGGCGGGTGACCCCCGAACAGGCCGCGGCCGCGGCGAAGGCGGCTGTGCTGGAGTTGGGCGGGGCATTCAGCGAAGATCCGCGCACGCTGCGCCGGGCCCGCGTGATGGGCCTGTCCGGATGGGCGTTCTACGTGGCGGGACGCGGTGGCGCGCTGGGTGACGTGCGCACCGACACCGTGGCTGCCGCGCTCGGCTTCATCGCGCCCGACGCTGTGGTCGACGGGTGGGAGGCCGCCCGCCGGGTCGTACCGCCCATGGAGGTGGCCACCAAGCGGCTGGCCGAGTGCTGCCGGTGGGGCATCGAGCACCTGGAGGGCTTCCCGCGGGTGTTGCGCCTTGTCGAGCTGGTGCAGCGGATCGTGGTCTCCGCCGACCCGGCCGGCATGCCGCTTTTCGCGGCGTGGCGCGCGATGCCCGTGCCCGAGGAGGCACCCGGGGCCCGCGCGGCCGTCCTTCTCCACCTGCTCCGGGAGTACCGGGGCGGCGGTCACCTGCTGGCGGTACGCGCGAGCGGGCTCACTCCACTTGAGGCGATCATCGCGGGGCCGGACGGCGAGGCCGGCGCGGTGGCGTTCGGCTGGCAGCCGCCGTACCCGCCGATCGGTCCGCTCGTGCGCCGTCGCATGTGGGCGGAGGCAGTCACCGACCGGATTACGGCGGACGCGTTCTCCGTGCTGGAGTCGGCCGAGCGCGTCGAGCTGGTGGGCCTGCTGGACAGCGCCCTCGACCTGGTCCGCGCCGAGCCGGCCGCCTCCGGCAGCACCACGACCTGACGGGTTAAGGCGACGCGGTCCGTGTGGGCCGGGCGCGCAGCTGGGCCACGTAGTCGTCGGGCGCCGCTGCCTTCTCCGCCGCGTTCGCGATCTCGGAGAGGTACCAGGCCGTGGGCATGCCGCCCTCGTACCCGTCGAAGACGTAGACCCAGGCGGTCAGCTCACCGTCCAACGTGACCACTCGGACGGTCAGCTTCCGGTACGTCCCCGCCACGACGCCTTCGACCTCGTCGAGCTGCGAGGCGTCCCACGGATGTACGTCGTAGAGCGCGACGAAGACTCGGTCACCCGGAGACTCGACGATCGTGGTGACGGCGCCCTCCCAACCCAGCACCCCTCGCCGGCGAAGGTGAGGCGCCAGCCTTCCAGCCAGCCGGTGCCCACCATGGGCGAATGCGGACAGTAGGCACGCATCCGAGCGGGATCGAGGTTTGAGCCGTACGCGGCGTAATGACGCACGGCGATGACGATAGCCCGGCGGACCGGTGGGGGAGAATACGACAGAGCGTGTCGGATCCTTCTGGGGGGAAAATGAGTCGCATCGTGATCATCGGTGGCGGTCCGGCGGGGTACGAGGCAGCACTCGTCGCCGCCCAACTCGACGCCGAAGTCACCGTGGTCGAGGCGGACGGGGCAGGCGGGGCCTGTGTGCTCTCCGACTGCGTCCCATCGAAGACCTTTATTGCCAGCTCAGACGTTGTGACGGGCTACCGCGACACCGAGGAGTTCGGGGTCCACTCGGACGGTCTGGAGGCGGTCACCGTCGACGCCGATGCCGTCCACACTAGGGTCAAGCGCCTCGCTTTGGCCCAGTCCGGTGACATCCACGCAAAGCTGATCAAGGCGGGTGTGACGTTCGTTCACGGTCGGGCGCGTCTCGGTGACGACACGCTCGGTCACACCCATCAGGTGAGGATCATGCCGGAGGGCCGTGACTCGGAGTATTCGGTCGACGCCTCGACCGTACTTGTCGCGACCGGTGCCACCCCGCGCGTGCTGCCGGACGCTGCTCCGGACGGCGAGCGGATCCTGACCTGGCGCCAGGTGTACGACCTTCCTGAGCTACCCGACCACCTCATCGTGATCGGCTCGGGCGTGACCGGCGCCGAGTTCGCCAGCGCGTACCTGGCGATGGGCGTCAAGGTCACGCTCGTGTCCAGCCGCGACCGGGTCATGCCGCACGAGGACGCCGACGCCGCCGCGGTGATCGAGGAGGTGTTCCGCTCCCGGGGCATGGCCGTGCTCGGCAACTCCCGCGCCTCGGCGGTCCGCCGCGACGGCGACGGCGTGCGGGTCGAGCTCGCCGACGGGCGGGTGGTCACCGGGTCGCACGCGCTGATGGCGGTCGGGTCGGTGCCCAACACCGCCGACCTCGGCCTGGAGGCGTACGGGTGGACGTGGCCAAGGGCGGCTACCTCGGCGTCGACCGCGTCTCCCGTACCAACGTGCCGGGCATCTACGCGGCCGGCGACTGCACCGGTGTGCTGCCGCTGGCCAGCGTGGCCGCCATGCAGGGCCGGATCGCGATGTGGCACGCGCTCGGCGAGGCGGTCCAGCCGCTCCGGCTGCGTACGGTCTCGGCCAACGTCTTCACCGACCCCGAGCTGGCCTCGGTCGGCGTCTCCCAGGGCGAGGTCGACTCCGGCAAGGTGCCGGCCCGCTCGGTGATGCTGCCGCTGTCCGGCAATGCCCGGGCCAAGATGCAGGATCTGCGCGACGGCTTCGTCAAGCTCTTCTGCCGCCCGGCGACCGGCACGGTGGTCGGCGGTGTGGTGGTGGCGCCGAAGGCAAGCGAGCTGATCCTGCCGATCACGATGGCGGTGGAAAACCACCTCACAGTGGACCAGCTGGCACACACCATCACGATCTACCCGTCGCTCTCCGGCTCGATCGCCGAAGCGGGACGGCAGCTCATGCTGCACGGGATCGACTAACTGGCCTCCGTGGCGGTCGCCGAGGGCGATGGCTCGGCGGCCGGCGGGTCCTCGGCGGCGGCCGGCGTGGCGCCGCTGAGGGCGAGGATCCAGCCGGCGGCGGCGAAGATGCCGGCAGCCACCGCGGCGACCGCCACGAGCCGCCAGGCCGACTGGGTCACCGCCGTGCCACCGATGTGGCCGACGAGCCCGCCGTAGGTCGCCCAGAGGAGCGCGGCCGCCCCCTCGTAGGCGACGAAGAGCCGGACCGGGTAGCGCACCCGGCCGGCCCGGAAGCAGGCGGCCATCCGGCCACCGGGGACGAACCGGCACAACAGGATCACGACCGGACCGGGGCGGCGCAGCCCGCGGGTGAAGCGGAGCGCTGCCTTGCGCGCCCGTCCGTGGGCGGCGACCTCGGGCTTCGCCCCGGCCGCCGGGCCGAGCGACCCAGCAGGTAGCAGATCAGGTCGCCGCCGAACACGCCGAGCGCGCCGACGGCGATCGTGACCGGGAGGCTGAGGTCGCCGTAGACGGTGAGTGCGCCCACCGTGATCATGAGGGCCTGGGTGGGCACGACCGGGATGAAAGCGTCGACGGCCAGCAGCGCCATCAGCAACAGGTACGCCGTCACGGGCGAGGCAACGCTCGTGAGCACGTCTATCACGGCCACCCCTCCCCCACGGTCCCCTCGCGTCAGGATAGTTTCCGGGCCGGCCATCCCGGGTCCGATTCGCTCTCAGCGAGATCTCAGCTCGGCCTACCCGATCCTGGCCTCCGGTGGGCGTACCGTTGCTGATGAGCGCAGAGCCCCCGCCGGGTCCCCCGTTCCCGGCGTGCCTCGCTCATCGGTCCGGCGGCAGGTCCCGTGCCGCCGGACCGGCCTCAGGCAGATGGGTCGCCGTAAGATCGTGTTACCCGGGCGCAACGAGATCGGCGTAGCGTCAGGCCATGGCGGACTTGTTCGAGGACTACCGCCTCGGCCCGGGGTGGGACGAGATGTTCGGCGAGCCGAGCATGCCCCGCCCCACGTACGAGGCCTTGCATGCCACCCTTCAGCCACTGTCCAGTGCGGAGCTGGGCATCCGCGCCGAGGTGCTGGCGCGGGCGTTCCTCGACCAGGGCATCACGTTTGCCCTCAAGGGCGTGGAGCGGCCCTTCCCACTCGACATCGTGCCGCGGATCATCGCGGCCGAGGAGTGGCGCACCGTCGAGGTCGGGGTGGCGCAGCGGATCCGGGCGCTGGAGGCGTTTCTCGACGACGTGTATGGCGCCGGTCAGGTGCTCGCGGACGGCGTCGTGCCCCGGCGGATCGTGGTCACCAGTGCCCACTTCCACCGCGAGGCGGCGGGCATCAACCCGCACAACGGGGTCCGCATCCACGTCGCCGGCGTCGACCTGATCCGCGATGAGCAGGGCACTTTCCGCGTGCTGGAAGACAACGTGCGGGTGCCGTCCGGGGTCAGCTACGTGATGGAAAACCGGCGGGCGATGGCGCATGTGCTGCCCGAGGTGTTCGCCGCGACCCGGATCCAGCCCGTCGACTCGTACCCCGGTCAGCTCTTGCGGGCCCTGCGCGCCGCGGCGCCGGTCGGTGTCCACGAGCCGACGGTGGTGGTCCTCACCCCGGGTGTGCACAACTCGGCGTATTTCGAGCACGCGCTGCTCGCCCGTGAGATGGGCGTCGAGCTGGTGGAGGGGCGCGACCTGGTCTGCGTCGGCAACGAGGTGGCCATGCGCACCACGGCCGGCGAGCAGCGGGTCGACGTCATCTACCGGCGGATCGACGACGAGTTCCTCGACCCGGTGCACTTCCGGGCCGACTCGGTGATCGGGTGCGCGGGCCTGCTCAACGCCGCCCGCGCCGGCCGGGTCACGATCGCCAACGCGGTGGGCAACGGGGTGGCCGACGACAAGCTGCTGTACACGTACGTGCCCGACCTGATCCGCTACTACCTCAACGAAGAGCCGATCCTGCCCAATGTGGAGACGTACCGGCTGGACGAGGATCCCGACGTCCTCCAGCACGTGCTCGGCCGCCTTGACGAGCTGGTGCTCAAGCCGGTCGACGGCTCCGGCGGCGCGGGCATCGTGATCGGCTCGCAGGCCACCGACGAGCAGCTGGCCGCGGTGCGCGACCGGATCGAGTTCGACCCGCGCGGGTGGATCGCGCAGCGCGAGGTGGCCCTGTCGATGGTGCCGACGCTGATCGGCAACCGGCTCCGCGCCCGGCACGTCGACCTGCGACCCTTCGCGGTCAACGACGGTGAGAACGTCTGGGTGCTCCCCGGCGGCCTGACTCGCGTGGCGCTGCCCGAGGGAGCCCTGGTGGTCAACTCCAGCCAGGGCGGCGGCTCGAAGGACACCTGGGTGCTGACCGGTACGCCTGGCTCGGTCGAGCCCGAGGTGCCCGAGCAGGAGCCGGTGGTGGTCGTGCCGAGCCCACGCAGCCCGGACCCGGGGCCGGCCGCCGGACCGGTCGCCGTCCAGCAGCAGCAACAGCAGCAGTCCACAAGGGTCGGGGAGGCTCAGTGCTGAGTCGCATCGCCGAGTCGCTCTACTGGATCGGCCGGTACGTCGAGCGCGCCGAGGACACGGCCCGCATCCTCGACGTACACCTGCACCGGATGCTCGCCGACCCGTGGGTGGACGAGCAGACCGCGTGCCGTTCGCTGCTCGGGGTCATGGGAGCGGAGGCGATCGAAGGGCCGGTCTCGGCGGCCCGCGTGGTCGGCCTGCTCGGCCTCGACGAGCACAACCCCAGCTCGGTCGTTGGCGCGCTCGCCGCGGCCCGGGAAAACGCCCGCGGCGCCCGGGAGACCGTCTCCTCGGAGATGTGGGAGACGCTCAACGCGACCTGGCACGGGCTGCCCGACGCCCGGCGGCGGGTGGAGCAGCAGGGCGTGCACGCGTTCTTCCGATGGGTACGCGAGCGCTGCTCGGTCCTCGCCGGCCTGACCGACGCCACGATGAGCCGCGACGAGGGGTGGCTCTTCCTGGTGCTCGGCCGGAGTGTGGAACGGGTCGACATGACCGCGCGGCTGCTCTCCACCCACGTCCGGGCCGGCGGCAGCATCCCGTCCTGGCTGACGCTGCTCCGCTCGTGCGGCGCGTGGGAGACCTACCTGCGCACGTACCGCGGCTCGCTGGACGACCGGCACGCTGCCGAGTTTCTGCTGCTCGACCGCCTGTTTCCGCGCTCGGTCTTCGCCGCGCTCTCCACCGCTGAGTCGTGCCTGGCCGATCTGGAGCCCGACCACGGCCGCGCCGGTGTCGCCACCGATGCCCAGCGGATCGTCGGCCGCTCCCGTACCAATCTTGAGTTTCGCGGCGCCGACGAGTTGATGGCCGACCTCGGCTCGGTGCTGTCCGTGCTGGAGCGCACCTGCTCGCAGGTCAACGACGCGGTGTCGCGCCGCTACTTCCGCCAGACGTCGGCGGTGCTCTGGGTGTCCGAGGCGGTGGCTTGATGTCTGCTTCCAGTTGGCGGCTGCGGGTGCAGCACAAGACCGGCTTCACGTACGCGGGGCCGGTCGGCGCGTCGTACAACGAGGCCCGGATGTCGCCGCGCAACGAGTCCCATCAGGCGGTGCTCGACGCGCGGGTCGAGGTGTGGCCGCCGGCCCGCACCTACCGGTACGAGGACTACTGGGGCACGGTCGTCACCGCGTTCGACGTGCACGCGGCGCACGAGACGCTCCAGGTCACCGCGAGCGCGACGGTGGAGACCCTGCCGGCCGGTGACCTGATCGCCGGCGACGCGGGGGCGACCTGGGCCGAGCTGGCCGTGCCGGAGACCGTCGACAGGTGGCACGAGCTGTTGCTGCCCACTCCGCGTACCGCGCTCGACGAGGAGCTGACCGAGGTGGCCGAGCGGATCCGTGGCGAGCACCCGGCCCCGCACGCCGCCGCGCTGGCCACCTGCACTCTCGTCCGCGAGGAGGTCGAGTACGTGCCGGGAGCCACCGGCGTGCAGACCGGCGCGGTGCAGGCGTGGCGCCAGCGCAAGGGCGTCTGCCAGGACATCAGCCACCTTGTCGTGGGGCTGCTGCGGGCCATGGGCACGCCCGCCCGCTACGTCTCCGGCTACCTGCACCCGTCGCCGGCGGCGGCCATCGGCGAGGCGGTCGTCGGACAGAGCCACGCCTGGGTGGAGTGGTGGGTCGGCCGGTGGACGGCGTTCGACCCCACCAACGGCATCCCGGTCGGCGAGCGGCACGTCGTGGTGGGGCGCGGCCGTGAGTACGGGGACGTACCGCCGCTCAAGGGCGTCTACTCCGGCCCGGAGAACAGCGGGCAGGGCGTAGAAGTCACTGTGACCCGGCTGCGATAGCGGGTAGCGTCGCGGACATGCGAAGCGCAGTAGTCACGACGACGCCGGCAAAGTCCCGGCGTTACCTCGTGATGCGCTAGTCCTGACTGAGGCCCCGGGCGACTCCGCCCCGGGCCTTTCTCGCTCTCCAGGGTGGGCCGCCCACGAAGGAGACGAGAATGATCGACCATCGCAAGCTCGGCCGCGAGCTCGAGCTCTTCCACTCCGACCCGCTCGCCGGGGCGGGCCTGCCGATCTGGCTGCCTGCCGGCGCCGCGGCCCGGCACGCCGTCGAGGAGTACATCCGGGAGGAGGAGCGGCGCGCGGGGTACCAGCACGTGTACTCGCCGCCGGTCGCCAAACGCCAGCTGTACGAGCTCTCCGGGCACCTGCCGCACTTCGCGGACGACATGTTTCCACCCATGCGCCTGTCGGCGGACGACGAGTTCGTGCTGCGGCCGGCGCTGTGCCCGCACCACGCGCTCGTGTACCGGTCGCGCGGCCGCTCCTACCGCGACCTCCCGCTGAGGATCGCCGAGCTGGGCGGCATGTACCGGGCCGAGCGGTCGGGAGTGCTCGGCGGGCTGAGCCGGGTGCGCTCGATCTGGCTCAACGACGGCCACAACTTCTGCCCGCGCGACCGGGCTGGCGAGGAGGTGGCCGCGGTGCTGGAGATGATCCAGCGGGCGCATGCCGTGCTCGGGGTGCGACCCGCCGGCTTCCGCCTCTCGCTGCGCGGCGACGGGGACAAGTACGTGGACAACCCGCCGATGTGGGAGCAGACCGAGGACGTGCTCCGTGGCGTACTCAAGGAGCTTGGCGTGTCCTATGTGGAGGCGGTGGGCGAGGCGTCCTTCTACGGACCGAAAATCGACGTACAGGTGGTCGACGCGGCCGGGCGGGAGATGACCCTGTCGACCGTGCAGCTCGACTTCCACCAGGCGGCCCGGTTTGACCTGTCCTATGTAGACCGAGGTGGCGAGCGGCGGCGGCCGGCCATCGTGCACCGCAGCGTCGTGGGAAGCATGGAGCGGCTGTTCGCGTACCTCATCGAGGTGCACGAGGGCGCGTTCCCGGTCTGGTACGCGCCGGTCCAGTTGGAGATCCTGCCGGTCGGTGACGTACCGGTGGAGCGGTTTTCGCGGGCGGCGATCGTGGCCGGCCTCCGCGCGGAGGTGGCGTGGGAAGGCACCCTGGGCGCCCGGATCCGCGACGCGGCGCGCCGCAAGGTGCCATACGTGGCGGTCATCGGCGCGCGGGAGGCAGCCGCCGGCGCGGTCTCGCTCCGCCTGCGCGACGGCCGCGAGCAGGGCCCGCTCCCGAGGGGAGGCACTGGACCTGATCGCGGCCGCGGCCCGTCCATGAGGTTCGGCGGGGCGCCCCCGTGACGCCCCTAGTTGATGGCGCGGCGCATGAAGCCCCTGACGCCGACTGCCGTGGAGGCCGCACCGGAGGCCAGCAGCACCAGGATGCAGATCCACGGCGCGATGTGCGGCACGTCGGGTACCACGGCGGCGCGCACCGCCTCGGACAGGTACGTGAGCGGGTTCAGCGCGGTCACCACCTGGAACCACCGCATCGAGTCGAGCGACTGCCACGGGTACTGCGTGGCGCCGGTGAACATCAGCGGCGTGAGGATCACCGCGAAGATGACGCTGATCTTCGACGGCGGGACCATCGTGCCGAGAGTCAGGCCGATGCCGGCGCCGACCCAGCTGCCCAGCACGAGGCCGGCGATCAGCAGCGGTATGCCGTCGGTGTGCCACGGCGCCGAGCCGAGCACGAGCGCCCCGATCGGAAACATGATCACCGCCGAGGCGAGCGCCCGGATGACGGCGAGCAGCAGCTTCTCCACCGCCACGAGGTACGTGGGCAGCGGCGCGAGCAGCCGGTCCTCGATCTCCCTGGTGAAGCTGAACTCCATGATCAGCGGGAACGAGACGGTCTGGAGCGCGGTGAGGAACGCGGTCAGCGCCACGATGCCGGGCAGCAGCAGGTGCGCGTAGTCGTCCGTGACGTACCCACCCGCGTTCAGCACCTTGGCGAAGACGAAGAGCATGAACAGCGGCTGGAGCGCCACCTGGGCGAGGAACACCCAGAACTCCTTGCCGGTCACGTAGATGTCCCGCCACAGGATGGCCCGGAACGCCTTACCGGCGGAGGGCCGTGCGTCGACGGTCGGCTGGCGTACCTCGCCGGCGGATGGCCGGGTGTCGAGGTCGGTCATCGGAGGCCCCTTCCGGTCAGGTCGATGAAGACGTCCTCCAGGCTCGCCGCTCCCATGTGGACATTGGTCAGCGTCGCCGACCGTCCACTCAGGACAGCGATGACCGGCGCGAGGACGGTGTCGGGATCGGTGTTCAGGTACAGCCGGATCGGTCCGCCGGCCACCGCCTCGCCGCGCTCGACGCCCGCCACGTCGGTGAGCGCGGCGACCAGCTTGTCCGGGTCGTCGCCGTCACCCGGCGTCACGGAGAGGTCGAGCACCGCGTGGCCGGCAAGGCTGCGGGTCAGCCCTTCCGGCGTGTCGAGCGCGAGCAGCTTGCCGTGGTCGACGATGCCCACCCGGTCGGCCATCTCCGCGGCCTCGTCCATGTCGTGCGTGGTCAGCACCACCGTCACGCCGCGAGACCGCAGGTCACGCACCCGCTCCCACATGAACAGCCGGGACTGCGGGTCGAGGCCGGTGGTCGGCTCGTCCAGGAAGAGCACCTTCGGCTCGTGCATCATCGCCCGCGCGATCATGAGCCGCTGGGCCATACCGCCGGAATACCAGTCGACCTTGACGTCGGCCTGGTCGGCCAGCCCGAACTCGTCCAGCAGGGCCGCCGCCTTCGCGAAGCGGTCCGTACGCGACAGGCCGTGGTACGCGCCGTGGAAGGCGAGATTCTGCCGTGGCGTGAGCGACCGGTCCAGGTTGGTCTGCTGCGGTACGACGGCGAACAGCTTGCGCGCCGCGACCGAGTCGCGGATCACGTCGACGCCAGCCACCCGGGCCTCGCCGCCCGTGGCCTTGACCCGCGTGGTGAGCACGCCGATCGTCGTGGATTTGCCGGCCCCGTTCGGCCCGAGAAGGCCGAAGATCTCGCCCGGCTCGACGGTGAACGACAGCCCGTCGACCGCGTTCACGTCGCGTTTCGGGTACCGCTTGACGAGGTCGCGGACCTCTACCGCGGCGGTCATGAACTTTCCTCCCCGTGCAGGATGGGCACTTCGGCAGCCTCCGTGTCGGTCATTTTGGCGATGATTTCGAGCAGGAACTCGCGGATCACCTGCGCCTTCGCCGGGTCGGCGTCGACCGAGGTGAGCGGTCTCGGGTTGCGCATCAGGCTGATCAACGACTGGGCGGCCACCGCGCCGTCGAGAGTCAGCGCCAGCCGCACCGCGCGTCGGTCGGCGCCGTCGCGCTGCCGCTCGACGAGCCCGCTCTTTTCCAGCGTGTCGACGATCCCGGTGAGCGTCGGTGGCCTCACGAAGCAGAGCAGCGCGAGCTCACCGTGCGTGAGCTCGCCCCGGCCGTGCAGCGCGAGCAGCACCGCCATGCCGGAGCCGGTGAGCCCGAAGCGGTCCGCGAGCAGCTGATTCCACCGGTTGGCCGCACGCTGGCCGGCCAGGACCAGCAGGCGGCCCAACGGTATGTCGTGCAGGTTCACGAGTTCCACGGCGAACATGTTAGCCACCTGATCGTTAGGTGCCAAACTAATATCTCGCGAAGAGTAACTAGTCGCTGGCAAGTTAAAGTGTTCAGATGGCGGAGAAGCGCTCATACCACCACGGCGACCTGCGGCGAGCGCTGCTCGCGGCGGCGGCCGAGGCGATCGCCGAGTCCGGGCCGGCCGCGCTCAGCCTGCGCGACCTGGCCCGGCGGGCGGGCGTCTCGCACGCGGCGCCGGCACACCACTTCGGTGACAAGGCGGGGCTGCTCACCGCCCTCGCCGTCGAGGGCTTCAACCGGCTGGCCGACGCGCTCGACGCGAGCCGCGCGGAGACCGGCAGCCTGCTCGAGGCCGGCGTGACCTACGTCCGCTTCGCCGTCGAGAACAGGGCGCATTTCGAGGTGATGTTCCAGCCCAGCCTCTACGACCGGGACGATCCCGAGGTCGATGTGGCGCGGCAGCGGGCGGGCGCGGCGCTGAGCGCGGGAGTTTCCACGCTTGACGAGCCGCCGCCCGCCGAGGAGACGCGGAAAACCGAGCTGGCCGCGTGGTCGATCGTGCACGGCTTCGCCACTCTGTGGCTGGCTGGCGCGTTTCCGGACCCGCTCGGCGACAACGCCGGCGATGCCGCCCGCCCGGTCATCCGCCGCCTTTTCGACTGAGCTACCAGCTCGTCGGGAGCGGCATACCTTCCGTGTACCCGGCCGCGCTCTGCACGCCCACGAGTGCCCGCTCGGCCAGCGCGGCCAGGGAGGAGGCGCCGGCGTACGTGCACGCGCTGCGTACGCCCGCCACGATCTCGTCGATCACGTCCTCGACGCCGGGGCGGGCCGGGTCGAGGTACATGCGGGCGGTGGAGATGCCCTCCTCGAATACCGCCTTACGGGCCCGGTCGAAGGGGTGTCGTCGGCGGTACGGGCACTGACCGCTCGGGCCGAGGCCATGCCGAAGTTCTCCTTGTACCGCCGGCCGTCCACGTCGGTGTACAGGTCGCCGGGCGACTCGTACGTGCCGGCGAACCAGGAGCCGATCATCACGTTGGAGGCGCCGGCGGCCAGGGCGAGCGCGACGTCACGCGGGTGCCGCACGCCGCCGTCGGCCCATACGTGGCGGCCCAGCTCGCGGGCGGCCGCGGCGCAGTCGAGCACAGCGGAGAACTGCGGCCGCCCCACGCCGGTCATCATGCGGGTGGTGCACATCGCGCCCGGCCCGACACCCACCTTGACGATGTCGGCACCCGCTTCGACAAGGTCGCGTACGCCCTCGGCGGTCACCACATTGCCGGCCGCCACCGGCACGCCCGGCTCCAGCTTGCGTACGGCCCGGAGCGCGGCGAGCATCCGCTCCTGGTGGCCGTGTGCGGTGTCCACGACAAGCGTGTCGACGCCGGCTTCGAGCAGCGCCGCCGCCTTGCCCCGGACGTCGCCGTTGATGCCTATCGCGGCCGCGATGCGCAGGCGCCCCTTGCTGTCCACCGCCGGCTGGTAGAGCGTCGCGCGCAGCGCGCCCTGCCGGGTCAGCACACCGACCAGCCGGCCGTCGATGTCGACGACCGGTGCGAAGCGGCGCCGCCCGGACGCGAGCTGGTCGAAGCCCTCGCGCGGGTCGGCCTCGGCGCGCACGGTCAGCAGCTCGGTCGACATCACGTGCCGCACCTGAGCGAACCTGTCGACGCCCTCGCAGTCGGCCTCGGTGACCACGCCGATCGGCCGGCCGTCGTCGTCGACCACTACGACCGCGCCGTGCGCCCGCTTGGGCAGCAGGTGGATCGCGTCGCCCACGGTGTCGGTGGGGCCGAGCCTGATCGCCGTGTCGTGCACCAGGTGGCGCTGCTTGACCCAGGAGATGACGTCGGCGACCACGTCGAACGGGATGTCCTGCGGGATCACCGCGATAGCACCGCGCCGGGCCACGGTCTCGGCCATCCGGCGGCCGGCCACGGCCGTCATGTTCGAGACCACGATCGGGATCGTGGTACCGGTCCCGTCGCTCGTCGCCAAGTCGACGGCCAGCCGCGAACCGACCTCCGACCGGACCGGTGCCATGAAGACGTCGCTATAGGTCAGGTCGTGCGCGGGCGCCGCGCCGTTGAGAAACCGCACTCTGAGCAGCTTATTTGAGCTCGCATATGGTCGCACCCGCGGTGACGACATCCCCGACCTGCGCGGTGAGACCGGTCACAGTTCCCGCCTTGTGGGCGTTGAGCGGCTGCTCCATCTTCATGGCTTCCAGGACGACGATCGTGTCGCCTTCGGCCACGGTGTCCCCTTCGCCGACGGCGATCTTGACGATCGTGCCCTGCATGGGCGAGGTGAGCGCGTCTCCACCGACAGCCGCGGCAGCGGTCCCGCCCTGGACCGGCGCGGAGCGCCGCCCCTGGAGGGAGCCGCCCCAGTCGCCGTACCAGCGGAAAAGCCGGCAGGGAGGCTGACCTCAAGCCGCTTGCCGCCCACCTCGACCACGACGGTCTCGCGTTCTTCGGCTTCGCTGGCGGCGCCGCCGCCAGCGGTGAAGGGCGGCACGGTGTTGTCCCACTCGGTCTCGATCCACCGGGTGTGCACGGTGAACGGCTCGGTGGTGAAGGCGGGGTCGCGCACGATGAGGCGGTGGAACGGCAGCGCGGTGGCCATGCCGTCCACGACCATCTCGTCGAGGGCGCGGCGGGCGCGTTCGAGCGCCTCGGTGCGGGTCTCGCCGGTGATGATCACCTTGGCCAGCAGCGAGTCGAAGTTGCCGCCGATCACGCTGCCGGTCTCGATGCCGGTGTCGACGCGTACCCCAGGGCCTTCGGGCAGGCGCAGGCGGGTGACGGTGCCGGGTGCGGGCAGGAAGTTGCGGCCCGGGTCCTCGCCGTTGATCCGGAACTCGATCGAGTGGCCGCGCGGTGTCGGGTCGGCCGGCAGCCGTAGCTGCTGGCCGGACGCGATGCGGAACTGCTCCCGGACCAGGTCGATGCCGGCGGTTTCCTCGGTGACCGGGTGCTCGACCTGTAGGCGGGTGTTGACCTCGAGGAACGAGATGGTGCCGTCCTGCCCGACGAGGTATTCGACGGTGCCGGCGCCGTGGTAGCCGGCCTCGCGGCAGATCGCCTTGGCCGACTCGTGGATCTGCTTGCGCTGCTCGTCGGTGAGGAACGGTGCGGGTGCCT
Source organism: Phytohabitans flavus (assembly GCF_011764545.1). GTDB lineage: Bacteria > Actinomycetota > Actinomycetes > Mycobacteriales > Micromonosporaceae > Phytohabitans > Phytohabitans flavus. Next base: position 6,883,888 of record NZ_AP022870.1, on the reverse strand, counting down.
CTTCGACGAGCTTTTGGTGGCGGCGCTGTAGCGAGCAGTCGCGGGTGCCCACGACGATCACGTTGCCGTGCTGGTCGGCGAGCACCTGGGCCTCGACGTGGCGGGGCTGGTCGAGGTAGCGCTCGACGAAGCACTCGCCCCGGCCGAACGCGGCGACCGCCTCGCGGGTCGCGGACTCGAACAGTGTCGGGATCTCGTCCAGGTCGCGGGCGACCTTGAGGCCGCGACCGCCGCCGCCGAAGGCCGCCTTGATCGCGACCGGGAGCCCGTACTCGCGGGCGAACGCGACGACTTCCTCAGGCCCGGCGACCGGGTCGGGGGTGCCTGGCACGAGTGGCGCGCCGGCCCGCTGCGCGATGTGCCGCGCAGTCACCTTGTCGCCCAGGTCGCGGATCGACTGCGGCGTCGGGCCGATCCAGGTCAGTCCTTTTTGGAGCACGGCCTCGGCGAAGTCGGCGTTTTCCGACAGGAAGCCGTAGCCGGGGTGGACGGCGTCGGCCTGCGACTTCTCGGCCACGTCAAGGAGCTTGTCGATGCGCAGGTACGTCTCCGGCGCGGTGTCACCCCCAGCGCGTACGCCTCGTCGGCGAGTCTGACGTGGAGGGCGTCCCGGTCCGAGTCCGCGTACACGGCGACGCTGGCAAGCCCGGCGTCCCGGCAGGCGCGGATGACCCGAACGGCGATTTCGCCCCGATTGGCGATGAGGACCCTGCGCATGAACCGGAGTGTACGACCCTTGAGACTCAGGAAGTTACTAGTAGGTTAGTCAAACTTGCCTATTACGCTTGTCGCGTGTCGACGACCCGCATGATGATCCTCGGTCTAGTCAGCTGGATGCAGCCCGTCCACGGCTATGACGTACGGCGTGAGCTGCTCAGTTGGAACGCTGATAAGTGGGCGAATGTCCAGCCCGGCTCGATCTACCATGCTCTCCGCAAGCTGACCGAGGAGGGCTGCTGAGCGAGGTCACCACCGAGCAGGTGGGGAGCCGCCCAGCCCGCACGACGTACGAGATCACACCCAAAGGCCAGGACGAGCTCGACAACCTGCTGCGTGGCTACTGGTGGGAGATGAAGCCGGTCAGCGACCCGTTCTTCGCGGCGCTGGCCTTCCTACCGGCGCTGTCCCGCGAGGAAGCGGCGGCGGCGCTGCGCAACCGGGCGGCCCAGCTGCGTGCCGCGAACGACGGAGTGGAGGTGGCCGCCGAGAAGGGGTGGCTCCGCGAGAAGCCGGTACACGTGACGTGGATGTGGGAGCTGATGGTGGCTCGCAACGAGGGCGAGATTGCCTGGTGCGAGTGGGTGGCCGGGCTGGTCGAGTCGGGAGTGTCGTACCTGCCCGAGAAGGTCTCGGTGGAAGGCCTGGAGTGGGAGCGGTGGCGCAAGCAGGTCGACTGACTTGCGACCGATCGCGTCATAATCAAGCTTGACTAGATGCGTTATATCGCGTTAGCGTGTGGCGTCATACAGACGTGTGCGACGGAGAGCGACGTTCATGATTGAGACAAAAGGCTTGCGGAAATCGTTCCGCTCCCGGCAGGGGCGGGAGACCAAGACCGTCGAGGCCGTGCGTGGCGTCGACCTCTTCGTTGGTGAAGGCGAGATCTTCGGCTTCCTGGGGCCTAACGGCGCGGGAAAGACGACCACCCTGCGCATGCTCGCCACGCTGATCGAGCCGGATGGCGGTGCGGCCACCATCGCCGGCGCTGACCTCCGGCGCAACCCGGGCGAGGTGCGCCGCCGCATCGGTTACGTGGCGCAGGGCGGCAGCACGTGGGATGAGGTGAGCGCCCGCGAGGAGCTGGTGCTGCACGCCCGGATGTATGGGATCAGCAAGGCCGAGGCGCAGCGGCGGGCGGTGCGGGCGCTGGAGGCGTTCCAGCTGACCGAGTTCGCCGACCGTAAGTGCAAGACCTACTCAGGCGGCCAGCGCCGCCGGGTCGACATCGCGCTCGGGGTGATCCACGAGCCCAAGGTGGTCTTCCTCGACGAGCCCACCACCGGCCTCGACCCGCAGAGCCGCGCCCACATGTGGGACGAGATCCGCCGCCTGCGCAGTGAGGGCGTGACGGTCTTCGTGACCACGCACTACCTGGAGGAGGCCGACGCGCTCTGCGACCGGCTGGCCATCATGGACTATGGCGAGATCGTCGCCGAGGGCACGCCCGACGAGCTCAAGCGCGATGTGGCCGGCGACGTGGTCACCGTGGGGCTCAACGGGTCGACCCCCGAGGCGGCCCAGCTGCTCGACGGCGAGGACTACGTCAACAAGCTGGAGACCACCGAGGACGGCCTCCGGCTGTATGTGGACCAGGGCGCTACCGCCATCCCGCTGATCCTCCGCAAGATCGACGGCGCTGGCCTCCACCTCGGCACGATCGAGCTCCACCGCCCCAGCCTTGACGACGTCTTCCTGGAGAAGACCGGACGTTCCCTCCGGGAGAGCTGACCGATGAAGCTGCTTCGTGACACCTGGCTGATCTTCCAGCGGCAGATGGTTCTCGTGCTGCGCAACCCGGTCTGGGTCGTGATCGGCATCCTCCAGCCGCTCTACTTCCTGCTGCTGTTCGGCCCGCTGCTCAAGGACGCGCTCCAGGCACCGACCACCGCCGACGCGTATCGGTTCTTTGTGCCAGGCCTGCTGGTGATGCTCGCGATGTTCGGCTCGATGTTCGTCGGGTTCGGGCTGATCGCCGAGCTTCGCGCCGGCGTCATCGAGCGCAGCCGGGTCACGCCGATCAGCCGCCTCGCGCTGATGCTCGGCCGCGCTCTGCGCGACGTGGCGACGCTTGTCGTCCAGGCCGCGCTGATCACGGTGCTGGCCATCCCGTTCGGACTTACCGTGCGGGTGGGCGACGTGCTCCTGGCCTACCTGATGCTCGGGCTCATCGGCCTGATGCTCTCCGCGGCCTCCAACGCGATCGCGCTCAAGCTGCGCAGCGAGGACGCGCTTGCCCCGCTGATGAACGGGGTGGCCCAGCCGCTCCTGCTCCTCTCCGGCATCCTGCTGCCGCTGACCGGGTGGGTGGCGACGGTTGCCGACTTCAACCCGTTCTCGTGGGCGGTCGACGCGAGCCGTGCGCTCTTCGCCGGCAACCCGGGTGACGACAGCGTGTGGCAGGCGCTGCTGATCCTGGGCGCGCTCACCGCGTTGACGCTCTTCTGGTCGGCTCGGGCGTTCGCCCGCAGCGTCCGCTGAGAGCTGCGTCTCACCACTGTCCGGGGCACGGTCCGCGCCACTTAGCGTAAGGACCGTGCCCCAGCTTGTTCATGACCGTGTCACGCTCCTGACCTACGCGCAGCTGGGGTTGTGGGGCTTCTTTTTGTATGGCTTCGGCCCGTCGTCCCCCTCCTCCGCGACGAGCAGGGCACCACCGCCGCGGTAGCCAGCCTGCACAGCACCGGTCTCGCCGCGGGCGCCCTCATCGGAGCGTCCGCATTTCCGCAGCTCGTCCGGCGACTGGGCCGGGGTAGCGTGCTGTGGCTGTCACTCGCTGGGGTGGCCGGCGCGGTCGTGGTGCTGTGCGCGTTCGAGGTGCTGCCCGCGACGCTCGCAGCGGCGGTGCTCGTCTCGACGTTCGGCACGATGGTGGTCACCGGCGTCAACGCCGCGCTCGCCGACCATCACGGCACCGGCGCTACCGCCGCGATCAGCGAGGCCAACGCCGTCGCCGCCGGCGCCGGCGTGGTGGCGCCCATCGTGATCGGCTTGTCGGTAAGCGCGGGCTTCGGTTGGCGTCCGGGGATCGCCGTCGTGGTCGGCCTTATCGCGCTTGTCGCGCTTGTCGGCTTTCTTTTTCGGGTACGCCTACCGTCTCTGGTCGCCGAGCCGACGCTGCACCAGGTCCGGCGCCCGCTGCCGCGCTCCTACTGGCTGGCGTGGGCGATGCTGAGCGCGACCGGCTCGGTGGAGGTGTGCCTGTCGCTGTGGGCCGCGGACGTGCTGCGTACCCACGCCGGCATGTCGCCGGGCGCCGCCTCGGCGACGGTAGCGGCGATCGTGGGTGGGATGTTCGCCGGCCGCCTTGTCGGCTCCGCCCTGGCCCGGCGGGTCGCCGCGGTGCCGTTGCTGCTCGGCGCGCTGGGCATCAGCGTGATCGGGTTCGCGATCTTCTGGCTGTCACCGGTGGCGTGGGTGGCGGCGGCCGGGCTGATGGTGCTCGGCGTCGGCAACGCGATGCACTACCCCTCGGCGTGTCGATGGCGCTCGCCGTGGCCGACGGGCAGCGCGACCGCGCGTCGGCCTACTCCATGTACGCGTCGGCGATCGGCTTCGGCATCGCCCCGGTCGTCCTGGGCTGGGTGGCCGACGGGGTGGGGCCGCACCGCGCGTTCCTGCTGATGCCACTCTTCATCGCGGTCGCTGCGGTCCTCGCGGTGCGGCTGCGTCGTGCTCTCATGCTGAGCGGCGGCGTGCCCGCCTGAGCGCGCCCTTGCCCGGCTGCGGCGTGGGTCGTTGGCGCTGGTCCGGCCGCGCCGCCGCGTGGCGGCGGGGTGTTGGTCCGGCCGCGTCGCCGTTAGCGGCGACGAGCCAGCGTGTTGGCTCGGCTGCGTCGTTCGTTTCCCGTGGCGCGCCGGTGTATTGGTCCGGCCGCGCTGCGGCTTAGCGGCGGCGTGCCTGCGTGTTGGTTTGGCTGCGTCGCCGTGGGAGCGTGTTGGTTCGGCCGCGCCGCCGCTTAGCGGCGGCGTGCCAGCGTGAGGCCGTCGGCGATCGGGAGCATGACCACCTCGACCCGCTCGTCCCGGGCGGCGATGTCGTTGAACTCCACGATCGCCTTGTCGTTGTCGTCCCGCGGATCCAGCACCCGGCCGTCTCGCAGCACGTTGTCGATCACGATCAGCCCGCCGGCCCGCGTGCGCGGCACGAGCTCCTCCCAGTAGGTGGGGTAGCCCGTCTTGTCAGCATCGATGAAAGACAGGTCGATGTGCGGCTCCGCGGGCAGCTCCCGCAGCCCCTCGGCCGCCGGCCCGATGCGCAGGTCGATGCGGTCGCTCACGCCAGCCCGATCCCAGTAGCGCCGGGCGACCGACGTGAACTCCTCGGAGATGTCGAAGCAGATCACCTTGCCGCCGTCAGCCACCGCGCGCGCCATAGCCAGCGACGACAGTCCGGTGAACGTGCCCACCTCCACCACCTGCCGCGCGCCGACGAGCTTCGTCAGCAGCGACAGGAACGCGGCCTGCTCGGGCGCCACCTGCATCTGCGCGTTGCCGGGCAGCGAACGCTCGGTCTCCTCGATGAGGTCCTGCATGACGTCGTCGGGCGGTGAGCCGTGCGCGACGACGTACGCGTGGAGCTCGTCAGTCATGGGCAGCGTCTTGATGGTCATGGGACGAGCCTAGGGCGCTGGCCCCACAGCTCGGTGATGGAGTGCCCAAGGTCGGCGAGCAACTCGCGGAACAGTGGGAGCGAAAGGCCGATCACCGTGCCCGCATTGCCCTCGATCCGCTCCACGAACGCCCCGCCGATCCCGTCGATCGTGAACCCGCCGGCTACGTTGAGCGGCTCGCCCGTGCCCACGTACGCAGCGATCTCGTCGTCGGTGACGTCCGCGAAGTGCACGACCGTCGAGGCAACCGCGGCCGCACGGACGTCACCCTTGATCAGGCAGTGCCCGGTGTGCAGCACCCCCCACTGCCCACGCATGCGCTGCCACCGCTTGATCGCCTCGCTAGCGTCGCCGGGCTTGCCGTAGACCTCGCCTTGGAACTCAAGGACCGAGTCGCACCCCAAGACCAGCGTGTCCCCAGGCGGCAGGTGACCGGCGACGATCGCCGCGAGCACCCGCTCGGCGACGGCCTGCGCCTTCCGGTGAGCGAGCTCGAGGCAGAGTTCCTCGGCGCTGGCAGCCTGGATGTCGGACTCGTCGACACCGCTGACCAACACCTCCGGCTCGATGCCAGCGGCCTGCAACAGCTTGCGCCGGGCGGGGCTGGCCGAAGCGAGAACAAGCCGCGGCGGGACCTGAGTACGAGTACGCACGGTGATGACGGTACTTGCCGCTCCGTCGTTGTCACCGCCCGGCACCACCAGAGCGTCACCAAACTCTGATCTGACCCCTCGATGTAGTCGCAGGTCTGGCCCCCATCACCGGTGGCGGCGGCCGCGTCGGCTCCTAAGGCGCTCGCGATCTGTCGCCCGAGTGGTTGCAGACTGTCACCCCGGCGGCTTCGGGCTCCGGGCGTCAGCGGCGGGCCGTCGGCGGCCGCGCATACCGAAAAACACCGCTGCCACCCCCACGGCGGCGGCAGCCAGCAACGCCGCCAATATCCCGCCGGTGTTGCTCCGACCAGGTTCGCCAGGCGGCGCGGCGTCCGCCGTGGTGCTGTTGGGCGTAGGCGCCACAGATCCGAGCGGCGGCACATCGGCCGTGAGAGCAGCGACAAGATTCAGAACGCCGTAGCCGTACTGCTCATCCCGCCCAGGCGGCCCTTTATCGGTGGCGGTAGCGGTAAGCCGATGGACAACCTCCTCCGCCGACAGGTCGGGATACTTACTCCGCACAAGGGCAACAGCCCCAGCAACAATCGCGGCCGCGTCCGAGGTGCCAGTGCCCTTGCGGTACAGGCCCTTGTAGCTCGTGCTGTAGATATCCACGCCCGGCGCGACGATATCGAGCTGCTCACCCGTGACGGATACCTCAGCGTGATTCCCCTGACGGTCAACCGCCCCTACAGCCAGCACCCCGTCATACGCCGCAGGGAAGCCGACACCGAGATCAGTAGGCCGGTTCCCGGCCGCCGCAACAACGACGACATCGGCAGCGTTGGCTGCGTCGATAGCATGTCGCAATGGGGAGAGGGGCCTCCAGTCGAGGATGCGTTTATCACGGCCGCGCCACGCTCGATGGCCCATTCGATTCCGGCTGCTAATAGATCGCTGTCGGCCTGACCGGCCGGCCCTTCACTGCGGATCGGTAAGATGGCTGCCTCAGGCGCGATCCCAAGCGCGCCCATCCCGCTGGTGGTTCCGTGGGCAGCTATTAGGCCAGCCATGCCAGTACCATGGGAGTCTGTATCGATTCGACCATCGCCGGATCCAGACAACGTGTCGGTTCCACGCAACAGATTCCTGGCCAGGTCCGGGTGTTGATCGACTCCCGTATCAATAACCGCGACCACTATGTCGTCGCCCACGCTGTGTTTGTGAGCTTCCTGTACGTTGAGGAATCTCAGATGCCACTGGTCATCTCGAATCTGGTCGGGGCTCAGCGTGGCGGACATTGAGAGGGAGGCGGAGAAGAACAGGGCAGCGGCTCTGGCCCGCCTGCTTCGAGTCACCGGTCTAGTCCGATTGCCGGCCCAGGATCAAACCGAGGTTCCGCGCGAGGCACGATAACTTCCGGAACACCTTGCGCCACCTGCCATCGCGTGTCTGGCTTCGCGTGCCTGATCCGTTCGCTTCGCTCATCCCCTGCTTGGCCCGAGATAGGAGCGCATACTGACTGGCCCATAAACTGCGGGCTGGCGATTGGGTTGCTGGCGATTACGCCGCCTACAGGATTGACTCGGATTGGATCTCGAGGGGGTCGTGTTGCGGACCCTGGTACGCCACCAATAACTCCACCAGGAGCCAAAGCCCTTGGTGTCGTCCCTCCCGCCAAGCCTGGAGTCGCAAGGCCATCGCTGCGATCGACGGATCGAGGACCTGGTGTATTTGTCTTAATGGCCGAGCCAGGTGCGATAATGCCGGATTCTCTTGCATCCAAGGCCGGTGGCGTGGGATGCATTCCATTGGCACCTACGTCGCTGTCCCCCGCTTGCAGCCCGCCAGCGCGTCCGCTCGCTGAGTCCACCCTCCCTGTTGAATCCGTTCCAGGCAGGAAGCCCTCAGAGTTGCGAACCATTGGTTGCTGCCGCCCATAAACGTCCGCATCCCCTGGGTCCCTAAAGTTTCCGGCTGGGTACGTGGGGGGTTGGCGGATTGCGGCTTCGGCCTCGATCAGGGTGTGGCTGAGCGTGTACATGATGGCGCGTGCTCTGTTGTTGAGCCGTTCCAGGTCTTGCGGGCCGGCGGGTGCGGCGCCGATCACCGTGGGAGCTTCCGCCCCTGCGTTGAAGGCGGCTCGGTTCGAGTAGTACTCGATCGTGCCTGATGTGGCGACGTACTCGTCGTAGAGCGGCTTCAGATCGCGGCGTGCGGAGGCCAAGGCTCCCACCGTCGCCGACAGGGTGGTGTAGTTGGCGGCGGCTACGTCGTGAGTGGTGCGGACGTTTTCGATCAGGAAGTCCAGGCGGGCGACGTAGGCGGACGCGGCCGCGTTGCGGTCTGGGGGCCAGGCCTCGGCGAGGTTGGTGCGGTATTGCTCCAGGCGGCGTAAGTGCGTTGCGGTCAGCTCGGATGCCTTACGCCAGCCGGCCACTAGGCGCCAGTGGTCGTCGCTCTGCTGGTTTTCCAGCAGGCGCCACATCGCTGGCAGGTCGCGCTCGAACCAGCTCGTGCGGGTCTGCCCGCCCGGCACGCCGCTCCTCTCCCAGGCCACGATCAGCTCCCCGCAGCGGGAAGAGGCGTGGCGGGAGGCGGCGGCCCCGAAGGAGGCGGCGTAGCGGCAGGAGGCGGCGCAGCGGGAGGTGGCGGCGAAGGAGGTGCCTCGGCGGGTGGTGCCGCCGCGGCCGTGCGGTCTAGCGCTGCCTCCACGTCGGACGCTTTGGCGACCGCGAACGCGTCGGCTTCGCCATACAGCGTGCTTACCTCGGCGGCTGCGGTTGCCAGGCCCCACGTGGCCTCTTGGTAGAAGTAGACGAGGTCGGCGGTGTTGAACTGCGACGCCCGATGAGTCTGTAGGAAGCTGGTCAGCTCGTCGAACGATTCTGGCGGCTCGGGTAGGTCTACCGCCATGTCGTCGGTGACGTAGGTGAGGTGGGGTACGTAGTTGTCGACCACCTCGGCGCGCAGCTTTGCCGCGAACTCTTCCATCCGCGCGATGTCGGCCTCGATCTGGGCGTAGCCGCCCAGCCAGGCTGGTCCGAAATCATCCGCTGGTCGGCCCATCGGCCCTCCCGACGAAGTGTCGAAACGGCTTGCGTCCCCCAACGGATGAGATTAGTCGATGCGCACGAATCTCGACGCCCGTGAATTCCTTGATCGAGGAACGACCTGCGAGGAACGGCGAGCGACGGAACGACGAGCGAGCAACGACCCGCGAGGAACGATCCGGGAGGAACGACGACCGGCGCGACGACGAGCGAGCGACGGAACGACCCAGCCTGCGAATCGCGGAAGGTGGAATGTCAGCGGGGAGCCAGCGACCCCCGCCAACCGTCGCGGCCACCGCCGGGCCTTGCGCTGCGGGCCCACGCGGACCCCGACGGGTCTGGCTGGTGGTGGGCGGCCTGCGGCGGAGCAGGATCGCACCCACCAGGGCGGCCAACTCCTCGTCCGTTGGAACGCCGCGCGTCACCCGAAAGAACGGCTCCGGTTCCGACATGGGGTCAGCGTACAAGAGAGAAGACGGTCACAAACCCTCACAACCGCCGGTGTACCTTCCATCCGCGCCGGGTAAGTTCTTCGGGTGTCTCCCACTCCCACCCAGCTTGTCGCTGACCGCTACCGGCTGCTCGAGCCGCTCGGTCAGGGCGGCATGGGTCGGGTTTGGAAGGCGAGCGACGAGGTGTTGCACCGCGAGGTCGCGATCAAAGAGTTGGTGCCGCCGCCCGGGTTGACGACCGAAGAGCGCCAAGAGATGCGCGAGCGGTCGTTGCGGGAGGCGCGCGCGATCGCCCGTCTCAACAACGCCAATGTGGTCCGCATCTTCGACGTCCTGAGCACCGACGGCGATCCCTGGATCGTGATGGAGTACGTGCCGTCGCGTTCACTCCAGGACGCACTCGCCAGCGACGGTCCGGTGTCCCCCACGCGAGCGGCTGAGATCGGCATCGGGATGTTGGGGGCGTTGCGCGCGGCCCATCGCTCGGGCGTCGTGCACCGCGATGTCAAGCCGGGCAACGTCTTGCTGGCCGACGACGGGCGGGTCGTGCTCACGGACTTCGGGCTGGCCACTGTGCCCGGTGACCCCAACGTCACGCGCACCGGGCTGGTGCTCGGCTCCCCGGCGTACATCGCGCCGGAGCGGGCGCGGGACGGCACGGCCGGGCCGGAGGCCGACCTGTGGTCCCTCGGCGCGACGCTCTACGCGGCGGTCGAAGGGCAATCGCCGTTCGCACGGCCGTCCGCGATCGGCACGCTGGCCGCGCTCGCGACCGAGCCGGTGCCGACGCCGCGCCGCGGTGGGGTGCTCAAGCCCGTGCTCAACGGCTTGCTGCGCAAGGATCCCGCGGCGCGGATCAGCGCGGAGGATGCCGAGCGCATGTTGCGGCGCGTGGCCGGCCGCCGGCCACGCAGCACGCTTTCTCTCCTGGATGGAGTACGCCGTCCGTCCGCCACCGAGCGCCGGGACCCGCTCCCGGACGTGAAGCCGACGACGGTCGTGGCAGCCGCCGAGCCACCGACAAGGGTGGTGCCGGCCGAGCCGGTGACGAAGGCGGAGACACCGGAGCGGGTACAAGGCGAAGAGCGGGCCGAGCTCGCCGTGCCGGCGCCCCGACAGCCGGCGGACATCGCCCCGCCGGTGGTGCCGGGCAAGCCGGACGAGGCCGTCGTGAGCCGGCCGGAGGCCGCGCCCGAGCGGGTGCCACCGTCAGCCCCGCGCCTGGGCAGGGTCGCCCTGATCTCGGGGGCCGCCCTTCTCCTCGTACTAGTGCTGGTTTTGGCCTTTGCTCTTAACGGCGGTGACGACGGCGGCGGTGAGGAGCCGTCGGGCGCCGGGTCGACGACGGCGCCGGCGCCCGCCGCGACGAGCGCCGCGCCTCCGCCGCCCACGACGGCGGCCGCCCAGCCGACCACGGCCGCGCCGCCGTCGCCGAGTGTCAGCGCCAGTGCCACCACGGGAAACACCACGCTGCCGGCGGGCTGGCGGATGTACACGGACCGCACCGGCTTCTCCGTCGCGGTGCCCGAGGGCTGGTCGATGAGCCGCGAGGGCACGATGGTGTTTTTCCGCGAGCGGAGCGGCGAGGGGCGCGTGCTCGGCATCGACCAGACCGACCAGCCCAAGCCCGACCCGGTGGCGGACTGGACGCAGCAGGAGCGGGCGCGGCGCGGCAACTACAGCGCCTACCAGCGGGTGAAGATCGCGGCGGTCGACTACTTCGACAAGGCGGCCGACTGGGAGTGGACGTACACGAGCCGTAACGGCAACCGCCTGCACGTCGTCAACCGCGGCTTCATCACGTCGCCGAAGCAGGCATACGGGATCTACTGGTCGACGCTCGATTCCAGCTGGGCGGCGAACCAGCAGAACCTCGCCCTGGTACTGGAGAGTTTCCGTCCGGCAGGCGATTGATGGGCATGACCCGGGCCGTGCGCGGGTACTGCTATCGCCGTGAGCTACCGACAGCATGTACTTAAGCCGAGTGTGGCGCTCTGGGCGATGACCGGAGTGTTGCTGCTCTACAGCGTGGGCATCGTGGTCGTCCTGCTCATCCTCTCCGCGGTCGTTATCGGCTTCAGCGGTTGGTGGGTTGTGCGGCAGCATCATCCGGTGGTGGTCGAGAAGCTTCGACCGCGCCGCCAACCCAACGCCGTCAATCGATGACGCAGTTGCAGCGCGGCTACTCCGCACAAGAGGAGGAGATCTCCCAGCTGATGGGGGAAGCGCTGGAGCTCTATCGAAGCGGCCACCTGGACCGGGCCCGGCGCACGGGCGAGCAGGCTCTCGCCCTGTGCCGGGACCTGGTCACGGCAGATCCGGACGATCCGCGGCACCGGCGGGTGCTGGCCGCACTGTTGTACAACCAGGCGGTGGTCCTCAACGGGATGGAGCGGCGGGCGGCCGCGCTTTCCGCGATCCAGGAGTCCACGCGGATCTACGAGGAGCTCGCCACACTCGACCCGCCCGCATACGAGCCGCTGTACGCGGACGCGCTGTCCCGGATGGGCACGACGTACGCCGGGCTGGGCCGCACCGCGGAAGCTGTCGACTGCCAGCGGCGCGCGGTCACCACGTACCTGTCGCTCCCGCCCGAGGTCGGCGTGGAGCGGGCCGTCGCGCGGGCGATGAGCCTGCTGGCGTCCTCTTTGGAGGGTGACGACCGGCCTGACGAGGCGCTGGCGGCGGCGGACGACGCGCTGCGCCGGTACGCCGATTTGGACGCTCGCGACGAGTTGCCCCTCGATGTGGCCGGCCTCTACGCGATGACCGCCCGCATGCTCGCCCGCCTCCAGGCGCGACGCGCCGACTACGAGGCGGCGGCGAGTGCGAGCGCGGTGGCCGTGGCGGTGTACCGGCTGCTGCTGGAACAGGTGTCGCCGGAGTGGGGCGAGCAGCTGGCGATCACAGTAGGGGAGCGGGCCGCGCACATGTCCGCGGCCGGCCGCGCCGAGGAGGGCCTGGAGCAGGCCCGCGACGTGCTGCGGCTGGTCCGCGCGCTCGACAAGCGGAAGCCGGATACCTATCTCGCCGCGGTTGACCGAGTCGCCGCCGTGGTTGCCGCTCTGGAAACTTAGGACTTGGCACTTTCCTCCACGTCGATGGATGGCTACGGTAACTTTCGCCATCCATCGAAGGAGGTCTCTCGTGCCAGAACGACGAACGTTGCTCACGGGCGCCGCCGGTCTCGCCGGCGGTGTCCTGCTCGGCGGCGCCTTCGCCGCCAGTCCGGCCGCGGCCGCGGTGAGCCCGCCGCGGGTCTACACCCGCGCGGAGTGGGGCGCCCGCCCGGCCACCGGCCCGATCCGCTACCTCGACCGCATGCCGGACCACATCGTGGTGCACCACACCGCCGGCGCCAACACCACGGACTACTCGCTGGCGGCGGGCTTCCGCCACTCCAAGTGGATCCAGGACCTGCACATGGACCAGAACGGCTGGATCGACTCCGGGCAGCAGCTCACGATCAGCCGCGGCGGCTACGTGATGGAGGGGCGGCAGCTCAGCCTCCGCGCCATCACCGAGGGTCAGCACGTCAGCGGCGCGCAGACCGCCAACCACAACGACCACACCATCGGCATCGAGAACGAGGGCATCTACGTGTCCGCGACGCCGCCGGCCGCGCTCTTCAACTCCTTGGTACGCACGTGCGCGTGGCTCTGTGACGTCTACTCGCTCGACCCGTTCGGGGCGATCGTCGGCCACCGCGACTACGTCGCCACCCAGTGCCCGGGGGACGTCTTCTATGCCCGGCTGCCCGAGTTGCGCCAGCGTGTGGCGGCTCAACTAGGTGTCTGACGTGCACGGACGGGTTCCGAAAAATTTGCACGGGATCTATTGCAATCTTGGGCAGTTTCCTTCAAAGATGTCTACAAATATCAGTACTTGTTGGTTCCTTGACCTGGGGAGGGCACTATGACCAACACCAGCACCTATGGCACGGCTAGACGCTCGCGCACGGGCCTCCGCCGGCTCGCCAGCGCCGCGCTCGCCATGGTGGCCGCGACCGCGACCGTGGTGGGTGTCTCCGCCACGCCGGCCATGGCCGCCACGACCCCCGGCATCGACGTCTCCAACCACCAGGGCGCGATCAACTGGACGAGCGTGCGCAACGCCGGCATCCAGTTCGCGTTCATCAAGGCCACCGAGGGTGTGTCGTACACCGACCCCCGCTTCGGCGCCAACTACGTCGGGGCGTACAACGCTGGCGTGATCCGCGGGGCGTACCACTTCGCTCTGCCGGACCGCAGCACCGGCGCCGTCCAGGCCAACTTCCTCGCCAGCAACGGTGGCGCCTGGTCCGCCGACAGCCGTACGCTCCCGGCCGCCCTGGACCTGGAGGCCAACCCCTACGGCGCGTACTGCTACGGCCTCAGCACGACCGCCATGCGTAACTGGGTGCAGAGCTTCCTCAACCAGTACCGCGCCCGGACCGGCCGGCACGCGGTCATCTACACCACCACCAGCTTCTGGAACACCTGCACCGGTAGCTGGAGCGGCCCGTGGAGCACCAGCCCGCTGTGGGTCGCCCGCTGGGCCAGCACCGTCGGCGCGCTTCCCCCGGGCGCACCGTTCTGGACCTTCTGGCAGTACACCAGCACCGGTGCCGTCGCCGGCATCTCCGGCAACGTGGACCGCAACCACTTCAATGGCACTCGTGACCGTCTGGTCGCGCTCGCTAACAACACGTAGTAGTTGATGGGGCGGCGCCACCGGCGCCGCCCCATTCATAAGCGGGTGAGCTAGGCTCGCCCGCTGTGATGTCGGTTGACGGTCTGACGGATGCCTGGGACTGGCTCTTCGGCGGCCAGCCCGATCCGCCGCTGCTGCTGGTGATCCTCACCGGCGTGGCGGCGCTCGCTGTCGTGCTCACCCGGATGGCGTGGCGGATCGCCCGCAACGCGATCACCATCGCGCACGAGGGAGGGCACGCACTGCTCGCCCTGGTGACCGGGCGCAAGCTGCGCGGCATCAGGCTGCACTCCGACACGTCCGGCCTCACGCTCTCGGCGGGGCGGCCGACCGGGCCGGGCATGGTCTTCACGCTGCTGGCCGGCTACGTAGCCCCGTCGCTGATCGGGCTCGGTGGCGCGTGGGTGCTCGCCGGCAACCGCATCCGGCTCCTGCTGTGGGTGACCGTGGTGCTGCTGCTCGCGATGCTCGTGATGATTCGCAACGTATTCGGCATCGTGTCCATTGTGGTCACCGGCGGCGTGGTTTTCGTCGTGTCCTGGTTCGCCTCGCCGGACGTGCAGTCGGTGTTCGCGTACGCGAGCGTGTGGTTCCTCCTCCTCGGCGGCGTGCGCCCGGTGGGCGAGCTCCAGACGCTGCGAGCGCGCGGCCACCTCCCCGACTCGGACGCCGACCAGCTTGCCGGCATCACGCACGTGCCCGGCATCGTGTGGGTGGGCTTCTTCGGCCTGGTCAACCTGGGCGCGCTGGCGCTCGGCGGCTACCTGCTCGTGAAGCCGTTCGTCGACGACCTGCTATAGCGGGATGTTGCCGTGCTTCTTCGGCGGCAGGGTCTCGCGCTTGGTGCGCAGTGTCCGTAGCGCGCGGACGATCTGTACGCGGGTCTGTGACGGCTGGATGACGGCGTCGACGTAGCCGCGCTCGGCCGCGATGTACGGATTGGCGAGCGTGTCCTCGTACGCCGTGATGAGCTCCGCCCGCAGTGCCGCCGGATCCTCCGCATTGGACAGTGCCGCGCGGTGCAGGATGTTCACCGCGCCCTGCGCGCCCATCACCGCGATCTGGGCCGTGGGCCAGGCGAAGTTGAGGTCGGCGCCGAGGTGCTTGGAGCCCATGACGTCGTAGGCGCCGCCGTACGCCTTGCGGGTGATGACGGTGACCTTTGGCACGGTGGCTTCCGCGTACGCGTAGATGAGCTTGGCGCCGCGCCGGATGATGCCTTCCCACTCCTGCCCGGTACCCGGCAGGAAACCGGGAACGTCCACAAAGGTCAGTACCGGGATGTTGAACGCGTCGCAGGTACGCACGAAGCGGGCCGCCTTCTCCGAGGCGGCGATGTCGAGGCAGCCGGCGAAGTGCATCGGCTGGTTGGCCACCACACCGACCGGGCGGCCCTCGACGCGGCCGAAGCCGACCACGATGTTCTGCGCGAACAGCGCGTGCACCTCGAGGAACTCGCCGTCGTCAAGCACGTGCTCGATGACCCGGTGGATGTCGTACGGCTGGTTGGCCGAGTCCGGGATCAGCGTGTCCAGAACAAGATCCGCTTCCTCGACCTCCAACGACGCCGAGGCCCCGAACGCCGGCGCGTCGTCCATGTTGTTGGAGGGCAGGTACGACAGCAGCGCCTTGACGTAGTCGATCGCGTCCTCCTCGTCCGTGCCGAGGTAGTGCGCGTTGCCGGATCGGGTGTTGTGGGTACGGGCCCCGCCCAGCTCCTCGAAGCCCACGTCCTCGCCGGTGACCGTCTTGATGACGTCCGGCCCGGTGATGAACATGTGCGAGGTCTGGTCGACCATCACGGTGAAGTCGGTGACCGCGGGGGAGTAGACCGCGCCGCCCGCGCAGGGACCCATCACCAGCGAGATCTGCGGGATCACGCCGCTTGCCCGTACGTTGCGGAAGAAGATCTCGCCGTACAGGCCGAGGCTGACCACGCCCTCCTGGATCCGTGCGCCACCGGAGTCGTTGATCCCGATCACCGGGCACCCGGTCTTCATCGCCAGGTCCATCACCTTGACGATCTTCTCGCCGAAGACCTCGCCCAGCGAGCCGCCGAAGACCGTGAAGTCCTGCGCGAACACGCACACCGGCCGGCCGTCGACCGTGCCGTAGCCGGTCACCACGCCATCGCCGTACGGCCGGGTCTTGTCCAGCCCGAACGCCGTCGAGCGATGCCGGGCAAGCTCGTCCAGCTCCACGAACGAACCCTCGTCCAGCAGCATCGCGATCCGCTCGCGAGCGGTCTTCTTACCCCGGGCGTGCTGCTTCTCCACGCCACGCGCGGAACCGGCGTGCACCGCCTCGTCGACCCGGCGCTCCAGGTCAGCGAGCTTGCCCGCGGTGGTATGGACATCGATCTGAGTGGCGGTCTCCTGAGGGGTCACTACTGGATCGTAACTTCAGGTGAATCGGCAGATTGCCAGGGTAGTTTCGCGGCAATTGCCCTGTTCATTGTAATTGGCGTGCTGAGCGGGACACCATCTACGTGTCCCGTACCTGCGACCCCGGCAGGGCGGAGGATGGGCCTAGGCTCGGTGGGTGAGCTCGCCGTACAGCGACCTGGACCGGCCCCCGCTCAACGCCCGTCGGCTGACGGCCGCGCTGGTCACCGAGTCTGGGCCATGGACCCGCCTGGACCTGCGCACCGAGACCGGTTCCACGAACGCCGACGCGGCGAGCGCCGCCCGCGCGGGCGAGCCGGAGGGCCTTGTCGTCGTCGCGGAAACGCAGACCGCCGGGCGCGGCCGCCACGACCGCGCGTGGGTTTCGCCGCCGCGCGCGGGCATCACCGCCAGCGTGCTGCTCCGCCCCGGCCTTGCCGTGCCCGAGCGGGAGTGGCCGGCCGCGCCGCCCGCGGTGTACGGGTGGCTGCCGCTGCTGGCCGGTGTCGCGCTGGTCGAGACAGCGACCCGGATCGCCGAGGTGCCCGCCGTGCTCAAGTGGCCCAACGACCTCATGGTCGGCGACCTCAAGTGCGCCGGCATCCTCGCCGAGGGCGTGCCCAACGGCGGCCCGCCGGCGGTCGTGGTGGGCATCGGCCTCAACGTGACGCTTCGCGCCGCCGAGCTGCCCCCTGACCGGCCGGCCACCTCGCTCCAGCTCGCCGGCGCCACGATGACCGACCGCGACCCGCTGCTGCGGGCGCTGCTGCGCGGGCTCGCCGGCTGGTACGCCAGGTGGCGGTTCGCCGGTGGTGACGCGGAGGCGTCCGGCCTGGCCGAGGCGTACCGGCACAACTGCGGCACGATCGGCCGGAGCGTGCGGGTGCTGCTGCCCACCGGCGAGGAGCTGGCCGGCGAGGCCATCGCCGTGGACGCGGCAGGGCAGCTCGTCGTCCGCACGGACGAAGGTCAGAGCCGCTCCGTGGCGGCGGGAGACGTCGTCCACGTGCGGTAAACCGCACCGACGAAACGGTCAGGAGGCCGCTGCGGGCGTGTTTCGGACATCGGACACCGTGATGTGCGCACTCCACGTTCCCGAGGGGTGCCCGCACCCGATACCGTCAGCCCGTCACGAATGTGAATGAGGAGGTAGGCGTGGCCTTTCCGGAAGACGTGCTCACCAAGGACGAGCACGTCGTGCTGCACATGCACCCGCATTGGAAGGAGGCGATCCGGCCGGTACTGGTGCTGGTGTTGGCACTCGTCGGCCTGGTTGCCGCCTGGATCTTTCTCCCCGACGGCAGCGGCGGCACCATCACGCTCTACGTCGTCGCCGCGGTGGCGCTCGTCCTCGTGCTGTGGCTGACCCTCTGGCCGATCCTGGTCTGGCGGACGACGCACCACGTGTTCACGAACGAGCGTGTGATCCTGCAACACGGGGTGTTCTCCCGCGACCGGCGGGACATCCCGCTCGGCCGGGTCAACGACCACTCGATGAGCCAGACGTTCATCGAGCGACTGCTCGGCTGCGGCACGCTCACCATCGAGTCCGCCGGTGAGCGTGGCCAGTCGGTGCTCCGCGACATGCCTGCTGTGGAGAAGGTCCAGACCACGCTCTACGAGCTGATCGAGACCAACCACGACAAGCACTCGCTCGGCGACGAGGAGATGCGCCAGATCATGCGGGAGTCCAACCGTGAGGCGCGCGAGGCCCAGCAGCAGCAGCCGTAGGCGGTCGGAAGAAAAGAAGGAGGGCGCCCCTCGGGGCGCCCTCAGTGTGTCTGGGCTGTATGTACTTAGAGATCTCCGGTCAGTGCGTGGTCGAGCGCCGGGCCGTGTCGAGCTCGACCGCGAGCTCGGCGTCGAGCGCCACGTCGTCGATCGGCGATGCCAGCTCGGCCTCCAGGGGCTCGGTCAGCTCCTGGAACTCCGTCACCTGGCCATTGCGAGGCTGTGCCGGCACGGTCGTCGCCAGCGCCGGCTCCTCCAGCGCGTCGACGATCTCGGCGACGGGGTCGAGGTGGTGCTGGTGCTCGGCGCCCACCGGCTGCGGCTTGAAGACGAACGTGCGGTACGACCAGAACCGGAAGGTCATGCCGAGCACGAGGCCAACGGTTTTGACCAGGTTCAATGCCAGTAGGCCGTGGATGTCGAGACCGTACTTGGCGACAGCCAGCACGCCCAGCTCGATGAACAGGCCGGCCGCGTTGAAGAGGAAGAAGAGCGAGTACTCGCGACGCATCGCGGACTTCGATCGGTCCCGGAAGGTCCAGTGCCGGTTCATGAAGTAGGACGACGTGGTCGCCACAATCGTCGCGATGACGGTCGCCTTCAGCTGCCCGTCCGCGAGAACGGTCAGCACCAGAGCGTTGAACAGCGCGTAGTTGACGACGGTGTTGACGCCGCCGACCGCGCCGAACTTCAGCGCCTCCTTGAGGAACTTCTGCCAACGCTCGGGTAGCAGGCGGACAAGACGCATTCGGCCACCTTACGGCAGTCTGGCGGCCGCGTCTCCGCGACCGGCTGGAGGTTTGCTGAAGATCACTCCCGCTACTTGCTCTCCGTGACCGCGGCCGGCACGGGCTGTGTATCGGGATGGAGGAATACCCACCGCCGGTACGACCAAAAACGGAATGTCGTGCCCAGGGCGGTCCCAACGATGTTTGCCGAAATGTTATCTGCGATCGGGTTCTTGAATGCCGGCCACATGCTGCCGAGACCGTAGTGGGAAATGGCCAGAGTGAGCAGGCTGAAGCCCAGGCCTATCGCGTTGAGCACGAAGTAGAGCACGTACTCCCGGGCGAGGTTGGACCGCGCGCGGTTGCGCCAGGTCCAGAACCGGTTGCCGATGAAGGCGACGGTCGCCGCGACGGCCGTGGAGAAGATCTTGGCGGTCAGGGACTCCACGTTGAACACGGTCAACGCGATGTTGAACAACACCAGGTCGACGCCGAACGCGATGATCCCGACCGTGCCGAATTTGCCCAGCTCGTGGACGAGATGCCCGAAACGCACCCAGAGCCGGCGCAGGAACCCCGGTCTGGGAGAGGAAGACGCCGAGGGCTCACCTGTGACGGTTGCGGACACGGAGTCGAGGGTACCGGCTTTGGTCACCCCGCACTGGACGCCTCCGTGCATATATCTGACGCAGCCGCTCCCGCGCCCGGTACGCCAGGGCGGCTACCCCATTAGGGGTGAGGCCCAGCCGAGGCGCGACCTGGGCGGGCGGCTCACCCTCGACCTCGGCGTGCCACAGCACCGCGCTGCCTCCACAGGGGATAAATTTGGTGGTAACAGATCTAGTCTGAACTTTAGGGCAATTCGGTCGTACCTGGAGGAGGCGAAGGTGCGGCAGGAAGCTTTGCGTGAAACTGCGCGCGGGAGCACGAAAAGCGTCGCGTAAACGCATAAACGCCATACTTTGTGCAGAGTTTCACAACCGTCCGCGCTGCTCGGACTCGCTGGGCGCCTTACGCTGAGCTGAAATCCCGATGACTTACGCGGCGCGCTGGACCCCCTCTGGCACGTCCGCTCCGCGCATCCCGATTTCCGGTCAACGGCGACCAAAGGAGACAGTTATGACGGCCCCACCGGCGACTGTTCGAGGGCTCGACAGCGCGCCCACCAACCACCAGAAGCTGCTCTCCTGGGTCGGCGAGGTCGCCGACCTCACGACGCCGGACGAGATCGTGTGGTGCGACGGCTCGCCCGAGGAGTGGCGCCGCCTCACCGACGAGCTTGTCGAGGCGGGCACGCTGGTCCGGCTCGCCGGGGACCGCAAACCGAACTCGTTCTGGGCGCGTACCGACCCGACCGACGTCGCTCGGGTCGAGGAGAGCACCTTCATCTGCTCGGTCGACGAGGCCGACGCCGGGCCCACCAACAACTGGATGGCGCCGGCCGAGATGAAGCGCACGATGACCGAGCTGTACCGGGGGTGCATGCGCGGCCGCACGATGTATGTGATTCCGTTCTGCATGGGCCCCCTCGACGCACCCGAGCCGATGTTCGGTGTCGAGCTGACCGACAGCCCGTACGTGGTGGCCTCGATGCGCATCATGACCCGCATGGGCACCGAGGTCCTCGACGCGATGGGCGACGAGGCCTGGTTCGTGCCGGCGCTGCACTCGGTGGGTGCGCCGCTGCTCGACGGCGAGCCGGACGTGGCCTGGCCGTGCAACGAGACGAAGTACATCTCGCACTTCCCGGAGACCCGGGAGATCTGGTCATACGGCTCGGGCTACGGCGGCAACTCGCTGCTCGGCAAGAAGTGCTACTCCCTGCGGATCGCGAGCGTCATGGCGCGCGACGGGGGATGGCTCGCCGAGCACATGCTGATCCTCAAGCTCACCTCGCCCGAGGGCACCGTGCGGTACGTGGCCGGCGCCTTCCCGTCCGCCTGCGGCAAGACCAACCTGGCCATGCTCCAGCCCACGATCCCCGGCTGGAAGGTCGAGACGGTCGGCGACGACATCGCCTGGATGCGGTTCGGCGAGGACGGCCGGCTCTACGCCACCAACCCGGAGTACGGCCTCTTCGGCGTCGCGCCCGGCACCGACTGGACCACGAACCCGAACGCGATGCGCACGCTCGACCTGGGCAACTCGGTCTTCACCAACGTCGCGCTCACGGACGACGGCGACATCTGGTGGGAGGGCATGGGCGAGCCGCCCGCCCACCTGACCGACTGGCGCGGCGGCGACTGGACCCCCGACTCCGCCGAGCCGTCGTCGCACCCCAACTCGCGCTTCTGTACGCCGATCACGCAGTGCCCGACCCTGGCACCCGAGTACCACGACCCGCGCGGCGTGCCGATCGACGCGATCCTCTTCGGCGGGCGGCGCAAGACCACGATCCCGCTGGTCACCGAGGCCCGCGACTGGGTGCACGGCGTCTACTTCGGCGCCACGCTCTCGTCCGAGACTACGGCCGCCGCGACGGGCAAGGTGGGTGTCGTGCGTCGCGACCCGATGGCCATGCTGCCCTTCATCGGGTACAACGCCGGCGACTACTTCCGGCACTGGATCGAGATGGGTAAGGGCTCTGGAGCCGGAGCCGGTGACCCCGCAAAACTTCCGAAGATCTTCTACGTCAACTGGTTCCGCCGTGGTGACGACGGCCGCTTCCTCTGGCCCGGGTTCGGGGAGAACTCGCGCGTGCTGAAGTGGATCGTCGAACGGCTGGAGGGGCGCGGCGGCGCGGTCGAGACGCCGATCGGCCTCGTACCCGCCGCGGACGCGCTGGACCTGAACGGGCTCGACGTGTCCCGGGAGGACATCGAGGCCGTGCTGCACGTCGACCCGGCCGAGTGGAAGGCGGAGATCCCGCAGGTCACCGAGTGGTTCGAGAAGTTCGGCGACAAACTGCCCGGCGTCCTCTGGGCCGAACTCGACGCCCTCAAGGCCCGGCTGGAGGCAGCGCCCTCGACTTGAGGGACGCCCTGAAGGCAGGGAAGCTGGGCGAGGACGGCGCGCCGCTCGTCGCGGCCGCCGGACTCACTCACTACGCGATCGGACGGGCGTGATGACGGCGTACGACGTGGTGATCGTTGGAGCGGGACCGGCTGGGGCGAGCGCCGCCCTCGCCGCCCGCCGGGCCGGGGCGAGCGTGCTGCTGCTCGACCGGTCGGACTTTCCGCGCGACAAGCCGTGCGGCGACGGGATCGCCCCGCACGCGGTCGAGGTGCTGGTCGGGCTGGGGTGGCGGACGCGGTCGACGGCTACCGGCCGGTGCCGGCACTGCGCCTGATCGGGCCGGGCGGCGAGGAGGTGGCCCGGTCGCTGCCCCGCCCGGCGTACACGATCCCCCGGAAGGTCTTCGACGCCCGGCTTGTCGCGGCCGCGGTCGGCGCCGGTGCCGAGCTGCGGCGGCACACCGTGCGCCGGCTGGAGGAGCGTGGCGACCGGGTGGTGGTCGACGGGGAGTTCACCGCGGGCGCCCTGATCGGGGCCGACGGTGCCGGGTCGGTCGTGCGGCGGGCGTTGGGGTTCGCGGCCAACCCCGACGGGCACATCGCGATCGCCATGCGGGGGTACGCGCCCGCCCGCCCCGAGGTCGAGCAGCTGATCGTGACCTCGGGCGCGGGGTGGCCGGCGTACGCGTGGTCGTTCCCGATCGGGGACGGGCAGGCCAACATCGGGTACGGCGAGGTGCTGCGCGGCCGGCCGCTGACCCGCGCCCACCTGCTCGACCGGATGGCCGCGCTGCTGCCCGGCCTCGACCCGGCCACGGTGACCGGGCTGCGCGCGCACCACCTGCCACTCTCCACGAAGCGGCCGCCGGCCGGGCGGGGACGGATGGTGCTCGCCGGCGACGCGCTCTCGCTGATCAACCCGTTCACCGGCGAGGGGATCTTCTACGCGGTGCTCTCCGGCGCCCTGGCCGGCGAGGCCGCGGCGGCGGGAGGCTCCGTCGCTGGGCGGTACACCGCGGCACTGCGCCGCCGGCTGGGGCGTCATCTACGTCACAGCCGGGTAGCCGCGCGGCTGGGCGGGAACCGACGAATGGTCGAGGCCGCGATCCGAGCGGCCGCCCGGGACCCCCGGGTCTTCAGCACACTTGCCGAGTTGGGGCTCGGCGAAGGGCTTCTGGACGCACGAACATTGGTACGGATCGGGCTCGGCACCCGGTAGTGGATCGGTCCGGTAAGCCCTACCCTGCATAAGGTGAATCTGCGGAGCCTTGTCTACTCGGTGTACGAGCGGCGGCTGACCAGGAAGCTGGCCGGCAAGCCGGCGCCCAGTCACGTCGGTGTGATGTGTGACGGCAACCGGCGCTGGGCCAAGGAGATGGGGTTCGTCGACCCCAACGACGGCCACCGCATGGGTGCAGTGAAGATCAAGCATCTGCTCGACTGGTGCGACCAGGCGAGCATCGCCCACGTCACGCTCTACCTCTTGGCCACGGACAACCTGCGCCGGCCGGCCAGTGAGCTGGAGCCGCTCCTGCGGATCATCGAAGACCTTGTCACCGAGCTCGCCGAAGACGGCAACCCCTGGCAGCTGCGGGTGGTGGGCGCGCTCGACGTACTGCCCGCGGAGACCGCCGCGGCGCTCAAGGCGGCCCAGGAGCGCACCGTCGGCCGCGCCGGGGTCCAGGTCAACCTCGCGGTCGGCTACGGTGGCCGGCGCGAGATCGCCGACGCGGTGCGGTCGCTGCTGAGCGAGCACGCCCAGGCCGGCGGCACGATCGAGGAGCTGGTCGAGGTCCTCGACGTGGAGCACATCGCCGAGCACCTGTACACGCGTGGCCAGCCCGACCCCGACCTGATCATCCGGACCAGCGGGGAGCAGCGGCTCTCCGGCTTCCTGCTGTGGCAGTCGGCCCAGTCGGAGTTCTACTTCTGCGACATGAACTGGCCGGACTTCCGCCACATCGACTTCCTCCGCGCCCTGCGCGCGTACGGCCAGCGCCAGCGCCGCTACGGCGCCTGACCCTCAGCTTCAGCCAGTAGGCGCGCCTGACTGTCCACTCAGTCGGCGCGCCCCGGGCCGTAGGTCAGGCGCGCAGCGTCTGGAGGGCCTCGGCGAGGAACTTGCCCAACGCCTGGGGCGAGTCGATGGTGAGGTCGGCCGCCCGGGCCACCTCCTGGCCGGTCTCGGGGTTGGCCACCGCCACGCAGATGCCGAAGAAGCTGTCGTCGGCCGCCTCCAGCTCGCGCAGCGCGTTGAACGCCTTGATGTCCGACACGTCGTCCCCGAAGTACCAGGCGCAGCCGGCCGAGGACGCCACGTCCCGGATGACCATGCCCTTGTCGCGGTCGCCCGGTGGCTTGATCTCGATCACCATGCGACCGGTCTGCACGCGCATCCCCAGCCGCTCGGCCTCCGCCCGGCCCCACGCCTCGACCTGCTCGGCCAGGTGCGGGCTGGTGCGCCAGTGCAGGGCGACCGACAGCCGCTTGTACTCGACGAGCGCGCCCTGGGGCAGCTCGGCCCGGGCCCGCTCGGCGAGCTCGGCCATCGCGGGCACCCACGGCAAAGCGTCCGGCTCGGTGACCGTCTCGCCCGATCCGTGGCTGTGCTCCAGGCCATACAGCCCGTACAGGTCGATATCAGCCAGGTGACCGAAGCGCTCGCGCAGGAAGTCGACCGGGCGCGCGGAGACCACCGCGACCCGCTGGACTACCTCAGCCAGGCCGCCGATGGCGGCCATGACCTCGGGCACCGGCTGGACGGCACTGGGGTCGTCGGCAACCGGTGCCACCACCCCGTCAAAGTCGAAGAAGAGCACGCATTCCGCGGCCCGAGACGCGGTGATCTGCCACGCCTGGTCCGCGGTCAGGGGACGGGACGGGCGCTGGTTGCCCGCATCGTTCGACCGCACGCGCGTCAGCGTACCGAATGAACCAGCTGGCGTTCGACGGTCGCGTAAGGATCAGTCGTCACTTCCGGTCATGGCCCGCCGGCCCGAGCGGAACCCCAGCGGTACCACGCTGGCGTCATTGCTCTGGCCGACCGGGTGGCTGTCGTGGCCCTGGCCCAGTAGATAGCCCTCCACGAAGCCAGTGTTGCGGTCGCCCGTCCGGTCGTCGAGCTCCGCCAGACGGACGACCATGAACTCGCTCATCGCGCTCAGCCGGTCGTTGACGCGCTGGTAGAACTCGGCCATCACCGCGACGAGCGTCGTCACCGAGGCGACGGCGACAGCGAACAGATTCACCACGATCGGCACCTGTCTGGTGCTCAGCACTTCGACCAAGATGTTTGCGGTTACGGTCAAGGTGACCGCTACGGTGCCAACGACGACCGCGCTCCATTTCAGGGGCATGGAAGACCCCTCCCTCTTGTCCCGCAGGGCTGTGTTCGGCCTTGTCCCGTCCCCCGCCGACGACGAGCCCAAGCAGTACGAAGTGGACGGTAACCCGCCGCGAGGCCACGCACGGCAGTTTGCGACAGCCAGGACAGCCTTCTTTCGCCATTTGGAGACTTGGCGCGCCTAGCTAGCCCTTTTGCGTCCTTTGCGGGAGTCGGAGGGGACGGGCGGCCGGTAGGCGAGGTACCGGACGGTCTCCCGGATGTGGAACTTCTCGGCGTCGGAGACATTGGGGTCGACAAGCCGGCGCAGCAGCGCCTCGACGTCCGGATCCATTGGCGGTGCCGTGGGTGCCGGCCGGGTGGGGGCGGTGTCGGCCCATCCGAGTACGCCGAAGGCCACCGTGGGGTTGATGCCGAGGCCTTCGCAGAAGGCCACGACCCGCTCTGCCTCGGGGTCACTGGCCCACTCGCCACGCACCCAGCGATTGATGGTCTGGCGGGACACGCCGGTGCGGCGAGCCACCTCCGAACCGGTCCAAGCGCGGGTCGCGCGGGCATCTTCCAGCGCTTTTCGTACGAACGCGGCGAAAGCGATCTTTCGCCCAGGCGTCTCCGGCACCGGGTGACGGTACGGCCAGTTCGCCGGTCCACTTTCTTGTGGAACAGCGCTGTCCCGCGCGCGTGACGGGTCATCATCACCTTCGTTTACCCGGTAATTCCTTCTCTTGAGGGGTGCCACGCCGCTAGGGTAGGTCATCTGTATGTCTCGCACATATCAGCCGAAAAGATGATGCTGTCACGCGGACGAGACGCCGTACGCTCTGTCACGTGCTTGGGACGAATCGTAGTCAATGGTGTCACGTGCACGTGACAGGAGGGAACGGATGACCGAGGTTGAGACGCGAGCGGACGCCTTTGGGCTGATCGCCGAAGGCGTCGCGGCTGGGTTGAGTGCCCCTGGCGGCTGTACCTGGCCCGTGGCTCGCGTTACGTGTCGCTCAACGTCGGCAACCGGGCCGAGTGGGATTCCTGGCGGACCCACCTTGGCTGCCCCGAACTGAGCGTGCGGGTGTACGACGCGGGAGGCGACATCCGCCGCTCCTCGGTGGCCGAGGTGGTGCTTGGAGGCTGCCGGATCAGCGTGGAGCTCGTCGAGGAGGTGAGCATGACGGACATCAGTCGGCTGCTGGATGCCGAGGTTGATCCATGAGCCCCTTCTTCGCGCTGTTCTTCGTCGTGCTGCTGGGATCCTCGAGCTACGCCGCTGGTCGGCTGCACGGCCAGCTGAGCTACCGCATCGGGTACCGGTTCGGGTACCGACAAGGCTATTTGGACGGCGATCGCGGGGCATGGAACCGGCGACGCCGCGAGGCGCAGGCGGTCAAGGTGTCGGCGGACGGCAAGCCGCCGGCCCGGCCCGTGGTCGTGCGGCAGGGAACCACGTACACCAGCGCCTCATTCGTGGGAGCCGTGTCCAACGGCGGAAGGCACTCCACTCGCGTGGGGTGAACGGCTCCCTCAGGGGGTCGTACGGCCAGACCGGTGGTCGTACGACTCGCCGACCGGGATGCGCGCAGGGGGCACGCATCCTGGTCGGCCCCTCCCAGCCGGCCCGTCCGACCCTGGGTTGCAGCCGCCCTCGGGTCGGGCGGGCCGGCGCCAAAAGCGGGCGCCAGCCGCCTGAAGTAGCGGCGCTGGACGCAGTGAGCGAGCGAACCCGAAACACCATGAGCACCGGGGCCGCCGGCGGGCCGGTGGTCCCGGTTCCAGCGTGAATGCGGCTGTTATCACGGCGCGCCGCCCGGTCCGTACTAGCCCAAGCCGGCCTTGGCCGGATAGCTTCTACCCATGGCGCGGGGTCCTCCCAAGCCATCCGGCCGGCCCGGGACCTTGCGTTTTACGCCACGGGACCTCGCATCCGACCCCGTGACTCCGGCCACCGGACGAGGCGGATTCGCGGGCGGTCCGGGTGCACGCTCGCCGGAGTAGGCCTGTGACGACTCGCCGTACCAACCCCCGGGCCACCAACGAGGACCCACCCGCCACACCCCCACCCGCCGCTCGAAGTCCACCCGCGCCGCCTCGGCCGAGCCCGCACCCGCGGAGCCTGCTGAAAAGTCGTACGTGCTGGACACCTCTGTGCTGCTGTCCGACCCAGCGGCGTTCTTCCGCTTCAACGAGCACGAGGTGGTCCTACCCCTGGTCGTCATCTCCGAGCTGGAGGGCAAGCGGCACCACCCGGAGCTTGGCTGGTTTGCCCGGCAGTGCCTGCGGATGCTCGACGACCTGCGCATCAAGCACGGCCGCCTCGACGCGCCGCTGCCGGTCAACGACCTCGGCGGCACGCTACGAGTCGAGCTGAACCACGCCGACCCGTCCGTGCTGCCCAGGGCTTCCGCAACGAGTCCAACGACGCCCGCATTCTCTCCGTCGCCCTCGGCCTGGCCGCCGAGGGGCGCGACGTCACGCTGGTGTCCAAGGACATGCCGCTGCGGGTCAAGGCCGCGTCGGTTGGTCTGCACGCCGACGAGTACCGGCACGGCCAGGCCAGCGACCCGACCTGGACCGGCATGGCCGACCTCGAGCTGAGCGAGGAGCAGGTCAACCAGCTGTACGCCGGCGAGGCGCTCGATGTGGACCAAGCCGCCGGCCTGCCCTGCCACACCGGCCTTGTGCTGCACTCGTCGCGCGGCTCGGCGCTGGGACGGGTGGTGCCGGACAAGACCGTGCGCCTGGTGCGCGGTGACCGCGAGGCGTTCGGCCTGCGCGGGCGTTCAGCCGAGCAGCGGATCGCGCTCGACCTGTTGCTGGACGACTCGATCGGCATCGTCTCGCTTGGCGGCCGGGCCGGCACCGGCAAATCCGCGCTGGCGCTCTGCGCCGGCCTGGAGGCCGTGATGGAGCGGCGCAAGCACAAGAAGGTCATCGTCTTCCGTCCGCTGTACGCGGTCGGCGGCCAGGAGCTCGGCTACCTGCCCGGCTCCGAGGCGGAGAAGATGTCGCCGTGGGCCCAGGCGGTGTTCGACACGCTTGGCGCGGTGGTGCACGAAAACGTGATGGACGAGGTCCTGGCCCGCGGGATGCTCGAGGTCCTGCCGCTGACCCACATCCGCGGCCGCAGCCTCCACGATGCGTTCGTGATCGTCGACGAGGCGCAGTCGCTGGAACGAGGCGTGCTGCTGACCGTGTTGTCCCGGATCGGGCAGGGCTCGCGGGTGGTGCTCACGCACGACGTGGCCCAGCGGGACAACCTCCGGGTCGGCCGCCACGACGGTGTCACCGCGGTGATCGAGGCCCTGAAGGGACACCCGCTTTTCGCGCATGTCACACTCAATCGCTCAGAGCGGTCACCGATTGCCGAAGTGGTCACCGACCTGCTGGAGGACATCCCGCGATAGGGCTTGGGTTCTGTCCATATTTGCCCTGGTAAGCGGCGTGGCGCAAGTCACAAAGGGCTGATGCGTCTCCACAATCGCCTCACCGTGCGCAATGGTGTCCTGCGGGCACCCGCGCCACACCGGTCGCATTGGTCGGTCCAGGAGCAGGTGTCCACGGAGCGGACTGCCGTCCCCCTTACGGCCGTTCGCACCGTGTCCTTGCCCCGACGAAGGGACCACTTCGTGAGTCGGCCGTGGAGCCGGTTCAGCATCCGGGCGTCAGCCCTCGCGCTGCTCCTCGTGGGCGTGGGCGGTGGCTACTACCTCGGTCAGGACCAGGAAGTCCAGCAGGAAGGGATCAGCGCTCAGCTGGCCGCCGATGCCGATCAGCAGGAGATCGAGTACATCAAGGAGCGGCACCGCGAGCACATGATCGCGACGGCGCACCAGCGCGAGGCCCAGCGGATCGCCGCCGAGAAGGCGGCCGCCGCCGCCAAGGCCGAGGCTGAGCGGGCGCGCAAGGCCGCCGAGGCGGCGAGCCGCAAGAAGCGCGAAGAGGAGCAGGAGAAGAAGGAAGAGGAGGAGGCCAAGGCGGAACCAAAGCCGTACACCGGCCCGATCCCCGCCTCCTGCAACGAGTACAGCGGCAACCGCAAGGTCGGTTGCGCGGTGATGCTCAACAGCGGCTTCGGTCTCGACCAGTTCCCCTGCCTGGACAAGCTGTGGACGAAGGAGAGCGGCTGGAACCACAAGGCCCGCAACCCG
The DNA here is from genome assembly GCF_011764545.1 of Phytohabitans flavus. Classification (GTDB taxonomy): domain Bacteria; phylum Actinomycetota; class Actinomycetes; order Mycobacteriales; family Micromonosporaceae; genus Phytohabitans; species Phytohabitans flavus. The sequence continues at coordinate 6,854,487 of NZ_AP022870.1, read as the reverse complement.
TCCTCAGGAGCGTTCGGCATCCCGCAGTCGCTGCCCGGCAGCAAGATGGCGTCGGCCGGCTCGGACTGGGAGACAAACCCGGCGACCCAGATCGAGTGGGGCCTGGGCTACATCAAGGGGCGGTACGGCGATCCCTGCGGAGCGTGGGGGCACTCGCAGGACGTGGGCTGGTACTGACCCGCTGAATATCGCGGAAAGGGTGCGCACCTCGCCGGTGCGTACCCTTTCTGGCATTTCGTTCACTTGGCGCTGGCCGCCATAGCCTGATAGCAACGGGGGCGTGGCTTACGGCGGCAGCTCCAGCGGCGATCCGAACCGCTTCGGCACCGATGCGTTCTACGCCTCGCTGGGGCGGGCGTTCGTGGCGATGTGCGCGGTCATCCCGGTGCTCTTCATCATCGAGGCGCTGGACGGCTGGCTGGGCAACCCCTTCGACGCCACCGCCGGCATCGTGCCCCACGAGATCCAGGGGCTCGACGGCGTCTTCTTCGCGCCGTTCCTGCACCACGGCTTCGACCACCTCTACAGCAACAGCGTGCCGCTGATCCTGCTCGGCACGTTCGTGCTGGCTGCGGGTGGCAAGCGCTTCTTGTACTCGACGCTCTTCATCATCTTCGCCAGCGGCCTCGGCGTGTGGTTCACCGGCAACCCCAACACGGTCGTGGTGGGCGCGAGCGGGGTGATCTTCGGGTACCTCGGCCTGCTGCTGATGCGCGGCCTGGTCGAGCGGAGCTGGTGGAACCTCGGGGTGGTCTTCCTCGTCGGCCTGCTCTACGGCTGGCAGCTCGTCGTCGGCATCCTCCCCTCCGACCCCCAGGTCTCCTGGCAGGGACACCTCTTTGGCTTCCTCGGTGGCCTCGTCGCCGCGATCCTCTTCCGCCGCCGCCCCGCCGAGTCCCCCTACGCTGCCTGAGCCCCGCCTTAGCCTTACAAGATCCCCTACACCACGGGACAGTCCTTGCCGGGTGGCGCGGACGTGTGCCACCGTCGGGTCCGGCGATGCAACTGTTAGCGGCGGGTCGGGTCCGACGAAAGGCTACGGTGGACGCATGCGCGAGATCGATGTCGCGATTGTGGGAGCTGGACCCACGGGGCTCTATGGGGCGTATTACGCCGGGTTCCGAGGGCTCTCGGTAGCGGTCATCGACGCGCTACCCGAGCCGGGTGGCCAGGTCACGGCGATGTACCCGGAGAAGGCGATCTACGACGTCGCCGGCTTCCCGGTGATCAAGGGACGGGACCTGGTGGCCAATCTGGTCGAGCAGGCCGCGCCCTACAACCCGGAGTACCTGCTGGGTGCCCGGGCCGAGGAGCTGTCCTACGTGGATGAGCGCCCGCTGCTCACCCTCGACGGCGGCGAAAAGCTGCTCTGCGGCGCCATCATCATCACCGGCGGGCTGGGCAGCTTCAGCCCGCGCCCGTTGCCGGCCGCGGCGGCGTTCGACGGCGACGGCCTGGTCTACTTCGTGCCCCGGCTCGCCGAGCTGTCCGGCCACGACGTGTTGATCGTGGGTGGCGGAGACTCCGCGTTCGACTGGGCGCTCGCGCTGGAGCCGCTGGCCAAGTCGATCACGCTCGTGCACCGCCGGGAAAAGTTCCGGGCGCACGCGGCGACCGTCTCCCGGGTGCAGGACCTGCCGGTGCGCATCGTGGTAAACGCCGAGATCACCAAGATCCACGGTGACGAGCGGGTGACCCACGCGGACATCACGGTCAAGGGCGGCGCCGCCGAGACGATCCCTGTCGACACGGTCGTCGCCGCGCTGGGCTTCACCGCCGACCTCGGTCCGCTCGCGGAGTGGGGCCTGGAGCTGGACAAACGGCACATCATGGTGGACAGCACCATGCTGACCAACCGTCCTCGGGTCTTCGCGGCCGGTGACATCGCCGAGTACCCCGGCAAGGTGCGCCTGATCGCGACCGGCTTCGGCGAGGCGGCCACCGCGGTCAACAACGCCGCCGTCGTGATCGACCCGGCTGCCCACCTCTTCCCCGGACACTCATCCGACGCGGGCTGATCGTCACCGCGGATTCACCCCAGCCTCCTAGGGTCCTGTTTGTTCGCGCCCATCGATCCTGGGGAGAATCTCGATGTTCCGACGCGCACTTTCCGTGCTGGTCGCCGCTGGCGCGCTCGTCGCGATGGCGGCGCCCGCGGCGCAGGCCGGTGGTCACCACGGGCGGCATGACCGGCCGCTGCCGCGGGCCCACGCGCACAACGACTACGAGCACGAGCGGCCGCTCTTCGACGCGCTCAGCCACGGCTTCACCAGCGTGGAGGCGGACATCTACCTGGTCGACGGGGAGCTGCTCGTCGCCCACGACCCGGAGGACCTGGTGCCGGGCCGCACGCTACAGAGCCTCTACCTCGACCCGCTGGCCCGCCGGATCAAGGCCAACCACGGCACGGTCTTCCGGGGCAGCCGGCAGCAGCTCCAGCTCCTGGTCGACATCAAGAACACGGGCGTGGCCACGTACACCGAGCTGGACCGGGTGCTGCGCGACTACCGCCGGATGCTGACCACGTATTCGCACGGCAAGGTGCACCAGGACGCGGTCACCATCGTGATCAGCGGTGACCGGCCGCGCGATCTGATGGCCGGCCAGACCGTGCGGTACGCGTTCTTCGACGGCCGCGGCACCGACCTCGGTGGCGGCGCGTCGGCCTCGTTCATGCCGCTGATCAGCGAAAACTGGAACAACGTCTTCACCTGGCAGGGAGTGGGCCCGATGCCGGCCGCCGAGCGGACGCTCCTGCGCCAGGCCATCGCCACCGCGCACGCCAACGGCCAGCGGGTGCGCTTCTGGGCCACGCCCGACCTGCCCGGCCCGGAGCGCGACGCGGTCTGGCGCGAGCTGGTCGCCGCAGACATCGACCACATCAACACCGACGACCTAGCCGCCCTGGAAACCTTCCTCCGCACGTCCCCGCCCGCGCCTAGCCCGCGCGAGTTGATCAGGGACTTGGTCGGGCGTGTCGTCGGCGCGCCGGTCCACCAACTCCCTGATCAACCAGGCGGCCACTAACCGAGCTCGGCGAGCGGGCGGCCGTCGAAGTCGATGGCGGAGTAGAGGGCCAGCTTCTCCAGGCGGTGGTACGAGTCGATCACCCGGATCGTGCCGCTCTTGGAGCGCATGACGATCGACTGGGTGTACGCGCCGCCGGCCCGATAGCGCACGCCCTTGAGCAGGTCGCCGGTGGTGACGCCGGTGGCCACGAAGAAGCAGTTGTCGCCGGTCACGAGGTCGTCCGTGGTGAGTACGCGGTCGAGGTCGTGGCCGGCGGCGATCGCCTTCTCTCGCTCGGCGTCGTCGCGGGGCCAGAGCTTGGCCTGCATCGCGCCGCCCATGCACTTGAGCGCGCACGCGGCCGTGATGCCCTCGGGCGTGCCGCCGATCCCCACCAGTACGTCGACGTCGGACTGCTCGCTCGCCGCCGAGATCGCGCCCGCGATGTCGCCGTCTGAGATGAAGCGGATCCGGGCGCCGGTGTCCCGTACCTCGCGGACCAGCTCCTCGTGCCGCGGGCGGTCGAGGATGCAGACCGTTACGTCCGACATGCCGGAGTTTTTCACCTTGGCGACCCGGCGGAGGTTTTCCGTCACCCCGGCGTTGATGTCGATCACATGCGCGCAGTCGGCGCCGACGGCCAGCTTCTCCATGTAGAAGACCGCGCTCGGGTCGAACATCGCGCCCCGCTCGGCCACGGCCAGCACCGCGAGCGCATTCGGCATGCCCTTGCTCATCAGCGTCGTACCGTCGATCGGGTCGACCGCGACATCGACCTCCGGCCCGGTGCCGTCGCCGACCTGCTCGCCGTTGTAGAGCATCGGCGCGTTGTCCTTCTCGCCCTCGCCGATCACCACGATGCCGCGCATCTGAATCGAGTTGATCAGCTTGCGCATGGCGTCGACGGCCGCGCCGTCGCCGCCCTCCTTGTCGCCGCGCCCCACCCAGCGACCGGCCGCCATGGCCGCCGCCTCGGTGACCCGGACCAGTTCGAGGGCAAGGTTGCGGTCGAGATCCTGGGGGATACGGTCCTGTAGCATGGCGCTCCTCCTCGCGACGTTGCGGGGTTTTTGCTTGCTGGCGCTCGCTCACGGTGCCCAGCTCATGGCGCGCCTGCTGCTCAAATCTTTTCATGCCTGGGGGCTGAACGCCTGTTCGGTCGCCGGACTGAGAAGATGGTTACGTGGTTCAGTCGTCGCAGCCGCCCGTCGCCAACTCCCGCACGCCGCGCGACATGGTGCTGTCGCTGATCGTGCTGCTCGTTCCGGTGCTTCTGGTGGTCTTGATCTACCGAGTCGTCCAGGGTGGTGACCAGCCAGTCGAGGTCGACACCGCACCGGCGATCGCGCAGGCCCGGTCGGCCAACGCGTTCCCAGTCGCCGAGCCCGCTGGCCTCGGCGAAGACTGGCGGGCGATCAGTGCCACGTTCCAGAAGGCGGAGGTCGGTCAGATTCTCCGCATCGGGTACGTGACGCCGGACGGCGCCGGCCTCCAGCTGATTCAGAGCGCCGTGCCGCCGAAGCAGCTGCTTCCCGCCGAGCTGACCAAGAGCGGCAAGGCGGAGGGCACGATCGCGGTCGACGGGCAGCCCTGGCAGCGGTACACGGCCCGTCCGGGCGAGCGGGCGTTGGTGCTCCCGGAGCACGGCCGGACGATCGTGATCGTGGGTAGCGCCCACGAGGAGGAGCAGCGCGAGCTGGCCGCCGCCGTACGCTGAATGTCGTGACCGACCTCGGACCGGCTTCCATTGACGGCGAGTTGGAGAGCTTCAGCCTCGTGGAGCTGGCCGTCCTGCGCCTGCGGCGGGAGATCCTCAGCGGACGCACCGATCCGGGGAGCGGCTGGTCGAGGAGCAGCTCACCCGCCGGCTCGGGATCAGCCGGGCGCCGCTGCGCGAGGCACTGCGCCGGCTGGCCGAGCAGGGGCTCGTCGAGCACGTGCCCCGGCGTGGGGTCCGGGTCGCCACCCTGTCCGACCGTGACGTGCAGGAGCTGTACGACGTACGCGACGTGCTGGAGCGCCACGCGATCACGACCGCGCTGCCGCTGGCCCGGGACGCCGACCTGGCCGGGCTGCGCGCCGCGCTCGACCAGATGAGCGAGGCCACCAGGGCCGGTGACCGGCTCCAGATCGCCGAGGCGCACCGCCGCTTCCACGTCGCGGTCGTCGCGCTGTCGGGCAACAGCCAGCTGACCGCGGTCTACGAGTCGATTTTGGTCAAACTCCAGCTCTTCATGGCGCGCAACCTCAGCCGCGAGGCCGAGGTGGCCCAGGCGGAGGATGGCGTGCACCGGCACGAGCGGCTGCTGGCGGCGGCCGCCGCGGGCGACCCGGAGGCCATGATCGCCCAGCTCGCCGGCCACGGCGCCCGCTCCTACCTGGCGTAATTCCGCCGTTACGCAGGCGACTCTCACGGGAAACGGTTCAGTCGACAATCGACTGTATGCCAGGCTCAACCATCGGACCCGTCAAGGCCGACCCCTACCTCTGGCCGTACGACGGCGCGGCTCCGGTCGCGCGCACCGCCCTGCTTTGCATCGACTGGCAGACCGACTTCTGCGGTCCTGGTGGCTACGTCGACAGCATGGGATACGACATCGCACTTACGCGGGCCGGACTGCCCGCGACCCAGCGGCTGCTGTCGCACGTCCGCGACCTCGGCATGCTGGTCATACACACCCGCGAGGGGCATGATCCCGACCTCTCCGACCTACCACCCAACAAGCGCTGGCGCTCGGCACAGATCGGCGCCGAGATCGGCTCGGCCGGACCGTGCGGCCGGATCCTGGTCAAGGGCGAGCCGGGCTGGGAGATCGTGCCCGAGGTCGCGCCGGCGCCAGGTGAAGTGGTGATCGACAAGCCCGGCAAGGGCGCGTTCTACGCCACCAACCTCGACCTCGTGCTGCGTACGCGCGGCATCACCCACCTGATCCTCACCGGCATCACGACCGACGTCTGCGTACACACGACGATGCGGGAGGCCAACGACCGAGGGTACGAGTGCCTGATCCTCTCCGACTGCACCGGTGCCACCGACGCCGGCAACCATGCCGCCGCGCTGCACATGGTGACCATGCAGGGCGGGGTCTTCGGCTGCGTCGCCACCTCCGACGCCGTCATCGAGGCGACGTCGTGACCACGGTCGAGGCGCGGCCGGCGCCGTTCACATTCGAACCGGCCAGCACCGCCCTGCTGGTCATCGACATGCAGCGTGACTTCCTGCTGCCGGGCGGCTTCGGCGAGACGCTCGGCAACGACGTGAGCCACCTGCGGCGCACGATCGCTCCGCTGGCCGCGCTGCTCGCCGAGTGGCGAGCGGCCGGGCTGACCGTCATCCACACCCGCGAGGGACACCTGCCCGACCTCTCCGACTGCCCGCCGGCCAAGCTCGCCCGGGGCGCGCCGAGCATGCGGATCGGGGACGAGGGACCGCTCGGCCGGATCCTGGTCCGCGGTGAGTACGGCCACGACATCGTCGACGAGCTCGCGCCGGCGCCGGGCGAGCCGGTCATCGACAAGCCGGGCAAGGGCGCGTTCTACGCCACCGAGCTCGGCGCGCTGCTCGACGAGCGGAAGGTGACCAGCCTCGTCGTCACCGGCGTCACGACCGAGGTCTGCGTACACACCACGGTCCGCGAGGCCAACGACCGCGGGTACGAGTGCCTCGTGCTCGCCGACTGCGTCGGGTCCTACTTCCCGGAGTTCCAGCGGGTGGGGCTCGACATGATCGCCGCACAGGGCGGGATCTTCGGTTGGGTCGCCGACTCGACCGACGTGCTCAGGGCTCTTCAGGAGGAGTCATGAAACTTCCGTACTGGGTGCGCGGGGACACCAACGCTTTCTTCGGATTCGGCGTCAATGTGCTGGTCAACGTCCTCACGCTGACCGGGCTCTGCATCGGCGTCGTACACATGGCGTCGGGCGACGTCTTCGGCACGATCCTGCCGGCGCTCGGCGTCGCCCTCGTCTTCGGCAACATCTACTACACGTACCTGGCCCGGCGGCTGGCTCGTAAAGAGAACCGCACGGACGTGACGGCAATGCCGTACGGGCCGAGCGTGCCGCACATGTTCATCGTGATTTTCGTGATCATGCTGCCGATCTACCTGCGCACCGACGACCCGGTACGGGCGTGGCAGGCGGGTCTGGCGTGGGCGTTCATCATCGGCGTGATCGTCCTCATCGGAGCGTTCGTCGGCCCGTACATCCGCAAGTACGCGCCGCGTGCCGCGCTGCTGGGCACGCTCGCCGGCATCTCCATCACGTTCATCTCGATGAACCCGGCCGCGCAGATGTGGGACATGGCGTGGATCGCGCTGCCGGTGTTCGCGCTGCTGCTCGTCGGCCTGCTCACCGACGTCAAGCTGCCCGGCAACATCCCGATCGGCCTCGCCGCGCTCCTGCTCGGTACGGCGATCGGCTGGATCGGCGGTGCGATGTCGGTGCCGGACGTCGAGGCGGCCGCGGGCGACATCGCGTTGGCTGTACCGGATCTCAAGGTCGGGCTGCTCTTCGACGGTCTGGGTGACATGGCGCCGCTGCTGGCGACCGCGATCCCGCTCGGCGTCTACAACTTCACCGAGGCGATGACCAATGTGGAGAGTGCGTCGACGGCCGGGGACAACTACAACCTGCGCAGCGTACTGCTCGCCGATGGGGCAGGTGCGGTCATCGGCTCGGCGCTGGGCTCGCCCTTCCCCCGGCCGTCTACGTCGGACACCCGGGCTGGAAGGCGGCGGGCGGCCGCACCGGGTACTCCATGGCGACCGGTGTGGTCATCGCGCTGCTCTGCTTCCTCGGCATGTTCGGACTGTTGGGCGCGCTGCTGCCAACACCCGCCATCGTGCCCATCCTGCTCTACATAGGGCTGTTGATCGGGGCGCAGGCTTTCCAAGCCACGCCAAGAGCGCACGCGGCGGCGGTGGTTGCCGCACTGATACCCAACATCGCGTCGTGGGCGAGCGGCCAGATGGACAACGCGCTCGCCGCGGCCGGTACGTCAGCGGCGCAGGTCGGCGACGCGGCACTGGAAGGGGCCGGCGTCTTCTACCACGGCCTACTGGTGCTCGGTCAGGGCGCGATCCTCGCCGGCCTTGTGCTCGGCGCGATGGTCGCGTTCATCATCGACAAGCGCTTCTGGCACGCGGCGATCGCCGCCGGCTCGGGGACGATCCTGTCGTTCATCGGGCTCATCCACGGCGAAAAGGTGGAGTGGAACGCGAACGGGCAGGTCGCGCTCGGCTACCTCTTCGTGGCGGTGGTCTGCGTCGCGTTCGCGCTCGCCAAGGTGCCACCCCGCGAGCCCGAACCGGACGAGGTCGACGCCGAGGTGCCCGCACCCCGGCCGGCCCCGGACCTCGAGAAGGCGCCGGCACCGGCGGCCTGACAAAGCGCGATCGGGGCGGCGGCCACGGCCGTCGCCCCTTCCCATGGGAGGAAACATTCGCATGGAGATCAACCGGCCCGAGGTGGTGGCCGAGGTCGCCGCCGCCTTCGCCGCGTACGAGGCGGCCCTCGTCGCTGGCGAGCCGGACCGCATCGTGGACTTCTTCTGGCAGTCGCCGGAGACCATCCGCTACGGCATCGCGGACCAGCAGATGGGCATCGATGAGCAGCGGGCCTGGCGGTGGGCGCAGCCGCCGCTCCCGCCCGGGCGGCAGCTCCGGGAGACCCGGATCACCACGTTCGGCGCCGACTACGCGGTGGTCAACACGCTGTTCGAGTACCCAAGTGGCACCGCCGTGGGCCGGCAGTCGCAGACCTGGGTACGCCTACCGGCCGGCTGGCGCATCGTGTCCGCGCACGTCTCCGAGCCGGCCGCATCGATCGTGGGCCGCGACCGCTGAGACCGTGTAACCGGCCGTCGCGCGGGTAGCCAACATGCATCACCCGACGACGGAGGTTGAATCGTGTCCAGGCACCCGCGACCGGGGAGCCACAAGTACGACATCAAGCGCGCCCGGTATCGCGACAGGATCGACAATCGGGGCACCCCGGACAAGCGCGCCGACGAGGCGGCAAACCGGGTACTGCAACGGGATCAAGGTTTGCGCGGCCAATTGCGTTCCGAGCGAGGTCTCGGACCGAAGGGCGAGCGTGGACGGGGGGAACCGAAATGAGCAACCCGCAGCAGCCGGAAGTGCGGCGTAGCGGCCATGACCCCGTCGTCGCAGGCAGCGCCAAGGAGCGGGCGTCGGGTCACCCGCGTACGCCGGCCGGTGGTCGCCGGAAGGATCTGCGCCCGGCCAAGCAGCGGTCGCGCTACGAGCCCGGCATCGACGAGGAGCGCGAAGCGGGCTAACTCTCTTCGCGCGCGGCGCGGGCGGCCTCAAGTCGGGCCCGCGCCCCGTCGAGCCACCGCTGACAGATGTCGGCGAGCTGCTCGCCGCGCTCCCACAGCGCGAGCGACTCCTCGAGCGAGCCGCCCCCGGCCTCCAGCCGCTCCACAACGGAGGCCAGCTCGGCGCGGGCCTGCTCATAGCTCAACTGCGGCTCGCCCATGGTCGGTCACCCTACCCGCGTGACGCGGGCCGGACGATCACGTCACCCTGGTGAGTCGGTCACCTCGGCGGACAGGTCGCCGGCAGCCAGCCGTACCCGGAGCGCGTCTCCCTTGGCGACATCGGAGGGTGAGCGGACGACGTGGCCGTCGGAGCGCTGGACGATCGCGTATCCGCGGTCGAGCGTCGCGGCGGGTGACAGTGCGCGGAGGCGGGCGAGCGTGTGGCGGAGGTCGCCGCTGGCGGCGGCGAGCTTGTGATCCAGGCAGCGCGCCGCGCGGTCGCGGAGCGCGTCGACTTCCGTGACGCGCTGTTCGATCATGACGTGCGGGCGGGCCAGGACCGGGCGGGACCGGATGGCGTCCAAGCGGTGTTGCTCGCGGTCGAGCAGGCCGGTCACCGCCCGCGCCAGGCGCTGGCGGGCCACACCGATGAGGCGCAGCTCCTCGGCGAGGTCGGGCACGATCCGCTTGGCGGCGTCGGTGGGTGTGGAGGCGCGTACGTCAGCGACGTAGTCGAGCAGCGGGATGTCCGTCTCGTGGCCGATCGCGCTGACCACCGGCGTACGGCAGTCGAAGACCGCGCGGCACAGGGCCTCGTCGGAGAAGGGCAGCAGGTCCTCCACGCTGCCGCCGCCTCGCGCGATGATGATGACGTCGATCGTGTCGTCGCCGTCGAGCACCTTGAGCGCGTCGATGATCTGCGGTACTGCTGTCGGGCCCTGTACGGCCACATTGACGACCCGAAACTCCACGGACGGCCACCGGCGTCGTGCGTTTGTCAGCACGTCCCGTTCGGCGGCCGAGGAGCGGCCGGTGATCAGACCGATCCGTGCCGGCAGGAACGGTGGTCGCCGCTTCCGCTCGCGCGCGAAGAGCCCTTCGGCGGCGAGCAGTTTCTTGAGCTTTTCCAGCCGGGCCAGCAGCTCGCCGAGCCCCACCTGGCGGATCTCGTCGGCGCGCAGGCTGAGCGTGCCGCGCGCGGCGTAGAACTCCGGCTTGGCGTGCAGCACGACCCGGGCGCCCTCGTTCAGCTCCGGGGCGCCGATGTCCAGTACATCGCGGTTTGTCGTAACCGTCAGGCTGAGGTCGGCGGACGGGTCACGCAGCGTGAGGAAGACCGTGCTCGCGCCCGGGCGCCGGCTGATCTGCGCCACCTGGCCGTCGACCCACACCCACCCGAGCTTGGCGACCCACGCACCGATCTTCTGGCTGACCACCCGGACCGGCCAGGGCTCGTCCGCCGTGCTCTTCGGGATTTCCGGCTGCGTCACGCAGGCCAGCCTATGCGGCGCCCGTTCCCGTATCGGGTAATCAAGGCTTCGGGCCGGGCGGTCGGTCCCGAGAGGCACGTACGATGGCGAGGTGACCGAGATCCGCAAGCGCGTGCTGCTGGCCAAGCCCCGTGGGTACTGCGCCGGCGTCGACCGCGCCGTGCAGACCGTGGAGGAAGCGCTCAAGCTCTACGAGCCGCCGATCTACGTGCGCAAGCAGATCGTGCACAACAAGCACGTGGTGTCGACGCTCGAGGCCAAGGGCGCCATCTTCGTCGAGGAAAACGAGGAGGTCCCCGAGGGGGCCATCGTGATCTTCTCGGCGCACGGCGTGGCCCCGGAGGTGTACGAGCAGGCCAAGGCGCGTTCGCTCAAGGCCATTGACGCGACCTGCCCCCTGGTGACGAAGGTGCACCAGGAGGCGAAGCGGTTCGCGGCCGACGACTACGACATCCTGCTCATCGGGCACGAGGGTCACGAGGAGGTCATCGGTACAGCCGGCGAGGCGCCCGCGCACGTCCAGCTCGTCGACGGCCCCGAGGACGCCGACAAGGTGACGGTGCGTGACCCGTCCAAGGTCGTGTGGCTATCCCAGACGACGCTCTCGGTGGACGAGACGATGGAGACCGTGGCCCGGCTCAAGCAGCGGCTCCCGCTGCTCCAGTCGCCGCCCAGCGACGACATCTGCTACGCCACACAAAACCGCCAGCACGTGGTCAAGGAGATCGCGCCGCAGTGTGACGTGGTGATCGTCGTAGGCTCGCGCAACTCCTCCAACTCCGTGCGGCTTGTCGAGGTGGCCCTCGACGCCGGCGCGCGGGGCGGCCACCTGGTCGACTACGCGCACGAGATCGCCGACGAGTGGCTGGAGGGCGCCACCACGGTCGGCGTCACCTCCGGCGCCAGCGTGCCCGACGAGCTTGTCATGCAGGTGCTTGAGCACCTCGCCGCGCGCGGCTTCGCCGACGTGGCCGAGGTCACCACTGCGGACGAGCGGCTGACGTTCTCGCTGCCGCAGGAGCTCAAGCGGGAGATGAAGGCCGCCGCGACCGCCCGGGCCCAGGAGGCGAAGGCCCTAGTCGCCGACCAGCTCGGGTGACTGGGGCTGGCGGGGCGAGATCTCGACCTGCGCCGGCGCGGCCAGCTCGTCGTCGGAGACGCCCAGCTCGGCTAGCTTGCGGGCGCTGACAAGCACGCGCGCCTCCAGCGAGCCGACCGCTTTGTTGTACGCGCTCACCGCGCCACCGAGCGCCCCACCCAGCCGGCTCACGTGCTCGCCCAGCGTGGACAGCCGCCCGTACAGCTCGCGGGCCAGCGTGTGCACCGCCAGCGCGTTGCGGGCGAGCGCCTCCTGGCGCCACACGTACGCCACCGTGCGGAGCAGTGCCATCAGCGTCGCAGGGGTGGCGAGCACCACGTTGCGGGCGAACGCGTGCTCCAGCAGCGTCGGGTCGCGCTGGAGCGCCGCGTCGAGGAACGGGTCGGCCGGCATGAAGAGCACCACGAACTCGGGCGTCTGCTCGAACGCGCTCCAGTACGACTTCGCCGCCAGCGCGTCGACGTGACCGCGCACGTGCCGGGCGTGCGCGTCGAGGTGGGTGTCGCGCCCCCGCTCGTCGCGTGCCTCCATCGCCGCCAGGTACGCCTCGAAGGGCGCCTTGGCGTCGACCACGACCGATCGTCCACCATGGAGCCTGACGACGAGGTCGGGGCGGACGCCCTGGATGTCGTTGGCCGCGGTCACCTGCTCGGCGAAGTCGCAGTGCTCCAGCATCCCGGCCGCCTCGACGATGCGGCGCAGCTGGTGCTCACCCCACCGGCCGCGCACCTGCGGGGCACGCAGGGCGGCGACCAGCTGCTTGGTCTCGGTGCGCAGCTCACCGGAGACGGTGGACATCGAGCGCACCTGCTCGCGCAGCTCCGCGTACGCATCCACGCGCTCCCGCTCCAGCTCGGCCACCCGCTGCTCGTAGCGGCGCAGCGACTCGTGCAGCGGCGCGACCGCCCGGGCCACCGCCTCCTGCGACTGGGCGGTGGCCTCATAGGACAGTGCGCGCATCGACTGCTCCAGCCGCTCCTCGCCCTCGCGGGTGGCGCGCAGCGTGGCGTCGAGGCGGGCGATCTCCGCGCCGGCCCGGGCCCGCGCGGCCAGCCACCCCACGGCGCCGCCCGCGCCGAGGCAGACGACCACCACGGCCAGCGTCGAAATGTCCACGTCCGTGAGCTTGCCAAACGACTACGACGAAACCGGCCGGGTACCGTCGTGACATGGAGTGGTTTTTCCTGGTCGTGTTCATCGTCGTGATCGCCGGTGGTGCGTTCTGGCTGCGGCGGTCGAGCGCGGCTCGGCACGCTCGGGACATCGCGGACGCCCGGGCCGAGGCACAGCGGTGGTACGAGCGGCTGGGCGGCCAGGTCATGAACCTGCACGGTGACGACCCGGCCGTCCGGCAGGCGCTGGTGGACGCGGGTGAGCGGTACACGGCCGCGGGCAGCCAGCTGGAGCAGGCGCGTTCGGTGCGGCAGTTCGCATTGGCCCGGGAGACGGCGATCGAGGGGCTGATGTACGCGCGGGCGGCGCGGCTGGCGCTCGGGCTCGACCCCGGCCCTGACCTGCCGCCGCTGGCCGCCGCGCAGGGCGCCGGGCAGCTGACCGTGGCGCGCGAGGTCGATGTCCAGGGCCAGCACTACAAGGCGGGGCCGCAGCCGGGCAACGACACGCCGTACTACTACCCCGGCGGGCGGGTGCACGGCCGACCGGTGCCGGCGGGCTGGTACTCGCAGCAGTGGTGGAAGCCTGCCCTCGCCGGTGCCGCCGGCGCGATCGGCGGGCTGTTGATCTTTGACGCGCTCTTCTCGCCGGCCTTCGCCGACCCTGGGTACGGGTACGACGCCGGCTTCGCCGAGGGCTACGACGAGGGTGCGGCCGCGGGCGGCGACGGGGGCGACTACGGCGGCGACTATGGGGCGATTACGGCGGCGGCGACTGGGGCGGCGACGCCGGCTTCGGTGGCGGCGACTTCGGCGGCGGCGACTTCTAGCGAGCGCGCCGGAAAGGGCGGTAGGCCCCCGGGACGAGGTAGGGCTAGCCGGATGGTGTTCGCGCGGCCGCGCGGGCAGAGTCGGTTAGCGTGAGCGTAGAGACGCATTCGAGGGCGGGGGTCCAGTCGGTGGCGGTCCAGCCGATGCGGGCCTGGTGGTTCGCGGCCGCCGCGTTGGCGTTCAGCGCCGCGACGGTGACGGCGATCGCGCAGGCGACCGGGCACTTCCACTGGTGGGCCGGATTTGTGCTGGTGCCCGGCGCATTCATCACGGCGGCCAGCGCGCCGTTGCTCGGCCGGGGCGGCGGCCGGGCCATCACGGGCTACCTTGTCGCATGGGTCGGCTTGATCGTTTTCGCGGTCGGCGCCATGCTGATGTTCGGCGTGATGAGCGAGGGCTGGCCAGCCATGATCATCATGCCCACACTCGCCATCGCCGGTACCTACGCGTGGCGCCCGCAGCACCCGATCGCCCGCGTGTTCCACCGGACGATCGCCACGCTGGCGCTCTGCGGCACCTCGCTAGGCGTGCTGTTTCTGCTGATGAACGCCGACCTGGTCGACTTCGGCGACGCCCACTGGTGGGGCGGCTACATGATGGCCGCGGGCGTGGCGGTCGCGGCCAACGGGCTGGTGCTGCTCCGCCACAGGATCCAGTACCGGTTGCAGGCGGTCACGCTAGCGGTCTTCCCCGCCCTGATCGTCTTCCTGCTAGGCCTCCGCATCCTGCGCGGCGACTGGCCGACCGAGTTCTAGACCACCTAGCGCCTGCATCCTGCGCGGCGACTGGCCGACCGGGTTCTAGACCACATTTCAAAGACCGAGATCTTGGGCTACCGCGGCGTCCGTCGTGGTCCAGACCGCTGCTCCCGCGGCCTCACCCTCCGCGCTCCACAAGCCAAACCCCGGGCCGGCATGGCCTGGTGAGGCTGCGCCCCACCAGGCCGCGCGATGCGCGGAGCCGGCGAATCTTGACCGGTTGCTTCCCTCGATCGCTGCGTGCTCCGATCCCATCGGCCAACCACGGCGATGGTCGCGGATAGCCGGGCACAGTCGAAAGGGGGCGCGGCCTTGATCGGTGGCTGCTCTGGTCGTCCGTGGCGATTCATTGCCCCTGTCGAGCCTGTCGCAGAATCGCCAGATTCGCTTGAAATGAGGGTCTCGTTGACCCTCGCCGGCCGCCGTTCGGCGGCCAGCGGCGGACACAGCCGTGTTTTCTCGACACACGCTGTAGTCGGGCAATTTTGCGACAGGCTCTGTCGGGGTAATTTTTCGCCACGGACGCGGCGCGGAAGGGCGCTACTGACCCCCCGGCCACCAGGCCGGGACGGGGCGGTGTCGGCGGCCGGCAGGCCGGCTGGGGTTGTGGACAGCGGAGGGTGAGGCCGCGGGAGCGACGGTCTGGACCACGGCGGGCATCGCGGTAGCTCACTCTTGAACTGGTCTTCTGGTGCCGTTGGAAAGGGCCGGTCCCTGGCCGGACCGGCCCTTTAGATCTCAGAACGCGCAGGCGATGACCAGCTCGGGCGTGCGGTCGGGGAGCAGGTCGAGCCGCTCGATCCGTCCGGCGGCTTTGAAGTCGCCGGCCACGCGGGCCAGCCGGTCGAGCTGCTCGGCCGGGCCGAGTGCCTCGGCCAATGGGACGTCCGCTCGCATCGACAACCGTCGGTCCGACTTGGCGCGTCGCACCTGGGTCAGGGCGGCGCTGGCCACCTTCAGCAGCTCGGGGTCACCGTCGCCGGTCAGCTCGTACCGGCTTGGCCACGGCGCGCGGTGCACCGAGCCGTACCGCCACCACGACCACACCTCCTCGGTCGCGTACGGCAGGAACGGCGCGAACAGCCGCAGCTGCACCGAAAGCGCGGTCGCGAGTGCCGCGCGGGCCGAGTCTGCGCCCTCGCCCGACCCGTACGCCCGCTCCTTGACAAGCTCGATGTAGTCGTCGCAGAACGTCCAGAAGAAGCCCTCGGTCGCCTGGAGTGCGGCGGTGTGGTCGTACTCGTCGAGTGCCGCCGTGGCCGTGCGCAGCGTAGTGGCGAGGCCGGCCAGCATCGACGCGTCGAGCGGCTCGGTCACCGGCGAGCGCAAGGCCTCCGCCGCGCCCAGCCCGAGCGCGAACTTGGAGGCGTTGAGCAGCTTCGTCGCCAGCCGCCGGCCCACCTTGATCTGCCTTGGCTCGTACGCGAGGTCGGTGCCGGGGCGGCCGCTCGCCGCCCAGTACCGGACCGCGTCGGCGCCGTGCTCCTCCAGCAGTGCCATCGGCGTGACCACGTTTCCCTTGGACTTCGACATCTTCTTGCGGTCGGGGTCCAGGATCCAGCCGGACTGCACGGTGGTGTGCCACGGGAGCACGCCCTGCTCCAGGTGGGCGCGCACCACCGAGGTGAAGAGCCAGGTGCGGATGATCTCCTGTCCCTGCGGGCGCAGGTCCATCGGGAACACCCGCCCGAACAGGTCAGGGTCCGTCTCCCACCCACAGATGATCTGGGGTGAAAGCGAGGAAGTGGCCCAGGTGTCCATCACGTCCGGATCGCCGATGAAGCCGCCCGGCTGCCCCCGCTCCTCGGCCGTGAACCCAGCCGGAATGTCCGAAGATGGGTCGATCGGTAGCAGTGCCTCACTGGGTGTGAGAGGGTTGTCGTGGTCCGGCTCGCCAGTGCCGTCGAGCCGGTACCAGACGGGAATCGGCACGCCGAAAAAGCGCTGCCGGCTGATCAGCCAGTCGCCGTTGAGCCCGCTCACCCAGTGTTCGTACCGGTGGCGCATGTGCTCCGGCACCCAGCGCAGCTCCCGCCCCCGCGCGAGCAGCGTGTCCCGCAGGCCGGGGTCGCGACCGCCGTTGCGGATATACCACTGGCGGGTGCCCACGATCTCCAGCGGCTGCTCGCCGTTTTCGTAGAACTTGACCGGGTGCGTGATCGCCCGCGGCTCGCCGACCAGGTCTTCGCCCAGCAGCTCGACGATGGCCTTGCGCGCGGCGTTCACCGTGAGCCCGGCGAGCGCCCCATACGCCCCGGCCGGCACGTCCGCGGGTGGCTCGGGCAGCAGTCGCCCGTCCCGCCCGATCACCACGCGGGTGCCCAGCTGTAGCTCCCGCCACCAGGTCACGTCGGCCAGGTCACCGAACGTGCACACCATCGCGATGCCCGTGCCCTTGGCCGGGTCGGCGAGCGGGTGGGCGTGGACCGGCACCTCCACGTTGAACAGAGGCGTCCGCACGGTGCGGCCGACCAGCGGCGCGTACCGCTCGTCGGACGGGTGGCACACCAGCGCCACGCAGGCCGGCAGCAGCTCGGGCCGGGTGGTCTCGATGTACACCGGCTCGCCGTCCGGGCCGTGAAAGCGCAGCTTGTGGTACGCGCCTGGGCGCTCGCGATCCTCCAGCTCCGCCTGCGCGACGGCGGTGCGGAAGCCCACGTCCCAGAGCGTCGGCGCCTCGGCGGTGTACGCCTCACCGCGCGCCAGGTTGCGCAGGAACGCCCGCTGCGAGGCGAGCCGGGCGCGGTGCCCGATCGTCGTGTACGTCAGCGACCAGTCCACCGACAGCCCGAGCCGCCGCCACAGCGCCTCGAACGCCTGCTCGTCCTCGGCTGTGAGCCGCTCACACAGCTCGATGAAGTTGCGCCGCGAAATGAGCTGCTGCTCGCCCGTCGGCGTCCACTCCGGGTCGTACGGGATCGACGGGTCGCAGCGCACCTTGAAGACATTCTGCACGCGGCGCTCGGTCGGCAGGCCGTTGTCGTCCCAGCCCATCGGATAGAAGACCATCTTGCCCCGCATGCGCTGGAAGCGGGCCACGAGATCGGTGTGCGTGTACGAGAAGACGTGCCCCATGTGCAGCTCGCCCGATACGGTCGGCGGAGGTGTGTCGATCGCGTATACGTCCGAGCGGCCTTTCGACCGGTCGAACGCGTACGTGCCCTCCTCCTGCCAGCGGCGCGCCCACTTCTCCTCCAGCCCGTCCAGCCTGGGACGGTCCGGGAGACCGGGGCGCGCGTTCCGCACCGTATCAGTCATGCGTTAGAGCGTACGGACGCCGGCACGACCAGGCACCGTGATATCGACTCAGACCAGCGAGTCGCGCCACTGCCGGTGCAGGTCGGCGTAGCGGCCACCACCGGCGATCAGGTCGTCTGGCGGGCCGTCCTCCACGATGCGTCCGGCTTCCAGGACGAGTACCCGGTCGGCGATCTCCACTGTGGACAGGCGGTGGGCGATGACGAGTGCGGTGCGTTCGCGAAGGATGGTGCGCAGGGCCCGCTGGACAAGGCGTTCGCTGGGGACGTCAAGCGACGAGGTGGCCTCGTCGAGGATGAGGACCGTGGGGTCGGCCAGGAAGGCGCGGGCGAAGGCGACAAGCTGCCGCTGCCCCGCGGAGAGGCGGCCGCCGCGGCGGTGTACGTCGGTGTCGTACCCGTGGGGGAGGGCTTCGATGAAGGCGTCAGCGCCGATGGCGCGGGCGGCCTTGGCCACTTCCTCGTCCGAGGAACCCGGGCGGCCGAAGCGGATGTTGTCGGCGACGGTGCCGGAGAAGAGGTGGTTTTCCTGAGTGACCATGACGACGGCGCGGCGTAGGTCGGCGTCGGCGACCTCGCGCAGGTCGATGCCGTCGAGCGTGACGGTGCCGCCGACCGGGTCGTAGAAGCGGGCGACGAGCTTGGCGATGGTGGACTTTCCGGCGCCGGTGGGGCCGACCAGGGCGACGGTCTGCCCGGCCGGGACGTCCAGGTCCAGGGTGGGCAGGATGGGCTGGTCGGGGCGGTAGTGAAAGCAGACCGAGCGGAAGGTCAGGGCACCACCGCCGCCGGCCGGGAGCGCCGCGGCTGTCGCGGGCTCGGGTACGGCGGGCTTCTCGTCAAGTACGCCGGCGAGCTTTTCGAGTGCGGCGGTGGCGGACTGGAGCACGTTGTAGAACTGGCTCAGCTCCTGCATGGGTTCGAAGAAGCGGCGTAGGTAGAGCAGGAACGCGGCGAGGACGCCGATCTCGGTGTGGCCGTGCATGACCTGCCAGCCGCCGTAGGTGAGGACGACGGCGATGGCGATGTTGCCGATGACCTTGATGCCGGGCGAATAGATGGCGATGAGGCGGAAGGCGTGCAGGTTGGCCTGGCGGTAGTCGTCGTTGAGGTCTTCGAAGATCTGTTGGTTGCGGGGCTCGCGCCGGAACGCCTGCACCGCGCGGATGCCGCCAAGTGACTCCACGAAGTGGACGATCACCAGGGCGACGGCTTCGCGGGTCCGGCGGTACGCGCGGGCGGAGGCGCGGGCGAACCAGCGGGACAGCCACAGTAGGAACGGGAAGGCCAGCAGCGTGACGGCGGCCAGTGGGGCGTCGAGCCAGAGGAGGATGCCGGCGACGGAGAGTACGGAGAGGCCGGCGAGCACGAGGTCGTCGATGCCGCCGTCCACGAGCTCGGCGATGGAGTCCATGTC
This sequence comes from Phytohabitans flavus, assembly GCF_011764545.1. Classification (GTDB taxonomy): domain Bacteria; phylum Actinomycetota; class Actinomycetes; order Mycobacteriales; family Micromonosporaceae; genus Phytohabitans; species Phytohabitans flavus. The sequence continues at coordinate 6,835,231 of NZ_AP022870.1, read as the reverse complement.
ACTGGTGAGGCGGGCCACGACCCGGCCTGAGGTGTACCGCTCGTGGAAGTCGACGGAGAGGCGCTGGAAGTGGTCGTACACGCGCTGGCGCAGGTCGAGCAGGACGGCCTGGCCGATCCGGGCGGAGAGGATGAGGAAGCCGCGCTTGCCCAGGTACTCTCCAGCGGCCGCGGCCAGGAACGCGGTGGCGATCGCGATCAGCGGGGTCATGTCGCCGTTGTCGCGCAGGGGTGGGATGCCCCGGTCGATGCCGAGCATGACCAGGTACGGCCCGGCCATGCCGGCCGCGTTCTGCAACAGCAGTAGCCCGATGGCGAGCCCGAGTGCCCGGCGGTGCGGGCGGATCAGCGAGCCGAGCAGCACCCGGCTGCGGGCGCGCAGCCGGACGACCGATCCGGTCTCCGCGAGGGTCTGATCGGCGGCCCCGTCCGCCGCGCGGCCGCGCCAGCTATCGGCTGACGACATCGTCCGGGACACCCAACGCTTCGGCGGACAGGGCGGCGCGGTAGGCAGGCACGGTCTCGAGCAGCTCCGAGTGGGTCCCGATCGCGGCGATCTCACCGCCGTCGAGGAGCGCCACCCGGTCGGCGAGGGCCACTGTGGACGGTCTGTGCACGACGAGCAGCGCGGTGGTGCCGTGCAGCACCCGGGCGAGCGCCTCCTCCACGAGCGCCTCGGTGTGTACGTCGAGTGCGGAGAGTGGGTCGTCCAGCACCAGCACGCGCGGATGGCCGATAACCGCGCGGGCCAGCGCGAGCCGCTGCCGCTGCCCGCCGGAGAGGGAGAGCCCCTGCTCGCCGATGCGGGTGTCGAGCCCCCACGGCAAGTCGTACACGAAATCGGCCTGCGCCACCCGTAGCGCCTCGTAGATCTCGTCGTCGGTGGTCTCCCGGCGGCCGAGCGTCAGGTTTTCCCGCACCGACATCGAGAAGAGCGTCGGGTCTTCGAACGCCATGCCCACGAGGCGCCGCAGCGAGTCGAGCTGGATGTCCCGGATGTCCCGCCCGTCGAGCGTGATCCGCCCGCCGGTGACGTCGTAGAGGCGGGGCAGCAGCGAGACAAGGCTTGTCTTGCCGCATCCCGTGGCGCCGACGATGGCAAGCGTCTCGCCTGGTCGCACGTCCAGGTCGATGCGGCGGAGTACAGGCGCATCCGTGCCCGGGTAGGTGAACCCCACCTTCTCGAACCGCACGTGGCCACGGGACTCGGCCACCGTGACCGCACCCGGCCTGTCCACGATGGAGGGCGGGGTGTCGAGCACCTCGTAGATGCGGTCGGCGGCGGTCATCGCCTCCTGCGCGTTCGCGATGATCCAGCCGAGCGACTCGATCGGCCAGATCAGCATCAGCTGTAGCGAGACGAACGCGACGAGCTCGCCCAGCGTCATGCCGCCCGAGGCGACCGTCGCCGAGCCGGCGACAAGCACCACCGCGAGCGTCAGGTTGGGCACCAGGTCGAAGCGGGCCGAGCTGAGTGCGAGCAGCCGCCCCTTGCCGATCGCCGTGTCGTGCAGCTGACGAGCCTCCTGGCCGAAGCGCTTGGCCATGAAAGGCCGCCGCCCGAACGCCTTGATCGTGCGCAGCCCTGCGCGGACTCCTCGACAAGCGTGGCCACGTCGCCCAGCTCGTCCTGCATCCGCCGGGAGGCGGCGATGTACGCCTTCGAGAAGCGCCGGCTCAGGATGAACAGCGGGATCGCGCTCGCCGCCACGAGCAGCCCGAGCGGCCACCGCAGGTGGATGAGGAGCGCGACCACCGTCACATACGTGGCCAGGTTGACGACCAGGAAGACCAGCCCGAACGACAGGAACCGCCGGATCACCGACAGGTCGGTGGTGACCCGCGACAGCAGCTGCCCGGACTGCCACTGGTCGTGGAAGCCGATCTGGAGGCGCTGGAGGTGGGCGTAGACGTCGTTACGGATCGTGGCTTCCATGCCCAGCGCGGACGCCGCCTGGGTCCACCGCCGGATGAAGATGAGCCCCGCCTCGATGAGGCCGAACGCGGCGACGAGACCGCCGAGCCACCACAGGCCGGTCGGGTCGCGGTCGACGATCGGTCCGTCGACGACGCGCTGGACCACCAGCGGCACGGCAATGCTGGCGCCCGTGGCCGCGAAGGCCGCGAGCACCAGCCACACCATAAGAGTCAGATAAGGACGGACATAACGACGGATACGCCACAAGTTGTGCACTGGACGCCGTCGGTCACCGTCGTAGTGCACACAGTGACGGTAGCCGTTATGTCTGACGTTTACGAGTTGGTTGTCCGCTCGTGCGCCAGAAGCCACTTCTTGATGTCTAGCCCCCAGCGGTAGCCGCGTAGCGTGCCGTCGGTACCCAGGACGCGGTGGCACGGAACGAACAGCGCGACCGCGTTCCGGGCACAGGCGGTCGCCGCGGCCCGGATCGCCGCCGGCCGGCCGGACAGCTCGGCGAACCCGGTGTACGTGACCGGCTGCCCCGGCTTCACCTCGCGCAGCACCTCCCAGGCGTGCGCGAGGTACTGGCCGCCGGTGCGCTGCTCGACCGGTACCTCGTCGATCGCGGTCAAATCACCATCCAAATAGGACAGCACCGCCTCGCTGACCGGTCCGAGGTCCGGTCGCGGCCGCGGCTCCTCCCTCAGGCTCCGGTGTACCAGCGGGAGCAGCTGCCCCACGTCCGTGGTGAAGCCGGCCGCGCGTACCGCGCCCGCGTCGCTCACCAGGATCGTGAACGGCCCGGCGGCGGTTTGCACAACAGTGCTGTTCATCCTTGTCTCCAGAGTCGGATCAGGGCGTACGAGCGCCACGGCGCCCAGCGGGCGGCGTGCGCGTCGAGCGCCTTCGGATCGTCGGGAAGCCCGAGCGCCTTCGCGCCCCGGCGCACGCCCAGGTCGGTGGGGAGGAACGAGTCCGGGTCGCCGATCCCGCGCATCGCGACGTAACTGGCGGTCCAGGAGCCGATGCCGGGCAGCTTGGTGAGGTTGTGGACGGCTTCCTCCCGGTCCGCGCCCGGGTCGAGGTCCAGCTCGCCGCTGGCGACCGCTGACGCGAGCGCCCGGATCGTGTCCCGCCGCGCGCCCGGCATCTTGAACGCCTCGTCCGGCAGCGCCAGCACCTCCTCCGGTGTGGGGAACGGGCTGAGCTGCTCGCCGGAGGGCACAAGCCGCGAGAGCACCTTGCGGGCGGCGACCACCGAGATCTGCTGGCCGACGATCGCCCGTACCGCCATCTCGAAGCTGTCCACCGAGCGGGGCACCCGTACGCCCGGCTCTTTCGCGACCGAGGCCGCGAGCGCCTCGTCCTCGGCCAGCACGGCGTCCACCGCCACCGGGTCGGCGTCCAGGTCGAGCAGCCGGCGGCAGCGGGCCACGGCCGGCGATAGGTCGCGTACGTCGGAGAGGCGCAGGAGGGCGGCCACGTAGCCGGGGGTCGGGGTCAGCTCGACCGTGCCGCAGCCGTGCGGCAGGCGCAGCGCCCGCCGGTACGTCGTCGCGTCCACCTCCTCCACGCCCGGTATCGCCCGCAGCGCCAGGAACTCCACCAGCGACTCGGCGTGCAGCGGCGGCCGGTACGCCAGGCGGAGGTGGATCGCGCCGGGCTCGGGTGCCGGTCCCCGCCTCGGCTTGCGCAGTGCCGACGGCGGCGACCCGAAGACCTCGCGGATCGTGTCGTTGAACTGCCGTACGCTGCCGAACCCGGCCGCGAACGCGATCTCGGCCAGCCCGAGGTCGGTCGTCTCGATCAGGATGCGCGCGGTCTGCGCCCGCTGTGCCCGGGCCAGGGCGAGCGGCCCCGCGCCGAGCTCGGCCGTGAGCATCCGGTGCAGGTGCCGCTCGGTGTAGCCGAGGCGGCTGGCCAGCCCCGGTACGCCGGCGCGGTCCACCACGCCGTCGGAGATCAGCCGCATCGCCCGGCCGACCACGTCGGCGCGGACGTCCCACTCCGGCGAGCCGGGCGCCGCGTCCGGGCGGCACCGCTTGCAGGCCCGGAAGCCGGCGCGCTGTGCGGCGGCCGCGGACGGGTAGAAGCGCACGTTTTCCGGCTTCGGCGTGACGGCGGGACAGGACGGCCGGCAGTAGATGCCGGTCGAGGTGACCGCGGTGTAGAACCAGCCGTCGAACCGCCCGTCACGGCTGTCCACGGCCCGGTAGCACCGCTCGAAGTCCAACTCCACGCTGTCGATCGTGCCCGGACCGCGAGCCAGAAGCTCGCGGTTTTCGGACACGACCGTGTGACGAGCCGTCGAGGGAGTCCGCGTGGCCGGCGGGTGCCGGGCGGCGCGTAGACTGGCGGCCCGTGAGTCTCACGATCGGCATCGTCGGCCTGCCCAACGTCGGCAAGAGCACGTTGTTCAACGCGCTGACCAAAAACGACGTCCTCGCCGCCAACTATCCGTTCGCCACGATCGAGCCGAATGTTGGCGTCGTCGGCCTGCCTGACCCGCGGCTGGGCAAGCTCGCGGAGCTGTACGACTCACAGAAGGTGATCCCCGCGCCGGTGTCGTTCGTTGACATCGCCGGGCTCGTCCGCGGCGCGTCGAAGGGGCAGGGCGGGGCAACGCGTTCCTCGCCAACATCCGCGACGCGAGCGCGATCTGCCAGGTCGTCCGCGCCTTCTCCGACCCGAATGTCGTGCACGTCGACGGCAAGGTCTCGCCCGCCGACGACATCGAGACGATCAACACCGAGCTGCTCCTTGCCGACATCCAGACGCTCGACAAGGCGCTGCCCCGGCTGGAGAAGGAGGCGAAGCTCCGCAAGGAGCGGGCGGCGATCGCCGCCGCCGCATCAGCCGCCGCGAAGCTGCTCAACGAGGGCACGACCCTCTACGCCGGCGCCACCGCGGCCGGCATCGACGTGGCCGAGCTGCGCGAGCTGCACCTGCTGACCACGAAGCCGTTCCTCTACGTCTTCAACGTCGACGAGGACGAGCTGGCCAACGCGGAGTTCCTGGACGAGCTGAGCGCACTCGTCGCGCCCGCCGAGGCGGTCTTCATGGACGCGAAGGTGGAGTCCGAGCTGATCGACCTGTCCGAGGAGGAGGCCCGCGAGCTGCTGGAGTCGATCGGCCAGCCGGAGCCGGGGCTGCACCAGCTGATCCGGGTCGGGTTCCGCACGCTCGGGCTCCAGACGTACCTGACGGCAGGGCCGAAGGAGGCGCGGGCCTGGACCGTCCCGGTCGGGGCCACCGCGCCGGAGGCAGCGGGTGTGATCCACTCCGACTTCCAGCGCGGCTTCATCAAGGCCGAGATCGTCTCGTTCGACGACCTGATGGAGGCCGGGTCCATGGCCGCGGCCAAGGCGGCCGGCAAGGTGCGCATGGAGGGCAAGGACTACGTGATGCGGGACGGCGACGTCGTCGAGTTTCGCTTCAACGTCTGACCTGGCCGCGTTGCCTGATGCGGCCTCACGCTTCGCCGGTCACGGTCCGGTACGCGTCTTCGATGCGGGCGGCGAGCGTGACCACGCCCTCGGTGATGTCTTCGCTGTCGCGTGGCGTCAAGCGGATCTGGGTGCGGCCATCGAGGCGCCGTACCTCCGGCTGGAGGTGTAACGCATCGGCGACTACCTTGATACGCTCGGTGAGTGCTGCGTGTTGTGAATCGTCGATTACCAGCGTGCGCTTGATCTGCCGACCCTCCCGGGTCCAACCAGGCAGCAGGGTCAGGGCGTCGCTGAGGTAGTCACGGGCCGCCCTGCTTCCCCACAGAGCACGCATATGTCACACCTCCCAGGCGTCGTTGCCGGCTTGTGGCCAAATCGTCGCCATCTCGTCATCGTTCGGTGCCCCCAGTCTTGCCGCTAACCGGCTGGTGTGTCCACGCCCACATTTCCGTCTTCTGGTGCCGTACGGGACGGCTCAGGCACCCGAATTCTTTATTGATCTGGAAGGCTGGTCGGCCGTGCAGTCCGAACGGATTAACCAAAGGATCATCGTCGGCGCCGCGATCATCGTAGACGGGAAGGTTTTGGCGTGTGCTCGGTCTGATCCTCCCGAAATGGCCGGTATGTGGGAGTTTCCCGGTGGGAAGGTCGAACCTGGCGAGTCGGACGTGGAGGCACTCGTCCGCGAGTGCGAGGAAGAGCTCGGTGTACGGGTCGCGGTCGGCGAGCGCGTAGGGGAAGACGTGCTCCTCGGACACGGGCGTGCGCTGCTGCGCGTGTTCACGGCTGAGCTGCTCGACGGTGGTGTGCCGCAGGCGCTGGAGCACGAGGAGCTGCGCTGGCTCGGCACCGAGGAGCTGCTCTCCGTGCAGTGGCTGCCAGCCGACGCGCCGATCGTGGCCGCCCTGCCACCGTTCCTGAAGCGGCAGTAGGGCCTGACGTGAGAAGGCGCCCCGGGAGTGTCCCGGGGCGCCTTCGCCATGCTCAGCCTTGCTCAGTCCCGCTCGGGTGTGCGTAGTTGAGACCCTCCGGCGGGAGAGGGAACGTCTGGTCGTCGCCGAACGGCGACGGGCCGCCCGGTCGGTCGGCCGTGATCTCGGAGATCGGCAGGCGGCCGGTTTCGTCAACCGGGGCGGCCTGCGGCTGCGGAATCTCGCGGTGCCAGTTGAGCCCATGGTGCTGCGCCACTTCGGACCCTTCCGTGCGTGCTCCCACGAGCGCGGTGGCCGGGACCTGGCCCGCGCCGTCCAGCTGGTCACGACGGAAGATCTTTCGGCCCAGCCACACCAGCGGGTCGTACCGGCGGTCGACCACCCGCTCCTTCATGGGAATGATCGCATTGTCAGTGATCTTGATGTGCTCGGGGCAGACCTCCGTGCAGCACTTCGTGATGTTGCAGTACCCCATACCCATCGAGGCCTGGGCGAACTCCTTGCGGTCCTCCTGCGCGTCGAGCGGGTGCATGTCCAGCTCGGCGGCACGGATGAAGTACCGCGGCCCGGCGAACGCCTTCTTGTTCTCCTCGTGGTCACGCACCACGTGGCAGGTGTTCTGGCACAGGAAGCACTCGATGCACTTGCGGAACTCCTGCGAGCGCTCGACGTCGACCTGCTGCATCCGGTACTCGCCGGGGGCCAGGTCGGCCGGCGGCGCGAACGCGGGCGTCTGCCGCGCCTTGTCGTAGTTGAAGGAGACGTCCGTCACCAGGTCGCGGACCACCGGGAACGCCCGAAGTGGAGTGACCGTCACGGTCTCGTCCTCGGCGAATGTGGACATCCGGGTCATGCAGCCCAGCCGCGGCGTACCGTTGATCTCCATCGAGCAGGAGCCGCACTTGCCGGCCTTGCAGTTCCATCGGCAGGCCAGGTCCGGCGTCTGCGTGGCCTGGAGCCGGTGGATGACGTCGAGGACCACCTCGCCGTCGTTGACCTCGACGTCGTAGTCCTTCAGGTCACCGCCGGCCTGGTCGCCCCGCCAGATCTTGAAACGACGCTTCGCGCCCATTACTTGGCAGCCTCCTCAGCGAGCGCGTCGTACTCGGCGAGCTCCTCATCGGTCAGATACTTCGCAAGCTCCGCGCGGTCGAAGAGCTTGATCAGCTCGGGCCGCATCCTCGGCAGCGGCTTGTGCTCCAGCCGCACCTTGTCACCGTCGAGCGAGCAGACCAGGTTGACCTGCCGCCACTCCGGTCGCATCGCCGGGAAGTCCTCGCGGGTGTGCCCACCGCGCGACTCCTCCCGCTCCAGTGCCGCCTTCGCCGTGCACTCCGATACGACGAGCATGTTGCGCAGGTCGAGGGCGAGGTGCCAGCCGGGGTTGTACCGGCGCCCGCCGGCCGCGCTGACCTTGCTGACCCGCTCGCGCAGCTCGGCGAGGCGGACCAGCGACTCCTCCAGCTCGCCCTTACGGCGGATGATGCCGACCAGGTCGCCCATCACGGCCTGGAGGTCCTGCTGGAGCGTGTACGGGTTTTCGCCATCGTTTCGCTCCAGCGGCGCCAAGGCGGTCGCCACCGCGGCGTCCAGGTCGGCCTGCGACACCCTCGGCCGGGTAGCCAGCACGTCCGTGTACGACGAGGCGTGCTCACCCGCGCGCTTGCCGAAGACCAGCAGGTCACTCAGCGAGTTGCCGCCGAGCCGGTTGGAGCCGTGCATGCCCCCGGAGACCTCGCCGGCCGCGAAGAGCCCCTGCACAGTGCCGGACGCGGCCGCGGTGTCCGGGTCGACCTCGACGCCACCCATGACGTAGTGGCAGGTCGGCCCGACCTCCATGGGCTCCCGCGTGATGTCGACACCGGCCAGCTCCTTGAACTGGTGGTGCATCGACGGCAGCCGCTTCTTGATCTCCTCGGCCGGGAGCCGGGTGGACACGTCCAGGAAGACGCCGCCGGACGGGGAGCCGCGGCCCTCCTTGACCTCGTTGTTGATCGCGCGGGCCACCTCGTCACGGGGCAGCAGCTCGGGCGGGCGGCGGTTGTTGTCCGGGTCGGTGTACCAGCGGTCCGCCTCCTCCTCGGTCTCCGCGTACTGCTTGCGGAAGACGTCGGGGACGTACTCGAACATGAACCGCTTGCCCGTGGAGTTTTTCAGGACACCGCCGTCGCCGCGGACCGACTCCGTGACCAGGATGCCCTTGACCGAGGGGGGCCAGACCATGCCGGTCGGGTGGAACTGGAGGAACTCCATGTTGATCAGCGTGGCGCCGGCCCGCAGGGCGAGCGCGTGTCCGTCGCCTGTGTACTCCCAGGAGTTCGACGTCACCTTGTACGACCGGCCGACGCCGCCCGTGGCCAGTACGACCGCGGGCGCCTCGAAGAGCACGAACTCGCCGGTCTCCCGGTAGTAGCCGAACGCGCCGGCTACCTTGTCGCCGTCGAGCAGCAGCTCGGTGATCGTGGTCTCGGCGAAGACCCGGATGCGCGAGTCGTAGCTACCGGTCGCGGCCTTGTCCTCCTGCTGGAGGGACACGATCTTCTGCTGGAGCGTGCGGATCAGCTCCAGGCCGGTGCGGTCACCGACGTGCGCCAGCCGCGGGTACTCGTGGCCGCCGAAGTTGCGCTGCGAGATCTTGCCGTCCTTCGTACGGTCGAAGAGCGCTCCGTACGTCTCCAGCTCCCAGATGCGGCTCGGCGCCTCCTTGGCGTGCAGCTCGGCCATCCGGAAGTTGTTGAGGAACTTGCCACCGCGCATCGTGTCGCGGTAGTGCACCATCCAGTTGTCGCGGCTGTTGACATTGCCCATCGCCGCGGCGGCGCCGCCCTCGGCCATGACCGTGTGCGCCTTGCCGAAGAGCGACTTCGAGATGATCGCCGTCTTCTTGCCGGCCAGCCGGGCCTCGATCGCCGCGCGCAGGCCGGCACCACCGGCCCCGATGACGACGACGTCGTAGTGGTGTCGTTCGATTCGCGTAGTCATATCTTGGGTGTCCTCAGTTGATGAACCGGAGGTCCGAGAACCAGCCCGCGGACACGGCCATGATGTAGAAGTCCGTCAGCGCGAGCGTGCCCAGCGTGATCCACGCGAGCTGCATGTGCCGGACGTTCAGCTTCGAGACGAACGTCCAGGCGCGGTAGCGCATCGGGTGCTTGGAGAAGTGCTTGAGCCGGCCACCGACGATGTGCCGGCACGAGTGGCAGGAGATCGTGTAGGCCCAGAGCATCACCACGTTGGCGATCAGGATCAGGTTGCCCAGGCCGAAGCCGAAGCCCTCGGGGCTGTGGAACGCCAGGATCGCGTCGTACGTGTTGACCAGCGAGATGATGCCGGCGGCGTAGAACGCGTACCGGTGGGCGTTCTGGAAGATCAGCGGGAACCGGGTCTCACCGCGGTAGGTCTTGTGGCCGTCCGGCACGGCGCAGGCCGGCGGCGACAGCCAGAAGGCGCGGTAGTAAGCCTTCCGGTAGTAGTAGCAGGTGAGCCGGAAGAGCAGCAGGAACGGGAGGCTGAGGGCGGCCTCCGGGATGATCCACCAGCCCGGCAGGAAGGTGCCGAAGTGCGCGGCCTCGGGTATGCAGCGGTCGGTGATGCACGGCGAGTAGAACGGGGTCAGGTAGTGGTAGTCCGCGACCCAGTAGAAGTCGTGCATGAACACACGGACCGTGGCGTACGCGACCCAACCGCCGAGCCCGACGACAGTGATGAGCGGTGCCAGCCACCACCGGTCCGTGCGCAACGTCCTCGCCACGATGGCGGCGCGCGCCCGTGCACCCGGCCTCGTTGCCGTAGTCGTCATTTCTTTATGTCTCCCTAACGGCGCATCCGCGCGGTTTCGGTGCTACACGTTACGCCGCGTGTTGACGGCCACGTGCATGGGAGTCTTGCGTGTGTCAGGGCGGTTGCGTAAGTCCATGACCTTGTGTAGTAGTTCACTACCCGCTAGAGGTCTGGGCTGGCCAGTCGGCGGACGGATCCGTCGCATGAGTCCGGACCGGCGTCCACCAGCCGCTCCACCACGGGTTTGCCCTGCTGCCCCTGCGGCGGCACGAAGAAGGCCGGCTCCCCGCCGGAGACCTGGCGGTCCAGCGCGCCGGCGTAGGCGGACCGCGCCTCGACCAGCTGGCTCCACGCGTCCAGCCAGTCCCGCCGGTGCTCACGGTGGTTGCCGGGGAGCTGGTCGAGCTCGGCGAGGAGAGGGCGGACGGCCGCGTTCTCGTTACGTACGGCGGTGGCCCTGGCCCGCGGGTTTTCCGTCGCGCCGGGTGGGAGCAGCCGGTTGAGCCGCCGCTCAAGATCGGTGCAGGCGGCGTCGGTACGGGCTACGCTCCGCTCGTTTTCCTCGGCGCGGTCCATGATGCCGTCGATCGCGCTGATCACGGCGATGCCACCGGCGCACACGGCGATGACGAGCGCGGCGAGGATCCCGCCACCGATGGCGAGGACCCTGCGGCGGCTCCGCGCGGTGGCGGTCGGCTTGGCCGGTGCCTCGCCCGGCTTGTCCGGCGCCGGTTGCGTGGACGTGGGGCATCGTCGTCCGTCACGGCGCCAAGTCAAGCACGCCTGCCTCGATGATCGAAGCTCCCCCAAGTCGCTGGGAGGAGCTTCGATCGCACGGGCGCCGGTGGCGGGTCAGCCCGAAGCGCCGCCGGTGAAGTTCCACGAGGCCAGGCGGACGGCCGGCGCGGTACGCCAGGCGGCGCCCCAACCGTCGGGCACCGTCGTGACGGCCGAGCCCACCCGAGTACCGCGCCCGGCGCCAGCGCCTGCGGGTACGACTGGGTGAACCGGAAGTTTCGCACCGGCGTGGTGATCTCACCGTTTTCGATCAGCCAGACCCCGTTGCGGGTCAGGCCGGTAACCACGAGGCTCTTCGGGTCGAGCACCCGGGTGTACCAGAGGTCGGTCACCAGCAGCCCGCGCTCGACGCCGGCCACCAGTGCCGCGGCCGCCGGGTCCACGACGACACCCAGCTCGGTCGGCGAGGCGGACGCCGGGCCGGGCTCGAGGCGCATGCTCGCCGGGAACGCGCCGAACGTGTTGCCGCCCGGGAGCGCGTGCCCGGTCGTCTCCGCGCCCGCCTCGGCCGCGGTACGGCGGTCGTGGGCCAGCGACTCGGTCACGCCCGACGACACGAACGCCACCCGCCGCTTCGGCGTGCCCTCCGCGTCGAAGGGAAGGCCCAGCCCGGCCGCACCGAGCGTGTCGTCGACAAGCGTGATCGCGCGGTCGAACTGCTCCGCGCCCGGCTCGGCGAACGACCGGCGCTCGTTGTAGGCCTTGCCGTTGAAGCCGTACAGCGCGAGGTTCTGGAGCAGGTCGGCGACCGCCGGGGCCTCCAGCACCACCTCGTACCGGCCGGGCGGCAGCTCCACCGCGTCAGCGCTGGCCCGGGCCTTGGCGGCGGCGCGGGCGCCGAGCACCGCGCCGTCCACCTCGGACAGCCGCCCGCTGGCGAGGCGGCCGAGGCCGTCAGCACCCTCGATCCGGGCGATCGCGTCCATCGCCACCTCGGCGGTGCGGCCGGTGACCGACTGGCCCGCCGAGTTGGCGAACGCACCGGCCGCGTACATCGTGCGGCAGTAGCCGGCCGTCTCCAGCCCGCCGGCGGCGTCCACGAACGCGTGTACCCGATCCGCCCGCGCGTCGGGCGAGGCCTGCGCGGTGGCCTCGTCCCAGTTGCCCTCGCCGGCGAGCGGCGCCGGCGGCGCGAGTCCCGGCCAGGCCGGGTCGGGCGGCAGCAGGCGGGCCGCCTCCCGGGTCCGCCGCACCAGACCGGCCAGGCCCTCGTCGGTGGTGACGGTGGTCGAGCCGCTCGCGGTCCGCCCGTCCGCGTGCAGGCGCAGGCGTACCGAGGTGGTGGCGTCGGCGACGTTCTGATGGATGAACGAGTTGGCGAAGCGGGTCAGCGCCAGCGCGGTGTGGCCGACGAAGACCTCCGCCTCGACGCCCGGACCCACCATCGAAAGGACGCGGCGCGCGATGTCCTCCATCAACCCCACTGCCTCTCTGAAATCCGTGGATAACGGTTCACTCGCTGCGCTCCTTCTCCCTTATCCACGAACACCAACCCGCACGTTCTGGAACCTGGCCGGCGCGGCCGGGTGGCCGGTGTGTCCGACCTGGCCAGGCTGGCCCTTGCCGCAGTTGGGGTACCCCACGCGATGCTCTCCGAGGAGAGCATGTCCATCGAGCGCCAGAAGATCGGACCGATCCCGGTGTACGTGGGGTTGCGCAGCATCCGTCCCTGCCGCCCGTTCTTGATCTCGTACGCGATCTCGGTGCCGAACTGGAAGTTGAGCCGCTTGTCGTCGATCGACCAGGAGCGGTTGGTCTCCATGAAGACGCCGTCGTCGGTGGCGGCGATCATCTCTTCGAGCGTGTGCGGGCCGGGTTCGAGGCCGACGTTCGTCATCCGCACCATGGGCAGGCGGGACCACCCGTCGGCCCGTACGCTGCCCGCGTAGTCGAGCCCGGCCACCGCGGCCGAGTCCCGCCCGGCCAGCACGCCGACCCAGCGCCCTTCGCGCACCGCGTCGCGCCGCGCGGCCGGGGTGCCCTCGTCGTCGAAGCCGAAGCTGCCCAGCGCGCCGGGGATCGTCGGATCGATGGTGATGTTCATCAGCTCGGACCCGTAGTGGAGGCTGCCCAGCTGGTCGAGGTCGAGCCAGGACGTACCGGCGAACGCGGCCTCCCACCCGAGGATCCGGTCCAGCTCAATCGCGTGCCCCACCGACTCGTGGATCTGTAGCGCCATCTGCTCGCCGCCCAGGATCAGCGTGGTCTCGCCGGCCGGGCAGAGCGGGGCGGTGAGCAGGGCCCGCGACTCGTCGGCGATACGGGCCGCGTGGGCGGCGATGTCGAGCTCCTGGACCAGCTCCCAGCCGCGCGTGCCGTACTGCCCTCGGTAGGCCGGGTAGCTGCGCCGCTGCACCTCGCCCTCGCCGATCGCGGTGGACGAGATGCCCGCGCCGCACTCCCGGATGTGTTGGTCGATCCGGTGCCCCTCGCTGGACACGAACCACTTCTCGGTGTCCCAGACCTGGTACAGCCCCTCGGCCACGTCCGCGCCGTGCTCGCGCATCGTCTTGGTCGCGTGTACCAGCAGGTCGCCCTTGTCGGAAAGGGGCACGGTGAGCGGGTCGATCTCGCAGGCCGAGGCCCACGAGCCGGCCCCGGCACCGACCGGCGCCAGGTCCGTCGCGGGGCCCGGCACCCGCGCGCTGGCCGCCGCGGTCTTCGCGGCCCGGCTGCCGGCCGCGCGGGCGGCGGCGTCGGAGAGGTCGGGTACGGCGTAGAAGCCCCAGCCGCTGCCGACGAGCGCCCGTACGCCGATGCCGGCGTCCTCGCTCTGGTTGAGATCCTCAATGTCGCCGTTTCTGGCGGACATCGCCTCATAGCGCCGGTGCATCACCCGGGCGTCGGCGTAACGCGCCCCGGCGTCCAGCGCGGCCTGCACCGCGGCGGTAGCCACGTCGAAGTGGGTCATAGCAAACGACCCTATGCGCCGATCAGCGCGGCGGCAGCAACGACTCAGGCCGTATTTCGGCCGTTACCGGCTCGATCAACCTGAGCACCTCACCTGGCTCAGCGGTGTGGCGTTCGACGTAGGTACCGCCCTGAAGCCGAAACAGGCGCAGTGCGAACGTGTTGTGCTCGACAATGAGGTACCAGGGAATGCCGGCCTCGGCGTAGTAGTGCATCTTGAGCACTTTGTCCGTCGCTGCGTTGCTGGGAGAGGTGACCTCGCAGACGAGCACCGCACTGCTTCCGGGAACGACCCGCTCGTCAAAGTCGATCACGGTCGTGATCGCGAGATCTGGTATCACGATCCGGCTTGGCTTCAGGCGCAGATTGACGGCCCAATGGACGTGCAGGCCGCGATCTTCGGCGCCTTCTTCCAGAGAGGTTGCGAGCTTGCGGCAGACCCGCTGGTGCCACGGGCTCGGGGAGGCGGTCACGTGGAGGTCGCCGTCGAAAAGCTCGATCCGGTCGTTGTCCTCGCCGAGCGCAAGGTACTCCTCCTCGGTCCACGGCCCGTGATGGGCAGTGGGGATCATCGCGGTCACTGTCACCTCCCAAGCGTCTCGACCTGCGTACCTTCGGTGCAATCCTCCCACGTAGTCATAGCCACTAGAGCGTGGTGTGGTGGATGCGGTCGTAACGTTGACCGGTCGCTACGGCGGCGGTGCCGGCCTTGAGGTCGTAGACGACTGACCACTGGGTGTGGCCCTGGCGGAGCGTGCGCAGCAGCGTCATCGCCGCACCCGGATCCAGCTTGCCGCCCACCGCGTCCAGTTCCTTCAAGCCTGCCGCGTAGCGCCAGTCGGCCGCGCGCTCAGCGGCGTCGGACGTGCTCAGGTTGAAGTTGGTCATCAGTTGCCAGCGTCGGTCGCCGCGGGTGACGGTCATCGTGCCGGTGGCGAACTCGATCACCGCCGAGTCACCCGTCGCGTCGGCAACCAGGTAGTGCAGTGATGGGCCGCCGCTCCAGTCGAGCGTGTACGCCTCGAATACGCGGATCGCCTCGTCCACGGTGCGCGCGGTGTCGAGCGCCAGGCGGATGACCGCGAGCGAGCCGACCTCCCGCGCGCCCGGCCGGACCTGGGCCGCGCCGTCGACCTGGGCCATCCCGATCGCGAGACCGTGCTCGTTCATGCCGTCGAAGGGGAGCGTCGACGCGAGCAGCAGATCGCGCTTAGCCGCCGGATCGTCGAGCTTGGCCAGGCGGGGGTGGTCGAAGCCCAGGTAGGAGAGGTCGACCAGCGAGATCGAGTCGTACGCGTCGGGCGGGCGGGAGGTCAGCACGAGGGCCGGACTGTGGTCCCAGTCGAAGTTGCGGCCGAGCACCGGGCGCTTGGCGTGGCCGGCGGCGAGGAAGACCGTGCACGCGAACGCGTCGCGGCCGGCCGGCAGCGCGATCACCTTGGGCGTGGCCTCGGGCGGCGCGAGCCGGGGTGCCGGGCCGTCGTACGTCATCTCGTACAGCGGGTGGTCGTCGATCTTCCGCAGGCTGGCGAGCGCGCGGTCGGATTGGTCGGCCGCCGGCGAGTACGTGAGCGTGTGGAAGGTGAGCGTCTCGGCGCGCGGCGCTGGCACCCCGCCGTGGCAGCCCGCTAGCGCGAGCAGCCCGGCCGTGAGGGCGCGTCCAAAAAGGGCAGAGCGCCGAGCCGCCATCTCACTACGGTAGCGGCTACTGACAGGAGGCCACCTTGTAGCTTATTTTCATCCTCAGCGAAGCGCTGCAAGTTCTCTACGAATGCGAGGGGCTGTGGGAGCGACCGCCGACCCGTACCTTCAGGTCCGTGACCTGCGCGTCCGGTTCTCCACTGAGGACGGAGTGGTACGGGCGGTCGACGGGGTGTCCTTCGCGGTGGAGCGCGGGCGGACGCTCGGCATCGTCGGCGAGTCGGGCTCCGGCAAGAGTGTCACGAGCCTCGCGGTGCTCGGGCTGCACGACCCGAAGCGCGCGACCGTCACCGGCGAGATCCTGGTTGGCGGCCGCGACATCGTGGGCCGCCCGGACGAGGAGGTACGCCGGCTGCGCGGCCGCGACATGGCGATGATCTTTCAGGATCCGCTCTCCGCCCTGCACCCGTACTATCCCGTCGGCCGGCAGATCGCCGAGGCGTACAGGGTCCACCACTCGCGAGCCGGTCGTGCCGAGGCCCGCCGCCGTACGGTCGAGATGCTCGACCGGGTGGGCATCCCGCGGCCGGACCGCCGCGCGGGGCAGTACCCGCACGAGTTCTCCGGCGGCATGCGCCAGCGCGCGATGATCGCGATGGCACTCGTCAACGACCCCGCCCTGCTCATCGCCGACGAGCCCACGACCGCGCTCGACGTGACCGTGCAAGCCCAGATCCTCGACCTGCTGGACGGCCTGCAAAAGGAGTTCAACTCGGCGATCGTGCTGATCACCCACGACCTCGGTGTGGTCAGCCAGGTGGCCGACGACGTGCTTGTGATGTACGGCGGGCGCGCGGTCGAGCACGGCAGTGCCGAGCAGGTGTTGCGGCGGCCGCAGCACCCGTACACCTGGGGGTTGTTGGCCAGCGTGCCCTCCCTGCACGGCGACGCGGACGCGGACCTCGTGCCGATCCCGGGCAGCCCGCCCAGCCTGATCAACCTCCCGCCGGGGTGTGCGTTCCACCCCCGCTGCGCCTACGCCGACGACGTGTCCCGCACCGAGGTGCCCAAGCTGCGTGCGGTGACCGGAGGCCACCTCGTGGCCTGCCACCGCCCGGGAGTGGCCAATGCCGGCTGAGCTGCTGAAGGTGGAAGGGCTGACGAAGCACTTCCCGGTGCGTGGCCGAGGTGTGGTGCGCGCGGTCGACGGGATCGACTTCGAGGTGGCGGCCGGCGAGACGCTCGGGCTCGTAGGCGAATCGGGCTGC
The DNA here is from genome assembly GCF_011764545.1 of Phytohabitans flavus. Lineage (GTDB taxonomy): Bacteria > Actinomycetota > Actinomycetes > Mycobacteriales > Micromonosporaceae > Phytohabitans > Phytohabitans flavus. The sequence continues at coordinate 6,818,533 of NZ_AP022870.1, read as the reverse complement.
GGCAAGACGACCACCGGGCGGATGCTCGTGCGCCTGCTGGAGCCGACCGGCGGCCGGATCGTCTTCGAGGGGCGGGACATCAGCCACCTCGGGCGGCGCGAGCTGCGGTCGTTGCGGCAGGACCTACAGATCATCTTCCAGGACCCGTACGCGTCTCTGAATCCCCGGCACACGGTCGGGCGGATCGTCGCGATGCCCCTGGAGGTCAACGGGATCAGGCCGCCGGGCGGCGTCAAGCAGCGGGTACGCGAGCTGCTGGAGCTGGTCGGGCTCAACCCGGAGCACTACAACCGGTACCCGCACGAGTTTTCCGGCGGGCAGCGGCAGCGGGTCGGCATCGCACGGGCGCTCGCGCTGCGCCCCAAGCTGATCGTCGCGGACGAGCCGGTCTCCGCGCTCGACGTGTCGATCCAGGCCCAGGTCGTCAACCTGCTCCGCGGGTTGCAGCGCGACCTCGGGCTGGCGTTCGTGTTCATCGCCCACGACCTCGCGGTGGTACGGCACTTCTGCCAGCGGGTCGCGGTGATGTACCTCGGGCGGATCGTGGAGATCGGCGACCGGGAGCAGATCCACGAGCGGCCGCGCCACCCATACACCCGGGCGCTGCTCTCTGCCGTACCCGATGTCTCCGCACCCGCACGGGCGAGCGGGCGGATCCGCCTGGCCGGGGACGTACCGACGCCGCTCGACCCGCCGACCGGGTGCGGCTTCCGCACCCGCTGCTGGAAGGCACAGGACGTCTGTGCCACGACTGCGCCTCCGCTTGTCGACGGCGTGGCTTGCCATCACCCGGAAGGGGGCCAGCAGTGAGCCTGTCCACCGAGATCGCACGCCCTGAGGCGCCACCGCCGCCCAACGGCATCGACATCGCGGGTCGCTCGCCGGGCCAGCTCGCCTGGGCTCGCCTGCGCCGCGACAGGGTCGCGGTGATCAGCGGCGGCGTGCTCGCCTTCTTCCTGCTCGTCGCGATCCTCGCCCCGCTGATCGAGCTGGCGTACGGGATCGGGCCGTACGACCAGTTTCAGGAGAAGCTGCGGCGCAGCGACGGCATGCCGCTCGGCTACGCGGGTGGGATCTCGGGCGAGCACTGGTTCGGCCTCGAGCCGGGGTCCGGCCGGGACATCTTCATCCGCCTCGTCTACGGGATCCGCACGTCGCTGCTGATCGCGGTCATGGCGGCACTGCTCACCTCGCTGATCGGCATCACGCTCGGCATCCTCGCCGGCTACCTGGGCGGCTGGGTCGACGCGGTGATCGGCTGGATCACCGACCTCGCGCTCGCGCTGCCCTTCCTGATCTTCGCGCTGGCCGTGATGCCAACCGTCGAGCTGCGCTTCTACGGCCCGCGCGACGAGGTACCCACCTGGTTCCGGGTGGCGGTGCTGATCGGGATCTTCGCGACGTTCGGCTGGACCGGCATGGCCCGCCTCGTCCGCGGGCAGGTGATCTCGCTGCGCGAGCGGGAGTTCGTCGAGGCGGCCCGGGCGTGCGGCGCAGGGCTCGGGCACATGCTCTTCCGCCAGCTGCTGCCAAACCTGTGGGCGCCGATCCTCGTGTCGTTCTCGCTGGCCGTTCCCGCGTACGTGACCGGCGAGGCGGCGCTCTCGTTCCTCAACATCGGCATCCGCGACCCCACGCCCGACTTCGGCGTGATGATCTTCCGGAGCATCGACTACCTACAGGGCGACCCGGCGTACGTCTTCTTCCCGGGCATCACGATCTTCGCCCTCGTGCTGGCCTTCAACCTCTTCGGCGACGCGCTCCGCGACGCGCTCGATCCGAGATCAGCTATGTCCGCTCGCGCGGCGCCCCCACCTGGCGGTGGCGTGGACGCGGCCGCGACCAAAGACGCGCGATAGGAGCCGACCGTGGCACGCTTTCTGATCAAGCGGCTGCTCTCCGCGACGCTCACCCTCTTCGCGGTCAGCGTGCTGGCCTTCCTGATGTTCTTCGCGCTGCCGCGCGACCCGGTCACCGGCATGTGCCCGAAGAACTGCAACCCCGAGCGGCTGGAGCGGGTCCGGGAGGAGCTCGGCCTGCGCGACCCGAAGATCGAGCAGTACGCCGCGTACATGAAGGGGATTTTCGTCGGCCGCGATCTCGGCAGTGCGCAGGGCGGCCGGTGCGACGCGCCCTGCCTCGGCTACTCGTACGTCAACAGCGAGGCGGTCACCGACACCCTGGCCCGGGTGCTCCCGGTGACGCTGAGCATCGTGATCCCGGCCGCGATCCTGTGGCTGCTACTGGGCGTGGGACTCGGCATGGTCTCCGCGCTCAAGCGGGGCACCTGGGTCGACCGGCTGGCGATCGGCTTTTCGCTGACCGGGGCGTCGCTACAGCTGTACTTCACCGGCGCGGTGCTGCTGATCGTCTTCGTCTACCAGCTCAAGGTCCTGCCCAACCCGCACTACACGTCCATATTGGACGATCCACTCGACTGGGCGAAGGGCCTGGTACTGGCCTGGGTCGCGCTCGCGTTCCTCTTCTCGGCCATCTATGCGCGGCTGGCCCGCGCGCAGATGCTGGAGACGCTCTCGGAGGACTTCGTGCGTACCGCGCGGGCCAAAGGGTTGGCCAGCAAGGCGGTGTACGGCCGGCACGCGCTGCGCGCGGCGATCACTCCGCTCGTCACGATCGCCGGCCTGGATGTTGGCGCGGCGCTCGGCGGCACGGTGATCACAGAGACGACGTTCGGCATTCAAGGGCTCGGCCGCACCGCCGTGTACGCCGTCCGCGGCGGCGACCTACCCATGATCATGGCGACTGTCCTGATCGCCGCGGTCTTCGTCGTGCTGGCCAACGTCGTGGTCGACCTGCTCTACGCAGTCATCGACCCGCGCGTCCGGCTCCGGTGAATTTTACCGAACGGTTACGTTGACGTTGTAGATTTCCTTCAACTGACATCGGGAGGGATCACTATGCGAAATCGAGTGGCAGCCGCCTTCGCACTGGTGCTGGTGGCCGGCGCCTGTAGCGAGACCACCGACGACGGCCCCTCCGTCGACCAGCAGCGCACCGCGACCGGGGTGATCGCGACCGACCCGAAGGACTCGCTCGGCCCGGCGCCGGAGGTGCTCGGCGCGACCAAGGGCGGCACGTTCACGGTCATCCGCGAGGTCAAGATCTCGCACCTCGACCCGCAGCGGGTGTACTCGTTCGCCGGCCTCGTGAACGCCCCGCTCTACGCCCGCACGCTGACCACCTGGAAGGACGACGGCAAGGGCAACCTCACGCTGGTCGGAGACCTCGCACAGACTCCAGGCACCAACGTCAGCAACGACTGCAAGGTGTGGGAGTTCAAGGTCAAGGACGGCGTGAAGTTCGAGGACGGGCGCCCGATCACGGCCAAGGAGATCGCGTACGGCATCGCCCGCTCGTTCGACCCCGACCTCACCGGTGGCCCGACCTACGTGCAGGAGTGGCTGGCCGACAGCGCGGACTACGACACCAAGTGGGACTTCAAGGCAAACAAGGGCGCGCTGCCGCCCGGCCTGACCACGCCGGACGACAAGACGATCCGCTTCGAGTTCGCCAAGGCGCACTGCGACCTGCCGTTCGCGCTGTCGCTGCCGGCGAGCGCGCCGCTGCCGCCGGACAAGGACACCGGCGTCAACCTGGACAACCAGCCGTTCTCCTCCGGGCCGTACAAGATCACGAAGCACACGCCCGGCGTCGAGATCGTGCTGGAGCGCAACGAGCACTGGGACCCGGCCACCGACCCGGTCCGCCACCAGTACCCGGACAAGTTCGTGTGGACGTTCGGCCCCGACCCGAACGCGGGCGCCAACCGGGTGATCGCCGACAGCGGCCCGGACCAGTCCGCGCTCGCCTTCAACGGCGTACCGTCCGCGCTGGTCTCCCAGGTCACCGGCAACGCCGCTCTCAAGGAGCGCTCGATCATCTCGCCCACGCCCACCGAGTGGCGCCTGTCGATCAACACCCAGCGGGTCACCGACCTGGCCACGCGCCAGGCGCTCAACTACGCCATCGACCGGGACGGCTTCATCAAGTCCATCGGCGGCGAGACCGTTGCCGCGCCCGTCACCACGCTGATGCCGCCCGCCACGATCGGCTACCAGAAGTACGACGCGTACCCGGCCGGCGCGAACGGCAACCCGGACAAGGCCAAGGAGCTGCTCGCCGGCAAGACGCCCGCGCTGGTGCTGGGCGTGGGCGACGATGTGGTCGAGCGAGGCACCCAGCTCAAGTCCAACCTGGAGAAGGCCGGCTTCAAAATCACACTCAAGACCATCCCGGCCGACGCGAAGCTCGACGAGACCAAGAAGAAGGACAACCCCTGGGACCTCTACCTCGACTCCTGGGCGGCGGACTGGCCGAGCGGCGCGTCCATCCTGCCGGTGCTCTTCGACGGCCGGTCGATCAAGGCAGAGGGCAACAGCAACACGTCGTACGTCAACGACGACGCGATCAACAGCGAGTTCGACCGGGTGCTGGCGATGCCGCCCGCCGACCAGGCACCCGAGTGGGCCAAGCTCGACGAGCGCATCATGCGGGAACTCGCCCCGGCCGTCCCGGTGTACGTCGAGGTCGCCTACTACCTGCACGGATCCAAGGCCGGCGGCGTCTTCGTCAGCAGCGTCTTCGGCTACCCGTCCTTTGTGAACGCTTTCGTCAAGCAGTAGCACCCCGTGAGCCGGCCGGCCCGCGCCACGGGCCGGCCCGTTGTTACGGTCTCGTCCGTGCGTGAAGGTACCCAACGGCGATTGCCGTACTGGCCCGTGGCCGGCGCGCTCGTCGCGGTCGGTGCCGGCCTGCGCGTCTGGCACTGGGCGTACGGGCGCGGGCTCTGGGGCGATGAGCTCTACGTCGCGCACAACCTGCGCGAGCGCGGTTTCGTGGATCTGTTGTACCCGTTGGCGTACAGCCAGTCCGCGCCGCCCGGATGGCTGTGGCTGGAGCGGTTCGCGCTGGCGGTTTCCGGGCCGGGCGAGCAGTCGCTGCGGCTGGTGCCGCTGCTCTTCGGTCTCGCCCTGCTGCCGCTGGTCGCGTACCTGGGGTATCGCCTACTGCCGAAGGTCGCCGCGCTCGCCGCGCTCCTCCTGGTTGCGGTGAGCCCGTTCCTGATCAGCTACTCCAATCAGGTCAAGCAGTACAGCGCTGAGGCGTTCTGGGTGACGCTGCTGGTTGGTGTGGGCATCCTCGTACACCGCTCGGCGCATCGCCTCCGGTACCTCGTCTTCTGGGGCGCGGCCACGGCCGGCGCGACGATGAGCGCGCTGGCGATCCCCGTCTCGGCCGTCCTGGCCACGATCCTCGTCGTCGGCCTGGTCGTCGACCGCGCGGCGGGGGCGGCACGGTGGCGGGAGATGGCCCGATTCGCGGTGCCCGCACCACTCTGGCTGGGCGTCGTCGCCGCGGTCTACGTCTGGAACCTGCGCCCGACCCGCAATGACACCGCGTTGCGTGACTACTGGCTGCGCAAGCAGGTGTATCCGTACCGCGACCTCACCGATCTGCCCGCGACGTTCGACTGGCTGCACAGCACGTACAAGTCACTCGCCGTCGTCCCGTTCGCGCTCTGGGCGCCAGCGCTCTTCCTGGTGCTGCTGGTGGTAGGTGCGGTGGTGTGCTGGCGACGGTCCGGTTGGTTGACGGTGGCGATGCTGTTGACACCGCTCGCCATCGGGCTGGGCGCCGGGGCGTTGGGACAGTACCCGATGACCGAGCGACTGGCGCTTTACTGCGTGCCGTCATGCCTGTTGCTGTCGGCATTCGCAGTGTCTCCACCCACGGGGCAGATCGTGCTCGGCTGGTCGCGTCTCACCGCCGGCGCGGCGCTGGTCGGGGTAGTGCTCGTGCCGCAGGTCGTGACGGACATCCGGGCGGCCGCCGACCCACAGCGCGCCTACAAGCAGGGTGGTGGCGCAAACCTGGCCGACTACCGCGGCGCGTTGCGGTATCTCAGCGAGCAGTGGCGCGAAGGGGACTTGGTACTGGCCACGCCGGTGTCCTGGAACGGGCAGTCGTACTACGGGCCACCGGCCGACGGGTACGTGCGGCTGGCGGAGGCGGGCGCCTGCCCAGGTGAGACCGCGTCGGGCCTGTTGTCCGGGCGGTCGCGGGTCTGGGTCTTCCAGGCGACCGACTGGGATGAAGACGACAACGCCGAGATCAACGCACGGCTGGGCCAGGGCGGCGCGTTGTCCGAGCGGTCGTTCGTGGGCGCGCGGGTGGTACGTGTCGACCTCACCGACGGCGCCGCCGCGGGCGCCGGCCTGTGCCTCGTCTCACCCCCACGCAGTGCGGCGGTCCGCTAGGAGTCAGTCGCTAGAGGTTGCGGCGGATGAAGTCGAGCTCGAGGCGGAGCAGTTGCTCGCCCACGCCGCCCGCGGCCATGTGGGTCGCGCCGGTCAGCGGGATCACCGAGTGCGGGCGGCCGGACGCGAGCAGCGCCGCGGAGAGGCGCAGCGTGTGCGCGGCGACCACGTTGTCGTCGACCAGGCCGTGGATCAGCAGCAGCGGGCGGGCGTCGTGCACCGGCTCGGCGGCGATCTCGATGAGCGAGTGGTGGGCGTACACGTCGGGGTTTTCGCTCGGCAGGCCCAGGTAGCGCTCGGTGTACGCGGTGTCGTACAGCCGCCAGTCGGTCACCGGGGCGCCGGCGATGCCGCAGCGGAAGATCTCCGGTCGGCGCAGCACCGCCAGGCCGGCCAGCCAGCCGCCGAACGACCAGCCACGGATCGACACCCGGTCGAGGTCGAGGTCGGGGTGCTTGCCGGCCAGCGCGGAGAGCGCGTCGACCTGATCGGTGAGCACCACGTCGGCGACGCGGCGGTGGACCACCTTCTCGAACGACGGGGCCACGCCAGGGGTACCCCTGTTGTCCACTGTGACCACCGCGAAGCCGGCGTCCGCCCACCACTGCCGCTCCAGCCACCGGGCGCGCGTGGCCAGCACCTCCTGGTGCCCCGGACCGCCGTAGACGTCGAGCAGCACGGGCAGGCGGCGGCCGGTCACGTGGTTGCGCGGGTACAGCACGGCGGCGGGCAGGCGGCGGTCGGCGACCCGCTCCAGCACGGGGCGCGGGGCGTACGGCGGCTTGGCCGCGTACGAGGTGATCACGCTGACCTGCTTGCCGACGCGCCAGATCGTCCAGTGGGTGCCGGCGCGGTCGAGCGAGGCGGAGCCGACCACGAGCACGTCGCCGCCGACCGCGCCCACGTGCCACCCGGGGGCGGTGGTCAGCGGGCGGATCTCGGCGCCGCCCGCGCCGATCGCGGTACGGACCCGGAAGAGGTGCTGCTCGCTCGGCTCGCCCTCGCTGGCCTCTACGAGCAGGTCGGGCGAGCCCGCGCCGGCGCCGGCGGCCATGCGGCCGACTACGCGGCGCACGTACAGCGAGGGCGGGGTGAGCAGCGTGCCGTCGGCGAAGAGGCAGCGCGCGTCGTACCCGTCGTGGGCCAGCTCGCCGCCGACCAGCACACGGCCGTCGGGCAGGTGGCTGGGCGTACCGAGGACGGGCTCGACCCACCGAGGGTCGGCCAGCTCGGCGTGCACCTGGGTCTCGCCGGTGCGCGGGTCGACCGAGAGCACGAGCCCGTGCTGCTGGAGGCGGCGGAGCACGGTGATCAGCGGACCGCCCTCGGCCCAATGCACGGACACCAGGTACGGGTAGGTCTCCCGGTCCCAGTGCACGTCGACCCAGCCACCCTCGAGGTCCAGCAGGTGGAGGGTGACCTCGGCGTTGTCCGCGCCCGCGTACGGGTACGCCACGCTCGTCGGCGCCACCTCTGGGCGCGCCGGGTCGTGCAGGTGCCAGCGCGGCACCCGGGACTCGTCCACCCGCGCGGCCAGGATGGAACGGCCGTCCGGCGCCCACCAGTAGCCGCGGAAGCGGTCCAGCTCCTCCGCCGCGATGAACTCGGCGAGGCCCCAGGTGACATCCCCCTCCTCGCCGGCCAGCAGCGCGTCGGTGCCGTCGGCGTGGATTACATGGAGGTTGCCCGAGGTCACGTACGCGATGCGGCGGCCGGTCGGGTCGGGCCGCGGGTCGACGACCGGCCCGGCCGTGGCCACCTCGGTGACGTCGCCGGTGACCAGGTCGGCGCGAAAGAGGCGGCCGCCCAGCGGGAAGGCGGCGACCCGCGCGGCCGGGTCCGTCGCGTACGACCCGATGCCACTCGCGGAGAGCCGCAGCCGCTCGCGCAGCGCCCGCTCTTCGGCGGGCAGGTCCCCAGTGTCGTCGTCGGTGAGCAGCGCCGCAGGCTCGGCGATCAGGCGCTCGGTGGATGTTTCGACGTCGAGCACCCAGAGTGCGTCGGCCGCGTCCTCAGGACCGGGCGAACGCAAGAAGATCACCCGCGAGCCGTCGCTCGCGACTGTCACGGCCCGCGGCGCTCCGCGGGTAAACCTCCGGGTACGGGCGGCCAGCTCCGGATACTCCACCAAGGGATCGTAAATCCGTGTGATCGGTCTGCCTGACCACGTCCGGCGTGTCCGCCCGTAAACGCCGTTTCCGCCCCCTGACGTGGCAAGCGGCGGCATAATTTCCGTCGCGCGTAGAGTGCAACGCGTGGCACGACGACTCATGCTGGTCCACGCACACCCTGACGACGAGACGGTGAGTACCGGCGCGACGATCGCGCATTACGCCGCCCAGGGCGTGGAGGTCACGCTGGTGACGTGCACGCTCGGTGAGGAAGGCGAGATCCACGTGCCCGAGCTGGCGCTGCTCGCCGCGACGGAGGCGGACCAGTTGGGCGGCTACCGGCTGGCCGAGCTGGACGCCGCGTGCGCCGCGCTTGGAGTAACCGACCGTCGCTTTTTGGGCGGCGCCGGGCGGTACCGCGACTCGGGGATGATGGGCCTCGAGACGAACAAGCACCCCCGCTGCTTCTGGCAGGCCGACCTCGACGAGGCAGCCGCCCACCTGCTGGAGATCATGCGAGAGGTACGTCCGCAGGTGGTGATCACCTACGACGAAAACGGCTTCTACGGTCACCCCGACCACATCCAGGCGCACCGGGTGGCGATGCGGGCGGCCGAGCGGGCCACCGCCGAGGGCTTCGGGCCCGCCAAGGTCTACTGGACGACGGTGCCCAAGAGCGTGCTCGAAGCGGGCGTCAGCGCTTTCGCGGAGTCGACCGACAACCCGTTCGCTGGCATCGAGAAGGTCGAGGACTTCCCGTTCGGTACGTCCGACGAGGAGGTCGCGGCCCGTATCGACGCCACCGACCGGCATGAGGCGAAGGTGGCCGCGATGCGCGCGCACGCCACCCAGATCCCGGACACCTCCTGGCTGTACTCGATCGCCGGCAACTTCGGCAGCGAGTTCATGGGCGTGGAGTACTACACGCTGGCCGTCGGCGAGCGGGGACCGGGTGACGGCCCGCACGGCTGGGAGAGCGACCTCTTCGCCGGCCTCCCGTCATGAGCCGGCCGCCCGCCACGAGGTCCCGGTGACGGTGTCCACCCCGAGCCTGCCCGTCGACGGGGGCGCGCAGAGCGAGACGCCACCCGTGGAGCCGCGACCGCCGTCCCGCGCCTTCCAGACCGGCGTCCGGGTGGCCGGGGGCGTGGTCGCCGTGGTGGCCGCGCTGGTCACCGCGATCGCCGAGCTGATCCTCGCGCCGCTGCGGGTCGGCGGCTACCTGATCGGCGTCGCCGTGATCGTGACCGTGGTCAGTAACCTCGCGCTCGGCTGGTTCGCGTACACGACGGTCGGCCGCAAGTGGGCCGTGGCACTCCCGGCCGGTGCCTGGCTGGTGCTGATGGTGACCGCCTCCGGGCGTACCACCGAGGGTGACCTGCTGCTGGTCGGTCCGCAGGGCGGCGCGGTGGTCGACAGCAACAGCTGGGTCGGCGTCATCATGATCCTCGCCGGCTCGATCGCCTTCGCGGTGGTCGGCTTCCGGCTGATGCTCGCGCAGCCGCCGTACCCAGCAAACCCGCAGCTACCTCCCACCAAACCGAGGGTGTGACAGAGGACACCACAGCACTACTCTTCTGTGGCGAGGATTGTTCACCTGGCGTTGGGGAGAGTGTGCGATGAGAGATCGTTGGCTGCGGATCGGTGTGCTCGCGGGTGTGCTGTTCGCGGTCAACGTGGTGGCGCGCGTGGTCGCCCGCGTCGGTTTCGACGAGGACGGCGAGGCGCAGGACCGCGTCTCGCTCGGGATGTTCGTGGTGATCGGGCTGATCCTGGCGGTCATGGCGTTCCTCTGGGGGCGGCGCCACCCGGCCGGGCGGTGGATCGCCGACATCGGCGCCGCCGCGATCATCGCGGTGCTGCTGACGATCTTCGTCGGGCCGTTCGTCAGCGGCGATACGCCGTTCGAGGGCGGGGCCGGCGACTTCTTCGCGCAGATCTGGCTTTACGGCGCCTTCGCCATCGGTGGCTCGCTGGTCGGCTTCCTGATCCTCGTCGCGCTCGGCCTCGACTACCGCTCGGTGGGCCTCAAGCGCTACGCCGAAGCCAAGATGGCCAAGCCCCGCCGCGTCGTCCGCCGCTAGCGCCGGTTCTAAGCTTTGGGAGCTTCGCGGGTCAGGTAGCTGTGGTGGGTGGTGAAGCCCAGCTTGGCGTAGAGCGCCACGGCTGCTGCATTGCGCTCTTCGACCTGTAGAAACGCCCGGCTCGCGCCCGTCTCCGCGGCCCAGCGGGCGAGCGCGCCGACCACGTCCTGGGCCAGCCCGCCGCGGCGTGCCTCGGGCACCACCTCGACGAGCGCGAGGCCGAGCCAGTGGCCGTCGCCGGTGATCGTGCCGCGTCCGGCGGCGAGCAGGTCGCCGCTCTCGCCGTACATGTGGGCGAAGCGGACCTGGCGCACAGCGGTGAGGATGTGGCGCGCGGCCTCGGGGAGGCTGCCCTTGCGCTCGGCGGTGATCGCCAGCCAGGCGTCCGACGGCGTGCGGGTGAGCTCGACCCGGGCTCGGGTCGTCGTGGCGTCGAGGATCGACCGCACCGGCGCGGTCTGCACAAGTACCAGCGGGCGGGCCGTCCAGCCGCGCGTGTCGAGCGACGCGCCGACCGGGGCGGCCAGCGGGAGCGGCGTGTTGATCAGCGGCTGCGCGCCCCGGGCCTCGTACCACCGCTCGACCGCGTCGATCGCCGCCTCCAAGGGGCGGTCGGGGTCGCCGATGGGCAGCGCCGAGTTAGCTCGGCCGGTCCAGCCGTCGGCCGCTCGCAGCAGCCAGCCACCGAGCTGTTCCTGCACGGGCGGCGGCCACGCCTCGTTGGCCGCGAGCTCGAGGGCGATGACGTCCGCGGCATTCGGCCGCCGCGTCGGGGGCACTCGCTTCGCGCGGTGGACCTCGCTCAGGGGTACCCGCAGCGGGCCCTTTGACGTCGCGATCGTGAGATCGGTCTCGGTGATTTCCACCAACTCGCCGAGCGCGTCCGTATAGAGCGGACGATCGTTGCGAACCCCGACAATTCGTCGCACCACAACTCTGTGTCCCACATCCTGCCGCCGGAGCACCAATCACCCCCTCCATGGCGAGATACTAGGTCTAGGGCGAGATACTAGGCTCCTACTGCCGCGGTCTAAGAGCGGCGTGGCTTGCGGAGAGGACGACCCGTGACCTACATCATCGCCGAGCCGTGCGTTGATCTGCTCGACAAGGCGTGCATCGAGGAGTGCCCTGTCGATTGCATCTACGAGGGCAACCGGATGCTCTACATCCACCCCGATGAGTGCGTCGACTGCGGCGCCTGCGAGCCGGTGTGCCCGGTCGAGGCCATCTTCTACGAAGACGACGTGCCGGAGCAGTGGAAGGACTACACCGCGGCCAACTACGAGTTCTTCGAGGACCTCGGCTCCCCGGGTGGTGCTTCGAAGATCGGCAAGGTGGAAAAGGACGCTGCCTTCGTGGCCGCCCAGCCCCCGCGTGAGACCGAGCACTGAGCGTGGCTGACGGGCGCCTGTCCGAGCGGCTGCCCGACTTCCCCTGGGACCTGCTGGCAGCGGCCAAACGGGCCGCTGCCGAGCACACCGGCGGCCTCGTCGACCTGTCGATGGGGACGCCGGTCGACCCGGTGCCACAGGTGGTGCGGGAGGCGCTGGCCGCCGCTTCGGACTCGCCCGGCTATCCGCTGACGGCCGGCACGGCGGCGCTTCGGGCCGCGATTGTCGAGTGGACGGTCCGCACCTGCATCGCGCCGGGGTCGGCAAGATCCGGTCCGAGGAGCGAAGCGAGCGCGGCCGGCACAGCCCCGAGCGAAGGGCTCGGCGTCCTGCCCACGATCGGCTCCAAGGAGCTGGTGGCCTGGCTGCCGACCCTGCTCGGCATCGGTCCAGGTGACACGGTGGTCATCCCGACGGTGTGTTACCCGACGTACGAGGTGGGGGTGCGCCTGGCCGGCGCCACCCCCGTCCGTACCGACTCGCTGACGTCGCTCGGCCCGGCCCGGGTCAAGCTCGTCTGGGTCAACTCGCCGTCCAACCCCACCGGTCAGGTGTATCCCGCCGGCCACCTGCGCAAGGTGGTCGAGTGGGCCCGTGAGCGGGGCGCGGTGGTGGCGAGCGACGAGTGCTACCTCACACTGGGCTGGGAGGACGAGCCGGTCTCCGTGCTGTCGCCCGAGGTCAGCGGCGGTGTGCTCGACGGCGTGCTGGCCGTGCACTCGCTCTCCAAGCGCTCCAACCTCGCCGGCTACCGGGCCGGGTTCGTGGCGGGTGACCCGGAGGTCGTGTCCGAGCTGCTGGCCGTCCGCAAGCACGGCGGCATGATCGTCCCGGCGCCGGTCCAGGCCGCGATGGTCGCCGCGCTAAGCGACGAGGAGCACGCGGCGGCCCAGCGCGCCGCGTATGCCGCCCGCCGTGACGTGCTGCGCGCCGCCCTGGTCAAGGCCGGCTTCGAGATCGAGCACTCGGGCGCTGGGCTCTACCTCTGGGCCACCAGGGGCGACGACTCCTGGTCCACGGTCGACTGGTTCGCCGAGCGGGGCATCCTTGTCGCCCCGGGCGCCTTCTACGGACCGGCCGGCGAGCGCCACGTGCGTGTAGCATTGACTGCTACCGATGAGCGGGTCGCGGCCGCCGTGGAGCGCCTGGAAATCTGAGCCACTTTCGCGTTCTCTGCGTGTAACGGACACGTCCCCTCGTTCGGGGAGAATGTGCCCGTGATCGACGAAAAAGCATAGTCCGCGGACTATAGCGAACTGCTTTAGCGACTGGTAGAACGTTCAACGGACCGGTCGGGGGGCGGTCCCGCGCGCCGGAGGACGCGAAGGGGAGGCTCGTGTCGGCTCGACGGATCATGACCTGCTACGGGCTGTGGATGACAGCCCTAGGGGCTGGTGCGATCGCGCTTCCTTCCCTGCATACGTACTTCTGGGGGGCCGTCGGCCTCAGCAGCGTCGGGGCGATCGCCGTCGGCGTCCTGCGGTACAAGCCGCGGCGGCGGATGCCGTGGTGGTTTCTGGCCGGCGGGATAGGCGTTTTCGCGGTCGGCGATCTTGTTTACAACATCGCTGCTCGTGATGGCGCTCAGGCGCCGCTCCTCGCTGACATTCTCTACCTGAGCGTCTTTCCTTTGGTCGTTGCCGGCTATTACGGCTTTACCAGGGCGAGCCTGACAATTCGCGACCGTTCGAGGTTGCTTGACCTGCTCGTGTTCGCCGCCATCGGTGGGATGGCGCTCTGGGTCTTCGCGGTCGGGCCCGACCTCAGATCGCCGGCCGTCACCTCGTTCGAAAAGTCGGCGCTGGCCGCGTACGCGCTGGGCAACCTGCTCATCTTCGCCATCACCGTGCGCCTGTTCGCCACCTACCAGCGCACCGTCTCGGTCGTGCTGCTCGCGGTCGGGTCGGCCGGGGTGCTCGCCTCCGACATCCTGTACGGGCTGTGGAGCCTCGACGGTGCGTACGACAACGGCAGCCTGATCGATATCGGCTGGTGGGTCTTCTACGCGACCTGGGGGGCAGCGGCGCTGCACCCGTCGATGACCGGGCTGACCGCGCCGGTCGACGCTCGGCGGGGCGAGGTCAAGTCGCTCTGGCTGGGGCTGCTCGGCGCGGCCACGCTGGTGCCGCCGGCCGCGCTGCTGGTGCAGTCGGTCAGCGGTGAGATCCGCGACGCGCCGCTGATCGCGGTCACTTCCGGCGTGGTCTTCATCGTCGTGCTGGTCCGGCTGACCGACTCGATCTTCGCGCACCGGCACACGGTCGGCCGCGAGCGCGGGATGCGCGAGTCGATGGCCGCGCTTGTCTCCGCCACCGACGCGGCCGAGGTCAACCGGGCCGTGCGCGCCGCCGTGGCCCGGCTCATCCCGCCGGACACCGGATACCGGCTGGTCTTCGCCGTCCACCACGCCGACGGCGTGCCGGCCACCGCGGTGAGCATCTGGGGTCCCACGATCGTGCCGCCGGTGCTGCCGCACGGTGCGCGCGGCGCGGCCGCCGCCCGCCGCACCCGTGTCCTGCGGGTGCGGATGCTGCACCCCGCCCTTGCCGAGCAGTTGGGCGGCTTCGAGTCCGCGGTGATGTGCCCGCTTGTGCTCGACTCACCCGCTGGTGGCGCGCCCCGCGTGGGCGCGCTCATCGTCTCCGCCGAAGCGAGCGTCCTCGACAGCCTCCGGGACGCGCTGGAGGTCCTGGCCGGCCAGGCGGCGTTGGCGCTGGAGCGGATCGCGCTGAGCGACGAGGTCAACCGGCGGCGGAGCGAGGCGTACTTCCGGACGCTCGTGCAGAGCACCGCCGACGTGATCCTGATCGTGGGCGACGACGACTCGATCCGGTACGCCAGCCCGTCCACCTCCGTCGTGCTCGGCGTGGACCCGACCGACTCCACGATGCTCTGGGACGTGATCCATCCGGACGACCGGGCGGCCGTGGAGCAGACGCTCGAGCTTGCCCGCTCGGGGCAGGCGCCGGCCAGCGAGTGGACACAGTGGAGCCTCCAGCACCCCGGCGGCAGCCGGGTGCAGGTCGAGGTGAGCTGCCGCGACCTGCGCCGCGACCGCACGGTGCGCGGTCTCGTGATCACCATGCGGGACGTGACCACCCGAGACCGGCTGGAGCGCGAGCTGAGTCACCGGGCGCTGCACGACGCGCTGACCGGGCTGCCCAACCGGGTGCTCTTCCACGACCGGGTGCGCGAGGCGGTCGCCGGCGGTGCCGGTGCCGCCGTGCTGCTGGTCGACCTGGACGATTTCACGATGGTCAACGACACCTCGGGGCACGCCACGGGCGACGGGTTGTTGACCGCGGTGGGGCAGCGGATCACGGCGACGCTAGGTGACCACCAGACAGTGGCACGAGTCGGCGGCGACGAGTTCGCGGCGGTGATCGATTGCGTCGCCGACCCCACCGTGGCCGAGCAGATCGCCGCCGATGTGCTGGCCGCGCTGGCCGAGCCGTTCCGGGTGGGCGAAGTGACGATCACCGGAACGGCCAGCGTCGGCCTCGCCACCACCGCCGATGCGTCCTCAGTGGACGAGCTGCTGCGCCAGGCCGACCTCGCGCTCCGCCTGGCCAAGGGTGCGGGCAAGGGCCGGTGGCGGCGCTATCAGGCGGCCCTGCACTCGGCGGTACTTCAGCGGATCGAGATGCGGGCGGCGCTGGAGCAGGCGGTGGCCGACCTCAACTTCACGGTTGCGTACCAGCCGATCGTGGGCGTGGCCGACGGCGAGACGGTCGGATTCGAGGCGCTGGTGCGGTGGCGCCACCCCACGCTCGGCATGGTCTCGCCGGACGAGTTCATCGACGTGGCCGAGGAGACCGGGCTGATCGAGCCGATCGGCGACTGGGTGCTCCAGCAGGCGATCACGATGGCGACCGCGTGGCCCGGTACGCCGTACGTGAGTGTGAACGTGTCTGCCCGCCAGTTCCGCGCGCCGTACTTCGTCGACAAGGTCCGCAAGGCGCTCGCCGAGGCCTGCCTGCCCGCGGAGCGCCTGATGCTGGAGATCACCGAGCGCCTGCTGCTGCGCGACGACGAGCAGGTGTGGCTCGACCTGACCGGCCTGCGCGAGATGGGCGTGCGGATCGCGATCGACGACTTCGGCACCGGCTTCTCGTCGCTGAGCTACCTCCAGCAGGTGCCGATCGACGTGCTGAAGATCGACAAGACCTTCACCGCCACCGTCGCCTCCTCCACCCGGCAACAGGCCATTGTGGACGGCATCGTGCGGCTCGCGCAGACCCTCAACCTCGAAGTGGTAGCCGAAGGCATCGAGACCGAGGCCGACCGCGACCTGCTTCGCCTGATCCAGTGCCCGTACGGGCAGGGGTACCTCTACTCCCAGCCGCTCGCCCCGGACGAGGTCGCGGGCTGGCTGCGCTTTGAGCACGACACCGCGGGTGCCGAGATCGCGGCCATCGCCAAGCGCTAGCGACCTTTCCGAACCCCCCCCATTCCTGAAGCAGCCGGCGCCCCTGGGGGCGCCGGCTGTGCCTGTCTGCGTGCGTGGCCGGGCGCCGGAGATCGTCCACAATGAATGACACATTTGATGACATTTAGGGGCTGTGCGATACATACCCGGTATGCAACTATGGGCCCAATCGAAACGGGGCCAGGCGTCTACAGAGACGCCTACGAAGGAGGTTGCGTTGCAACTCCCAAGGAAGTTCCTAGCCGCCGCGTTCGCCGCTGGGCTGGTGCTCAGCGGGGCGCAGGCCGGGTCGGCGGCGCCACGGGGCGCCACCGACGCGGCAAGCCCAGCCGAGCGGTCGGCAAAGGGCGTCACGGTGACTCTGCTGACCGGCGACCGCGTCACGCTCGCGTCAGCCGTTGCCAACGGTGTCGGCGTCCAGCCCGCCAAGGGCCGTGACGGGGTGCGATTCATGGTCCAGCGCGACCGCGACTCGCTGTACGTGATACCGAGCGACGCCGAGCCGCTCATCCGTTCCGGCAAGCTGGATCGCCGCCTCTTCGACGTGCGCGGGCTGGCGCGGGCGGGCTACCACGACGCCGTTCGCGACACACTGCCGCTCGTGGTGCGCTACGGCGCGGTCAGTGCCCGTTCCGCGGCCGGCACGCTCTCCGCCGCCGGCGCCGCGGTGACCCGCGAGCTGTCCGTTGTGGATGGTGCTGCGGTTTCCGCCAAAAAGGACAGTGCGCCCAAGCTCTGGTCCACGCTGACGGCGGGGCAAGGCTTCGAAAAGATCTGGCTCGACGGCAAGCGCGAGGTCTCCCTCGACCAGAGCGTGCCGCAGATCGGTGCGCCGGCCGCGTGGGAGGCCGGCTACACCGGTGCGGGCGTGACCGTGGCGGTGCTGGACACCGGCGTCGACACCGCGCACCCCGACCTGGCCGGCAAGGTGGCCGAGTCGCGCAACTTCAGCGAGGCGCCCGAAGCGGGCGACACGGTCGGCCACGGCACGCACGTCGCCTCCACGATCGCGGGTAGCGGCGCGGCCTCGGGCGGCAAATACAAGGGCGTCGCGCCGGATGCGACGCTGCTGTCCGGCAAGGTCTGCGAGAGCAACTTCTGCACCGAGTCGGCGATGCTGGCCGGCATGCACTGGGCCGCGGCGGAAAAGGGCGCCAAGGTCGTCAACCTCAGCATCGGCGGCTTCGACGGCCCCGAGATCGACCCGCTGGAGGAGGCGGTCAACACGCTGACCGCCGAGCACGGCACGCTCTTCGTCATCGCGGCTGGCAACAGCGGATCTGGCGACGGCTCGATCGAGTCGCCGGGCAGCGCGGAGGCGGCACTCACGGTCGGCGCGGTGGACAAGTCCGACGAGCTGGCTGACTTCTCCAGCCGCGGGCCGCGGATCGGTGACGACGGCCTGAAGCCCGACATCACCGCGCCAGGGGTCGACATCGTGGCCGCCCGGGCCGCCGGTACGGCGATGGGTGACCTGGTCGGTGAGCACTACACGAGCGCCTCGGGTACCTCGATGGCCACACCGCACGTGGTGGGCGCGGCCGCGATCCTGGCGCAGCAGCACCCGGACTGGAAGGCGGGGAGCCTCAAGGCCACGCTCATGGCGGCGGCGAAGCCGAACCCGTCGCTGACCGCGTACCAGCAGGGTGCCGGCCGGGTGGACGTGGCCCGCGCGATTACGCAGGCCGTGAGCACTAACCCGGTCAGCGTCTCCTATGGACGTCCACTGTGGCCGCACAACGACGACGAGCCGGTCGCCAAGACCGTCACGTACCACAACGGCGGCAGCGCTGACGTGACGCTCGACCTGGCCGTCGCGGCGGTCGGACCGGACGGCGAGGCGGCCGCGGCCGGGCTCTTCACGCCGAGCGCCACCACGCTGACCGTGCCGGCTGGCGGGCAGGCCGAGGTCACGGTCACGTCCGACACCCGAGTGCCGGGGCCGGACGGGCTCTACTCCGGACAGTTGGTCGCGACCGGCGGCACCACTGTCGTGCGTACGCCGCTGGCGGTCAACAAGGAGGTGGAGAGCTACAACGTGAGCCTGACGCTGCTGGACCACGACGGTAAGCCGTCCGGGCTCAGCTCGGCCAACCTGCTGGGGCTGGACGAGTTCCGGTGGATCGACGTGTTCGACGACGATGGCGCGGCGACCATCCGGGTGCCGAAGGGGCGGTACAACCTCAACGGGTTCCTCGCCACCGACCGCGGCGAGGAGAGGCAGCCGGCGGTCTCGTTCCAGGCGCAGCCGGTCTTCGAGGTGACGGCCGACGTCTCGGTCACGCTCGACGCGCGCAAGGGCAAGCCGGTCACCACGACGGTGCCGGAGCGTACGGCGGTGCCGGCGCTTGTCGACATCTCGGTCGGGCAGGACCTGGGCGACTTCGGGTACGGCGTCGGGCTGTGGGCGGACTCGTTCGAGGAGCTGAGCACCCTCCAGATAGGACCGTCAGCCGAGGGGTTCAGCTCATACATCGCGAGCCAGTGGGCCAAGCCGAGCGCCGACGGTGGCTTCTCGGACAGCCCGTACCTGTACGCCGTCGCTGAGGGCTTCGACGGCCGGCTGCCCAGCGGGTACGTCAAGCACGTACGCCGTGGTGACCTGGCGACCGTGCGGCATGACTACGGCGCGACGGCCGAAGGCCTCTCCGGTGAGCGGATTGTCATCCCCGAGCTGGAGGTGAACCTCGGCGCGTCGGCGATCATCCTCCCCGTCGACCTGCCGGGCCGCAGTACCGAGTACGTCTATGCCCGAGGCGCTCGGTGGGCTCATGAGCTGGACATCGTCAAGCCGAGCGAGGATCCGGAGGGCTTCCCGGATCTCCAGGCGATGCTCTTCCAGACGCCGGTGAAGTACCGGCCGGGCCAGGTGGAAAAGGACGTGTGGAACACCGGGCCGTTCGGTCCCGTGCTGCCCACGCCGCAGTGGCCGGAGCAGTGGGCCAGCCGTACGGGCGACACCGTCTTCGTGGACGTGTCGCTGTACGGCGACCGGACCGGCCACGCCGGGTACTCGCTCACCGACACGTCCCGTACCGCGCTCTACCGCGGCGACGAGCTCGTAGGCGCGACGGAGTTCTCGGCCTTCGGTGTGTTCGAGGTGCCGCCGGAGCGGGGCGACTACCGGCTGGAGGTCGCGGACACCCGCAGCGTCGGTGACCTGACCACCGAGGTACGGGGTGTGTGGACGTTCCAGTCGGCGCACGTGCCCGGCGAGGGCGTCGTCGCCCGGCTGCCGCTGTCCGTGGTGCGGTTCACGCCTCGGCTGGACGCCGACAACGCGGCTCCCGCGGGCCGGCGGTTCCAGCTTCCGATCACGGTGCAGGGCCAGCCCGGCGCGCCGGGCGGCAAGGTCAAGTCACTGACCGTCGACGTCTCGTACGACGACGGCAAGACCTGGCAGAAGGCCCAGGTGAGCCGCGACGGCGGCGGATGGGTGGCCTCGGTGCGGCACCCGGACGCGGCCGGGTTCGTCTCGCTGCGGGCCAGCGCGACCGACGCGGGCGGCAACACGGTGACGCAGACGGTGATCCACGCGTACCGGCTGAAGTGAGCTGACGGTTTCCCCGGGCCTTCGGGTCCGGGGGAAACGACCCTGGCTCAGTCGTTAGCGTGCAGCGCGGCGTTGAGCTCGATGCCGGTGCCCTTGCGGGGGCGCACCTCCAGGGCACCGGTCACCGAGTTGCGCAGGAAGAGCAGGCCGGACTGGCCGGAGAGCGCGGCCGCCTTGACGACCTCGCCGGTGGGCAAGGTCACCTTCGATCCGGCGGTCACGTAGCAGCCGGCCTCCACGACGCAGTCGTCGCCGAGCGAGATCCCGATCCCCGCGTTCGCCCCGATGAGGCAGCGCAGGCCGATGCGGATCCGCTCCTTGCCGCCGCCGGAGAGCGTGCCCATGATCGAGGCGCCGCCGCCCACGTCGGAGCCGTCGCCGACGACCACGCCCGCGCTGATCCGGCCCTCGACCATCGAAGCGCCGAGCGTGCCGGCATTGAAGTTGACGAAGCCCTCGTGCATGACCGTCGTGCCGGAGGCCAGGTGGGCGCCGAGGCGCACCCGGTCGGCGTCGGCGATCCGCACGCCGGAAGGCACCACATAGTCGATCATGCGGGGAAACTTGTCGATCCCGTAGATCGTGAGGTGGCGGCCGGCCGAGCGCTCGATCAGGCGTAGCTCGTCGACCCAGTCCGGCGGGCAAGGCCCCGCCGAGGTCCACGCCACATTCGGCAGCACACCGAAGACGCCGTCGAGGTTTATGTCGTTCGGCTGGACGTGGCGGTGGGAAAGCAGGTGCAGCCGGAGGTAGGCGTCCGCGGTGTCCTTCGGCGGGTCCTCCAGCGAGCCGATCTCTGTGCGAATCGTCACCGTGCGCAGGAGCGGGAGCGACCGCTCACCGACGACCGTTACCGGTGTCTCGTCGGCCGGCGCGACGCCCAGACCGAGCTTGCCCGCGGGGTACCAAGCGTCCAGCACCTGGTCATCGGTCGTAACGGTGGCAAGTCCGAGGCCCCAGGCCGGCAAACTCTGCATGACGAAAAGGTACCGTGCCTGACATGGCGAACCCCCTGACCCCCGACGTCATGGCCGACCCGGTCGCGCTAACCCGCGCGCTGGTCGACATCGAGTCGGTCTCCCTCCACGAAAAGGAGATCGCCGACTGCGTGGAGGAGGTACTCCGGTCGTCGCCCCACCTATCGGTGCGGCGGTACGGCAACACAGTGATGGCGCGTACCGACCTCGGCCGGGCGCAGCGGGTCGTGCTCGCCGGTCACCTCGACACCGTCCCGCTCAACCGCAACTTCCCGGCCACGATCCAGGGCGACCTCATCTACGGCTGCGGGACCTCGGACATGAAGTCGGGGGTGGCGTTCGCACTGCACCTGGCCGTGACGGTGCCCGACCCGCGGTTCGACGTGACGTACTTCTTCTACGAGGCCGAGGAGGTCGACTCCCAGTACAACGGCCTCAACCTTGTCGCCAACGCACATCCGGACTGGCTCTCGGCCGACTTCGCGGTGTTGCTCGAGCCGACGTACGGCGTGGTCGAGGCGGGCTGCCAGGGCACGATGCGGGCGATCGTCCGCACCAATGGTCGGCGGGCCCACTCGGCGCGCTCGTGGCGGGGGATCAACGCGATCCACGCCGCTGGCGAAGTGCTGAGACGGCTCCAGGCGTACGAGCCGCGGACCGTGTCGATCGACGGCTGCACGTACCGGGAAGGGCTCAACGCGGTACGCATCCTCGGTGGCGTGGCCGGCAACGTGATACCCGACTTGTGCGAGGTCGAAATCAACTACCGGTCCGCGCCGGACCGGAGCGAGGCCGACGCGCTCGCGCACGTGCGTGAGGTCTTCAACGGCTTTGAGATCGAGGTGCTCGACTCGGCGCCCGGTGCGCTGCCCGGTCTCTCCGCGGCCCCGCGCGGGAGTTTGTGGCGGCGGTCGGCGAGGCGCCCGTGGCCAAGCTGGGCTGGACCGACGTGGCGCGCTTCGCCGCACTCGGGATTCCGGCGCTGAACTTCGGCCCCGGCGACCCCAACCTGGCGCACGCACCGGACGAGCACGTCGAGATCGGCAAGATCCGCGACGGCGCCGCCACGCTGCACCGCTGGCTCAGCTAGGCGGCCTCAGCCCACCTTCGACGCCGACGCCTCCTTGTCGACCGACGTGCCGGCGCGCTGGTTGGCCGCCGAACGTCGCTCCGCCACGACGTCCTGGATCCGCCGCTGCATCTGCCGACGCAGCCGGATCAACTCGTTTCGGGTCATCACGGTCGTCCCCTCCCCGTTCCGTGGATACCCAGTATGTGTTAGCTAAGACGCTGGTCGCGCGCGTTTGGTTGCACCAGTAACTACGAGTCTCGGACCACTACGGTTGATCCCATGAACCACATAAACCGTGGCCGCATTCCCGGCCCGGAGCGCCACCGTGGGGCCGTCACTTTACGTCGTGAGGCCATTCCAGGGAGTACTGCCGATGAGCGGCTCCTCGACTCGCGCCAGCGTGCTGAGTGGAAAACGAAGGACGCCTGGCGGGCGTTGCGGATTCTGTCCGAGTTTGTCGAGGGTTTTGACACGCTCGCCGACCTCCCTCCGGCGGTCAGTGTCTTCGGCTCGGCGCGGAGTAAGCCGGACAGCCCGGAGTGCGAGCTCGCCCGGCAGCTGGGTGGGGCGCTGGCCCGGGCCGGATACGCGGTGATCACCGGCGGCGGGCCGGGTGTGATGGAAGCGGCCAACCGGGGAGCCAACGAGGCGGGCGGGCTCTCGGTGGGGCTTGGCATCGAGCTGCCGTTCGAGCAGGGCATCAACGAGTGGGTCGACATGGGCATCGACTTCCGGTACTTCTTCGCGCGGAAGACGATGTTCGTGAAGTACGCCCAGGCGTTCGTCGTGCTGCCGGGCGGCTTCGGCACCATGGACGAGCTTTTCGAGGCGCTGACGCTGGTGCAGACCGGCAAGGTGACCCGCTTCCCGGTCGTACTGATGGGATCGACGTACTGGAGCGGGCTGCTCGACTGGCTGCGCGGCACGATGGCGGTGGAGAGCAAGATCAGCCCGGCCGACCTCGAGCTCATGTGCGTGACCGACGACGTCGACGAGGCGGTGCAGCACATCATCGACGCTGACGCCGCGCTCGCCGCCGAGCAGGAGGCCCTGAAGGATGCCGCGGTCGCACAGGCCGAGGCCAAGTCGGCGGAGGCCTGACGTGGCGGCGATCTGTGTCTTCTGCGCGTCGTCCCGACGGCTTGAGCAGCGGTGGCTGGACCTCGCCGACGCCACCGGCCGGGAGATCGCGCGACGCGGCCACACGCTCGTGTCCGGCGGCGGCTGCGTCGGCATGATGGGCGCGGTGGCGGACGGCGCGCGGGCCGGCGGGGCGTACACGCTCGGCGTCATCCCGCAGGCGCTCGTCGACCGCGAGATCGCGGACACCGCCTCTGACGAGCTGCTGGTCACCGACGACATGCTCGGCCGCAAGGCGCTGATGATCGAAAAGTCGGACGCGTTCCTCACCCTCCCAGGTGGACTCGGCACTCTGGACGAGCTCTTCGAGGTTTGGACCACGGCGATGCTCGGCCTGCACCGCAAGCCTGTAGCGATCGTCGACCAGGACGGCTTCTACACGGGACTTGTGGCGTGGCTGCGCGGCTTGGCCGAGACCTCGTTCGTCCGTTCGGACGCGCTCGACCTGCTGATCGTCGCGGAGTCGGTGCCCGCCGCGCTGGAGGAGATCGAGGCGCGCCTGGAATAACCGCTGTCGTACGGCCGTGGTTCGATGAGCGGCGTGCAGGCGTACCGGTTGGTCCGCCGGCCGGCGGAGGCCGTGCCGGAGCGGCTTCAAGACCCGTTGCAGGGGCACGTCGTCGGACACACCGACGGGCCGTTGCTTGTGGTGGGCGGGCCGGGCACTGGCAAGACCGGCACGCTTGTCGAGGCTGTCGCGGCCCGGGTCGAGGCGGGCACCGACCCTGAGCGGATCCTGGTCCTGACGTTCGGCCGCCGCTCGGCCACGTCTCTGCGCGAGCGCATCGAGGCGCGGGTGGCGGGTGCCGGCCGGGTCGTGCACGAGCCGCTCGTGCGCACCTTCCATGCGTATGCGTTCGGCCTGCTCCGCCGCGCCGCCGCCGACCGCGGTGAGCCCTCGCCCCGGCTGCTCACCGGTCCCGAGCAGGACCTGATCATCCGCGAGCTCCTCGTGGAGGCCGAGGAGAGGTGGCCGCCCGGGCTGCGTCCGGCATTGCCCACGCGGGCGTTCGCCCAGCAGCTGCGCGACCTCTTGCAGCGCGCCGCCGAGCGCGGTGTCACCCCGGCCCACCTCGCCGAGCTGGGCGAGCGGTTGGCGCGGCCTGACTGGCCGGCGGCCGCGAGCTTCCTCCGGGAGTACGTGGCGGTGCTAGCCCTCCGGGACGCCACCACCCGAGGCTCGGTCGGCTTCGACCCGGCCGAGCTGATCCGCGCCGCCGCCGGGATGTTCGCCGACGACCCCGAGCTGCTGGAGGCGGAGCGGGCGCGGCTGGCGTATGTGTACGTCGACGAGCTCGCCGACACCGACCCGGCCCAGGTCGACCTGCTGTCCCTTGTGGCCGGTGGGGGCAAGCCGCTGGTGGCCTTCGCCGATCCGGACTCGTCCACGTTCGCCTTCCGTGGCGCCGACCCGGCCGGCATCGGCACTTTCACCCATCGCTTCCGCACCGTGTCCGGCGCGGTGGCGCCGACCGTCACGCTCCAGACCAGCTACCGCACCGGCGGTGAGCTGCTCGCGGCGACCGGGCGCCTCGCGCGTCGGCTCCGCGGCCCGTCGGGCCACCGCCGGCAGGCCCCCGCCGCCGACGTCACGGCCGCCGTCGAGGTGCGGACCTTCCGCTCCGGCACAAGCGAGTCGGGGTATGTGGCACACATCCTCCGCCAGGCCCACCTGCTCGACGGGGTGCCCTGGTCGCGGATGGCCGTGCTGGTCCGCTCCACCCACCTCCAGCTGGCGCCGCTCCAGCGCGCCCTGCACGGCGCCGGCATCCCGACCGTGACCCAGGCCGAAGACCTGCCGCTGCACCTTCAGCCGGCGGTGGCGCCGTTCCTGCTGCTCCTGCGGTGCTCGCTGGAGCCCGAGCGGCTTGACGAGGAGGCGGCGATCGCGCTGCTGCACTCACCGCTGGGCGGCATCGACCCGCTCGGCGAGCGGCGGCTGCGGCAAGGGCTGCGGGCGCTCGCGCTGGCCGCCGGTGATCCGCGTCCCTCCGGTGAGCTGCTTGTGGACGCCCTGCAAGAGCCTGCCGAGCTGGCCGCGATCGAGCGGCGGTGGGCCGCGGCCGCCAAGTCCATCGCGAGCCTGCTGGCCACCGCCCGAAAGGCGGCCGCCGCGCCCGGCGCCACGGTCGAGGACGTGCTGTGGGCGGTGTGGCGGGCCAGCGGCATGGCCGAGCGGTGGTATGGACTGACCGCCCGGAGCGGGCCGGTCGGCGATCCGGGCGAGGAGCGTGGCCTTCAGTGGCGCGGGGTTGCGGCCGACCGTGACCTCGACGCGATCGTGGCGCTCTTCGACACCGCGGCCCGCTTCGTCGACCGGCTGCCTGGCGCGCGCACCGAGGTCTTCCTCGACCATGTGTTCGGCCAGCAGCTGCCAGCCGACACGATCGCGCCAAGCGCCGACCGCGGCCAGGCGGTGCGGCTGCTTACCGCGCACGCGGCAAAGGGCCTGGAGTGGGACGTCGTGGTCGTCGCCGGCGTGCAGGAGGGGATCTGGCCGGACCTGCGCCTGCGCGGCAGCCTGCTCGGCTCCGAGCGGCTTGTCGACGTGCTGTCCGGGAGGGCCGACGGCACCGGGGTCGCCGCATCACTGGTGGGGCAGACGTCCGCGCTGCTCGACGAGGAGCGGCGGCTGTTCTACGTGGCCGCTACCCGCGCCCGGCGGCGGCTGCTGGTGACGGCGGTGGCGTCGGCGGCGGTCGGCGGCGCGGATCACGAGGAGCAGCCCAGCCGCTTCCTGAGCGAGCTGCTGCCCGAGTCCGAAGTGGACACCGCGGAGGCGCCGGACCCGGTCGAGCTGCCGGTCGGGCGGCTACCCCGGGCGCTCACCCTGCCCGCGCTGGTGGCCGAGTTGCGTACCGCCGTCATCGACCCGGCCGCCCCTGCGGCGCGCAAGCGCGCGGCAGCCGCCGAGCTGGCCCGCCTTGCCCTCGCCGGCGTGCCCGGCGCCCACCCGCACGACTGGTGGGGGCTGCGCGAGCTCTCCGACGACCGGCCGCTTGTCGACGAGGGCGAGCCGGTGAAGGTCACACCGTCCACGATGGAGAGCGCGCTGCGGTGCAGCCTGCGCTGGCTGCTGGAGCGGCACGGCGGCGGCGCGCCGCCCGGCCCGGCCCAGGGCGTGGGCAACCTCGTGCACGCCGCGGCGATGCTGGCCGAAGACGCGACCGTCGACCGCGAGCGGCTGGTGGAGTACATCAACGGGCGGTTCGACGCGATCGAGCTGGCCGCCCGCTGGCTGGCCGGTACCGAGCAGGCGCGCGCCGAGTCCATGGTGGACAAGCTGCTGCGCTGGCTGGCCACCAACCCGCGGCGGCTGCTCGCGATCGAGCAGGAGTTCGCGGTACGGCTGGCAGACCCGTTGCGCCCGATCGATCTCACCGGCCGGGTCGACCGGCTGGAGACCGACGAGTCCGGCCGGCTCGTGGTGATCGACCTCAAGACCGGCAAGACCGCGACCGTGACCGAGGCGGAGATGGCCGAGCACCCGCAGCTCGCGGCATACCAGGCGGCCGTCGAGGCGGGAGCGTTCGAGGAGCACGGCGACGAGTCCGGCGGCGCCGCGCTGGTGCACCTCGGCACCACCACAAAGGAGGCCAAGGAGCAGGGTCAGGCCGCGCTCGGCGAGGGCGAGGAGTCGGGCTGGGCCGGCGCTCTTGTCCGACGTACGGCCGAGACGATGGCGGCCTCCACGTTCCACGCCGTGGCCAACTCGCGGTGCCGGGTGTGTCCGGTGCGCACCAGCTGCCCGATCTCCGGCAAGGGGCGGCAGGTGGTGGAGCCGTGATCGAGCTGTTCCCGGTCACCCCGCGCGCGGCCGCCGGCCCCCGGTACACGCCGCACGAGCTGGCGTCGATGCTGCACCTGCACCCGCCGACGCCGGAGCAGGCGGCGATCATCTCGGCGCCGGTGGAGCCGCTGCTCGTGGTCGCCGGCGCCGGCTCGGGCAAGACGGAGACGATGGCCGCCCGGGTGCTGTGGCTGGTGGCAAATGGGTATGCGAGCCCCGAGCAGGTGCTCGGCCTCACGTTCACCCGGAAGGCGGCCGGCGAGCTGGCCCACCGCGTGCGCACGCGCCTGGGGCAGCTCGTGCGCCGGCTCGGCCGTGAGGAGCTGCTGGCCGGCGAGCCCACGGTGGCCACCTACCATTCGTACGCGGCCCGGGTGATGGTCGAGCATGGGCTGCGCGCCGGCTACGAGCCGTCCGCGCGGCTGCTCACCGAGGCGTCCCGCTGGCAGATCGTCGACCTGCTCGTCCGCAACTACAACGGCGACATGTCCGACGTACCCTTCGCGCCGTCCACTGTGACCGACGCGGTGTTACAGCTCGCCAGCGAGCTGTCCGAGCACCTGGTCTCGACCGACGAGCTGGCCGCGTGGACCGGACGCTTCTTCGCCGAGATCCAGGCGCGGCCGGGCAAGGTGGCCGCCCCGGTGCGCGACGCGCTCGCCCGCCAGCAGGTGCGGCTCAAGCTGCTGCCGCTCGTCCGGGCGTACGAGGCGCGTAAGAACGACTTCGAGGCGATGGACTTCGGCGACCAGATGGCCCGCGCCGCGCTGGTCGCCCGCGACCACCCCGAGGTCGGCATCATCGAGCGGGAGCGCTACAAGGTGGTGCTGCTCGACGAGTACCAGGACACGAGCCACGCCCAGGTGGTGCTGCTCCGGAGCCTTTTCGCCGGCGGCGGGGCAGACAAGCTCAGCGGGCAGGGGCACCCGGTGGCCGCGGTCGGCGACCCGTGCCAGTCCATCTACGGGTGGCGCGGGGCCAGCGCGGGCACATTGGAGCGGTTCTCGACGGAGTTCGGCGGGGCGGAGCGGTCGCTCACCACGAGCTGGCGCAACCGGCCCGAGGTGCTCGGCGTGGCCAATGCGCTCTCCACGCCACTGCGCGCGGCGGGCGCTCGGGTGGCGGAGCTGACCGCGGCGGCCCGGGTGGGCGCGCGGATCGGCGGCGCGGCCGTCCACTGTGCACTGCTGGAGTCGTTCGCGGCCGAGGCGGAGTGGATCGCGGACAGCATGCTCAAGGCGTGGCGCTCGGCCGCGGGCCTGCCCGAGGCGCTGGCCGAGCAGATCCCGGTCGAGCAGCGCCCGACGAGCGCCGTGCTCGTACGGCTGCGCAGCCAGATCCCGGCGATCGAGGCGGCGCTGCGGGCGCGCGGGGTGCCGGTCGAGGTGGTCGGCCTCGGTGGGCTCCTGGACACCGCCGAGGTGCGCGACGTGGTGTGCACGCTGCGGGTGCTCGCCGATCCCACCGACGGCGCCTCACTGCTGCGGCTGCTGACCGGTGCGCGCTGGCGGATCGGGCCGCGCGACCTCGTCGCCGTGTACCGCCGCTCGCGGGCCATCGCGGCCGCTCGCCGTGGCTTGGCGCCGGTGCCGGACGAGCCGGAGATCGTGCCTGACCGCCTCGACGAGTCGAGTCTCGTCGAGGCGCTGGCCGACCTCGGGCCACCACAGTCTTACTCCGCGGAGGGGTATGCCCGCCTCCGTACGTACGGCCGCGAGCTCGCCCTTCTCCGCCACCGGCTCGACCAGCCGCTGCCCGACCTGATCGCGGACGTCGAGCGCACCGCTGGCCTCGACGTCGAGGTGGCCGTGCGCGCCGGAGCCGACGCCGGCCTGGCCCGGGGCCACCTCGACGCGCTCGGCGACGTCGCGGCCCGCTTCGCCCGGGACACGGACGGCGGCACGCTGGGCGGCTTCCTGGCCTTCCTGGCCGCGGCCGAGGACGAGGAGCGCGGCCTGTCGCCGGGTGAGGTCGACGTGGTCGAGGGCGCGGTACAGATCCTCACCGCGCACGCGGCAAAAGGGCTGGAGTGGGACGTCGTGGCGGTCGCGGGGCTGACCAAGGGGGTGTGGCCGGGGCCGGTGCGCGCCTCCGACCACTACCTCAAGGGGCTCGGCGTGCTGCCTTTCCCGCTGCGCGGCGACGCCGACGGGCTGCCCCGGCTCGCGCTGGAGGAGGCGGCCGACCAGCGCGCGGTGGCCGCCGCGGTCGAGGCGTTCAACGAGGAGTGGGCAGGGCACGACGAGCGCGAGGAGCGGCGGCTGGCGTATGTTGCGGTCACCCGCCCCCGGCGCCTGCTGCTCTGCTCCGGGTACTGGTGGGGCGAGGGGGTGAAGAAGGCGCGCGGCCCGTCGGTCTTCCTCACCGAGATCCGCGACCAGTGCCTGGCCGGCAGCGGGGTGGTGGTGGCGTGGGAGCCCGAGCCGGCGCCCGACGTGGCCAACCCGACCGCCGAGGTGGTCGCGACGGCGGAGTGGCCCTCGGATCCGCTCGGCCCCCGTCGTCCGGCGATGACCGAGGCGGCGGCGATGGTGCGGAAGCTGATGTCGGACCTCGTCGAGGACGCCGCGCCTGATTCGGAGACCGGCCTGGATCCGCCGGCCCAGGGGTGGGCGCACGAGGTCGACATGCTGCTGGCCGAGCGCGACCGACTGGCCCGGCGCGACGAGCCGACCGAGATCGCGCTGCCCGGCCACCTCTCGGTCTCGCAGCTCGTGACGCTCCGCCGCGACCCGCAGGGGCTGGCCCGGCAGCTGCGCCGCCCGATGCCCTCGCGCCCCGACCCGTACTCGCGCCGGGGCACCGCCTTCCACCTCTGGCTGGAGCAGCGCTTCGGCGCGAGCCGCCTGCTCGACGTCGACGAGCTGCCCGGCGCCGCGGACGAGGACGCGGCGCCGGACGAGGCGCTGGCCGAGCTACAGGAGCGATTTCTGGCGAGCGAGTGGGCCGATCGCACGCCGGTCGAGGTGGAAGCCCCATTCGCTACCGTTATCGCCGGCGTGGTCGTGCGCGGGCGGATGGACGCGATCTTCGCCGACCCGGGCGGGCGCTACGACGTGGTGGACTGGAAGACCGGCCGCCAACCGTCCGGTGTGGAGGCTCAGGCGGCGGCGGTGCAGTTGGCGGCATACCGCCTGGCGTGGGCCGAGCTGGCCGGGGTGCCGGTCGAACATGTGCGGGCCGCCTTTCACTATGTCCGCGAGGGGGTGACGGTGCGCCCAGCAGACCTGCTCGACGCGGCTGGGCTGGCCGCGCTGGTCAACTCCGTGCCCGTGGGGGAGGCACCGTGAGAAAGGTCGATGTCGCCGAGCGGCGGGCGCGGCTGCTGGCGCGCCACCACCTGGCACCCGGGTCGGCCGCGGCCGATCCGGCCGAGGCGGCCCGCGGCGTGGTCGCGCTGCACTCGACCGACCCGGCGTCGGTCTTCCTCTCCCTGCATGCGCGCACTACCCCCGCGCTGGCAGCTGGCAGGCCGAGGAGCGCGGCGCCGGCGGCCGGGGCGGGGTCGAGCGTCGCCGACATCGAGCGTGCGCTCTACGAGGAGCGGTCGCTCGTGCGGATGCTGGGCATGCGCCGCACGATCTTCGTCGTGCCGGTGGAGCTGGCGCCGATCGTCCAGGCGTCGACCACCGACGCGATCGCGGCGGTGCAACGCCGCAAGTACACCCAGATCATCACCGATGCCGGAGTGGGCGACGGCCCCTGGCTGAAAGAGGTGGAAGAGGGCGCCGCGCGGGCGCTCGCCGCGCGCGGCGAGGCGACCGGTGCTGAGCTTTCCACCGACGAGCCGCGGCTGCGCACGCAGGTGCTGATGGCGGCGGGCAAGCCTTACGAGGCCAAGACGAACATCACGACCTGGGTGCTCTTTCTCCTCGCCGCTGAGGGGCGCATCGTGCGCGGCCGGCCACGCGGCTCCTGGATCAGCAGCCAGTATCGCTGGTCGCCGATCGAGGTGTGGCTGCCCGGCGGCATGGCCGAGGTGCCCGCCGACGAAGCCCGAGTCGAGCTGGTGCGCCGCTGGCTCGCCGCCTACGGCCCCGGCACCGCTAACGACATCAAGTGGTGGACCGGCTGGACCGCCGGCCAGGTCAAGCAGGCGCTCACCGCGATCAAGCCGGTCGAGGTGGACCTCGGCGGCACCACCGGACTGCTGCTGCCCGGCGACGCCGAGCCGGTGGCCGCCCCCGAGCCGGCGGTGTCGCTGCTCCCGGCCCTCGATCCGACGCCGATGGGCTGGCAGGAGCGCTCGTGGTATCTCGGCGGGCACGGGCCCGCCCTCTTCGACAGGTCGGGCAACGTCGGCCCGACTGTGTGGTGGGACGGCCGCATCGTGGGCGGCTGGGCGCAGCGGTCGAGCGGTGAGGTCGTCTACCGGCTGCTCGAAGACGTCGGTCGCGATGTGGCCGTCGCGGTGGAGGCGAATGCTGCCCGCCTCACCGAGTGGATCGGAAGCGTGCGGGTCACGCCCCGCTTCCGCACCCCGCTGGAGCGGGAGCTGGTCGCCTGAGGGCCGCCGATTCCAGTCGTGGTCCCCGCTGTTCGTACGCATGTTCTAATTCTAAGGCGACCCCCTGACATTTGATCTTGTATGCGTGGGTCCCTCAGCCCGCGGCCTGGATCAGGCGGAGCAGCGCTTTGCCGTACGCCTCGGCCGCCTCGACCCCGGCGAACTCGTGCGCCGCCCCCAGCAGCTCGATCGTCACCTGGTAGCCAGCGCCGTCCCGCTCCAGTCGCCGGAACGTCCCGCCGAGCAGCTCCCGCAGCTGGTCCTCGCGCGGTAGCCAGATCGCCTCGTCCTTCTCCACGTCGTCGAGCGCCCACTCGGTGGTGCCGTTGAAGCCGATGATCTGGCCCTCGGGCAGCTCGTGCACCTCGATGGTCATGTTGCTGAGCACGAACACGTCGTCATCGAGGTCGCGGTCCGGAATCGTGAACCGGTCGCCGGCCGCAGGCTTCCAGGACAGGCCGGCGTCCCGCAGCCGGACAGCAAGATCGAGCGGAATCACCTTTCCATCGTGCCACCCGCTCGTCCCATGACCGCGTAGGACCGCAAAGAAAATTTTGCAAAAAAGCCTTTGCGATCGTACATTGATAGGCATGGTGAAGCCGTACTACGAGCCGAACGTCCGCGACACCGAGACGCTTCGTGCCGTCGCGCACCCCATCCGCTCGCGGATCCTGGCGCTGCTGCGCTACGAGGGGCCGGCCACCGCCTCCCAGCTCGGCCGGCGGCTCGACGAGTCGAGCGGGTCGACCAGCTACCACCTGCGCCAGCTCGCCCGCTACGGCTTTGCCGAGGAGGATCCCGACCAGCCCAATCGGCGGGACAAGCGCTGGCGGGCCACCGAAATGGTCACGTCGTGGCAGCGGAGCGAGCGGTCGGACGACCCGGAGTGGCGGCAGATCAGCGACGCGCTGGAGCGCCGCCAGATGCTGCGGGCGATCGAGCTCTTCCAGCGTTGGTTCGCCGGTGAGGACCGCTTCGACCCGCGCTGGCACTCCACCGGCGGGCTCTTCGACAACCTGCTGCGCCTCACCCCGTCGCAGCTGGCCGCGCTCGACCGCGACCTCATGGCCGTCCTCGATGGGTACCGGACCGCGCCGCCACCCGCCGAGCCCGACGAGCCGGTTCGCCACGTCGCGATCTACCAGCAGCTCCTCGCGTTCGAAGAGGTGCCGCTGTGATCACCGTCGGCCAGGCCGAGCGCCGTTACCTCGTCCTCACCGGGCTGCGGTGGTCCGCGACCGGCCTGATCGTCCCTGTGCAGGTCCTCCTGTATTCCGTGCGCGGTATCGACCTGCCCAGCATCGGCCTGCTCCTGGCGCTCTACTCCGGCCTTGTCGTCATGCTGGAGTTGCCCACCGGTGGCCTCGCCGACCAGCTCAGGCGGCGGCGCACGATGCTGATCGCGTCGGTGTTCCTCGTCGCTACGCCGCTGGTCGCCGCGTTCGCCCAGGTGTGGTGGCACTTCGCGGTGGCCGCGGTGACCTCCGCGCTCGGCCGCGCGCTCGGCTCGGGCCCGGTCGAAGCCTGGTATGTCGACACCGTCCGCGCCGCCGACCCCACCGTCCCCTGCGCCGCGGCATCTCATGGGGTGGGCGGTGGAGTGCGTGGGCCTGGGCGGCGCGGCGATCATCGGCGGTGTCCTGCCACAGTTCTTCCGCGGCCTTCCAGACGACGGCCTGATCACCCCGATCTCCGTACCCGCGCTCGCTGCCGCCGGAGTCGCGGCCGTGAGCCTGGCCGCGCACGCCGCGCTGATGAAAGAGCCGCCCAGGCCCGCGTCGGTCGACCTCCGCGCGGCCGTCCGGGCTGTGCCCACCCAGATCTCCCATGGGGTACGACTAGCGGCGGGCGACCCGGTCATCAGACTGCTCGTCCTTCGCATGGCCGCGTTCGGGCTGGCCATCAACACGCTGGAGACGCTGTCCCCGCTCCAGTTCGCCGAGCTGCTGGGCGGCGCCGAGCGCGGTGCGGCCGCCTACGGGCTGCTGGCGGCGGGAGCGTTCCTCGGCACCGCGGCGGGGGCCGCCTCGGCGCCCGTGCTGTGCCGCATCGGCCCGGTGGCGCCGCTCACCGTCGCGGCCGTCTCTACTGGACTGTCCACTGTGGCGCTAGGTCTGATCGCCCTGACGGCGGCAGGCATCGGCGGCTTCGCGCTGGCGGCGGTGGCGTACCTCGGCGCGTATGTCCTATCCGGACCTGGTGGCCCGCTCGCCTCGGAGGCGTTGCACGAGCGCGTGAGCGAGCGGGAGCGAGCCACGCTCATCTCGGTCGCCTCGCTCGCGCTCCAGTTGGGCGGCTTCACGGGCTCGCTCGCGATCTCCTGGCTGGCCGCCTCGGCCGGCTTCGTGTACGGCTGGCTGGCCGCCGCCATCGTGCTCGTCGGTGCGGTCTTCGTCACTTTCGGTGCCGGCCGGCGCAGCCGGGTCGCTCCGCGGGCCCTGGCGAACGCCGACACGCTCCGTTGAGCCAGTAGTTCACCGATTTGCGTCCGATGGGCGACTGTATCGAGACGCCACTTGCCCGATCCTTTCTTGTAGGGGAAATGGACCCTTTTTCGGCCTCCCCGCGGGCCGCGCGCCCGTACCGGGGGAATCGGGGCGCCGACGCCACGTGATTGTGGCCGAAAGGGTTCATTTGGGAAAGAGGGTTGATCATGACCGAAGCGGGAGCAGGAGCGCTGCGAGAGTTTCTCGTCGTGCTGGCGCTCGCCCTGGTCGGCTTGTTACTCGCCGTGGCTGCGGCGTTCGCACCCTGGTATGTGCCGCCTGCCGACGCCGGGGGCGGCGCGGTGGTCGAGATGCACTCTCCGCAGCTGACCGGCCCGGGTAGCGGAGGCGTAGTCGTAGAAGCGCGCTGAGCCCCGGTGGTGTTCACTGGGAGGCATGCCTGACAACGCTGACCCGCGGCCATGGGGTGCGGGCACGGTGACCAGGATCGGGGCGCCCGTGCTGCCACCGCCGGTCGACCCGCCACCGCCCGCACCCCCGGCCGAGCAGGGCCGGGAGCGGCGCCGGCTGTTGTGGTTCGCAGGGGTGGCTGGCGGCATGCTCGTAATCGGCTTGGTGCTGGTGCTCGCGTTCACGATGTCGGGCGGCGTCGACCCGTTCGGCGACAAGCCCGCCGGTCCCTCCGACGTGCGCCCGCCCCTCGCCCGTGCCTGCCCGGCGCCGACCGGCATCACCGAGCCGGAGCCGGTCGATCCGGGCCCACCGCCGAGCGGGGCGCGCACGGTGGACGAGGAGGCAGGCATCTCGTATCCGGCGTACGGCGCGCCCTGGCAGCCGTGGCGCACGGTGTGGAGTGCCGGCACGCTCGAAGTGCCGTACAAGATGGGCCAGCACTTCGTCACCGAGACGTACACCGGCGGTACGTACCATGCCTCGATCCTGTCCGCGGCCGTGCCGGCGGCGGACAACGACGCCGTCGCGATCAACCTGGAGTGCGTGGGTCAGCAGGTCGCCGCCGACGTGCGGGCCGAGTACTACCCGCAGCCCACGACCATGGACCTGCACCGCAACGAGCGGACCACGCTGGGCGGTCGGCCGGCGTGGCTGACGGTCTTCCGCCTGCACTTCAGCCGCCCGGGCCTCCAAGCCAAGGACGAGTTCGCCGGTGTCGCGGTGATCGACGTGGGCAAGCCGACCGCCGCCGTGCTCTACGTGTCGATCCCTGGCACCCATCGCCAGTTCGACTACATCGTCGACGAGGTCTTCAAGTCTGTCCGCCCGACCTGACCGCGGCCCTCCGCCCGCAGCCGCGCTACGGCACGCGGTGTGGCAGCATACGCCGGTGTCGATACGGGGATGGCTGCTTCTGGCATGTGGCGGGTTCGGTGCGACGTACCTCGTCGGTGAGTTCTTCGGCTCCCCGCTCCTGCCGGCCGCCGAGCTTCTGGCCTGGGTCTCGCTCGCCGCATACCTGGCTGTCAGCGGCCGAGGCGCCCCGACACGGGTGCGGTTCGCCCTCGCGGCCGGCGTGCTGATCCTGGGCGCCATCGAGGCGAGCTCGCTGCTTTCCACAGCGGATGGCAGCCGGACCGGCATGCAGTTCCTGACGCCTGACCGGGTGCCCGAACGGAGCGCGTTGGACACAGCCAGCGACGCGGTGCGACACACCATGCCGGCGCTCGTCGCGTACGCCTGCCTCGCGCTCGCCGCGCTCTTCCTGCCCAAGCGGCGCACCCGGACCAGCGCCGCGGTCGCGGTGGCGGGCATCGGCATCGCCGTGATCTACGTGGGCCTGGAGATCTGGGGCCGGGACGGCGGGCTCGCGGCCGTGCTCGCGGCCGTGCCGCTGCTGCTGGTCGCCGTGCTCGCGTTCCTGGTCGCCGGCCGGACGCCGCGGTGGATCCCGACGGCCGGCCTGGCGCTGCTCGGGCTGGCCGCGCTGTGGATGCTCGACGGCGTGCTCGACCGCGTGCACGTCGAGCCGCTGGTCGTCTTCCTCGATCCGGGCATGCGCTATCAGCGTCACGAAAGCGTGGCCGTCATGCTCGCCGCACCGGTCGGCCTGTCCATCACGGGATTGGCCCTGGCCCCCGCCATCCAGCTCGCCGCGGCCGCCACCATCACCGTCGGCTGCCTCCGCCGGCGCGCGGCCTCGCCCCCGCCACCGGACGCGAGTGCCCCCTCCGGTTTGTGAAACGCGGAGGGTGAGGCCGCGGGAGCAGCGGTCCGGACCCAATGCCACTCACCTTAGTTTGATCTTGGTGGGTGGGTGTGTCGGTGTGGGTTGGTGGTGTTGGTGTGGGTGATGATCGCTGGTCGTGTTTGGGGCTGGTGGGCGGTTGACGGACTGGGTCTCGGTGGGGGTGTTGGCCGGGTCGGTGCCGCGGGATGTGGTCGATGCGGCGGTGGCGGTGTATGGCCGGGAGTCGAAGCGGTCGGATGGGAAGTTGCCGGCGCATGTGATGGTGTACTTCGCGATGGCGTTGGCGTTGTTCGCTGAGGATGACTATGAGGGGGTGCTCGCGCGGCTGGCTGAGCCGTTGATGGCGTGGGGGTGTTGGGATGCGAGTTGGTCGATGCCGGGTTCGGCGGGGATTACGCAGGCCCGGCAGCGGTTGGGGCCGAGCCGGTGCGGGAGGTGTTCGAGCGGGTGGCTCGGCCGGTGTGTGGGGTGTTGACCCGGGGTGCGTGGCTGGCTGGGCGGCGGTTGGTGTCGGTCGATGGAAGTGAGCTTGATGTGCCGGATAGTCCGGCCAACGCGGAGTTCTTCGGCTATGCCGGCGGGGCTACGAGACGTTCGGCGTTTCCCAAGGCCAGGTTGGTCACGTTGGTCGAGACCGGTTCGCGGGCGCCGATCGGTGCGGTGATCGGGCCGGTCGTGGGTAAAGGGCAGGGGAGCAGAGCCTGGCCCGTGGGTTGTATCCGTTGCTGGAGCCGGGCATGCTGCTGTTGGCCGATCGTAACTTCTACGGCTGGCGCGACTGGTGTGCGGCTACCGATACCGGCGCGGACGTGTTGTGGCGGGCCGGTGGCGCTGGCGGCGCGATCGCCCTACCCGTCGTGCAAGATCTGCCCGACGGCTCGTATCTGACCGTGGTGTATGCCTCCCGGACGCGTCCAAGCGAACGTGACCGGATCCTCGCGCTGGCCCGTGACCCGGCCACCCGGGCCGACATCGACCCGCACCGCGCCCGCATCGCCCGGGTCGTGTCCTATCAGGTCACCGACCGCGCGGACAACGACGAACCGATCAGCCTGCTCACCAGCATCCTGGACCCGGCCGACGCCCCGGCCGCCGTGCTGGCCGAGGCATACCACCAACGGTGGGACCACGAAACCAGCAACGGCCAACTCAAAACCCACCTGCGCGGCCCCGGACGGGTCCTACGCTCGAAAAGCCCGGCCATGGTGACCCAAGAAATCTACGGCTACCTGCTGACCCACTACGCGATCAGCGCCCTGATCTGCCAGGCCGCCACCGAAGCCGACATCGATCCCGACCAGGTCAAATTCCACCGCACCGTGCGTATCCTGCGCCGTCGGGTCCAAGACCCGACGGCATTTTCCCCCTGACCACCGCCACCACCTCATCGCCGCCATCGGCGCCGACATCACCCACCACCGACACCTCAACCAACACCGCCACCGCAGCTACCCCCGCGTCGTCAAACGCATGCGCCACAACAGCTACCGAGTCAAACAACCCCACGACACCGGCACCCGCCACACCAACCCACCCACCACCAAGATCAAACTAAGGTGAGTGGCATTGGGTCCGGACCACCGCGGACATCGCGGTAGCTCAAATCTCGGTCTTGGAAAAGATCCTCTATGGCAGGACCTCGGCCGGGTCGCCCAGCGCGATCTCGCCAAGCGTCTCCGGCACGAGCTGCATGCCGAACCAAGCCCAGCCGCCCGACCTGCGATGCCGGGCCAGCGTGCGGATCGGCTCCTTGCCACCCGCGCGGGTCTCCGGATCGATCGTCGTCATGACGCACCGCCCGCACGGCCCCGCGACCCGGAAGTCGACGGCGCCGATTCGCAGCCGCTTCCAGTCGTCCTCGGCGAAGGCCAGCGCGCCGTCCAGCACGACGTTTGCCCGGAAGCGACCCACGTCCAGCGGCTCGGGCAGCTCCTCGCCGCGCTCGACGGCGGTCTCCGCGATCCAGTCGTCGAGGCGGCGCAGCGATTTGAGCGTGACAAGGTGGATCGGCGCGGTGTCGCCGAGATTGAACACGTCGCCGGGCTCCCCACCGGCCTCTGCCGGCACCGCACGGGCCGCCGTATCGGCCAGCCACACAAGGCGCGCCGGCCGCCCGAGCGTCGCGGTCAGCCACTCGTCGGCCGCGTCGCCGCCCACCGCCGCGCGCTCCAGATTCCAGAACCGCACGGAAACTGTGTGCGCCGGCTCGGGCAGAGGCACCACGAGGTCCGGCGCACCCGGTGCGGTGAGCAGCAGACCGCCGTCGGGTGCGGTGGTCGCCGTGACCATGAAGAGCGCCTGGCAGCGCCGCGCGGTGATCGGCTCGCCGTCCGGCGCGATCACGGCCCACCTCCGGTCGCCGGCCAGCCCCCACCGCTCGACCTGCGCGCGATCCACGGGACGTGCCCGGGTCGACTTCACCGGGTACAGGTTTATCCCGACAACACGCACACCCAACGGTCTCACGCCGCGAGGCTTCGCGACCGCCCCGGGCTGTGACGCGCTAGTGTCGCCGTGTGGCGCGCAGACCCAAAGTCCCAGCGACGAAGTATCCAGTGGAGCGGCACACGCTCGACAATGGTCTGAGGGTGGTGCTGGCGCCGGACCGCAGCGCACCGGTGATCGGCGTCGCCGTGGTGTATGACGTGGGCATCCGCTCGGAGCCCGAGGGGCGCACCGGGTTCGCCCACCTCTTCGAGCACCTCATGTTCCAGGGCTCTGAAAACCTGGAGAAACTCGCGCACTTCCGGCATGTGCAGGGTTCGGGCGGCACGTTCAACGGCTCGACTCACCTGGACTTCACCGACTACTACGAGACCCTCCCGGCCAACGCGCTGGAGCGGGCGCTCTTCCTCGAGGCCGACCGGATGCGCGGCCCGCGGCTGACCGAGGAAAACCTCCGCAACCAGGTCGACGTGGTCAAGGAGGAGATCCGGGTCAACGTGCTCAACCGGCCGTATGGCGGCTTTCCGTGGCTCAAGCTGCCGCCGGTCATGTTCGACACGTTCCCCAACGCCCACGACGGGTACGGGTCTTTCGACGACCTTGAAAGCGCCACCGTCGCCGACGCCGCCGAGTTCTTCGAGCGCTACTACGCCAGCGGCAATGCGGTCCTCGCGGTCGCCGGTGACCTCGACCTCGCCGAGACGCTGGAGATGGTGCAGCGGCACTTCGGTGACGTACCGGCCCGCCCGGCGCCGGAGCGGCCGAGCTTCGCCGAGCCCGACCTGACCGCCGAGCGGCGCGAGTCGTACACCGACGCGCTGGCCCCGCTCCCCGCGCTGGCGAGCGCCTGGCGGGTGCCCGACCCGGTCGCCGACTACGCCGCCTACCTGCCGTACGTGGTGCTGGCCGAGGTGCTCACCGACGGCGAGGCGTCCCGCCTGGTCGAGCGGCTGGTGCTGCGCGACCGTACGGTGACCTCGGTCGGCGGCTACCTCGGCTTCATGGGCGAGCCGTGGGAGGTACGCGATCCCACCGCCTTCCTGCTCCAGGCCCACCTGCCGCCGGGCGGCGACGTCGACAAGGTGCTGCGCACGGTCGACGAGGAGCTTGACCGGCTGGCCACCGACGGGCTTGCCGAGGGCGAGCTGGCGCGCACCCAGGCGAGGATGGCCACGCACCTGCTGCGTGACGCCGACGCGGCACTGGGCCGGGCGCTGCGGATGGCCGTCCTCGAGCAGCAGCGCGGCACCCCCGAGCTGCTCAACGACCTGCCCCGACTGGTCGGCGAGGTCACCGAGGAGCAGATCCAGGAGGCCGCCGCGGCGCTGGTGCCCCAGCGCCGGGCCACGGTCGAGGTCGTCGCCGGCGAAGCCGCGGGAGGTACCCAGTGAAGGCACTGCCCGCCCTCGGCCCGACCCGAAAGCTGAAGCTGCCGAAGGAATCCGAGCGCAGGCTCCCCAACGGCCTCACCGTGATCGCGATCCGGCGGCCGGCGGTACCGCTTGTCGAGGTGCGGCTGCGGGTGCCGTTTGCCCGCACCCACCTGTCCCGGGCCGCGCTGCTGTCCCAGACGCTCTTCTCCGGCACCGCTGATCTGTCCACGGTGGAGATCGCGGCCGAGCTACAGAAGGTTGGCGGCGGGCTGAGCGCGGGCGTCGACCCGGACCGGCTGATGATCTCCGGCAACGGTCTGGTCAGCGGGCTGGAGCGGATCCTGGAGCTGCTCGGCGAGGTGCTCAGCGGCGCCGCGTACCCGGTCGACGAGGTCGCCACCGAGCGCGACCGGCTAGCCGACCGGATCCAGGTGGCGCAGAGCCAGCCGTCGCACCTCGCTCGGGTCGCGTTGCTCAAGCGGATCTACGGCAAGCACCCGTACGCGGTGCAGACGCCCGAGGTGTCCCAGGTGCAGGCGGTGCGCCCGGCGCAGCTGCGGGCGCTGCACGGCGAGCGGCTGCACCCGGCCGGTGCCACGCTAGTGCTGGTCGGCGACCTGACGCCGGAAAAGGCGCTGGACACCGCCGAGCGGGTGCTCGGTACCTGGAACGGTGGCGGCAAGCAGGTCGACCTGCCGCACACGCCGCCGATCGAGCCGGGGCCGCTGACGCTTGTCGACCGGCCTGGTTCGGTGCAGTCGTCGCTGCGGGTGGCGCTGCCGGCGGTCGACCGTACCCATCCGGACCACGCCGCGCTCCAGCTGGCCAACCTGCTCTTCGGCGGCTACTTCTCGTCCCGCTGGGTGGAAAACATCCGCGAGGACAAGGGGTACACGTACGGGCCGCACTCGGTGATCGAGCACAACGAGGCCGGCTCCGCCTTCGTGGCCGCCGCCGAGGTGGCGACCGAGGTGACCGGCCCGGCGCTGCTGGAGACGTATTACGAGTTGGGGCGCCTCGCCTCCCTCCCGCCGAAGGAGGAGGAGCTGGAGCAGGCCCGCCAGTACGCACTCGGCACCCTCCAGCTGGGAATGTCCACTCAGGCCGGGCTGGCGACTCTGGCCAGCACGTACGCCGGCTTCGGGCTGCGGCTCAACTACCTGCCGGAGTACGCGGCGAGGCTGGCCGCCACCACCCTCGACGAGGTGGCCGCCGCGGGCGCCGAGTACCTGGCACCGGCTAAGACGGCGGTCGTCGTACTGGGCGACGCGGAGCGGGTGGAGGCGTCCTTGCGCGCCCTGACGGCGGTCGAGACAGCGTGAGCCTGCCGCCGCTGGCTCGCTCCACTCTGGACCGCGCTGCCCACCACCGCCGTGACCCGGAGTGGCTCGCCGCGGCGTGGTCACGAGCGCGCGTGCTCGTGGTGGACGTCGTGAGCGGCGGCCGGGCGCTCGTCGACGAGGATGGCGCGCTCGTGCTGCTGGACGCCAAGGAGGCGCCCGAAGTCGCGGTCGACCAGCGGATGTTCCTCGGCGTCGAGCCGGATGGCACGCCGGTCTTCGCGGTCGACGTGCCGCTGCCCGAGCAGCCCGATGCCCGCGCGGTCAGCCTGCGCGACGTCGGTCATCTGCTCAGCGACCGGGACGCCGGACTCTTCACAGCCGCCGCGGCTCTGGCCCAGTGGCACGCTGGTCACCCGTACTCCTCGACCACGGGACTGCCCACGACGGCGGCCGAGGGCGGCTGGACGCGGGTCGACGAGGCCGGTGCGCAGGTGTGGCCACGGACCGATCCGGCCATGATCGTGCTGGTGCACGACGGCGTTACTGGCCCC
Organism: Phytohabitans flavus; assembly: GCF_011764545.1. GTDB lineage: Bacteria > Actinomycetota > Actinomycetes > Mycobacteriales > Micromonosporaceae > Phytohabitans > Phytohabitans flavus. The sequence continues at coordinate 6,776,899 of NZ_AP022870.1, read as the reverse complement.
TCCGGCCGGTGCCTGCTGGGCAACAATGCCGCCTGGGGCAGCGGGCACGAGGTGCGCCGTTTCTCCTGCCTCGCCGGATATGTCGAGCCGGGCGAGTCGGCCGAGGCCGCGGTGATCCGGGAGGTCGCCGAGGAAGTCGGCATCGAGGTCGGGGCGATCGAGTACGAGGGGAGCCAGGCCTGGCCGTTTCCCGGCTCGCTGATGCTGGGCTTCACCGCCGTCGGTGACCCGGCCCAGCCGGTCCAGGTCGATCCCACCGAGATCGCGCACGCGCGCTGGTTCACTCGCACGGAGATAGCCGGAGTGCTGGCCGGCGAGGTCCTGGACGCAGGCGACGGCGCCCGGGTCGGCCTACCGCCGGCCTCGTCGATCGCGCTTTACCTGGTCAACCGCTGGTTGACCAGGCCGGTCTAGCCCAAAGTTCAATCTCGGTCCGTGACCGCCGTTGCCGCGACAGCCACGGACCGAGACCGAGGCCGTCATGCCCGGCAGAGGCAAGGTTCGCGGCGGGGGAGCCGTTAGCCGGTCACGACGGTCGTCCAGGCCGTGCCTATTCACATGCAAATCCACGCGTGGAAGTTCCACCCATGTTGGCGGAATTCCCACGATCGGGCAAGGGATTCTCAGTTCAAATCGAACTCGCCGGCCTTGGCGCTGGCCACGAAGTCGATCCACTGTTCCCGCGCGAAGATCAGCACCGGCCCTTCTCGATCTTTGCTATCACGCATGGCGACCGTCGTCTCCATCTCGCCGACCTCCACGCAGTTGGTGTTCTGGCTGCGCGAACTCGTCCGCCAGCTGATTCGGGGACCTGCACTCATGACGCGACTCCTATCGGTCGGGCGGCGGGTTCGTCCGCTGCGAGGGGCGCTGCGGTGTGCGGCGCCTGCGCTGAACCGGGGGCGTCAGGGAGGCCGGCGGCGCGTACGCGTCGTCGCCGGCGAGCGGGCCGAGGGCGGCGGCTGCCTCGGTGATCCAGGTGAGGGACTCGGCGGGCGGGCGCGCGGCTTGCCGGAGCCAGTCGAAGACCCGCCCATACCGGGCGAGCATGTCGTCTTCGGTCAAGATCAGGTCGGCTGCCAGGGCCTCGACCGCGACCGCGTCGGGGTCGTCGGGATCGGCGAACCGGTAGATGGAGAACGCGGTCTCCGGCAGGTACCAGTCCGCGACCTTCGCCGACGGCGGCAGCACCCACAGCATCACGTTGGGCAGCCCGGCCAGGCGGGCCAGGTGGCGCAGCTGGCCGGCCATCACCGGCGCCGGCCCACCCCTGGGACCGAGCGCGGCCTCTTCGAGCACGGCCTCGTACCTCGGCGGCTCGGCCACGCGGGTGAGTGTCGACTGCCGTGCCACCCGCGCGGCGATCTCGGTCTCCGGGTCCTCGGCGTCGTCGGGCGCGATCACCTCGCGCGACGAGAGCAGCCGCACCCGCGTGTATCCGGGCGTCTGGAGCAGGCCCGGCAGGATCACCGGGCCGTACTCGAAGATCTCGGCGCAACCCGCTTCAAGCTCGGCGTAGCTGCGCTGGCGCTGGGTCATCACCGGGTACGAGCGCAGCCAGCCGCGGGTGTTGCCAGCGTCTCGGGTGACGCCGATCAGCTCCTCGCGGGTGGCCCCGGTGACTTCGTACAGATCCAGCAGGTCAAGAACGTCGCTGAGGTCCGGCCGGCTTCGGCCGTTTTCCAGCCGGGAGAGCTTAGAGGCCGAAGCCCAGCCAACCCGCGCGATCACTTGGTCGCCGGTCAGGCCGGCAGCCTCGCGCAGGCGGCGTAGCTCGGCCCCCAGCCGCCGACGTCGCACCATCGGACTCGGCGCAGGAGGCACCCCAACCTCCCCTCGGTCATTCGGGACTACACAGTATGAACTGATTGTGACCCGAGCATGTTCTCGACCGTGGGCGTGTTCCGCAAAAGGTTTGGTTTAGCCCGCGATAGCCGCGAGGCGCTCTTTCACCTGGATGATCGAAGGATTTGTCAGCGCCGATCCATCCGCAAAGCGGACCGTGGGAACGGTCTGGTTGCCGCCGTTTACGCTCATCACGTACTCTGCGGCGGCCGGATCCCGCTCGATGTCGACGACCTCGTATCCGATGCTTTCCCGATCGAGCTGGGACTTGAGTCGGTAGCAGTAGCCGCACCAGCTCGTCGAGTACATCGTGAGCATTTGTCGGTCCTTCCGTATGGGGGCTTCGCGGGGTGGGGCGGTCGATGCGACGGGGTCGCACCGGGGGCTGGCGCGCCGTGGAGACGCTCCACACCAGCCAACGTCGGTGGCGGGTGCCATGATTCCTAGCCGTGGGGGGAATACCGTCTGCGGACCGGGTGCTGTCCGGGCTCGACCCGGAGCAGTGCGCCGCCGTGACCGCCCCGGCCGGTCCGGTGTGCATCCTCGCCGGCGCGGGCACCGGGAAGACCCGGGCCATCACCCACCGGATCGCGTACCGGGCACTGACCGGCGAGATCAGCGGGCGGCACGTGCTGGCCGTCACGTTCACCGCGCGGGCCGCCGCCGAGATGCGGGCCCGGCTCGCGGTGCTCGGCGCCAGCGGGGTGCAGGCGCGCACGTTCCACTCCGCGGCGCTGCGCCTGATGCGCTACTTCGCGCCGCGGCTGCTCGACGGCCGGGCGATGCCCGAGCTGCTGGAGAGCAAGGCGCGGCTTGTCACGCTCGCCGCCAGCCGGGCCGGTGTGCGGGCCGACCGCACCGCCGCGCGCGACCTCGCCAGCGAGATCGAGTGGGCCAAGTCGTCGCTTGTCGAGCCGGCTGAGTACCCGGTGGCCGCGGCCAAGTCCACCCGGGAGCCGCCGTACGAGCCGGCGAAGGTGGCCGAGGTCTTCGCGGCGTACGAGCACGTGAAGCGCGCCAACGGCGTGATCGATTTCGAGGACCTGCTGCGGGCCGCGGTGTGGGGGATCGAGGAGCACCCCGACGTCGCCGAGCAGGTGCGGACGCAGTACCGGCACTTCGTCGTGGACGAGTACCAGGACGTCAACCCGTTGCAGCAGCGCCTGCTCGATGCGTGGCTGGGCGGCCGCGAGGACCTGACCGTGGTCGGTGACGCCAGCCAGACCATCTACTCGTTCACCGGCGCCACCTCCGGCTACCTGATCGACTTTCCCCGCCAGCGGCGCAACGCGGTGGTGGTCCGGCTGGTCCGCGACTACCGTTCGACGCCCCAGGTGGTCGGCCTCGCCAACGCGGTCATCCGCCAGGCCCGGGGCGCCGAGGCGCGGCTGCGGCTCGAGCTCGTGGGGCAGCGCCCGCCCGGGCCCGAGCCCGACCTGCGGATCTTCCCGGACGAGCCGGCCGAGGCAGCCGGGGTGGCGGCGCGGTGCCGGCAGCTGATCGCCTCGGGCACCCCGGCCCGGGAGATCGCCGTGCTGTTCCGTACCAACGCGCAGTCCGAGGCGTACGAGGAGGCGCTGGCCGAGGCCGAGGTGCCGTACGTGGTGCAGGGCGCCGAGCGGTTCTTCGAGCGGGCCGAGGTGCGGCAGGCCGTGCTGGCACTGCGCGCGGCGACTCGGTCCACACCCTCGGGGCGCCGCTGGTGGCGACGGTCGTCGAGGCGCTCGCGGCCACCGGCTGGCAGCGCGACCAGCCCCCGCCCGGTGGCGCCGCGCGCGAGCGGTGGGAGGCGCTCGCCGCACTTGTCACGCTCGCGGAGGAGTACGTGGGCACGCCGGCCCTCCTGCCGATCGGCGAGGCGGCCACGGTCGAGCGGCTGCCATCGCTCGCCGACTTCGTGGAGGAGCTCCAGCGACGGGCCGCACAGCAGCACGCGCCCACGGTCGAAGGTGTGACGCTCGCCTCACTTCACTCGGCGAAGGGCCTGGAGTGGGACGCGGTATTCGTGGTGGGGCTCTCCGACGGCACGCTCCCGACGACGTACGCGAAGACGCCCGAGGCGCTGGAGGAGGAGCGGCGGCTGCTCTACGTCGGGGTGACCCGGGCGCGGCAGTGGCTCTGGCTCTCGTATGCCCAGTCCCGCGCGCCGGGCGGCCGGCCACGGCGGCCGTGCCGGTTCCTGCCGCAGTTCGAGCGGGGCGGCGGCGAGCGGGGCGGCACCGCGGCGCTGAGTCGACGACCCGAGCGACGCCGCGCGCAGGTCGTCTCCTGCCGGGTGTGCGGCGCGACTCTGCTCGCCGGCGCCGACCGTAAGCTGGGCCGTTGCGCCACCTGTCCGTCCACACTGGATGAGGATCTATTCGCCCGGCTGAGCGAGTGGCGGGTCCGTGTCGCCGGTGCGCAAAAGGTCCCCGCGTATGTGGTTTTCACCGATGCCACGCTCGTCGCGCTCGCCGAGCGGCGGCCGACCGGCCCGCAGGATCTCGTCGCCATCGCCGGCATCGGCCCGCGAAAGCTCAGCCTCTATGGCGACGCCGTGCTCGCCCTGGTGGGAGGCGCGAGCGTCGACGATCTTGTACCGGAGGAACCTCCGGAAAAAAGTTCCGCGAAGTAGCCGTAAAACCGTTTGCGGTCGCCCCAGCGACAGGCTTAGCCTCATGGCACACCTCGCGCGCGAAGTCACCATGCTGCTCGCCGGGGTGGGCGAGAATCACCGAGACCAGATCTGACGACGAGAGAAAGACAGGAGGTGGCCCCGGTGAAGATCTTCTACACGATCGAGCGACCGTCGGCGCTGCCTGCTGTCTGCGCTCCGATGTCGGCCGCTGCCGGTGTCCACCTGGTTGGGCTGGCTGCTGCCGACGTGCCGCAGCTGACGCAGGTGGACCAGGTCCAGGTCCAGATCGATTCCCCGGTCCGGACCGAGGCATGGATCAATGGCGGCGGCTACGGGACGAGTGGGCTCACGGTTAAGGGCGTTTCGGCCAAGAAGCGGCAGGACGTCCGCGGGATTCCACCTCGAGGAAGGCCGGTCTGACAGACAGACCTCCGGCTCACCTCGAGGCCGCGGAACCCGTAACCGGGATCCGCGGCCTCAGTCATTTCGCCACAAGCACAGAGCGTTCGCCACAAGCAAAAGGCGTTCCGCCACAAGCAGAGAAGCAACGAGCGAGAGAGAGGTGACCGGGCGATGAGTCTGGCGTTGGCCCCGGTCGACGAGAGCGTCGACCTCGAGGCGAACCTGCCTTGCCGGAAGTTCGACCCCGACCTGTGGTTCGCGGACTCCCCGACCGAGCTGGAACTGGCCAAGTCGCTGTGCGGGGACTGCCCGCTCCGCGTCGAGTGCCTGGCCGGCGCGGTCGAGCGGGCCGAGCCCTGGGGCGTCTGGGGCGGCGAGATCTTCGAGCGTGGCGCGGTGGTCCCGCGCAAGCGGCCCCGTGGCCGTCCGCGCAAGGAGGACGTCGCTCGTGACGCCGCCCTGCGGGTCGAGGTAGAGGCGCGGATGGCGGCCAATGGGCTCGCCGAGTCGCGCAACGCCGTCCGGCTGGCGGCCTGACATGAACCCGATCAACGTACGCGTCCCTTCCCGAGATGGAGCAGTCGTGATGCATCACCTAATCCACGAAGCGTTGTCGAGAGCCCGAATGCGCCGGCCTCAGGCCGGCACCACCACGAGCTCTGAGGCGACCCGATCCGCCCGTCGAGTAGCGATGCAGGCCCGCCGCCAGGCGGCCCGTGAGATGGGCCTCCTCTAGTCCTTGCTACCTAGGCCGCAGGGGCCCGGCACGCGCCGGGCCCCTAGCGGCGTTCCACCGCCGGGGTCATTTGGTCCGTCCACGACGTTGGCCGCGGGCTCACTGCCTGGTGGAGATTTGGGCTACCGCGACGTCCGCGGTGGTCCGGACCGCTGCTCCCGCGGCCTCACCCTCCGCGGTTCACGACCAACCCCGGCCACCCTGTACCTGGCACTCCGCGCGGCCTCGGAGAATGCCCAGGTCATTGCCTTGATCACGGGCTGGGTCAAGGCCGCCGCTCCCGCAGCCTCGCCCTGCGCGGTCCAAGGTGGAGATTTGGGCGGTAGCTCTACTTCTGTTGGTATGGGCGTTCTTCGGCGTTGAGCCGTCCCAACTGGACGGCGGTCAGTCGGTGGGGGCGGCGAAGCCGGGGAGCCAGCGCTCCACGATGGACCGGTACGGGGCCTTTGCCTCAAGCTGGCACAGCACGCCAGTCGAGCCGAGCGTCACGCGGTGGATCAGCAGGTACGACGGTGGCAGGTTGATGTGGCGGCTGAGCTGGTACGCCGGGCTCTTCGGGCTGCCCAGCCGGGTGGCTTCGGCGCGCAGCCAGGCGCGGGTGAACTTGAACTCGTCCGCCGCCAGCGGGGCCAGCATCGGCAGCAGGAAGTCGAGCACGGCACGGGCGTCGATGTCGTCGTCGGGCTTGAGGAAGCCCTCGTCGCGCAGGCCCTCCAGTACCGCGTCGGCGTCGTCGGCCAGGGCCAGGCGCACCAGGCGGCCGATGGGCTCGGGGTGACCCTCCGGGAGGCGGGCTACCGCACCGAAGTCGATCACGCCGAGGCGGCCGTCGGGCAGCAGGCGGAAGTTGCCCGGGTGTGGGTCGGCGTGCAGCAGCTGGGCCCGCTCCGGGGCGGAGAAGTGCAGGGTCGCCATGAGCCGCCCGGCGGTGTCGCGCTCCTCCGGCGTACCGTCGCTGATGATCTTCGAAAGGGGGTGCCCTCGACCCACTCGGTGACCAGCACGCGCGGCGCGGCGGCCACGACCTGGGGTACGAAGATCTCGTCGTCGCCCTCGTAGGCTGCGGCGAACGCCCGCTGGGCCTCCGCCTCCAGCTCGTAGTCGAGCTCCTCGGTGACCCGGGCGCGCAGCTCCAGCACCAGCGGCTTGACGTCGAGGCCCGGCTGGATGATCCGGAACATGCCGGCCAGCCGGGACAGCTGCTTGAGGTCCGCGATCAGGGCCTCGCCGGCACCCGGGTACTGGACCTTGACCGCGACCTGGCGCTCGCCGTCCTTCCACACCGCCCGGTGCACCTGGCCGATGCTCGCCGCCGCGGCTGGCACGTCGTCGAACTCCGCGAACAGCTCGCGCCAGTCCTCGCCCAGCTGGGCCGCGAGCACCTTGTGCACGCTCGCGGCGGGCAGCGGGGGCGCGGCCTCCTGGAGCTTGGTGAGGGCCTGGCGGTACGGGCCGGCGAGCTCGGCCGGCAGTGCCGCCTCGAAGACGGACAGCGCCTGCCCAAGCTTCATCGCACCGCCCTTGAGCTGCCCTAACACGCTGAAGAGCTGCTCTGCGGTGCGCTGCTGGATCTCTGGAGAAATCACCTCGGAAGCCAGTCCGGTGACCCGCTTTCCGAGTCCGAGGACAGTGCGGCCGGCGAAGCCGAGCGGGAGCGCGGCGAGCCTGGCTGTGCGGGTGACGGCCCGGCGCGGTATATCGGTCACCGGATTATTGTGACCGACGTTCGGACAAAGTGACGGGTGTGAATGATCGCTGGCGGGCGCGGCGGGCGCAGCCGCACGAGGGGTGTGGCGGCCAGGCGCGGCGGCGGGTCCGGCCCGGGGCACTGATCTCGATCGCCCCACCCACCGTGTCGGGTGCCTCGCCGTCGAGGTAGAGCAGGGCCTCGCCGGCCGCGTACGCCGCCGCGGCGAGCAGCGTGGGCGCGGTGCACGGCTCGGGGCGAGGCTCGCTGGCGAGTTGGGCGGCGAGCGCGGGCCAGGCCGGGTCACGATCGCGTCTGTGCAGCTCAAGGCAGTTGAGGCAGGGTGCACCGCCGGGCAGGACGAGCGGGCCGACGACGGCCACACCGTCGCGTACCCCGACCACGAGGTGGGCGAGGCGCCGCTGGCCGTAGCTGGCCGCCAGGAGGGCCGCCGGCCGGTCCACGCCGGCCTGGACCAGCAGCGAGGTGCGGCCGCGCTGGATCGGGCGGGTCTCGGTGCCCGGTGCCGCGCGCGTGATCGCCTCGGCGACGGCCTCGGTGCGCTCGCGGCGCACGTCGCTCGGGAGCAGCGGACCGCCGACCGCGTCCATCGGGTCCACCACGCCGGCCAGGTCGGGGTGGACGTGCCCGACCCCGGACTGGGCCAGCGTGACCGCGAGGGGCGCCGCCAGGCGGCTCCGCCCGGTCACCACGACGCGGGCGGCCGCCCGCCGGCGGAGGATCTGGGCCGGCGTGCCGGGTGCGTCGGTGCCGCGCAGGGCGAGCGCGGCGGCCTCGGCGGCGAGGCGGCGGCGTACAGGCTCGGGCAGGCTCGCCGGCAGGAGGCTCTGCCCGCCGACCACCAGGCCGGCGGCGCGCAGGGTGTCGAGCAACAGGCGGGCATCATCCCGGCTCACCCCGATCCGGTCGGCGTGCTCCAGGATCGCCCGCTCCGGGCGGGTGCCGTCGATCAGGTCGAGCAGGCGTACGGCGCTGGGATTGGCCACCTCCAGCACGACGGCGCGGGCTGGATCGAGGCCGAGCTGAAGTGTGTGCCGGTCCCGCCACAGTCGATGCAGTCCGGGCAGGAGCGTGGGGCGTGGAAGGGCTGTCATGGCATGACAGCGTGTCACCGTGTCTTCGCCGCCCGTCGTTCGTTGTCCACAGGCGGAAATCGCCATGCACTGGGTTATCCACAGGTGCGAGCGAGTTATCCACAGTTTGTGGCCGGCTACTGTCAGCACGCCGACATGACTTTTCGTAATTCAGCCACGACATCGGGGCATCGCGGCTTGTCTATATAACGGAGAAGGGCGGCCGATCGGCCGCCCTTCTCCGCAGTGTCGCGTTGGTTTGATCTTTACTTGGCCTTGCCCAGGATCCGGTTGACCGTCGTGCCACAGACGGGGCACTTGCCCTTCGCCATGTTCATGCCGGTCTTGGACACCTCGACGGTGCCCTCGAAATCCCGCTTCTCCTTGCACTTCACGCAGTAGCCGTTGTAAGTCTGTGTCTGGGTGGCCACAGTGCCCCTCCTTGTACTCTTTTGCCGGGCTTGCGCGTCCGGCACGTCCCCCAAGCCTGCGCCCGAAAACGCGGCCCTGGACCCAACTGCGCGGCCACGATGTAGCCGCTGGTCCCGCCGGACCCTACCCAGGTCTGGGCGGTTCCATGTCAACGACGCGTCGACGTTGTGAGGAAGCCGACGACGTGAGTGTGCATGCCGGAATCTACCGGATAAGTCAGTTTCGCCGGGACACGCCGGAAGAACCGGTGCAGAGTGACCTGGTCCTCCCTCGCAAAAGATCACTTACGGTAGTGACCTTGGTCGCTCGCCGCCGAGTTCCCAAGAATTTTTCCGGACAAATGCGCTGTACCAGGAATCTTTCCGGCGGCTACCTCACGCTTGGCCCTTGCGGCAACCTGGCTGGTACGGATTAGCGTGCCATCGTGAACGTTCCGCGGGGCTGCGCGGTCCGGTAATGGCTGGAGCGCGCAAGCCGGTCGTCGAGGTACGGCGCAGCCAGCGCCGGCGTCGAACGGTGTCCGCCTACCGGGATGGTGAGCGGGTGGTCGTGCTCATCCCGACCAGTTCTCCCGCGCCGAAGAGACCGAGTGGGTCGACAAGATGCTCGCCCGCCTGGCCGCCCGCGAGGAGCGCGTCAGCCGCTCCGACGACGAGCTGCTGCTCCGGGCGCAGCGGCTGACCGGCCGCTACCTGAGTGAGTACACACGGACCGCGGTACCGGCGAGCGTCCGCTGGGTGACCAACCAGAGCGGCCGGTGGGGCTCCTGCACCCCGGCCGACCGCACGATCCGCATCTCCCACCGCATCCAGGAGATGCCCGACTGGGTGATCGACTACGTGCTGCTGCACGAGCTGGCCCACCTTGTCGTGCCGAGCCACAACGCCCGGTTCTGGGAGCTCGTGGGGCGCTACCCGAAGGCCGAGCGGGCCCGGGGTACCTGGAGGGCATCGCGGCCGCCACGGGCGTGGTCCTCGGTGACTAGGCGTGCGCGCCGTGACGCGTACCCGCGTGCGGGCGACTAGCCTCGGCACAATGACGTACGGGTTTGAGACGCTCGCCATCCACGCCGGCCAGGAGCCGGACGAGCGGACGGGCGCGGTGATTCCGCCGATCTTCCAGACCAGCACATACGCGCAGGACGCGGTCGGGGCACCCCGCCAGGGGTACGAGTACGCCCGCTCGGGCAACCCCACCCGCGACGCGCTACAGGAGTGCCTGGCGGCGCTGGAGGGCGGCCGGCGAGGGCTGGCGTTCGCCTCGGGACTGGCGGCGGAGGACACGCTCCTGCGCACCGTGTGCCGGCCAGGCGACCACGTGGTCATCCCCGACGACGCGTACGGCGGCACGTACCGGCTCTTCGCCAAGGTGGCTGAGCGCTGGGGGCTGAGCTGGACCGCGGCCCGGATCTCGGACGCCGACGCGGTGCGGGCCGCGATCACCGACCGTACCAAGGTCATCTGGGTGGAGACGCCCACCAACCCGCTGCTCAACATCGCCGACATCGCGGCCCTCGCCGCCCTGGCCCGCGAGCACGGCGCCCGGCTCGTCGTCGACAACACGTTCGCCTCGCCGTACCTCCAGCAGCCGATCAGCCTCGGCGCGGACGTGGTGGTGCACTCGACCACCAAGTACGTCGGCGGCCACTCCGACGTGGTGGGCGGCGCCCTTGTCGTGGCCGACCCGGGGCTGGGCGACGAGCTGGCGTACAACCAGAACGCGATGGGCGCGATCAACGGCCCGTTCGACGCCTGGCTGACCCTGCGCGGGTGCGCACGCTGGGCGTCCGCATGGACCGGCACTGCGACAACGCCGAGCGGATCGCCGCGTACCTGCACAGCCACCCCAAGGTCAAGCGGGTGTACTACCCAGGGCTGCCCGAGCACGCCGGCCACGAGACCGCGGCGAAGCAGATGCGAAGGTTCGGCGGGATGGTGTCGTTCCTGGCCGCGGGCGGCGAGCAGCACGCCGTGGAGGTCTGCAACCGGGCCCGGCTCTTCGTGCTCGCCGAGTCGCTTGGCGGAGTGGAGTCACTGATCGAGCACCCCGGCCGGATGACACACGCGAGTGCTGCCGGCTCGCCGCTTGAAGTACCCGCGGATCTCGTGCGACTGTCTGTCGGCATCGAGACCGCCGACGATCTGCTCGCCGACTTGGAGCAGGCGCTCGGCTGAGCTTGCTCGCTGATCTTCTCGAGGGCTGCTCGGCGCGGGTACGCGCTGCGCCGGCCAGCCGAGACACTGCGCACCCAGGGGAGGGGCTGTGCAACAGACGTGGGTCGGTGCGACGGCTAAGCAGATCGCCCGCGCCGTACGCCGCGGTGACACGTCGGCGACGCAGGTCGTCGCCGACCACCTCGACCACCTCGCGACGGGCGACCCGGTGCTCACCGCGTTCCGGGTGGTCCGCGGCGGCGAGGCGATCGTCGAGGCCGAGAAAGTCGACGAGCAGGAGGACCTGGCCAACCTGCCGCTGGCCGGCGTGCCGGTCGCGGTGAAGGAGAACACCGCCGTGGCCGGCCTGCCCAACTGGAACGGCTCGGCCGCCGCCCGTGGGCCGGTCGCCGAGGAGGACCACGAGGTGGTGCGCCGGCTGCGCGGCGCCGGCGCGGTGGTGCTCGGTGTGACCCGGATGCCGGAGCTGGGAGTGTGGGGACGACCGACGACCCGTCGGGCACCACGCGCAACCCGTGGCGCACCGACCGTACCCCCGGTGGCTCATCGGGCGGCGCGGCGGCTGCGGTCGCCGCGGGCCTGGTGCCTTTCGCGCACGCCAACGACGGGTTCGGCTCGGTCCGCATCCCGGCGGCCTGCTGCGGCCTGGTCGGGATCAAGCCGGGGCGAGGCGTGGTGCCCGCGGGCATCGGCGCCGACGACTGGTTCGGCCTGGCTGAGCACGGCATCCTCGCCACCACCGTCGCCGACGCGGCGGTCGGGCTCGCGGTGCTCGCCGGGCGCCGGCCGGAGAAGCTCGTCGAGCCGCAGCGCCTCAAGGTCGCGGTCTCGCTCCGCTCGCCCGTGCTGGGGTACGCCTGGACGAGCCCAACCGCGATGCGGTCGCCACGGCCTCCCGCCTGCTGGTGGCGGCCGGGCACGACGCGGTCTCGGCCGATCCGGTGTACCCGCCGTCGCTGGGCATGCGCGGGCTCGCGACATGGTTCGCCGCGGTATCGCGGGACGCCGAGGCGGCGGGCCTCGACCGGGCCGAGATGCAGCCGCGGACCCGCAGGCACGTCGCCCTCGGGGCCTGGGCGCTGCGCCGCGGGTACGTCCGGGAGGCGGACCGCGCGGCCTGGCGGGAGCGCTCGATCGACTTCTTCACGGACCACGGTGTCGACCTCATGCTCACGCCCGCGCTGGCGGCCACGCCACCGAAGGCCGAGGGCTGGTCGGGCCGCTCCTGGACGGCGAACATGACCGCCAACATCCGGTACGCGCCGTACGCCGCGCCCTGGAACATCGCCGGCCTGCCCGCCCTGGTGGTACCCGTGGGCGTGCGCCCGGACGGGTTGCCGGTGGGCGTGCAGCTTGTCGGACCGCCCGGTTCGGAGCTGCTGCTGCTCGCGGTGGCGGGGCAGTTCGAGGTCGCGGCACCGTGGCGGCGGCACGCTCCCGCCTGGCCGCGCGTGGGGCAGCTGGCGGATGGTGCGACTATCGAACCGTGAGTGAGCTTCTGACACTGGAGGACGTGCAGGCGGCGCGTGAGCTGCTCGGCGACGTCGTGCGGGTCACACCGCTTGAGCCGTCCCGCCCGCTCTCCGCCGCACTGGGTGGGCCGGTGTGGCTGAAGTGCGAAAACCTCCAGCGTGCCGGTTCGTACAAGGTCCGCGGCGCCTACGTCCGGATCGCCCGCCTCTCACCGCGAGAGCGGGCCCGTGGGTGGTCGCCGCGAGCGCCGGCAACCACGCCCAGGGCGTGGCGCTCGCCGCCGGCCTGCTCGGCGCCAAGTCGACGGTCTTCATGCCGGTGGGCGCGCCGATCCCGAAGGTCGCGGCGACCAAGGGGTACGGCGCGGACATCGAGTTCGCCGGCAGCACGGTTGACGACGCGCTTGTAGCCGCTCGGGAGTTCGCCGCGCGCACCGGTGCGGTGTTGATCCACCCGTTCGACCACATGGACGTGATCGCCGGGCAGGGCACGGTGGCCCTGGAGATCCTGGAGCGGTGCCCGGAGGTGGGCACGATCGTGACCGGGCTGGGCGGGGGCGGGCTGCTCTCCGGCATCGCGGTGGCTGCCAAAGCGCTCAAGCCGGACATCCGGGTCATCGGCGTACAGGCGGCGGGCGCCGCCGCCTACCCGCCCTCGCTGGAGGCCGGTGCCCCGGTGCGGCTGCCGCACATGTCCACGATGGCCGACGGCATCGCGGTGGGCTGCCCGGGCGACATCACGTTCGCGCACGTCAGCAAGCTCGTCGACGGCGTGGTGACGGTGACCGAGGAGGACATCTCGCGGGCGCTGCTGATGCTGCTGGAGCGCGGCAAGCTCGTGGTGGAGCCGGCCGGCGCGGTGAGCGTGGCGGCGCTGATGTCGGGCGCGGTCAAGGCCGAGCCGCCGGTCGTCGCGGTGCTCTCCGGCGGCAACATCGATCCGCTGCTGCTCCTGCGGCTGATCGAGCACGGGCTCGCGGCGGACGGCCGTTTCCTGCGTTTCACCGTGAGCTGCGGCGACAAGCCTGGTCAGCTGGCCGCGCTGCTCGCTCAGATCGCCGAGCAGCGGGCCAACGTCGTGGACGTGCTGCACACCCGCCACAACCCGCGGCTGCGGCTGGGTGAAGTGGAGGTCGCGCTATCCGTGGAGACCCGCGGCCCAGAGCACTCCGACAAGCTGATCGGCGCACTGCGGGCGCAGGGCTACACCGTCCATTTCCCAGCGACCTAGCCGCCGAATGGCTCGAAGCGGACCACCGTGACCTTGATGTCCGCGCCGCTGGGCGCGGTGTAGGTGACCGTCTGGCCGGTGCCGGCACCCAGGATCGCCTGGCCGAGCGCGGACTCAGGACTGTAGACGGTCAGGTCGGTGGTCGCGGCGACCTCACGCGAGCCGAGGAGGAACGTCTCGGTGTCGTCCGCGTCGTCGTCAAAGTGGATCGTGACGACGGTGCCGGGCGCCACCTTATCGGCCTTTGGCGCTTCGCCCACCTGCGCGGTGCGCAGGAGCTCCTGGAGCTGACGGATACGCATCTCGGCTTTGCCCTGCTCTTCACGGGCGGCGTGATAGCCCCCGTTTTCGCGCAGGTCGCCCTCTTCCCGCCGAGCATTGATCTCGGCAGCCATCGCCGGACGGGCCGCGATCAACTCATTGAGCTCGGCCTGCAGGCGGTCGTACGCGTCCTGAGACAGCCAGGTGGCAGGCGCCTCGCGATCGGTGCTGGACACAGACGATCTCCTCCGTAGGGCTAATGGGCGAACAAGGTAGAACTACTAACTTACCAGTGCACGACACCTTCAGAATTGGCTATTTTTTCGCGGATTTTCAACCGCGCGCCTTCGTGACGTGTTCTGTTGCTGTGGGCCTTCTGTTGTTACGCCGCCCGGCAGCGGACCACTTCCCCATTTATCGGGCGGCCGGTGGTAGCGAGCACGTACCTGGTGACCGGCCGGGTCTCGCCGGGCGGGGCATCGACGCGCACCTCGGCCTTACCGACCTCGGCACCGTCCCGGGAGCGGGCCCGGACCACGCACATCGCCGCGCCGCCGTCCGGCACATTCACCCGAAACTCGATCACGACCTGCGAGTCGGTGATGCCGGAGTACTCCAGGACCTGGCCGTCGTACGTCGGATCCCCGTACTGCTGGTAGAGGCGCACGGCGAGCCCGACGCCCGCGGCGATCACCAGGGCGAGCAGCAGCGCGACCAGCTTCGGGCGGCGGCGACCTGGCTCCCGCCGGCGGCCATACCGCCCGGGCGGGAACACCGGGGCGCCGGTGCTCGTTGTGGCGTGCGTCTCGGTCACCGGGTGCGGTCTCCTGCGCTTGTTGTCGGAGGCATCGGCCAGAATGGCGGAGTCCATGTCCAAAGACCATCTTCGCAGCCGGCGCTCGACGGGGTTCCGGCAGGTACCGGGGGAGTTCCAAGTGGCAGAGCAGCTGCGCCTGATGGCGGTGCACGCCCATCCGGACGACGAGTCCAGCAAGGGCGCCGCAACGATGGCCAAGTACGCGTCCGAGGGCGTGCAGGTGCTGGTCGTGACATGCACCGGCGGCGAGCGCGGCAGCGTGCTCAACCCGAAGATGGACCGCCCCGACGTCTGGGAAAACATCGCGGAGATCCGTCGCGGCGAGATGGCGGCGGCCCGCGCGATCCTCGGCGTCGACCAGGCGTGGCTCGGCTTCGTCGACTCCGGCCTGCCCGAGGGCGACCCGCTGCCCCCGCTGCCCGACGGCTGCTTCGGGCTGGAGGACCCGCAGGCCGCGGCCGGCCCGCTCGTGCGGCTCATGCGCGAGTTCCGCCCGCACGTCGTGCTGACGTATGACGAGGAGGGCGGCTACCCGCACCCCGACCACATCATGTGTCACAAGATCAGCGTGGTGGCGTTCGAAGGGGCCGGCGACCCCGAGCAGTTCCCCGAGATGGGCGAGCCGTGGCAGCCGCCGAAGCTCTACTACCACCACTCGTTCACCCGGGCGAAGTTCCAGGCGCTGCACGAGGGCATGGTCCTGGCCGGGCTCGAGTCGCCGTACCAGGAGATGCTCGACCGCTGGGCCGACGAGGGCGCCGACAAGGGGCACCGGATCAGCACGCGGGTCGAGTGCGCCGACTTCTTCCCGCTCCGCGACGACGCGCTGCGTGCGCACGCCACTCAGGTCGACCCTGACGGACCGTGGTTCCGGGCGACGCTGGAGATCCAGCAGCGGGTGTGGCCGACGGAGGACTACGAGCTGGTCACGTCGCATGTGGAGTCGTCCCTGCCGGAGACCGACCTCTTCGCGGGGTGCGCGCCGCAGGGTGATCGGACAGGCGTACGGTGGGGTGATGCTGACGGCTGTCGAGGTGCTCGCGCAGAATAATTTCGGCGACACCCGCTCCGGCGGCCTGGCCGGGCCGATGGGGCTCTTCATCATCGTGCTGCTGGCGATCGCGACGGTGCTGCTGATTCGCAACATGAATTCTCGGCTGCGCCGCCTCCCGGGCCGCTTCCAGGGGCAGGAGGCGGACGCTCCGTCAGCCGATCCCGCCGAAAGTGTCCAAGATCCGACAGATCGCTCGGACCGCGCCTGAGCGTGTTCATGGGGGTAGGGCGCTCCCTCGAGCCGGATCGGCAGCCTTCAACGGCGCGTGTTGCCACTTGATGGCGAAACCGACCCGGCGACCCCTGTTGCCGCAAACCGGTTTGGCTTAGCCTCGCCGGGGGCCTTTGTCCCCGGACCGCGGGCTGAAGGGGCGCCGATGCACAATCGCCACGGTTTCCCCTGTTTGGGGTGCAAGCGGACATTTCGGCCGGCGATCAGCGAGGGCTACCCGTGACAGCCTCGCGTGTGACCGCGGCGGCGCCGAAGCGGATCCGCGCGCTCCACATCGTCGTCCTCGCCATCGCGCTCCCAGTCGCCATCGCGGGCCTGCTCATCCCTGTCGATGTGCCGGGCGTTGGTGAGCTTTCGCCGCTCGCCCGAGCGGGCGTGGCCGTCGGCGTGATGGCGCTCGGCCAGCTGGCGCGCCTCCGCTTCCGGGTGGGTGCCGGCGCGGTCAGCGTCACGTGGGGCGAGGCCGCGTTCATCGTCGGGCTCTACCTCGCGCCCGCCGAGTGGCTGCCGGCCGCGACATTCGTCGGCACGTTCGTGGCCTGGGTGCTGCTCACGTACTTCAGCGACCGGCGCTCGCCGCTGGAGCTCCTCCACGTCGCCGGCTCGCTGACGCTGGCCGTGGCTGCCGGCGCCATCGCCACCCGGGCGATCGCCGACCCGCTCGACGCGCGGCTCACACCGACCCTGGCCGGCGCTCTGGCGCTCGGCTCTCTGGGATACCTGCTGGTCACCGGGTGGCTCGCGGCGATGACGCTGTCCGTGCGGCAGGCCCGTCCGGCGGGCGGGCTGTTCCTGCGCGCGGTCCGGGCGAAGTTCCTGATGTTCGTCGGCAACGTACTGGTCGGCTTCGTGGTGGTCAGCATGATCGAGCGCGACCTGCGCTGGCTCCTGCTGCTCCCGCCCGCGCTGTGGCTGCTCCAGCAGACGTATGGTCACCGCCTCCGGGCCGAGGCGGAGCGGCGGCTGTGGTCCACGTTCGCCGCCGCGACGCGCGAGCTGAGCCGGCTCGACGAGCGGGCGGTCGCCACCGCGGGCGTCAACGGCGCGCTCAGCATCTTCGGCGCCGAGGCGGTCGAGGTCCACGTGGTCCAGCCCGACGGCTCCCGCCGGCGGTACAGCGGCGACGCGTCCGGCACGCTGGCCGAGGCGGACCTGCCCGAGTCGCTCCCGGAGACGCTGCCAGAGGAGCCGGGCCTCGTGCGCCTGACGGTCGCCGGCGCGCCCGTGGGGATGCTGCGCGTGCGGTTCCCCCGCGCGCTGGAGCCGGGGCAGCGGGAGCAGATGGCCCTGTCAGCGTATGCGGACGCGCTCGCGACCGCGCTGCACGACGCCGCCACCCACCAGGCGCTCGAGGCGCTGACCGCGCGCTCCAAGTTCGAGGCGGTGCACGACCCGCTGACCAAGCTGGCCAACCGCTCGGCGTTCCTGCTCAACGGCGACGCCGCGCTGCGTCAGGTCGTGCGCGACGTGCCGGTGGCGCTGCTGCTGCTCGACCTCGACCGGTTCAAGGAGGTCAACGACACCCTCGGCCACGCCGCCGGTGACGAGCTGCTGCGCGGCATCGCGGATCGGCTGAGGGCCTTGGCCGCGCCCGGCGAGCTGCTCGCGCGGTTCGACGGCGACGAGTTCGCGCTGCTGGTGACCGACCTTGAGGCGCCCGACGGCGACCGCTCCTCGCCGATGCCGCAGGCGCTGCGCCGCGCCCGGGCGGTCAGCGAGCAGATGGCCGCGCCGATCGAGGTGGCCGGCGTGGTCATGTCGGTCGAGGCGTCGGTCGGTGTGGTCGTCGCGCCCGCGGGCTCCGCTGACGTGGCCGAGCTGGTGCGCCGCGCGGAAAACGCGATGTACCAGGCCAAGGAGGGCGGCGGCAGCGTCGCCTGGTACGACAGCGCCAAGGACGAGGCGAGCACCGACCGGCTGGCTCTGCTCGCGGAGGTGCGCGAGGCGCTCACCGTCGACGACCAGCTTGTGCTCGCCCTCCAGCCGGCGGTCGACCTCGACACCGGCGCGCCCACCGGCGTGGAGGCGCTGATCCGCTGGCGCCACCCACGGCGCGGTTCGCTGAGCCCGGTCGATTTCGTGCGCGTGGTGGAGGGCAGCGATCTGCTGGCACCCTTCACGCGGTACGTGGTGGACAAGGCGCTCACCGTCGCCGCCGAGTGGGCCGGCGAGGGCCTTGAGGTGCCGATCTCGGTCAACCTTTCACCTCGCAGTTTGCTTGATCCCCACTTGCCCTCCGACGTCGCCGAGCTGCTGCGCCGCCACCGC
This sequence comes from Phytohabitans flavus, assembly GCF_011764545.1. GTDB lineage: Bacteria > Actinomycetota > Actinomycetes > Mycobacteriales > Micromonosporaceae > Phytohabitans > Phytohabitans flavus. Next base: position 6,758,578 of record NZ_AP022870.1, on the reverse strand, counting down.
GTGCCGCCCGCCGCCTGGTCCTGGAGATCACCGAGACGGTGGTGCTCAGCGAGCTGGAGGTCATCGACGAGGTGCTCAGTGCCCTCCGCGACCTCGGCGTGCAGCTTTCCGTCGACGACTTCGGCACGGGCTACTCGTCGTTCACGTTCCTGACCCGCATCCCGGTCCACGAGGTCAAGATCGACCGCTCGTTCGTCCGCACGATGGCCGACGCCCCGACGGCAGCCGCCATCGTCAACGCCACGGTCGACCTGGGACACCGGCTTGGGCTCCGCGTGGTCGCCGAGGGCGTGGAGACGGCCGACCAGCGAGCCGCGCTGGCCGCCCTGGGCTGTAGCGCCGCCCAGGGCTACCACTTCTTCAAGCCGATGCCCGCCGACAAGATCGTGGCCGTGCTCCGCTCGCTGCTCGACTCCGCACAAGCCCAGGTCTTCCCGCTCCGAGCCGACGGCGCCTCCTGATCCGACCCCACCCCAAGACGGAGATTTCGAGCTACCGCGATCTCCGTCGTGGTCCGGACCGCTGCTCCCGCGGCCTCACCCTCCGCGCTTCACAACCCTCACACCTGCCTGCGCGCATCCGGCCAGGCCGCGGTTGGCCCGCGTCGGCTTGTGGGGGCTCTGGAGCTGGCCGCACCGATGCGCCCGTCCTGACCGACCTTGGGCGTCCGCACCGCTTGGCCGGCATGGCCCGCGGTTAGGGCGCGGTCGGGCGCATTGGTGCGCCCAACTTTGGAGGCCCACCGACGCGGCCTGCCGGCCGGCCGTAGGCGGGGTGGGTTGTGAACCGCGGAGGGTGAGGCCGCGGGAGCAGCGGTCTGGACCACCGCGGACGTCGCGGTAGCTCAATGTTTTGGTTTGAAATGGAGCCTCAGGGCTGGAGCGGGGCGGGCTCGGGCTCGAGGTCTGCGGCCAGAGCGGGTGGGGCCCAGCGGCGGGGGATGAGGCGGCGGGTCGCCAGGTGTTCGCGGGCTGTCCTCAGCGGGTGTGGGTGCGACGCGGCCAGGGCGGCCACCCGGCGGGCTGCGAAGCTGCTGCCGCCGAAGAGCAGGGCGGGGATCCAGGGGACCACCGCTACCAGCGAAATCGCGCCCACGGCCGCGGTCCACGGCACGCCCAGGGAGGCGAGGCCGACAGCGAGGGCGGCGTTGTGCGGGTCGGCGCCGCCGAAGCGGGGGATGATGCTGGCCAGCTGGCTGGCGGCGAAGACGGTCACCAGGCCCAGCAGGCTCACGCTGCTGCCTACACCGATCACCGAGCCGAGGATCAGGCCGGCGACGCCCACCTGGTACAGGACGGAGATCGTCAGCCCGAAGCCCAGCACCCCCGGGCCGGGCAGTGGGCGGCGGGCCAGCAGGTCGGGGCGGCGGCGGTGCACCACCAGCGCGGCAATGCCCGCGACTGCCGCCACGGCGCCGAAGGCGGCGAGCATCTCCCACGGCAGGGTGACGCCGGCGAGCACCACGGCCAGCGCGATGCCGGCCATGCCGATCACCCGGTCGAGCGCGACCTCGGCGACCGCGACGGTGCGACCGAGGCCGACCTGGTGCAGGCGGTGTACGCGCCACAGGTCGGCGGCGGCGTGTACCGGGGAGACGAGGCCGAGCAGCTCGCTCTCCGCGTACACCCGGATGTGCCACCACCGGCTCCGGCCGCTCATCGACAGCGAGTGCCACCGCAGGGGCACAGCAGGTACTTGCCGATCGTCCAGGGGAGCAGGCCCAGCAGTACCGGCAGCGGCGAGGCCTGGGGCACGCTCGCGAGGCTCCACACTGCCACCACCACGCTGGCCGCCAGCACCGCGAAGCCGAGCCAGGGGTTGGTGACGACGGGGCGTAGCCTCGTCCAGACCGTGCGCATTGCCACAGGCTGGCAGCAGTCGGTTATGGCCAGTTGGCCGCTAATCAACCAATCAACGACTCAAACGCGGCACTACCAGGCCAGACTCGTTCGCCGTAACCACCGCGGCAGTACGCGTGTGAGGGCCGGAGACCCGTGAGAGGCTGGAAGGGTGAATCGGCTCGGGAGTGCGACCTCGCCGTACCTGCTTCAGCACGCGGACAACCCGGTCGACTGGTGGCCGTGGAGCGAGGAGGCGTTCGAGGAGGCGCGGCGGCGGGACGTGCCGGTGCTGATCTCCGTCGGATACGCGGCCTGCCACTGGTGCCACGTCATGGCGCACGAGTCGTTTGAAAACGAGGGCGTCGGGCGGCTCATGAACGCCAACTTCGTCTCCATCAAAGTGGATCGCGAAGAGCGGCCCGATGTCGACGCCGTCTACATGACCGCCACGCAGGCGATGACCGGGCAAGGCGGGTGGCCGATGACGGTCTTCGCCACGCCGGACGGGCAGCCCTTCTTCTGCGGTACGTACTTCCCGCGCCCCAACTTCATCCGGCTGCTGGAGAGCGTCACGACCGCCTGGCGCGACCAGCGCGAGGCCGTGCTGCAACAGGGCGCCGCGGTGGTCCAGGCGATCGGTGGCGCCCAGGCGGTCGGCGGCCCCACCAGACCGCTCACCGCCGAGATCCTGGACGCCGCCGCGCTCCAGCTCGCCAAGGAGCAGGACGAGGTGTACGGCGGGTTCGGCGGCGCACCCAAGTTTCCCCCGCACATGAACCTGCTCTTCCTGCTTCGCCACTACCAGCGCACCGGTTCGGCCGCGAGCCTGGAGATCGTGCAGCACACCGCCGAGGCGATGGCCCGCGGCGGCATCTACGACCAGCTGGCCGGCGGCTTCGCCCGCTACTCGGTGGACGCCACCTGGACCGTGCCGCACTTCGAGAAGATGCTCTACGACAACGCGCTGCTCCTGCGGGTGTACACCCACCTGTGGCGGCTGAGCGGCGACGCGCTTGCCGGCCGGGTGGCAGCCGAGACGGCGGCGTTCCTCCTCGACGGGCTCGGCACACCAGAGGGTGGCCTCGCCTCCGCTCTCGACGCGGACACCGACGGCGTGGAGGGCGCCACCTACGCCTGGACCCCGGCCCAGCTGCGCGAAGTCCTCGGCGACGAGGACGGCGCCTTGGCAGCGGACCTGTTCACGGTTACCAAGGCGGGCACGTTCGAGCACGGCACGAGCGTGCTGCGGCTGGCCCGCGATATCGACGGCGCCGACCCGGCGGTGGCGGAGCGCTGGAGCGGGGTGCGGGCGATGCTGCGCGAGGCGCGCGACCGGCGTCCGCAGCCGGCACGCGACGACAAGGTGGTGGCCGCTTGGAATGGGCTGGCCGTCACGGCGCTCGCCGAGCACGCGATGGTCACCGACGATGAGGTGACCGGTCGGGCGGCTCGGCAGATTGGCGAGGTGCTCGCCGAGCGGCACATCGTCGGCGGGCGGCTGCGCCGGGTGTCACGGGCCGGTGTGGTGGGTGAGCCGGCCGGTGTTCTGGAGGACTACGGCGCGGTGGCCGAGGGCTTCTGCGCACTGCACCAGCTGACCGGCGAGGGCGGTGGCTGGAGCTGGCCGGGCAGCTGCTCGACGCGGCCCTGGCCCACTTCGCCGCGCCGGGCGGCGGCTTCTACGACACCGCGGACGACGCCGAGCGCCTGGTGGCCCGCCCGGCCGACCCCACCGACAACGCCACGCCCTCCGGCCTGTCGGCGATGGTGGCGGCGCTGACCGCGTACACGGCGCTGAGCGGGGAGACCCGCTATCGGGAGGCGGCCGAGGCGGCGCTCGCCACGGTGGCACCGATCGTCGACAAGCACCCGCGCTTCACCGGGTACGCGGCGGCGACCGGCGAGGCGCTGCTCTCCGGCCCGTACGAGATCGCGATCGTCACCGACGAGCCGACCGCCGACCCGCTGCGGATGGCCGCCCACACGCACGCCCCGCCCGGCGCGGTCGTCGTCGCCGGTATGCCCGACCGGCCCGGCGTGCCCCTGCTCGCGGACCGGCCGATGATCGACGGACAGCCCACCGCGTACGTGTGTCGCGGCTTCGTCTGCGACCGCCCGGTCACCGATCCCGCCGAGCTCGTGGCCCAGCTCGGCGGGTGAGCTGGCCGCGCTGGGTAGGGCGCTGCCCGAGGAGGCGTACGCGAGGGCCGAAGGTAGAGCTAGGCTGGCCCGCGAAATGGATACCCGAACCGGTCTTCCCGTTGTCGGCATGGTGGGCGGTGGGCAGCTGGCCCGGATGACCCATCAGGCCGCGATCGCCCTCGGCCAGTCGCTGCGCGTGCTCGCCGCCTCCCCCGACGACGGCGCCGCGCTTGTCGCGGCCGACGTGCAGTACGGCGACCACAGCGACCTCGCCGCGCTGCGCACCTTCGCCAAGGGGTGCGACGTCGTCACGTTCGACCACGAGCACGTGCCCACCGAGGCGGTACGCGAGCTTGTCTCGTCCGGAGTGTCCGTTTACCCGGGGCCGGACGCGCTCGTGTTCGCCCAGGACAAGCGCGCCATGCGCCAGCGGCTCTCCGCCCTCGGCGCACCGGTGCCCCGCTGGCGCCCAATCTCCTCAGCCGAGGACCTTCGCGCGTTCGGCGACGAGGTCGGCTGGCCGGTGGTGGCCAAGGCGGTGCGCGGCGGGTACGACGGCCGCGGCGTGTGGATGCTCGCCCAGGGTGACCCGCTGCCGTCCGGCGTCGAGCTGATCGCCGAGGAGCGGGTGGCGCTGCGCCGCGAGCTGGCGGTACAGGTGGCCCGCTCGCCGTTCGGGCAGGTCGCGGCCTATCCCGTGGTCGAGACAGTGCAGCGGGAGGGCATCTGCGTCGAGGTGCTAGCGCCCGCCCCCGACCTCCCTTCCACCCTCGCGGTGGCCGCCCAGCAGCTGGCCATCGACATCGCCACGGCGCTGGACGTCGTGGGCATGCTCGCGGTCGAGCTGTTCGAGGTGGACGGTGGCCTGGTCGTCAACGAGCTCGCGATGCGCCCCCACAACTCGGGTCACTGGACTATCGAAGGTGCCCGTACGTCACAGTTCGAGCAGCACCTGCGCGCGGTCCTGGACTACCCGATGGGCGAGACCGCGCTGACCGCACCCGCCGTCGCGATGGCGAACGTGCTCGGCGGCCCGCCCGGTGGCATCGCCCTCGACGAGCGACTGCACCACCTCTTCGCGGCCGACCCGGGCGCCAAGGTCCACCTGTACGGCAAGCAGCTGCGCCCGGGCCGCAAGGTCGGGCACGTCACCGTGCTCGGCGACGACATGGAGGCGGTACGGGCCCGTGCCGCCCGTGCCGCCCGCTGGCTCCAGGAGGGGCGATGACCACCGTTGGCGTGATCATGGGCAGCGACTCCGACTGGCCGACGATGAAGGCGGCAGCCGACGCGCTCGCCGAGTTCGAGGTCCCGTACGAGGTACGCGTGGTGAGCGCCCACCGCACCCCGGTCGGCATGATCGAGTACGCCCAGTCCGCCGCCTCCCGCGGTCTCCGGGTGATCATCGCCGGCGCCGGCGGTGCCGCCCACCTGCCCGGCATGGTGGCCTCGGTCACCCCGCTCCCGGTGATCGGGGTGCCGGTACCGCTCAAGCACCTTGACGGCATGGACTCGCTGCTGTCGATCGTGCAGATGCCCGCTGGCATCCCGGTCGCCACGGTCTCCATTGGCGGCGCCCGCAACGCCGGCCTGCTGGCGGTCCGCATCCTGGCCGCGTCGGACGACGCGCTCCAGGAGCGGGTGGTCGCGTTCCAGGAGGCGCTCGTCGAGGTGGTGGCGCAGAAGGACGCCAACCTCCGCGCCTCCCTCTAGCGCCGTACGTTCGCTCTGTTGCCGCTGCCGGGTCAGCGCATCCGGGTGACCGCGCGCCACCGCTCCTGGGTGCGGCGGCGGCTCTCGTTCGTGGCGCCGAAGTAGAGCAGCAGCGCGCCGACCGGGATCAGGATCAGCCACGACAGGCCGACCAGGGTCAGGGCGTGCAGGGCCGCGATGACCGTCACGGCCGTGCCGATGACCAGCGGAGCCTGCTGGCGGGTACGGGCGCCGTAGATGACCGTGGCGACCGCGCCAAGCAGCAGCAGCACCTCGCGCGTGGCGCTGGCTTCACCGCGGACGGCGACGACAAGCGTGGGCACGAAGGCGGCGATCAGCGCCGGTCCGTACGCGCTCCAACTGCTCAGGTCGGGGCGCTGGCGCAGCTCGACCAGGCCGACGAGCAGGGCGAGCGCGGCGAACGGCAGCGTGTACGCCTCGGGCACGGACACGTCATTCAGCGCCATGAAGAGCCACCAGGCCACGATCTCGCAGGTGATGCTCGCCCAGAAGAGCGTGCGGCGCTCCAGCGCGCGGCGGCCGGGCCGGGCGGCGGCGACGCCGAGTACCGCGCCCCAGGCAGCCAGCAGACCGGCCACGTGGGCCGGTGCGTCGAACGCCAGGGCGAGGGCGACAAGCGCGGCGCCGTACCCGCTCCACTCCACCGTGGCCGCCTCGCGGTAGGCCTCCGGGCGGCGCAGGCGGGGGATGACGGCGGCGACCAGGAGCAGGGCCGCGCCGACGCCGAGCACGCCGTACGCGGACCAGGCCGCCGGCAGCCCGACGACGAGCGTGATAGTGAGCACCAGGCCCATCGCGGACGCCGCCGCGAAGAGCCAGCCGAGGATGCGGGCCCGCTGGCTCTGCCCGAAGATCGCCGCGGTGGCGCCTACGGCGACCGCACCGCCGAGCGTGAAAAGCGTGAGCGAGCGGGTGGCGAGGCTGCCCGCCAACCCGGCGCCGCCCGCCGCCAGGCCCAGCGCGAAGACCATGATGCGGGTGATCCGCAGCGGGCGGGCGCGTTCGGCGGGGGCGGGGGCGGCGTGAGAGCCAGGCCGAGCATCGCGAGCGTGAAGACCGCGAGGGCGGCCATCGTGGAGGCCGGCCACGCGGCACTCAGCGCGATCGGGGTGATCAGCAGGGTGATCGCCGCGCCGGGCAGGATGACCGGGATCGCCTGGGCGAAACCATTCCGCTGCGGGAGCGCGGCGCGACTCTCGTCCGGCGCGGACAGGCGCCCGCCGAAGCCGACCGCGGCCAGCGCCGCCGCGATGGTCAGCAGCAGCGTGCCGAGGACGTCGGTGGGGTCGACCGAGCGGTCCGGGTTGACGAGGTCGTCCGGCGGGCCCTGCCAGATGTGGTTGACCGTCTGGTGCGGGTCGACGAGCGCGGCCACCAGCGCCGGGGTGATCGTCGAGAGGGCGATGAGCGTGGGGAGCGCGGCCACGAGCGCCGCGCCCATCTCGGGGCTGACCGGCCACCGGCCGCGCGGCGCCACGACAGAGGGCATCCGCCGCCAGACCCCGCCGAGCATGACCGACCAGCGCTGGGTGGGCTGGCCGACGTACTGCGGGGGAGGCGTCGCGCCACGCAGCAGCTCGGCGACCACGCCGAGGAGCGCCGCGGCCGCCGCGTACACCCCGATCGGCAGGTTGGTGGGGATTGTCGCGACGGCCGTGATCGTGGCGCCGCCGGCGATGCCCACAGTCGCGTACGGGAGGTAGCGGGCAACCTTGCGGCGTACCAGCGCGATCACCCCGAGGCCGGCGGCCGAGCCGGCGAGCGCCCAGGCGAGCACGGTGGGCGCGCCCTGGCCCAGTGACGCCGCCGTCGAGGCGAGCGCACCCGGCAGCGCGAGCAGGGCGCCGCCGGCCGCCGCGCCGCCGATCTGGCCGAGGTGGAGCGGCATCTCGACCTCGGGGGTGGGGCGCTGCCCGGTAGTTCTTCGAGCTCGGCGTCGTCGAGCGCGGGCAGCATCCGCGCGAGCGTCGCGACGAGCGCACCGACCAGCACGATCATGATCAGTGCCGCGGCGGTCGTCCAAGGCCGTACCAGGCTGGCGCCCGCCGCATGCAGCGCGACACCGGCGGCCACGGCGGCCCGGGCCAGCCCGGCGCGGGGATCGTCGGCGATCACCGCCCCGACGCCGTAGATCGCGGCGACCGCGCCGCCGACCAGCAGTGGCGACCACCACGGCAGGCCGAGCGCGACCGGCGCGCCGATGGTGGCGAGCCCCACGCAGACAGCGGCGACGTCGTACGCCCACGGGCGCGGCAGCACGATCGCAGCCGCCCCGGCCAGCAGTGCGAGTGCGATCGGAGCCTGCCAGCCCACCCCGCCCGCGCTGGTCGGCCACGCACTGAGGTCGGCCTCCCAGAGCGCGCCCGGCGCGGCGAGCACGCGCAGGCCGCCGCTGAGCGCGGTGTACCCGGCGATCACCGCGACCACGGCCCCGCTGGCCGCGACGCCGAGGATCGGGCCGCGGCGCCAGTCCGGTGGCATCGCGCGCACGCCGACGGCGACGAAGAGTACGAGCAGCGCGGCGACCGCCAGCACGGCACCGGGGAAGAGGATGCTGGCGATCCGCGCGCAGGTGCCGATGATCCCCGCGATCGCCGCCGCGGCCGCGAAGTCGGGTCCGTCGAGCAGCCGGTCGGGCCGGCGTCCCGCGTCGATCGACGGGGCGAGGAAGAGCAGCACCGCGCCGACCAGCAGCAGCGCACCCACCCAGGCGTCGGCAACCTCGGCGCCCGGGGCCCGAACGCGGCCGCCGTCACCGCCAGCGCGCCCAGCCCCGTGCCCAGCGACAGCGGGAAGGCGATACGCCGCCAGGCGACCTGTGCCAGCGCCGCGTACCCGAGGGTCGCGCACACCGCCACGAACGCGGCCGCGAGGATCGGCACCGCGGCGTCGGCGCGTACCGGTGCGGCGGCTGCCACAGCGGCCGCCGCCGCTCCCGGCATCGCGAACGCCGCGCCACCGGCCGCCCAGTCGCCCACCATCTCGGCGTCCGGACCGGCCCGCAGCAGCTGAGCCGGCGCCGGCTCGTCGCGCAGCGCGGCGGCCTGCTCGGGCAGCCACGAGCCGGCGATGGCGATCAGGACGCCAGCCACGGTCAGGACGGCGAGTACCGCCGCGGTCGATGCCGGCCGCGCGAGCGACGCACCGGCGCCGACCAGGCCGACCAGCGCGGCGCCGGCCACGTGCGCCTGGGCGGCGCGCTCGGTCTTCGCGTACAGGCCGGTGACGCCGATCCCGATCGCGGCCAGCACGGGCAGCCACGGCGCGGCCGACCAGGGCAGCGCCAACGACGCCGGCGCGGCCAGCGCGGTCAGGGCGACGCCGGCGACCGCCGACTCCCGCCGCGCCTCCGGCGGCAGCGAGAGCACGGCCGCGATCGTGAGCAGCAGGGCGGTCGCGGCTAGCTGCCAGCCCGCCTCGCCAGCGGCCTGGACGAGACGACTGTGGTACACGTCGAGGTCGGCATCCCACACGGGCATCGCCGCTTGGACCGGGGCGATGGCGGCGCGCAGCGCGGTGCCGGCGACCACGACGCCCATGACGATCAGGGCGGCGGCCGAGGCGAGCTGCGGCCCTCGGTGGAACGGCTCGGGGACCGCGCGCACGCCGAGGCCGGCGAGCGCGATCACCGCGGCGATGAGCAGCAGCGCCCGTCCCGGGACAGCGACCGCCACGAGCTGCGCCGCGGCACCGATCACCGCGAGCGTGAGCGCCCCGGCGGCCACGTCGACGACGACCCGCCGGCCCAGTCCCATGGCGCCGACGACCCCGACGGCCGCCGCGAGCACAAGCGTGAGGCCGGCGCCCAGCGCGACCGGCGGGGTGGTGGCCCGGAGCGTCGCGACCGCGGCGAAGAGCAGCGCGATGATCACGGCGAGCGCGCTCAGCGCCCAGGTCAGCTGGCGCAGCCACATGGCCGTGGAGTCGAGCATGGGCCTGCGTATCGCGTCCGCCGCGTCGGTGACCACGGCGTCGGACTCCTCCGGCGCGCTCTCCGGGCGCTCGGCGGCCTCCACCAGCGGTGCTTCCGCCGGCTCGCCGTCTTCGTCCTCGATCTCCTTCGGTGGCGCCTGCTCCTTCGGGCCACCGAAGGCGCGGTCCGGGGCTGGCTCAGCCATGGCGGGGCGGCCAGCCGGCCCCGCTGGTCGAACAGCCGCGCGAGCAGCAGATCCTGCCCGGCCACCACGGTCAGCACCAGCGCCCAGCCCGCCGGCCCACTGATCCACTCGTACGCGAGCAGCGGCACGATCGGCTGGAGTGCCAGCACCGTGGCGTACCGGGGACGCTCAGCCCGGTCAGCACCGAATACCAGCCGGCCACCAGCGCGGTCAGCGCGAAGACAATGCCCGCCACGATCGCCCCGGGTACCATGTCGCCGCGGATCTGATCGACCGTCCACAGTGCGTACCCGTCCAGGGCACCAGCCCGAGCCCGACCGCGGCGATCGTCTCCGCTGTGGAGATCAGGCCCCGGCGGGCCACGATGGGGGGTGCGACCAGCATGACCGCGGTCGCTCCAATGAGGATCGCCGCGCGGCTGACGTCGTCGAACGAGGTGAACGCCACCGCGGCGAACACGACCGCCGCGATGCCCAGCAGGAGGCCGCCCAGGCCGAGGTAGATGTTCTGTACCTCGCGGGTGGACGCCTCGGGCTGGTGCTCGGGCTCGGCGGCAGCGGGCGCTGGCGGCGGCTGGCGAGGAGGCGGTGGCGGCGGTGGTGGTGCGGCGGCTGGGCGGGCACCCTCCTGCCGGGGCACCCGCTGCCGCGGCGGCTGCGGCTGCGGCTGCGACTCGGGTGGTGGCGGCGGGCTGCTCGGACCGGGGGGTGCACCCGCCGGGGCTCCCGCGGGGCGGCGGATGAAGCTGCGGCGTCGCGTCCGGGCGGTCTGCCGCACCTTGTCCTGCGACTGGGCGTTCGCATGCGAGAGGATGTCGCGCTGGAACTGGGCCGCCTGGAGCTTCTGGGCGTTTGTCTTCGCCTCTTTGGCGATCCGGATGTCGTCGGCCTTGATCTCCGCGATCGACCGCTCGATCCGGGCCAGCTCCTCAGCCCACTGGCCCTGCTGGGCACCGCAGTACGGGCACTGTGGCACCGGCTCGATCTGCCGGCCACATGAGGAACACTTGAACGTCGCCACGGCACCCTCTCTCCCGGGGAGCCCGACAATGTGGACTCCCCGAAAGCATGCCTAAGGTCGGCGCCCGAAGTCTACGGGCTCGCCCTACGGGCGGCCCATGCCCCGGTACTCCCAGCCCGCGTGCGTCCACAGTGCCGAATCAAGGCAGTTGCGGCCGTCGATCACGCGGCGACCGGCGGCCAGCTCACCGAGGGCGACCGGGTCGGCGTTGCGGAAGTCGGCCCACTCGGTCAGCACGCACACGAGGTCGGCGCCACGGACGGCGTCGTTCATCGACGGCTCGTACGTCAGGTCGGGCTGAGCCGCGCGAGCGTTCTCCATACCCTCCGGGTCGTACACGTGGACGTCGGCGCCGGCCTTGGCCAGCAGCGCGGCGACCGCGAGCGACGGGGCGTCACGCACGTCGTCCGAGTTGGGCTTGAAGGTGGCGCCGAGCACGGCGACCCGGGTGCCGGAGAGGTCCGGGCCGGCCGGGCCGGAGCGGCGGCCGAGCAGCTCGGCGGCGAGCTGGAGGACGCGGGTGCGGCGGCGCAGGTTGATCAGGTCGACCTCGTGCAGGAAGCGCAGCGCCTCGCCGGCGCCCAGCTCCTGGGCCCGCGCCTGGAACGCGCGGATGTCCTTGGGCAGGCAGCCACCGCCAAAACCGACACCGGCCTGGAGGAAGCGGTTGCCGATGCGCGGGTCGTACCCGATCGAGCGGGCCAGCATGGTGACGTCGCCGCCGGCCACCTCGCACACCTCGGCCATCGCGTTGATGAACGAGATCTTGGTGGCCAGGAACGCGTTGGCGGCGACCTTGACCAGCTCCGCCGTGGCGAAGTCGGTCACCACCAGCGGCACCTCGCGGTCCTCGGTCGCGGCGAGGTCGAACACACCCTTGTGCGACGCGTACAGCATCGCGTTGGCCCAGTCGCTCTTCACGCCGATGACGATCCGGTTGGGCCGCAGCACGTCCTCGACCGCGAAGCCCTCCTGGAGGAACTCGGGGCTCCACGCCACCTCGATGCCGAGGTCGGCCGGCGCGTGCTTGCCCACCAGCTGCTCGATCCACTCGGCGGTACCCACCGGCACCGTCGACTTGCCGACGATCAGTGCCTTGCGGGTCAGGTGCTGGGCGAGACCGGTGACGGCCGACTCGACGTACGACAGGTCGGCGCCCATCCCGTCGGCCCGCTGCGGGGTGCCGACGCAGATGAAGTGGACGTCCGCGAAGTCGGCCGTCTCCTTGTACTCCGTGGTGAAGCGGAGCCGGCCGGCCGCGAGGTTGCGGCGCAGCAGCTCGTCGAGGCCGGGCTCGTGGAACGGCACCGCGCCACCCGCCAGCTTGGCGATCTTGGCCTCGTCGACATCGAAGCCGAGCACCTCGTAGCCGAGTTCGGCAAAGCAGATCGCGTAGGTCGCACCGAGGTAGCCGGTGCCGAGGAACGCCAACCGTGGCCGGGCCGCGCCGGATGGCGGGGTGACCGCGCCGATCGCAGGGACTGGCTGGGTGCTCGAGTACGGGATCGTCACGCCTGTGTTCTCCGCTCGCACTGGGCGGCGCTTCGCGTCGCGCGCTTCGGGTGGGGCGCCATGGGCGGCACCGATTATCGGACTATTTGGGTCTATGAGGCAAACGCTCGGTCTTCAGTCTGCCGAACGTGGTGCCGACGATAGTGCGTGAGCCTACGCGGTCGTGAAGGGCACCTGAACGCTGGTCGGTATCCTCACATTCACGCAGGAAGATCGCCAAGGGGAGGCGCAATGCCGACAGATTCATTCGAAGCGTACCGGCTTCCCGAGGAGCACGAGGCCGTGCGCGAGGCGGTTCGCGCAGTTTGTGACGCGAAGGTGGCGCCGAACGCGGCCGAGGCCGACGAGACCAGCGAGTTTCCCAAGGCCTCGTACGAGGCGCTCCGCTCCTCCGACTTCCACGCCCCGCACATCCCCGAGGAGTACGGCGGCGCCGGCGCGGATGCCCTCGCCACCGCGATCGTGATCGAGGAGGTCGCTCGCGCCTGCGCCTCCTCCTCGCTCATCCCGGCGGTCAACAAGCTCGGCACGATGCCGCTGCTGCTGTCCGGCTCCGAAGAGCTCAAGCGCAAGTACCTGCCACCGGTGGCGAGCGGCGAGGCGATGTTCTCGTACTGCCTCTCCGAGCCGGAGGCCGGCAGCGACGCCGCCTCGATGACCACGCGCGCGGTCCGCGACGGCGACCACTGGGTGCTCGACGGCGTCAAGCGCTGGATCACCAACGCGGGCGTGTCCCGCTACTACACGGTCTTCGCGGTCACCGAGCCGGGCGTGGGCGCCAAGGGCATCTCGGCCTTCGTGGTGGAGAAATCCGACGCGGGGGTCAGCTTCGGCGCGCCGGAGAAGAAGCTCGGCATCAAGGGCTCGCCCACCCGCGAGGTCTACCTCGACGGCGTACGCATCCCGGCAGACCGCATCATCGGCGAGCCCGGTACCGGCTTCGCCACCGCCATGCGCACGCTCGACCACACCCGCGTCACGATCGCCGCCCAGGCGCTCGGCATCGCGCAGGGGGCGCTCGACTTCTCCGCCAAGTACGTGACCGAGCGCACCCAGTTCGGCAAGGCTGTCGCCGACTTCCAGGGCGTCCAGTTCATGCTCGCCGACATGGCGATGAAGCTGGAGGCGGCCCGCCAGCTCACGTACGCCGCGGCGGCCCGCTCCGAACGCGGCGACGCCGACCTCACGTTCTTCGGCGCCGCCGCCAAGTGCTACGCCTCGGACGCCGCGATGGAGATCACCACGGACGCGGTCCAGCTCCTCGGCGGCTACGGCTACACCCGCGACTTCCCGGTCGAACGCATGATGCGCGACGCGAAGATCACCCAGATCTACGAGGGCACCAACCAGGTCCAGCGCATCGTGATGGCCCGCCAGCTCCTGAAGGCCTTCCGCTGACCTTCCGGATCTGGCACATCCAATTCAAGACACAGATCTGAGCTACCGCGACGCCCGTCGTGGTCCGGACCGCTGCTCCCGCGGCCTCACCCTCCGCGCCTCACAATCCGGCCCCGGCCACCGGCCGGGGCGCGGACCGGCGCCGGCCCGCGCATCTCGGTGGGGCGATCCGCGCGGCTGACAGCAACAAGGCGTTCCGCGCCAGCCTCGACCTCCGCGCGGTCATCCTGGTCGGGAAAAAATTCGACCAGGAACTCCTCCCGGCTGTACCCCTGTGTGCCGCTCACGATCCCACCTCCTTCTTCTGGCCAAAGCAGATCGTGGTACTTGGTGGCCCTCTGGGGCACCTAAGTACCACGATCTAATCCTTTGTCGCCGGGGCGGCCCGCGATCGTCGCGACGGTTGCTCGGTCAGCGGGCGGGTTGGGTGGCTTCCGGGTCGTCGAGGTCGTCGTCGGGCCGGCGGGCGCCGGGCGGGGTGATCGGCGGTGGGGTGGGCGCGGACCAGGCCGGCCGAGGGTAGGCGTCCTTCGGCGGCGGGCCCTTCAGCATCTGGGTCGCCTCGGTGTCGCCGGCGCCGATCAGGGTCGTGGTCTGGTCGTCGGGCGAGCTCACTGCCCGTGGCGCGGTCGTCGGCGAGCTCTGGATCCGGGTGGTCTGCTCCTCGACCGGCGGCCTGGGCGGAGTCACCGAGGGCACGGCGGTCGTCGGCGACGTCGGGATCCGCGTGGTCGGGCCGTCGAGCGGCGGCGCAGGTGGCTGGCTGAGCCGGGTCGTCGTCTCGTGCTCCGCCACTGGCGACGGGATCCGGGTCGTCGGCGCATCAACGGGCGGCATGGACACCGGCGCGGGCGGCGCGCTCGTAGGCGGTACCGGCGCGGCCATCGGCGCGGCGGACATCGGTGGGGCAGACATGGGTGGGGCAGACATGGGTGGGGCGGACATAGGCGTCGGCGGGGTCACCGGGATCGGCGCGGTCGGCGCGGGGGCGCCGAAGCGGGCCGGCTGCGGCGCACCGGGCACGGGCGCGCCCAGGTAAGGCGCGCCGGGCAGTGGTGGCGGTGTCGGGTACCCCTGCGTCGCGGGCTGGCCATAATGCAGGGGGTACGCACCTCCCGGCGGGACCGCGCCCGGGGCATACCGGCGGCGGGCATCGGGTACGGCGGCACGCCGGCCGGCATGGCGGCGGCCGGATGGGGGTGCCGGCGCCAGCGGCGCGGGCTCAGCAGCGTGGCGAGCAGCGGCACGGCGAGCATCGCGGAGTACCCCAGTGATGGGTAGGTCAGCGCCAGGTCACCGTCGCGCAGGTCGGTCGGCATCGTGTCGAAGTACGACCTCGGGTCGAACGCGGCCCAGGCCGCCAGCACGAAGAAGACCAGCCCGATGAGAGCCGGCCCGATCGGCGACAGGCGCGCCATGGTGAGCAGCGCGTACATCCCGCCGGCCACGAGCAGTGCGAGCAGGCCGAGCACGATCTCGACCTGGAACCCGTCCGACAGCTGGACCCGGGCCCGGTTTACCTCGTTGAGGCCGTAGCCGGTGGCGATCCAGATCAGCGGTGCCAGAAACAGCGACAGCAGGAGCGAACCCGCGTGGCGCATGTGCCCTCCCCATCATCCATCCGCAGGGGCACCGTACCCCGCGCGGGCAAGCACCTGAACTGCTAAAGCGTCTGGAAGTGCAGCTAGCGCCGCGTGCCGTCGCTGAGCCGGCGGTTACTTGTCGGTCCGCTTGGCCACGCCGGCGGGCGGCGCCGACCACGGTCTGGTGCCGGCGGGCCGGCTGGGTACGGTCGGCGTCTCGTCCGGGTCCGGCAGCAGCGGCTGCGTGCCAAAACCGTTGAAAGAGGACAGTGACCCCGGTGCCGTGATCAGGTCGGGGAGCGTGTCCGGGTCGTCCTTCGTCACGAGCGGCTCCGGTGCGTACCCACTCGCGACCGGCCACCGCCGCCACCGCTGGACACTGAACGTGGCGATCACGAGCAGCGCGCCGAGCAGCGGGAGCGTGCCGTTGTCGAGCGGTACCAGCAGCGGAATGTCGCGGTCGAAGACGCTCCAGTTGTCCGGCACCGCGTCCCGTACCGCCAAGGGGTCTGCGAAGAGCCCGGCGTAGGGCGCGATCAGCAGCAGCCCAGCGACGAGCGGGCCGAGCGGCGAGAAGCGCAGCGTGCCGATCACCCCGAGCATGATGCCCACGACCGCGAGGTAGACGGCCGGCTCGATGAGGTCCACCGTGTCGTACCGCCGGGCCTCCGCCCAGCCGGCCACGGTGCTGGACGAGCCGGACTGGCCCATGGAGACGAGCAGCCAGGCGAGCGGCGCGGCGACCACGCCGGCGAGCAAACTCCATAGATGTCGCATGCGCGCACCGTACCGGTTTCGCCGCTCGGGTCGCATCCGGGCAAGATGACTGCATCAGCGAGCGGATCATCACGCGCAGTTCCTATGGAGCCGCGCGCCCGCCCGTAGCGAAACGAGGACGGCCATGAGCGACGGGACAGTGTTGTGGACGCCGCCGGCTGATGTGCGGGACCGGTCCCGGATCGGGGACTACCTGCGCTGGCTGCGCGAGCAGCGGGGGTTGGAGTTCGCCGGTTACGCCGACCTGTGGCAGTGGTCGGTTGACGACCTGCCCGGCTTCTGGCGGTCCATCTGGGACTACTTCGACGTGATCGCGTACGACAAGCCGACCGCCGTGCTGGAGCAGCCGGTGATGCCCGGCGCCCAGTGGTTCCCCGGTGCGACGCTCAACTACGCCGAGCACGTGCTGCGGATGCCGGGCCTGGCCCCGGACGACCCGGTCGTGCTGGCGTACTCGCAGACCCGCGCACCGGTGACCATCACCAAGGCCGAGCTGCGTGAGCAGGTGCGGCGGGTGCGGGCCGGGCTGCGCCGGCTGGGCGTGGGGCGGGGCGACCGCGTCGCCGCGTATGCCCCGAACATCCCCGAGACGTACGTGCTGATGCTGGCCGCCGCCAGCCTCGGCGCGACGTTCTCCTCCTGCGCGCCCGAGTTCGGTACCCGCAGCGTGGTCGACCGGTGGCAGCAGATCGAGCCCTCGGTACTCGTCGCCGTCGACGGCTACCGGTACGGGGACAAGCCGATCGACAGGCGCGCCGAGGTGGCCGCGATCCAGGAGGCGCTGCCGTCGCTGCGGCACACGGTCACGCTGCCGTACCTGCACGCTGGCGGTGACTGGGACGAGCTGGCGAAGGAGACCGACGAAGAGCTGTCCTTCGAGCCGGTCCCGTTCGACCACCCGCTCTACGTGCTGTACTCCTCCGGTACGACCGGGCTGCCCAAGCCGATCGTGCACGGCCACGGTGGCATCCTCGTCGAGCACCTCAAGATGCTCGCGCTGCACCACGACCTCGGGCCGGGCGACCGCTTCTTCTGGTTCACCACGACCGGCTGGATGATGTGGAACTTCCTCGCCTCCGGCCCGGCCGTGGGCGCCGCCATCGTCATGTTCGACGGGAATCCGGGGCACCCGGACCTCGGCGCGCTTTGGCGGATGGCTGAGGAAGTGGGCGTCACCTACTTCGGGACCAGCGCGCCGTTCATCCTTGCCTGCCGCAAGGCCGGGATAACCCCACAAGCGGGTCCACGGCTGCGCGGCGTCGGCTCCACCGGCGCACCGCTGCCGCCCGAGGGCTTCGCCTGGGTGTACGAGTCGGTGAGTCCGACCGTCCAGCTCCAGTCCCTCTCCGGCGGTACCGACGTGTGCACCGGCTTCGTCGGCGGCGTCCCGCTCGTCCCGGTGTACGAGGGCGAACTCTCCTGCCGCTGCCTCGGCGCCCGGGTCGAGGCCTTCGACCCCGCCGGCAACTCGCTCGCGGGCGAGCTCGGCGAGCTGGTGATCACCGCGCCGATGCCGAGCATGCCGGTGGGCTTCTGGGGCGATGTGGACGGCAGCCGCTACCGCGAGGCGTACTTCGACGTGTTCCCCGGCGTGTGGCGGCACGGCGACTGGATCACGATCAGCGAGCGGGGCACCTGCGTGATCACCGGCCGCTCCGACGCCACGCTCAACCGAGGTGGTGTACGGCTCGGTACCGCCGAGTTCTACTCCGTGGTCGAGGGCATGGACGAGGTGGTCGACTCGGTGGTCGTCCATATCGACGGCGACGACCAGGGCGAGCTGCTGCTCTTCGTGGTGCTGGCCGGCGACCGCGAGCTGGACGACGAGCTGCGCGCCAGGATCGCCCGCGAGCTGCGTACCGCCCTGTCGCCCCGGCACGTCCCCGACGAGATCCACCAGGTGCGGGCGGTGCCCAGGACGCTCAGCGCGAAGAAGCTGGAGGTACCGGTGAAGCGGATCCTCACCGGTACACCCATCCAGCAGGCTGTGGCGACCGGTGCGCTGGTCAACCCTGACTCGCTGGAGGAGTTCCGACGTTTCGTCCGAAAGCACTGACTGCTCGGCCGACAACGATGTGGTTATCCTGCCGCGTCTCATTTGCCATGAGCGAGCGGACGACCATGAGTCAGTACCTGCGGCTGACGGTCACCGACACGCTGGGTGTGTGGGTCGACGGCAACCATGCGTTCAGCCCTATGGCCAAGGTCACCCGCACCTGCTGGTACCGGGTGCCGAGCGAGTGGGTTGTCGACGGATCGCTAGCCCCAGGGCGGCGCGACCGCCTCGTCGACTCCCTCTACGGCCCGGGCTGGCGCGACGGCAACCCGGACGGCTCCCGCTACGTGCTCCTCGACGTGGACGAAAAGGTGCTCACCGAGCGTGAGGCCCGGTCCCGGCCGTGGCTGGGTGACCGGGCCGGCTTCTACGTCTGGACCCGTGAGGAAGCGCTCCGCGAGGTCATACCAGCCGAGTTGTGACCTTCTCGGCGGCCGCCCGGCTGTCGAGCTTGGCGGGGTCGAGCACCCCGCAGAGCACCAGCGTCGCGCCCCGGCGAGCGGGGCCAGCAGCCAGTCGAGCGGGTCGGGGTGCTTCGCGGCGTCGACGAGGACGCGGTCGCCGGCGTTCAGGCCGAGGTCCGCGGCACGTGCGGCCGCGCGCCGCACCAGGCCGTCGTCGGTCTGATTCGGGTACGGGGCGAAGTTGTCCCCGAAAGTTCGCACTTCGGCAACGTAGTCCGCAAAACCGGACGGAACTGTCCGCATCGGCAAGGCCATCGGGGCGAGGCCCAGGACGAACCGCTCGCCAGCGTCCCAATCCTCCGCGTCGGCCACCTGGTCAGCCGACGCGAAGATGACATCGGCGGAAATCTTCTTATTCGTGATCTGAGAACCCGGTGTGACGATCTCGACGCCGGCCGCCCAACTCCCAAGCAGTACGGCCGCGGTCTGCCAGTGCGGCGGCAGGAGCAGCGCGGCCCGGTCGCCGTGGCCCAGCCCCAGGCCGTCTACCAGCAGGTTCGCGGTCTTCGAGACCCAGTTGTCGAGCGTGGCGCCGGACAGCTCGGTGCGGTCGCCGGTCCCGTCGTCGTACCAGGTCAGCAGCGGCTGGGCCGGATCCTGCGCGGCAGCGGTGGCAAAGCGTTCGATCACAATGCCGGACAGTACTCACTCCTGACTCACTCATCTTGGGAAAAGTCTTACCGTCGCGTCGCAGACAACGACTGCCGATCCGCGCGGCGTAGGCTTTACGTAAGTGTTGTTGGACACAACCACAGTGCCCGGGCCACCCGGGCGAGAGTCGCAACGAGGAGACCCCAAGTGACCCCCGGCAATCCGCCCCGTGTGCTCGTCGACGCCACGAGTGTTCCCGCCGACCGGGGCGGCGTCGGCAGATACGTCGACGGGCTGCTCGGCGCCCTCGGCAAGGTCATCGGCTCCGGCGTGGAGCTCGCCGTCGTGGCCCTCCGCACCGATGTGGAGCGCTACGGCCGGATGCTGCCCGCCGCAGAGGTGATCGCCGCGCCCGCTGCCGTGGCCCACCGTCCGGCCCGCCTGGCCTGGGAGCAGACCGGGCTGCCGCTGCTGGCCCAGCAGGTCGGCGCCGAGGTGCTGCACTCGCCGTTCTACACCTGCCCGTTGCGGGCCGGCTGCCCGGTGACGGTGACCGTCCACGACGCGACGTTCTTCACCGAGCCGGAGCACTACGACAAGTCCCGCCGCACGTTCTTCCGGAGCGCGATCAAGACCGCGCTCCGCCGTGCCGAGCGAGTGATCGTGCCGAGCAAGGCCACCCGCGACGAGCTGATCCGGCTGCTCGACGCCGATCCCACCCGCATCGACGTGGCCTACCACGGTGTCGACCACGCCGCGTTCCACCCGCCGACCGACGAGGAAAAGGCCCGGGTGCGGGCCCGGCTCGGCCTCGGCAGCAGTGGCTACGTGGCGTTCCTCGGTGCCAAGGAGCCCCGGAAGAACGTGCCTAACCTGATCCGCGGCTGGGCCCAGGCGGTGCGCGACCGCAGCGACCCGCCCGCGCTGGTGATCGCCGGTGGTCAGGGGCACGACGACGAGATCGACCGCGCGGTCGCCGAGGTGCCGGCCCACCTTCGCCTGCTCCGCCCCGGCTACCTGCGCTACGCGGACCTGCCCGGCTTCCTGGGTGGGGCGCTGGTCGCGGCCTACCCGTCCTACGGTGAGGGCTTCGGCCTCCCGATCCTGGAGGCCATGGCCTGCGCGGCGCCCGTGCTGACCACGCCGCGCCTCTCGCTGCCCGAGGTGGGCGGTGACGCGGTGGCCTATACGAGCGAGGACCCGGCCCAGATCGGGGCCGACCTCGGCGCGCTGCTCGACGACGAGGCGCGGCGGTTGGCGCTGGCCAAGGCCGGTTTCGACCGGGCCAAGGAGTTCACGTGGGAGTCGAGCGCGGAGGTGCACGTGGCGGCATGGAGCCGCGCCGCGGCCTGATCGGCCGTCATGTGCGATCGGCGGCGGGCATGATGGGCTGATGTTTTTCGCCGTCATTCCGGCGGGCGGCAGCGGCACACGGTTGTGGCCGCTGTCCCGAGCCGGTCATCCTAAATTTCTGCACCCGCTCACCGGCACCGACGCCTCGCTCCTCCAGGCGACGGTCCAGCGGCTGGCACCGCTGACCACGCCGGAGCGGACGTTGGTGGTGACCGGCCTGTCCCACGCGGCCGCCGTCGCCCGGCAGCTCACTGGGGTGCCCGAGGAAAACATCCTGGTCGAGCCCTCGCCGCGGGACTCCTGCGCGGCGATCGCCCTGGCCGCCGCGGTGATCGCGCGACGCGACCCGGAGGCGGTGATGGGCTCGTTCGCGGCCGACCACCTGATCGCCGATCCGGAGGGGTACGCGGCGACCGTCCGCCGCGCGATGGAAGGTGCCGAGCGCGGCCTGCTGATGACCGTCGGCATCAAGCCCACCCGCCCGGAGACCGGATACGGCTACCTCCAGTGCGGCGCTGGCGCCGGCGACGGCGAGATCCGCATCGTCGAGGAGTTCAAGGAGAAGCCGGCGTACGACGTGGCGGTCTCCTATGTGGAGTCCGGCCGCTACTTCTGGAACGCCAGCATGTTCGTCTGGCGGGTCTCGGTGTTCCTCGCCGAGCTGGCCCGCCAGCAGCCGGAGATGCACGCCGGGCTGGAGCGGATCGCGGAGGCGTGGGACTCGCCAGCCCGCGAGGAGGTGCTCGCCGAGGTCTGGCCGACCCTGCCGAAGATCTCCGTCGACTACGCGGTGATGGAGGGCGCGGCAGCGGCCGGGCTGGTCGGCAGCGTCCCGGGCGACTTCGGGTGGAACGACATCGGCGACTTCCACACGCTCGGTGACGTGCTCCCCGCAGACCCGGCCGGCAACGTCGTGGTGGGCGCCGACCCGACCGACGACAAGCCGGGCGTGCTGCTGCGCGACTCGAGCGGCGTCGTGGTCGTGCCGCGCTCCGGTCGGCTCGTCGCCGCGCTCGGCGTGCGCGACCTGATCGTCGTGGACACCCTGGACGCGGTGCTCATCTGCCCCCGCGATCGCGCCCAGGAGGTAAAGAAGCTGGTCGACGACCTTAAGCAGCGTGGCGACGACGGCTACGTTTGATCATGAGCGGAAATCGCGAGGCTACGGCCGTCAGCACGACGGCGGACGAGCGCCGAGTGTTGGAGCGTGGTAGGCAATGACCCTTACCTCGGTAGAGCTCGCCGTCGGGTCCAACGAGGCGAGCGACCTGCTGCCCGTGCACGCGCCGGAAGTGCTGGCGGCGCACGGCGCGCGGCGGGCGTTCTGGACGGTGCTCGACGAGGGCACCGTCGAGCAGTGCCTGGCGTTGCTGCTGGAACGCCCGGACGGCACCTGGACGGCGCACCACGCCGCGTTCGACGCGGGCGTGGAGACGGGCCGCACCGAGGATGGGGAGGCGCTGGCCCGCTCCGGTGAGTGGGTCTATGTGCTCGGCTCGCACTTCGGCTCGAAGGGTGGCCCGCTGCGCCCGAAGCGTGCGTTCGTCGCGCGCTTCCGGGAGTCGGACGCGGGTCGCCCCGGCGCGGCGCCACTTCAGATCGTGCGCAACCAGTTTCGGCTGCACCGGCTTGTCAACGACGCGCTGGCGGCCGCCGACATCACGCCACTGCCGCCGGGCAACCGGGTGCGGACCAGGTTCATCGTGGAGACGATCAACCGGGGTACGGCGCGGGAGAAGAGCTGGGCCACCCGCCTCGCCCGGGGCGACCTCCCGCTCAACGTCGAGGCGGCCGCCTTCACACCGTCCGGCACGCTGCTGCTCGGGCTCCGCTTCCCGGTGACCGAGAAGGGCGAGCCGGTGCTGGTGGAGGTGGCCGGCGTGGAGGGCATGTTCGACAGCGACGCGCAGACCTGGCCGGAGGTCCTCGGCGCGTACGCCCTCACCGGTGTGACGCCGCCGGGCGCGCTGGTCGGGTTCCGGGCGCTGACCTCCGTCGGCGGCGGCACGTACGAGGCGGTGGTCGGCTCGATCGACGCGCTGGGCAAGGGCTCGGTGCTGCTCGACGACCACCCTGAGGGCGGGGAGGTGACCAGCCGGCACATCCGCTTCCGCCTGCCCACCCCGGACGGCGGCCGGCGGATCGCGGCCGAGCTCGTCGCGGACCTGGCCCCGTTCCACAACGTCGAGGGCCTGGCTGCCGACGGTGGCCAGCGGGTCTACGTCACCGACGAGGACCACCGCGTGGCGGTCTGGCTGGACTGACCAAGCGAGCCCCAGGTCCCACAAGACCTGGGGCTCGCTCGTACCAAAAGCGCTACCTGGCGGTGCAGGTGGGCGTGATTCCCGTGCCGGTACCGGTGCCCTGGAAGCCGAACTCGGTCGACTGGCCGGCGGCGATGGAGCCGTTGTAGTTGACGTTGGTGAACTGGACCGCGCCGCTGGTGCCGGTACGGTTCGCGTTCCAGTGGTTGGTGACGCTCGCGCCGGACGGCAGGGTCGCCGCGACCGTCCACCCATTGATGGGTGCGGAGCCGGCCGTCACCCGTATCGTCGCGACGAAGCCGCCCGTCCACTGGTTCAGCGAGACCGTCGCCGTACAGCCGTTGCCGGTCGGCGGCGGCGTGGTGGGCGGTGGAGTCGTGGGCGGCGGCGTCGTGGGTGGCGGGGTGGTCGGCGGAGGAGTGGTAGGCGGCGGGGTCGTAGGCGGCGGTGTGGTCGGGCCGTCGGTCAGGGTCGGTGTGGTCCAGTCCCGCCACTCGGCCAGGTTGCCCTGCTTGCGGCTGGAGATCCGGATGGTGCCGGCGGCGTTACCCGTCTTCAGCAGGAACTTCTGGATGAACTGCTGGATCGGAGTGCGCCACTCGCTCCGGGCCGCGCAGTGCGTCCCGTCCGCGACGTCGGACCAGTACGTGATGTTGCCGCCCACGCCGAGTGCCTTGTAGACCTCGGCACCGGCGAGCGCCGCGTTGCTGCCGGACCGGGCGGCGAGCCAGTCGACGTGCGGGTTCTCCATCAGGAGCAGTCCACGCGGCGCGACCATGCCGACCATCTCGTGGGTGTCCACCGGCAGCGCGTTGGGGTTGCCGGTGTACGAGCTGAACGCGTCGCCGAGCCACGGCTGCTCGCCGTAGGCGCTGCTCAGCGGCTGGGCGCCGGACTCGCCGGGTATGCCGCGGAAGATCGGCGCGCCGGCGCTGCCGGACTCGATCGGCATGGTCAGCGCGATGCGCTGGTCGAAGACGCCGATCGTGAAGGCGCCCTTGCCGTACCGGGAGCAGCCGGTGACGCCAAGTCCGTCGGTCCGGAAGACGCTGCTGCCGGAGGACTCGATCACGTCGATGAGGCGGCTTACGCCCCAGGCCCAGGCCATCAGGATGCCGGTGCTGCTGGACGCCCCGTAGATGCTGTAGAAGGCGCCCTGCTTGTTGTTGCGCGGGGTGCCCTCCCGGCCGACGGCGAGCGGGTCGTAGCTGATGACCGCGGCACCCGAACTGCGGATGGTCGCGGTGTCGGCGCCGAACCCACCCACGACGAAGACCGCCGGGTACGGTGCGGAGCCGGTCGTCGGCAGCTGGACGCTTGCCGAGAAGCTGGCGCTGCGCCCCTGGTCCGACACGTTCACGGTGATGCTGCTGGTCGAGACGGTGCCCGTGACAGATGCCGGCTTCGGAGGCTTTTGTCCGTAGACGGTCCGCTCCGCCATCTCCCGGATCTCGGCGCGGCGGCACCGCCAGTCGGCCTTGGATGTGATGCGACTACCGTCAATCTTCCGGAAGGGATCCGGGAGCCTGGCGCTGGACGTGGCGGGGTTGTTGGCCACCGGGCAGTCGGCGCCGTCGTCTTCGACGCCCGTGGCCGCGTACGCGGGGGTGGAGGTTCTCGTTAACACAGTTACCGTTCCGGTGACCGCGAGCACCGCTACTGCCAGCACGATGACCGTCGATCGGAACCTAGAGCGGCCCGAGCTGATGTTCACCGGGGCTCTCCTTCCGGGGTGGGGTGGTGGGCGCGGCGCCGCGATCGATGATCACCGATGCCGACATCGACAAGTTTCGAACGGAACACCGAAACATGTCAATACTGTTCCGGTACGACTGTCAGCCGTAGCCGAAACTCACGCCACCTACGCGAGAGACGGGCCACCCCGGGCCCGCACGAGATGAATCAGCCCGGCAGGACCGGGAGCACGGGCACCGCCTCGGCGCCCTCGGCGGCCAGAGCGGCCCGCAACCGGTGCAGGTCCGTGCCGAAGCGCACCAGGGCTGCGGCGTCCGTGGACCGGGGCGGCGTAGCCCGTACCCCTTCGTCTGGAATGTGGGTAAAAAGCGTGCCGGGCGCGACCACGCCGGCCACCGCGGCGATCGCCCGCTCCACCGCGGCCGACTCCGCCGGCTCCTCGGCCGGCGGCGGGTCGACGGGCAGCAGCGCGGCCGCGTGCAGGCCCGCCGCGCGTGCCTCGGCGGTGCCGAGCGAGAACATGTCGGACGCCGCCTCGCGCACCAGCCGCACCGCGCCGGGGCCGTCGTCGCCGGGCCTGGACATGTAGCCGCGCACCACCGCGACCGGCACCTGGTCGGTCTTTCCCTTGACCAGCTCGCTCGCGGCGGCCAGCTCGTCGATCACGGCCATCTGGGTGATGTTCAGCTCGTTGCCGTACGGGTCGGTCTCGCCGCGGTGGTCGCGAATCGGCGCGATGCCAGCGGCGCCGAGCGCGACATCGGTGAGGCCGTTGCGCCACGGGCGGCCCATCGTGTCGGAGACGACCACGGCCACGTCGACGCCGTGCCGCTCGCGCAGCGCCGCCCGGAGCGCGCGGGCCGAGGCGTCCGGGTCCTTGGGCAGCAGCACAAGCCGCTCGCGGTCCACATTGGAGGCGTCGATGCCGGCGGAGGCCATGACGAACCCATGGTGGGTCTGCACGATCCGGGTCTGCCCGCGGGTAGCCACCTTGCGCGCGGTCTCCGCGGCGAGTACCTCGTCGCGGGCGGCGGCCCGCTCGGGACCGTCGGTCGGCACGTCGACAAGCCGACCCTCCGCTTTGGACACGATCTTGCTGGTGACGACGAGCACGTCGCCGTCGCGCAGCCAGGGGGCCGCGCCCGCGATCAGGGCGGCCAGGTCGTCGCCGGGGGAGACGTCGCCGATCCCGGTGACCGCCAGTACTTCCAACCTCACGCCAGCTCCATCGCGGCGCGCACCATCGCGGTGGTCGCCTGTTCGTCGGTCATCCACAGTGGAACGGCGCGTACCGTCACGCCCGGCACCGTCGCACCCTCGTCGGTCGTATCCACCAGCCAGCCGTCAAGGAGGTCGGCGCCGTAGAGCGAGCCGACGCCGGCCGCGGTGCACTCCGCACCCACGATCGCCAGGCACTTGTCGGCCATGCCCCGCACCGGGGAGCCGCCGATGATGGGCGAGATCCCCACCACCGGGGCGGCGGCCGTGGCGACCGCCTCGCGCAGCCCCGGCACGGCCAGGATCGGCGCGATGCTCACCACCGGGTTGCTTGGCGC
Organism: Phytohabitans flavus; assembly: GCF_011764545.1. Taxonomy (GTDB): domain Bacteria; phylum Actinomycetota; class Actinomycetes; order Mycobacteriales; family Micromonosporaceae; genus Phytohabitans; species Phytohabitans flavus. The sequence goes on along the minus strand of NZ_AP022870.1, from coordinate 6,732,474 downwards.
CAGCAGTACCACGTCGGCCGCGGCGAGCGCGTCGAGCACCCCGGGCGCGGGCTTGGCCGACTCCGCGCCGACGAAGACGAAGCGCTCGGTCGGCAGGTTGCCCCGGTACCGCACCCACCACTCCTGGAAGTGGATTGCCTTCTGCTCGCCGTCGAGATCGACCACGGCGTGGGTCTCCAGCCGGTCGTCGCTGGCCGGCAGCATCCGCACGCCGGGCTGCCACCGGTCGCAGAGCGCCTCGGTCACCGCGGAGAGCGGGTAGCCGGCGGTCAGCATCGTGCTGCGTACCAGGTGGGTGGCGATGTCCTTGTCGCCGAGGCCGAACCAGGTGGGCTCGGCGCCGTACGCGGCAAGCTCGCCCTTCACGGTCCACGTCTCGCCGACCCGACCCCAGCCACGTTCCGGATCGGCGCCGCCACCAAGCGTGTACATCACGCTGTCCAGATCAGGACAAATCCGGAGCCCGTGCATGGATGCGTCGTCCCCGACGTTGACCACGGCGGTGACCTCGGCGCCCACCTCGCGGGCGTACGCGCGCACGCCGACCAGGAAACGAGCCCCGCCGATGCCTCCGGCCAGTACCACGATCCGCATCCCCCATCCTCCCGCAGGCCATGGGAGCGCAGCGGTACTACCCCCGGCCCGCTAGGCTCACGGGCGCAGACCGCTTTGTCCGCCACCCCAGGGGGAGCCTTGACAACCCAACCCGAGGCCAAGCCGAGCGACGGGACGTCGGCCAGCCAGTTCACCAAGCCGCTGCGCGAGCTCGCCGCCCTGGTGCTCCTGGGCGCCACGGCGGTGCTGCTCTTCGTGGCCATCCTCAGCCTCATCCCGACCGGAGACTTCGAGACCTTCACGGGCAACGCCGCCGGCAGCTTCGACGGCTTCGTCAACCTCGTCACGATCGGCCTGCCGTTCCTCGCGGTGCTCCTGGCCAACCATCTCCAGCCGGCGCTGGGGCGGGCCAAGGTCATCACGCTGGTGGCCCTGATCGAGTACGCCGCGGCCGCCTTCTTCGGCGTGATCTTCGGCCTCTTCATCGGCGTCGTGAAGATCGCCGACGACAGCGTCTTCAACGCGCTGAAGGCGTTCCTCGTCCGGATCGCCATGCTGGCGGTGCTCGCCATCGCGACGTACGCGCTGGTCCGGATCGCCCGCGGCCTCTACTTCGTGCCGAAGCCCAAGCCCCAGCCGGGCATGTACGGCCAGCCGGCATACGGGCAGCAGCCTGGCTACCCGCAGGGCTACGGCCAGCAGCCGGGGTACCCGCAGCAGGGCTACCCGCCGGCGTACGGGCAGCCCACCGCCGCCTACCCGCACCCGTATGGCCAGCCGGCCCAGCAGCCCGCCCAGCCATACGGTGCCGGCCCGGCGGGTCCGCCCACCGCACCGGTGCCGCAGATGCCGGCCGTGCCGCCGCAGGCACCGATAAGCACCCCGCCCAGTCACGAGCAGGTGCCGCCGACCGAGCCGGGCCAGCAGACCCAGCTGATCAACCCGGCCAGCCAGCTGCCCTCGGCCGGCTTCCCGCCGCCCCCGCCGGGCGGCCTCGGCGACGACCCGACCCGGCCCGTCCAGCGATAACCCGCGCGACTCACCGAGTCGCCGAAAGATTCCCGAACGGTGTGTGGGGAGGGCAACTGCCCTCCCCACGCCGCATCGCCGTAGGCTTCGTCGGGTGGCTGATCACACCGAAGCCCGGCCCACCGAAGCCAGCCTCCGGCGCGCGTTGCACCGGGCCGCCGAAGGGCGGGCGCTCGACGTGGACGAGGCGGCCGCGCTGCTGACCGCCCGCGGCGAGCCACTTGACCAGCTTCTGAGTGTCGCCGGTGACATCCGCGACGCCGGGCTGCGCGACGCGGGGCGGCCAGGCGTCGTCACGTTCTCCAAGAACGTCTTCATCCCGCTCACCCGGCTCTGCCGCGACCGGTGCCACTACTGCACGTTCGCCACCGTGCCGCACCGGCTGCCGGCCGCTTTCCTGGAGCGCGACGAGGTGCTCCAGATCGCCCGCGACGGCGCCGCGCAGGGCTGCAAGGAGGCGCTCTTCACGCTCGGCGACCGGCCGGAGGAGCGGTGGCCGGCGGCCCGCGAGTGGCTGCACGAGCGGGGCTACGACTCCACTCTGGACTACGTACGGGCCAGCGCGATCGCCGTGCTGGAGGAGACCGGGCTGCTGCCGCACCTCAACCCCGGCGTGCTCTCCTGGGCCGACCTCCAGCGGCTCAAGCCGGTCGCGGCCAGCATGGGCATGATGCTGGAGACCACGGCCACGCGGCTGTGGAGCGAGCCGGGCGGCCCGCACTACGGCTCACCGGACAAGGAGCCCGCCGTCCGCCTGCGGGTGCTGGAGGACGCCGGGCGGGTGGGCGTGCCGTTCACCACCGGCATCCTGATCGGGATCGGCGAGACGCTGACCGAGCGGGCCGACTCGCTCTTCGCGATCCGGCGGGCGGCCCGGCAGTACGGGCACATCCAGGAAGTCATCGTGCAAAACTTCCGCGCCAAGCCGGACACGGCGATGCGCGGCATGCCCGACGCCGAGCTGCACGACCTGGCCGCCACGGTGGCCGTCGCCCGCATCCTGCTCGGCCCCGGGCCCGCATCCAGGCACCGCCCAACCTCATCGCCGGCGAGTACGACCTGCTGCTGCGCGCCGGCATCGACGACTGGGGCGGCGTGTCGCCGGTGACGCCCGACCACGTCAGCCCCGAGCGCCCCTGGCCGCAGATCGAGGAGCTGACCCGCCACACGGCCGCTGCGGGCTTCACCATGCGCGAGCGCCTGGCCATCTATCCCGAGTACGTGGTGCGCGGCGACCCGTGGCTCGACCCGCGCGTACTCCCGCACGTGGCCGCGCTGTCCCTGGAGACCGGCCTGGCCGACCCGGACGCCGAGCTGGTCGGCCGCCCCTGGCAGGAGCCGGACGACGCGATCCCGGCCGGCCGCGTCGACCTCCACAAGGAGATCGACACCGAGGGCCGCACCGACGACCGCCGCGGCGACTTCGACTCTGTGTACGGCGACTGGTCCGAGGTGGCCGCCTCCGTCTCCGGCCCGGCGGTCCTGCCCTCCACGCCTGTCGCGGCGGCGCTGCGGCTGGCGGCCAGCGACCCTGCCGCGCTCCTGGAGCTGCGGCACGAGGGCGCCGCCATGGCCCTCTTCGAGGCTGACGGGGCGGCGCTCGACGAGCTTTGCCGGATCGCGGACGACCTGCGCCGGGACGCGGTTGGCGACGACGTCACGTACGTGGTCAACCGGAACATCAACTTCTCCAACGTCTGCTACGTGGGCTGCCGCTTCTGCGCGTTCGCCCAGCGCGAGCGGGACGCTGACGCGTTCCGGCTCTCCGTGGACCAGGTCGCCGACCGGGCCGAGGAGGCATGGCGGGCCGGCGCGACAGAGGTGTGCATGCAAGGTGGCATCGACCCCAAGCTGCCGGTCACCGCGTACGCCGACATCGTCCGCGCGGTCAAGGAGCGGGTGCCGCAGATGCACGTGCACGCGTTCTCGCCGATGGAGATCGTCACCGCGGCGAGCAAGGCGGGTATGTCCATCCGCGACTGGCTGACCATGCTTCGCGAGGCAGGGCTGGACACGATCCCCGGCACCGCCGCCGAGATCCTCGACGACGAGGTCCGCTGGGTGCTCACCAAGGGCAAGCTCCCGGCCGCCACCTGGGTCGAGGTCGTGTCGACCGCCCACGAGCTCGGCGTCCGGTCCAGCTCCACGATGATGTACGGCCATGTCGACCACCCCCGCCACTGGCTCGGGCACTTCCGCGTGCTGGCCGAGGTACAGGACCGTACGGGCGGGTTCACCGAGTTCGTGGCACTGCCGTTCGTGCACACAAACGCGCCGATCTACCTCGCCGGCGTCGCCCGCCCCGGGCCCACCTGGCGGGAAAACCGGGTCGTGCACGCGATGGCGCGGATCCTGCTCCACGGGCGGATCGCCAACATCCAGTGCTCGTGGGTAAAGCTGGGCGACGAGGGTACAGTCGCGATGCTCAAGGGTGGCTGCAACGACCTCGGCGGCACGCTGATGGAGGAGACGATCTCGCGGATGGCGGGCTCTGCCAACGGCTCCGCGCGTACCGTCGAGCAGCTCCGCTCGATCGCCGCTGCGGCTGGCCGCCCGGCCCGGGAGCGCACGACGGCGTACGCGCCACGTTGAGGCACCGCGTGACTTGCGGCGCTGGGCGTTACCCCGGCGGGGGCTGAATCGATAGGGGCCATGGTGACTCGCGCGCTTCTCCCGCGAGTCGCGCACGGCGCGCCGAGAAAGCGAGTCCTTTTATCAGGTTCGGCTTGACGACGCACGCATTACACGCGTGTAATTTCACTGGGGTTGTTCGAATAGGATCTTTGGTTGTTCCCTAGGATCAACTGAAACTACTCCGTTCGGACAAAAGACACGCCTTCCGCGTGGGGGGTTGCGCCGGCGACGCGGCCGGTGCGCAAGAAGGAGGCAGGCTGATGGACGGCCCACTGGAGGTGGCCGACCTCATCGGAGACGCGCCGGAGTGGCAGGAGCGGGCCCTGTGCTCGCAGACCGACCCGGAGGCGTTCTTTCCGGAGAAGGGCGGATCGACCCGCGAGGCGAAGCGGATCTGTTCGCGTTGCGAGGTCAAGGCCGAGTGCTTGGAGTACGCACTGGGTCACGATGAGCGTTTCGGCATCTGGGGCGGGCTCTCCGAGCGGGAGCGCCGCAAGCTCAAGCGCCGCGTCGCCTGAGTCCCGCTCCGCCCGGCTGGGCCAGCGCACCATGGGGGGAGTGCTGGCCCACCAGGCTGAGAGTCAGGCGAGCTCGTCGGGGTCGACGCCGAGGAGGTTGGCGACCTGCTCGATGATCACGTCGTGCACAAGGTCGGCGAGGTCTTCCCGATCCATGGCGCGAAACTCAAGAGGGCGGCGGTAGAGCACGATCCGGGGCGGGACCTCCTGCCGGCCGGGGCGCCCGGGCAGTAGGCGGGCGAGCGGCACCTCGCCGTCTTCCAGCACGTCGGAGTCGTAGACGTTGAGGTCCGGGGCACATCCTCGACGGCAAACTCGACGCCGGCCAGCTCTTTGGCGAAGCGCCGCTCGAGCGCCTCCACCGTGTCCAGCACGAGGTCGTCGAAGATCTCCGCCTTGGTGCGGGCCAGCGGCACCGTCGCCGGCACCAGACGCCCGCGGAGGCCGCGGCCGTGACGGTCGCGGTGGGACCGGCGGCCGGGGCTGGGCCGTCGCGGTTCGGGACTGCTCACGTAGAGAGCCTAGTAGCCCGGCAGGGACGTAACTCACCCCGTGTCCAACCTGCGTCTTCATATCGTGATCACCGATGTTCGGCGTGTCGCGGTCGCATCCGGACCGGTGGAGCGGGTAGGGGAGATAACGTGCCGCCGTGAGGTCAACACGGCGTTGCTCCCGAAACGGCTGCCCGCGTCAGGCCGTCGCGACGTTGACCTATGTCTACAACGACTCCACCGCGGTCGTCGGACCCCTCGCGGCCTATGCCGAGCCGCACACCTACGACCTGTGTGAGCCGCACGCCCGCAGCCTGACCGCCCCCGCGGCTGGGAGCTCGTGCGCCACGACGGTGAGTTCGCACCCCCACCCCCTCCACGGACGACCTGGTCGCGCTCGCCGAGGCCGTCCGTGAAGCCGCCCGGCCCACCCCCCGGCTGGACGACTTCCCCGACGAGCCGCGCTCCGGCCAGCAGACCGGCCGCCGCGGCCACCTGCGGGTGATCCCGCCCAGCCACTGACCGCCCACCTCGACATCTCGCGGAAGTTAGCTTAGCCTTCCCTCATCTGATGGGGAGGGTTTCATGCTGCCGGCCAACGCCCTCCTGGAGCGTTACAACGCCGCTGACGGCTACCCGCCCGCGGCCACGACCCGGGACGGCGACGGCTGGTACACCCTCCGTGAGCTGCACTCCGACGGCGGTGTGCTGGCCGCCCAGATGCGCGCGTTCGTGGCCTCGTCGGGCTGCCCGGCGCAGACCGCGGCCACTCACATGGCCGGCTGGGTGACCGGCTCGTTCATCCGGCTGCTCGTCTTCGCGTACCGGGAGGAGCGCCGGCTGCCGCTGCTCACCGCGGACGGCACCGCGCTCCGCGTGGACCCGGACGGCTGGTTCGACGCCCTGTCGGTGGACGCGCCCGCGCTCGCCGTGCTGCCCGGCGATCCCTTGGCCGGTACGCCGGGCGTGGTGGTCAGGCCCGCGATGGAGGCCGAGCTGGTCGGCTCCGTACTGGCCCTGTCCACGCCCGTCATCGACACGCTGCGGGGCGTGTCGCGGCTCGGCCGGCGTACGGCCTGGGCCCTCGTCGCCGACACCGTGATGAGCGCCTTCGCCGGGGAGCTGCCACCGGCCCCGGCGCACGCCGCCGCGGCGGAGGCGGATCGCCTGCTCGCCGGTGGCGGTCCGCTGGCGGTACGGCGGCGGTGGATCGGGCCGGTGCCGCTCGCCTCGGCCTGCTGCCTCGCCTACAAGCGGCCGGGGCTGGAGCACTGCGAGCGGGTCTGCCCCACGCTCGACGACGAGACCAGGCGGGAACAGATCACAACCTGGCTGCGTCAGCCCACGTGACGACCTTCCGGACCGCGTTGATGCCCATCCAGCGCAGCGGCTCCGGTGGCCACTGTGGAGACTCGTGCCCCACCCAGGGGAGCGAGGTCAGGTCGCTCTCCACCCGAGGATCAGATCGGCGAGGGTACGCCCGGCGAGGTTCGTCGTGCCGACGCCGTCGCCGACGTAGCCGCCCGCCCAGGCGAGCCCGGTGTCGCGGTCGAGCCCCACCGACGCGGACCAGTCGCTCGCGACTCCCACGGCGCCGCCCCAGCTGTGCGTGACTGGCACGCCGGCGAGTGCGGGGAATAGCTCCACCAACGCCTTGTACAGCGCCGCGAAGACGCGCGGCTCGCTGTCGTAGGCGGCACTCGTCCTCGACCCGAAATGGTACGGCGCGCCGCGCCCGCCGAACGCCAGCCGCCCGTCAGCGGTGCGCTGCCCGTAGACGATGAGCCGCCGGAAGTCCGCGAACGTCTCCCGCTCGGCCAGCCCCGCGGTGGCCCAGAAGGAGTCCGGCAGCGGGGGCGTGGAGATCATCAGCGAGTACACCGGAGCGATCGAGCGCCGGGCGCCGGGCAGCGCCGGCGTGTACGCCTCCGTCGCGCGCACGACCACCGGGGCCCGCACCGTACCGGCCGGGGTCTCGGCCGCGCCTTTGCGCAGCCCGATCACCGGCGTGCCCTCGTAGATGCCGACGCCCCGCCGCTCGACCGCACGGGCCAGGCCGCGCACCAGCCGAGCGGGGTGGATCGCGGCGCAGTGCGGGGTGTACGTGCCACCCAGCACCTTCGTGGCGCCGCACCGCTTCGCCGCTTCCCGTGCGCCGAGCAGGGTCACGTCGTCGTCGCCGAAGCCGTACTCCCGAGCCTCTTCCACGGCCGCCTTGGCCCGCCGCAGCTGTGCCGGCGTACGCGCCACGACGACCGTGCCGCCCTTGCTCCAGTGGCAGTCGATGCCCTCGGCCGCCGCGACCCGGCCCACCTCGTCCACTGTGGAGTTCATGGCACGCTGCATCGCGACGACGCCCTGCCGGCCGTGGCGGTGGGCCAACAGCCGTACCGGCGTGGGGAAGAGGGCCGAGCACCAGCCGCCGTTGCGCCCGGACGCGCCGTACCCGGCAAACTCCTTCTCCAGTACCACGATGCGCAGTGACGGCTCGGCGGCGGCCAGGTAGTACGCGGTCCACAGGCCGGTGTAGCCGGCCCCGACGATCGCGACGTCGGCCACCAGCGAGCCACCCAGCGGCGGGCGCGGCGCCAGGTCGTCGTCCACGGTGGACATCCAGAGGCTGTCCGCGGTCAGAGGCGCTGCCATGCCTCGGCCAGTACGGCGCGGAGGATCTGCTCCATCTCGTCGAACTGCTCCTGCGCGGCGATCAGTGGCGGCGCCAGCTGTATCACCGGGTCGCCCCGGTCGTCGGCCCGGCAGTAGAGCCCGGCCTGGAAGAGAGCGGTGGAGAGGAAGCCGCGGAGCAGGCGCTCGGACTCGTCGTCGTCGAACGTTGCCCTGGTCTCCTTGTCCTTGACCAGCTCGATGCCGTAGAAGTAGCCGTCGCCGCGGACCTCGCCGACGATCGGCAGGTCGTTGAGCTTCTCCAGCGTGGTCCGGAAGGCGGCCTCGTTGGCCCGGACGTGGCCGGTGAGGTCTTCGCGGGCGAAGATGTCGAGGTTGGCCAGCGCCACCGCGCAGGAGACCGGGTGGCCGCCGAAGGTGATGCCGTGGGCGAACATGCCGGTCTCGGCGAGGAATGGCTCCATCAGCCGGTCGGACGCGATCATCGCGCCGAGCGGCGAGTAGCCGGAGGTGAGGCCCTTGGCGGTGGTGATGATGTCGGGCTGGTAGCCGTAGCGCACCGCGCCGAAGTACTCGCCGAGGCGGCCCCAGGCGCAGATCACCTCGTCCGACACGAGCAGTACGTCGTACTCGTCGCAGATCTCCCGGACCCGCTGGAAGTAGCCGGGCGGCGGCGGGAAGCAGCCGCCGGAGTTCTGCACGGGCTCGAGGAAGACCGCCGCGACAGTGTCCGGCCCCTCCCGCTCGATCGCGCGGGCGATCTCGTCAGCCGCCCACCGCCCGAACGCCTCGATGTCGTCGCCGTGCTCCGGCGCCCGGTAGAAGTTCGTGTTCGGCACCTTGATCCCACCGGGGACCAGCGGCTCGAAGTCACTCTTGATGCCGGGCAGCCCGGTGATCGAGAGGGCGCCCATCGAGGTGCCGTGGTACGCGATGTACCGGCTGACCACCTTGTGCTTCGTGGGCTTGCCGACCCGCTTGTAGTAGGCGCGGGCCAGCTTCCACGCCGACTCGACCGCCTCGGAGCCGCCCGTGGTGAAGAAGACCCGGTTGAGGTCACCCGGCGCGAGCGCGGCGATCCGCTCAGCCAGCTCGATCGCGGACGGGTGCGCGTACGACCACAGCGGGAAGAAAGCGAGCTCGGCCGCCTGCTTGGCGGAGGCCTCGGCAAGCTCGGTGCGCCCGTGTCCGGCGTTCACGACGAAGAGGCCGGCGAGTCCGTCGAGGTACCGGCGGCCCTGGGCGTCCCAGACGTAGGCACCCTCACCGCGGACGATCGTGGGCACCTCGCCCTCCTGGTAGCTGGCCATGCGGGTGAAGTGCATCCAGAGGTGATCGGTCGCGTTGCCCATGCGACGATTACCGCACAGCACCATGGCGCCATGCAAGCGAATCCGTCACGCGAGAAACCGGACGCAACGGATTTCGTTGACTCTCCGGCTATTTGGGCTCCGCTGGGCGGTTGTACTCCCCCGGTTGATCTCGATCTCCTCCTATTGGCCGCCGGCCCGTCCGCAGGTAGGAGGGTGATCGTCGCGGAGCTGGGGAGACTTGATGTCGTGACCGACGACGCGATGCGTTTCTTCCGCGAGTTCGCCCGCTCGCCCCTCTCCGTGGGTGCGATCGCCCCGAGCTCGGCCGTCCTGGCCCGCCACATCTGCGCCGCCGTCCCCGAGGGGGGCGACCCGGTGGTGGTCGAGCTCGGACCCGGAACAGGCGCGTTCACCGACGTCATCCAGCGCCGGCTCGGCGGACGCGGCCACCACCTCGCGGTCGAGCTCAACCCCGTCTTCGCCGGCCGGCTCGCGGACCGGTACCCGGGTCTCGACGTCGTGGTCTCCGACGCGGCGCACCTCGGCGAGCTGCTCGGCGAGCGTGGCCTCGGCCAGGCCGACGTGATCGTGAGCGGGCTGCCCTGGGCGGCGTTCTCCGCCCGGCGGCAGGGGAGCGTGCTGGACGCGGTGCGGGAGGCGATGGCTCCGGCGGCCGCCTTCACGACCTTCGCGTACGTCCACGCGCTCTGGGCACCCCCGGCCCGCCGGCTCCGCTTCGCGCTGCGGGACGCCTTCGAAGAGGTGGTAGTCGGGCGCACGGTCTGGCGCAACGTGCCGCCCGCGCTGGTCTACCACGCTCGCCGCCCGCGGGCCCTCGCCGCCGCCTAGCCCCTCGGCGTCGCCCCAGTCTCCCGCCGTCGCCCAGCTCGCCTGGGCGGCGGCTTTACGCCGTACCCCAGGTGTATGTCTGCTTGCGGAGCTTGAGGTAGACGAACGCCTCGGTCGCGATCACGCCCTCGACCTGGCGCAGCCGGCTGATGATCTCGAGCAGATGGTCGTCGTTGCGGCAGACCACCTCGGTCAGCAGGTCGAACGAGCCGGCCGTGATGACCACATAGTCGAGCTCCTCGACCTCGGCCAGCCGGTCGGCGATCGCCTCCAGATCGCCCGTGGTGCGCAGGCCGATCATCGCTTGGCGGGGGAAGCCGAGCTGTAGCGGGTCGGTTACCGCCACGATCTGCATCACGCCGGCGTCGAGTAGTCGCTGCACGCGCTGCCGTACGGCCGCCTCTGATAGTCCGACCGCCTTGCCAATCGTGGCGTACGGACGACGCCCGTCCTCCTGTAGTTGCTCAATGATCTGCTTACCGACATCATCGAGCAGGGCATGGGCTATACCCTCACCCACGCCCTGCCGCGGCTTTGCCATCCGTCGCCTCCTGGAAGAGCTCTGTTACGTGCGTATTTCGTTGCGAATTAGCTCATCTGCAACGGAATCCTTGTAACTGGGCATTACATCATGCCAGGATCAGGCGTCGGATCGTACGAACCATTCTCGCGAACCACTCTGGAGCCGCTCATGCGCCTCACACATAGCCCCCTGTCGCCCCAGGCCAGCGCTGTGCTGTCGGCCAGCAGGTTCACACGGCGCACCCTCGTGCGCGGTGCGATGGCCTCCGGCGCGCTGGTCACCACGGGTGGCCTCCTCAGCGCCTGTGGCACCGAGGGCACCGCACAGAACGCAGACAGCTGCGTCAGCGAGGACACCTCCAGCACCGACAAGAAGTTGGCCTTCTCCAACTGGCCACAATATATGGACGTCGATGAGAAGGACGAGTCCAAGCACCCCTCGCTGATCTCCTTCCAGGACAGCACCGGTATCGAGGTCACCTACACCGAGGACGTCAACGACAACGACGAGTTCTTCGGCAAGGTGCAGAACCAGCTCGCCGGCTGCCAGCCCACCGACCGCGACATCTTCGTGCTCACCGACTGGATGGCCGGCCGCCTGATCCGCCTCGGCTGGCTCCAGAAGCTCAACAAGGCCAACCTGCCCAACGTCCAGTCCAACCTCCTCCGCTCGCTGCGGGCCCGCCCGTTCGACAAGAACGACGAGTACGCGGTGCCGTGGCAGTCCGGCCTCACCGGCATCGCCTACAACGGCAGCGTGACCGGCGAGGTGCGCACGATCGACGAGCTGCTCACCCGCGCCGACCTCAAGGGCAAGGTGACCTGTCTGACCGAGATGCGCGACACGATGGGCCTGATGTTGCTGGCGAACGGGCACGACCCGAGCAACTTCACCGAGGCTCAGTTCGACGACGCGCTGGAGAAGCTCAAGCGGGGCGTCTCCTCAGGACAGATCCGCAGGTTCACCGGCAACGACTACTCCACGGACCTGGCCAAGGGCGACATCGCCGCGTGCATCGCCTGGTCCGGCGACGTGATCCAGCTGTCGGCCGAAAACGAGAAGATCAAGTTCGTGGCGCCGGACTCGGGGCTGATGCTCTGGTCGGACAACATGCTGATCCCCAACAAGGCAGCCCGGAAGGCGAACGCCGAGAAGCTCATCGACTACTACTACGACCCGAGTGTGGCCGCCGAGGTCGCCGCGTACGTCAACTACATCTGCCCGGTAGAGGGCGCCCAGGAAAAGATCACCGAGATCGACCCGGACCTGGCGGAGAACCCGCTGATCTTCCCGGACGACGCGACGATGAACAAGACCAAGGTGTTCATGGCGCTCGACGAGGCACAGGAGCGGTCGTACTCGACCAAGTTCCAGCAGGCAATCGGGGCATGACATGAGCAAAGGCGACCTGCGGCTGGTGAACCTGACGAAGCGTTTCGGGGTCTTCACCGCCGTCGACGACATCAGCCTGACCATCCCGCAGGGCGGATTCTTCGCCCTGCTGGGCGCGTCCGGCTGCGGTAAGACCACCACGCTGCGCATGGTGGCCGGCCTGGAAGAGCCGACGAGCGGCAAGGTGCTGCTCGGCGGGAAGGACATCAGCCGGCTCCGGCCGTACAAGCGGCCGGTCAACACCGTGTTCCAGAGCTATGCCCTCTTCCCACACCTGGATGTCTTCGAGAACGTCGCGTTCGGCCTGCGCCGGCGCGGCATCGGTGACATCCGGTCGCAGGTCGAGCGGATGCTCGCGCTGGTGCAGCTGGAGGGGTTCGGCAAGCGCCGCCCCGCCCAGCTCTCCGGCGGTCAGCAGCAGCGGGTCGCCCTTGCCCGTGCCCTCATCAACCACCCGCAGGTGCTGCTGCTGGACGAGCCGCTCGGCGCGCTCGACCTCAAGCTGCGCCGGCAGATGCAGATCGAGCTCAAGCGCATCCAGACCGAGGTCGGGCTGACCTTCGTGCACGTCACGCACGACCAGGAGGAGGCCATGACCATGGCCGACACGGTCGCGGTGATGAACGCGGGTCGGATCGAGCAGCTGGGCGCGCCGGCCGAGATCTACGAGTTCCCGTCCACGCCGTTCGTCGCCAACTTCCTCGGCCAGTCAAACCTGCTGGCCGGGGAGGTGGCCGGCCGTTCCGGCGACGAGGTGCTGATCTCGGCCTACGGTTCGCGCTTCTCCGTGCCCGCGGGCCGGTGCCGGGTCGTCGACGGAAACGTCTATCTGGGGGTACGGCCGGAGAAGCTGCACCTCGCCCCGAACACCGACTCGGTGCCGTCCGGCCACCAGTGGGTCACCGGCGTGATCTCGGACTCGTCCTATGTGGGCGTCAGCACGCAGTACCTCGTGCGCACCCCTTGGGGCACCGAGGTCTCCGCCTTCTCCTCGAACGCGGGCGTGCACGCCCAAGTGCCGCGCGGCGCGCACGTCGTGGCGTACTGGCGGCCCGACCACGCGTTCCTGCTCAGTCGCCAGGCCGGCGCCGGCGACGCGACACAACCCCTGCTGGAAACCGTACCGTGAGCGTCGTAGGGCACATCGGCACCGCGGTCGGTCCACATGAGACACCTCCACCGCCCCCGCGGAAGGGGCGGCGGCTCCTGCCGTATCTGCTGCTGCTCCCCGGTGGGCTGTGGCTGACGATCTTCTTCGCGGTACCAGCGGTGCAGCTCGCCGCGACAAGCCTGTACGACCCGAGCGGGTCGCTACAGCAGGGGTACGCGATGACGTGGGAGTTCGGCAACTACGCTGACGCGCTCTCGGCGTACTGGCCGCACTTCCTGCGCTCACTGCTCTACGCGGGCATCGCCACGCTGCTGTGCCTGCTGCTCGGCTACCCGCTGGCGTACGCGATCGCGCAGAAGGCCAACCGCTTCAAGAACCTGATGCTGGTCTGCGTGATCGCCCCGTTCTTCACCAGCTTCCTCGTGCGCACGCTGGCCTGGAAGACGATCCTGTCGGACAACGGCTGGCTGGTCGGCGTGCTGCGCGACATCGGGATCCTCGGCTCCGACGGCAGGCTGCTGGCCACGTCGGCGGCGGTGGTGCTCGGCCTGACGTACAACTTCCTGCCGTTCATGGTGCTGCCGCTCTACGCCAGCCTCGACCGTCTCGACGGCCGGCTGCTGGAGGCGGCCAACGACCTGTACGCCAGCCCGGCCCGCGCGTTCGCCAAAGTGACGCTCCCGCTGTCGATGCCGGGCGTGGTGGCCGGCACGCTGCTCACGTTCATCCCGGCGGCGGGTGACTACATCAACGCCGAGCTGCTCGGCACGCCCAACCAGTACATGATCGGCAACGTGATCGACTCCGCCTTCCTCGTGCGGCTCGACTACCCGCAGGCGGCGGCGCTGTCGTTCCTCCTGATGGCGATCATCCTGGCGATGGTGTTCGTGTACGTGAAGCGCTCCGGAACGGACGAGGTGCTCTGATGAAGCTGGGGCGCTGGCTGTCCGACCACTGGGTGATGGGCGTGGGCGTGCTCGTGCTCGCCTACCTCTTCCTGCCCATCGCGGTGGTCGTCGGGCTCTCGTTCAACGAGCCGTCGAGCCGCCTGTCGTACGACTTCAACAAGTTCACATTGGACAACTGGACCAACCCCTGCGGTCCGGGTGACATGTGCGACGCGGTCGTGCGCAGCGTGCAGATCGGCTTCATCGCCACCGTCGCGGCCACCGTGCTCGGCACGCTGATGGCCTTCGCGCTGGTACGCCACCGCTTCCGTGGCCGCGCCGCGACGAACCTGCTCATCTTCCTGCCGATGGCGACGCCCGAGGTGGTGATGGGCTCCTCGCTGCTCGCCCTCTTCGTGGCTGGCGGCGTGCCGCTCGGCTTCTGGACAGTGGTCATCGCGCACGTGATGTTCTGCGTCTCGTTCGTCGTCGTCACCGTGAAGGCACGACTGTCCGGATTCGACAGCCGGCTGGAGGAGGCGGCGATGGACCTGTACGCCGACGAGTTCCACACCTTCCGCAAGGTGACGCTGCCGCTGGTCTTCCCGGGCATCGTGGCGGCCGCGCTGCTCGCCTTCTCGCTGTCGTTCGACGACTTCATCATCACGAACTTCAACTCCGGCACCACTGTCACGTTCCCGATGTACGTCTGGGGCGCCGCCCAGCGTGGCATCCCGCCACAGGTCAACGTCATCGGCACGGCCATGTTCCTGATCGCGCTGCTGCTGGTGCTCGGCACCTCGGTGCGCAGGCGGCGGGCCGCCTGATGCGGATCCTCGTCATCGGGGCCGGTGGGGTCGGCTCCGCGGTCGTTCCGATCGCCGCACGCCGCTCGTTCTTCGAGGCGATCGTCGTCGCCGACTACGACCCGGACCGGGCCGCCCGCGCGGTTTCCACTGTGGACGACCGCTTCACCGCGGCCCGGGTCGACGCCTCCTCGGCCGAGGCGGTGGCCGCGCTCTGCCGCGAGCACGGCATCACGCACGTGCTCAACGCGGTCGACCCGCGGTTCGTCATGCCCATCTTCGAGGGCGCGTACGCCGCGGGTGCCGGCTACATGGACATGGCGATGTCGTTGTCCAAGCCGCATCCGGAGCGGCCGCACGCGGAGACCGGCGTGAAGCTGGGCGACGACCAGTTCGCTCAGGCCGACAGGTGGGCGCAGAGCGGGCGGCTGGCGCTGGTGGGCATGGGTGTGGAGCCCGGGCTTTCCGACGTCTTCGCGCGGTACGCGGCCGACGAGCTCTTCAGCGAGATCGACGAGATCGGTGTGCGCGACGGCGCCAACCTCGTCGTGGACGGGTACGACTTCGCGCCGTCCTTCTCCATTTGGACCACCATCGAGGAGTGCCTCAACCCGCCGGTGGTCTGGGAGGCGGGCACGGGCTGGCACACCACCGAGCCGTTCTCCGAGCCGGAGGTCTTCGACTTCCCGGAGGGCATCGGCCCGGTCGAGTGCGTCAACGTCGAGCACGAAGAGGTGCTGCTGATCCCGCGCTGGGTCGAGGCCAAGCGGGTCACGTTCAAGTACGGGCTGGGCAGCGAGTTCATCGAGGTGCTCCGTACCCTCCACAAGCTCGGCCTGGACGGCACCGCCCCGGTGCGGGTCGGTGGGGTGTCGGTGGCGCCGCGCGACGTGGTCGCCGCCTGCCTGCCCGACCCGGCCACGCTCGGCGACAAGATGCGCGGCAAGACGTGTGCCGGTACATGGGTACGCGGCACCGGAAAGTCCGGCGAGCCGCGCGCCGTCTACCTCTACCACGTGGTCGACAACGAGTGGTCGATGCGCGAGTACGGGCACCAGGCCGTCGTGTGGCAGACTGCCATCAACCCGGTGGTCGCGCTCGAGCTGCTCGCCACGGGTATCTGGTCGGGCACCGGTGTGCTGGGTCCGGAGGCTTTCGCGGCCCGGCCGTTCCTCGACCTGCTGACCGCGTACGGCTCGCCATGGGGGATGGAAGAGCGATGACGAGGTACACGCCGTGACGAGATACGGCCCGATGTTCGGCCCGGACGTGACGTTTCTCGGCGTCGAGCGATGCGACATCGGCGAACCGGGGACGTACGCGGACGCCGACGTCGTCATCGTCGGCGCGCCTTTCGACGGCGGCACCACAAACCGTCCCGGCACCCGTTTCGGGCCGTCCGCCATCCGCCAGGCCTGCTATCTGGAGCACGATGGCAGCCGCCCGTCGCTGGCGCTACGCACCGACGGCCTGCGCGACCTGAAGGTGTACGACGCGGGCGACGTCGAGATGTTCAGCGGCGACGTCGAGCGGGCGCTCGGCGCGCTGGAGGAGGCGGTGGCGGCGGTGGCCGCGGCCGGCGCGATCCCGGTGGTGCTCGGTGGCGACCACTCGATCACGCTGCCCGACGCCAAGGGCGTGGCCCGGCACCACGGCTACGGCCGGGTGTCGATGGTGCATTTCGACGCGCACGCCGACACGGGCGAGATCGAGTTCGGCTCGCTGTACGGCCACGGCCTCCCGATGCGCCGCCTCATCGAGTCCGGCGCCATCCGCGGTGACCGCTTCCTCCAAATTGGACTGCGCGGCTACTGGCCCGGCCCGGCGGTACTGGACTGGATGGCCGAGCAGCGGATGCGCTCGTACGAGATGAGCGAGATCGTGGCCCGCGGCGTGGACGAGTGCCTGACCGAGGCGTTCGGGATCGCGGTCGACGAGTGCGAGGGCGTCTTCCTTTCGGTGGACATCGACGTGGTGGATCCCGGCATGGCGCCCGGCACCGGCACCCCGAGCCGGGCGGCCTGACCGCACGCCAACTGCTCGACGCGGTCCGCCGCTGCTGCCTGGAGTTGCCCATCGTCGGCGTCGACGTGGTCGAGGTCTCCCCGCCGTACGACCACGCGGACATCACGGCATATCTGGGCAACCGGGTCGTCCTGGAGGCCCTTTCCGCGATCGCCCGCCGCCGGCAGGGCCTACCGTGGGACCCCGCCAACCCTTACTCGACGGCCGCTGACGTCCAGGGTGCCCCAATCGGGGCACCCATGGGTTGACCTGCCATGTCATGATCCTGGCTAACGGTTGGTGGTTCTCGCAGCGGGGGTAGGCGCGGGTCGATGGGTGAGTTCGTGGACGCTGCGCTCGCTTTTCCGGCTGTGCTGTTCACTTTCCTGCTCGTGGTCGTCGTCGGCTACTGGATCCTCGTGCTTCTCGGTGCGCTCGACATCGAGGCCCTCGACTTCGGCGGCGACGGAGATGCCCTGGGCGGCCTCGGCTTCGCCGGCGTACCCGTGGCCCTCACCGCCTCGCTCCTCATCGCGATCGCGTGGTTCGTCAGCCTCGCCGGCACGGTGCTCGTCGGCGGTGTGCTGTTGCTCGCGATCCTTGCTCTGATCGTCGCGCTCGCGGTCGCCTGGTTTGCCACGCGGCTGCTCATCCGCCCGCTGCGGCGGCTCTTTCCCACCGGGCCCGAGGCGTCCCGCTCCGACTTCGTCGGATCGGTGTGTGTCATCCGCACGGGGCGGGTCAGCCAGGATTTTGGCCAAGCGGAGGTTACCGCCAAGGATGGTTCGTCCGCGATCATCCAGGTGCGGCAGACCGGTGCCGACTCCTTCAAGTCCGGCACCACTGCGCTGATCTACGACTATGACGCCGACGGGGAGTTCTTCTGGGTCACCCCCGTCCCACAGCCCGAACCACACGGATAAAAGAGGGACCCTCATGGACGTCATCACCACCGGCTTCGGCGTGCTCGTCGCCGTCGTCGTTCTCGTTCTCGTCGTGTTGCTGTTCCTGGTGAGCCGGCTGTTCCGCAAGGTCGAGCAGGGCAAGGCGCTCATCATCTCGAAGATCCGGAAGGTGGATGTCACGTTCACCGGCGCGGTCGTGCTGCCGGTCTTCAACAAGGCCGAAGTCATGGACATCTCGGTCAAGACGATCGACATCGAGCGCACCGGCAACGAGGGTCTGATCTGCCGTGACAACATCCGGGCCGACATCCGGATCACGTTCTTCGTCCGGGTGAACAAGACGGTGGAAGACGTCATCAAGGTGGCGCAGGCCATCGGTACCGCGCGGGCCAGCGACCAGGAGACGCTGCAGGAGCTGTTCAACGCGAAGTTTTCCGAGGCGCTGAAGACGGTCGGCAAGCAGCTCGACTTCGTCGACTTGTACACGAAGCGCGACGAGTTCCGCGACCAGATCATCGCGGTCATCGGTACCGACCTCAACGGGTACAGCCTGGAGGACGCGGCCATCGACTTCCTGGAGCAGACGCCGATGGCGCGGCTCGACCCGGCCAACATCCTTGACGCGCAGGGCATCCGGAAGATCACCGAGCTGACCGCGATCGAGCACGTGCGGACCAACGAGTTCCAGAAGACCGAGCAGAAGGAGATCACCCGCCAGAATGTCGACGCCCGCCAGGCGATCCTGGAGCTGGAGCGTCAGCAGGCCGAGGCGGAGATCAAGCAGCGCCGCGAGGTCGAGACGATGCGGGCGCGCGAGGAGGCGGAGATCTCCCGCGTACGGGCGGAGGAGCGGCAGAAGGCCGAAGGCGCCAATCTCCGGGCCGACGAGCAGCTGGGCGTCCAGGCGGAGAACAAGGCGCGGGAGATCGCGGTCGCGGAGAAGAACCGGGAGCGGGTCATCGCGATCGAGACTGAGCGGATCGAAAAGGACCGCATGCTTGAGGTCATCGCCCGGCAGCGGGAGACCGAGCTGACCACGATCTCCAAGGACAAGGAGGTCGAGGCCGAGAAGCGGTTGATCGCCGAGGTGGTCCGGGAGCGGATCGCGGTCGAAAAGACCGTCGCCGAGCAGGAAGAGAACATTAAGCGCCTGCGCGTGGTCGAGGAAGCCGAGCGGGTGCGCCAGGCGACCGTCATCGCGGCCGAGGCCGAGGCGCAGGAGGCGCTGGTCAAGGACATCAAGGCGGCCGAGGCGGCGGAGCAGGCGGCCAAGCACAAGGCGCGCGAGGCCCTCGTGCTCGCCGAGGCCCGGCAGCAGGCGGCCGAGCTCGACACCAGGGCGAAGATCCGGCTGGCCGAGGGTGTGCAGGCCGAGGCAGCCGCGGCCGGGCTTGCCGAGGTGCAGGTGCGCGAGCGGGACGCGGTGGCGATCGAGAAGGTGGGCCGCGCCGAGGCGACCGTGGAGCGGGAGAAGGCGCTCGCCGCGGCCGAGGCCGCGGAGAAGGTCGGCAAGGCGGAGGCCGTGGTCGAGCGGGAGAAGGCGCTGGCGCTGGCCGACGCGGTGCGCGAAAAGCTGAAGGGCGAGGCCGAGGGTCTCACCGAGAAGGCGGCCGCGATGGCCGCACTCGACGACGCGACGCGCGAGCACGAGGAGTACCGCCTGCGGCTGGAGGCGGAGAAGGAGATCCGGCTCGCCGGCCTGGACATGCAGCGGCAGATCGCCGAGTCGCAGGCGACCGTGGTGTCGAAGGGCCTGGAGCGGGCGAACATCGACATCGTCGGCGGCGACAGCGTCTTCTTCGACCGGCTGATGAGCTCGATCGCCGCGGGCAAGGCGTTCGACGGGTTCGTCGGGCACTCCGACGTGGCGCAGACGCTCGCCAAGCCGTGGCTCGACGGTTCGGCCGACTTCACCAAGGACCTAGCCGAGCTGCTGAGGTCGCTGAGCACAGCAGACGTGCAAAACCTGACGCTGTCCGCGTTTCTGCTCCAGCAGATCAAGGCCGGCGGCACCGACGCGGAAAAGCTGACGGAGTTGCTCCAGGCCGCGAAGCGCCTCGGCCTCGCCGACGCGCCTCTGGCTGAGCTGAACACCAAATGACGACGACCGTCGAGGCTCCGCCGAAGCTCGACGTCGGGACGTACGAGGTCCTCCGGACCCGGCTGGCCGACCGGTCTGCCGAGCTGGCCCGCCGGGCGGAGGCGCTCAACGCGCGCCGCCTGGAGGTGTTCGGCAGCGCG
This sequence comes from Phytohabitans flavus, assembly GCF_011764545.1. Taxonomy (GTDB): domain Bacteria; phylum Actinomycetota; class Actinomycetes; order Mycobacteriales; family Micromonosporaceae; genus Phytohabitans; species Phytohabitans flavus. The sequence continues at coordinate 6,712,591 of NZ_AP022870.1, read as the reverse complement.
GAGATGCGGCTGGTCGGCACCGAGCGGATCCGTACGGAGAACAACTGCGTGCCGCGCGACATCGTGTCGCTCGGCGGGCTGATGCTCTTCGGCTACAACGTCTTCATCGGGCTGAAGCCGGAGACCACCGTCGACGACGTGTTCGCCGTCCACGCGTTCAGCCGCGACGGCGAGGCGTTTCGCTTCGAGCCGGCGGCCGAGGTGCCGTGGCTGCGCGAGCCGCAGTTCCTGCGTGACTTCGGCGAGCTGTACCGGTACTACCGGGAGACCCGGCTGCTCCAGCTGCGCCGGCTCGACGCCCGGCTGCTCGCGGTCTTCCAGACCGGGCCCAACGTCGAGGACATCCGGGTGCTGCGGTGGCAGGTGGCCGCGGACGGCTCGGCGTCCTATATGGACAACCGGGGCGAGCGCGACCACACGTTCCCGCCGCCGCACGACTTCGAGTGGGTGGAGACCACCCGGGAAAACCACGTGCTCGGCCGCCACCCGCACATCTCCATCGGCGACGAGGTATTCGTGGAGACGGTCGGCGGCAACCTGACCGTCAAGGTGGAAAACAACACCGAGACCGGCGAAGGCATCTACGCGGAGCCGGTCGACGAGCCGTTGCAGAGCCTCGCCGACGCCGACATCCACTATGCGCGGGTCGGCCCGCTGGTCCTGCTGCGCATCCGGCCGTACAAGGAGACGGTCTGGCGGCACCTGGTCTTCAACACGCGGACCAAGACGGTGGTACGGCTCGACGGCATCGGCCAGGCGTGCCAGCGGCTGCCCGAGGACCACGGCATCATCTTCCCCGGCGGCTACTACCTCGCGACCGGGGTCAACAAGACGTTCGACACCGACGTGGCGAGCCTCGAGTTCGACCAGATCATCCGCTCCACCAACGGCGAGGACGTGCTCTACGTCTTCCACGCGCGGGCGGAGGGGCGCACGCTCCTGCTGCCGTACAACGTGATCCGCAAAGAGGTCGCCACCCCGATCCCGTGCCACGGCTACTCGTTCTTCGACGACGGCACGCTCGTGGTCTTCCGGGCCACGTCGGAGGAGCCGACACGGGTACACCCGATGCAGGTCTGGCAGACGCCGTACATGTCCGACGCGTACGCCGCCGCCCAGCCGGTCGGCACCGGGCCGCTGGAGCGCGTAGGCAACGCCGACCTCGTCCGCGGCATCTCGGACTGCCTGTCGGTGGGGCGGATGGCCGACGAGATGAGGCCGTCGACCGGCGTGTTCGAGGCTCTCATCGCCGCCTGCGCCCGCATCTTCGACCACTACCACTGGCTCGGCGAGCCGGAGCTGGGCGACCTGCGTACCCCGCTGTCGGAGGTGCGGGCCACAGCCGAGCAGGTGCTCGACGAGTTCGAAAAGGTACAGGCGCTCACCGCGCAGGCGGCCGGTGCGCTGGACGAGGCGGCCGGGCGGATCCAGTCGCTGGTCCGCCGCACGCGCGGCGAAGCTCCACAGTCGACGGACGGGTGGGTGGCGCAGCTCGCCGACCTCCGCTCGGCACAGGGGCACCTGGTCACGCTGCGCGAGCTGCGCTATGTGGACACCGGGCGGATCGACGAGCTCTCGGGGGTACTCGACGAGGAGCTGGCCTCCGCCGCCCAGCGCGCGGTGTCGTTCCTACAGCGGGACGACGCGTTCACCGGCTACCACGCGGAGATCGACCGGCTGGTCGCCGACGCGGACGGCATCACCACGGTCGCGGCGGCCGCACCGCTCAGCGAGCGGCTGGGCGCGCAGGCCGAGGGGATGCAGGTCATCACCGAGGTGGTCGGCTCGCTGGACATCGCCGACGCGACCGTGCGCACGTCGATCCTGGAGCGGATCGGCGAGGTGCTCGGCGGCGTCAACCGCGCTCGGGCCACATTGGAGGGTCGCCGCAAGGAGCTGCTCGCCACCGAGGGGCGGGCCGAGTTCGCGGCCGAGTTCGCGCTGCTGAGCCAGGCCATCACCGGCGCGCTCGCGGTCGCGGACACCCCGGAGCGCTGCGACGAGCAGCTCGGCCGGCTGCTGCTCCAGCTGGAAAACCTGGAGTCGCGGTTCGGTGAGTTCGACGACTTCCTGGCCGACCTCGGGGCCAAGCGCACGGATGTGTACGAGGTCTTCTCCGCGCGCAAGCAGGCGCTGCTGGACGAGCGGGCCCGACGCTCCGACCGGCTTGTCGACTCGGCCGACCGCATTCTGGCGAGCGTGCACCGGCGGATCGCCACGCTGAAGTCGATCGACGAGGTCAACACGTACTTCGCCGGCGACCCGATGGTGGCCAAGCTCCGCTCGGTGGCGCAGGAGCTGCGCGACCTCGGTGACGCGGTACGCGCGGAGGAGCTGGACGGCCGGATCAAGGCGGCCCGCCAGGAGGCCGGGCGCAGCCTGCGCGACCGGCTCGACCTCTACAGCGACGGCGGCGAGACGATCGCGCTGGGCCGGCACCGCTTCGCGGTCAACACCCAGGCGATAGACCTCACGCTCGTGCCCCAGGACGGGCGGATGGCGGTCGCGGTCACCGGTACCGACTACCGGGCGGCGGTGCGCGACGAGGCGTTCGAGGCCACCCGCCCGTACTGGGAGCAGCTGCTCGTCTCGGAGACGCCGGAGGTGTACCGGGCCGAGTTCCTCGCCTCGTCGATCCTGCTCGACGGTGATCTGGACGCCCTGCACGAGGCGGCCGTCGCCGAGGGCGGGCTGCGCGACATGGTGCGCCGCACAGCCGAGTCGCGCTACGACGAGGGGTACGAGCGGGGTGTGCACGACCAGGACGCGGCCGCGATCCTGGACGCACTGCTGCGCCTGCACGCCGGTGCCGGGCTGCTTCGCTATCCGCCCTCGGCCCGCGCGGCGGCACAGCTCTTCTGGGCGTACGGGGCTGACGAGCCGGACCGCGCCAGTTGGTCCACAAGGGCCGGTTCACTGGCCCGCGCCCGTGCGGCGTTCGGCGCCAGCCCCGCGATCGGCGAGCTGCGCGGCGAGCTGGATCAGGCCATAGTGGACTTCCTTGCGGACCGCCGGCTGCCGATCGATCCGCGCCTCGCGGGTGAGTACCTCTTCGAGGAGCTGGCGAGCGCGCCCCTCGGCTTCGTCACCAGCGCCGCCGCCCGCGACGTGCTCGACCGCTTCCACCGGGCGCTGGGCGGGCCGAAGGCCAAGTCGGACCGGGAGTTCGAGGAAGACCTGCGGGCGCTCGGCGACGACCTGGCCGCTCGGTACCAGCTCGTGTCGGCCTGGCTGAGCGCGTTCCTCGGCGACAAGCCCGCGGCCGACCTCCCCGAGGCGATCGCGATCGAGCTGTGCGGCGCCGATCTGCCCCGCCACGACTCGTCCGCCGTCCTTTCCGCCACTGTGGACGGTCTGCTGGGCACCCACCCGCGGATCGCGAGCCGCCAGATCGAACTGCGGCTCGACGAGGTGCTGACCCGCATCCGCCGGTTCCGCGACGAGCGGGTGCCGGGCTTCCGGGCGTACCAGCGGCAGCGCAACGACGTCATCGCTCAGGAACGCACACGGCTGCGCCTGGCCGAGCACCAGCCGAAGGTGATGAGCGCGTTCGTCCGCAACCGGTTGCTCGACGAGGTCTACCTCCCGCTCATCGGCGACAACCTGGCCCGCCAGCTCGGCGCGGTGGGCGACGCCAAGCGCACCGACCAGATGGGCCTGCTGCTGCTCATCTCGCCACCCGGCTACGGCAAGACCACGCTGATGGAGTACGTGGCGAGCCGGCTCGGCCTGGTCTTCGTCAAGGTCAACGGCCCGGCGCTGGGACACGCGGTCACTTCCGTCGACCCGGGCGAGGCGCCCAACGCCACCGCGCGGCAGGAGGTGGAGAAGATCTCGTTTGCCCTGGAGATGGGCAACAACGTCCTGCTCTACCTCGACGACATCCAGCACACCTCGCCGGAGCTGTTGCAGAAGTTTATCTCGCTCTGTGACGCCCAGCGCCGGATGGAGGGTGTGTGGGAGGGGCGTACGCGCACGTACGACCTGCGGGGCAAGCGATTCGCGGTGTGCATGGCGGGCAACCCGTACACCGAGTCGGGCAAGCGCTTCCGGATCCCGGACATGCTCGCCAACCGGGCCGACGTGTGGAACCTCGGCGACGTGCTCTCCGGCAAGGAGGAGCTCTTCGCGCTCAGCTACGTCGAAAACTCGCTCACCGCCAACCAGGTGCTCGCCCCGCTGTCCACAAGGGAGCGTGGCGACCTGGGGCTGCTCGTCCGGCTCGCCAAGGGTGACGAGTCGGTGCGCCCGGACCAGCTCGCGCACCCGTACTCTGCGGTCGAGCTGGAGCAGATCCTCGCGGTGCTGCGCAAGCTGCTGCGGGTACAGCAGGTGGTGCTCACCAACAACCAGGCGTACATCGCGTCGGCGGCCCAGTCGGACGAGTCCCGCGTCGAGCCGCCGTACCAGCTACAGGGCTCGTACCGAAACATGAACAAGCTCGCCGAGCGGATCGTGCCGGTGATGAACGACGACGAGCTTGAAGCCGTCATCGACGACCACTACCTGGGCGAGGCGCAGACGCTGGCCGCGAACGCCGAGGCCAACCTGCTCAAGCTAGCCGAGCTGCGCGGGCGCCTGACCGGCGAGCGGGCCGCCCGCTGGGCGCAGGTGAAGGCCGGCTTCCTGAAGGCCAAGGCGCTCGGCGGCGCCGAGGACGACCCGATGAGCCGCGCGGTCGGGGCCGTGGGCCTACTCGCCGACCGCGTGGGCGCCGTCGAGTCCGCGATCGAACGCGCCGCCGCGGCCCGGGCGGCCCGCCCTGGCCGCGAGGGAGGGGGTTGATCAGGGAGTTGGTGGAGCGGCGCGCCGACGACACGCCCGACCAAGTCCCTGATCAACCGCAGATTCTAGGACGACAACGCGTGGAGGATTCCTTCGCAGCTGCGGACGACGACGCTTGCGGCGCGGCGTTGCTCCAGGCTTAGCAGGGGGTCTTCGGTCTGCTCTTGCCAGCGGGCAAGTGCCTCGCTGGCCAGCTCCCACAGCTGGCCCGGGTTGGTCCGCCGCTCGACGCCCAGCCGCGCCGTCGGAGCGGTGCCGCCCTCGCCGACCAGCCGCCGCGCCTCGGCCTCCAGTTCGGCGCCGAACTTGATCCGTTGTCCCTGTAGCGCCGCGACAAGCCGCAGCTCGCGGAAGTCATGTGCGTTGGTCAGCGTGTGTTCCAGGTCGGCGAGAAGCTTTTCGCTGCCCGGCCGTGGCTCGGTGCGAAGCACGGACTCCAGCGCGGTGAGCGCGGAGCGGGCCTTGAGCGCGTCGGCCCGGTCGACGAAGCACCGGCCGACAGCTTCGCGCAGCTCGCTGAGGCCGCTGCGGCGTACGAGCTCGGCCGCCAGTCCGGCCCGGGTGTCTGTGCCCGTGCCAGTGCGGATCAGCGTGGTCGAGAGCCGCACGCCGAAGATGCCGAGCCGGTCGAGCAGGTCCTCCCGGGTCTCGACGTCGACGAGCGCGGGGAAGTCTTCGCCCACGAATCGGTCCGTGGTGAGCAGGTACGGCTCCAGCTCCGGCCGCGGCGTGCGGGCCAGTGTGGACAGTGCGGAGAAGTCCCGGTCGCTCAGCACCCGGCCGGCCAGCGCGACCAAGCCGCCGAGCGCGACCACGGCGAGGCAGAGCGAGCCGACGTGGTGGTCGCGGTGATGCTTGCGGGCCAGCTGCTTGGCCGCGAGCAGCGCGTCGATACGGCCGCCGCCGATCTCGTCGGCCCGGGACAGGACGAGGATCACGTTGACCGGTGCGGCCCGCGCGACCGTGCCGTCCTGCGCCGACTCCAGCCACTCCAGGTCTGTACCGCGCCCGTCGCGGGTCAGGTAGAGCACGGCGTCCGCGTCGCGCAGCACCTTGTCGCCGGAATCCGGCAGCGCCGGAGTGTCCACAATGGTGGCGTTGCGCAGTGCCCGGCTGGGCCACGTGACCACCAGGTCGTTGACCGGTGCCGGCCGCCAGCGCCGGATGTCCACCCGCAGGCCATTCGCGGTGCGGGCGACGGGCAGCTCGATCCCTGCCGGGTACGCGGTGGCGCGCGGCTCGGCCCCATCCTGGTACCAGGTGAAGACCTGCTCGGCATCTGGCACCTCGATGGGCGCCACCTCGTCGCCGACTATCGCGTTGACCAATGTGGACTTGCCGGCCTGCCAGGGACCGGCGATCGCGATGCGCAGCGGCTCGTCGAAGCGGCTGAGGTGGTGACGGAGCTGGTCGGTGGCGGGTGGGCTGTCGTGGTAGAGGTCGAGCGCCTCGTGCATGAGGCGCCACACGGACTCTTCTAGAACCGACGTCACCCCACCGGCTCCAGGCGGCGTTGCTGCTGCGCCGGGGCGCCGCCCAGCGCGGTCAGGGCCTGGGCCCGGTCGTACAGCGCGGCCAGCCGGCGCATCTGCTGCTGCACCTCCCGCTTGCGCTGCTCGCGCTCGAGCGCGTCGGCGTCCGCGGCCTGCTTCGCGCTGCGCAGCGAGTGGACGATCGCCTCCTGTAACTGCTCGGTCAGACCGGTGAAGTGGTCGCGCAGTGCCCGCTGCACCCACCGCGCGGTGTCCTTGCACTCCTTGTTGAGCCGCAGGAAGAAGTCGTCGACGTGCCGCTGCGAGGCCGCCTTGGCCGTGGCCTGCCGCCGCCGCAGCAGCGTTTTGCCCTCGTCGCGGATGGTCTTGCCGCCAAAGAGCGCGCCAGCGCCGAGTGAGACCGGGTTGATCAGTGGCATGCCGGCGAGCGTGGTGGCGAGGCCGAACATGAGTAGGCCACCGTACGAACCGCGGAGGCCGCTGAAGATCTTCTGCACCGACGTGAACTTTTCCACGCTCGGCCGCTCGAGCTCCTCCAACTGCTCGGCCAGCCGGTCCGGGATGCCGGCCCGCCACTCGGGGAGGACGTCGGCGCCGTACCGGACAAAGTGGTCGGCGACCCGGCCCGTGACCCAGTCGCAGCGCTGCACGAGCCAGGCGAAGTTGGCCTCGGCCGCCTCGGTCAGGCTCTGCTCCATCCACGCCTGGTATTCGTCCCAGGTCTTCAGCGGGTCGGCGGTCTCGAACGCCTCGTCCACCTTGCGCATGATCTGCCGGGTGCGGTCGCGCAGGTCGTACTCGATGTCGGACATCAGATCCGTCATCTCGTCGCCCAGCGTGTTTTGCCAGCGGGTCGAGCAGCGGCGCAGCTCGTCCAGCCCGCGCTGCGCCTCGTACAGCCGGTGCAGCGACCCGGAGTCCTCATTGGACACCTCGGCGCGCAGCGGGGCGGCGAGCTGCTCGATGACCGTGCTGGCCATCAGCCCCACGGCAGCGGGAGCGAGCACCTGACCCTTGGAGCCCTGCTCGCGCTTGAGCCGCGCGATCAGGTCGGGGAAACCGGACTCCGCGTTGACCGCCTTGTCGTTGGTACGGGCGGCTTGCAGGCGCAGCGTCGCCGACACGGGCACGAGTGTCGCCGGGACACCGGCGCTGGCCAGGTGCTGCCGGTTGCGCTCGGCGACCGCGCGCCAGTGCGGCGAGATGTCTATCTTGGTTAGCGCGACGAGCACCCTCGGGTGCGACTGGACGACGTGCAGCAGCAGGTTGATCTCGGAGACCGAGAGCTCGCGGGTCGCGTCGGTGACCATCACCACGAAGTCGGCCCGGGGGAGCGCCGCCGCGCCGCCGCCGGTAGTCGGGTCGTCGCCGTCCGCGCCGGGCGTGTCGATGAGCACGATGCCGCTCGCCAACAGTCCACGAGGGACACCGATCTCGGCGTGCACCTCGCTGGCACCCGGCCGCCGGCCGGGCGTGGTGGCGCTGATCCGCGCGGCGATCTCCTCGACGGGCATCGGCACCCGCTCGTCCTCGTCGCCATCCTGCACCAGGGCCGCGGTAGGCGACTCCGCGTGCCGTACGACCGTCGGGATCGCGGTGGTCAGGCCGTCGCCCACGGGGCAGACGGGCGCGTTGATCAGTGCGTTGACGAGCTGGCTCTTGCCCTGCTTGGGCTCGCCGACGACAAGGACCCGCAGGGTCGGGTCCAGCAGCTGCTCCCGCTTTTGCAGGAGCCAGCGGACCAGGTCGGTACGGCTGTGCGCCGCGCATACCCGAGCCGTCTCGTCGAGGGTGTCGAGCCAGATCGGTGCCATCACCGGACCAAGTCTGCTGATTTCCACTCATATATCAAGTGGGGTTACTTAAATATCAAGAGGGATGGGAGACCGGGCCCGAGTCCGATCTCCCATCCCTGGGACCGCGGTAACGCTGAGGAAACCGGCCGTGACGCCGGGTTTTGGACGGGATCAGAACAGGATGTCGGTGACGCCGAGGAGACCACCGTCGGTGTGCGTGTCGGCACCCACCGAGCCGTGCAGGCCGGCCGAGCCGTGCGCCTCCGCGCCGCCGCCCAGCAGGCCGCCCACGCCGACGCCGTTGAGCGTGCTGTCCACGGTGCCGGTGGCGCCGCCGAGCAGCGAGTCGTTGCCCAGCGTGTCGTCCAGCTCCGGAAGCTCGACCGGCGGGACACCGAGGCCCGAGGTCACCGAGCCGACCAGGCCGGTCACGCCGTCGAGCTGCGAGTCGACGGTGTCCAGCGTGTCGTCCGTGGTGTCGAGGAGGCCGTCCACCGGAGCGCCCGGGACCAGGCCGGTGGCCGTACCCAGCGTCGCGTCGACCGTGCCGGTCGCGTCCGCGCCGACCGTACCGACCACATCGGAGTCGAGCGTGCCGGCCACGTCGTGCACGCCGGAGAGGTCGACCGACGCGCCGGAGGTGCCGGCCGCGACGCCGATGCCGGGGATGATGCCGTTGGTCGCGAGGCTGAACCCGCTGGTGTCGACGGTGATCGCGCCGACCGCGGCGACGTTGAGGTTCGCGTCGGCGGTGGGGGTGGGCACGCCGACCGAGAGCTGCTGCGTGACGGTCTGGAGCTGGCCGATCACGTTGGTGGCGTCGCCGCCGAGCGCGCCGACCTGGCCCAGGCCGAGGTCACTCGTCGGCACCAGGCCGGTGATCCCCTGTACCGGCGCGTAGTCCACGACCAGGGGGACCACGTCCTGCACGTCCGCGGCGGTGATGTCACCGAGCCCGGCGGCGTTGAGCGTGCCCTCGGGGTCCAGCTCGAACGCCGAGCGCGCCTCGGGGTTGGTGAGGAGGTTCAGCACGAAGTCGTGCAGTGTCTGGGTCGATTCCATGCCGCAGACCGTAGAAGCGCGGTGATCGTCCGGGCATCGGGGACCGCGCCGGGTTTCCTTGTTAGGGGATTAGGGGATCCATAACGGCAGAATTAGTGGCTCAGCAGCACGAACATCTCTGGTACGAACGTATGGGTCCGCTGGGAGGAGAGCGCTCGGATGCCATACGTGCTGGGGATCGACATCGGTGGGACGACCACGACCGCCGCTGTCTCGCGTCTGGGTAACGCGGGATGGCTGGCGCCAGAGGTCGTACGACTGGGGGTGCGGTCGACGACCGTTCCGTCGGTCCTGCACGTATCGGGCGACGGTGCGCTAACCGTTGGCGAACCGGTGCAGCTGGATGCGGGTCGGGTGGCCCGCGGGTTCGTCCGGCGCATCGGCGACGACGTGCCGCAGATTGTCGGTGGCGAGCCCTGCACCCCGCAGGCGCTCACCGCCGTGCTGGCCATGTGGGTGGTCGAGCGGGTGTTGGCTCACGAGGGGGAGCCGGCCGAGCAGGTGGTGATCAGCCACCCCGCCGCATGGGGTACGTATCGCCGGGAGCTGCTGCACCGGGCGCTGTGGGAGATCGGCCTGGCCAACGTCACGTTGCTGCCGGAGCCCGTCGTCGCTGCCGAGAGTCACGCCGCACGCGGTTGGAGGGGCCGCACATTTGGCGTGTACTCCCTGGGCGGCAGCGACTACGAGGCTTCGGTCGTGCGGTGGGCGGAGGGCATCGGCTTCCGACTCCTCGGCAGTGCGGGCGCGATCGAGCCGTTCGGCGGCGCGGATGTCGACGAAGCCCTCGTCGGCCACGTGCGGTCGCGGCTCGACCGGGACCTGCGGGAGATGTTCACTAGCGGCCCGCAGGCCCGGATCGCGCTCTTCGGCCTACGCCGCGAGTGCCGGCGGGTGAAGGAGGAGCTGACCACGGCTACCGAGGCCGACGTGGTGCTCAGCACGTCTCGTGGGCACGTGCGGGTGCCGGTCACCAGGGCCGAGCTCGACGAGCTGGTCCGGCCGGCGCTTGAGCTGAGCGTCGAGACGTTGGCGCAGGTGATCCATTCCTGCGGCCTGCGGCGGCGGGAGCTGGACGGCGTCCTCCTGGTGGGTGGCGCGGCGCGGATGCCGCTCGTCGCGGAGCTGCTCCGCGCCGCACTGCCCGGTCCGGTCGGCGTGGCGGCGGATCCACAGACCACGGCCGCCGAGGGTGGTGCGCTGGCGGCGGTACAGGTGGTGTCGCCGCCCAGCACGCGACGTCAGGATCCAATGTGGATTCCGGAGCAGCGGGCCATCGAAGCGTCGAACCATGAGCCGCCGCCGCCCGTGCAAGAGGGCATGGACGCGGGTCCGCCGCCGCGCCCGCCCGTCGAGATCACACCGTTGCGACTCCGCCCGACACAGCGCCTTTTCGGCCTGGTAGGAGGCCAAGCTTGAGTTCCCGGATCGTCCTGGCCCCATCCCTCCTGCTGGACGAGCCGACCGCGGCATTGCTCGACGCGGCCACGGCCGCGCCGCACGCGCCGCTGCGGGTCGCCATCCAGGGCCCTGGTGGGTACGGCAAGAGCCTGCTGCTGCGCGAGCTGGCCCGGATCTACCGGCACGCGGACGTGCCGGTGGTCGACGCCTGGCAAGTCGACGCGTGGCAGGAGGTGTCACCACTGGACGGTCCGTTCGTACTGATTTTGGATGACGCCCACAGGTTGGGACAGGAGCGGCTGCGCGAGGTGCGCGCGCTCGTCGAGGCACGCCGGCCGGGGATCGTGCTCGCGTACCGGCCGTGGCCCCGCCCGGCGCGGCTGGTCGAGCTGCTGGAGCTGCTCCGGCTGGATGGGCCGCCGCTCGTGCTGAGCCCGTTCACCGTCGAGCGGACCGCCAAACACCTCGGCGTCGAGCCCGGCACCGCCGCCGCGAAGTACGTGCACGCCCAGACCGGCGGGGTACCCCGACTGGTGGACCGGCTGGCTCCGGTGGCCGAGCGCCCGGACGCCGGCGTGCCACAGCAGGTGCTGGCGCAGTTTCGGACCGACCTGGACGACCTCGACGCCGACGTGCGCGCGCTGCTGCTCGCCGCCGCGACCGGAGTGGAGTTTCCCACCGACCTGCTCGGCGCGCTGCTCGACCGCGCGCCCGCCGCGGTCGACGACCTGCTCGACGCGGCCCGGGCCACGGGCCTCGCGGCGCCGGACGGGCGGCTTGTGCCGGTCGCCCGCCGCGCGGTCGCGTCGCTCAGCCCGGCCGCCCAGCGCACCGCCGTGTGGCAGCGGCTGGCCGAGCTTGTGCTCGCGCGTGGCGGCGCCGTACTCCCGCTCGTGCGTGCCCTGCGCGAGGTCGGGGTGAGCGGCGCCGGCCTCGCCACGATGTTCGAAGCCGCGGCCGAAGAGGCCCTTGTCGACGAGCCGGCGCTGGCCGCGGAGCTGTTCGCGGTCGCGGCGTCCGCCGGGCGGCCGACCGAGGCGCGCCGCGCACTCGCCGCGGCGCTCTCCGGCGACCTCGACTCCGGCCTCCGCCTGGCCGATCGTCTTGTCGCCGCGGAGGGCTCGCCGGACCGCGCGGTGGGTGCGGCGGTATCGGGTTCCGCGCTCGCCCATCGCGGCCAGCTTGGCCGCAGCGCCGAGCTGTACCGGTGGTCGGGCACCACGTCCTCGGTATCGTTCGCGGCGATCGGCTTCATCGGCACCGGACAGCTTGGCCGCGCTGACGACCTGGTCCCGCCGGACGGCCCGCCCACCTTGCTCACCGGCGCCGCGGCTCTGATGGCGAGCGGGATCAGGGAATCGCTTTCCGGCTCGGCCACGGCCGCGTTGTCCACATTGGTCCAAGCGGCCGCACTGCTGGAGCCGGCCGGGCGCGCCGTGCTGCTGCCGGACAGCCCGGCCGCGCTCGCCGCGCTCGTGGCCCTCCACAGTGGCGAGTTGGACACGGGCGAGTCGGTGCTGGAGCGGGCCGTCGGGGCCGAGGTGGGTGCCGCGCTGATGGCCCGCCGGCACCGCCTCTTGCAAGGCTGGACGCAGATGGTACGAGGCCGTACCGCCGCGGCCGCCGAGCACCGCGCCGCCGCCACAGGCCAGCTTGAGCCGCGCGACCTGCTTTTCGCCGCCGCACTCGACGCCGGTATCGCCCGCCGCAACAGCGACCTGGCCGCCCTGCACCGCGCGTGGGCACAGGCCCGCGAGGCGGTGATGCGGCACCCGGTCGACCTGTACTCGCTGCTGCCCATCGGCGAGCTGGCCGTCGCCGCCGCCCGCCTTGGCGAGCAGGCGCGGATCGCCGCTCATCTGGCCGAGGCATGGCGACTGCTCGATCGCCTCGGCCGCCCGCCACTGTGGACGGCGCCGCTGCACTGGTGCGGCCTGCACGCCGCGATCATCGCCGAGGAACCAACAACTGCCGATGAACACGCCGCCGCGTTGGTGGCAACTGCCCAGCACAGCCGGTACGGTTCGGTGGTAGCGGCGGCCGCGGAAGCCTGGTTGGAGACACTGCGCGGGGTGGTCGATCCGGCCAAAGTGGAGGCTGCCGCCAGGGGGTTGCACGGTGCGGGACTTTGGTGGGACGGGGCCCGGCTAGCGGGGCAGGCGGCGATTCGCACAGCGGACCGCAAGGCCATGACCGCGTTGCTGGACTGTGCCCGGCTGCTTCAGGGCTCCGCCCGCGGGGGTGGTGGCTCGTCGCCGGCAGCGCAGCCGGCCGTGGCGCAGGTCACAGAGGCGTTCACCGCGCCCGCGGAAAGCCTGCTCAGCGAGCGGGAACAGGAGGTGGCGGAGCTGGTACTCGACGGGCTCACGTATCGGCAGATCGGCGACCGCCTCTTCATATCGGCCAAGACGGTCGAGCACCACGTGGCACGCATGCGCCAGCGGCTGGGCTGCGCCAACCGCGGCGACCTGCTGGCCAGGTTGCGGGCCATGTCCGCGGACCGGCCCAGCGCGGCGTCGCGCCGGGCACCTTGGCCGCGACGCCCGATGGACTGAAGGTTTCGACGAGGGGGAATGACGACGTGGCGCACCCGGCGGTTATCAGCAGTGACCTGGCATGGCTTCTCGACGACGTCGTCGACCGCGTCCCAGGCGCGGAGCACGCGGTAGCGATATCCCCCGATGGCCTGCTGCTGGCCGCCTCCCGCCACGCCGGCCCGATCGCCGCCGACCAGCTGTCCACTGTGGCCGCTGGGCTGTACGCGCTGGCCGTCGCCGCGGGCCGCCACACCGACAGCGGCGGCGTCCGCCAAGTCACCATCGAGATGCGGGAAAAGTTCCTCTTCGTGACCGCCACCGCGGGCGGCGCCATCCTGGCAGTGGTCTTCGAGTCCGACGCGGACGTCGATGTAATCGCGTACGAGATGGCCCTCTTCGCCGGCCGGGCCGACCACCACCTGCCCGCCTTCACCGCGCTGGCCGCCTCGTAGGGCTCCGCCAAGGCCGCACGGCAGCGCTCGGCGTGGGCGGTGACCCGCTCGCAGAGCCGCTCCGCCAAGTCGCCGCCGTTCTGCATCGCGACAGCTTTGAAGGCATCCGGCGCGCGAGCCGCCAGCTCGTCGACCCGGGCGACGGTGGCGTCCGGGTCGAGCCCGTTGCCCTCGGCGAAGCGCCGCCAGTGCCGCGCCCGCAGGGCGGCCATCCGGTACTCACCGCCGACGCGCATCGCCATCCGGAGCTTCGGCGCGTACATGTCGTCGTACGGGAGCGCGCTGGCGAGGTCGTACAGCGGCGCGAGCCGGACCTGCCGCCCGGACAGCAGCAGGGAGTAGTTCTTCGCGTGGGCGTCGGTGCCCGCGATGATCCAGTTGAACGCGAGTGCGTCCAAGAACCGCCCGACCTCTTTGCCGGCCGCGCTCTCGTCGGGTATCTCGGCCCGCAGCAGGCCGATGATCTGCTCGGGGCTCGGTCCGCCCTCGCTCTGGTACTTGATCACGGGAGGGATGCCGAGCGCCTGGCACAGGTCTTCCTGGTGCCGGCGGGCGATCGTGCCGTCCGACCGGCGAAACCGGTCGTAGCGGTCGATGACGATGACCCGTTCACCATCGAAGGAGGCCATGTGCGACGCGGCAGCCTCCAGGCCAAGGTGGCGGACGGCCGCGAGACACAGATGCTCATTGAGGTCATGGTCGTCGAGGCCGGAAATGGCCGGCTTGAGGATGTGCGTGGTCGGCACCGCGCCCCAGGGCGCGCCCCACCGGCGCGCGGCTGGGTCGTAGTGCAGAGCGGTCTTTGACTGGGCGCCGCCAAGGCTGAAGCTGCCGGTGGTAGCGACGTGCCATGCTGCCGGATCCCGCCGTAGGAGCCGGATCCGGTCGGCGACCTCCGCCTCGCTGAACCATGTGACGCCGCCGTCCCTGGCCAGGTGGGCTTCGACCCGGTCTGGTGGGACGAACTGGACCGAGCCGGCGCAGTCCTCGCCCACGTGGCTGAGAAGGGCGAACGGGTTGCGCGCGGAGGCGTGGAACGTGCGGGCCCAGCGCTCCAGGACCTTGTCGTTGTCTGGCAGCAAGCCCAGAAGATACGGCCGGATCGGGTCGTCGTGCTTCCGCTCGATGAGTGGCATCGACAACGACAGCGGAGTCGAGGCCGGGGACGACATCCACTCGTCGTCGTAGTGGAGAGCGAGTTCGCCGGCGCGGTTCTGGCGCACCACGCCGGCGACCTGCCCGTCCATCAGGACGACGAGTGCCATGCGCCACATCATGCCCGACAGGGACAGTGGTGGGAGAGTGCCAGTCAGGTGGTGGCGGGGTTTCCGTCCACGGCCGCGGCGAGCTGGGGGACAAGCTGCTCCAGCAGGTACGGGAGGCTCAGCGCGGACACGAACGAGAAGGCGTGCCCGTACGGCTCGCCCTCGTCGATGAAGACCTCGCGGCCCTCCTTCGCCACCCGCAGGCCGCCGTAGACGCGGTCGGCGTGGAGCTTGGTCTTGTCCGCCGCCGGGTCGGTGACGATCCAGACCAGCGCGTCGCGGTCGAGCAGGTCGGTGCGTTCCGCGCTGATGTTGGCGCCGAAGGCGTCACCGATCACCTTGTCCAGGTCGGCGGGGAGGCCGAAGCCGAGCGCGGTCAGGATCCGCGTGCGGTTGTCCTGGCTGCCGTAGACGAACGTGCCCTCGTACGGCGTCGCCACCAGCGCGCTCTTCCCCGCGAACGCCGGATTTGCCTGCCGGGCCGCCTCGAACTTGGCCTCCACGTCCCGCACCAGCGACGTCGCGCGGTCCGCCTTGCCGATCGCCTGGCCGACGTTGGTGGTGATTTCCTGCCACGGGATGCCGTAGTCGGCGTACTCCTTCGGCTGGGCCACCGTCGGCGCGATACCGCTCAGCGTGTCGTACTGCTCCTTGGTCACGCCGGAGTAGAGCGCGAGGATCAGGTCCGGCTTCAGCGCCGCGATCTTCTCGAACTCGGGGCCGCCGCCGGTGTCCTTCAGCACCTCGGGGTTGGTGCCGCCAAGGGTCTTGAGCTCGTCCTGCGCCCACGGGCCGATCGCGCCCGGGTACTCGCCGAGCCAGTTTGTGGTGGCGATCGGCACGACGCCGAGCGCGATCAGCGCGTCCTGCTCCATCAAGCCGACGGTGACGATCCGCTTGGGCTCGGCCGGGATGGTGGTTTCACCGTATTTGTGGGACATCTTCACCGGCCAGGCGCCACCGGCGGCGGACGACCCGGGCGCGGGGTCGTCCGCGGAGGAGCACGCCGTCAGCGCGAGGAGCAGGGCAACCGCAAGCGCGAAGGAGGATCGTTTCACGCACTTAGGTTTGCCTAACCAAAGTCACCGCGTCAAGTCGAAAGCTCCTTCAAGGATCTCCAAACCCCGCTCCAGGGTTGTGTCGTCGATCACCAGAGGTGGCAGGAAGCGCAGCACGTTGCCGTACGTGCCGCAGGTCAGCGTGAGCAGGCCGGACCGGTGGCAGGCCGCCGAGACCGCGCTGGTGGTGGCCGCGTCCGGGGTGATCGTGCCGGGCTGGACGAGCTCCACGGCGAGCATCGCGCCGCGCCCGCGTACGTCGCCGACGCGCGGGTCGCGCTCGGCCAGCGCCCGCAGCCGCGGCACCATCACGGACTCGATCCGCCGCGCCGCCGCGGCCAGGTCAAGCTCGCGCATCGTCTCGATCGCGGCCAGGGCGGCGGCGCAGGCGAGCGGGTTGCCGCCGTACGTGCCGCCGAGGCCCCCCGGGTGTACCGCGTCCATGATCTCCGCGCGCCCGGTCACCGCGCCCAGCGGCAGCCCGCCGGCGATGCCCTTGGCGGTGGTGACGAGGTCCGGCTCGACCCCCTCCCGTTCGCACGCGAACCATGTGCCCGTGCGGCAGAAGCCGGTCTGGATCTCGTCGGCCACGAAGACCGCCCCAGCGTCGCGCGACCAGGCGGCCAGCGCGGGCAGGAAGCCGTCCGCGGGCACGACGAAGCCGCCCTCACCCTGGATCGGCTCGGCGATGACCGCTGCCACGTTGGCCGCGCCGACCTGCTTCTCCACCTGGTCCAGCGTGCGGGCCGCGGCCTCCGCACCGCTCAGGCCGCCGTCCCGGAACGGGTACGACATCGGCACCCGGTAGATCTCCCCGGCGAACGGGCCGAAGCGGTGCTTGTACGGCATGCTCTTCGCCGTCATCGCCATCGTGAGGTTGGTGCGCCCGTGGTACGCGTGGTCGAACACCACGACCGCCGGCCGCCCGGTCGCGTGCCGGGCGATCTTCACGGCGTTTTCCACCGCCTCGGCGCCGGAGCTGAAGAGGGCGGAGCGCTTTTCGAACCCGCCCGGTGTCAGCGCGTTGAGTGTCTCGGCAACGGCCACATAGGACTCGTACGGCGCGACCATGAAGCAGGTGTGCGTGAAGCGGGCCACCTGCTCGCGTACCGCCGCCACGACGCGGGGCGCCGCATTGCCGACGGAGGTGACCGCGATGCCGGACGCGAAGTCGATCCACTCCTGACCGTCTACATCGGTCAGCGTGCCGCCGCCCGCGTGGTCCACATAGGAGCTGACCACGCTACCGACGCCGCGGGCCACCGCCGCAGTACGCCGCTTGTGTATTTCCTCGGAAGTGGGCATCGCCTACCCCCAGTTGTGCATGACGTGCTTGACCCGGGTGTAGTCCTCCAGGCTGTACACGGAAAGGTCCTTGCCGTGCCCGGAGTGCTTGAACCCGCCGTGCGGCATCTCGGAGACGAACGGGATGTGGGTGTTGACCCACACGCAGCCGAAGTCGAGCCGCCGGGTCATCCGCATCGCGCGCCCGTGGTCCGTCGTCCAGACCGAGGCGGAAAGGCCGTACTCGACACCGTTGGCCCAGCGCACCGCCTCGTCCTCGTCCGTGAAGCGCTGCACGGTGATCACCGGACCGAAGACCTCGTCCTGGATGATCTCGTCCTGCTGCTGGACGCCTGACACGACCGTGGGCGAGTAGAAGAAGCCGCGGTCGCCGACCCGGGAGCCGCCGATGCCGAGCGAGGCGTGGTCGGGCAGCCGGTCCACGAAGCCGCTCACCCGGGCGAGCTGGTTGGCGTTGTTGAGCGGGCCGTAGAGCACGTCCTCCTCGTCCGGGAGGCCGGTCTTGGTCTGCCGCGCCTGCTCGACAAGCGCCGCGACGACATCGTCGTATACGCCGGGGCCGGCGAGCACCCGAGTGGCGGCGGTGCAGTCCTGCCCAGCGTTGAAGTACCCGCCGACCGCGATCGCCTCCGCCGCGGCGTTCAGGTCGGCGTCGTCGAAGACCACGACCGGTGCCTTGCCGCCCAGCTCGAGGTGGGTGCGCTTGAGGTCGGGCGCGGCCGCCGCGGCGACCTCCTTGCCCGCCCGGGTGGAGCCGGTGATCGACACGAGCTGCGGGGTCGGGTGCGCGACGAGCGAGCGGCCGGTGTCGCGGTCACCGCAGACGACGTTGAAGACGCCCGCGGGCAGGAACTCCGACGCGATCTCGGCGAGCAGCAGCGTGGAGACCGGCGTGGTGTCCGACGGCTTGAGCACGACAGCGTTGCCCGCGGCGAGCGCTGGTGCGATCTTCCAGATCGCCATCATCAGCGGGTAGTTCCACGGGGTCACCTGGGCGCAGACGCCGATCGGCTCGCGCCGCACGTACGACGTGTGCCCGGCCATGTACTCGCCGGCCGAGCGCCCCTCCAGCACCCGCGCGGCACCGGCGAAGAAGCGCAGCTCGTCGACGCAGGGCGGCAGCTCCTCCTCGGCGGTGAGCTGGCGCGGCTTGCCGGTGTTGCGCACCTCGGCGTCGACCAGGTCGGCCGCGCGTGACTCGACCGCGTCGGCGAACTTCAGCAGCGCCTTCTGCCGCTCCGCCGGGGTAGCGTCGCGCCACGACTCGAAGGCGGTGGCGGCGGCGCCCATCGCGATGTCGACATCGCGCTCGGAGGAGAGTGGTGCCTGGGCGAAGACCTCGCCCGTACAGGGATCGACCAGGTCGGTGTACCCTCCGTCGACCGGATCGACGTACTCCCCGTTGACGAAGTTGCGCAGAATTTGCTTATCAGTCATCGAGGTCTCCCGGTGAACGGCGGTTATCGCATCCCACCCGCCATCCTTGCGACTGAATTCGCGGCAGACAAGGTGCTATGCGACTGTTTTCGTTTGGGGTTTAGAGTTTGACCATGGAGATCACGCCCTTCTACGTGGCCGGCCAGAAGAGCACCAGCGACGACATCCTCGACGTTCACCACCCATATGACGGTCGCACGGTCGGGCGTACCGCGAATGCAACACCAGAACAGGTCGAGCGGGCCGTGGCGGCCGCCGCCGACGTGGCCGCCGAAGCGGCCGCACTCCCCGCCGCCGCCCGCGCCGCGGCGCTGGACCACATTTCCCGCCGGCTCGCCGAGCGGACCGACGAGGTGGCCCAGCTGATCACCGCGGAGAGCGGCAAGCCGCTGAAGTGGGCGCGGGCCGAGGTGGGGCGCGGCGCCTCCACGTTCCGGTGGGCCGCCGAGGAGGCGCGCCGCTTCGCCGGCGAGCTCCAGCGGCTGGACACCGACGCCGCGTCGGCCGGGCGGATCGCGATGATCCGCCGTTTCCCGCGCGGACCGGTGCTCGGCATCAGCCCGTTCAACTTCCCGCTCAACCTCGTCGCGCACAAGGTCGCACCGGCGCTCGCGGTGGGCGCGCCGATCATCCTGAAGCCGGCGCCGTCCACCCCGCTGACCGCGCTGTTGCTGGGCTCGATCATGGCCGAGACCGATCTCCCGGCCGGCATGTTCTCCGTGCTGACCGTGCCAAACGACCGCGCTGGCGGCCTGGTCGCGGACCCGCGGCTGCCGGTCGTGTCGTTCACCGGGTCGGGCCCGGTGGGGTACGCGATCCGCGAAGCGGTCCCGCGGAAGCACGTGACGCTGGAGCTGGGCGGCAACGCGGCGGCGCTGGTCTGTGGCGACTGGTCGTCGATCGAGGATCTGGACTGGGCGGCGCAGCGGATCGCGCTCTTCGGCAACTTCCAGGCCGGGCAGAGCTGCGTCGCGGTGCAGCGGGTGTTCGTGCACGAGTACCTGGAGGACGCGTTCGTGCCCCGGCTTGTCGCGGCCGTCGAGGCGCTGAAGACCGGCGACCCCACCGACGAGACCGTCGACGTCGGCCCGATGATCAACGAGGACGCCGCGAAGCGGGTGGAGAGCTGGGTCGACGAGGCCGTGGCAGCGGGCGCCCACCTGTTGGTCGGCGGCAAGCGCGTCGGCGCCACCTTCCCGCCCACCGTGCTGACCGGCGTGCCGGCCGGCGCCAAGGTGCTCACCGAGGAGATCTTCGGCCCGGTCCTCGCGGTGGCCCGGGTCACCGACGACGCCGCCGGGCTCGCGGCCGTCAACGACTCCGCGTTCGGCCTCCAGGCCGGCGTCTTCACGCACAACCTCCAGACCGCGTTCACCGCACACCGCACGCTGGAGGTGGGCGGCGTGATCATCGGGGACGTGCCGTCGTACCGCGCCGACCAGATGCCCTACGGCGGCCTCAAGGGCAGCGGCATCGGCCGCGAGGGCCTGCGCAGCGCGATGGACGACTACACCGAGCCGAGGGTCATGGTCCTCACCGGCATCGACCTCTAAAAACCTTCCAAGACACAGATTTGGGCTACCGCGATGTCCGCGGTGGTCCGGACCGTCGCTCCCGCGGCCTCACCCTGCGCGGTTGTGAAGGTCACCGCGCCCGCGCGGCGGAGCCGCGCGGGCGCACGTGGATTGTGAATCGCGGACGGTGAGGCCGCGGGAGCAGCGGTCTGGACCCCGACGGACGTCGCGGTAGCTCACCTGTCGTTGAATTGGTTTCTATGCCTTTAGAGCGGCGGTGACGAGCGCCTGGCCCTCCTCCTGGAGCTTGGCCAGATGCTCCGGGCCCTTGAACGACTCCGCGTAGAGCTTGTAGACGTCCTCGGTGCCGGAGGGGCGAGCGGCCAGCCAGCCTGACTCCGTCACGATCTTGACGCCACCGATCGGGGCGTCGTTGCCCGGCGCGCGGGAGAGGACGGCGGTGATCGAGTCGCCGGCGAGCTCGCTCGCGGTGACCTGGTCGGCGGAGAGCTTGGCCAGCACAGCCTTTTCCTCGCGGGTCGCCGGCGCGTCGATCCGGGCATACGTGGGAGCGCCGAAGCGCTCGGTCAGCTCCGCGTAGCGCTCGCTGGGCGACCGGCCGGTCACCGCGATGATCTCGGAGGCGAGCAGGCAGAGGATGATCCCGTCCTTGTCGGTGCTCCACACCGAGCCGTCCCGGCGCAGGAACGAGGCGCCGGCGCTCTCCTCGCCGCCGAAGCCCACGCTGCCGTCCACCAGCCCGTCGACGAACCACTTGAAGCCGACCGGCACCTCCATCAGCCGCCGCCCGAGGTCGGCCGCGACGCGGTCGATCATGGAGGAGGAGACCAGCGTCTTGCCCACCGCGGCGTCCGCGGACCAGTCAGGGCGGTTGCTGTAGAGGTAGTCGATCGCGACGGCCAGGTAGTGGTTGGGGTTCATCAGGCCACCGTCGGGCGTGACGATGCCGTGGCGGTCGGCGTCCGCGTCGTTGCCGGTGGCCACCTGGTACGCGCCGCGCTGCTCGATCAGCGAGGCCATCGCGTGCGGCGACGAGCAGTCCATCCGGATCTTGCCGTCCCAGTCCAGCGTCATGAACCGCCACGTCGGGTCCACCTGCGGGTTGACCACGGTCAGGTCCAGGCCGTGGCGGCTGGCGATCTCGTCCCAGTACGCGACACTGGCGCCGCCCAGCGGGTCTGCGCCGATCCGCACACCGGCCGCCCGGATCGCGTCCATGTCGACCACGCTCGGCAGGTCACCGACGTACGTGCCGACGAAGTCGTACCCCTCGGTCGTCTCAGCCGCCCGCGCCCGCGCGACGGTGACCCGCCGGACCTCCTTGAGCCCGCTCTCCAGCAGCGCGTTCGCCCGGTCCTCGATCACCTTCGTGACCTCGGTGCCGGCCGGCCCGCCCGATGGCGGGTTGTACTTGAAGCCGCCGTCCGACGGTGGGTTGTGCGAGGGCGTGACCACCACACCGTCGGCAAACCCGCTCGTGCGACCCCGGTTGTACGCGAGGATCGCGTGCGACACCGCCGGCGTAGGCGTGTAGCCGTCCCGGCTGTCCAGCCGCACCCGCACTCCGTTGGCCGCGAAGACCTCCAGCGCGCTGAGCAGCGCCGGCTCGGAGAGCGCGTGGGTGTCGCGGGCCAGGTAGAGCGGTCCGTCGATGCCACGCTCGGCCCGGTACTCGCAGATGGCCTGGCTCATCGCGATCACGTGGTCCTCGTTGAACGCGAGCTTGAGGCTCGACCCCCGGTGTCCCGAGGTACCGAAACCGACCCGCTGCCCGGCTTCCGACACGTCCGGTTTGCCGGTGTAATACGCCGAGACGAGGTGCGGCACATCGACGAGATCGCCGGATTCGGCGGCGGCACCGGCACGAGGGTGAAGCCGGGCAGTATCGGACACGACGTATCCTCTCGGGGAAAGTTGTGGGAAGCGGTTTCGATCGTAGTCGCGCGGGAGGCTTCTTTTGGCGGGGAACATTCGAGTCGTGGCATTCGACCTCGACGACACACTCGCCGTGTCGAAGTCCCAAATCGACGACCGGATGGCGAAGCTCCTGGCCGAACTGCTGGCCCAGGTGGACGTCTGCGTTATTTCGGGCGGGCGGTTCGAGCAGTTCGACTCGCAGGTGTTGCGCCACCTGGATCTCGACGCTGCCGTACGCGAGCGGCTGCACCTGATGCCCACCTGCGGCACCCGCTACTACCGGTGGATCGACGGCGACTGGGGCCTCGTGTACGCCGAGGACCTCAGCGAGGAGGCCAAGGACCGCATCGCGTCGGTGCTGATCGAGGGGGCGAAGGCCCTCGGCATCTGGGAGCCCGAGCCGTGGGGCGACATCATCGAAGACCGCGGGAGCCAGGTGACGTTCTCCGCGCTGGGGCAGCGCGCGCCGGTCGACGCCAAGTACGCGTGGGACCCGGACGGCGCCAAGAAGGGTGCGCTGCGCGACTACGCCGCCGCCCGCCTGCCCGACCTCGAGGTGCGCAGCGGCGGCTCGACCTCCGTCGACGTGACCAAGAAGGGCGTCGACAAGGCGTACGGGATGGGCAAGCTGATGGAGCACCTCGGACTGACCACCGAGGACATGCTCTTCATCGGCGACCGCCTCGACGAGGGCGGCAACGACTACCCCGTCAAGGCGATGGGTATCCGGTGCGTCGCGGTAACCCGCTGGCAGGACACGGCCGACTACGTGGAGCGGCTGCTCGCCGCGCTGCCGGCTGGCCTGCCCGGCGACCTTTAGGATCATCGCAGCACCCGATACGTTGGGCGCTGGTTGCCGGGCCGCCGGTCCGTGACTCCGCAATCAGCGCGGGAGCACAGTGCTTGGAAGGAGCGTCCGGTGTCGCTGGACACGCAGTTGCTTGAGATCCTCGCGTGCCCGGACACGCATCACGCACCGCTGGATTACGACGCCGCCGCGGAGACCCTGACCTGCACCGAGTGCGGGCGGATCTTCGAGGTGCGGGACGGCATCCCGGTGCTGCTGCTGGACGAGGCCCGTACCCGCGAGGGCGAGAAATGAGCGCAGGAGTTCGCGGCCGCCGCACTGTCGACGAGGCCCTGCTTGACGACCCGGCCGGCCTCGCGGAAAACGACCCGGGCGGCATGCTCCGCCACACCGCTTCGGCCGGCGCGCAGGTCCGCGAGTCGGGGGCGCTCGCCGCGGAGGCCAACCTGGCCGCACTCGCCGACGAGGGCCGCCCGCGAGCGGTCGTGATCGCGGGCATCGGTACCGCCGGCCGCACCGGCGAGATCCTGGCGACGGTCGCCGGGCCGCGGTGCCCGGTACCAGTGATCGCCCACCGCAGTGCCGGCGTGCCCGGCTGGGTCGGTGCCGCCGACGTGGTGATCGCGGTCAGCGCCTCCGGCCGCAGCCCCGAGGCGCTCGGCGCCGCCGAGGCGGCCGCCCGGCGGGGTGCGCGCCTCGTGGCGGTCGGTGCGCCCGACTCGCGGCTCCAGTCGATCGCCGAGAGCGCCCGCGCGCCATTCATCCCGGTGCCGCGGCGTGCGCCGGCTCGGGCGAGCCTATGGGGACTCACCGTGCCGGTGCTGCTCGCCGCCCGTACCCTCGGCCTGGTCAAGGTCAATGAGGCGGACCTCGCCGAAACCGCGGCCCGGCTCGACGCGGACGCTGACCGCTGCCGCCCGACGGCCGAGTCGTTCGTCAACCCGGCCAAGTCGCTCGCGCTGGGCCTGGCCGGCTCGGTGCCGATCGTGTGGGGCTCGTCGCCGCTGGCCGCCGTGGCCGCTCGGCGCTTCGCCGACACGATCTCAGCGAATGCACGCTACCCCGTCGTCGCCGGCGCCCTCGGCGAGGCCGGTCGTGGCCGCGTGGGCCTGCTCGACGGCGTCTTCGGCGGCCTGGTGGAGTCGTCCCGCGACATCTTCGCCGACCCGGAGGACGACACGGACGCGACCCGGCTGCGGCTCGTACTGCTCCGTGACGGCGGCCTCGGCAACGAGGAGGACGCCGACGAGCCGGTCGCGGTCGAGGAGCGGCGGGCCGACGCGGTCCAGACGCTCGCCGAGCGGCGCGGCGTCCGCTGCGACGTGGTCACCGCCGAGGGTGGCTCCCCGCTGGAGCGGCTCGCCTCGCTCGTGGCCGTCCCGGACTTCGCCTCGATCTACCTCGCGCTCGCACACGGACTCGACCCCATGGCGGTGCCCGCCGTCACCGAGATGAAGGAGCTGAGCAACCCATGAGCGAGCGGAGCGAGCCTGCGACGAAGCGAGTGCGGGCATGAGTGCTTCCGGCGGCACAAAGGCGATCGTCGCGGCGCTGCTCGCCAACCTGGGCATCGCGGTCACCAAGTTCATCGCGTGGGGGCTCACCGCGTCGTCGTCGATGCTGGCCGAGTCGATCCACTCCGTGGCCGACTCCGGCAACCAGGCGCTGCTGCTGCTCGGCGGCCGGCGGGCGCAGCGGCGGGCCACCCCGCAGCACCCCTTCGGGTACGGCCGGGAGCGCTACATCTACGCGTTCATCGTGTCGATCGTGCTCTTCAGCGTGGGTGGGCTTTTCGCGCTCTACGAGGCGTGGCACAAGTTCGAGGACCCGCACGCGATCGAGAGCTGGCACTGGGTCCCGGTGGTCGTGCTCTCCGTCGCGATCGTGCTTGAGTCCTTCTCGTTCCGCACCGCGATCGTCGAGTCCAACCACGTGCGGGGCAAGGCGTCGTGGGTGCAGTTTGTCCGCCGGGCGCGGGCACCCGAGCTGCCGGTGGTGCTGCTCGAAGACCTCGGTGCGCTGCTCGGTCTGATCTTCGCGCTCTTCGGCGTGGTGCTGACGCTGATCACGGGCAACGGCGTCTGGGACGCGGTCGGTACCGCCGCGATCGGAATCCTGCTGGTCACGATCGCGATCGTGCTCGCGCTGGAGACCAAGAGCCTGCTGCTCGGCGAGAGCGCCACCCTGGAAGACCAGGCCAGGATCGAGGCGGCGATCACCGCTGGCCCCGAGGTCGAGCGCATCATCCACATGAAGACGCTGCACCTCGGCCCGGAGGAGCTGCTCGTCGCCGCGAAGATCGCGATTCTCGGCCACGAGACCGGCGAGGACATCGCCCGGCACATCAACTCGACCGAGGCCCGCATCCGCGAGGCGGTCCCGATCGCCCGGGTCATCTACCTGGAGCCGGACATCTACCAGGTGCCGGCCGAGCCGGCGCCGGCCCCGGCCGCGGGCTGATGCGGCACCTCGCCGGGCGCATCCGGCCGTACGCCTGGGGCTCGCGGTCAGCGATCGCGAGCCTCCAGGGGCGGCCGGTCCCGAGCGAGGGGCCGGAGGCGGAGCTGTGGCTGGGCGCCCACCCGGGCGACCCGGCCACGGTCGACGGGGTGAGCCTGGCCGACATCATCGCCGCCGAGCCGGCGCGCGTGCTCGGCGGCGAGGTCGTGGCGCGCTTCGGGCCTCGGCTGCCCTACCTGATGAAGGTACTCGCCGCCGCGGCGCCGCTGTCGCTCCAGGCCCACCCGGACGCGGAGCAGGCGCGGGAAGGGCACGCGGCCGGGCATCCGAGCTACGTCGACGCGTACCACAAGCCGGAGATGCTCGTGGCGGTGTCGGATTTCGAGGTGCTGTGCGGGTTTCGCGACCCGGCGGCGTCCGTGGCCGTACTGTCCACTCTGGACACGGAGGCGCTCAAGCCGGCGCTGTCCGCGCTCGGCGCGGGTGACCTGCGTCCCGCCATGGCCGAGCTGATGGGACTCCCCGCTGCCGTGGTGACCGAGGCCGCGGCGGCGCCCGACGCGCCTGAGCTGGTCCGCCGGCTCGCCGCCGCCTATCCAGGCGATCCCGGGGTGCTTGTCGCGCTGCTGCTCAACCACGTCACGCTTGCGCCCGGTCAGGCGATCTGGATGCCGGCCGGCAACCTGCACGCGTACCTCGAAGGCACCGGCGTGGAGATCATGGCGGCCAGTGACAACGTGCTGCGCGGCGGCCTCACGCCCAAGTACGTCGATGTGGACGAGCTACTTCGGGTGCTCCGCTTCGAGGTGCTGTCCGACCCGATCGTCCGGTCCGTGCCCGTGGGCACCGGGATCGTTACCTGGCCCACGCCGGCCGCCGAGTTCACCTTGTACCAGGTGCGCCCCGCATCCGGCGCCGTGGAGTTGGTGGTGACCGGGCCGAGAGTGGTGCTCTGCCTGGCCGGCGAGCTGACCGTGGACGACGGCGCCGGTGCGGTGGAGTTGACCGCTGGCCAGGCGGCGTTCGCGCCGGATGGGCCCGGTGCGCTCTCGTTCGTCGGCACCGGAGAGGCGTTCGTCGCCTCGGTACCGGCGTAGGTCGACTCTCGGCGGGTATCCGCCTCTACTGGCCGTGCGCCCTGAGCGGGTAGCCGTGCCCTCAGCTGCGCGTTTGCGTCATCAGCACAGACACGCAGATCAGGAAATTTCCGGATTCGCTTGACACTGCGGTAGCGCAATGTAACGCTATAACCACGCAGCGTTATCGCGACGAAAGGTCCGAGTCACGCGCGGGGGAACCAAACCGGGGGATGCGCGGGGCGGTGGGATTTGA
The DNA here is from genome assembly GCF_011764545.1 of Phytohabitans flavus. Classification (GTDB taxonomy): domain Bacteria; phylum Actinomycetota; class Actinomycetes; order Mycobacteriales; family Micromonosporaceae; genus Phytohabitans; species Phytohabitans flavus. The sequence goes on along the minus strand of NZ_AP022870.1, from coordinate 6,685,948 downwards.
GCGGACAGGCCGCTCATGACCCGCCGCCCCGCGCGCTGGTTGGTAACCGGGTCCGAGCCTTCCGGATATCCCCCGACAGCGCCCGCGTATGGTGTGGGGTCGTTTGCAAACGCGTTCGACAGGAGCTTTCATGACCAGCACTCTGCCGGCGCCGGACGCGTCGGCCTCGGCCCGCCCGCGCACGGTCGCCGAAGGCGACTTCAAGGTCGCGGACCTGTCGTTGGCCGGGTTCGGTCGTAAGGAGATCCAGCTCGCGGAGCACGAGATGCCCGGGCTCATGGCGCTGCGGCGGGAGTACGCCGACGCCCAGCCCTTGGCGGGTGCCCGCGTCACCGGCTCGCTGCACATGACGATCCAGACCGCGGTGCTGATCGAGACGCTGACCGCGCTGGGTGCGCAGGTCCGCTGGGCCTCCTGCAACATCTTCTCCACCCAGGACCACGCCGCCGCCGCGATCGTCGTCGGGCCGAACGGCACCCCGAGGCCCCGTCCGGCGTCCCGGTGTACGCGTGGAAGGGCGAGTCCCTCGCCGAGTACTGGTGGTGCACCGAGCAGGTGCTGCTGTGGCCGGACGGCCAGGGCCCCAACATGATCCTGGACGACGGCGGTGACGCCACGCTGCTGGTGCACAAGGGTGCGGAGTTCGAGCGGGCTGGCGCGGTGCCGTCGCCGGAGACCGCGGACAACGAAGAGTACGCGCTGATCCTCAGCGTGCTTCAGCGCTCGCTCACCGAGGACAACCGCCGCTGGACCCGGGTCGCCGCCGGCATCAAGGGCGTGACCGAGGAGACCACCACTGGTGTGCACCGGCTGTACGAGATGCAGGCCGCGGGCAACCTGCTCTTCCCCGCGATCAACGTCAACGACGCGGTGACCAAGAGCAAGTTCGACAACAAGTACGGGTGCCGCCACTCGCTCATCGACGGCATCAACCGGGCCACCGACGTGCTGATCGGCGGCAAGGTCGCGGTCGTCTGCGGGTACGGCGACGTGGGCAAGGGCTGCGCCGAGTCGCTGCGTGGCCAGGGCGCCCGCGTGATCGTGACCGAGGTCGACCCGATCTGCGCGCTTCAGGCGGCGATGGACGGCTACCAGGTCGCCACGCTTGAGGACGTTGTCGCGACCGCGGACATCTTCATCACCGCGACCGGCTGCTTCGACGTCATCACCAACGAGCACATGGCGCGGATGAAGCACCAGGCGATCGTGGGCAACATCGGCCACTTCGACAACGAGATCGACATGGCCGGCCTGGCCAAGCGCGACGACGTCGAGCGGATCAACGTCAAGCCGCAGGTCGACGAGTGGCGCTTCGGCGACGGCCACTCGATCATCGTGCTGTCCGAGGGGCGGCTGCTCAACCTGGGCAACGCGACGGGTCACCCGTCCTTCGTGATGTCCAACTCGTTCTCGAACCAGACGATCGCCCAGATCGAGCTGTTCACGAAGGCCGACCAGTACCCGATCGGCGTGTACACGCTGCCCAAGCACCTGGACGAGAAGGTCGCCCGGCTGCACCTGGACGCGCTGGGCGCCCGGCTGACCGAGCTCACCAAGGAGCAGGCGGCGTACCTCGGCGTGGCGGTCGAGGGCCCCTACAAGGCGGACCACTACCGGTACTGAGTGACGCTTCCAGGGTCTGTCCGGTGGGTCTTGTGGGTGCGAGGCGAGGTCCAGGCGGCGGTCCAGGGGTGCCGGGCGGAAGGTCGCATACCGGTGTTGTATGTGGCCTTTCGCCCGGTGCCGCTGGTCGTCGTCTGGACCCGCCGCAGCCCCACGAAGACCCACCGGACAGACCCTGATCGGGCCGGCGCTCAGCCGGCCCGGTTTCGCTTTTCTGGGCCGGACCGTTGGTCAGCCGGCCCGGTTTCGCTTTTGGGGGACGGACGCGGTCAGCTTGCCCGGTTTCGGTTTCTGGGGCGGACCCACGTCCACACGCAGTAGACGAGCCAGCTGACGGCGACGGCGGTGGCCAGCGCGCCGAGGTGCATGGCGTCGAGCAGGAGGACCACCGCGAGCACGGCCAGCCAGGGCAGGAGCACCTTCACCCCGCAAACGGTACTGGCTGCGGGCGGCTTTGCGGTGATCTCTTTTGCGCCGGGCTGCTGTGCGCCTCGCGGGTCCCTCTTGGGCCTGGACAAGGAGCGGCGGGCCGGTGTTTGCCGCCACCGACCCGCCGGTCCGGTCCCTGTGACTTGATCAGAGCATGTGCTGGGCCTGTGGCCCCACGACCTGTACAAGTTCCGACTCGAGCAGTCGGAGCCACCGCCGCTGCACGCTCCGCAGCGTCGTGACGATCGGGCGGCTGGGCGACTCGTCGACCGGGATCAGCACGGCGTGGTCGCCGGGGAGAACCATCAGCCAGGCGACCACACGCCCGCCCGTGCCGTCCTCGTCGCGCCGGTAGAGGGCGAAGAGAGTCGGCTTCTCATCGACGAACACCAGGCCGAGTCGCAGCTGCCAGGGCAGCTCAGGGATCTCGGGGACCAAAGTCCGCTCGTCCAGCACGGCTGCCTCCCACGGTCTTGACCCGACTCGGTGGCTGCGCGTCGACTCCGTTGTCGTCGTACTCTCAGAGTGCATGGTGTACGTCACAGATGCAAGTGCATCTGATGCCATCTTGTTGCAACCTGGCTGCTCAACTTGCGTGTACGGTATGCACGATGGCAGTAAAGCCAAGCCCTACCACCCTGCGACGGCAATTGGGCGCCGAGTTGCGCCGCTTGCGTGCCGACCGCACGGTGGCGGACGTGGCCGCTGAGCTCGGCTGGTCAGAATCCAAGCTGAGCCGCATCGAGACCGCCAATACGGGCGTCCGGCCCAAGGACCTGGACCGGCTGCTCGAGGCGTATGCCGTCGCCGAAGACGCCCGAGCACGAATCCGGGCGCTCGCAGGGCAGTCCCGGCAGCGAGCGTGGTGGGAGGCGTACGGTGACGTGCTGCCAAACGCCTACGAGACGTACATCGGGTTCGAGGCCGAAGCGATCGGCATCTACAACTACGAGGCACAGATCGTGCCTGGGCTGTTGCAGACCGCCGAGTATGCGAGCGCGGTCATCCAGGCGGACGGGATCTACGAAGACGACGAGGTGCACGGCCAGCGGGTGGCTGTAAGGATGGCGCGTCAGGCCGTGTTGACACGTGATCCGCCGCCCAAGCTGTCGGTCATCCTCGACGAGGCGGTCCTGCGCCGTCAGATCGGCGGTCCGGACGTCATGCGTCGCCAGCTCACCAGCCTGGCGGAGGCGAACGAGCGGAAAATGATCACCGTTCAGATCCTCCCGTTCTCGGCTGGCGCCCATCGGGCGTTAGCGGGGTCGTTCGTCATCCTCGAGTTCTCCGGCAACTCGGATCATCCACTCGTCTACTGCGAGGGCATGACCGGCGGGGTGTTCCGGAGTCGGCAGGACGAGCTGCGGAGCTACTGGATGAGCTATGAGTCGCTGCGCTCGGTCGCGCTGAGCCCGAAGCTCTCTGTCGAGCTCATCAACAAGGTCGCGCACGCCAGTCAGCAATGACTTCAGTGGTTCAAGGAGAGGAACGGCGCGAATGTTTGCGTCTATCAACGCCCCCGTTATCTGGCGCAAGAGCACCCGCAGCGCGGGCAACGGCCAGTGTGTAGAGATTGCCACGATGCCCGAGGGCATCGCGATGCGCGACTCGAAGGACCCTGAGGGTCCCGTTCTTCAGTTCCGTCCCGCAATGTGGCGGGACTTCGTCGGCTCTCTCCGCGCCGGAGAGTTCGACCGCTCAGCGTAGCCGCTTCCGTGGCCGAGGTGGTCCGGTCTGGACCACCTCGGATCCCCGACTACGCGTCAGCCTTAGGCTGACCCAGTTCCTCCGCGAATATGTCGATTATCTGCCGAGACCTACCTGTATAGGTGGCGGTCCAGCCCTCCGCTGCGTCCCTCCAGTAGCGGCGAGCCCACTCGCTGTTCGCCATAAACCTAAGATGCAGCCTGATTTCCTCCAAATCAGCACTGCTCGTCTGGTGTAGCAGCACGAAATAGTTGAGCACGAGATTCGTGTAGACAGTCAACCGTGGCTCGGCGTCCTTGGGGTGCGGAAAGTTGCCCCACGCCTGTAGCAGCTCCGGGTTCTCTATGGCCATCGCCAGTAGATTCGTGTGAAATTGACGAATCGCCAGCCTGCGAGCCTCGCGCATCTGGCGTTGCTGGAGGATGAGCGTGAATGCGACGCCGACCACCGCCGCTGCGGCAAGTATGGCCGATATCGCGCCGTAGGACTGCCCGATCAGGCTTAGTCGCTCCCAATCCCGGTCGCTGTCGTCGAGGATCGGCAATGCGAGCGGCGAAAGGACGATCAACGCGACCGTGGCAACGAGTGCTAGTGCCGTTGCGACGAAGCTAAGAGGGACGCGGGAAACGCGGAGTGACTTCACAAGATCACCTGACTTTGAGGGGTTGGGGTGGGGTGAAGAGTAGTGGCGCTACAGGGCGCGAGATGGTCCTTCATGATCTTGATTGAGTCCAAAAGGCCTGGTGGGGCGGTGTGCGTCACAGGGCGTTGACTTGACTCGCGGCGTGGTGAGGAGAGAAGGTGTGGCTGCCCTAAGTTAGGGGTGCCTAAGGATCCGGAGTCACACCATGGGCGACAACCCGCTGTTCGCGACGTACCTGATCGGCCTCCGCGAAGGGCTTGAGGCCACGCTGGTCGTCAGCATCCTCATCGCGTTCCTCGTCAAGTCGGACCGCCGCAACCGCCTGCCGTGGGTCGCCCTCGGCGTCACCGTCGCGGTCGCGCTCTCCGTGGGCTTCGGGGCGTTGCTCACGTACACACGGACCTCGCTGCTCGCCGACTACCGGGACCGTGAGCTCTTCGAGGCCATCACCTCCGTGGCCGCGGTCTGCTTCGTCACCTGGATGATCTTCTGGATGCGGCGGGCCGCCCGGTCCATCGCGGGCGAGCTGCGTGAAGGGCTGGACCGCGCGATCGCGGTCGGGCCGATCGCGGTGGTGCTCTTCGCCCTGCTTGCCGTGGTCCGCGAAGGGCTGGAGACGGCGCTGCTCTTCTTCGCCGCCGTACAGGGCGCGGAGAGCGACACCGGGCCGCTCCTCGCGATCCTGGGCGGCATCCTCACCAGCATCGTGGTCGGCGTGCTGCTCTACGCGAGCGCGGTACGGATCAACCTGACCCGGTTCTTCACCTGGACCGGCGTACTTCTGGTACTCGTCGCGGCCGGCATCCTCAAGTACGGCGTGCACGACTTCCAGGAGGCCGACATCCTGCCGGGCCTCAACTCCCTGGCGTACGACATCTCCAGCACCCTCGACCCGTCGACGTGGTACGCCGCGCTGCTCGCCGGCATGTTCAACATCACCCCAGCGCCCACAGTGCTGGAGGTCATCGCCTGGCTGGCGTACGCGGTACCCGTGCTGCTGCTCTTCCTCATCCCCGGCCGCAAGCGGCCCACGCCGCCCAAGCCGGCCCCCGACGCCCCGGCCTCCGCCGCACCACAGGCAGCTTGACCGCAAGGAGAACCGCACGATGCGTACCCACAGAATCCTCGCCCTCGCCGCGGCCGGCGCCTTGGCCGGCGGTGCCCTCGCGGCCTGCTCCGACGACGCCGGCTCGGAGGGTGATGCCGCCGCCGGCCCGATCGTGGTCAACGCGACCGACAGCGTGTGCGAGGTCGCCACGACCGACGTCGACGCCGGGACGGTGACCTTCAAGGTGACCAACAAGGGCGTCAAGGTCACGGAGTTCTACGTGTACGCCCAGGGTGACCGGGTGATGGGCGAAGTGGAGAACATCGCGCCGGGCCTCAGCCGCGAGCTGCACGTCGAGCTGCCGGCGGGTACGTACGAAACGGCGTGCAAGCCGGGCATGGTGGGCAAGGGCATCCGCGGGGCGCTCAAGGTGAACGGGTCGGCCGCGCCGCTGACCGCCGACGCCGCGCTCGCCTCGGCCACCGAGAGCTACCAGCGGTACGTCAAGAGCCAGACCGGCGCGCTCCTGGAGCAGACCCAGCAGTTCGTGGCGGCGGTCAAGGGCGGCGATGTCGCCAAGGCCAAGGAGCTGTTCCCGATCGCGCGTACGTACTGGGAGCGGATCGAGCCGGTCGCGGAGATCTTCGGTGACCTCGACCCGAAGATCGACGGGCGCGAGGAGGTCATCGAGGAGGGCATGGAGTTCACCGGGTTCCACCGGATCGAGAAGGATCTGTGGACGACCGGCGACATCTCCAAGGACGGCCCGCTGGCCGACAAGCTGATGGCTGACGTCAACGAGATCGTCGCGAAGGCGAACGCCGAGAAGCTCTCCCCGCTCCAACTCGCCAACGGCGCCAAGGAACTGCTCGACGAGGTGGCCTCCGGCAAGATCACTGGCGAGGAGGACCGCTACTCGCACACCGACCTGTGGGACTTCGCCGCCAACCTGGAGGGCTCGAAGGCAGCGATCGCGTCGCTCCGCCCCGCGCTGGAGCAGCGTGCGCCTGAGCTGGTCACACAGCTCGACACGGAGTTCGCCAACGTGGAGACCACGCTGGGCAAGCACCGGGCGGGCGACGGCTGGAAGCTGCACAACCAGCTCAACCAGGACGAGCTGAAGGAACTGTCCGACTCGATCAACGCCCTGGCCGAGCCGATCAGCAAGGTCGCGGCGGTCGTCGCGAAATGAGGTGACTGGTCCGATGAACCGGCGCAGGGCAATCGCACTGGCAGGCATCGGGGTCGTGGGCGCGGGCGCGGCGGCGAGCGCCGCCGCGCTGCTGCGGGACGACCACCCGGCGACCGCGGGGGCGTCCGGCGCGGTCGAGTTCTACGGCGAACAGCAGGCCGGCATCGTCACGCTGGCCCAGGACCGGCTGCACTTCGTGGCGTTCGACGTAGTCACGAAGAGTCGCGACCGGCTTGTCGAGATGCTGCGGGAGTGGACCGAGGCGGCCGCCAGGATGGCCGCGGGCAAGGATGCCGGTCTCATCGGCGCGGTCGACGGCATCCCCGAGGCGCCGCCGGACGACACCGGTGAGGCGCTGGGGCTGCCGCCGTCCGGCCTGACGCTGACGATCGGCTTCGGGCCGTCACTGTTCCGCAACGCGGACGGCGTGGACCGGTTCGGCCTCGCCGCCCAGCGCCCCGCCGCGCTGGCCGACCTGCCCCGCTTCCCAGGCGACGCGCTCGACCCCAAGATCTCCGGCGGCGACCTCTGCGTGCAGGCCTGCGCCAACGACCCGCAGGTCGCCGTGCACGCGATCCGCAACCTGGCCAGGATTGGGTTCGGCACGGTCAGCGTGCGGTGGTCGCAGCTCGGCTTCGGCCGTACCTCCTCGACGTCCACCGCGCAGGCGACCCCACGCAACCTCTTCGGCTTCAAGGACGGCACGGCCAACCTGAAGGCCGAGGAGGAGGGCCTGCTCCGCGACCACCTGTGGGTACAGCCCGGCGACGGACCATCCTGGATGGAGGGTGGCTCGTACTCGGTCACCCGCAAGATCCGGATGCTCGTCGAGACCTGGGACCGCACTCCGCTGGCGGAGCAGGAGGCGATCGTCGGGCGGGCCAAGGGCAGCGGTGCGCCGCTCGGCGGTAAGGACGAGTTCGACGAGCCCGACTTCGCCGTCAAGGGCGAGGACGGCGAGCCGACGATCGCCGAGGTGGCGCACGTACGGCTGGCCCACCCGGACCAGAACGGCGGCGCGCGCCTGCTCCGGCGCGGCTACAACTTCGTCGATGGCTCGGACGGGCTCGGGCGGCTCAATGCGGGCCTGTTCTTCATCGCGTACCAGCGGGACCCGCGCAAGCAGTTCGTGCCCGTACAGACGGCGTTGGCCCGCAACGACGTGATGAACGAGTACATCCGGCACGTCTCCAGCGGCCTCTTCGCCTGCCCGCCCGGGGTGCGTGAGAAGGGCGACTTCTGGGGCCGCGCACTCTTCGGCTGACCGTCGACCTCAGTCGGGCGCGGCCTGGCGCAACGTGCTGGCCACCGGCGGTCGGCGCATACCGGTCCAGTCGGGCTGCTCCACGGTGGGCCCCAGCCACGGCGGCCTCGGCCAGGCGTGGCTCGGCCACTCGTACGGGGCGCCGGGCGGGACCGGTACCGGCGGGCGGGTGAGCAGTGTCGCCGGGCGTGCCGGCCCCGCGAGCCCGGGCCAGAGCGCCGCGGTGGCCGCGCGGGCGCGGGCCAGGCGGTCGGCGGCCCGGCGGTGCCGCTCGGCGAGGACGGCAGCGAGGTACGCCCAGCCCGGCACGCCCGGCGGAGGCGGCGGCGTGGTCTTGGCCAGGATCTCCCCGGCGAGCGCCTGCCCCAGCCGGCTCCGCTCCGGCTCGGAGAGGCCGTGGCCGCGGGCCAGGAAGTGGCGTACGGCCAGCGCCAGGTCGTCGTCGAGCCCGGTCAGGTCGAGGGTGGACGCCCAGCTCGCCAGCGGTCGCGGCATTCCCGGCACCCAGCCCCACGAGGCCGGCGTGCGCTCGTGGATCACCATCGTGCCGGCGGCCAGGTCTCCGAGGCGCTTGCCGCGCGGGTTGGCCAGCATCGTGGCCAGGCTCGCGACCCAGGTGACCAGCGGCAGCACCAGGCCTGGCCACTCCAGGGCGACGCCGACGAGGGCGCGGGTGAGCGCGTGGCGGAAGCGCACCGGGCCGCCGTCGTCCCGTACGACCCGCAGGCCGAGCGCGAACTTGCCGACGGTACGGCCGCGGGTGAGCGTCTCGCAGAGCGTCGGGTAACCCACAAGCACGAGCACAATACCCACGGTGAACAGTGCGCCTTCGAGTGCGGCGTCGACGACCGGGGTGCTGGACAGCGCCACCGCCACGATGACCAGCAGCGCGACGGCGAGCATCACCTGGACCGCGATGTCGATCAGCAGCGAGAGGACCCGGGAACCGACCCGGGCCACGCGTACCTCGACCTCGACCGCCTCCCCGCTGACGAGGACGCCGGCGGCGTGCACTTGCGCGCTCACCCGACAAGTGAACACCATGTCGGGCGTGGACCTCGACGCGTACGTGGCCGAGCACGACGCCGAGTGGCGACGGCTGGAGCAGCTGTCCCGCGGCCGGCGGCTGACCGCGGCCGAGGTGGACGAGCTCGTGTGGCTCTACCAGCGGGCCGCCACGCACCTGTCGGTCGTCCGCAGCCGCTCGCCTGATCCGGCGCTTGTCGCGCGCCTGTCGCGGCTTGTGCTCGCCGCCCGTGCCACGATCACCGGGGGCAGCCACCTCTCGTGGCGGGAGGTGGGCCGCTTCTTCACCGAGGGCTTCCCACTGGCCGCCTACCGGGCGGGTGCGTGGTGGTCCGGCGTCGGGGTGGCGTTCACCGCGCTCACCGGGTTTCTCATGTGGTGGGTGGCCGGCCACCCGGAGAGCGCGGGCGCGTTCATCGGCGAGGAGGCGGCCAAAGACCTCGTCGCGTCGGAGTTCGCCGGGTACTACACGGAGTTCCTCCCGCAGACCTTCGCGTTTCACCTGTGGACGCACAACGCCTGGCTGGCGGCCCAGTGCCTGGCCTCCGGCGTGCTGATCGTGCCGGTCCTCTGGCTGCTTTGGAGCAACGCGCTCAACATCGGCGTGGTCGGCGGCGTGATGATGTCGTACGGGCGCGGCGACCTCTTCTTCAGCCTGATCACGCCGCACGGGCTGCTGGAGCTGACCGGGATCTACGTGGCGGCCGGCGTCGGGCTGCGGATTGGCTGGTCGTGGATCGCGCCCGGCCCGCACCGTACCCGCGGCCGGGCGGTGGTCGAGGCGGCGCGGGACGGCATGCTTGTGGCGGTCGGGCTTGTCGGCGTGTTCGCGGTATCGGCGGTGGTCGAGGCGTTCGTGACGCCGTCGCCGCTGCCCACGGTCTTCCGCATCGGCATCGGCGCGGCGGTCTGGCTGGCGTTCCTCGGCTACGTCGTGATCCTGGGTGGCGCGGCCGCGGCAAAGGCTAAAGCTTCCCCGCCTGCTTGAGCGCGAGGTAGGTGTCGGCCACCCGGGAGGCGAAGGTGTCGACCGGCGCGTCCAGCACCTCCACGCCGTGCCTGGTCAGCGCCGACCGCACCCGGTCGCGCTCGCCGAGCGTACGCAGGGCGGCGGCGGCCAGGTACGGGTCGCCCCGCGCCTCGGCGAGCAGCGGGTCGTGTACGGCGGCCACAAGCACCTTGTGCCGCGTGGCCAGCCGGGGCAGCACCGGCAGGAGGCCGTCGCCGAGGGCGCCCGGCTCCAGCGCGGTGAAGAGCACCACCAGCGCCCGCTTGCGCTCCCGCCGCAGCACCTCGCCGACCACCAGCTCGAAGTCGGTCTCCACCAGGGACGGCTGGAGCGGTGCGAGGGCGTTGACAAGGCGGGGGAGCAGCACGTGCCGGCCGCCGGAGACGGTGGCTCGGACGGCGGTGTCGACCGCGAGCAGGTCGACCTGGTCACCGGCGCGCAGGGCGAGTGCGGAGAGCAGGAGCGCGGCGTCGATGGCCGCGTCCAGGCGGGGCTCGGTGCCGGCGAGCACCGCCGAGGTACGGCCGGTGTCGAGTACGCACACCACGCGCCGGTCGCGCTCCGGCCGCCAGGTGCGCACGAGCACGTCGGAGCGGCGTGCGCTGGCCCGCCAGTCGATGGAGCGGACGTCGTCGCCGATGACGTACTCGCGCAGCACGTCGAACTCGGTGCCCTGCCCGCGCCCTCGGGTGACCGTGGAGCCTTCGAGCGTACGGAGGCGGGCGGTCTTTTCCGGCAAGAAGCGCCGCGAGTCGAAGCGGGGCAGTACCCGTAGCGTCCACTGTGGTGTAGCGGGGCGGCCGGCCCGCTGCCGGAAGGCGAGCCGCAGCGGCCCGTGCGAGCGGAGGGTCAGCCGTACCGCCGGCCGATCGCCGCGGCGGGTCGGGGTCAGCGAAGTCTCCACGGTCACCGCGCTGCCCGGCTCCACCACCACCCGGTGCACCGCCGGGGTGGCGCCGGCCGAGGGCACCCACGAGTCGCGGATGTCGGCCTGAAGCACCCGCGGCGAACGGTTTGCCACGCGCAGCGAGATGGTCGCGGTCTCGCCCGAGCGCACCGTACGCGTGCCGTCCCGGGTGAGCTCGACGTCCCGCAGCGGAGCGGCGAGCACGAAGTCCACGGTGGACAGTACGAACACGCCACCGGTGAGCACCGCGAGCCCCAACCACGGCGACGGCCACAGCGGGAGCGTGGCGGCCGAGAGGGTCAGCAGCAGGGCGGCGCGGCCAGTGACCATCAGCGCGGTGTCGGCACGGTCGCGAGCACCGAGTCGAGTACGGCATCCGCGGTCACGCCCTCGAGCTCGGCCTCCGGGCGCAGCCGTACCCGATGCCGGAGCGTGGCGCGGGCCACCGCCTTGATGTCGTCGGGCGTGACGTAGTCCCGCCCGGCCAGCCAGGCCCACGCCTTCGCGGTGACGAGCAGCGCGGTGCCGCCGCGTGGCGAGGCGCCCAGCTCCAGCGAGGGCGAGGTGCGGGTCGCCCGGCAAAGGTCCACAATGTACGCCATTACCTGCTCGGCCACGCCGACCCGCTGCATGCTGGCCCGCCCGGCGGCGAGGTCGGCGGCGCTGGCGACCCGCTGCACGCCGGCCGCCTTCAGGTCGCGCGGGTCAAAGCCGGCGTGGTGCGCGCGCAGCACGCCGATCTCCTCGTCCCGGCTGGGCAGCGGCACGCTCAGCTTGAGCAGGAAGCGGTCCAGCTGCGCCTCCGGCAGCGGGTACGTGCCCTCGTACTCGATCGGGTTCTGGGTGGCCGCCACGATGAACGGCTCGGGGAGCGGCCGGGGCATGCCATCGACGGATACCTGGCGCTCCTCCATCACCTCCAGCAGCGCCGACTGGGTCTTCGGCGGGGTGCGGTTGATCTCGTCGGCGAGCAGAAGGTTGGTGAAGACCGGGCCGGTGCGGAACTCGAAGACCGCGCTGCGCGGGTCGTAGACCGGCGAGCCGGTGACGTCGCCGGGCATCAGGTCGGGGGTGAACTGGAGCCGCTTGGCGTCCAGGTCGAGCGCCGCGGCGATCGTGCGTACCAGCAGCGTCTTGGCCACGCCAGGCACGCCCTCCAGCAGCACGTGGCCCCGGCACAGCAGCGCGATCACCATGCCTGTGACGATGGCGTCCTGGCCGACCACGGCCTTGGCCACCTCGGCGCGCAGCCGGTGCAGGGCGGCGCGGGCATCGTCGGATCCCGCGGGAAGGGTCACCGTGCTCTCCTTATGGCTTCGACAAGCGCGTCCAGGTCGGACTGGAGGCGCCGCAGGTCATCGTCGCTCTCCGGGGTGGGCCCGTCCAGCAGGCCCTCGATCTGCTCCGGGTCCCACCGTGCCGCCGCGGCGGCGGCGTCCACAAGCGACGCCCCGGCGGTCGGGGCGAGCAGCTGCGTGAGCCGGTCCCGCGCCGCCGCCCGAAGGAGGTCCGCGGTGGGCCCACGCGCCTTGGCTCGCCGGTAGAGCCGGCCCCGCCCGTGCACGGTCTCCGCCGCCCGTACCGTCACCGGCAGCGGCTCGGTCACCGGCGGACCGAGCCGGCGGGCCCGCCACAGCGCCAGGAGCACCGCGGCGAGCGCGAGCTGGATCAGCAGCGCCCAGAACCATGGGGGGAAGGCGTTCCACAATGGGTTTTCACTGTCCACATCGGATGCGGATGGGCTGTCACGTGAGCCCTCGCCGGCCTGACTGTCGGAGCCCGAGCCGTCGCCCTCTTCGCCGGGCGTGCCCTCACCCCCGTCCTCGGTGTACTCGCCGTCGCGCGGGTCCTCGCCGAGCGACGGTGGCACGCCGTCGGACGACCCGGGCTCGTCGACGACGCCCGGCGGCGGCTCCAGCTTGTGCAGGTCGAGCCAGACCACGCGGGGCCGGGTGGCGAGCAGGCCGGTGGCGAGCGCCGCGTTGCCGTGCTCGCCGATCCTGTCGTTGCGGAACGGGTCGCTCGCGCCGATCACTATGAGGTCGGCCCGCTGCCAGCTCACCCGGACGACCCCGGCGTCGTAGCAGTGGACGCCGTCGCCCTTGTACCGCTGGCGCAGCGCCGCCGCCGGTCCGGCCGCGCGGGCCTCGTCCACCGCGCAGTCGGGGGCCACCGCGCGGGCCGCCCACCGCCGGCCGACCAGCGCGAGCGGGATCGACGCGTCGTCCAGCGCCTGGCGCGCGGGGTCGACGAGCACGATGCGCGTGCTCGGCGGCAACAGGCGCAGCATGGCGAGGTAGTCGGGGTGCACCACTCGCGGCACCGGCACGAAGAGGGTCGCGTCCCCCTGGTTCGCCGAGACGAGGGCGTCCGGGGTACGGGTCTCCCGCTCCACGCGTACGCCCCGGTCGGCGAGCGCCTGCGCCAGCCGCTGCCCACCGATCCCGTCGACGCTGATGGGGCTGAGAAACTCGGGGTCGCTCGGGTCGGGCTCGTTCACCGAGTACGCCACACCGGTCACGGCGAAGACGAGCGCCACCACGCCCAGCGGGATCGCGAACCGGTGCCACCTCCTCATGACAGCGCCCGGTGCATCTGGTCGGCCAGCTCGCGCATCCGCTGGTCATGCTGGGCGCCGGCGGGGCGCTGGCCGTACCACACCTCGGAGAAGACGCCGCCGGCCGCGCGCAGCGGCGCGTCGACCACCGGCCGGGCACGGGCGGCCGCACCCGCCAGCTCCGCGACGGTCCACCCTGGGCGGTGCTCGACCACCTGGCGTTCGATCAGCTCACGCACCATGGCCCGGTGCCGCTCGCGGACCGCCTCGGCGTACCGGCCCTGGGCCGCGAACCGGTCGGCCAGCGAGACGAACGCCGCCACCGGCAGGTCGGGCAGCTCCGTATCCGGGGTCTCGGGCGCAGGCTGGACCGCCTCCTGGGCGTCCCGCTTGCGGCGGCGGAAGGGCCAGTGGAAGCGCGGCCTGCGCAGCCGTATCCGGGGCATGCGGAGGCGGGGGAAGCGGCGCGGCACCCAGTGCGGCCACCAGTACCAGGCGGCACCGATCAGGGCGGCGGCGAGCAGCAGGCCCAGCGCGGCCAGCGGTAGCGGAACCACGTCGCCGAACGCCGCGACGGCCTCGGTCCACCATCTGCTCAACGGGCCACTCCCAGCAGCGCCGGGGTGAGCGGGCCGCGGCGGCCGGCGCGGGAGAGCAGGATGTCCAGGCCCTCGGTGCGCATCCGGGTCTCCAGGTGGAGCACCGCGTCGAGGCAGGCGAGCGTGGGGTAGGCCACAGTGTTGACCAGGATCCAGGCCAGCGCGCTCGTCAGGGCGGTCCACTCCGCGCCGCCGAGGCTGAGCAGGTCGAGGGCGGCCCACGCCCCGAGGCCCAGGGCCACCCGGATGGCCAGCCACGCCACGTACCCCAGGATGCGGATCCCAGCCGCGCGCAGGCCGGCCCGGGAGGCCAGCGTCGCGGACCGCCACAGTGCGCGTCCAGGGCCGAGCCGGTCGAGCACCACCGCCGGGGCGACCAGCCCGAACAGCCCGTACACGAGGAACCAGGCGGGACCGGCGAGTGCGGCGAGGAACATCGCCGCCCCGGCCACGACGGCGACCACGGCCACCGCCCCCAGTCGGCCGCCCTTCGGCCGCAGGAGATCCCGGGCCCGTGGCCGCTGCCCCAGCACGTCGGCACCGGCGGCCCGGGCGGTCAGCCCGCCCAGCAGCGCGATGATCGTGACCTCGGTGGCCGCGCCGGCCGCGAGCAGCACCCAGTAGAGCTCGAGCTCGCGCAGCTGGGGGAAGTCGGGCAGGTAAGCCGGGGCCTCCGCATCGGCGGCCAGCCGCAGCGGGGCGAGCATCGCCTGCTCGATCGCGGCCAGGACGGCGGCCACCGGAAGCAACGCCCGTCCATGCGCACGCAACAGCGACACCGCGGCGTCGAGCAGCTCGCCGACGGTGAGCGGGCGCAGCGGCAGCAGCACTGCGCCATCCTGGCACGGGCCCGCTACCTCGGCTAACCCGTGCGGCTTCGACCGTGGACGTCCTTGCTCTGCCGCGGGCGCCCGTGAGGCCAGTGCTCGCTCACGGATCGTCCCATTTGTCATAACCCCAGGTGAGGGCGGTCCCATGGATCTGACACGAGGTGGAATATTGAACGCATGAGGGCACGGGTACTGGTTGTCGACGATGATCCCGCGCTGGCCGAGATGCTTGGCATCGTCTTGCGCAGCGAGGGCTTTCTGCCGTCTTTCGTCGCTGACGGTGAGCGGGCACTGGCCGCTTTCCGGGAAAACAGGCCCGACATCGTGCTGCTCGACCTGATGCTGCCGGGCATGAGCGGCATCGACGTATGTCGGTCAATTCGCGGCGAATCGGGCATTCCGATCGTGATGCTCACCGCCAAGAGCGACACCGTTGACGTGGTGCTCGGCCTGGAGTCCGGCGCCGACGACTACGTGGTCAAGCCGTTCAAGCCCAAGGAGCTCGTGGCCCGGATGCGGGCCCGGCTGCGCCGCGGCGAGGACGCCGCGCCCGAGTTGCTGACCATCGGCCCGCCCGGCAACCAGATCACGATCGACGTGCCGGCCCACACGGTCAGCCGCGACGGTGACGAGGTCAAGCTGACGCCGCTGGAGTTCGACCTGCTGGTCGCCCTGGCTCGCAAGCCGCGCCAGGTGTTCACCCGGGAGGTGCTCCTGGAGCAGGTCTGGGGCTACCGCCACGCGGCCGACACCCGCTTGGTCAACGTTCACGTACAGCGACTGCGCGCCAAGATCGAGCCGGACCCCGAGCGGCCGGAGATCATCCTGACCGTGCGCGGCGTGGGCTACAAGGCGGGGACCGGATAGCCTGGTGTCGCCGTGGCTGCCGATACACGCTCCGTAACCGCGCTGACTGCGCGGGCGCTGGAGGCTGCCCTCGATCTGTGGCGGCGGGTGGCGCGCCGGGGCGCGGTGATCGCGGGGCCGCTGCACCACACCTGGCGCCGGTCGCTGCACTTCCGGATCGTCGCCATCACGCTTGTCGCGTCGAGCGTGCTGGTCAGCTCATTCGCCTACCTGGTGGCCACGCAGAGCACCAACATCCTCCTGGACCGTACGAGGAACGCCGCGCTGAAGCAGCTCCGAGTCGACACCGACTACGCGGCAGAGCAGTTGAGTTCCTTCAACCAGGCGTATGACCCGCAGGTCCAGACGAGCCTCCGCCAAATCGTCAGCACCCTCTCCCGGGGCGGACCGGAGCAGGGCGGCGCGATCGTGGTGCTTACCGCGAGCCGGCACCCGTACCTGAAACCCGCGCAGTCGGTCGACGTCTCCCCGCTGATCAGCCCCGACCTCGCGCGGCGCGTGGCGGTCGACGGCTGGGTCTCGGACCAGATCCGCACCCATGACTTCGGTTCGGCCCCGACCAAATACCTCGTGACCGGTTCCCCGGTGCCCACGGGGTTCGGCCCGGTGGAGCTCTACTACATAGTTCCGCTCTCGACCGAGGACCAGACCGCCGGACAGATCCGCACGATGGTGCTGTTTACCGGTGGCGCGCTGGTCATCCTGCTCGGCGTGCTCTCCGCGCTGGTGACGCGGCTGGTGGTCCGGCCCGTGCGGGTGGCGGCCCGCACGGCGCAGCGCCTCTCCGCCGGCCTGCTCGACCAGCGGATGGCCGTGCACGGCGAAGACGATCTGGCGTTGCTGGCCGCCTCGTTCAACCAGATGGCGACAAACCTGCAAAGACAGATCGTGCGGCTGGAGGAGATGTCCCGGCTGCAACGGCGGTTCACCTCGGACGTATCGCACGAGCTGCGTACCCCGCTGACCACCGTGCGGATGGCGGCTGACCTGATCTTCGCGGAACGGGACGAGTTCGACCCGACGGTCGCGCGCGCGGCCGAGCTGCTCCAGGCCGAGCTCGACCGGTTCGAGGGCCTGCTCACCGACCTGCTGGAGATCAGCCGCTTCGACGCCGGGTTCGCGATGCTCGACGCCGAGCCGACCGACCTGGTGCCCGTCGTGCGCCGCGTCGTCGAGCGGCTGGATGGTCTCAGCTCCCGCGCCGGCGTATTGATCGACCTGAGCCTGCCGGAGACCCCCGTGATCGCCGAGGTCGATCCGCGCCGGGTCGAGCGGATCCTGCGCAACCTGGTCGGCAACGCGGTCGAGCACGGCGAGGGACGGCCGGTGTCCGTGGCGCTCGGCGCCGACGAGGCCGCGGTCGCGGTGACCGTCCGGGATCACGGCATCGGCCTGCGTCCGGGCGAGGAAAAGCTCGTGTTCAACCGGTTCTGGCGGGCTGACCCGTCGCGGGCCCGGCAGACCGGCGGTACCGGCCTCGGCCTCTCGATCAGCCTGGAGGACGCGCGGCTGCATGGCGGCTGGCTGGAGGCCTGGGGCGCGCCGGCCCAGGGCGCCCAGTTCCGGCTGACGCTCCCGGTGCGGGCGGGCGACCGGCTGACCTCCTCGCCCCTTCGACTCGTACCGCCCGACGCCGTGCCCGGGCACACCGTCGACGTACGACCCCCGACACTGGAGGTGACCGGGTGAGGCGGCGGATCATCCTGGCCACCCTCGCGGCGGCCCTCGCGGTCGGCCTGACCGGCTGCGGGATACCCGACGAGACCGCGGTGCGGGACATCGGGCCCGGTCCCAAGCCCGGAAAACAGACGAGCGGCGGCGCCGGTGTGAGCCCGCCCACGCGCGAGGCCGCGACCACCAAGGAGACCTTCACCGCCAACTTCCTGAATGCCGGCGCCGGCGAGCCGGACAAGATGGCGGAGCGGATCAGGGGGTACGTGTCGGAGAGCGCCCGCTCCAAAGTGGGCCGGGGCGTCAGCATCAACGTCATCCGACTCCGTGAGCCGGCGACGTACACCGAGGTGGGGCAGGAGACCTGGAAGGTCACCCTCAACGTCGAACAGGTCGGCGTGCTCGACGGGCATGGCTCGGTCGGCCCGCCTGAGCTCACCAACTCGACGGTCCAGTTCACCATCAGCGGCATCGAGGGCGACAACACCTGGTTCGTCACGGATCCCCCGAAGGACCTGCTGCTGAACGCGGAAGCACTGACGTCGACGTACTTCATCCCGCAGACCATCTACTTCTGGAGCCTTGACCGCACCACGCTGGTGCCGGACAGCCGCTACATGGCCAGCGAGCTGGACAAGGGGCGGCAGCCGACCAGGATCGTCGACTGGCTGATCAGCGGCCCGTCGGCATGGCTCGAACCGGCGGTCAGCCCGCTCAGCAGCGATACCAAGAGCAACCAGAACGTGCCCTACCCGAAGGATCGGCTGGACGTGGCTTTGAACGCGGCCGCAGCCGAGCCGCCGCCCGGTACCAGCAACATCGACATGGTTCTTCAGCTGGGCCAGCAGCTGATGTGGTCGCTTCGGCAGTACGTGGAGGTGGACCTCCAGCTGTTGCTGGACGGCGAGAAGGCCCGGGTCTTCACCCGGGACGCGGCGTTCTACGACGTGAACGCCGCGAACCGAGCGCCCGAAGGGCCGGAGCTGGAAGAGGCGCAGCCCGAGCGGTTCGCGATCCTCGAGGGCAAGATCTACCGGCTCAAGGGCTCACCGGATGGCGGCCGCCAGCCGCTGCCGCAGCTCCTGCTCACCAAGGGTGTCAACGAGGGCGTCGTCTCGGCCGCCCTGGCCCGCGAGACGAGTGACGAGGGCTTGCGGACGGCCGCGGCGCTCGTGATCCAGCAGGGTGGGAAGTTCAAGCTGCGGCTTGTCACGGCCGTGGGCGACAGCGTCCGCCCGCCTGAGACGAGTGCGCTGGGGTTCGCGTCGATGGGGCGGCCGGTCTGGCTCAAGGCCCCGATGAACGTCGGGCTCGTGGTCGCTGACAAGAAGCTCTGGCGGTTTACGCCGGACGGCCAGTTGGAGCGGGTCGCGCTGCCCGCCGGGATCGACGAGGACGTCGCCGACGTCAGCGCCGCTCCGGATGGCCGCCAGATCGCGGTCCTGGCCGGGGGGCAGGTGCATGTGCTCGGCATCTCCAGGGACGGCGTCACGGTCCAGGTGGAAAACAAGTCGAACCGGCGGGTGTCCACCCCGTTGAAGAACGTGTCCGCGGTCGACTGGAGTGAGGAGACCAAGGTCGCGCTCGCCGGCGCCGGGCAGGATAACAAGCCGGCCGTGTGGGAGCTGAGCGTCGACGGAGCGCTCGCGCAGCGCCAGTACGGCGACTCTGGCGGCACCGTGACGCACCTGGTGGCGTACCCCGACGATCCGGTCGCCTCCGAGTTCAGCACCACCAAGGTGATGTACTCCCGTGAGGACGCCGCCTTCGACCTCGCCGGCGACAAGCCGGCGATCGAGGCCGACGAGGTGGTGGGCGCCCCCGGTGAGGTCGATCCGGACAAGGTGACCTCACCCTTCTTCCTGCTGGACTGAGCGTGTCCGGCTGGGCGGGGATCGTCGACCTCGTACTGCCGGCCGGGTGTGCGGGGTGCGACGCGGAGCGGGTCCCGCTGCGGTACGGCGTCTGCGCACCCTGCTCGGACGAGCTGGAGCGGCTCCGCCCCGGTCCGACCGCGCCCTCTCCCGTGCCGCCCGGCCTGCCACCATGCACTGCGCTCGGGGCGTACGACGGGGTGCTGCGGGACGTGCTGCTCGGGTACAAGGAACGCGGCCGGCACGGTCTCGCGGTGCCGCTGGGCGCACTGCTGGCGGATGTCGTCGCGGCCGCTGTGGGCGACGCCCGTGGCGGCGTACTCCTGGTGCCGGTGCCGGCCACCGCGAAGGCCGCGCGGGCCCGGCACGGTGACCACATGCTGCGGCTGGCCCGGCGGGCGGCGGAGCGGTTGGGGCAGGCGGGCTGGCCCACGGCGGTGGCCCAGCCGATACGCGCGCTACCCCGCCCCGACTCGGCGGAGCTCGGGGCAGCCGACCGGGCCGCGGCGGCGGAGTCGGCCTTTCGGATCAGGACGGGCCGGGTGCCGGCGCTGCGCCGCGATGCCGCCGGGCGGGCGGTCGTGGTGGTCGACGACATCGTCACGACCGGCGTCACGCTGGCCGCGGTGAGCCGGGAGTTGAGATCGGCCGGCGTGCACGTCGACCGAGTTGCGATACTTGCAGCCACCCAGTTGCGTTACGGCCAGTAGGGGGCCTTTCAGCACATCGTGCTCGCTGGGCGAATCTTCTCGAAACGGTCTTGAATGAGGGCGTGACTACTCGCCCCGCAGGAGTTAGTTTCTTCTTAACCGGGGTATGAGCATCGGTTCAACCACCGGATGGACAGGCGCAACCGTCCTGTCCCTCGCAGCCGGAGAGGAGGCGCAAATCCTTCATCGTCATCCGGCAACCGGCCGGTGACGTCACCACAGAACCATCGTGGGGGAGGTCACGCGTGGACATCGTCGTCAAGGGGCGCAACGTCGAAGTGCCCGATCACTACCGCGTACACGTAGGCGACAAACTCGCCAAGATCGAGCGCTACGACCAAAAGCTCATCCGGGTCGACGTCGAACTATTCCACGAGCGAAACCGGCGACAGTCGGACTACTGCCAGCGCGTCGAGATCACCGTCTACTCACGAGGGCCGGTCATCCGGGCCGAGGCCTGCGCCAAGGACTTCTACGGCGCACTCGACAGCGCGATCGCCAAGCTCGACACCAGATTGCGCCGCGCCGCTGACCGGCGGCGGGTGCACCGCGGCCGCCACACTCCCGTCTCCGTCGCCGCGGCGACGGCGGGCCTGCCCACTTCGTGGGCCAACGAATCCCCGGCTGCCGCACGAGATGGGTCAATGGCCGCCACGGCCGTCGCGACTCCGCTGGAGGAGTACGACGAGGACCAGCCGTGGCGCATCGTCCGGGAGAAGGAGCACCCGGGCGAGCCGATGGCCGTCGACGACGCGCTCTTCCAGATGGAGCTCGTCGGGCACGACTTCTATCTCTTCCTCGACAAGGACAACGGTCGGCCGAGCGTCGTCTACCGGCGCAAGGGCTACGACTACGGGATCATCGCCCTGTCCGCCTGATCCCGCGCCACGTCAGCGGCGAGAAGGCCGTAGATGACGTCGTCGACGCGGGTGCCGGAGAGGCCGGGCAGCCGTCCGCGGAGGTAGCCCTCCCGCCGGAAGCCGGCCTTCTCCAGCACCCGCTGCGACGCGGCGTTCCCCGGCAGGGTGCCCGCCGTGAGCCGCCCTATGCCAGCCTGCGTGACCGCCCAGCGGGACAGCAGCTGGACGGCCCGGGTGGGCATGCCACGGCCCCGCCAGGCCGGAAGCATCGCGTAGCCGATGCCGGCCGTGGCCGTACGCGGGTCCTCGTAGTAAAGGCCGATGGTGCCCACGGGTGTCCCGGTTGCCGCGTCGGCGATGACCAGGTCGGCCCGCTCGCCGGCCAGCCACCACCCCTCGGCGCGGGCGCACCGCAGCTCCACCTCCTCGCGGTCCGGCACGATCGGCGGCAGGCTCGTGCCAGCCACGTCCGGCAGCGACAGCAGGGCGTGCAGGAAGGCGGCGTCACCCGGCCAGACCGGCCGTAGCGTCACCGCGCCGTCGGTGAGCGCACCGCCGGGCAGGTCGGGCAGCAGCCGCCTGGTGGGGCCGGGCGCATCGCCGGCGAGGCGGGCCCAGACCACGAGGTCGTACCGGCCGTTCAAGCCTTGGCCGCCACTGCGGCGTACCCCCTCGCGCTGGAACCCGGTGGCGAGCGCGACCCGCTGGCTCGGCGCGTTGGCCAGGTCGGTGAGCAGCTCCAGGCGGCTGAAGCCGCGGTCGAACGCCCAGGCGGCCAGCGCCCGCGCGGCCGAGGTCGCCACGCCGCGGCGGCGGGCCCACTGTGCGACCCAGTAACCGATCTCGCCCTGGCTGCGCTCCGGCACGATCCGGCTGACGCCCACCCCACCGAGGAGGCGGTCGGTGGCCGGGTCGGCGATCGCGTACGCCGCACCGCCGGCCGCCCACGCCGACGGGGCGCCGTGCGTGATCCAGTGCGCCGCGTCGTCCCGGGTGTACGTCCGGGCGTTCGGCTCGGCGTACCCGGCGGCGAGGTCGTCGATGTCCCGATCGTGGAACGGGCGGAGCCGTACGTGGTCGGCGTGGATCACGATCACGGGACGAGCCCTCCAACCCATGCGTCCCGGCGCTCGCCGCGCTGGGCGAGGGCGGCACGCTGCGTGCCCTCGAAGGCGAACCCGACCTTCTCCGCGACCCGCCGCGAGGCGACGTTGCCCACGTGTGCCCGCCAGACGATCCGGGCCAGGTCCAGTGACTTGAAGCCCCAGTCGCAGAGGGCGGCCAGGGCCGCCGGAGTGTATCCGCGGCCGCGCGCCCAGGGGGCGGCCAGGTAGCCGACCTCGCCGACGAACGGGTCTTCAGCCGAGATGTTCAGGTCGATCGAGCCGACCCACGCCCCATCCGTATCGGCGATCGCGTAGACCACGCCCGCCCCACGCACCCACTTCAGGGGCGCGATGCGGAGCGCGAAGTCTTCGGCATTTGCCCGCTCGTACGGGTCCGGCACGGTCGTCCAGCGCACGCTCTCAGGGTCGCGGCAGGCGTCGACCAACGCGTCCAGGTCGCGTGGCTCCAATGGGCGCAGCCGCAGCCCGCCCTTTGCCGCGAGTACCGGCTGCGGACCGTTGAACAGGCGTGCCCGGCGCACCACCGACTCGTCGAGCACGGGGGCCATCGGGTCGCCGGGCAGCAGCGCGCCCACCCAGCCGTCACCGCCGTCGTCGGCCATCCGCAGGTAGCCCTCGACCCTGAAGCCGGCGCGGAGCGCGACGAGCCGGGAGGCGTGGTTGCCGACCCGTGCCTGCCACACCACTCGCCGCAGGCCGAGCGACTCGAAGGCCCACCGGGACACCGCCCGGATCGCGCGTGTGGCCACGCCCCGGCGGCGGGCCCAGGGTGCGGTCCAGTAGCCCACCTCGGCCGAGTCGAGCACCCGGTCGATCGTGACGAGGCCGCAGGAAGCGAGCAGGTCGCCGGTATCGGGGTCGATCACCGCGAACGGCGCACCAGTGCCTTCCCGCCACGCGGCGGCGGACTGCTGGGTGACGAAGTAGCGGGCGTGTTCGAGGAGGTAGGGCGACGGCACCCGGGTCCAGCGTTGGATCGCCGGATCCTGGCAGGCCCGGTGGACCGCGTCGGCATCCTCCGCCCGCCATGGCCGAAGTATCAGCCCTTGATCGTTAATCTCCGGTTGGCCGTTCGCTTGTGCCCCCACGCCGACATGTTGCCGTACCGTTCGCGGCGGGCATAACCGAATACGCACAGCGTCTAAGGCAAAATGTCCGCTTTGGCGTGATCGCCGGAGACGTGGCTGACAGTTGCGCCGAAGGTGCGCCTACGATGGTTCGGCAGACTGTCCAAGGGGAGCGTTGACCCGTGTCGATTCTGGAAAAGATCCTTAGCGCAGGCGAAGGCCGAATGCTGCGGCGGCTCAAGGCGGTCGCCAACGCTGTCAACTCGCTCGAGGATGAGTACACCGACCTCACCGACGCTGAGCTGCGGGAGCTGACTGATCAGTACCGCCAGCGCATCGCCGACGGCGAGACCCTCGATGACCTTCTCCCCGAGGCGTTCGCGACGGCCCGTGAGGCGGCCTCCCGGGTGCTCGGCCAGCGGCACTACGACGTGCAGGTGATGGGTGGCGCCGCGCTGCACTTCGGCAATATCGCCGAGATGAAGACCGGTGAGGGCAAGACGCTCACCTGCGTGCTCCCGGCGTATCTCAACGCGCTTTCCGGCAAGGGCGTCCACGTGGTCACGGCCAACGACTACCTGGCACAGCGCGACGCCGAGTGGATGGGGCGAGTGCACCGGTTCCTCGGCCTGAGCGTCGGCGTGGTCCTGCCCAACCGCCCTTCGCCCGAGCATCGCGCGGCGTATGAGTGCGACATCACGTACGGGACGAACAACGAGTTCGGCTTCGACTACCTGCGCGACAACATGGCCTGGTCGCGCGAGGATCTCGTGCAGCGGGGCCACAACTTCGCGATCGTGGACGAGGTCGACTCGATCCTGATCGACGAGGCCCGTACCCCGCTGATCATCTCCGGCCCGGCTGAGCAGTCCGCCCGCTGGTATTCGGAGTTCGCCTCGGTCGTTGGCCGGCTCCAGTCCGGCAAGGACGGCGAGGGCGACTACGAGGTCGACTACGCCAAGCGGACCGTCGCGATCACCGAGCGCGGCGTCGCCAAGGTCGAAGACCGGCTGGGCATCGACAACCTGTACGAGTCGGTCAACACCCCGCTCGTCGGCTACCTCAACAACGCCATCAAGGCGAAGGAGCTGTACAAGCGGGACAAGGACTACATCGTCAACGACGGTGAGGTCCTGATCGTCGACGAGTTCACCGGCCGCATCCTGCACGGCCGCCGCTACAACGAGGGCATGCACCAGGCCATCGAGGCCAAGGAGCACGTCGAGATCAAGCAGGAAAACCAGACGCTCGCGACGGTCACCCTGCAGAACTACTTCCGGCTGTACGAGAAGCTCTCCGGCATGACCGGTACCGCGCAGACCGAGGCCGCCGAGTTCAACAAGGTCTACAACGTCGGCGTGGTCAGCATCCCGACCCACCGGCCGATGGTCCGTATCGACCGGCCGGACGTCATCTACAAGACCGAGAAGGCCAAGTTCAACGCGGTCGTCGAGGACATCGCCGAGCGGCACGCCCTCGGCCAGCCGATCCTCGTCGGTACGGTCTCGGTGGAAAACTCCGAGATCCTCTCCCAGATGCTGCGCCGGCGCGGCATCCCGCACGCGGTGCTCAACGCGAAGTACCACGCGAAGGAAGCCGAGATCATCGCGCAGGCGGGCCGCAAGGGCGGGGTCACCGTGGCCACCAACATGGCCGGCCGCGGTACCGACATCCTGCTCGGTGGCAACCCGGAGCACCTCGCGGCGAACGAGCTGCACCAGCGCGGCCTCGACCCGGTTGAGCACGAGGACGACTACCAGAAGGCGCTGGAGGAGATCCTCCCGCGGTGGAAGCAGGCCTGCGACGACGAGGCCGAGGAGGTCGCGGCCGCCGGTGGCCTGTATGTGTTGGGCACCGAGCGCCACGATTCCCGCCGCATCGACAACCAGCTGCGCGGTCGTTCCGGCCGGCAGGGTGACCCGGGTGAGTCCCGTTTCTACCTGTCGCTTCAGGACGAGCTGATGCGCCGCTTCCGGGCCGGCGCGGTCGAGGCCGTCATGGAGCGCTTCAACATCCCCGAGGACGTGCCCATCGAGTCCAAGATGGTCACTCGGCAGATCAAGAGTGCACAGGGCCAGATCGAGGGCCAGAACGCCGAGACCCGCAAGAACGTCCTGAAGTACGACGAGGTGCTCAACAAGCAGCGCATGGTCGTCTACGCCGAGCGTAAGCGCGTGCTCGACGGCGAAGACCTGAACGACCAGGTGCGCCACATGATCGACGATGTCACCGAGGCGTACGTCGCGGGTGCCACCGCCGACGGTTACGCCGAAGACTGGGACCTCGACCAGCTCTGGACCAGCCTCAAGCAGCTGTACCCGGTCGGCGTCACCATCGAAGACCTCGAGGAGGAGGCCGGCGGCGAGCGCAACAACCTGGACGCCGACTTCCTGACCGCTCGCCTCAAGGACGACGCGCACGCGGCGTATGAGCGGCGCGAGGAGGAGCTGGGCACCGAGGCGGTCCGCCAGCTGGAGCGCATGGTCCTGCTGCAGGTGATCGACCGCAAGTGGCGCGAGCACCTGTACGAGATGGACTACCTCCAGGAGGGTGTCGGCCTGCGGGCGTACGCGCAGCGCGACCCGCTGGTGGAGTACCAGCGCGAGGGCTACGCGATGTTCGCCACGATGATGGACGGCATCAAGGAGGAGACCGTCGGCTTCCTCTACAACCTGGATGTCCAGGTCGAGGAGGCGGCGCCCGCCACACCGGCCCCTGGCGTGACCGGCCCGGCACCGATGCCGATGCGCGACGACGCCCCAGTCGAGATCCGCGCCAAGGGCCTCGGCCGCCAGCGCCCGCAGCAGCCACTCCAGTACTCCGCCCCGACGATCGACGGCGCGGCCGGCGACAGCGCCGTCTTCATCGAGCAGGAGCAGGATGCGGCGCCCGCACTGGGCCTGGGCGGCCCGGCCCCGCAGCGCGCTGCCAGCCGCCGGCCGTCGCCGTCGTCCGGTCAGGCTTCTAGCGGTGCCGGTCCGTCGCGTAACGCTCCCTGCCCCTGCGGCTCCGGCAAGAAGTACAAGCGCTGCCACGGCGCCCCCGCCGCCGGCGCCTGACAGCACGTCTCGACCGAAGGTCCCCAGCCGCCGCACGGTGGCCGGGGACCTTCGCCGTTTACGTCGCTGCCCGCGCGGCCAGCGGGTCGTCGCGGATCGGCAACGGGGAGAGGCTGGAGCCCCGGGGCGCCCACCGCCCGCGTGCGCAGATGAGCGCCCTGGGGGTGATGCGCGCCGCCGCCAGCGATAGCCGAACCCAGGCCGGCGTGCGTGCCGCGGCGCGAGACCAGGAGCGGGGGTCAGACCAGGCGGACGGCGGCGCAGTGCCACCTGCCGCGCTTGCGCTCCAACCGGAACGCCAGCGCCCACGTGCGCCCGAACAGCGCCAGTGCCGCCGCTCCCTCGGCAACGCCGGCCCTCGGCTCGCACACGCGCAGGTGCCGCAGGATCACGAACCTGTGCTCGCGGGAGAGGGCGCGGCCCGGGTCGTGGGTGCGGCGGAGGCCGTCGGCGCGGTCCAGGCAGGCGGCCATCTGCTCGACGATCGCTGTCGCGTTGTATCCCGTAAGGCCGCGGATGTGCGCGATCGGGCGGTAGCCATTGAAGATCTCTAGGCAGACGTCCAGGAAGCGGCGGGCGGCGCGCTTGGCCTCCATCGAGGCGTCGGCAAGCGCGGAAGCGGGTGGCGCCGTCGAGTCGTCGGTGACCCGCGCGGGGAGGGTCGGGACGCCGGAGCGGACGCGCGGCACGGGGATCGGGGCGTGCCGGCGGTGCCGGGCGGCGCCGTCGAGCTGTAGGGGAAGCTGGTCCCACAGCTGCGGCGCGGCGTCGTCGTCGAACGGCGGGTCGAGGGCCGGTGCGGGGCGAAGCCGGATGGCAGGGCGAACTTTGGCGATCATGCAACACTCCGATCAGTGTTAGCGATCTTGCGTTTGCCTTCGGTTGCCTCCGTTGGCCCTCAGTTTCCGGCACCCACCAACCATGCGTCAACGACCCTCAATGCCCTGTGGATAACCCCGGCGGGGTTCACTCGACCAGCGGGTTTTGCTGCACCCACTCGGCGGTCTCGGCGTACTTACGCTCGATGTACTCCTCCAGCTTCGACCTCTCCACCCGCCACTGCCCGCGCCCGCCGATCTTGATCGCGGGGAGATCGCCGCTGCGGACCATGTGGTAGACCTGCGAGTCCGAGACGTTCAGCTCGGCCGCCACGTCCGAGAGCAGCAGAAACCGGGAGGTCACTGCTTCAGTTTGCCATCGACAGCCTGCGAATCCACCGTACGACTCGCGAGTGGGCTCGAATACACCACGCTCGTCGTGACCGCGCCCAAGCCGCTGATCCGGCCCGCGACCTCCTCCAGGTGGCGCATCGAGCGGGCCACGACCTTGAGCACGAAGCAGTCCTCGCCGGTCACGTGGTGGGCCTCGATGATCTCGGGCGTGGAGTCGAGCAGCGCGTGGAAGGGCCGGTAGTTGCCGGTCGGGTAGCGCAGGCGCACGAACGCCATGATCGAAAGGCCGACCCGCTCCGGCGAGATCGTGGCGCGGTAGCCGGTGATCACGCCGGACTCCTCCAGCCGCCGCACCCGCTCGGCGACCGCGCTCGGCGACATCGCCACCGCTCGGGCGAGGTCCGCGAAGCTCGTCCGCCCGTCGTCCTGGAGTGCGTCGAGGATTCGCCAGTCGGTGGCGTCGAGAACCGGTGATTCCACGGACATCAGCCGAGAGTACCGGCGAGGCGACGGTCAGAGCACCCCAACGCCGTGCGACAGCGGTGTGGCCAACCGCATCGGATCCGTACCGTCAAAGCCATGACCAACCAGCAAGCCATCGCCTGGTTCGAAGCCCGGCTGGCGTTCCAGACCGATGTCTCCGACGTCCAGGCGGCGCTGGCCGGCGGTGACCCGGGTTTCACGCTCGTCGACACCCGCGACCTCACCGCCTGGCGGCAGGGCCACATACCCGGCGCCGTCCACCTGCCCCGCGCCATGATCCCGGTACGCGGCGACCGCCTCCTCGACCGCGCCCGCCCCGTCGTGACGTACTGCTGGGGGCCCGGCTGCGACGGCGCCACGAAGGCGGCGCTGGAGCTGGCCCGGCGGGGTTACGCGGTCAAGGAGATGATCGGCGGGATCGAGTACTGGATCCGCGAGGGCTTTCCGGTGGAGACCGCGGAGGGCCTGGTCACGCGGCCGGCCGACCCACTTACCGCCCCGGTTCACAGTTGATCAACCAGAGGGTGTAGGACATCTAGCGACAAGGGGGTCGAGGCCCGGGGGTCAACGCGTGTCAGATCAGCTCATCCGGGTGTACCTCCCGGCGACGCTCGCAATGCTCTCGTCGCTCCGCGAGCGAGGTGAGATCAACGGGTCCGAGGCGCATGCCGTAACGCCCGCGCTACGCGAGTGGTACGCGGAGGGCGACGAGGAGGAGTTGGAGTACGTCGCGTTCACCCGCGCCGCCCAGGGCGCTCTCCGCCTGCTCCGCCACGATCCTGCCGCCCCGCGCCGGCGCGTTGTGGTCTCGGCCGACCTGCCGCCCGGCGCGATCACCCGGGAGGACCGCGAGCTCGGGTCGAGCGAGGTGCGGCTGACGAGCCCGATCCAGCTCGCCTCGGTGGCGGCAGTCCACATCGACGGTGAGGGCGCGGTCGACGACATCGCGGCGGCGGTCGACACGGTCGAGGAGGCGCTGGCCGGCGACGAGGACGCCCAGTTCACCGTGGATAGTGCCGAAGACCACGAGCTGGAGTGGTACGACGTGAGCGAGCTGGAGACGATCGCCTAATCCATGCGCTTCGGCAGCGTCCGGCCGAAGGACACGATCGCCACGATCGCGCCTACGAAGAGCACCACCAGCGCGTTGTTGACCCGCGAGCTGTCCATCATCTGCTGTGCCGTGGCGTCGGCCTCGCTTACCGAGCCGGCCAGGGCGAGCACGTCCGCGCCGAGCGTGCGGACGATGAACTCCGCAGCGACAAGCAGCAGGCCTGGGCCGGCGCCGGCGATCGCGTACGCCGGCCACTTCGGCGCCACCGCGTCGGCACCCGCCCGCCGGACCGCCCGGCGCAGGTAGAAGAAGGCGACCAGCGCGGCGGCGAGGCCGGTGCAGACCGCGATCGTGAGCGCGGACCAGCCGGAGGCGCTGAGCCGAGAGGAGGGGTCGTCCGTGCTGCCGTACAGCGACATGAGGTTGGGCTGGAAGTTGTCCAGCACCTGCTCGACCGCGAAGACCACCAGCCCGGCGGTGACGATCGCGCCGACGACCGCGGGGGCCCGCACGGCGGCGAGCGCCCCACCGGCCGTGACCGCTGCGGCCACGGTGCCGGCGAGTACCGTGCTGGCCTCCCCACCGCCGTAGCTGGTGATCACGACGATCGCCGCGATGACGCCGACGGCCAGGCCGGCGCCGACCGAGGCGGCGAAGCGCAGCAGCACGCGCAGGCGGCGCAGCAGGTGGCCGACGGCGAGGCTGGCGGCCGCCCCGGCGACAAGGCCGGCGGAGATCACGGTGGGCAGTGCCATGGCGGCCGACGTGATCGCGAGCGTGCCCTCACCGGAGGTGATCTCGGCGTGTGACGACCACATCATCGCCGCGAGCCAGGCCAGCGCGATGACCGCGAGGACGGTGGCGCCGAACGCCGGTGGGCCCTCCGGCGCGGGAGTATCGGTGGACGCGGCGGGCGCGGCCTCGGTGACACTCGACTTCTCGGTCATCGTCTCCCCTTCACCCGGGCAGCTTATTAGCGTACGCGGCACGCCCGAACCGCCGGCGCCCGCGGCACCTGCCCAGAGGCGCCGCCACGGCCGGCACGACATGTAAGGATGGAACAACGCAGAGATCCTGACAGGAGCCCGCCATGGACGCCGCCTTCGTCGTACCCGAACCGCATAACGAACCGGTACGCACCTACGCCCCCGGCACCCCGGAGCGCGAGAGCCTCCAGCGCCGCATAGCCGAACTCGCCGGCGAGCGCGCGGAGCTGACGATGACCGTTGACGGTGAGCAGCGCATGGCCGGCGGCGCGGCGATCGAGGTGGTGCAGCCGCACCGGCACCGGCATGTGCTGGGTGTCACCCACAACGCAACCAACGCGGATGCCTCGGCGGCGGTGACGGCCGCGAAGAAGGCGGCGCCGATGTGGCGGGCCCTGTCGTACCACGATCGGGCGGCCATCTTCCTGCGCGCCGCAGACCTCCTCGCCGGCCCGTGGCGGGACACGCTCAACGGCGCTACGGTCCTCGGCCAGTCCAAGTCGGTGTATCAGGCGGAGATCGACGCGGCGTGCGAGCTCATCGACTTCCTGCGTTTCAATGTCCACTTCGGACAGAGGCTCCTCGGCGAGCAGTTGCTCTCCTCGGCGGGCGTGTGGAACAGGTTCGACCACCGGCCGCTCGAAGGCTTCGTGTACGCGATTACCCCGTTCAACTTCACCGCCATCGCTGGCAACCTGCCCGCCGCGCCCGCGCTGATGGGCAACACCGTGGTGTGGAAGCCCTCGCCGACGCAGCAGTTCGCCGCGCACTTCACGATGCGGCTCTTCGAAGCGGCCGGCCTCCCGCCCGGCGTCATCAACATGGTGACCGGCGACGGCATCCCGGTGTCCGAGGTGGCGCTCGCCGACCCCGACCTGGCCGGCATCCACTTCACGGGCTCGACCCGGACGTTCCAGACGCTGTGGCAGGCCGTGGGGCAGAACCTCGCCGGGTACCGGTCGTACCCGCGCCTGGTCGGCGAGACCGGCGGCAAGGACTTCGTCATCGCCCACTCCAGCGCCGACCCGGACGCGCTCGTCACCGCGCTGGTGCGGGGCGCGTTCGAGTACCAGGGGCAGAAGTGCTCGGCGGCCTCGCGGGCGTACGTGCCGCGGTCACTGTGGGAGGGCGGCGTTCGCGACCGGCTCGCCGCCACCGCTGACTCGCTGACGTACGGCGACGTCACCGACCTCGCCAACTTCGGCGGGGCGGTCATCGACGCGCGGGCGTTCGCCAAGCACGCCGCCGCCCTCGACCTGGTGAAGAACTCGGCCTCCTGCACGGTGATCGCCGGCGGTACCGCGGACGACAGCGAGGGCTGGTTCGTGCGGCCGACGGTGGTCGAGTGCACCGACCCCGGGCACGAGGTCTTCACCACCGAGTACTTCGGTCCGATCCTCGGTGTGTACGTCTTCGACGACGCCCGCTTCGAGGACGTGGTGACGCAGGCCGAGAGCGCCGCGCAGTACGCGTTGACCGGCTCGGTCTTCGCCACCGACCGGCGGACGATCGAGTGGGCCTCCGACGCCCTGCGCTACGCCGCCGGCAACTTCTACATCAACGACAAGCCGACCGGCGCGGTCGTCGGGCAGCAGCCGTTCGGCGGCGCGCGCGCCAGCGGCACCAACGACAAGGCCGGCTCCTGGCACAACCTGATCCGGTGGACGTCGCCCCGGACCATCAAGGAGACGTTCGTCCCGCCCACCGACCACACCTACCCCCATATGGGCTAGGCCTGGGCGGCTAGACCGCGGACACCGACTCGATGCGGGGTAGGAGGAAGACGCGCTCGTCCTCGCGGAGCTGGCACCAGGCCGTTAGCTTCGGCCCGTCCAGCTCCGCAGGTTCGATGACGCGGCGGGTCGACTCGCCTTCGCCGTTGGTGTACGAGATCTCGATCGGCGTGCCCTGACTGACCGCCCCGATGAGCAGCAGCCGCTGTGCGGTGCTGAGGTGCGTCGCGTGGTCGCGCACCGCTCGCGCGACGCTCATCGGGGTGGGACGGGACACGGCCGCCTCGTCGCTGTCCACATGGGACGAAATCAGTCGCTCCGCCAGCGCCGCGAGGTCGGCCGGGGTACGGGGCGGGCGGTTGCGCTCCGCACGGCGCGGTGCCGGCACCCGGTGGCGCGGCGCGCGTTCCACCGTGGCGACTCCGTCCGCGTCCTCGCCCGACGGCGCGTACCCAGCGGCGCGCAGCGCGGAGAGCGTCTCGGCCACCGGCAGCGCGCTGGCGAGCACCGTGGGCGCCAGCACGGTGAGCCCGAGCGGGCGTAGCGCCCGCGCGCCGGCTATCTCGGCCAGCAGCGTGGGATCATCCGCGCGTACGACACACCCGACCGCCCGTACGCGCATCCGGCCGTGCTGGCGGCCGATGTCGCCGACGAGGTACTCCAGCACCTGGGGCAGCGCGCCGCCGACCGCCGCGGCCCGGAGGTCGGCGAGCAGGCGGTCCGGCGTGTGGCCGGCGTCGAGCGCGGCCCGTACCGAGGCGGGTGAGAAGCGCCACGTGACCGCGCCCCCGCCGGACTCGCGGACCGCGGCCGAGTCCAGCAGGCTGGCGAGTGCCGCGGCGGGCGTACCCGGCACGACGGCCGTGAGGTCGTTCTGGAACACGGCCTCCGCGACCGCCGGCGGCAGCAGGGCGGAGACCGCGGCTTCCGGCGAGTCACCCGCGAGGAGCGCCCGGCCCAGCGGCGTCAGCGCGCCGTGCGCCAGCGCCCCGACGAGGTGCGCCTCCCGCCACAGCCCGTCGAGTAACGCGGCGTCCCCGGAAAGCATTGGCAGCCGCCAGCCGAGCACCTCCGCGAGCCCGGCCGCCGCGCCCTGACCGCCGGGCAGCTCGGCCGCGGCCTGTAGCAGGGCCGGGCGCAGGTCGTACGCGGCCATACCCAGCGCGTCCCGGGTCAGCGCGGCCGTACCGTCGCCGGCGAGTGGCGCGGCAGGCAGGTGCGGCCAGGCGCGCAGCAGCGGCACAAGGCGGCCGGCGGGCTCGGCCGCACACCACTCGTCGTACGCCTCACTGGGCAGCACCCGCATCTCGGAGACGCCGACCAGGCCGGCCGCGTACGCGAGCTCCAGCCACAGCCGTACCTCCGGCTCGCCGCAGCCGACCGACTTGGCCAGCCGGCGCAGCTCGCGGGTACCGACGCCGCCGGCCTTGAGTAGCGCGACGGGCGCCGCGGCGACCGCGCCGAGCAGCGCGGACGCCTGCTCGACCGCGGTGGTGGCCGCGGCGGCGGCCTCGCGCTCCATCGCCTCCGGCGGCACGCCGACAAGATCAGGAGTGGGCGGCAGCGGGTCGAACGGCGCTCGCCAGTCCGGCCCGCGCAACGCCATCCCGACCTCACCCGGCATCTGCGCGTGCTGCCACCCGTCCGAGACCAGCAGGCCGTGGCGCACCGCCCAGGCGAGCGGGCCGCTGCCCGGGCGGTCGTAGATGCCCATGACCACCAGGGGGCCGTCCCACGCGACCTTCGCGAGCAGGTCGCGCGCCGCGACGGGGGCGGACGCGACCACCGAACGCACCCGCTCGCCGTCGGCCAGCGCGGCGCAGACGTCGGCCAGGGCGGTTGCTCGGGTACGCCCGCGGGGCAGCCCGAGCGCCGCGGCGATCTCGTGCAGGTCGGCGACCGGGGCGCCCTCGAAGAGGCGGCGTGCCGGTGGGCCGAGGTGGAGCGGGTGCTCGAACGCGTTCCACAGCGGACCGGCCATGCGCAGCTCGTCGCCGTCCGGCCAGACGAGGGCGCGCTGGGCGAGCACGGTGAGCGTGGCGGCCAGCTCGGGGTCGTCCGGCTTGCGCCCGAGCGTGGCGGCGAGCTGGTCGAGCCCGACGAGCGGCCCACCAAAAGCCTGGAGTACCTCCACCACCTGTAGCGCGGGCAGTGGCAGCGCACCGGCGGTCATCATCACCGCGTCGGGATCCTGGAGCCGGCCGGCCAGAGCGCTCAAACTGGACACCTGCGGCCGGTCCAACGCCTCCGGGCGGCGGGTCAGGATCGCGGCGAGCTCGTCGGGGAGAGGCCGGCGAGCCATCGCACCAGAGGTGACGTCACGGAAGTTCACCCTCTCGCAGCCGGCGGCGAGTCGCCAGTCCCTGGTTCGTGCCAAAGACGTGTCGCGCCACCCCAGGCGTGCCGCTGCCCGCCATAGCGTCTCATCCATGGACGGGGTACTGGACGGCCGCTACCGGCTGGAGGGGGAGATCGCACAGGGCGCGATCGGCGCCGTGTGGCGAGCCGTGGACATGGTCACCGGGGGCTGGTGGCCGTGAAGATGCTGCGTCCTGAAGCGGCCGAGGAGCCCGAGCTGGTCCGGGGCTTCCAGGAGGAGTACGGGCTGCTCGCCGCCATCAAGCATCCGTCCGTCGTGCGCCCGCACCGGCTCGTCGAGTCCGGTGGCGCGCTCGCGATCGTGATGGACCTGGTCGACGGCGAGGACCTGCGCAGGCGGGTCCGCCGGGACGGGCCGGTGCCGCCGGCGATCGCGGCGAACATCGTGGCGCAGGTGGCCGACGCGCTCGCGTACCTGCACGATCAAGGCATCGTCCACGCGGACGTGAAGCCGGGCAACCTCGTCGTGCCCGCGGACGGCGGGGCTGTGCGTGTCGTGGACTTCGGCGTGGCGCGCCGGATGGACGGCACCCCGCCGGTCTCCATCCACGCCACTCCGGAGTACGCCGCGCCGGAGGTGGTCGGTGGGGCCGCTCCGTCGCCCACCGCGGACATCTACGCGCTCGGCATCGTCCTTTTTGAACTCCTCTGCGGCCGGAGTCCGTTCCGGGGCGGGGGTCCGCTCCAGGTGTTGCGCCGCCACGGGATGTGCGCGGCCGTGCCGCCGCCCGGCCTCCCGCCGGTCGTGTGGCCGGTCATCGAGGAGTGCCTGTCACCCGACCCCGCGCGCCGACCGGACGCCCGGCTCGTCGCCGCGCGGCTGCGAGGCGTGGAGCCGGCGCTCGACGGCGCACCCCCGTTGCCGGCCCTCGCGGCCGACCAGATCACGTGGTGGCCCCGCCCGGCCGGCGCCGCGGCGGCGGTCGCGAAGGTGACATGGGTGCCGCTGCGCGCCGCCCGGTCTCGCCCGCTTCGGCGTACGTGGGGCGGATGGTCTCGATTCCCGTGGCCGGGATGAGCACCGCCATCGAGCTCGGCGCGGCGTACGGCACCGAGAGCCCGTGGCCGGGCGCCAACACCGAGCCGGTGCCGATGCCGGTCCCGGTACCGGCGATGCCGATGGCCGCGCCCGCGCCCGCGCCGCCCAAACGACGCCGGGCGGTGCCGGTCGTGCTGGCGGGCGCCGGTGCGGCGGCGGTCGCGGCGATCGCCGTCGTGGGCACGCTTCTCGTCGCCGGCGGCGGCTCGAGTGGCACCGCACCCGCCGGCCCCGCCGCTACGGCCACACCGCCCGTCGCTGCCGTCACACCGGCACCGACAATGACTCCTTCCACAGTGGTCCCATCCATCATGGACCTACCGCCCGAGATGGAAGACTGGCCAGACATCGGGGATGCCTTGCCGAGCCCGCGCCGGGCAGGATGATCACTTCTCGTGATCAACTCGCTACTCGTCCTCACCGGACTGTCGGGCACGGACAGTGCACAGTGGAGGATATCGCCCTGCGGATCATGCGAAATCCTGGACGCGGCGGCGACAAAGTGGCAGCGTGGAGGGCATGGCAGAAACTGCAATCAACCCCACCGCGGCGGCCCTTCTCGGGCTGCTCCACGAAGGACCGATGACTGGCGGCCAGTTGATGTCCTCGGCTGAGCGACGGCTCGGTCCGTTCTGGTCGATGACGCGTAGCCAGGTTTACCGCGAGTTGCCCGCCCTGGCCGACGCCGGATACGTCCGACTCGGCAAGCCGGGACCGCGGTCGAGTCAGCCGTACGCGATCACCGCCTCCGGCAAGCGCGCCTTCGGGCGGTGGCTGGCCGAGCCGCCGGGACGCGACGCCGTGCGTAACCCGCACGCCCTCCGCGTGGCCTTCGGCGAGCAGCACGCCGCCACTCAGCTGAAGGACCTTTACTCCGGCGCGACCGAATATCACACCCAGGCGCTCGCCTCCGCGCGGGAGCAGGCCAAGGAGGTTAAGAAGGGGGGTGACAACTACGGCTCGGCGGCACTCGAGTTCGCCGTGGCCTACCACCGGGCCGCCCTGTCGTGGCTGAAGACGGCACCCGGAGCCTGACGGCCTATCCTTGATTGTTGTGACCGCTGCCGACTTCGCTGACCAGCTCAAGACCCTCGACGCCACCCTGCGCAATATCGAGGCCGTTGTCGACCTCGACCGGCTGCGGCGGGACAAAGCCGAGCTTGAGCAGCAGGCGTCCGCCCCCGACCTGTGGGATGACCAGGCACGGGCGCAGGAGGTCACTTCGAAGCTGTCGTATGTCAACGGGGAGATCGGAAAGCTGGAGGGGTTGCGCCGCCGGCTCGACGACGCCCTAGTGCTGCTGGAGCTGGCCGAGGCCGAAGACGACCCAGGCGTTGTCGCCGAGGTCGGCACGGAAGTGGCCAGCTTGCACAAGGCGGTCGAGGAGATGGAGGTGCGCACCCTCCTCTCCGGTGAGTACGACTCTCGCGAGGCCCTCGTCGCCATCCGGGCGGGTGCCGGCGGGGTCGACGCGGCCGACTTCGCCGAGATGCTGCTCCGGATGTACCTGCGGTGGGCGGAGCGGCACGGCTACCCCACCGAGGTCTACGACACGTCGTACGCGGAGGAGGCGGGCCTCAAGTCGGCCACCTTCGCGGTCAAGGCGCCGTATGCATACGGCACGCTGAGTGTCGAGGCGGGCACGCACCGTCTGGTGCGGATCAGCCCGTTCGACAACCAGGGCCGTCGGCAGACGAGCTTCGCCGGCGTCGAGGTGCTCCCGGTCGTCGAGCAGACCGACCACATCGACATCCCGGAAAACGAGATGCGGGTCGACGTGTACCGATCGTCGGGGCCTGGTGGACAGAGCGTGAACACCACCGACTCGGCGGTCCGGATCACACACATCCCCACCGGCATCGTGGTCACCTGCCAGAACGAAAAGTCACAGTTGCAGAACAAGGCGTCCGCCCTGCGCGTCCTCCAGGCCCGCCTGCTGGAGCGGAAGAGGCAGGAAGAGCTGGCCAAGATGGAGGGCCTGAAGGCCGACGCGGCCGGCTCGTGGGGTGACCAGATGCGGTCGTACGTCCTGCACCCGTACCAGATGGTGAAGGATCTGCGGACCGAGGAGGAGACGGGCAACCCGACCTCGGTCTTCGACGGCGAAATCGACGAGTTCATCGAGGCTGGCGTCCGCTGGCGCAAGCAGCGGGAGCGGGAGAGCGGGTCGGCCTAGCGGCCCACGTCGAGGGTTCAACCTCCCGTGGTTTTTACGTCATTGCGCGCGAACCGGTGCAGGGTGGACTTGGCTATCTGGTTACACCGCGTAGACTCCTGACCCGTGATTCAGCTCGAGCACGTCACGAAGACGTACCCGAAGGCGTCCCGGCCGTCTCTGGACGAGGTGTCGGTCGGGATCGAGAAGGGCGAGTTCGTCTTCTTCATCGGTCCGTCCGGCTCCGGCAAGTCCACGATCATCAAGCTGCTGCTGCACGAGGTCACGCCGAACCAGGGGCGGGTCGTCGTCAACGGCCGGGATGTCACGTCGATGCGCTCCTGGAAGATCCCCAACTTCCGGCGCTCGATCGGCTGCGTCTTCCAGGACTTCCGCCTGCTGCCCAACCGGACCGCGTATGAGAACGTCGCGTTCGCGCTTGAGGTGATCGGTAAGACCAAGGCGGTCGCCCGCCGGGTGGTGCCCGAGGTGCTGGAGCTCGTCGGTCTCGGCGGCAAGGAGCACCGCTACCCGCACGAGCTCTCCGGTGGTGAGCAGCAGCGTGTGGCGGTGGCGCGGGCCTTCGTCAACCGGCCGCTGATCCTGCTGGCCGACGAGCCCACCGGAAACCTGGACCCTGACACGTCGATCGAGATCATGCGACTGCTGGACCGGATCAACCGGACCGGCACCACGGTCGTGATGGTCACCCACGACTCCAACATCGTCAACCAGATGCGGCGCCGGGTCGTTGAGATCGAGAGTGGCCGGATCGTCCGCGACCAGGCGCGCGGCGTCTACGGCTAGTCGCACCGACCTACCCAGCGAAGGAACCCTCAATGCAGCGCCTTAAGTACGTCCTGTCCGAGGTCCTGGTCGGGCTGTGGCGCAACGTCACCATGACGGTCGCCATGATCATCACCCTGGCCGTCTCGTTGGCCATGCTGGGTGCAAGTGGTCTGATGTACCTCCAGGTCAACAGCATGAAGGACTTCTACTACGACCAGATCGAAGTGGCGATCTTCCTCAACAACGACGTCACTGACCAGCAGCGCAGCGATCTGGACAACGCGCTCAAGTCCGACCCGCTGGTGGCCGAGGTCATCTACGAGTCCAAGGAACAGGCGCACGAGAAGTTCAAGACCATGTACGCGGACGCGCCGGACCTGGTCAACGCCGTCAAGCCGGGCCAGCTGCCCGAGTCCTTCCGGGTGCGCCTGAAGAACCCGGAGCAGTTCCAGCAGATCAACGACAAGTACAAGAACAACGAGGGCGTCGAGACGATCGTCGACCAGCAGCGGCTGCTCGACAAGATCTTCAACATCCTCGGGTCGGTGCAGAACATGGCACTGCTGGCCGCGTCGATCATGGCGATCGCGGCACTGCTCCTGGTTGGCAATACGATCCAGGTCGCCGCGTACAGCAAACGGCGCGAGGTCGCCGTCATGAAGCTGGTCGGCGCCTCGAACTGGTTCATACAGGCACCATTCGTGCTCGAGGCGGTGGTCGCCGGCCTCATCGGCTCGATCATCGCGTTCGTCGGGCTGTTCCTGGGCAAGTTGTTCCTGCTCGACGGCTCGCTACGCGACCTGACCGAGCTACTGACGCCGCTGAGCTGGGCCGACGTGCTGCTGATGTTCCCGCTGATGGCCGGCGTCGGTGCGCTGGTCAGCGCGGTCACCGCATGGGTCACGCTCCGGTTCTACCTGCGGGTCTAGTTCCCGCCACTCTCCGTAATCGCCGTTCCTCGTCTTGCCGGGGAGCGGCGATTTCTTTTGTACTGTTGCGTCCGTTGTGACAGGAGTACGGCCGGCACCCCCGTGCAGCCGCTCAAATGGCTGCCGGGTTGCCTTTGCTGAGCTGTACCATTGCGCGGTGCCGAGGGAAAAGGGTCGTAAGGTCGTCGCGTCGAATCGCAAGGCGCGGCACGACTACGCCATCCTCGACACCTACGAGGCGGGCATGGCGCTCACCGGCACCGAGGTCAAGTCGCTCCGGGCCGGGCGCGCGTCCCTGGTGGACGCGTTCGCCCAGGAAAAGGGCGGCGAGCTTTACCTCTACGGCATGCACATCCCCGAGTACGTCCAGGGCACCTGGACCAACCACGAGCCCCGCCGCACCCGGAAGCTGCTGCTCAAGCGCATCGAGATCGACCGGCTGGTCGGCAAGCTGAAGGAGAGCGGTCTCACGCTCGTGCCCCTCTCGGTGTACTTCTCGGATGGCTGGGCCAAGGTCGAGATCGGACTCGCCAAGGGCAAGAAGGCGTACGACAAGCGCCAGGACCTCGCCAAGCGGGACGCCGACCGGGAAATCACCCGTGCGATGGGCCGGCGTGGGAAGGGCATGGAGTAACAGGCCCTATAGTGCCTCGGTGACCGAAATCAGGATCGACTTCGACTTCGGCCATCCGCCCGCGATCGTCTGGCGGGCACTCACCGAGCGGCGGCAGCTCACCCGCTGGTTCATCCCCGGCGACCTCGAGCCCATCCAGGGCAGCCAGTTCCAGCTCTTGCCGGAGTCGCTGCCGGGCTTCGACGGTCCGATCTCGGGGCAGGTGCTGGAGGTCTCCGCCGAGCGCCGGCTCGTGATGCGGTGGAAGGGCGAGCAGTTGCACGCTCGGGTCACCTGGGAGCTCAAGCCCAGGCCCGAGGGGTGCCTGCTGATGGTCAGCCAGTCCGGGTTCCTCGGGGTGCGGGGCA
Source organism: Phytohabitans flavus (assembly GCF_011764545.1). GTDB lineage: Bacteria > Actinomycetota > Actinomycetes > Mycobacteriales > Micromonosporaceae > Phytohabitans > Phytohabitans flavus. The sequence continues at coordinate 6,646,179 of NZ_AP022870.1, read as the reverse complement.
GCGTGCGGCGCCAGGCGCTCGTGTCCACGTACGACCGGCTGTTCGGCGAGCGGCTCCCGGCCGTACTCGATGGGCTCGTCGGAAAGGGTGACGCGGTCGTGCCGCGACCGCCGCGACTGGCCGAGCCGGTCGCGCCCAAGCCGGACCGCCGCAAGCAGCTTCTGGCGATCGGGGCCGCCGCGCTGCTGATCGGGATGGTGGCCGCGCTCTTCGCCAACCTGCCGTCAGAGACCAGCACGCCCGCCGAGGCCCGTGCGAGCGAGACGAGCGGCGCTCCGGCGGCGTTCACGTCGACCACGGTCGCGTCCTCCTACACCACGGCCATCGACGCCACCCAGCGCCCGCCGAGCGCCTCGCCCTCCGCGACACCCAGCGCCCCCACCAGATCCCCCACGACCCGGCCGCCGAGCCCGTCGCCACGCGCCGAGCGGACTACGGCCGCCGCTCCGTCGCCCGCCGCACTGTCCGCCAGCTACTCCACGGTGTCGAGCGACCAGCTCCTGAGCTACCGCGGCCAGGTCGTCGTCCGGAACACCGGTGGTGCGAAGTCCGACGGCTGGACGCTCACCATCACCGTGCCGTTGCCGGCGATCGTGAACCGTGTGGAGGGACCGCAGCCGCGCCCGAGCGGTACGGCGTGGACCTTCAGCGGTTCGTCGGTGCCCGGGGGTGGATCGGCGAGAGTGGTCTTCGAGGTGGCACTCAATGTGCTCGGACCGGCTCAGCCACTCAGCTGCCAGGTGGATGGCGAAGACTGCGCGGGGTTGTAAGGCCGCTGCGGGCCGTATTACCAGGCAGCGGGGGTCCGTGATGGGTTGCGCCTGTCTGTAAGGTCTCCGGGTGAGCGAAATCCGGATGGATGTCGATTTCGAGCACCCGGCCGAGCGGATCTGGCGGGCGCTGACCGAGGAGAAGCTGCTGTCCCAGTGGCTCGAGCTGCCGAGGTTCACGCCGGTCGGTGAGGCCGAGGTGACCGGCGTCGAGGGGCAGCGACGGCTGGCGATGCTCTGGGGCAACGACGAGCTCAGCACCCGCCTGGTCTGGGAGCTGACGCCGACACCAGACGGCGCCACCCTGACCCTCCGCCAGTCTTGCGTCTACGGCGAGTGGGAGGACGAGGAGCGCGACGAGGTGCGCGCCGCTTACGGCGGGGTGCTGCACGAGCGGCTGCCGGCGATCCTCGACTGGCTGGCGTTCCAGGACGTCGACCTCAACGCGCCGATGCCAGGCAGCCCGGCCGAGCCGGTCACCGAAGTGATCCCATTCGTCGCTCCGGACAAACGCCGGCGCCGCGGCCGCCGGCTGGTGGCCCTTTCCACCGCCGCGCTCTTGCTGCTGGGGATCGTGGTCGTGGCCGCGCTGACGCAGACGGGCGACGAGGAGCCGGCCGCCGCAACCCAGACCGAGGACGCGGCCCTGCCACCGTCGGCGCCGCCGCCGGGCACCACCGCGCCGGGCGCTGTCGCCGGGTTGGGTACCGGGGCGCCGTCACCCAGCCTGTCCAAGAGCCCGTCGGCCACTCCCACCCCATCCCGGACACCGACCACCGCACCGCCCAAGGAGGGCACGACGGCGCCGGCTACGCCGGTCCTCGCCGCGGCGTACGAGACCACCGAGCAGGGGCTCCTCCGCGCCGGGTTCGAAGGCGAGGTGACCGTCCAGAACAGCGGGCAGGGGGCGGCGCAGCAGTGGGCCGTGATCGTCACCCTGCGCAGGGGAGCCCGGGTGACGGACGTCAGCGGCGCGCAGTTCAGCCAGGAGGGCAGCAGGGTGACCTTCACCGGCGGCTCCCTCGCCGCGGCGGCCTCGCTGACCTTCCAGTTCGAGGTCAGCTCCGCGTTGGGCGACAGCGGACCCACGTCCTGCGAGGTCGATGGGAAGGCCTGCTCCTAGGGCCTGTCTGGTGGGTCTTGTGGGTGCGAGGCGAGGTCCAGGCGGCGGTCCAGGGGTGGCGGGCGGAAGGTCGCATACCGGTGTTGTATGTGGCCTTTCGTCCGGTGCCGCTGGTCGTCGTCTGGACCCGCCGCAGCCCCACAAAGATCCGCCAGACAGGCCCTGCTCCGGCGCGGGCGGAATGTATCCGGTTGCCGGAGGCGTTAGGCTATCTGTCTGGAGATCCTTCGAGGGGGTGACTGGTTTCGACTTCGTACGTTGCGGCAGGGGAAGCGAGCCGAGGAAGCCGACGTCGTCTCGTGAATCGGTCGTCGGAAACCAATAAGCGCCAACACCAAGCGCGCTGACTTCGCTCTCGCCGCCTGAGGCGAGTAAGCGAGTCTGTCGGTCTGGAATCGCCTTCGGTCCAGTAACCGGCATCAGCTAGAAGGCTGGCCAACCGAGCCCGGTCGCGGGGCTCGTGCGGTGAGATAAATCAGCGACTGGGCCCGTCACACCGACTCGCTCGCGTGATCGGAGGGGCCGAGTAGAGACACAGCGAGCTGCGCTCGGAGAAGCCCTGACAATGCGCCGAAGGACCCGGGTTCGATTCCCGGCACCTCCACAAGCACCTGGTCGCCCCCTGTCCGCGGAGAACGCGGACAGGGGCGCTTGTTATGTCTGCTCCGGGGGCCGAGCCCCGGACGCCCCACGTGCGGTGGTTGCGGTTCGTGCGGTCCGTTGCGGCGTCGCTCCCCGGCGATGGCGCCGCTTCTCGCTTCCTGGGCCCCGCCGTAGCCGGCCCATGTTGTACCTGATGCGGGTGTTTCTCGTGGGTTGGATGAGCCAGCGCCGGGCTCTGGACACAGAGTGAGCGTGGAGCGACCATCTCCTAATAGCCCGTGGCGGGAGGTGCGTCATGTTGGCAGGACAGTCCTACTCAACAGCGGCGGAAAGCGCCGCTTCGCTCGCCGTCGCTCGGCGGCATCGCGTCGCGCTGCTGCACAGCATCCAGGCTTTCGCGCGGGCCCTCGCCGCGCCCGCCGGTGATCCCGGGTGGCGACCCAGGGTCAGCACGCGGCTGCTCGGGCTGCGCGGTGCGTTCGCCGAGCACATCGTGCTGACCGAGGGGCCCGACGGGCTGTACGCGGAGCTGCTCGACCACGCGCCCCGCCTCGCCCACGGCGTCCATGTGCTGGTCCGCGAGCACGCCGCCGTGGCCACCGCGATGTCCGCGTTGCAGCGGCAGGTGGACCAGCCCGGGCCGTCGGTGGAGGAGCTGCGGGCGTGCTCCAGCGACCTCCTGCGCGAGCTGTCCCGCCATCGCCAGCGTGGGGCCGACCTGGTCTACGAGGCGTACGAGACGGACATCGGCGGCGAGACCTGACCGTCCACCTGCGACGGTCGCGGCGGCTACGGCAGCTCGAACGGTAGCTTGATGCCCTCCAGCGCGTCCCCGCACGGGCAGCCGCGATCGGCCGGGAGTGCGGTGAGGGTGTCGAGGAGCAGGCCACGCATGCGGTCGGTGTTTTCCCGGAAGACCCGGAAGACCTCCTCCTGGGTGACCCCGTGGCCGCCCTCCACGCCCGCGTCGAGGTCGGTGACGAGCGCGATCGCGGTGTAGCAGAGGGCCAACTCGCGGGCGAGTACCGCCTCTGGGTGGCCGGTCATGTTGACCACAGTGCCGCCGATCGCCGTGAACCACCGCGACTCGGCCCGCGTCGAGAAGCGCGGCCCCTCGACCACCACCATCGTGCCGGTCGGCTCGGCCGCGATGCCGTGCCGCTCGGCCGCGCCGCGCACAGTCTCGCGTCCCACCGGGCAGTACGGGTCGGCGAACGAGACGTGCGCCGCGCCCTCGTCGTAGTACGTCTGGGTGCGCCCGCTCGTGCGGTCGATCAGCTGGTCGGGGATCACGAACGTACCCGGCCCCAACTCCGGCCGCAGGCCACCTACCGCGCAGGGCGCCAGGATCTGGCGTACACCGATGGAGCGCAACGCCCACAGGTTTGCCCGGTAGGGGATGCGATGTGGCGGATAGCGGTGATCTTTCCCATGCCGGGGGAGGAACGCCACGGTCCGGTCACCCACTTCGGCGATGGTGAGTGGGTCGGACGGCGGACCGTACGGCGTGTCGATGGTGAACTCTGTCGCGCCGTCGAGTAGGGCGTAGAGGCCAGAACCACCGATCACGGCAAACTCAGCGTGCGGGCTCACGAATGAGACCTTAACCAGTGGTAGACGCGCAAGCTATGGTGCGATGCATGGCGCACAAGTCCTGTTTTCCTGGCCCTCACGAGTAGCGGGGGCGTCCGTGCACGGAGAGGGGCAGCGGATCGGGGGCGGTCGATGGAGTCGATGACCGGGCAGCTACTGGTCGCGACCCCGGCCCTGAAGGATCCGAACTTCGACCGCACCGTGGTCCTGCTGGTCGCGCACGAGCCCGGCGGTGCGCTCGGCGTGGTACTCAACCGGGCCACCGAGGTGCCCGTTTCCGAGGTGCTCGGCAACTGGGGCACGATGGCGCGGGACCCAGCCGTCCTCTTCGAGGGCGGCCCGGTACAGCCTGAGTCCGCGATCTGCCTGGCCCGTACCCACCCAGGCGTACGGCGGGCCCGCGGCTTCCATCGCGTGTCCGGCTCCATCGGCACGGTCGACCTCTCTGTCGACCCCGAGTCGCTCCAGGACAGCCTCGCCGGCATCCGGGTCTTTGCGGGCTACTCGGGATGGTCGGGCGGGCAGCTCGAGGAGGAGATCTCGTCGGGCTCGTGGTTCGTCTTCGACGCGCTGCCGGGCGACGCGTTCGTCGAGCGCCCCGACGACCTGTGGCCGATGGTGCTTCGCCGCCAGGGCGGCATCCTGGCCGCGGTCGCCCACTTCCCGCCGGACGTCGCCCTCAACTGAGCGCACCCATTGGGGGCCCTGCGTGTTGGGACCTGCGAGATGACCGGCGGGGTAGGGGTGTGTAATATTGCGCGGGTGCCCGGGAGACCGGGGACGTTGGGGCCGTGGCGCAGCTGGTAGCGCACCACACTGGCAGTGTGGGGGTCAGGGGTTCGAGTCCCCTCGGCTCCACCAACGAAACACCAGGTCAGGGCACGTCTTCTGCTTATGTATGCGCTCATCGAGCGCTACCGCATTCCCGCAGCGTTCAGCAGCAGTGGATGTCGAGAACGGCTTGGCGGCTCCGTCTAGGGGTAGATGCGGTCATCCGTGGCCGTACCCACACGAGGAGACCCAGCATGACGATCCAGCGGATGGACAACGTCCTCATCGTTGTCGAAGACCTCGACGCTGTTATCGCGTTCTTCGTCGAGCTTGGCATGGAGCTGGAGGGCAAGGGGCCGATCGAGGGACGTTGGGTGGAGCGTGTCATCGGGATCGACGACGTCCGGCAGGACGTCGCGATGCTGCGGACCCCGGACGGCCACGGCCGGATCGAGCTGGCGATGTTCCACACGCCGAAGGTGATCCGCCCTGAGCCGAAGGACGCGCCGGCGAACACGCTGGGCATTCGTCGCGTCATGTTCGCCGTCGACGACATCGACGACGTCGTTGCCCGCCTGCGCGCCCACGGTGCGGAACTCGTCGGCGAGGTGGCGCAATACGAGGACATCTACCGGCTCTGCTACATCCGCGGTCCCGAGGGCATCGTCGTCGGACTGGCCGAGCAGCTCAGCTGAGACGACTCACGACCGTCTCACACCGCGTAGGTGGCGTTGAGTACCCGGTCGGGGCGGATGGGCAGATCGCGATGGCGGACGCCCGTGGCGTGCCAGACGGCGTTTGCCAGTGCGGCGGTGGCGCCGACGATGCCGATCTCGCCCAAACCTTTGACGCCGACCGGGTTGAGCTGGTCGTCGGGGTCGTCCACGAAAACGGCTTCGATCGACTGGATGTCCGCGTTGGCGGCGACGTGGTAGTTGGCGAGGTCGTGGTTGACGAAGTCGCCGAAGCGGGTGTCCATCGTCGACTCTTCCAGCAGCGCGATGGACAGGCCCATGGTCATGCCGCCGATCAGTTGCGATCGTGCCGTCAGTGGGTTGACGATCCGGCCGACGGCGAATGCCCCGAGCATGCGGGGCACCCGGACCTCGCCGGTGTGCGGGTCCACCGCCACCTCGACGAAGTGCGCCCCGTACGCGTGTCTGGCCAGGTCCGGGCGGGCGGCAACCGCCTTACCGGTGTTCGCCTGCGCCGTGGTGCCGGCGGCCGCGCCTTGGGCGAGCAGATCCCGGCACGCGGCCACGACCGCCCAGCTCCACGATGCGGTACCGCTGGATCCGCCGGCCACTGACGCGGGCCCGAAGTCGCTGTCCGCGATCAGGACGGTGACCTCGGACATCGGTACCTGGAGCGCGTCGGCGGCCACCTGCGTGAGCGCCGTGCGGGCGCCGGTACCGATGTCGGCGGCCGTGACCCGTACGGTGAACCGGCCGTCGTCCTCGGCGGTGACCGATGCGCTCGACGGGTTGGAGCGGGCCGGGTAGGTGGCCGCGGCGACGCCGGTGCCGCGCCACCAACGGCCGTCACGCCGGAGGGCGGGCCGCGGGTCACGCCCGGACCAGCCGAAGCGGCGGGCGCCCTCGCGCAGGCAGGCGACCAGGTTTCGGCTGCTGAACGGCAGGCCCGAGGCGGGCTCGCTCTCCGGCTCGTTCGCGATGCGCAACTCCACGGGATCGACGCCGCACGCGATGGCCAGCTCGTCGATCGCCGATTCGAGCGCGAACGAGCCGGGCGACTCGCCGGGCGCGCGCATCCAGCGGGGCGTCGGGACGTCGAGCGCGACCACGCGGTGCCGGGTGCGCAGCGCGCCGGACGCGTACATCGAGCGGGAGATCAGCGCGGTCTGCTCGGTGAACTCAAGCACCTTGGAGGTTTGCGACGAGGCCAGGTGGTCCAAGGCGACAAGCCGCCCGTCGCGGTGCGCGCCGAGGCGTACCCGTTGCACGATCGGGGTCCGGTAGCCGGTCAGCGCGTACAGCTGCGGCCGGGTGAGTACCACCCGCACCGGACGGTCGACGGCGGCGGCGCCCAGCGCGGCGAGCACCACGTGTGGGCGCGCGGTGCCCTTGTTGCCAAACCCTCCGCCGACGTGTTCGGAGACCACCCGCACCGCGTCGGGTTGGAGCGAGAACAGCCTCGTCAGCGCCTGTTTGACCGCGTACGCGCCCTGGCTTGAGTCGTGCACCGTGAGCCGCCCGTCGTGCCACTCGGCGACGGCGGCGTGCGGCTCCATCGGGTTGTTGTGCTGGGCCGGCGTCGTGTACGTCGCGTCGACCACCACCTCCGCTGTCGCCAGCGCGCCATCCACGTCACCCTTGACGGTCTCGGTCTCGTAGGTCGGGTTGATGTGGTCCGGGACGTACATCCGCGGGTGCTCCGCCCTGAACGCCGCGTCGTGCGACTCCACCTGGTACTCGATGCGCAGTGTCGCGGCGGCCTCGCGGGCCTCCTCGGCGGTGGTGGCCACGACAAGCGCCACGGGCCACCCCAGGTGGGGTACCCGCGGGTCCTGAAGCACCAGCAACGTCGCGTCGTCTGCCTCGCCGAGCCGCGGTGCGTTGCCGTGATGCAGCACCGCCAGGACGCCGGGTCGGGCAAGCGCTTCGCCATCATCCACACTGGACACACGGCCACGGGCGATGGTGGATTGCACCACCCAGCCGTAGGCGAAGCCGGCCACCGGGATGTCACCGGCGTACCGGGCGGCGCCGGTCACCTTGTCGCGGCCCTCGATGCGGACCACGGCTTCGCCGACGCTCATCCCGCCAGCTCCTCGAGCATCCGTACGACGATGGTGCGCACGAGCGGCACCTTGTATGCGTTGTCTCGCAACGGCTGCGCGTGGGCGAGCTCGGCGTCGATCGCCGACCGGTACGCCGCCTCGGTGGCCGGGCCGCCGATCAGGATCCGTTCGGCGGTGTGGGCTCGCCACGGACGCGACGCGACCGCGCCGAGGGCGATCCGCACGTCGCGTACCGTGCCGTCGGCCGTGTCGAGTGCCGCGGCCACGGAGCCGATCGCGAACGCGTACGAGGCCCTCTCGCGTACCTTGCGGTATCGGGAGCGGGCCGCCAGCGGTGACGGCGGCAGCGCCACGCCCGTGACCAGCGTGCCCTCGGGCACCGTCAGCTCCTGATCCGGCCGGTCGCCGAGCGGCCGGTAGAGATCCCCGAGCGGGATCGTGCGCATCCCGCCCCGCGGTTCGGTCACGTCGACGCGCGCGTCGAGGGCGGCGAGCGCCACCGCCATGTCCGACGGATGGGTGGCCACGCAATGCGGTGACGCGCCGAGGATCGCGAGGTTGCGGTGGTCGCCCTCGATGGCGGAACAGCCGGATCCCGGTTGCCGCTTGTTGCACGGCTTGGTGGGGTCGGTGAAGTAAACGCATCGCGTCCGCTGCAACAGGTTGCCGCCGGTCGTGGCCATGTTGCGCAGCTGGCCGGACGCGCCGTCCAGGATCGCCTGGGCTAGCGCCGGATAGCGCTCGCGGATCAGCGGATGCGCGGCGACGTCGCTGTTGCGCACCATCGCTCCGATGTAGACACCGCCGTCGGGCGTCTCGGTCACTTGGTCGAGCGGCAGGCCGGACACGTCGACGAGCAGGCCCGGCCGCTCGACGCCGAGCCTCATCAGATCGACGAGGTTGGTGCCACCGCCGAGGAAGCGGGCGTCGCGGTCCGCGGCGACGAGCCGGACCGCCTCCGCGACCGCGCCGGCCCGCACGTACTCGAACTCCCTCACGCCCGACCCCCGGCCACGTCGGCGATCGCGGCGACGATGTTGACGTACGCACCGCACCGGCAGAGGTTGCCGCTCATCCGCTCGCGGATCTCTTCGCCGTCGAGGCTCACCTTGGCGGCTCCCACGTCAGCGCTGACCGCGCTCGGCCACCCTGCCGCGGCCTCCTCGATCATGGCGATCGCGGAGCAGATCTGGCCGGGTGTGCAGTAGCCGCACTGGTAGCCGTCGTGCTCCAGAAACGCCCGCTGGAGCGGGTGCAGCTCCGTACCGTCCCCGACGCCCTCGATCGTGGTAACCGAGGCGCCGGAGGCCGCCACCGCGAGAATCAGGCAGGAGTTGACTCGCCGCCCGCCGAGCAGCACCGTGCACGCCCCGCACTGCCCATGATCACAGCCCTTCTTGGTACCGGTGGCACCGAGCCGTTCACGAAGCAGGTCGAGCAGGGACATCCGGTTGTCGACTTCCAGCTCGTGTGGCTCGTCGTTGACCACCAGCCGGACGGTGGAAACACCAATCCGTTGCGACGTCATGCCAGTCGACCATAGCGACCACGGGCGGCGCGCGACCGCGATTCGCCGGGATTGGCGGGCCCACCCACCCTTACCCGTCGGCCGCGCGCCCGCCCGAAACGCTGCTACTCCTTGGAGCGCTGGTTGATCCGGACCTGGTTACCGGCCGGGTCGCGGAACGCGCAGTCCCGCGTGCCGTACGGCTGGTCCATCGGCTCCTGGAGGACCTCGGCTCCAGATGCCCGCAGCCTCTCGAACGTCGCGTCGACGTCGTCGGCCTCCAGCACCAGGCCGGCCAGGGAACCTTTGGCCAGCAGGGCCTTGAGCGTCTCCGCGTCGTCGGCCGGGCGGCCCACGCCCACGGTCGTCAGGACGATGCCGAGCTCGGGCTGGGCGGGCGGCCCGACGGTCAGCCAGCGGGCGTTCTCCATGGCGACGTCCTGGCGCACTTCCAGCCCGAGGGCGTCGCGGTAGAAGGCCAGCGCGGCCTCGTGGTCATCGACTTCCAGAAACGTGTACTTCAGGGAAATGTCCATGGCCAGAACGCTACGAGGCAGGGCTGACCTGTGCTTCTCGATTCCTGACCGGCCTGGTCACGACTTTCGTCCAGCATCCCGCTAGCTGAGGCCGCGGCGGATGTGCCAGAAGGCGAAGGCCGCCAGCGCGCCACCCAGCAGCAGGTACCCGCCGAACTCCAGCCACTGGAAGGTCCAGTACCGGTTTGCCGGCTGGTACTTCACGGTGAAATGCAGGTTCATCTGGGCGAGGCAGGCCATGTCCCGGTCCAGCTCGCCGGTCAGGCAATCCCCGAGCTCGCCGCGGGTGACCTGCTCGCCGGACGCGTCGAAGAGGGGGACGCGGTTGGACATCATCCAGGCGCCGGGGATCGTGCCCTGGTACCCGTTGATGGTGACGCCCCCGCCCTCGGAATTCCCGGCGCTGAACTCGGTGACCCTCGTGTCCGGCGTGAATGCCACCGACTCGGTGACCGCTGGCCGCAGGTGCGGGCGGATCGCTGTGGGCACCAGGATCTGGAGCACGGCGAACACCGCGAGCGTGATGGCCATCGCCGGGATGGCGCGGCGGGTGAGCAGGCCGATGGCGGTGCCGGCGGTGACGGCGAACGCGGCGTACCCCAGCGGCACGATGTTGCGGGTCGGGAAGAGCAGCGGGTCGAAGCGGCCGGCGAGCAGCTCGTCGTACGGGCTCGCGGCCCAGGTCAGCAGCAGGCTCAGCGCGGCGGCCAGGGCGATGCCGGCCAGCGTGACGAACGTGAGTTTGACCGCGAGCCAGCGGGTACGGGTGATGCTCTGGCTCCACACCAGGCGGTGGGTACCGGTCTCGATCTCGCGAGAGACGAGCGGCGCACCCCAGAACGCGCCGATGAGCGCCGGCACCAGCACGACAAGAAGGCCGCTGAGCAGCAGTGGGCCGAAGTGGGCATCCTCCATGGCATCGCGGGCGCTGCTCAGGGAGCAGGCGGCGGCGCAGTCCGTGACGTACGCCGCGTACGTGTCGCGGATCCGCAGGCCGAGGAGCACCAGGAAGACGGTCAACGCGGCGAGGGCGGCGAGCGCGATCAGCGCTTGACCGCGAAACTGGCGCCAGGTGAGCCAGATCATCGTTGTGCCTCCAAGGGCTGCTCGGCGTAGCCGCGGATGGGAGCGCCGGCGGTGACGCGAGCGGCCCGGGTCAGGTAGGCGAGGACCATGTCCTCGAGGTCGATGCGCTCCACGTCCGCAGCGGGAACGAGCTGGGCGAGCACGCCGGTGGTGTCACGGACGACAAGGGTGCTCTGGCGGGTGGTGTGGTCGGCCTGGATGACCTCGATGCCGGGCGGCAGGGCGTCCAGCTCGCCCCGGGCCCCGATCACCCGCTTGTGCACGTCGAGCAGGTCTTCGACGTCGCCGACGAGCTGGACCCGCGAACCGGCCAGCACGACGAGGTGGTCGCACACCCGCTCCAGGTCAGCCAGCAGGTGTGAGGAGAGGATGACCGTGACCTCGAGCTCGGCGACGAACTCCATCAAGCTCTGTAGAAACGCCCGGCGGGCCAGCGGATCGAGCGCGGCAACCGGCTCGTCGAAGATCAGCAGCTGTGGGCGCTTGGCGGCGGCGAGCGTGAGGGCTAGCTGGGCCCGCTGCCCACCGGAGAGGCGGCCGGCCTTCTGCGCGGGGTCGAGACCGACCTGCTCGACCCGCCGGCGGGCGAGCGCGGCGTCCCACTTCGGGTTGAGCCGCGCGCCGAGGCGCAGGTGGTCGGCGACCGACAGGCCCGCGTACACGGGGGTGTCCTGCGCGACGAAGGCCACCTTCGCCAACTGCGTCGCGCTCGCCGCAGGCCGGGCGCCGAGCACCTCGATCGTGCCCGCCGTCGGGGCGATGATGCCCGAGGTCAAGTTGAGCAGGGTGGACTTGCCCGCACCGTTGGGCCCCACCAGGCCGACGATCCGCCCGGCGGGGATGCTCAGCGTCGCCTCGGTCAGGGCGGGACGACGGCCGTATCGCTTGGTCAGGCCGTCGGAACGCAAGACCGGTGTCATCGGGTCACCTCTGTGGCCTCTCGGAAGGTGGTCATGAAAAGGGCCTCGATGCTCTCCGCGTCGAGACCCGCTCGGCGGGCCTTCGCCAGCCAGGCGTGCAGCTCCGCGCGGAGCGGCTCGTGCGCGGCCAGCGACTCGTCGGCCAGGGAGCGGGTCACGAACGTCCCCACCCCGGCCGGGGCGTGACAAGGCCGAGGTGCTCCAGCTCGCGGTAGGCCTTGAGCACGGTGTTGGGGTTGATCGCGAGCTTGGCCACGACCTCCTTGACCGTCGGCAGCTTGTCGCCGACCGACAGCAGGCCGAGCCGGAGCGCGCGCTGGACCTGCTGGACCAGCTGCTGGTACGGCGACACCCCGGAGCGGAGGTCCAGATGGAAGTCGATCACAATTCCCTACTTTAACTAGGCTCCTAGCACTATAGAGCTATAGCTCATACGGCCGTCAAGGCGTGAGGAGGCGAAGTGGCCTCTGCGGCTACTCCGGCGGGTCTAGGTTGGTGAAATGTCGGATAACCACGCCTTCTCGCGCGGGTTCTTCCGCGACCGGGACCTGGACTACCAGACCCGCGTGATCCTGGGACGCGCCCCCTACGGCGGCAGTGAGGTCGGCGAGGTGCTCGCCACGATCGACCGGGTCGGAGGTCGGGTCGACTGGCGGCGCGAGTGGACGTCGACCGCTCGGCGTGCCCGGGTGTCGGCCGACAGCCAGCGATCGCGTGGCGAGCTTCGCGGCGCGGGACGGGCCTACCTGCGCGCGGCCACCTACTGGGCCTGCGTGGTCGACGACTACGCCGAGGGCGACGACGACGGGCTGCTCGACGCGTTCCTCGCGCATCGGGCGTGCTGGGACGGGTTCGTCGACTCGTTCGAGGGCGCGCACGTACGCATCCACGTGCCGTACGAGGACATGACCCTCCCCGGCTACCTGCTGCGGCCCGACGCCACCGGCGCGCCACGGCCAACGCTCGTGCTCACCAACGGCAGCGACGCCGCGATCAGCGCCCTCTGGAGCAGCGGCGCGGCGGGGGCGCTCGCCCGCGGGTGGAACGCGTTCATGTACGACGGGCCGGGGCAGCAGTCGATGCTGTTCCAGCGCGGCGTGCCCTTCCGGTCGGACTGGGAGGCCGTGCTCACGCCGGTGGTCGACACGCTCGTGGCCCGGCCCGACGTCGATGGCGAGCGCCTCATGGCGTACGGGCTCAGCCAGGCCGGCTACTGGGTGCCGCGGGCGCTGGCGTACGAGCACCGGTTCGTCGCGGCGGTCGCCGACCCGGGCGTCGTGGACGTGTCGACCCGCTGGATGCAGGCGCTGGGCCACAGCATGCGCGGGCTGCTTGAGGGTGGCGAGCGGAAGGCGTTCAACCGGGACATGCGGGTGGCCACACTGCTGCCGGGCCTGCGCCGCACGCTGACCTACCGCAGCCGCCCGTACGGGTCGCGCAACGACTGGTTCGATCTGTTCAGCGCAGTACGCAGCTACTCACTGGACGAGGAGACGATCGCCCGGATCGAGACGCCGGTGATGGTGACAAACCCGGAGGGCGAGCAGTTCTGGCCTGGGCAGCCGGAGCAGTTGGCGAAGCTGCTCGGCGAACGCGCCGAGCTCGTCGACTTCACCGCCGCCGAGGGGGCAAACCTGCACTGCCAGCCGCTCGGTCGCCAACTGACCGACGAGCGCATGTTCAGCTGGCTCAACGCCCAGTTGGAATCCCGCTGAGGCGGATCGTCCTGCTGACGGCTCGCCTGGCTCAATATCGCTGTCCACCACTTGATGGGTCCGGTCCGCCACATAGGCGTCAACTTAAGGTTGACGCACGCATGTCGTCAACCTAGGGTTGACGGCATGACGACAGCCATCAAGCTCGACGACCTCATCGCCGCGATCAAGACGGTGCACAGCGAGCCGCTGGAGCAGCTCACCGACGCGATGCTCGCCGCCGAGCACCTGGGCGAGGTCGCCGACCACCTCATCGGCCACTTCGTCGACCAGGCCCGCCGGTCCGGTGCCTCCTGGACCGACATCGGCAAGAGCATGGGGGTGACCAAGCAGGCGGCCCAGAAGCGGTTCGTCGGCAAGGGCGATCAGCTCACGATGGACCCTGAGGAGGGCTTCCGCCGGTTTACCCCGCGCGCCCGCCAGGCTGTCATGGCCGCGCAGGAGGCCGCCCGCGCCGCGGCAAACGCCAACATCGGGCCGATCCACGTCGTGCTCGGCCTGCTCACCGAGCCCGACGGGCTGGCCGCCAAGGCGATCATCGAGCAGGGCGTGCCGCTGGATCGGGTCCGGGAGGCGGCGACCGCGGCCCTGCCCGCGGGCGGCGACCCGGTCGAAGGCCTGATCCCGTACGACGGCGAGGCCAAGAAGGTCATGGAGCTGACCTTCCGCGAGGCGCTGCGGCTCGGGCATAACTACGTCGGTACTGAGCACATGCTGCTCGCGTTGCTGGAGCAGGAAAACGGCACCGGCCTGCTGGCCAGCCTCGACATCAGCAAGGAGGCCACGGAGGAGCAGATCGCCACCTTCCTCAGCCGGTCCGGCGACGGGCAGGGCTAAATTGGCCCGGTGAGCGACGCCAGCGAGGAGATCTTTGACAGCCCAGTGGGGTGGGTCAACCGGCACATCCGGTCGTACGTCGACTCGGGCGGTCGCAAGGGACACCGGCACTACGGCTGGCCCACCCTCCTGTTGACGACGCGGGGCCGGCGGTCGGGCAAGCTCCGCCGGAGCGCGTTGATCTACGACCGGGATGGCGACAGCTACGTGGTGGTCGGCTCCAACGGCGGCAAGCCGGAGCAGCCCGCCTGGTACCTCAACCTCAGCGCGGACCCGCGGGTCACCGTGCAGGTCGGTACCGAGATCTTCGCCGCCCAGGCCCGGGACGCAACGGCCGAGGAGCGGGCCGGGATGTGGGAGCGCATGCTCGTCGTCAACCCGGGGTACGCGGACTACGAGAAGCGGGCCGGCAAGGCCGGGCGCCAGATCCCGGTCGTCGTGCTGGAACGCGCCTGACCAGCGCCGGGCCGCTGTCAGTTCAAACCGGCCGGGCGGCGGGTATGGATGAACGATGACCGATACGGACAACACGCCCATCGGTGACCCTAACGAGACCGAGGACGAAGACTTCGCCGACGAGCACGACTCCGTCACCTTCGCGGAGGAGGAGGACGGAGGCCCGGAGGGCGTGCCGGAGCCGGAGTCGCCCAAGGGGTACTCCGGCATGGACTGAGATTCCGGTAAATTTACGGAAACCGTATCGGGGAGGTTTCCGTGAGCATCGACAAGCTGGCCGCCGCGCATTCGGCCTGGCTGCCGCCGCGGGCATTGCAGGCGATCAAGGCGCGCCGGGTTGCTGTGCACGGAGCGGGGCGCCTCGTGGAGACAGTGCGCGAGGAGGTCGGCACCACTGTCACAGAAGATGCCGAGTTGATCCTGAGGCTGAGCAGCGAGAGGCTGGGCGACGAGGGCTTCGCCCTGTACCGGCGGGACGGCGTGACGGTCGTGCTCGCGGACGCGCCGGCGGGGCTGCTCTACGGCTTCTTCCACGTCGTGCGGCTGGGCGAGGCCGCGTTCGCCGGCGAGTGGCCGGTGGAGCGGCACGTCCCCGCGATGCGGCGGCGGATGCTCGACCACTGGGACAACATCGACGTACACCCGGTGATGGGGCAGGTGGAGCGCGGGTACTCGGGCGGCTCGATCTTCTGGCGGGACGGCGTGCCGCGCGACCTCGACCGGGTGCGGGTTTACGCCCGCCTGCTTGCGGCCACCGGGATCAACGCCGTCGCGATCAACAACGTCAACGTGCACGCCACCGAGGCGCGGCTGCTCACCGACCGGCTCGGCGAGGTCGTCGCGGTCGCCGAGGTGTTCCGGCCGTACGGGATCCGCGTGCACCTCTCGGTCAGCTTCGCCGCGCCGGTGATGCTCGGCGGGCTGCCCACCGCAGACCCGCTCGACGAGGGCGTGCGCGGGTGGTGGGCGCAGACCACCCAGCGCGTGTACGCGGCGATCCCCGACTTCGGCGGCTACGTCGTCAAGGCCGACTCCGAGGGGCAGCCCGGCCCGTTCGGGTACGGGCGCAGCCACGCGGACGGTGCGAACGTGCTCGCCGACGCGCTGGCGCCCTTCGGCGGCGTGGTGCACTGGCGCGCGTTCGTCTACAACCACCGACAGGACTGGCGGGACCGCTCGACCGACCGGGCGCGTGCGGCGTACGACCACTTCGCCCCGCTGGACGGCAAGTTTCGGGACAACGCGATCCTCCAGGTCAAGCACGGACCGATCGATTTCCAGACACGCGAGCCGGTCTCCCCGGTCATCGCCGCGATGCCGGCCACCAGCGTCGCGGTCGAGCTTCAGGTGACGCAGGAGTACACCGGACAGCAGCGGCACGCGGTCTATCTCGGTCCGATGTGGAGCGAGATACTCGGCTTCCGGCTGACAAGCGAGGCGGATGTGGCCGGGCTCGCCAGGGAACTCGTCGCGGTCTCCAACGTCGGCGACGACCCCTTCTGGACCGGACACCCGCTCGCCCAGGCCAACCTCTACGCCTTCGGCCGCCTCGCCTGGGATCCCACACTCGACCCACTGTCCATCCTGGACGAGTGGGTGGACCTGGCGCTCGGCCCGGACGTGGACCGGGCGGCGCTGCACGCGATCCTGGACGACTCGTGGCGCACGTACGAGTCGTACACCGCGCCGCTGGGCGTGGGCTTCATGGTGCGTCCGGGCCACCACTATGGCCCGGACGTGGACGGGTACGAGTACACGCCGTGGGGCACCTACCACTTCGCCGACCGGGAGGGCGTGGGCGTCGACCGTACGCGCGCCACCGGCACCGGCTTCACCGGCCAGTACCCGCAGCCGTGGTCGGACGTGTACGAGTCGCTGGAGCGCTGCCCCGACGAGCTGCTGCTCTTCTTCCACCACGTGCCGTACGAGCACGTGCTGCACAGCGGCTCGACGGTGATCCAGCACATCTACGACACACACTTCGCCGGTGCCGAGCGGGCGGTCGAGATGCGGCGGCTGTGGGAGCGGCTCGCCGGGCAGGTCGACCCCGAGCTTGACGCGCGGGTACGCGAGCGCCTCGACGAGCAGGTCCGGTCGGCGGCGGAGTGGCGCGACCAGATCAACACCTACTTCCACCGCAAGTCCGGAGAACCAGACGCCAAGGGCCGCCAAATCTACTGACGGAGCACCATCACCCCGCGCGCGTCCAGCCGGATGATCTGTCCGATGCGGACGCGTTGGTCGGTGAGCAGGTCGACGCCGCCCGCCCGAGCCACCAGCTCGACCGGTTCGGCGTTGTGGTTGAGCAGGAAGAGCAGATGGGTACCGTCGCGGGTGACCCGGACCGCGGTCTCCACGTCGGGCACGTCCGGGTACGGGCCGCTCAGGTTGTGCCAGTCGAGCACCTGCCGGATCACCCAGGAGACCCCGGCCTGGTCCAGCCCGGCGCCCACGTACCACCCGTAGCCGGCGCCGAAGACGTTGCGGGTCACCGCCGCGGTGCCGGCGTAGAAGTCCTCCCGGTAGCTGCCGACGACGTCCGCGCCCTGCGGGATCACCAGCTCGAAGAGGAGCCGCGCGTCGACCACCGGGCCGTTGTCGAAGTGCACCGGGTTGACCAACTTCGGGCCGCGTGCGTCCCACTCGTCGACCCGGATCCCCATCAGCGGGCCCAGCGGGCCGGGCACATCCATCAGGAACGCGTTGTCGTCCTCGTCCACCCGCCCGGACAGGAACGTGGTCACCACCGACCCGCCGCGGCACGCCACCTGCTCCAGCCGCTCCGCGAGGTCGCCCTTGACCATGTGCAGCGCCGGGGCGATCACCACGTCGTACCGGGACAGGTCGGCGGTCACCGGCACCACGTCGACGTCGGTACCGGAGTCCCACAGCGCCCGGTGGTACGCGAGCAGCACCTGCTGGTACCGGACGAGGCGGGACGGGCCGTCCGAGATCTCCAGCGCCCACCAGCTGTCCCAGTCGAAGAGCAGCGCGACCCGGGCGGGCGTACGCGCGCCGAGCGTGATGCCGCCCAGCCGCTCCAGCTCGGCGCCGAGGTCGGCGACCTCCCGGAAGACCCGGGTGTCCGAGCGGCCAGCGTGGCCGATGACCGCGCCGTGGTACTTCTCGCAGGCGCCCCGGGAGGCGCGCATCTGGAAGAACAGCACCGCGTCCGCCCCGTGCGCCACCGCCTGCCAGCTCCACAGCCGCATCAGCCCGGGCCGCTTGAGCGGGTTGACGTCGCGGGACGCGGTGAAGCTCGGCGTCTGCTCCATCAGCCAGAACGGCTGGCCGTCCTTGAGCCCGCGCATCAGGTCGTGGGTGAGCGCCATGCGTGCCTGCGAGGTGTCGTCCGGCGGGTAGTTGTCCCACGAGGCGAAGTCGAGGTGCGGCGCCCAGCGGTGGTAGTCGATCGGCCGGTACATGCCCATGAAGTTTGTGGTGACCGGGGTGTCCGGGTCGGACTCGCGGATCGCCCGCTTCTCGTCCTGGAAGTTGGTGAGCATGGCGTCGGACATGAACCGCAGGTAGTCGAGGGTGATGCCTTGGAACGCGGTGTGGTCCGGCCCGCGCCAGTGCTCGGTCAGCGCCGAGGGTGGCTCGATCTCGTCCCAGTCGGTGAAGGTGTGCGACCAGAACGTCGTGTTCCACGCCGCGTTCAGCCGGTCCAAAGTGGAGTAGCGGTCGCGCAGCCAGCCGCGGAAGGCGGCCGCGCAGAGGTCGCAGTAGCAGGCGCCGCCGTACTCGTTGCCGACGTGCCAGGCGATGACCGCCGGGTTTCCGGCGAACCGCTGTGCGATGCGGCGCGCCATCTCGGCGGAGAGGCGGCGGAAGACCGGGGAGCTGGGGCAGGCGTTGTGCCGCTGGCCGTACCGGTGGCGCCGCCCCTCGAAGTCGGTGCGGTTGACCTCCGGGTGCGCCTTCGCCAGCCAGGGCGGCAGCGCGCCGGTGCCGGTGGCGAGGCAGACCTGGCGCCCCTCGGCGGCCGCCCGCTCGACGATCCGGTCCAGTGTCGTGAAGTCGTAAACGTCCGGGGCGGGCTGGGTCTGCGCCCAGGTGAAGACGCCGAGCGTGACGGTGTCGATTCGGGCGGCGTCGAAGAGCAGATGGTCCTGCTTCCACACGTCCTCGGGCCACTGCTCGGGGTTGTAGTCCCCGCCGTACGGCACCTTGGATGTCGGCGGAAGGGCGCTCATGCCGTGAACTCCTTCTCGATCGCGGTGGTCATCCGGCGGGAGGTGAGCAGCAGGACGAGTGCGAACACCGAGCCCAGCAGGATCAGTACCGCCTCGGAGGTGACCGCGGTCAGCAGGCCCGCCAGCACCACGAGGCAGGCGTTGCCCAGCGTCACGCCCGGCGCGCGGCTGAGGAAGAGCAGCGCCAGACGGGCGATGTCGACGGTCCGGAAGGAGAAGAGCGAGGTGATCACCAGGGCGTTGCCCAGCCACAGGGCCACCGCGATCGCGATCGCGACGAGCAGCGCCGCCCACCATCCGGGTACGTCCGCGGCGCCGAAGTTGGCGAGGTTGAGCCCGATGATGGCCAGCCACGCCAGGCCGGGCAGCCAGATCTTCAGGCTGCCCAGGAAGTTGAGCCGGTACCCGCGCCAGAACGCCGCCGCCGGATGGAGGTCGGTGAGGTCGCTGCTGCGGTGCCGCAGGGCGTAGAGGGCGGCGGAGAGCGCCGGGCCGATCGGGAGCGCGCACGCGGCGGCGAGCGGGATGTTGCTGCTGTCGGCACTGAGCAGTACGAGCGGCACGAGGCCGGGCAGCGACGTGAGCAGGACCAGGAGCTCGACGACAAGCAGCGTGTAGACCAGGGCCGCGCCCTGGGACAGGGGTCCGTTGCCGAAGTGGCGCTCACGCGCGGCTGCCGTACTCATCGTCCGTCCTCCTCGCGGTGCGGCCCGGCCGCGCTCGTCGATGAGCGCGGCCGGACCCTCCCCATCAGCCGTGTTCCTTCTTGTACCGGTCGTACGCTTTCTGCTGGAGTTCCATGTACTTGTCCATGTTCTTGGTCTTCAGCTCGTTCACGTACGCGTCCCACTCGCCGAGCGGCCGCTGCCCGAGGATGAACCGCAGGGTCTGCTGGTCGACGTAGTCGCGCAGCGTGGTCTCCCAGAGCGTCGCCTGCTCGCGCTCCTCGTCGTTGAACGGCGCCGGCGGGGGCACCACCCACGGTGCCGGCTGGCGGGCACCGACGATCGCCTGGTACTCCTGCTCCTCCGGCGAGAAGAACGACTGCACGAGCTCGGGCTTACCGCCGTACGCGAAGATGCCGTTGTAGAAGCCGAAGTCCTTCTGCAGGTGCTTCGGCGCGTTGGGGCGCAGGCCGATCACGTTGACGTCCGGGGCGAGTTCCAGCTTGCCGGAGGCTCCCTTGACGAACGTGGTGCCCTCGACGCCCCACCGGGCGAACTCCTGGCCGGCGTCCGAGTAGAACAGCCAGTCGATGAACTGCATCATGGCCACGAAGTTCTTGTTGTCCTTGGCCTTCGACGAAATCATGACGCCGTTTTCCATGCGCGACTGGGGGTTCACCTCGCCGGCCGGCCCGATCGGCAGCGGGATCTTCTTGAGCTTCGCCGCCGGGTTCTTCGCCAGGTCCGGACGGTAGTCGTTGACGAGTCCCTGCGCGTTGCCGGTGATCACGAACGACTTACTGGTGGCGAGCTTCGACCGCGCCTGGTCGTCGGTCTGGGTGAAGCTCTCCGGGTCGAGCAGCTTCTCCGACACGAGCTTGTTGAGGAACTCGACCCACGCCTTCCACTGCGGGCTCGCCGCCGTGTAGACGTACTTGCCGGCGGCGGCGTCCCAGATGGCGTGCTGGAAGCCCCAGCCGCCCGGCGCGCCGAAGGACGCCCCGAGGATGTTCCACAGGTTGCCGGTCGGCTTGGGCTGGCTGTACCGGTCGGTGAACGGGTAGATGGCCGGGTACTTCGCCTTCATCGCCTTGAGCATCGTGTAGACCTCGTCCCAGGTCTTCGGCTCCTGAAGGCCGAGCTCCTGGAGGATGTCGGTGCGGACGACGAGGGAGTACTCCTGCCACGGCTTCTCGTGCAGGCCCGGAAGCAGGTAGTACTTGCCGTCCGCCTGCCGGAGCGTGTTGATCTCCGGCCCAAGGTTCCACTTCGCGACCTTGTCCTTGTAGTTGGGCATCAGGTCGATGTAGTCGCTTACCGGGAGGATCGCGCCGGAGGAGACGAACGCGTCCTCCTGGTTGGGGTACGTCTTCGGGATGATGAGTGGGGCATCGCCCGCGCTGATGAGCACGCTGCGCTTCTGCTCATAGTCGCTCAGCGGTACCGCGGACGGCTCCAGCTTCACGTTCGTCCGCTTGGTCAGCTCCTGCCAGAAGAGCCAGTCGTTCTTGAGCGGGTAGTTCGGGTGGTTGTTGTAGAGCATCGAGAACGAGACCTGCTCGGTCGCCTTGAACTGGTCGCCGACCTTGTAGTCCTCCATGGCGCCGGCGCGGTTGGCGGAGACCTCCTCGCTGGGATCACTGTCGTCACCGCAGGCCGCTAGCCCCAGCGTGAGAGCGAGCGCGCCGGCCGCGACGGCCGCAGCGCGACGCCGGGATTGTACGAACATCACACCGTCCTTTCTAGGAAATCAATACTTCGGTGGCAGGACGGCTAACCCTTCACGGCGCCGAGCATGATGCCGGAGACGAAGTACCGCTGGATGAAGGGATAGACCGTCAGGATCGGCAGGGTGGTGAGCACGATGGTCACGGCCTTGATGGTGGCGCCGACCTGCGCTTCGTCCGTCTCCGCGATCGCACCGGCGAATTCGGCACCGGTCGATCCCGCGATGAGGTTTCTCAGGTAGACGGTGACCGGGAAGAGCTCCTGTTTGTCCATGTAGAGGAACGCGGCGAACCAGGAGTTCCAGAAGGAGACCGCATAGAAAAGCACCATCGTCGCGACGATCGCTTTGGACAGCGGCAGCACGATCCGGAGCAGAATCCCGTACGTGCTGAGGCCGTCGACGGCCCCCGCCTCCTCCAACTCGACCGGCAGGCTCTCGAAGAACGCCTTCATGACGAGAAGGTTGAAGACGCTGATGGCGTTCGGCAGGGCGATGGCCCAGACGGAGTTCTTCAGGCCGAGGCTGGTGACCAGGACGTAGTTGGGAATCAGGCCGCCGTTGAAGAACATCGTGAAGACCGCGACGGCGACCAGGAACGTCCGGCCCTTGAGGTGTTTCTTGGACAGGACGTATGCGTAGGTGGTGGTGAGGATGAGGGCGACGCAGGTGGCGACAAACGTGTAGTAGACGGTGTTGCGGTAGTTCCTCCAGAACATGGGGTCGGACATCACGTGCTCGTACGAGGTGAGGTTGAACCCCTTCGGGAGGAGATTCACCTCACCGGAGATGATGCTGGCCTGGTCGCTCAGCGAGCGGGCCACGATGTTCAGGAACGGGTAGAGCGTCACGACCACGACGCCGGTCAGGATGATCGCGTTGACCACCTGAAAGGCGCGGTAGCCGCGAGTGGGCCGGATCCCTCGCTTTCGCCGGGTCGGCCGCTTGAGCGCGCCGAGGGTCACCACAGGCTCGTCCCCACTGTGCGACGGGAAATGAAGTTCGCCGACAGCACGAGCGTCAGCCCGATCAACGCCTCGAAGAGGCCGATCGCCGCCGCGTAGCTGAGGTTGCCGGAGACGATGCCGACGCGGAACACGTACGTGGAGATCACGTCCGCGGTCGAATACGTGAGCGGGTTGTAGATCAGCAGGATCTTTTCGAAGCCGACCGCCATGAACGTGCCGATGTTGAGGATCAGCAGCGTCATCATCGTCGGCCGGATACCGGGCAGCGTCACGTGCCAGGTCTGCCGCCAGCGGCCCGCACCGTCGATCCGGGCCGCCTCGTACAGGTCGTTGTCGATGGTGGTGAGTGCGGCGAGGTAGAGGATCGTGCCCCAACCCACGGTCTGCCACGCTTCGGAGGAGACATAGATCGTGCGGAACCACTCCGGCTTCTGAAGGAACGCTGTGGGTTCGCCGCCGAGCGCGTTCACGATCTGGTTGACCACGCCGTCGATGGAAAGCATCTGCATGAGCATTCCGGCGATGATCACAATGGACAGAAAGTGCGGCAGGTAGGAAACCGACTGGACGAAGCGCTTGAGGTAGCGGGTCCGTACCTCGTTGAGCAGCAGCGCCAGCACGATCGGCAGCGGGAAGCAGACGAGGAGGGTCAGACCGCCCAGGATCAGCGTGTTCGTGAACACATCCCAGAAGGTCGGATCGCTGAGGAACATCCGTACGTAGCGGAGGCCGACCCAGCGCTCGCCGAAGATGCTGCCGCCCGGGCGAAACCGCCGGAACGCGATGACGTTTCCGAGCATCGGCAGGTACCGGAAAATCACGAAGAACAGCAGCGGGAGGATCGCCAGCGAGTAGAGCTGCCAGTCTCGGCGGATGGCCCGCCGCCAGCTCTGCCGGCCCTTGCGGACCTTGCGAGTCACGGGAGGCGGCGGAGGCGGTTCAGCCAAGGTTGTCGGAGGCGGATCGAGGATCTTCGGAGTACTCATGCAGCGCCCTCCCCGCCGTGTCCCTCCCGAACGGCTTGCCGCGGTACCGGCGCGGTGCGATCGACCCGCGCCAGGGCCTGGAAGCGGCGCTCATGGCCGACCTCGCGCTCGCTTCCGACAAGGCGCAGCGGCACCGCGGCCACCATCTCGCCGGCCGACCGGGCGAAGCGGAGCTCCACGTCACCGGGCTCGACCACGCGCCGGCCGTGCACGCCGGTGAAGGCGGCGACGTCGGCGGGGACGGTGAACGACACGCGCGCTGCCTCGCCCGGCCCAAGCGGCACCCGGGTGTACCCGACGAGGCGGACGACCGGCCGGGTGACCTGGGCGACCGGGTCGTGCAGGTAGAGCTGGACAACCTCGGTGCCGGCGCGCGAGCCGGTGTTGCGGACCGTCAGCCGTACGCTCGCCTCGCCGTCGACCGGCCACTCGGCATCGCCGGCGGCGTCGCACCACTCGAACGTCGTGTAGCTGAGGCCGTGCCCGAACGGGAACGCCGGCGTCGGGTCCACAGAGGACACCTGGGTACGTCGGCCCAGCGGCGGCGCCAGGTACGTGGTCGGCAGCCCACCCGCGTCCTGAGGGATGCTGACCGGCAGCCGCCCGGACGGGTTGACCCTGCCGGCGAGCACCTCGGCGAGCGCCGCCGCGCCCCGCTGCCCGGGGAAGAACGCCTGCACGATGCCGGCGGCGCCGTCGAACTCGGCGCCGAGCGCGTACGGCCGGCCGGAGAGCAGCACCAGGACCACGGGCGTGCCGGTGGCCAGCACCGCGTGTACCAGCTCGGTCTGGACGCCCGGAAGGCGCAGGTCGGCGGCGTCGCAACCCTCGCCCGACGTGCCCCGCCCGAATAGCCCGGCGCGGTCACCGACGGCGACCACGCAGACGTCGCTTTCCGCCGCGACCGCCGCGGCGCCGTCGATGCCGGTGCGGTCGTCGCCGGTGATCGCGCAGCCCGGCACGTACGCGAGCCCGGGTAGCAGGCTTTCTAGGGCCGCCCGCAGCGTCGGAATCTCCACGCCGACCTCGTGGTCCGGGTGCCGCACGCCGACGTGGGTCGGAAACGCGTAGCAGCCGAGCATGGCGAGCGGGTCGTCGGCGACCGGGCCGACGAGCGCGACCCGCGCGCCGGGCGCGAGTGGGAGCACACCGCCGGTGTTGCGGAGCAGGACGATCGACTGGCGGGCCAGGCGCAGCGCGATGTCGCGGCTCGCCTCGTCGTCGAAGCGCAGCTCCGCCACACCGTCGGGCAGTGGCTGCCAGTCCTCGTCGAGCAGGCCGAGCTCGGCCTTCTGCGCCAGTACGCGGCGCACGGCCCGGTCGATCAGTCCCTCGTCCACCGCGCCGGACCGCACCGCCTCGACGAGTGCGGGTCCGAACGCGTCCACCGTGGGCAGCTCGACGTCGATCCCGGCGCGCAGGGCGAGCGCGGCGGCGTGCACCGGGTCGGCGGCGACGGCTTGCAGGGTCAGCAGGAACTTCACCGCGAAGTAGTCCGAGACGACCGTGCCGGTGAAGCCCCACTCCTCGCGGAGCAGGCCGGTCAGCAGGGCCACGTCGGCCGCGGCCGGGACGCCGTCGACCTCGGCGTACGAGTTCATCACCGAGCGGGCACCGCCGAGCCGCAGCGCCATCTCGAACGGGGGCAACACCACGTCGGCCAGCTCTCGCCGCCCCATCGAGACCGGCCCGTGGTTGCGGCCGCCGCGGGACGCCGAGTAGCCGGCGAAGTGCTTGAGCGTGGCGACGATGCCGGCGCCTTCCAGCCCACGCACGTACGCGGAGCCGACGGTGCCGACCAGGTACGGATCCTCGCCGATGGTCTCCTCGGTACGGCCCCAGCGGTAGTCGCGGGTCACGTCCAGCACCGGTGCCAGCCCCTGGTGCACGCCGGCAGCACGCATCGACCGGCCGATCTGCCCGGCCATCTCCTCGACAAGGTCCGGGTCGAAGGCGGCACCCCAGCAGAGCGGCGTCGGGTACGCGGTCGCGCGCCAGGTGGCGAAGCCGGTCAGGCACTCCTCGTGCACCTGCGCGGGGATGCCGAAGCGGCTCGCGGCCGCGATCTCCGCCTGGGAGACCGCCAGCGAGCGGGCGCCCAGGACCGGGTCGACCGGTGCGGTGCCGAACGGGCGGGTGAGCTGCCCGAGCCCGTGCTGGATCAGATCGCTCCACGGCGCGCCGTCCACCATGTCGGCCTGGTGCGGAGCCACCCCGCCGCCGTCGGCATCGGCGCCCACCCAGACGCCCACGAGTTGGGCGAGCTTCTCCTCCAGCGTCATGAACGGCAGGAGCGCCTCGGCCCGCTCGGCCGGTGGCAGCTTCGGGTCGCGCCACCGGGCTGCCGCGGGCGCGAACTCCGTCTCGACCGGTACCTGGCCTGCCATGCCACCCCTTCGATGTCTGGGGGCGCGAATCGCCGCGTCGGAGGAGTTGATTGCTCGAAAATTTCCGCAACAACTCCGTTACATATGGCGGCAACTTAGGCGTCGGTAGCGATCGATGTCAAGAGGGTCGATTGCAATGGTCAACTTGGTGTATGGTCCTGTGGGTCATGCCTGGGCGTGGCTGTCCCGGCCTTGGCGAGGCTGGCCAAGGTCGGGCCGTCCGTGGCGGAGTCTGCCGAAACTTTCCGAGTAGGCTGCGTGAGTTTTCGATGACCGTTCCCCGTCCGGTCGCCAAGCCCGGATCCGCGACGATCGCCACCATCGCCGGTGAGGTCGGCGTCTCCGTCACGACCGTGTCCAAGGTCCTCAACGGGCGCGCGGACGTCGCGCCCGAGACCCGCGCGCGCGTCGAGGCCAGCCTGGAGCGTCACCGGTACCGCCGCCGCGCCAACCGCCAGCAGGCCACCTCGCAGCAGGTCGACCTGGTCTTCCACGAGTTCGACACGGCTTGGGCGATGGAGATCATCAAGGGCGTGGAGACGGTGACCGCCGGCGCCAAGGTCGACATCGTGCTCTCCCAGCTCGACGGCGCACACAGCCCGTCGGCGCAGTGGCTGGACACGGTGCTCGCCCGGCGGCCGCTCGGTGTGGTCCTCGTGCTCTGCCACCTGACCAAGGCCCAGCAGCGCCAGCTCCTGCGGCAGCGGATCCCGTTCGTCGTCGTCGACACCGACAGCGCCACGTCCGCGTCGGTGCCCACCGTCGGTTCCAACAACTGGAACGGCGGCCTGCTCGCCGCCCGCCACCTGCTGGAGCTGGGGCACCGCCGGATCGCCGTGATCTCCGGTCCGGAGGACGTGCTGTGCAGCCGGGCCCGCGTCGCCGGCTTCCGGTCGGCGCACGACGAGGCCGGCGTGGCGGTCGACCCCGACCTGGTGCGATACGGCAACTTCGCCGCGCACAGCGGCAACGACCACGGCCTGGAGCTGCTCCAGCGCCCCGACCGTCCGACGGCCATCTTCGCCGGCTCGGACATCCAGGCGATGGGCGTGATGCGGGCGGCCCGCCATCTCGGCCTCGACGTGCCGCGCGACCTGTCCGTGGTCGGCTACGACAACCTGCCGGTGGCCACCTGGGTCGGCCCGGCGCTCACCACGGTCAACCAGCCGTTGCGCGACATGGCCGGTACCGCCACCCGGATGCTGCTCGACCTGGCCCGCGGCGAGGAGCTGGCCACCAGCCGGATCGACCTCGTCACCGAGCTGATCGTCCGGGAGAGCACCGCACCCTTGGGGCGGGCCGCCTGATGCCGCTCTTCGACCTTCCCCTGAGCCAGCTGGAGCGGTACGCGCCGGACGTGCCCGAGCCGGCCGACTTCGACGCCTTCTGGCGCTCCACTGTGGAGTCGGCGGCTGCCAAGCCGATCCTCGTCGACTGCCGGCCGTACCGGAACGAGCTGTCGCTTGTGGACACCTGGGACGTCACGTTCGCCGGGTACGGCGGTGATCCCATCCGAGCGTGGTACACGCGACCGGCCGGTGTGGACGATCCAATCCCAGCGGTGGTGGAGTACCTGGGGTACGGGCGCGGCCGCGGGCTGCCCCACGAGCGGCTCACCTGGCCGGCAGCCGGGTACGCCCACCTGCTCATGGACTCCCGGGGGCAGGGTGGGCAGTACGGCACCGGTGGCGACACCCCCGACCCGTACGGCACCGCGCTGGGCGGGCCCGGGCCGGTCACCCGCGGCATCCTCGACCCGCACGACTACTACTACCGCCGGCTCATCACCGACGCCGTACGCGCTGTGGAGGCGGTCCGCGCGCTACCCGGTGTCGACTCGGCGCGGGTCGCCGTCGCCGGCAACAGCCAGGGCGGCGGGCTGGCGCTCGCGGTCGCCGGGCTCGTGCGCGACCTCGCCGCGCTGCTCAGCACGGCGCCGTTCATGTGCCATGTCCAGCGCGCGATCGACATCACCGACGCCGCGCCGTACGGCGAGATCGTCACGTTCCTGGCGGTGCACCGGGAGGCCGAGGAGGCGGCCCGGCGCACGCTGTCCTACATGGACGGTGTGGCCTTCGCCCGTCGCGCCAACGCGCCCGCGCATTTCGGCACCGGGCTGCGCGACACGGTGTGCCCGCCGAGCACGGTGTACGCGGCGTACAACCAGTACGGCGCCGACGACCGGGTGCTCTACGCGTACCCGTTCAACCACCACGAGGGCGGCGAGGCTGTGCACGTGCGCCGCCAGCTGCGATGGCTGCGATATCACCTGGAGTGACGCTCAGCCGAGGCGGCTCTCGTACTCCTCCAGAATTGCCTTAACCGACGAGACGCGATCCTCGGGCAATGCCGCGGTCACGATGAAATCCCGTAGCGGTGCGCTCGCGGACTGAGCCGCCGTGCCCCAGTAGTTTTCCTCCAGGCGAGCGAAGCCCTGGCTCAGCGCCTCGACCGCGTCACCCGGCTTTCCGTTTACCGCCAGGATTTCCGCCAGGTCAAACCAGCGCCACGGGTCGTTGTCACCCTCCGTCCTAGCGGTATACCGAGCCAGGTCTTCGAGGGTCCGGTAGGTCTCCAGGGCTTTGTGCCGGTGATCGGCGTCCTGGCCAGCGAGGAGGAGATCGAGCTTGGCCACGTTCAGCAGTGGGTACGTGTCCCTCGCGTTGATTTTCGCGGACTCTTGGTAGGCATCGCGGGCCAGCCGCAGCATCGCCGTGTCGAGTGGCTTTGCCGGGTCGTCTGATCTGCTCTTGCGGCGGTAGACGCCGCCGAGGTTTGAGTGTGCCTCGGCGGAGGTCGGGTCAACGGACAGCGCCTGCTTCAACGACTCGATCGCCTCGTCCAGGTCGCCGTGCTGGCTCTGGGTGACGCCCAGCTCCTGCCAGATGTGCGCGTCTTCCGGATTGAGCCGTGTCGCCCGCTGGAGGTGCGTCAGCGCTCCCGCGGAGTCGCCTTGCATGCGCAGGGAGACGCCGAGCTGGAAATGCGCCCGATAGTTTCCCGGATTGCTGTCGAGCGCCATATTCAGCAGTCGTATGCGCTCTTCGTGGTCGG
Organism: Phytohabitans flavus; assembly: GCF_011764545.1. Classification (GTDB taxonomy): domain Bacteria; phylum Actinomycetota; class Actinomycetes; order Mycobacteriales; family Micromonosporaceae; genus Phytohabitans; species Phytohabitans flavus. Next base: position 6,617,519 of record NZ_AP022870.1, on the reverse strand, counting down.
CCTTCAGGGCGGCGGCGACAAGCTCCTCACCGCGCTCCTCGCGGAGTCTCGCCACCTCCGACCGCAAGCCTGCCAACTCCGTCTGGCTGACACTCACGACAGCCGCGTTCTGCCGGACCGGGCTGTCGATGTGCTTACCCCGCAGCCCTTCCACGATCGCCGCGACGATTTGCTGCCGGGCCAGCTCTATCTCGGAGGGCCCGCGACCGTACCGGATAACGCGGTTGGCGGAGACGTTGAACTTGATGTCGTGCGCCAGGTCCTGGCAGGTGAGCACCGTTACGTTGTCACGCAGTGCCCACCTGGCGCCCAGCTCCAGGTAGACATTGGCATTCGCTCCGGAAAGGTCGGCTATGTAGACCGGCGCCAGGAGGGCCTCGTTGAACATCGACTGATGGATCATCCCCTGGCTGGTCTTGTCCTTTTCGATTCGCAGGTCGACCGCGATGCCGAGCTGCTCGCCCAGCTCACCCGCCACCGGGATGTACAGGTGGTGCTTGATCTCCTCGATGTCAGTCCACGTGGCTTGGGCGCCCATCGTGCTTCCGGGCATCGCGATGAAGAGGACGAGGGAGAATCCACCGCCATAGTGTCTACCACCTGGGTCCTTTCGCGTAGCCAGGTCCTGCGCGAATAGCCGCTCACAGGCGCTGGGCGCCGGCCGGCCACACCACAACCACCGGCACGCCGAGGTCTCGGGCCACCGCGACGACATCCGCCGTGTCGCCAAGCTGGCGGGAGGGCTCGCCATCCCAGACGGCGAAGAGCACGTCGCTGCGGCGAAGCAGCTCTTCGCTCGCCGCGCGGAATGCCTGCCGATTGGAGTATCGAAAGGGCATTGTCGCGACTTGTATCGCTTTGGAGAGGAAGTGGTCGAAGTCGTCGCGATCGATGATGTTGTCCCGGTAGTCTGCGGCAGGCAGGACGACCTGAAGGGCGCCCTCGCTGTCGACCACCGCCCGCGCGAAGATCTGATCGGCGCCGTCGCACAGGCACGTGATGCCGTGCAGCTTGGAGCCCGCATAGGGACGGAGGGCGGCAACCACGGCGCCGTACACGAGCTCGGTGGTCTCGCCCACCAGCCGGGCGTGTCCGGTTATCCCAATGCGCGCCATTCACGAACCTTCCCTCATCCGGACGATCCGGAAGCCGTAGTCGGCGAGCATCCCGGGCAGCTCGCGGATGGCGTCCGAGTTGACCGTCCGCATGCTGTCCGGCAGGTCATCCCACCTGCGGATTCCCGGGTGGAGCATACGGTCGTCATCCAGCTCTTCGGCGAACCGCCAGCCTTCGCGCAGCCGAGCGCTCAGCCAACGTTCGTGCTCCATGATGGCGAGTCGAGTCACATCTTGGGAGGTGAATGTGTGTTCACCTCCGGCCGCCACGCGTGGCGCGAGGACGCACTCGATCGCGCGCAGCTTGCGCCCGATGTCGGCGGCCTGGGCGCGGTTTTCGACCTTGTACCGGTCGGGCAGCCGCTGCCAGGGCGCGATGGACGGGGTCTCGTCCGGCCCCTCGCCGCGCCGCTGCCGGGCGACCAGGTAGGTCTCGTGGACCACGCGGGCGAGGCGTTCACCGAGGTCGTCGCGGATCAGGCCGGGATCGCACGCCGCGTCGACGACCCCGAAGAGGCGCAGCGTGCCGGACACCTCGTCGAACAGTCGCTCGTCCCGGGCCCCGTCGAAGGCGGCTTGGAGGGTGGCGAGCTGGTCCTGCCGGACGATCACCGTGCCGGGCCCACCCCGCCACAGGCGGTCGGCGATCAGCGCGGTCTTCAGCGCCACCTGCTCGTCGTCGTCGCAGATGAAAACCCGGTCGGGCACCTCCGGGGCGTCCGGCCCGGCCAGCACGGTGAGCAGGTCTCCGTCGTACGGCCGCAGGTCGCAGACCTTGTTGAGAAACGGGTACCGGAAGCCCAGCTCGTCGATCACCTGGGTCGCCATGTCGTCGACGACGGCCACCTCGACCCGCCACATCACGGCCGGCGCGAGCACCCGCCACTGCCGGGCCAGCTCCACGATGATCGCGCGGCCGAACGCCGTGGCGCCGACGACGAGGAACCGTGGTGGCCGGTCGAGCGGGGGAACGATCGGCTCCTTGGCCAGCAGATGGCGCGCGGCCAGGTCGTCGACGTTGAAGAAGTCGAGCCGGATCGCCGGCGGCTCGGTGGTGCCCAGGTGCCGCGCCTGGAGCGCGAGGCAGAGCTCAGGGTCCTGCACCTGGGCGTAGACGGCCAGCGGGCGTTCGCCGCGCTGCCGGCGGCCGGCGGCGAGCGCGATGGCCGTGTTCGTCGCGCTGTCCTCCGCACAGGCATAGACGGCGTTGGCGTGCGCGACGCCGGCCGCCCGCAGTACATCCGGGTTGCGCGCGTCGCCCACCACGCAGAGAAGGGAGCGCCGGCCCCTGCCGATGGCCTGGCTGGGGCTGTCGGTGATGTGTACAACCGTGTGGCCGGCTGCCCTGAGCTGCCGGGACAAGGTCGTTGCCACCGGTCCAAGGCCGCAGATCACCACGTGGTTGCGCGCCCGCCGCGCGCGCAGCCGCTCGGCCTCCGAGGCGAAGACAAGCCGCAGCGCCTCGACAAGTGCGTAGAACGTGACGCCGGGCGCGGCGAAGCGGGCGATCTCCAGGGGTATCGGGTATGGGCCTCCGTCGTCGGTCATCGGTGACCCGAGGACGAAGAGCTGGAGCGCGTTGTAGAGGACGTCGGTGAACCGGGCCGATTCCCCCATGTACTGGTGAAGTCCTATGTATCCGAATAGGAGGGACAGCGCCGCCGCGGCGATGAAGAGTGCGCGCACGCCGGGACGGGGGTGTACCGCTTGTCGCCGGCCACGCCCACCTCCATATCCGGTGAGTAGCTATTGTATGACTCAAAGCGATCAATGGCCCGCATGACTTTGTTCAGCAGGGCTGTACGATGCGGTGCGTGACCACTGCACTCCCACCGGTCGGCGAGCGCATCCGCGAGGCGCGGCAGCGCCACGGCATGAGCCTGCGCGCCCTGGCGCGGGCGGTGGGCGTGTCGGCGAGCCTGATCTCCCAGATCGAGACGGGCAAGAGTCGACCCTCGGTCAGCACGCTGTACGCGATCACCAAGGCGCTGGAGATCTCCGTCGAGGACGTCTTCGACGGCGCCGAGGCGGAGTCGGCCCCGGCGGCGGATCGCGGGCCGGTCGGCGGGCCGCTCTCCGGCGCGGTGCTCCAGGCGGTGCACGGGCTCAGTCAGCCGGCCGGGCACCGCATCGGCCCGATCGTCCGGCCTGAAGCGCGCGAGGTGCTCCGGCTCGACTCCGGCGTGACCTGGGAGCGCCTCGGCCACCTGCCCGGCACGCGGATCGACTTCCTGCTGGTGACGTACGCGCCGGGCGGCACCTCGTCCAGCGGCGACCAGCTCATGCGTCACTCCGGCTTCGAGTACGGGTTTCTGCTCCAGGGCGAGCTGACCCTCACGCTGGGCTTCGAGGAGCACCTGCTGCGCCCCGGCTACGCGGTCTCGTTCGCGTCGAGTACCCCCACCGGTACCGCAACGACGGGGTCACGCCCGCGGTTGGCGTCTGGTACGTGCACGAAGAGCCCTGATCCACTGAACACCCACCCAACGAAAATGCTCCGCTGCGCTCCACATTTCCGCCGGGGCCCGGGCAGCCGTTAAGTGACGCTTGACACGAGCCCTTAACACGTCCTTCACTTGGGGTGTCGCCTCAGTGAGGAGGACGCGGTGGCTATCCGCACGTTCGGTACGAATGCCGTCGACTGGGAAGAGCGAGTCGACCTTGATCGGCTGCGCCGTGAGCGCCTTGACCGGCTCAAGGCGCAGCTGGACGCGTCGGAGTTCGGCGCGCTGCTCACCTTCGACTTCGCCAACATCCGCTATCTGACGTCAACGCACATCGGCACCTGGGCGATGGACAAGCTCATCCGGTTTGCCGTGCTCCCGCGCGGCGGCGAGCCGGTGATCTGGGACTTCGGCTCCGCCGCCCGGCACCATCAGCTCTACAACCCCTGGCTCGACGGCGAGGAGCGGGCGCGGGCCGGCATCTCCACGCTGCGGGGCGCGTTCCATCCGGACGCGGGTATCGCCGCCGACGTGGCCAGGAAGGTCGCCACCGTGCTGCGCGAGCACGGCGTCGCCGACGCGCCGATCGGCGTCGACCTCATCGAGATGCCGATCCTGGCGGCGTTGCAGGCCGAAGGGCTGACCGTCGTGGACGGCCAGCAGGTCTTCCTCGAAGCCCGCCGGATCAAGACCCGCGACGAGATCAGCCTGCTCGCGCAGGCGTGCTCGATGGTCGACGCGGCATACGAGGAGCTGTACGAGTTCCTCCGGCCGGGCGTGCGCGAGAACGAGTGCGTGGGCCTGGTCAGCAAGGTCCTCTACGACCTCGGCAGCGAGTACGTCGAGGGGGTCAACGCGATCTCCGGCGAGCGGTGCGCGCCCCACCCCACGTGTACAGCGACCGCCTGATCCGCCCCGGCGACCCGGCGTTCTTCGACATCCTGCACAGCCACATGGGCTACCGCACCTGCTACTACCGCTGCTTCGCGGTAGGCAGCGCGTCGCGGGGGATGCGCGACGCGTACACCCGGTGCCGGGAGTACATGGACCAGGCGATCGCGCTGGTCAAGCCGGGCACGACGACCGCCGACATCGTCTCGCTGTGGCCGCGCGCGGAGGAGTTCGGCTTCCCGGACGAGATGGCCGCGTTCGCTCTCCAGTACGGGCACGGCGTCGGGCTCGCGATCTGGGAGAAGCCGGTGTTCAGCCGGCTCGTCTCGCTGGACCATCCCGAGGTGCTCGAAGAGGGCATGGTCTTCGCGCTGGAGACGTACTGGCCGGCCGGCGACGGCTACTCCGCGGCCCGGATCGAGGAGGAGGTCGTGGTCACCGCCGACGGGTGCGAGGTGATCACGAAATTCCCCGCCGAGAAGCTGCTGATCGCCGGCCGCCGGTACTGGACAGTGGACGGCCCGCTGCCCTCGGTCCGGGAGGCTCAGTCCCACCTCAACACCCTGAACGGGAGTGGCGAATGACGCCGGAGGAGCTGCTCGACGCGTACGAGGAGATGGTGCTGATCCGGCGCACCGAGAAGGCCGCGCACGACCTCTTCATGTCCGGGCTGGTCAAGGGCACCACGCACCTGGCCGCCGGGCACGAGGCGGTGGCGGTCGGTGCGAGCAGCGCGATGCGCCCGGACGACTACGTCTTCGCCACGTACCGGGGTCACCACCACGCGCTTGCCCGCGGCGCGACGCCGGAGGAGTGCCTGGCCGAGCTGATGAGCCGGGCCACCGGGCTGTGCCAGGCCAAGGGCGGCTCGATGCACCTGACCAAGGCGACCAACGGCATGCTCGGCTCGTACGCCATCGTCGGCGCGCACCTGCCGATGGCGGCCGGGGCGGCGTGGTCGGCGAAGCTGCGCGGCAGCGGCCAGGTGGCGGTGGCGTTCTTCGGCGACGGGGCGACGAACATCGGCGCCTTCCACGAGGCGCTCAACCTCGCCGCGGTGTGGTCGCTGCCGGTGCTGTTCGTCTGCGAGAACAACCTCTACATGGAGTACACGCCGATCGAGGCGGTGACCGCGGTGCCCAACCCGGCCGCCGATCGGGCCGCCGGGTACAACATGCCGGCCGACATCATCGACGGCAACGACGTGGTGGTCGTGCACGAGACGGTCGCGCGGGCCGTCGAGCGGGCACGCAAGGGCGAGGGGCCCACGCTGATCGAGGCGCAGACCTACCGCCACTTCGGGCACAGCCGGGCCGACCCGGCGAAGTACCGCCCCGCCGACGAGGTGGAGCGGTGGATGAAGCATGACCCGCTCGACGTGGCCCGGGCGCGGCTGGAGGCGCTCGGCGTACCACCGGAGACGGTCGCGGACCGCGACCACCGGGCGGCGGCCACTGTGGACGCCGCGATCGCGGCGGCGAAGAACGCGCCAGAGCCGGTGCCGGCGCTGGCCTTCACCGACGTCTGGGCGGACGGGGGAGCGGCATGGCGGACGTGACGAAGGAGAAGTTCACGTACCGGGACGCGGTCGCCGAGGGCATCGCCCGCGAGATGCGCCGCGACCCGAGCGTGGTCTGCCTCGGTGAGGACATCGGCGCGGCGGAGGGCGTGTTCAAGACGACGGTCGGGCTCTTCAAGGAGTTCGGGCCGGCGCGCGTCTGGGACACACCCATCTCCGAGCAGGCGATCGTCGGCGCCGCCATGGGCGCGGCGATGACCGGCATGCGGCCGATCGCCGAGATCATGTTCAGCGACTTCCTGGCCTGCTGCTGGGACTACCTCGCCAACGAGATCCCGAAGGCGCGGTACATGACCGGCGGCCAGGTGACGGTTCCGCTGGTGGTGCGCACGGCCAACGGCGGCGGGCTGGGCTTCGGCGCCCAGCACTCGCAGGCGGTGGAAAACTGGGCGTTCGCCATCCCCGGCCTCAAGATCGTGGCGCCGTCCACGCCGTCCGACGTGGTCGGCCTGATGGCGGCCGCCATCCGCAGCGACGACCCGGTCGTCTTCTTCGAACACAAGGCGCTGCTCGCGGGCTCCGGGACGCGCCCACCGGAAGGCCACCTGATCGAGCTCGGCCAGGCATCGGTGGTACGCGAGGGGACCGACGTCACGGTCGTGGCGCTGGCCTCCACTGTGTCGCTGTCGCTGAAGGCGGCCGACCAGCTGGCCGGCGAGGGCATCTCGGTCGAGGTGATCGACCTGCGGTGCCTCATCCCGCTCGACATGCGCACCGTCCTGAGTTCGATCGAGCGGACCTCCCGGCTCGTCGTCGTGGAGGAAAACCCGTACCAGGGCGGCTGGGGCGGCACCGTCGTCTCGGTCGTCGCCGACGAGGGCTTCGAACTGCTCGACGCCCCGATCAAGCGGGTCGCCGGCGCCAACGTGCCACTGCCGTTCGCCGACTCACTCGAAGCCGAGGTGATCCCGACCGTCGGCAAGGTCACCGAGGCAATCAGAAGGCTGTCTGCCTACTAGGGAGTCCCCTTATGCCGAACCGTATCCTGCTCCGCGGCGGCCATATCATCACGATGGACCCACTGCTCGGCGACCTGCCGCAGGGCGATGTACTGATCGAAGACGACAAGATCGCCGCGATCGAGCCGCGCATCGAGGCCGACGCCGAGGTGGTCGACGCCGCCGGCCGAATCGTCATCCCCGGCTTCGTCGACACCCACCGGCACACCTGGGAGACCGCGATCCGCGGCGTCGCGCCGAACGCGACGCTGGACGACTACTTCGTCGACATCCTGGACACGTTCGCGCCGGTCTACACGCCGGAGGACGTGTACGCGAGCAACCTGGCCGGCGCGCTGGAGTGCCTGAACGCGGGCATCACCACGCTCGTCGACTGGTCGCACATCAACAACACCCCGGACCACCCGGACGCCGGCATCCGCGGGCTCCAGGAGGCGGGGATCCGGGCGCAGTACGCGTACGGCAGCGCGAACACGTCGCTCGCCGACTACTGGTTCGAGAGCCGGATCGTGATCCCACAGGACGACGTGCGCCGCATCCGGGACACGTACTTCTCCTCCTCCGGCGGGCTGCTCACGATGGGTCTGGCCACCCGCGGCCCCGGCTTCTGCGTCGACGACGTCGTACGCGCCGAGTGGGAGATGGCCCGCGACCTCGGCATCCCGATCACCGTGCACGTGGCGATGGGACGGTTGGCCGGCCGTTTCGGCATGATCAAGCAGCTCGACGAGCTGGCCCTGCTCGGCCCCGACACCACGTACATCCACTGCTGTTACTTCAGCGAAGAGGAGTGGGGGCTCGTCGCCCGTACCGGCGGCACGATCTCGGTGGCCCCGCAGGTCGAGGTGCAGATGGGGCACGGCTGGCCGCCGGTGGCCAAGTCCATCGAGCACGGCCTGCGCCCCAGCCTCTCGGTCGACGTGGTGACCACGGTGCCGGGCGACATGTTCACCCAGATCCGCAGCGCGTTCGGTACCGACCGGGCCCGGCGCAACGCGATCTACTGGGAGAAGAACGAGCCGGCCGAGGGGCACCTCACCGCTCGGCAGATGCTGGAGATCGCCACGCTCAACGGCGCGCACGTGGCCGGGCTGGAGGACCGTACCGGCTCGCTGACCGTGGGCAAGCAGGCCGACATCGTGCTGATCGACGCGCGGGGCATCAACATGGTGCCGGTGCACGACGCGGTCACCGCGGTGACCCTGTGCGCCGATGTGTCCAATGTGGAGGCCGTGCTGGTGGCCGGCCAGTTCCGCAAGCGGGACGGCAAGCTGCTGGCCGACGTCGAGCGGGCCCGCGTGCTGGTGGACAACTCCCGCGACCGGCTGCTGGGCGCGGTGGCGGACAAGAAGGCGGTACCGGCGTGACATCTCGTCACGTCGTGCGCCGGGCGTCGGAGGCGGCCTTCACCGCCGTCTCCGGCGGCTTCGCCCGATGGTCCATCGTGGACGAGAGCGTGCTGGGCGCGGTGCACACCGGCTTCGCGGTCTGCGAGCTGGCGCCGGGTGCCTCGGTGCCCAGCCAGGTCAACTGGTACGAGGAGTCGGTGTTCCTGCTGAGCGGCTCGGCCGTGATGGACACACCGGGCGGGTCGTACCGGCTGGAGCCCGGCGACTACGGCCTCGTCAACACCGGCGTGCCGTACGCCTGGCGCAACCTCGGCGACGAGCCGGCCCGGTGGGCGCAGATGCAGGCGCCGCAGCCGCGCGGGCGGCTGGACGGCGACACGCTGCCGGTGGCACTGGCGGCCCCCGGACCGGTGCTGCCGGTGGACACCCGCGACCCGCGTACCCAGTCGTTCGGCCACATCTCGCCGCAGCACATGGACCCGGGCAAGCAGAGCCAGGACCTGCTCGCGGTCTCGGCCAGCATGCGTACCGCGCTGCTCGTCTACAGCGGCATCACGGTGAAGATGATGGTCGACAGCGACCTCGGCGCCGACCTGTCGACGATGTTCATGGTGCAGTACGAGCCGGACGGCGTGGCCGGCGCACACGACCACCCGTTCGAGGAGACGTACCTGATCCTCGAAGGCGCCACCGACGCGACCTTCGACGGCGAGACCTATCGCCTCGAAGTGGGTGACGTGGCCTTCGCCGGGGTCGGCTGCGTGCACGGCTTCGCGAACGCCGGCGACGGCCCCGTGCGGTGGCTGGAGACGCAGGCGCCACAGCCGCCGCCCCGCCACTCCTACCGCTTCGCCCGCGACTGGACGTACCTGCGGGACGCGCTCCACAAGGAGGAGAGTTCATGAGTGTTGTTGTTGTCGGTGGCTCGGCGGGCATCGGCCTGGAGGTCTCCCGGTTCTTCGCCGACCTCGGCGACGACGTCGTGCTGACCAGCCGTGACTCGGGCCGGGCCGAGCGGGTGGCCAAGGAGGTTGGCGCCCGTGGTGTGGCGCTCGACCTGGCCGAGCCGGCGACGATCGCCGACGCGCTCGCCGGGGTTGAGCGGGTCGACCACCTCGTGCTGGCCGCGATCGAGCGCGACCACAACACGGCCGCCGAGTACGTGATCGAGCGGGCGATCCGGCTCGTCACGCTCAAGCTGGTCGGCTACACCGAGGTGGTGCACGCACTGGTACCGAAGATGCATCCCGGAAGCTCGGTGGTGATCTTCGGCGGGCAGGCGATGCAGCGGCCGTACCCCGGATCCACCACGGTCTCCACCGTCAACGGCGGCGTGGTCGGCCTCGTACACACGCTCGCCTCCGAACTCGCCCCGATCAGGGTCAATGGCATTCACCCCGGCATCGTGGGCGACAGCCCGTACTGGGAGGGTAAGCCGTTGGACCACGTCGTGGCGCGTACGCCGCTCGGCCGGCTGGCGGCCATGGACGAGGTCCGCGACGCCGTGGTGTTCCTGCTCCGCAATGGGGCGATCAACGGCGTAAACCTGCCCGTAGACGGAGGCTGGCTTCTCAAGTGAGTTCTTTGAAGGTTGCGATCATCGGCGTCGGGCGGATGGGCGCCGGGATGGCGGTCCGGCTGCGCGAGACCGGCACCGAGGTAGTGGTTTGGAACCGCACCCCGGCCAAGGCCGCGGCGACGGGTTGTGCGGTAGCCGGCACTGCCCGCGAGGCGGTTGCGGCGGCCGATGTCGTGCTCGTGTCGCTCGCCGACGACGCGGCGGTGCGCTCCGCCTACGACGGCCCGGACGGCGTCGCGGCGGGCCTCCGCGAGGGGGTCGTCGTCGTGGAGAGCAGCACGATCGACCCCGAGACGGTACGCGGGGTCGAGCCGCTCGTCACCGGGCGCGGCGCCACGCTGCTGGACGGGCCGGTGTCGGGCAGCATCGCGCTGGTGGAGAAGGGGCAGCTGACCTTCATGGTCGGCGGACCCGCCGAGGGGGTCGACCGGGTGCGTCCCGTCCTCGACCTGCTTGCCCGCCAGGTCTTCCACGTCGGTGCGCTCGGCTCGGGCGCGATCGTCAAGCTGTCCATCAACACCGTCGTGCTGGGGCTCAACCAGGCGCTTGCCGAGGCGCTCGTACTCGCCGAGCGTGCCGGTGTGCCGCGCGAGACCACGTACGAGGTGTTCGCCAACAGCGCGATCGGCTCGGCATTCGTGTCGTACAAGCGGGCGGCGTTCGAGCGGCCCGACGAGGTGCCTGTCGCGTTCAGCCTCGACCTGGTGGCGAAGGACCTCGACCTGGTACGGCAGCTCGCCGCGCGGGTAGGCGCGCGGATGCCGCAGGCGGAGGCCAACCTCGGCGTGGCCACCGCCGCGGTCGCCGCTGCGCTGGGCGACAGGGACATGAGCGGCGTCGCCACATATCTGCGCACCCTCTCAGGGGAGCTCTAGCCACTGGCGGGTGCGCTTGCCCGGCAGGTACGGCGAGTCCAGGCGCTTGGCTACCACGCCGCCGACGCCTTGCTCGCGACTGGCCTGCCGGGCAAACTCGCCGCCGCCGGTGAAGTGCGGCGGCACCTGCCAGTGCGGCCCGGCCAGGTCGAGTGCGGTCAGCAGTTCGCGCCGCTCGGCGTACGGCAGGTCCACGGTGGCCCGGCCCTCGACCCAGAGCAGGTCGAAGACCAGGTACTGCACGGGCACCCGGGACGCCACCCGGCGAGCGGCGGCGCCGTCGGTGACTCGTACGCGTGGGCGCAGCGCCGCCTCGCTCACCCGCCCGTCCGAGTCGAACGCCACGATCACACCGTCGAGCACACACTCGGTCGGGGCCAGCGCCTCGGCCATCTCCCGCACCTCCGGGTACGACGCGGTGATCTCCTTGTCGTCGCCGCCGAGCAGGCGCGGGCGGCCGCCGGACACGTAGGTCACCGCGCGCACGCCCTCCCAGGCCAGCTCGTACGCCCACGCCTCGTCGTCGGCGGGCAGCTTCGCCGCGCGCACCGGCAGCATCGGCGCGACATGGTCGGGCATCGGGCTGAACCCGGCCGGCGGCGGATCCATCCGGTGGATCATCCAGTTCTTGCCGTCGGTGCGGAACAGCACGTATCGGCCGGAGACGCGCTCGCCGTGCAGCGTCACGATCACCTCGCCGTCGCGCCACTTCTCCGTCTCGTACGTACCGTGGTCGAAAATCGTCATCCGGCCGCCGCCGTACTCACCGGCCGGGATCTCGCCGTGGAAGTCCTTGTATTCCATCGGATGGTCTTCGGTCTGCACGGCGAGGTTGTTGCGGGCCGGGTCGCGGGGCACTCCACGAGGCACGGCCCAGGAGACAAGTACGCCGCCGCGCTCCAGCCGCAAGTCCCAGTGCAGGCTGCGGGCGTGGTGCTGCTGGATCACGAACATGTCGTCGCCGCCCGCGGTCGGGCGCCGCGCGGGCACCGGCTCCGGCGTCCGCTTGGCATCGCGCTTTCGGCGGTACTCGTCCAGCCGGTCGCCCATAGTCGCAATTGTGGCCGCGTCGCGGCGGTATCGCATGGGCGCGAGATGGGTACCGTGGAAGACACCAGCCAACTGGCCCCGGGGTGAGGGCGTTGTCCCACTTCACCGTCATCCGTCTCGGCGAGGCCGCCCTGGTCTACGCCGAAGGTCCGCTCGACGCCACCATTGCCGCCAGCATTCACGACGCGCTCGCCGACATCGTCGACGAGCGGGCCACTCCGATCGTCATCGACCTTGTCCGCGTGCCGACCGTCAACGACGGCATCGTCACGGCCCTCGCGGCGGCCGCCTCCCGCGCCGCCCAGCAGGGCCGGGGCCTGGAGCTACGCCTGGCCGCCGGCCAGCGCTTCACCGTGACCGGCGCGGCCCAGCTGCGCCAGGTGATGGGCCGCGCCTACCCGACGGCCGCCTGACCCGGGTCACTCCGGCGCAGCGATCGGGGCGCCCCGAGGGCGCCCCGATCAGTGTGGCGTGAGCTAGGTCAGGAGGAGCAGGCTGTCCCGTTCAGCGTCCAGCCGGTGGGCGCACCATTGGTGCCGCCGTGCGTGCCCTGGAAGCCGAACGAGGCGCTGGCGCCCGGGGCGATCGTGCCGTTGTAGTTGACGTTCCGCGCGCTCACCGAGGAGCCGCTCTGCGTCACGTTCGCGTTCCAGCTGTTGGTGATCTGCTGGCCGCTCGGGAACGAGAAGCCCAACGTCCAGCCGTTGACCGTGCTGGAGCTCGTGTTGGTCACGGTCACGTTGCCGGTGAAGCCGTTGTTCCACGAGTTCGCCGTGTACGCGACCCGGCAGGCGCCACCGCCGCCCGGCGGGGGCGTCGTCGGCGGGCGGGTGGTCGGCGGCACGCTGGTGGGCGGGGGGCTCGTCGGCGGGGTGCCCTGGTTGACGGTCGTCGTAAACGAGTTGACGCCGAGCCCGACGCCGCCGTTCCACGGCTCGAAGCCGCCCTGGATGCTGGTCAGGTACCAGGAGTTGGTGATCGCGCCGCGGTTGCGGATGTCGTTGACGAAGTCCAGGACGTTGAAGCTCCAGCTGTTGATGGGCGACGCCGCCACGTACGAGATGACGTTGTTGGAGCCGTTGCTGCCACGCCATACGTCCCAGGTGCGGCCGGCGACCGTGCCGTTGCCGATCGAGGAGCCGATCGGCTGGATGGGGCCCTGGCGGTTGAACCAGATCATGATCTCCATCTGGTTGACCCCGTCCCGGCGCGGTGTCGGGTCCAGCCAGATGTCGAACGACGCGTTGTACGTACCGCTCGCGTACGTGTAGCCGATGCTGGTCGGGATGCTGCTGATCTGGCTGACCTGGATCGGGAGGTTGGTGCCCGGCGAGCAGTTGGTGTAGTGGCAGCCGAAGAAGACCGACGGGTACGACAGTGGCGCCCCGTTGGTCGCCGCGCTGCCCTGCTGGCTCACGATCGAGAAGCCGGTGTCCGTCACGTTGATGCACTGCTCAGCGCTGGAACCCCAGCGGTTGTTCTGCACGACGTAACGGCCCTGGATCGTGGTCGAGCCGAACTGCTCGCAGATGCGGACGTCGGCCTGCGCAGGCGTGGCGACAGCGACGACCGCGGCGGTGCCCGCGATGAACAGGCCGATCGCGGCCAACGCGCGTATCGGGCGTCTCATGGGTGCTCCTTCTCATGGGTGGGGTCCGGGTGGGGTCGGACGGGAGCGCTCCCATGAGGTTAGGACATATTCATGGTTATGAAAACATGCTGCGCGCGGCCCTTAACTGATCCATGGCTCGGCTGAGTGCGCTGGCGATCCGCTCCTCGCTCTCCGGCCCGATCCGGGCGGCCGGCACGGAGATGCTGATCGCGTCGGCCGGTGGGTCGGCGAGGGGTACCGCGATCGCGAAGCAGACGATGCCGTCGGTGTTCTCCTCGCGGTCGACGGCGTACCCCCGTACCCGCGTCTGCGCCAGCTCGGCGTGGAGTGCGTCCCGGTCGGTGATGGTGTGGCCGGTCAGCCGGGGAGCGGCCAGCGCAGCTGGTCGTCCGGGTCGGGGTGGCGGGCGAGCAGTGCCTTGCCCAGCGCGGTGGCGTGGGCCGGCAGCTTGCGCCCGATCGCGCTGTACAGCCGCAGCCGGTGCACCGACTCGCGCTTGGCCAGGTAGACCACGTCCGGGCCGTCGAGCCGGCCGAGGTGCGTGGCCTCGCCGAACTGCCGGGAGAGATCGTCGAGCACCCCAGACACAAGTCCCACGGCGTCGTCCGCGTCGAGGTACGCCGCACCGACCTCCAGTGCGCGCACGCCGAGGCCGAAGCGGGTGCCGGTCGGGTCGGTCTCCACCCAGCCGCGCCGGGCCATCGTGTGCAGGATGCCGTGCAGGCTGCTCTTGGGGATGTCGAGCGCGCGGGAGAGCTCGACAAGCGAGCGGCGGGTGGGTGATGCGGCGAGCGCCTCCAACACCTCGAGGGTGCGATCGGCTGACTTGACTGGCTGGCCCGGCGTCATGCTTTCGATTATGGTCGAGGATGTGACCAGCGTTCGTCATGTTGAACAAGCAATCGGCGCCGCTCGGCTGTTGCCGGTGGTGGTCCTGGAGGACGTGGGCGGTGCCGAGCCGCTCGCCGCGGCACTGACCGCGGGTGGCCTGCGCAGCGTGGAGGTGACTTTCCGCACCGACGCGGCCGCCGAGGCCATCCGGATCATGGCGGAAAACCCCGAGCTGCTGGTCGGCGCCGGCACGGTGCTGACCCCGACCCAGGTCGACGCGGCGGTCGAGGCGGGGGCGAAGTTTGTGGTCAGCCCCGGGTTCAGCCCGGCGGTCGTGGCCCACTGCCGGGAGGCCGGCCTCCCGGTGTACCCAGGCGCGGCCACCGCCACCGAGATCCAGATGGCGCTCGACGCGGGGCTCTCGATCGTCAAGTTCTTCCCGGCTGAGCAGCTCGGCGGCGCCAAGATGATCAAAGCGCTGGCGGCCCCCTTCCGGTCTGTGCGGTTCATCCCCACCGGCGGGGTGAATACGGCAAACCTGCCCGATTACCTCGCGCTCGGCGCCGTCTTCGCGGTCGGCGGCACCTGGATGGTCGCGCCCGACCTGCTCGCCGCCGGCAAGTGGGACGAGGTCACCCGGCTCACCGCGACGGCTGTCGCACTGACGGCAAAGACAGGAGGCAAGTGATGCTGAGCGTCCGGCCGGCGCAGGAGTGCCGCTACGACCTCGTCTCGCTCGGCGAGATCATGCTCCGTCTCGACCCGGGTGAGGGGCGGGTGCGCACTGCCCGTAGCTTCCGGGCCTGGGAGGGCGGCGGGGAGTACAACGTGGCTCGCGGGCTCCGCCGCTGCTTCGGCATGCGCACGGCGGTGGTCACCGCGTTCGCCGACAACGAGGTGGGACGGCTGCTCGAAGACCTCGTGCTCCAGGGCGGCGTGGACACGTCCTTCGTGCGCTGGCTGCCGTACGACGGGATCGGCCGCGCGGTGCGCAACGGCCTCAACTTCACCGAGCGTGGCTTCGGCGTGCGGGGCGCGGTCGGCACCTCCGACCGGGGGCACAGCGCGGCCAGCCAGCTCCGCCCCGACGACGTCGACTGGGACCACATCTTCGGTACGCTCGGCGCCCGCTGGCTGCACACCGGCGGCATCTACGCCGCGCTCTCCGAGACCACGCCGGACGTCATCGAGGCGGCCATGTCCGCGGCGCGCCGGCACGGGACCGTCATCTCGTACGACCTGAACTACCGGCCCAGCCTCTGGAAGGCGGTCGGTGGCAAGGAGCGGGCGCAGGAGGTCAACCGGCGGCTCGCGCGGTACGTGGACGTGATGATCGGCAACGAGGAGGACTTCACCGCCTCGCTCGGCTTCGAGGTGCCGGGCACCGACGAGTCACTGTCCACGCTGGAGGTTGCCAACTTCCGTCGCATGATCGAGGAAGTAACGAAGGAGTACGGCAACTTCGCGGTCGTGGCCACCACCCTGCGGACGGTGCGCAGCGCGACGGTCAACGACTGGGGCGCGATCGCCTGGG
Source organism: Phytohabitans flavus (assembly GCF_011764545.1). Lineage (GTDB taxonomy): Bacteria > Actinomycetota > Actinomycetes > Mycobacteriales > Micromonosporaceae > Phytohabitans > Phytohabitans flavus. The sequence goes on along the minus strand of NZ_AP022870.1, from coordinate 6,601,701 downwards.
CCGACGGGACCTTCGCCGAGGCGACCCACCGGCCGGGGCTGGAGATCCTCGACCGGGTGGGCGGCGGCGACAGCTTCGCGTCCGGCCTCATCTATGGGTTGATCACGACCGGAGACCTCGGCACGGCGGTCGAGTACGGCGCGGCCCACGGCGCGCTTGCCATGACCACGCCGGGCGATACCTCGATGGCGAGCCTAAAAGAGGTGGAGGCGCTGATGCGCGGAGGCGGCGCGCGCGTCCAAAGGTGACGGTGTGTCCGTCTTTGTCGGGACGCCGTGGGTCAAACCGTGAGACTTGCGTAGCGCAATTGCGTGGCGGGGGGACTACTCTTAGACGCGATCGGGGCCTACCTTTGGCCGGTCGCTCCGAGTAGTCTCTTGGCTTCAACGCGTTGCCCTACCCCCGGCGCGGGGGTGGCAAATCTCCGGAGGCGTTCGCACATGCCTGGATCCAGCCTGCGGATCCTCGTTGTCGGTGCCGGCATTGCCGGCCTGGCAGCTGCCCGCGCACTGCGTCTCGCCGGGTTCCGCCCCGAGGTGGTGGACAAGCTCCCGGCGTCCACTGTGGCCGGTGCGGGTATCTACCTGCCGGGCAACGCGACGCGGGCGCTGCGCGTGCTCGACCTCGACGCGCCGGTCCGGCCCTGCGGCGAAGTGGTGACGCGGCAGCGCTTCCTCGATGTGCGCGGGCGCGAGCTCTGCGAGGTCGACCTGGTCAAGCTGTGGGACGGCGTCGGCGAGTGCCGCGCGCTGCCCCGGGCCGACCTGCACCGCGTGATGCTCAGCGGTGCGGGCGGCGCGGTGCGGCACGAGACCGAGGTGACCCGCGTCGAGGCGGTGGCCGGCGAGACCGTTAAGGTGGAGTTCGGTGACGGCTCCAGCGCGGAGTACGACCTGGTGGTCGGCGCCGACGGCCGGCGCTCGTCCGTGCGCGTGATGGCCGCGCTGGGCAGTGCCGCGGTCCCGGTGGGCCAGGTGATGTACCGCAGCGTGGTGACCGGCGGTCCGAAGATCAGCGAGTGGACGGCGGTGCTCGGCAAGCGGGCCGCGTTCGTCGTGATGCCGATGGGTGGCGGGCGGCTCTTCTGCTACGCCGACGAGGCCGGCACCGCCGCGCCGTCCGACCCGCTCGCGCGCGTGCGGGAGCTCTTCGAGGGCTTCGGCGGGCCGGTGCCCGCCGTGCTCGACGCGGTGGAGAAGGTGCAGGTCGCGGTCACCGACGAGGTCGAGATCGGCCGCTGGTCGCAGGGGCCGGTCGTGCTGGTGGGGGACGCCGCGCACGCCACCGCGCCGACGCTCGCCCAGGGTGCCGCCATGGCGCTGGAGGACGCCGTGGTGCTCGCCGACTCGGTGCGCCGGGCGGCGACGGTGGCCGAGGCCCTTGGTGAGTACGAGCGGCGGCGCCGTCCGCGCACGCGCTGGGTGCTGGAGCGCACCCACGACCGCGACCGGCTGCGCGACGTGGCGCCGGCCCTGCGCGACCCGCTGCTGCGCCGGCGCGGCAGCACCATCTTCGCGGACCACTACAAGGAGCTCGTCGGGCCGCACTAGTCCGTCTCGGGGCGTTGCTACTAACCCCCGTAGTGGGAGGCTGCTGGCGGAGGACTATCCTGCCCGTTGGATCGCCAGATGAAGAGCCAGCACACCTCCGGAGGCCCTGCGTGACCACCGTCGCACCGAAGCCGATCGTGACTCGGCCTTGGCCGGTCCGAGAGCCGGTCAAGGGTTCCGCATTCGCCCGCATCCTCCGCACAACGGACGCGAAGCAGATCGGGATCATGTACCTGGTCACGTCCTTCGTGTTCTTCATGATCGGTGGCCTGATGGCGCTGCTCATGCGCGCCGAGCTGGCCCGGCCGGGCATGCAGTTCCTCTCGCCCGAGCAGTACAACCAGCTGTTCACCATGCACGGCACGATCATGCTGCTGTTCTTCGCGACGCCGATCGTGTTCGCGTTCGCCAACTTCGTCGTGCCGATCCAGATCGGCGCGCCGGACGTGTCGTTCCCGCGGCTCAACTCCTTCGCCTACTGGCTGTACGCGTTCGGTGGCACGCTCGCCCTGGCCGGCTTCGTCACGCCGGGTGGCGCCGCCGACTTCGGCTGGTTCGCGTACGCGCCGCTCAACGACGCGGTCAACTCGCCCGGCGTGGGCGCCAACATGTGGATCGTCGGCCTGGCCATCTCCGGTCTGGGCACGATCCTCGGTGGCGTCAACATGATCACCACGATCCTCACGCTGCGCGCGCCCGGCATGACGATGTTCCGGATGCCGATCTTCACGTGGTCGATCCTGATCACCGCGCTGCTCGCGATCCTGGTCTTCCCGCTGCTGGCCGCCGCGCTCTTCGCGCTCGCCGCCGACCGCATCCTCGGCGCGCACGTGTTCGACGCGGCCACCGGCGGCCCGATGCTCTGGCAGCACCTCTTCTGGTTCTTCGGGCACCCCGAGGTGTACATCGTCGCGCTGCCGTTCTTCGGCATCATCAGCGAGGTCGTGCCGGTCTTCAGCCGCAAGCCGCTCTTCGGCTACAAGGGCATGGTCGGCGCGATGATCGCCATCGCCGCGCTGTCGATGAGCGTGTGGGCGCACCACATGTTTGCCACCGGCCAGGTGCTGCTGCCGTTCTTCAGCTTCCTGAGCTTCCTGATCGCGGTCCCCACCGGCATGAAGTTCTTCAACTGGATCGGCACCATGTGGCGCGGCCAGTTGACGTTCGAGTCACCGATGCTCTTCGCGATCGGCTTCCTGGTGACGTTCCTCTTCGGTGGCCTGTCCGGCGTGCTGCTGGCCAGCCCGCCGGTCGATTTCCACGTCTCCGACTCGTACTTCGTGGTGGCCCACTTCCACTACGTGCTCTTCGGCACGATCGTCTTCGCGGTGTACGCCGGCGTGTACTTCTGGTTCCCGAAGATGACCGGCCGCATGCTCGACGAGCGGCTCGGCAAGGTCCACTTCTGGCTGACCTTCATCGGCTTCCACGCCACGTTCCTGGTGCAGCACTGGCTGGGCAACGAGGGCTTCCCGCGCCGCTACGCCGACTACCTGCCGGACGACGGCTTCACCACGCTCAACACGATCTCCACGATCGGGTCCTTCGTGCTGGGCGCGTCCACGCTGCCGTTCCTCTACAACGTGTGGAAGTCGTACAAGGCCGGCCCGGTGGTCGAGGTCGACGACCCGTGGGGCCACGGCAACTCGCTGGAGTGGGCCACCTCCTCGCCGCCCCCGCTGCGCAACTTCGACCGCATGCCGCGCATCCGCTCGGAGCGCCCGGCCTTCGACGCGAAGTTCCCGCACCTGGCGGCCGGCTCCCACCAGCTGGCGGCCCCGCCCGAGGGCGGCGCGAAGCCGCTGACGAGCGAATCCCGCGGCGGCGCCTCCTACCAGGAAGACACCTCGACCGAGATCGACCGCTAGCCCGGTCCAACAGGCCCTAGGGGAGTTCGTGCGCCGTAGAGGCCACAACTCCCCTAGATTCATTTCAAGACATTGATATGAGCTACCGCGATGTCCGCGGTGGTCCGGACCGCTGCTCCCGCGGCCTCACCCTCCGCGCTTCACAACGTGTCGTACGGGTATCGGGCGAACGATCACCGGCGAGATCGCAACATGCGTGCCACCCGCCGGTGATGGCGCGGATTCTGGGCGAACGATCACCAGAACTCCGCGCCAGGACAGCGCCTCGTCGGGCTTGGGGAAACTTGTTGCTGCCATAGCAGCCATAGGTTTCCCCAAAGGCGGCCTTCGGCCGGCTAGTGGCCACGCCCACGCGGCCAGCACGACCGAAATGCCCGCCTTTCGCGGCGGCGAAAGCAGACCGTGGTACGGAGCTGTTGTTATAGGCACAGCTGCGTACCTCGATCTGTTTGGAACGGCTTGCTCGGACCTTGCGATCAGCGGACAAATCGCCAGAAAGTGTCGCCCTGGCGGCAGGCGGAGCCGGCCGTGGTAAAGCGCCGTCCCGGAGGCCGGGATCCCCGCCGGAGGCGAAAGGGTGTGAAGCGCGGCGGGTGCGGGAGCGGGGCGTCCGTGGCGAGAAATTGCCCCTGGAGAGCCTGGCGCGTAATTGGCGGTGCGCTGTTCGTCAAGTCCGCCAGCTTGGTCGTTGCGGTCGGATCGAAGTAGATCTAGAACGTTTAGGGTCGATATAGTACACAAGACGTTCTAGATCTACATTCGCAAAAGAATATATGGGGCAAACCCGGCAACCGATGGTGCCTGCGCGTCGATGCCAGGCGAATTCCAGCCGCTCGCGGCGGGATTGACATCGAGCCTGTGCCCAATTACGCGCCAGGCTCTGGAGGGGCGCGTTTTCGCCACGGACGCGTGCGACGGGGCCGATCAAGGAAGTCGGCAGGGCCGCCGGCGGCCGCAAGGCCGGAATTGGACTGTGAAGCGCGGAGGGTGAGGCCGCGGGAGCGACGGTCTGGACCACCGCGGACGTCGCGGTAGCTCGAATCTTTCTCTTGGGATTGATCTGCCTAGGGGGTGAGCTTGACGCCGGCTGCCTTCATCTCGCGCAGGGCGGCCTCGGTCGTCGCGGGCGCGACGCCGGCGGTCAGGTCGACGAGCACCGTGGTCTCGAAGCCCTGGCGGGCCGCGTCGAGTGCGGTGGCTCGCACGCAGTGGTCGGTCGCGATGCCGACCACGTCGACCTGGGTCACGTCGCGGGCGCGGAGCCAGTCGGCGAGGCCGGTGCCTTCGTCGTCGTGGCCCTCGAAGCCGGAGTACGCCGCCGCGTACTTGCCCTTGAGGAACACGGCCTCGATGCGGCCGGTGGCCAGGGCGGGATGGAAGTCGGCGCCGGCCGTGCCGGCCACGCAGTGGCTTGGCCAGCTGTCGACGTAGTCGGGCGGGTTGCCGAAGTGCATGTCGGGCTCGATGTGGTGGTCCTTCGTCGCCACGACGTGCTGCCACGGGCCGTTGGTCAGGGCGCCGGAGATGCCGGCCGCCACGGCGGCACCGCCGCCGACGGCCAAGGAGCCACCTTCGCAGAAGTCGTTCTGTACATCCACGATGATGAGCGCACGGCTCATGGAAACAACCTTTCAGGACGCGGGAATGACGGCGACGGGGATGGCTGGGTCACCGCCGGAGAGCTTGAGGCCCTCCCACGGGATCGAGATCAGGCACTGGCGCAGGTGGGCCCGCGACTCGGCCAGCGTGGGGAGGTCGGCGGGCTCGCCACCGACGATGTACGGGCGCTGGAGCAGGCGGTCGCCAAGCTGCCGGTCGGGCGTGCCCTTGGTGACCACGATCTCCTCGGTGGCGGTGCCGGTCGGCTTGTGCCGGCGCACGGCGGTCTTGCGCCCGCCGACCGTGGCCTTGTTTTCCGAGCGCTTGACCACGGGCCGGCCGTCGACCTCGACGAGCTTGTACACAAGGCCGGCGGTGGGTGCCCCCGAGCCGACCACGACCGCGGTGCCGGCGCCGTACATGTCCACGGGCTCGGCGGCGAGCGCGGCGATCGCGTACTCGTCGAGGTCACCGGAAACGATGATCTTCGTCTCCGTGGCGCCCAGCGAGTTGAGCAGGTCGCGGGACTGCTGGGCGAGCACCGAGAGGTCGCCGGAGTCCAGGCGGATGGCGCGCAGCTCAGGGCCGGCGACCGCGATCGCGTTGCGGATGCCCTGCGTGATGTCGTACGTGTCGACGAGCAGCGTCGTGTCCTTGCCCAGCGCGGCCACCTGTGAGGCGAAGGCGGTCGGCTCGTCGTCGTGCAGCAGCGTGAACGCGTGCGCGGCGGTACCGGCGGTGGGGATGCCGTAGCGGAAGCCCGCCTCGAGGTTGGACGTGAACTCGAACCCGGCCAGGTACGCGGCCCGCGCGGCGGCAACCGCGGCCTCCTCGTGGGTGCGACGGGCGCCCATCTCGATCACCGCTCGACCGCGGGCGGCGGTGACCATGCGGGCGGCGGCCGCGGCGATCGCGCTGTCGTGGTTGAGCACCGAGAGGGTCAGCGTCTCCAGCAGCACGCACTCGGCGAACGTGCCGCTCACCGTCAGGATCGGGGAGCCGGGGAAGAAGAGCTCGCCCTCCGCGTACCCCTCGATGTCGCCGGTGAAGCGGTAGCCGGACAGCCACGCGGCGGTCTCGTCGTCGATCACGCCATGGCGGCGCAGGTGGTCTACCTCGGCCTCGCTGAACCGGAAGTCCCGGATCAGGTCGACAAGCCGCCCGGTCCCGGCGACCACGCCGTAGCGGCGGCCGGATGGCATGCGGCGGGCGAATACCTCGAAGACGCACTGGCGGCTGGCGGTGCCGTCCTTGAGGGCGGCGCTGAGCATTGTGAGCTCGTAGTGGTCGGTCAGCAGGGCGGTCACGCCTCAAGCCTATTGTTCCGGCAAAGCGCGTAGGGCGTGAGCAAGCTCGCTTCGGCTGGTCACGCCCAGCTTCCCGTACACCCGCTGGAGATGGTTTTCGATCGTTCGGGTGGAGAGGAACAGCTGGTCGGCGATCTGCTTGCTGGCCAGACCGGCCGCCGCCAGGCGGGCGATCTGCCGCTCCCGATCGGTGAGCGCCGGGCGGGCCGCCCGCAGTGCGGGTGTGCTGAGGGCGTCGCAGCGGGCGAGCAGGTCGCCGAGGCCGGCGCTCGCCTCGGAGCGCTCGGCGCCGGTGGTGGCGCGCAGCCGGACCACCGCCATCGCGGCCGCGTCGGCGGCGAAGAGCAGCAGGCCCCGGTCGGCGAACGCGTCGGCGACCGCCAGCAGCTCGGCGCCGTCGCTGGCGGCGGCCGCGTGCCGGGCCATGAGGGCGGTGAGCGGTCCGTCCACCACGGTCGCCAGCTCGGCCAGCCGCTCGGCGACGGTCTGCGCCTCGCCGTCCGGCCACCCGATCGGCAGGGTGGCGCAGCCGAGCCGGACCAGGTCGTGCAGAATCAGCGACTCGTGGCCGGCGAAGCCGTCGCCGCGCAGCCGCCCGGCGAGCGCCACAAGCGCGGTGATCGCCTGCTCGACGTCGCCGCCGCAGGCCGCCACCCAGGCCCGCGCCTGCTCCCGCCACGGATAAAGGATGGCCATGCCGGGGCGGTGGGTCTGGTCGGAGTCGGCCATCGCCGCCTGCGCCTCATCCGCGTCGCCGAGCAGCGCGGCGGCATGTGCCCGCTCGGCGTGGGCGAGGCCGGCGAAGACCCGGCTGCCGGCGAGCACCGCGCAGGCCTGGAGGCTGCCGCGAAGGGCCTCGGCGGATCGCCCTCGGAGCCGGGCCGCCTGGGCGCGGAGCACCGACAGGTAGCCGGAGCCGAGCCGGAAGTCGCCCGCGTCGGCCAGGTCGGCGAACTCGTCGGCCACGATCGCGTCGATGCCGTCCACATTGCCGCCGATCGCGAGGCGGGTGCCGCGGGCAAGCTCGAGCGCGAGCTGGAGGTACGGCATCTCGGCCCGCCACAGCGGCGCGTCGGCCTGCACCTGGTCGGTGATCCGCTCGCTGGTGGCGAGCTGGCCGCGGGCGGCGTGGGCGTGCGCGAGTACACACTCGGCGAGGCTGCGGGCGGATACCGGCGCGGCGGGACTGTCCACGATCGACTGTGACATCCGGCACGCCTCGGCGACCTCCAGGCGGTGCAGCCGCATGGTCGCCTCGAACGAGTGCACGCGCGACCGGAAGCCCGGGTCGTCGACGGTCGGCGCGTCCTTCGCGAGCTCGTCCACAGCGGACTCCCGACCCAGCCCCAGTACGACACGAGGCCGCGCGCCACCAGCCACCGGCTGCGCCGCTGCTCGGAGTCGATCTCGTCGCGCACCGACTCGATGACCGGCAGCGCCTCCTCGGACCGGTCCATGAAGACCAGGATCACGGCGAGCATCTCGGCCGCGTCGAAGCCGCCGCCGCTGTCCAGCGCGGCCCGCGCGAGGCGGGCGCCGAGATGCATGTTGTACCGGCTGAACGCCTGCGCGCCGGCCAGCAGCAGCATCACCGGATCGGTGGCGGTGCCCGAGTCGAGCCGCCACTCCGCGACCCGCAGCAGGTCGTCGTGGCGGCGGGTGCCGGCGCTTTCGACGAGCGTGGCGAGGCGTGCCTTGAGCCGCATGGCCCGGGTGACCGGGCAGCGCTGGCGGACCACCTCCCCGTACAGCGGGTGGGCCAGCCGCACGTGGTGGCGGCGGTCGCTCGCGGCGACCCGGATCAGGCCGCGCTCCTCGGCGCTCTCCACCGGTGCCTCGCCGGCCGCCGCGATCAGCAGCGACAGCCCGATCGGCTCGCCGAACGCGACAAGCTCGATCACCTCGCGCACCTCGTCACTCAGGTCGCCGATGCGGGCGTCGATCAGGTCGGTGAGGCGGGGCGCCAGGTCGAACTCGCCGGTCCAGCGCCACACCCCGTACAGCCGGGTGAGCTCGTTTCCAGCCGCGGCGGCGATCACCAGCTCGCGCAGCAGCAGTGGGTTGCCCGTCGAGAGGCGCCAGAGGCGGTCGGCCGAGGTGGTGTCGACCGGACCGCCGAGCATCTCCACGAGCAGCGCGCGGGTGTCGGCGGCGGAGAGCGGGGTGAGCTCGTCGTGGTCGACAAGGTCGTCGGTCCACAGTGCCCGTACGGGCAGCGGCACCTGCTCGCCGGTGCGCAGCGTGCCAAGCACGGTCGCGTGCGCGTCGCGGGCGACAAGGTAGACAAGTGCGGCGGACGACGGGTCGAGCAGGTGCGCGTCGTCGATCGCGAGCACCATCGAGCGGCCCGCGGCCTGGGCGTGCAGCGCGTCGACGGCCCACCGCAGCAGGCCGGAAGGTGACATGCCGACCGGCTGGTCGCCGGGGAGCACCTGGGCCAGCCCGCCGAAGGGCAGCCCGGACACCGCGATGCTCGCCGTGGCGGTCCAGACCGCGAACCGCTCGGCGGGCAGGACACTCACCGCCTCGCGCAGCAGGCGGGTCTTGCCGATGCCGGCGGTGCCGCTCAGGATGATGCCGCGGTGGTCACTACTCGTGGCCGAGGCGACGATGCGGCGCAGCTCATGGGCTCGGCCGACGAATTGCCACGGACCCACTCGCGGAGCATATAGAGCCGCTTCAGGACCCGCCGACCGCCAGATGTGCCAACTTGAGTAGCGGACCGGTCAGCGCTGAGTAGTGGCCTTACTGCCGCGTGCTTCCCCGGGCCAATACCGTTCCGATGCGCGGATGGCGCGCTTGTGGACGGACGCGCCGCATGGGTTGCGAAGCTCGGAAGTTCGGCCGCTTCTGGAAGGCGAGGCGTAGATGACGGCATCAGCTGGCGCGGTGGACTCGGTGGGGGCCGAGCCGGGCGCCGGGGGTCGGCGCGGTATCCGGCTCCGTGTCGACCCGGTAGAGCCTGTGCCGGACGAGCCGACGGCGGTGGTGGTGGCCGGTGGCGGCCGAGGCCCGCTTCTCGACGCGCTGCTCGGCGCGTCCGGACCGGCGCCGGACCTGCCCGAAAGCGCCTACCTGGTGGTGCAGCCGGGGCTTCGGGTGGCCGCCTGGGCGTACCTGCCAGGTGCCCGCCTTCCACAGCCGTACGACTTGGCGGGACCGAGGTCGGGTGGGTTCGTCCGGCCACCTCGGCGGGTGGAGCTGTCGCTGCCCGACCCGCTGCTGCGGCATCTCACGCTGATCCGTGCGCCCGATATGTCCACACTGGACATGGCCGGCACCCGGATCCTGCTCGACGTTGTCCGCCGGGCCGGTGCGCTGGTGCACGCGCCGGCGGCCGGCGGGTCGCCCACCGCCGCCGAGCGAGACCTGCTCGGCCGCCTGACGGAGTCCGGGGCGACAGTGTTCCGCGCCGGGCCCGACGACCCCGCCGCCGCGTTCGACGCCGGTCCCGACATGGTCGGCGTCGGGCCGTTGCGGCGGGCGCTGGTCGAGTGGGCGGGCGCCGAGGCGCTCGCCCGGGCCAGCGCCAACCCGCCGATGCTCCCCGGTGCGTACGGGACGGTCCGGGTGGCCGCCAGCGCGCACGAGTCCGGCTGGGCCGAGTGGCTCGACCGGACCTGCGTGGCCGCCGCGCACACGGTGCGGCAGCGGCTCGCGATCGAGCTGGCCAACGTCCACCTGCGCGGGGTGCAGGAGATCGTCTTCGGGGTCGGTTCAGCCGGGCTGCCCGGCGCGCTCGACCGCGAGATGCACGCGGTTTCGCTGCGGGCCGTCGCCGAGTGCGACGCCGCCGTCGACCGCATCCTGGACGACGCCCTCACCCAGGTGCTCAGCGAGATCCCACCCCAGGGGGTACGCCGGCGCGTGGCGCTCGCCGTCCGCAGGGAGGTCGCCGGCGAGGGTGGCGCCTCCGACCTGGCCCGCGTCCTGCTCGTCACCAGCACCGGTGGCGTCGCCGCGATCACCGGCACGGGTGCGGTCACCGCGCTGGCCGCGTACCGGGACGAGGCCGATCGCGCGATCCTCCCGCCGCTCGGCGTCGCCCTGTCCGGCGCCTGCTACCAGTACTGGGCCGTGCCCGACCGGGCCGACCGGGGCACACCCGTACCTGGCTTCAGCAGGCGGTGCGCGGCGTGGAGCTGGAGCTGCTCGCCGAGGTGGCGCGGCGGTTCGAGGCGGTACATCGGTCGCTGGGCGGCCTGCTCAGCGAGGCGGTCGACCACGGGATCCTGTTGGCCTGAGGCTCTATCCTGCCGAGTTGCAGCTACTAAATCCGCGCATTCAGCGCAAAGCAGGACTTTGGTGTTCCTCGGTTCCGCGATGGCGGTGGCACGATGGGGGGCATGGCGGCTCCACAGGTTGCGCCGGTCGAGACTCCGGACATTGACGAGGTGCCGGTCGCGGACCGGGCATGGGTGACGATCGTGTGGGACGATCCGGTCAACCTGATGTCGTATGTCACCTGGGTCTTCCAGAAGCTGTTCGGCTATAGCAAAGACAAGGCCGAGAAGCTGATGTTGGATGTGCACCACAAGGGCAAGGCCGTGGTGTCGAGCGGTGCCCGGGAGCGGATGGAGCACGACGCCTCGCAGCTCCACGCGTACGGCTTGTGGGCCACGGTCGACCAAGCCTGAAGGGCCATCGAGTTTCGTGAGCATGTTCCGTCGGTATGGAGAACACTGCGTGGCCTCGTTCGCCCCGGACGAGGTGCGCGTGCTGCGCAAGGTCGCCTCGGAGGTCGTGGGGCTGCTCAGCGAGGGCTTCGACCACGAGGACCCGGTGGTCGAGCGGCTCTTCCCGGACATCTATCCGGAGGATCCGCACAACTCGGCCGAGTTCCGCCGGTACACCGAGGGCGATCTCAAGACCAGCAAGATCGACCAGGCCGGCGCGATCCTGGCCGTCCTCCCCTCGGACGGGGGCGGCGAGGTCCGGCTCGACTGGGACACCGCCGAGGCGTGGCTGCGCGCGCTCAACGACGCCCGGCTCGCGATGGGCGTCCGGTTGGAGATAAAGGCCGAGACCGACCTGGGTGAAGAGCTGGACGAGGCCGTGCTGCACGACCCGGCCTCGTCCCGCGTTTTCCAGCTTTCCGTGTATGCGTACCTGGGCTACCTCCAGGAGTCCCTACTCAACGCCCTCATCGACTGAGGGTCGCCAGCTCCTCCGGGGTCAGCGTCAGGTCCACGGCGGCCACCGAGTCCTGGACGCTCGCCGGGCGGCTGGCGCCGGGGATCGGGATGACGACCGGCGACTTCGCCAGCATCCAGGCCAGGCACACGCGCTGCGGGCTGACCCCGTGCGCCTCCGCTATCTGGGCGAACGGGGCGAACCGGCTGCCCAGCTCGCCGGCCCGGGCGATGCCGCCCAGCGGAGACCAGGGCAGGAACGCGATGCCGAGCTCGTCGCAGAGCTCCAGCTCGGGCTCCGAGCTGCGGAACGCGGGGGAGAACTGGTTTTGCACCGAGACCAGCCGACCGCCGAGGATCTCCTGGGACAGCCGGATCTGCTCGGGGTTCGCGTTCGAGATGCCGGCCATCCGGATCTTCCCGGCGTCGAGCAGGTCGCGGATCGCGCCGACCGACTCCTCGTACGGCGTGTTCGGGTCCGGGCGGTGGAACTGGTACAGGCCGATCACGTCGACGCCCAGCCGCTTGAGCGACGCCTCGCAGGCCGACTTGAGGTAGTCCGGCGAGCCGTTCTTGGTCCAGCTGCCGTCGCCGGGGCGGAGGTGGCCGCCCTTCGTGGCGACGAGCACGCCCGACGTGTCCCCGCCGTAGCTGGCCAGCGCCCGGGCGATGAGCGTCTCGTTGTGGCCGACCTCGTCGGCGTACATGTGGTACGCGTCCGCTGTGTCGATCAGGGTCACGCCGGCGTCGAGCGCGGCGTGGATCGTACGGACGGAACGCTCCTCGTCGGGCCGGCCCTCGATGGACATCGGCATGCCGCCGAGTCCGATCGCGCTTACCTCGACATCTCCGATGCGGCGATACTCCATGCCAACACCCTGGACCGGTCCGAGCGCGCGATCCAACAGAAGAAAGTGCTGAGATTGAGCGCATAGACTGCTCAATCGTGGAGCTGCGGCATCTGGAGTACTTCGTCGCCGTCGCGGAGGAGCAGCATTTCACCCGGGCGGCGGAGCGGATGCGGGTGGCCCAGTCCGGGCTCTCCGCGTCGATCCGCTCGCTGGAGCGGGAGCTGGGCGCGGCGCTGTTCGTGCGGTCCACCCGGCGGGTCGAGCTGACCGAGGCCGGCCGGGCGCTGCTGGCGGAGGCGCGGCGGACGCTGGCCAGCGCCGACGCCGCCCGCCAGGCGGTCGCCGCGGTCCAAGGGCTGCTGCGCGGCACGCTCGCGGTCGGTGCCGAGCAGTGCCTGGGCGTGGTCGACGTCGCGCGGCTGCTCGCCGACTTCCGCGATCGGCACCCCAATGTCGAGATCATGCTGCGCCAGAGCGCCTCCGCCGACCTCTGCGCCGACCTGCGGTCCGGCCGCCTGGACATGGCGTTCGTCGCCACCGACGGCGAGCCACCCGAGCAGCTCGAGCTGATCCCGCTCGCCGCCGAGCCGATGATGGTGGTCTGCCACCCGGCACACAGGTTCGCCGACAGACCCGCGGTCGACTGGGACGAGTTGGAGAAGGAGATCTTCGTCGACTTCCACCGCGGCTTCGGTGCCCGCGAGATGACCGAGGACGAGTGCGCCGAGCGGCGGATTTCCCGGCGCGTGGCGGTGGAGGTCAACGACGTGCACAGCCTGCTCGACTTCGTCGGTGCCGGGCTGGGCGTGGCCGTCGTGCCGCGGCCGATCGCGCACAAGCGCCCGACCCAGGTGCGGGCCGTGCCGCTGACCGGGACCTCGGCGTACACCTGGCGGGTCTGGGTGGCACTGCCCGCCGGCCGCCCGGCAAGCCCGCCCGCGTCGGCGCTGTTGCGCCAAGCACAACTCGGCGACAGCGAGTGAGCGCGGAGCCGAGTCATGGGATTCAGCTCACGGATTGACGGCTGCCACGCAAGGTAGGCTGTGGTCGTGCTGACCATCGACCGGGCGATCGTCGACGCGATCCTCGCCCACGCCCGCCGGGACCACCCGGACGAGGCGTGCGGCGTCGTCGCGGGCCCGGTTAGCAGCGACAAGCCGGTCCGGCACATCCCGATGCAAAACGCGGCCCGCTCGATGACGTTCTACGAGCTCGACTCGATGGAGCAGCTGCGGGTGTGGCGGGAGATGGACGATCACGACGAGGAGCCGGTGGTCGTCTACCACTCCCATACCGCGACCGAGGCATACCCGTCCCGCAGCGACAGCGGGATCGCCTTGGCCCTCGGCGAGCCGAATGCGCACTACGTGCTTGTCTCCACTCGCGACCCGGCGGTCGAGGAGATCCGCTCGTTCCGCATCGTGGACGGCGCCGTAACCGAGGAGCCCGTCCGGATCGTTGATGCGACCGTGGATCCGCACGCCGTCCAGACGTACATGTTCGGGCAGAGCCCGGCAACGGTCGACTACGAGTGTTCCGATCGCTGAGCACTCGTCGCCGTCAACCGTTGTCGATCTTTTCCGAGGAGTTTCCTGTCATGGCCATCGAGGTTCGCATCCCCACCATCCTGCGCAGCTACACCGGCGGCGCGAAGGTCGTCGAGGGCAGTGGAGACACGCTCACCGATCTCCTGTCCGACCTTGACTCGCGCCACTCCGGCCTGCGCGGCCGGCTCGTCACCGAAGAGGGTGGCCTGCACCGGTTCGTGAATGTGTATGTCAACGACGAGGACGTCCGCTTCCTCGGCGCGCTGGACACCAAGCTGTCCGACGGCGACACCGTGACCATCCTGCCGGCCGTGGCCGGTGGCGCGTTCGGGTTCGCGGCCGCCGCCGCGATTCTCGGCAACAACCTTTAGGCGGCGCGCGATGGCGCGATACGACAGCCTGCTGGACGCGTGTGGGGGTACCCCACTGGTCGGCCTGCCCCGGCTGTCGCCGGTGGTGCCCGAAGGGGCGCCACCGGTGCGCCTGTGGGCAAAGCTCGAAGATCGCAATCCGACCGGCTCGGTCAAGGACCGTGCGGCGCTCTTCATGGTGCGTGCCGCCGAGGAGGCGGGCCGCCTCCGGCCGGGCGACACGATCCTGGAGCCCACGAGCGGCAACACCGGCATCTCGCTGGCCATGGTGGCCAAGCTGCGGGGCTACCGGCTGGTCTGCGTGATGCCGGAAAACGTCTCCACCGAGCGGATCCAGCTGCTCCGCATGTATGGCGCTGAGATCATCTTCTCGCCGGCGGCGGGGGCTCCAACCAGGCGGTGGCCACGGCCAAGCAGATCGCGGCCGAGCACCCCGACTGGGTCATGCTCTTCCAGTACGGAAACGAGGCCAACGCCCGCGCCCACTACGAGACCACCGGTCCGGAGCTGCTGCGCGACCTGCCATCGATCACCCACTTCGTCGCCGGGCTGGGCACCACCGGCACGCTGATGGGCACCGGGCGGTACCTGCGGGAGAAGGTCGAGAGCATCGACATCGTGGCCGCCGAGCCTCGCTACGGCGAGCTTGTCTACGGCCTGCGCAACATCGACGAGGGCTACGTCCCGGAGCTGTACGACGCGACCGTGCTGACCCGCCGCTTCTCGGTCGGCACCCGGGACGCCGTGCTCCGCACCCGGCAGCTTGTCGAGGTCGAGGGCTTGTTCGTGGGCTTCTCCACCGGTGCGGTGCTGCACGCCGCGCTGGCGGTGGCGCACGAGGCGGTCAAGGCCGGCCGCCGCGCGGACGTGGCGTTCTTGGTCGCCGACGCCGGCTGGAAGTACCTGTCCACCGGTGCGTACGGCGGCACCCTGGCCGACGCCGAAGACGCCCTCGAAGGCCAGCTCTGGGCGTAAGGGCCGTCTGCCTCCTAGCCCTCGCTTTCCTGCCCGTCCGTGCGGTACAACCTGGGCACCGCGGGGGCTAGACCGCGCGTACCGTAAGCACCACCGAGGCAACCAGAGGGATCGTGGCGAGAGTCAGCATGATCCAGGGAAGGCGGCGGCGCTGGATGGACATGAACGCGCCCACCGTCAGCCCGATACCGGCCAGACCCGTGGCGATAAACGATGGTTCGTACCACGTGGGCGGCAGGCTGCCTCGCCACATGGCCAGCAGCCCTCGCGCGTTGGGGACCGGGCTCACCGTGTGCAACGGGGCCGTATCACTCCGCGTAACGGTGATCGCGACGCATTACAGAAATCCCATGATCCCCACATGCAATGTCACCTTGGCGACATGATGTATCAGTTCTTTCTGTCGCGCCCTGGTCACGGCGTAGGCTGCGCACCGTGACAGACTCGACGGTAAGGATCTTCGGGCCAACCGCCGAGGGCCTCTCGATAGCCGAGCGTGACACTGGGACTGCAGGATGCGACTGACGGTCCTGGGCTGCGCCGGCAGTTTTCCGGGCCCCGAGGCCGCCTGCTCGGCGTACCTCGTCGAAGAGGACGACTTCCGGCTGCTGATCGACTTCGGTTCAGGTTCGCTCACCGCCCTCCAGCGGTACGCCGGACTGCATGCCGTCGACGCGATCCTTCTCACACATCTGCACTGCGACCACATGCTCGACGCGTGTACCTACGTCGTCGTGCGGCGCTACGACCCCTCCGGCCCGCTGCCGCCCATCCCCGTCTACGCGCCGGCGGGAGCGCCGGACCGGATCGCGGCGGCGTACAGCCAGGACGAGGGCCGGTGGACGACGTGTACACGTTCTACGGCCTTCAGCCGGGCACGTTTCCGATCGGACCCTTCACCGTCACCGTCGACCGGGTCAACCATCCGGTGGAGACGTACGGGGTGCGGCTGGAGTCTAAGGGGCGGGTGCTCGCGTATTCATCTGACACAGCACCGTGTGAGGCCCTCCTTCGGCTCGCGCTCGGCGCCGACCTGTTCCTTTGTGAAGCGAGCTATCTCGATGGCATGGACAACCCACCAGACCTGCACCTGACCGGTGGCGAGGCCGGCGAGGTGGCCACGAAGGCCGGAGTTGGCCAGCTATTACTGACGCATCTCGTTTCGGCGTGGGGAAGCGAGGCGGATACGTTGGACGCCGCATCGGCGGCCTTCACCGGCCCGCTGGAGATCGTTCGACCTGGATCTCGTTACGAGATCTGAAAGTTTGCTCCACTGTTCGCCGATGCGTCAGTTGGGTGTAGCCTGAAGCACCGTCGCGAACCCCACGGTGAGGCCATGCGTATAGCGATCATCGCGGAGTCGTTCCCCCCGGACGTCAACGGCGTCGCGCACTCCGTCGTCCGCATCGCTGAGCACCTGGTCAAGCGCGGTCACACGCCTCTGGTGATCGCTCCGGCCCCGGCCTCGTCGACGCGGGGCCTGACTGGCGCACACCCGTTCCCCGTGATCCGGGTGCCGAGCGTGCCGTTGCCGCGCTACCGCAGCCTCCGGCTGGGGCTGCCTGGACCCAAGCTCACCGAGGCGCTGGTGTCGCACGCTCCGGACATGGTCCATCTCGCCTGCCCGTTCCTGCTCGGCGCGCGCGGTGTGGCCCTGGCTCAGCAGCGGCGGATGCCCTGCCTAGCGGTGTACCAGACCGACGTGGCCGCCTACGCGCGCACGTATGTCGGCTGGGGCGAGGCCGCCGTGTGGAAGTGGATGCGGACAGTACACAACGGCGCCGACCGCACGCTCGCGCCGTCCACCCGCTCCGCCGCTGACCTTGTCGCGCACGGGATCCAGCGGGTGTGGCTCTGGCAGCGAGGCGTCGACGTCGTGCGGTTCGACCCCGCCAAGCGCAACGAGCTGGTGCGTAAGGTGCTGGCGCCCAACGGCGAGGTGCTGATCGGGTACGTCGGCCGGCTGGCCGCGGAGAAGCGGGTGGACCTGCTCGCCAAGACCAGCGAGCTGCCCGGTGTGCGCGTGGTGATCGTGGGTGACGGCCCGGCTCGGCGCGACCTGGAGAAGGCGCTGCCCAAGGCGGTCTTCCTCGGCACCCGGCACGGCGCCCAGCTGGCCCGGCTCTTCGCGAGCTTCGACATCTTCGCGCACACCGGACCGCACGAGACGTTCGGCCAGACGATCCAGGAGGCGCTCGCCAGCGGGCTGCCGGTGATCGCCCCTTCCGCGGGCGGGCCGGTCGACCTGGTGACGCCAGGGGTAAACGGCACGCTGGTGCCACCCGAGGACGAAGACGCACTCGCGGGCGCGGTCGCCGAGCTGGTGACGGACGGTGAGCTGCGCCGGCAGTACGGCATCAACGCCCGAGCGGGCGTCGAGGGGCGCACCTGGAGCGCGGTCGGGGACGAGCTGATCGCTCACTACGAGTCGATCCTGGCGAGCCCCGGAGTCACCCGCCACGTCCGGGTGGCAGCGTGAGCGAGCGAGCTGGCACGGCGGCGTCTGGACTGAGCCGCCCCGCCGACGAAGTCTGGGTTTCGGGGCGGCGGAAGACGTCGCCTTCAGCGCCGCGTGAGCGAGCGAACTAGGAGGCATGGTGAGGATCGTTCGCCTGGCGAACTTTGTCATGCCCCGTTCCGGTGGCCTCCGTACGGCTCTTCGCTGCCTTGGTGAGGGTTACCTGGCAGCGGGCCACGAGCCGGTGATGATCGTGCCCGGCCCAGAGATGTCCGACGAGATGACGCCGCACGGCCGGGTGATCACGCTGCCCGGGCCGGAGGTGCCGGGCAGCGGCGGGTACCGCCTGCTGATCACCGGGCGGCGCCGGCTGACCAAGCTGCTCGACCGCTTGGAGCCTGACTACATCGAGGTCTCCGACCGCTCGACGCTGCGCTGGACCGGGCGGTGGGCCCGCGACCGCGGCGTGCCGTCGATGATGGTGTCGCACGAGAGCCTCGCCGGCCTGCTGACCGTGTGGGGCGTGCCGGAGCAGATCCGGGTGGGCTTCGCCGACCTGGCCAACAAGCGCACCGCGCGGGCGTACGACAAGATCGTCTGCACCACCGCGTGGGCGGCCGCGGAGTTCCGCAGGCTGGGCGTGGAAAACCTCGTCGAGGTGCCGCTCGGCGTCGACCTGGACACGTTCCACCCGAGGCGCCGCGAGCACGACGTGCGGGCCAAGTACGCGACGGACGACGAGGTGCTGCTCGTGCACTGCAGCCGCCTCTCCGGTGAAAAGCACCCGGAGATCGCGGTCGACACCGTCGCCGCGCTGCGGGCCGCTGGCATACCTGCGGTGCTCGTGGTGGTCGGCGACGGGCCGCGGCGCGAGGCGCTGGAGCAGCGAGCCGCCGGGCTGCCGGTCCGCTTTCTCGGCTTCGTGGCCGATCGAAACGACGTGGCCAACCTGCTCGCCTCCGCCGATGTGGTGGTGGCGCCCGGTCCGGTGGAGACGTTCGGCCTCGCGGCGCTGGAGTCCCTCGCCGTCGGCAGCCCGGTCGTCGTCAACGCTGCGAGCGCCCTTCCCGAGGTGGTCGGCCCGGCAGGGGTCGGGGCGGAAGGCACCGGCACGGCCTTCGCGGAAGGCGTACTTCAGCTGCTGGACCGCCCGGAGAGCGTGCGGCGCGCAGCGGCACGAGCGCGGGCCGAGCAGTTCTCCTGGCCCGCCGCGGTAGAGGGTTTCCTTCGCGCGCACGGCGCGGAGGTCTCAGCGGGGAGCACGGTGTGTTGACTTTCGTCGCCTTGGGCGACTCCACGACCGCGGGCTTCGGTGATCCGATGCCCGACGGCAGCTGGCGGGGCTGGGCAGCCCTGCTGGCCGACGGTCTGGCGCCGCCCGGGCATGTCGCCTTCCACAATCTGGCGGTCAGCGGTGCGCTTACCGCCGACGTGGCCAACGACCAGCTGCCGGCGGCCCTCGAACACAAGCCGGACGTCGCGGCGGTGCTGGTGGGGGTCAACGACACGCTGCGCCGTGGCTTCGACGTGACCGCCATCGGCAACTCGATGGACAAGACGATCGGGTCGCTGCACCGTTCCGGTGCGCTCGTGCTCAGCGCGTGCTTCCCCGACCCCGGCCAGGTCTTCGGGCTGCCGGGACCGCTGGCCAAGCCGCTGTCCCGCCGGATCGCCGCGGTCAACGCGGTCACCCACGCCGTCGCGGCCCGGGTGCCCGGCGTGCACCTCGACCTCAACCTGCTGCCCGAGGCGTACGACCCTCGCATGTGGAGCGTCGACCGGCTGCACCCCGGCGAGCGGGGGCACCGGTTGCTGGCCGGCTCGTTCTTCGACCTGGTCGCCGCCCAGGGCGGCCCGATCCACCGCCGCCCAGACCCCGAGCCGGGCAACCCGCCGCCCAGCCGCCTCGCCCGCATCCACTGGATGGCGACGCAGGGCAGCGCCTGGCTGTACCGCCGCTCGCGCGATCTGGTGCCCTCACTGGCCCGCATGGCGATCGCGGAGTGGTGGTACGACCTGCGCGGCATCGCCAACGACATGGACGAGGCGATCCAGTCCGACATCAAGAGGGCGCTGGCGATGTTCGGCGATGGGCATCAGGCCGGCGCGACCACCGGCAAGCCCAGCTGATAGGCGCGTCTGGGTCGGCGGAGGAGCGGTCGCACCGGCACATAAGGTGTGACCATGGGACGACCGGACGGGCGCGCGCCCGACGAATTGCGGCCGGTGACGCTGACCCGCCAGTGGAGCATCCATCCAGAAGGCTCGGTCCTCGTGGAGTTCGGCGCGACACGGGTGCTCTGCACCGCGAGCGTGACCGAGGGTGTGCCGCGCTGGCGCAAGGGCTCTGGGCTCGGCTGGGTCACATCGGAGTACTCGATGCTCCCGCGCGCCACCACCACCCGCTCCGACCGGGAGAGCATCAAGGGGCGGGTCGGCGGGCGTACCCACGAGATCTCCCGCCTGATCGGTCGCAGCCTCCGGGCCTGCATCGACCTCAAGGCGCTGGGTGAAAACTCGATCGTGCTCGACTGCGACGTGCTCCAAGCCGACGGTGGTACGCGTACGGCGGCGATCACCGGGGCGTATGTGGCGCTGCACGACGCGGTCACCTGGATGGCCAAGCGCGGGCTGCTGGCCGGCAAGCCGGGCGACGCCGTGCACCGTTCGGTGGCCGCGGTGAGCGTGGGCGTGATCAACGGCCAGCCACGCCTCGACCTCTGCTACGACGAGGACGTGACGGCCGAGGTCGACATGAACATCGTCTGTACCGGCGCGGGCGACTTCGTCGAGGTGCAGGGGACCGGCGAGTCCGGTGTGTTCGACCGGGCGCAGCTGGACGCGCTGCTCGACCTGGGCGTGGCCGGCTGCGGCAAGCTCGCCGAGCTTCAGCAGGCGGCGCTCTCATGACCGGACCCCAGGAGAACGCTTCGCAGGGATCCGGCACCAAGCTGCTGCTCGCCACCCGCAACGCGAAGAAGCTGCTGGAGCTTCAGCGGATCCTGGACAAGGCGCTCGGTGCGCACGCGGTCGAGTTGGTCGGCCTGGCCGACGTGCCGTCGTACCCGGAGGCGCCCGAGACCGGCCTCACCTTTGGCGAGAACGCACTTCTCAAGGCCCGCGAGGGGGTCAGGTACACCGGCTTGCCGACGGTCGCCGACGACTCCGGCCTGGCGGTCGACGCGCTCTCCGGCATGCCCGGCGTCTTCAGCGCCCGCTGGTCCGGCCGGCACGGCGACGACAAGGCCAACCTCGACCTGGTGCTGGCCCAGATCGGCGACGTGCCCGACAAGCACCGCGGCGCGGCGTTCGTATGCGCGGCGGTGCTGGTGCTGCCCGGCGGCAAGGAGCACCTTGTCGAGGGGCGCCAGGCGGGCCGCCTGATCCGCACGCCGCGTGGTGAGGGCGGCTTCGGCTACGACCCGATCTTCCTAGGAGACGGGCAGGACCGGACGAACGCGGAGCTGAGCGACGAGCAGAAGGACGCGATCAGTCACCGTGGTAAGGCCTTCCGGGCACTGGCAAAGGTGATCGCGAAGACTCTCCCAGTGACTCCTCGATAGTCGCCTCGGGCTCTGCGGCCGTGCGTGCTCGGCGCTGGAACGTCCACCACCGGTAGAGCACGTAGTTGAAGATCAGGTTTGTGCCGCCGGCCACGATCCGGGCGACGGTCAGGTTGAGGCCGATCGCCTGGAGCGCCAGCACCGCGGTGAGCGTCAGCACGTAGTCGCCGAGCACCTGCGGCACGAAACGGGCCAGCTGCGGCCCGACCGAGCGCTCGTGCGCCCGGAAGGCGATGTGCCGGTTTAGTGCGAAGTTGAGCGCATACGTCACCCAGAAGGCGATCGTGACCGAGGCAGCATTCGGCAGCGACGTGAAGTGGTGCAGGAGAGTCAGCAGCCCGAGGTCGAACGCGAAGCCCACGCCAGCCAGGAGAAGAAACCTGGGCAGCGAGTGGCGCGAAAGGGCGGTGACGCGTCCGCGCCAGCGAGGATTCACGAAGGCCAACCCTAGCCGGCCAAACCTTAAAATGTCCTGTGGGTGCTAGGCAAGTGGCCCAACTCGCGCCTCGACAGCCCGGAGGAGCGCACGATCGCGTAACGCGGCGCGGGCCTGTTCCAGCACCGGGGCCAAGAAGATGTCCGGTCCTGGCTCGCCGGCGAAGTCGGCCACCGCCGCGATCGCGACCTCGCCGGCCGGCGACGGACGCAGCGGCTGGCGGAGCTGGAGGCCGCGTACGGCGGAGAGCAGCTCGACCGCGAGCAGGCTGGTCAGGTTGTCGAGGACCCGGCGCAGCTTGACCGTGGCCGCCCAGCCCATCGAGACATGGTCCTCCTGCATCCCCGAGGTCGGGAGGGAGTCGACCGAGGCGGGCGAGGCGAGCCGGCGGTTTTCCGCGACGATGCCGGCCGCCGTGTACTGGGCGATCATCAGGCCGGAGTTGACGCCCGGGTCCGGCGAGAGGAACGCGGGCAACTCCCGCGACCGGCACACGTCGAGCAGCCGGTCCACCCGGCGTTCCGAGATCGCGCCCACCTCGGCCGCGGCGATCGCCATGAAGTCGGCCGCGAAGCCGAGCGGCGCGCCGTGGAAATTGCCGGTCGACTCGACCCGCCCGTCCGGCAGCACCACCGGGTTGTCCACCACGCTGGCCAGCTCGCGCTCGGCCACCTGCACCGCGAACGCCAGCGTGTCGCGGGCCGCCCCGGCCACCTGGGGAGCGCACCGCATCGAGTACGCGTCCTGCACGGCGTGCGCCATGTCGTTGCGGTGCGAGTCCATGATCCCGGAGTCCTGGAGCAGGCGGTGGATGTTGGCCGCGGACATCGCCTGGCCCGGATGCGGGCGGATCGCGTGCAGTTCCGGCTGGAACGGGCGGTCGGTGCCGAGCATCGCCTCGATCGCGAGCGCGGCGGTCAGGTCGGCCATCGTGAAGAGGTGCCCGGCGTCCTCGATCGCCAGCAGCAGCATGCCGAGCATGCCGTCGGTGCCGTTGATCAGCGCGAGCCCTTCCTTCGAGGAGAGCGTGACCGGCCGTAGCCCGGCCCGGTGCAGCGCCTCACCGCCGTCGACCCGGGCGCCCGACTTGTCCAGTACCCACCCTTCCCCTAGGAGCACCATCGCGCAGTGGGCCAGCGGTGCCAGGTCGCCGGAGGCGCCGAGCGAGCCGTGCTCCGGCACCCACGGCGTGACATCGTGGTTGAGCAGGTCGACGAGCGCCTCGGCGATCAGCGGCCGGACACCGGAGCGGCCCAGCGCGAGCGAGCGCACCCGCAGCAGCATCATCGCCCGGACGACCTCGCGCGGCATCGGCTCGCCGACGCCGGCCGCGTGCGAGCGGATCAGCGCGTGCTGGAGCTCGGCCCGGCGCTCCGGCGCCACGAACGTGTTGGCGAGCGCGCCGAAGCCGGTCGAGACGCCGTAGACCGGCCGCCCCTCGCGCTCGATGCCGTCGACGATTGCGCGGCTGCGCTCCATCGAGTCGACTGTGGACTCTGCGAGGCGGACCGGGGCTTGCGCGCGGGCGACGGCTGCGACGTCGGCCGCGCTGATGCCGGTGGGCTGGACGGTGACGGTCATCGCGAAGGCACTCCATTGTGCACGGTGTGGCGGACGAGAGGTACGCCCGGCCGGTAGGCCAGGTGCAGGTGGGACGGCGCGTCGAGCACGATCAGGTCGGCCCTCGCGCCGGGCCGCAGGACGCCGACGTCCGTGCGGCGCAACGCCTGTGCGCCACCGGCGGTGGCGGCCCAGACCGCCTCCCCGGGGGTCATGCCCATCTCGCGTACCGCGAGCGCGATGCAGAAGGGCATGGATGTGGTGTACGAGGAGCCGGGGTTGCAGTCGGTGGCGAGCGCGACGGTCACCTGCGCGTCGAGGAGGCGGCGCGCGTCCGGGTACGCCGAGCGGGTGGCGAACTCGGCACCCGGTAGCAGCGTCGCGACCGTCGACGAGCCGGCCAGAGCGTCCACATCGGACCCGCTGAGGTGCGTGCAGTGGTCCGCGCTGGCCGCGCCCAGCTCGACCGCGAGCCGCACGCCCGGGCCGGGCCCGAGCTGGTTGGCGTGCACGCGCATGCCGAGGCCGGCCGCCTGCCCGACGGTCAGGATCGCGCGGGAGTGGTCGGCGTCGAAGGCGCCCCGCTCGCAGAAGACGTCGATCCAGCGGGCGTGCGGCGCGGCGGCGCGGAGCATCGGCCCGCACACCAGGCCCACGTAGTCGTCCGGGCGGTCCACGTACTCGCTCGGCACCACGTGGGCGCCGAGGAACGTCGTCTCCTCCGTGAACTCGCGGGCGATCCGGAGGGAGCGCGCCTCGTCGGTGACGCTTAGCCCGTACCCACTCTTGATCTCGATCGTGGTGGTGCCCTGCCGCAGCGCCTCGCGGCGCAGGCGCTCGACGGTTTCGCGGAGGTCGTCGTCGCTGGCCGCGCGGGTGGCCGCGACGGTGGTGCGGATGCCGCCGCCGGTGTATGTCTCGCCGGCCATGCGGGCGGCGAACTCGGGTGCCCGGTCGCCAGCGAAGACGAGGTGGGCGTGGCTGTCCACGAAGCCCGGCAGCACGGCCGCGCCCTCGGCGTCGAGGCGACGATCCGCGGGCTGCGCGTAGGCCGCACGGCCGATCCAGGCAACCATCCCGTCCTCGATGAGGACGGCCGCGCGCCGCACGATGCCGAGCGGCCCGCGGCCCAGAGCCGGGTCGTTGGTGACGAGCTCGCCGATGTTGTCGATGAGGAGGTTCATACGATGGCGTCCTCGAGAGCACGTGCCACGTCAAGGTGCAGGTGCTGTCCATCGTGGACTATCTCGCGGCCGTCCACGATGACGTGTGCCACGTCGGCGGCGGTGGCAGCGAAGAAGGCGCCGTGCGGGCCGGTGCCGGCGGTGCGTACGGTGTCCAGCCGTACGGTCACCAGATCGGCCCGCTGGCCGACCGCGATCGCGCCCGCGTCGGCCCAGCCGAGCGCGGCGTGCCCGGCCACTGTGGCGGCACGGGCGAGCTCGTTGGCGGAGAAGTGGCCGCGTCGCTCGGTGCGCAGCCGCTCGTCCATCTCCACCGCGCGGGCCTCCTCGAAGATGTCGATCACCGCGTGGCTGTCGCTGCCGAGGCAGAGCGGGCTGCCCGTGTCGGCGAGCGCCCGCCCCGGGCCGATGCCGTCGGCGAGGTCGCGCTCGGTGGTGGGGCAGAGGCACACGGCAGTATCGGTGTCGCCGAGCTCGGTGCGGTCGGAGTCGCTGAGGTGGGTGGCGTGTACCGCCGTCGTGAGCGGCCCGAGCGCACCCGCGTCGGCGAGCAGCTCGGTCGGCGTACGGCGGTGGTGGGCGAGGCAGGCGGTGTTTTCGGCGCGCTGCTCGGAGAGATGGACGTGCAGCGGTGCCCCGCGGGCGGCCGCCCACTCGACCACCGTGGGGATCTGCTCGGCCGGTACCGCGCGCACGGAGTGGATTGCCGCACCCACTCGCGCGTGGGCCGGTGGCGTGAACGCGGACACCCGCTCCGCCCACCGCGCCGCGTCGCCGTCGCCGAAGCGCTCCTGCACGCCGGCCAGCGGCTTGCCGTCCACTGTGGAGGTCAGGTAGCAGGTGTCGAGCAGCGTGATCCGGATGCCCGCCTCGGCCGCCGCCTCGACGAGCGCGGCGGACATCTCGTTGGGATCGGCGTAGCGGGTACCGCCGGTGTTGTGGTGCAGGTAGTGGAACTCGCCGACGCAGGTGATGCCGGCCAGGGCCATCTCCGCGTACACCGCGCGGGCGAGCGCGCGGTAGCTGTCCGGGGTGAGGAGGGCGGCGACCTGGTACATCATGTCCCGCCAGCTCCAGAACGTGCCGCGGCCCTGGACACGGCCGCGCAGCGCACGGTGGAACGCGTGCGAGTGGGCGTTGGCGAGGCCGGGCAGCGTGAGCCCCGCCAGCCGGGGGCGCCCGCCGATGGGGACACGCCTGGGGCGACCGCCGAGAAGCGGCCGCCGTCCACCTCGATGAGCACGTCGGCGGCCGGCCCGTCGGGCAGCCAGGCCAGCTCCGCGTGGTAGGTCGTCATGACAGTTCGTCCAGGACACGGGCCAGCGCGTCGATGCCGGCCTCGCAGTCGGCGTCCGTGGCCTGCTCGGCCGGCGAGTGCGAGACGCCGGTCGGGTTGCGGACGAAGAGCATGGCGGTGGGCACGTATCCCGACAGCACGCCCGCGTCGTGTCCGGCGCCGGTCGGCAGCACTGGCGCCTCCAGCACGCGGGCGAGCCGTGCCACAAGCCCGCCGTCGAACGCCACCTCGGGTGTGACTGACTCCTCAGTCAGCGACACCGCGGTGCCGTCCCGGGTAGCCCGCTCCACCGCCCGCTTGTGGATGGCTTCGACGAGCGCCTGGAGCGTCTCGCTTTGTGCGGCGCGCGCGTCGAGCCAGCCGCGGACCAGGGAGGGCACGGCGTTTGTCGCGTTGGGCTCCACGGCCACCCGCCCCATCGTGGCGTGCGCGCCGCTGAGCCGGGCCTCCTTGTTGGCCGCCAGCACCGTGTACGCGAACGTGAGCATCGGGTCGTGCCGGTCGGCCATCAGGGTGGTACCGGCGTGGTTGCCCTCCCCGGTGAAGTCGAGCCGCCACCGGCCGTGCGGCCAGATCGCGCTCCCGACGCCTACGGCGGCCTCGCCCAGCGCCCGGCCCTGCTCGACGTGCAGCTCGACGAAGCAGCCCACTCGATCGAGCAGGTCTGTGCGTCCCGTTGGCGTGCGGCCAAGGGCCTCGGCGAGGGTGCTGCCGCCGCGGTCGGTCAGCGCGGCGGCGCGGTCGGGGTCGAGCACGCCGGCCAGCAGCCGGGAGCCGAGGCACGGCACCCCGAAGCGGGCGCCCTCCTCCTCGGCGAAGGCGGCGACGCCGATCCGCTTGCGTGGCTTGTCGCTCAGCCGGTCCAGCGCCAGGAAGGCACTGACTATCCCCAGTGGACCGTCGTAGGCGCCGCCGTGCGGTACCGAGTCGAAGTGGCTGCCGGTGAGCACGGCTGGCCCGTCGCCGGCGCCGCGCCAGGCCACGAGGTTGCCGTTGCCGTCCTCCTCCACGGGCATGTCCCGCGCGTCCGCCTGCGCCCGGAACCAGTCGCGGCAGGCCAGCTCGGCCGGCTCCCACGCGTACCGCAGGTAGCCGCCGCTGCCCGGGTCGCGACCGATCGGGGCGAGCTGGTCCCACAGCTCCCTGAAGCCCGTCACGACTCGCCCATCGGGACGCGCACGCCCTTTTCCGCCGCCACGTCCGCGGCCAGCTCGTAGCCGGCGTCAACATGGCGGATGACGCCCATCCCGGGGTCGTTGGTGAGCACCCGCTCGATCTTCTGGCCGGCGAGCGCGCTGCCGTCCGCGACGCAGACCTGGCCGGCGTGGATCGACCGTCCGATGCCGACACCGCCGCCGTGGTGGATGGAGACCCACGAGGCGCCCGAGGCGGTGTTGACGAGCGCGTTGAGCAGCGGCCAGTCGGCGATCGCGTCGGAGCCGTCGGCCATGCCCTCGGTCTCCCGGTAGGGCGAGGCGACCGAACCGCAGTCGAGGTGGTCACGCCCGATCACGATCGG
This sequence comes from Phytohabitans flavus, assembly GCF_011764545.1. GTDB lineage: Bacteria > Actinomycetota > Actinomycetes > Mycobacteriales > Micromonosporaceae > Phytohabitans > Phytohabitans flavus. The sequence continues at coordinate 6,574,484 of NZ_AP022870.1, read as the reverse complement.
CGCCTTGAGCGTGCCGTCGGCCACCATCTCGTTGAAGCGGACGCCGGCGCGGTCCCGCTCGCCGTACCCCAGCCAGCAGATCCGGGCCGGCAGCCCCTGGAACGCCACCCGCTCGCCGGCCAGCCGGATCCACCGGGCCAGCGACTCGTTCTCCGGAAAGAGGTCCAGCACCGCGCGGTCGGTGGCGGCGATGTCGGCCGGATCGCCGGAGAGCGCCGCCCACCGGAACGGTCCCTTGCCTTCGCAGAAGAGCGGCCGGATATACGCCGGTACGAAGCCGGGGAACGCGAACGCGCGCCCGTAGCCGCCCAGCTGCGCCTCGCCCCGGATCGAGTTGCCGTAGTCGAAGACCTCGACGCCGGCGTCGAGGAAGCCGACCATCGCCTCCACGTGCTTTGCCATCGAGGCGCGGGCGCGGTCGGTGAACTCCTCCGGCTTCTTGGCGGCGTAGTCCGGCGCGTCGCCCAAGTCGACGTCGAGCGGCAGGTAACTCAGCGGGTCGTGGGCGCTTGTCTGGTCGGTGACGATGTCGACCTCGACGCCGCGGCGGAGCAGCTCGGGCAGGACGGCCGCGGCATTGCCGACGACCCCGACCGAGAGTGCTTTCCGGTCGCGCTTGGCCTGCGTGGCTAGGGCCACCGCTTCGTCCAAAGAGGTTGCGACCGTGTCGAGGTACCGCGTCGCCACCCGGCGGGCCAGCCGCGTCGGGTCGACGTCGACGATCAGGCAGGAGCCGCCGTTCATCGTCACCGCGAGCGGCTGCGCGCCGCCCATCCCACCGCAGCCGCCGGTGACCGTGAGCGTGCCGGCCAGCGTGCCGCCGAAGCGCTTGGCCGCGACCGCGGCGAACGTCTCGTACGTGCCCTGGAGGATGCCCTGCGTGCCGATGTAGATCCAGGATCCGGCGGTCATCTGCCCGTACATGGTCAGGCCGAGCCGCTCCAGCCGGCGGAACTCGGGCCAGGTGGCCCAGTCGCCGACGAGGTTGGAGTTGGCGATCAGCACGCGGGGCGCCCACTCGTGTGTGCGGAAGACGCCCACCGGTCGCCCCGACTGCACCAGCATCGTCTCGTCGTCACCGAGCGTGCCGAGCGTACGCACCAGCGCGTGGTAGGACGGCCAGTCCCGCGCGGCTTTGCCGGTGCCGCCGTACACGACGAGGTCTTCGGGGCGCTCGGCCACGTCGGGGTCGAGGTTGTTCATCAGCATCCGCATGGCGGCCTCCTGCGGCCAGCCGCGAGCGGTGCGCTCGACTCCCCGTGGGGCTCTGACGGTCGGCAATGTTCCCCCTCAGGTCACAAAAATCTGGCGGCGGGTGACGGACTGCTCGAACTCCTCCAGCCGCCGCTGCGCGTCGCCCGGCGCGGCGTCGCAGATCGCCTGGAGCACGACCATGGAGAGCGCCATCGGCGCGGTGTGCAGGTCGAAGACGAGTTGGGTACCGACCGCGGCGGTGAGCGCCACGTCGGCGTGCTCGACCGCGGGGCTCATCGGCGAGTCCGTGATGACCACAGTGGACAACCCGGCGGCACGGGCGTCGCGCAGTGCGTCGAGCGACTCGCGCGGGTAGCGGGGGAGCACTACCGCGAGCAGTGCCGTGGCGCCGGCCGACCGCGCCTGCTCCAGCCGGTCGTCGAGCAGGCTGCCGCCGGAGTCGAGCACCCGCACGTCGGGCAGGACCTTGGTGGCGAAGTACGCGAAATAGGCGGCAAGTGGCGCGGCGGCGCGCAGGCCGAGCACCGGCAGGGGCGGCTCGCGGCGAGCAGCGCGCCCGCGGCGGTGAGCTTTGCGTGGTCGGCGAGCTGGACGGCCAAGCGGTCGAGGTGGCGCATCTCGCCGCGCACGGCCTGCTGCACCTCGCTGCCGGCCTCGGGGGGTGCGGCCACAGCGCCGTTGCCGGTGAGCTCGCGCAGCCGGCGGCGCAGCGCGGGGAAGCCGTCATAGCCGAGGGCCATCGCGAACCTGGTTACGGACGGCTGGCTCACCCGGGCAAGGTCGGCCACCTCGGCCGCCGAGAGGAATGCCGCCGAGGACGCGTGCTGCACCAGGCTGTGCGCGATGCGCCGCTGCGTCGGGGTGAGCCGGACGCCTTGAAACAGCCCGACTACGCCGTCGGTGTCATTCACAGCCTGACTCTATGCATGAACTCATTCACTGGCAATGCCCTTGGCTTAGGTCTCGCTTAGAGCCGTTGCCCTGGGGCACCGCGGTCCGGCAGCATCTGGCGGTGCTTGTCGGTCGCCGCTGGGTCTTCGTCGGGGTCGCGGTCCTACTCGCGGCCGTGACAGCCGCTGTGCTGACCCTGCGCTCGGGTCCGTCGCCGGCCTGCGCGGCTCCGCCTACCGGCAACACCGTCCACCGTGGCAAGGCGACCTTCTACGACTCCGGGGTGCGGGCGGCAACTGTTCGCTCGTGAGTGCCCCGGACGACCACCTTTATGTCGCGCTCGGCCCGTCGGAGTACTCCGCAGGGGCGGCCTGCGGCGGCTACCTGGACGTCACCGGCCCCAAAGGCAAGGTCCGTGTCTTGATCATGGACCAGTGTCCCGAGTGCGAGCCTGGCCACCTCGACCTGAGCAAGGAGGCGTTCGCGAAGATCGCCAACCCGGTCGACGGGGTGGTGTCGGTCTCGTACAAGGCCGCCACAAACCCGACCGTGCCCGGCCCGCTCAGCTTCCGGATCAAGGAGGGCGCGTCCCGGTACTGGTTCGCCGTGCTTGTCGCCAACCACGGCAACCCGCTCCGCTCGGTCGAGGTCCGCTCCGGCTCGGCATGGCGGGCGACTGAACGCGCCGACTACAACTACTGGATCTACGAGAGCGGGCTCGGCCCCGGCCCGTACACGATCCGGGTCACTGACGTGTACGGCCAGCAGGCCACCGCCACGGGCATCAAGATGGCCCCGGAGCAGGTGCAGAAGACGAACGTCCGGCTGTACGGCGCGGGCGCGGCCAAGCCCGTGTCCAAGCCCACACCGACGCCGGCGCGCAAGCCGTCGGCCTCGCCCTCACCGAAGGCCACGACCGAGGCGCCGCCGTCACTCGCCCCCGCGGCCGCCGTCGTGGACCAGCAGCTCGGACGCGCTGCCGCTAGCTGCTAACGCAGTGGTAGCCACATCAGGGTCTCGTCGCGGTCGTCGCCGGGACCTACCCGCAGCGCTCCGGGCAGCCGGCCGACCTCCTTGTACCCGAGGGCGGCGTAGAACCGTTCCAGCCCGAGCCCGCCTCGCACGGTGACGTGCAGCGCCTCCCGCCCGAGCTGCCGCGCCAGCCGCTCGGCCTCCCGCATGAGCGCGACACCGTACCCCGCCCCTGGCAGTCGGGGTGGACCATCACGCGCTTGAGCGTGCACCAGTGGTCCTTCAGCACGAACCGGTTGTCCACGAAGATCAGCATCGCCACGAGCCGCTCGCCCTCGTACCCGGCGAGCAGCCGATCCAGCCCGTCGTCGATCGCCGCGAAGGCGGCATCGGCCGTGGGGAGCACCTCGTCACGCGCGACCGGATCCACGAAGCCGACCGCACCGCCCGCGTTGGTCACGTCCGTCCAGAGTGACACGACCGCCTCCCGCAGGGCGGACGTCAGGGCAGGGTCAAGCTCGAACCGGATCGCCATACCCTCATCCTGCCGGTCATCTACGAACGGCCGGTTTACTGGTGAGATCCAGTGCGGGAGAGGGGACTCGAACCCCTACGTCCTCTCGGACACCAGGACCTAAACCTGACGCGGCTGCCAATTACGCCACTCCCGCAACGGGAAGGAGTCTACTCAGTCCAGCCCCAGGTCCTTGCGGAGCTTGGCGACGTGGCCGGTGGCCTTGACGTTGTAGAGCGCCCGCTCGACGCGGCCCTCCTCGTCGAGGACGAACGTCGACCGGATCACGCCGGTGACGGTCTTGCCGTAGAGCTGCTTCTCCCCGTATGCCCCGTACGCCGTCAGCACCGATTTGTCCTGGTCAGACACCAGCGGGAAGGTCAACGCGTCCCGCTCGCGGAACTGCGCCAGCTTGGCCGGCTTGTCCGGCGAGATGCCGACCACCTCGTATCCAGCGGCCTGGAGTGAGGCCAGCGAGTCGCGGAAGTCACACGCCTGCTTGGTGCAGCCGGGCGTCATCGCGGCCGGGTACGCGTACAGCACGACCTTGCGACCGCGCAGCTCCTTGAGGGAGAGCGTCTCGCCGGTGTCGGTGGTTAGTGCGAAGTCCGGTGCCATGTCACCGGGGCAAGGCGAGATGTCTCGGTCATGTCCCGAACACTACCGGAACATGGCTTATTGCCAGGTCTTGGCAAGAAAGCAGGAGCGGAAATAAGCTCCCGACCATGGAAGCTGTCGCGCTCCACATCTCGAACGGGGTGCTCAACGGCCCCGTATCGGCCATATACGGAGTGATCGCCCTCGTGGCGCTCGCGTACTGCGTCTCGCGCGGCCGGCGTGACCTCGACGACCGGCTCGCGCCGATGGCGGGCCTTGTCGCGGCGTTCATCTTCGCCGTGCAGATGCTCAACTTCCCGGTACTGCCAGGCGTCAGCGGCCACCTCCTCGGCGGCGCGATGGCCGCGCTGCTGGTCGGCCCCTGGGTGGGCGCGCTGTGCGTGTCGGTCGTGCTGATCGTCCAGGCGCTGGTCTTCGCCGACGGCGGGGTCACCGCGCTCGGCGCCAACGTCACCAACATGGCGCTCGTCGGCACCGCGGTCGCGTACCTGCTGATCTTCCTGCTCCTGCGGGTGCTGCCGCGTACGCCGGCGGGGCTCGGAATCACCGCGTTCGTCGCGTCGGTGGTCGCGGTCGTCGCCGCGTCGCAGAGCTTCGTGCTCCAGTACGCGCTCGGCGGCACCACGGAGCTCGAGCACTACGGCCTCGGCTCTGTCGCCGGCATCATGGCCGGCACGCACATCCTCATCGGCATCGGTGAGGGCCTGATCGCGGCCGTCACCGTCATGACCGTGGCAAAGACAAGGCCCGATCTCGTGTACGCGTTGCGCGGCCTCAAGCGGGTTCAGCCGGCGACCGCGCAAGGGGTGGCGGCGTGAAGAAGACGACCTGGTTCATCCTCGGCGGCCTGCTGGTGGCGCTGCTGCTCGCCGGCGTGGTGAGCAACTTCGCATCCGGCTCGCCGGACGGGCTCGACTCGGCCTCCACCAAGGGTTGCACGGTCGACGAAAACGACGAGATCACCGGCGGCTCGTGCATGGCGCAGAACGCGAAGGACAGCGAGACGGCGGACAGCCCGTTCGCCGACTACGGGATCAGCGGCATCGACAACGCGTACGTCTCGACCGGCCTCGCCGGCGTGGCGGGCGTGCTGCTGACCTTCGCGATCGGGGGCGGCCTCTTCTGGCTGGCCCGCGGCCGCCGCTCCCCGGCCGAGGCCGGGGAGCGGAAGGGCTAGGCGTGGGCGCCGGCCACGCGCACGTCCTCCACCTGGACCGGGACACCCCGCTGCACCGGCTCCCGCCCGAAGTGAAGATCGCGGCGATGGTCTCCGCGACCGTGGTAGTGGTGATCACCCCGCGCGAGGCTCTCTGGGCCTTCGCGGGGTACGCCGTACTTGTCGCGATCCTCGCCGCGATCGGGCGGGTGCCGCCCGGCTGGCTCGCCAAACGTTCGCTGGTGGAGGTGCCGTTCGTACTGCTCGCGGTCGCGCTGCCGTTCATCGCGGCCGGCGAGAAGGTCACGTTCCTCGGGCTGGAGCTGTCCCGCGACGGCCTGTACGGCGGCTTCAACATCCTGGCCAAGGGCACGCTCGGCGTACTCCTGTCGCTGATCCTGGCAGCGACCACGACGACGCGTGACCTGATCGTCGGCCTGGACCGGCTGCGCTGCCCGCAGATCATCACGCAGATCGCCACGTTCATGCTCCGCTACCTGGCCGTACTCGGCGGCGAGGCCCGCCGGATGCGGATCGCGCGGATCTCGCGGGGGACGACCCGCGCTTCCTGTGGCAGCTGCGCGGCTTCGCCACCGGAGTGGGCGCGCTCTTCCTGCGCGCGTTCGAGCGGGGCGAGCGGGTCTACCTGGCGATGGTGGCCCGCGGATACGAGGGGCGGATGCCCGCCGCCTGGCTCGCGGTCGGGGCGGCCACCCGGGGCCAGTGGCTGGCTGCCGCTACCCTGCCGGTGGCGGCAGCAGCGATCGCGGGGACCGCGGTGATCCTGGGATGATCACTCAAGAAGATCGTCCGCCGCGCTCCAGATCTCCCCGGGGCCCCGATGACTGAACCACTCTCGCTGGACGTGCGTGGAGTCGAGTATGCGTACCCCGACGGGCACGTGGCTTTGCGCGGGGTCGACCTCTCGATAGGCCGGGGCGAGCGGGTGGCGCTGCTCGGCCCCAACGGGGCCGGCAAGACCACGCTGGTCCTGCACCTGAACGGCATTCTTACCGCTGGTGGGGGAACGGTCGCGGTCGGCGGACTGACCGTCGACCGCGACCGCGGCACGCTGGCGGAGATCCGCCGGCGCGTCGGCATCGTCTTCCAGGACCCCGACGACCAGCTCTTCCTGCCCACGGTCGGCGAGGACGTCGCGTTCGGTCCGGCCAACCTGGGGCTGCGCGGCGCCGAGCTGACCGCCCGGGTCGACGAGGCGCTGGCCGCGGTCGGGATGAGCGAGCACCGCGACCGGGCGCCGCACCACCTCTCGTTCGGGCAGCGACGGCGGGTCGCGGTGGCGACGGTGCTCTCGATGCGCCCGGAGATCCTGGTGCTCGACGAGCCGTCGTCCAACCTCGACCCGGCGGCCCGGCGCGAGCTGGCCGAGATCCTGCGGTCGCTGCCGGTGACGCTGCTGATGGTCACCCACGACCTGCCGTACGCGCTGGAGCTCTGCGATCGCTCGGTGATCCTCGACGAGGGGCGGATCGTGGCCGACGCGCCCACGCGTGAGCTGCTGACCGACTCCGAGCTGCTCGCCCGGCACCGGCTGGAGCTGCCGTACGGTTTCGCGGTTACGAGGTAGCCGGCTCTTCCTGCTCCGGCTCAGGTGCTGCCGCACGCGCCGCCTCGCGCATGCGCAGGGCGGCCGCCACCGCCATGCCTCCGCCGACCGCGATCACCGCGAGGATCACCAGCCGGGCGAGCCCTGGCGACCATGGCACGGGTACCACACCGCGGGCGAACACCGCCGCGTTGGCGGCACCGGCGAAGACGGCCACGCAGGTGCCGGCCATGGCGAGCGCGAAGTCGGCGGCCGGCCGGCGGCGGAACGCGTACACGCCGGCGGCGATCACGGCCAGCGCGGTGGCGACCGGCCACACCTGACCGACCAGCAGCCCCACCAGCACGCGGCCGACCCCGGTGGTGCCGGCGTCGACCTCGCGGGCGACCGCGTACCCGATGGCGAGCGGGCCCAGCGCGACGGCCAGCCCGGCCAGCACCGGCAGGGCCCGCGACCACAGCCCGAGCGCGGCCACGGCGGCGCCGACGATGATGACGAACGCCCACCACACGCCGGGGCTCGGCGGCGGCACCCAGTCGAGCGTGCCGCGTACCTCCATCGTGGACACGCCGTCGCGCAGCGGCACGACCCAGTCGCGTACCCGCTGCTCCTGGCGGGGGTCGGCGCGCACGGCCGGCGGCGGCTCCGCGCTCATCCAGTGCGTGCGGTGGTCGTGCCAGCGGGCCACCGGCTCGTCCGAGGCGCGCCGCCACTCCGGCGGCTGGGTCGGGTCGGCGGTCGGCGGCGGCTCGGCGTCACCGGCCAGCGTCTCGTTGAGGTACGTGGCGGGGGAGCGCGTGTTCTCGTACACCCCGTCGGGGCGTACCTCCAGGTAGGGCTCGCCGTCGTAGCCGAGCACCTCGAGCGTGCGGCCCGTGCGGTTGTCGAGCTCCAGCCGGGCGCCCGCCTCGACGGCCCGTACCGTCAGCCCCTCCATCGGCGGCGCGGACGTGACCACCGTGCGGTAGTTGGTGGCGTCCGGGGCGTCGCCCCCGTGCGCGTACGCCGCGGCCGGTGCCGCCAGTGCGAGCAGGACACCGGCGGCCGCCGCGCAGACGAGCGTTCTCAGCCGACCGCTGCCTGGATCGCCTGTGTCGTGGGCTGGACGTCCTTGCCGTTCACCCGCACGGTGGGTGTGCCGTTTACGCGGTCCCCACTCGCTGCGTCGGTCACATGTGCCGTCCACGGCTTGTACTTCCCGTCCCGTACCGCCTGGGCGAAGGCGTCTCCGAGGCCGACAGACCGGCCGATCTGGATCAGCTGGTCGTCGCTGAGGCCGGCGCTCCCCTCGGCCGGCTGCTGCGCGAAGAGCGCCTTGGCGTACTCCCGGAACTTACCGCCCTCCGCCGCGGCCCCGGAAGCGGCCGAGGACCGGGTGGAGTAGTCGGTGCTGGACGCACGGTCGAGGAAGGCCACCGGGTGGTACACGGCAGCGGCCTTGCCCTGGGCGACCAGCTGGTCGATCGTGCCGCCGGTCTGCTGCTCGAACTGCCCGCAGACGGGGCAGATGAAGTCTTCGTAGATGTCGATCTGGACCGGCCCGCTGCCGACCTTGATGCCGGTGCCGTTTTCCACCGCGCCCGGCGGCGGCGTGAACCCGCCGGAATTCTGGCTCGCCACCACACCCCAGCCGATCAGCCCGGCGATCACCAGCACCGCCACCGCCGCGATCGTCGCCCACAGCGTGCGCGTACGCCGCTTCTCCCGGGCGATGTAGTCGCGTACCGCCCGCGAGGCCTGCTTTTGCCCGGCCCTGGAACTCATTTCTTCTCCAGCCAACTATCGATGGACAAACGGGTGAGGGGCCAGATCAGGAGGAACCCGGCTAGCACGAGAAAGCCCAGGTCGCGCAGGATCTCGGGGCCGTAGGTGGGGCTCTGGCCCGCGGCGAGCTGCCCGCCGCTGCCGAAGCAGCCGCAGTCGATCTGCAGGCCGCGCGCCCACGCCTGCGTGATACCCGCGATGAAGACCACCAACAGCGCCGCCGAGACGCCGGCGGCAAGTCGCGTGGCGAGGCCCACCACGAGGAGTACGCCGAGCGCGAGCTCGACGAAGGGGAGCGCGGCGCCGATCACCTTGGCCAGGTCGTAGGGCATCACGTCGTAGGCGTTGACGGCCCGGCCGGACCCCGCGAGGTCGCCGACCTTGGCACCGCCGGCGGCCAGCCAGACGGCGGCGAGGCCCAGGCGAACCAGCGTGCCGAGCCAGGGCTGCGCGGTACGCCATCTACTCATAAATGTGGGCGAAACGGGCGTGCTCGCGGCGGTCACATTCATTTAGTCGTCCTACGGTTTCTGGAGGTTGCTTCTGCGGCGTATGCCGTGGGTCTCGGTGTGGTGGCGCCCTAGCTCGCGAGCGCGTCGCCGACCGCGTCCACGAGGTCGGCGCGGGCGCGTGCGACGCGGGAGCGGATGGTGCCCACCGGCACGCCCTCCACGTCCGCCGCCTCCGCATACGACAAGCCGAGCACCTGGGTAAGCACGAACGCCCCGCGCCGCTCGTCTGGCAGCCGCCGCAGCAGGTCGGCGGCGCCGAACTGGCCGGCCGGGTCAGGGTAGGGGCCGTCGGTCGCCGCCTGCACGGCTAGCCGCTCGTCGAGCTTGCGGCGGCGGACCACGGTGCGGACGTGGTCGGCGCAGGCCCGGCGGGCGATGCCGAGCAGCCACGTACGCGCGCTGGAACGCCCCTCGAACGAGGGAAGTGCCCGGAACGCCCGCAGGTAGGTCTCCTGCGTCAGATCGTCCGCACTGCCCGGATCGACAAGCGCGGCGACGAACCGCCACACCTCGACCTGGGTGACCCGCACGAACTCCGCCTGCGCGAACCGGTCGCCGAGGCGGGCAGCATCCACCCACTCATCGGCGGCGTGGCCATCACGCTGGGCAGGAATCACGGCACCTCAGGGTACGCGGGATGGCTGAAAAAAGGATGTGTGCCCCTCCGGGAACTTTTTCCGGCCGTCCAACGACTACACAGCCATGACCGGCTATGCGACCCGGCTCGCGTTCGCGCGCCCGGCTCAGAAATTATGGCCGGCATGACCCGCCGCGCCCCCCGCTGTGCCTTCCACGCTCCGTCGCTCGGCGCTCGTCCGCCGTCGGGGCCGAGGTCCGTAGCCTCGCGACTCCCGCTTTATGTGCTGGCCATCCTCGCCGGCGCGCTCGCCACCCTGGCGCTTCCGGCTTCCCCCGCCAGCGCCCACGCTGTGCTCGCCAGCAGCAACCCGATCGGCAACTCCGTGCTCCAGGCCGCGCCGACCGAAGTCGTACTGACCTTCAGCGAGTCGGTGCGCAAGGTGCCCGACCGGGTGCGCGTGATCGGCCCGGACGGCAAGCGAGTGGACCAGGGCGACGCAAGCTTCGACGGTGCGGTCGTGACGATCCCGATACAGGAGACCGGTGCGCAGGGGACGTACCTGGTCAGCTACCGGGTGATCTCGGCGGACAGCCACCCGGTGGCGGGCGGATTCACCTACTCGGTCGGCGCCCCCTCCACCACGCCCAGCGACACTGCCGACCAGCAGGGCGACGACCCGGCGGTGGCCACCGGTACGAAGGTGGCGCGCTACATCGGGTACGCCGGCCTGGTCCTGCTTGTCGGCCCGGTCCTGGTGATCAGCCTGCTGTGGCCGACCCGGCTCTCGCGCAGCGGCCCGGGGAATGTGGTCTGGACTGGCGTTGGGCTGGTGACACTCGCCACACTCGCCGGAATCTGGCTCCAGGTGCCGTACACGACGGGCGGCGGGCTCTTCGACGTCGACGGCAGCGGGCTCCGAAATGTGCTGTCCAGCACGTTCGGTACGGCGCACCTGATCCGGCTGGGGCTGCTGGTGGCGATCGCGCTGCTGCTCCGCCCGCTGCTACGCGGCGAGACCGGCCGGGTCGACCAGATCCTGCTGGCGGTACTGGGCGGGGCGGCCGTCATCACCTGGCCGGTCGCCGGCCACCCGGCCGCCTCACCGGTCGCGGCGGTCTCGGTGGTGGTCGACGCGGTGCACCTGACGAGCATGGCGGTGTGGCTGGGCGGGCTGGTGATGCTGTTCGCGTTCCTGTTGCGCCAGGCCAACGACCGCGAGCTGGGGGCGATCCTGCCGATCTGGTCGCGCTGGGCGACCCTGGCGGTGGCCGCGCTTGTGCTGGCCGGAACGGTGCAGGCGCTGATCGAGGTGGGTACGCCGGACGCGCTCGTGTCGACGACGTACGGCCGACTGATCATCGCGAAGGTGGTGCTGTTCGGCGCCGTGGTGGCCGTCGCCGCGTACTCCCGCAAGCTGGTCCGCGACCGGCTTGGTGACGGCGGACCGCGGCGGCTGCGTCGCACGGTCGGTGTCGAACTTGCCGTCACCGCCGTCGTGCTGGGCCTTTCCGCGGTGCTGGTGCAGACCACCCCGGCGCGCACCGCCTCCGCGAACGAGGAGCTCGGCGGGCCCGGCTTCTACTCCGCCACGCTCGACAGCAACCTCTTCAAGCTCCAGGTCGACGTCGACCCGGCGAAGAAGGGCAACAACTCGGTCCACCTCTACGCCTACGACAAGGCGAACAAGCCGCTGCCGGTGGTCGAGTGGAAGGGCACCGCCGCGCTGCCCGCCAACGACGTGGCGCCGGTCGACATCCCGCTGCTGCCGCTCACCGACAACCACGCCACCGGTGAGATCACCCTCCCGCTCGAGGGCGACTGGCAGCTCAAGTTCACGGTACGTATTTCCGATATCGACCAGGCCACGGTGACCGCCACCGTGCCGGTGAGCTAGGAGAAGGGTTCCCGATGAAACGCGTTGCTCTCGTACTCGGCGCCGCCGCCGCGCTCCTGCTGGCGCTCGCGGCGCCGGCGTCAGCGCACGTCACCGTCAATCCACAGGAGGCGGAGAAGGGCGGCTTCGCGCGGCTGGCGTTCCGGGTGCCGAACGAGAGCGACACCGCCGCCACGGTCAAGCTGGAGGTGGTCCTCCCCGAGAACGCGCCGGTCGGCTCGGTCTCGGTCATGCCGGTGGCCGGCTGGACGACGGCGGTGGAGCGGCGCAAGGTCGACCCGCCGGTCGACGTGCACGGCAGCCAGATCAGCGAGGTGGTCTCGAAGATCACCTGGACCGCGGCGGCTGGTGGCGGCGTCAAGCCCGGCGAGTTCATGGAGTTTCCGGTGTCGATGGGCCCGCTGCCCGACGTCGACAAGATGGTCTTCAAGGCCCTCCAGACGTACTCCGACAACGAGGTCTCCCGGTGGATCGAGGAGCCGCGGCCGGGTGCCGAGGAGCCGGAGGATCCCGCCCCGGTGCTCACCCTCGTCTCCACGTCTTCCGGCTTCTCCGCCGCCCAGTCAGCCCCTCCTGGCGCCTCGGCGGCACCTGAGGAGGACGACAACGGCCTACCGCTGATCCTCGCCGTCGTGGCGCTTGTCGCTGGCCTGGGTGGCCTGGTCCTCGGCGGCTTGGCGTTTACTCGGAGCCGCCGGGCGTCGTGAGGCTTTTCGGCTCGTTCTCCTGAGCAGGGGGCTTTGTCCCCCGGCTTGACGAGGGGGAACGGGTAATGCGGATCGTGCGTACGGCGGCGGGCCTGCTGCTGCTCACCATCGGGCTGCCGGTGCTGCTGGTCGGCGGTGCGCTGTGGACGGCCATGCAGCACCGGGACGCGAGCGCCGGCGTGACGGTCGACCTCGGCGTGGAGGTACATCCCGGCTGGCTCGCCCCCGCGACGTGGGGGCTGCTGGTGGCGGGGGCGGCCCTGATCGTGCTCGGCGTGGCGACGCTGGCCTGGCCGGTACGCCGGCCGGCGCGCGCCCGCCCGGCGACCCTCGCCGACGTCCTGCCCCCGCCCACGCTGGCTCCGACGCCGGTCGCCGCAGGGGCTCGTCCGGGGTGGGCCGCACCAACCCCGATGCCGGTACAGCCGATCCTGGCCTGGCCACCTCAGCCCAGCGTGTCCATCACCCCGGCCCCGCTGCCCGCCCCTGGCGCTCCACTCCCGCCCGCCGCGACTCCTGCCTACGCCTCGGCTTCCGTCCCGCCTGGCGCGGTCTCAGGCGCCACTGTCGTGCCCCAGGCCCCGTCCTGCCCGCCCCGGCCGCAGGCGCTGTCGTGGCTGCCCCTGCGCTGGCCTCTGGCGGCCAGGCTTCGGGGCGGCGAGCTGGCCGAGGGCTCCCGGGACGGCGAGCTTTCCGCGGGGCTTCGGGACAGCGCGCGGGTGGCGAGCCTTCGGGACCGGACGCGGCTGACGCCGAAGAGGCCGGGCCGATCGGTCCGGACCTGCCTGGCTCGGCTGACCTGGCCAATGCGCTGGGGCACTCGGCACCGGGTCCCGCTCCACCCGCCGCCGCAAGACCGCCGCCGGCCTGCCCACGGACAGATCGGTGCCGCCGCTCTCCCGCCCACCGCGCGCCGAAACCGCGACTGAGCACGCAACACGGTGAGTGGCCCTCCACATGCCGTTTGCGGAGGGCCACCCTCACCGGGGGAAACGGTGTGCTTGTTGATTCTGGGGAGGATGAGGAGCTTGTCTGTTAAGGACAGATTAGCCGACTCGGGCATGGCTAGGTAGATCTGTCCATTTCGCCCCGCGTCTGCGATAATCGAGCACCCCGGTTCGCACCGGCAGGACGGCGATCAACACGAGCGTGAGCAGCACATACGCGTTGCGCCGCACAAACTCGTCCACCGTGTCGGTCGGCAGCGGCGCGATACCCCAGTCGTCGAACGAGACCACGCCACGCAGCAGTACCAGGAAGCCGGCGGCCGCCATCCCCAGCAGCGCGAGTCGCGGTCTCAGGTCGCGTTCGCGCAGGCCAGCGTCGATAAGCACGACGAAGGCCGGCACGAACCAGTACACGTGGTGTGTCCATGCGATCGGGCTGGCCAGCGCCCCCACCAGCCCGGCCAGCGCGAGCCCCGCGACCTCGTCGCCGGCACGGGCGGCCTGGGCGGCGCGGCGGATGCCGTACACCGCGATGATCGCGACAAGCCCGAGCCACACGAGCCGGCTGGGCTCGGCGGGCAGCGCGGCGCGGCCGAGCAGGCCGAACAGCGACTGGTTGGCGGTGTAGTCGGTGCGCCCCACCCGGTCGGTCGCCCACAGCTCGTGCGTCCAGAACTGCCACGAGTCCCGCGGCGCCATCGCCGCCGCCAGCAGGGTGGCCCCGGCCGCCGCCGCACTCGCGGCGATCGCGGCGCGCCAGCGCCGTGCGGCCAGGAGATAGACGATGAAGATTCCCGGGTACAGCTTGAGCGCCGTCGCCAGCCCCACGCCCACCCCGGCCCAGCGCGAGTTTCTGGGTATCAGAAGGAGCAGGTCACCGAGGATCAGCACGACCAGCAGCATGTTGATCTGGCCGAACGCGAACGTCTCGCGGGTCGGCTCGATGACGAACACCAGCGGGATGGCGATCCCCGCCACGAACCACGGCGGCTGCCCGTGGCGGAGCGCGACGGGGTGCACCAGCCACCAGGTGGTGACGCAGATCGCCGCCGCGGTCCCGATCAGGAAGATGGCGATCGTGGCGCCCATCGGGATCTCGGCGAGCGGGCGGAGCAGCGCGGCGGCGAACGGCGGGTACGTGAAGTAGAGCTCCCCTTGCACCCGGTCGGGCTGGACGTAGTCGTAGAGCGGGTGGCCATCCGCCCACCACCGCATCGCGCTGACGTATATGCGCAGGTCGAAGAAGTCATGGCGGTTGCCGTACCACTCCAGGAAGGCTGCGACCGCGGCGGCGATTGCCGTGACGGTGGCGATCCGGATGGCTTTCGGCATGTTCAGCAGCGTAACGGCGCTTCGGCCAGGGTGATGGAGGACCGTCGGCGCGTAGGCTGACCCCGTGGCTGATCTTCTGGTCTGGATCGACTGTGAGATGACCGGGCTCGACCTTGGTAAGGACGCGCTGATCGAGGTGGCCGCGCTGGTCACCGACCCTGACCTGCGCGTGCTCGGTGATGGCGTCGACGTGGTGATCCACGCCGACGAGGCGGCGCTCGCCGCGATGCCCGATGTTGTCCGTGACATGCATGAAAAATCCGGCCTCACGGAGGAAGTCCGTCGCTCGGCGGTCTCACTCCTGGAGGCCGAGGACATGATCATGGAGTACATCACCCAGTGGGTGCCCGACGTTCGCAGCGCGCCCCTCTGCGGCAACTCGATCGCCACCGACCGTGGGTTCCTGGCGCGCGACATGCCCCGGCTCGACGCCCACCTGCACTACCGCATGATCGATGTCTCCTCGATCAAGGAGCTGTGTCGGCGCTGGTACCCCCGGGTGTACTTCGGCCAGCCCACCAAGGGGCTGGCCCACCGCGCGCTCGCGGACATCCGGGAGAGCATCCGCGAGCTCGAGTACTACCGCCGCACGATCTTCGTGCCGCTGCCCGGGCCGGACGTGGAGTCCGCGAAGGCGATCGCCGCGACCCTCTGAGGTTCGGCGCTTACCCTGTCGACGGATCGGGCCAGGGTATGGCTATCATTGGTCGGCGCACCGCACCGGCGTGTCCGGCGTGGCTGACGTGGTGGCTGTAGCTCAGTTGGCAGAGCACCGGGTTGTGGTCCCGGGTGTCGGGGGTTCAAATCCCCTCAGTCACCCTCTTTGGTGCCGATCCCCTACCCGTTGTAGGGGATCGCACTGCCCTTCACGTACTGGTCCCAGCTCATGTTCCAGTCGGTCCAGCCGTTGCCGTTCTCAAGCTTCTCTTCGGTGTTCTTCACCGTGATCACGTCACCGATGCGGGTCTGGCCGAAGAGCCAGCCGCCCATCGCCTCGGAGACGTTGACGCAGCCGTGCGAGACGTTGACCCGGCCCTGCTTCCCCTCCGACCAGGGCGCGGCGTGGATGAACTGGCCGCTCCAGGTGAGCCGCTGCGCGAAGTCGATCGGGGTGCGGTAGCGGTTGGCCGGGTTGGGGTCGTCCATGGTGTCGAAGACGGTCTTGCGCTGCTTCTCGATGACGACCATGGTGCCGCTGGACGACGGCGTGCTCGGCTTGCCGAGGCTCACCGGGATGGTCTTGATGACCTTGCCGTCCTTGGTGACGGTCATCTTCTTGGTCTTGTTGTCGACCGTCATGATGAACGACGGACCGATCTTGATCTCGACGCTGACGTCGGCGCGCCCGTAGTAGCCGTCGCCCATCGGCAGCCCGCCGGTCTGCATCTTGTATGAAATCTTGGTGCCGGACTGCCAGTACGTCTTCGGCCGGTAGTGCACCTCGGTCGGGCTGATCCAGTGCCAGATGCCCTCCTGCTCCGGCGTGGACTGCACGGAGAGGCGCGCCTGCACGTCGTCGCGGTAGTCCTTCGGCACCGCGCGGCCGAACTGCACGATGATCGGCATGCCCACGCCGACGACCTGGTTTTCGCCGAGGAAGCTGGAGACCCGCACCACCTTGCTGGGCTTCGCCATCGTCGTGAACGAGCTGCTGTTCGACGTCGGCTTACCGTCCGCACCGGTCGCGTTGACCGTCGCCGTGTACTTGGTGCCGTAGTCGAGCGCCCCCTCGGGCAGCCACGACTTGCCGTCCTCCTGCATCGCGCCCTTGACGCTCTCGCCGCTCGCGCTCTTGAGCTCGACCGTGGGGTTGCTCGCGTTTTCCAGCGTGAACGCGATCGGCGTGGATGCCGGCACGTCCTTCGCGTCCGCGGCCGGACTTGTGACGGTGCCGCCCTGCTTAGGCCCGCTGTCTTCCTGCTGCTGCTGTTGCTGGCCGCCGCCCTCGTTCTTGCCGTCGTTCCACGAGGCGGCGGGCGAGTCGCTGCCGCAGGCGGTGAGCAGGGCGAGGGTGCCGGCCAGCGCCGCGGCGGACAACGCGCGCCACGCGGACTTCCGGCTCGGCGTACGTCGGTGCGATCGCATCGCTGCCATGATTCCCTCGCAAGTTGTCGATGCCCCTGCGCTCAGTACCCAGGCGCAGGGGTCAATCCTCCTCTAATGACGGGCTCCGCCAAATCCTGGTTTCATGCCGTGGTGTTGAACACTCGACTTCGCCCCATTTATTGACATTTATGGTGCTACTGGCAGGGCGCTGCCCTTGATGAACTCTTTCCAGCTCATGTTCCACGCGGTCCACCCGTTGCCGGGTGCCAGCTTCTCCTCGGTCCCCGTCACGGTCACCGGGTCACCGATCTTGGTCTGGCTGAAGAGCCAGCTGGCGTTCTCGGTGGAGACGTTGACGCAGCCGTGCGACACGTTGGTCCGGCCCTGCTGCGCCACGGACCACGGTGCCGCGTGGATGTACTGCCCGCTCCAGGTCAGCCGCTGCGCGAAGGCGATGTCCACCCGGTACCGGTCGGCGGGGTTGGGGTCGTCGGTGGTGTCGAAGACGGTCTGCTCCTTCTTGTCCATCACCACCATGGTGCCGCTGGCCGAGGGTGTGGCCTTCTTGCCCAGGCTCACCGGCAGCGTCTTCACGACCTTGCCGTTCTTGAGGACCGTCATCTTCTTGGTCTTGTTCTCGACCTTTATCTCGAACCGCTCACCGATCTTCGCGGTCGCCTTGCGGTCCGTGTCCCCATACTTCCCGGAGCCCATCGGGTGCCCACCCAGCGCGATACGCGCGGTGATTTTCGTACCCGACTGCCAGTACTCCGGCGCGCGGTAATAGGCCTGCGTGCCGTTGGACACCCAGTGCCACGCCCCGGCTGCGGCGGGTCGGTGCTCACGAACATGCGCTTCTGCACGCTCGCCCGATCCTTCTTCGGGACGCCCGGGTGGAACTCCACGACCACGGGCATGGCCACGCCGTAGGTCTTGCCGTCGAAGAGGTACAGCCCAGTGCCCACCCGGTTGCCCGGCTCACCCATCGTGGTGAACGTCGTGGTCTGGGTGGCCGAGGCCCCACCCTTGGACGCGGTCACGGTCGCCGTGTACTTCTTGCCGTACTTCAGCGGGCTGCTGGGCACCCAGGACGTACCGTCGTCGCGGATCGTGCCAGACACCTTGCCACCGCCCGCCTCGGCCAGCGTGACGGCGGTGACCTCGGCACCGTCGAGCTTGAGGCCGATCTCGGCGCTCACCGGCAGGCCCTTCGCGTTGGCCGCCGGCGTGATCGAGAACGAGAAGGCCGCTGGCTGCTCCGCCGCCGCGCTGGGGCTGGCCGAAGCACCGGCCACCGGCCCGCGGTGGTCCCCGACACGAACCGGGGCGTGTCACCGCTACCGCCGCCTCCGCAGGCGGCGAGAGCCAGCGGAGCCAGCACCGCCAGCACGGCAGCCTTCACCATCCCCGCATGCGCTTGCTCATGTCGACCCCGTTCGGTTTCAAGGCTCGCCCCGGCCTCGGCCTCGTGCCAGCTTTGGTGGTTTGGAGAGCGCTCGCCGCGCTCAGCGTTTATGGTGCACCACCCGCGCTCCCGCCAGTGGCCAGTCCAGCACCCTGCCAGATCAGGGCGTGTGTCGCTTCGGCCACTCGGCCCGGCGTGCCGAGCGAACCGGTTGGAACCGGCACCGAGGGCCGTGTTAAGGTTGCTGCCGTTGTCAGCGAGCGCCGCTAGCTCAACTGGCAGAGCAGCGGACTCTTAATCCGCGGGTTCGGGGTTCGAGTCCCTGGCGGCGCACCATTCGTGAGCTGGGCGTATAGCCGTTTGGCTATGCGCCCTCGGTTCGTGTGGGGCACGTGTGGGTCACGCCGGTGACTCACGTTGTGTGCCTTTATGACCGTGCTGGCCTTGCCCTGCGTGCCGTGGGCGCGGCGGATCGCGGATGGTGTGCTGCCGGGGTCTTGTACCTCGGGCCTGTGGGTTGCGAGTTCGCTCTCAGACCAGAAGAGAGAGAACCTTGACGACTACAGGACACGGCAGCGGCGGTCGCGTGTTCAAGCGGTGCGGCTGCCGTAGCCCGGAGACCGGCCGGCAACTGGGGGCGCGGTGCGCGCTGCTGGCGGAGGTCGGGCATGGGCGCTGGTACTTCGCGGTGCAGGTCGATGGTGTGGACGGGCGTCGGGTGCGGGTGCGCCGGGGTGGGTTCGCTACCCGGGCGGAGGCGGAGCGGGCCTGCTGGGAGCTGCTGCGGCTGCCAGGCCCGGAGGCGGTCGGCCGGATGTGGACGGTGCGGCGGTGGTTGGAGTTTTGGCTGTCGGAGTGTGCGGGCCGGTTGCGGCCGTCGACGCTGCGCTCGTACCAGACGATCGTCCATCAGCATCTGATCCCGCAGCTGGGGTTGGAGCGGTTGTCGAAGCTGCGGACCAAGATGGTGCAGCGGGCGATGGATCGGATCTGCCGGACCCGGGTGCGGGGTGGTCGGTTGATCGCGGCGGGGACGGTTGGCCGGATCCGGGCGGTGTTGCGCAGTGCGTTGAATGAGGCCCGCCGGCAGGGCTTGGTGGGTACGAACGCGGCGTGGCGGCTGCGGTTGCCGAACGGCGCCCGCCCGCATGCGGTGGTGTGGGACGACGAACGCGTCGAAGCGTGGCAGCGGACGGGAATCCGGCCGGCGGTGGCGGTGTGGGACGTAGCCCATCTGGCCCGGTTCCTGGAAGCGGTTCGCGGTGATCGGTTGTTCGCGTTGTGGTGGCTGGTCGGTCTACGTGGTCCGCGGCGGGGTGAGCTCGCCGGCCTGTGTTGGTCCGATGTGGACCTGCCCGGTAGGCGGGTGACAATCCGAGAACAGGTGGTCGTGGTCGGCGGCACGGAGTATCTGGGGCCGCCGAAGTCCGCCGCCGGGGTGCGGGTGCTTGCGTTGGACGAGGCCAGTGTGGAGGTGTTGTGGGAGTTGTGGCGGGCGCAGAAGGCGCAACGGGGTCGGGCGCCGGAGCCGCGGGACCGTGTGTTCCTGCACGCGAATGGGCGGCCGGTGCGGCCGGACTGGTTGACCCGCCGTTTCGCGGCTTTGGTTAAGGAGTTGGGGTTGCCGCCGGTCAGGTTGCATGACCTGCGGCATGGGGCGGCGAGCCTGGCGGGTGCGGCTGGTGTGCCGTTGAAGGTGATCCAGCACGATATGGGCCACGCCAGTTGTGTGACCACTGCCGACACCTACTGGACGGTGTTCCGGCAGGCGGCCCAGGCAGCGGTGACCGCGACCGCGGAGCTGCTGCTGTCACATGCACGGATCCGACTGAGTCTGGACGGCGCGGCCCAGGCCTGAAATCGGACCTTCCCGACCGGCCGAGGCGCCGCCAACACTCGCCTTCACCGTTCCCAGCGGATACCACCTGGACGCCCTTGCTCGCCTGCTGCAGCGGGTCGCAATGACCAGGGTGCGCACTGCCGGGATCGCGGCGTAAGCGGATGCGGTCCGGCCCGCTGGTACTGGGTCGCTGGGACCAGCCAGTCGGGCAGCTCGTGTCTGGCCTGACGGCGCGGGCGAGCCGGGGGCGAGGCGTTTGGTGCTCGAACCGGCCGGGCGCAATCGCGCGTCGATTGTTGGGAGACCCTGGTGACGCGGCGCAGCTGGCATGTCCTGCTGGCGTCGGCGTCTGGGTGGTGGAGACGGCGGTGCCCCGCCGACCGGGTGGTCGGCGGGGCACCGTTTGGTGTGGCTGGATTAGGCGACGAAGCGGGTGCGGCGCCGCTTGGCCAGCAGGTAGCCGCCGATGCCGGCGGCGAGCAGCAGGCCGCCGATGCCGGCGTACAGGCCGGTGGACGCGCCAGTGACCGGCAGTGGGCCACCGTCACCGCCGCCGGTACCGCCGTCGCCGTTGCCGCCGCCCGCGTTGGTCGGGTTGATGACGATCTTCGCGCTGTCGTTTTCGCTGTTCGGGTCGCCGGCAAGCCGGACGGAGACGGCACCCGATGCGTCCGCAACGACGTCGTCGATCCGTAGGCCGAAGTTGTACAGGTTCTTGACGCCCTTCGGGGTCTCGGTCGCCAGGCAGGCGTACTCCCTGGCGCCCGGTTCACCCCACTTGGCGTTCCACTGGTCCCACTCGTCGTCCGAGGTGTACGGCTGGCAGTCGAAGGAGACCTCGACCGCCGTGGTGCCCTCCGGGATCGTGACGCGGAACACCGGTTCGCCGTAGTACTCGAGCATGGCTGGGCCGAGGTTCGTGAAGGACGGCTGCACCTGGACGACATCGTCCTTCTCGCCACTTGCCGTCGCGCCCTCGGCGCGCAGATCGGCCAGCTGGTCGCCGGTCACCTTCACCGAGATCTGGGTGAAGTTGTTCGTCTCGTCCGGATCGGTCTGCCGCCCCAGCGAGCTGACCCGGAGTCCTCCACGAGGCGCAGCCTCGTGCCGGTGCCCGGCTCGCCGTCCTGCGGGAAGTCCCGGCTGACCAGCTCCCAGTCGTCCTTGGTCCACCAGCGGCTCGTGGATAGCAGGTTGGCGCCCGTCCGGGCGTCCTTGTGGAGTTGGAAGGGCAGCGCGGCGGAAAGGCGGTAGCTTTTGCCCGGCTCCAGCTCCTCGTCGAAGGTGCAGCGTGTACCCGCGGTGTCGATCAGCTGGCAGTTCGAAAAGTTGCCCGCGTACTGGAAGAGGTAGTCGCCCCCCATCACCAGCACGGCACCGCGGATGGTCGCCTCGCCGCCGTTGCGGACGGTCGCCGGCGTGCCGACCAGGCTGCCCGGAGCACCGCTTACGGTGACCTCCGAGGCGGTCTGGAGGTCGACGCGTTCGGCAATGGTGACGGTGGAGGTCGTCCGGACCGTGTGGCCACCGGAGGTCATCGCGAACTTCAGCTGACCCGACTGGCCGGGCGTGGCGGTGGGCAAGCCCGCTGCCTGAATTCCGAGCCAGGGAGTGTCGCTCTCGGCGAGCTCGGTCTCGCAGTGCACGACCTTGTCCGAGGTTTCACACGCCCAGCCCCAGCCCTCACCTGGCTGCACGAGGACCGCGAAGGCAGAGATGCCGGAGTAGTCCATGTCGAGGGTCGTGCGGCCGAACTGGTGCGGATGCTCCCAGTCAGTCGGTTGGGCGGAGATGTAGGCGAAACCGAAGCTGTCCGCCGTGGCAAGCATGTCCTGGGCGATGACCTCGAACGGGTCGGCCGCGGCGGAGGCGGGGGCGGCGGAGGCGGCGACGAGCGCGCCTACGACACCCAACCCGGCGAGCCAGCGCCGGGCAAAGTGGCTGAGCATTGAGGGGTTCCTCCCGTGGGGGTCTCAGGTGGAGCCCGCGGATATTAAGGAGTGCCAAAGGTTGTCCGCCGCCCTGGGGCGGTGCCAGCTGGCGGAATGAGCCGAACGGTCGATCAGGACTGCCGCAACGTGCTGCCCGCCCGCACCCGCGCCGTCCGGTCGTGCGGTCGTAAGAGTGGGTACTCGCCTTGGCGTGGGTACCTGCGTATCTCAAGGCAGCCCGGAGGCAGCGAAGGCGATCCGCTACGAGGGCTGACACTGCGCGCAGGCTGTGGCCTTTGTGTCCGCAATGGTCAGATGCACAGACATCGGCATGACAGAAAAGCGGCCGCTCGCTTCTGCGTCTCGCCGAGTGTTCAGCGCGAAGGTCCACGGCTGATCTGGCCTCCACAGCATCCAGGTCTGGCGGCTGGCGGGCCTGGTTTCATGACGGATATTGGGCTGTGCCGTGCCGGACTTCGAGGCGGTCGCGTGGACGCGCGCGGTGCTGGTGGGTCGTCGTCCGCCCACTACGGATTGAGGTGCGGGCATACCGGATCCTGGCAACGTGGCAGCCCCAGGTGTACTCGCTCAACAGCCAAGCCTCGCTGTTCGCGGCCAGAGGTTGGTCAGCGCTCGACAGAATCGCGACGACGCTTACGGCGTACATCAGGGGCATCCGTAGGGCAGCGGCGAGTGGCTACCCACAATGTTTCCGGCTGAAGGATGTGTATTGAGCGTGGATCAACGTGGCCAGGGACGACACGGTTTCGACGTGCGACGTGTTGGCCGGGCCATCCGAAAGCTCCTTGCTCAGCGCCTCCACTGCCTCGTTGTACCGCTGGACGGCATCGCGCAGATTCGGGGCCAGTTCTGCCGGCAAGGTGTCCATACCGGCCGTGAACTGTTGGCCGCCGGCTAGGACGGCGCCGATCGTCTCGACGCTAAGGCGCCCAGTCAGTTCGATGGTGATCGGTGGGTCGCTGTCCAGCCAGGCCGCGAACAGGTCCCTGATCTGGACGCATTCAGCCTCCGACGGCGCCAGGACAGGCGCGATGGGCTCCGGTGCCCGCGCGGCATCCTCCTTGATGTAGCGGTAGCCAACAACGACGCCGCCGATGGCGAGGGCGCTCACAACGAGAAAGGCGAGCAGTTGGGGCCACACTTTCCCGCGGGGCCCGCCAGGTCGCGGACGGCCGGTCCGTACCGGATTCGGGTACATGTCGGCGCCGCGGTACTCAGAAGGATGCACGATCAGAACTTCCACAAGGGCGGGCTTCCCGCTGAGACACTCAACCACGACTACACGACCGTCTTCGATCTTCCCAGCATCCTCGGCGGCAACCTGGGCCAATACTCCGAAGGCGTCACCTATGACGCCTGGGGCAGGGTGGAACAACAAACCATCGGCGGCGCGCAACCCAACCGCGCCTTCGTGACCAACACCTACGACGACCACACAGGTCGCCTCACCGACCAACTCGTCACCCGCATAGGCACCGACGAGGTCGACAAACAGCATTACGACTACGACAAGGTCGGTAACCCCCTGCGGCAGGTCTCCACCCGGCTCGGCTCGGCCAGCACGTCCGAGACCCAGTGCTTCCGCTACGACAACCTGCAACGGCTCACCAAGGCCTGGACCGCCACCGACAACTGCGCCACCGAGCCAACACCGACAAGCCGCGCCATGGTGGGCAGCAACCTCGGCAGCACCAGCGCCTACTGGACCGGCTGGGAATTCGACCCCGCCGGCTACCGGACCAAGCAGACCCGCTACTCCACCACCGGCGGCACCGACACCACCACCAACTACACCTACAACGGCAACGGCGCCGGCCAGCCGCACACCCTCACCAGCACCTCCACCACCGGCGCGACACCCGGCTCCACCAGCTACGGCTACGACAGCGCCGGAAACACGACCAGCCGCAACGCCGGCAACGGCAACCAAACCCTCACCTGGAACGACGCCGGCCAACTCACCGCCATCAACGGCAGCACCGCCGGCAACAGCACTTTCCTCTACGACACCGACGGCAACCTGCTACTCCAGAAAGACCCCGGCACCACCACCCTCTACCTACCCGGCCAGCAACTCACCCTCAACACCACCACCCAAGCCATCACCGGCGTCCGCTACTACAACCTGCCCGGCGGCGGCCAGGCCATCCGCACCGGAACCGGCACCAACTACAAATTCGCCATCACCGACCGCCAAGGAACACCCACCCTCTACCTCAACAACACCGCCCAAACACCCACCTGGCGCCAGTACACCCCGTACGGCGACACCCGAGGCGTCATCTCCGCCTGGCCCGACAACCGCGGCTTCCTCAACAAAACCATCAACACCGCCACCGGGCTCACCCACGTCGGCGCCCGCGAGTACGACCCAGCCATAGGTCGGTTTATCTCCGTAGACCCGATCATGGACCGGGCCGACCCGCAACAATGGAACGGCTACACCTACAGCGAAAACAACCCCATCACCTTCAGCGACCCCACCGGGATGAAATCCTGCTCCGACGACCGTTGCGGTCCTGGGGCCGATTACGTAGACCACAACGGCGACTACGTCAAAGTCAAAGGCGACAACGACGGCTGCGGCGGCAAATGCCTCAACCCCCCACCCACCCAGCAGACCTACTGCGGACGCGGCGGATGCACCACCACCACAACCGGACCACGGAAGCTCTGCGGCAGAAGCGGCTGCTACATCGCCAACGACCAAACACCACCAAGGTCCACCCCGGTCACCCGCCCAGCCTCAGACGGCGCCACCGCAACCCACGGGGCCCTGGCGATCTGCGGACTCCTTCCCTTCATCGGCGAACCATGCGACGCCATCGACGGCGCCATCTACCTCGCCGAAGGAGACCTCGGCGGCGCCGGACTATCCGCCATCTCCACCATCCCCGGAATCGGCTGGGCAACCGGCGGCATAAAAGCCGCCCGCGCCACAGAACGAGCCGCCGAGCTCGCCAAGGTTTGCAAACGCGCCAACAGCTTCGCACCCGGTACCCACGTACTCATGGCAGACGGCTCCACCAAACCGATCGAGGACGTGGAAGTCGGCGAAGAGGTCGTCGCGACCGACCCGATCACTGGCCGCACCGAGGCCAAAGCCGTAACGGCGGTCCACCTCAACCTCGACCACGACCTGACCGACCTCACCATCTCGCTCCCTGGGGCGGTGCCTCGGTACTACACACCACCGCGGAGCACCCGTTCTGGAGCCTCACTCGCAACAGCTGGGTCAACGCCAGCCAGCTCTTGCCCGGCGAACACGCCCGAACCTCGGACGGACAGACGGCCACTATCACAGCCGTCAGGAACTTCGTCGCTGCCCGGCACATGCACAACCTGACAGTAGCCGACATCCACACCTACTATGTTCTAGCTGGTAACATACCCGTTCTGGTCCACAACGATCCGATGGATCCGCTGAGTTTCGGACAGGGGTATACGGGGCGGATGGATACCTTCGTATCCCGAGGTGGAAACGCAGGGTTTGAGATTCACGTCTACCACAGGGGCAGCGAAGTCGGCATCTTTGGAAGCCAGGGCTTCTTCAACAAGCACGGACTAACCGGCGCGCCGGAAGGTATGCCCACGGGTGTTTACAACACGATCAGAGACACCGCCATTACTAAGATGAGGGCCATGGGGGTCATCAAACCGAAGGGCCATGAAGATGTTACTGGCGACAAGTGGAAGCGGCCGCTTCCGGGAGATGCTTGCTAATGAGATTCATTCGAGTCGAAGCTATCGTGGAAGATGGATGGCACAAGGGATACTCGCTTGACCCAGAGCTATACCTAAGTGAACTTCCTGCAATCCAGTCCGACTTGCCAGAAGGTGCAAGAAGGTTTGCTCTGGACGAGGATCATTACAATTTCTATGGGTCGAGATGCATTAAAGATCTAAAGCTGGCTGAAGCGTGGCTGACTGATCGGAACGACAGCGTTTGCCTGGAAATTCGGTTTGCGCCAAACCAATTCAAGCACGACCAAGGGCTCGCGATTCGTTATGCGGACGTTGTCGAATTCTCGACCTCGATAACGGCCGAACCCAGAAAGAGCAATGTCCGGCCTGATACGCGACGGCTCGGTGATGTCCAGCTGGATGAGATCTTGCCGCATGAGAAAGGCTTTAGCCATGAGGTTCAAATGACGGGTGGCTCACTCTGGATTGTGGCCGGGGATCTGTCCTACGAATGGGTTGATTCGCCACAGCTCGCCGATGAGAAGGTCATGGAAGGCCCTGGAAAGGCCTAATTGTATGCGCGCTCATAGATGTGTAGCCTGACCTGCTATCCATCGGTTGCGGCTGCGTAGGTTTCGGTGCCTGGGGCGTGTCCACATCGGACCGGTCAAGACGGCGGCGGGGGAACGTGTCGTCGCCCTCGACGCGGCCACGATCGCCGTGCTGCGCGAACATCGGTGCCGCCAGTATGCGTTGGTCAAGGGTGTGGGGCGGTGCTGGCGTAGTCGGCCATGACGTCGGCGCCACGTTGACCGCCACATGGTCGGCGACCGCCGCCCAGGTGCGTGGCCGGCTCACCGGCGACTTTTCCCCTGAGCGTCAACGCCAGCACGCTCAACCTGACGGACCTCGACCATGACCACGGGGAAGACGATTAGGGACGCCCAACCCCGCAAGCGCCGAGCCCGCGCCCTCACACCGTTCCCCGAGTGACCGCAACCGATCAGCGAGAGCAGGCCGCGCGGTGACCCCAGAACACCACCACGGGCCTCGTCGGTCTGATACCGGGTATCGTGCTCGGGGTCAGGCACTTGCCTCCGCCGATCCGCAGTCGACACCGAACCCCGTCCCGCAGACACGACAGACGCATGACGCTGGCGGCCAACCGTAACCGGCTGCGGAACACGACTGCCGTGCCAAACGAAAGAAATGACGTGAGCGTCTGACGGCCAGAACGGTGCGGCGTGTTTGGCTACGGGTGTTCTGTGTCGCGCTGTTGGGCCAGCTGCGCTTGGAGGTCGGCGATCTGTGCCTCTAGCTCGGCTCGGGTGCGACGGCGGGGAAGCCGCGGAGCCGTCGTCGGGTCCGGTTGAGGTTCACCTGATCGGTCGAGTGGTTGGAATGCCACCACGATCCGGCCTGCCGCGCCACATTCAGTGCAGTCGAGCGCACGCTGGGGCGGGTTGTCGTCCAGCGATTCGGTGGGTAGTCCGTGTCCGCAGGAGAGCTTCACCTGCCATCGGCGAAACCGTGACGGATGCGGCTTCGGACCGGAGAGCAGTTCTCGTAGCAGCGAGATCTGCTCGTCCGATAGTGGTGGTGCCTGGTCCACGACTATCCGGATGTGCGCCATCATCTTGTCGTGGGCCGCCTGCTTCTCCATGTCATTGGCGTCCGGTACATAGCTTGCCACGGGCGCGTTGAGGGACTCGGGCTCGGCCATGCTGGCACGCTACGAGACTCCGACGCGCATCGTCCCACGCTGCGGAGCAGTCACCCACACGAGGGCATCGAACGAACCATCTGGGCCAGGCTGCGACTCACCGCGCGTCAGTCCTGGATGATCGGCCTCACGGCGAAGCAACCGCATCAGACAGCGTGAACGGCTCTTCCGCCGCGAGTCGCGCGGCCTCGAGATGTCGACAAGTACCTGTGGATGCTGGCCAAGGAACGGCACCCATGAACGTCGGCTAGACCTCGCGCCCTGAAGGGCCGGCCGACGGTTGCTTAACCCACGTCGCCACCTCGGTCGAGCCGCCGCCGCGGGCAGGCATCCTCATTTAGCCGCGAAGCGCTCGCTGTGCCCCGTCACCGTGCCCTCGCTCGCCGCATGCCTGCGCATGGGCGTACCGCGAGGAGGGCCGTGCCTTGGTGGTCGAACTGGCCGTTCGGCGCAGCGTCACTGGGAATGGTGACAGGGTGGTCCCCAGGGCCCCGGCAAAGTCGTGACGGTGTCTGGCTTGTGAGGCTTGGAGTAGAAGCGCCGATGTTGGTGGCAGCAAGACGGGCATGACCGGCTCAGAAGATCATCAAGGTTCTCAACGCCATGCTGATCGCCCGAAGTGAGTCATGCCCGCGCCGCCATCATCGCTGATCTCGTCCTTGTCCTGCGCACCGGCTCTGACCGTTGTCGAAAATGTGGACGTGGAGGTCGCTCTCGACGACGGAAGTCGTTGGTCTGCAACTCTGTTGACACTGGCTGAAATTCGACGCCTTATGGACCGGTGGAAAGTTACGGGGGAATGTCTCGATGGCTCGTACTTTCAATGTGCTGATCTTGTGATATTTGAGCGCGGGGGTATTGAGACTGCAACGGACCTTCTGGGCCGGCTCGTCAGTACTGGGCAGATCCGAGACGCCTTTGTGCGGATTGATATCGAAAACTGATAATGCTCGCAAATTGCAGTGAAGGGATTTTGTGATGAGTGATTCGGTCTTTTTTTTGGGGGGCAGCGCACGTGGCCAGTCGCGTAAGGTTGCGGTCATGCTGATGTCGACTGATCATTACCATCGAGATGTTTAATCAATCCGACATGGCAACGCTGCCTTGCGCTGTCGGGTCGAAGTGGCGCCGTACGCTCAGGTCGCCTCCTGGCTTCCATGTCACCCTGGGCTCCTCGGCTTGATTGATAGCTGAGGTAGGACTTGCAGGAGCCTAGGTCACCCAGCGCGCGCAGGTCGTCGGCGAGGGTGAGCAGGATCTCGGTGTGAGCGCGCACCATTGGGGCTGGAGCGCGTCGGAGATGTCGAAACACCATAAGCGTTCTTCTGCGGTCGCGATCAAGCTGCCAGCATCCACGATGGAGGCTCGGATGAGACGGCTGCGGGAGCTCGCCAGCAACCTCGCGACGTGGTCGTCGCGGGCCGCGTGGGGGTTCCGTAGGATTGCGCGGGGCAGAATAGCGCATTGACGGAGTAAGGCAGACCTGAGGGAAGCGTGGTAGTGGCCGGATTGCCGCTGGATCTGCAGCTGAATGTCGACGTCCCCGCGGGTAACTTTGCAGACGTCGCCTTCGACTGGCTCGACGGCGTTTCGCAACGCCTGGCTGCAGAGCATCGAAAGGAGCTGGCATCCCTTCCTGCCCGGGTGGCCGCCAACAAGGCGGATCCGCACGGTTCTCTCGGTGAAACCGCCTTGTTGTACGGGACGGTCGAGGTTAGCCGGGAAAGGGTGGACGCTCCTGCCAAGGCGACTGAGCGTATCTGCTCCGATGCTGGGCTGCGATGGCTTAAGGAGGAGCTGCAGGACTTTCCATCAAGTGTCGACCTGGAAATCGGTCAGCTTGACGAGGCGGGGTTTCGGTCTGGGTGGTCACTGTTTCTCACGGTGCGCCGCGCGGCGCAGTCACCCAACTGGCTGAGGCTACACGCGGTGGTGGATGAGGACCGCTTCAATGACCGCGTGGCTGGGCCTGGTCTGCAGCGGGAGTGGCTCGACGTCATGTGGTCGTATGCCGACCGGCTCGACCCGGGATTCGGGCAGGTCGCATACGCGTATTCGACAAGCGGGCAGACTGCGCTCGAAGACCGACTTCGCCCGCAGGAGTACGAACGCGAGTACCGGGAGCCGGAATACACCGTCAACGAATGCCGAAAGTTTCTCCGCGGGTACTCGTGGCTCACTATCGTTCCCAAGGAGCTCGTGTCGAAGGTCGGCGGGTTGGACGGCCTGCGGCAGTCGAAGGCGTTTGAGGAGGTCGAAGAGCTGTCAGGCGGCGGAGTGTGGCTTCTGGCCACAGCAGACTACCGAGACTATGCCGGCCCTGTGGTAGAGGAAGTCTTCCGTGTTCTGGCGCCCGCACTGCGCCCAGGCACCCCGCGACCAGTGGTTCGGTACTACCCTGGAGAGCGGCCGCACCCGCTGGTCTTCGAAGACGCCGCGAGCGTTGCTCCACGAGGCTGACGCCGTCAATTGAGGGCGCGCGGCGCCGCGATTCGGAAGATCTCTGTCGCGACCGTCAGGAGATCGCCTCCAGGGATATCCCCCGGGCAGTGGCGCCCGCCATCGCGGTGGCCAGCTGCGGCGATCAGCCCTGGTAGGGGGTGGTCGTCGGTGCATGGTGACTTCGCCGGTGGAGGGCCGGCGGAGGGCCGCTGGCACGGCAGAGTGCCGTCAGGTCGGCGGCGCGAGCCGTAGCAGGGTGTCTTTGGCGACTGGAAGGCCGAGCCGCCGGGCGGGCGGCGAGCGCCACCGCAATCTTGGCCAGGATCTGTTGCAGCAGCGGTGTTCGCCGCGCGTGTGGCCGTGGCAGATCCTCTACCTGCTCAACGAACGTCACCGCCGGACATGCCTCGGACACGCACTTGAGGCGGCGCACCAGCAGGTAGATCACCACCGTACAGCCGCCTAGCGCGGCGTCCGCAAGCCCGACGAAGGTATCGACCATGTGCACGCCTCGACAGGGTCCTGCACTGTGGACACTGCCCCGGCGAGCGCGAGACCGGGCTCGAAGCACGAGTGCCCCAGCGGACTGCTCGACCAGGTCAACGACCACTTGGACAGATGAGGAATTGGCCAGCGAGGTGGCGCTGTGGTGGCGTGTTCATGCCTGGATGTTGAGCCAGAGGTCGCCGGCACGTAGCCACAGGATGCCGTCGCGGCCTGGCGGCATCGCAAGACGACGGGACCAGGCAACTCGATTTTCTGCTGGCCCGTAACGGTCCAGCGTCCGTCGACCAACTCGTTATGCGTCACCCGGGTCGATCGCTTGTTATGGTCGCGTCGGGTCAGAATGGCGTGGCGGGCCGCCCACGATCCCGCCATCAACCTGACCTACTACCGCGGCCGCATGCTGGTCGACTACGCCTGGGCGACCCGGGGGCCGGGCCGCCGCCCAGCAGGCGCTGCGCTCGGCCGCAGAGATCTACCGACGGCTCGGGGCGGCCGGGGAGACCCAGCGGGTCCGGGCGCTGCTGGAGCAGGCGCCGCCCGCGGACCGGCCGGCCGGCCCCGCGTGGCCCTCACCGAGCGTGAGCGGGGCGTGCTCGTGCTGCTCGCGCGGGGGATGAGCTATGCGCAGATCGCCGAGGCGCTGTTCGTCACCCAGAAGACGGTCGGCTACTACGTGTCGAACATGTACGGCAAGGCCGGCGTGACTAGCCGCCACCAGTTGACCGACCTGGCCGGGTGCGAGCCGGACCGGTTCACGGTGCCGGTCACAGCAGGGGGTCGATGAAGCCGGATGCCGGGGCCGCTGAGTCGTGGCCCCGGCACGGTGATATCACGCCCAGTTGCACAGGAGCGCGGCGAAGCCGGTGCAGCGCGGGCCCGAGCCGCCGTCGCCGCTGGGTGTGCTGGGCGGCGCCGGCGTGGGCAGCCCAGCCCGTCGCCACGTCTGGGAGCCCGGCAGCGCATAGGGCGCCTTCTGCTCCAGCATTCGCAGGTAGGACCCGTTGACCGGGGCGAACGTGTCCGCGGCCGAGAGCACCGGGTAGCTCTCGATGTTGCGGTCGGGGGCCAGCATGGCGGAGTTCATCATAGCGAAGTCGGCGCCGCGAGGCTCAAGGTTCAGCGACCTCACCCCGTCCCTCATCATAGTGTGACCGTAGGGGTAGGTGTATGTGTTGCCGATGATCCACAGCTGGTTGGTCTGGTTGACGCCGTTGATGCCGCAGGCCCAGGTGTCGGCGACGGCGCCGACGGCCGGCTGGTCGCCGTGGGTGCCCAGGCACGTGGCGTGGTCCCAGTCGTTGCCTCGGACGCTTACGATCCGGTACAGCGCGGCCCAGCCCGGCCCGGTCCACTGAATGTTCGGCGGCGGCGTGATCGCTGTGCTGCCGGCCCGCTGGAAATACCACCGCTGGGTCGGGCTCTGGTCGTTGGCCGGCTTCAGGCGGGCCGGGGTGTTCCACCCGTTGGCCGGGTCGTTGCTGTCGATACGCAGGCCGGCGTTGTAGCTGTTGCCCAGGAAGAAGGCGTCGCCGCCCATCTGCACGATCGTCCAGTCGGCGCAGTCGTTGCCGGTCTCGAACTTGCTACGCAGCCGGGTGTTGTCCGGGGCGACGCAGAACGCCTCGTTGATGCCGAGGTAGCGGTTGGTGCCGGCCGCCTGCAGGCTGAACCGCTTGGAGCCCGGGCTGGTCTCGCGCGCCTGCCATTGCGTGGCCACCTCGCAGGCCACCTGGGTGAACCGCTCGCCGTCGATGTCACCGCCGGGCATGTCCAGGCACTTGCCGGAGTTGACGTTGCGCAGCCGGCCCCAAGCTCCCCACAGGATGTCCTGCCCGCCGACGCCGGGCAGGAACTGCCACAACTGGTTACGCTGCGCCAACCCGTCAGCGGTGGTGACCTTGCGGTGCACGTCGACAGTGGCCCCACTGGCGGTGCTGTCGCCGTGCACGGTGAGTAGCTGGCCGGAGAAGCTCAGGCGGATCTCCAGCAACAGGGACGACGGGCCGCCCAGATCGCCCTCCCCCGCGTCGAAGGGGCCGGCGGCGGCCGGCGCCGCCGGGCCGCCCAGCAGGACCCCGGCGGCCATCAGCAGCGTCGTGCCGAGCGCGGCCAGGGACGGAACGATGCGCTTCATGTGCGTTCCTTCGCAGGTCGGATGTGTTGTCCAGACCATGCTCAGACGAACGCGGCCCGGGGGTACCGGGCAAAATTCCTAGTCCTGCAACAAGCTCCCCACGGCCTCCACGACCGTGGTCTCGGCGTCGCGGGGCCGGCCAGCCGAGGCCTCTCGGCGCGGCCGTCGTGGATGATCGGCCGCAGCGGCTCGGCTCCCGGCGCACCCTCGGTCGACACGCGCCAGACCCGGTCGCCGAGCCGGCGGCCCAGCACCCCGGCCACCTCCAGGTAGCTCAACGCGGGCCCGGCAACGACGGCCAGGAAGCGCTGCCCGGCGGCCCCCGGGAGGCGGTATCGCGCGCAGGTACAGGTCGGCTACATCGCGCAGGTCGGCGATGCCGAACCCGCGGCGGGGCAACGACCGTCCCGCGCAGCATCATCTTGATCAGCGTGGCGAGGAGCGCACGCGGCCGCGAGGGCCGGCCCGAGGATGAGGGTCGGGTTGACCACGGCAGCTCCATGCCGCCGTCGGCCCGGATCAGGTCCCACCCGGGTCGCGCGGCGCAGGTTGCGCCGGCGTCGGTGGCCCACCGCACGGTGGGTTTGCGGGCCGCTAGGGCTGGTTAGCGGCTGTCAGGATGGCGGCATGTCCGAGGAGGGTGGGACGCGGGTCCGGTTCGGTGACTTTCCCGACTGGTACCGGCCGTTGTTCGACGTCACCGATCCCGAGGTCGCCTTCGACCTGGCCAGCAAGCATCTTCGACGTAAACGGCTGCGCGGCGGTCCGCGCCGCGTGCACACAGCGCTAGCGGAGGCGTGGTTCGAGATCGCGGCCGCGGCGGCGGGTTCCGCGCAGGTGCACTGGAGGATCAGCGCGGAGCACAGTGAGCACGGTTTCGCCGAGGATGCCCGGTCGTGGATGTATCGCGCGATCGCGGCCGAGTACCCGCTGCGCGCCGGCGGCGTCGGGGTTGACCCGTCGACGTTTGCCATCACGCTCGACGAGCGTGGGGTCCTGCTCGGTCAGGATTTCTCGGTCCAGGTCGTGTCCACCGACCCGGAAACCGCGAAGGTCGCGCTGGCCGCCGCCGGCAAACGATTCATGCTGGTGACCGCCGACGGTCGGGAGTACTCCACCGAGGATGAGCTCTGGCAGCGGGTCAAAGCCGACGACAGCTGGCGCACGTACTCACCGAACAACGTCTCAGATCCCCAGGACCACCCAGCGGGTCCGAGAATCTACTGTGACTGCAAGGACGGCGTCATGCCGCTCATGGCAGCCACCATGATCCGAATCCTCGTCCAGCAGCTACGCGCGGCCGGTATCGACCAGGCGCAAATCCGCCCAACCGCCGACTGACCCCCTCGCATCCGCTCGGCCGGCATGCGTGTGCGTTCCGGCCGGCCGGAACGCACACACAGGCGGTCGGGCACGCGATGTGAGCGTCTTGGCAGACGCGCCCTTGCGAGCCCGCCGCACAATCCACGCTGTGGCCCGCTGGCTTACCTACCCCCGTACCAGACGCGACAGACGGCTGGTGTTGTGCGCGGGTCTGACCGTGCCCGGCCTGATCGCGGCTGTCGGTGACCTCGCCGGCTGGCCGTCCTGGGTAGCCATCGCCGGCCTGGTCGCCGCGGAATTGACGGTGTGCCTGCTGGTGTGGACCCCCAGCGTGTGGACGGCCGCATCGCTGGCGGTCAAGACACTGGCCGTGGCCGCAGGCATAGCGTCCTTTTTCTGGATGATCACGATGACGCAGGCGCCCCGGCTCACGGTGCTCGCCCTGCGGGGCGAGCCGGTGATCGCGGAAGTCGTGGAACACGACGTCATCGACTACGGCAGACACGAGGAGCACTGCTACCGCTTGCAGCGCGCCAACGCCGTTGCCATACCTGGCCGGATCTGCCGCAGCCGGGACGAACTGACCAAGGGCCGGACGGTCACCGTGCTGGTCGACCCAGGCGGCCTGATCGCTGCCGAAACACCGGCCGAGGTCGCCCACGCCCCCTTCTGGCAAACCCTCGCCCCGATCAGCCTCACCGCAACCCTCATCCTCTGCTGGATCAGCGGCGGCATCACTGCATCCCCACCCGCACAACGGCAGAACTACTGAGATCCACGACTCGCGGCATCGCGCAGCTGATCAACCGGTCTCTTCGCGCTGTTCGAGCCACTGGCGTACTGCGGCAAGGTCGGCGTCGGTCAGTCCTAGCAACGGGTCGACGCGGCGCAGCAGCGCCGGCTGCGCGTGGTGCGCGGCAACCCAGCGCCGGTCGGCGTCCGTGGTCTCATCATCGAGCCAGACGAACGCACGTCCGGCCGCCCACCGCGTCAGGTGCACGGTCTTCCAATGCACACCACGCCCCGGTTCCTCGTCGTCATCCGGCCAGTCCACGACCGAAAGCACCGGGAGGCCGAGCCGCGACGCGACGATCTCGTTCGCCG
Source organism: Phytohabitans flavus (assembly GCF_011764545.1). Taxonomy (GTDB): domain Bacteria; phylum Actinomycetota; class Actinomycetes; order Mycobacteriales; family Micromonosporaceae; genus Phytohabitans; species Phytohabitans flavus. Next base: position 6,539,655 of record NZ_AP022870.1, on the reverse strand, counting down.
CCGCCATCCACGTGCTCGCCCAGACCAGCTCGCCCGGCAGGGCGAGCAGACGCTCGCCGTCAGCCGGATCGAGCCGATCCAGCAGCGGATTGCCGAAGCCGTCGACAGCGCTTCTTACCCCGCAGCTGGAACGGCGTGTGCCGGCCGACCCGCCCCAGAAAGGGACAAACACGCCGTCAACATCGACAAAGATCAACGGTCGCGTGGCGCCGCCAAGCACGCTGAAACCGCACCCGTACACCGGCGGCACGCCCGCGGCCCCCAACTCCAGCGAGGATGACGCTCCGCAGCGCGCGAGTCGCGGCAGATGCGGATGGCCTGATTTGGCTGCACGTCCGCGATCGACGTTCGCGAACCGATCGCGGCAGTCGAGACCTACGGTGGGACACGTGTGCCGACTGGCGCGTGACAGTTGAGCCCCTGGGCCGCGATGATGTGCGCCATGGATCCGGGCGGTTGGGGCGAGATCGACGAGATGATCGTTACGCGACAGATCCTGCCCGCCCTGCAAGCGATCCGGGACCTCATCGCGTGCTCGTTGCCGCAGGCGATCGAGGTGTTCTCGGACCGCTACGCCCTGCTGCGCGAGCGGCGCCCCACGATTTCACCGTCGGGCCGGCCGAGTACGCGCACGGCGTGTACACGTAGATCCGATACAACGGCGCCCACCACGCGGCATGAGAGTGAACCAAAGCGCACCGCAGAAGAAAGATCGCACACAGACGAGAGCCTCCGTATTCTCGTGGCTGCCTACGCCTCAATCGTGGCGTCGTTGCTTCTATCCGACAAGTGATCGAGTGGGCATGGGAGCGCAAGGTGAGCAAATCTTGTTGAACTCGTCGTACGGGCATGGCAAGGCGGCGGGCGAGGAACAATCTAGACAGGGGTGTTAACTTGGAGGCACGAGGTCCACGCGAGAGCGGAAGACTTGAAGGAGGCCGACTTGTCAAGGAAGTCCGTATCTTTCCAAGACCTCGTACGACGCCGGCAGCGGGCTGGATTCGTCGGCCGCGAAGATCAGATCGACCTATTCAAGCGCAGCTTCGATCTGTCAGTAGACGACGAAAGCCGCCATTTACTATTCGGTATCCATGGCGATGGTGGCGTTGGGAAGACTTTTCTCGTTCGCCAGCTACGGGGATTGGTTTCCGAACGAGGTGCACTCTCGGCATATATCGACGAGTATTCGTTCGATGTGCCTGAGGTGATGGCCACCCTCGCCTCCGAGCTTGGGCGTGATTTTCGCGACTTCAGAGATCGATACGAGGAGTACCTTAAGCAGAGAGATCAACTGGTTCGAGACCCACAAGCTCCGCTGGACGCTTGGGGTCGTCTTACGCGGACAGCAGTGAAGGTGGCACTGCACGCGTCGAAAGGCATTCCTGGCGCGGCACCGATTGTTGATTTGGTCAATGCCGAAGAGGCGGCTGACGCTGCCGAACAGGTCAGGATCTACCTGACTCGCAAGTTGTCCGATAGCAGGGACGTCCGCCTACTAATGAATCCAGTTGAGGAGCTGACGCCCGCGTTCGTCCGGTGTCTTGCTCGGGCTGGGGCGAAGCGTGCCATCGCTTTGTTCTTCGATACCTATGAACGAACTTCTCCCCTTCTCGAAACCTGGATTATCCAACTTTTGGAGGGTCGCTTCGGGGAGTTGCCAGCAAATCTGGTATTGACAATTTCCGGCCGGCACCCCCTTGACGCCGACCGGTGGTCGGACTACCTGGACATCATCGCTCCAATCCGGCTTGTGTCGTTTACCGAAAAGGAAGCTCGTCGGCTGCTGAAGCTAAAGGGAGTCACCGACGAACGCGTGGTCAAGACGATCATCGCAGTGTCTGGCCGACTGCCACTACTCGTGGCGTTGCTTGCCGAGAGTCGTCCTCGGGATCCGTCCGATGTCGGTGATCCAAGTGGTCCGGCAGTCGAACGCTTCCTAAAATGGGAGGGTAACCCCAGCGCCGAGAGGCAGCTTTGCTAGGTGCCCTGCCTCGCCGTGTCGACGCCGACATCCTAGGCGTACTTACAGGCGTAGACGATGCCCGAACACCGTTTCGTTGGCTTTGCGCACTCCCCTTTGTCGCGGCTCGTGCGGGCCGATACGAATACCATGATATCGTGCGGTCTCCGATGATACGCATACAGCGCACACAATCGCCAAAACGGTGGCGCGAATCGCACTCGCGGTTGGCTGCAGCTCATGAAGCGTGGCGTAATTCGTTAGGCGCCAACAATGAATGGCTAAACGCCGAGTGGTTCTACCATCGCTCGGAAGAAAGCTACCATCGCCTGTGTCTGGCGGCCGACGAGACTCTTCCAGAATCGTTGATACTTGCCGTCGCCGCCGCCAAATCAGGCGCATCGGCAGCACGTCGCTGGGCAGAAATGCTACGCGATGCGGGCCGCGATGCAGACCACCTGGAGGTTGTCCGATGGGGAGAGCGACTCCTGGCAGCGGTAGACGACCAGAGCCAGGAATGTAGCGAATACCTTACCGAACTTCTGACTGATGCCCCGCTGTCGTCCCTGGCACGAGTTGAGGCACTCGTTGAGCGTGGTCGTCTCTATTACGCTACAGATCGAGAGGCGGCTGCGCTTATGGATCTGACAGAAGCGATTCGCACAGACCCAACCATAAGCAAAGCTTGGGAATCCAAGAGTGAGGCAATCGATACTCCGATCTCCATATCTGTGGATGCTTATCTCGATACGGACGATGACGCGGTCGGGCAAAAGGTTCTGGCTGCGTTGGATGAGTTGGCGGACTTGTTGGGATACGAGGGGCCAATTGACGAGCAAACATTCCGGGGATCGATTTGGCGTCGCGCGCTGGCGACCTTAAGGGGGCGCCCGTCTTCTAGCGAAGTTCGCGATCGCCTAGCACGCGTAGAGCGCGCATTAGTGCTCTCCAGTCTAGAAATGAAAATAGCAGACGTAGATTCGAAGACCGCGAGTGCAGTAGAGCAGCTTATCGTATCTCTCACGAACGTACCAGAAGCCTGCCTGCGCGTGGGATCTCTTCTAGTCATCAAATATCAAGACGTCTCAGGTCCGATCATCGTCGCCCGAAGTCTCTCCGTAATGGAAGTCCGCGCGCTGGAGCGCTATCCTGAGATTCAGACTGATCCGAAACGCGCACTTCAGTCCTTGGCCGTTGTTGCCGACAATATCCTTGCAGATAATATCGACCTGGGCTTCGATGTGACGGCGCGCGACACGCGAAGTTCTGAGGAGAGTTAGGTCTTGTCTGCTCGGCTTGGACTGCCTTAACCGCTCGACCCTTAGAGTCCGTATTGGCAGGCCGAGACGAACCCACTTCGTCGGCCAATCCAACATGATCACGAGCGCTCTTCGGCAGGTGAGTGAGTCGATTCGGGGCTTGCGTGGGCTGGGTTGTGACGCGCTGTGGTCGGCTCGTCTGGGCGGATTCGCGTGCTTGCTGGGCGACGGCGCGTTGATCTTGCTTTACGGAAAAGTGGCGGATGTGGCGCCTGCTCGGTGTCTGTTGGGGCTGAGTCGGACCTGATGTTCTGGCCAGGGCGGGACCAGGTTCGATGCTTGGTAGAGACAGACGTAGATTCGCCCGATTTGCAGTCTTCGCAGGATTTGTGAGGGTGGGGGTGGCAGCTGTTTCGACGTTTTCAGGGAGGTGGTTGTGATGGCCACTAGTAAGACCGTCGGTGTGTACCGGCGATGCGGGTGTGTCGACGAGGGTGGGCGTGGGCGGGGGTGCGGTTGCCGCAGGTTGGCCGACCCTGCCCACGGCAGTTGGTACTTCACTGTTCAGATCACCCGCTGTGGGCGGCGGGTTCGGGTGCGTCGCGGCGGTTTTGCCACCGCGCACGCCGCCCGGCAGGCTCGGGACGCGGTGCTGGCCACTGAGGACGCCGGGCACGGCTGGACGGTGGCCGCCTGGCTGCAGTACTGGCTGGGTACGTTGCCTGGTCAGGTGCGGCCGTCGACCTTTGTGGGTTATCGCCGGCATGTGGACCGGTACCTGATTCCACAGTTGGGTGGCTTTCGGTTGGCGGAGCTGACCGTGGCCCAGGTTGAGCAGATGTTCGCGTGCATCATGGCGGACAGCCCCGGTGGCGGTGGGCGGGTTACTGCGGCGACGGTGCAACGGATTCGCGCGACTCTACGTCGCGCCCTGAACGTCGCCGTCCGCGACCAACTGCTGCTGGTAAACCCGGCCCGGCTGGTCGTCCTGCCCCGGCCGGTCCGCCACCGGCCCCAGCCGTGGACGGCGGCGCGGGTCGCGGCCTGGCGGCAGGATGGCTGGCGGCCGGTCGTGGCCGTGTGGGATGTGCGCCAGTTGGCGGTGTTCCTGGCGGTGGTGAGTGGGGATGGGTTGTTCGCGTTGTGGTGGCTGGCCGCTTTGCGTGGGTTGCGCCGTGGCGAGATCTGCGGTTTGCGGTGGGTCGACCTCGATCTGGAGGGCGGAACTCTGACTGTGCACCAGCAGGTGTGTCAGATCAACGGCCGTGTCCACATCGGACCGGTCAAGACCCCGGCCGGCGAACGTGTCGTCGCCCTCGACGCGGCCACGGTCGCGGTGCTGCGCGAACACCAGCGCCGCCAGCATGCGTTGGTCAAGGGTGCGGGGCGGTGCTGGCGTCCGGACGGTCATGTGTTCACGCTGGCTGATGGGCGGCCGGTGCGGCCGGACTGGCTCTCTCACCGTTTCCATCACCTGGTCGCCGCATCCGGGCTGCCGCCGGTCCGGTTCCACGACCTGCGCCACGGCGCCGCCACGCTGGCGTTGGCCGCGCATGTGGACCTGAAGGTCGTGCAGGAGATGCTCGGCCACGCCAGCCTCGCGTTCACCGCCGACACCTACACCGCCGTCCTACCCGAAGTAGCGCACACCGCGGCCGAGGCTACGGCGCGCCTCGTCCTCGACGCTCTACCGCCGCGACCACAGCAGCCGGCCGCAGGAGGCCGGGCGTAGCGACCTGATCGCCGAAACGCCCACGAAGGCCGCATAGCGATAGAGCGTTGAGTAGACCACCCTTTGGGGTGAGCCGAGGGTCGTCCTACTGCCCGCCACGGGCCATGCTCCGCGGCGCCCGCGCACCGTCGCACCCACGTGTGCTCGTCGTGTGCTCGGACGCCGCGTAACGGCCGGCACCACACGGACCAGACGGCACGATGTTGTGCCATCGAGTCGGACCGGTTAGCATCAAACGGACGGGTTGACACCCGCCGGGCGGAGCTTGCACTGACGACCGCCGACTCTTAATCCGCGGGTTCGGGGTTCGAGTCCCTGGCGGCGCACCACTCGTGAGCTGGGCGTATAGCCGTTTGGCTATGCGCCTTCGGTTCGTGTGGGGCACGTGTGGGTCACACCAGTGACTCACGTTGTGTGACCTCCGCGGCGGTGCCGGCGCAGATCCTGCACGTTTCTGGCCTGGGCCCGCAGCCGACGCCTGACCGGCGACGTCGAACAGCCGTCGCCGCCGGTCGGCGCACCGGAGGCCCGCTACCCGAACAGGTTCAGTGGCAGCAGCTACGCCGCTGCCTGAACGACACTGCAATGCCGCTAGTAGAGGTGCGGTTGGCCGGCAGCCTTTTGCTGCTATGCGGCATCAGTGCCAGCAGACGCGGCCCGCGCCTTGGACCACGCGGCGATGATCAAGCGACCGCACGCTGGTGGTCCGAGCGCGGTTCCGTCGGAGTGAACCGGAAGACCGGCGTGAAATTGACCGCAAGTTATGACCTTGATCAGCGCTTCTCGGCGTTGCCACCGCAGGTGCAGGTTTCCCGACAGACTGATTGGTAAGAACCAACGCGGGTGTTGTATGAGTGCATGGAGGCGTTGACCGCGGTCGTGCTGTTGGTGGGACGGTACGGTGTGCAGGAACTGGTCGGTGCGCTGACTGGCAAGGCGGAGCTGGGTCGGCTCGCCAGTGAGTTGTTCGGGGCCTTGGCCGAGAGCGAAAACCGGATCAGTGACCGTCTCGCGCAGGTGGAGCAACGGCTGAGCGGCATCGAGGATCGCCTCGACGAAGTGCTAGGACAGCGATACCAAGCAGCGCTCAACGCCGGGATGCGCAGCCTGCTGGATGCTGCTGCCGAGGTCGACCCGCAACGCCGCGCCGAGGAGTTCGCCATTGCCCGTGGGCGGTTCCAGGAGGCCACCGCGGCGGCCCGTTCGTTGCTGGAGACGGCGGTCGCCGAACGGTATCTGATGCTGTGCGCCATTGCGCTAGGCCGGCCTATGGCAGCCAAGGTCGCGTGGGACCGGATCAACGGCCAGGTCACGACGGCTGCGATCGACCTCGGTAACGCGTTCCGGAACGCGATATCCGCCTCGGAGATGCGCCTCGAAGAACGTGGCGAGGCACCACCACAGCCAAATCTTCGACGGCCGCCGGACAAGGACCGAAAGCACAACAGATACCAGGAGCGCCTGGACGCCGAGGCGGCCCGCATCCGCGCCGACATCGCTGACGCGGCGCCGCTGGTGGAACGTCTGCTCACTGAGGCCGGTGTGCTGGGGCAGGCGATCGGGCAGCCGCCACCGGCACAGATCCGCCTGCGGATCACCGACGCCGATGCAACGAAGACGCCACCGCAGCGAGCAGTATCGTGGCGCGGATCAGAGTGGCCGTCGCCGGGCCAGTCCCGCCCAATCACATTTCCCAGCTTCACATGGGTCGTCGCCCCCACTGCCGCGTCGACTCGCTTCGGCGCACTGATCGCCACCTGGAAGCGGTTCGAGATCCTGGCCGACGATGAGGCACGACCGGGCACCCTGTCGTACCTGCAGGAACCGCCTTATCGACCGACCACACACATTAGGAACGCGCGGGTTGACATCACCGTTGAGGCCGATCCGGCCCTGCCTCGGCCACTGTCCATCTGGCAGCCCGGCGCCTCTGGGGCAAGGGTCGGGAGGCGGTCCGACGAACGTCCACGGCGACACAAGCTAGCGTCCGGCGATCGACGCTACGAGTTATCGGAAGTCGTGGCCGTTCCAGTCGACGAGCACGGCAACGCCACCGGCGCAGACGCGGTGTGCGTCGACAACGTCGTCCTAGTCCGGTACTCCGAATCGAGTGCGTCCGGATCCTGACGCGCGATGCCGTGACGGCAGCATCGCTGTCGATGTGCTCGCGTACGCCTATGGCTGGGGGCGTGTCGGCAGCCAGTCCTCCACATGGCGATGCCGGCCCAGGCCGATCGCGTCGAACTCGTCGTAATGTCCGTCGGCGGACACGCCCAAGTGGCGAAGCGACTGCGAAATTGGTGACCAGCCCGGAGCGGGCCAGGGCTCGTCCTCAGTCAGCACTAGCGGGCCCAGGACCAGAGTGCCGCCTTGCCATACCGCTGCAAACTGTGAGCCGATCACACCGAAGTACTCCGCCTCGACATACGCCACCGGGTCGACGACCGACCAGGCGGCCAGCATCACCTCGAAGCGCGGTGGAAACAGCCGAGCAGGCGTGAACTGCGGGTCTACCTCGTCACCCCGCCGAAGCTCATCGAACAGGGCAGGGGTCATCGGCATCAGGCCGAGCCCTTGACCGAGATCCACAACCCCGCCATTGACGAATGGAGGAGGCCTGGGCAGTTATCGGCGGACCGACCGTCCCAGGCGGTTGCTTGGGTGCAGTTCTCGGTGATCACGATGGACGGCTTTCGACAGCGAGTAACAGAGCCACGAGCGGACAGCGGCAGATCCGGCTACCCTGCCGGGCTTGGCCGACTGCATGGACCTCGTCGTTTCCAGTCTCTAGCTAAGATCATCGGCCATGACTCGCACCACGCCGCCGCGACCGGTTGACATCACGGCCCTCTTCCCAGCGTTGAGCGAGCACTCGGCGACAGCGACACGGCTGCATCCCCGACCCGGTCGGCCGACGACCGCTGAAAGCTCGGTCGGCGGTCCCCTGCTCTGGCCGGCCGATGAGGCGTGGCCAGTATGCGGCGACGGCGGTACTCACGACACTTTCGAGCTCGAAACACCGGCGACCGTCCGCCGCCGCCGGGAGATCTACGCGGCGGCAGAGGCGCGAGCAGCGGCGACCGGCGCCCCTTACCACCTGACCGACGATGAGCAGGCGGAACTGCCCGACGCCGACTTCTCCGAGCCACAAGACCTGGTAAACCAGCCGATCCCGTTGGTCCCCGTGGCGCAGCTCTACCGCCGCGACATTCCCGACTTTGTCGGCCCGGACGGTACCGACCTGTTGCAGGTGCTGTGGTGCCCGCTCGATCACCCAGAGGAGGGCTACAACCCGCGGGTACGGCTGTACTGGCGCCGTAGCAGCGACGTCGCCCACACCTTGAACACGCCTCCCGAACCGCCGGTCGTCAGCGACTCCTACCTACCGACGCCCTGCGCGGTACACCCGGAACAGATTCGCGAGCATCAGTACGGCAGGCTCCTGCCCGACGAACTGGACGCCCAGATCACCGCATGGGAGCAAGACGCCAACGATGACGAAGCCGAGGACGGGCACAGCTACCAGTTCGACCTGTCGCTGGCGCCAGGCTGGAAGGTGGGCGGCTTCGCCAACTGGTCACTGACCGATCCGCAACCGATGGACTGCGCCGAGTGCGGCACCGCGATGACGCTGTTGTTTACCGCCGACTCCAGCGAATGGCACGGCACAGGCGGCAGCTGGCGGCCGCTGCAGGATCCAGCGGGCACTTCGTCCAACCCCACCGACGTCTCGATCGGCCGGGGCTACGCCTTGTACGTCTTTCGCTGCCCGGCCTCCTTCGACCACCCGCCCGCCACCGCCATGCAGTGACCTCCCCGAACACCGAGACCCGGAACGACCCACCACTTCCGCCACGTTCACGAGTCCGGCACCCACCATCACATTCCTTAACGCGCGGATCGCGGCAGATCACGATGCGCCGATCACCACTCTGCGGCGGTTGCGGCTGCCGTCGCCGCAGCGGCTTCGACACCGCTGCGTCGCAACCTGCGTCAAGGTTCTGGCAGATAGTGATCTGGTTGGGTCGTCAGCCAGGTCGGCCCATTAGGGTCGATGGATGAAACAAGACCTCGCCACCAGTGCCTTCGACTCGTTGCGCCTTGACGCCGTGCCCGACCAGGAGGCGCTGCGCCGGGTCTACGAGCTCCCCAGCGACGCGGCCGTGCGGAAGCAGATGACCGAACTCACCGAGCAGACCCGGCGGTTGATCGGCTGCGCATCGCTGGTCCTGGTCGCCAGCGCGGACGCCGAGGGTAACTGTGATGTCTCCCCGCGCGGCGGCCCTGCCGGGTTCGTCGCCGTCCTGGACTCACGGACGGTGGCGATACCGGACGCGACCGGCAACAAGCGTCTGGACACCCTGCAGAACGTCGTCGCCACCGGACGGGCCGGGCTGCTGTTCGTCATCCCGGGGCGCACCACGACGCTCAGGATGAACGGCCGGGCCTGCGTCTCCACCCGCCCAGATCTGCTGTCGCAGCTGACCGCCGTGGGCAAGCCGCCGGCCAGTGCGCTGGTGCTGGGGATCGAGGAGGTTTACCCGCACTGCCCCAAGGCGCTTCTGCGCGGCGCGGCTTGGAAGCCGGATCAGTGGCTGCCGGCGGACGCCCAGCCGACCTCAGCCGAGGTGACACTGGCCCAGCTGCGGATGCCGGAGCTGACGATCGCTGACATCGAGCAGGCGGAGGCGGACGCGCTGAAGTACCGGTACGAGTAACGGGCCGCACAGCGATTGTGCCGAGCACCCGCGGGCCGTTGTCGCAATCGGAGCCTGAGCGACTTTCACCCAGCCGCCAGCGAAATGAGCTGTCAGCCAGAAGCGATTTGCCGCAGCCATTGCTCAGGGTCTTGGCCGGCGACGAAACCCAGGTAGTCGGTCGCCGGGGCTACTCCGGCTAGGCGCCGAAGTCCGGGGGCGAGACTCCGCAGCACGTCGACGCCGGTGGCCAGGATGTGATTGTCGGCGGGACGGAGCCACGGCAGGACGTGCTCGCAGATCAGCGCCCGGCGGGTGGTCTCGGCACTGTTTCGCCCGGCGGCGTGCCACAGGCGACCGCTATAGACAAGCGCACTGCCAGCAGGCATGACCGCTGGAACAAGCTCCTGCGGCTGCGGACGGCGCCCAGCGGCCCAGCGGTGGCTGCCCGGAACGATCAGGGTGGCGCCGTTGCTGGCGGTGAAATCGTCGAGGGCCCAGATGACGTTGGTCTCCGCCTCCACCTCCCGGGGAAGGGGGTAGACGCCCGCGTCGAAGTGCAGCGGCTGGGCTCCCTGTGCCGGATCGACGGCAGATAGGAACAGCATGCCGAACTGGTAGACCTCACCCAGCTGAGCGGTGACGAGGCGGTGCACCTCGGGGTGGAGAAGCAGCGGTTCGAGAGCACCGACGCGGCTCAGCAGGGAGTAGACGCGTCGAGTCCGTCGGCCGTCAAAATCGTTGTCGCTCCAGGCTTGCCCGCGGAGAAGGTCGTTCGCGTGATCGCGAGCCGCAGCAAGCTGTGCATCGGGCAACAACGCCCGCAGCACGACGAAACCCTCGTCCCGCAGCTTCGCGAGAGCGTCAGTCCTGTCGATGCCACCGATCTCGGCTGCCACAGCAAGTGATCATAACCGCACCATGAATCGGGTCCATGATCGTCTTAGCTACCTGGCAAGCCGCACGTCAACGGCTTGACATCCGCCACCCTGAGCAGGGTGCGACGCCGGGTGCTGGGCTATGCCTTACGCGCGACCGCCCCGTACATGGCAATGTCTTTGTCTGCGATCCCTGGGGCCTCGGACCCGTCCGGGCGCCACTTGTGCACCTGGACCAGCCCTGGCTCGACCAGGTCCAAGCCGTCGAAGAATGCCAGCGCCGTGGGACGGTCGCGGAAGACGAGGGTCTCACCGAGCCTGTTGTACTCCCGTTGGACCTCGGCCAGCGGGATCGGGTCGAATTCATCGGTCGCGATGGACATCGCCAGATAGCTGCCCGCCGGAAGCACGTCCAAGATCTGCCGTACGACCCGCAGTGCTTCCGCGTCGTCCTCGATGAAGTGCACGACCGCGATCAGCAGGAGCCCGACCGGCCGCTTCAGGTCGAGGGTCTCCAGGAACTCCGGCGCGGAGATGATCGCCTGGGGGTCGCGCATGTCCGCATCGACGTAGGCCGTGCGCCCCACGGCTGTCCCGAGCATCAGAGCACGCGCGTGCGCGAGTACCAGCGGATCGTTGTCGGTGTAGACCACCCGTGCGGTCGGGTCAACCGACTGCGCAATCTCATGGAGATTCGGTGATGTCGGCAGTCCGGTGCCGATGTCGAAGAACTGCCGGATCCCGCACTCGGCGGCCAGGAAACGCGCCACGCGGTGCATGAAGGACCGGTTGGCCTGCATGTGGACCCTCAACGCCGGCCATAGCTGCAACGAGTTCTCGCCGGCCTCCCGGTCGACGGCGAAGTTGTCCTTGCCGCCCAGGATGTAGTCGTAGATCCGTGCGCCGTGCGCCACGTCGGTTCGCAGACCGACCCCGGGGCGATCTTCGCTACGAGGTTCCACCGAGAAGGCCTCCGTAAGACGCGTCGTCACTCGCGCAGGCGAGCCTACACCGATGCACGTCGAACTCCGCGAGACAGACAAGATCCACCAAGTCAGCATGATAGGTCTGACGAGTATCCAGTTAGGACTACGCTGCGGACTCAGCGGGAGGGTAGGCCCAGGCGTTCGAGCGTCTGCCGCAGCCGGTGCCGCCCGGCCATCGATGCTGGGCCTCTGAGTCGGGCGAGTACCCGGTCGCTCCAGTTGCCGGGCAGGCCGTACCGGCTGTTGTAGGCGGTAAGCCGCTCGTCGTACGCGGCGATGTGCGCGTCGGCGGTGTCGGCGTCGTACCGCTCCTGGTGCAGCACCGCGGCCTGTGGCAGGCGGGGTTTGATGCCGGCGTGCTCGGTGGGGTCCGGTGGGCCGACGGCCATGCCGAAGGTGGCCATCGCGTGTGGCGGCAGCCGCAGTTCGGCGGCGACCTCTTCGGGGTGGTTGCGGATCGCGCCGACGAAGACGGTGCCGAGGCCGAGTGAGGCCGCTGCCACTGCCGCGTTCTGGGCGGCCAGTGCCGCGTCGATGACGCCGAGGAGGGTGGCCTCGAGGTAGTCCGTGGCGGCGACCTCCGCACCCGCGCGCGTGGCCAGCCGGTTGGCCCGACTGAGGTCGGCGACCCACACCAGGAAGAGTGGCGCCTGCGCGATGAATGCCTGGTTGGCGGCGAGCGCGGCTAGCCGGGTCTTGCGGTCCTGGTCGCGGACGGCCACCACGCTCCAGGACTGGAGATTGGAGGAGGTCGGCGCGGACTGCGCGGCGGCGACCAGCGCGGCCAGTTCGTCGTCGGTGACGTCGCGCGTGCCGAACTTTCGGACCGAGCGGTGTGCCAGCTGCAAGCTGATGACGTCATTGAGTACGCCGAGGGTGGCGGCGGGGTCGCCGTAGCGGACTGTGGCGGACATCAGGCCGGCGCCTTGTCGAATGGGATGCCGTCGCCGAACGTCGCGGCCAGCACGCTGGCGCGGTCGGTCCCGCGCCTTGAGTGAAACGGCAACCCATCCATGTTCTCTACTATATCTATAGGGCAATAGGATTTACTGTGATTCGCGTCGCTACATGAAGTTTCGGGTGTGTAGCGCCGATAGCGCTTCGGCCTCGTCGGCGGGAAATCCCAGCCGTTCGAGGCGCCGGCGTCGGCCCTGGTCCATGTCCGCCTCCAGCCGTTGGACCCGCGCGTAGCCGGTCTCGATCTGCTCCGGGCTCCAGCCGCCAGCGGCCAGCAGGACCAGCGAGTCGAAGACCTCGGCGTTGAGGCCCGCGGTGTCGCGCAACGCGTCGTAACGGCGTTCGATCGCGGCACGGAGCCGGTCCCGCACCTTCGGGTCAGCCTTCGCGTGCTGTGCCAGGTGGGCCACGCCGAACAGGACGTGACGCCGCTCGTCCTGCATCGCGAGCCACGCCACCCGGCGGGTGACCGGGTCGGGCGCGTGCCGTTCCAAGAACGCGAGTAGGTCGACGAAGCTGCCCTCGCCCAGCACCGACAGCAGGAACGATGCGAGCGCGAAGTCCGTCTCCTCGACGAGGGCGAACAGGGAGGCCCGGCCGCCTGCCGATGAGGTGCCCAGCTCGTCGTGTCGGAGCAGCGCCCGCCGGGTGAAGATCTCCATGTGCCGCGCCTCGTCGGCGACCTGTACGGCCAGAAGCTGCACGACCTCGCGGAAGTGCGGATGTATCCGGCCGAGGAACCGGGCGGGCACGATGAGCGCGGCCTGCTCGTTCTCGGTCAGGTAGGTCATCACCTGGACGACGGCCGCTTCGACCTCGTCGGGCACCTGGAACGGCTCGTTCCACGGGATGGCCATCGCCGGATCCCATTGCCGCGCCGCCGCGTGCGCGTACAACCGTGGTGCGACGTCGGCCCAGAGCAGGTCGCGATCGTCGAGATCGAACATTGGCTCCGGGCCGCCCGCCTCGACCAGGGCGCCCCGCGCCGCCAGGCCCCACTCGGGCGGTGGGCGCCGGACGACGTCACCTGGCGCGCCCGCGCGCGTCGCGGTCATCCAGCGTTCGTCGTCCCGGTCACCGCGGACCACGACGGCGACCGGGGGCTCGGCCAGGCCCGGAGCGGGTGACTCCAGGCGGTGGCCTTCGGCCCGGCACCAGGCGCCAAGATGGACCGCGAGGGCCGGCGCGCGGCCGTCCACGGCAAGCCGGTCTCCCGGTGCCAGCGGCTCCAGCGTGCGGCGCAGGAGCAGGTGTGCGCCGCGGTCGAGCCCGAGTCCACCCAGGTCGAGCCGCCGCTCTGTCACGGCCTGTAGTCGGCCGCGAGGATCTGCCCCTCCGGCCCGTAGAAGCCGAGACGATCCGCCGCGGCCTCCAGCACCTCGTAGCCGGTCACCCGCCCGGCTTCCCACGAGTGCAGCCCTTCCAGATCGAGCAGCGGGCGCAGCCGGGCGTCGCTGTAGCTCATTCCCAGCAGGAGTTCAGCGAACCTGTCGACGAGCGCGGCGGGCGCGGTGTCGACGACGGTCATGTTGCAGTGGTCATAGGGTCCGATCTGGCCGATCACCCTCGTGGCGCCGGCGCGCAGCGTGCCCTCGCGCAGGAAGGTCAGGTGCGAGGCATCGAGCAGGCAGGCGGCGTCAACCTCGCCGGCCGCGAGCGCGCGTGCCGCGTCCCGCTCGCCGCTGATGTGGTCGCCGTGCAGCCCGACGCCGACGTCGTAGCGGCGCACGGTGACTTCCGCGCCGAACTCGGCCAGGCCGGCCAGCGGGATCAGCGTGGCTTGGGGTGAGTCGACCGCGCCGGTGGCGACGGTGCGGCCGTCGAGGTCGGCGGGCTTCTCGGCCGCGCTGTCGGTACGGACCACGATGACCGTCGTGAGGTCCCGATCGGTGTCACGCATGACCAGCGGCCGCGCCGTGAGCCCGTGGGCGGACGCGAGTCGGCGGGCCCGGACCCACGCCAGCGGCGAGTTCCAGGCGGCCTGGATGTGACCGGCGACCAGGTCCTCCACCTGCCGTTCGTAGTTGGAGTACAGCACGAAGTCGAACGGCAGGCCTCGCTCGACGAACCAGCGCCGGAAGCCGGTCCAGATCGTGACCACCTTCGGGTCGTAACAGACGGCGCCCATGACGAGCGGGCCCATCAGGCACCGGCCAGCATCGGCATGCCACAGCTCAACCGGGCCACGAAGTCGGTCAGCTGGTCGGTCGTCGGCGCCATCACCCGCGCCGCGCGGGCGTCGCGGAACCTGCGCTCGATGCCGAGATCCTTCCGGAACGCCGCGCCACCGCAGGCCTTCATGGCGAGGTCGGTCACCGCGATCGCGGTCTCCGCGGCGACTGCCTTGACCTCCAGCACTCGCAGGCCGGCCTCGTCGCGGCCCGCTTCCACCGCTGTCACCGTGTCGCTGAGCATCGCCCGCGCCGTGTCCGTATGCAGCCGCATCAACCCGATGTCCCGGCGTACCGTCGGCTGGTCCGCAAGGGTCTGATCGAGGTGCTCCAGGCGCGCCGTCGTCAGGTGGCTGACGGCTTCGCGAACTGTCGCTTCCGCCAGGCCGACGCTGAAGGCGGCGTTGAGCACCAGGAACCACGGCAGGGTCAGCTGCATCGCCAGGTCCAGGCCGGTGCCGTCGGCCCCCAGCATCGCGGACCGCGGGATTGTCGCCTGCGTGGCATGGACGGGCCGCGATCCGTTGCCGCGTAACCCCAGCCCGTCGAAGGGCCCAGCCACCCGCACGCCGGTGGTCGCGGCCGGCACGAACCACAGCGTCATGGGTCCGTCCGCCGCGAGCGGCCTGCTGGACCATACGTAGCTGTCCGCGTGGCCGGCGGAGGTGACCCAGCTCTTGCGCGCGTCGAGCACGATCCGGTCGTCCTCCGCCGGGGCGGCCGTGCTCACCGGAGCCCAGAAGTGGCTGCGGGAGCCGGCCTCGGAGAAGGCGAGGGTGCTCAGATGCCGGCCCGCCGCGATGCTGTCGACGATCTCCCTCGGGCCGTGTGCGGCGAGAACGGGCACGGCGGCGAAGTGCATCATGGTCACCATCGCGGTCGAGCCGCAGGACTGGCTCAACAGGTCGACGATTCTGGCGGCGTCGGCGAGGCCGAAGCCCATTCCACCAGCGGCGGTCGGGACCGTCGCGCCGAGGACGCCCGCCTCAGCCAGCGCCTCCACGGCTTCGCTCGGAAATGCGCCCTGCTCGTCCACCGGCTGCGCTTGCGGAGCAACCACATCGGCGATCACCTCGTCGAGCGCTTTCCACACTTGGTCGCTCACGTTCAGCTCCTCCTGGCCTAGCGAGTCCGGTACCTCAACGCCAAGCGGGAAGCCAGGTCCGGATTAATAGCACAAACGATGATAATTGGCGACGGCCAGGTCGGTGGCGGTTCCGGGGGAGAGTTCGGCCAGATTGGCACCGAGCAGGTCCGTGTGGCGGCGGGCCGCGCCGCGCGGGGTACGGCTCCGGGGCGGCATGAAGTCGGAGGTCGCGGGCAAGCACGCGCGGTGTCTGGTGAATCTGGTGGTCGCTTTGCGTACCGGCCGGCCCTTGACGGCGTGCGTGGCTTGGCGGTCGCCGCCGTGCTGGCGTTTCACGGCGGAATCGGCTTCATGCCCGGTGGCTTCCTCGGCGTCGACGTGTTCTTCGTCCTCTCCGGATACCTGATCACGTCGCTGCTGCTGAACGAACATGCCGGCACCGGGACGATCGGCTTGCTCGCGTTCTGGGGCCGGCGGGTCCGGCGCCTGCTCCCGGCCCTGTTGCTGGTCGTGGTCACCGTCGTGATCGTGTCTCGGTGGCTGCTGCCGCCGCAGGAACTGCCTGCGTTGCGCTGGGACACGGTGGCCGCGCTCACCTATGTGGCGAATTGGCGGATGGCCGACCGGGGCGGCGACTACTTCACCGCCACCGGCGCCCCGTCGCCGCTCCAGCACACCTGGTCGCTGGGCATCGAGGAGCAGTTCTACCTGCTCTGGCCGCTGGTGCTGGCCGGCCTGCTGACCGTTCGCGCCGTACGTACCCGCCCGCTCAGCGGCCGGCGCCGCGCCCTGCTGCTGGCCGTCTGTGTCGGCGGCGCCGGGGCGTCCGCGCTGACCGCCGCTCTGTCGTACCGGCCGGACCGTGTCGACCGCGTCTACTACGGCACGGATACGCGGGCGGCCGCCCTGCTTATCGGGTGCGCGCTCGCCGTGCTGCTGGCAAGGCGGGTGGACGTGCCCCCAACCCGTTCAGGCCAACGCCGGCTCGGCATCGCCGCCGCGGCCGGCGCCGCGCTCATCGTCTGGCTATTGGTGTACGCCGACGGCGGCGCGGCCTGGCTGTACCGGGGAGGTCTGGCCGTGGCCGCCATCGCCGTGGCCGCGGTCATCGCGCACGCGGTCGTCGCCGCCGGTGCACCTACCGCGCGGTTGCTGGCGTTACCGCCGCTTGTGTTGCTTGGCCGGATCTCGTACGGCGTCTACCTGTGGCACTGGCCGCTGTTCGCCTGGCTTGACGCCGGACGCACCGGCGTGAGCGGGCCGGGACTGTTCGCCCTGCGGTGCGTGGCCACGCTCGCGGTGGCGGCACTCTCGTACCGGCTGCTGGAACTGCCCGTCCGCAGCGGACGCTGGCCCCGGCTGCGCCCTCGGCCGGCCGCCGCGTTCGCTGGTTGCGCGATCACCGCCGCGGCGGTGATCGGCCTGGTAGTGACGATCCCCCCGACCGTGCCACCGGCGGCGCCGATCGCCCTGAACGTCGAGCCCGCCGTCGCCGCGAAACAGTCCCCGATGCACCGTGCGGGCCGCCGGCCCGGCAAAGAACCGCGGATCACGTTCTTCGGCGACTCGGTGTCCTGGTCCCTGGCCGCCTACCTGCCACCACAGAAGGCGATCAAGATCGGTGTACGCGGCGTGGCCGGCTGCGGTATCGCGCGGCTGCCGCGGATCCGGTACATCGGGGAGCCGCACCCCAACTACCCGGGGTGCGAGCACTGGGATCGCCGCTGGCGGCAGGGCCTCCAGGCGGACGACCCCGACCTGGCCGTGATCCTGCTGGACCGCTGGGAGCTGATGGACCGCGAGCTCCACGGCCGGTACCAGCACGTCGGCGAACCGGACTTCGATGCGTACCTGGCCGGCGAGCTGAAGCAGGCCATCCAGATCGTCTCCGCCCGCCTAGCCCACGTCGTGATCCTGACCGCTCCGTACACGCGGCGGGCCGAACGCCCGGACGGCCGGCTCTGGCCCGAGGACCAGCCGGAACGGGTGGACGCCTGGAACCGCCTGCTCCGTACCGCCGCCGAGCAGCACCACGCCACCGTGATCGACCTCAACCGAAGGGTCTGCCCGGACGGAAAGTTCACCTGGCGCGCGGGCGGTGTGCAGATCCGCAGCGACGGCCTTCACTTCACCCCCGAGGGCGTACGGCAGTGGATTGCCCCGTGGCTGCTGCCACAACTCACGCGGACCGCCGTACAGGGCCCCGGCTGAGGGTGCGGTGCGGGGTCGGTACTGGTGCGAGGAGGCTGGCAAGCTGTTGGCCCGCTTTCCGGTCGCGGTCCGCGAGCCGATCCGCGAGTTGGCGGGGCCGGCTGCGCCGGCCGACCTCCCGGGCGTGGGCTGCCGCCGTCAACGCCGCTCGCTGCATGACCAGCCGGTCGACGTCGTCCGGCGCGGCCTCGAACGCCCTTGTGGCGGCGGCCAGCAGGGCGCGGATCTCGCTCGCTCCCATGTCCCGTCCGCGCGCCAACCTGTCCGCGTCATCCCGCGTCTCGACGGTGTCCACGGTGGAGAAAAGGTCGCCGAGCCGCCCCGCTCCCGGAAGGCTCTCGTCGAGCAGGGCGGTGACGACGGCCGGGACGTCGGTCGCGAAATCGCCCGCGCTCACAGCCGGCGCTGACGGTGGAGCGTCGCCGCGGCGGTTCGCTACCTCGCGGATGATCCGCTCCCGCAGCGAGGCCGGCGGGTAGGTGCCCCAGGGCGCCTGCGGCGGCTGCTCCGCGTCCTCGGCGCGGAGCTGACCGAGCAGCGACAGCGCCGTCGCGCCGCCGCAGACAACGGCGGCGAAGATGTCGGCGTAGACCTCCTCGCGCCAGGCCAGCCACGCGTCCGCCCGGTCCTCGGCCAGGCCGGCGGCGGCGAGGCGGTCGGTCAGCCAGGGATCCAGGCCGAGGTCGGCGACGACCACGTGGCCGACCTCGTGGGCGACCGACAGGGTTACCGGAAGCCAGTTCGTGCGGTGCCACGGCAGGCTGACCACCGGGACGACGAGGGCGGAGGCGACCTTGCCGGCCTCCTCCGTATAGATCCCGCCGCGGGGCAGCAGGTCCCGGTAGTCATCGCCCCTGGGCACGGCGAATGGCACCGCCGACCGGGAGAAGTAGACGAGTGGCGGTTCGCGTAGCTCGGTACCGGTATGGGCGCGGAAGGCGTCGCGTACCGGTCTCCACGCTGCCCAGGCGAGGTCGTCCGCGGCCGCGAGCAGCGGCTGGTACATCGGAACGTACCGGAGCGCGAGCTTGCCTCGGAAGAAGTCCCAGATGTGGTGGTAGTCGAGCACGGACTGGGTCACCAGCGACGCGGACCCGGCATCGTCGAGCGCCGGCCGGAGTGCGGCGAGTGCCGTCGACACCTGCTCGACGACTCCCTCGATCTGGCTCGCGTGCTTGTCGAGGGGCGGTTGCGCCGCGCCGTCCCGCCACGCGGAGAGGTCCTCGTCCAGGCTCTCGATGATGGCCCGCAGGTTGCGCATCCGGCCCGACCTCAGCTGGCCAGGGTGAACGTCGCGCTCGGCGCGAACAGCGCCGCTGGGCACCGGTCGTCGGTGTACCGCTGCATGCTCGCCAGCACGTCCAGCAGCGGGATCCCCTGCTGGACTCCCTCCAACCAGCTCGCCTGAAGCGCGACCGGGTCGCCCCGGACAACCAAACCGGTGGCGAGTACGGCCATCGCGGCGCCGTCGAGGTATACGCCGGCGGCGAGGAGGTTGCGGGCGGTCAGCGGCGGAACCATGTCGCCGGACGGCGGCACGAGCGGGTCCAGGACCACGACCGGTGGTGGGTAGCCGGGTTTGGCTGACGCCCGGAATGCATTCAGCCACCGGATGATGTCGGTGTCGAAGATGCCGGCACCCCCTCCCGCCGACTTCACATCTTCGCGTACCGCGATGTCCTCCGACGTCATGTCGAACCACCCGTACGCGCCGGTGACCTCCAACCGCGCTTGGATGTGGATGACCAGCGGGGCGAGGCCGGCGATGGCGGCGTCTTCTATCCCCCCGGTGCGTACCTGCACCGTGTCCCAGCCCATCCGGCGGTAGCTGTCGCGCAGGTCGAGGCCCTGCCCCACAGAGCCGTACCCCCACGACGACTCCACCTCGCGGTCGGCCCTGATGATGAGCACCCGGCGTTTGCGCCGCTGGCTGGCGTCGATCGCGCGTTCAAGGTCGCGGCGCAGGAACGGGTCCAGCGGCTCGGCGTCGTCCATGGCCGCGGCCTCAGCCACGGCGCGCAGGCGCTCGGGCATCGTGTTGCCCTGGCGCTCCAGCAACGACCGGACCCAGGCACGGTCCCTTCCAACCGACGCTTCCGCCGGGATCGAACGGTAGACCCTGGCTGCGACGCTCTCCCACGGCAGCGCGAGCACCGTGGGTTTGACGGACTCGACCCGGACGGCCCGGTCGATCGGGACGGGATCGCCGACTGACTCGTCGGCGCCGAGCACCGCGGCCCTGAGCATGCCCCGCGACGGGCGCGATCCGGGATCCTCCAGCCGTTGCCGAAGCGCCGACGGCAGCAGGTCAGGACTGATCAACAGCTCGTCGTCGGGGCGCTGCCGTGCCCCAATATTCGCGGGCGCGGCGAGGTCAGCGATCGCGCGCCGGGCGGCTTCCCCGCCCCGCACGTTGCCCAGCCGGCTGTACCGCGCCATGGCCGTATCGAGGTGCCGCTGTGCGACATCACGTTCACCTCGACGCGCGGCGATCAGGGCACGAAGGCTCAGCGCCTCCGCCGGCCACGAGGATCGGCTCGCAACGGTCTCGAACACCTCGGCCGCTTGGCGGGCCAGGCGATCGGCCTCGTCGAGGTCGCCGGTGTCCGGCGTGGCGGCGAGTTCGGCCCTCCGCAGGCGCCATACCGCCGCACGCATGCCGTCCAGCCCATCTACGTCCGCCGCGTCGTACGCGGACTCCGGTGCCTCGCCGCCGAAGGAGCGGACGACCTCCCACGCGAGGAAGGAGGACTCCGACTCGCGGACGGCCCGCTCCAGCAGGTCTTGTACCTCGCCGAGGTGGTCCTGGGCGAGCGCGCGCAGACAGTACGCCCGCTGGAGGTCGTGCACTGCGTGCTCGCGCGGGGAGCCGTCCGGTTCGGGCCTGACCGCCGCCAGGAGTTGGCGCGCCACCCCCTGGTGAGACCTGGCGGGCGACCATCGCAGCTCTTCGAGGAGCCGCAGCCCGGCTGCCGGCGGCTGGATCTTGACGATTGCCTCGATCAGGCGGGGGCCGAAGCGTTCGACGTCACCGGTGGCGATGAGCCCGACGATCGCCGCCATCGCCTGCCGCTGGTACGACGGCCGCGCCCGGTCGCCCTCGTTCAGCACCGCGTCCACGAGCGCCAGCGACTCCCCGATATCTCCCGAGCGGCTTCGTGCCTCGGCGAGCAGGAGCCGGATCCCGGTCGACTCATCGGGACGGCCGACGTCTACGCGGCTTTGCTCCAGCAGCCGCAGGGCCCCCGCGACGTCGCCGGCCTCGTGCAGCAGCACCTCCGCATGGTGTCGCACGGTGCGCAGCTCGCCGTGTGGATGGCCAAGCTCGCGCCACAGGCCGGTGGCCTGCTCGAACGACGAGGCCGCCTGGTCGAGGCTGAGCAGGCTGCCGTGCACCCGCCCCATCAGGCTCAAGCACTCCGCCTGCTCCCGCAGCCTGACCCGGATGTCCGGCACCAGCTCGTTGAGTTCGTCCATAGAGGACGCCAGGGCCGCGAGAGCGTCCGCCGGCCGGCGCAGGGCCAGCAGTGCTTCGGCCCGCGCCCGCTGCTGGGCGGCGCGGGCAAGCTGGTCTGCCTCGCCCGGCAGCTCCCTGGAGATCGCCCGCTCAGGCGTGCCACGCGCGGTGAGCAGCCGAAGGTAGCGGTCCCACAGCTGCCCGGTTGCGGTCGCCGTGCGCCGTACCCAGCTCACCGCCCCATCCACGTCGCCGGTCGCGACGAGTTGGTCGGCGAGCGCCGAGCAGGTGAGCGTGGCATCGGCCGGGCGGCGGTAGTCGAGGGCGAGCTTCGTCACCCGCTCGAGCACGTCCACTTCGTCCCCGCCGGCCTGGCGTACGGCCCACACGCCGACGAACCCGAAGGTGAGCCCGATGTCTCCCGCCCGCTGGAGCCACCTCTGGCTGATCGCTGTGGCCAGCTCGACCTCTCCCCGGCGGAGGGCGAGCGATGCCCGGACGAGGTCAACGGCCGCGAGTATCAGCTGATGGCGCCGCGGGTCGTCGAGCGCCGCAACGACCCAGGCGGGCGTCACCAGGCCGTCGAACATGGGGATGAAGCCGGCCGCGGGTCTGCGCGGGACGGGCTCCCAGGGCAGCTCCGGCCACCTCAAGTCCTGATTGGATAGTCCTTCCCGCAGCGTCCTCGCCAGTACGGCGTAGGTGAGCCACAACCGTGCCTCGATGGCGAGCGAAGGCGGGACGAGTGGTTGTCCGTCGTGCCGGTGCCGCGTGCGGCCCTGCTCGTCGATGTACTCCGAACGGAGGAACTCCGCGCAGAGGGCTCCGAGGCCCGCGTGGTCGCCCTCCTCGCGGAGGACATCGACCATGCCACGCCACTGCTGCGTCAGGTCTTCGGCGCCGGCCTGCACGAGGTGGTAAACGGCCTCGCGCATGTGGCGCGCTCGTCGCGACCTGTCGCCCTCGGCCTGCGCCAGGTAGAACCGCGCGGACTCGCTGTGCAGCTCACGCAGGACAAGCCGGTCGGCGAGGATGGCCCGCAGCGGGGCCAGGATCTCGGCCTTCAGCACGTACGTGCTCGCGCTCGGCTCGCCCGGCGCTGGGGTGATCCAGGACGACGTGCTCACATACCGTTCGAGATCGCGCCAGCCCTGCTCCAGCCGCGCCCGCAGGTCGCCGAGGTCGATCCGGAAGAGCGGCCGGCCGTACCACTCGCGGATCGTGTCGAGCAGCGGGTCGTCGAGGCTTGTGTCACCCGAGGCGGTACGGACCACGAACGGCGCCAGCACCTCCCGCACGTAGTCGAGGGTGAGCCGGCGCGGGACGCAGCCGTACCGCACCAGCCACCGGACGACCGGCTCCCGTATCCGGTCGATCACCCGGTCGACCAGGTACAGCAGCTGGGGTCGCGGTCGTGCACCTCATCGAGGACGACATCCGGGTCGTGGGTGACCAGGTCGGCGTAGAGCGCCAGCACGAACGGCACACCTTGAGCGCGGCTCACCAGGTCGCGGCGGCGCTCGGGATCGGCGATGCCGCGTACCTTCTCCAGGTATGTGTCGGCCCGCGCCCGGTCGAACGCGGCCACCTGGACGTCGGTGACGTTGGGGAACGACTGCCGGACGGCGGGGATGGCGTAGCGCCCGACGAACACGAGCCGTAGCCGCTTCACCTTCTCGGCCACTGCCGCTAGCTGCCGGACGAGCTCCACGGTCTCCTGCGGGTACCGCAACGAGAGCTCTTCGAGAGTGTCGAGGACGACCACGATCGTACGGTCGCCGGCCGCGCGGCACCCTTCCACGAACAGCTCAGGCACGGCTTCGTTCGCCTTGCGCGCCTCGACGGCGTCGATGTCGTCACGGCCCGGCGAGCCGAGCCGGGCGAGTGCGAGGAACGGCGCGTATGCGCGCAGCAGCGACGAGAACGGGTTTCGTGGAAGCTGCGGCGCGAGCTGCTCGGCGACCAGGACCAGCGTGAGGAACGGGTATCGGGCGCACATCACGGCGTCCACGGCGTCGTAGTCGACCCGGGCGCACGGAATGCTGGCCGGCCGTGGCACCCAGTGCCGGGCCAGCAGCCACCGCACCTGCATCGTCTTGCCCAACCCACCCTGGCCGGCGAGCTGCCACACCCGGCTCGGCTTGCCGTCGATCAGGCCGGCGGCGCGCTCCCGCAGGCTGGGCGGAGGCAGGAACAGCGCGGACTGGTAGTAGTCCTGGAGCCACAACGATCGGGCGTTGAGGTACGCGGTGCGGTCGGCCAGCACGGCGGCGATCTCCGAGCCGAGCGAGCGCCCTTCGGGCTGCACGGCGCGCAGGACGTCCTGGCACCTGGGCAGGTCCATCGCCTCGTCGGCGGCGTCGAAGAGCCGGTCGAGCAGCTCGATGCCGCGGCGAGGATCGGCCAGTACCAGATGGCGCAGCGCTTCCAGGTCGTCGCCGCGGCGCAGATGCTCCTCGGCGAGGCGCGACGTCAGGCCGATCCGCTCGTCTTCCGGCAGCTCCGCCGACCAGATCGCGCGGTCCTCGGGGCCAGCTGGTACCAGCCGGGTCGACCGGGGACCGACTCGACAAGGCCGATCTCGACCAGCACGTCGAGATCCGGCGCCGCCTCCCCGGCCAGGGTCCCGGTGTACAGCTCCGCGTCGAACCGCTCCGCCACCGCGGCTCGGGCCAGCACTGTCGACCACCCGGGCGGAGTGAGGCTCCGGCGGATAGCCGCGAAGGACTCGCCGCTGGCGGCGCGTTCGAGGACCGCGCTGACGTCCGGCACCGGGGCGCTCATCGAAAGCCGACCTTGAGCATTTGGAGGGTCTTGGCCATCTGCTTCAGCGCCTCGGGCGCAATGCCCGATCCGGCCACCTGCTGGACAAGCCCGACGAAGGCCTTGGTGTCGTCGTCCTCCCACTTGTTGCGGATCCCGTACTCACGGACGATGCGGGGCAGCTCGGCCTTCGGGAAGCCGCCGAGGCCGATGCGCTGCATCCGGGGCAACTCGTCGTCCTGGATCCGCCTGGCGAGGACGTGGTCCGGCAAGATCAGGAGTAGCCGTACCCGCGCGAGCCCTTGCGCCAACGGGCGGATCAGCAGCGGCAGGACGTAGTCCCGCCACGACTCTTCACGGATCTCCTCGGCTCCGTCGATGGCCAGGACCAGCGGATGCTCGGCCGCGTAGCGCTCCAGCGCCTTCTGGAAGTCGCGAAAGATGGTGGCGATCCGGGCTGCGGCCTGGCCGGCGTCCGGGTCGAATCGGGCGTACTCGTCGTCCTCCGGCGCCGCGTACTCGCTGGGCATGCCGACCGTGGGCGGTTGCCGCACGAGCCAGTTGAGGCGGGCGGTGAACGAGCCGAAGGCCTCGCGTGGCAGCGGCTGGGACAGCTCGCAGCCGGGCATCCCGTCGCGCAGGGCCCGCAAGGTGTCCAGCCAGTCCCGGCTCGCGCCGGTGAGGTCGACGTACTGGGTCCGCCGGCCGCGCAGGGACCAGGTGAGTAGCGACGAGTGCGCCAGCCAGGTCTTGCCGTACTCGTGTGGGCCGGTGATGAGGACGGCGGGCCCTTCCTGCGCCATGGTCGGCAGGCCCTCCGCATCGATCGCCCACCAGGTCCGGCGGCGCTGCTCCGCCCGGTCGACAAAGCGGGCGAGCTTCTTGAACTCGCCTATCTGGCGCAGGTCCCGCTCTTTCTCCTCGGTCACGCCCAGCCTTACGGGCACGGCCAACCCGGCCGGCGACCCGGTCTCCAGCACCGGGTAGCTCCAGTCCGGCTGATGACTGTTCGCGTTGTAGATGCGCAGGCGGCCGGCCGCCACAGCGGCGTCGACCGTGTGCCCCGCGGCCAGGTGGCCGTACAGCCCTCGGGCGAACTGGACAGCCGCCGCGCTCTGGATGTCGCCGTCCATGCCGACCACCGCCGGGACCTGGGCCCGCAGGGCATCGGCCAGCGACCGTACGCCGCTGGAGGCCTCCTGCTGCTGGTGTGTGCGGCAGGCGCTGAGCACCACAAGGCGTGGACCAGCCGGCCAGCTTTGCCGCAGCATGGCGGCCCAAAGCTCCCACGTGCGGCGCTCACCGTCCCGGGTGTACCCGAACTCGATCGCCGCGTCGGCCGCCATCTGGCGGGTGTGTCCGATCAGGTGGACGACGTGCGGAGCCCGCTGCTCGATCTGCTCGCCCAGGACCGACCAACTCTCCGGGCTGTCGACCACCTCGAGGTGGACGCGGCCCGTCAGGTCTTCGACGGCCCTGTGGATGCCGTCGAGCTCCTCGTCCGCTTGGAGGCCGGCGTCGGCCGGGTCGCAGACGACCACGAGCAGGCGCAGCGGCCCGAGCGTTACGGCGACGTCCTTGGCGGTCTCCCATCGCCCGCGGGACCAGGGGCGGTACGGATCGAGGAAGGGGAGGTCGCGGTGCGCCGATGTCGTCGGTCGGGTCAGCCGCTCCCAGGGAAGCTGCCGCAGGCTCTCCGCCCGCACGTCGAGGACCACGGCTTGGGCGCCTTCGAGCAGGCCGGCGACTTCGGGCTCCGCGTCCCAGGTCAGCAGCTCGTACAGCTGCTTGTCGTCAGCGCCTGCTCCGGCTCCCGCCGGCACCGTGCCGCAGGCCGTCAGCTCAGGCATAGCGGCCTGACCGGGGTCCACAGTGCCCAGCCGGAGCGGATGGCGGCCGTCCTGGTCCAGCTCGGCGCCTACCTGTAGATATACGATGCCCACGCGCGGCTCCGGCTCAGGACTGGGCGGGCCCGGGGCCACCCACCGGCGAGCCCGCAAGCGGAACATCCGGCTCCAGGGTCTCGACGACCTCGTCCGGCCGCTCCCTGGCCTGGTCCAGGAGGCGGACGGGATCTCCTCGGGCGCCAACCCCTTGGGCCTCTGCCGTGGCGCGAAGTCGGCGTCGACGCCGCGCCACCAGGAGTCGCGAACCCGCACTACCCGGCAGAACGGGGTGGCGTCAGCGTCCCCCAGCCACTTCAGCCCCATCCGGTCGCTGCGCGCCAACGACACCTGTCCGGCCAGGTCCGCGACCTGTAGCGGCCCGCTTGCGAGGCCCACCGCGAGCCGGAGCTCGGCCTCGGCCTGGCGATCCTCGGCGAGGAGAACCGTCGCGGCGGTCGCCGTCAGCACATGGGTGACCGCCACCCACTCCGGCCGCCACAGGTTTCGGAAGTAGAGCTCTACCAGCGGCTGCGCGAGCGTGTACGGATCCCGGAGGCCGCTTTCGCGCATGCCGACGAACGTGGCGAACACGCTGCGCTCGCGGGTGAAGCGCAGGTGGCCGCCCGCGTCCGCCTCGGTGAGTACCTTGAAGATCGGGTCGGTCGTGCCGGACCCCTTCATGGTCACAGCGACGGAGCCCTCGCTGTCGTACACCAGGGAGTCTTGGTAGTCGGAACTGTCAGTCTGTGTGGGAACGCCCAGTGACCCCAGCGTGCCAGCCTTCAGCAGCTGCCCGCCGACAACCGAGCACACGTCGCCTGCCGCGTGCCGGGTCGACAGTGGCCAGACGGACCACCAGGCGCGGCCGAGGACGCCGCGGAGGGCATCACTGTAGACGGTGAAAGCGTCGCTCATCCTGGGACTCCCAACGGCGCTCCAGCCGGAGCGTCTCGAACTGGTGCTGCGGTACCCCCCTCACAACTACGCTCTGGCACCAGCCCGCGCAGTCCAGATTCGGACAGTAGCCGGCTGACAAGCCCGCTCGCGCCGGGGGGGGACGGTGATGGGCATCGATCTTGCCCTACCTGCCCGCTGAGCAGGAAACATCGAAGAGATCTCTAGCCCTTCCGGCCGAGGAGATCCTTCGCTAGGCTACTGATCTAGCCGGGCATGTTCGCGCTAACACATAGCGCTAGGGAGGCTTGCCATGGCTTCAATCGACCGACGTGGACTCTTCAGGGCGGCCGGCGCGGTAGGCGTCGGTGCCGTCATCGGACCTGCCCTTACCGGTACCTCCTATGCTGCTCCCACGGAGCAGTCACTCACCCAGGCGGACTTCTTGGACCAGAACCCGAGCTGGCGGGTCAAGCCCTTCGCCCTGGACCAGGTGACGCTCCAGGACGGCACCGTCTTCGCGCAGAAGCGGGACCGCGTGCTCGCCTTCGCGGTCGCGTACCCCGCGGACCGGGTCCTGCACAACTTCCGGGTGACCGCGGGCCTGCCGACCCCGGCGGGATCGTCGCCGCCCGGCGGCTGGGACGACGCGACGGGCAACCTTCGCGGCCACTACAGCGGCCACCTCATCACGCTTTTCGCCCAGGCGTACGCCTCGACGCGGCAGGCGGTCTTCCGGGACAAGGTCGACTACATCGTCGCCGAGCTCGGGAAATGCCAGGACGCGCTGGCTGCGAGCGGGCTCTACAGCCACCCCGGCTTCCTCGCCGCCTACCCCGAGACGCAGTTCGTGCGGCTGGAGTCATTCGCCACGTACCCGACAATCTGGGCGCCCTACTACACCTGCCACAAGATCATGCGGGGCCTCCTCGACGCGTACCTGCTTGCCGGCAACGAGCAGGCGCGCGACATCGTGACCAAGATGGGCGACTGGGTGCACAGCCGCCTCTCCGTGCTGCCGCGCGAGACGCTCAACCGGATGTGGTCGATCTACATCGCCGGCGAGTACGGCGGGATGAACGAGGTCATGGCCGACCTGCACGCCATCACCGGCGAGGAGCGCTACCTGGCAGCCGCCAAGTGCTTCGACAACCGGCAGTCGCTCTTCGGCGCCTGCGTCGAGGACCGTGACGTGCTCACCCGGCTCCACGCGAACACACACGTGCCACAGTTCCTCGGCTACCTGCGGGTCTTCGACCAGTCGGACGAGCCGGAGTACTACGAGGCGGCGGAGAACTTCTGGCGGATGGTCGTACCGCACCGCATGTACGCGCACGGCGGCACAAGCGGCACCTGGCCGGCCACACCGGACCTCGCCGGCAACACGAACGCGGAGCTCTTCCAGCCACGTGGCAACATCGCCAACTCCATCGCCGGTAACGGCGCCGAGACGTGCACCTCGTACAACCTGCTCAAAGTGGCGCGCAACCTCTTCTTCCACGACCCCGACCCGACATACATGGACTATTACGAGCGGACGCTGCTCAACCACATCCTCGGCTCGCGGCGGGACGTGGACAGCACCACCAACCCCAGCGTCACGTACTTCCTCCCGCTCACTCCGGGCAGTGTGCGCGGCTTCGGCAATACCGGCACCTGCTGCGGTGGCAGCGGGCTGGAAAACCACACGAAGTACCAGGAGTCAATCTACTTCCGGTCGGCGGAGAACGACGCGCTCTACGTCAACCTCTACGTCGGGTCCACATTGCACTGGGCAGCGCGCGGTTTCACCGTCACGCAGGTGACCGACTTCCCCCGGCAGGAGGAAAGCACGCTGACCATCACGGGCGAGGGGTGGCTCGACATCCACCTCCGCATCCCGTCGTGGGCGACCGGCTTCCGCGTGTACATCAACGGCACCGAGCGGCGCGGCCAGATGGAGCCCGGCACGTACCTGCGGCTGCGGCGGCTGTGGCACACGGGCGACACGATCCGGGTGTCGCTGCCCTTCCAGCTGCGGGTGGAGAAGGCGCTCGACCGGCCGGACACCCAATCCATCTTCAACGGGCCGATCCTGCTGCCCGCGCTGAGTGCCGACCCGGCGTACCGGCAGTTCTCGCTATACAAGGACGTCAAGCTCGACGGCGGACTTGGGCACGCGATCACGCCGGCGGGCGGCGGGACCTTCACCACGAACGGGCACACGCTCCGTCCCTTGTACGTCGGCGACACCCAGGCACAGCACATCTATTTCCGCCGCCACGAGCCGACCGTGGTATTCGGTACGCACGACTCGGGCGTACCAAACCGCGCCGGCGCGGACGGCACGACGTTGCTCGACGCGGTCTGGGCAGCGGCACCTTTCCCGAACCACGACAGGTTCATCGGCGAGGTGCGGCGCGTCTCGATCCGCTGGGCCGAGGAGGGCCGGCTCACCGGCGACGAGCGGCAGGCGGTCATGTCGGCCGCGATCGCCGCTCGTGACGACCTCAGCTCCTAGCTAACGAACGCGGTGGTGGCGCCAGTCGTTGGCGCCACCACCGCGCCGTGTTATCCCGGCGTACGGGGATGTAGCTCGGGTCTGGCGTGAGGACGACCGTCGTGCCTGGGCTCGCGGCCGCCTGGATCGTGCGGAGCTGGAGCAGCGCCGGGTGGTCCTCCAGCAGCCGTGCGGCATTCGCGAGCGTACGCAGCGACGCTGCCTCGGCGCGGGCGTGCTCGAGCTCGGCCTTGCCGCGCTCCCGGGCGAGCAGCGTCTCCGTCGCGGCGCGGCGGAGCTCGCCGGGGAGCATGAGGTCCTTCACCGCCGCCGAGATCAGCTCGACGCCCAGGCCGTCCAGGTACGCGGCGGTCGCCTCGGCCAGGCCGGCGGAGAGCCGGCCGCGGTCGGCCAGCAGGTCGTCGAAGGCCGTGGCGGCGACCGCGTCACGGATGGCGAGCTGGGCCGCCGTGTAGAGGTCGTACTCCGCGTTTGTCGACGCCGTGAGGAACGCCCGCGGGTCCGCGACGCGCCAGGCCAGCAGGACGGACACCTTCACGGTGATGCCGTCGGCGGTCAGCAGCTCCTGGCCCGGCACGACCGTGCTGCGCTGTCGCATGTCGACGGTGAGCAGGCTGGAACGGTGCCGGTTGTAGCGGTGCCGCCCGGGAGCCAGCACCTTGTCGAAGCGTCCGTCGGTGAATTGCACCCGCCGCTCCCAATCCATGACGGTGACCCTTGCCATTTCTCACCTCCGCTGCGTCCACATAGGCCTGAGCGAGCCCCGCGCCACCCTACGGTGGCGCTGCGGGGGCGTCTGCGACCGTGGTCGCAAGCCCGCAGGGCCGCACCACCGCCGCCCTCGCGGGCAGGGTCGCGCGGGGCTGCCCTGTGAAAGAGGATTCGAACCTCGGCCTGTCGGCTTTGCCATTTGGCGAAGACCCCAACGCGCGGAACGCGGTCGGCGATGCCGGTGCGCCGCTGGGCTGTCTTCCACCAGAACGGTACGGATCACCGCCGTACCGCGCATCTGGTTAACGGTCGGTGCTGTAGCGCAGCGGCAGGCCGAAGAGGGCGAAGTCGCCAGCGTCCACGAAGGACGTGATCTCCGAGATGAGGTCGCCGCGGAGGGTGAGGACGTTGATCGACCATGCCGTGAACGCCTCGGCGCCCTCGCCGCACAGGTAGAGGGCGACCCCCGGCTGGCCGTTCGCGCTGATCGGGATGTGCCGCCAGGAGCCGCAGCGGGCCAGAGGCAGCCGCACCGCGAAGTCGGTCACCGCCTTCAGGCCGTGGTACCAGTGCTCCAGCGGCGGCATCGACCACGTCACGTCCTCGGTGAGGAGCGCGACAAGGGCGTCGGCGTCGCCGCGCTCCAGGGCGGTGGCGTAGCCGGTGACGATCTCGCGGAGGCGAGCGTCTTCGATCATCCGGAGCGCGCGTTGCTGGCTGAGTGCCGGTACCTTCTCCGCCACGACCCGGCGGGCCCGCGCGAGCGCCGAGTTGATCGAGGTGGTGGAAGTGGCCATCGTGGTGGCGATCTCGGCAACTGTGAAGCCGAGCACCTCGAAGAGCAGCAGCGCGGCCCGCTGGTTGGGGGCCAGGTGCTGGAGCGCGGCCACGAACGCGAGCTCCACCGCCTCGCGCTGCTCGTACCGCGCGCCGGGTCCGGCCGGACCGTCGGCGAGGGCGGTGTCGGGGTACGGGCCGAGCCATGCGACCTCGGTCATCGGGGTGTCGCCGAGCACGACCCGCTCGCTGGACGGTCCGAGGTCTACCGGGAGCGCTCGGCGGCCGCGGCCCTCCACGAGGTCGAGGCAGGCGCGGGTGGCCACGGTGTAGAGCCACGAGCGCAGCGAGCCACGCCCCTCGAAGCGGGACAGCCCGCGCCAGGCCCGTACCAGCGCATCCTGGAGCGCGTCGTCGGCGTCATGGGCGGAGCCGAGCATCCGGTAGCAGTGCGCGTGCAGCTCCGCCCGCAGTGGCGTGACAAGGCGGGTGAAGGCGCCGGAGTCCCCGGAGCGGGCGTACGCGAGGTCGGCGTCCTCGAGAAAAACTTCGCTCACGAGAGACGATTCTGCCCCAGCGACCGGGTCCCACCTGCGAACGATCTTTCAAGTCACCAGGAGGCCCCCTCATGACCCAGCCCGCGTGGTTCGACATCTCGTCGCCGGACGCGCCCCGTGCCCGCCGCTTCTACCAGGATCTGTTCGGCTGGCCGGTGACGGTGTTGGACGACACGTACGCCCTGGTCGGTGTCCCCGAGGCGCCCAGCGGCGGCATCGGGCAGGCCGGCCCCGAGAGCCCGTACACCGGGATCGCGGTCTACTTCCCGGTCGAAGACGTGGCGGTCGCGGTCGAGCGGGCCGAGCAGCTCGGGGCGACCCGGCGGCTCGACCCGGTCGAGGTACCCGGTATGGGGCGCATCGCGGCCTTCGCCGACCTGGACGGAAACACGATCGGCCTCATAGAACCTCCGGCCTGAAACCTAGGGCCGGGACCGCGCGGCGTACCCGGTGAAGCCGCGCAGCCGCAGGCTGTTGCTGACCACGAAGACCGACGACAGTGCCATGGCACCGCCGGCGATCATCGGGTTGAGCAGGCCGGCGGCCGCGAGGGGGAGGGCGGCGACGTTGTAGGCGAAGGCCCAGAAGAGGTTGCCCTTGATCGTGCGCAGGGTGCGCCGTGAGAGCCGGATCGCGTCGACGGCGGCGGTGAGGTCACCGCGTACCAGCGTCAGGTCCGCGGCCTCGATCGCCACGTCGGTGCCGGTGCCCATCGCGAGCCCGAGGTCGGACTGTGCGAGCGCGGCGGCGTCGTTGACGCCGTCGCCGACCATCGCGACGACCTTGCCCTCGTCCTGCAAGCGCTTGACCACATCGACCTTGCCGGCCGGCAGCACCCCGGCGACGACCTCGTCGATGCCAACCTCGGCGGCGACCGCCTTCGCGACCGTCGCGTTGTCGCCGGTGAGCAGCACCGGCGTGAGGCCGAGCCGCCGCAGGGCGGCCACCGCCTCCCGGCTGGTGGGCTTGACCACGTCGGCCACGGCCAGGACGCCACGGGCACGGCCGTCCCAAGCCACCACCACGGCCGTCCGCCCGGCGGCCTCCGCCGTCGCCATCACCGCCGCGAGATCATCTGGTACGCGCTGGTCAGCGCCCGGTCGCCCGACACTTACACCGAGCCCCTCCACTGTGCCCCGCACCCCGACGCCCTGCGTGCTCAGGAACCCCTCGACCGGGGGAGCGAGCCTTGCTCGGCGGCGGCCTTGGCGATCGCGCGGGCGACCGGGTGCTCGGAGCCGGCCTCCACCGCACCGGCCAGCCGCAGCACCTCGTCGCGGTCTTCGCCCTCGCCGGCCACCACGTCGACCAGCGTCATCTGGCCAGTGGTCACCGTGCCGGTCTTGTCCAGCACGACGGTGTCCACGGTACGAGTCGACTCCAGCACCTCCGGGCCCTTGATCAGGACGCCGAGCTGGGCGCCGCGCCCGGTACCGACAAGCAGCGCGGTGGGCGTGGCCAGGCCGAGCGCGCACGGGCAGGCGATGATCAGCACCGCCACAGCGGCGGTGAACGCGGCCGTCGCGCCGTTGCCGGTACCCAGCCAGTAGCCGAGCGTGCCGACCGCGATCGCGATCACGATGGGCACGAAGACCCCGGAGATCCGGTCGGCAAGCCGCTGCACCTGCGCCTTGCCGGTCTGCGCCCGCTCGACGAGCGCGGCCATCTGGGCGAGCTGGGTGTCGGCACCGATCCGCGTCGCGCGCACCACCAGGCGGCCGCCCGCGTTGACCGTCGCGCCCACCACCGCGTCGCCAACGCCCACCTCGACCGGCACCGACTCGCCGGTCAGCATGCTCGCGTCGACGGCCGAGGAACCCTCCTCCACGACGCCGTCGGTAGCGATCTTCTCACCCGGGCGGACCACGAACCGGTCGCCGACCGCGAGCTGGCCCACCGGGATCCGTACCTCGGTGTCGCCGCGCAGCACCCCGACGTCCTTCGCGCCCAGCTCCAGCAGCGCCCGCAGCGCGGCACCGGCGCGGCGCTTGGCCCGGGTCTCGAAGTAACGCCCGGCCAGGATGAACACAGTCACCCCGGCGGCGGCCTCCAGGTAGATGCTGCCGGAGCCGCCGCCGCGCTCGATCGCGAACCGGAACGGATGGGTCATCCCCGGCTCGCCGGCCGTCCCGAAGAACAGCGCCCACACCGACCAGCCGAACGCGGCCAGCGTCCCCATCGACACAAGCGTGTCCATCGTCGCCGCGCCGTGCCGGAGGTTTGTCCAGGCGGCGCGGTGGAACGGCAGCCCGCCGTACACGACGACCGGGGCGGCGAGCGTGAGCGAGAGCCACTGCCAGTACTCGAACTGCCAGGCCGGCACCATCGCGAGCGCGATCACCGGGATCGTGAGCACCAGCGAGACGAGCAGCCGGGTGCGGAGCGGGTCCGTCTCCCGGGGAGCTTCGGGCTCGGGGGTCGGGACGGCGGCGGTGTACCCCGTCTTCTCCACGGTCGCGATCAGGTCAGCGACGCTCACGGCTGGGTCGGCGACCGTCACGGCCGCCTTCTCGGTGGCGTAGTTGACCGTCGCGGTCACCCCGCCCATCCGGTTCAGCTTCTTTTCGATCCGGGAGGCGCAGGACGCGCAGGTCATGCCGCCTATTTCCAGCTCGATGAGGTTTGTCACGCGCCCTCCTCCCTCAGTCATGGCTGTGCCCGTCGTCGTCGTGTCCCGGTGCCGGAGGCGCCGGTGGCAGCTCGGCGCCACCCGCGACCGCGGTGAACGCCGCCGTCCGCACCTCTCCAGCATGCTGGAAGTCCAGGAACAGCCGGTACGCACCGGCGGACGGGACCTCCGCGTAGAACGTGATGTCCGGTCCCGGGGCGGTCCTGCCGTCGCCGGGCTCGCCGTCCGGGTGTACGTGCAGGTAGGCGAGGTCGCCGTCGCGCAGCGCCACCAGGTGCCCATACGCCGCCAGGTACGGCTGGAGGTCGGTGACCGACCGGCCGCCCTCGCTGACGCTGAGTGTGAGCTTCGACGCGGTGCCGGGCACGAGGTCGCCGGCGAGCGTCACCGTGTAGCCGTCAACGGTTACCGAGCGCGTCGGTGCGGGCAGGGGGCGGGCCGGTAGTCGCCGCGCGCCGGCACGTCCACGCCGAGCGTGAGCGCCTCCTCGCGGGCGGCCGGCCGGAAGTCCGTAAAAATCCGGTACTGCCCCGGTGCGTCCGCCGCGAGCGGGACCGACCAGGTGCCGTCCGCCGCCATCGTGGGGTGAACGTGCTGGAAGCCGGTCAGGTCGCGACGCACTGCGATCAGGTGCAGGTCCTTGTCGTGCGTCGGTGTGTAGTCCATCACCGCCGCGCCGTCCGGCCCCACGATCCGAAACCGGAACGGTGCCGCCTGGCCCACCGGCAGTCCCCCGTCGACCGGGGTGAGCCGGTAGCCGTCCTGGGCGACCTGGAGGCCGCCCGGCACCTCGGGCGCGCCGCTGTCGTGGCCGCCACCCTGGCTCTCCCCATGTCCACCACCGTCGTGGGCAGCCGTCGGCGGCACCGGATCCGGCCCGCCCACCACCTTGCCGGCGCCTAGGGCCGCGGCGAAGACCGCCGCTAGCCCGAGGGCGTAGCCGGCCATCCTGGTTGGCGTGTTCATGCCCACGAGCATACCCATACCCCGGGGGTATCAAGTGGGTTGCCTGACGCCTCGTGTCTTGGATAAAGATCCAAAACCAAGGAGATTGAGCTACCGCGGCGTCCGTCGTGGTCCGGACCGTCGCTCCCGCGGCCTCGCCCTTCGCGGTTGGCAAGCTCGGCCCCCAGGCCGCGGTCGGCCGACCGCGACCTTCGCTGCCGGGTCCACGGTCCCCTTCGCGCGGTTGCCGGGGTGTCGCGGCTGAATGCCTGTCGAGCTGGGTGCATCGATGCGCCCAGCACCCTGGCGGCAGGGGGCCGCGTCCGGAGCCAAGGTCGTGGTCGTGTTTCTGCCGTGGGTGCGGCCACGCGCCCAGCTCGACAGGCTGCGGGAGAGGAACCCCGGGGGTTGGGCTTGGACCGCGGACCCGGCAGCGAAGGTCGGGGGTCTCGGCGAGCGCCAGCGAGCCGCCGACCTGCGCGGTGCCCGCGGGAGCATGCGGTCTGCGACTGACGCGGACCGGGGCAAATATCGATCTTAAGAACTTGAATGTGATCCCGAGCCCGAAAGATCTCTGGATGCCTGGCGCGGTGACCTCCCGTCAGCTACCCCGCACGCCCAGGACACCCGCCCGCGCGACCGGGGTGGGCAGCTCCGGGCCCAGGCTGACCCGGGCCCAGTCGACCTGCTCCGGCCAGCGCGGGCGCATGAGCTGGTTGAGCCGCGCGCCGTCCGGGTGCTCGCGGACGAGGCGGGTGAGGTACGCCGCGCACCGCCGCCGCACGTACGCCTCGATCATCCGCGCACGCCGCTGCGTCACGCGCAGCCCGATCTTGATCTGCTCTTCGAGGTGCGCGATCTCTCCATCGACCGCCTGCCGGTGGGCGGCGAGGGCGGGCTCCCCGGCGAGCGCGCTCCGCCGGGTGTTGGCGTCGCGCAGCTTGGCCTCGAGGCCCACTGCCGCCAGCTGGAAGGTGACCCATTCCTTCTCGATCCGGGCCACGCCGAGCTGGCCGAGAAACATCATCCATGGCGTGCTCAGCTCGGCCTGCGGCGTGCCCGGCCGGGCGTCCTGCGGCACCGAGGGGATGCCCTTCCGGCCGTCACGGCCCCCGCACCACCAGTCGGAGAAGCGGGCGAGAAGCCCGTACCGGATCGAGGGCGTGGAGGGGTTGGTCCAGGTCGTGGATCGCTTGTCTCTCATGCCGACCCTTCTTCTCGAGGGGAGAAGGCCGAGTCTCCGGAGGCGGCGCGCCTTTGGCATGACGTGAACGCGTGGTTCTTTTATCAAATAGCACGCCGGATGATGTCGCTCAGCTCGTTCGTCGCGCGGAACGCCGCCACGCGGCCGCCCTTGATGATCATCAGGTCCTCGGCCGCGCAGGCCGGGGGCGCGTGGTCCAGCGCGGCAGCCAGCCCTCGATTGCGGCTGGCCCAGGCGGCCAGCGCCTCCACGAGCGCGGCCTCCATCGCTTCGGCCGGCGCGGGCTCGGCGGCGAACCTGGCCAGGAGGCGCTCCCGGTACGGCCAGAAGGACCAGACCTTCGTCTCGTCGACGAGCTGGGCCACCGCGTCCGAGCGGCGGTAGCAGAGCGCGAGCTGGATGGAGTCGAGCCGGCCGTCCCGGATCAAATCCTCGATCAGCGGATGTCGCGCATGCGCCCCGGCGACTTCGTAGAAGGTGCTGCGGCTGCCCTGCGGGCTGGCCGCCTCGACGATCCGCCGCCAGCTGAGCCGGATGCCCGGCGACATCGCGAGTAGCCAGGAGACGGACTGGAAATAGATGATTTTTGTGCGCCAGTGACTGCGCTTCGCGGAGTGGGTGGTGGAGAGGCGCCGGTGCCACTCACCAACAACGGTGTGGATCAGATCGGGGGTGGAGATCGCCAGGGTCATCAGACCTGCCCTCTGTCGATGCCGCACGGATTGGCCTGAGCCTGTCCGGACAGTCCGGTCTGACACATGACGTATTCACGTGGTCTTGCGCCCCGTGACCAGGTCGAGGATTGGGTCCCAGTCGTCGGGCACGGCATTCGCGCGCCACGCGACGTGCAGGTCCGGCCGTACGAGCACGAGGCAGTGGTCCCACCGCGCGCACACGGCGGGATCCGCCGCGACCAGGTGCGCCATCGGGATCCCGCGCTCCTGGGCGGCGGCGGCGAGGTGCCGGCCGGCGCCGTCGTCGGTAAGGTCCACGAGCGTCAGCTCGCGCCCCAGCCGGTCGAAGAGGTGCGAGCCGTCGCCGAACCATACGGCCGGCGCCCGCCCACCCGGCGAGATCGTGGGCGGTACCTGGTCCGGCCTCGGCCACTGTGGACGGTCGTCGGTCCAGATGACCGAGGAGGCGAGCCGGTCACCGATCTGGAAGCCGGTGGTGCCGAGCAGGTCCGGCTCCTGTTGCAACACCTCCGCGAGGAGCTCGCGGGTCGCGCCGGCCTTGGCCAGCCGGCTGAATCTTCGTCTTGTCTCCAAGGCTCTGCCCAGCATCTCCCGGTCGATCAACGCGCGCGGGCGCCGTTCGAGCTCGTAGCTGGCGAGCAGGCCCGGCCCACCCCAGCCGTTGATAACCGCGGCGAGCTTCCAGCCGAGGTCGATCGCGTCGCCGATGCTGATGTCCGCGCTGTCGGTGACGGGGTGGAAGCGGTGCGCGGCCTCCCCGACCAGGTAGGCGGGACCGCGCTGATAGGTGGCCGCCACCGCTAGCGAGTCGTCCCATTGGGTCACGCCGAGCACCTCGGTCGGGTCGAGCCGCACCCCGAGCATCACGCGGAGCATCGCGACCGGGTCGGTGGTGATCGGCTCGTCTGGCGCGAGGCCGAGATGGCCGACCCAGGTGTCGTGGTCGCCCCGAGCCACGAGCGCCACGCCGCCGACGATCACCGTGGAGAGGCCGCGCCGGGCGAAGCGGCGGGTGAGGTCCTCACTCCGGAAGTACACCGAGCAGTGCCGTACCGGTGCGGCAAGCTGCTCCATCGGCACCTCGAGGCACCGCCGTACGGTGCTGTGGGCGCCGTCGCAGCCGGCGACATGTCGCGCCGAGACGAAGTGGCGGTCGCCCGTGCCACCCTCGACGAGCTCGGCGACCGCGCCGTCAGGCTCGATGCGGAGGCCGGTGAACGTCCAGCCCTCGCGCAGGTCGATCAAGGGGTGGCGGCGTACGGCGTCGCGCAGCTTCGAGGCGAGCTTCGCGCCGGACACCCGCTGGTGGCGCTCGACCGGCAGGCTCCCGTCGTCGAGCGGGGCGGTGGCCGACTCGCCGGGGGAGACGAGTATCGGCGGGTCGTCGAGTCCCTGGCTCCACTCCAGTCCGGTCGGAAGGTCGGGGCTGACGCCGTGCTCGCGGATCAGCGCGGTCAGCCCCAGCCGGCGCAGCAACTCCATGCTGCGGCCGGCCAGAAAGTCCAGACCAGGATGGTACGGCCCGGTCACCGCCCTTTCGACCACAATGGAAGCGACATTATGATGTGCCAATTCCAAAGCGAGAATTGCACCGACCGCCCCGGCTCCCACCACGAGTACCTCGGTACGTGGTGCTGGCGTAGCCAAGAGGCCCACCCCCTGTCGGAGACCCGGTGACGACGGTGTCACCAGGCAATAGTTGGGGACGGCGGCCGATTACGGCATCACGCGCTTGCGCTATTAGTGCCTCCCTCGCCGACCAGCCTGGCGAGGGTGGTGCGGCTGTTGATGCCAAGTTTGGTGAATACTTTTCGTAGATGGCTGTCGACGGTATGCCGAGAGAGGAAGAGGTCTCCGGCGATTTCCCGGTTACTCCGCCCCGTCGCGACCAGCACGGCCACCCGCTGCTCGGCCGGTGAGAGCCGGGCGAGGACGGACGCGGCGGCCGGATGCTGCTGCTGGGGCGGCTGCGTGCCCAGGCGTTGCTCCAGCCGGCGGCGGGCCCGTTCCGCGCCGCACTCGGTGGCAATCGTCAGCGCGTCCTCGGCCAGTTCGCGGGCCTCGGCCGGATCGGCGGTCGCATCCGCGGCGTCCTCCAAAGCGGCGGCGTGGGCCAGGGCGCGACGGGTATCGCGGTATCCGTCGGCCGCCTCGCGGAGCAGCCCGAGATCGCGGCCGAAGATGCCCTCGGCGTGGGCGGCGGCCGCGGTGAGGCCGCGCACCGCGGGGTTGCGTCCGGCGAGCGACCGGGCCGCCGTGACGACGATCTCGGCCCGCTCGGGGTCGCCGGCCTGGAGCGCGATACGCACCAGTGTGGCGGCAGCGCCTGGGTCCTGGATGATCAGCAGCGACCGGTCCGGCATCGCGTCGTAGATCGTGACGAGCGTTTGTAGCGCCGCGCCCGGGCCCGCGGACGCCTCTTGGACCATGCCCTCGGCCCAGGTCGCGTCCTCCGGCGCGGTGGTGATGCCGTCGGCCATCCAGCGGCGCATCCGGTCGATGTACCCGCGCGCCTGTGCTGTCTCGTCGCGCAGGACGGCCAGCCGGGCCAGTCCGGCCAGCAGGGGCACCGCCAGGGCGTACGCGGTGAGGTTTTCGGCGATCTCGACGCCGGCGTCGGTCTCCGCGACAGCTTCGTCGAGCCGCCCTTCGGCGGTCAGGAGGGCAGCGTGGTAGTAGTGCCACAGCGGCGTCGACCAGGCGGTGCCGAGCCGCTCGGACTCCTCCCGCCCACGGCGGAAGGTGGCGGACGCCTCGTCGAAGCGGTCAAGCGCGGCGAGGGCGTCGCCGAGCCAGATCCGCGGGTGCCAGTGCGCCGCCTCACCCCGCACCCCGTCGGCGATCTCCGTGGCCTCGGAGGCGTGCGCAAGCGCATCGTCGAGCCGCCCCTCGGCCTGCGCGGCGAGGCTGCGGGCGGCGAGCCCGAAGACGGCCGCGCCGTACTCCTCGGCGGCCATCCCGGACGCGTACGCGCTGGAGCCGGAGCGGTCGGTCCCGGACAGGTCGCCGGTGTAGAAGACGGCATGTGCGCGGACCGCCCAGAGCCTGGCCCGCACCGCCTCCGGTACATCCGGGTAGCTGAGCCCGTCGGAGGCGTACGCCACCGCGGCGCGGTTTCGGCCCGCGTGCTTGAACGCCTCGGCCAGCCCGAGCAGCAGCGCCGCTTCGGTCGCTGGCACGAGCCCCGCGCGCAGCGCCGCCTCGCCGAGCCGCTGTGCTCTCTCCAGCCGGCCGGCCAAGGCGAGCAGGCGTACCGTGTCGGCGACCAGCTCG
This sequence comes from Phytohabitans flavus, assembly GCF_011764545.1. Classification (GTDB taxonomy): domain Bacteria; phylum Actinomycetota; class Actinomycetes; order Mycobacteriales; family Micromonosporaceae; genus Phytohabitans; species Phytohabitans flavus. Next base: position 6,499,426 of record NZ_AP022870.1, on the reverse strand, counting down.
GGGCGGCCCGGATCGTCGTCGCCGAGCACGTCGAGGGCGCGCACCATCAGGTCGGCGGCGGTGCTCGGCGCCGCCGGGGCGACCTCCAGCGCGGCGTCGTGCAGCATGGTGACCGCCTCGCTGGTGGACCGGCCGCTCCTGAGCAGGTGCTCAGCCACCTCCACCGGCGAGCGGTCCTCCTCCCGGCCGACGGCGGCCGCCTCCCGGTGGTATAGCGCCTTGGCCGCGCCGCCGAGCGTGCCGTAGATGGCCTGGCGGACCAGGTCGTGCGCGAAAGCCAGGTCGTCGCCCTCGTCCACCAGCACCTTCGCGGCGGTGGCCTCCTGGATCGACGGCAGCAGCTCCGCCGGCCGGGTGTTCAGCAGGCGCGCCAGCGTGTCCACGGCGAACCGGCTGCCCAACACGCTCCCGGCCCCCAGCATCCGTCGCGTCTGCGCCGGCAGGCCGCTCATCGTCTGGTCCACGATCGTGATGAAGCTCGACGGCAGCTGGTCGCCGACAACCGTGGCGACCCCGTCCCGGACCAGCAGCTGGCGCGTCCGCAGCAGTGCCCGCATGAGCTGCTCCAGCTGCAACGGGTTGCCGTCACAGCCGGCGGCCAGCGCCAGCACCGTGTTGTCCACCCTGGCCTCGACGGCCGTCGAGCAGAGCTCGGCCACCGCCTCCTCGTCCAGCCGGCCCAGCACCAGCTCCTGCGAGCCGTCCCGGATCAGGCGCTCCACCAGCTGCTGCCCCGGAGTGCCCTCCTGGAGCGGCCGGCGGGCGAACAGCCACCGTACCGGCGACGACGCCAGCGCGGTCACCAGCTCGCGCACCGCCAGCGCGCTGAACTCGTCCGTCCACTGTGCGTCGTCGATGGCGACCACCAGCGGCTGCCCCGCCACGAAGTCCTCCAGCGCGCCGGACAGCCGGTCGAGCGTCTGGAACTGGTTTTCACCCGCCTCGGCGATCCACTCGAACGCGGACGTCGCCGGCACGATCTGCTGTAGCGCCGACGCGAGCGTGATGAACGGTGCCGCCCGGTCCAGCTCGAACGCCGCGCGCGTCGCCACCGCCAGCCCGGCCCGCCGGGCCTCCTCGACCGCCGCGCGCAGCAGGTGTGACTTGCCGATGCCGGCGGAACCGGTCAAAACCACACATCCGCCAACCCCCGTGCCGTGTCAGCGAACGTCTTTCGCAAGATCGCCAATTGTCGATCGCGACCGAAAGTCGTCAGCGGATCCACCCCCCGGGGATCTGTACGGCAAACGTTAAGCGCAGATTGTTATAGACGTAAATGATCGAGTTAAGCAACCCTTCAGTGGACCCGACTTACGCCATCCGTAGCTCGGTCATTTGCCGTACGGCGCTCCGGGGCCGCCGGATGAAGACAGTCGTTGTGCACTGGACGGCGCGGCCGTGGTGACTCTTCCTGCCTCGGTCACCAATTCGATCATCATTCGGCGGAGAATCGCAGGTCCGTTTTCTGTCAGTACGGACTCCATGTGAAATTGTGTCGACCGCACGCGGGCTTGGCCAACGAATGGACGACGCCGCTGGCCCGATCGCGCAGGACGCTGACCGGATCGCCGGTGAACGGGCAGTACGCGCGGTCGGCCCCGCTGGTCACGACGTACGTGTTGTAGAAACCGACCCGCTCCGGCCGGCCAAAGAGCGAAATCGTTTGCTGTAGGCCCTGTCGCGGTGTCTTGAGGCGGCGCATGGGCAGCCCGAGCTCGTCCGCGAGTACCTGGTGACCGAGGCAGACCGCGAGGAACGGGGTACCGGCCACGAGGAGGCCCCGGGTGATCTCGTGGAGCCGGGCGATCCGAGGATCCGCGTGGTCGAGCGGGTCGCCGGGGCCGGGACCGACGAGCACGAGATCCGAGTCGATGGGCAGATCCCGGTCAAATCGCTGCACCCGTACGTCCAGGCCGGTCGACGCCGCGACCGTGGCGAGCATCGCGGTGAAGTCGTCTTCCGCGTCGACAAGCAACAGCCGCCGGCCGGCCAGCGCCGGCGCCGGGCGGGGCCGGTCCCGCCCGCGCCAGAAACCCGACAGTCCCCGGTTGCGTTCGGCCAGCGCCCGGCGGAGCCGGTACCCGACGGGCGCCACGCGCCCGGTGCCGCCCGTCGCGCCGGGGTGCCGCCCGCCGAGCGCGTGCAGTAGTGCCTCCGCCTTGGCGCGGGTCTCCGCCGCTTCCGCCGCCGGGTTCGAGTGCCGCACCAGTGTTGCGCCTACAGCGACTCGGACCGCGCCGTCCAAACCGATGTCCGCGGCCCTGATGAGGAGCGCCGCGTCCATGCCGTGCCGGTCGATCAGCGCCAGCGCGCCACCGTAGTACCCGCGGCCGGAGCGCTCGTGCTCGGCGACCACACGGCAGGCGTTGGCGAGCGGGCTGCCGGTCACCGTCGGGGCTGGCATGGTGAGCCGGAGCACCTCGCGCGGGTCCAGGTTGGACGGTCCGGAGATGGTGTACTCGGTGTGCGCGAGGCGTGACATCGACCGCAGCCACGGGCCACGCAGCCGCCCGCCGCCTTCGCACACCCGCGCCATCATCTTCAGTTCCTCGTCGACCACCATCAGGAGTTCCTCGGTCTCCTTCCGATCGGCCAGGAACCGGCGCAGGCCGGCGGGCGTGGGGCCGGACTCGGGATAGCGGTAGGTGCCGCTGATCGGGTTCATGGTGGCGACGCCATCCGCGAGGCGGGCGTGGCACTCGGGTGTGGCACCGACGAGCGTGCGCCCGTTCCAGTGCACGAGAAACGTCCAGTAGGCGCCGGTCTCCGCCGCGAGAAGGCGCCGGAAGACGGCGAGCCGGGCCCGCGTCGACGGGTCCCGCAGGGCGGTGTGGAAGGTCCGCCGCACCACGAAGTTGGAGCCCGCGCCCCGGCCGATGTCCTCGGCGATCACCTGCCTGGTCACCGCCTCGTACGCGGCGTCGTCGACGTCGAAGTCGCCGCCGTCGAGGTGTACGTCGCCGGTGGGGAGCAACCGCAGGGCCTCCTCGATTGGCAGGCTCCCGTGCTCCCTCACCTCGATGCCCACCAGCGGCTCGCCGTCGTCCACACAGGCCAGACCCCGCTCCCGGATCTGCCGGTACGGCACGATGGCGAGCAGGTGCGGCCCGGTAGCCGGAAGGTCGGCCAGGGTAGCCACCTCGACGGGGTCGCCAACGAAGACTTCCAGCTGTTCACGGCCGGAGTGCGGGCGGGACAGCAGCGCAAACGCCGGCGCGCCATTCGCCACTATGGACCTAAAATCGGTCATGGCGCGACGGTGTCATTTCCCGTGCCGCGCCGGCCACTACTCAAACACGCGGTACTCATTCGCGCAGTGGGCGCAGACCGGGTGCGCACCTACGGTTTTTGGCATGACGCTAATTGTGCTCTACGGGGAGCGGAAATGACTGTCAATAACGTGGTCGGTTGCCGTATCCGGCTACAGCGGCTGTACCGGCACGATTCGTCGAGCCTTTTCGTGGTGCCACTCGACCATTCCGTGACGGATGGCCCGATCACACGGAACGGGCAGCTCAACCGCCTGATCGGTCAGCTCGCCGGAAACGGTGTGGATGCCGTCGTCATGCACAAGGGCGCGCTCCGGCACGTCGAAGTCGGCTGGTTTCGGTCGCTGTCGCTGATCGTCCACCTGAGCGCGAGTACGCGCCGCGCACCCGATCCGGACGCCAAGTACCTCGTGTCCTCTGTGGAGGAGGCGCTGCGGCTCGGTGCGGACGCGGTGAGCGTGCACGTCAATGTCGGGTCCACCACGGAGGGTCAGCAGATCGCCGATCTGGCTACGGTCGCCGAGGCGTGCGACCGCTGGGGCGTACCACTGCTGGCGATGCTTTACCCACGCGGACCGCAGATCGCCGACGGCCGCGCGCCGGAGCTCGTGGCGCACGCGGCCGCGATCGCGGCCGACCTCGGCGCGGACCTGGTCAAGTCGGCGCTGCCCGCCTCGGCGGCCGGGATCGCGGCGGTCACCGCGAGCTGCCCGGTACCGGTCCTGGCCGCCGGTGGCGCCCCGTCACCCGGCGCGAACGACGTCATGCGCCACCTCGCCGACGCGATGCGGGCGGGCGCGGGCGGCATCGCCGCCGGGCGCCTCGTCTTCACCGCCGCGGATCCGGCGGTGGCCGCCCGCCGCGTCGCCGCGCTTGTCCACGACCGCACGGCGGCGTCCGGTGCGAGCGCTACCTACTCAGCTCCAGGAGGGGCCCGATGAGAGGAGCACAGTCGATGAAGCAGTGCTGGCTCGACATCCGGTCCGCCGGCGACTCCGCGGCGGCGCTCTGCCAGGAGGCGCTCCACCACGGCTTCGACGCGATCGTCGCGGCTGATCCCGCGGACCTGGCCCCACTGCCGCCGACGGTCACCCGCGTGCTCCTGCCCTCCGGCGCCGACCTGCCGGCGGACTTCGGCGTAGCCGACCTGGTGGTGGTCGACCCCGCCGTGCACGGGACGCCGCAGCGGCTGGCCGAGCGGCACCCGGAGCGGCGGTTCGGCGCGTACGTCGAGGTCACCGACTCCGAAAGCCTGGAGCTGGCGTGCGCGAGCGTACGGCGGGACGAGTACACCGTGCTCCGCTTCCGGGACCCGACCAACATCCCGCTGGAGATCGTGCTGGCCGCCGCGGCGGACGCCTCCGGGCTGATCATCACCGCGATGGACCGGGTGGCCGACGCGCCCGTCCACCTCGGCGTCCTCGAACACGGGCCGGGCGGGCTCATGCTGGCACCGGCCGCTCCGGGGGAGGCGGCCCGCCTCCGGGACGTCGTGACGAAGAAGCCGGAAGCGCTCAAGCTGGTCACCCTCACGGTCACCGGGACTACCCACGCCGGCATGGGTGAACGGGCCTGCGTCGACACGTGTACCTACCTGGAGAAGGACGAGGGCATCCTGGTCGGCTCCCGGGCCAAGGGAATGGTGCTCTGCGTCAGCGAGACCCACCCGCTGCCGTACATGCCGACGCGCCCCTTCCGGGTGAACGCCGGCGCGATCATGTCGTACACCCTCGCCGACCCCACGCACACCCGGTACCTGAGCGAGCTGAGCGCGGGCGACAGCGTGCTGGCGGTCGGGGCGGACGGGCGTACCCGGCACGCGATCGTCGGGCGCGTGAAGATCGAGACCCGCCCGCTGCTCTCCATCGACGCGGTCTCGGACGAGGGGGAGCCGGTCAACGTGATCGTGCAGGACGACTGGCACGTCCGGATCCTCGGGCCCGGCGCGGCGGTGCTGAACTCGACCGCGCTCCAGCCCGGCGACCGGATCCTGGGCTACCTGCCGCAGCGGGAACGCCACGTCGGCTACCCGATCGACGAGTTCTGCCACGAGCAGTGAAGATGTTCGACTTCCACGCCAGGTTGGGGCCCGGTCCGGACGCCGCGGCCGCGCTGCTGGCGGCGATGGACGGTACCGGCATCGAGTGGGCCGCTGTTTCCGCCGGCGGCCTGCTGGACCTCGACCGCCTCTCCGCGCAGGTGGCCCACGGCGGGCGCAGCGAGGTGGCGGCGGACAACGAGCGCACCCTCGCGCTCTGCGGCGGTACGGGCGGCCGGCTGCTGCCGTTCTTCCTCGCCGACCCGTGCCGGGACGTCGACGCGTACCGGGCGAGCGCGCCGCGCTACCGAGGGCTGGAGATCTCGCCCGCGGTGCACGGGTTTCGTCTCGACGACCCGGCGGTGAGCGCGCTCGTCGAGATCGCGGCCGCCGCCCGGCACCCGGTGTACCTGGTCTGCCTCGCCCAACCCGGCACGCAGGCCGGGGACCTGGTGGCCCTCGCCCGGCGGTTTCCGGAGGTGACCTTTGTGTACGGACACTGTGGACACACGGGACTGGACGCGAGCGGCCTGGCCGAGATCGCGCCCTGCCCGAACATCGTCGCCGAGACGTCCGGCTGCTACACGGCCGTCGCCGGGCTGGCGCTGCGGCGGCTCGGCGCGGAGCGGGTGGTGTTCGGCACCGAGTACCCGCTCCAGCACCCGCGCGTGGAGGTCGTGAAGCTCGCGGCCGTCCCGATGAACCCGGCGGACCGGGAGCTGGTGATGTCGGCGAACGCGCGCCGGCTGCTGGGAGAGGAGGCGACATGGACCGGCCGCGGATCGGAGACTGGTGCGGATACGCGGAGCTGACCCGGCTCCAGGACACACATCTGGCGGAGGCACTGCGGGCGGCGGCGCGGTCCCCGTTCTACCGGACGCGGGACGGGGACGTGCCGGCGAACCGTGCCGAGCTCTACGAGACGGCGCTGACCACGAAGGCGGACCTGCGCGGGGCGTACCCGTTCGGCCTGCTCGCGGTCGACCGCGCCGACCTCGCCACGTACCACGAGTCGAGCGGGAGCAGCGGGGCGCCGACGTCGTCGTACTACACCGCCGGGGACTGGCTGGACCTGGCCGAGCGGTTCGCGCGCAAACGGATCGCCATCGAGCCGAGCGACATGTTCCTCGTCCGCACGCCGTACGCCCTCATGATCACTGGGCACCTCGCGCACGCCGCCGCCCGGATGTGTGGCGCGACGGTCGTGCCGGCGGACAACCGCTCGCTCGCGATGCCGTACTCCCGGGTGGTCCGGGTCTTGCACGACCTGGACGTCACGGTGACCTGGTCGCTGCCGACCGACACGCTGCTGTGGGCGGCGGCAGCGGCAGCCGCCGGCTACCAGGCCGACCGGGACTTTCCGGCGCTGCGGGCGCTCTTCGTCGGCGGCGAGCCACTCAGCCGCGCCCGCCGGGACCGGATCGCCGAGCTGTGGGGCGCTCCGGTGGTGGAGGAGTACGGCGCGACCGAGACCGGCAGCCTCGCCGGCGAGTGCCCGTCGGGCCACTTGCACCTGTGGGCCGACCGCGCGCTATTCGAGGTGCACGACCCCCTGACCGGCCGTACCACGCCGGAGGGCCGCGGCCAGCTCGTGGTCACGCCGCTCTTCCGCGAGGCGATGCCGCTGCTCCGCTACAACATGGAGGACGAGGTCGAGGTGGCGTACGACGCCTGCGCCTGCGGCTGGTGGCTGCCCACCGTCCGGGTGTTGGGGCGTACGGCCTTCGACTGCCGCGTCGGTGACGTGCCGCTCACCCAGACCGGCCTGGAGGAGCTTGTCTTCGCCCTGCCGGCGGAGCTTGGCGTGCTGTTCTGGCGGGCCCGTGCCGGGAGCGCCCACCTGCGCGTCGAGATCGAGGTCGCCGACCGGTACCGCGCACCCGCCGTCGCCGCGCTCGTCGCGGCGGTGGACCGCGCCTACGGCATCGAGGCCGAGGTGGTGGCCCTGCCGCCCGGCGCACTCGTGCCGGTTTCCCTGCTGACCGCTTCCGCCGACGTGATGAAGCCGCGCGGTCTTTTCCGCGACGACGAGGACTGGGACAAGGCCCTGCGCTACTACTGACACGCCAAATCCGGGGGGGGTACGGAGATGCGGATCGCCGTGGTTGGCGCGGGGGTGGGCGGCCTCGCGACCGCCGCCTCGCTCGCCTTGGCGGGCATGCGATGTGTGGTGTTCGAGCGGGCCGGCGGGCTGCCCGAGCTGGCGGCCGGGATCCAGATCTCGCCGAACGGTGCGCGGGTGCTGCACCGGCTCGGGCTCGGGCCCGCGCTGCGGGCCGTCGCGGCGACGCCGGCCGCGCTGGAACTGCGGCGGTGGCAGGACGGCCGGCTGATCGGCCGGACCGAGCTGGGCGCCGCGGCGGCGGAGCGGTACGGCGCCCCGTACTACGCGCTGCGCCGCACCGACCTGAGCCGCATGCTGCTGCGCGCGGTCGTGGACAGGTGCGGCGCCGGCACCGTCCAGTTCGGACGGCAGTGCGTCGGCGTAGACGGGTCGCCCGACGGCGCCCGGCTGCGTTTCGCCGACGGCGGCACGTACGACGCGGACATCGTGGTCGGTGCCGACGGGATCCACTCGGTGGTGCGGCGGGGCGTCGTCGCGGACGCGCCGCGCTTCACCGGGTACGCCGTCTACCGCGCACTGGTCCCGGCCGCCCGGCTGCCGTGGCTCGCCGGGCCACCGCGCGTGACGGTGTGGCTCGGCCCGGGACAGCACTGCGTCTGCTACCCGGTCGGCGGCTCCGGTGCGGTCAACCTCGTCGCCACAGTGGAGGCCGCCTGGTCACCGGACGGGTACGCCCGGGGCGATGCCGGACGGCTCGCGGACGCGTACCGGGGCTGGCACCGGCACGTACGCGCACTGATCGCCGCCGCCGACCGCCTCGTCCACCACGGGCTCTTCGACCGGCCAGCCCCGCGCCGCTGGTACCGGGACCGGGTAGCGCTGCTCGGCGACGCCGCGCACCCGATGCTGCCGTTCCTCGCGCAGGGCGCGACGCAGGCGCTCGAAGACGCCGCCACGCTCGCCGCCTGCCTGGGCGGCCCGGACGGTCTGGCGCGGTACGAACGGCTGCGCCGCCCGCGCGTCGACCAAGTGCTGGCCGCGGTGCGGGAGAACGCCGAGCGCCTGCACCTCCCCGACGGACTGCGACAGCGCCAGCGGGACCGCCGGCTCTTGGCCGCCGGACTGTCCGATCAGGACTGGTTGTACGGGTGGGAGCACCCGCCCCGAACCCGAAGGGAGCCTTCCGATGCCGATCCCGACGATCGTGCCGTACCCGATGCCGACCCCTGCCCACCTGCGCCCCGGCCCAGCGGCGTGGCGGGCTGACCCGCGCCGCGCGGTACTGCTGATCCACGACATGCAGCGGTACTTCGTCTCGTTCTTCCCGCCGGACCGCTCGCCGACAAATCACCTGCTCGCCAACATCGGCACGCTGCGCGGCGTGGCGACGGCGCTCGGCATCCCCGTGGTGTTCACCGTCCAACCCGGACGGATGTCCCGCGCCGACCGTGGGTTGCTCTACGACGTCTGGGGAGAGGGGATGTCCGACGCGACCGAGGCGCGAGGCATCGTCGACGAGATCGCGCCGAGCCCGGGCGACCTGGTGGTGACCAAGTACCGGTACAGCGCGTTCCACCGCACGGGGCTCGCCGCGCAGCTTGCCGCGATGGGCCGGGACCAACTCGTCGTCTGCGGCGTCTTCGCGCACATCGGCTGCCTGCTCACCGCCTGCGACGCGTACTCGCACGACATCCAGCCGTTTCTCGTCGCGGACGCGGTCGCGGACTTCAGCGCCGAGGACCACCTGATGGCGCTCGACTACGCCGCCCGGCGGTGCGCGGTGACGGCGACCACCCAGGATCTCGTCACCGCGCTGCACGGGTGTGGCTAGCCGACCAGCTCGCCGCGCATGACCGTGACCGCCTGGCCGGTGAGCAGGACCCGGCCTTCGCGCCGGGCCACCCGCAGCGCCCCGCCGCGCTTGGAGAGCTGCCGGGCGGCGACCTCCTCGACGCCGAGCCGCTCGAACCACCAGCCGCCGATCGTGCAGTGCGCCGAGCCGGCGGCCGGATCCTCCGGCGTACCCACCGCGGGGTAGAAACAGCGGCTCACCACGCCGTTCGCGGTGCCGTCCGCGGCCGTGACGAGGACGCCGCGGTACGGCATGCGGCCCAGCGCCTCGGTGTCCGGCCGCAGCCGCCGCACGTGCTCCTCCGAAGCCACCTGAACGAGCAGGTCGTATTTGCCCCGCCCGGCCGCCACGACCTCGGCACCGCCCAGCGCCGCCCGCAGCTGCGCGGTCGGCTCCACCGCTTCGGTCGGGTCGGCCGGGAAGTCGAGCTCCACCCAGCCGGGTTCCGACGTCCGTGCCCGCAGTACGCCGCCGCGGGTCCGGAAGGTGTTGTCGCCGCCGAGTACGTGCGCGGTCGCGAGCGTGGCGTGCCCGCACAGGTCGATCTCGACGATCGGCGTGAACCACCGCAGGTCCCACACGCGCTCACCGCACGAGCGGACGAACGCGGTCTCCGCGTGGCGGAACTCGGCGGCGACCGCCTGTAGCCAGCCGTCCGCCGGAAAGTCACCGTCGACCAGGACGACGCTGGCCGGGTTGCCCGAGAACGCGTTGCCGGTGAACGCGTCGACGACGAAGAACTTCATCGTGCTCCCGTCGTTTCCACGACCGACGGTCGCGTCTGGACGATCCGGGCGAGGCTCACCCGGGACTCGATCGAGAGCTTCTTGAAGACCTGCCGAAGGTGGAAGTTCACGGTGTGCGGCGAGATCTTCAGGCGGTGCGCGATCTGCTGGTTTGTCAAGGCGTGTCCGGCCAGCAGTGCGACCGCACGCTCCCGCTCGGTCAGGCTCGCCCACGCGGCGTCGGCGGGCTGCCGTTCCTTCGCGCTGGACAGCCCGACCGGGCGGTGGATGCGCTGCCGGGGCTCGGGTCGGTGGCCCCGCTCGGGGGCCGGCGGCCGCCGGTCGGTGGGGACGATCGCCAGGACGATGACATCGCTTGCGTCGGCGCCGACCAGCTCGGCGAGGAGCTCGGTGAGCCCTCGCACGTTGAGTCGCTGTCGGTCGGCCCGGCCGGCCGGAAACTGGCTGACGCTTTCATTCGAGCTCGTGCTCGCCGGACTCATTCGAGGTACCCCCAACTGGTCAGCAGGATGGTCACCAACCAACGGACGATTTCGACGATCACGGCGGCGACCGGGCCGTGATCGAGGGCGTGACTGTCCTGGAGCCGGTTGTTCGGCCATCGACGTGGACGCATCTCGCACACCTCCTGCCGCTGCCTGGAGCGTCGGCTGGTGACGCCGATCTCCCGGCAGTGCGACAATTTCGCGTGGAAAGAGCATCGGCCGCGACGTGCCTCCGGATGCCGTATTCCGGCTGTCCGCGAATGTCCGCGATGGCTCGGGAGGCACCCGCGCGGGCACCGGACGACGGGAGTGGCGGATGACCCACGCAGAGCGGTCACCCGACCCGAGCCGCCTCCACACGCTGGACGACCTCGCGCAGGCATTCATGAAGCTGCGGCGGCGTGGCGCCCGCAAGGGCCAGGTGCACCTGTCCGTGCGTGACCTCGGGCGGCGGACGAACAAGGCACCGAGCACGCTCGACGCCTACCTGCGGGGGATTCGGCTGCCACCCGCCGATGTGTACGAGGATATGCTGCGCGCGCTCGGCATCCCGGTGGCTTCCCTCCGCCCGTGGCTGGACGCCTGGGAGCGGATCGCCGACGGGCTACCAGCGCGGCGCCCACCGGCCCGAGTGCGCGCTCAGTCAGGCGGAAGGCTCGCGCTCATCCACTTCAGCCAGACGTTCGTCTACCGCCTCGTGGGGGAGCGGTACCGCGCGGACACGTTCGTCGGTTTCATCACCGGAGACATCCGCCGGGTGCAGATCGCCGACGTATGGGTCAACTCGGAAAACACCGACATGAGGATGTCGCGGTTCGAGGAGTACGCCATCTCGGCGATCATCCGGTTTGACGGCGCGAAGCACGACAGCGCGGGCCGGGTCGTGGAGGACACCATCGCGGAGGAGCTGTCCCGCAAGGTCGCCGGCCGCGTGCCGGTCGCCGCCGGGTCGGTCGTCACCACCGGCTCGGGCGAGCTGGCCGGGCGCAACCGTGTGCGGCACATCATCCACGTGGCCGCCGTGCGGGGCGAGCCGGGCGAGGGCTATCGGCAGGTCGCCGACATCGGCCGGTGCGTCAGCAATGTACTCGTCGAGGCGGAGCGGCTGGCCGCGGTCGACTCGGTCCGCAGCGTGCTGATCCCGCTGCTCGGTACGGGTGTGGCCGGCGGCGAGCTGGAGTCGACGGTACGCACGATGGTGGGCAGCATCATCGACCACTTCACCTATTACCACGAGGGCAACCTGCGTGAGGTGTACCTGCTGGCGAGCACCGAGCCGGAGCGCGAGGTGTGCCGCGCCATCCTGACCGCCGGCCCCTTCGTGGCTTCGCCGCCGGCCTGACCGACCGCTGGCGCCTCAGGAAGCGGCGTCGCCGTTGCGATGGGCTAGCCGCGCGCGGAGCAGGTCGATCATGACCGGGTCGGCCCGGTCCAGGTATTTCGGAATCGCTTTTCGCAGCAGGTGCGGCGGCCGTTCGAAGAGCGCCTGGGCCTGCGTTGACAGCCGGCGCAGATCGCGCTCTTGGACGGAGAGCAGGCAGTCGAAGAGGGCACGGTCGCGGCTCTCCGCTGGGCGCCAGCCGTCGAACATCCGGGCCACAGGGATCGCCTGCGCCAGCGGGAGGTGAAGCACGAGCCGCCACAGCTCCTCCCACGCGCGCCGGCTGGTCAGCCCGCGGACCAGGTAATCGCGTTCGGTCTCGGTCATCGCCCGCCGCCCGTCGCCGCACACCACCCCGACCAGGTCGATACCCTCGAGCTCGCTCATCGAGGCTCGCAGCCGGCGGCGCAACCGCTGCGGCGCGCGCTGGTAGGCGTGGGTCAGTAGCACGCTCTCGGGGTCGAGTTCGCGATATCGCGCCGCCTGCCCGGTCAACACGAACAGCGCCGCCCGTTCCAGCGGGTCGTCGGGCGCGTACCCCCGGTCTCGGCAGATCGTCATCGCGTGCGCTACGACGACGTCGGACGTACCTCCGCTCAGGGCCGCGGCCCACGTCTCGGCCGGCGTCGCCAATCCCAGCACGATGTGGCTCACCCGCCGCTCCGCGTGGGTGGCGGTGCGGCCGTCGATCTTTTCCCATACCCGCCGGTCCGGTGTGTACAGCCACACCGACCATGCCACGTTCACCGCGTCGTCCGGCAGGGGCAGCGGATTGTCCAGCAGGAGCTCGCGTATCCGAGGGGTGAACGCGTGCCGGCCCCAGAGCATGGAGAGCACCGGACCGGACGCCGTCCCTGCGAACTCCTCGGCCGCCGTCACTACCTCCGGGTCGGGGTGTTCGAGCAGCGCGGGCAACCCTCGGACGACGTCGACGGTGGGTGCCTCCGCCAGCCGCCAGAGCCGCGCGAGCGTCGCGAGATCGGGGGCATCGGCTCCTCGGGGAGCGCGGCCGCCTGTGCACCCGTGCCGCGCCCGCGCTCCCGCCGGCGGCGCCGCCACCGCTCCCACCACCGCCACATTGCTTCCATGATGCCGCCCGGCGTGGAGAATGTGTCTCCGTGACTGTGACCACCCGCCTCGTGCGCCTCGACGACGTACCCGCCATCACCGACCTGATCCGGGCCAACCGCGACTTCCTCGCCCCGTGGGAGCCGTTGCGCGCCGAGGACTACTTCACGGTGGAGGCCCAGCTGGCGATCGTCGAGACCGGGCTGGCCGCGTACGAGCGGGGTACGGCCGTGCCGCACGTCATCCTCGACGACGGCGAGATGGTCGGCCGGATCAACCTCAACGACATCGTCCGCGGCCCGTTCCAGTCGTGCCACCTCGGCTACTGGGTCGCCCAGGCGGCGAACGGGCGCGGCGTGGCCACCGCGGCGGCTGCCCTGATCGCGCGGCTCGCGTTCGAGGAGATCGGGCTGCACCGGCTCCAGGCCGGCACGCTGGTGCACAACCTGGCGTCCCAGAAGGTGCTTGAGCGAAACGGCTTCGTGCGCTACGGCTTGGCGCCGCAGTACCTCAGCATCGCCGGCAGCTGGCAGGATCACGTGCTCTTTCAGCTCATCGCCCCGTAGCCTTGGGGGTCGTGGAAATCGAGAAGGCGCGCGAGTTCATCAGCCGTAACCATCAGGCCGTCCTGACCACCTACTACGCGGACGGGCGGGCGCAGATGACGCCTGTGACCGCCGGTGTCGACGGTGACGGTCACGTGGTGATCAGCGCCCGCGACCAGCTTGTCAAGGTCCGCAATGCCGAACGCGACCCGCGGGTGGTGCTGTGCGTCCTACCCGACAGCTTCTACGGCGAGTGGGTCTACGTCGAGGGCACCGCCGAGGTCCTTCGCCTCCCGGAGGCGATGGAGCCGCTGGTCGACTACTACCGGCGCATCTCCGGCGAGCACCCGGACTGGGACGACTACCGCGCCGCGATGGAGCGCGACAAGCGCCTGCTCCTCCGGATCACGATCTCCCGCGCGGGTCCGGGCTGAAGAAACCGCCCGGACTAAGGTCTTTCGGTCGTAGGTACGAACGAAAGAGATTGAGCTACCGCGATGTCCGCGGGGGTCCAGACCGTCGCTCCCGCGGCCTCACCCTCCGCGATTGGGCAAGCTCACCCCTGGGTCGTGGTCGGCCGACCACGACCCTCGCTGCCGGGCCCGCGTTCCAAGCCCAACCTTGACCTGGCGGCCAGGTGGTCGCGCAGGGCGTCGGCGAGCGGCGTGCGCACCACGCACCTGTCGAAGGCGAACGAGCCGGCCAGCTCCGCCGCCTCGTCCGGCGTCACTCCGGCGAAGCAGCGCTCGAAGTCACCGACCATCGGCTCGGCCAGCAGGATGTGCCGCACGAGCAGGTTGACCCAGGCGCGGCGGCCCCACGGGTACGGCTGGAAGTCCGGGAACTCGCGCGCGAACAGCTCCTCGATCGGGCCCAGCACGTCGCGGATCCCGGTGTCGACGCCGCCCCACGAGTCGACGCCCAGCCGCGCCTTCTTCTCCAGCACCGGGGCGATCCGGCGCAGGTACGGGCTCTGCGGGTCGGCGTACACCAGGCCTTGCAGCCCGATGTCCTTGGACGTCCACAGTGCCCAGCTGGCACCGTGCGCCCGGTAGATGTCGAGCTGGTCGCGCAGCAGCCGCAGCCGCGACTGGTCCACCGCCGGGTCGCCCGTGTACACCGGGCCGAACTCGCCGATCCAGATGGGCGTACCGGTGCGGCGCATGAACTCTGTGCGCCGCAGAAACGTCTCTTCCACCACCTGGCGGTCGAAGTACTCGCCGCGGGCCATCCCCGGGTACTCGCTGCCGGCCGCCATCCCGGGCAACGCGTAGTCGTGTGCTGTGTAGACGGTGTTGGCAAACGGCTCGGTGAAGGCGGAAAAATCGGTGGAGTACCGGTTTCCGTCCAGGAACAGCACGTGTCGCGGGTCGACCGCGCGGATGGCCCGCTCCAACCGGGCGTAGAACGGGCCGATCACCTCACCGGACGGGTCGGCTGGCTCGTTGACCGGGTTGTACCCAGCCACGGTCGGGTTGTCGCGGTAGCGGTCGGCGAGCGCCTCCCACAGGTGTACGACCCGGTCCTGGAAGTGGCGGTGGGTCCAGAACGACGCCCAGTGGGTGGGGTTGTCGCTGTGCCAGTTCTGGTTCTGGAAGCCGGGCACCGCGTGCAGGTCGAGGATCGCGTACAGGCCGGCGTCCGCGCAGAGCCCGATCGCGCGGTCGAGCCAGGCGAACCCCTCGGCCTTGTGCGCGAACGGTCGGTCGTCGTCTTCGAAATGCCGGTAGTTGAACGGGATCCGCACCGAGTTGAGCCCGAGCGAGGCGAGGTGCCGGGCGTCCGCCGCGTCGAAGAAGTCGGTGAGGAAGCGGTCGAAGTACCGCCTGCACCCCTCCTCGCCGAGCGCACGCCGCAACGCCTTGCGCTGCTGCGACTCGGTGCCGGGGTAGCCGGTGATGAAGTTTTCCATGTTGAGCCAGCCGCCGAGGCCGACCCCGGCCAGCGTGACGACCTCACCAGAGGAGGCCACGAGGCGGTCCCCGCGTACCTCTATCCACTCTAGACTCACGCTGGTGCCGGTCCCGTCGTGTCGCGTACTAGAAGGCGTGGCTGGAAGCGGGCGTCGTAGCCCGGAGAAGCGCCGCTCATCAGCGCCCACAGCCGCTCCCACGCCTGGCCTCCCAGCTCGTTTTTCGGGATGGAGGCGGTCGTGAGTGGCGGTGTCGTGTAGCGGGCGAACGGGATGTCGTCGAAGCCGGTGATGGAGACCTGTCCGGGCACCGAGACGCCCAGCTCGTGCAGCCCGCTCAGCGCACCGAAGGCGACCATGTCGTTGAACGCCACCACCGCTGTCGCGCCGGTCGCCAGCACCGCCCGGGCCGCCGCGTGCCCCGTCTCGAAGGTGGAGCCGCAGTCGAGCTCGGTCAGGTCGAAGCCGGGGCTGCCGGCCGCCTCCGCGCGGAGCGTCACGAGCCGGTCGGTGTTGGAGGTGCTCGCGGGCGGGCCGGCGAGGTACACGAGGCGGCGGTGACCGTACCCGAGAAGGTGGGCGACGATCGCGCGAATGCCGGCGTGGTAGTCGACGGAGAGTGACGGGACCGCGGTGCCCGGGATCTCCCGGTTGAGCAGCACGAGCGGCGCGAGCCGCTCGTGCAAGGCCCGCAGTTGCGGCTCGGGTATGCGGGATGAGGCGAGCACAAGCCCGTCCGAGCGGCGCCGCGCCTCGACCGCCAGGATCTGCTCGGCCTCGGCGTTCTCATTGGACTCGGCGACCATCAGGCGGTGGCCGTGCGCCCCCGCGGCGGTGCTGAGGCCGCGCAGTATGTCCTGGAACATCGGGTTGGCCAGGTCCGGCACGATCAGCGAGACCGTGCTCGTGCGCCCCAGCGCGAGGCTGCGGGCCAGGAGGCTCGGCTCGTAGTTGAGCGCCTCGGCGGCCGCGCGCACGCGGGCGGCCAGCTCGGGAGCGACCGTGGTGCTGCCGTTCATCACCCGGGAGACGGTCGCGCGGGAGACCCCCGCCGCGTCCGCGACCCGGCTGATCGTGGCGGCCGTCGGATCGCGCCGGACGCCGCCGCGGCGAGCCCGCGGCTTACTTCGGTGGGTGTCGCCTGCATCCAGACTCATGCCCGTCCTCGCTTCGCTGCGGGCGGGCATGAGCAACCAATGACGCTGTGCCTGTTGATTCGCTCGCTTCGCTCACTCATGCCGCCGCTCCTGGGTGCCCATATCCAGCGCGAACGTTGTCGCCGGGTCAAGATACCGGTTACTCGAACGGCCTGGCAATCGGTTGCCAGGCCGTCACCCGAGGCGATGGCTGCCCGGTTTGTCCTTCATTGAAACGTGACAACTGATCGTTGACAGCAGATTATGGCTCTGTTAGAAACTGGTTACTCAGCTCCGGAGTGAGGGCCTGCGACACGGCGAGAAGCGTCGACCCCCACTCGTTCACAGACCGAAGGGTGCTCCGATGAGCGAGCGCAGCCTGAAGATCAAAGGGACTCGGCGGGAGGACCGTGCCGCGTACGTCTTCCTGCTGCCCTGGTTCATCGGCATGGCCGTGTTCACCATCGGGCCGATCCTCGCCTCGCTCTACCTCTCCTTCACCGACTACACCCTGCTCAGCCCGCCGGAGTGGATCGGCCTGGAAAACTTCCAGCGCATGCTCGACGACACCCGGCTGCACAAGTCGCTGGTCGTCACGTTCGAGTACGTCTTCGTCTCCGTGCCGCTCCAGCTGGGCCTGGCCCTCGCGCTCGCGATGCTGCTCAACCGGGGCGTGCGCGGCCTCGCCTTCTACCGCTCGGTGTACTACCTGCCGTCCCTGCTCGCCGGCAGCGTCTCGATCGCGATCCTGTGGCGGCAAATCTTCGGCAGCGAGGGCCTGATCAACCAGCTCCTCGACCTCGTCGGGTTGCAGGGCACCAGCTGGATCGCCAACCCGGACTTCGCGCTCGGCACGCTCGTGGCGCTCAACGCCTGGACGTTCGGCGCGCCGATGGTGATCTTCCTGGCTGGCCTGCGGCAGATCCCCACGTCGTACTACGAGGCGGCCTCGGTCGACGGGGCTGGCCCGGTGTCGCAGTTCTTCCGCATCACGCTGCCGCTGCTGACGCCGATCATCTTCTTCAACGTCGTGCTCCAGATGATCGACGCGTTCCAGAACTTCACCCAGGCGTTCGTCGTCAGCGGCGGCCTCGGTGGACCGGTCGACTCCACGCTGGTCTACACGCTCTACCTGTACGACCGCGGCTTCGGCTCGTTCGAGATGGGCTACGCATCCGCGCTGGCCTGGGTGCTGCTGGTCATCATCGCGGTGCTGACCGGCGTCAACTTCCTCTTCGCGAAGAAGTGGGTCTTCTATGGCGACTGACACGATGCTGCCGGCCGGGCCGGCGGTGGACGCGCAGGCGGACCGCCCGTCGGGACCGGGAAGCACCAGCCGGGCCCGCCGGCTGGGCAAGCACGCGCTGCTGATCGTGCTCGGCATCGCGATGCTGTACCCGCTGCTGTGGATGGTGTCGAGCTCGTTCAAGCCGACCGAGCTGATCTTCCGCGACCCGTCCATCTGGCCCAGCGAGGCCAACTTCGCCAACTACACCGAGGGCTGGACCGCGCTCGCCCACCCGTTCCACTTTTACTTGTGGAACTCGGCGGTCATCGCGTTCTTCTCGGTGGTCGGCAACCTGCTCTCCTGCTCGCTGGCGGCGTACGCGTTCGCGCGGCTGAAGTTTCGCGGGCGGGCCGTCTTCTTCGCGATGATGCTTTCCACGCTCATGCTGCCGATCCACGTGCTGATCGTCCCGCGCTACGTGCTCTTCTCCGAGCTGGGCTGGATCAACACCAACCTGCCGCTCATCGTCCCGAAGTTCTTCGCCACGGACGCGTTCTTCATCTTCCTGATGGTGCAGTTCATCCGGGGCCTGCCGCGCGAGCTGGACGAGGCGGCGCGGATGGACGGGTGCGGGCACTTCCGCATCTACTGGCGGATCATCATGCCGCTGTCCCTGCCGGCGCTGGCCACGTCCGCGCTGTTCACCTTCATCTGGACCTGGAACGACTTCTTCAGCCAGTTGATCTTCCTGACCGACCCCAACCTGTACACGGCACCCGTGGCGCTCAACTCCTTCCTGGACGGTCAGGGGGAGAGCGCGTGGGGGCAACTCTTCGCGATGTCCATTGTGGCGCTGGCACCCATCTTCGGGTTCTTCCTCGCCGGCCAGCGCTACCTCACCCAGGGGCTGGCCACGACGGGCCTGAAGTGATTCGCCCCAGCCTTTTGTGAATCGTTCTAACCAACCCACGAAAGGACCTTCAGATGAGAATCAGATGGCGCCTTGCCGCCGCTTTAGTCGCCGGTGCCACGCTCCTCGCCGCCGCCGGCTGCGGTGACGACTCGGGTGGTGGCAGCGGCGACGGCCCGGTGGAGCTCCGCTTCTCCTGGTGGGGAAACAACGACCGGGCGGAGACCACCAAGAAGGTCATCGCCGCGTTCGAGGCGAAGAACCCGGGCATCAAGGTGACCGGCGACTTCGCCGACTTCAATGCCTACTTCGACAAGCTCGCCACCGAGGTCGCCTCGGGGCGGGGTCCGGACGTCATCACGCTCGGCGGCGCCTACCCCCGGGAGTACGGCGGGCGCGGCGCGCTGCTCGACCTGTCCCGGGTGAGCGGCGAGCTGAAGACCGACAAGATCGACGCGGCCGCGCTGGGCAACGGCAAGTTCGAGGACAAGCAGTTCGGCGTACCTACCGGTGTGAACACGCCGGTGATCATCGCGGACCCGGTCGTCTTCGAGAAGGCCGGCGTGCCGCTGCCGGACGACGCGACCTGGACCTGGGACGACTTCGTCCGCATCGCGACGGACGTGGCGAAGAAGTCACCCAAGGGCACCTACGGTGTGGCCGACCCGACCAAGAGCGACACGCTCGACGTCTACTCCCGCCAGCGGGGCGAAGGGCTGTACACGCCGGACGGCAAGCTCGGCATCAGCAAGCAGACGCTTGTCGAGTGGTGGACGCTGACCACCAAGCTGCGGGACGCCGGCGCCTCGCCGCCCGCCGCGACGACCGCCGAGCTGGCCACGCAGCCCTCGCCCGAGCAGTCGCTGATCGGCCGCGGTCTCGCCGGCATGCAGGTCGACTGGAGCAACCAGATCGGCGCGCTGCGCAAGGCATCGGGGCACCCGCTGAAGCTGCTGCGCTACCCCGGTGAGAGCAGCGCCCAGCAGAAGGGCATGTGGCTTCAGGCATCGCAGGTCTACACGATCAACGCGAAGAGCAAGCACCCGAAGGAAGCCGCCAAGCTTGTCGACTTCCTGGTCAACACCGAGGACGCCGGCAAGCTCATCCTCACCGACCGGGGCATCCCGGCGAACGGGGACGTGCTCAAGGCGATCCTCCCGGCGCTCAACGAGGATCAGAAGGCACAGGCCGAGTTCATCGAGGCGGCGACGCCGACGATGGGCCAGCCGCTGGTCATCGGCCCGGAGGGCTCGACCGACACGCCCAACATCCTCACCCGGTTGAACGACGAGGTGCTCTTCAACCGCAAGACGCCGGCCGAGGCGGCGGACGAGTTCGCCAAGCAGGTCGAAGCCGCGATCAAGTAGACGGGGGGTAGTCCGGTGACGTCGATCGATCGGCGCGAGCTTGTCGGGCGGCATGCGGTGGAGGTGACCAGGTTCGAGCCGGCGTCACCGCTGTCGGTGGGCAACGGCGAGTTCTGCTGCACTGTCGACGTCACCGGACTGCAAACCTTCCCCGACCTGTACCCGGTGGAAAACCGGGACGGGCCGGAGCCCGGGACGCTGCTGGCCACCATGTCCCAGTGGGGCTGGCACAGCATGCCGGGCGGTGAGGGTCTCGACCTGGCCGACACCTACCGGTGGTACGACACGCCGCGCGGCCCGGTGCCCTACGTGGACATGCGCGGTGCGGTGACCGGTACCGGGGACGCTCCGGCCTCGCTCGCCGAGTCGTGGCTGCGCAACAACCCCCACCGGCTCGACCTCGGCCGGATCGGGCTCGTCCTGGATGGACAGCCCGTGGCACCTGGGGACGTGACCGAGGTGCGCCAGCGGCTGGACCTGTGGACCGGCGTCATCGAGAGCCGGTTCCTCCTGCGAGGCACTCCTGTGCGGGTCACCACGGCCTGCCACCCCGACCGCGACGTGCTCGCCGTACGGGTCGTCTCCGCGCTGCTCGGGTCCGGGCTGGCGGTGCGGATCGCGTTCCCGTACGGGTCGCAGTCGTGGAGCGTCGCGGCCGACTGGGCCCGGCCGGACGCGCATTCGTCCACCCTGTACCCGATCGGGCTCGGGTGCAGGGTGGACCGCGTTCTCGACGACACGCGGTACACAGTGGACGTAGCGCTCTCGGCGGGCGGCTCGGTGCGCCAGACCGGGCCGCACGAGCTGCTCGTCTCGGGCCAGGACCTGCTGGAGATGACCGTCGGATTCGGCGCGACGGCCGGCTTCGAGGAGTGCGTCCGGGCCTCGGTTGAGGCGTGGGCCGCCTTCTGGGAGAGCGGTGGCGCGGTCGAGCTGTCCGGCAGCACCGACCCGCGGGCCGCCGAGCTCGAACGGCGGATCGTGCTTTCCCAGTACCTCACGCGCATCCACTGCGCCGGCTCGCTGCCGCCGCAGGAGACCGGCCTGATGGTGAATAGCTGGCGGGGCCGCTTCCACCTCGAGATGCACTGGTGGCACGCCGCGCACTTCGCCCTCTGGGGCCGGCCCGAGCTGCTGGAGCGGAGCCTCGGCTGGTACACCTCGGTGCTCCCCGGCGCCCGCGCCACCGCCCAGCGCCAGGGCTGCGCCGGTGCCCGCTGGCCCAAGCAGGTCGGCCCGGACGGGCGCGAGAGCCCGAGCCCGATCGGCCCGTTCCTCATCTGGCAGCAGCCGCACCCGATCCACCTCGCCGAGCTTGTGCACCGGGCGACCGGCACGCGGGAGATGCTGGAGCGGTACGCCGAGATCGTCTTCGAGTCGGCCGCGTTCATGGCGACGTACGCGGCCAAGGGCGAGCACGGCTACCAGCTCGGACCGCCGCTCGTGCCGGCCCAGGAGTCGTACAGCGAGATTCGCGCCACCGCCACCAACCCGACGTTCGAGCTGGCGTACTGGGCGTGGGGCCTGCGCGTCGCCCAGGAGTGGCGCGTGCGCCTCGGGCTGCCGCCCGAGCCACTGTGGACGGAGGTGGCCGACCACCTCGCCCGCCCCACGTGCGCGACGGCGTGTACACGGCGATCGACGTTCCCCGTACACGCTGGTGGACGACCACCCCTCGATGCTGTACGCCCTCGGCGTCGTCCCACCCACCGAGCTGATCGACCCCGACGTCATGCGGGCCACGCTCCGCTCGGTGATGTCCACATGGGACTGGCCGAGCACGTGGGGCTGGGACTACCCCGCGATCGCGATGACCGCCGCCCGGCTCGGCGAGACAGAGACCGCGCTGGACGCACTGCTGATGCCGGTCGCGAAGAACACCCACCTGCCCAACGGCCACAACCGCCAGACCCCGTCGCTGCCGATCTACCTGCCCGGCAACGGCGGCCTGCTCGCCGCGGTGGCGCTGATGGCCGCCGGCTGGGACGGCGCCCGTCAGACGCCCGGCTTTCCGGCCGAGGGGTGGCGGGTGCGGCACGAGGGCCTGCACCCGTCACCCTGAGCCGCGGGTCAGGAGCTGGTGATCCGCACGTCGTCGACGCCGGCCTCGACAAGGCTCGCGCCCGAAGCGTCCGCCGCCTCCACGAGCACCCGCACCTGCTGACCGGCGTAGGCGGAGATGTTCCAGCTGCCGGTCGCCCAGGCGCCGTTGCGGTTGGTGGCCGCACCGGGCTGGGTGAAGAGCGCGGTCGTGCCACCACTGTGGACGATCGACACCCGGAAGAAGTCGGCGCTGGAGGAGTTGCTGCCGTGCGCCAGGTACCAGGAGAGCGACAGCGTGAGCGTCTCGCTGGGGAGCGTGATGGCCGGCGAGCGGGCGCTCGTGGTGCCGCCGTCGACGTCGTACGTCCCCGCGTCGGTACCCGCCAGCGGGCCGGTGACCAGGTCGTTTACGCCGGAGACCGTGGTGCCGAGCTGCTTGGCGCCGCTCGACGTGGTGGCGGCCGGGTCGGCTCGCTCCCATGCGCCGGCGGTGGCCGTGTCGGTGCCGGAGGCGTTGGTGGTCCAGCCGGTGGCCGTCTCGAAGGTGTCCGACCAGATCGTCGCCGGCGCGGTGCCGGTGGCGAGCGTCCAGAGCGCGTAGGCCGCGGCGTCGCCGGCCCGGTCGAGCACAGTGTCCGAGATGTTGCTCGGGTACGTGTCGCAGGCGCGGTGGTAGCACGGGTCGAACGCGCTCTGGGTACCGCCCCACTTGGCCACCTGCGCGGCGGTCTTGACTCGCGAAGCGCCAGCCGCGACACCGGACGTCTGTACGCCGATCGCGTTGAACGAGGCGTCGTCGGAGCGCCCCGCCCCCTCGGTGTTCTCCTCGGTCTGCACGCCGATCGAGTCGTAGTACGCCTTCAGCACCTGGCCGACGCCGGACGTGATGCGGTTGATGAAGTAACCGCCGTTCGTGGAGCCGACCATGTCGAAGTTGAAGTACCCACGGATCCGCGTCCGCTCGGCGGTCGGCAGCGTGTTGGCGTAGAACTCCGACCCGTTCAGGCCCTGCTCTTCGTCGGTCCAGAAGGCGAAGCGCAGGTGGCTCGTGAGGCTCGGGTTTGTCGCGGCGAGCGTCAGCGCGAGCTCGAGCAGCATCGAGGAGCCGGAGGCGTTGTCGTTGATGCCCGGGCCGGCCGCCACACCGTCGAGGTGCGCGCCGAACATGTACACGCTGTTGGGGTCGCCGCCCGGCCAGTCCGCGATCACATTCGGCCCGGCGCCAGCGGTGCAGCCGGAGGTGCAGTTCTGCCGCACCACCGTGAAGCCCGCGGCGGTGAGCCGGTTCGCCACGTAGTTCACCGACGCGGTGTATCCCGCGGTGGTCGAGCGGCGGTTGCCGCCGTTCGCGGTGGCGATCGACTGGAACTGCTGGACGTGCGCCTTGACGTTCGCGAGGGAGATGTCCGGGGCGGCTGCCACGGCGGCGGCCGGCGCCGCTGGCACGGCCAGCGCGGCCGCCACGAGCGGCACGGCCGCCATCACACGCAGGATCGACGAGGGTCTCACGCGACCTCCCAGGGCCGAGGGAACGCCGGGGCAACCGGCAGCCGCAGGATATGGCGCGTGCCGAGCGATAGAGAAAGCTCAATTGGGTACTCGGGTTGGGGTTATGACCACCCGACCGCCAGGAGGACGGCGACGGTGGCGGTCGCGGCCAGCACGAAGCTGGCCACCGCGAGCTGGATGCGGGTCAGCCGGGCCAGCGCGGCCTCGTCCGGCGAACGCTCGGCCGGCTCCGGCACGCCCTCCGCGATCGGCCGCAGGCACTGCTCCACCTCGTCGGCGTCCGCGCGCCGCGCCGGGTCCCGTTCGAGCAGGCGGAGCAGGATCGGGGCCAGAGGACCGGCCCGGCGCATCGGATCCGGCGGTTCGCCGGCCAGTGCCAGCAGCGTCGCGGGCGTCGTTTCTCTCTGGTACGGGGCTCGTCCCTCCACAGTGGCGTACAGAGTCGCGCCGAGCGACCACATGTCCGTGGCCGGCGTCGAGGCGCCGTCGCGCACCCGCTCCGGTGCCATGTACTGCGGCGAGCCGATCAGCGCCTCCGCCTGGCCGGACCCGCCCTCACGTACCGCCAGGCCGAAGTCGGTGAGCACCACCCGTCCGTCGTGGGCGACAAGCACGTTCTGCGGCTTGACGTCGCGGTGGATGATCCCGCCACGGTGTGCCGCCCGCAGCCCGGCGAGCATGCCGAGTCCCACCCGCGCCGCGTCGCGCGGGCTGAGCGGCCCGTCGCGGACGATCACGTCGTACAGCGAGCGGGACGGCACGTACTCCATCACGATCCACGGCCGGTCCGTGTGCAGGATGTCGTGGATCTGTACCACATTGGGATGGTTGAGCGAAGCGGCCGAGCGGGCCTCGCGCAGGCTCTGCCGCACCGTCGCGAAGTGTCCCGAGTCGGGCGCGGTCACTTCCTTGACCGCCACGTTGCGGCCCAGCATGTCGTCGGCGGCCAACCAGACCTGGCCCATGCCGCCACTTCCGATCGCCTCCCTCAGCCGGTATCGGCCGGCGATCACGGTCCCGGTGCTCACGAAAGCGATTCGGAACGGGCTGGCTGGGGGATTGGTGCCGGGCTGGTTTTGATCAGCCCTACCGTATGCCGCATGATCTCCGACCTGATCGACCGTCTGACCGGCTGGCTGCGCCGGCTCCCGCCGCCCCACGAGCGCTTCGAGCGGCTGGCCACCGTGCTGGAGGAGGAGTTCGGCGGGCGGCGTGACCCGATCACCGCCGCCGCGTGTGCGGAGATCGAGCGGGTCGCCTGGCCGTACGCCCGGCACCTGCTGCTCCACTTCGACCCGGCCGGCACGCGTACGCCCGACGAGGTCGCGCCCGGCTGGCCCGAGCCCGACCCGGCCGTGGTCGGCCTCTCGGCTGCCCAGGTGCGCCAAGTGTCCAGGGTGGACGGTGATGCCTGCCTGATCCGGGTCGACGGCTTCGACGCGCTCCGCCTCGCCCAGCCCTACCTCGACGGCGCCTTCGCGCTCGCCCGCGGCGCCACGGGCATCCTGCTCGACCTGCGCTCCAACGGCGGCGGCTTCCCGGAGACGGTCGCCTACATCGCCGGCCGGCTGCTCGGCGACCGGGCGACGCACCTGTCCGACGTGACATACCGCAACCACGCCCGCCAGTGGTGGACGCCCGACCTACCCGACGGCACGGCGGTGCCCGCCGACGTCCCGGTTGCGGTGCTGGTCAGTGGCCGCACCTTCTCCTCTGGCGAGGCGCTCGCGTACCACCTGAGGGAGCGCGGTCGGGTCACCGTCGTGGGCGAGCGGACGCCCGGCGCCGCCGACCACATCACCGAGATCCGGCTCGCGCCCACCGTCGTCGGCCAGGTGCCCATCGGGTACGTGACCGACGCCGTCACCGGTGCGAGTTGGGAGGGCAGCGGGGTGGTGCCGCACGTCGAGTGTCCCGCCGCGGACGCTGTATCCGCAGCGCTGACGGCCGTCCGTTCGTAATTGTTAGGAAAGTTTATTTATCGTGTTACGCTCTCACCTCATCGATGAACGTCACGACCACACATCGAGGAGGTGACCCTGTGTTCAAGGTGCGCACGATCGCGACGATCGCGGCACTGGTGATCGGGGGTGCGCTGGCGGCGATCGTGCCGATCACCAGCGCGTCCGCGGCCGCCTGTGCGGCGCCGTGGCAGGCGTCGTCCGTCTACACCGGAGGGATGACGGCCTCGCACAACGGCCGCAACTGGCTGGCCAAGTGGTGGACCCAGGGCGAGGCGCCGCCCGGCACCACGGGCGTCTGGGCCGACCAGGGCACGTGCGGCGGCACCACCCCGCCGCCCAACCCGGGCGCCTGCAACTACCCCAACTGGGTCGCCGGTCAGTGGTACACGACCGGCTCGATCGTCCGGTACACCAACGGCCAGTACTACATCGCCGAGCACGACAACCCGGGCTACGACCCCACGATCAGCACCTGGTACTGGGACCCGTACACGTGCAGCGGCCAGCCGCCGGTCACCACGCCCCCGCCCGGTGGTGGCAACGGCTTCGTGGTGAGCGAGGCGCAGTTCAACCAGATGTTCCCGAGCCGGAACTCGTTCTACACGTACTCCGGCCTGGTCGCCGCGCTGAACGCGTACCCCGCCTTCGCCCGCACCGGCAGCGACACGGTCCGTCGCCAGGAGGCGGCCGCCTTCCTCGCGAACGTCAGCCACGAGACCGGCGGCCTCGTCCACATCGTGGAGCAGAACACCGCTAACTACCCGCACTACTGCGACGCCAGCCAGCCGTACGGCTGCCCGGCCGGCCAGGCCGCGTACTACGGCCGCGGCCCGATCCAGCTGAGCTGGAACTTCAACTACAAGGCCGCCGGCGACGCGCTCGGCCTGCCCCTGCTCACCAACCCGTGGCTGGTACAGCAGGACGCGTCGGTCGCCTGGCGCACCGGCCTCTGGTACTGGAACACCCAGAACGGCCCCGGCACCATGACCCCGCACAACGCGATGGTCAACGGTGCTGGCTTCGGTGAGACCATCCGGAGCATCAACGGTTCGCTGGAGTGCAACGGTCGCAACCCCGCCCAGGTGCAGAGCCGCGTCAACAACTACCAGCGGTTCGTGCAGATCCTCGGCACCACGCCTGGTGGCAACCTGACCTGCTGAGAGCAGCGAGCAGCCCCGGGCCTGGGCGGTGCGCCGAACACCGCCCGGGCCCGGCCCTGCCGAAACTCAGCGGGCGATGGCGATCCAGGTGGCGCGGGCCCGGGCTACCTCGTCGCCGTCCGCGCCGTACAGCGTCGTGTGCACCAGCGCCTTTCGGCCCTCGCTCTCGGCCAGCGCGCCGCGCACCACGCACCGCTCGCCCGGTGCCGGCACCCGCGCCACGCGTACCGCGATCCGGCCCAGCACGTACGGGCGGCCACTGTGGATGACAGTCCAGCCGCCGGGACAGTCGAGGGCGGCCCAGACCACCGCGTGGGAGACACCGTCAGGGACCGTCCAGGGGGCGGCGGTCGTGCCGTCGTCGAGCGTGCCGGGGAAGATGCGCAGGCCGTCGGGGCGCTCCGGGCCGCAGACGTAGCAGGTGGGGAATGGGTGCTCGGCGAAGCCGGCGTAGCGAGTGGCGGCCTCTTCCGCCAAGGCGTACCCGATCGGAGGGACCGTGACGGTGATGGCGCTGGCTGCGGCGAGCTCGGCCACGATGGCGCCGTCCGGGGCTTGGATCTTTCCGTCTGCCGGGGTGAGCGGGGTGTCGAGGGGCGGGGGCATGCGGAGCGTTACCTCCGGGTCGGCGCTGCCGGGCTCGCGCGAGGCGGCGAAGAGACCGGCGCTGTAGCCGCCGTTGCCCGAGCCGGGCGGGCCGTTGAAGCGCGCTTCGATAATCATCCGATTCCCCCAAAGCGTCCCCCGACCGGTGTCAGCACCACCATCAGAACACTTTGCGGCGAGCGGCATGCGCAGGGTCGCCGCCTGCGTGGCGCGCGTAGCCGCCAGACATCGGACCTATAGCTGCCGGTCTGCTGCGTTGACCGGCCGCGCGGTTCGCGCAAAACGTCAAGACATCCGGCGTCTGTCTTGACAGGCGGCCGAGTTTCGGCCTAGTTTCGGGATCGTTAAATTCATTGGTTTAACTATGTCGAAGACTGGGAGTCGTCGATGGGTATCTCGCGCCGCAGCGTCCTGACCTCCGCCGTTGCCGGCTCCGCGCTCGCCGCCGCGGGCGCCTCGGCCGTCGCTTCCCCGGCCCCAGCCGAGGCGGCCAGCCCGCCCGGCGACGTGGTCGGCAAGATCACCGTTGGGTACCAGGGCTGGTTCGCCGCCGTGGGCGACGGTTCACCCATCAACGGCTGGTGGCACTGGAGCCAAAACTGGGGACAGGCCCCGTCGCCCAGCAACACCGCGATCATCTCGTGGCCGGACATGCGTGAGTACACCGCCAGCTACCAGACCGCGTACGCCAACCTCGGCAACGGGCAGCCGGCCCGGCTCTTCTCGTCGTACGACCAGCAGACCGTGGACACCCACTTCCGGTGGATGCAGCAGTACGGGTGCGACACGGCGGCGCTCCAGCGGTTCAACCCGTTCGGCGGCGAGGGCGCGATCCGCGACGCCATGGCGGCCAAGGTCCGCACGGCGGCGGAGGCGTTCGGGCGCAAGTTCTACATCATGTACGACGTCACGAACTGGACCAGCATGCAGGCCCAGATCAAGACGGACTGGACCACGAAGATGCGGGCGTACACGTCGTCGCCGGCCTACGCGATGCAGAACGGCAAGCCGGTCGTCTGCATCTGGGGCTTCGGGTTCAACGACCCCGGGCGCCCCTTTGCCCCGGCTGCCTGCCTCGACGTCATCAACTGGTTCAAGAGCCAGGGCTGCTACGTGATCGGCGGGGTGCCCACCTGGTGGCGCACCGGCGTTAGCGACTCCCGCCCCGGCTTCGGCGACGTCTACCGCGCGTTCAACATGATCTCGCCCTGGATGGTCGGCCGCGCCGGCAGTCCGGCGGACCTCGACTCGTACTACAACAACGTCAACGTCGGCGACCAGGCCGAGTGCAACCGCCTCGGCATCGACTACCAGCCCTGCGTGATGCCCGGCGACCTGTCGTCCGGCCACCGCCGCCACGGCGACTTCATGTGGCGGCACTTCTACAACATGGTTCGCGTCGGGTGCCAGGGCATCTACATCTCGATGTTCGACGAGTACAACGAGGGCAACCAGATCGCCAAGACCGCCGAGAGCGCCGCGATGCAGCCGACCAACTTCGGCCGCCGCGCGCTCGACGAGGACGGCACCGCCTGCTCCTCCGACTACTACCTGCGTCTGACCGCCGACGGTGGGCGGATGCTCAAGGGCCAGATCGCGCTCACGCCCACCCGCCCGACCCAGCCTGTGGTCGGCGGTGGCAACCCGCAGCCGCCGACCGGTGTGGTCAGCCTGCGCGCCCGCGTCAACGGCCTGTACGTGTGCGCGGACAACGCCGGCGCGGCGCCGCTGATCGCCAACCGCACCTCGGTCGGGCCGTGGGAGCAGTTCGACCTGGTGACGCTCTCGGGTGGAAACGTGGCCCTGCGCGCGCGGGTCAACGGCCTGTACGTGTGCGCGGACAACGCCGGCGCGGCGCCGCTGATCGCCAACCGGGCGGCGGTGGGCCAGTGGGAGACGTTCCAGCTCATCCGCAACTCGAACGGGTCGGTGAGCCTGCGCGCCCTGGCCAACAACCGCTATGTCCAAGCGGGCAACGCGGGCGCCGGGCCGCTGATCGCCTCCGTCACAGCCATCGGGACATGGGAACAGTTCGACCTCGTGGGCGCCTGAGCCGCGGCTCCCTTCGGTAGGTTGCCCGTGTGGGAGTCGTAGACATTTACACAGACGGCGCGTGCAGTGGCAACCCAGGGCCGGGTGGATGGGGTGCGCTACTGCGGTACGGCGCCCACGAGAAGGAGCTGTGCGGCGGCGAGGCGACCGCCACCACCAACAACCGCATGGAGCTGATGGCCCCGATCCAGGCACTGGAGAGCCTGACCAGGCCGGCGGTGGTGCGCGTGCACACGGACAGCACCTACGTGCGGAACGGCATCACCAAGTGGTTGCCGGGCTGGAAGCGCAACGGCTGGCTGACGGCCGGCAAGCAACCGGTCAAGAACGCCGACCTGTGGCAACGCCTCGACGCCGCGGCCAGCCGGCACCAGGTCGAGTGGCTCTGGGTCAAGGGCCACGCCGGGCACGCCGACAATGAACGTGCCGACCGGCTCGCGGCCCAGGGCCTCCTCGCTGCCAGGGAGCAGAGCCTGGTCTGACGGCCCGGCGGTGGCTTCATTCGTCACCGATTTCATGGCCGAAGATCTGTACCCGATCGCTTGATCGAGCCATGAGGCGCTTCCCGGCTATCGGCAGGCGAGAACATGTTTCGCGAGCCGAGATGGCAATTGCAGGTCCATGCAAAGTTTAAGAATGTGTAACAGGAAATCAACGGCGCGCGGCACTTAATGTTGACGTCAGTGCGGAGTCAGGCGCTATTGCGCACGCTCTCGGCAGCCGATGTGGAGTCACCACCGGTCCCGAGGAACGGCGCGAGC
Source organism: Phytohabitans flavus (assembly GCF_011764545.1). GTDB lineage: Bacteria > Actinomycetota > Actinomycetes > Mycobacteriales > Micromonosporaceae > Phytohabitans > Phytohabitans flavus. Next base: position 6,469,329 of record NZ_AP022870.1, on the reverse strand, counting down.
AGCTTGGGGATCTCCTCGGCGATCTGCTCCGCTCGGGATTCGGCCGAGTCGACCGCGAGCAGGTCGGCGTTGAGGTAGTTGATCGCGACTTCGACAGTCCAGGTGCCGAGGCCGTCCGCCGCGGCCTCTTCTTCTCTCAACGCGTGCAGCACCTGCAACTCCTCCAGCCGGGCCCGGCGCTGGGTGTCACAGACCCGGCGTATCTCCGCCGCTCCGTGCAGGGCCGCTGCCATGACCTTGATCTGGAAGTCGTCGCGGTAGCCCGCACTGCGGACTGTCGCCTCGTCCATCCACCGGGCCAGCTCGGCTCGGCCCGCCTCGGTGATGGCATGCCTGGTGATGTCCGGCCGATGGTCGGTGCTCGGCTGCGGCGCGGCGGTGACCAGCCCGTTCTTGAGCAGCTGCTTGAGGATCGTATAGACGTGACTGCGTGAGGCGCCGACCCAGTCGTCGCCCAGGGCGGCCTCGATCCCGCTGCGCAGACTCCACGCGTACCCGTCACGCTCGGCTAGGAGCGCCAGCAACGCATGCGAGTACGGCACCTGGCCATCCTAGGGCTCCTGAGCAGTTGGAGGGAGGCTGGCAGGGCCGGTGACCAGCGCGAGTCCTACCTGGGCACCCCGGGCTCGACGCACGAGGCGATGACCGAATGCGCGAGCGTCCTCTAACAGATCAGCCGGCGCGAGCGAAACTCGGTCGCCACAAAGCCCATATTTCTCAGAAGGCTCGATGACCAGGAGATTTACCGCCGTGGCGGATCTTGGCCGTAAAAATTGCGCCGGGAGGCTCGAATAGCTTGATCCCCGTGAGGCATTATTGACCCCATGGCCCTGCTGCGGGGGATACCGATCTTTGGCCATCGCGAGCCGCCTCGCGGCGATGTCGAATCCTCATCTCCGGGATCGGGTGCCAACGTGCGGCTGCATCGCGTCACGCGGGGGTGGCCGATGGGCAGGGGCGCCGAGCCGGCACCGTCGCCGCCGTCGAAGACGTCACTTTGTCAATTACCCCCGGTCAGGCGGTCGCCTTCGCGGGGCCTTCCGGCTCCGGCAAGAGCACACTGCTGCGGCTCGCCTCCGCCCAGGACCGGCCGGACACCGGCAGCGTCGTCGTCGACGGTGTCCGCCTCGAGGCCCTCTCCAGCCGGCAGGCCACGCGGTTCCGCCGCCGTATCGGCGTGGTGTCCCACGACTCGAGGCTGATGAGTGCGCTCACAGCCGTCGAAAACATCATGTTCCCGTTGCTGTACCAGAAGGTCAGCTTCGACCCGTATGAGCGTGCGTTGCACGTTCTCGACGCGGTCGGCCTGGCTGAGCGGGCAGCGGCAGAGGTTTCCGACCTGTCGGACGGGGAGCGGCAGCGTGTGGTGCTGGCGCGTGCCCTGGCCAACCGGCCACGACTGGTCATCGCCGATGAGCCGGCCGCTGGCCTGGATCACCGGGCGGCGACCGAGGTCCTGGATCTGCTCAAGCGGATGACCGGGACGTATGGGATGACGTTGCTGTTGTCCACCACTGACGACGCGGTGGCCGCCCGCTGTCCGCGCGTGGTGCGCCTGCGCGAGGGGGTGGTCGTCGATGACACCACCGCCGATACCGGCCCAGCCGCGCGGGACGCGGCCCGGCATTGGATCAAGCGGTCGGCACCTGTGTTCTGACCTGGCCATAGATCCACTGTGGCCTTTCGGGTGAGTCCTTAGTGGACACTCGTGCAACCGTTACCATGCCGTCTGTTCCCAGTCGCCCGGCTCTCCGGTGACGACCAGGTGACCGAGTCGCGAACACCCCGTTCGATGCTTGCCGACGCGTGTCCGCGCACGCCACGGTATTTGCGGTAGGCCGCGGTTGCACGGGAGGTTTCGCTGCCGATGAGCATCGGTCGTCGAAGATCGGTCAGGAAGAGCGGTGTCCGCCCTGCGGCGCTCTGGCTGACGTGGCGCCGGTTGCGTTCCCAACGGTGGCGAACACTGGCCCTGGTACTGGCGATCACCGGCGCGACGACCGCGTTCACGATCCTCGGCGGTACGAAGGTCGAACGCTTGGAAATCGCCGGTGCCGCGGTGCCGGCCTCATCTGCCACGTACGACCTCTTGGTCCTTCCTCCGGAGGCCGCCAGTGGCACCGAGCAGGCCGGCGGCGGCAGCCTGCTTCGCCCGCGCCAGTGGCAGGACATCTACGGCGGCATCACACTCAGGCAGGTTCGACAGATCCAGCGGACGCCCGGCGTCGAGGTGGCAGCGCCGATCGCCATGGTCGGCTACATCCTTCAGACGGTGCACGTCGCGGTACCGATACCCCAGGAGCGGCTGCGGGCACCGGCCGCGTACACCGCGACCATTACACACACCACCGATCAGGGCCTGAGCAAGATCGTTCAACCGGACGTCGCCGTCACCTACGTCACCTCGGACCCGGACTGCCTTGTGCGCTTCCCGTACCCGGACCTCCAGCCGGGTGCCGACCCGTTCGCGGTCCAGACCCGCCGCGCTGGCACCTGCTGGTCCACCCGGACCGGAGCGGCGTCGGCATGGGCACAGGGCGTGTCACAGCCCTCGGTGGCGGACACGTGGACATTTCCGACGCTGGTGGCCGCCGTGGACCCGGCTGCCGAGGCGGCCCTCAACGACATCGACAACGCGATCAGTACGGGCCGGTACCTGCCCGAGGACACATCCGCTGACGGTAGCGCGGCGATCCCGGTCATCCGCGCCGGCTCGTTGGCCGACAACGACCAGGACCAGGTTGTCGTCGCCCAGCTTCCGGACCGGGTGGCGGCTGCTATCGAAGCGGGCGCGAGCGCCACGCAGATCGACCGCCTGCTGGCCGAGTCGCGGGAAACGGTGGTGTCCACCCGGACCGTCACCTCGGCGCAGGCCTACCAGCAGCTGGTTACCGAGGCGCTGACCTCGGGCCGTCCGGATCTGGTCGACGCGTTCTGGACCAGCACCTCGGTGGACTACGTCGGCCACGCCGACGGCCGAGTCTCGGTGACGCCGCAGCCGCCTCCGCCGCCCAAGACGTGGCAGCCGCACGGCACCAAGCTCCGGATGCCTCCGGTCGACGCCTCCGACACCGCCGCGCGACAGCTCGTCGCGCACACGGCGTTGCCGGGCACGGCGCTCCCTCTAATGTCTACTGTGGGCATATTCGACCCGGGCGGGATGTCGGCCGGGAGGCGGGGCGTCACCGCGTTCTCGGCCCAGTCCCTGCCCGGCGCGGACCCCGCGACGCGACGAGCCCTCGGCGGACGCAAGCTGGTCCCGAACACCAACCCGGCTGGCTATCCGGCTGGGGCTCCGACGATGCTCATGCCGCTCAGCCGGATCGACGCGTTCACGGATCCCGCGGTCTTCAGCAACGTGAACCAGGCTGCCCCGGTCAGCGCTGTCCGGGTCCGGGTCGCGGGCGTCACCGGCACTGATGCGCTCGGTCGAGAGCGGGTCCGTACGGTCGCCGACGAGATCCGCAGGGCGACGGGCCTACAGGTCAGCGTCACCCTCGGCGCGACGCCGGCCCAGGTCACGGTCACCGTTCCGGCTGGTCAGCACGGCCGGCCCCAGCTGAGCGTCACCGAGACGTGGTACCGCGAGTCCGCCGCCGCGGTGAACGTACAAGCACTGGAGCTCAAGAGCAGGATCCTGCTCCTCGCGGTGCTGCTCGTGTGCGGGCTCGCGGTGGCGAACGCGACCGTCGCCTCCACCGGTACCTTGGCTCCAGAGCTGCGACAGCAGGCCCGTCTGGGCCTACTGCCGGGTGAGATCCGGCGCCACCTGATGGCGGAAGTGGGCCTGCTCGCGCTCGCCGCGGGGCTGCTCAGCGCGCTCCTCGTCTGGCTGGTGGCCGTCGCCTCGCACGTACCGGTCATGCCGCTGCACCCCCTGCTGGCGGTGCCGATCGCGGTGGCTGTCGGCCTCATCGCCGCTATGGTTCCGGTCTGGCGGGCCAGCGAGGCCGCGCACTCGGGTCAGCCGGCGCGCCGCCCACCACCTCGGCGTCTGCATGCCCGCGGCCGGCTGCGGGCGGCGATCGTCCATCTGCTGCGGACTCCGGGCCGAAGTGCACTCTGCGTAGCCGCGGTCGCGATCGCCTGTGGCGCGCTCACGCTGCAACTGCTGCTGACGCTGGTGTGGCACGGCTCGGTCGTCGGCGACCTGTTCGGGGTACCGGTGTCCCTCCAGGACCGATGGATCGACACCGCGGCCACGGCTCTGATCGTGCTAGCCGCGGCCTTCGTGGTGGGCGACGTCGGCCTCCTGGCGGTGCGCGACCGTCGTGCCGAGCTGGCCGACCTGCGGGTGCAGGGCTTGCTTCGTACGCAGGTGGCGGGCCTGGTCGTGCGGGAGATAGCGATTCTCGTGCTGCTCGGAGCGGCGCTTGGCGGCACGGCCGGGGCGACCCTCGCGGCGGTGATCGACGGTGCCCTCCCAGGCTAGACCGGTCGTCGAGACGCGTAGGGCGAGCGTAGGCGGATTGGGTTGAATCACCCAAGATTTCTCAGACGCCTGGCTTGCGGGACTCGGTTCCCCTGCTCGTCGGATGTTCACCTGTTGCTTAACTCCGTTCCGTGGGCTCCCGCCTACCGCTCGATTACGGTCGTCCCTATGCGGAGAGGCAGTCACTATAGGGACGCCTCGCCCTCGTCCTGACCGGAAACCCCGGAGGCGAGGCACCAATAGCAGTAGGTGGGGAGCGAATGCGCGATCCGTGGCACCGCCACTTTCTGACTTACTGGAGTTGCGCGATGGCGGCACCCGTTCGGTTTTTTGTGCACCTGCTGCCGCCGTCCGCGGCCCCGAACTGGCTGGGGTGGCCGCTTGCCGCCCCTGTGCCGGCGTGGGCCACTTCGGTAGACGCAGCCGAGCCGCTGGCCGAGGCCGCGGCGGTGCCGAGACGTCGAGGCCGGCTCTCCGTGGGCGGTTGGTATTCGTGGCGGCTGATGACGGCGAACAATCGCGAGCTGGCGCGCAGCGTGTTCCGATACGCCTCCCCGGAGCTGTGCCGACACGCCGTGCGCGAGGTCCAGGCCGGCTCCGGCAGGCTCGTGCTCAGCACGTTCCCCGACCCGGTGACGGGCGACTTCAGCTGGCGCGGGGAGTTGGACGACACGCCGGTCGCCGCGGGCAAGCGCTACGAGCAGGAGCAGACCGCGCGCTACGCGGCGAAGCGCTTCGTCGACGCCGTGGCCGACGCCGAGGTCACCGACATGGTCCGCGCATTGCGTGACCGGCGCGGGCCGGCGCCCTCGCGGTACACGTCCGAGGGCCAGTCGTGACAAGTGCTGTAGCGACTCGCCCGGAAGATCAGGCGACGCAAAAGCCGCGGCGTCTGAAGACCAACCTCGGCTTTTCGGACCGGGTGTTCCGCGGCGTGGCCCGTAGCGGCGGCGCGCTCGTGTTGGTGATCATGGCGCTGGTCGGCGCGTTCCTCGCATACCGCGCACTTCTGGCGCTGCGCAAGGCCGGGCCCAGCTTCCTCACCACGCAGGAGTGGAACCCGGACAGTGGCGCGTTCGGCATCGCCGCGGTCATCGTCGGCACGATCCTGATCGCGCTCGTCGCGATCGTGGTGGCCACGGTGCTGGCGGTGGGCGTGGCTCTCTACATCTCCGAGTTCGCGCCACGTTGGCTGCGGGGCTTCCTGATCGCCTCGGTGGACTTGATGGCCGCCGTGCCAAGCGTGGTCTTCGGGCTGTGGGGAGCGTTCTTCCTCCAGTGGGAGGTGCTCGGCCTGTCCCGGTGGATCTCCGACTGGTTCGGCTGGATCCCGATCTTCAGGGTCCATGGCGCCACCCGGCACGATCCGCTGGCGACGGAGACCGTCTACACGTCGAGCACGTTCATCGCCGGCCTCGTGGTGGCTCTGATGGTGGCGCCGATCGCCTGTTCGGTGATGCGTGAGGCGTTCAGCCAGGCACCGCCCGGCGAGCGAGAGGGCGCCTACGCCCTCGGTGCCACGCGGTGGGGCATGATCGGCAGCGTCGTGCTGCCGTTCGGCAAGGGCGCGATCATCGGCGGTACCATGCTCGGCCTCGGCCGGGCGCTGGGCGAGACGATCGCGGTAGTCATGATCATTTCGCCGGTGTTCGTCATCCAGCCGCGCATCCTGGAAAACGGCACCTCCAGCGTCTCCAGCCTGATCGCCACTCACTATGGCGAGTCGAGCCCGTTCGCGCTGAGTGCGCTGTTCGCGGCCGGACTGGCGCTGTTCGTGATGACCCTGATCGTCAACTTCATCGCGGCGTCCATCGTGGCCCGCTCCCGGTCCGGCGCGGTGAGCGAGGTCTGAGGCGATGACACTGCTCGAGACCGAAACCGAGCGCGAAGCGCGCACGACGACGGTGACCCCGCCTCGCACCACGGTCCCCGACCGCCGCCGTCCGCACGCCCACCAGAGTCCTCGGCCGCTGGGCGGAGTCCGCAATACTGACGTATTCGCCCTCATCGGCGGTCTGGCGGCCTCGCTCGCCACGACGGGTCTACTGTGGATCCAGCTAGGCCCCTTCACCGGCGTGCTCGGCTACATCGTCGTGAGCTGGGTGCTGTTCGTCGTCACGTATGCGCTGCTGGTCTCCTTCGACGAAGACCGGCCGGCAATGGTGGACCGCGTCTCGACGGTGGTGGTGCATTCCATTGCCGTCGTGCTGCTCGGCACGTTGCTCTTCATCCTCCTCTACACCCTTTACCGCGGTTTCGGGGCGCTGACCCACCTCAACTTCTTCACCCAGGACATGCGCAACGCCGGCCCGCTCGACCCGCTCACCGTCGGCGGCATCAGGCACGCCATCATCGGGACCCTGATCGAGCTCGGCCTCGCGCTGGCCATCTCGGTGCCGCTGGGCCTGCTCGGCGGGGTGTTCCTGCACGAGATCCCGGGGCGGTTCTCCCGGTTCGTGCGCACCGTGGTCGAGGCGATGACCGCGCTGCCGGACCTGCTGGCCGGCCTGTTCATCTTCGCCACGGTGATCCTGATCTTCGGGCTCGACAAGTCCGGCCTCGCCGCGGCGCTGGCTCTTTCGGTCACCATGCTGCCGATCATCATCCGGGCGACCGACGTGGTGCTCCGTCTGGTACCGGGCAGCCTGACCGAAGCGTCGTACGCGTTGGGCTCTGGTCAGTGGCGCACGATCTGGCACGTGACGTTGCCGACCGCGCGGTCCGGGCTGGCGACGGCGGTGATCCTCGGCGCCGCCCGGGGAGTCGGCGAGACAAGCCCGGTGCTGATCACAGCCGGTGCGACCGCGCAGGTAAACACAGACCCCGTGCACGGGCCGATGATGAGCCTCCCGCTGCTGGCTTACACGCTGGTGCAAAACCCGATGCCAGACATGAAGGCTCGCGGGTTCGGCACCGCCCTCACGCTCATGGTGCTGGTCGTGCTGCTGTTCGCCATCACCCGCCTCATCGGTGGTCGCGCTCCGGGCGATCTCACCGCAGGCCAGCGCCGCCGCCGTGCCGCCGCGTCCCGCCGCGACCTCAAGCGGTTCGCCGGACGCTCCCGACTTACCGCCGGCGCCTACCCGGCTAGCCCGGCCTCCTTCCCGTCGAGCACATCGCATGGAGAAACCCAATGATCACCACGTCCCACCCCGGCCGCCTGCATCGCTGGCTCGCGGTGGCGTGCACGCTGCTGCTCGCCGCTGGTGTCGGCGTATTTGTGCGGCCACCAGCAGCGGCGGCCGCGTACGTGACGATCAACGGCGCCGGGTCGACCTGGTCGCAGAACGCGATCGACTCCTGGCGGCGCAACGTCAACCAGTTCGGCATGACCGTGAACTTCGCCGGCACCGGTTCATCCGACGGCCGCAACCAGTTCCGGGCCGGCACGGTCGACTGGGCCGCATCCGACATTCCATACGGGATCAAGGACGGCAACAACCTGGACGTGCCACCCACCCAGGCCCACCCGTTCGCCTACATGCCCGTCACCGCCGGCGGCACCACCTTCATGTACAACCTCAAGATCGGTAACCAGCGGGTCACCAACCTGCGGCTGTCCGGCACGAATATCGCCAAGATCTTCACCGGCGGCATCCGGATGTGGAACGACGCGGCGATCGCGGCAGACAACCCCGGGCTGCGACTGCCCGCGATCCGGATCGTCCCGGTGGTGCGGTCGGAGGGCTCCGGGTCCACCGCGCAGTTCACCCAGTGGATGTACGCCACGCAGCGCTCCTTGTGGAACTCGTACTGCGCCGCGGCGGGCCGCAACCCGTGCACCCAGACCTCGGTGTATCCCATCGTGCCCGGCCGGGGGATGGTGGCCCAGGCCGGTGACCTCGGCGTCTCCGGCTATGTGGCCCAGCCGCAGGCTTTGGGGGCCATCGGCTACGTGCAGTACTCGTACGCCATCCAGGCCAACTTCCCCGTGGCGAAGATGCTCAACAACGGCAACTACTACACCGAGCCGACCGCGGGTCACGTCGCCGTATCGCTGCTCAAAGCCAAGATCAATCTGAACAAGAACGACCCGAACGTATATCTGACGCAGGATCTGTCGGACGTCTACACGAACACAGATCCGCGCACCTACCCGCTGTCGGGCTACTCGTACATGATCCTGCCGGTCTCGCTCAACAATCCGATGACCACTGCCAAGGGCGAGACGATTGCCGACTTCGGCAAGTACGCGCTGTGTCAGGGGCAGACCCAGGTCAACTCCCTCGGCTACTCGGCGCTGCCGATCAACCTGGTCCAGGCCGGCTTCGACCAGCTCCGCAAGATCCCCGGGGCGAAGGTGGGAAACATCGCCATCCGGTCCTGTAACAACCCGACCTTCTCCACCGACGGCACCAACACGCTGGCGAGGACGGACCCGAGGCCACCGGACTGCGACAAGAAGGGTCCGTTGCAGTGCACGACCGGCACAGGCGGCGCTAAGAACCAGAACACCCCGAATAACAACAACAACGGGGCGGCGGTCCGGGCGGCGGTGGCCCAGGTGGCAACAACAGCACCGGCGGACCTAGTGCCGGCCCGAGCGGCTCGACGCCGAACCCGGGCAGCGGCCCCATCGCACAACAGGGCGCCTGTGACCCGGACACCCAGGACTGCGGCCAGGGTGGCGGCGCCAACACCGGCGACCTCAATGTGGTCGGCCAGCCGGTTCCCGCCGAGGCGGGCCTCGGCACCGGGTTCCGCGTCGCGCTCATGGTGCTGGCCGGTGCGCTGCTGCTCGCCCTCGCCTTGGGTCCGCCGCTGATCGCCCAGGCCGGCGCGCGGCGCCGGCAGCGCCGCTCCGACGACTTCACGATGCCCGGAGGGCCGGCATGACCAGCCGCAGAAGCATCCGTGGCAGGGTCGCCGCAGGCGTTGCCGCCCTGGTGGCGGCGACAGCGCTGGCGATCGTTGACCCGCTCGGCCCGACCCAGCCGGCCGAGGCCGCCATCGACCCGATCACCGGGTTCGGCACCACCGACTCGGCGGTCACCGTCAAGTGGGCCGACGGCGTCGTCCGGTCGGACAACAAGACCATCGCCGCACCGCGCGAGAAGAGCGGCGTCGACGCCTTCTACGAGGATGTGCAGGCCAAGTACAAGGATCTGGCGGTGACCGTCGGCCAGACGGAGGATCTTACGCACCAGAGCGTCCAGATCACCTGGACCGGCGGCCCCCAACGAACACCAGCCCAAGCAGCCTTATAGGTGACTACCTGCAGATCATGCAGTGCTGGGGTGACGCTCCCACCGGCCCGGATCCCGAGGCCTGCCAGTGGGGTGGCTTCGACGGAAAGAACCTGCCCACAGGCCCTAACACGGCGGCCTTTCAGGACGAGCGTTCGGGCAGCAAATGCCCATCAGGCGGGGTCCAGTGCGATCCGGCTGAGCCTTCCAAGCCGGACCGCCAGTCCGTCACCGATCCACTGGGGTACTACGTTCCGTTCACGCCGGTCGGCAATCCCGATCTGAAGATCTACCTCGACGATGTAGATCCGAATGATTTGGAAAAGGAGTCGCTGCGGACCTACTACCAGGCCCAGTCGACGAACGAGGTCCCGGTCGCGGCCACCTCCTCGGACGGCACTGGCCAGGTCTCTTTCGAAATGCAGACCGGGCGGCAGGCAAGCGGGCTGGGCTGCGGCGACCGGGACCCCGCGGCCGGCGGAGCTCCGCGGGGCTGCTGGCTGGTCATCGTGCCCCGCGGCGTGTTTGCGCCCGACGGCACCCCCCAAGCCGGCATCGGTGGAACCGGTCTGGGTGTTAAGGAGTCCGCGCTCAGCGCGAGCAACTGGGCGCAGCGTATGCAGGTCCACCTGAGCTTCCTGCCGACCAGCCTCATCTGTCCTCAGGGCACCGCCCAGCGGAAGACGGTGGGCACGGAGCTGGTCGGAGCGCTGATGACGTCATGGCAGCCGGCGCTGTGCCAGAACGGCGGCTCGGTCTACGACTTCACTGCTACCCCGGACGCCACCAACGTCGTCGAGCTTGCCAGCAACCTGCCCGGCGCGGCCGGGCTCGCCTTCACCACCCAACCCATCGTTTTCGCCGACCAGGGCCCGCCGCTGATCTACGCCCCGGTCGCGGTCACCAGCACCACCCTCGCCTTCCGGATGGACGTGAGGGCAGGCCCCGAGACCCACCAGATTCAGCGACTCGGCATCAGCCCGCAGCTACTGGCGAAGACGCTGACCCAGTCCTACAAGGGCGACTTGCCCGGCGGGATGACAAGCTCGTCAAAATTCGTCACGCCGTCATGGATGAAGCACATATACGGGCCCGGAAATGTCACCTTCGACCCGCAGTGGCTGCAGCTCAACCCCGACGTCGTTCGCTCAGTTAATTTCACGAATACGACGGCGCCGATGACCACCGCGGACCAGTCGAACGTCAACCGAGCGGTCTGGGCCTGGATCCAGTCCGATCCGGGCACCCGGGCCTGGCTGGGTGGGCAGCCCGACGAGGGCGGCATGGTGGTCAACCCCAACTACCAATCGCTCAAGCTCGGCGATCCACCGCCGGCCAGCGGCTATCTGCGCGCTGACCCGATGTGCACCCGCTTCAACGACACTCCGGCGGATAGGCCGGACCTGTGCGTCAACTCAGTCGAGTACATCCCGTACGCCCTCAACCTTGAAGATGCCGCGGTGAAGGTGCAGCGCGCCTACACCCACGGCGTCGGCAGTTGGAACACGACCACGCAGGCACCCGACGGGGCTCAAGGATGGTGGGACAAGCCAGGTCCATGGCCGTTGGGCGATCGTTTCGCCTGGGCGTTTACCTCCACATCGCTTAGCGCCCGCTATGGGCTGCAGACGGCGGCCTGTGCTCCCCCGAAGGCGATGACTGCGTCGCCCCATCGGCGGCCAGCATGACCGCCGCCGTGGCTGCGGCGAAAGCGGACAGCACCGGGCTGCTGCGCGTCGACCCCGCGGCCGCGGGGTCGGGCGGCTACCCGCTCACCCAGATCGTCTACGCCGCCGTACGCACCAACAGGGACCCGGCGACGCTGCGTGATGCCGCCGCGCTGCTGGACCACGCCGCTGGCGCCGGCCAGACCTCCGGTGTAGAAATCGGCCAGCTCCCGCCCGGCTATCTGCCACTCACCGAAAGCCTGAGGGCGAAGACACGGGCCGCGGCTCAGACGCTCCGCGATCTCGCCGCGGCCACGCCTAGCCCGACGCCGAGCCCGAGTCCGACTCCGAGTCCGACGGGCGGCGACGACGATTCGGATGATGGGGCCGGTGTGCCCAGCGCCGGGGCGTCACCGGCGACGGCCAGCCCGAGCGCGGTGCCGCCCGGTGGCACCGTGAGCCAGCCACCTCCTGCTCTTGCCGCCGGGTCGACCCCCAACGACGCCTTGGGCGCCATCCGCTGGGTATTGGTCGCCGCGCTGATCTCCGCTGCTGGCGTCAGCCTCGGCGGAATAGTGCTGCGACACCCTCCGACCTTCCTGGTCCGGCCGTTCCGCCGTACCCGGGTGTCCGGAGGAGGAGAGCCATGAGAACCATGCCGCTTACTGCCGCATGTGCATTTGACAGTAGTCAATGGTGACCCATCTCACCGCACCGATGCATCCATTCTCGTCCGGCGGGTCAGAGGGGAAGGGTGGCAAGCAAAGTGAAGCTAGTCATCAGCGCTACCGGCTACGAGTCGCCCACCCCCTGTTACTTCCTCTTAATATTGGCGTGTCCGTGGAATTGCCAACCCGACTCCAAAAACGGGTACTAGCCACCGTTGTCGATCGTAAGGATTGTCGTGGCTCGATCAAACAGATCGAGCAAGGTTCTTAGCCCTGAAAGGGGTGAACACATGAAGCTGAAGAGCTTCATCCGTGCCGTGGGCGTAAGCGCCCTGGCCGCCGGCATCATGGTCGGCATGGCCGGCCCGGCCGCCGCGGACCCGTCGGGTCCCACGTCGCCCATCAACATCGACGGCAGCGGCTCGGACACCACGCAGGACGTGACGAACGCGCTCGCGGGCGTGATCGGGTTCAGCTCGTGGAACGCGCTGCCGGTCCACAACACGATCACGGTCAAGAACGCGGTCGCTTCTCCGGCCACCGTGCTCTGCCCCCCCATCACCCGGCCGAACGGCTCCTCCGAGGGTGTGACGGCTCTGCGCCGGTCGCTGAGCGGTCTCCCTGGCTACCCGGCCAGCACGGCGGCTACCTACTTCGGCGGGGTCGGCAACCCCCCGTTCAACACGCGGTGCTTTGAGTACGCCCGTTCCTCCAGCCGGCCCTCCGCCACCACCCAGCAGAGCCCCACCGGTCTGCTGCAGTACGTCCCGTTCGGCCTGGACGCCGTTGGCTTCGCGCGGGGCCCGGCCTCGGTCGTCGGTGGCGTCTTCACGCTGGGGCAGCTGCAGACCATGTACAGCGCCGGCACGCCGGTGACCGCCACGAACGGCATCACCTACGACCCGGTTGACGTCGCCAACCCGGCTGACCTTCCGGCGCCCGGCGCCACGGCGGTCCACCTGCTGGTTCCGCAGTCCGGCTCCGGCACGCGTACCTTCTTCGCCGGTGCGATGGGCTTCAGCGCGACCGCCCTTCCCCCGCACGTGAAGGACACGTACGGCCCCGGCCTGTTGTCCGTCCAGGAGCACGACGGTTCGGCGGTCGCGGCGGACAACGCGGCGATCATGCCGTACTCCATCGCCCAGTTCCTCGCTCAGCAGGCCCGCGCGGGCACCCCGATCGACCGCCGCAACGGCGCCGTGCTGTTCGGCGTCGCTGCTACCCCGGCGCCCGGTCAGCCTGTTGGCCCGACCATCTCGCCGTTCACCCCCAACGGCCTCCAGCTCAACCCGAACTGGCACTCCATCCTTGTCCGCGAGGTCTTCCACGTGATCCCGTTCGCCGCCACCACCGCGGGTGCGGGCACCGGCTACCTGAACGACCTCTGGGAGATCTTCGTCGACACCAGCAACACCCCGTTCAGCCTGTGCCGCCGCACCAGCACGATCACCTCGTGGGGCTTCGGCCTGCTGCCGGCGGGTCGCTGCGGCAATGTGACCGACGTGACTCTCCGCGCGTTCAACACCACCCAGTGGTAATTCGCAACAAACGTCCGTAATTGACTCACCCCCGAGTGCCTGGCCAGCGATTCCCACGCTGGCCAGGCACTCTGGCGCGGATAGCCAAACATAGGCCTGCGTGGATGCACAGAGGGTGCATCCCGTTACGGAAAAGAAGGGTACCTTAATGAAGATTCGGAACATCCGCCGCAGCCTCGCGATCTTCGGTGTCGCCGTGGCGACGGCCGTGGCCGTAATCGCCGCCCCCACGGCGGCTCAGGCCCACGGCTCCAAGCACCGGGGTTTCGAGTTGCCGGGCCTGCTCACTCTTTCGCCCAAGAGTGGTGCGCTCACCACCGCCCCGGTGGCCACCTTCTCCACGACGAAGGCGTGCCCGTCTAACTACCGTGCCTCGGGAGTCGTCGCGCTACAGCAGGATGGCGAGCCGAAGTTCCTGAGTGGCAACTTCGTCCCGACCACGGCCAAGCCGAGCGGCACCCTGGATGACGCCCTCATCTTCACCGTCCTCACCAACGACATCACCACTGGTTGGTACGAGATCGACGTTCTTTGCTACAACGATGCCTTTGAGTGGGTCCGGGGCAACGTGAACGCGATCAAGATCGACGTCGAGGCCGGCACCTGGCGCGTCCTCGTCTGATTGGCGTCGGCATAACGGTGGTGCCGGGTGCATCCGGCACCACCCATGACCGGCTTCAAAACCAAGCATCCCATGCACAAGGCGTGGGCCGCGAGATAGGAAGTGGGGAACTATCGTCAATGAACACTACAGCTCCGAGGCGTCGCGAAAGCGCGGCAACGCCTGACGGGGGCACTACGACTGACCGGGGCCGGCGCAGACGCCGCGCTTCGGCGCTTGTCGGTGCCTGCGCAGTCGTGGCCGGCGCGGTGCTGCTCGGGCCGACCGGCGCGCAGGCTGACGTCGGCGACGGCCCGGGTGGCCTGATCATCAATCCGACGAGCGGGTCGACCACCGCCCCGTCGATGGGCGGGTACACGATCGAGCACCCCTGTCCTGCCGACTTCCGGTTGGCAGCAAACATTCAGGTCGCGCTTGAGGAGGAACCTCCCGTCCCGACCGGTGCTCAGCTGTCCGCGAACCTCTTCGGCCTGACGGACGACCCACCGCCGCCCGGGCAGTTGGACGCCTTCGGCATCGGGGGTCTCGCACAACTCTTCCGGGACACCGGATTGACGTCCGGCGATCACATGGTTGCCCTGCTCTGCTACAACGACGAGTTCGTACCCTTCGCGGCAGCGACCACCTGGATCCACGTCGACCTTCAGGGCGGCACCTGGAATGTGATCGAGGGCGGCGGCGAGGACCCCGAGCCGGTCACGACCACGACCTCCCTGGAGGCCCAGCCGAGCACCGCGCAGGCCGGGCAGCCGGTCACCCTCACCGCGACGGTGACCGGAACCGGTGCTGCTGGCAGCGTGGAGTTCCTCAACGGTACGGCGTCGTTGGGCACCGACGACGTCGCCAGCGGGAAGGCCACGCTGACGGTAGCCAGCTTGCCGGTGGGTGCGCACTCGCTAACCGCGAAGTTCACGCCTGCCGACCCCGAGGACTTCACCCCGTCCACCTCGAGCGAGGTGACCGTCACGATCACCGAGAGCAACGGTGGCGGGTCGGGCAACCAGCAGCTCAACGTCACCGTCCCTCCGAGCGAGGGCGACGGAGAGCTCACCCTGGAGGTCGGCGGCGCTCCGGTGGACCTGGAGCCCGTGTCCGGCCAGGAGCTGGCGTTCGAGGGCCAACTGAGCGAGATCACGGTGAACGACGACCGTGACCAGCTCGCCGGCTGGGACCTGACCGGCTTCACCACTGACTTCAGCGGTGACGACGGCTCCTTCGGCGGCGAAAACCTGGGCTGGGAGCCGGCGGTGATCGAGCCCAACGCGGCCAACGACGTGGAGCTGGGTGACCCGGTCGCGGCGGGCAACCCCGGCATCAAGGAGACGGCCACGCTCGCCACGGCGGACGCCGGCAAGGGCGCCGGATCCTGCACCCTTGGTGGGACCCTGAACCTCCAGGTTCCCGCGGAAACGCCGGCGGGTGACTACTCAGCCACCTTGACCGTCACTTTGTTGAGCAAGTAGCGACCGGGGGAAGGGGCAGGTCGTCACACTGCCTGCCTCTTCCACTCCGCCGCCCTTGCAGGCGCGAACCCGATCCGGCCACTTCGCTGGCCGGCATCGGCATATGAGGGGAACCTTCGATGATCAATCGTCGGCGGGCATACCGCGGCTGGTACCTGCTACCGGTCGTCGCGGTGTTTCTGGCCAGCACGGCATCGGCAGCGGCCGCCGCGCCGGTGGCCCGGCCACCCGTGCCGGTCGCTGCGCCGGCACCGAGCCCGTCGCCGCCGGCCGGCCAGGGTCCACAGTCGACACCCCCGTCCGGTGAAGCGGTGACGCGGTGGGCCGTGTCGCCGGCCAACGCCAAGGGCCCGGATGGGCGCACCCGCTTCTCGTACGAGGGCCTACAGCCGGGCGCGGTGGTGAGCGACTTCGTCAGCATCACCAACCTCAGCACCGTGCCGGTCACATTCCGGGTATATGCCGCGGACGGGATCACCACCCCGGAAGGGGCGATCGGGGTGGCCACGGCCGACGTGAAGGCGACCGACGTCGGCGCCTGGACCCGCCTTCCCCACGCCAGCCTGCGGGTGCCGCCGCGGACCCGGGTGGTCGAGCCGTTCACCATCACGGTCCCGAGAAACGCCACGCCCGGCGACCACGTGGGCGGAGTGATCGCCTCGATCACCCAGAGGGTGCCGGGCACCCAGGTCGGCCGGGAGAGCCGCATCGCGGTCGCCGCCTACCTGCGCGTCGCTGGGCCATTGACCGCGGCGCTCGGCGTGGAGGCGGTGTCCACCACCTACGACGGGACCGCCAATCCGTTCGGCGGTGGTGGCGCGACCATCGCGTACACGGTGCGTAACACCGGCAACGTACGCCTGTCCGGCGCGCAGGCGGTGTCCGTCACGAGCCCATTCGGCACCGAGGCCGAGACGACGCCGGCCACCCTTGAGGAGCTGCTGCCCGGGGACGCCGTACGGGTCACCGCCCGCATGACCGGCGTGCTGCCCGCTGGGCCGCTGAAGGCCCACGTGAAGGTCACACCGGTGCAATTGCCCGACGCGCCCGCCGTGCCCACTCCACTCCAGCCGGTCGAGCAAACGGTTGGGCTGTGGGCGACACCGTGGCCGCAGGTCGTGTTGTTGCTGATCCTCGTCGCGCTCGTCGTAGGCCTGTGGTGGTGGCTGGGCTGGAGCCGCCGCCGTTTCAACGCGAAGCTCGCCGCGGCGGAGGCACGGGGCCGCCGTGCGGCCGCCGGTGACGCGCCGGCTGAGAAGGGCGCTCTCGATGCTCTCTTCGAGCCGCCGGGCGATGAGGCCCCCGCCGAGCTCGCTCCCGTCGCGGCCAGCAACGGCAGCCGCCCAGCTGGCAATGGCAAGACAGACGCCGACCGTGCCGGCGAGGCCGCTCCGCCCGCCGCAACCAACCCGGATTGAGGAGCCCGACCATGCCGAACCGACACGCGAACCGCTTCGGCCGCAGGCCTGCCAAGGGAACCCTGTTGGCCGCGGTAGCCGTCCTGACCGTTGGCCTGGGCGCGCTTGGCGCGGCGCCGAGCGCCAGAGCCGAGGACGGCGACGGGCAGTCGGTCAGGGTCACCGTCCCGGAGCACACCATGCCACCGGGGCAGGCCAGCCTCGCGTGCACCGGCGCCGGCGGCGCCGCGCTGGGGCAGAACCCGACGCTGCACCCGGGTGATCAGCTCTCCTGCACCGGCACCGGGTTCGCCGGTGGCGAGCGGGTCGCGATGTCCCTCGGACCGTCGCGTGACCTCGGCACTGTCACCGCCGGCCAGGACGGTACCGCTCGGCGAGACCTCTCGCTCCCGGCCGATCTCGGCGCGGGCCGCAAGACGCTCACGTTCAAGGGACAGACGTCGAAACGTAGCGCGAGCTTCGCCTTCACGGTGACCATCGTCGCCACCTTGCCGGTGGGCGGTGGCGACGGATCCGACGGTGGCGGAGGTGGCTCGCTGCCGCGGACCGGCGCCAACCTGATCGGGTTCGTCGGTGCCGGTGTGGGGCTGATCGTCGTCGGTGTCCTGTTGACGGTGATGGGTCGACGCCGCGCCCGGCTGCGCGCGCTGGGTGTACTCAGTACCGCATCCGGTGAGGCACGCGGATGACCGCCACGATCGAAGACGGCCGGCCGGCGGCGCACCCGTCCAGCGACGCCGCGATGACCGAGCCGCCGTACGACCCTCCAGCGCGCCGCCCGGCGAACGACGAGCCGCCGCCGTCGGCCCGGCGCATGGTGGCGAACATGCTGATCCTGCTCTCGGTCGTGGTGATGTTCTTCGCCTTGTACATCGGGGTGTTCTCCTCCCTGCACCACGCCCGGGCGCAGTACACCGAGTACGCGAACTTCCGCAAGGAGCTGGCGCTCGGTACGGCGCCGGTCGCGGCCACCCGGCCGGATGACGCGGAGAAGCTGCTCACGCCGGGCACCCCGGTGGCGGTGCTCTCGATCCCGCAGATCAACCTCCGGGAGGTGGTCTTCGAGGGCACGACCGGGGCGGTCCTGCAGAAGGGGCCGGGTCACCTGCGGAACACGCCGATGCCGGGGCAGTCTGGGGTTTCGGTGATCATGGGCCGGGCCACCGCGTACGGCGGTCCGTTCCGCGGACTGTCCAGGTTGAACCCGGGTGACACGTTCACCGTCACCACCGGCCAGGGTGTGTCGACCTTCCGGGTGCTGGGCGTGCGCCGCGGCGGCGACCCGTTCCCACCGGCTCTCGCCGCTGGTGGCGGCCGCCTGACTCTGACCACCGCCGACGGCTCACCGCTGCTGCCCTCCGGCGTGCTCCGCGTCGACGCCGACCTCACCTCTTCGGCGCTACCCACGCCGCCGATGCCGCTGACGAGGCGTGACCTCTCGACGGCGGAGTTGGCGCTGGGTATCGACCAGTTCGCCTGGATGCAGCTCGTCCTGTGGGGCCAGGCGCTGGTGGCCGCGTCCGTGCTACTGACCTGGATCCGGCTGCACTGGGGCCGCTGGCAGGTGTGGACCATCTCCGTTCCGGTGCTGGTTTTCTTCAGCGTCGCCACCGCCGATCAGATCGCCCGGCTGCTGCCCAACCTCATGTAAGGCACGTAAGAGAAGGACGTTTGTACCGTGAATGAGCACGAAGACACAAACACAATGCACGTCGTACGAAGCAGCGGTTCCGCCGCCGACACAATGGTCGAACCGGAACCCCTGGTGCCCCGGCACGGCGACACCATCGAGTGGTCCCGCGGGCACTCCGGGAAGCCGCCGGCCGCCGGCCGCCACCAAGCGCTCGCCGGGCTGGACGCGCGCGACATCACCGCCTGGTTCGGCGACCACCGGGTGCTTGACCGGGTGACCCTCTTCATGCGGGCTGGCGAGGTCACCGCCCTCATCGGCCCGTCGGGATGCGGAAAGTCCACCTTCCTGCGCATCCTGAACCGGATGCACGAGCTTGTCCCAAGCGCCGCGATGGCCGGCGAGGTTTTGCTGGATGGGCAGGACATCTACGCCGCTTCCCGGCGGATCACCGAGGCGCGGCGGCAGATCGGCATGGTGTTCCAGAAGCCGAACCCGTTTCCCGCTATGTCGATTTACGACAACGTCGTCGCCGGGTTGAAGCTCACCGGTGCCAGGGTTCGGCGCAACGACAAGGACGACCTTGTCGAGGAGTGCCTGACCAAGGCGGGGCTGTGGCGTGAGGTCCGGGACCGGCTGCGGCAGCCGGGCGGCGCCCTCTCCGGCGGCCAGCAGCAGCGGCTGTGCATCGCCCGCTCGCTCGCGATCCGCCCGCGGGTGCTCCTCATGGACGAACCGTGCTCGGCGCTCGACCCGACCTCCACCCGGGTCATCGAGGAAACCATCGCCGAACTCGTCGCGGAGGTGACGATCGTCATCGTCACCCACAACATGCAGCAGGCGGCCCGCGTCTCCAACCGGTGCGCGTTCTTCCTCGCGGAGCAGGGCAAACCCGGCTACATCGTCGAGCACGGCCCCACCGACGCGATGTTCAACGAGCCGCAGGATCCGCGTACGAGCGACTACGTCCATGGCCGGTTCGGCTGACCCCCCTTGGCCAGCATCACGGCTGGCCCAGACTGACTCCGGAGGGCCCCGGCCGTCTGTCAACCTTCCATGGCTTGTGGTCGTGTCGATCGCCCCACCTGCCAGCACATTGCCGCTGTCCCGGTCGCAGTCTCTCGATGCGGCGGACGCGCTCGACGATCTCTTGGACCGCGCCCACGAAGCTGTGACGCCCGCCGGCGACGTCGTCACGGTGCTTGATCGGCGGGTCGGCGCTCATCCGGGCGGCACGATGGCGAGTCTGCTCGTGACGTCTTCCAGCCGCGAAGGCGCTTTGCGGGCTGTCACCGCGCTGATCGAGCACGCCCTGCGTATCGTCGCGCTCCTGCGTGGTTGGCAGCTCACCGAAGCGAGCGTCGAATCGATCCCGACCGACCAGTGAGGCCTTGCCCGGAGAACGGGACTACGTCGTAAACCTCGTGGAGAAGAACCGCGAGGAAATCCGGATCGAGCTCGCCACGATTTGAGCGCCGGGAAAAGAAACGCACTCCCTGCCCTTTCTAAGGTATAGCGCACCGGGGGCTTGCGGCAAGACCGGGGTCGTGGCGCACAATCGTCGGCCGAGGCCAGAACCTGCGGAAACGGGAAGTCGCGGAAGGTTTGCAGCCCTGCGGCCGACCACCCACGGACCTGGCAGGGAGGGCCGCCAAGGCCCGACCGGTCTCCGGCGGGAGCAGCGGCGAGCACTCCCGCGAGCCCGGGACATCGTCTTTATCGGAGTTGTGCCATGAGTGTGTTCGACCTTCCTGAAAACCTCTCATCCAAGGCCGACCCGGCGCTGATCGCGCGCGATGAGCAGCATTTCGTGGCCATCGCGGAGAGCCTTGAACAGTCGTTCGCCGACCTGTCCGCCCGCCTCGATGCCGAGCGTAAGGCGCCCGGCGGGAAAGGCCGGCGGGCGTTGGACCGGGACCAGGAGATCCGCCGTCTGAACGCTCGCCTGCGCACACTGCGCCGCTTCGGTTTGGACCTCTGCCTCGGACATATGGTCAGCGCGGACAACCCCGAGCCCGTGTACATCGGACGGCGAGGCCTCACCGACAGCACGGGCGGTCAGCTGTTGCTCGACTGGCGTTCGCCGGCGGCCGAGCCGTTCTTCGGGGCGACCCACGCCAACCCGATGGGTATGGCAAGCCGCCGCAGGTACCGCTGGACGAAGGGCCGGATCAGCGACTACTGGGACGAGGTGTTCACGTACGAGGGGTTCGAAGGGCACGCCGCCGCGCTCGACGACCAGTCCGCCTTCATCGCCAGCCTGGGCACCAGCCGGTCGCCCCGGATGCGGGACGTGCTCGGCACCATCCAGGCCGACCAGGACGCCATCATCCGCGCTGGATCGCGCGGCGCCCTCGTCGTCGACGGCGGTCCGGGCACGGGGAAGACCGTTGTCGCTCTGCACCGCACCGCGTACCTGCTCTACTCCGACCCTCGCCTCGGCCACCGCCGGGGTGGCGTGCTGTTCGTCGGTCCGCACCACCCCTACCTGGCGTACGTCGCCGACGTGCTGCCCAGCCTCGGAGAGGAGGACGTGCAGATCTGTACCCTGCGCGACCTGGTCCCCGAGGGGCCAGAGCAGCGGTCGAGACCGACCCGGAGGCGGCTCTGCTGAAGTCGTCCGCGGGTCTGGTTAAGGCGATCGAGGCGGCCGTCAGGTTCTACGAGGAGCCGCCCAGCAAGGGGATGACGGTTACGACGCACGAGTCGGACATCCGGCTGAGTGCGAACGACTGGGCCGACGCGTTCGACGCACGCGAACCTGGTACACCGCACAACGAGGCGCGCGAGCAGATCTGGGAGGAACTGCTCACGATCCTGATGGACAAGTACGACGGCGACGAACCGGAGGAGCCGCTGCGCAGGTCGCTGCGGCAGAACAGGGAGCTGCTCACGACCTTCAACCGCGCGTGGCCGCTGCTCGAAGCGGCCGACCTCGTCGGCGACCTGTGGTCGGTACCCGCCTATCTGCGCAAGTGCGCTCCCTGGCTCAGCCCAGAGGAGGTCCGGAAGCTGCAGCGCGCGGAGGCCCAGGCCTGGACGGTGTCCGACCTGCCGCTGCTGGACACGGCGCGGCAGCGGCTCGGCGACCCGGAGGCGTCACGGCGGAGGCGCAAGCACGACGCCGCTGTCGCCGCCAAACGTGCGGACATGGCCACGGTCGTCGACGACCTGATCGAGTCCGAAGCCTATGACGACGGCGAAGGCGTCATGAAGATGTTTTACGGGCAGGACATGCGGGACGCCCTGGTCGACGAGACCCCACCGCCCGACGCCGACCCTGACCTGCTCGCAGGACCGTTCGCACACATCGTCGTGGACGAGGCCCAGGAGCTGACCGACGCGGAGTGGCAGATGTTGCTGCTCCGCTGCCCGTCCCGGAGCTTCACGATCGTCGGGGACCGCGCCCAGGCCAGGCACGGGTTTACCGAGTCGTGGCAGGAACGGCTCGAGCGCATCGGGCTCGACCGGATCGCCCTGGCCACCCTGACCATCAACTACCGGACGCCGGAAGAGGTCATGCTGGAAGCCGAGCCGGTCATCCGGGCCGTACTCCCGGACGCCAACGTGCCGACCTCCATCCGCAGCAGCGGCGTCCCCGTCGTACACGGATCCGCTTCTGAATTGGATTCGATCCTCGACGCCTGGCTCGCCGCGCACGCCGAGGGAATCGCCTGCGTCATCGGCGACCCCACCTTCCAGCCGACGTCCCGCGTCCAGTCGCTGGCGCCGGAGCTGTCGAAGGGGCTCGAGTTCGACCTTGTCGTTCTCGTCGACCCGGAGAAGTTCGGCGAAGGCGTCGAAGGAGCGGTCGACAGGTACGTCGCGATGACCCGGGCGACCCAGCAGCTCGTCATCCTCACGTCGGCTCTGGTTCGCGCTGATCCTTCTCCGGACGCGGGGCCTCGTGGGTGATGCGGCGGGCCGCGGTTTGGTGCTGTTGAAGCGACAAGGGCGATATTGGTGCAGCGGCGAGCGAGGATGCGACTCCCGCAAGCTCGACCGGTCGTACGTCTCGACTTTCCCTGGCCGGGTTTCCGAGCCACTGCGTGTACGGTGCGATCTCCTCGCCCTTCATGAGGAAGGAGTCAGGCCCGAGATCGGCGCCGTCCCCCATCGTCACGCCGTAGTGCACGAGCGCGCCGGCACCAAGCGTGCAGTTGGCGCCGATGGTGATGTGGTCGGACTTGAAGGTGCCGTCCTCCAAGGAGTGGCTCTGGATGATGCTTCCTTCGTTGAGGGTGCTGTCGTCTCCGATGGCGACAAGGCTGCGCTCCGTGATCCAGCAACCGTCGTCGAAGACCCTGCGGCCGATGCGGACCCCGAGCAGCCGCCAGATGATGTTTTTGAACGGGGTTCCGTTGAGCATCTGGATATAGCGCATCGCGGGCACCTTCCAGTAGCGCTCGTGCCGCCAGAAGGCGATGTCGTAGATCGAGCAGAATCTCGGTTTCAGGGGCCCGAACCCGGTGACGGCACGGTCCACGAACGTGAAGAAGGCCGCGCTGATCAAGGGGCTGACGACGACGGCGACCGCGATCGCCGGTAGGCCGAACCGATGGAAGACGTCGACGGCGACGAGCGCGAGGAGGGTGATGAAGAAGAGGTGGAACCACCGTACGAGCAGGTGCAGCGCGATGGTGACAGTGTTGTGCCTGGTCTTGGCCGCGAGCTTGCGGCGCAGCACCTTTCCGTCCTTCAAGTAGTCGAAACTGCTGTCGCGCTGGACCGACCGGGGGATCTCGAAGCTCGGCGAGCCGAGCAGCCCGACGTTCTCCCGGACGTCGCCGTCGAGCGGGATTAACACCTTCGTGCCGAGGAGGCAGTTTTCGCCCGTCCTGCTCCCCGAGGGAAAGACGAGGGCGTTCCCGAGGAAGTTTCGCGGCCCGATCGCCACGCGCGTTACGCGGAAGGAGGTGCTCGAGAAGTCGGCGTTCATGATCGATAGCCCATCGGACACCATGGTGCCGGTGCCGACCGTGCTCAGGAACGGCGTGTCGTGCTCCACATTCATGCCGAAGTTCGACCCTGTCTGCTCGACGCGAGACAGGTCGTAGCCGATGCTGCGGAGATAGGTGGTGATGTACGAGCTGTCGCCGAAGAGCGAGACGTAGACCTTCGCATTGGTCATGCGCGAGATCATCCGCTGGAGCCAGTAGTAGAAGCCGTACAGCGGATACACCTTGTCGGGCCGCAACGCCAGGTTCAACAGGCGTGGGACGGTGACCACTGTGACGAGTCCGGTGATCAGTAGGCCGAAAAACAGCACAGACGAGAAGATCAACTGGTCGCGGTAGAAAGCCCAGGATGTCGCGGCCTCGTGGCCCGGGCCGATCAGCTGGCTGAGGTGTGGCACCTCGGACAGCAGCACGACAAGACCGCCGGTCGCGATGGGCATGTACAGGACGAGCGCGTTCAGCACCTGGAAGAAGCCGTAGCTGAATCTTCTCAGCCTGCCGCACCTGGCCGGGCCGACGGCGCGGTAGTCCACCTCGGTCGGCTGCGCCGGGGATCCGTGCCACCGCTGGCCGGCGGGCACGGCCTGGGATTCGTGCAGGGAGGAGCTATTGCCGAGCTGCGATCCGTCGCCCATCGAGGTCTCGATGTCGATCACCGTTTGCTGGCCGATGTACACGTCCTTGCCCAGCGTCACCGCACCCGTCTGGATCACGCCGGCGTTGGCCCGGTAGCAGTTGAACGCTGCGTCCTTGCGGATGACGGTGCCGTCGCCGATGGTGAGCAGATCCGTGCAGACGGGCATGTGCGGGGAAAGGATCACGACGCCGCGCCCGACCCGGGCGCCGAGCGCTCGCAGGTACAGCGAGTAGACCGGCGAACCGATGAACAGGACGAGCGGGTTGGTCCGGATGAGCGTCTTGACGGTCCAGAAGCGGACGTAGGCCAGGCTCCAGACGCGGATCTGCTGGCGTTTCCAGCGACCGACAAGCGTCCACTTCGCCAGAATCGGAACGGCGCACATGACCGCGAACGCCGCGCTGCCGAACTCAACCGACCGCCGGTAGATCTCGATCAGACCGGTGGCCGAGGCGATCCAGTCGTACCCGCCCACCAGGATCACCGCGTTGAGGCACGCGTACGCGACGAACAGAAGGAACTGCAATGCTCCACAAAGGACGTACTGGGCGGTGCTCGCCCGCGCGGCCGGCACACTCGGGGCGCTGGGCGGGGGCGCGGTGGGGGCGGGTGCCACCTCGGCGAGGTTGGCGGCCAGGCTTCTGACCGTCGGATGCAGGTACACGTCGCGCATCGACACCGACGGCAGGTCGCTGTGCTGCCGTACCCGGCTGCAAAACCGCGCCAGCAACAGCGAGTTGGCGCCCAGGTCGTCGAAGAAGTTCGCGTCGGCCGATACCTGATCGATGTGTAGAACGTGGGCCAGCGCTTCGGCGAGGGTCTTTTCCGCGCCCGTGGTGGGTTCGACATGGCTGTCGGGGGTCGCGAGGCTGCGCCGGCTCGCTGGCGGCGGCAGCCTCTTGCGGTCGACCTTGTCGCTGGGCAGCGTCGGAAGGACATCGAGCTGGTCGAGGTACGCCGGAACCATGTACCGCGGCAGCCGATCGCGTAGATGATCGTAGATGACTTCCCGGTCCGGGCTGCCGGAGTCCCGGCGCGCGCTGTAGTAGGCGGCGAGTTCCACCTCACCCGGCTCCGGCTCGAAAGTGGTGACCACAGCCTGCGCGATCCCCGGGACCTGCAACAGGACTGACTCGATCTCCGTCAGCTCGATGCGGTAGCCCCTGATCTTCACCTGCGAGTCGATGCGGCCGTGGTACTCGATCTCGCCGCTGTCGTTGACGCGGCCGAGGTCACCGCTGCGATAGATCCTGCCCGACGGGTTGCCGTCAATCCCGATGAAGTCCCGGACGAACGCCCGCTCGGTCAGGTCGTCCCGGTTTACGTAACCGCTCGACAGTGCGATCCCGGCGATGCCGATCTCGCCCATCTCGCCGCGGGGAAGTACCTTCCCCTCCGCCGGATCGAGGATGACGGCGGTGTAGGTGGGTAGCGGGAAACCGAGCGTCACCGGGCGCTCCGGGTGGACCAGCGCCCACGTCGCGGTGACCGTGGTCTCGGTCGGACCGTACACGTTGAGGAAGCGGCGGTCGGGCCGGTGCCACCGGGCAATAAGGTCCTGCGGGCACGCCTCGCCCGAGACAAGCAGGAAACGCAGGCCAGGTAGTTCGTCGTCGATGGTGGCGAGGAGCGTCGGTACGCAGCAGAGCGCCGTAATGTCTCTGGCTAGCAGGAAATCGTGCAGGTCAGAGCCGAGAAGGCTGGAGCCGCCCGGCTTGGGCACGAGCGTCGCCCCGACCATCCAAGGCACCCAGATCTCCTCCACCGAGAAGTCGAAGGCGATCGTCATGCCCTGGTAGACCCGGTCGGTCAGCCGCATCCCGTAGACCTCGGCCGCGACGCGCAGGAAGTTGACAATGCTGGCGTGCTGGATCGCCACGCCTTTCGGCCGCCCCGTCGAGCCCGACGTGTAGATGATGTAGCAGAGCTCGTCGACAGGCTCCCCCCTCTCCGCGTCCGTGAGGCGGTCCGCGGCCTCGGTGGCGACCTTCGACTCCACGTCGTCGAGGCAGAGCGGCGTTGCGGCCAGGTGCCCAAGCCGGTCCCGCAGGTGCGACGTCGTCAGCACCGTGTGCACATTGGCGTCCTGCGCGATGTACGCCAGCCGGTCGGCCGGGAAACCGACGTCCAGCGGAACGTAGGCCGCGTTGATCTTCAGTACGGCCAGCATCGCGACGTACGAGAGCACAGCCTGGTCGAAAAGCAACCCGATCCGGTCGCCGGGCCGGGCTCCCTGCCCGAGCAGGTGGCGAGCGAGCTGGTTGGCCTGCGCGTCCAACTGGGCGTACGTGAGCCGGACGTCGCCCGCGTCCACGGCCAGGTGATCGCCTTCGCCGATCTCCCGCATCCGGTCGCACTGCTGCTCGAAGAGATCCTGAAGGCGTTCCCCAGGTCGCCAGCGAATCGCGTTGTCGTATCCCGGGCAGACCAGGATCTGGGGCTGGACATCGACAGTATTGACGTGCCTGCTCGTTTCCTGCCGCATCA
The DNA here is from genome assembly GCF_011764545.1 of Phytohabitans flavus. Lineage (GTDB taxonomy): Bacteria > Actinomycetota > Actinomycetes > Mycobacteriales > Micromonosporaceae > Phytohabitans > Phytohabitans flavus. The sequence continues at coordinate 6,442,623 of NZ_AP022870.1, read as the reverse complement.
GCCGTCGCCCATTGCGTCTGGGCCTCGCGCCGGCGCCCAGGATGAGGATGTGGCCGATCCACAGCATTCCTCGATCGTTTCCTCGATCAACGAGCAAGCCGTGTCGACAATTTCTGCGGAAACGTTGAGCGCGGGGAGCAACCGGATAACACAGTCGTCGCGGCCACCGACTTCGAGGATCAAACCTCGCCGCAGGGCCCGTGCCTGCACCTTGCGAGCCAGGGCGCCGGCGGGCCGCCCATCCTGCGGATCGGCCAGCTCGATTCCCCACATCAGGCCCACGCCCCGTACATCGCGCACCCACGGATTCAGTTGCAACTTGGCGAGCCGATCGCCGATCTGCTCGCCACGCTCACGGACATTACTCAGCACGTTGTCGCGGCGGAAAATGTTTACTGTCTCCGCGCCGGCTGCAAAGGCCAACTGATTTCCGCGGAAGGTGCCTGTGTGTGCGCCGGGCGCCCAGCTGTCGAGCCGTTTGTCGTAGAATATGACGGCTACGGGGGCGCCGATCCCACTCAATGCCTTCGACGCGACGATGACGTCGGGCTCGATGTCGTACTGCTCGAATGCAAACCACGTCCCGACGCGCCCGCATCCGGTCTGCACTTCGTCGACGATCAGCGGGATGTCGAGCTCGCGGGTCAATGCCCGGATCCGCCCGACGAACTCCTTGCGGGCCGGCACCACGCCACCCTCGCCTTGGACCAGTTCCAGAATGACGGCCGCGGGCAGCGCGAGTCCACCGTTGGCATCGCTCAAGGACCGCTCGAGGTAGTTGACGCAGTTGATCGCGCACGTGTCGGGCGCGAGCCCCAACGGGCAGCGGGAGCAGTAGGAGTAGGGGAAGAAGTGGACGCCGGGCATGCCGTTGGCGACCGGCTCCTTCTGCTCCACCAGCCCGGTAACCGCCATGGCGGCATGGCTGCTGCCGTGGAAACCACCCTGGAAGGAGACGATGTCGCCGCGGCCGGTAGCCGTCTTGCAGAGCTTGATCGCGGCATCCACCGCGTTGGCCCGGTAGGGCCGCAGAAGTGCAGCTTCATACGATCACGCATGGGCTCGGGAAGCATCGAGAGCTGGGCCTCGATAAAAGCGTCCTTCGCCGGCGTCGGGAAGTCAAGACCATGAGTGAATTGCGAGAGCTGTCTGGTTACCGCCTGGACCAGCTCCGGATGGTTGTGGCCGAGCGAGAGCACTCCCGCGCCCATGAGGAAGTCGATGAAGACGTTGCCGTCGACATCGCGTACGAAGCTGCCCGACGCGTTGGCGATAGCGATGGGTAGATGTCGAGGATAGGTGCGGGCGTTCGACTCTCGCCGGTGCTGCCGTTCAAGCAAAGTTGCCGAACGTCGGCCCGGAAGATCGCCGTACACACGTGGATAGATTGAAATTGCCGCCCAGTCCGGCAAGATCATTGCTAGCTCCTCTGCCATTTGGGTGGGGGCCGTCGTTTCTTTCGCGTGCGGAAGGCACGCTTCCATTTGGTGCATGGAAGACGTGACAGTGAGCCGCCGACCCGGAAAAACGGCAGCCCGGGTCCAGCCGCGGCGGCTTTCTTACTGGCTGATTAGTCCAACCCGCATGCTGCCATTGCAGGGTCCCCGCAACGTCGTTCAGCAAGAGGACACGATGCTAGAAGCATTTCCGCAGATTGTGTGTCGTCATCGTTTCTTTCACGTAACGCCACTGAGCACCGACTCTAGCTTCCTCGAAGCGGCCCGTGACACGGAACGTGAAACTACAGCCGCGTAGCCCGCGTACTCTTCAGCACGGATCGAAAGTACGGTCACGGGGAACGGAACGGCACATAGCACCGGTCGGCGTTGCGGCGTCCGGGCGTGTCGGGCAATCGCTATAAAGATCTTACCGCTGAGGATGGCCGGAACGAGCAGAGTGGGCGCGCAAGTGATCTCGGTCGTCCACGCGGACACAACGATCCTTGCGATGGCCACGAAGGCTGATCAGATGAGTGGTGCCCCCGGCAGGATTCGAACCTGCGCCCCCGCCTCCGGAGGGCGGTGCTCTATCCCCTGAGCTACGGGGGCTCAGCGACCAAGGAAGCGTAGCAGGCTCGCTGTCCGCGGGCCGAATCGACACCGCCCCAGTTCTAGGGCCTGCCTCCAGCGGACCACCGATTCGGCGCAGAGGGGGCAGGCGCGGTCTACGGGTTCGCGGGTGCTGAGGCCCCAGGCGCGGAGGTAGCGGGCGGCGGCGGTCGGGCTCAGCGGGGACATTGTGGAGGCCTTCCACAAGGGAGCGTTCAGGTCGAGCTGGTCGGGGAAGCGGTCGCGCATGGTTTCGATCAGGGCGAGTTCCTGAGCGCGGGCGAGGACGTTGTGGCGGCGGCGGGCGGCGACGGCACCAATGGGCGGCCTAGCGCCGAGAAGAAGACGCAGCGACAACAACGCCCCCGACCGGACAACGAGGACGAAAGGGTCGGGTGGGGCTGAGCAGTCAGAAAACTACTGAATGCGATCGCGGATGCTGCGCATGTTGTCGATCTCGCCCTGCTGGGTGTTCTTCATGCGCTGGGCGGCCTCGGTGACCTGGGGATCGTCGGACTGGTCGAGGATGGCGTCGACCATGTGGATACCGCCGAGGTGGTGCTTGATCATCAAGTCGATGAAGAGGATGTCCAGCTCGTGGCCTCGCGCGGCCTCCAGCTTGTCCATCTCTTCCTTCGTGGCCATGCCGGGCATCAGGCCGCCCTCGCGCTTGAACTGCTCGCCGTCCGGCATCCAGGCCATCCTGGGCTCCGAGCCGGTCGGGTCGAGGTGCCACTGACGCAGCCAGGTCTGCATGATCCCGATCTCGCCCTGCTGGCCGGTGGCGATGTCGACGCCGAGCTGGGTGATCCCGTCGTCCTGCCCGTACTTGAACGCGACCAGCGCCATCTGCACGGCCTGCGTGTGGTGCGTGGTCATGTCGCGGGCGAAGCCCGCCTCGGCGGATGTGTCGCCGGGGCGGGTGAGCGTGGGCGTGAGCCAGCCCGCCCCGTACCCCAGGAGGAGTCCTACCGCGACGGCGATCGCGAGCGCAACGGTGCCGAAGCGCCACCCGACGGCCCCGTGCGAGGGGCCGTCGGGCGAGGTTGCCGCCTCCGCGGGCGTGGCGGTGGTCACCACGGCTAGCCCTGCGGCTGCTGCTGTTGCTGCTGCGGCTGGAGGTTGCGCGGCTCGGTGCCAGTGGCGGTGATGCCCTGGGCGCAGAGGGCGGTCGGGCCCTCCACCGAGGCGTTGACGCGCAGCGCCTTGATGAAGTCGTCGATGCGGCTGTCGTCAGCGTTGTCGACCTTGAGCTGGTAGCCCCACGCCTGGAGGGAGATCGGCGCGTCGAGGCCCTCGTACGGGCTCATCAGCAGCTTTTCCGTGCCGCGCACCCGCTCGGCGAGCTTGTCGACCTGGTCCTTGGGCAGGTTCGGCTGGTACGTCACCCAGACCGCGCCGTGCTCCATGCTGTGCACGGCGTGCTCGCTGGCGATCGGGGCGTCGTACACATCACCCATGCAGTTTTGCCAGTCCTGGTTGTGCTGGCCGCCAACCGGGGCTTCACCGTGTAGTCGACCTTGCCCGGCACGTGCTGGCCGCCCTGGGCCAGCGCCGGGTCCTGCTCCCGGAAGTTGACGATGCCGTCGATGCCGGCCGCGCGGTCCTCCCAGGACTTGGAGCCCTGGAACGCCGCATACGAGCCGTAGCCGATGATCGCCACGGCGATCACACCGACCGCGACGAAGAGCCCGATCGGGCCCCAGTTGCGGCCTTGGCTGACCTTGACCGGCGCGATCGGCTTGCGGCCCTTGCCGCCGCCGCCCTTGCCTGCGCCCGCCCCGCCGCCCTTGCCGCCTGACGTGCTCTTACGGGCGGTGGCAGAGCCCGACTTGGCAGGACTGGATGACTTGGCAGCGCCTTCCGGCGCCTTCTTACCGGTGCTGACCACGGACGGACGGCGCTGGTCGCCGGCCGGGGTACTCACGCTCATGGTGCCTCGTCTGGTCGGTCGGTCACGGGGGTGGGCGGATCGAGCACGGGCACAGGGTCGCCGCCGAGGCACCCACTGTACCCCCGCTAGCATTGCTCGGTGACTCCCGCCAAGCTCGCCGAGGCTGTCCTCGCTGCCGCCCGCGCGCTCTTTACCGAGCGTGGGTTCGATCCTGCCGCCCTGCCAGCATCGACCACAGTTGAGCGGCCGCGCAACCCCGAGCACGGCGACTACGCATCGACGATCTCGCTTCAGCTGGCGAAAAAGGTGGGTGCGCAGCCTCGTGAGCTGGCCGGCGGGATAGCCGACCACCTGGGTCGGACACCGGGCGTCAAATCGGTCGAGATCGCTGGTCCGGGCTTCCTCAACATCCGCCTCGACACGGCCTCCGCGGGCCAGCTCGCCCGCGTCGTGGTGCAGGCCGGCCGGGAGTACGGGCACAGTGAGCGCCTCGCCGGCCAGCGGATCAACCTGGAGTTCGTCTCGGCCAACCCCACCGGCCCGGTGCACATCGGCGGCGCCCGCTGGGCGGCGCTCGGCGACGCGCTGGCCCGGCTGCTCCGTGCGAGCGGCGCGGATGTCGGCACTGAGTACTACGTGAACGACGCCGGCGCCCAGATCGACCGTTTCGCCCGCTCGCTGCACGCGGCGGCCGAGGGTCGGCCGGTGCCCGAGGACGGGTACGCGGGGGCGTACATCAAGGAGCTCGCCGACGAGATCAAGGCGAAGCACCCGGAGGCCGACGAGCGGACGTTCCGGGACGAGGGCGTGGCGCTGATGCTGCGCGAGATCCGCACCTCGCTGGCCGACTTCGGTGTCCCGTTCGACCTGTTCTTCCGGGAGTCGGACCTGCACACGCGGGGCGAGCTGGACACGGCGCTGGCCCGGCTGCGCGAGCAGGGCCACGTGTACGACGCGGACGGCGCGATCTGGTTGCGCACCACCGACTTCGGCGACGACAAGGACCGGGTGCTGCGCAAGTCCGACGGGGAGTGGACCTACTTCGCCGCCGACTGTGCGTACTACCTGGACAAGCGGGAGCGCGGCTTCGGGCGGCTCCTGATGCTGCTCGGCGCCGACCACCACGGGTACATCGGGCGGATGCGGGCGATGGCCGCGTGCTTCGGCGACGAGCCCGAGCGCACGCTGGAGATCCTCATCGGCCAGCTGGTCAACCTGGTCAAGGACGGCGAGCCGCTGCGGATGAGCAAGCGCGCAGGCACCGTGCTGACGATCGAGGACCTGGTCGAGTCGATCGGGGTGGACGCCGCTCGGTACGCGCTGGCCCGCTTCTCCAGCGACTCACCGATCGACATCGACGTCGACCTGTGGACCCGCAGCACGCGCGACAACCCGGTCTACTACGTGCAGTACGTGGCCGCCCGTACCGCCAGCGTCGGCCGCAACGCCGCCGAGGTGGGGCTCGCCCGGGGCGAGGCCGACGACTTCCGGCCCGAGCTGCTCGGCCACGAGAAAGAGCAAGACCTGCTCAAGGCGCTCGGCGACTACCCCGGGATCGTGGCTCAGGCGGCCGAGCTGCGCGAGCCACATCGGGTGGCCCGCTACCTGGAGGAGCTGGCTGGCTCATACCACCGCTTCTATGACAACTGCCGCATCCTTCCCGTGGGTGACGAGCCGATCGGTGATCTGCACCGCGCACGGCTGTGGCTCAACGACGCCACCCGTACCGTGATCGCTAACGGTCTCGACCTGCTGGGCGTCTCGGCGCCGGAGAGGATGTAGGGCTTGCGCGCGCACGAAGCGGGGGCACTGCACGGAGAGCTGGGCAGCAGAGGGCCGGCCTGGCTGCGTACCCCCGAAGACGTCAACGTGATCCTGCCGCAACTGTGGCCCACCAGCGTGGCGCGCGCGGCCGACGGCGCGCTCGCCATCGGTGACGTCAGCGTGCGGGATCTGGCCGAGGAGTTCGGCACCCCGGCGTACCTACTGGACGAAAACGACATGCGGGCGCGCTGCCGCGACTTCCTCGCCGCGTTCGCCGGCTGTGACGTGTACTACGCGGGCAAGGCGTTCCTGTGCCGCGCTGTGGTGCGGATCATCGCCGAGGAGGGGCTGCACCTCGACGTGTGCACCGGCGGCGAGCTGGCCACCGCGCTGTCGGCCGGGATGCCGCCGGAGCGGATCGGCTTCCACGGCAACAACAAGTCGGTGTCCGAGCTGACCCGCGCGGTCGAGGTCGGGGTGGGTCGGATCATCGTCGACTCGGTCCACGAGATCGACCGGCTCAGTGAGATCGCCCGCAGGCTGAACACAAAGCCCGCCGTCCTCCTGCGGGTGACGGTCGGCGTCGAGGCGCACACGCACGAGTTCATCGCGACGGCGCACGAGGACCAGAAGTTCGGATTCTCGCTGGCCGGCGGTGCCGCGTTCGACGCCGCGACGAAGATCCTGCACGAGGACGTCCTCGACCTGCGCGGGTTGCACTCCCACATCGGCTCGCAGATCTTCGACACGAGCGGCTTCGAGGTCTCCGCCCGTCGCGTGCTGGGGTTGCAGGCACAGATCCGCGACGCGCACGGCGTCGAGCTGCCCGAGCTGGACCTGGGCGGCGGCTTCGGTATCGCGTACACCACGCAGGACGACCCGGCCGCCCCCGCCGAGCTGGCCAAGCGGCTCGACAAGATCGTGGCGGACGAGTGCGAGGTGCTGCGGCTGGCGCTGCCCCACATCTCGATCGAGCCGGGTCGGGCGATCGTGGGTCCGGCCGTCTTCACGCTGTACGAGGTGGGCACGGTCAAGGACGTCGACGGCATCCGCACGTACGTGAGCGTCGACGGCGGCATGAGCGACAACATCCGGGCGGCGCTCTACGGCGCGACGTACTCGGCGACCGTCGCCTCCCGCGCCTCCTCGGCACCGCCACTGCTCGCCCGGGTGGTGGGAAAACATTGCGAGTCAGGTGACGTGGTCGTTAAGGATGAATTCCTGCCCGCCGACGTGCAGCCCGGAGATCTTCTCGCAGTGCCCGGTACCGGCGCTTACTGCCGGAGCATGGCCAGTAACTACAACCACGTACCACGGCCTCCGGTGGTGGCGGTGCGTGACGGGCGGGCACGGGTGATCGTTCGCCGGGAGACCGAGGACGACCTGCTGGCATTGGATGTGGGATGAAGCCTGTACGGGTGGCGCTGTTGGGATGCGGCACGGTCGGGTCCGAGGTTGTCCGGCTGCTGCACGAGCAGGCCGGCGACCTCACGGCCCGGATCGGCGCGCCGGTGGAGATCGCCGGCATCGCCGTGCGGCGGCTCGGCCGCGACCGTGGTGACCTGCCCGTCGACCCGGCGCTCCTCACGACCGACGCGCTCGGCCTCGTCAAGCGCGACGACGTCGACGTGGTGGTCGAGGTCGTCGGCGGTATCGAGCCGGCCCGCACCTGGCTCGTCGAGGCGCTCAAGGCCGGCAAGAGCGTGGTGACGGCCAACAAGGCGCTCCTCGCGGAAGACGGCGGCACGCTGCACGACGCGGCCACCGAGGGCGGCGCAGACCTGTACTACGAGGCGTCCGTGGCCGGCGCGATCCCGCTGCTGCGCCCGCTCCGCGAGTCGCTGCACGGCGACACGATCACGCGGGTCACCGGCATCGTCAACGGCACCACCAACTACATCCTGTCCTCGATGGACGCCACCGGCGCCTCCTTCAGCGACGCGCTGGAGGAGGCGACCGCACTCGGGTACGCGGAGGCCGACCCCACCGCTGACGTCGAGGGCTTCGACGCGGCGGCCAAGGCGGCGATCCTCGCCTCGCTCGCGTTCCACAGCCGGGTGAGCGCGGCCGACGTGCACCGGGAGGGCATCACCGAGGTGACCGCCGCCGACGTGGCCAGCGCCAAGGCGATGGGCTGCACCATCAAGCTGCTCTGCATCGCGGCGCGCATCGACGACTCGGTCAGCGTGCGCGTGCACCCGGCGATGATCCCGCGCACCCACCCGCTGGCCAGTGTGGGCGACGCGTTCAACGCGGTCTTCGTCGAGGCCGCGGCGGCGGGCCAGCTCATGTTCTACGGCCGTGGGGCGGGCGGCGCGCCGACCGCGAGCGCGGTCCTCGGCGACATCGTCGCGGTGAGCCGCAACCGGCTCGCGGGGGTACGCGCGGCCAGCGAGTCCCGCTACGCCGACCTGCCGATCCGCCCGATGGGCGAGGCGGTCACGCGCTACCACATCAGCCTCGACGTCGCCGACCGCGCGGGCGTGCTCGCCGCGGTGGCCGGCGTCTTCGCCAAGCACGACGTCTCCATCGCCACGGTCCGCCAGTCCGGCCGCGGCGACGAGGCGATACTCGTGATCGTCACCCACGCCGCCCCGGACGCCGCGCTCACCGCGACGGTCCGCGAGCTCCAGCAGCTCGACATCGTCCGCTCGATCGCGAGCGTGCTCCGCGTCGAGGGCATCGAAGCGACATAGAGAAAGATTTGGGCTACCGCGATGATGCTCCTATGGATGTCAAGCGGCTAGTTCAAGATCGTTTGTTGTGATGTGTTGGTAGAGCTCGCGGGCGACGTAGCGCTTGAGGCATCGGATGATTTCTTTCTTGGACAGGCCTTGCTTGGTGCGTCGTTCGGCGTAGGCGCGGGTGCGGGGGTCCCAGCGTAGGCGGGTGAGTACGACGCGGTAGAGGGCGGCGTTGGCTTGTCGGTCACCGCCGCGGTTGAGGCGGTGGCGGCTGGTTTTGCCGGAGCTGGCGGGGATGGGGGCGGCGCCGCAGAGCATGGCGAACGCGGCTTCGGAGGTGAGTCGGTCGTGGTTTTCGCCGGCGGTGACCAGTAGTTGGCCGGCGACGTCGGGGCCGACGCCGTGGACAGCGAGCAGGTCGGGGTTGATGGCGGCCACGAGGGGTTCAAGTAGTTCGTCGAGGTCGGTGATCTCGGCGGACAGTTGCTGGTGACGGCGGGCCAGGCAGCGTAGGGCGAGCTTGACGGCAGTGGCCGGCGTGGCGGCGTCGGCCCGGTCGGGCCGCAGGGTGGCGCAGGTCGCGATCAACTGCTTGACGTTCAGGCCACGCAGTCGGGCGCGTAGTTCGTCGGGGGCGGTGACGATCAGGGTTTTGATCTGGCGTTGGGTGTCGGCGCGTTGTTCGACCGCGCTGCGCCGGGCCACGCGTAGGTTGCGGAGGGCTTCGACGCGGCCGTCGCGTTGTTTGGGGGTTCCGGTGCGGTGGCCGGCCAGGGCGGTCTTGGCGGCTTGGACGGCGTCGATCGGGTCGGACTTGCCTTGCGAGCGGCGGGTCTTGCGGTCCGGGCGGTCGACCTCGATCACCTCGACGCCGGCGTTGCGTAGTTGGCGGGTCAGGCCGGCGCCGTAGGCGCCGGTGCCCTCCACCCCCACGCGGGCCAGTCGTCCGTGTCCGCGCATCCAGGCCAGCAGGGCCGTGTAGCCGGCTGTGGTGGCCGGGAACTGCTCAGTGCCGACCACCCGTCCGACCAGGTCGATCACCGCGACGGTGTGCGTGTCGAGATGGGTGTCCACGCCACCGACGACCTCGATCGCGGCGGTGTCGGGTGTAATAGAGGGCATCGTCGTCCTGTCGTTCGTGACTGGGGGCAGGGCGGCACGCACCAGCCGGGCAACGCGGACAAGACAGAGACGGGGCCTCTAGCCAGGCTCCTATGAAGTCACAACGCCACGTCCAGTGAGTGCACGAGCACCTCCCGACCAGGGCCGACAGATCATCTTCCAAGACCCCAAGGTCAGTCCGCCGTCGGGTCAGACCCCGGACGGGAGGTGCTCACAAACATCATCTCTGTCCGCGGTGGTCCGGACCGCTGCTCCCGCGGCCTCACCCTCCGCGCTTCACAACCAAAGCCGGCTCGGCCTAGCGGGCCTCCCGCACGGTTGATCAGGGACCTCGTGGGGCGACACGCCGACCGACACGCCCACGAACTCCCTGATCAACGCGGATGGGGGTGGGGCGCCCTAGGCGAGGTCCAGCGCGCGGGCGGCGGCTAGGATGTCTAGCTGGATTGTTGTGGGGGAGGGGGCTGTGGAGATGGCCCACTCTGGGTCCTTCAGGCCGTGGCCAGTTACGGTGCAGACGACCGTGGAGCCTCTTGGGACGCGTCCGGCCTCGGCCTCCTGGAGCAGGCCGGCCACGCTGGCCGCGCTCGCCAGCTCCACGAAGACGCCGACCTCGCGGGCGAGCAGCCGGTACGCGGAGAGGATCTGGCGGTCGGTCACCGAGGCGATCAGGCCCTTCGACGCGTCGCGGGCGTCGACCGCCTTGGTCCAGCTCGCCGGGTTGCCGATGCGGATGGCCGTGGCGATGGTGGACGGCTCGGCGACCGCCTTGCCGGTGACGATCGGGGCCGCGCCAGAGGCCTGAAAGCCGAACATCTTCGGCCGGCGGGTGGCATTGCCGTCGTCGTAGTCCTCCTGGTAGCCCATCCAGTACGCGGTGATGTTGCCCGCGTTGCCGACCGGCAGGCAGTGGATGTCCGGCGCGTCGCCCAGCTCCTCGACGATCTCGAAGGCGGCCGTCTTCTGGCCGTGGATGCGGTCGATGTTGACCGAGTTGACCAGGGCCACCGGGAAGTCGAGGGAGAGCTTCGAGGCGAGCGACAGGCAGTCGTCGAAGTTGCCATTCACCTGGAGTAGGCGGGCGCCGTGCACCAGCGCCTGGGCAAGCTTGCCGAGCGCGATCTTGCCCTGCGGCACGAGTACCGCGCAGGTGAGGCCGGCGCGTGCCGCATACGCCGCCGCGGACGCCGAGGTGTTGCCGGTCGAGGCGCAGATAATCGCCTTCGCCCCGCTTTCGACCGCCTTAGAGACAGCTAGCGTCATCCCCCGGTCCTTGAAGGAGCCGGTCGGGTTTGCACCCTCCACCTTGAGCTGGACATCACAGCCCAAACGGGACGACAGTACGGGAGCGGGCACGAGCGGCGTATTGCCCTCGTACAGCGTGACGATCGGGGTGGATCCGGTGACCGGCAGGCGGTCCCGGTACTGCTCTATAAGACCCCGCCACATGGCGCTTCTCCTGTCTTCGGGTCGCAGGTTCAGAATGCCCCACCCGCCTACGCCCAGGTTGCCCCCACCTGACCAATAACCACCTACCGGGACGCTCCCACCACGGAAAGAGTGAAAAGCGAGACGGACGGGGCAGATGAGGCCGGATGTCCTACACCGCGTCAGAGTGACGACCGCTAAGGTGAGCGCCGCATCCCTCGTGCGTTCCCACCCCCCTTGGAGTGAGCTCCGACATGTCGTTGTTCGCCAGACTCAGCCTCGCCAATCGCGGTCTGGTCGCGCTGGTCGCGGTGGTTATCACCGCGTTCGGGGCGTTCGCCATCCCCTCGCTCAAGCAGCAGCTGCTGCCTTCGTTGGAGTTCCCCGCGGCGTTCGTCGTGGCCCCTTACCCGGGTGCCGCGCCGGAGATCGTCGAGGAGCGCGTGACCGAGCCGATCGAAAACGGCGTCCAGGGCATCGCCGGGCTCAGCAAGGTGACCTCCACATCCCGCGAGGGTTCGGCGAGCATCCAGGTCGAGTTCGCGTTCGGTACCGACCTGAACGACGCGGTCAACAAGCTTCAGACGGCGCTCAACCGGGTCGGCCCGCAGCTGCCCGACGGGGTGGAGCCGCAGGTCTTCGCGGGCAGCACCGACGACCTGCCGGCGATCGTGCTCTACGCGTCGAGCAGCACCGGTGGCGACCAGAAGGAGCTCGCGGACCGGCTGGCCCGCACGGTCGTGCCGGACATCGAGGGGATCGACGGGGTTCGCACGGTCGAGATCGAGGGTGCCCGCGACCCGGTCGTGACGGTCACGCCGGATCCGGCGAAGATGGCAGCCGCCGGCATCGACACGCGCGCGATCGGCGCGGCGCTCCAGGCCAACGGCGTCGCCATCCCCGCCGGCACGCTCACGAGCGACGACAAGACGCGCACGATCCAGGTGGGTACGCCGATCGTGACCATCGACGAGCTGCGCGGGCTGTGGCTGAACGCGCCCCCTGGTCTCAACCCGGTGCAGCTGGGCACGGTGGCCACGGTCGAGGAGGGGCTGGCACCGGCGACCGGGTTCACCCGCACGAATGGCGAGGAGAGCCTCGGCATCGCGGTTACCGCCTCGCCCGACGGCAACGCGGTGCAGATCTCCCACGAGATCCGCGACCGGCTCGCCGCCCTCAGCGAGAGCAGCGGGTCCACGCTGACGGTGATCTTCGACCAGGCGCCGTTCGTCGAGAAGTCGATCGACAGCCTCACCACCGAGGGCCTGCTCGGCCTGCTGATGGCCGTGCTCGTGATCCTCGTCTTCCTGCTGTCGGTCCGCTCGACCCTGGTCACCGCCGTGTCGATCCCGCTGTCGGTGCTTGTCGCGCTGATCGCGCTGTGGGTCGGCGACTACTCGCTCAACCTGCTCACGCTCGGCGCGCTCACGATCGCGGTGGGCCGGGTCGTCGATGACTCGATCGTCGTGTTGGAAAACATCAAACGCCATCTCGGGTACGGCGAGGACAAGCGCCGCGCGATCGTCGACGGCGTCAAGGAGGTGGCCGGCGCGGTCACCGCGTCGACGCTCACCACGGTGGCGGTGTTCGCCCCGATCGCGCTCGTCGGCGGATTCGTGGGGCAGCTCTTCGCGCCCTTCGCGATCACGGTGACGGTGGCGCTGCTCGCGTCGCTGCTTGTCTCGCTGACCGTCATCCCGGTGCTGGCGTACTGGTTCCTCCGCCCGGCCACCGTCGTCGGCGACGAGGCGTCCGTGCGGCGGGCGGCCGAGGAGCGGGAGCGGCACAGCTTCCTCCAGCTGGCGTACCTGCCAGTGATCGGCTTCGCCACCCGGCGTCGGTGGGCAACCGTGGGCATCGGCATCGCGGTGCTGATCGGCACGTTCGGGCTGTCCACCCAGCTGAAGACCAACTTCATCGACGACTCCGGCCAGGACACCTTCGTCATCAGCCAGGAGCTGCCTCCCGGCACCAGCATGGACGCCACGGACGCGGCCGCGCGGCAGGTGGAGGGCGTGCTCGCCGGCCGTGACGACATCGAGTCGTACCAGGTGACCGCCGGGGGCGGGGTGCGCCGTGGTCGGGCGGCGGGGTCGCCGCGGCCAGCTTCTCCGTCACGGTCAAGGAGGGCGTCGACTCCGGAGCGGTGCAGGACCAGCTTCGCGAGCAGTTCGGCGACGTCTACGGCGCCGGCGAGATCACCGTCGGCGGTGGCGGCGGTGGGGCCGGTGGCGGCTCCGCCGACGAGCTCGAGGTGATCGTCCAGGCCGCCGACTCCGACACGCTCGCCCAGGCCACCGAGCAGGTGCGGCAGGCGATGAGCGAGACGCCCGACGTGGAGCAGGTGACCACGAGCCTGTCGGCCGACGTGCCGCGGATCGACGTGGTGGTCAACCGGGCCTCCGCTGCCCGGGTGGGCCTCAGCGAGCAGGCCATCGCCCAGATGGTCGCGCAGATCATGCGGGGCGTGCCGGTGGGCCAGGTGGCCCTCGACGGCGTACAGCAGGATGTGGTGCTCAGGGCCGCCAACCCACCGGTCACTGTGGACGGACTCCGGGCGTACCGGATCAGCTCCTTCCGCCTCATGGACGTCGCGGAGGTCAAGGAGGTCTCCGGCCCGCTCGAGATCACCCGCATCGACGGCGAGCGCAGCGCCAGCGTCACCGGCACGGCGACAGGCTCGAACGTGGGCGCCGTGAGCGCCGCGCTGACCGAGCGCCTCGACGGGCTCGACCTGCCGCCGGGTGCCACGTACCAGGTCGGCGGCGTCAGCGCCGACCAGGCTGAGGCGTTCGCGGACCTCGGGCTGGCCGTGCTTGCCGCGATCGCGATCGTCTTCGTCATCATGGTGGCGACGTTCCGCAGCCTGATCCAGCCGTTGATCCTGCTCGTGTCGATCCCGTTCGCGGCGACCGGCGCGATCACGCTGCTGCTGGTCACCGGCACCCCGCTCGGCGTACCGGCGCTGATCGGCATCCTCATGCTCGTCGGCATCGTGGTCACCAACGCGATCGTGCTGATGGACCTGATCAACCAGTACCGGCAGCAGGGCATGCCAGTGCTGGAGGCGGTCGTCGAGGGTGGCCGGCGCCGGCTGCGCCCGATCCTGATGACCGCGATCGCCACGATCTTCGCGCTGCTGCCGATGGCGCTCGGGCTGACCGGCGAGGGCGGCTTCATCTCGCAGCCGCTCGCGATCGTGGTGATCGGTGGCCTCATCAGCTCCACGCTGCTGACGCTGGTGCTCGTGCCGACGCTCTACACGATGGTGGAGAGCTTCAAGGAGCGGTTCGGCCGGGGCGGCGGTGACCAGGACCTCGCGTTCGCGGCTCCGGGAGCGCGTACGTCCAACGGCCACGATTCGCTCGTCGCCCCGCCGCCCTCCAAGCCTTCGGCGGCGCTCGTGGAGGGCACCGACCAGTTCGAGGTGCTGCGCCTACCGAAGATCAAAAAACCTACCCAGTAACGTCTGGGTACGTGTCGTCACCCCTCTCGGTCCTTACACGCAACCGCGACTTCCGTAACCTCTTCGCCGCCGAGCTCGTCGTATTCGGTGCGGACTGGTTCGTGATGGTGCCGCTGCTGGTCCTCCTGCCGGAGTTGACCGGCAGCGGCGTCTGGGGCGGGCTGGTCCTCGCGGTCGACACCGGGCTTGTCGCGCTGCTCCTGCCGATCACCGGTACGATCGCCGACCGGTTCGACCGCAAGAAGCTCCTCATCCTGTCGAACATCGCTGCGCTGCTCGCCGTGACGCTCCTTCAGACCGTGCGCGGCGCGGGCGCGGCCGGGCTGGCCCTCATGGCGATCGGCGCGCTGGCGGTGGCCAAGGCGTTCTACTCCCCGGCTGCCCAGGCCGCCCTCCCCAACGTGGTGGACCCCGAGGACCTCGCCGCCGCGAACGCGGTCTCCGGCTCGGCCTGGGGCACGATGGCCGTCGTCGGCGCCTCGCTCGGGGGCGTGCTGAGCGCGGCGTTCAGCGCGTACACGTGCTTCTGGGTCGCCTCCGCGGCCCTGGCCGTGGCCGCGGCGCTGGAGTGGCGGATCCGCCGGCCCTTGCAGGCGCCTCGGGAGAGCGCGGAAGGCCGGGCGGGCACCTGGACCGCGATCCGCGAGTCGCTCGCTTACATCGCGCACCGGCCGCGCGTGCTCGCGCTGGTCACGGTCAAGTCCGCGGTCGGGCTCGGCAACGGCGTGCTGACCGTCTTCCCGTTGCTCGCCGGTCGCTTCGGGGTGGGTGCGATCGGAGCCGGGCTGCTCTTCGGCGTGCGCGGCGCGGGCGCGCTCGTCGGCCCGCTCACGATGCGCAAGGTGCTCGGCAACCGCTCGTGGCTGCTGCCCGGCCTGGCGCTCTCGATGTCCGCGTACGGCCTCGCCTACCTCGGCGTCGCCGTGGCGCCCTGGTTTCCGCTGGTACTGGCGCTTGTCTTCGCCGCGCATTTCGCCGGCGGCACCAACTGGATCATGTCCAACTTCGCGCTACAGGGCGAGGTCCCCGATCGCCTTCGCGGCCGGGTCTTCGCCGCCGACCTCATGCTCGCCACGCTCTCCATCTCGGTCAGCCAGATCGTGGTCGCCGCGCTCGTCGATCACGTCGACGAGCGGGCACTGCTCGCCGGATGCGCGCTGGTCACGCTCGTGTACGCGGTCGGCTGGCGGATCGCCACCCGCGGCCTGGGCACTCCAGCCGTAGCGGAGGAGACTTCCTGACGCTATCGTAGTGATATCACTTTGCTATCGAGGTTGTCCGGGGAGTCGTCATGGAGAGACCCGCCTTCCGGGTGTCCGGTTTCTTTGCCTTGGTGGGCCTGCTCGTGCTCACCCTGATCGGGTTGGTGATCATCTTCGCCACGGCCCGCGGCTCGGAGGCCGCGATCGCGGCGAGCGTTACGAGCGTCGCGTGCACGTGGGCCTCGGTGGTCTCCGTGACCGCTACCGGATTTACTGTCGTCAACCCCAATGACGCGCAGGTGGTGCAGTTCTTCGGGCGGTACGTGGGGAGCATCCGCGAGGCCGGCTTCTACTGGACCGTGCCGCTGTCCAACCGGCGCCGGGTCACGCTCCGCGTGCGCAACTTCGAGACCGCTCGGCTCAAGGTCTCCGACGCCGACGGCAACCCGGTCGAGATCGCGGCCGTCGTCGTGTGGCGGGTGGTCGACTCGGCCAAGGCCGCGTTCGCGGTGGACGACCACGTGGAGTACGTGGCGGTGCAGTCCGAGGCGGCCGTGCGGCACATGGCGACCAGCTATCCGTACGAGGCGCACGACAGCGGGCGGGCCAGCCTGCGGGACGGCTCGGTGGTGAGCGAGGAGCTGACCGAGGAGCTGCGCGAGCGGGTCGAGCTCGCCGGCGTGGAGGTGCTCGAGTCGCGTACGACACATCTCGCGTACGCGCCGGAGATCGCCCAGGCGATGCTGGCCCGGCAGCAAGCGAGCGCGATCGTGAGCGCCCGATTCAAGATCGTGGAGGGCGCCGTGGGCATGGTCTCCAACGCCCTCGACCGGCTCCGCGACGAGCACGTCGTCGACCTGGACGAGGAGCGCAAGGCACAGATGGTGGCCAACCTGCTTGTGGTGCTGTGTGGCGACCGGGCCGTCCAGCCGGTGGTCAACACGGGCTCGTTGTACAGCTGACCAGAGGAAGCTCATGCCCGAGCGCAAGAAGCTCCTGCTCCGGCTGGATCCCGACGTGTACGACGCGGTCGCCAAGTGGGCCGCCGACGACCTGCGCAGTGTGAACGCGCAGATCGAGTTCGCACTCCGCCTGGCCCTGAAGTCCGCCGGCCGTTCGCCGCGCCGCTCGCCGCCCGCGCAAGACGACGACTAGCCCCGCCCTACGATGAGCCCGTGGCCCCCTCCTTCGTCCCCGCCGACGTGCGCGTACGCGCCCCGGCGACCAGCGCCAACCTGGGCCCCGGCTTCGACGCGCTCGGGCTGGCACTGGCGCTGTACGACGATGTCGCGGCTCGCGTGACGGCGGGCGGCGTCGCGGTCGAGGTGACCGGCGAGGGAGCGGACGACCTGCCGACGGACGCGTCCCATTTGGTGGTACGCGCGATGCTTGAGACCTTCGATGAGCTGGGCGGACGCCCGCCAGGCCTGGCGGTGTCGTGTGTCAACCGCATCCCGCAGGCGCGCGGCCTCGGCTCCTCGTCAGCGGCCATCGTGGCCGGCATCCAGCTCGCCCGCGGGCTCGTCGTCGACGGGCAGAAGCTGATGGACGACGCGGCCGCGCTGCGCCTCGCGGCTCGCATGGAGGGGCATCCCGACAACGTGGCGCCCTGCCTTCTGGGCGGTTTCACGATCGCATGGACGGAGGAATCGGGCGCGATCGCCGTGACCCGGCGACCTTCCGATTCCGTACAACCGACGGTTTTCGTGCCCGCGGACCGGGGGTTGACCGCGGAGGCAAGGGCGGCGTTGCCGGCAACCGTGCCCCACGCGGACGCCGCGCGTTCGGCGGGCCGGGCCGCTCTGCTAGTCCATGCCATCACCGAAGAGCCGGCATTGCTGCTTCCGGCGACCGAGGACCGATTGCACCAGCAGTATCGCGCTCCAGGCATGCCGGCCACGTTTGCCCTGGTCACGGCGTTGCGGGAGGCGGGTGTGGCGGCTGTGGTGAGCGGGGCGGGTCCGTCCGTGCTCGCGCTGTCGCCCGTGCCGGAACATTTCACACCGGGAATGGCTTGGCTCCAACAACGGTTGGAGGTAGATGTCACCGGGGCCCGCGTTGAGGGGGTACACTGGGACACGCCGAGCGGACCACTGTTGCCGCAGGTCCGATGAGTTGATTACGCTCTGGCCCTAGCACACAGTCGCGAGGCAATAGATCTCTGCGTGGCGGCGCACCTCGAAGCTTTCGGCGGTCAGTTCGTCTTACCCGCTGCTTTGGCCCACCGCTGCTGTGTTACAAACTCCCGCCCTGTTCATGAGGCGGGTGCACCGAGGCCGCCCGGCCACCTAGGATCTTCGATCCGGGCAGCCCCGGCCTATCGAGGGAAGGAATCCATTGAGCGACACCACCGACGTGACGTCGGATGTCACCAACGTCGCTGACCAGGCCGCCACCGGCACCGCGCGCCGCGCGCGCCGTGGCACCGGGCTGTCGGCGATGCTGTTGCCGGAGCTTCAGAGCCTGGCCGCGTCGCTCGGCATCTCCGGTACGGCCCGTATGCGAAAGGGCGAGCTAGTCGCCGCGATTTCCGAGCGCCAGGGCGGCAACGCCGACAGCGCTGCCGGTGCGCCGCGCCAGCGGGCCGAGGTCGCGGCCGCCGCCGCGCCGGTTCGCGAAGAAGTACGGGCCGAGGTGCCCGACACCATCGAGACCGAGCGTCGTGGCGGCGACGCGCCCGTAACGTCCCCCGAGCCGTCGACCGACGGCGAAGAGCGCGACCGCGGCTCGCGCCGGTCCAGCCGGCCCGCGGGTCCGCCGGAGTCGCGCGGCGAGAGCACCGCAGACGAGGCGGAGCGCGCCGACCGTGGCGAGCGGGGCGACCGCACCGAGCGGGGCGACCGCGAGTCGCGCAACGGCCGCGACCGCAGCGAGCGCGGGCCGCGGGGTGACCGTGGCGACCGCGCCGACCGTGGCGACCGCGCCGACCGCGGCGAGCAGCGCAACGACCGTGACCGCGATGGCGACGACGACGGCGACGATGCCAATGGCCGGCGCAGTCGGCGCAGCCGCTTCCGTGACCGCCGGCGCGGCCGTGGCGAGCGGAGCGAGGGCGGTAGCGGCGGCGGTAACGAGCCGCCGGTGACCGAGGATGACGTGCTCGTGCCGGTCGCCGGCATCATCGACGTCCTCGACAACTACGCGTTCGTCCGCACGACCGGTTACCTGTCCGGCCCCAATGACGTCTATGTCTCGATGTCCCAGGTCAAGAAGTATGGCCTGCGCCGGGGCGACGCGGTGACCGGCGCGGTGCGCGCCACCCGCGAGGGCGAGCAGCGCCGCGACAAGTACAACCCGCTGGTCCGGCTGGACACCATCAACGGCATGGACCCGGACGAGGCGCGTCGGCGCCCCGAGTTCTACAAGCTGACCCCGCTCTACCCGCAGGAGCGCCTGCGGCTGGAGACCGAGCCGCACATCCTCACGACCCGGGTCATCGACCTGGTCATGCCGATCGGCAAGGGGCAGCGCGCGCTGATCGTCTCGCCGCCCAAGGCGGGTAAGACGATGGTGCTCCAGGCGATCGCAAACGCGATCACCCACAACAACCCCGAGTGCCACCTGATGGTCGTGCTTGTCGACGAGCGGCCCGAAGAGGTCACCGACATGCAGCGGTCGGTCAAGGGCGAGGTCGTCGCGGCCACGTTCGACCGCCCGCCGCAGGACCACACGACGGTCGCCGAGCTCGCGATCGAGCGGGCCAAGCGCCTTGTCGAGCTGGGCCACGACGTTGTCGTGCTGCTCGACTCGGTGACCCGGCTCGGCCGGTCGTACAACCTGGCGGCGCCGGCGAGCGGCCGGATCATGTCGGGTGGTATCGACTCGACTGCGCTGTACCCGCCGAAGCGCTTCCTCGGCGCGGCGCGCAACATCGAAAATGGTGGTTCCCTGACCATCCTCGCCACCGCGCTGGTGGAGACCGGGTCCATGATGGACACGGTCATCTTCGAGGAGTTCAAGGGCACGGGTAACGCGGAGCTCAAGCTCGACCGCAAGATCGCCGACAAGCGCGTCTTCCCGGCGATCGACATCAACCCGTCCGGTACGCGTAAGGAAGAGATTCTGCTCGCGCCGGAGGAGCTCGCCATCTCGCACAAGCTGCGCAAGGTGCTCCACTCGCTGGAGTCGCAGGCAGCGCTGGACCTGCTGCTCGACCGCCTCAAGCAGACGCGGACGAACATCGAGTTCCTGATGCAGATCGCGAAGTCGACTCCGGGAGAGTAGCTTCTCCCCGTTCAAGGGCAAGGGACCGATCGATCCCTTGCCCTTGTTTCGTTTCTGTCGGCGGTACGACGCTGGCGGGTCGCCGATCGTCTGAAGTTTTCTTTCAGTTAGACCTGGAGCCATTGAAGGTTCCATACGTGATCGGGTTGACTGGCCGCCATGCGGAGCGCAGCCGTCCTCGTTCTGGTCTCGATCCTCGCTGTGCCGGCGCCGGCCGTGGCTGCTCCGGTGGCCCCATCGGCACCGGTCCACGCGCCGGCTGTCGATGCCTTCGACGACATCGAAACCGCCAAGCGCACCCGGCCCGTCGCGCCGGGGCTGACGCTGACGTCGTTCGACCGCTACCACTCCGCCGGCTGGCTGCGCGCCGACGCGCTCACCGCCGACCTCTCCGGCAAGCTGAGCGCCGACTACGTCAATTCCGGCGAGGTCGCCAAGACCGAGCCGCTGCGCAAGGCCGCCGACCGCACCCACGCGGTCGCCGCCGTAAACGGTGACTTCTTCGACATCAACGCCTCTGGCGCCGCCCAGGGCATCGGCATCCAAAGTGGACAGCTGGTCCAGTCGCCGGTGCAGGGGAGCGTCAACGCCGTGGGCATCACGCCCGGTGGCGTCGGCAAGGTGGTCGAGGTCTACTTCGACGGTACGGCTGTGCTGCCGGGCGGTACCCGGGTGACGCTGACCCAGTTCAACAACCTCGTACAGCCGGGCGGTGTGGGCGCGTTCACGGCGCTCTGGGGCTCGTACGACCGCAAGCGGGCGGTCGAGGGCGCGGCCCGGGTCACTGAAGTCGCGCTCACCGGCGGCGTGGTCGCTTCGGTGACGGGTGTGCCGGGCAGCGGTCCGATCCCGGGCGGTACGACGGTGCTGCTCGGCCGGGACGCCGGTGCCGACGCACTCGCCGTGCTCAAGCCCGGCGACGCGGTGGACGTGTCGTACGCGTCCCGCTCGTCGGACGGCAGCACGCTCAAGGCCGCGGTTGGTGGCCGCCAGGTGCTGGTCCGGGACGGGGTGCCGCAGGACATCGGCGACGTCACGCCCGAGCCGCGCACCGCGGTCGGCTTCTCCGCCGACGGCCGCCGGATGTACCTGCTGACCGTCGACGGCCGCCAGGCGGACAGCCGCGGCGTCACGCTCACCGAGCTCGGCCGCCTGATGGCGGAGCTCGGCGCCTACAACGCGCTCAACCTCGACGGCGGCGGGTCGTCCACTTTGGTCGCCCGCGAGCCGGGGCAGGCCACCGTGCAGGTGGAGAACAGCCCGTCCGACGGCTCCGAGCGGCCCGTGCCGAATGGCCTCGCGCTCTACGCCGCACCCGGCTCCGGCCGGCTCGCCGGCTTCTGGGTGGAGACCGCCGCCGACCCGGCGACCGCGCCCGGCACCGGCCCGGTCCGCGGCGGCAACCCGGACCGCGTCTTCCCCGGCCTCACCCGCCGCCTGACGGCCGCCGGCTACGACGAGACCTACGGCCCGGCATCGGGTACCCCTTCGTGGCGGGCCACCCGCGGGTACGTGAGCCGCGACGGCGTCTACCGCGCGGTGCTGCCTGGCACCGCCACCGTAACCGCCTCGAAGGGCCGCGCTTCTGGCGACATCGAGCTGCGGGTGCTCGGCCCACTGGAGCGCATCGCCGCGACCGCCGAGCGGATCGGGCTGCCGGCGCTAGGTTCGGGCACGGTCGGCGTGGTCGGGTACGACGCGGAGGGCAGCAGCGCACCGGTCGAGCCGGCCGACGTGCGCGTCGAGTACGACACCGCGCTGCTCGACGTCACGCCGGCGGAGAACGGGTCCTTTGCCGTACGCGCCAAGAAGGACGTCGGTGCCGGGCTCGTCACCTTCCACGTCGGACGGTCCACTGTGGTCGTACCGGTGACGGTGGGGCTGGAGGACGTGCCGATCGCCATGTTCGAGGACGACGCGGCGAGCTGGAAGTTCAGCCACGCCCGTGCGGCCGGCTCGGTCGCCCCGGCACCGGGCCACACCGGTACCGGCCTCAAGCTGTCGTACGACTTCAGCCTCTCCACGGGCACCCGCGCCGCGTACGCCGACCCACCGGCCTGGATCGCCGTCCCGGGGCAGCCGCAGGCGTTCGGCATGTGGATTTACGGCAACGGCAAGGGCGAGTGGGCCCGGCTGCACCTGCACGACGCGCTCGACCAGCAGCACGTGCTGAGCGGCCCGCTGGTGACGTGGACCGGCTGGCGGTACGTGGAGATGGCGGTGCCGGCCGGTGTGCAGTACCCGGTGCGCGTGCGCCGCTTCTACGTGGCCGAGACCCGCCCCGACGCCCAGTACACCAACGAGATCGTGGTGGACGACATCGTCGCGAAGGTCCCGCCCAGCGTGGCCCAGCCCGCCGTGCCCCTCCGGACCGACGGCGTCGTGCTCCGCGATGGCACTGTGGACGGTGCACAGTGGCGCTTCGCGGTGATGTCGGACGCGCAGTTCGTGGCCGCCGCGCCGGACAGCGACCTGGTCGCCCAGGCCCGTCGTACGCTCCGCGAGGTCAAGGCCGCCTGGCCGGACTTCCTCGTCATCAACGGCGACCTCGTCGACACCGCCACCGTGGCGGACTTCGCGCTCGCCAAGCGGATCCTCGACGAGGAGCTGGGCGGCGAGCTGCCGTACTACTACGTGCCCGGCAACCACGAGATCATGGGCGCGCCCATCACGAACTTCCAGGCGGTGTTCGGCGCGACGTCGCGGGTCTTCGACCACAAGGGAGTCCGCTTCGTCACGCTCAACTCCTCGACCGGGACCCTGGGGGGCGGCGGTTTCGACCAGGTCAAGCTGCTGCGGCAGGCACTGGACTCGGCGCGCACCGACCGGCGGGTGAAGTCGGTGGTCGTGCTGCACCACCACCCGCCCCGCGACCCCACTCCGGCCAAGGCGAGCCAGCTCGGCGACCGCAAGGAGGCCGCGATGCTGGAGGAGTGGCTGGCCGACTTCGAGCGCCGCTCCGGCAAGAGCGCGCTCTTCGTCGGCGCGCACGTGGGCACGTTCCACGCCGACCGGGTCGACGGTGTGCCGTACGTCATCAACGGCAACTCCGGCAAGGGCCCGTCGTCGGCGCCGCACCTGGGCGGCTTCACCGGCTGGACTCACTTTGGCGTGGACGGCCGCGGCGAGGTCGTGGCCGAGACCCAGGCACACGTGGACTCGCTCGCGGTTTCGGCGCCCGCTACGGCCCCGCGGGGCACGCCGATCGACGTGGCGGCCGTGGTGACGCAGGGCGGACGGCAGGTGCCCGTGGCACCGCCGGTGAGCGCCGACTGGACCGCGTCCCCGAGCGTCCACATCGGATCCGCGCTCGGTCTGCGGCCGTGGCACGCGGCCTGGTTCGACCCGTCGACGGGCAAGCTTGTCGCGCTGCGATCGAGCGGCTCGGTGGTGCTGTCCGTGACGGTCAACGGCGTAACCGCCCACGCGACGGTCACGCTGGCCGCGCCTCGGAAAGCAGCCGCCTAGCCCGTCTCGTGAGAAACGTCAGAAGTCGCCCTCGGCGACCTGGAAGACCGTCAGGCCGAGTTCGCGCCACATCCGGACCACCTGCATGCGGTCGTCGAAGACGCCGACCACGTGGTAGCGGTCGCGGACCTCGCGTTCGAAGATCTCGCGTTTGACCTCGGCGTCGCGGCGGGGGTCGTGGATCTCGCGCATGTAGAGCGCCTCGTACGGCACGCCGACGTGGTGGTCGAGCCACTCCTCGGTCGCCGCGCGGGCGGACTCGTCGCGCCCGGTGCAATAGACGACCCCGTGGCCGGCGGCGTGCATGGCCCGCACCGCCGCGATCACGGCCTGGTGGGGCTTGTCCTCGCCGACCCGGTGCATGTCGTACGGGTTGCGGTCGCCGATCAGCGCCAGCGTGCCGTCGATGTCCACCAGGACGATCTTCGGGGCCTCGGGCGGCGGGTTGTACACGACCGCGGGGCGCCCAGGCGTGACATCCGGCACAGGGAGCGGCAGGGTGCGCCCGGCCAGGTACCGCTCGTGCATCCGCCGGATCGCCTCCTCGCCGACCCGCTCGGACTCGGGGCGGTCGGCGTCGCGGCGTACGCACTCGTCGACCGGTACGTCGGTGAAGTCGTGCACCTCGAACGTCGCGCCGAACCGCGCGGCCATCTCCGCCCACTCACGTACGAGCCGGGATGAGAGGTTCGTGTCGTCGACGCACACGTCGGCGCGGGCGCGCAGCAGCGCCTCGACCTGCGCCCGCTGCACGGCGGTGACCTGGCTCTCAGCCCAGTTGGTGTACAGCCGAGCACCGTGGAGCATGCGCCGCAGGTCGTCGCGGTTGACCCGGACCACGCCCGGCTGAAGTTTGCGGGCGAATGTGGTCTTACCGGACGCGGGCAATCCTCGGGTGATGATCAAGCGCAGCATCGTCTTCAAGCATGCCAGCCCGGGGAATGCCACCGGGTGTACCCGCGTTCAATCGATCGGCCAGGCATGGCACACTGGTCAATCGGCCAAGGTTCCGGTTCACGCTAGAGCGGCCCCAAGGCGGTCCGCGACGAAGGCGACCCGGCGACCACTTACGAAAGGACCGAGGCGATGAAGCCCGACATTCACCCGCAGTACGTCGTGACCGAGGTCACCTGTTCCTGCGGCCACACCTTCACCACCCGTAGCACGGCGAAGAACGGCGTGATCCACGCCGAGACCTGCAGCGAGTGCCACCCGTTCTACACGGGCAAGCAGCGCGTGCTCGACACCGCCGGCCGGGTCGCGAAGTTCCAGCAGAAGTACGCGAAGGCTGCCGCCAAGAAGGCCAAGTAGCTACCCCGACGGCGCCCGCCCTCCGTTCTGGGGGCGGGCGCCGTTCGCGTCTTTCCAACGAACGAGGGGTACGCAGATGAGCACTGATCGCCTCAGCGGGCTGCTGGACGAGTACGCCGAGCTGGAGAAGCGGCTCGCCGACCCGGCGATCCACGCTGACCAGGCCACGGCACGGCGCGTTGGCCGGCGCTTCGCCGAGCTCTCCCCGCTGTACAAGGCGGCCGGCGAGCTGGAGCAGGCCCGCGCCGACCAGGAAGCCGCCCGGGAGCTGGCTGCCGAGGACTCCACGTTCGCGGCCGAAGCCGATGCGATCGCGGCCCGGCTGCCGGCCCTGGAGGAGCGGCTCGCCGAGCTGCTGATCCCGCGTGACCCCCACGACGCCAAGGACGTGATCCTGGAGATCAAGGCGGGCGAGGGCGGCGAGGAGTCGGCCCTGTTCGCCGGGGACCTGCTGCGCATGTTCCAGCGGTACGCGGAGCGGCGCGGCTGGATCACCGAGGTGATCGAGGCGCAGGACTCGGACCTCGGCGGCGTCAAGGACGTCTCGCTGGCCGTCAAGACCAAGGGCGTGCCCGAGGGTGGCAACGGCGTGTGGTCGCGGCTGAAGTGGGAGGGCGGCGTACACCGCGTGCAGCGGGTGCCGGTCACCGAGTCGCAGGGGCGGATCCACACAAGCGCGGCCGGCGTGCTTGTGCTCCCGGAGGCCGAGGAGGTCGACGTCTCGATCGACCCGAACGACCTGCGGATCGACGTCTTCCGCTCGTCCGGCCCGGGCGGTCAGTCGGTCAACACCACCGACTCCGCCGTCCGGATCACCCACCTGCCCACCGGCATCGTGGTCTCCTGCCAGAACGAGAAGAGCCAGCTACAGAACCGCGAGCAGGCGATGCGGATCCTGCGGGCGCGACTGCTCGCCGCCGCCCAGGAGGAGGCCGACGCGGCCGCCTCGGACGCGCGCCGCTCGCAGGTGCGCACCGTCGACAGGTCGGAGCGGATCCGCACGTACAACTTCCCGCAGAACCGGATCACCGACCACCGGATCGGCTACACCGCGTACAACCTGGACCTGGTGCTGGGCGGCGACATGGACGGCGTCCTGGACGCGCTCGCGGAGGCGGACCGCCAGGCCCGCCTGGCCGGCGACACTGAGCTCAAGCGGAGCTGAGCGAAGCTCTAAGAGGCCGCGGCGGCCGGCTGGGGGCGGGCGCCTGGCTTGGCCAGGAGCATCGCCCGGTCGGCGAGCTCGAACGCGGTGCCCAGCGCCTCGCGCAGGTTTGCCGAGGCGCTGACCTCGGCGAACCCGACGCTTACGCCCACCGGCGTCCCCGGCACGAGCGACTCCCAATCCTCCGCCTCGACGGCCGCGCCGATCCGGCGGCCCACCTCGGACGCCTCGGCCATGCCGGCGCCCGGGAGCACCACCACGAACTCGTCCCCGCCGTACCGCGCGACGAAGTCACCGCGGCGCATGACCCTGTTGATCACCCCGGCGATGCGCTGGAGCACCAGGTCGCCGGAGAGGTGACCGTGCGCGGTGTTGACCGCCTTGAAGCCGTCGAGGTCGCAGACGCCCACCGTGGCCCGCTCGCCCCGCGCGACCATCGCCGCCACGTACCGCTCCAGGTGGCGGCGGTTGGCCAGGCCGGTGAGCGGGTCGGTCAGCGCCTCGTCCTCGAACTTGGACACCGCACGGCGCATGTCCTCGTGGTCGAGGCGGGCGGCGATGCCCTCCACGTACACGTCGCGGAGGCGGTCGCTGCGCTGCGCCGCGAGCCGGAACGCGTGCCGGTCGGCCCGGTGTGCGGCCGCGTGGTCGCCGGCCCGGGTGTACGTCAGGCTGCGCAACCGGGCGTGCTCGGCCGGCCCCAGCGTCTCGCTCGACACGGCCACCGTCTCCAGCCGGGTAAGCGCCTCGATCGGCCGTCCGGCCGCCATCGCGAGGCACACCTCGCCGAGCATCCGCAGGTCACGGGCGCGGGCACCGTCTCCGCCGTCGGCCAGCAGCCGGGCTGCCTGGCGGGCGGACTCGGGCGGCTCGCCGAGCGCGGCGCGGCGGGCGATTGCGTACCCATACGCCGCGCGGCCGCTCGGGCGGAGCTTGCCCGCGCTGTCGCCGTCGAGGAACCGCTCCGCGTCGGCGGTGATGTCGCGCAGCACGCGCAGGCAGCCGTCTGTGTCGCCGTTGTGGTCGAGGGCCACCGCGTTGCGCAGCCGGATGCCAGGCGCCGCGAACGTCTCGGGCGTCACCTCGGCGGCCGCCGCGACCTGGCGTGCCTTTTCGATCGCGCCCAGCGCGTGGCCGTGAAAGCCGAGGTACGAATACGCCATCGCCAGGTCATTCCACGCGATCGCGGTGTCCCAGTCGAGGTCTTCCACAGTGGCCATCGCGCGGGCGCTGTGCACCAGGTGGGTCACGCACCGCTCCAGCGCGCCCTGGTGGTGGGCGGCGAGCGCGGCGAGGGCGTGCAGGTTGCCGAGCAGGAGCGGCTCGCCGAGGTCACGGATCGCGTCGAACGCCATCTGGACCGCCACGTTGTACTCCGCGGTGCGGCCCAGGTTTATCAAGGCGGAGACGCGCTGCACGAGGGCGTCGGCCCGCGCGAAGGGGTCGTCAGTGGTGGCCAAGACTTCGTCGAGCAGGAGGCACGCTTCCGCGGAGCGGCTGACTTCCTGCAGCGTACGAGCCTTATGGAGCGTATCGGCCTGGTCGGTGACCCGGTCGAGCCAACTCACTCAAGCCTCCTAACCCCGGAAGACGTCCGGTCTACCCCCGGGCCGTCGCGTCGACCCGCTGTTCAATGATTATCTCGTGACAGGGCATCTGGAACAGCCCCGGGCGGGACGGATCGGACACGGACGTTGCAGGCGGTCGCTCGTGCCACAAACTTCCTGTCCAGAGTAGGTATGCCATCGCCAAGAGTCGATGCAGAAATCCTTGCCTCACATGTGCTCGGTGTGCCCCGTGGGCGATTGGCGCTGATAGATGGTTTTACGGCCGATCAGCTCGCGGAGTTCGACGCGTTGGTCGCTCGGCGGGCGGCGGGCGAGCCGGTGCAGCACCTGGTCGGAAGTGCCGGATTTCGGTACCTGGAGCTGGCGGTGGGGCCGGGCGTGTTCGTGCCTCGGCCGGAGACCGAGCTCCTGGCGGGCTGGGGGGTCACTTTGATAACGCCCGGTACGACCGTGGTCGATCTGTGTAGCGGCTCCGGGGCTATCGCGCTCGCGGTGGCCAACGAGGTGCCCGGCACCCGGGTGTACGCGGTCGAGCGCTCGGCGGCCGCCCTTCCCTGGCTCCGCCGCAACGCCGAGGCGCGGGCGGCCGCCGGGGACACCCCGATCCACGTGATCGAGGGGGACGTGACCGATCTCGCCGTCCTCGCCGACCTCGACGGCACGGTGGACGCGGTGCTCTGCAACCCGCCGTACGTGCCGTCCGGCGTGGCCGTACCCGCCGACGTGGCCGACCACGACCCGTACGACGCGGTATTCGCCGGCGCGGACGGCCTGGCGGTCATCCGGCCAGTGATCGCGCGGGCCGCGGCGTTGCTCCGCCCAGGCGGAGTTTTTGGGGTCGAACACGACGATTCGCACGGCGCTGCGGTGCCAGCCCTGCTCCGCGCCGATGGGCGATTCACGGACATCGAAGACCATCGCGATCTGGCTGGCCGGCCGCGGTACGCCACCGCCGTTCGCGCGCGAGGCGTCGCGAGTGAGCATCGCGGGGAGCGCTAGCGACCGAGGAGCGGAGCGAGCGGGAAGCCGAGCCATTGGGCGCGCGAGGCGTCGCGAGTGAGCATCGCAGGGAGCGCTAGCGACCGAGGAGCGGAGCGAGCGGGAAGCCGAGCCATTGGGCATGGCAGACTGCACACCGTGATGCTCTACGACTGCCGGACGGTGGCCGACCGCGACCGAGGCATCGCCGCGGCGATCGAGGCGGTCAAGAACGGCGAGTTGGTGGTCCTCCCGACCGACACGGTTTATGGGATCGGCGCGGACGCGTTCACCCCGTACGCGGTGACGGCCCTGCGCGACGCCAAGGGCCCCGGCCCGCAGGCGCCCCCGTCGGTGCTGGTCGGCTCCCGCCACACGCTCGACGGCCTTGTCTTTATGCTGCCCAAGCTGGCCCGCGACCTGGCCGACGCGTTCTGGCCGGGCGCGCTCACGATCATCGTCGAGCACGCGCCGAGCCTCCAGTGGGACATCGGCGAGACCGGTGGCGTGGTCGCGGTACGGATGCCGCTGCACCCGGTCGCGCTGGAGGTGCTCCGCGAGACCGGCCCGATGGCGCACTCCTCGGCCAACAAGCTCGGCCAGCCGGCGGCCAAGACCGCCGAGGAGGCCCGCGAGCAGCTTGGGTACGCGGTGCGGATCTACCTGGAGGCGGGTGCCTCGATCGACCCGCAGCCCAGCTCGATCGTCGACCTGACCGGTGACGTGCCCCGGGTGCTGCGCACCGGCGCGATCCCGTTCGAAAAGATCCGCGACGTCGTGCCGGACATCGTCGGACCGGACCCGGAGTCCTGACGTGCCGCCGTTCACCGTCCTGCACGTGTGTATGGGCAACATCTGCCGCTCACCGATGGCCGAGCGGATGCTCGACCGGGCGGTGCGCGAGCGGCTGGCCAAGGTGGGCACCACGCCACCGGCCGAGGAGCTGCTGCACAGCCACAGCGCCGGCACCGGCGGCTGGCACGCCGGCGAGGAGATGAACCCGCCGGCAGCGCGCCAGGTCCGGGCCCGCGGCGGAGACCCAAACGGGTTCGTCGCGCGCAAGCTCCGCTCGGACCTGATCGACGCCGCCGACCTCGTCCTCACGGCAACGGCCGACCAGCAGGAGTACGTGGTGGCGCTGCGCCCCGACGCGGCCGCGCGCACCTTCGTGCTGGGCGAGTTCGGCCGCCTGCTCAACGCGGTCGACCTGTCGACGCTGCCGTCCTCGGGCACCACGCCCGACGACGTGTACAGCCGAGGGGTGGCCCTGGTCGACGCGGTCAACACCCTGCGCGGCAACGCCCCGCCCGTGGCCGCGGACGACCTCGACGACCCGTGGGGCCGGGGTGACCAGGCGTTCACCCGTGTGGCGGACGAGATCGAGGACACGGTCGACCCGCTCGCCCGCGCGCTCTTCCCGCTGGCGTAGAGGGCCGACCGTCAGAACTGCTCGATCGTGAGCCCGGTCTGCGGCGCCAGGGGAGCGGAGCGGCCGGTCGTGAGGTAGTCCCAGGTGGCCAGGCCGATCATCGCGCCGTTGTCGGTGGACCACTTGAGTGGTGGCAGGCACAGCTCGACCTCGAGCTCGTCACAGAGCGCCTTCGTCTGCGTCCGCAGCTGCGGGCTGGCCGCCACACCGCCCACGACGACGAGGGAGGCCGACGGGTAGGCCTCCAGGGCCCGGCGGCACTTGGCGAGCAGGACGGTCATGCAGGACTCGACGAAGGAGGCCGCGATGTCCGCCGCCGGAGCGTCCTTTTCCTTCGCCAGGTAGTACATGACGGCCGTCTTGAGGCCGGAGAACGAGAACTCGAGCCCTTGGTCGATCATCGGCCGGGGGAACGGGATGGTCGGCTGGCCGGAGAGCGCGAGCTTGTCCACGACCGGGCCACCTGGATAGCCGAGACCCAGCATCCGGGCGACCTTGTCGTAGGCTTCGCCGACCGAGTCGTCGCGGGTATTGCCGATCAACTGGATGTCGCTCGGGCTTGTCATCCGGGCGAGGAGCGTGTGGCCGCCGGAGACGAGCAGGATGATCGCGGGATAGGTGACCCGGCGCTCTTCGAGGTCGGCGCTGCGCAGGTGCCCGCGCAGGTGGTTGACGCCGATGACCGGTACTCCCCAGCCGTGCCCGAGCCCCGCGGCCGTGTCGACGCCCACCATCAGCGAACCGATGAGACCCGGGCCGCGCGTCACGCCGATGGCCTCGAGCTCCCGCGGGTCGATGCCCGCGTCCTCGATCACCATGCGGACGGTCGGGAGGATCTTGTCGACATGAGCGCGGCTGGCGGCCTCCGGGTACACCCCGCCGAACCGGTTGTGGATCATGGTTTGAGAAGCGACCGCGGACGAGACCACGATGCCGTTCGAATCCACAAGCGCGACCGCGGTGTCGTCGCAGGATGTCTCGATGCCCAGCACCAGGCCGTTTGACTCAGTCATCGCAGAACCTGCTCAATCTGCTCGCGGGAGACTGCCCCTTCCCGCTCGATCACGGGTGCTGGGACGTTGCAGTTGACAAGAGTCGACGGTACTGACTGGCGCAGGCCACCGTCGATGACGAGGTCGGGCTCGTCGGCCAGTGCGGCGAGGGCGGACTCGGCAGATTCCGGCGTCGCCTGTTCGTGGAGATTCGCGCTGGTGACGAGGAGGGGCCGGTGGCCGCCAAAACCGCTTGAAGTTCGGCGTCATCCGGTACGCGCACTGCCACCTCCACTCGTCCCGCCAGCCAGCTCGGGCTCTCCCCCTCCCGTAGGCCCAGAGCCAAGCTGAGAGGCCCGGGGAAGAACGCCTCGATAAGGCGGGCCGCCGGCTCGTTGATCTCCACACCCAGCTGCTTCAAGTCGGCTGCGGAGGCGACCATGATCGGAAGATTGCGACCCGGGGGCGCCGTTTCATCGCGAATAGACGGGCTGCGGCGTCGGGCCGGGTCGGGTGCACCGCCAGCCCGTACACCGTGTCGGTCGGCAGAAGTGCCACCCCGCCATCGAGCAGGCAGTCCTTCACCTGGGGGAGGGCTTCCTGGAAGCCGTGGAGATACTTCATGCCTGGCTCGCCCCTCTCTGCTGTATTTATGAGCCGTACACCGGTGAACGCAAGATCGCTCATTGGAATGCCGCCGAGGCGTCGGTCAGCGGACTGACGAAATCGGCCCACTCGCTGGGGTCGTCCCACCTGGCCAGCGCGACCTCGTGCAAGGTCAGGACACTCGGGAACTCGACACCGGTGTCCTCCACCGCGACGTCCGGAAGCAGGCGCGCCACCTGCTGGCGGAAGACGCCAGCGACCGACACCGCAGGCAACTGCCCGGCAAGCTCGGGCACGACCGTGGGTAGCGGGCCGTGCCGCATCAGCTCGGCGGTGCCCTCACGGAAGAGTCCGGCGTAGATGTTGCCGCCCCCGGCGTTGCGGACGCACAGCACGGGGGACCGCCGGGTCGGCCAGCCTGGATGGCGGTGAGTGTGAGCGAGTCCACACCAAGGACCGGGACCTGGAGGCTGAACGCCAGGCCATTGGCGTACGAGACGCCAGCCCGAACGGAGCCCAGATTGCCCGGCCCGACGTTGACCGCGAGGCGCTCGAGGTCTTCGAAGCCGTGACCAGCCTCGCGGAGCGTTGCGGCGGCGAGCTCGCCGACGTTGACGAAGCCCGGCGTCAACCGGCTCACGGTCTGGTGCCGGACGAGGTCACGGCCGGCTGAAAGCGCAACTCCGTAGTCGCTGGAAGAAGTCTCGATCGAGAGGGTGAGCTTCACGCGACCTCCAGGGTGACGCCGGCGCGCAGTAGCGGCAGGATCGAGATCCAGCGGTCGCAGGACGAGGCGAACGACAATGTGCGGTGATCGGGATCCGCGGCACCAGCCCGGAAATCGATGGTCAGGTGGCAGGGGAAATCGTCGGCGAGCTTTTCGCCCCACTCGATAAGCGTTATCGAATCCGCGAGATAGTCTTCCAGGCCGAGGTCCCGATATTCGGCGACACCCGTGAGTCGATACGCGTCCATATGGAGTATCGGTGCACTCTCGGACCTGTAGAACTGTGCCAACATATAGGTCGGACTGGTGACCGTGTCGACGGATCCCAATGCGGCCGCTACGCCTTTGACGAAGGTCGTCTTACCCGCCGCGAGCGCCCCGCGCAGCAGTATCACGTCTCCGGCCCGCAACGACTCCGCGAGGATGGACGCGATGCGACCGGTTTCTTCCGGCCCGGTGGACGTCACGTCGAATGAATCCATGGTCACCCTAAGCTGTTGGTTCGCCTTCCCGTCATCGGGACGGTGTTGACGGCTTGTCATACTACCCGTGGGGCATTTGAGCAACCGCCACGCCGGTGTCCCCCGCCACGAGATGCGGCCTTTCCGAGCCGTGCTCGCTTGAACGGTTGGGCGGCGGCCTACGTACCCCTGCGCGTGAAGGTGCTATACGTGCTCGCCGCGGTCGTGGTGGTGATCGTGGCCGCTCCGGCTCCGGTACAGGCGCACGGTGCGCTCACCACCCCGGTGAGCCGGCTGGCCGCGTGCGGTACCGAGGGGACGAACGCCGGCTCGGCGGCCTGCCGGGCGGCCCTCGCCGAGAGTGATCGGGATCAGTGGGCCGACTGGGACAACCTGCGCCTGCCGGACGTGGCAGGTCGGGACCGCGAGGTGATTCCGGACGGCAAGCTGTGCAGCGCCGGCATCGGTCGGTACGCCGGGCTCGACCTGGCCCGCGCCGACTGGCCGGCGACGCGGCTGACCTCGGGGGCGAGCTACGCGTTCGCGTACCGGAGCACGATCCCGCACGAGGGCACGTTCAAGTTCTACGTCACCCGGGACGGCTACGACCCGGCGGCGCCGCTGGCCTGGTCCGACCTGGAGAGCAAGCCGTTCCTGGAGGCTGAGGACCCGCCGTTCCGGGACGACGCGTACCGGATGAAGGGCAAGCTTCCGGCCGGCAAGAGCGGTCGGCACCTGATCTATACAATTTGGCAGAATTCGAGCACACCGGACACTTACTATTCATGCTCGGACGTGATTTTCTCGAATCCCGCCGCAAAGCCCGCAAACGAGACCAAACCACAGGCCGATTCAGCTGTGGCCCCGACCGCCGAGGCGCCGGAATCACCCGAGCCGGTCGCCCAGCAAGAGCCCGTGGCCAGCACAAACGCCCTCCCGCTGATCGGCGGCGGCGCGGCGGTGGTCGTCGTCCTCGGCGCGCTTCTCGCAGTTTTCCTGAGGAGAAAAAGCAGCTGAGAGTCCGACATTCTCCGCCGGACCTGGTTTACCTCTCCTTCTCGCGGCCAGTCATGCGACGTGCGTCTCCGTCTCCGGTATCTGTCGCCCAAGCTTCTGACCCTGCTCCTGTGCGGCCTGCTGTCCGGCGTGGCCTTAGCCGTGGCTGGCTTCCCGGTCAGCGCGGTGGTCGCGTTGAGTACCAAGGCCGCCAGCGACATGTACATAGATTTGCCCAGCGATCTGAGCATGCCCACGCCTGAGCAGCGCTCGTACCTCTACGCCAACGACGGCAAGACCCTGATCACCACGTTCTACGACGTGAACCGTGAGAACGTGCGGCTGCGCGACGTGGCGCCGGCCATGCGGGACGCGATCGTGGCGGCGGAGGACGCCCGCTTCTACGAGCACGGCGGCGTGGACATGCGCAGCATCATCCGCGCCTTCGTGGCCAACGGCGCCGGCGGCGAGGTCGAGCAGGGAGCTTCGACGCTGACCATGCAGTACGTGCGGAACGTGCTCAAGAACGATCCGAACCTGAGCCCGCAGGAGCGCCAGGACGCCACCGACGACACGGCTCGCCGCAAGCTCCAGGAGATACGCTTCGCGTCCGCGCTCGAGCGGAAGATCTCCAAGGACGAGATTCTCAACCGCTACCTGAACATCTCCTACTTCGGCGCGGGCGCGTACGGCATCCGGGCGGCCAGCGAGCGCTACTTCAACAAGCAGCCGGCGAAGCTGACGCTGGCCGAAGCGGCGCTGCTCGCGGGCCTTGTGCAGTCGCCCGACAGCGACAGCCCGATCGCCGGCGACAGGAAGCGGGCTCTGGAGCGCCGGGGGTACGTGCTGGACGCGATGGCCCGTACCGGGAAGATCACGCCCGACAAGGCCGCCAAGGCCAAGGCCGAGCCGCTCCGGCTCAAGCCCACCAATCTGCCCAGCGGGTGTGTCGCGTCACGCAACGACACCTGGGGCTTCTTCTGCGACTATGTGCGGCACTGGTGGATGGCCCAGCCGGAGTTCGGCCGCACCCCGCAGATGCGGGAGCGCAACCTGTTCCAGGGCGGTTACAAGATCGTCAGCTCACTCGACCCGGACATCCAGCGGGAGGCCCAGAACAACGCGCTGGGCGTGTACGGGTACGGCAGCGACCGAGCCGCTCCGATGGCCGTCGTCCAGCCGGGCACCGGGCGGGTGCTGGCGCTGGCGGTCAACCGCCACTTCAGCCTCAACGACACCACCAACCAGCTGATCGCCGGCGGTGGGTCGATTGTCGGGTACCAGGCCGGTTCCACCTTCAAGATGTTTACGATGCTCGCCGCGCTGGAGTCCGGGCGGGACCTGGACACCGGCTTCAACGCCCAGACCCAGTTCCGCTCCAAGTACCCGGGCGGCGGCGACGCGGTTTGCGGCGACAAGTGGTGCCCGCGCAACGCCTCGCCGGGATGGATGAACGGCTACCGCACCATGTGGACCGGTTTCGGGCGCTCGGTCAACACCTACTTCGTCTGGCTGGAGCAGGAGATCGGCGTTCACAAGGTGATCGACATGGCCCAGCGGCTGGGCATCCAGTTCCGGGCGGGCGCCGA
Source organism: Phytohabitans flavus (assembly GCF_011764545.1). Taxonomy (GTDB): domain Bacteria; phylum Actinomycetota; class Actinomycetes; order Mycobacteriales; family Micromonosporaceae; genus Phytohabitans; species Phytohabitans flavus. Next base: position 6,407,501 of record NZ_AP022870.1, on the reverse strand, counting down.
CGCGAAGCTTGCGAAGGAACGCGCCGACGAATGGGGGTCGTTCACCTTGGGTACGTCGGCCACCACCCCGCTCGACCTGGCCAACGCCTATGCGACGGTGGCCGCCGAGGGTGTGCACTGCGAGGCCACGCCGGTGTTGTCGATCATGGACACGAATGGCAACAGACTCCCGTCCAGCAATCCGCACTGCGCGCGGGTGCTGAGGCAGGACGTGGCCCGAGCCGCCACCGACGCGGCGCGCTGCCCGGTGGGCGACCAGTCCGCGTACGGCCGCTGCGACGGCGGTACCGCCGAGGCGGTCGCGGGGATGATGGGCGGACGGCAGGTGGCGGGCAAGACGGGCACCTCGGAGTACGACTCGACCGCGACGTTCGTCGGCTACACCCCGCAGATCGCGGCCGCCTCGATCGCCGCCAACCCGGACAACCCGCACGACTACGTGGGCTCCGGGGTACAGGACAGCGTGATCGGCGCGGTGACACAGACAATGTCCTCGGCGCTCGACGGCTTCCCGAAGCAGAACTTCAACCGGCCGGACACCCGCATCGCCTTCGGCGGGGGCCGGTGACCTGGGTGGGGCCGCATCGGTGACACCGTGGGTGGAGCCGCTCCCACTACAGTGTGTCGATGACCACCTTCTGGGGCCCGACTTCGGCGCGCTCGAAGCCAACGACCCGGAGATCGCCGCGGTGGTGCTCGGCGAGCTCGACCGGGTGCGCGGCGGGCTCCAGCTGATCGCGAGCGAAAACCTGACCTCGCCGGCGGTGCTCGCCGCGCTCGGCTCGACGCTGACCAACAAGTACGCGGAGGGTTACCCCGGAAGGCGCTACTACGGGGGGTGCGCCGAGGTCGACAAGGCGGAGGAGATCGGCATCGCGCGGGCCAAGGATCTCTTCGGTGCCGATCACGCCAACCTCCAGCCGCACAGCGGGTCGAGCGCCAACCTCGCGGCGTACGCGGCGCTGCTCCAGCCGGGCGACACGGTGCTCGCCATGGGCCTGCCACACGGCGGTCACCTGACTCACGGCAGCAAGGTGAACTTTTCTGGCAAATGGTTCGCAACGGTCGGCTACACCGTACGCAAGGACGACGAGCTGATCGACTACGACGAGGTACGCGAGCTGGCGCTGGCTCACCGCCCCAAGGTGATCATTAGCGGCGCCACGGCCTACCCCCGGCTGATCGACTTCGCGAAGTTCCGGGAGATCGCCGACGAGGTGGGCGCGTACCTGCTGGTCGACGCCGCGCACTTCATCGGGCTCGTCGCGGGCAAGGCGATCCCGTCGCCGGTAGCGCACGCCGACGTCGTCACCTTCACCACCCACAAGGTGCTACGCGGCCCGCGCGGCGGCATGATCCTGTGCCGCGCCGGGCTCGCCGAGCGGATCGACAAAGCGGTCTTCCCCTTCACCCAGGGCGGGCCGCTGATGCACGCCGTCGCCGCGAAGGCGGTCGCCCTCCGCGAGGCGTCGCTGCCCGAGTTCCAGGGGTACGCGGCACAGGTGGTCAAGAACGCCCAGGCGCTCGCCGCCGGGCTGGCCGCCGAGGGATGCGCCCGGTCTCCGGCGGCACCGACACCCACCTGGCGCTCATCGACCTGCGCGACGTGGGTGTCACCGGGCGCGAGGCGGAGGAGCGGTGTGACGCCGCCTCGATCACGCTCAACAAGAACGCGATCCCGTACGACCCGCAGAAGCCGATGGTCGCCTCGGGGGTTCGGGTGGGCACGCCGAGCGTGACCACCCAGGGCATGCGGGAGGCGGAGATGCGGCAGATCGCCGGGCTGATCGCCAAGGCGGTGCGGACCGACCCGGCGGCGGGCACAAGTACCCTGAGTGACGTGCGTTCCGAGGTCACCGAGCTGGTCCGAGCCTTCCCGGCGTACCCCCGATGACGGCCGGGGAGGCGATGACCGCGCCGGCGCCGGCGGCGGGCGACGACGAGCCCTGGCGGGTGCGGCACCTGCCCACGTTGCTGGTGACCAGCGCGGTGGTCATCGTGGTCGGTGCGGTGGTCGGCGGGCTGACGCAGGGCGGCGCCGGTGCGGTCGGCGCGGCCGTCGGCGTGGCCCTGCCCAGCGCCAGCTTCACACTGTCCACGGTGGTGCTGGCCTGGGCGGACAAGCAAAACCCGAGGCTTGTACTGCCCTTCGGCGTCGGCCTCTACGTGATGAAGTACAGCCTGCTCGCCGCCGCGATGATCCTGATCGGCACCAGCGAGTGGCCCGGCCTGGTGCCGTTCGGCTGGGGTGTGGCCGCGGGGATCGTCGCCTGGACCGGCGTGCATATCTGGTGGCTTGTCCGGGTTTGGCCGCGATGGCGCGACCGGACGATAGATCGACGGACAGCTGTGGAGTGACCGGCGTCTCATGCATTTGGCGAACACCCGGCGAACGATGGGCGACCGGACTTGCCAATGAGGAGTAGCGTACGGGCACAGACGACTCCAGTATCCCAGCCGCCCGCACAAGGCTCTTGCGTGGGGGTGAGTCGCACCCTCAAGAACCCTCCCTGATATGGTTCGGCGCGTCATGGCCGGTGACCAATCCCCCAACCACCTGCCGGCGGAGGCGCCGGGCAGGGTTGGGTGGCAATCAGCTACCTCATCGCGGGGATCGCGGTGTGGGGCTTCATCGGTTGGCTGGTCGACCGTTGGTTCGATCTCGGCGGAGTGCCGATCGGGATCGGAGCGATAGTCGGTGCGGCCGGGGGCGTCTATCTGGTAGTCCGCCGGCTCGGGGTCTAGAGGAGGGGCAGGGTCTTGAGCACCAGTCTTGCGGCGGAGGTGCCGTGGCCGCCGAGCGTGGAGGACTTCTTCCTTCCGCCGATCGCGGAGGGCACCGACCCCTGGTTCACCAAGATCACTGTCCTGGTGTGGGTCGCGGTCGCGATCCTCATCATCTTCTTCCTGGTTACCTACCGCGAGCCGAAGTTGGTGCCGACGAAGCGGCAGTGGATCGCCGAGTCGATCTACGGCTTCGTGCGCAACACGGTCGCCCGTGACCTGATCGGGCACCACGGGATCCGGTTCGCGCCGTACCTGACCACGCTCTTCTGCTTCGTACTGCTGATGAACCTCTTCAGCATCGTGCCGCTCATCCAGATCTCGCCCAACTCCCACATTGCTTTCCCGGCGATCCTGGCTCTGATCAGCTACGTGCTCTTCAACTACCTGGGCATCAAGCAGCACGGCTTCAGGAAGTACATGAAGAACTCACTGGTGCCGCCGGCGCCGTGGTTCATCCTGCCGATCCTGATCCCGATCGAGTTCATGTCGACCTTCCTCTTCCGCCCGTTCACGCTGGCGGTCCGTCTCTTCGCGAACATGTTCGCGGGTCACATGATCCTGCTGGTCTTCACGCTCGGCGGGTTCGTGATGCTGAACTCGACTCCCCTCCTCGCTCCGGTGTCGGTCCTGTCCTGGCTGATGACGATCGCGCTGACGTTCCTCGAGGCGATGGTGATCGTTCTGCAGGCGTACGTCTTCACCGTCCTGACCGCCAGCTACGTCCAGGGCGCGCTCGCCGAAGAGCACTGAGATCTGTAAGTTCCGTCGTCCCGCGCGTGATCGACACGCCGCGATAACCAGGAGGAAGCACAGCTATGCCACTGCTCGCTGAGGTAACGGGCAGCACCGCCGCCATCGGCTACGGCCTGGCCGCCATCGGCCCGGGTATCGGCGTCGGCCTGATCTTCGCCAGCTACGTGCAGGCGACCGCGCGCCAGCCGGAGTCGTCCCGCCTGACGCAGCCGTTCGTCTGGATCGGCTTCGCCGTGGTCGAGGCGCTCGCCCTGCTGGGTGTCGCGTTCGGCTTCATCTGGGCTGGCTGACAGCCTCGAACGGAGGTTTCGAATGTTCAGTTTCGCCGCCGAGGGAGGCGCGGAGCACAACCCGATCATCCCGCTCTGGCAGGAGATCGTGGTCGGCACGGTCGCGTTCGCGGTCCTGTGCTACGTGCTGATGAAGTTCGTCTTCCCTCGTATGGAGCAGACCTTCCAGGCGAGGGTCGAGGCCATCGAGGGTGGCATCAAGCGGGCCGAGGCGGCGCAGGCCGAGGCAAACCAGCTGCTGGAGCAGTACCGCGCCCAGCTGGCCGAAGCCCGTACGGACGCCGCCCGGATCCGGGACGACGCGCGTGCCGACGCCGAGGGTATCCGGCAGGACGTCCTGGCAAAGGCACGGGAGGAGTCCGACCGCATTATCGCGGCGGGCAAGGAGCAGCTCGCTGCCGAGCGGTCGACGATTATCCGTGAGCTGCGGGCCGAGGTCGGCACGATCGCCGTCGATCTGGCCAGCAAGATCGTGGGTGAGTCGCTGGCCGACGAGGCACGGCGCAAGGGCACGGTCGAGCGCTTCCTGTCCGACCTCGAAAGCTCCGGGGCCCGCTGATGGCCTCTGTCAGCCGGGAGTCGTACGCCGCCGCCAGCGAGCGGCTGGAGGCGCACGCCCGCCGGGCCAACCCGGAGACGATCGCCGGCACCGCCGGCGACGTCCTCGGGGTGGCTGACCTGCTGCGTCGCGAGCCACGGCTGCGCCGGGCGCTCTCCGACCCGGCCCGGCCCGGGGAAGACCGCGCCGGTCTGCTCTCCACCCTGCTTGAGGGCAAGGTCGGCAAGCCCGCCCTCGACATGGTCGGCGCGCTGGTGGCCGGGCGGTGGTCGGCGCCGTCCGAGCTGCTCGGCGCGACCGAGCGGCTCGGCGTGGAGGCGCTGCTGGCCAGCGCCGACCGGGCCGGCGACCTCGGCGAGGTGGAAGACGAGCTGTTCCGGTTCGGGCAGATCGTTACCGCCGACCCGGCGCTCGGTGGGACGCTGAGCGATGTGATCGCACCGGTCGCACAGCGGGCCGAGCTCGTCCGGGCGTTGCTTTCGGGCAAGGCCAAGGCGGTGACGGTCCGGCTGGTCGAGGTGGCTCTGGCCGGGTTCGGCGGGCGCTCGTTCGACGGCGCGCTCGCCCGGCTGGTCGAGCTGTCGGCAGAGCGGCGGGACCGCCAAGTGGCCTATGTCACCGTGGCCGCCCCGCTGACCGACGAGGAAGAGCGCCGGTTGGGCGCCAAGCTCGCCGAACTGTACGGTCGAGAAGTCTCCGTGAAGCAGCTTGTGCAGCCGGAGATCCTCGGCGGGATGAGCGTGCGGGTCGGCTCCGACCTGTACGACGGCACGGTCCTACGCCGGCTCACCGACACACGCAACGCGCTCGCGAAGCGCTAGCCCGCTTTGAACCACTCGAACCCAGAAGGAAGCTGAGGATGGCCGAGCTGACCATCTCGACCGAGGAGATCCGCGGCGCCCTGGAGCGCTACGTCTCCTCGTACACGCCTGACATCTCCCGCGAGGAGGTCGGCACCGTCACCGACGCCGGCGACGGCATCGCCCACGTCGAGGGCCTGCCCTCGACGATGGCCAACGAGCTGCTGGAGTTCGAGGACGGCACGCTGGGCGTGGCGCTCAACCTCGACGTCCGCGAGATCGGTGTCGTGGTCCTCGGCGAGTTCGCCGGGATCGAGGAGGGCCAGCGGGTCAAGCGGACCGGCCGAGTGCTCTCCGTGCCGGTCGGTGACAAGTTCCTGGGCCGCGTGGTCAACGCGCTGGGCCACCCGATCGACGGCCTCGGCGACATCGAAAACGAGGGCTACCGCGAGCTTGAGATCCAGGCGCCCAACGTTATGGCCCGCCAGCCGGTGAGCGAGGCGCTCCAGACCGGCATCAAGGCCATCGACGCGATGACGGCGATCGGCCGGGGCCAGCGGCAGCTGATCATCGGCGACCGCAAGACCGGCAAGACCACCGTCGCGCTGGACGCGATCCTCAACCAGCGGGCCAACTGGGAGTCCGGCGACCCGAAGAAGCAGGTCCGCTGCATCTACGTCGCCATCGGCCAGAAGGCGTCCACGATCGCGTCGGTCAAGGGCACGCTCGAAGAGCACGGCGCGATGGAGTACACCACCATCGTCGCCTCGCCGGCCTCCGACCCGGCTGGCTTCAAGTACATCGCTCCGTACGCCGGCTCGTCGATCGGCCAGCAGTGGATGTACGGCGGCAAGCACGTCCTGATCGTCTTCGACGACCTGACCAAGCAGGCCGAGGCGTACCGCGCGGTGTCGCTGCTGCTGCGCCGCCCGCCGGGCCGCGAGGCGTACCCCGGTGACGTCTTCTACTTGCACTCCCGGCTGCTGGAGCGCTGCGCCAAGCTCTCCGACGAGATGGGCGCTGGCTCGATGACTGGCCTGCCGATCATCGAGACCAAGGCGAACGACATCTCCGCGTTCATCCCGACCAACGTCATCTCGATCACCGACGGCCAGATCTTCCTGGAGACCGACCTGTTCAACCAGGGCGTGCGGCCGGCGATCAACGTGGGCACCTCGGTGTCCCGCGTGGGTGGCGCGGCACAGGTGAAGCCGCTGCGCAAGGTCGCCGGCCGGCTCCGGCTGGACCTCGCGCAGTTCCGCGAGCTGGAGGCGTTCGCCGCGTTCGCGTCCGACCTGGACCGGGCGTCCCGCGCTCAGCTGGACCGGGGTTCCCGGCTGGTCGAGCTGCTCAAGCAGACCAACTACACCCCGTACCCGGTCGAGGAGCAGGTCGTCTCGATCTGGGCCGGCACCGAGGGCAAGCTCGACGACGTCCCGGTTGGCGAGATCGGGCGGTTCGAGTCCGAGTTCCTGGAGTTCCTGCGCCACTCGTACAAGGCGACGCTCCAGTCGATCGCGGCCAACAACTGGGACGACGACATCATCGGGGCGCTCGACGAGGCGATCACGAAGTTCAAGCAGATGTTCCTGGCCAAGGAGCGGAGCGCGGTCGGCACCGAGGCGGCCGCCGAGCCGCTGGAGGGTGAGCAGGAGCACGAGACCGTGACCCGCTACCGCGACACCTCACCCGAGAAGCAGTAGGGACGACCGATGGCGGCCCAGGTTCGCGTTCTTCGTCAACGGATCCGCTCGGCGAAGTCGATGAAGAAGATCACCAAGGCGATGGAGCTCGTTGCGACGAGCCGCATCGCCAAGGCCCAGGCGCGGGTGGCGGCGTCCCTGCCGTACGCCCAGGCCATCACCGGCGTGCTGACGGCGCTGGCGTCCAACGCCAGCGTCGACCACCCGCTGCTGACGGCGCGTCCCCAGGTGCGGCGGGCCGGCGTTCTGCTCATCACGAGCGACCGTGGCTTGGCCGGTGGCTACAGCTCCAACGCGATCAAGACGGCCGAGTCGCTGACGGCGCGCCTGCGCGAGGACGGCAAGGAGCCGGTGCTGTACGTCATCGGCCGCAAGGGCGTGACGTACTACCGGTTCCGCAACCGCCCGATCGAGCAGAGCTGGACCGGCTTCTCGGAGCAGCCGGCGTTCAACGACGCGCGGGCCGTGGGTGAGACGCTGATCAAGGCGTTCACCCACGGTGCCGACGACGGCGAGGACCACTCCGGCCCGGACGGGGTACAGGGTGTGGATGAGTTGCACATCGTGTACACCGAGTTCAAGTCGTTGATGACGCAGACGCCGACGACCCGGATCATCGGACCCATGGAGGTCGAGGAACGGCCTCGTGTGGAGGGCGTCCTCCCGGCGTACGAGTTCGAGCCGGAGGCGGAGGCGCTGCTCGACGCGCTGCTGCCCAAGTACATCAACACGCGCATCTACGCCGCTCTGCTGGAGTCGGCGGCGAGCGAGTCGGCGGCCCGCCGGCGCGCGATGAAGAGCGCGACGGACAACGCGGAAGAGATGATCCAGAACTACACGCGGGAGATGAACTCCGCGCGTCAGGCCGGGATCACCCAGGAGATCAGCGAGATCGTCGGCGGCGCCAACGCGCTCGCCGCTTCGGGAAGTGAAGTGTGATGACTGCACCAGTAGAGACCAAGACCGCCACGGGCCGCGTGGTCCGGGTCATCGGCCCGGTCGTCGACGCCGAGTTCCCGCGCGACGCGATGCCCGACATCTTCAACGCGCTACAGGTGACCGTGTCGCTCTCCGAGGGTGACAAGATCCTGACCCTGGAGGTCGCCCAGCACCTGGGTGACAACATGATCCGCGCGATCTCGATGCAGCCCACCGACGGCCTGATCCGGGGCGCCGAGGTGCGCGACACCGGCTCGCCGATCACGGTGCCGGTCGGCGACGCCACCAAGGGTCACGTGTTCAACGCGATCGGGGACTGCCTCAACCTCAAGGAGGGCGAGCGCCTCGAGATCAGCGACCGGTGGCAGATCCACCGCAAGCCTCCGGCGTTCGCCGACCTCGAGCCCAAGACCGAGATGCTGGAGACCGGCATCAAGGTGCTCGACCTGCTCGCCCCGTACGTCAAGGGCGGGAAGATCGGCCTCTTCGGTGGTGCCGGCGTGGGCAAGACGGTGCTCATCCAGGAGATGATCATCCGGGTTGCCAACAACTTCGGTGGTACCTCGGTGTTCGCCGGCGTCGGTGAGCGCACCCGCGAGGGCAACGACCTCATCCTGGAGATGACCGAGACCGGCGTTATCGACAAGACCGCGCTGGTCTACGGCCAGATGGACGAGCCGCCGGGCACCCGCCTCCGGGTCGCCCTGTCGGCGCTGACGATGGCCGAGTACTTCCGCGACGTGCAGAAGCAGGAAGTGCTGCTCTTCATCGACAACATCTTCCGGTTCACCCAGGCCGGTTCCGAGGTCTCCACCCTGCTGGGCCGGATGCCCTCGGCCGTGGGTTACCAGCCCACGCTGGCCGACGAGATGGGCGAGCTTCAGGAGCGGATCACCTCGGTCCGTGGCCAGGCCATCACCTCGATGCAGGCGATCTACGTGCCGGCGGACGACTACACCGACCCGGCGCCGTCCACCACGTTCGCCCACCTGGACGCGACCACCAACCTGGAGCGGTCCATCTCCGACAAGGGCATCTACCCGGCGGTGGACCCGCTGGCGTCCTCGTCCCGGATCCTCGCGACGGAGTACGTCGGCCAGGAGCACTACACGGTCGCCTCCGAGGTCAAGCGGATCCTCCAGCGGTACAAGGACCTCCAGGACATCATCGCGATCCTCGGCCTGGAGGAGCTCTCCGAGGACGACAAGGTCACGGTGGGCCGGGCCCGGCGGATCGAGCGCTTCCTGTCGCAGAACACCTACGCGGCGAGGGTCTTCACCGGTATCGAGGGCTCCTTCGTGCCGATCAAGGACACCGTCGAGGCGTTCAAGAAGATCAGCGAGGGCGAGTACGACCACTTCCCCGAGCAGGCCTTCTTCATGTGCGGCGGCCTCGACGACCTCGAGCGCAACGCCCGCGAGCTTATGAAGAACGACTGATCTGCCCCCTTTTCAACCGAAGGCGCCCGCCAGTTCCCGGCGGGCGCCTTTGTATATGCCGAGATACTTTTGGGTAGCAAACCTTCACGCCCTCCTGATCCGTCTTACCTGTAGAGGGAACCCGTGATTGGAGGCCGCGTGGGCCAGGCGAGCCGTCGACTGCCCAGATGGGCCGTGCTGTGCACTGTCTTCGGCACGCTTTTGGTGCTCGGCAGTGGAGGCGCGCTGCTCGCCAGTGAGGTGCTGCTGTCCCGCTACGAGGCCACGGTGCAGACCGCCGACCTCTTCGGCGACCAGGCCGACCCGACGCCCGAGCCCAAGACCGACATCAAGGGCCCGCTCAACATCCTGCTGGTCGGCATCGACCCCCGGGTCGACAACCCCAACGAGCCGCCCCGCTCCGACTCGATCCTCATCCTGCACGTCCCGGACGCGCACGATCGGGCCTACCTGTTCTCGATCCCGCGCGACCTGCTGGTCGAGATCCCGCGGTTTCCCAAGGCCGACTTCGGGGGCGGGCGCGACAAGATAAACGCCGCGATGGCGTATGGCAGCAGGGTCCCCGGCCAGGAGGTGCCCGACCCGGCCCGCGGCTTCGAGCTTCTGGCCAGCACGATCACGCAGTACACGGGCATCAAGCGCTTCGACGCCGGTGCGATCGTCAACTTCCAGGGCTTCCGCAAGATCGTCGACGCCATGGGCGGGGTCACGATGACTCTCGACATGGACATCCGCTCCGAGCACCTCAAGCCGGACGGCAGCGGGCGCGATGGCAACCCCTACGGCGACGGGTACGTGGGGCCGCAGAAGCTGTACAAGAAGGGCACTCACGAGCTCAAGGGCTGGGAGGCGCTCGACATCGTGCGGCAGCGCAAGACGGTTGGCGGCGACTATGTGCGGCAGCGCCACCAGCAGCAGTTCATCAAGGCGATGGTCAACCAGGCGTTCAGCAGGGACGTGGTGACCAACCCGGGCAAGCTCGACGCCGTGCTGCGCGCCGGCGGCCAGTCACTTGTCTTCAACGGCCGCGGCCACAGCGTGGTCGACTACGCTTTCACGTTGCGCAACATCCGTTCCGACTCGATCACCATGGTCAAGCTCCCCGGCGAAGGGGTCGGTAGCGGCCGAAACTACCGAGGGGAGCGGCTGGTCTCCCCGTCCGAGGACTTCTTCGCGGCGGTACAGGACGACACCGTCGACGCGTTCATGGCAGCGCACCCCGAGATGATCAATAAATGACGGTCTGTTTGTGACTGTGTTGCGCGCCACCCTCGTTAGGGCGACGTCGGTCCGCTGTTTAAACTCGGTCTAATCCCCAGAGTTACCGAGGAGACAGCGTGGCGAACCAGCTGCACGTCGAGGTTGTAGCGGTCGAGGAAAAGATCTGGTCCGGCGAGGCCGAGATGCTCGTCGCACGGACCACCGAGGGTGAGCTGGGTGTGCTTCCCGGCCACGCGCCCCTGCTGGGCCAGCTGGCCGAGCCGGGCCAGGTCCGCGTCAAGATCTCTGGTGGCGACGAGATCAGCTATGACGTGTCGGGTGGCTTCCTCTCCATCACGGACGAGGGCGTGACGGTGCTCGCGGAGAGCGCCGAGCAGGCCGCTCCAGCCGCTCGCTGACAGTACGCCGATGCTGGTCTTGGAGTGGATCGGGATCGGCATACTCATCCTGCTCGCCTTCGTGGCGACCCTGTTCATCCGCCGTGCCGTCATGGCGGGCAGCGGGACCATCAGGCTTAACCTCCGCGTGTCGACAATGCTCGACGGCCGCGGGTGGTCTCCGGGATTCGGCCGCTTTGCCGGTGACGAGCTGCGCTTCTACCGCATGTTCAGCCTCGCCATCCGCCCGAAGCGCCGCCTTTCCCGCGACGGCTTGGTGGTGGAGCGCCGGCGCAGACCGGAGGGACAGGAGCTGATGAGCATCCCCGCCGACTGGGTGATCCTCCGCTGTCTGAGCCACCAGGCTCCCGTCGAGATCGCGATGGCCAAGACGACGGTGACGGGTTTCATGTCGTGGCTGGAGGCCGCCCCACCCGGGGCGGTCTCCTCGTTTCTGGCCACCCACTAGCCTCGCCCCGGCCTCACCCGCTCAGCAGGGGCCGCGCGCACGCCAATCTGTGCGCCCTAGGCGGCGCTCGCCAGCCAGAGCCGCGCCTGTGTGCCGTCGTCGGTGGCGAGGAGCACGGTGTCCCCGTTCACGGCGGTCGCGGCGACCGTCTCGGCCGTCACCGGCAGGGATACCGGCATCGCCGCCTCCTGCCAGCTGGCGCCGCCGTCCCGGCTGGTCCACATCCGGCAGGCCGTGCCCGCCGCGGCGGTGACCACGCCCAGACCGCTGTCGACCGCGGCGGCGGGCAGCGCGGCGGCGGACAGGGACAGGAAGCGCCACCCGTTCGCGTCGCCGAATGTGCCGCGTCGCTGCCAGGTCGTGCCGTCGTACCACCAGGAGCCGGCCTGGCCCACGCCCAGCGTGCCGCTCCCGTACGGGGTGACCAGCGCCAGCGGTCCGCCCACCGGGACCGGAGTCCACGTCGTGCCGCCGTCCTCCGAGGTCCAGGAGGCGCCGGTGAGCGTGGTCCCGTACGCCTCGCCGGCCATGAGCCAGCCGCCGCCCGGCAGGGGTGCCACGTCGGTACCCCGCGCGGCGGATCCTGGGGCGACGAGCGTGCGCTGGAACGTGGCACCGTCCGCCGAGTGCCACAGTGCGGGGCCGGGGGAGCCGTCCGGGCCTAGCCAGTTGCCGACGATGGCCCAGGCGGCGGGGGCGCCCAGTGATGCGGCCGCGGCACCGACGCCGACCGAGTCCTGTCCTCCGAACTGGGTGAAGGCCGGCTCGTACTCCAGCCAGCTCCCGTCCGCCCGGCTGCGCCACGTGCTGGTACGCGGGTTGCCGTGCGCACCGCCCGAGGCAGCGCCCACCGCCACCGCGTCGGCGCCCCGGCAGGCGACCGTGGAGAGCGTGCTCTGCCTGCCGTAGAAGCTGACGGGCGCGAGCCGTACCCCGGTCCAGGTCATGCCGTCCGTGCTCCGCCAGGCCGCCGGTCCGGTCGGGAGGCCGCCCACCGCGAGCCAGTGGTCGTCGCAGAACGCGACGTCCTGGATTGTCGCGCCGGCGGCCGGGAGGGTGACCTCGCGCCAGGTGAGGGTATGAGGCGTGGGTGGGACAGGCGGCGGCGACGAGCAGGACGCGAGGGCGAGCACGCACAGGGCGAGCGCGCCAGATCTCACCTGTTGGCGCCCGGTGCCCAGACCACGTCTCCGGCGGGATTTGCGGTTCTCGCCAGGATGAACAGCAGATCGGACAGCCTATTGAGATACTTTGCCGGGAGGGTACCGGTTCGGTCCGGATCGCTCTCCACGAGAGTCCACGCCGCACGCTCGGCACGGCGCGCAACAGTGCGTGCCACGTGCAGCAGCGCGGCGCCCGGCGTACCACCGGGCAACACGAAGGAGTCGAGTGTGGACAGTTGCGCGTTGAAGTCGTCGCACCAGCCCTCGAGCCGGGTCACGTACTCCTCGGTGATCCGCAGCGTCCGCCCCTCGCCCGGCGACTCCGGGTTGGCCAGATCGGCGCCCACGTCGAAGAGATCGTTCTGCACGGTGCCGAGCACGGCCCGTACCTCGTCGGTGAGCTGCCCAAGCGCGAGCGCGACCCCGATGGCGGCGTTGCACTCGTCCACGTCGGCGTACGCCGCGATCCGCGGGTGAGTCTTTGGCACCTGCTCGTTGTTGACGAGCCGGGTCGCGCCGGTGTCGCCGGCTTTCGTGTAGATCCTGGTGAGGTGGACGGCCATGAGCCTTAGCGTACGACCGTCAGCGGTCCCGGCCGACGACATGGCGGAGACAGAAGCTTCTACGATGGCCGACGTGGATGTGATCCAGGTGCTCGGTGGGGCGCGGCTGGCAGGCGAGGTACACGTCGTCGGCGCCAAGAATTCGGCCCTCAAGCTCATGGCGGTGGCGCTGCTGGCGCCCGGCCGGAGCGTGGTGCGCAACATCCCCAGGATCACGGATATCGCGATCATGGGTGAGGTCCTGCGGCGGCTAGGCTGCACGGTGGAGTACACGGGCGACGACGTCTCGATCGACGTCCCCGAGGAGACCGGCACCGAGGCCGACTACGACCTCGTGCGGCGGCTGCGCGCCTCGATCTGCGTGCTCGGCCCGCTCCTGGCGCGGCGCGGGTTCGTGCGGGTGGCCCACCCGGGCGGCGACGCGATCGGCTCGCGTGGGCTCGACATGCACATCGACGGGCTGGCCCGGATGGGTGCGGAGATCACCGGCGAGCACGGCTTCGTGATCGCCTCGGCGCCACGCGGGCTGCGGGGTGCGACGATCTGGCTCGACTTCCCCAGCGTGGGCGCCACCGAAAACCTGCTGATGGCGGCGGTGCTGGCGCGCGGCGAGACGGTTATCGACAACGTGGCCCGCGAGCCGGAGATCGTCGACATCTGCACGATGCTCTCCGAGATGGGCGCCCGCATCGAGGGGGCCGGCACGTCCACGCTGCGCGTGCAGGGCGTGACCGAGCTGCGCCCGGTGCATCACTCCACGATCGGTGACCGCATCGTGGGCGGTACCTGGGCGTTCGGCGCGGCGATGACGCGGGGAGACGTCACGGTGACCGGGGTTAACCCCGCCCACCTGGAGATCGCCCTCGACAAGGTGATCTCGGCGGGCGGCCTGGTGGAGACCCGGTCCAACTCATTCCGCGTGCAGATGGATCGCCGCCCGAACGCGGTCGACGTGGTCACGCTGCCGTTCCCGGGCTTCCCGACCGACCTGCTGCCGATGGCGATCGGCCTCTCCTCGGTCAGCGACGGCTCGTCGCTCGTCACGGAAAACATCTTCGACGGCCGGTTCATGTTCGTGAACGAGATGGTCCGCCTCGGTGCCGACATCCGCACCGACGGTCACCACGCCGTGGTGCAGGGGCGGGAGCGGCTCTCCAGCGCGCCGGTACGGGCGACCGACATCCGGGCCGGTGCCGGGCTGGTGATGGCCGCGCTCTGCGCCGACGGCATGACCGAGGTGTCGCACGTGCACCACATCGACCGTGGCTACCCGGACTTCGTGCCGAACCTGCGCGGCCTGGGAGTCAAGGTCGAGCGGGTGGCCGCGCCGGAGGAGCCGACCTTCACATTCCAGTAGAGCGCCCTCGGGCCAGCGCCATGGCGTCAGCCTCGCACCTCAAGCTCATCCTGAATGGTCGTTTAGCATCCATCCATGGCTAACGAGTTGAGGAGTGAGGGCATGGCGGGTCGACTGGCGGTCGTCGGGGCCGGGCTGATGGGTTCGGGCATCGCCCAGGTGGCCGCGCAGGCTGGCTGGGAGGTCACTCTCCGCGATCTCGATGACGCGGCGACGAGCCGGGGCCTGGCGGGGATCCGCAAGTCGCTGGAGAGGTTCGCGAGCAAGGGGACGATCGAGCCCGGCGACGTGGAGGCCACGCTGGGCCGCATCACCCCGACCACCGAGCTGGAGGCGGCGGCCGAGGCGGACATCGTGGTCGAGGCGGTGTTCGAGCGGCTGGACGTCAAGCAGGAGGTCTTCCGGCAGCTCGACAAGATCTGCCGGCCGGAGGCAGTGCTGGCGACGAACACGAGCGCGATCCCGGTCACCCAGATCGCCGCCGCCACCCAGCGGCCCGAGTCGGTCGTGGGTACACACTTCTTCTCGCCGGTGCCGATGATGAAGCTCTGCGAGCTCGTGCGCGGGTACAAGACGTCGGACGCCACGCTGGCGACGGTCCGGACCTTCGCCGAGGAGGTCGGCAAGACGTGCGTGGTGGTCAACCGCGACATCGCCGGATTCGTGACCACCCGGCTTATCTCCGCGCTGGTGGTAGAGGCGGTCAAGCTCGTCGAGTCCGGCGTCATCTCGCCGGAGGACCTGGACACCGCGTGCAAGCTCGGCTTCGGCCACGCGATGGGTCCGCTGGCCACCACCGACCTGACCGGCGTCGACGTGCTGCTGCACGCCACGAAGAACATCTACACCGACACCGCGGACGAGAAGTTCTTCCCGCCAGAGCTACTCCAGCGCATGGTCGCCGCCGGTGACCTCGGCCGCAAGAGCGGCCGAGGCTTCTACGACTACCAGTCCTAACGGCTGTACTTGTTCTGCCAGCTAAAGGTGCGGATACACACCACCAGGCCGACCACGCACCAGGCGCACAGGACCAGCGCGACCTTGCCCAGCTCCCAGCTGCCGGCCGGCTCGGCGGCGGCGAACGAGTCGGGCAGGAAGACCGACCGCAGCCCCTGACACATCCACTTCAGCGGGAAGATCGCCGCGATCTGCTGCATCCACGTGGGCAGGTCGGTGAAGACGAAGAACACCCCCGAGATGAACTGAAGCACCAGCGCCACCGGGGTCACGACCGCGGTGGCGCTGCGCGCGTTGCGGGGTACCGACGAGAACGCGATGCCGCACAGCGTGGACGCGGTCAGCCCCAGCAACGACACCCAGGCGAACGTGAACCACTTCTCGGCCGAGGCGGGTGCGTGCAGGTCGAAGAGGGTGATCGAGATGACCAGCAGGATCGCCACCTCGATTACCCCGATGGCGGCCACCATGAGCACCTTGCCGGCGAAGTAGACCCATTTAGGCATTGGTGTACCGCGATAGCGCTTGAGTACGCCCTTGTCCCGTTCGATGGGGATCTGGATGCCGAGGTTCTGGAAGCCGACGGTCATCAAGCCGGTCGCGATCATGCCGGTGATGAAGTACTGCGTGTAGTTCACGCCCGGCGCGATCTCGTCGTTGAAGATCGAGGCGAAGATCAAGATCATGATGACCGGGAACGCCATCGTGAACACGACCGCCTCGCGGCTGCGCATGAACTGCTTGATCTCGAGGGTGCCCTGCCGGCGCGCCAGGTCCACGCTGCTCATGCCACGGCTCCGATCATGCGTAGGTAGACGTCCTCCAGGGTGGGGCGGGTGACGGTCAGGCCGGGCACCTCGCCATCGAAGCGCGCGGCCAGCTCGGCGACGAGCGCCGTCGGCGTCTCGCTCTCCTTCGACTCGACCGAGCCGTCGGGGGTACGCCACGAGACTGTTGCCGGCGCGCCCTCCCGGTTGCCCAGCCGGCTCGGCTCGGCCACCTCGACGAGCCGCCCGTCGGCGATCACGCCTACCCGCTGGGCGAGCGCCTCCGCTTCGTCCAGGTAGTGGGTGGTCAGCATGATCGTGGTACCGGCGCCGTTGAGCTCCCGGATCAGCTGCCAGAACTCCCGCCGCGCCTCCGGGTCGAAGCCGGTCGTCGGCTCGTCCAGGAAGAGCAGCTCGGGCCGGCCCACGATGCCGAGCGCCACATCCAGCCGCCGCCGCTGCCCGCCGGAGAGGCTGTGTGTCCGGGCCTTCGCCTTGTCGGTCAGCCCGACTCGCGCGATCACATCGTCGGGGTCGTCCGCCTTTGGATAGAACGCCGCGAAGTGGTGTACCAGCTCACCGACAGTGAGCTCCTCGAACTCCCCGGTGCCCTGTAGCACTATCCCACCCGCGTCCGCCATTCGGCGGTCGGGGCGGCGGGGTCCAGGCCGAGCACGCTCACCTCGCCGCCGTCGCGCTTGCGGTATCCCTCCAGGATTTCGACAGTGGTGGTCTTGCCGGCCCCGTTCGGGCCGAGGAGGGCGAAGACCTCGCCCCGCCGTACATCCAGGTCCAGGCCATCGACCGCCACCGTGCGGCCGTATGCCTTGCGCAGCCCCTTCACCGAGACCGCGAGATCGTTCCCCATGGGCAGACACTATGTCGGAGCAATCTCTGGCGTATCGCCCGCCCGGACAGGTCAGCGGGCAAAGAGCGGCGAGAGTCCGCAGCCCGCCGCACCCCGGTGAACGGCGCGATCAGGAACCGACCCATTGACCGCCTCAGTTCTTCGGTGCTACGGTTCATTAGTCAAGTAACGAACCTAAGAACCTTGAGGTGCTCCCGTGTTTGACGACCGGAGTCCGATCTATCTGCAAATCGCCGACAAGATCAAAGAGGACATCCTGAGCGGGGCACTTGGGGAGGACGAGCAGGTCATGTCCACCAACCAGTACGCGAGCTACTACCGGATCAACCCAGCCACCGCGGCCAAGGGCTTCCAGCAGCTGGTCGAGGAGGGCGTCCTGTACAAGCGGCGTGGCATCGGCATGTTCGTCAGCGCCGATGCCCGCGAAAAGCTGCGCGCCGAGCGGCGTGAGCGCTTCTTCGAGGAGGTCGTCGACGCGATGATCGCTGAGGCCCGAGTGATCGGCATCTCTCTGGACGAGATCGTCCGGCGGATCGAGGGGGCGAGGTGACCCTCTCCGTCGAGGTCAAAGACCTCACGATCCGGTACGGGGACACGGTCGCCGTGGACAGGCTCACGCTCAGGCTGGCCGGCGGCAAGATCTACGGCTTGCTCGGGCGCAACGGCTCGGGCAAGACAAGCGTGCTCTCGGCCGTCTCCGCGTTCCGCCCGGCGACCAGCGGCGCGGTGCTCGTCGGCGACGCCGAGCCCTTCGAAAACGCCGCACTGACCCGGCAGATCTGTTTCGTGCGGGACCGGGTGGACGCGCAGGACACCGACCGGGTCACCGCCGTGCTCCGGATGGCCCGCGCGTTGCGCCCCAACTGGGACGAGGAGTACGCGCAGGCCCTGATCGAGCGCTTCCGCCTGCCGGTCAGGAAGCGGATCAGTGGGCTCTCCCGAGGCATGAAGTCGGCGCTCAGCGTCACGCTCGGCCTGGCCGCGCGGGCGCCACTCACTATCTTCGACGAGTCCTACCTGGGGATGGACGCCCCCTCGCGGTACGCGTTCTACGACGAGCTGCTCAACGACTACATGACCCACCCGCGCACGATCATCGTCTCCACGCACCTGATCGAGGAGGTGGGCTCCCTCTTCGAGGAGGTCGTGATCCTCGACAAGGGCCGCCTGGTGGCGCACGAGGAGACCGAGGCGCTGCGCGCGCGGGGCGTCGCGGTCACCGGCCCGGCCGACACGGTCGCGGCGTTTACCGAGGGGCGCACGGTGCTGGGTGACCAGCGGCTGGGCGGCACCCGCTCGACCACGATCTACGGCCAGCTCACCGATGACGAGCGGGCCAAGGCCCGGTATGCCGGGCTGGACCTGGGCCCGGTCGGGCTCCAGGACCTCTTCGTCCACCTGACCGCCGAGGAGCGGCCATGAGCGAGCGCAGCGCGCGAATCGTCAACACCCCTCTGATCGTCTCGCGTGCCCAGCTGCGCGCCGCCCTGCCCATGATCGCCGGCTACTGGGGCGTCATGGCCGTGATCTACACGGTGATCATCACCGCGGTGCTGGCTGCTGGCGACACCGAAGTCAGCATCTGGGCCACCTCCGGCGGATCGGCACCCAAGTACTTCCTGCTGGCCGTCGGCGTGATGCTGACGACGGTGTTCCTCCCGGCCTACGTGGGCAACGGGGTCACCCGGCGCCATTTCGTGCTCGGCGGTTCGCTCTACCTCCTCGTGATCGCCGCGGTGTACGCGGTCATCATGACGCTCGGCTACGTCGTCGAGCACGGCATCTACACCTCGGCCGATCTCATGGGCGGCTTGCAGGAGCCGTACCCGGTGCTGAACGTCACGGACGGGCTGGTCGCGCTCGTCGCCGAGCTGTGCATCGGCATCGTCTACCTGTGCTGCGGGTGGCTGATGGGCACCTGCTTCTACAGGTGCGGCAACTGGCTGGGCATCGGCCTCATCCCGCTGACGGTCGCGCCGGCGATCGTGACCGAGATCGGCTTCGACGCGCTCTGGTTTGGCCACCTCATCAACAACGGGCTCGGCATCGAGCGTCCGCCGCTGGCAGTCGGCGTGCTCATGGCCGCCGCCTGCATCGCGGTGGCCTGGTCCGTCAACTTCGCGCTCGTCCGCGCGGTCGCCATCAAAAAAGTTTCCGGCTGAACGGGGAGGCACCATGCCGGTCATCGAGATATCCAACCTCAGGAAGACGTACGGCCAGACCGTGGCCGTTTCGGACGTGTCGTTCACAGTGGACAGTGGCGAGATCTTCGGGATCCTCGGTCCGAACGGCGCGGGCAAGACGACCACGGTGGAGGTGCTGAGCGGCCTGCGCCGGCGCGACGGCGGCACGGTGCGGGTGCTCGGCAAGGACCCAGACCGCGACGGCGCCGAGCTGCGGGAGCTGGTCGGCGTGCAGCTCCAGGAGAGCGAGCTGCCTGAGCGGATCCGGGTGTGGGAGGCGCTGGACCTGTACAGCTCCTTCTACCGCAAGCCCGCCGACTGGCGCGAGCTGCTCGACGTGCTGGGGCTCTCCGCGCGGCGCGACGCCCGCTACGGCACGCTCTCCGGCGGACAGAAGCAGCGGCTCTCCATCGCGCTCGCGCTGGTCGGTGACCCGCAGGTGGCCGTGCTCGACGAGCTGACCACGGGGCTCGACCCGGCGGCCCGGCGGGAGACGTGGGCGCTGATCGAGAGCGTCCGAAACCGGGGCGTCACGGTGGTACTTGTCACGCACTTCATGGACGAGGCCGAGCGCCTCTGCGACCGGGTGGCGGTGATCGACGCCGGCCGTACCGTCGCGGTCGACAAGCCGGCCGCCCTCATCGCCAAGGTCCAGGCCGAGCGTGGCCTCACGCGGGCCACTCTCGAAGACGCCTACCTGGCCCTCACCGGCCACGAGATCGGGGTTTAGCGCCATGTCCACCGCAGTCGCGCGGCTGACCATTGTGGAGTCCAAGCTCTTCCTCCGGGACACGACGACCATGGTCATGGGCGTCGCCTTCCCCGCTGTACTGCTGCTCCTGCTCGGCCTCGCGATCCCCGGCTTCCGGGACGCGACAGACGACCTGGACGGGCTGCGGCCGATCGACATCTACGTGCCGATCGTGCTCGCGATGGCGATCTGCACGACGAGCGTGAGCGTGCTGCCGACGTACCTGGCGACGTACCGGGAGCGGGGCGTGCTGCGCCGGCTGGCCACCACACCAGTCGGCCCGGTCAAGCTGCTCGGTGCGCAGCTTGTGGTCAACGGCGCGGGCACGCTCGTCGCGGTCGGGCTGGCGGTTGTCGTCGGCGCGGTGGCGTTCGGCGTGGACCTGCCCCAGCAGGTGCTTGGCTTCCTGATCGCGCTCGTGTTCGGTACGGCCGCGATGTTCGCGATGGGCCTGCTGATCGCGGCGGTCGCGCCGCGGGCGAAAACCGCCACCGGGATCGGCATGCTCGTGTACTTCCCGATGCTCTTCTTCGCTGGCGTGTGGACGCCCGGACCGGTCATGCCGGACGGGCTGCGGCGGGTCAGTGACTTCACACCGCTGGGCGCCGCGTCCCAGGCGATGCAGGACGCGTGGAGCGGCAGCTTCCCGTCCGCGCTGCACCTGGTCGTGATGGTGGGCTACCTGCTGGCGGCCGGCGCGCTCGCGGCACGGCTCTTCCGCTGGGAGTGACCCACCGCGAGTGATCGGCAAGGGGATGTGGCGGGGCACGGGGCCCGCCACATCTCCGCCTTCTGGACCTTGCAGCGCCCCGCCTGGCTCTAGCGAGGCGTGGGAGATGGGCATCAGAAGCCTTCGAGGCGCTCCTGGAGGCTCTCCCGCCGGCGCGGCGCGTCGGGAAGCGGCGTATCGCCGATAAGCGCCTCGGCCGCGCGCCACTCGCCCCGCGCCTCGGCCTCCCGCCCGAGATCGGCCAGCGCCTGGGCACGCAGCAGCCGAGCCCGCCCGTTGCGCACCCGGTCGCGCAGCCGCTCGAACTGGTCGATCGCCGCATCGCACGCCGCGATCGCGTCTGCGGGGCGCCCGGCCGTGGCGGCCACCTCGCCCATCGCCTGGTAGGCCAGGCCGACGCCGATGCCGTGGCGGATTTCCTCGAACAGCCCCAGCGCCGCGCGCATGTCCTGGACCGCGTCGTCGTACCGCCGCTCGTCGACGGCGAGCCAGCCGCGCTCGATCAGCCCGTGCCCGTACGCGAAGCGGTCCTTCCCGCCGCGCGCCAGCTCCAGCGCCTCGGCGTTGAGCGTGACCGCCTCCGCCCGCCGCCCGGTGAACCGATAGGCCGTGCTCAGCCCGAGCAGCGTCCACGGCCGCCGGTGGTCCTGCGCGGCCTGCATCAGCTCGCGCGCCCGCTCCAGCACCGGCGCGGCGAGCTCGGGCTGCCACAGCGAGTTGAAGAGCGTGCCCAGCGCGATGCGAGCACCCACCTCCTCGTCGACATCGTCCAGCTCGACGAAGAGGTCAACCGCCCGCTCCAGCGCCACCCGGGCCTCGTCGAAGCGGCTGAGGTCGCGCAGGCACTCGCCGTACACGGTGAACGCCTCGGCCTCCGCGGCGCCGTCGCCGAGCCGCTCGGCGATGGCCACGGCCTCGGCAGCGGGCTCGAGCGCGCGGGTCACCTCACCGGCGTCGCGGTACGCCGACGAGACCCACCGCAGGGCGCGGGCCCGTCGCGCCTCGTCGCCGAGCTCGGCCGCGGCGACCGCCGCCTCACGCCACAGCGCGAGCCGGTCCGGGTGGTCGGCGGAGTCGGTCAGCAGCGGGTGCACAGTGCCGACGATGGTCCACGCCGCCTCGTACGCCCCGATCGCCACCGCGTGCCGCACGCCGGCCACGATGTTTTCCCGCTCTTCCGCGGCGGCGTGCGCGGCGAGCCAGTCCAGGTAGGGCGCCGGCGTGTACTGCGGCTCCTCGATGGAGAGTCGCTCGGTGGCGAAGAGGCGCAGCAGGTCATGCAGCTGGTAGCGGTCAGGCGCTGGCGACTCGACGAGGTGCACGTCGACAAGCCGCTCCAGCGCCCGCTCGGTGGTCGGCTCGTCGCGTCGCGCCAGCGCGGCTGCCGCAGCGGGGCCGAAGACACGCCCGGGGTGCGCCCCGGCCCGGCGGAACACCTGGCGGTCCACTTCGGACAGCTCGCGATACGACGCCTCGAAGCTGGAGCGCACCGCGAGGTCTTCGTGCTCCAGCTCGTTGAGGCGGCGCCGCTCGTCGGCGAGCCGGGTGGCCAGGTCGCCCAGGCTCCACGCGGGACGGGCCTTGAGCCGGGCGGCCGCGATCCGCACCGCGAGCGGGAGACCGCCGCAGAGCTCGACGATCCGGGCCACGCCCTCCGGATCGTCGTCCACCCGGGCATCGCTCGCCGCGTGGACGAAGAGATCCCGCGCGTCCGCGTCGTCCAGCCCGCCGAGCGGATGGGAGACGGCGTGCGGCAGGTTGGCGATGAGCCGCCGGCTGGTGATGATGACCAGGCAGCCAGCGCCGCCGGGCAGCAGCGGGAGCACCTGGGCCGCGTCGCGGGCATTGTCGAGCACGATCAGCAGTCGCCGGTCGGCGACCGCGGAACGGTAGCGCGCCGCGAGGTCGTCCACACCGCCGCGCCGCTCGTCCTCCGGCACGCCCAGCCGGTCGAGGAAGCGGGTGAGCACCTCCTCTGGCGGCACCGGGTCGGGACCCGCACCGCGGAGCGTCGCGTAGAGCTCGCCGTCCGCGAAGAGGTGTCGGCGTTCGTGCGCCACGTGCAGGGCCAGCGTGGACTTGCCGGCGCCGGGCGGCCCAGCGATCGCCAGCACCCGGCAACCAGCGGCCAGCACCCGGTTGACCGCGGCGAGGTCGGACTTGCCGGCGAACGCGGTGACCGCCGCCGGCAGCTCGCGAGGCACCTGCCGGGGGACAGGTCGTGGGCCAGGGCCGGGCGACTGCTGCAGGATCGCCAGCCCGACCGCGATCGCGCCGAGCAGGGCGATCGCTGGCCAGGCCAGCCAGGACACGCCGCTCAGCGGGCCGGGCAGCGAACCGCCGGTGGCCACGTTGACAGCCACGGCCAGCATCACCGACAGGAGACCGGAGGTCACCGCGATCAGCACGATCGGCCGGCCCTCGCGCACGCGCACTCTCCTGTTGTCTCGCCGGACAGCGGCCGCGCCGGAACCGGGGGCAGTGGCTGCGTCCCCTGTGGTCAGACGCGGAAGCCGGCAGCCCGAGCGGCCTGGCGCTCGCGCTTGCGCTCCCGCCGCCGCCGGACCAGCCAGACGAACGCTAGCACCATCGCGACGAGGAAGAAGAGCACCAGGAACGGCAGCACGATCGCGATCACCGACATGAACACGCTGGTGGCGTCTTCCGCGGTGCTGGCTACGGGCGCACCGAAACCGGCAGTCCCCGCATTGATCACCGGTCGCGCGGTCGCCTTGAGGCCGTGGATGCCGAGCGCGATGAGCACGCCCACCAGCACCGGCACCCACTGGTTGGAGGAGAAGAACTGCCCCGGGTCGCTTACCGTCACGGTCTCCGCGCTCGAGCCCGCGCTGAAGGCGAGCCCGCCCGCCGTCGGTCGCACCACGGTCTGCACAACGTCGTTGACGCTGTCGACCATCGGGATCTTGTCGGCGAAGAACTCGACCGCGAGCAGCAGGGCCAGGATCGTGAGCACCCAGCCGTTGCTCAGCCAGCTCCACCCGCTGGGCAGCTCGATCAGGTCGGTGTAGCGCGCGAGCAGACCCATCGTGAGCAGGGGAATGTACGCATTCAGCCCGGACGACGCGGCCAGGCCCGTACCGGTGAGCGCTTCCAACACGTATCCCAGCATCGCATCGCGGTGCCACTTGTGACGGTCTATCCGCTCCGCCCTCCGGCGGGGCCTCCGGGTCACGCCGCGCCTGTTTGGCTAGTCTCTCCGGGTGCGGTTGGTGATTGCGCGGTGCTCGGTGGACTACGTCGGACGGCTCTCGGCGCACCTGCCGCTGGCGACCCGGCTGCTCATGGTCAAGGCGGACGGGTCGGTCTCCATCCACGCCGACGATCGCGCCTACAAGCCGCTGAACTGGATGAGTCCGCCCTGCCGCCTGGAAGAGGCGCCGGGCGTGTGGCGCGTGGTCAACAAGGCCGGCGAGGAGCTGCGCATCACGCTGGAGGAGATCTTCCAGGACACCTCCTACGAGCTGGGCGTCGACCCGGGCCTGCAGAAGGACGGCGTCGAGGCGCACCTCCAGGAGCTGCTCGCGGCCAATCCGACCACGCTCGGCGACGGCTTCACACTGGTGCGCCGCGAATACATGACCGCGATCGGCCCGGTCGACCTGCTCTGCCGGGACGCCTCGGGCGCGGCGGTCGCCGTCGAGGTCAAGCGCCGAGGTGAGATCGACGGTGTCGAGCAGCTGACCCGCTACCTGGAGCTGCTCAACCGCGACCCGCTGCTGGCGCCGGTGGCTGGCGTCTTCGCCGCGCAGGAGATCAAGCCGCAGGCGCGGGTGCTGGCCGAGGACCGGGGCATCCGCTGCGTGGTCGTCGACTACGACAAGCTCCGCGGCATCGAGCGCGACGAGCTCACGCTTTTTTGAGAGGTGAGCGCTCATCGCGGGTGGTAGAGCGCGGCCCGGACGGTCTGCACCAGCTCGTCGGGCTCCCCGTACAGGTCGTCGTCGTTGAAGTAGAGCAGGCGCCAGCCGCGCGTCTCCAGCCAGTTGTGCCGGGGCTGGTCGAGGCGGGAGTCGCCGTCGTAGACCACACCCACGCGCTCCTCGGCGTAGCCCAGGTCGATGCGGCAGCGCACCCGGCCCCTGCCGTCGAGCACCACGAGCTGCGGCTCAGGCGCGGGCAGCAGGCCGTCGTGCAGGATCAGGCGCAGGTGGCTCTCCTGGCGGCAGCGCGCCCGAGGGTCGGCTAGCCGCACCAGCTCGCGGGCCTGGCGCACGCCGCGCAGGCCGTCGTGCCGGGCCACCTCGTCGGCCAGGTCGTCCGGCGTGCAGGCGCCCACGCGGAGTGCCGCGTCGAGCACGGCCAGCGCGTCGAGGCGGCCGAGCTGGCGGGCGAGGTCGACGGCGCACCGGGCCGGGCCGAGGCAGCGCAGGCCGAGGACGTCGCGGACGTCGGCGAAAGGCAGCACCGCCCCGTGCGCCGCGATGCCCCGCCGCTGGGGCAGTGTCGTGCCGGCCGGCAGCGTGATGTGCAGCGTGTCGGTCGGCACGACGCCGAACCCATACAGCATCGCGGCCGTGTGGTGGGTGAGCACCGCGGCCGGCGGCAGCACGCGCACCACCGCCCGCAGCCGCTCGACCTCGGCCGGGGAGCCTCCTGCGACGCGGCCTCGTCGTACACCTGGGTCATGGCCGAAAGGATCGGCCGTCCACGGGTCACCCGCCAGCGCCCGCCACGCGCCTGTGGACGGCCGGGCCGCCTGTGGAAAACGCCCCGATCAAGCCAGCGTGTGGTATGAGGCGCAAGCACGACGCCGGCACCACAGGTACCGGAGTTAGATGATCAAGATTGCGCGTCCCGGGCGCGGGCCTTGAGCGCGCGTACGACCCCGTCCTTGCCCTCCGCGACCAGGCGACGCAGCGGAGCCGGGTGCCCATCCTGGGCCAGCCAGGCGTCGGTAGCCGCGACGGTCGCCTCGCTCACCTGGTACGCCGGGTAGGAGAGGATCACGAACTCCTGCGCCGGCTCGCTGTCCCGCCGGTCCCACACCTGGCGGACGGTCGCGAAGTACGGCTCGACGTACGGCGCGGTCAGCTCCACCTGTACCGGGTGCTGGAAGCCCTGGAGCAGCGACCGGTGCTCCCAGTTGGGCAGCGCCTCCTCGCCGGTCAGCCGCCGCCACACCTCGGCCTTGGCCTCCGGGGTGGGCAGGAGCGCCCGCGCGTACGCCGCCTCGCGCTCGCCGCTGGCCGTACGGTCGCGCGCCAACTCGGCCTCGATCTCCTCGGCGCCCACCACACCCTTGGCGCTCAACGACTGCACGAGCGACCAGCGCAGCTCGGTGTCGATGGTCAGCCCCTCGGGCACGCCCTCGCCGTCGAGCCAGCCCCGGAGCACGGCCAGGTCGGCGGCGTCCCGGGAGGAGGAGGCGTACGCGCGGGCCCAGGCGAGCTGGAAGCCGCTGCCCGGCTCGGCGGCCGCGACCGACGTACGCGCGGCGGCGGCGAGCGCGGCCCAGCCGGACGGCGCCCAGGCCGGGTCGGCGTAGAACGAGAGCGTGCTCTGCGCCTGCCGCAGCGTGGCGGTGACCAGGTTGATGTCCCGCTCGGCGGGCAGCCCGGCCACGACCAGCGCCACGTAGTCGCGGGCGGCAAGCTCGGCGTCGCGCACCATGTCCCACGCGGCGGCCCAGCACAGGGCGCGGGGGAGCGAGGACTCGAAGCCGGCGATGTGCTGCACGACCGAGGCCATCGAACGCTCGTCGAGGCGGAGCTTCGCGTACGTCAGGTCGTCGTCGTTGAGCAGCAGCACGTCGGCCGCCCGCACGCCGGCGAGCTGGGGCAGGTCCGTCTTCTCGCCGGTCACGTCGACCTCGAGCCGATCGCGCCGCACCAGCCGGTCGTCGACCAGGTCGTACAGGCCCACCCCGATCCGGTGAGTGCGCAGTACCGGGTACCCCGCCGGCGCCTCCTGCGACACGGTCACCGACGTGTACGTGCCGTCGGCGGCGATCTCGACCACCGGCCGCAGCGTGTTGACCTGCGCG
The DNA here is from genome assembly GCF_011764545.1 of Phytohabitans flavus. Taxonomy (GTDB): domain Bacteria; phylum Actinomycetota; class Actinomycetes; order Mycobacteriales; family Micromonosporaceae; genus Phytohabitans; species Phytohabitans flavus. The sequence continues at coordinate 6,380,821 of NZ_AP022870.1, read as the reverse complement.
GTCTCCAGCCACTGCGCGGCGAACTTGCGCAGCTCCCGCCCGGACGCCGACTCAAGCTCGCTGAGCAGGTCGTCGAAGGTGGCGTTGCCCCACGCGTGGCGGCCGAAGTACGAGCGGAGTCCGGCCAGGAAGGTGTCCTCGCCCACGTACGCCACGAGCTGCTTGATCACGCTCGCGCCCTTGGCGTACGTGATGCCGTCGAAGTTGACCTCGACCGCGGCCAGATCGGGCATCTCGCAGTACACCGGGTGGGTGGAGGAGAGCTGGTCCTGCCGGTAGCCCCAGTTCTTCCGTACGGAAAGGAACGTGGTCCACGCGTCGGAGAAGCGGGTGGCGTTTGTGTTGCACCAGTGGCTCGCCCACTCGGCGAACGACTCGTTCAGCCACAGGTCGTTCCACCAGCGCATCGTGACGAGGTTGCCGAACCACATGTGGGCCAGCTCGTGCAGGATCGTATTGGCCCGCTGCTCGTGCTCGAAGTCGGTGACCTGTGAGCGGAAGATGTAGTGCGCCTCGGCGTGCGTGACGCAGCCGAAGTTTTCCATCGCGCCGGCGTTGAAGTCGGGCACCCACAGCTGGTCGTACTTGGGCAGCGGGTAGCGCACGCCGAACTGGCGGTGGAAATAGTCGAAGCCCTGCGTGGTGATCGTGTGCAGCTCGCCGTCGTCCATATACCGGGCCATCGAGGCGCGGCAGAAGTAGCCCAGGTCGATGCCGTCGTACTCGTAGCGCACCTCGTGGTACGGCCCGGCGCAGAGCGCGGTGATGTACGTACTCATGCGGGCCGACGTGTCGAAGTGGACGGTCTTGGTGTCTCCGTCCTGCTCCACTGTGGCGACCGGCGAGTTGGAGACCACTTTCCAGTGCGCCGGGACGATCGCGTGCCAGGTGTAGACGCTTTTGAGGTCGGGCTGGTCGAAGCAGGCATACACCCGCTGGGCGTCGGCCGTCTCGAACTGGGAGTAGAGGTACACCTCTTTGTCCACCGGGTCGACGCTGCGGTGCAGGCCCTGGCCACTGGCCGAGTAGAAGAAGTCGGCGTCGACCACGAGTGTGTTGTCCGCGGCGAGGCCGGTGAGGACCAGCCCATCCTCGGCAGACCAGGCGGAGATGTCGACGGGCTGGCCGTTCAGCTCGGCGGAGCGCACCCGCTGGGCCGCGGCCTCGACGAACGTCGAGGCGCCCGGCTCCGCGCAGCGGAACGTCACCCGTGTGGTGGAACGGAAGGTCTGATCACCGTTGCCAGCCCCGGAGAGGTCCAGGGCGATGTCGTATCCGGTGACCTCAAGCAAGCGGGCGCGTTCGGCCGCCTCTACCTGGGTCAGGTTGCGCACTCCGGCCACGGTGGTCTCCTGCCTCTCCGCCGTCGTCGTCGACAGCCCGATCGAGCGGTCCTGGTCGACAGCCCGTCGAACGAGTCTGTCATGCCTGCGTCACCGAATAGGGGGTGGCCCAGTTCACGAGCCGGTCCACGTGCCTTCCACCGCACGTCGAGAGGAGTATGTAATTCATGGTTGAGCGTTCATCAGTTGACATGTGGTTCGATCCGGTCTGCCCTTGGGCGTGGCTCACCTCCCGCTGGCTACTCGAAGTGGAGAAAGTCCGCCCGGTCGACATCCAGTTCCATGTGATGAGCCTTTCCGTGCTCAACGAGGGTCGGGACCTCCCGGAGTCGTACCGGAAGATGATGGATAACTCCTGGGCGCCGGTGCGGATCTGCATCGCGGCCGAGCAGGCGTACGGCCCTCACGTCCTGCGCGACCTCTACACCGCGCTCGGCACCCGCATCCACCCCGGCAAGCAGGAGCGCGGGCCCGAGCTGTACCACGCGGCGCTTGTCGAGGCCGGCCTCGATCCCGACCTCGCCAAGGCGGGCGAATCCACGGAGTACGACGCGGCACTGCGGGCCAGTCACGACGCCGGTATGAAGCCGGTCGGCCTCGACGTCGGTACCCCGGTCATCCACGCCCCCGGCCCGGACGGCGCCGACAAGATCGCGTTCTTCGGCCCGGTCATCACCCCGGCCCCCAAGGGTGAGGCCGCCGGCAAGCTCTGGGACGGCGTGCTGCTGGTCGCCGGCACGCCCGGCTTCTACGAGATCAAGCGCACCCGCGAGGCCAAGCCGGAATTCGACTGAGAGGCCTCTGACCAGGGCCTGATCACGGTCCGGGACGGGGTTGGGGTGTCGGACGTCACACCGGTCCGCGACGGTACCGTCACGCGCTATGACGATCGTGCACCCGATCGCCCGGGCCTGGATCACCACCGGTGGCACCGGCGCGCAAAACTACGACGAGTTCGCCGATGATGCCGAGATCACCTCGATCATCGCCGACAACCCGCACAGCGCCCTCGCCGTCGAGATGCCCCACCGGGCGCCGGAGAGCCTCGGCAGCAGCTTCGCGGACGCGCTTCCGGCCGCCGTGGAGCGGCTCGCCGAGGCCAAGGCGGACGGCAGCTACTCCCTCGCCGAGCAGGTCATCGCGCTTTACCGGATCACGGCGCCCGGCGAGCCGCCGGCGTTCGGCATCTTCGCCATGGTCGAGACCGAGCAGATCTCGACCAACGCCGACGAGCCCGGCCTGGTAATCCGCAACGAAGACGTCTTCATCGAGAAGGTGCGCGAGCGGGTGGCGCTCGCCGCCGCCACCGGCCACCTTCTCTCTCCCGTGCTGCTGCTCCAGACCGGCCGCGGCGACGACCTGCACGCGGCCCTCGCCGCGGCGACCGACCGGGCCGGTGCCCCGGCCGCGACCGACGTCGACCAGGCCGGCCGTACCCACGCGGTGTGGCTGGTTGCCCCCGGGCCCGAGCAGGACGAGCTGACCGCGCTGGCCGGCGGTGGCGAGCTCGTCGTGGCCGACGGAAACCATCGCAGCCTCGCCGCGCAGACCGGCGGGCTCACGCGCTTCCTGGCCGTGATCACCACGCCCGGCTCGGTCACCATCCAGCCGTACAACCGGCTGGTCAGCGAGCTGACCGTGCCCGTACCCGAGCTGCTCGACCGCCTGCGCGCGGCGGGCGCCGAGGTCCGCGCGGAGGCTGGCCCGCCGTCCGTCCCGGCCGCCGGTGGGACCATCCACCTCTACACGGGTGGCGAGACGTACGCGGTCACGCTGCCGCCGACCCCGGGCGCGAGCGCGGTGGACAACCTGGACCACGCCCTTGTCGAGCGGGCCGTGCTGCGCGACGCGCTGGGGCTGGACCCGGGCGACAAGCGGATCACCTACGTGGGCGGCGACTACCCGGCCGCCTGGCTCGCCGGCGAGGTCGACGCCGGGCGGGCGGAGCTGGCCATCCTGATCGCGCCGGTGACCGTCGAGGACTTCGTCTCGGTCAACCTGGGCCGGCAGAAGCTGCCGCGCAAGAGCACCTGGTTCACGCCGAAGGCCCGTGGTGGCCTGGTCCTGGCGCAGCTCGGATGAAGCTCCATCCGCAGGTGACGGCCTCGCTGGCGGCCCGGCCCCGGCCGACCCAGGAGCAGATCACGGCCGATCCGCTGGCCCAGCTGATGGCCAGTCGGGCGGCGATGGTGGCCGCGGTCGACCGGGAGTGCGGCCCACCGGTCCCGGTGGCCCAGGTGTCCGATGTGGACGCGGACGGCGTGCCCTGCCGGCTGTACGTGCCGGTGCCGGGCGCGCCCGTCCTGCTCTACCTGCACGGCGGCGGCTGGGCGATGGGCAGCGTGGAGACAGTCGACCGGCTGTGCCGGCGGATCGCCGACGGGTCCGGCTGCGCGGTGCTCTCGGTCGACTACCGGCTCGCACCCGAGCACCCGTACCCGGCCGCGATCGACGACGCCGAGACGGCGCTGGCCTGGCTCCGCAGATCCGCCAATGGCACCGGTGCGGCGCCGGACGTGGACGCCACCCGGGTTGCGGTCGGCGGGGACAGCGCGGGCGGCCAGCTCGCCGCCGTGCTCGCCCGGCGGCAGCGCGACGCCGGGACACCGTTCGCGTACCAGCTGCTGATCAACCCGGTGATCGACCCGGCGATGTCCTCGCAGTCGTACCGCGAGCTGGGCGACTACGGCCTCGAGTCGACCGCGATGGCACTCTTCTGGGCGATGTTCCTGGCGGACGGTGGCGACCAGGAGAGCCCTGACGTCGCACCGCTCGCCGCCGACCTGGCCGGGCTGCCGCCGGCGCTGATCCTCACCGCGGAGTACGACATCCTTCGCGACGAGGGTGAGCGGTACGGCGACGCGCTCCTCGCGGCCGGCGTGCCGACGGTTGTCGTCCGGTACCTCGGCGTCAACCACGGGTGGATCCGCAAGCTCGCCCTCTTCGATGCCGCGGGTGTGGCGGCGGACCAGGCGGCGGCCGGTCTGCGCGCCGCCCTCACGGCCTGAAAGACTGCGCGGTATGCGCGTCTACCTGGGAGCCGACCACGCCGGCTACGAGCTGAAGGTCCACCTCGTCAACTATCTCGGCAAGCAGGGGTACGAGACGGTCGACGTTGGACCGCACGCGTTCGACCCCGAGGATGACTACCCGGCGTACTGCCTGCACACCGGCGCCCGCGTGGTGGGCGACCCGGGCAGTCTCGGCATCGTGATCGGCGGCTCGGGCAACGGCGAGCAGATCGCGGCCAACAAGATCGCCGGTACGCGAGCCGCCCTCGCCTGGAATGTCGAGACCTCCCAGCTCGCCCGCCAGCACAACGACGCCAACGTGGTGGCGATCGGTGCCCGCCAGCACACGATCGACGAGGCGACGGCGATCGTCGAGGCGTTTGTGACCAGCACGTTCTCCGGCAGCGAGCGCCACGCGCGGCGGATCAAGCAGGTCGCGGCGTACGAGGGGAGCCAGGAGCTGCCGCCGCTTCCGTAACCGGCGAACTACCGGGTGCCGCGGGGCGGATCGTCCCTCGGCACCCAGTTGCGCCGGACGATGACCAGCCGCTCCCGCGCCTCGGCCAGGTCGGCGTCGGTCGGCCGCCCCGCGTCGCGGGCGCGCATCGCGGCGCTGATGCCCACCTGCGACGACCCTGAGCCGACAAGGCCGCGCAGCCCGCGCTCGGTGTCCCGTTCGTCCGGCGCGCGGGCCGGCGGGTCCGGGTCGAGCACCTCGGACGTCACCGCCGTGGCCGCGTCCGGATCGGGCAGCTCGCGGTCGTCGTCCGGGGGCCGCGGACGGACCGGCCGCTCGGTCGAGCCTTGCCGCAACCGGCGCCGCCTACGCTCAGGATCCGCCATGCACTGACCGTACCGGAGGTCTATCCGTACGCCGTCAGAAGACTTCCGGCGCGGCCGGTTGGCGGTACCAGCCGAATGCGGTGCTCGCCGCGTTGAGTGTGCCGGGGCGCAGCTCGCGTACCCGTCCCGCGGCGGCCATGGCCGCGAGCGAGCTGCCGCCCAGGTACGCCGCACCGATGTCCGCGATGTCGCAGGCCAGGTCGGGCTCGGTGTCGACACGCTCGCAGGCCGCGCCGCCGGGCCCGCCGGTGACACGCCAGCGGCCGGCGTTCTCCGGCAGTACCGGGTCGCTCACCTCCAACACCACGTCGACATCGCTCGCGTACCGCCGCGCGGCCAGCGCCGCCGGCAGGTCGACCACGCGCAGCCAGAGGCCGTCGGAGAAGTGCGTGTTCAGCTGGCGGGGGTCGCTGGCCAGGTACAGCAGCGGGTCGTCCACCGCGGCGAACCCGTACGTCACCGTGCGGGCCAGGTCGATGCCGAGCAGGAAGCGCCACAGTGCCGCGTACGCCACCGGGTCGGTCGCCGCGATCTCGCTCACGTGCACCTCGGCGTTCGGGCCGCCGTGATTCCAGCCGCCCTTGGTGCGCCACACCGCGTACCCGTCGACGCCGCCCTCGCCCTCGTGCACCACGGCCCGCCGCTCGGTGGCGCCGTCGCGCCGGCCGGGCGAGTCGGCGAGCACCTGAGCCCACCAGCCCTCGTCCCGGCTCGACCAGCCCGGACGCTCCTGGCGCACCATGTCGTACACCTTGCTCAGCTCGGGGAAGAGATCGGCCGGAGCGCCGACGCGGAGCCGGCCCGCGGCGGTGGCCTCCGGCAGCCGGACCTCCCGGGTGTCGATGGTGAGCTCCAGCCGCGTGGATGCCAGGCCGTACCCGAAGCGGGGGTAGATCCGTGCCTCGCTCGCCCACAGCACGGCGAGCGGCTCCCGCCCGGCGTCGTGCAGGTCCCGCAGCTGGCGCCGCATCAGCCGGGTGAGCAACCCTCGCCTCCGGTGGGTGGGCGCGACGCCTACCCCGGTGATGTGCCCCGCGGGCAGCACGCCGCCCGGTACGGTGATGTCGCGGGCGGCGGCGAACGTGTGGCCGACCACCTCGTCCCCGTCGGTGACGAGCAGCGTCCGGTCGGCCTCCCAGACCTGCCGGTCGAGATCCTGGGCGTCCTGGTCGACCGAGTGGTGGAAGAGGCCGAACAGCAGGTTCGAAGCCTTCAGGAAGTCGTCGGGAGTGGCGGGGCGGAGGGGGAGCTCGGCGTCGCTCATGCGTTCTGTGTAACTGATTGATGGCAGCCTGGGCGACTGATTTGTCGCGTCGCTAACCCTCAGTACCCTCGGACGTGAGGATCCGGCCGGGTCTGCCCAGGCGACGCCGGAGCCATCCAGGTCCGGGGGAGGAGATCATGGCAGACCAGAACCAGCCATGGGCCGAGCGGACGGTGGACATGCCACCGCAGTCGGTGCCGCAGTCGTACCAGCGGGGTGTCGCCCAGGTCCAGCCGAGGGCGAATGCGCCGGTCACGCCGGCCGTGCCGCACGAGCCGACCGGTACAGGGTGGCCGGAGCCCGAGCCGGACCCGCGGTGGGCCCCGTCGGGCTACCACCGGGGCCAGTGGCGGATCGGCAGCGGGTGGACGCTCTTCGGTGCGCTGGTCGCGTTCGTCTGCTGGGGCATCTGGGCGATCTCCACTCGGGGCGACCTCACCACCCCCGTGCTCACCTTTCTGCTTTCGCTCTGTGTCGCCGCAGGCCTGTTCGCGCTCTCCCGGATGGTCGGCAGGATCGTCCTGGAGCGCCAGCTCGGCCGGATCCGCCGTAGCGCCCGCGGCGCCCACCTAATAACGGGCATCTTCCTGGTGGGCGTGGGCATCGCCTACCTAAGGCAGACCGACTGGGTGATGGACGCGTTCAACTGGGTGAGCGGCCTCTTCTAACCCGCGGTTGATCAGGGACTTGGCGGGCGTGTCGTGCGGCGCGCCCTACCACGGCGTCCCTGATCAACACTGCGATGTGTATCGATGGTCCGATATGTCTGATGTTTTGGTGGGACTCAAAACAACTTCCACGCGCGGCATTTCTAGATCGCTTTGAGTGATCCTAAAGGTGCAAGGCGTCACGCGCGGGGGGTTGAGGGGGTCACCACCATGTCGTTCGACGTCGATGCCGTGGGTGTCCGGAATGCGCGCCGCATCCCGATCCACCGCACCCTTCCCCGATTGATCCGCGATCCGTTCGGCGCCCTCCAGGCGATCGCCGAGGAGGCCGACGGCGAGGTGGTCCGGCTGGAACTGGGCTGGTTCCGCCCCTATCTCGTGACCAATCCCGACCATGTACAGCACGTCCTGCGCGACAACGTGGACAACTACGTACGGGACGGGCAGGGTCTCTTCTGGCGGCCGATCCGCCGGCTGCTCGGCGAGGGCATCCTCGCGGACGGTCCGGTGTGGGAGGCGAGCCGCCGTAACCTCCAGCCCCTGTTTTCCGCCAAGCACGTCGAATCGCTGGTCGACAGCATGGCGGACATGATCGCCGCCGCCGTCGACGACCTCGACCGGTACGCGCGGGAGGGCACCCCGATCGACGCGGGCGCCGAGATGAGCCGGATCGTGCACCTGACGGTCATCAAGGTGTTCTTCCGCGACCGGATCACAGTGGAGCAGGCCGAACGGATGGTTCCGGCGCTGGACACGATCGCCACCTCGATCGCCTTCCGGCTGCTCCTCCCGTTCGTACCCAACGCGGTGCCGCTCCCTGGCGACAGGGCCTTCCGCCGCGCGGTCCGGACCATCGACGAGATCGTGTTTCCGATCGTCCGGGAGTGCCGTCGCGATCCCGGTGACGGCGACGACATCGTCGCCACCCTTTGCCGGGCGCGGGGGGCCGACGGGCAGCCATTGACCGAGCAGCAGGTGCGAGACGACGTCGTGACGATGTTCGGCGCCGCGACCGAGACGACCGGCGTCCTGCTCACCTGGCTGTGGCCGGTGCTACAGGCGCACCCCGAGGTGGCCGGCCGGCTCTACGCGGAGGTCGACCAGGTGGTCGGGTCGGACAGGGTGCGCCGCGAACACCTCGCCGGCCTCGGGTACACCCGGATGGTGCTGGACGAGCTACTGCGCCTGTATCCGTCGGGCTGGCTCTTCCCGCGCACCGCGGTAGCCGGAGACGTCATCGGCGGAGTGCGGCTAAGGCCACGCGCCACGGTCCTCATCAGCCCGTTCCTCACCCAGCGGCTTGACGCGCACTGGGCAGACCCGCTCGAATTCCGGCCCGATCGCTTCGAGCCGGGGGTGAGCGGACATGTGCACCGGTACGCGTACTTTCCGTTCGGCGGTGGCCCGCACCAGTGCATCGGCAAGCATGTCTTCCTCGTCGAGGCACAGCTCATCGTCGCGGCGATGCTGAGCCGCTTCCGGCCGCGGCTGGCTAGCCAGGCGATGCCGGGGCCACAAGTGGCCGCGTCGCTGCGCCCGGCGAGTGAGGTGCGGATGACGCTGCTGCCCGTGCAGCGGACCCTGGCGGCGTAACAGATGCACCCGGCCGCGGAGAGTGGGCGGATCTGTGCCGTGGCGGGCCAGACGCAGCGCGAGATGCGGCGGTGGGCCGAGGCCTACCCCGGGCTGTTCGCGGCGAAGCCCTTCGACGACGCGCTGTACAGCACGCTGGCGCTGGCGATGGCGTTCAGCGGCCCGACCCTCGACAGTGGACAGCAGCGGATGGCCAACCGGGCCACGCTTTGGTGCTTCGCGCTGGACTGGCAGGTGGACTACGTCGCCAGTTCGGCCGAGGAGGCCGCCGCCATCGCCCGCCGCTGCATGGCTGCGGCCGGGGGCGCGGATCCGGACCCGGACGACGAGCTGACCGCGTTTCTCGCCGAAGTCCGCGACGAGCTGGCGGGCGCTGACGCCTACCCCGTGCTCGGGCCGGTGTGGCGCGAGGAACTGCGCCGGATGCTCGACGCGATGGTACGAGAGCACCAATGGAAGGCGGCCGGTGTCGCCCGTCCGTCCTTTGAGGAATATCTCGACAACGCCGACAACTTGGGGTTCTCGTTTGTCTTCGTGGCGCACTGGATCCACACAAGTCAACCTCCGTCCGCTGTAGACATTGACGACGTTCGACTGGCAAGCTGGGCCGTGCAGCGCGTGATCCGACTGCTCAACGATCTGGCGACATATGACCGGGACGTCAAGTGGGGGGATCTCAACGCGCTGATGCTCGGTCCCGACCGGACAGCGGTGGGCCAGCACGTCCGCGTGCTCGCGGACGAGGCCCGGCGTCTCATCGCCCCCCTCCGGGACCGCCAGCCGGCGCTCGCCGACTACCTGGAGCGGCAGATGGAGTTCTGCGTGGGCTTCTACGGAGTCACCGACTACTGGGGCGCACTGTGACAGTGGAGGTGGCGTTCGCCCCGATCGACGTGGTCGCGGCGGCGCGGGAGCTCGTTGCCGGGCTACGGATCCACCCGTGGGGGAGAGTCAGCACGTCGGTGTACGAGACGGGGCGGCTCGTGGCGCTGGCGCCGTGGCTCCGGGGCCACCGGGAGCGGGTCACGTACCTGATGGGAGGCCAGCGGGAGGACGGCGGCTGGGGCGGGCCGGATGGCTACGCGCTCGTGCCGACGCTCAGTGCGACCGACGCGCTGCTGCCGGAGGCGGGCGGTGCCGCTGCCGCGGCCGATCGGGGGGTGGCGGTGCTGCACTCCTGGCTCCGCGGTCCGGTATCGCTGCCGGACATGCCAGCCATCGAGCTGATCATCCCGGCGCTCGTGGAGTCCATCAACGCCCGTCTGCATCGCCACGGCCGGATGCCGCTCCCGCTACCACCCGAAGCGGACGGTTCGGCGCTGGCGCGGCTGCGCGCCGTGCTGGCCGCCGGGCGGGCGGTACCGGAAAAGCTGATGCACGCGTGGGAGGTGGTCCATCCGTTCTCCCTGCACGAGCGGGTGGACGGTCCGATCGGCGCTTCGCCCGCCGCGACCGCGGCGTGGCTGGGCAACGGCGGCGCCCCTGCCGTGGACGACCCGGGCCGGCGCTACCTGGAGGCGGTGGCCGACCGGTATGGCGGCCCGGTGCCCTGCGCCGCCCCGATCACCGTCTTCGAACGCGCGTGGGTGCTGAGCTGGCTGGCCGAGGCGGGCGTGCCGCTCGCCGTGCCGGAGAGCCTGCTCCGCGAGCTGGACGTGGCGGTGGGTCCGACCGGCACACCCGCCGGGCGCGGCCTGCCGCAGGACGCGGACACCACGGCGATGGCGCTTTCCGCCCTCGCTCAGCTCGGCGCCGTCCGCGAGCCGGACAGCCTGTGGGCGTACGAGACAGGAACGCACTTCTGTACGTGGCAGGGCGAGGACGGGCGGTCCGTCAGCGTCAACGCGCACGTGTTGGAGGCATTCGGCCACTATCTGCGCACAGGCCCCGAACGAGCCAGCCGGTATGCCGACGCCACTCGGCGGCTGACCACCTGGCTGGCCGACCAGCAGGACCCCGATGGCTCCTGGTTGGACCGGTGGCACGCCTCGCCCTTCTACGCCACCGCCTGCTGCGCATTGGCGCTCGACCGGTTTGGCGAGGGGCCGGCCGCGCGGGTCGCCGTCGACCGGGCGGTCGATTGGGTCCTCGACACCCAGCGCCCAGACGGTTCGTGGGGGTGTGGCAGGGCACAGGCGAGGAAACCGGGTACGCGATGCGTATTCTGCTTACTCGTCCGAATGGTCGCGCAGAAGGTGCGCTTATGCGTGGCTACCCGCATGTTTCACGCTCATTTCAAGGCCAGTCGGTCGACCGATCAGGTGATCCACCGATGTGGCACGACAAAGATCTCTATTTGCCGGAAGCGATCGTTCGAGCCGCCATGCTCGCCGCGCTACACCAGGCACAACGCCATTTCTCATGATCGTCGGTACACCTTCCGGTCGGTCCGATGTAGACCCCGTGGCTTGAGAGACCACTCGCGGCGTTGCTAGGGTGCCCGGGGTCAATCACCCCAAGCCGGCGGTTGGGACTGGTGCGATGAGATTCCGCAGCTCAAACGTGCGGGCCAAGATTGTTGCTCTCCTGCTGTCACTGTTTGCGCTTTGGGCCTTCGCTGCGTATGTGACGCTGCGCGAAGGTCTCAATCTGCTTTCGGTGAGCTCGCTCGACAGCAACGTTGCCCAGCCCAGCGAGCCGCTGGTGCTGGAGCTCCAGAAGGAGCGGCGGCTCTCGCTCGTCTACCTCGGCGATCGCGGCGCCCAGCAGCGACAGGACCTCGACGCCCAGCGGGCCAGCACCGACGCCGCACGCGCCATCTTCATCGACAAGGTGCACGCGAGCACCGTGCGGTGGATGGGCAGCGACGCGCTCCAGCAGCGCATCAACGAGAGCATCGGGCGGCTCGACGAGCTGACGGCCGGGCGCCAGGCGGTCGACGCCGGAAGTGGCGTCGACCGGGTCCGCGCGGGCGCCACCTTCACCGAGGCCATCGACTCGCTCTACCGCATCTACGACTCCATGGCGACGCTCGACGACAAAGCGCTCGCCAAAGACGTCCGCACGCTGATCGGCCTTGGCCGCGCCCGCGAGGTGCTGGCCCAGGAGGACGCGCTCATCGCGGGTGTGCTCGCGGCCGGCCGCTTCACGACAGCCGAGCACGAGGCGTTCACGCAGCTGGTGGGTGCCCATCGCTACCAGGCCGAGCTCATGGCCGCCGAGCTGCCGGCGTCCGACCGCCTGCGGTACGACGAGATGACCGGTGGCGTCGGGTACGCCGGACTCAGCAGCCTCGAAGAGCGCCTGATCCGCGCCGGCCGGTCCGCGGACGGCCCACCCGTCGACCTCTCCTCCTGGACCGCGGCGAGCACGCCGGTGCTGGCCCAGTACCAGGACGTCGTCCTCACGGGTGGAGACGCGGTCCTCGACCGTGCCGTGCCGAGCGTGATCGGCGTGGTCGTGCGGCTCATCCTCGCCGGCGGTCTGGGTCTGCTCGCTGTCATCGCGTCCATCGTCATGTCCATCACGACGGCGCGTGCCTTGGTCCGCCAGCTTGAGCTGCTCCGCAACGCCGCGTGGGACCTGGCCAACACCCGCCTGCCCAGCGTGGTCGACCGGCTGCGCGAGGGTGAAAAGGTCGACGTGGCGACCGAGGCACCACCACTGACATTCGGAAACGACGAAATCGGCCAGGTGGGTCAGGCGATCAACGCGGTCCAGGAGACCGCGATCCGGGCCGCCGTCGACCAGGCCGAGCTGCGCCACGGTGTCCGCGACCTCTTCCTCGGCCTGGCCCGCCGCAACCAGGCGCTGGTGCACCGCCAGCTCAAGGTGCTCGACGAGATCGAGCGGCGGGAGACCGACGCGCACGAGCTGGCCGACCTGTTCAAAGTGGACCACCTCGCCACCCGTATGCGGCGCAACGCGGAAAACCTCATCGTGCTCTCCGGCGCGGTGCCGGGCCGCCGGTGGCGCAGCCCGGTGCCGTTCGTCGACGTGGTGCGAGGCGCGGTCGCCGAGGTCGAGGACTACACGCGCGTCTCCGTGCTGCCGATCGACCCGGCGTCGCTCTCCGGCCGGGCGGTCAGCGACGTGATCCACCTGCTCGCCGAGCTGATCGAAAACGCGGCCTCGTTCTCCCCGCCGTACACGATGGTCAACGTCGGCGGCCAGAAGGTGGCCAACGGCTTCGTCGTGGAGATCGAAGACCGCGGCCTCGGCATGAGCGAGGAGGAGCTCTCCGCGGCCAACGAGCTGGTGAGCAACCCGCCGGAGTTCAACCTCTCCAGCACCGCCCGCCTCGGCCTCTACGTGGTCGGCCGGCTAGCCGAGCGGCACGGGATCGACGTGCGCCTGCGCCGCTCGCCGTACGGCGGGACGATGGCGATAGTGCTGGTCCCGTCCACTCTTGTCGTGTCCGAGCAGACGGAGGATGCGCCGGAGGACGCCGAGGCGGAGACCGCTGAGGCCGAGGTCGCCGAGACCGACCGGCGGGTGCGGGCGTACCAGTCGCTGCGCGCCGCACCCGACGCTGCCCCGAGCGGGCCGGTGCCGATCAACGGCCCGTCGCCCGTGACCCCGCTGCCCAGCGCGTCGAAGGCCGCTGCGGAGCCGAAGCCGGAAACCCCCGTCTCGCCCGCGCCGATCATCGCCCGGGTCCGGTTCACCCCGCCCGAGCGCCGGGACACGGAGCTGCCCACGGCCGGCCGGCCGCCGGCGCCCGCTGCTGGTGGCGACGGGTCGGAGACCAACGGCAACGGCCATCCCGAGCCACCGCGCGACGCGGTGACCCTCACCCCGTCCGGGCTGCCGTGGCGCGTACGCCAGGCAAGCCTCGCCGCGCCGCTGCGGGAGACCCCGTCCACCCCCGCGGATCAGCCGCCAGCGTCCGCACCGCGTACGCCAGAGCAGACCCGCAGCATGATGTCGTCGTACCAGTCGGCCACTCGGCGCGGGCGCGCCGAGGCGGAACGGCGGCTTGGCGCGGAGATCCCGCGGCCGACAGCCGAGCCGGATCGGTCAGCGTCGACCGGCGACACCGAGCCCTCCGCATAACCCCCGCTCGGCACGTACAGCGCAGAAACACGTACAGCGCAGAAAGAGGTCGACAAGTGGCCCAGACGACAAGTTCCGTCAGCGACCTGGCATGGTTGCTGGACGACCTGGTCGAGCGGGTTGACGAGGTAAAGCAGGCCGTGGTGCTCTCCGCGGACGGCCTTCTCATCGCCGCGTCGCGGGATTTGAGTCGCGAGGACGCCGAGCATCTCGCGGCCGTCGCGTCCGGCTTCCAGAGCCTGGCCCGTGGTGCCGGCCGCCAGTTCAAGGGCGGCAGCGTGCGACAGACCATTGTGGAGATGGACACGCTCTTCCTCTTCGTTACCGCCGCCGGCCAGCGGGCCAACCTGGCCGTGATCGGTACGGAGGACGCCGACGTCGGGCTCGTGGCGTACGAGATGGCGATGCTCGTGACCCGCGTCGGCCAGTTCCTGACCACACCCTCGCGTTCCTCACTGAGCCCACCCGACGGGAGGTGACCCTTTGGACCCCAAGACGCAGGCGCCGGACGACGAAGTCTGGCACGACGACGAAGCCGGGCCGGTCGTGCGGCCGTACGCGATGACCCGAGGCCGTACCGCGCCGGCGCGGGGCGAGTTCGACCTGATCTCGCTGGTGGTGGCGACCCGCTCGGTCCCGTCACTCGCGGCGGGCCTCCAGCCCGAGCACGTCACGATCATGCGGCTGGCCCAGCGCCCGCTGTCCGTTGCCGAGGTCGCCGGCCACCTCACGCTCCCGCTCGGGATCGTGCGGGTGCTGCTCGGCGATCTCCTGGACAAGGGGTACATCCTGGCCCGCGAGCCCCAGCCGACAAGCCACACTCCTCCGGAGAGGATCTTCAAGGCGGTGATCAATGGGCTCCGCTCTCTCTGAGAAGGCCCCAGACGCCAGCATTCCGATGGCGATCAAGGTGTTGATCGCGGGCGGGTTCGGCGTCGGCAAGACCACGCTCGTCGGCGCGGTCAGCGAGATCCGTCCAATGCGGACCGAAGAGGTGATCACCGAGGCCAGCGTCGGCGTCGACGACACCTCCGGCGTGGAGACGAAGACCACCACTACCGTGGCCATGGACTTCGGTCGGATCACCATCTCCGAGGAGGTCGTGCTCTACCTCTTCGGTACGCCGGGACAGGACCGCTTCTGGTTTGTCTGGGACGAGCTGTCGATGGGCGCGGTAGGTGCCGTGGTGCTGGCTGACACCCGCCGGCTCGCCGACAGCTTCCCGTCGATCGACTACTTCGAGGGGCGGGGCACCCCGTTCATCGTCGCGGTCAACTGCTTCGACGACGCGCCACAGTACACAGTGGAGGATGTCAAGCTCGCGCTCAACCTCGATCCGGACGTGCCGCTGCTGCTCTGTGACGCCCGGAAGACATCCTCCGGCAAGGACGTGTTGATCACGCTGATGCAGCACGCGATGGCGAAGGCGGGCTCCTTGTCCGGCGCTTAATTCATCGTTATCGTTCCCTTGTGGTAGAGAGCGCTCTCGCTGTCGTTCGCCGCCTCGCCGTGCTGATCGCCGCGGCGCTGCTGGCCCCGCTCGCCTTCGCCGGGGTCGCCGCCGCGGCCACCATCTGCAATCGCTACTGCGACGGCCGCGACCCCGCGCTGTCGCCCGCTGACCGCCAGCCGGTCAGCGCCACCCTCTTCGGCCGCCGCATCGTGCTGCACTTCGACGACTCCGACGCGATGGGGTGGGCCTCCATCGAGACCGGCAACCCGGGCGACGAGGTGTGGCTCGACCGCTCGTTCGACGGTGGGCGCACCTGGGCGTCAGGCACCCGGCTGGGCCTGACCAGGACCCCGGCCGGCCAGCGCGGCTGGCGCACGCTGATGTTCAATGTGGACGATTGGGCGGGCCTCGGCGTGGGCGCGCTGCGCGCCTGCGGCAAGGCCGGCGACCGACCGGAGATCGCGTGCACCCAGTGGGCGCGCACGACCTGGAATGCGGGCGACCGCCGCACCGCCGCCGCCACCGCGCTGATGATGTCCTACGACAACGGCACCGGGCTCTTCGCCACGACCGGCTGGTGGAACTCGGCGAATGCGCTCACCGCGGTCATCGACAACATCCGGATCACCGGGATGGGCAGCTACAGGTACGCGATCGCGAACACGTACGACCGCAACATCCGCGCGCACCTGGGCAACTTCACCAACGACTACATCGACGACACGGGCTGGTGGGGGCTCGCCTGGGTCGCCGCGTACGACCTGACCGGCGACAGCCGCTACCTCGACACCGCCCGCGCGGACGCCGACTACATGCACCGCTACTGGGACGGCACGTGCGGCGGCGGGGTGTGGTGGAGCACCGCCCGGACGTACAAGAACGCCATCTCCAACAGCCTCTACCTCCAGCTCAACGCCGCGCTGCACAACCGGATCCCGGGCGACACGGTGTACCTACAGCGGGCCCGCGCGCAGTGGCAGTGGTTCCAGGGCACCGGCATGCTCAACGCGGCCGGCCTCGTCAACGACGGCATCGACCTCGCCACCTGCCGCAACAACGGCCAGCCCGTGTGGTCGTACAACCAGGGCGTCCCGCTCGCCGGACTGGTCGAGCTGCACCGCGCCACCGGCGACGCCGCCCTCCTCACCACCGCGCGGCGGATGGCGGACGCCTCCACGACAAACACCGCGCTCAACCCGGGCGGCACCCTCGCCGACCCGTGCGAGACCGGCAACTGCGGCGGGGACGGCCCTTCGTTCAAGGGCATATACGTGCGCGGCCTGCGGTCGCTCAACGCCGTGCTCGCCGACCGCCCGTACAGCGCGTACCTGACCCGCCAAGCCGACACCGCGTACGCCCGCGACCGCAACGCCCTCGACCAGTACGGTCTGCGCTGGGCCGGGCCGCTCGACACCACCGACGCCGCCCGCCAGCAAAGCGCGCTCGACGCCATGAACTCCGGCTAGCTAGAGGGCGTCCAACCGTCCACGCTGGTCGGTGCGGGCGCGCTCGATGTCGGCGGCGAGCGCCTTCGCCGCCGGCTCGGAGCCGGACTTCTGCTCCGCCTCGGCCAGCCGGATCGACTGGTCGATGTGCGCCCGCATCGCGGTGGTGAAGATGTACGCCGCGTCGGTGCCGGTCGCCGTGCCCAGCGCCTTGACCGTCTCGCCCGTCGCCATGCCGGGCATGTCATGCCCCTCGTGCGGGTTTGTCGTGGGACCGCCGGAGCGGGTGTGCAAATCGTGCAGCCGGGCGAGCTCGTCCCGGTGCTCGGTGGCGAGCCGCTCCGCCACACCCCTGAGCGCGGGGTCCTTGGTGCGCGCCAACACCAGGTCGAGCACCTTGAGCGCCCGCTCGTCCATAGCGATGGTCAACTGAAGCCAGGCGGTGTCGGTGACGCTGAAACCGCTGGTCGGCGCGGTAGTCGCCGGGATGGCGGACGGGGCGCGGCCGTCGCGGGCGCCGGCGTCGCGGGCTCGCCCGAGCCGCCACAGCCCAGCAGGACGGCGAGCGCCATCGCGAACGGGACGGTCCGATGGATAGCGCGCACGACTCGGTTATACAGCACCCGGCAGGGGAGCGCTCTCCCCGAGCCTCCCTGGAGGCGCTCCCAGATTTCTGTAAGGCGTGGAAGCCGTTTGCCCAGCCCACGTCCGGCAAGGCATCGAAATCCTCCGCTACCTGCCAAAACGCATCGAGGCATTGACACTTGGCCATGTAGGGGTCACAGTGACGTCAGGAGAGCGCTCTCTTATCGGCGTGGCACATGTTCGCAACAACTTCAGAGCCCCACCACCCGAAGGAGTATCCGATGGATCGGGCCACCCCACCGCCCGGCGCATCTCCTCGCGGCGTGCCTCGCCGCGGCCTCGCCACCCTCGTCGCCGCCCTGATCGCGCTGCTGGGCGGCTACGTCGTGGTGACGGCGACCTCGGCCACCGCCGCCGAGACGCTGCTCTCGCAAGGACGTCCCGCCACGGCGTCCTCCACCGAGTCCGCCGCCTACCCAGTCTCGGCGGCGTTCGATGGCAGCACGGGCACCCGCTGGTCCAGCGCGTTCAGCGACCCGCAGTGGATCCAGGTCGACCTCGGCGCGGCCGTGCCGCTCACCCGCGTCGTGCTCAACTGGGAGGGCGCGTACTCCCGCGCGTTCACCATCCAGGTCTCGACGAACGCGACCACCTGGACCACTGTGCACACGACGACCGCCGGCACCGGCGGCGTCCAGACGATCGCCGTCTCCGGCACTGGCCGCTACGTGCGGCTGAACTCCACGGCGCGCGCCACCGCGTGGGGCGTCTCGCTCTGGGAGTTCCAGGTCTACGGCGACACGGGCACCTCGGCCTGCGGCACGGCGAACGCCGCCCAGGGCCGCCCGGCCACCGCCTCCTCGACGCAGAACGCGGACTTCCCCGCCCCAACGCCGTGGACGGCAACGTCGGCACCCGCTGGTCCAGCGCGGCCTCGGACCCGCAGTGGTTCCAGGTCGACCTGGGCAGCGTCCAGCCGATCTGCGGGGTCACGCTCCGCTGGGAGACGGCGTACGCGACCGCGTTCCAGATCCAGGTCTCGCCGAACGCGACGACCTGGACCAGCATCTACTCCACGACCACCGGCACCGGTGGTACGCAGACGCTGGCGCTGAGCGGCACCGGGCGGTACGTGCGGGTCTACACCACCGCGCGGGCCACGCCGTACGGGGTGTCGCTGTGGGAGTTCGAGGTCCACACGGGCAGCCCGACGACGCCGCCGACCACCCCGCCCACGACGCCACCCACCACCCCGCCGACGAGCCCGCCGCCGGGTGACGCGGTGCTGCTGTCGTACAACAAGCCGGCCGTCGCCTCCTCCAACCAGAGCGACGGCACCTGCTGGGAGTGCGTGCCGGCGCGGGCGTTCGACAGGGACCCGGCGAGCCGCTGGGCGACCGCCAACCCGGCCGGCTGGGTCGACCCTGGCTGGATCTACGTGGACCTGGGCGCCACCGCCACGATCAGCCAGGTCGTGCTCCAGTGGGACCCGGCATACGCGACGGCGTACCAGATCCAGGTCTCACCGAACGCGAGCACCTGGACCACCATCTACTCCACCACCACCGGGCGCGGCTTCAAGGAGACGCTCACGGTCAGCGGCACCGGCCGGTACGTGCGGATGTACGGCACCGCGCGGGCCACGCCGTACGGGTACTCGCTCTGGGAGTTCCAGGTGTACGGCACCGGTGGCAGCCCGACCGCCCCGCCGCCGCAGCCGCCGGACCCGACCTTCCCGGCCAACCGTCTGGTGTGGAGCGACGAGTTCAACGGCGCGGCAGGCAGCAAGCCCGACCCGGCTAAGTGGACGATCGACCCCGGCACCGGGCAGAACAACGAGGTCCAGTACTACACGCCCAACAACAACGTGCAGATGGACGGCACCGGCTCGCTGGTCCTGGAGGCGCGCCGCGAGGCGGCCGGCGGCCGGCAGTACACGTCGCACCGGATGAACACGGGCAACAAGTTCCACGTCCAATATGGACGGATCGAGGCGCGCGTGCGTGTGCCGAAGGGGAACGGCCTGTGGCCGGCGTTCTGGATGATGGGCGCCGACTTCCTCACCGGGCGGCCGTGGCCGTACAACGGCGAGATCGACATCATGGAGGTCCTCGGCCGCAACACGCTCGAGGGCTACTCCACGCTGCACGCACCCGCCTACAACGGCGGCGCGGGCTACGGCCAGAAGTACACCGTGCCGGGCGGCGTGGACCTGTCGGCCGACTTCCACGTGTGGTCGGTCGAGTGGGACAGCCGGGGCATGACGTTCAAGCTCGACGGCAACACGGTCTTCGTCGCCAGCAAGGCCACTGTGGAGTCGACGCGCGGTCCGTGGGTCTTCGACCACCCGTTCTACGTCATCCTCAACCTCGCCGTCGGCGGTGACTTCCCCGGCCCGGTGGATGGCACCACGCCGTTCCCGTCGCGGATGTACGTGGACTACGTCCGCATCTTCCAGTAACCCCAAGTCGCACCGGCGGCCGGCCCGGGACTGCCGGCCGCCGGGCACGTTCACCCCACGATCCGAAGGAGCCACATGCAACGACGACTCAGGACGGCGTCCCTCGCCGTCGCGCTACTCGCGCTCGTCGGCGGGTACCTCACCGTCAGCGGCGCGAGCGCGCAGGCCGCCGATCCGCTGATCTCGCAAGGTCGCACCGCAACCGCCTCCTCGACGCAGAGCGCGGGCATGCCCGCCTCCGCCGCCGTCGATGGCAACAACGGCACCCGCTGGTCGAGCGCGTTCGCCGATCCACAGTGGATCACGATCGACCTCGGCGCCAGCGCCACCATCAGCCGGGTGGTGCTCAACTGGGAGGGTGCGTACTCCCGCGCGTTCACCATCCAGACCGCGCCCGCCGGCGGCCAACCCTGGACCACCATCTACTCGACCACCACCGGCACCGGTGGCGTGCAGGACCTGACCGTCTCCGGTACGGGCCGGTACGTGCGGCTCAACTCCACCGCGCGCGGCACCGCCTGGGGCGTCTCGCTCTGGGAGTTCCAGGTGTACGGCAGCGGCGGCGCGGCACCGCCACCGCCGCCACCGCCCGCCGGCCCGATCGTGCGGGTCTCCGAGTTCCTCGCTGACTGCCCGTTCAGTCACCGGCTGCCGGACGACCCGATCGTGTTCCCGAACCTGCCGGGCGCCTCGCACATGCACAGCTTCTTCGGCAGCCGGGTCACCAACGCGTACACGAACGTCAACGACCTGTTGAACGGTGCCAGCAACTGCAGCCCGGCCGTGGACACCTCGTCGTACTGGGTGCCCACGTTCTACGTGAACGACCAGCCGGTCGAGCCGACCACCGGCATCTTCTACTACCTGGGTGAGGGCGTGAACCCTGACGTCACCGCCCGCATCCAGCCGTTCCCGCTGGGCCTGCGGATCGTCGCCGGTAACGCCAAGGCGACGGCGCCCGACGCGTCGACCAACTCCCGGTGGTCGTGCCTGCACCACAACGAGGCGGGCGCGTCCAAGGACTTCCTCACCTGCCCGCCGGGCAGCATGATCGAGTCCTACCTGGACTTCCCGCAGTGCTGGAACGGGCGCGACCTCGACTCGGCCGACCACAAGAGCCACATGGCGTACCCGGTCGGCGGCAACTGCCCGTCCACCCACCCGGTGCCGGTGCCGAAGCTCCGCCAGGTGCTCCGCTACCCGGCCAACGGCGACCCGTCCCGGTTCCGCCTCTCGTCCGGCCGAGGATTCACCATGCACGGTGACTTCTTCAACGCCTGGCCGGTGGCCGAGCTCGAGCGGCGGGTGCGCGACTGCATCCGGCCGATCATCAAGTGCGGCGTCAACGGGACGCCGTGACCGACGAACAACAGTCCCGCCGGCCCGGAAACGGGTCGGCGGGACGCCCCACTTTGGAAGAGGTCGCGGTCGCCGCGGGCGTGTCCCGGGCCACCGTCTCCAGGGTCATCAACGCGGTGCCCACTGTGGACCCACGCATCCGGGCGGCCGTCGAGCGCGCGATCGCGGAGATCGGGTACGTGCCCAACCTCGCCGCCCGCTCGCTCGTGACCCGCCGTACCGACTCGGTCGCGTTGGTCATCTCCGAGCCGCCCGGCCACGTCGCCTACGAGACGCCGTTCCTCAACCGGCTCTTCACCGACCCGTACATCGGCCGGGTCACCGCCGGCGCCCAGGAGGTGCTCCGCCCCGAGGGGATCCACCTGGTGATCATCCCGGCCGACCCGCCAGGGCACCACCTCGTGCTGCGGTACCTGCGGCAGGGGCACGTCGACGGGGTACTGCTGATCTCCAACCACAGCGCCGACCCGCTGCCCCGCCAGCTGTACGACCTGAACGTGCCCGCGGTGCTCTCGGCCCGCCCGGCCCAGCCGGTACCGCACAGCTACGTCGACGTCGACCAGCAGGCCGGCGCCCGGATGGCCGCCGAGCACCTGCTCGCGCTGGGCCGCCGGCACCTGGCCACCATCTGCGGCCCGCAGGACATCCCGCCCGGGCGGGAGCGGCTGGTCGGGTTCCGGACGGCCGTGGGCGCCGCCGTCCCCCATGTGCCCGGCGACTTCACCCGGGCGAGCGGCGAGGCGGCGGCCCGGCGATTGATCGAGCGGTACCCGGAAACCGACGGGATCTTCGTCGCCAACGACCTGATGGCCGAGGGTGCGGTACGGGTACTCGCCGAGCTGGGCCGGCGGGTGCCGCAGGACGTGGCCGTCGTCGGCTTCGACGACAGCAGCGCCGCGCTCGACGCCCGGCCGCCGCTGACCACCATCCACCAGCCGGTGGAGGAGATGGCCGGCGAGATGGCCCAGCTGCTGCTCGCCCGGCTCCGCGACCCGCGCCGAACCCCTCGGTCGGTGATCTTCAGCCCATCCCTGGTCGTACGCCAGTCCGCCTGAGATGCTCCCCGAACCAACCTGATCGGTGGCTCACTACGTGTCTTACCCGACCGAGGCGAACGGGAGGGCGCGGGTGACATGGGACGGGGCGATCACGAGAGCGACTTCGTCGCGTACTACGCGGCGCATGCCAACCAGTTGCGCAACACCGCGTACCTGCTGTGTGGCGACTGGCACCTCGCGGAGGATCTGACCCAGACCGCGTTCACCAAGCTCTACCAGGCGTGGCACCGGATCGAGCGGCACGATGTGCTCGACCAGTACACCCGGCGGGTGCTGGTGCGCGCGTTTCTGGACGAGCGGCGGCGGCCGTGGCGGCGCGAGCACGCCACGGTGCCGGGCAGCGTGGACCTGGACGCGGTCGCGCCCGAGCAGGGACGGCCCGACGAGCGGGTCGTGCTGCGCACCGCACTGGCCCAGCTGCCGAAGCGGCGCCGCGCGGTGCTCGTGCTCCGGTTCTGGGCCGACCTCTCCGTGGAGCAGGTGGCCGACATCCTCGGTTGCTCCGCCGGCACTGTGAAAAGCCAGACCGCGGACGGCCTGGCCGATCTGCGGCAGGTGCTGGGCGGGGCGCTCGACGACCTGAAACGACCACTTGGAGGAGGGCGGCTGTGAACGAGATAAGGACGATCTGCGAGCTGGCGCTGGACGAGCCCGGGCCGCCGCTGCGGGACGGCGCCACCGCGCTGGCCATCGCCCGGCGGACCACCGCGCGGCGTAATCGGCTGCGGGCGGCCGGCTCCGGCCTGGCCGCCGCGGCGGTCGCGGGCGTGCTGGTTACCCCGGCGATCGGCGGGTGGCGGTCGGCGCCGGCCCCGGACCAGGGGCCGAGCGCGCAGACCGCGTCGGCCGGACTGGCGCCCGCCGCCACCACCGCGACGACTCGGCCGCCGAGCGCCCATGCGGCGCCCGCGGACAGCAAAAACCTGACTCGGGTACTGAAAGCCGCGGTGCCGCCCGGGTACACCGTCTCGGAGGTGCGGCCCGCGAGCGACGACAAGACCGTCCACTCGCGCAAGGTGCGGCTGGAACCGGGCCGGATGCTGATCTCCGCGCACACGCAGGTCACGTTCCGCGCTGGCGGCGGCGAGGGCCAGTTCATGGCGGTGATCCTGTACGACGGCAAGCCGTACCCGGACGGGGCCGACCTCTGCGCGCCGGTGACCCTGCCGTGCGAGGTGATCACGGTGAACGGCGTGCCCATCATGGTGACCCGCGAGCACGACGCCGAGCGGGGCGAGGTCATCAGCGCCGTGCGTTACCTGGACGGCGGCCACCTCTTCGTCTCCTCGGCACAGGGCTTGGCCCCGTACGTGCCGGACGGCAACCGTCCACCGGACGCCGCCGACAACCAGCCCGGCGAGAAGGAGGAGCACCGCCCGCCGCTCGCTGCCCCACCGCTCACCGCCCAGCAGGTGGCCGCGCTCGCGGCCGACCCGGCGATGCTCCCCTGAGATCGTGGGGCCGGGGCCGTCCCACGGACGGCCCCGGCGACCGGGTCACCAGCCGACGGCGACCAGCAACCACTGCGGGTTGCCATGGGAGACGAACGAGGACTGGTCGGCGTAGTCGTCGTACGGGAAGCCGTACGACAGCTTGTCGATGGAGTGGTCGTGCCAGAACCGCGAGTAGTAGTTGGCCGGCGCCGTCTGGTAGAAGAGGCTCGGGTTGGACTGCTGCGCCGGCGGCAGGTGGGCGACGTGCCGGTTGAGCGCGGCGCACATGCTCGGGTTGTTGGCCAGCGGCCCGGCGCACCCGAAGATGTCCGTCGTGGACGCCGAGAAACCGACCGACGAGGCGTAGCTGGACAGGTAGCTCTGGTACTGCCCGCCGGCCTGGAACTGCGCCGAGTGGCCCGGCGACGGGATGCGGTACGGCGCCTGGATCTGCGCCAGGTGGTCGAACTCGGCCGGCATCTCGTTGACGAACCGCTGGAAGGTCGCCGCCCGGTCCTCCGCGAACGTGGCCTGGTCCTCGCCGACCGCCACGTCGTACCCGTCGTGGGCACGCAGGCGCATCGCCAGCTTGAGCCCGAACGCGTCGACCCGGGTGGTGTTGCCGTTGAAGACCGACGGACCGACGGTGAACTCGATGAAGTCCCAGTACTGCGAGTTGGGCGAGCCGAGGTAGAAGTACATCCGGCCGGCGGTGTTGACCGGCATGTCGAAGTACGGCTGCTCGGCGATCGAGTGCGTCTGGCCGTTGTAGCTCCAGAACACCTGGCTGTCCGGGTAGCGGCCGTTGGTGCGGTTGAGGATCTTCAGCATGACGACGTTCTGCGCCGGCGGGATGGTGCTGGTGTCACCCCAGAAGCCACCCGGCGGCGGCGTGGTGGGTGGCGGCGTGCTGGGCGGGGGCGTCGTGGGGCCCGACCCGGTGGTCCGGACGGCGAACTCCCAGAGCGAGTACCCGTACGGCGTGGCCCGCGTGGTGCCGTTCATCCGCACGTACCGCCCGGTGCCGCTCACGCTGAGCGTCTGCGTACCGCCGGTACCGGTGGTGGTGCTGTAGATGTTCGTCCACGTGGTGCCGTTGGCGGACACCTGGATCTGGAAGGCCGAGGCGTAGGCGGCTTCCCAGCTCAGGACCACCTGGCAGATGGTGAGCGCCGAGCCCAGGTCCACCTGTACCCACTGCGGGTCGCTGAAGACGCTGGACCAGCGGGTGGCCGCGTTGCCGTCGAACGCGTTGCCGGCGGCCATGGTGGCGTCCTGCGCGGACGAGGCGGTGGCCGGACGGCCCTGCGCCGCGTTGGCGGTACCGCACCCGCTCGTCGTGGTGTTGCCGAAGACCTGGAACTCCCACAGCGAGATGCCCCAGGCGGTACCGCGGGCGGTGGCGTTGACCCGCACGTACCGGCCGGTGCCGCTGACCGCGAGGGTCTGCACGCCGCCGGTGCTGGTGGTGGTGCTGTAGATGTTCGTCCACGTGGTGCCGTTGGTGGAGACCTGGATCTGGTACGCGGAGGCGTACGCCGCCTCCCAGTTGAGCACCACCTGGTCGACCGCGGCGTTGGCGCCGAGGTCCACCTGGATCCACTGTGGAACGCTGAACGCGCTGGACCAGCGGGTGCCCGTGTTGCCGTCGACGGCGTTCGCGGCGGCCATCGTGGCGTTCTCCGCCGAGGACGCGGTGGCCGGCCGGCCCTGCGAGATGAGCGGCCCGGCCGCGTTGGCAGTCCCCATCGTCACGACGGCGTAGCCGCCGAGGAGCAGGATGGCGGCGGCGATGAGGGAGTAGTGGCGTCTGGATCTGGCTCTGGTGGGCATGGACAGCTCCCGTGCGTGGGGTTCGGTGCCCGGACGCCGAAACCGGGGCATTGAGAGAGCGCTCTCACTAACACGGAGATCGTGATCGATGCAAGGCGGACAGTCAAGGGGCGTCCCGAAACGCTTTCGGGACGCCCCTCGCTCGTCAGAGTCCGCTGTGGAGCGCGTTCATGAGCGTGCCGCCGGCGGTATCACCGGACATCTCCCAGATCATCCCGCCGAGCAGGCCCTTCTGCTTCAGCCAGGCGGTCTTCTGGCCGATCGACCACGTGTCGTCGAAGCTCCACCACTGCCCGCCCGGACCGGTGTAGCAGTAGCTGGAGACCGACTGGGTGTCGTGGTACACGGTGCAGCCGGGCACGCTGGCGACAAGGTTGGCGTACCCGCGGGTGCCGGCCTCCTCGGCGAACTGCCCGGGTGCCGCGCCGTTGGCCGCCTGCCACTCGCCGTTCGCGCCGGTGCCGCCGGCCGCGACGCCCTGCCACCCGCGCCCGTAGAAGGCCAGGCCGATGGTGAGCTTGCGCGGGTTGACGCCCGCGTTCAGGTACGTCTGGATGGCCCGGTCGACGCTGAACTCGAACGGGTACGGGTCCTGCGCGTCCCGGTAGAGGTTGGCCTGGTGCCCGGCGCGGCCCGGCTCCCACGAGTTGTCCGAGCCGGAGCCGTGGAAGTCGTACCCCTGCACGTTGGCGAAGTCCATCGACTCGAACACGCCGCCCGGCCCGATGTCCCAGCCCGCCGCGATCTTGGCCGGGTCGGCCGGCGTGAAGGCGGTCAGCAGGTACCGCTTGCCGGTGCTGGCGCTGAGCGCGTCGAGCTGGCGGCGGAACTCGGCCATCAGCGCGGTGTTGTTGGCCTTGTCCGCCGGGCTGACGTGGTTGCCCGGGTGCCCTTCCGACCCCGGCCACTCCCAGTCGAGGTCGATGCCGTCGAAGACGCCGGCCGCGCTGCCCGGCCCGCCCGCACCGTTGTACGCGGGCAGGTTGCCCTTGATGTAGATGTCGATGCAGGACCGCACCAACTTCTCCCGGGAGGCCGGGGTGGCCGCCGCGTCGGAGAAGAACTTGGAGTACGTCCAGCCGCCGATCGAGATCAGCACCTTGAGGTGCGGGTGCTTGGCCTTGAGCTTCTTGAGCTGGTTGAAGTTGCCGCGCAGCGGCTCCCACCCGGTGTCACCGACCCCGTCGACCGACTGCGACGCGGCGAACGGGCGGCCGTAGTCGGCGTCCGCGTCCCCGGCGCCGGTGCCCTGGTCGGGGTCCTGCGGGTTGGTGGTGGTGCCCCGGGTGACACCCTGGAGGCAGGTGAGGTTGACCGGGTCGATGTTGGCGAACGCGTAGTTGATGTGGGTCAGCCGCGCGGCCGCGCCGCTGGTGTCCAGGTTGCGCACGAAGTACTGCCGGCCGTAGATGCCCCACTGCACGAAGTACCCGACCTTGGCGTACTGGCCGGCGCCCACCACGTCGTCCGTCGTGACGGGTACGGCGTTGCTGGCCGCCGAGGCGTTGTCGTACGTGTCCCGGGCCCGCACCGTGAACGTGTACGCGGTCATCGGCGAGAGCCCGCCGACCACCGCAGTCAGCCCGGTGACACTGGCCCGCAGGGTGGTGCCGGTGTAGACGTCGTACCCGGCGATGCCGTTGGCGTCGGTCGCCGCGTTCCAGGCGAGGGTGACCGTGGTGGCGGTCTTCGCCGTCGAACGCAGGTTGGTGGGCGCGGCCGGCGGTGTGGTGTCGTTGGCCGGGTTGAGTGTTGTCGCACCGACCGTGGCGCTGGCCGCGGAGAGGTTGCCGCGGGTGTCTTTGGCCCGCACCGCGAAGGTGTACCCGGTGTTCGGCGTGAGCCCGGTGACGACCGCGCTCGTACCGGTGCTGGTGGCCACGACCGAAGAGCCGGAGAGCACGTCGTAGCCGGCGATCGGGAAGTCGGTCGCGGCCGCGGCGGTCCAGGACAACGAGACGGTACGGGTGGTCCGCCCCGTCACGCTCAGGCCGGTGGGCGTGCCGGGCGCGCGGTCCGCGCTGCCGTCGCACTTGTTGCCGTTGATGCGGCAGTTGAGCGGAGCGGCGCCTGAGCCGTACGCGATGAACCAGGGACTGAAGGGCTCGGTGTTGGCGCCGGCGGCGACAGTGCCGTTGTAGTGGGCGTTGACGATCGTCACGCGCGAGCCGGCCTGGGTGGCCGTGCCGTTGTAGACGTTGCCGAGGGTCACGCCGGGCGGGAGGTCGAACTCCAGCGTCCAGCCGGTGATCGCCGCCCCGGTGGGGTTGGCGACGACGTACTTGTCCAGGTGCCAGGAGCCGTTGTTGGTGCTGGAGAACGTGGCGGTGAGGCCGGCAGCCGCCGAGGCCGGAGTGGGGACGGCGACCGCGCCGGTCACAGCGGCCAGGGCGAGTAGGGCGAGAGGTAGGCAGATCCTGCGCATCGGTGACCTCCCTGCTGTTAGGAAACTTTCCTAATAATGTGACCGGGGAGTTGCAACCGTCAATATCGCCGGCCGGGGTAGCTTTGGGCCATGGGCGAGGCCATCGTGCACGTCAACGGGGTGGAGCTGTGCGCCGAGACCTTCGGTGACCCGCAAGCGCCGGCGATCCTGCTGATCGGCGGCATGGCATCGAGCATGGACTGGTGGGACGCCGACTTCTGCCGGCGGCTCGCGCTGGGCGGCCGGCACGTGATCCGGTACGACTTCCGCGACACCGGCCGCTCGGCCACCTACCCGCCCGGCGCACCCGGCTACACCGGCGACGACCTGATCGCGGACGCCGCCGGCGTGATCGACCTGCTCGCCGGCGGGCGCGCGCACGTGGTCGGCATCTCGATGGGCGGCGGCATCGCCCAGCACCTGGCGGTCGACCACTCGCCGCGGGTGGCCACGCTCACCCTCGTCTCCACCAGCACCGGCGCGGACGACGACCTGCCACCGATGGACGAGCGCCTCGAGGCGGCGTTCGCCGACCCGGCGGCCGAGCCGGACTGGTCCGACCCGGCTGCCGTGGTCGAGTACATCGTCGAGGAACAGCGCCTCTTCGCCGGCCCGGACAGCTTCGACGAGGAGTACGTGCGGGAGATCGCCCGCCAGGTGGTCGCGCGTACGCACGAGATCGAGTCGAGCATGAAGAACCACGCGCTGGTGAAGGGTAGCGACGGCACCCGTCACCGGTTGGGCGAGGTGACGGCGCCGACGCTCGTCATCCACGGCACCGCCGACCCGTTCTTCCCGCCAGGCCACGCGGTGATGCTCGCCCGCGAAATCAACCGCGCCCAACTGCTCATGCTCGACGGCGTCGGTCACCAGACCCCACCGCAGTCCACATGGGACGTAGTCGTCCCGGCCATCCTCGGCCACAGCGCCCTCTAGCCGCCCGGCTTTTGTACGTCGGGAACATCGCAACCAAAAAGACTGTTGCGCGAGTGGAGATCGCACCTTACCGTTATTACTGCAACGATCAACAACGACCGAGGAGTTCCGATGTTCTGGCACGCCGGCTACGGATCGCAGCAGCTACCGCTGTGCGGTCTCGTGGGCATGCCGTATGTCGGCCGACCCAGTGATTTGATCGCGAGCGAGAAAACAGCCTCTGAGGGCAGGCGGCGACGGTAGCGCAGAAGTAGCGCTCAGCCGCCCACCCCTCCAGGGACCGGGCGGCTTTTTCGTTGTCCGGCAACGTATCTCTTTCGGTATCCACGCAGCTCAGGCCCATAGGGGTGTAGCTCAGCCCGGTTAGAGCGACGGTCTCCAAAACCGTAGGTCGCGGGTTCGAATCCTGCCGCCCCTGCTTTGCCCTGCGCAATTCGCGTAGCGGCGTCGAAATTTGAGAATTCCACAGTGGATGGCATGACACGAAAGGCGCCCAGCCGCGCTGTTTCTTCGGTGACGGCTGGGCAAATCGGGAACGACCGGCTCGGTGACCGGGCCTGATTTGGGATCAGGAAACGCGGGGTTCGACTCCCCGGTTCCCGACGTATGGGGTGTAGCTCAACGTGCCCTCTTGGCGTAATCGGTAGCGCACGCGGTTGAAGCCCGCGGGGTCCCTGTTCGACTCAGGGGGAGGGCGCTCATGGCGAGTTCGGCTAGTGGCCAGGCCGCTGGGTTCTCAACCCGGAAACAGGGGTTCGATTCCCCTACTCGCTGCGCGGTAGTAGCTCATCCGGTAGAGCGGCTGGCTTCCAACCAGCAGGCGCGGGGTTCGAGTCCCCGCTACCGCTCCAACCACCGGCCACATCGACGAAAGGGGGATCCGGTGGACGTCCTGGTCATCAACGCCGACCTCGGCCCGCTCCACCGGGTCAGTCTCCGCCACGCGGTACGGATGCTGGTCCGGCGAGTCGCCGAGGTACACGAGGCCCAGCCCGACCGGGTGATCGGCGTATACCCGGTGCCGACGGTCGTGCGCCTGGTCCGGTACGTCGTCACGAAGTGGCGGTACACCGCCGGACCGTCCTGGTCCCGCAGCGGTGTCCTCGCCCGCGACAGCCGCCGGTGCGGCTACTGCGAAGGGCACGCCACGACCGTCGACCACATCCTGCCCCGCTCCCGCGGCGGCCGGAACACCTGGCTCAACACCATCGCCGCGTGCGATGGCTGCAACCAGCGCAAGGGCGACCGCACCCCCGCCGAGGCGGGCCTGCGGCTGCGGTTCGAGCCGGCGACCCCGAGCTGGGCGTCGTTCGCCACGCGCTGATGAAGCGGCCGGCGCATCTCTCGCCGCCGGCCGCCTTTGGGAGCTGGTGCAACCTGGCAGCACGTCCGGCTCTGAACCGGAAGGTTGGAGGTTCGAATCCTCCGCTCCCAGCAACCTTGCCCTCGTAGCCCAACGGCAGAGGCGCCGTCTTGAGGAGGCGGTCATGTGCGCGTTCGACTCGCGCCGAGGGCACGCATGCCGACGAAGCACAACGGGTTGTGCCCCGGTCTTGTAAACCGGAGGACTCAGTTCGAGCCTGGGCGTCGGCTTCATGCCAGCGCAGCACGACGGGTGGTGCACGCGTCTCGTAAGCGCGCGGAGGGAGTTCGAGCCTCCCCGCTGGCTCTCATGGGCGACGCACAGGTGTGCAGCGCTGCCTTGCAAGCAGCGCCTGCTCGGTTCGATACCGAGGTTGTCCACCATGCCCGGGTAGCCCAATGGTAGAGGCGCGGCGCTCAGACCGCCGTCAGTGCGCGTTCGAATCGCGCTCCGGGTACGCAAGCACATGGTGTCGTAGCTCAGCTTGGTCTAGAGCGCTGCCCTGTCAAGGCAGAGGGCGCGGGTTCAAATCCCGTCGGCGCCGCAACGGAGGGTTGGCAGAGAGGTCTATCGCGCTGCCCTGCTAAGGCAGACCGGGCCCGCCCGGCGTCGGTTCGAATCCGACACCCTCCTCCATCCCGTCGAGGCCAAAGAGGTAGAGGCGCCTCGCTGATAACGAGGAGACAGAAGGTTCAACTCCTTCCGACGGGACCATGCCCCTGTAGCTCAGCGGAAAGAGCGCCTGGCTACGAACCAGGAGGTCGGACGTTCGACTCGTCCCAGGGGTACGGAGAGGCCAGCCGATTGGTGCCGGCGCCCGTCTCGAAAACGGTGTAGGGCTTGACCCGTGTGGGTTCGACTCCCACCCTCTCCGCCATGCGCCGTTAGCTGAGTGGTTTAGCTGCTGGCTCTTAACCAGTAGAGGAAGGTTCGATTCCTTCACGGCGTACCACCGATATGCGGCATGTGCGCTGGATGCGCTGCCGGGCCTTCTAAGCCCAGCGTGCCGGGTTCGATTCCCGGGTGCCGCACACCTTCTCCCGCTAGCTCAACGGACAGAGCAGCGCGGTCCTAACGCGACGGTTCCGGGTTCAACTCCTGGGCGGGAGACTTCGAGCGTCGCAAGCTCAATTGGCAGAGACATCCGGCTTTTACCCGGAGGGTTCAGGGTTCGAGTCCCTGGCGACGCACTTGCGGGATGGCGCAGTTACGGAAGCGCGCTGGGCTCATAATCCAGAGGTCGTCGGTTCGACTCCGGCTCCCGCTCCCAGCCCCGGTAGCTCAGTGGGAGAGCGCCGTCTCGACAAGGCGGATGTCGGAGGTTCGAACCCTCCTCGGGGCACACCTCGCGCGTTCGGCTATGGGTAGGCTCTCGTCCTTTCAAGTCGGGGAAACGGGTTCGAGTCCCGTACGCGCGACCATTCCCGTGTAGACCGTAATTTGGTAGCGGGCCGGGCTGTTAACCCGGTGGCGAAAGCCTCTGCTGGTTCGAGTCCAGCCGCGGGAGCGACGTACGGTGCCGGAGCGCTCGTCCTCAGACCCAACCCCCGGCATCTCTCTTATGCGTCGCAGCTCACCTGGTTGGTGGGACCTGTCTTATGAGCAGGCCGCGGCGAGTTCGATCCTCGCGCGACGCACGTCATTGCCCGTGTAGCTCAACGGAAGAGCACCGCTCTTACAAAGCGGGGGCCGGGGGTTCGACACCCTCCGCGGGCACGGTAGCTGTGGTGTACCGGAGGTGCACGCCAGATTGTGGCTCTGGAAGGCGCGGGTTCGACTCCCCGTGGCTACCCCAAAGCAGGCGCTCATGCGGTGTGAGGCGCTGCCTGTAAAGCAGTAGCCCGTGGGTTCGACTCCTGCCGCCTGCACATGCCCTCGTAGCGCAGCGGAAGCGCGTCCGTCTCCGAAGCGGAAGGCCGGAGGTTCGACTCCTCCCGGGGGCACGCGTGCGATTGCCATCCACTGTGGACTGCCGTGAGCGCGGGCGTTGGCTGCTCGGCCGTCCCTCATAAGGACGGTGTGCCCGGATCGACACCGGGGCTCACGACGTTTCCGCCGGAAGCTCCGCCGTGGAGCGCCCGGCAAAGACCGAAGAGGAAGGAGGTACCGAACCGTGTTGACCGTTCTTTACAGGATGCGCGCCTCGCTGGGATCGAGGCTGCGTACCGAGGAAGTGGCCGTGGTGGCCAGCGCGGGCACCGCGTGGCCCTTCCTCGCCCTCACGCTCGCCTGCCGCTCGGGCAACCGGCGGCCGGCTGCCTCGCCGCGGACCTCGCGGCGCGGCGAAACCTTCGTAGCGAATCTCACGCTGGACGGCCGCGTCGACCCGGTGGAGGAGGTGGCTTACATGCTGTCGCGGCGGCTCCGAAGCGGTTCGGAGTGGGGCAGGGTCTCCCAGGCGCGCCCGGCGCCGATGGCCCGGATGGCGTAGTGAACACGGCGCCGTGATCGATGCCCTGGCCGGCTTTTGGCTGGTCAGGGCCGTACGGTGGTCGGGGTGGCGGGATTTGAACCCACGGCCCCTCGCTCCCAAAGCGAGTGCGCTACCAAGCTGCGCTACACCCCGTGCGCTGAGAAGTCTAAGCGGTCCACTTAACGTTTGGCGCAACACCCCACGGCGGGGCGCATGATGCCGCGCGCAACGGGCGGCTCCGACCCAGTACTCTGGTGGCGCACCCCGTCGTGGTCGGGGCGCACGCGGGCGTAGCTCAATGGCAGAGCTTCAGTCTTCCAAACTGACGGTGCGAGTTCGATTCTCGTCGCCCGCTCCAGAGTTTTAGCAGCTCAACGGCCTGATCAACGATCAGTCGGATCTACCGACCCGCATGGCGATGAGGTGTGACAGCCCGGCCTCCTTGACCAGGCGGATGAATCGCGTGTAGGTCTGCCCGGGGTCGAGCGGGCTGCCGCCCTCGGTGGTGAAGACAAGATCGCCGTGCTCGTCGATCGGCTTGGCGTAGGCCGGACCCCACCGGAGCTGCTCCCTCAGCTGTGTCCTACGCCACTTCGGAGCGCCTCGACCGAGAGCACGTCCAGGTCAACGACGCGGTCTTCGTCGGCGCCCGTCTCGGGCTTGCTGCGGTAGCGGCCCTGCTTACCCTCTTTCGTCCGGCGTCGGCACTCGCGTGCTCATCACGGTTCCTCCCCGTTCTACGGCTATGTCATTAGCTGTGGCGTGCGCCGGTGGGGGATGCGGGAGGGTTGCCGCTAGCTCGGTTGGCGCGTAGCTGCCTGTCGTTGCGTGCTGCAAGGCCGCGCCAATGTGCACAGTCGTGCTTGCGGGCCTGCGGAAGCTGGACAAGCTGGGGTTTAATCGGCCTATGTGGACTAGGAGGCTCACGGCCGTACTCGGCCTGGCGGTACTGGCTCTCGTCGCGCACGCCGCACCAGCCAACGCCATCGCCAACGGCGAGGAAGTGCCGATCGGCCAGTACCGGTTCTCGGTGAAGCTGACGATGACCGGCATCCCGACCGCGGACGGCGGACGCCGCAA
Organism: Phytohabitans flavus; assembly: GCF_011764545.1. GTDB lineage: Bacteria > Actinomycetota > Actinomycetes > Mycobacteriales > Micromonosporaceae > Phytohabitans > Phytohabitans flavus. The sequence continues at coordinate 6,347,260 of NZ_AP022870.1, read as the reverse complement.
CAGCGCCTGCTCCGGCTCTTTGATTGCGCCCCAGTGGGTGCTCACCGCCGGGCACTGCTTCCGCGACGCCAACGGCGTAAGGGTGGACCGGCCGGTGGCCGACCTGACCACCGCGACGGTCGGCCGTACCGACCTGGGCGGCACCGGCGGGCACGTCGTCACCGTGGTCGCAGTCCGACAGTCGCCGACCAACGACGTGGCGCTGGCAAGGATCGACAAATGGATCGCCGACATCCGGCCGCTGCGGCTGAGTCATACGGCACCGGAGGTCGGCGATGTGTTGCGGCTCACCGGCTACGGCTCGATTACCAGCCAGAACCCGACGCCGTCGACCCGGCTACGCACCGGCCAGCTCCAGCTCACGACCGTGAACGCGGCCACGCTGGGTATGACCGGTTATGCGCCGCAGCGGAACACCACCCCATGTCCGTACGACTCGGGTGGCCCGTTCTTCTCCGAGCGGCACCCTGGCGGGCCGACGGTTGTGGCCGTGGTCAGCAGCGGGCCGAGCTGCCCGCACGTTCTGGACGAGACCACCGCGCGGATCGACGTCATCGTGCCCTGGATCAAGGACGTGATCGGACCACGGGTGCTGACCTCGTCAGGTCAAACCTTCCCGTGAGGTATCCGGCGCCGCCGTCGCGAGGAACGTGTGACGCAGGAGGCTAGAGGGGTCGGGCGGCGGCTTCGCTGGCCCTCGGTCTTCGAAGGCGGCTCGCCCGAGAAAAGTTGTGCCAATCTGGGGCGCCGGACGTTCACCGCTGGGACGAGCCCGGCCCGACCGGGGAGATCCCGCCCATCACCGCCAGCTGTGCGCGGTGAGCCGCCGCCACGGCAAGCCGCCCCGGACCTACGGTCCGGGCGGAAACCCATGTAGCAGCGGCAATCCGCGCAAGATCCGGCGTGCCATCCCCGTGCCAGAAGGCGGTGTCCACAGAGGTCACGAACGGGCACGACGACACAGGCATCAGCCAGGCGAAATAGACATACCGCGATGCCCGAGAATGGGCGTCCAAACTGACGGTGCGAGGTCGATTCTCGTCGCCCGCTCCAGAGTTTCAGCAGCTCAACGGCCTGATCAACCGATCAGTTCCATCCGGTGCGGCGTCTATCGGTCTGCTTGTGCCCCACCGTGCAGTTCCGCGCGGATGGCCTGTTGGAGCTGTTCGACGAGTTCTGTACTGGCTTTCGCGTCGCCGGCCTCGTCGGCGTCGTACCACCGGTCTGCGAGATCGAGTACCCGCTTGCTGCCGAAGGCCCGGATCCCGATCAGCGCTTCCATCTCCATGTGGACTCGCTCTGCCTTCGGCCAGCGCTCGTCAAGCTGCTGGATTCTCTCCAGCTTTCCCCGCTCCCGATACCGCTCCCGACGTTTCCGGAGCTCGATGGTCCGCAGCGCCGTGAGGTAGGCGTCTTTGCGCTCGTTCAGGAGCCGGGTTCGGTCGTCGGCCAGGCGCGTCTGCTCGATCATCCGCTCGGTGTGCTTGCGTCCCTGGGCGCCGGCGAACCACGTGAACACCACGCCCACGACGCCCGCGGTCCCCGTCACGACCGGCGCGACCCACTCCCAAGCCATGCAAAGAAGCCGGTCCAGGACGGGGAGGTCCTCGCGGCGCAGCCCGGGCACGGACATGCATCGCTCCCGTTGTCTTGCCGGATTGCCGGACAATATGGCAATCTAGTGCGCGATAGACCGGGCTTCAACGGAGGCGGCTTGTGGCGGCGGGCAAGTACGTGCCGGACAGCATCGACGCCGCCACAGCGTCAGGCGAGCCGCACCACGCGCTGGAGGCCGGCCTGCTGGACGTGGGCTCGGTGTGCGGCGAGCTGCCCGCCGTGGCGTCGGTGCGGCTGGCCGGCCGCACCGCCGACGATGAGCTGATCGCGGCCGACCTGACCGGCCTGGGCGTTCAGGACGCGGCGGTGGCCGCCCTCGCTGACCGGCTCGGCGATGAGCACGGCGCCGGCCGGGACGTGCCGCTGGGAGACTCGTGACCGAGACGAGCCCGATCACCGGCCTGGGTGCGAATATCCAGCGGCAGAGCACCACCGACCAGGCCGCCGACGCCGTCCGGCAGGCGATCTTGTCCGGTCGGCTGCTGCCGGGCACCCCGCTGCGCGAAGCCGCCTTGGCCGCCGAACTCGCCGTATCCCGCAGCACCGTCCGCGAAGCCGCACGGGTCCTCGCCAGCGAGGGCCTGGTCCGCTACCAGATGAACCGCGGCATCGTAGTCACCGAGAGCACCGCGGAGGATGTCGCCGACATCTACGCTGCCCGCGCCGCCCTGGAGCTGGCCGGAGTGGACGCCCTCACCGAGCACCGCGATCCGGCGGTCTACGCGGATCTAGCCGATCTGGTTGAGCAGATAGAACACGCCTTCCACCGCGGCGACACCGCCGCCGTGCTCGACGGTGACCGGCTCTTCCACGCCACCCTTGTCGCGGCCACCGGCAGCCCGCGGCTGCGCCGCTTCTACCTCCAACTCCAGCAAGAGCAGCGCCTCGCCCTTGCGCTGGCCGAGCGCTCTCGCCGCGAACTCGGCCGCACCGCAGACGACCACCGCCAGCTACTTGACGCACTGCACCGCAGCCCGGCACAAGCCCGCGCCGAGCTCACCGCACACCTGCACGCCGGCGCTGCCGAGCTGCAACAGCTGCTCGACCTGCTCGCCCAGCGGAAACAACTCGCCCACCGCGCAGAAGGAGAGACAACCCATGGCTGACCACAGCACCGGCCGCACCTGGGACCCCATCGTCGCGCCCTGGCACCTCGACGAGCACATCCCGGCCTTCCCGGTCCCAGCCGGTGTGACCGAGACGATCTGCCCGTCCCTTCCGGCCGGCCCCGTCCCCGGCCGGATGGACCTGCTGCACCAGGAGGTCGCCGAGGCGGCAGCGCGGGCCAACAGGCCACTGCTGCTCACCGGCGACTGCCCCACCGCCCGGGCAGCGGTGGCCGGGCTACAGCGCCGCCATCGCGACCTGGCAGTGGTATGGCTGGACGCCCACGGCGACTTCAACACCCCCGCCATCACGGCCAGCGGCTACCTCGGCGGCATGGCGCTGGCCATGCTGACCGGCCGGACACCCGGGCTCTTCGGCGATGCGCTCGGGTTGCGGCCGGTAGCCGAGACCAGCGTCGTGCTCGCTGACGCCAGGGACCTCGACCCCGCCGAGCGCGACGCCCTGACCGCCAGCCAGGTCCGCCGCGTGCCCGCCGATCCCGCCGCGATCACCTCCGCGCTCCACGAGATCGGCGGCACGCCGGTCTACCTGCACCTCGACATCGATGTCATCGACAGCGCGCAACTGCCCGGCCTGCGCTTTCCCTCGGGCCCCGGACCCTCCCTCACCCAGATCGAGGAATGCCTGGCCGCCGTGTGCGCCACCGCCGACGTGGCAGCCGCCGGCATCGCCTGCGCCTGGCTACCCGAGCACGTCAGCGACCAGGCCACACGCGAGACAATCACCCGGCTCGCCCGAGCGCTCGGCACCGACCTGGCATGGCACGAACCAGCTCGTAGCTGAACTCGGATAGCGGAAGGTCACCGCCCGGCGCGCCCGCCGATCGCGAGCGTTCGGCAGGCGCGTCCCTCAATCGGGAGGATCAGAGCACCGCAACGAGACGGAACCGCTGAAGCACGGCCGGGGTGTCGTCGTTTACGGCGAACTCCGGGTTGCCCAGCCAGCCTCGGTAGTCCGTTCCGTGCCAGTAGTCCTCGTGCCCTGCTCGCCAGGCCGCGACCGAGTCATCGCCTTCGCCTTCGTCGCGGGCGTGGTCGAAATCGACGTCGCCAAGTCGGCACACCCGCACCTCGGTCACTTCGATAACGGCGACCCGGCGGCCGGCGGAATCGACCACAGCGGCTTGGGCGCCCACGACAGGCAGGGGCTCGCCGTCGATTTCGTAGTCCTGGAGCAGCCCGGTGGTGGTGGTCTTGGTCCCATCGAGGACGGCAGTGACCAGCTGGTCGCGTAGCGGGCCGGGAAAGGCGAGCTCGAACGTCGGCAGGTCGGCGGTCACCCGACGAGGCTAGCGATCGCCCCATTCCCCGGCGAGCCGATTACGGGCCCACCGGCGGTCGTCACGGTACAGAATGGCCTCGCGACCTCTCCACTGCTATCAAGCGGGTTGCGGAGCACCGCAAGGCGCCGACCCATCAGGAATCGAGAAGCGCGGGTCGCGCCGCCGCAACTAGCGTGAGCGGCCATGGACATCACCAACCGGTCGTACCGTGAGGTGCTGCGCGACCGGCGTGTGGCCGGGCTTCTGCTGGGTGACCTGCCGGCCGACGCCGGTACCGGCATGATCATCGTGGCGATGCCCGTGCAGACGCTGTCCATCCACGGCGGCGTTCCGAAGGCGATCGCGATCGGGCTGGTGGAGGCCGCGCCGTTCGTGCTGTCCAGTCTCCTCGCGCTGGCCATTGGGCTGGGCCGGGTGAGCGTGCCGCCGCGTACCCTCCTGATCGCCGATTGCGTGCTGCGGGCGCTGACCTTTGCCACCCTCGGCGTCCTGGCCGTCACCGAACGGCTCACGTTGCCGGTGCTGATCGTCGGTCTCCTCTTCGGCGCGATAGTCCGCACCACCGGGTCGAGCAGCCGGCGTCTGCTGGCGACGTCGATGGCGGGGGAGAGTGGGCAGTTCGCGGTCAACGGCCTGCTCGGGCTGAATGCGACGTTCGCGCTCTTCATCGTCGGGCCGGTGCTGGGCGGCGTGATCGTGGCCACGGTGGCGGCCCCACTCGGCCTGGCCGCCGGCGGACCGCTGATCGAGCTGACCGGAGTTGTCGGCGGGCTCGCGCTGTCGGGCGTACTGACACTGCTGCTGCTCCCGATCGCGGTGCTGGCCGTGCTGCGGCGTCCGGCGTCCGGGACCCCGGCGATGCTGGGCGCCCGCGAACTCGAAGCGGCAAGGCCAAAGGCGTGACCAGCGCGGCCGACACTAGGCGACCCGAGCGCGAGGTGGCACGATCGTGGGCGTGACCAGCCGATCCGCCGCCGACCAGCACCGGCGCGACCTCGCGCGGCTGCGGCGTGTCCGCGATCGGATCGACCGGGAGTACGCGCAGCCGCTCGATGTCGAGGCGCTCGCTCGCGGTGTGAGCATGTCGGCCGGGCACCTCAGCCGCGAGTTCCGGGCCGCCTACGGTGAGTCGCCGTACAGCTACCTGATGACGCGGCGGATCGAGCGTGCGATGGCGCTTCTGCGTCGTGGCGACCTCAGCGTCACCGAAGTCTGTTTCGCGGTTGGCTGTTCGTCTCTGGGCACTTTCAGCACACGCTTCACGGAGCTTGTCGGCGTGCCGCCCAGCGCCTACCGGCGCGAGGCCCCGCTCGCGACCGTGGGGATCCCCTCCTGCCAGGCGAAACAGGTGACCAGACCGATCAGAAACCCAGGCAAACAGGTGACCAGACCAATCACCAACCCAGGCGAACAAGTGACCAGACCGATCACGAACCCGGGCGAACAAGTGGCCCGACCGATCAGGAATCAAGAAGCACCGGTGCTGAGCCGCACATAGCCTGATCTGCATGGACCTTACGATTTTCTCGAGTTTCCTCCCGCAGGACGACCCAGACGCGGCCCTCTCGTTCTATCGCGACACGCTCGGCTTCGAGGTCCGCCAGGACGTCGGATACGACGGGAAGCGCTGGATCACGGTCGGTCCGCCCGGACAGCCCGGCACCTCGATCGTCCTGCACCCGCCCGGCGTCGATCCCGGCATCACGGACGACGAGCGCCGCACCATCCTCGACATGATGGCCAAGGGCACGTACGGCGGCATCCTGCTGGCGACCCCGGACCTCGACGGGGCCTTCGAGCGGCTGCAATCCGCCGACGCCGAGATCGTCCAGGAGCCGACCGAGCAGCCGTACGGGATTCGCGACTGCGCGGTACGTGACCCAGCGGGCAACCTGATCCGCATCCAGGAACGGCGCTGAGCCGAACTTTGACACACCCGCCTGGTTAGATTCGGAACCACGCGACGCAAGCCCAGACGCCGCGCGACACCGAACAGATGGAGAGACGATGAGCAGGGCCACGAGGACGGATACGCGCTCGGCAGCGCCGCACGCCGCTGACAGCCACGACCTGATCCGCGTGCAGGGCGCCCGGGAAAACAACCTCAAGGACGTCAGCGTCGAGCTTCCGAAGCGGCGGCTCACGGTGTTCACGGGTGTCTCCGGCTCGGGCAAGAGCTCGCTGGTGTTCGCGACCATCGCTGCGGAGTCGCAGCGGATGATCAATGAGACCTACAGCGCCTTCGTGCAGGGCTTCATGCCGACGCTGGCGCGGCCGGAGGTCGACCTGCTCGACGGGCTGACGACCGCGATCATCGTGGATCAGGAGCGGATGGGTGCCAACCCCCGCTCGACTGTCGGCACCGCCACGGACGCCAACGCGATGCTGCGCATCCTCTTCAGCCGGCTCGGGCAGCCGCACATCGGCTCGCCCAATGCGTACTCCTTCAACGTCCCCTCGGTGAAGGCCAGCGGTGCGATCACCGTCGAGCGCGGCGAGGGCAAGACGAAGACCGAGAAGGCGACCTTCAACCGGCTCGGCGGTATGTGTCCGCGCTGCGAGGGCATGGGTTCGGTCACCGACTTCGACCTGTCCGCGCTTTACGACGACAGCAAGACGCTCAACGAGGGCGCGGTCACCATCCCCGGCTACAGCATGGACGGCTGGCAGGGGCGCATCTACCGGGGATGCGGGTTCTTCGACCCGGACAAGCCGATCCGCAAGTTTACCAAGAAGGAGATGCACGACCTCCTCTACAAGGAGCCGACCAAGGTCAAGATCGAAGGGATCAACCTCACGTATACGGGGCTGATCCCGGCGATCCAGAAGTCGCTCCTGTCGAAGGATGTCGAGGCGATGCAGCCCCACATCCGCGCGTTCGTGGAGCGGGCAGTGACGTTCACGGCGTGTCCCGAGTGCGACGGCACGCGCCTCAGCGCGGAGGCCCGGTCGTCGAAGATCAAGGGTAAGAACATCGCCGATCTCTGTTCGATGCAGATCAGCGATCTCGCCGACTGGGTCCGCGTCCTCAAGGAGCCGTCGGTGGCCCCGCTGCTCACCGGGCTTCAGCACCTCCTCGACTCGTTCAAGGAGATCGGGTTGGGGTACCTCTCGCTCGACCGCCCATCGGGCACCCTCTCCGGTGGAGAGTCCCAGCGCACAAAGATGATCCGCCACCTCGGCTCCTCGCTGACCGACGTCACGTACGTCTTCGACGAGCCCACGATCGGCCTGCACCCGCACGACATCGAGCGGATGAACGACCTGCTGCGGCAGCTGCGGGACAAGGGCAACACCGTGCTCGTCGTGGAGCACAAGCCGGAGACGATCGCGATCGCCGACCACATCGTCGACCTCGGTCCCGGCGCGGGCACGGCGGGCGGCACCGTCTGCTTCGAGGGCACGGTGGAAGGGCTGCGGGCGAGCGACACGATCACCGGCCGCCACCTGGACGACCGGGCGAAGCTGAAGGCGGCCGTGCGTCCCTCCTCCGGCGCGCTGGAGGTCCGCGGCGCGTCGACGCACAACCTGCGGGGCGTCGACGTGGACATCCCGCTCGGCGTGCTCTGCGTGGTCACCGGCGTCGCCGGCTCCGGCAAGAGCTCGCTGATCCACGGTTCGGTCGCTGGGCGCGAGGGCGTGGTGGTGATCGACCAGAGCGCGATCCGCGGGTCGCGGCGGAGCAACCCGGCGACGTACACCGGCCTGCTCGAGCCGATCCGCAAGGCGTTCGCGAAGGCAAACGGAGTGAAGCCGGCACTGTTCAGCTCGAACTCCGAGGGCGGCTGCCCACCTGCAACGGCGCCGGCGTCATCTACACCGACCTGGGCGTCATGGCCACCGTCGAGTCCACGTGCGAGGACTGCGAGGGCAAGCGGTTCCAGGCGTCGGTGCTGGAGTACACGCTGGGCGGCCGGAACATCGCCGAGGTGCTGGCGATGTCGGTGACCGAGGCCGAGGAGTTCTTCAAGGCCGGCGAGGCGAGCACGCCGGCGGCACACAAGATCCTCGACCGGCTCGCCGACGTGGGGCTCGGATACCTCAGCCTCGGCCAGCCGCTCACCACGCTGTCCGGCGGCGAGCGGCAGCGGCTCAAGCTGGCCACCCAGATGGGCGAAAAGGGGGACATCTACATCCTCGACGAGCCGACCACCGGCCTCCACCTCGCCGACGTCGAGCAGCTGCTCGGCCTGCTCGACCGGCTCGTCGACTCCGGCAAGTCGGTCATCGTCATCGAGCACCACCAGGCGGTCATGGCGCACGGTGACTGGATCATCGACCTCGGCCCGGGCGCCGGCCACGACGGCGGCCAGATCGTCTTCGAGGGCACACCCGCCGACCTCGTCGCCGCCCGCTCCACCCTCACCGGCGAGCACCTCGCCGACTACGTCGCCGGCTGAGCTACTTCAAGACGAAGATTTGGGCTACCGCGACGTCCGCGGTGGTCCGGACCGCTGCTCCCGCGGCCTCACCCTGCGCGGTTCACGATCCAAAAGATGGGCGCCCCGCACTCGCGTGCGGGGCGCCCGAGATCCGTCAGGCGGCGCGGGCCGGGACACCGTGGCAGGCGCAGCCGGCGGCCGCGGGGATTACGCCGGTCGCGACCTTGCGCTGGGCGGCGGCCTCGATCTCGGCGAGCATCCGCTGCCGGGCCGCCGGGTCGACGAGGTGGCCGCGCACGAAGACACTGTTGATGCGCGTGGTGTTCGTGATGTCGCGGAGCGGGTCGGCGTCCAGCAGTACAAGATCAGCCACCTTGCCCCGCTCGACCGTGCCCTGGTCGCGGCGGCCCAGGCTGCGGGCCGGCTCCAGCGTGGCCGCGCGCAGCGCCTGTGCCGGCGTGAGGCCGGCCTGTACCAGGAAGCGCAGCTCGTCGTGCAGGCTGAACCCGGGCAGCAGGTACGCGGTGCCCAGGTCGGTCCCGGTCATCAGCGGCACGCCCGCCCGAGCCATCTCGCCGGCCAGGCGCAGGCGGCGGGCGAAGAGCTCGCGGCGTTCGGCGCTCTCCCGCGGCGTGCGCCCCTTGAGGTAGATGGTCTCGGTGGCCCACTGCCAGTACCCGAGCGTGTCCGCGCTCGCGTACCGGAAGCGGGGGTCGTCGTGCGGTACCTCGTCCGGCACGTCACAGGTCCAGTGCACGGTGATCGTGGGCGTGACGTGCGTGCCGTTGCGGGCCAGCCGCTCGAAGACGCGGGCCGCCTTGTCCCGGTCGTAGCTGCGCGCCGCCGCGTACTCGATGGGGTGGAGCTTGGTGAACCACCCGGCGTAGTCGCCCCCGGCGATCGCGATGCGCCCGATCTCGCGGCGCAGCCGCTGCTCGTCGCGGGAGGTGTCGTACCAGAATTCGAAGAGGTGCTCCATGCTGTGCAGCCCGGCGTCGCTGGCCTCGGTGATCTGCACGAAGTCCGGCACATGCCCGAGGAAGGGTATGCCCACCCGCCGCGACTCCGCCGCGATTGCCTGGAAGGACTCGCGGGACAGGCGGGTGTACGTCTTGACGAAGTCGGCGCCCTCCTCCGCCTGCTGTCGTACGGCGGCCCGCGCCTGCGCCGCGTCGGCGACCGCGACGTACGGCACGCCGATGCCCTCCCACAGCGAGGGTGTGCCGTCCACGATGGAGCTGCCGACCGCCCAGCGCGGGCCCAGGCGGGTGCCGGCCTCGATATCCCGGCGCCAGCCCCGGACCGCCTCGCTGGAGGACATCTGGCGGGTGGTGGTGACGCCGTTCACCACGTACATCTCGGGGTCCATCGGGTCGATCTCGGTCGCGTGGGTGTGCATGTCCGCGAGGCCCGGGATGAGGAACTTCCCGCGGCCGTCGACCACCCGCGCGCCGTGCGGCACCGGTACCCGGTGGAGGTCGCCGGCGTCCAGGATGCGGCCGCCGCGTACCAGGACGTTCTGGCGGCGGCGGGCCCCGCCGGCCGCGTCGATCACGGTGACCCCCGTCACCGCCGTGATGTCCGCGACCGGCGTGGCGCCCGCCGCCCCCGCGCGGCCCAGCCCCACCGCCGCGCCCGCCACTCCCGCGGCCGCCCCGGCCAGCACCGAACGCCGGGAAATCGCGCCTGCCATGATCACTCCCCATGTCGTTGTCGTCCGTCATCGACAACACTCGCGGCCGCGGGACCAGGAGTCAGTGGGGCTGGTAGCCCTCGTCAGGTGGGGAAATCCCTACCTCCGGGCCGAGCGGGGAGGCCCGGTTTCCGCGTGCCCAGCGGACCGGCTCTACACTCGACCGAGCCGCTATTGCGTTCGAGTGACGCCAGACGGCAACAAGCCTGAAAGATCCATCGAGGAGTACGCCTGTGAAGAGCACCGTCGAGACCCTGAGCCCGACTCGGGTGCGGCTCGCCATCGAGGTGCCGTTCGTCGAGCTTGAGCCGAGCCTCAAGAAGGCGTACCGGGAGATCGCCCAGCAGGTCCAGATCCCGGGCTTCCGCCGGGGCCGGGTTCCCGCCGCCGTGATCGACCAGCGGGTCGGCCGCGCCGCCGTGATCAACGAGGCCGTGCAGGAGGCCATCCCGGCCCAGATTCTGGCCGCCGTGCGCGAGCACGACGTGAAGATGCTCGGCCGGCCGGAGCTGGAGACCTTCCCGGAGCTCGAGGACGGCCAGCCGCTCAAGTTCACCGCCGAGATCGACGTGCGGCCAGAGATCGCGCTGCCCGACCTCTCCACGCTGGAGATCAGCGTCGACGAGCTACAGATCGCCGACAGCGAGATCGACGAGCAGGTCAAGGGCCTACAGGAGCGCTTCGCCACGCTCAAGACCGTGGAGCGGCCGGCGCAGGACGGCGACTACGTCCAGATCGACCTGGCCGCGACCGTCGACGGCGAGGAGGTGCCGGGTGGCTCCGCTACCAACATCTCCCACGAGGTGGGCAGCAAGCAGCTCCTCCCCGGCCTGGACGAGGTGCTCGTAAGCATGTCCGCCGGCGACGCCAACACCTTCACGTCCCAGCTCGTGGGCGGCGACTTCGCCGGCCGCGACGCGGACGTCTCGGTGTCGGTCCGCACGGTCAAGGAGAAGCAGCTGCCCGCGCTCGACGACGAGTTCGCCCAGCTGGCGAGCGAGTTCGACACGCTCGAGGAGCTCCGTAACGACCTGCGCGAGCGGGTCACCCGGGTAAAGAAGGTGGAGCAGCTCTACGCGGCCCGGGACAAGGCGCTCGCCGAGCTCGTCCGGATCGCCGACGTGCCCGCGCCGGAGGGCGTGGTGCGCGAGGAGGTCGACCACCGCAAGCAGGCGATGGCCGACCAGCTGGAGCGGATCGGCGCCTCCCTGGACGAGTACCTCGCGGCCGAGGAGAAGACCGAGGAGCAGATCGATACCGAGCTGGCTGAGGCGGCCACCGAGGGTGTCAAGATCCAGCTGCTGCTCGACACGCTGGCCGACGCCGAGGACGTGCAGGTCTCCGACGACGAGTTCGGCCACGAGATCATGCACCGGGCGCAGCGGGCCGGCGTGCAGCCGCAGCAGTACTACGACCAGCTCGTCCGGGCCGGCAACGCCGGCGCCGTCTTCGGTGACGTCCGCCGCGGCAAGGCGCTCGCGCTGGTCATGGATCGGATCAAGATCACCGACGCGGCGGGCAACGAGCTGAACATGGACGACCTCCGCGGCGGGAGCGCCGAGCACGATCACGACCACGACCACTGATGGGGACGGCGGCCCGCGGCACGCCCGTGCGCTGATAGCGAACGTTGCGGTCGCGGCTGCCACCAGTGGATAAGGTCGGTCGTACGGAGACAATTGCGAAGGGCTTGCCATGACCGATCAGCACTTTCCTGTGATGCCCGCGCGGGCGATCGAGGCCCGCGGCGGCGACACGCTCAGTGGCAACCTCGACGACACCGTCTACAACCGCCTGCTCAAGGAGCGCATCGTCTTCCTGGGCAGTGAGGTCACCGACAACGTGGCCAACCGCATCTGCGCGCAGCTGCTGCTGCTCGCCGCGGAAGACCCGTCCCGGGACATCTACCTGTACATCAACTCGCCCGGCGGCTCGGTCTACTCCGGCATGGCGATCTACGACACGATGCAGTTCATCGACAACGACGTTCAGACGATCGCGATGGGCATGGCCGCGTCGATGGGTCAGCTGCTGCTCTGCGCCGGCACCCGGGGCAAGCGGTTCGCGCTCCCGCACGCGCGGATCATGATGCACCAGCCGTCCGGTGGCATGGGTGGCACCGCCTCCGACATCGCCATCCAGGCCGAGCAGATGCTCTACACGAAGCGGATGTTCCAGGAGCGCGTCGCGTTCCACACCGGGCAGACGCAGGCGCAGATCGAGGCCGACTCCGACCGTGACCGCTGGTTCACGGCTCAGGAGGCCAAGGACTACGGGTTCATCGACCACGTGATCACCGGGGCGACCCAGGTCCCGTCCGGCGCCGGCACGCTGAGCTGAGGAAGGCACCATGACTGAACTACAGATCCCGGCGGGCCTCCGCGAGGTCCACAACCGGTACATCATTCCGTCGTTCGTCGAGCGCACGTCGTACGGGGTGAAGGAGTCAAACCCGTACAACAAGATGTTCGAGGACCGGATCATCTTCCTCGGTGTGCAGGTCGACGACGCCTCGGCAAACGACGTGATGGCGCAGCTGCTGACGCTCGAGGGCACCGACCCGGACCGCGACATCACGATGTACATCAACTCGCCCGGTGGCTCGTTCACGGCCATGACGGCGATCTACGACACGATGCAGTACGTCCGTCCCGACATCGTGACGGTCTGCCTCGGGCAGGCGGCCAGCGCGGCCGCGGTGCTCCTGGCGGCGGGCACGCCGGGCAAGCGGATGGCGCTGCCGCACTCGCGGATCATCATCCACCAGCCGGCCACCGAGGGCGGCTACGGGCAGGGCTCGGACATCGAGATCCAGGCTCGGGAGATCATGCGGATGCGCACCCAGCTGGAAGACCTGCTGGCGGTGCACTCGCGGCAGCCGGTCGAGAAGGTCCGCAAGGACATCGACCGTGACAAGATCATGACGGCCGAGGAGGCCAAGGAGTACGGGATGGTCGACACCGTGCTGGCCAGCCGTAAGAAGGGGCTCGTCGCCGCGGCGAGCGCCAGCTGACCTCAAGGAGTCAGGGGCCTGCCAGTGGTCCGGCAAGACAACCTTTTCGACCTCCCCTTGCGGCCCCCGAGCCTCAGGTGAAGATCGGGGCGCAGGCGCCGCAGGGTCCGGTTGAAGAAGGATGACTGGCAAGCCTCTGACACACCCACATTGGGGGTCGGAATACGCCCGAGCAGCGGGTAACGTCGAGGTGCACAGCACATGCCCCGGCCCTCCCGGGGCGCAATGGGGATCCACGGGGCAGGACCGTCCTCAGGCCAGGGCCGGCATTCCGGCCGATGAGCGCAGGGAGAACGTAGGTGGCACGGATCGGCGACGGCGGCGACCTACTTAAGTGCTCGTTCTGCGGTAAGTCGCAGAAGCAGGTGAAGAAGCTCATCGCGGGCCCGGGGGTCTACATCTGCGACGAGTGCATCGACCTGTGCAACGAGATCATCGAGGAAGAGCTGGCCGAGTCGGGCGAGGTCAAGTGGGAAGAGCTTCCCAAGCCCATGGAGATCTGCCAGTTCCTCGATCAGTATGTGGTGGGTCAGGACCAGGCGAAGAAGGCGCTTGCCGTCGCGGTCTACAACCACTACAAGCGCATTCAGGCTGAGGCGGCTGGTGCGCCCGGGTCCGGTGGTGAAGCGGTCGAGTTGGCCAAGTCCAACATCCTGCTCATCGGCCCCACGGGCTGCGGCAAGACCCACCTGGCGCAGACACTCGCTCGCATGCTCAACGTGCCGTTCGCCATCGCGGACGCGACCGCGCTGACCGAGGCCGGCTACGTCGGCGAGGATGTGGAAAACATCCTGCTCAAGCTCATCCAGGCGGCCGACTACGACATCAAGCGCGCCGAGACCGGCATCATCTACATCGATGAAGTTGACAAGATCGCAAGGAAGAGCGAAAACCCGTCGATCACGCGGGACGTCTCCGGCGAGGGCGTGCAGCAGGCACTGCTGAAGATCCTGGAGGGTACGGTCGCGAACGTGCCGCCGCAGGGCGGGCGCAAGCACCCCCACCAGGAGTTCATCCAGATCGACACCACCAACGTGCTGTTCATCTGCGGTGGCGCGTTCGCCGGCCTCGACCGGATCATCGAGTCGCGCGTCGGCAAGGGTGGCCTCGGCTTCGGCGCCCACCTCCGGGCCGTCTCCGACCGCTCTACGGACGACGTCTTCGGCCAGGTCATGCCGGAAGACATGCTCAAGTTCGGCCTGATCCCCGAGTTCATCGGCCGGCTCCCGGTGATCACCACGGTGCGCAACCTCGACCGCCAAGCGCTCATCAAGATCCTGACCGAGCCGCGCAACGCGTACGTGAAGCAGTACCAGCGCCTCTTCGAGCTCGACGGCGTGGAGTTGGAGTTCGACCTCCCCGCGCTCGAGGCCATCGCCGACCAGGCGATGCTCCGCGGCACGGGTGCCCGCGGCCTTCGCGCGATCATCGAGGAAGTCCTGCTCTCCGTGATGTACGAGGTGCCCAGCAACCCGGATGCCGCCCGCGTCCTGATTACGCGCGAAGTCGTGATGGAAAACGTCTACCCGACGATCGTCCCGCGCGAGTTCACCGGGCGTCGTCGCCGCGAGCACCGCGAGGAGAAGACCGCCTAGGCCCTAGGGCGAGCGGCGGTCCCACTCGGTGTTGGGGATGATCGCGATCATCATTAGTCGAGTGTCTTCCGCCGTCGCGTTGGTGTAGGTGTGCGCCCGGTCGGCTAGGAAGTCGATGGTCTGGCCGGCCGCCGCGGTGTAGTCCACGCCGTCCACCGTGAGGGTCAGGGTCCCCTCCAGGACGTGGAGGACCTCACGGGTACCCGGCATGTGATTTTCAGACGTGTGGCGTTCTCCGGCGGCGAAGCGCCACTCCCAGAGCTCGACGAAGCTCGGGTCGTTCATGCCGCGCAGCAACCGCCCGAAGCCGCCCTCGCTACCCCGCCACAGCTGGGGCGCGGACTCCGCGTCTGAGATCCGGACCGTGCGCTCCTCGGCGGGCTCCAGCAGCCGCGCGATCGTCACGCCGAACGCGTCCGCGATCCGGACAAGCGTCCCAACACTCGGATTCGTGCGCGCCGCCTCGATCTGCACGACCATGCCCTTGCTGACCCCGGATCGGCCGGCGAGCTCGTCAAGGGACCAGCCGCGTGCGGTGCGCAGCGCGCGCACGTGTCCGGCCACCGCCGCAGTGAGCGCGGCCACAGTCTCGGTCAATGGAGTGTCCTTCGCGGTCAGTATTGTGATACGACTGCACGGTGCTACCCATTGTGCTCGCCGGCCTGTCCGCCCTGATCTGGGGCACCGCCGACTACTCCGGCGGACGGGCGTCGCAGCGTGCCCATCCACTCGCGGTCACCGTGATCTCCCAGGCTCTCGGCCTTCCCACGCTGGCACTCTGCGTGATCCTGCTGCCCGGTACGCCGACCGCGGCCGACCTGGCGTGGGGCGCGAGCAGTGGGCTCGCCGGCTTCTTCGGCGTCGTTCTGCTCTACCGGGCGCTGGCCAGCGGCGCGATGGCGGTGGTCGCCCCGCTCGCGGCGGTCACCGCGGCGATCGTGCCGATCGGGGTCGGGCTATTCACGGACAGCAACCCTGGAATGCTCGCCCTCGGCGGCGCCGGACTCGCCGTCGTGGCCATCGGCTTGGTCAGCCTGACACCGCAAGCCGGTCGCCCCGCGGTCTCGCCGCGCCTGATCGTGATGTCGTTGGTGGCCGGTGTGTTCTTCGGGCTTCTCTTCGCACTGCTCGGCCAGTCGACCGAAGAGTCGGGCATGTGGCCGCTCGCCGCCGGGAGGCTCACCTCCATCGCGGTCGGTGCCGCGATCCTCCTTGGTACGCGCACCGCCGCCCGCCTGCCCCGCCCGGCGCTTGGCTGGGCGACGGTAGCCGGCACGCTGGAGATCGTCGCGAACGCCTGCTACCTCGCCGCGGCGGTGCGCGGGCACCTGAGCATCGTCGCCGCGATCGCCGCGCTGTACCCGGCCAGCACCGTGCTGCTCGCGCTCGCCGTCGACCGCGAGCGGCTGCGGCCGGTACAGATCGCGGGCCTCGGCCTCGCGGCTACGGCGCTCGTGCTCGCGACGACGTAGCCTGGCGGCATGCGCGTCGCCGTGTGCCAACTCAACGCCCGCGAAGACCGTGCCGCCAACCTCACCGCCGCCGGCGAGCTGCTGGAGAAGGCCGCCGCGAGCGGGGCCGATCTCGCGATTCTCCCGGAGTACGTCGACTACCTCGGTCCCGGCGCCGGCGCCCCCAAGCCGGAGGGCGTCGACGGCGAGTTCGGGGCCTACTTTTCGGCCGCGGCGCGCTCGCTGGGGATGTGGGTGCTGGCCGGGTCGTTCCATGAGACGGGGCCGGACGCCGAGCGGACGTACAACACGTCGCTGGTGTTCGACCGCGGCGGCGAACTGGCCGCGAGCTACCGAAAGATCCACTTGTACGACGTGGAGATCCCCGGGCGCGTCTCGTACCGCGAGTCGCGCGGCGTGGCCCCAGGCGCGGAGACCGTCGTCGTCGACGTCGAGGGCGTGCCGGTTGGCCTCTCCATCTGCTACGACCTGCGCTTCCCCGAGCTGTACCGCCGGCTCGCGGTGGCCGGTGCCCAAGTGTTCGTGGTGCCGGCGGCGTTCATGATGCACACCGGGCGGGACCACTGGGAGGTCCTGTTGCGCGCCCGGGCGATCGAAAACCAGTGCTATGTGCTGGCCGCCGGGCAGATCGGTGACCACGAGCCGAGGCGTACCTGTTTCGGTCGGAGCATGGTGGTCGACCCGTGGGGCACGGTTGTCGCCCAGGCGCCGGACACAGTTGGCATTACCGTCGCCGACCTGGACCTGGCACGGCTGGCAACGATTCGTCAGGAACTGCCCAGCCTGGCAAATCGCCGCATTTAGTGGTTATTCAGCTCCACAGCACGCCGATGACTGTGAGGCCGACCACGACGCCGCCGCTGATCAGCATCATCGTGGTCATGCGGGACGGTCCGCGCATGATCAGGCGGTGCACCGAAGCCACGATCGCGACAAGCACGACCGCCCCGATCACGAGCTGCCAAAACGGCAGGAGCAGGCCGAGCAGCGCGTCTTCGGCGAGGACCATGGGCCAACTCTTCCACGCTCGGCGGCAGACCGGGTACCGCGCGGGGCATCAGGTGCGTACCGCCGCGCC